>NZ_JBBORN010000001.1:1407500-4940259 GCF_038004625.1 Paenibacillus sp. FSL P4-0184 | reverse complement strand
ATATCCCTTGCTTCAATTTAATCATCTCTTCAAAAAACAACAGAGCACTATATAAAAAGATATGTGATGAGACATCGTAGAAATTGTCGGCTAAAGCTACCTTATCTAACAGTTCTTGAAATATCTTAATGCCAAAAGTGTTAAAAAACTGAACCAGAAAGCCCATAAGTACATATAGCAATATGATCCACTTGAAATATACAATGCATTTTTTTATCATTTTATATTGCCTCCAAAGAGATGATAGGAAAAGCCAAGGGCCCGTCAGTTTAAATAGGAAGAATCAATGAGCAATCTATTGGTCCCCTACCTAAACCCTGTGTCCCTTGGCTTTATATTAAGAGCAATGCCAATCGAGACCGTTCAAAGTTATAGTTTTCGTGTGATCAAAAAGGGTAGAGAGCCCCTTGATGGCTGGCACGCGTTTTTCCCCAGCCCGAAAACTAAATACTTCGAACGATACGGATTGTCATCCTTTTCACCTCATGTTGGAAATTATCCCTATTATAATTCTGATGTAAGTTATACTCAAGTTTTAATTTAGTCCGAAGCTTCGCCGCGGTAGATTATGTAACGTGTAAAAGACAAGTTAAACTAATCTGCCGTTCGACAGAACAAAGGGCTGCCACTTGGCAGCCCTTATGTATTGAACTCCCTCGGTTCCGTTAGCTGAATGACAAATTACTTGGGCCAGCCACCCCGAATATCGAGTTTATTTCCAGCTGGGTCCTGGGCATAAAAATTAAGACCACAGCCCCCATTATCTTCAATCTCCGATACCTTAGCTCCGTTGTTCTTCATTTGGCTGTAGAGTCCGTGAAAATCATTGACTTCCAAGGTAAGTGCACATTGTTCCGTCCCACCTATTTCAATGTAGTTTAGATTTGTCTGCTCAGGAGTCTTAATCAAAAAAGGGCTTGTCCCGAAGGGATACGAAGCTGAGCCTGAAATCTAAGAAGAATAACTTTTTTTAAAACGGTTTCCTTCTCACTTATGTGTGTCCGGCAAATATGTCGGCATCTTCGCTTGTTTGATGAGAAGGACGCCGTCGAAATGCCGTCTTAGCTCTAACGGCATCGGCATTTGCACCTGATAAGAGGCTATCATCCGTTCGAACATCCAAGAATTTCCACGTTCATTTTCCCGATAGCGTAAATCCATGAATGTATATGGCTGTCCTACAGCCGCCAAAATATCTTCCATAGACCCCGGAATAATCGGATTCAACTGAATCGGTTCCCTCGTATTCTCGGCTGCTTGTCCTTCGCCCATAAATAGACCCATGACGTAGCTTTCCTGTTGCAGTTCCTTTGGCATAAGCTCTCCCATACTCTTCGGCATGGTGGAAATCAGAGACTGTGCTTTGCTGATATGGCCATTATGGCCCCATACGATGATATTCTCTTCCGGATAAACTTCTGTCACCAACCATGCAAGGTTGCTGGCCATCGCCCGATCGCGCCATTCCATCATGGACTGAGCGCCGCTATAATCCCCTTGTTCTGTTAATAGATTGGATTGGATGCACAACTCATTAAATTCCTGAATGACCCGGATTCGATCCTCTAGCGCTCGCTTCATTAACTTGACGATATGCGGCTCATCGGGATAGTCCATCTTCAACGCATTTTCATTCTTAGTCACGGCCTGCAATAGCTCTTCATACACCTTAATCAGCTCAGGCTTGGCCTTACGGAATCCGCTTTGATCCTTGCTCATTCTCCACTTATGAACCTCTTGTTCCGCTTGCAGCGCTCTGTCCTTCAGCTTAATACTTGGAATCCAGTTCGCATTCTGAAAAAGCGGCGATTGCACCTGAATATCGAAGCCCGTCAGTCGCAAAGGCGATTCGCTCTTATGTGTCTCCTTCATGTATTCGAATAGCGGCTTCGTCTCTTCCGTCCACCATACGCCAAATATGGAACGCCTCATCGTATCGGGAGTCGCCGTCTTTTTTATCCGTCCTTGACCAAGGGCTGCATCGCCTAAACCACTCTCAAATGCAACAATGTTAAACCCTAGCGTTTGGTGCATGTATTGAATGAGGCGCGTTTTGACTAGATTAAATTCGGCCACACCATGTGAATTTTCTCCCAAATATACGATTCGCTTATCAGCGAGCAACGGGATCAGTATATCAAGGTCGCTAAATTTGTCCTGCCCAATGGATCCTCCGTTCGAAGACCATGATTCCGGTTGGATCGTCTGTAAGGTATAAGCATGATCCGCGGCCCAACGCTTCCAATCGGATAAAGTAGCCTGATACGATCTTGCTGTTCTGACTTGCTGTTCATTCACCGCTGCTTCCCCATATGCAGTCTTGACCGGGATAACCGCTGATGTTATCGAGGCACTAAGCATGATCAAAGTGAGCGGCATGCACAACAAGCTACGCAGACTAAGGGTATTCGCCTTCCATTTCATTGCATCTAACTCCTTACCGAAAAATAATTTTACGTTCTACTTCAAGTATATATTCATTGCACCACACCTTTTTGATCATTATTGCTATCTTTATGTGAACACAATAATATGGATGGAGTTATCCTTTATATACCCGAGAAACAAAGCAATATATATCAAATATGCAGCGGTTGCTTCTGATATTTTATTCTTAAGGAGGTTATAACATGAGCTACAGTCCGATCATCCAAGAGTCGATTGCCTATATAGAGACGCATTTGCCCGAAGAATTGTCACTAGAGAGTATGGCTAAGTTTGCAGGGTTTTCAAAGTATCATTACCATCGGATTTTTCAGAAAGAGGTTGGCGTGAGCGTATCTGAATATATCCGATTTCGGAGAATTGCAAATTCGTCCAACATGTTACTGTTCACAGATGAAAGAATTATAGATATTGCCATTTATTATCACTTTGAGAGCCAAGAATCGTTCACCCGTTCTTTTAAGAAATACTATCAATTACCGCCAGGGCAGTATCGCAAAATCATGGGCAAATTAACGATGCAAAGGGAGGAAATGAAAATGAAAATGAAAAATGAACAATTATTAAAGGGATGGCAATTAAGCGGGAGTCACCCCTTCAACTATCAGATGGGGATTGACCGGGAAACCTTCCATCAAGGGAGAGCGTCCGGATTTTTAAAGTCAGTTACAGTGGTACCGACGGAAGGCGAATTTGCAACGATGATGCAGCAATTCAAAGCGGACAAATATATGGGCAAAAGACTAAAGCTCTCAGGGTTTATCAAAACAAAAGCAGTGAGAGGGTTTTGTGGGTTCTGGATGCGAGTCGATGATGCTCTTCATGATGTACTGCAATTCGATAACATGAGTGACCGCCCCATTATTGGAGATACGGAGTGGAACCATTACAGCATCGTGCTGGATGTGCCGGATAATAGTGCCGCGATTGCTTTTGGTGTTCTGTTGTCCGGGAGTGGACAGGTCTGGATAGATGGGCTTCAATTCGAGGAAGTGGATACCAAGGTGCCTACGACGAATATCGATTTTATGTGTGAACTTCTAGACGAGCCTATGAATTTATCGTTTGAGGAATAGAGAGGTGTTGCAGAATGAATGATGTTAAAAAACAAAACCTTGGCAATGTCATCGGTCTTGTAATCGTTACGATCGTAATGGCTTCGAAGTTTTTGATAGGAAATATATTCGTGAGCTTGGTAAAAGATATTTTTAATTAATACCCGACAGTAAAAGAGTAGTTAGCTTGCACAAGACAAAAAAGCTTACATTCCACACAAAGGTATGCCCCTTAAGCAAGCAGCTTAACCGTTCAATAAAATAAGCAGGCTTCGGCCTGCTCAACAATTTATGCTATTAAACTATAGTATCCAGTTAGTTCAATAAATCTTAACCTCAATCCGCGTGGCTCAGCTTACCCGTTAGCCATTCATGCAGCGCAAGAGCGGAGCTGCACCACAGAGGATGAAAATGGGTACCCCTGTCTATACTGTTTGTACGGCTGGCGAAGAAGGTCGAACTATTTTATTATGCTCTTTTTCAGGTTTTGAGCTAATTTAATTTTCATGGGAGTTCAATAGAATCAACAGTTTCAGTCCGATGGTATCCTCTTGTCTATGATTCAAGCCACCACTTTCAATCCTATGATAAAATACTATTAATCCCACTATAGCCAAACGGCCAAAGCGGATATAATCTTACTCTAAATTACTGGAGGTAGCGCTCCGTACTCGGCCCACTGCTCTTTTGTCGGGCCGTAAAGATCCGGCACACGAAGGCCTGCCTGGCGCATCAGGACTGTCATCTGACCACGATGATGAATCTCATGCTTTACGAGAATATCCAGCATTAAGCCGTTTGGCCATTGATCACCATACATATCGCTCATGATAAGCAGATTCTCATCTTTCCAACTGGACTGTATAGCATCAAGGAGCGCTTGTGAGGTCCTCTTATAGACTGACGCGATGTCTGCTGCCGAAGCTGGCACCGGCATATCTTCGCTCGGTCCTTCGAAAGACAGTCCCGTCCGAGATGGCATTTCGTGCAACGTCTGTACAAGGTGCCATGCAACACGTCCAAGCGTTCTATGATCGCTTGTTATCTGTTGGCCAAGAGACTCGTCGGTCAGCATCTCCAGTGTCCGCATTGTTGCTTCCGTTTCATTTTGCCAAGTTGCGGTAAAATCTTTAATGTGTTTATACATATCCAACATCTCCTTTTTGTAATGGAATCAAGTTTATTATACCGAACATTAGTTCGCAAGTAAATATTTACATTTACTTAAACTCCCCCCCCGTTAACCAAACGAAGCTGCCGAAAATCATTGCGCTAATCCCGAAATGTAATTACCTACGTATTGTTAATACTTTTGATCATTTTGTTTACGCTAGCCTGACCGTTAGCTTAATGAAAAGAGCAGGATACCGAAGCAACTGCTCATCAATATGTATTATTCAACTATCGTTTCACGTTACCTTAAAACCTAAATCGAACTGAATGCAAACATTATTTCAGATTCGCATACCAATTCATTATTTACCGTGGCGACTCCCTTTCCTTTGACGATTTGTCCCTTGATTCGAATTACATCAAATACAAGAAGGAGTTGGTCTCCTGGTTTTACTTGTCGTTTGAAACGACAATTATCAATACCAGTCAGTAAGCCTATTTTATGATTGTTGCTTTCAACGTTAGACATAGCGACTCCACCGACCTGTGCCAGTGCTTCTACAATTAAGACTCCAGGCATAACGGGATAGTCAGGGAAATGACCGAGAAAATAAGGTTCATTAATGGTTACATTTTTAATCCCAACAGCTCTCTTCCCCTCATTAATCTCCAATATTCTATCGACCAAGAGAAATGGATTCCGATGAGGAATAATCACTTTAATTCTTTCAATATCAATCATGGATTTGCCTCCCTAATCGGTTTATTACCATTTTATCGCCTTTGGGTTAAACTGGCCCGAAAAAAACTCAACATAACTCTTATTAAACTATCCTATCCGTTAGCGTAATAACTGCTCGAAATCAATAACCAAAGGGTATATACTATCCATTGAAATGATAACGGTAGCCGTTATCTATTCGGACATATCCGAGTATACAATGATCTCTACCCCTGAATGAGACACTAGAGTAGTTTTTATTGTCTTTATTACCTTCAGCAATCAAAATTTCATTGTCTTCACAAGCTAAAACAATTCCGATATGATCGTGAGAATTATCGGAGAGAAGCTTATCGAAAATAACAATATCACCACGTGCTGGAATAAATCCTTCTTGTTTAGCGTCATAGAAAAATCTAGTTTCGTGCAGCTGAGCCCAATCCAACCACGCACCAACCCCAGCTAGACGATACATTCGGTTAGGATATCGAATTGGAAGAAGTATTCCAACCTGCATACAGCAGTAGTATACAAATGCAGCACACCAGTTACCTTCTAGTACTTTATAGATATCAGAGTCCGGCCAATACTTGCAAATTTCCCGATAACGTTCATCTTCCGGTACCCCGATTATGTTTTGCTCTGCGAGATTTTCCGCAAAATCAGCCAGCATAAGTCGTCTGTCTTTAGTTTCTGTATTTAATGCTTCAACATCTACGTTAAATTCTGTATTTACATTTCCCTCCGGAATCCCTAATTCAATAAATACATTTTGTAGTCTATGTATATCCGTCTTAAGCAAATGATTTCCTGTATTTTGAAAGTACATCTGCAATAAAATAGCGTCTTTAATAACTTCCTCATCTGGTCCATGAACTCGATTTCTATCTTCTTGATAAAAGATTGATCTAAGAATTACTGAGATCTCTTCGTCGGTAAAGATTTGAGTGCTACGTATTATAGGTCTTACCGCGTCTGCGCTATTGTGACCAGGAAAGGTATTTATTCCAGTTTTATAGAAATAAAAATCGTGTAGCACCCCCGCGATCGCAGCTATTTCCGAATCTTGTCCTCTTCTCATAGCGAGCATCGAAGCGAAGGTAGACACTCCTGAAAGATGAGCCCAAGCTTTCTGATTCTTGAAGCTGCTCTGCATTTCATAAACAAGGGATCGAACAATTCCAAGACGCTTAGATTTCTTCTCACATATCATAATTAATTCCCCAATCCCCGAACTAACGCAGGCTTATGTCCGTAGCCTCTCTGTATTCATAAAACTAACGTCCCCCATTAGTTCAAATAAGTTCTTTTAAAATGTTTGTATAGATTCATGTGAGTCTTGCTGTACTAGTTAATCCGTATCCGTGCAATCCAGTACAGACTTGTGACATCTATGACTCCGTTACCAACTCCTTTACTTTAGATGCAAAGGTCTCCCAGCTTGTATCATATCCTACATTAAACGTCCACCCGTTAGATCGAAGCTTCTCACCTAAATAGATGTAATCGGCGCGTTGCTTATCATTTAGGTTTACATCTATAATCTCGTCACCAACCTTGAACTCATTTATATAATCGTGCAATTCCCAAAGAATATCATCCTTATCATTATCTCCTTCCATTCCAAAGCGTAAGATAATTGAATCGATAGCATCATCTAGTTTCTGTGTAACAAGAGTTTCATTATTCTAATTATGCATTCAATAATTCATATTTCAATTCTTGATTTCTGCTATCCTTTTTCTGATTCAAAAAAAGATAACATTACCGTTAGCTCAACGAGTCATTTGAGGATATATCTCGCTAGGTGGTCTGCTCAATCGAGTGTCTGGTTTATAATATTTTGTTACCCAATGGTTTAATGACTTTGCTTTGAAACCAAGACTCTTATACAATTCTATAGCAGGATTGCCTTTCACAACCCCGAGTGTCACGATTTCCCCACCCCTTCGCACAATTTCATTTACAAGAAATGAAATAAAAGCTCTTCCGTATCCTCGTGATTGAAGATCTAGACGAACAGACACATGACTCAGTTCAAACCCGTCAATAATTCCGACTGCTGCTATTTCACCATCAATAAGCATCACGAATCTATTGCTTCTATCTTCGGCGAATCTCATCCGCTCCGTTTCGTTAGGAGGATAATAGTAAGACGGAAGAATACCCACGCGTTCATGCATTTCGTAAAAAGCTATTTCACAAATGTTATGGCATATTACATAATCATCATCTTCGTATTGCCTTACAGTAATATTAGTTTCAGGAAGAAGTACACCTTCACGCTCCATGATAAAGGATGAATAACTTATGTAATAACCATGCTTATATAAAAATTGCTGAGAACAACGGTCGCCATCTATACAGAAACCTATCGAACGTTCTACTGCTACGTTTTGAGAAAGTATTTTATCCGTCTTTTCCATAAGTGTGGCACCGATACCCATTCTTCTATATTCTTCGTTAACAAATATCGTCGTCAACGCTCTTCTCTTAAAACCATCAAAAGAGAGAAAACCTACCGTTATGTCGTTGTAACGAGCAACAAATATACCGTCTGAGAGCATTTTGTTACTCTGTTGAAACACATTAAATTGTTCATTTTCACACAACATGGCTGTGATTGAAGCTTCGTCCCTTTCGGGTTTATAGGGTTCAATTTTCAGTTGTTCCATCTGCATTCACCCTTGATTATAAGTTTAGTTTTGCTGTAATTTTCATAAATCCGCCTTAATCCTTAGGACTGGAGATAATACGTACTCTAGAATAATAAGCCATAATTTACAAAAATAGGTTTATCCATACTACCCGATTGGTTGAACAAATAAAACGGCTGCCGTAGCAACCGCTATTCCACTATCTTTCTCCGTTAGCTTAGTTTCTAAAATACAAATTCTGTCTCGTTGTTTTCCTTATCAAGATATATAACCCTACAGGAATCTTTCCAACTACTCCAATTTAATACGCTATCAACATCCACACAGAATAATTCATTATATGGTACATTCATAGGATTAGAAAAATCATAAAAAACAAGTTCATAGGGGCATGCCCAATAGCATCCATCAATCACTATTAGTTTTTTTTGTTGAAAATATATTATTTCCCCCCAGCAAAATCCATGCCTTTATAAGCCTCTTCAGGAACATAATGATTGGTTTCTTTATTTGATAAATTAACAATTGAATACCCTTGATAATCTAACCCACACAACAGATATTCTGTGCCATTTACCCCCAACCAACTGAATAAGAATGGGTCATAATTTCTATATATTATGTCGATGATTTTATGCTCGGTTATAGTGATGGATTTCAAGTTTGAACTTTCCTGAAGGTGAATGAATAATTTCAGTTTTCTCAGAGATGTAAAATTCATCTTGAAAATAGTACATCATCTCAGCTCTTTCACTGAGAAACTGTGAGTCCTCAACAATATTCCTCAAATTCTTTCACCTCGCTTTAGTATTACAAATTGTACCATATTTTCAGACAGGCTATTACGCTATCTTCCGTCTAGTTGAATAAAGGCGGACTTTAAGGGGGAATCTGCTTAGGATCACCAAAAATCCCCTCGACCTGAGGGGATTTTTCTTATTGCAATGCATTAAGTCTCTCCTAACATTTCCTACAAACGCTAATGATAGATGAAGATGACGGAGAGAACGGTGTTTTATCCCAGTCAGCATATTGATGTTCGACGCGAAAGCCGTGACGGGTTAATAAAGATTGCAGCGTCGCCTGATCTGTAAACCGACAAGCAATTCGGGAAGTCGTTCGTTTATCCCCACAATCACGCATCGTGACCCAATGCATGATATGCTGGCTAGCATCGTAACATTGTGTACCTGATACCTTGACGTTTTGCCCATCCTTATTAATAAAGGACCCCCATTCTGTCTCCTCTTGATCGGATAAATCCGTTCCCTCCGGATTACGGGTCTCGAATGCAAAGATTCCATGGGGTTGTAAATGTTTGTGAACGGTAGTAAGCAAATCGTTTTGATCTTGATCACTTAAGAATGCCTGAAATGCATTGCCAGTCAAATAGATCATCGAAAATCGCTTGTCCGATTCGAAGGTACGGGCATCGCCTTCCATAAAAGTAACAGTCAACCCTTCCGCCTTCAGCCGCGCATATGCGAGCATCGCCGAAGAGATATCTACGCCGGTCATCGTTATACCGGCTTTTGACAGTGGTATCGTTGTTAAGCCTGTACCACAAGCAAGTTCTAACACTTCGCCAGGACTCGATCTTGCAAGCTCAAGATAGAACTGATATTTGTCCATTTCACCGTCAAATTCAAGATCGTAATTTACCGGATCCAGATATTCTTCAAGATTGCTATGTTCAATCAACGCTATCCCCTCTTTCATTTCAATGTTACATTGGAGAAAAAATAAATTTCATTAGGAAAAACATGTACTTATATAGACTCAGAAAGGATAATCAAAATAAAAGCCCTCTCGATAACCCTCGTACTTAACAGTATTATTTTACTATTTATTCGATAAACCGTTTGGTAATTCATAGTTATAATCAATTTTTATCGAACCTTACATAACTACTTTTCAAGTAGATAATCACTAATTTATCCTGACCGCGATAGAATAATTAGAGGCCGACCCAACAAAATGGTCATTTTTTTTTCGTATTCGGCATAGCATCTTTATTTATTTGATACAGGTGATCGAGTAAACGATATCTCGTTCCCATCTTCAAGCCGAAGCTGGTTCGCAGACACCGTGTCGGAACAATAACCGGACCAGATGACGCAAAATTATTTCGACTGCGGTCCCATTCCGTTAACCTGCTGTTAGCTTAAATGAAAAAGAAGAGCTACCATATAGGAAGCTCCTCCACTAACGTTCTCCGTAAGCTCAATGACTTAACTAAAATCGGAGTAAAACGCTGCCAATGACACAAATTTCAGAAAAGGTGGTCTCCGCCTCTACCGGAAATTTTCTACACACTCATGCAGAAAGGCGTCTAGTGTACGTGGCTCTCTGCCGAGCAAGCGCTTCACAGTGTCATTTGGACTTTCTGGCACCATCCTAGACATGGTTTGAATTTCCACAACGTGGTTCGCGAGCCAAGGAGGCATATGGCCGTACTCGATAAGATTACGTAGTAGTACTTGGGGTTCCATGTTGATGTAGCTTATCGGCCGATTAAGCAGGGCGGACAGTTGACTCGCGATCTGGGGATAACTGAAAATTTCCGAACCAGTAAGCGTATATATATGGCCTGATACCTCGCGGTTGGTCAGAACTTCTGCAGCAACATCAGCGATATCGCGACAGTCAATGAAGTTACACGGTGAATCGCCCATGGAGCCGAAGAAAACATTTTGGGTTGTGATCGTTGGTGCAAGGCGTATTAAGTTTTGCATGAACGCATAAGGGCGCAACACGGTGTGGGTGAGGCCCGATTCCCTCAGCGTTTTCTCGATTTCTTGATGCCAGCCAGCCACTGCCACTGGAGAACTCTGCTCAAAAGCAGGGCTGGATATTTTTACGATGTGTTTGATTCCGGATTCAGCGGCAATCTGAATGATTGAAGTTTCCAATTCAATTTGTCTTGGACTGTTGGACATGGCAAGGAAGAGCTGGCTAGCACCTGCAAACGCGCAGCGCAGCGATTCGGGGTCGGAAGCATCCGCCAATGCGACCTCGATAGTCGAGCGGCCTTTTTCTCCGATTTGATCACGCAACTTCTCTGGCTCTCTGCTCAGCGCCCTGACAGGTATGCCAAGATCAACCAAACGTTCCAAAAGCGCACTACCTATCGTACCTGTTGCTCCCATAATAACTATCATTTTTTATCTTCTCCTTTTAGATGAAAAATTAGTTGTGACGGCAAGTCGCCACCGCCATGTCACTATCGTGCTCGCTATGAATCCAGACATCGGGAAATCGATCCAGACACGATTTACCCAGGCCAAGTGATTACTCGGAATCATAATTTCTACTACAACAGATGTCACCCATGCAGCGTATAGTCCAAATGAGGACCCGGCCATTGCGAATAACCCAACCACAACCAAGTGAGGTGCACCGATGACCCATCGCAAATGGCCCACCCGGCTGCGCAACAAAAGCCCAATCATCAAGGCCATCAAAGCCGATGCACCGCCAATTGTGGTCAATGCCGCTATTTGAAGCCCCCTATCTGCAGTAACCAATCCCCCGATACCTGCCATAATGGCAGGAGCAGCATAGGCCATTACAACTTCACGCCATAGTACAAAAGTCTTTTTCTTGGAACCAGCAGCCTTGATGCCGTAAACATCATCTGTCTGATTCGAGTATTTCATCTGGTTCATTTACTTGCTCCTTTCTTCTTTGAAGTAGTTCAATGATTGCGTTCAGCTAGATATAATTAGGTGCCTAACTATATAAGAGTAAAAATAGGCTAGCTTCACTAGCCCATTCTACTCATTACTGATGTTTCCCTTTAGTTTCGAGCCTAATTCGCCCGTAAGTGCTGAGATGCCTTGTGTAACTCGACCTAGCAAGTCGAGAAATACGCTGCGTTCTTCGATGTTGAGCAAGCCCACCATTGCTTCCAACCGAGCGAAATGCTCAGGAGCCATTTCACGGAGCTTCTTCGCTCCTTCTTCCGTTAAAACGACTGATTTCTGACGGCCATCGTCTGAGCTTGATCGCCGAGATACTAGCCCATCTCGTTCAAGAATGTCGATAAGACCAGTCACTGTAGCACGTGTAACGCCTAGATGCTCCGCTAATTGCGAAGGCAACTCTTCTCCTTCGTTATCTTCAAGATCTGCCAATAAACGATAACGCCCTGTTGATAAACCGAATCTAGAGAAATGAATCTCTGAGGCGTGTCCAAGCATGGCTCCCGCTGCCATTAGCCTAGACGCGACGAGTATAGCCTGTGCGTCTATGTCTAGGTTATAGCGATCAATCTGACGCTTGGATTGTACAAGCGAGGGAATAGCTTCAATGTCATTTATTTTTTTATTATTGTTGTTCATAAACATAGTATGGTCCCTAATTACTTTTGTGTCAACATATTTTTATAACACAACTCATTATTTCTCCCATAACTCGACCAGCCTACCTTCAGGATCTTCAATCCAAACAAACTTTCCAAATTCACTAATTTCTTTTTTCTTTGCAAGCGGTATACCAATATGCTCAAGATGCTTAATAGTCTCGTCTAGATTATGTACTTGGAAATTTAACATCACTTGTTGTTCTGTTGGAAAATAACTGTCATCCTCGGTAAAGAAAGAAAAGATAGTCTCATTTCCTGATTGGGGCTTTATCACAGTCCCATTCCAATGATCTATTTCAATCTTCAAGACCTCACTGTACCATTTTTTTATAACTTCAAGATTCTTAGTTCTCCAAAAGATTCCTCCGAAACCTTTTATCATCGTATTTATCTCCTGTCTGTCATCAATTTTTTAGCTTTCCGTTCTCAAAAGATATTCGAGATTTAAATTTAAGTTCCTTTTTCAACTATCTTGCCCATTAATTGAACAAATAAAAAACTACCGCCATAGCAACCGCTTATTCCACTATCGTGTCCCGTTAGCGCAATGAGTCTACTAGATCCAATGGATGCTGTATGGAAGATTTTAGGTAGATGTATTCATAGAAAAATGGTACATTATTTTGGAATCAATAGCGCGCAAGTTAGGATATACATTTAGACTAATATTTTTATATTGGGGGATGGTACTGGCATGGACAAGAATTCTGTTTATAGAACAAATATTATAGGCGCTGGCGAGGTTGGTAGCGCTATCTCGGTCGATATGGACAAGAATGTTATTCATGAAACTAACAGCTTATTTTGGGATACAAAAGGAAATGATATTTTAGGAGCAACCGCACTTCCTTTATATGGAGCATTCGTCTCAGAAGAAAAATGCCAGCTTTTTGGCGATATTTCAGGAAAAAAGATGTTGGAGATAGGCTGTGGAAGCGGTCAATCATTGCAATATCTCGGGGAACGTAAAGCATCTGAACTATGGGGTATGGATATATCAGAAAACCAAATCGAAAAAACAAGAGAATATTTGTCAGATCACGGACTTTCAGCAAAATTAATCTGTTCTCCCATGGAAGAAAAATGTGGCCTACCTGAGGATTATTTTGACTTTGTTTATTCGATTTATGCTATAGGCTGGACAACCGATCTTGAGGGTACTTTTAGCAGGATTGCTTCTTACCTAAAAAAAGACGGCGTATTTATTTTCAGTTGGTCTCACCCTATACACAAATGTGTTATTGCAGAAAATGATATGCTTGTTTTTAAAAAATGTTACTTCGATGAATCTTGGTATTCGGTAACTCTTGACGAAAGTACGCTAACATTAGCTGACCGTAAACTATCAACCTATGTGAATGCGCTCTCAAAAGCGGGATTTGTTATTGAAGAAATGATTGAGCAATCTGATGATGAAATTATTCAATTGCGGGACGATAACGACGATTTTGCGAAAAAAGCAAAGATGCTTCCTGTAACTTTCGTAATCAAGGCAAGAAAACAATAATTAGTAGTTGAAGATAACTGCCCGTTAATTGGATAAAGGCAGCCGATCATGTTGACTGATTGGCTGCCTTATCGTGTTTATATTGAACTATCGTCTCCTGTCAGCTTAATTATGATTCCCGAAAGTCCATACATTTATCAAGTACGTCTCGATTCCTTCATTCCTCTAATATTTGCACATTCTTAGCTGTCCTGCGCTGAGAATCAATTATATTCGGAAACTCGAATAGGTCGAATTCAACTTTTTGACCCTCTTTAAGGAGCCGAAAGCCGTTCGGTAACCTAATAGGGTCTGGTAGTATTTCGCTGAAGTGTACAAAAACATGGTTACCTTCCTGGCCGTCTAGCATTATCCGTCCGTAACCTTTATCTTCTTTGTACCATTTGACAATACCCCATCTTCTTTCCGCCACCTAAGCACCTCCTCTGTAACTTTATGGTACAACTCATTATGTGCTCACATCGCGTTGAATGAGTTATCTCATTTGATTTTTTTCGGAAACCCATATACAAAAAGTATCATACCGAGAAACGCAAGGATTGGCACAAAGATATTATCGAAGAAGCTTGTAATATGAGTTTCAGGTAGGGCATTGAACATATTTGCTTCGTACAACGCTGCAATTTCATGGCTGCGAGCTATCAAAGAGCCTACTCGTTCGATTGCATAGATTACTCCAGCGGAAATTAGAAAGGATGCACCTAGTTTTCTGTAAAAGTCGTTGCCCATGAAATATTTGTCTCCTCCTCTATTTTTTATTGAGTACTTCTTCCATCATCCCACTTTACCACATTGTTCCAATTTTTTTGAGTATCAGAATATCATTACATAACCTAATGCTAATAATGTGACGCTATAGCGCCACAAATTGTAAGTATTCTGCCGGATAATTGAACAATAAAAAACGGCTGCCGAAGCAGCCGCTATTCTACTGTCGTTCTTCGTGAGCTTAATGATTTACTTTGCTTCGGACGAATCCTATTCCTCTGAGAACTTCATGGATTATATTTGTTATGTCGTTAATTTTGCGGGAACAATATTTTAAAATAGGGTTAGCCCAATATTCGGGTCCAGTTTCTTCATCACCAATTTTCACTAAATTCAATGTATACATACCCTCTGAACGCATAGCTGGATACCATCCTAAATCCAAAATCAAACCTGTCTTTTCATTTCTTAAATAGAATATATCCTCATGTAGCTCCCATACATAAGGAAATGAGTCGTCATGAAAGTCATCGGGATTAATTTCAAAAAAATGATTCCATAAGACAGTCCAATCTGACGGAATATTTAATGGCACCAATTGTAGACTCATTTTAATAACACATCCCTTAACAATCTTCATATTCAAATCTCCGTGACTTGTCCAAGTTATCCTGCCCGTTACTTCAATGAAAACAGAAGTTACCGTAGCGCCTGCTCATTAATGTGTATCATTCAACTAAAGTTCTCCGTTAGTTCAATAGTCTTATGTTTTAATTAGAGTCGCTGCTTATAGTTGTGAGGCTTGCCGAACACCTAATGCAGTGACGTCCCGACGGGCTTAGGGGGCTGGATGTGGTCACTCGCTTCTCAGAGTGACCCGGAGCGTCAATATGGTGTTAGCCGAAGGAAGTTCTGGAAGCAGCCATTGCATTTAAGGCGTTCTCAAAATAGCTATATACTTCATCTGCAATTCCCAGAAACTCTTCAACAAGTACATTACTATCCAAGTAACAAGCATACAGATAATCAACTAAAGCGGAGTCAATCTCACAATAGTTTAATATGGCATTCTTCATCTTAATAATGTCATCTTGCCATACACCTGTATCTTCTAAAACCAAAGAGTATAATGCACGAATTAATCTCTTAGAGTAACCTTTAATATATCTAGTTTTCATTGTGTTATCATTAGCATTAGAAAGTAAACTATGTATACGATCTACTTCCTCCTTGGTCTCTGTATTTAAGTCTAAAATGAACTCTGGAGAAATAATTATCGGTGGTACTTTTTCACCAACGTCATGACCATATATGCAAACACAAATTAGGGATAAATTGAATAAAATAGAGCTAAAAAAGAAGACATTCTTCCTAAAAATGGGGTTGAATGTCTTCTTTTTTGAAGTTTATACATACTCCTTAAGAAAAACGTAAGTTCTTCAGTGCCCTCTCCAATAGATTGATGCTTTTTGCAATGGTATGGAGCCGAGCTTAACCAGTTGAGAACCCTGCAGCTCCCTTCGGATCGTCAGTTGATTTCTATGGTCAGGGAGCTTGTGAAATTCGCCCCCGGCTCCAGGGTGATTATTCCCTCTTTAGCTTGAAGTTCACCTTCGAAGACGTCCATATCCGCTACTCCTTGCCAAGGCTCGATGCATATGAAGGGAGCGTTCAAAGGCTGCCAGATGCCGAGGTCGGGAAAACCCTTATAGCTGACAACTACGCTTTTGGAGGAGCGCTTGCTTCTAAGCGAAATCTGCCGAGAGCTCACATTTCGGAAAATCAATGCGCCTTCGGCGAACATTTCATGGGATAAAGGCAGGATGGTCTCTTGTTTCAGAACGGGCTCCGATTTGCCGCTGATCAGCAGGCCGTCCGAATTCAAGAACAACCTTTCAAGGTTTTCCGATTCAGCGAACTCCAGATAGTAATCGTTCAGGCTACCGTTGTC
This sequence comes from Paenibacillus sp. FSL P4-0184, assembly GCF_038004625.1. NCBI lineage: Bacteria > Bacillati > Bacillota > Bacilli > Caryophanales > Paenibacillaceae > Paenibacillus > Paenibacillus sp. FSL P4-0184. The sequence goes on along the minus strand of NZ_JBBORN010000001.1, from coordinate 4,923,736 downwards.
ATCAAGCGGACAATTGAACGCCGGGTGGGTTCCGAGCTGGAAGAAGATATCCTGTTCATCGCTATTTTCCACCCGGTAACTAAGTTCCAGTGTGCTTGCATTCAGTTTATATGTAATATATAGGTTGAATTTAAAAGGATAACTGGCCAGGGTTTTCTCATCATAAGAGAGGCGGTAAACCGCGTGGGTGTCGCTTTCTTGGACCAGCGTAAATTCGCTGCGTCTGGCGAATCCGTGATTGCCGATCTTATAGGCTTTGCAGTCCACCTTAATCTCTCCGTAACGGGCCGCACCAATAATGGGAAATAGCACCGGAGAACGGCCTGTCCAATACGTGGCGTCACCGCTCCAGATGTATTCAGCTTCCGGATCCAGCTTTCTGAAGCTGATCAGTTCCGCCCCAAGAGTATTAATCTCAGCTTCCGCCGAGCTGCTGCGCAAAATTTTATTCATTGTTGTACTCCCCTTTCATACTTATAGTCCAGATACCCATATTATATCAAAGTTCTTGAGGGAGTTGAGAAAAAGACAGCCAATTCATCAGCTGCCGTTTCTTCGTGCTTATTGAGCTATCGTGTCCCGTTAGTTCAGCGAACTGGTGTATTAAGATCTAAGTATATTTGTATTCCCGTTTAGCATATCTTCAAAGACTGGTCGTTGAACTTTGTTTATTTGATCCAGTGAGATATCGTTAATATCCCAAAACTGTAATTTCAACGATTCGCATAGATCGTCCTGATATCTTATCGCATCCCCATCCTCAGATAAATACTGATTATAATCAGTCCAGGCATTGAAAAGAAACATAACAAAAACAACCTTGTTGCCATCAGGATAGGAGTATTCCATCCTTGGACCGCTATATACAGCGTAAAATTCACAATCCGTAACAGTTAATCCTGTTTCCTCAATAACTTCCCGGATCATTGTCTCTTGGATAGTCTCACCTGGATTCATGCCTCCGCCTGGTAATCCCCAGTCTCCGTAATCGGATCTTTGCTGCAATAAAATTCTTCCTTTACTATCTCTTATAATTCCTCCGCCAGTTACAACAATCTTCATTTATAGTAGCTCCTTACTTGGTAGAAATACATAAGTTGATTATTCTAGGCTTTTAAGGTAAAGTCCTTTCAAGAATTGAATTGTTGAATTATTCTGCCCGTTACTTCAATATAAAAAGCAGACTGCATTAGCAGTCTGCTCTTTACGCTATCGTTTTCCGTTAGATCTATAGTTTGATTGATCTAAAGACGTCTATTTCTCTTTTCATCTAAATATATATCGAGCGCTGCTATCGCTCTGATTAATAACTTTATGATTAAATACAGTGTATATAATCCAAGCAAAATGAAAAGTCCGTAAACAATAAAAAGGAGCATTGGCAAAAACATCGATAGGTAGCTGCAAACAGGCTTTTTGATTCCGCTTATATCATGATATGTCTTCGTTCAATGCCAGCCACTGCACCGCCGACCCGAACCTGATTGATTTCACCGCTCTCGCTCAGGCGCAATCCTGCCTTGATTTCAGAAGGACAATCCATCGAATACCCTTGCCTGAACATGACATTCTCTACCTCCCGCAATGATCGTTGGCCATGTTGGTACAAATAGCTGAGCAGGGCACCGTTGGATGTTCCTGTCGCGCTCTCCTCGGGAATATCGTACAGCGGCGCAAAATTCCGGCATTCCGCAGCAGCATCGTCTGGAGTATCCATCGTGAACAGATGATATCCAACCACATCATATTTTTCGCTAATGGCGGTTATGGCATCAAAATTTGGCTGAACCTCATTCAAGAGCTTCCTGCTGCGGATCGGGATCATAATGTCCCGCAGGCCCGTCGAAACAATCTGGATCGGCAACCCGGTTTCCAGACCCTCGGCATCCATCCCCAAAGATGGGGCGATTTCCTCACAGGATATCCTTTCAAGAAATTGAGGTAAAGCCTGTGACAAATAAACAAGACCCTCGGAGCTAATATCGACATCCAGAATCCCTGCCTTGGTTTCTATCGAATAGGAGGTCCCTTCCTTTGACAAACCCAGCGAATGCATTAGTCCAAATGCAGCAATCGTGGCGTGTCCGCACAGATCAACTTCGCTGGCGGGGGTGAAATAGCGGATTTTGTAATCCGCAAGCAGGGATTTTTCCATAAAGGCCGTCTCCGAAAGGCCCAATTCCTTCGCTATGAGCTGCATTTCGGCAGCATCCAGAGAAAGGCCATCCTCCAAGACAACGCCTGCTGGATTACCGCCACGCTCCCCTTTCGCAAACGCATTTAACGTATACACTTCCACATTCATGTTCCGCTCTTCCTCTCTTTATCTTCGAAAAACCGATGTGCGCAACCGCACGTCCCACTCGCCTCCATGATCTTCCTTTTATAAATTTATTACTAGGTAAAGACGACAGGAGCGATTGAATGAATTGTTGCGTTAATCTGCCCGTTAGCGTAATGATGATCTGTCATCTATGGTACGGTTCTACTTAATGGCGCGGCGAATTAATTTCATAAAGCACCCTCACTGCTTATAATATTCTAGCACGTAATCTTGCTTATGCAGAGTGTTAATGCCCACGGATGTCAAGATCACTTAATGGATAGTTACTACTGCCCCAAGTATAAACAATATAATTGTTAATTAGTTTTTCATCTGCTTTCAATGCTTTGAATTTCAAGTTACCATTAAGAAAATCAATGTTAATACTCACTTGCTTTTCAACGATGTAACTCCACTCATTCTCGCGATACTTTGAATAAAAATGATTTAATTCTTCTAAAGTTAGTTCCGATTTGATTAAAATAGCGCCAAAAAATTGCATTCCATTTCCATTCCCAATTAATTTTCCAGCTGATGATAAATCATCTATCAATTCAGTTTTGTCTGGCAAAGATACTTCTACTAGATCTTTTTTTATGGAATATGCAATATAATTGTTAATAAATGGAGTGGATACGACTAGTAAAACAAGAGCACCTACTGCAATTATTAAAATGATTATGAATGTTTTCTTCAAGTTAACACCACTCTCAAAAAATATAAATATCCTACCGAACCACACAGGTTCAATACACTTAGAAACCCCTTTTTATTAATTTAGACACTATGACAGTATAGACGTTAGACATTTTAAAAATTTTCAATTTATTGGTATCTAATCCAATATCAATATTTCTGTTACTCAAATAATCTGCCCGTTACTTCAATGAAAACAGCAGGCTACCGTAGCGCCTTCTCATTAATGTGTATCATTCAACTAAAGTTCTACGTTAGCTTAAAGTTCAGGTAATGAATCGACATGTGATTCGACTTCAAAAATAAATTCTTCGAGGTTATCGCAGTCAAACCAACCACTTTTTTCATTAATTTCATAAAGAACTTGATAACCATGATAGGCAATTAATTCTATCCACCCGGCTCTCGAAATCATCGCTTCTAATATCTGACAGTAATCAAATAAACACTCAACATCAGCTCTGTCCATTAAATTGGAATGCTGATACTCAGTCCCACATGGCTCTGGATAAATTCGATATGCAAACCACTTTTTATCCATTTTTTCACTACACCACCTTAGATCGATAACTAATACGCTTACTTTACCATGAATTGTAACTATCCTGCCTGTTAGCTTAATAAAAAGAGCAGGATACCGAAGCACCTGCTTATCAATGTGATGTATTATTCAACTATCGTTACCCGTTAGTTTAATATTCTCCCTTACTTATACCTGCTTAATATTTCTTCTGGAATATGACAATAATCATTTGGACATTTAGCTAATCTATCTTGATGTTCTTCTGCACTTCTCACATAGTTTATGAGAGGTAATACTTCAACAACCATAAGGTCATAATCATTTCTCTCACTAAGAAACGCCTTCGCCTCTTTTAAGTGTTCGGGCTTTTCACTATATACTCCTGTTCTGTATTACTCGCCAACGTCCTGTCCTTGTTTATTCAAACTGTATGGATCAATGATTTCGAATAAATACCCCATTAATTCACTGATCGTTACAACTGTCGGATCAAATCCTGTTTTTACAGATTCGGCGTATCCATCATAATCACCCTCAAGTGTATGATTTGTTCCATTAGCTCTTCCTGCTTCTGTAAACTTAACTCCAGGTAAAGTTTTTATAAAAGCTTGCACTCCCCATAAACATCCACCTGCAAAATATACTACTTCCATATTGACTCTCCTCTTCATTTAAAAAACCAAAAAATTCATTCCAACTAAATAGGAAGAAGAAACTGTAGTTACTAAGTCTACTACACATTAAAATAATGACAAATTTTCTTATTCCACATTATGTACCGATTGTTGAACACAAAATAAACAACACTGTTCAACTAACCTGCCCGTTAGTTGAACAAATAAAAAACGGCTGCCGAAGCAACCGCTATTCCACTAACGTGTCCCGCTAGGTTAAATCAAGACCCTTTAAAAGCCAATAAATCTTTTGTGTTAATATGTTTAATATCAGAAATTTGCCCACTTGTAAGCATCTCATAAAGACCGTCAGGAACAAGTTTATACTGAAGGTTTTCTTCAAAATCATCTAAGTTCTTCCAAACAGCTATAAACTTTTTGTCCCCCTCAATCCCTTCAAATTCATTCTTGTTATAGTTATCCATTCGACTAAAGCTCGCTTCATAAATAAAATCATATTCATGTCCAATTTCTCCATACCAAGGGAAGATGTGCTCGATAATCCCTATCAATTTTGGTTCAATAATATCAATATTAATTTCCTCTTTTACTTCTCGTATTACAGCTGATTTGCTATCTTCCCCATACTCAATCGTGCCACCAACTGGGCGAAATGTAATGATACCATCTTCTTCCGGGAATTGTTCAAGTAATATTGATTCTCTTCTTTTAATAATGCAAAGTGAACAAGCTCTATATCGCAAATTTTCCACTCCTCAAAGTATCTTATTTTTCAAATATATTCCATATAAGCATTGCGTTATCCTGCCCGTTAGTTGAGAAACAGCAGCCCATCAACTTGGCTGCCGTTTATTCATGTTATTGCTCTTTTAAGTTATAAAATTTAAAATATCATCGGGTTCAATCAGTGAAATATTGTTTTCCATATTATATCGGGCACGCTTCAAGAACTCCCTAGACCAACCATCGAGTGCTTCAATATTTCCGTTTCGATAGAGAGCTGAATAAAGGATAGCTTGTCTCAAATCCATAAATAGTGGTAAGTCTCTTAACAATCTTATATCAATCGTGTTTTCCTTTTCGTAACCTTCCAAGAACGAAGTTAGATACCTTTTCACAAAAGTTGGAACATCTTCATCTGGACTAGGCACTGCAATACCATAGAATATTGACATTCATCAAAGTCAAATACAGTAATGCTTCCATTTGGTTGAACTGTATAGTTACCAAAACAAAAATCACCATGAATAAGTCCAAAATTTTCACTACCACGTGATAATTTGTGGACCCTCTACATCAAGGATTCAAAATGAGCAATTACAAGGTTCTGGGAAGAGGGAATATAAGTTATGAATTCTTGAGGATAACTATTTTTTTCCAGTCGTATCGTGTTATCTCGGCTGTACTAGGAACATATTTTTTAGCTAGTACGTGCATTCTCCCTGCAATTTCTCCCAATTTATTAAACTCTTCATTTTGAGATATTTTATCACTCCATGAGGCACCAAGACCTTTATGGAATGCTACAACAAAAAAACCATTCATCTTTTCAATTAGCTCACCGTTACTTGATTTCACTGGATAGGATACTGGAACACCGTTTTTCGCAAGATATTGTATCCATTCTAGTTCACCATGTATAAGCTCCAGCGTCCTGTGCGATTCATGTATAATCCGAATGATGAGATTACACGCTTCGTTTTTACTTCCATAGGTGAAGTTTTGATTCTTCCCCAATAAAATCAACTCTTCAGGCATAAACCCATACCTTTTTGCTGCTTCAACTACAATCTTATCCGTAAAAAAAGCTTCAATTGTTGGATTCATAATACACCTCATTATTTTTAATTCAAAGTGTTATCTCCCTTCTAGTAATAACCTGCCGTTAGTTGAATGATGAATTATTAGTATTCAATGAGTATCTTGTCGATTTCTGCAATTTCGCTGATCTTTGATATACCATCGCCGTTTCCTTCAAACAACTCAAGGAAGCGTTCACGCTGACTTTTAATGCTCGCGAGTTCTTTATCAACGGCAGAATCGATGGAGCAGGCTGACAATCTGCGCTGTCAGGCATTGATTTTTTTTCCAAAATAGGTTATTTTATAGAAAGCTTAGCGATAAGCAAGTTCCTGACACGAAGGGAGATGTGTTTTAATGGCAACTACTTATATGGTGGTTTGGTCTTAAAACTGAATAGTAGGCATACGCGAAAAAAGCGGGGAAACGCCCCTATTATTTGGTATGCCATCCGAAGTAACCTTTCGTGAATATTGCTGTTTGCAAGATACGATGAAGGTCGTGTCTTTTTTGCGTCCTGATGCCGCGTGACAGCAGCTTCTTTAGAGGCTGCTTGTCCGTGGCATTTTTGCGTCCAAAAACAACATTAAAGGAGCTAACAAAAAAACTATGATAAATCTGAAAACCTATGGCTATACAGAAATAGAAGCAATTCCCGACGGATTATTGCCCGGTAGGGTGACAGAGCTTCGGCGCGAGCGCTTCACGGTCATGACCGAGCGCGGCGAAGTAACGGCTGTGCTCAAAGGAGCATTCTATCACAGCGTGGAAACACGCGTAGATTTTCCGTGCGTCGGGGATTTCGTCTTGTTGCGCTACAACGAGAGCGGAGATTCGCTCATCGTTTCGGTACAGCCCCGCCGTTCCAAGTTCTCGCGCGCAGATTACTCAGGGCATGCCGTAGGCTACGCCAAAACCGTACGGGAACAGGTCGTTGCAACCAACTTTGACTATGTGTTCATTCTTTCTTCTTTGAATTGGGATTTCAACATTACCCGCCTCATGCGGTACCTGACACAAGTCAGACAGAGCGGCAGTCAGCCAGTCGTCATTCTGACCAAGGCTGATCTCGTTGAAGATTATAGTCTCCCGCTCGCAGAAGTTACACAAAGCATCCCTGATGTGCCAGTTCATGTGGTCTGCAGTCATACCGGCCTGGGGCTGAACCAACTCGCTACCTACTTGATGCCTGGTAAAACAGTCGTCTTTCTCGGCATGTCCGGCGTCGGTAAATCATCTCTGCTCAATGCATTGATAGAAGAGGACGTAATGAGGGTTCAGACGATCCGAGAGGTTGATAGCCGGGGGCGGCATACAACAACGCACCGTCAGCTGTTCATGCTCCCCTCCGGTACGATGGTCATCGATACGCCGGGAATGCGTGAGCTCGGGCTTTTTGATGCCGGCGAAGGCATACGTGCAAGCTTTACCGATGTGGAGGAATGGTTCCCGCAATGCCGGTTTGCAGATTGCCGCCATCAGGGCGAGCCGGGCTGTGCCGTTCTCGCCGCGCTTGCCGACGGTTCGTTGCCGCGTGAACGGTGGGAGCATTATGTTGCCCAGCAGCATGAGCACAAGTATGTCCAAGATAAAACAAGCTACCTCATCGATAAGAGGGCTCGAAACAAAACGATAGCTATGTCAAGCAAGCAAACGAAGAAAAACGGAGGATGGAAGAAATGAATATTAAATTTGAAACGCTGATCTATGCCTTAAGCCGACAGTTCAAGAAGGATATTATCTCGGGTGACTACCAAACCATGCCGTTACAGGGCGGAACTGTGGGAAATGTGCACCTGGTAAACGGGATCGCCGAAACCGCGGATGGTGAAAAAATACCGTACCGTATCGTGCTGAAAATTCAAAAGAAATGGGAACGTTACAACGATCCGGATTCCTGGCGCCGGGAATATGATCTCTATATGTCTGACTTGGGAACGACGTTCTCGGATACCTTCCGCTGGCCGACATGTTACCATGCGGAGATGAATGCCGAAGAAAATGAATTCCAGCTGTGGCTGGAATATATCGATGGCTTAACCGGTTTAGACTTAACTGGTGACATGTATGAACAGGCTGCACTGGAGTTAGGACGCTATCAAGGCAAGTTGTATGCGGAGAAGCCTGCTGTGCTGCAGAGCCTGACAAACCTGAGCCATACGGATCTCATGAAGAATACGTATCTACATTACCGGTCGTGGCCAGTCGTCTACGATTATATACGCTCGGAGGACTGTGAATTCCCGCAGCACATGCGGCAAATGCTCATCGACATCGATGAGCACGCAGATGAGATACTCGCCCGCATCGAGCAATTGCCCCTAGTGCTATGCCACCGGGACTTCTGGGTGACCAACCTGATCTATGCCGACGGGAAAATCGCGCTCATCGACTGGGATACATGCGGATGGGGCTACATGGGTGAGGATCTCGCAAGCTTGATTGCAGATGAAGCGGATATCGCTCACATGGTCGAATACTACCAACGATGTGTCCCTGCGTATTACAAAGGTTTTTCGGAGTATGCAGATGCATCCCCTATCGCCGATAATTGCGTCTTCGAATTGATCCTTCTCATATTCGGGTACAGGCTTGTAGAGTGGTATCTCCACACAGAGGGCGATGACGAGAAAACAAAGTGTCTTCATACGCTCCAAAAAATCCACGAAATGAAGACCAGCCCTGCGCAGGGTTGACTCTAGAAAAAGAACTCCGAACCCCCTTGAATATAATGGGTTTTCGGAGTTTCTTTCATTACGACCATTCGGTGAATCGACAATGGAAATAAAGTCCTAGACTGTCACTTCCACTTAACTAACGTGTTCTGTTAGCGAAAAAGTTATTATTAACAGTCTTTTTTATAGGACAAAAAAGATTCTAGTTTAATGAATTGTTGTTTCGAGAACTCTGTCCAGATCATGTGATGCTTCAATAATGGCTGGCTCCAAATTACTCAACCATTCGGAATACTCTAAACGTGTTACCATGGATGGATCCTTCCTTAGCTCCTTGCATCTCTTCAAATTCTCTTTCCATCCGCTACTAAGATGTAAAAGCCCCCTGTCTGCAGCCTGGCTTTTAGACAAGATGACACCTTCCTGCCACCAAGCAATAAATTTAGAAGCTAATAGGAGCCAGTCGACGGAATGTAGACTATTCCCCTTGCCAAACTTCCGCATGCACTTGGCATATTCCTTAAAAAAACTAATGAACTCTTCTTTCGAGTACAATGGAATATTGTCTAGACGGGACTCACCATACAATAAGATACTCTGCTCCTTGATCGTGTACAGGGTGAACAGGTCTAATTGATTTTCCGTCCAGACGGATTCGCGCTTTGTTCCCCACCATAAGCCACTGCCCTTTTCACCAGTCAGCATATTAATCGTAAGAAAGGCACCCTCAAGCATATCGGTATAGAGGTTGGGGATTTGTCTATCGTCGGATCTTCTAAGAAGGGATGATCTATAATTGGATCTTTGTTTGTTTAAAAGTTCGATTTCATTTTGGCTAAGGTCCTCTCCAATTACGACGAGAAAATCCAAATCCCCATATCCCGGGGATAAATCATTGTGTATGGCCGAACCGTAAAGGTAAATGCTTCGCAACTTTCTATTAAGTATGGCTCGGATATCTTCCACAAATATGGACAAGGATTGCTCAAGTGTTTCGTCTACAAATGATTGGATAAACAATTCAATCGCTCCATTTTGTATTTCTATTTTCAGTAGCGTTCCCGTAGTTATGTATCTGCGATCACTCACAATAACCCAGTAATGCTTATGGGTTGGTATCCGCTAAACTTTCGCCTTCTTTAGATTGTAATAGCATGACATGAGCCTCTGCTACGGCATTACGAAACAACTTGTCTGTCAATTCGATACGATCTACTATATCTTCTACGGTTTTTACACCATATAGCTTTTCCAAGGTTAATACCACTTCGACAGGAAAATCCCGAGAAGCATGAACCAAGAAGCTGTCAGCTTGGAATGGTGTATAGAGTATCCGAAGTACATCTACAAGTGGATTCACAACATACTTATGATAGTAAATCAACGACTCTAAAAAAAGCCCACGTTTTGTATATTTGACAGCTCGGTTCCTTTGACTGTAAATACCCTGAGCACGTATCAATTGTGATTGAAGTTGTGAATGGTGAGTCGTGTGATCAACGTCTTGATACTTCACGATACCTGTCTTATCTATCAATATAACTGGTACGACAGTTTTGTCTTCGTTAATGAATAAAACAGGGACACTCTCACTTTGGATCGTCACGTCAACTAAGAGACTATCTGATGACTCCTGTAGGTGGTAAACCTTGTAGCGGTTATTTGTTGGTCGACCAGTTTCTTCATAGGCAATATCTACTTTTCCTAATCGATGCATACAGGCATCCAACCGGGTAAATGCAGCATCTATGCAACCTTCTTTCGTATAGCACACCAAATCGATATCAGAATACTCGTCCAAAGTTTTAGTACCATCTGAACCCTCTAGCCAGATAGCTAAAATATAATCTTCAATTCCAAGGTCTGATACAATTGCGTTTAGAATGGTCTCACGGTTAATCGTCATAGCTAAACCTCCCATGTATTTTCATCTAATAATAGTTTTATCACCGGTTTACTCCTGTCATTTTGGAAAGTTTTCGTTTTAAACTCTCTTTTTTAATAATTGAATCTTTTCAAATAATCATTAATTATACTCTGATCCTGATGCCACCATAACATTGGAAAATCATATTTTTTTGCAAACCCTAACTTTTTCGCTAGCTGTATCGATCGTTCATTGCCAGCGTCACAATTATAATTTGGCACTAGATTATGGTTCAGACAATGTTCGATAAATGCTACACCCGTGAGTGTTGCTAGCCCTTTATTCTGGTATTCATCCACGGTTACGATATCGATATCCGCATACCCTCCACCTACAAAATAAGAATTGCAAACACTTGCAAAATCATCATCCATCACAAGACAGTAACCAAATCCTCGATCCGCAAAGTGTTGTGCCGAACTCCATAACGAATCATAAGAAACGTCCATTTCATTCTTGTATTTATCGAATAGCGCTTTATCCATCCGTTTCATAACAAATTGTTCTGGCAATGCGTTAGGTTTTTTTAGATGTTGGAATTTGGATAGCTCGAATGTAAAAGAAGAACGGTGCAATAATACAGTCTTTCCCGCTAAACTTTCGCTAATTTGAAGCAGTAGTTCCGATGTTGAAGCATAAAGATCGTAGTATTTTGAATGATTTTGATCATTTCGCAAAAATTCAACTACGTCGCTCATAAAGCATTCATTGTCGCCCCTCTTAACCAAAAAATACTGTCCATATGAATTGATAATAAGACTGCAGGTAGGATTTTCGTTATGATCAACGAACACTTTTCCAGATTGATTTCGCTCAATTACGGAATATGCAAACACAGGTTCATATGCTAGATTTTTCAACAATGGCAGAACGTGAGCGTAGTTTTCTTTAGATAATTCTATCATTTCATCTCTCCCTTCAAATTTCATCTTTATATAAGTTCCTTGTTAAATTAACCTGAACACAGTTGAATAAATAAAAACGGCTGCCGAAGCAACCGCTATTATACTAACATTCCCCGTTACCGGAATGTGTCACCTCGGGCATAGTAATTCAAACTTCATCTTCAAATATACTTTTTAAAATCAAATCTGCGCATTCTTCGGAAGTGTTTAAATGTGTGTTGACTGTACAATTATACTGGATATCTTTTGCTATGATTTTGTGTTGCCAATCAGATTGGTCTTCGGTTCTATTTTCTCGTGCAATATTTCTCTGACGGCAAATGTCTAAAGGGCAAAACACTTCAACAATGTATAATGGGTAACCAGAAAATATATTCTTCACTTTTTCATAATGCGGTTTCAACTCAGGTCTATCTACCATAATGCCGTCAATAAGCACATTTTTACCATGGTCAGAAAATAATTTGGCTGTATGATACATCATGATAATTGCTTCACTTAAATACTTCCAATAATCTTCACGAAGATAACGTTCACCTATCATTTCTTCAAAAAGGTCATTGGCAACAACATAAAAAAATTCATGCGATTTTAACTGTAAAGCATCTACTATTGATGTTTTTCCAGAGCTCGTAACACCGTTCAAAAATACGATTCTACCCTTGTTCATCCTGTTAATGCCCCTTATTAATTCAATTAATCTCATTTTAATATTTATACTGTAAGTCTGGAAATAAAAAACAACTATAATTGAACTATACTACCGTTAGTGAACAAATAAAAAACGGCTGCCGAAGCAACCGCTATCGGTTAACTTTCATCTTTGAAATGAAAATGTTCATGATGGATCGTATCCATTCCAACCAACTTACTACTCTTTCTATGGTAATATGCGAAGTTATTATTTAGCGGCATTCGAAGTAATTGATAATTGTGATCTCTTGGCAAAGCTTCGACTTCATTAATGGCTAACTCACGTGTGGTATAAATACCGATTGGAAGAAATTCGGAAAATCAGTTGAAGCATCAGCAACGAAAATCCCCCAAACATAATCATTTGGCATATAATTCACCCGTCTCCTTTATCGCCCAATAAGACAAAGAGCAGCTGCCGCGGCGATCTGCTCCTTGTTTCAGTAACTATAGTTCCCCGTTAGTTGAAGAGACTCGATAAAGACATTACTAAATTCAAGATTTTGTGCAGAAGTACCCGCGGCTGCTACCAGACACTGTTAAACAATTAAAAGGCCATGATTTTCCGCTTTCGCTTTTCTTATTTATCTTCTTTTGGCATTGGCAATGGTACTTTCCAATCCAGGTCATAGCTCTTTTTTGCCAATTCTGAAGTAAGACTGAGCTTTTGAGGGAGTTCTTTCATTTCATCACTTTGCAATTTTATTCGGATATGGTTTCTGCCTTGTTCATCCTTTCCCATCATTTTAAAATCTCCACCTGTTACATTGAATATTTTGCCCTTTTCATCTTCTATAGTCCAACCAAAACGATTAATAATTTTATCTGTGTCATCATCCATTAAAATCGTATCTGCTACATTTATATATGAAATATCCTTTAAATAAGCCTCTAGCAAAATAGTAGCATGCTTCTCATTCTTTGGAGATGCTTCATTTAATGGTTCGTCAAAGGTTACGGACATGATCTCAATCGTTTTGCCATCCTCATCTACTCTTACAGGTTTTTCAGCAAGCTGTTTTGGCTCAAATGATACACCTAGCTCATACGGTTCTGTTTTTTCTAAAGAATCCAATACTAGTGTATATTGATGATCAGGAGACAGGGGAGCAAAACCATACTTCCGATTAGAATGACCGTATTCTCCCACGGCCTTGCGTGAAATATCAAGCGCCCTAGTTAAATCTTTTACTTTCTCTCCTTTTTCATTTTCAACATGAAAATTCAGTTTATAATCATCATAGCGAACATAAGGATCAACTGAATCTAGTTTTCCTTTCACTTGTTTACTTTCCTCTACTAATCTTTTCTTTGCCTCTTCCGTCCATTTCGTTTCATAATCCACACGGGCAGCAGTTGGTGAATGCATAATACTATTTAGATTAATTTGCAGTCCCTGTGGTGTGGTATACGTCTTATCGATTGGCAGCACGTTTGAAGCCTTAATTGCTTTTTCTAAATCAATAGGAATCTTTAAGGCCCAATTTCCTTTAACAGAGTCGATCTGATTCCCCTCGAACTGTAATAAAAGGTTTTGTTCTTCTGTTTCCCCCGGTTTTTTTAGAGTGAGATATCCGTAATTTTCTTGGATTTCTACTATATATGTTTTAGTTTCTTTAATCACATTCCCTTTCAAATCTGTTACCTCTACGTTACTTATGTGAAGCTTATCCGGATGAATAAAGTTCTTTTGCTGATCCTTGATCGAATAAACAGCCACAATTCTCATCGGATCAGCTAATATCTCCTCTATTTCAAGAGTATAGCCCCGATCAGTAACAGAGGCATTTACCTTCTGTGAAAAACCTTCCTGTGCTGCATATTGCAGTTCTTTATCAGAACCATTAAATAGCGATTTAACATAGGCCGCAAAGGTAGGACTCACCGATATCGTTAAAAGCAAAGCGCAGCTGATTAAGACAGGAAGTACCAAACTGCTTAGTAAACGCGACCTTTTTCTTTTATAGACTACCACTTGGTCAGGAATCACAAAACTAGGCTGATCCAATTCTCCAGCAACATTTTTTAGAGTTTGTGCAATTTGTTTGTCAAGATTAGTCATGCATGTTCACTCCCATCTCGGTAAATACCTGTGTTTCTTTGTTTACTTGTATTTTTTCAGCAATTAAGTTTCTGGCCTTATGTAGCCTTGATTTTACCGTTCCCTCAAATACACCAAGGATTTTTGCAATTTCAGCTATACTAAACTCCTCATAATAGTAAAGGATAACTACTGAGCGATGTTTCAGCGTCATCATCTGAATCGCTCGCCAAATCTGTTGCTCTTTCTCCTTTTGAAGAATACTCTCCAATGGGTTTTGCCCAGGGTCAATAGAGTCCAAATATTCTTCCGTATTTTTCTTTCTACGCACCATATTAAGTGCACGATGTGTCACAATTTTTATAAACCAAGCTCGAAACGATGTCCCTTTTCGTTTATCATATCGATAAAGTGATTGATACGCTTCCCATAGTGCTTCTTGAACGGCATCCTGAGCTAGATGATAATCATGGACGATCAAAAAAGCGACTCGAAATGCACTAGTTAAGTGAGGTTGAACAAGTGTTTCAAAATCAACTTGACCTCCTTCCTTGGGTATTGGAAAATGATGATTTTCTTTCACTTAAAAGACCTCCTCGTTTTTCCTTTCACTTCTTATTCACCAGTTCTCGTATTTTGGTTCATAAAAAGAGGAAAAAACTTTTCCCTCACTTGGGTGAACTGCTACTTGCGATGTTATCAATTAATTCCCCCATTTTTTCATAATAACCGTTCAGCTGAAGAAGTTTTTAGCCTACTTTATCCAGATTTATACTTAAACTATCCTGCCCATAAGTTGAACAAAGGGCTACCTCTTGGCAGCCCTCTCATTATTGAACTAAAGTTCTCAGTTTGTTGAGCAACTTGTAACTGCAATCATCTTAATCGCCTTTTATTAAATCGTTCTTAGCTAAATCGAAGGCTACTGCGAGATATCTTCACATTGCTGCATTAAAGAATATTTCATTTTCTTCGATTAATTTGAAGCTAGCTTT
Organism: Paenibacillus sp. FSL P4-0184; assembly: GCF_038004625.1. Lineage (NCBI taxonomy): Bacteria > Bacillati > Bacillota > Bacilli > Caryophanales > Paenibacillaceae > Paenibacillus > Paenibacillus sp. FSL P4-0184. Next base: position 4,908,523 of record NZ_JBBORN010000001.1, on the reverse strand, counting down.
GATTCATGAACATGATTGTAGAAATGCCTTTTTTACGATGCGGATCAGGTACTTTTAACATACCGATGTCGACTAAATGTTTGAGTACGAAGGCGAGTATGGTTCCAGATGCCATGCAGTTCTGTGACCAGTAACGCACATATTTATGTGCATGATCTGGTTGTCCTTCGAGGTTCACTTGATAAACAGCTTGATCCAATTTCGTGGCGGCTTCTTTGATTCGTTCGGACGGTTGCGGAATCGCCGCATGCAGACGTTCTCCTGTTTGCTTATCCTTGCAATAAACAATGTTAACTTCAAGGTCAGATTCCGTTCTCAGCAAATATTGTTTATCGAAAAGACGGCGATAGGCATCAATGTTTACATCGTTTTGCGGTAAATCTCCATTGATCACATGCATCAGACTGATGAAATCCGAACTCAGATTGTCTCGCCAACTGTCCTTCCTGCCACACCACCACGTATCGACCTGCCATGCCTTTAGTGCAAACTCATCGGAATCCCTATTCATATCGCCACTATAATAATATTGTTTAGGATCAAAACTGACGTCAAACTCTCTCTGAATCGTTGCATGAGCGGCGTAATGGCCGCCATCTTTGCGGCTGACGGAAACCTCTTCATGGCTAACCCTATTGAGTTCTTTGAAGCTCAATTGATTACCAGCATACGGAATGAGACTCCACAACAGTAGATTGACATCGCCGCCAGGAATATAGACACCCGTCTCTTGGAACACTTCACCCATCGAGAAAAACGTCTTGAAATAATGCTCGACTGCAATCTCTGCATATTCTTTGAACAATGGGTACAGTACCTCGCTTTTCATTGGGGACGGATCTTCTATGTACATATTGGTACGATACTTTCTACCCGGTAGTTTATCCATGAATCCGTATTCTTCCAGTAATTCGATTTCATCCTCTATAAATACAGGTGAAATGCCCAGCTCTTCAGCAATTTCATTAATCGTGAGTGGCTTGTGATACGTTGAAAAAGCAATGTTTTGTCTAATCGCCGTCGCTAAAAAGTCAGAGGTGTCGCCTTTGTTTCCTGGGGATCCGTTATGCCCTAAACCTGTCATGCGAATCGGGTTGATGCCGAGATTACCCATTGATCGAATGGTGTTCATTTTGTGTTTCAGCTCCTTTTTCGCTTCGAATAAATGCCATTTGATTGTGCCGCTAGAAAGACCCATCTCAGCCGCGATTTCACTAATTTTCATTCCACCGTAATAGTACTTGATAACGATTGCCCGTTGCTGGTGAGATAAAAAAGCTATTTCCCGCCGCAAAGCGCCAGCCGTTTCTTGACGAATGATCTCGTCGAAACCCTGTTCTCTGGACATCACCTCTTGGTCATCAATCCGCATTTGGTTAGAAGCTTTGACTTTCTCGCCTACGAATTTTGCCCATACATAATGCGCAATCTTAAAGACGTAACTGTTCAGATCCAAGAAGTCTGATTTTTTAAGAAGCGCTTGGTATACTTCCAGTGTAATTCTTCCCGCCAGCTCCTCGGCTTCGGCGATCTTTCCCGTTTTGTTCAAAGCAAAACCATATAATGGCTTGATGAAATCCTCGATGACACGGTCAGCATGTTGTTTATTCATGTTCTAAAAGCTCCTTCTTATCGGTGGCACTTAAATATATACTGCAGCGAAAACGAAAAAGGTTGGGGAGTTTAGGGAAAATTTATTCAACTATCCTTCCCTTTAACTTAATGCCGCTCCCAATCTAGTTCTAGATTAGGCTTCTCATCAAATAAAAAAAGACCGTTTCGGTCTTTTGTGCAACTTCGAACACCCCAACTCATGTTACAATACAACCTGAACTCATACTTTACGAAGGCGGTTGATACTGTTGATTTACATCATCAAATTTGTATACAGCTTTGTGCTTCCTCCAGGACTTTTCATCCTACTTCTGCTCGGTCTTGTCATTTGGTTATGGAAAAAGAACCGTCGTCCTGCGCTTGTCCTGCTTGGCGTTACACTGCTTATGTATTTCTCCATGACTTCCTTAGTCAGCGATGCGTTAATCGGAGGTTTAGAACGAAAATATCCTCAACCGGATACATTGCAAGGAGATGTCATCGTTGTGCTTGGTGGAGGTGCAAGCTCTGGGACACCGGATATTGATGGCGAGGGCAACTTATATGGATCAGCAGCGAATCGGCTAATTACAGCTGTACGACTACATAATGCAAGTGGTTTACCCATCCTATTCTCTGGTGGACAAGTCTTCTCCGACAGCGGCAATGAAGCGGATATCGCCAAAAGACAACTCCTTGGACTCGGTGTCCCCGAAGAGGATATCCTGACCGACAATCAATCTCTTAACACGGAGCAGAATGCTGTAAACACCGCCGCAATCCTACAAGCGAAGGGACTTAAGCGTCCTGTACTAGTCACATCAGGGTTTCATATGCCCCGCTCGATGCAGCACTTCAAGAATGCAGGGCTAACAGCTCAAGCTTTTCCTACAGATTATATCGCCAGTGCTGAATTTTCGTTGCAACCCTCAAAGTTCACTCCTTCGCCAGGAGCCATCTCGACTACAGGCACAGCCTTGAAGGAGTATTTAGGTCTTCTTGTTGCTCATCTATTTAATTAGATCTGTGAATTTTGCATTTGTTACCCCTGCAAGAAGCTGCGGTGATACATCCATTTGTTGACCAATTTTTCCGGCGCTAACGGCTATCGTTTCCTGACTTTCTGCGCTGCTATCAATGAACGTTGGATATAGCTTTTTCATACCGACTGGTGAACATCCACCACGGATATAACCCGTCCACTTCTGCAAGTCCTTCACTGGCAGCATCTCAATCTTTTTCTCTCCGGCGGCCTTGGCCGCCTTTTTGAGATCCAGCTCCTCAGCAACCGGTATAACAAATACATAAAGATTTGCTCCGCTATGAGCAACCAAAGTTTTAAAAACCGTCTCTGCCGCCTTTCCAATCTTCTCCGCAACTGCCGTACCATGGATTAGTCCATCCTCGTTGTCATAAACAAACACTTCATATTCAATTTTCTTCGCATCTAGCATTCGCATCGCGTTGGTTTTGGTTACTGCCATATCTGATCTACCTCTCTTTAATCTATTCGATACTATATGGTCAAAGAGGCCCCAAAGCCAACATGGCTCACAGGACCTCTTATTGCTGCGTTCCCATTAATCTCTGGGATAATTAACTTGCATAATATCCATAAACGGAACTTTTTCGATACCTTCGTTTTTACTGATGTGTACTTTTCCAGTCCGCGAGTCCATTTCTACAATCGTTCCGCGCACCTGTTCTTCTTTTCCCCATACGGTCAATAAAATCTCAGAACCTTCTTGCTTGGCTTCAACTAACTGATTGCCTAGCTCCTCAAGTACAAATTCATCTCTTGTGGGCCGCTTGGCCACTTTTGCTTTTGCCACTCTACTCCTCCAATAAGCGATTACAGGTATTAAGTATTTTAAAATACTAAGTATGAATGCTCTCGTTTATTATATCATGTTTCAGTTTAAGGCTCGAACCCCTTCTGGCTCAAGAAAAGCTCATCTTCATAAAAAACACTCCGGAGTCCATCGTACACCCTGCGATAAGCCGCCGGATCGTACCATTCTTCCAATTGCAGCTCTTCATAAAGGGAATAAACACCTAATCTCCGTGTCCGTTTGCCCCCACTGCCATCTCCCATAAAATAATCGTCGATACAGACCCTATCCACCAAACCCCTTAGGATCTCTGGAAAAGAAGTGCTGCTTGGCAATACCGGAGCGATGGTTGCTTGAACAGGAATGCCCGCTTCACGCAGTAATTTCAGTGTCTTTAATCTTGCAGAAATGGGCGGAGCACTTGGTGTGAATTTTTTGCGAATATCTTCACGATCCGTCTCTACAGTCATACTCACGCGAACCTTGTCTTCTAAGCGTAATAATAAATCTATATCTCTGCGTACGAGCGGACTGCGCGTCTGCACGAACAGAAAATCGGGCGGGGACTCCACCATAACCTCCAGCAAAGCTCTTGTTACCTGCTCCTTGTGCTCTATCGGTTGGTATGGATCTGTACTAGAGGACATAAAAATGGAGACCGGTCCTTTGGACTTTGCTTTCTGGAGTTCTTTGCGTAAGATAGCTGCAGCTTCTTGTTTGACATCTACCCACGTTCCCCATTCCTCTTGGCGAAACAGTGAAACAGGCATTTGACGCACATAACAATAAGAACAGCCATAAGTACAGCCGGTATATGGGTTTAAAGAATGACTATATCCGTTCAGATAACCCGTCCCTTTATTTAGTAAGGTCTTTGGGGTTTTGTACTGGATCTCAATATTCATAATTCTAGAGCACTCTTTCCACTTTCCAAATTAAGCAGCCTAGTCTTCATCTCTAATCCCCCGCGGTAGCCAGTTAATGTTCCATTCTTGCCAATGACTCGGTGGCAGGGCACCGTAATTAGTATCGGATTTGCACCTATGGCCGTCCCTACCGCGCGTACTGCAGCAGGTTTTTGAATATGTGTGGCGATGTCCGAATAAGACCACGTTTGTCCATATGGGATTTCACATAACGCTTTCCACACCGCGAGTTGAAATGGAGTCCCACGATAGTCAAAAGGAATGCTGAATGCCTGCCGTACCCCTTGCAAATATTCGATCAGTTCCTGTACAAATGGAACCATTTTCTCATCGTCCTGCACCAGTTTACTTTCAGGAAATCTACGGCTGATCCAGTCACTCATTTCTTCGAATGGCTTCTGCTGCGACCCCACATAACTTAATCCTTTCTCCGACGCTGCGATATAGAAACTCCATTCCTTATAAGCTAGCAATGTCCAGTATATGATTGCACTTGGTCTACTCTCCATTTTTCTGTACCTCCAAGAATAATTCAGAATGATTCGTTAATTCTAATTTGTTAAGCTGTCGATACTTCATTGGGGTAAGCCCCGTCTTTTTCTTAAATAAGGTAATAAAATACGACGTATTTGGCAGACCCACATGTAATCCAATATCAGCTACATCCCGATCCGTGGTAACCAAATATTCAGATGCCTGATCGATTCTCTTTTGCTGTATATAATCCACTGGAGTGATTCCCGTTACTTTCTTGAAGGTTCGATGCAGATGATAAGGGCTTCCATGACAGACTTCTGCCAGCGTTTCAAGAGTAAGAGGTTCATGATAATGTTTGTCGATATATTCAGTCATTACAGCCACCCATTCCTTATCCGGCAGCCGCTCACCCGTTGGTTTGCATCTTTTACAGGGACGAAATCCAGATTCTAATGCTTGTTCTGCATTTTGAAAGATACGTGTATTCTCTCGATTAGGTGCTTTGGACTTGCAGGAAGGTCGGCAAAAGATTCCCGTAGTCTTCACTGCATAAAAGAATTTTTCGTTATAAGCTGCATCATTTTGCAAAATAGCCTGCCATTGCTCCTCAGTCATCTTATCCACTTCTCCACTCTTATCCATACGATTCACCTCTAAACCAAGTATACCCCGCTTCAGGGTCATCTGTACTCATTCTAGAATGTAAAAGCAAGATAGTGAGATACAAGAATGGTGAGATTGCTCGTAATTACACTTTGTTTATCGAATCCGCACTTCCTTTGTCAACCTTGCAGGGAGCAGCAATTGAACAACGAATTACTCATAACATGACTACCTGAACTGGAGGAATCAAAATGGAAATTCTGAAAACAAAGGATGCCGCAGAGTTGCTGTCCGTTAGCCAGACTACGATCAAACGTTGGGCTGCTATGTTCCCTGATTTTTTTCCAAAAGACCGGTTTGGCCACTATACATTCTCAGAGCAGCAAATCAGCTTGCTTAGTCATATTAAAGACCGCATTAATCACGGAGATCCACTAGAGAGTATTCAATTAACTGACTCGAATGGAAAGCAGATGTCCACGTCACCGCAAGATCCACTTCATCCCACAGACGCTGAGCCTATGCAAGATATATTATCCCGGATTCATTATATTGAACGTACACTCGATCAAAAAGCCGACGAAGTAGTCATGATACAGTTGCTTCAGCAGCGTGAGGAGCTTGAGGATCTGCGGATAATGATCAAACAATTAGCGGCAACCCTAGAACCAATGCAAGTTTCAAAAGGCAACGCCTTCACATCTAATGAAGCTTCCCATCCCGTTACTACTGCAAGGTTGCCCTCTCCACCGAGAAAACGTGGTCTATTACGCTCATTCTTCTTCCTGTAAGCCTGAAACACAAAAAGAACCTACTTCTAACAAACGTTGAAGTAGGTTCTTTTTAAATATCGTAGGACATGGATGACAAAGTCAGCGATTAACGGTTAGGTAATCCCCTATTGCTTCTGCAATAAAGCTGAGCCTGCGATTCCTGGATGCGTCATTTCGTATGGGTCCAGAATCAGATTGAGCTCTTCCTCGGATAACACATTATACTTAAGGCACAATTCACGAACAGATTCTCCTGTCAAAATCGCCTCACGAGCAATACGTGAAACCACTTCGTAGCCCAAATGTGGGTTAACCGCAGTAATGATTCCGACACTCCGCTCCACATCCCGCTCTAGCTTCTCTTTATTGGCTTCAATACCAGCCAGACAGAAATCTGTGAAGACTTGGAAGGAGTTGTTCATGATGCTGATGGACTGAATGAGATTAAACACTAGAACTGGCTCCATAACATTTAGTTCCAGTTGACCCGCTTGGGAAGCCAGACAGATTGTATGGTCATTTCCTATCACTTGAAAAGCTACCTGATTGATGACCTCTGCCATAACCGGATTAACTTTACCTGGCATAATGGAGGAACCAGGCTGGCGAGCAGGTAGTGAAATTTCATTAAACCCTGTCCGCGGGCCGGAGGCCATGAGTCGAAGATCATTAGCAATCTTGGACATGTTCATCATACAGACCTTTAGCGCAGCAGATACTTCTGTGTATGCATCTGTATTTTGCGTAGCATCCACAAGATGATCTGCAGTAACTAGCGGCAATCCACTTATTTCAGCCAAATGCTCTACAACCACTTCGATATATCGAGGGTCAGCATTTAATCCAGTTCCTACAGCCGTTGCCCCCATATTCACTTCATACAAATGATGACGTGTATGTTCAATACGTTTGATATCTCTCTCAAGTACTCTGCGATAAGCCTCGAACTCTTGGCCCAGACGAATCGGCACTGCATCTTGTAGATGCGTGCGTCCCATTTTTATAACCGGATCGAATTCCTTGGCTTTGTCTGCAAACACCTCATGCATTCTGCGCATAGTAACAAGCAGTTGTTCCAGAAGAGAAAGCGTCGCAATATGAATAGCCGTCGGAAATGCATCATTTGTAGACTGCGCCATATTCACATGAGAGTTGGGACTTAAATGACGATAGTCTCCTTTTTCATGACCAAGCAGCTCTAATGCTCGGTTAGCAATGACTTCATTGGCATTCATATTTAACGAGGTACCTGCACCACCCTGTATAGGGTCTACAATAAATTGTTCGTGCCATTGACCTTCGATGATCTCATCTGCTGCTTTCACAACAACTTCTCCAAGCCCACGATAGAGCCTGCCGATTTCCATATTTGCAAGCGCAGCGGCTTTCTTTACGATCCCCATCGCTTTGATTAATTCATTGTGCACTCTATAACCCGTAATTGGAAAATTCTCTACTGCGCGTAATGTCTGAATCCCATAGTATGCGTTCTTATCTACTTGTTTGCTGCCTAGAAAATCATTTTCCACACGAAATTCAGTTCCTGTCACAGTAAATCCCTCGCATTCTTTGAGTTAGGTTTGAACGGATTTAAGAAAGCGCATTCATTCATACGTCTCACTTAGATATTAACCTTTATTGTGATAAATGTCTCTCATAAAATTAGAGATTAATGTAATTAATTTCAAATAAGATTACGAAAGCCTTGCCCTTAAAGGAAAGCTGGTTTTTATTAGGAGTAAATTTCCAAATGAAGCTATAGCATAGTATGCGCATTTATAATATAAAAAAGCCGACCTTAAGGTCGACTCCATCCAAACTTAACTCACAACTATGTTGAGTTCTTATTAAACCGTATAGTTCTCCAAAGAGATCTTCACACCATTCAGCAAAGCTCGCGGTTGCTCTGACTCACTCACCATACTCAAATGCAATCTTTCGCCATTACTGGTCGTATAATGAGCCGACAATCCGTCTCCCATCTCAAAGTGTGGTTCATTATGGGCCATAGCTATTACGAATGCATCCAGTCCGATGATGCCACGCTCTGCAGACTCCTTAACACCGATCGCCTCAACGATCACCCCACCCGGCATCCCTTGAACGGTTACCTCAATGTATCCCGGACGTTCCTGTAGTTGGTACGATTGAGATAAATATATTGCGAAATAGACATCCCCAACCTGACCGAATAAGGCATTCGGGTCTTGCATCCACTCCCCATGAGGAAGAACACCGATGATCGTATTCTTTTCCCCCTGAGGAATGGGAAATAAAGAAATAACTACATTCTTGTGATAGAGGACCTCCATATAACGGCTCTGATGGCGTGGATCTCCCTCATTGTAGCCTTGACCTGGATGGAAGAAATATAGCTGGTTGGACCCTCCTTCTCCATTCACAGGCAGAGAGAAAGCCCAACGGAGCTGTTCATTATCAAATTCCTCTACCCGTTCCCACATCCCGCCTGCTGCAAAATCCTCAGTAATATAGGCATAAGAATGAAGTAACGGTTGAGCGTTCGGATCTGTTGGGACTACCTTCTGTGTAATCTTGGTGGTTTCCACTGGCGTCCGGCGATTCATCGCAGCTGTTAAAGCCTCATCTGGTGCTTTATAGAATAGGAGTCCAGCGTATTCCGTGCGTGGCATTGCCTCTGAAAGCTTGAAGTCCCCGAACTGAACATAGTCATGAAGCACATTAGCATCCCCTGGTACATCATGTGGCCAACCTCTAGAATGTGCACCCACCCAAGCTCCACGCAAATAAAACTCTGCTCTTACCTTCCAAAGATGATCAAGCATGTCTTTAAGAGTAGTTATTAAATCCGTATCTTCTGTCGGGACAAGCTCCAAAGCGCAGGTAAACGCTTGTATCCAATGCCAGAACCACGGGAGACTGCCGTATTCTGGCATACCCTTAGAGCGGATGTATGTCAATGTGGCCTTCAAACTTTGACGACCATCCTCAACGAGCACATCATCTGCAAACATAGTGCCAAAAATCAGCTTTGCTGCTGTATATTTCGCTTCATGATGCCCAAAAGTGATTACCGGCTTACGGTAGAAATCACTCCGATAAATGTGTCCAAATGCTGTATTCAGGACAATGCGAAGTTGAGCGTTTAGTGCTCCACCATATCTTTTGCAAAAGTAGGCCATCAGACTGCCCATAATTTCTACAGGCAATTCATGCGGCGAAGCCTCACGTGGAACCGGATTCAATCCAAGTGGCCAGTGCCCGTATAGCTCCGTGCCAGGTTGACGATTCTGTAGCATTAATGTCTCTAGTAGCACATCCTGTGCTTTCTGTTTCGCTTCTTCCCGGTCAAAAGGCAACGACAAAGAATCATCTACTGCAGCTGCAAAAAGATATGAGGCATAATAAAAGTTATTTCGCACATCATCGTGGAACCAGAGTCCACTCTCAAGCAGAGGCCGTCTCTGCGCTTCCAGCGCTATACTTATAATGATTTCTTGTTGACGGTCCTGATAAGTACTCTGAATACCATTAGACTCCAGCATTCAAGTTCAACCTCCCACATCTCAATTTTCAATAGTATGATAACAACCCTATAAATGAGAACTAAGCATTTTAGATCTATTGTGCACACTTTTCGTTCATTTGGCAATTATTAAAACTTATAAATAAACTAAAATGAACCAATACCTAAAAATAAACACTTGTAATATGAACGTAAATGGAGTAAATTGTACCTATACGAACGAAAATATGCTTGTGAAGGAGATTGAATATTCCATGGAAAGACGTTTTGCATCCCATCCTAATGAAGTTAAGCAGTTTGACACTGAGCGCCTCCGTAAGGAATTCCACATTCCTGTCATTTTTGCACCAGATGAACTGAAACTTGTACTTACCCATGAGGATCGCATGATCGTTGGCGGTGCTAATCCTGTTAAGGAAGAAGTTGCACTTACAACTGACCTTAAAGAACTTGGGGTTACTTACTTCTTGGAACGCCGTGAGCTGGGGATCATCAATGTTGGCGGTAAAGGTTCGGTTATTGTCGATGGTACAGAATATGAAGTAGATTTCAAAGAATGTCTGTATGTCGGTCAAGGTTCTAAAGATGTTATCTTCAAAAGTGCAGACGCTTCCAAGCCCGCTAAATTCTATTTGAATTCTGCGCCTGCTCACCAGTCCTATCCAACTACCAAAACCACTCTGGCTGAATCCGAATCTGGTGCGATGGGCGGTTTGGAGAACTCCAATGAGCGTACCATTCATCGGTTCATTCATACAAATGGCGTACAAAGTGCTCAGCTAGTTATGGGTATGACTCAACTGAAGCCAGGTAGCATGTGGAATACGATGCCAGCACATACACATCCACGCCGGATGGAAGCTTATTTCTATTTCGATCTACCGGACGATTCCGTTGTGTTCCACTTGATGGGAGAGCCTAATGAAACTCGCCATATCGTAATGCAAAACGAACAAGCGGTTATTTCTCCAAGCTGGTCCATACACAGTGGTGTTGGTACTCATAACTATACTTTTATCTGGAGTATGGCTGGCGATAATAAAAGATATGATGATATGGACCCCGTATCCATGAAAGAACTACAATAGAGATAAATCAATTACGGAAAGCTGAGGCAAGCGGATGAACCCGATACGACGACATGAGATGATTATGGAAGTTATGCTGAACCAAAAAGATGTAACGGTGAATGAACTGAGCGATAAGCTACAAGTTACAGGAAAAACAATTCGTGAGGATTTAAGCAAGCTGGAGGAGCAAGGACTGATCGTACGTGTACATGGCGGAGCTGTGCTGGCACAAAGCGACCAGTTTGGTATTTTGCCCTCTAAGGATCCATTGGATAAGTATTCCGACGAAAAAACAGAGATCGCCTTGCGCGCGCTTGCTCATATTGAACAGGACGATATTATAGCTCTTGACGGCGGGAGCACAACGCTTGAAATTGCCCGACGCCTGGACAATATGCCTCTAACGGTAGTCACCAATGATGTATACATCATCAGCGAACTGGTTCCCAAAGATCATATTCGTCTCGTCGTTCCCGGGGGTTACCGTGTCCGCAATATGTTGGCCGGCCCTGAAGCCGTCTCCTATGTGCAACAACTTAATATTCAAAAAGCATTTCTGTCCTCGACAGCTGTTCATATCGAACATGGACTTTCTATTTATACAGGAGATTTAATTGAGTTTAAGCAAGCCCTTGTGTCTACTGCCCGTAAGGTGTTCGCGGTTGTGGATCATCATAAATTCGGCCAAACTGCGCTGCGTACATTCGCTTCTCTGCAGGAAGTTGACGTTATCTTGACAGATAAGGGACTCTCTCCCGAAACAGCAGAACAGTTCCGCAGTGCAGGCATTGCCATTGAATGTGAGTAATAACGGAATCAAATCCATTTAAATCAAAGGGGCGTAATTTATAATGTCATCATCATTATTCAGCTTGGCAGGTAAAACAGCACTCGTAACCGGTGCTGCTCAAGGTCTTGGACAAGGCATTGCCCTTGCCTTCGCAGAAGCAGGTGCGGATATTGCATCCGTATCGCTTAATACAAGTCAAGAAACCGTAAACGCTGCAAAAGCTTTTGGTGTAAAAGCGGTTAGCATCGAATCTGACTTAAGTGATCATAGCAACCTGCAAAACACATTTGACCAAGCACTTGAACTGACTGGTCATGTTGACATTCTCGTGAACTGTGCAGGAATGATCCGCCGTACTCCTGCAAAAGACCATAGTGAAAAAGACTGGTTCGATGTTATTAACCTGAACTTGAACACAGTGTTCCTTCTGTCTCAGATCGCTGGCCGCCACTTCCTGGAAAGAGGATCCGGCAAAATCATTAACATCGCCTCTATGCTCTCCTATCAAGGCGGAATCAATGTCCCTGGCTACACCGCGAGTAAGCACGGGGTTGCAGGTCTTACTAAAGCTTTTGCCAATGAATGGGCAGGCTCCGGTCTGAACATCAATGCGATTGCACCAGGCTACATGGCGACTGAAAATACAGCTCCAATCCGTGCTGACCAAAGCCGCTCGGATGCTATCTTAGATCGTATTCCAGCTGCACGTTGGGGAACACCTGATGATCTTAAAGGTCCTGCTGTATTCTTAGCTTCCGCAGCATCCGACTATTTGAATGGTCATATTCTTAATGTTGACGGCGGATGGATGGCTAGATAAATAACCTGAAATATTTAACCCGCTGCCTGTGGCAGCGGGTTATTTTTACTTAAACAATCTTGTAATGGATTCCCCATCAAATTTACTAGTAATCTTAAAATTTCCAGAGTGATACTTACTATTACTAGATCGATCGCTGAAATACAAGTAATCTGTGCCATAGAGTGTCATTCCAAAGCGCTGATCTTTATTTACATATATTCTTATCCAATAGGTCTCCGCAGGTCGTTCTGATGCTTCACTTCTTTTTAATTTCACGTCAGAAAACTCATGTATGATCTTTTCAATTTCTTTCGGGTCATCCACTTTAATTTCTTGTTCATTAGAACTCTTAAGAACTCTAATGGAGGTGATTTGAGTAGCATCGATTCGATCCAGTACAAGATTTTGAAATGAATTATAACTGTGATATAAGGGAACTCCATAAAGAAGCAGATTTATTACTATAAGAAACAATAAAAATAATTTACTTTTTTTCATAATTATTAGCCTTCTATCTCCACAAATTCTCCCGGATGTGCCCGAATATACTCGCCAATCAACCTGTGGCTATCTACGGCTATGTTCTTAAATCGTTCAAATAAACCACTCATCTCATTCAACAACTCAGGATCTCGATCGAGATCCGTGATGGTAGCATCAACCCACTGTATTCCAAGTCGATTGTTTCTTTCTTCGAGAAATGCCTTTGTTTCCTGAAGCAAAAGAATCATCGGATCATCGCCAAAAAATCGTATGCCTCCCATCACCCCTGTCCAATACCCCGGCAGGTCTTGCATGTAAGAAATCCAAGCATAATACTCCCCTTCGGAATTACGGCTGTGATCATGCATTACTCTGAACATACAAAGTGCTTTCTGTCCATCTGTGAGCTTTGAGATCACTTCGGATTTGATCGATGGTGATTTTGCGCGAATCTGCTGAAAGGTAGGCTCCATACAGGCCCATCCTAATCTTTCATCACTTAAAGTGTCCAAATCCTTCTGCTTCATGGTTACTAAATTCATTTAACTCCTCCTTTGATTAACATCCAAAAATATACATTTCATTCTAACGGTTGTCAATAAGAACCTACCTAACATTTAGGGTAATTCGAACGTTTTTATGATAGGCTTTAGAAAGAAAAAATCATCACAAAGGAGCTTTTCTATGCATAATGAGATACTTACCATTTTTGATGAAGCAGGCAACCGAACAGGTACGGCTCCACGTGAAGAGGTACATCGGTTAGGACATTGGCATGAGACTTTCCACTGCTGGTTTATAAGCAAAGATCAGGAAATACCCTATATCTATCTACAACTTCGGAGTGAACAGAAACAAGATTATGCGGGACTACTGGACATCACGGCCGCCGGACATTTGCTAGCAAACGAAACTGTAGAAGATGGAACACGCGAGGTTCATGAAGAGCTGGGACTGGATTTATCCTTAAAAGACCTGATCCCACTAGGGACAATTCCTTATAGTATGAAAAAAGAAAAACTTATCGATAATGAACGAGCGCATGTCTTTGTTTATAACAATCCCTATCGTCTAGAAGATTTTCAGCTACAAAAAGAAGAGGTCGCCGGCATTGTCAAAGCTAAGTTTTCTGATTTTCGCAGATTTTGGCAGGGAGCAATACATAGTCTACAAGTCAACGGTTTTCAAATCGATCCACACGGACATAGAATTACCATTCAGCAGGATGTAGAAATGACCCATTTTGTACCCCATGATGTGGGTTATTATACTCGTATCATCGAGGGTATCGAAGCTATATTTCTAAAATCATCAGTAGTAACGGAGGACAAATGATTATTGATCAACGAACATTTACCGTGAAAGGCATCCATTACACCATAAGATCTGCAATCACTGCGGATGCTATGATATTGTCCAAATTAAGAGTACAAATTGATGGTGAGACCGAGAATTTAGACAGAGAACCAGGGGAGGCTTTTATAGACGAAATAGAGTTTCAGCAGCTTATCCTATCTGATTCAGAGAAACTAAGAAACTTATTTCTAATCGCGGTAGTTAATAATCAAATCGTTGGGTTCTCTAGATGCGAAGGCCATTCATTAGCAAGATTCGCTCATAAAGTCGAGTTCGGAGTATGTGTGCTTCAGGATTATTGGGGTTATGGAATTGGAAAAAATCTTTTAGCAGAATCAATTGCTTGGGCCGACGCTAACGGTATCCAAAAAATCACTTTAAATGTCCTCCAAACGAACGACAAAGCTATCACCCTTTATCAGAAGCTTGGCTTTGAGATCGAGGGAATATTAAAAAATGATAAGATTCTTGCTGACGGAAAATTCTATAACACGATTATGATGGGACGATTTATGGATAGATAGTAAAAAGGCAGAACCTGAATTACTCAGGTCCTGCCTTCTTTTTATACTAACGATTTACGCTTCAACATTGCGAGATCATTTACAGCTAGATTCAGCACAGCCGGAGCTGCAGAACCTGAGCTCAAATCTGTATAATCCGCTCCATCTAATTGTACCGTTTGCGGACTGCCGCTGTAGTTTTGCACAAAAATATAATCACTGTCTCCATCCGTACGAAGCTGCGCTGTCACACCAGTTGGAAGCTCACTATCAAGCGCACGAGTAATTCCCGCTTTTGCAGTGATTGCAGCATACAATTCAACGTAGAAAGAGGCGTCTTTTACACGAGTAGCAAGATGATACGCATTTCCTTCACCGAAACGATTTACCGTAAGCGCTGGACGGCCAGCATAGAAATCGCTGCGATAAGTGCCTAATGCTTCCGCACCTTCCAAGTGGATCAGCTCAGCAATTTCATGCGCATCATAATCACCACTTAGATTAAGTGCATTGCTCGCCTGCATTACAACACCATTCAAATCACGGCTATGCAGCCCTTCGGTCTCTTCTGCCCAAATGCCGAGCGTTCTGCGTAGTGGTCCAGGGAATCCACCCAAATGACATAAATCCGTTTCATTAACGACACCAGACCAATAGGTTGCCAGGAAAGTTCCGCCCTGCTCAACAAACTTCTCGATGCGCTTTCCATTCTCTTCACTGATCAGATACAACATAGGTGCGATCACCAGCTTGTAAGCGGACAGATCATCCCCCGATCCGATCATATCAACTGGAATGCCTAGCTCCCAAAGGGCACGATAATGCTGTAGTACAGTCTCTTCATAACGCAATCCGGAATTACGAATGCCTTGTGCATCCTTGATCGCCCAGCGGTTGTCCCAATCAAAAATAATCGCTGTTTTTACTGGAGTTGATGTACCTACTACTTCTGTCATTCCCGCCAGTGTCTTACCTACTTCTGTAACGTCTTTAAACACTCGAGTCTCGGAGTGGCCGCTATGGTCAACAACTGCACCGTGGAACTTCTCACTAGAGCCCCGGCTTTTACGCCATTGGAAGTATTGCACAGAATCCGAACCATGTGCTACCGCTTGAAGCGAAGACAGCTTGTGCATGCCTGGACGCTTCAGCTTACTGACCGATTGCCAGTTCGTAAGAGATGGCGTGCTTTCCATGAGCAGGAACGGTTTCTTTTTAAAAGAGCGCATTAAATCGTAGTGCATTGCCGTCCATGCTGCCAGTCTAGCATCGTCACCATCTTCGGTATAATGCCATTCTGGATAAGCATCCCATGAGACAACATCCAGAATTTTGGCTAGTTCGCGATAATCAATGCCATCGATCATATGCATATTCGTTGTAATTGGCAACGCTGGATTGTATGGGCGAACAGTATTGATCTCATGCTGACAGAAATCAATCGTCCGTTCGCTGACAAACCGCCGCCAGTCGAGATTCAAGCCATGTACTTGCGTCTCTCCATGTGGAGCCGGAGATTCAATCTGTGTCCATGAAGTGTAGGTATGACTCCAAAAAGTAGCCCACCAAGCATGATTCACCTCATCCAGACTGTTATTGTATTTGACCTTTAACCAATCTCTAAAAGCATTCTGACAAAGATCACAGTGACATTCGCCACCGAACTCATTCGAAATATGCCAACCGATAACCGCAGGATGCTGGCTATAACGTTCTGCTAGCTTCGCATTTAAAATCGCAGTCTTTTCCCGATACACAGGCGAGGTGAAGCAATGATTATGACGGAAGCCATGTAAATTGTGAACACGATTACGTTCCACTCTTAGAACTTCAGGGTACTTCTCAGACATCCAAGCAGGCCGTGCTCCACTTGGTGTTGCTAGAAATGCGTAAATCCCATTCTCAGCAAAAGAATCCAATACACTATCGAGCCAATCAAAAGTGAATACACCTTCTTCAGGCTCTAGGGATACCCAAGAAAAAATTCCGACTGACATCACATTACAATTTGCAAGCTTCATCAGACGAATATCCTCACGCAAAATTTCTGGGTACTTCAGCCATTGCTCAGGATTATAATCGGCACCGTGCAGCATCACTGGAGCTTTGCTGCTAATCGGGGAGTGTTTTTTAGTCATAATGTAAGATCATCCTCTCAATTCTGCCCATTTCTTAAATGGGACTATTCTCTGATGAGACGCTAGATGCTTAAGCTATCAAATTCACGAATCATCATTTATACTATTTATAATATAAGAAAATTCATCCCGATCAGTAGGAATATACTCTCGAAGTGATAGTACAAAATGAATATGAGGTGAATCATCCTGCTTCCTTTTTCACTGATAGAACTACCGCGCGACGCTGAGACGCTTCCCTTATATCCCTACTCTGTAGGTCGTCATATACAATTTCATCATGTGCGCCCTACAGGTTTTCCTGTTCATCAAATTTTTCTGATTCGTACCGGAACTGGGTTGTTTCGTGATCTGGAGAGCGGTACTGAAATCATACTAGAACCTGGAATGGCTTTCGCCTTCCCACCGGATCGAGGACACGAATATTATCCTACCTCACATGAACCATGGCATGTGGGTTTCATCGGAATCGAAGGGAGTCAGTCGCAGGGAATGCTGGAGGGGATTGGCCTTCTCCCTTATCTCCCTTTTCATCCTGCTCGTTTTGAACAATGTTGGGAGGAAATCGGAAAGATCTGGCATACGGTGAACAATCAGACGGCTAGTCGTCAAGACGAGCAAGGGATGGAGGATCTATCTATAACCCTATATCGATTACTTCTGATGTTACGTCGTTCTGAATCCATACACTCCTCAGGCAGTCGTTTAGAACTTGAGTCTGTGCGTAATGAAGCGTTGGCTAAAGCGGTTGAACTTATTAACGAACATTATACTGAGCCACTCCTTATCTCCAATCTAGCAGCTGCTGTGGGGTATTCCGTCCAGCATTTCCAGCGTCTATTCGTACAGGAATATGCCGTAACTCCACATAAATATCTACAGAATCTGCGACTAGAACGTGCGATACAGTTAATGACAGAGAATGCTGATATTCTCGTTCAGGATATTGCGATTCAACTGGGAATGGAGACGAATTATTTTATCCGAATCTTCCGAAATACTTATGGCTGTACACCTGGGGTGATGAAGCTTCGGCTTTTAGAGGGTGAACAAAAAAGATAACGAAATCCAAAGGGATATCGTTATCTTTTCATTTAAATATGGGACTACATCTTGTTGCATCACACTTAGAATCAGTTATCTCTCTTGCATCCAGAAGAAGGGCCCCTCTCCTTTCATCAATAACAATTCCGGTAGAAGTTAATCCCGCAGCAATTCGTCCCTCACTTCGGTCAGCACGAATCCAAGTAGGTTCCTACCCCGCCATTTTACGGGATTCTCCGCATCCGGATTGGACTGGCTCATGCCTATTCCCCAAATGCGATCCTGTGGGCTAGCTTCGACGAGAATACGGTTTTTCGTTGACTTGAGGTATTCGCCAAGCTTCGGATTCTGCGAAAATTTGGCTATATTTCCTCTTTTGACAATGTCATAGCATTCTTTATCCCAAGTGTCATTTTCGAAGTTTCTTACTGCACGCCCGTAGGCTTTCATCTCCTTGGGATGCTTAGCTTTAAGGATCGCGTCCAACATATCGTCATCTCCAAACAGTCTTGCTTTCTCGGACATCATAAACTGCTCGACACAGGAATACTCGATCCCCTCTATCACGAAAGGACTCATCCACCATTGGCTGAAGCAGCTTTTGTCGACGCCGTCGTGCTTTGGCGGTGTATGGCCCCAGAAGAACACAAACTTGAACGTTTTGCCCGCGATATAAGCTTTTCTTAACTGCTCTATATTGTATATCATTGATATTCCTCCATATTTCTCCGATATAAGCGGGAAGGACGGTGTCCCGCATTTTCAGTATAATGATCGGTCTCCGCTACGAGATCCGCTACTTTACGCCGGAATGCGGCTTTCAGCAGCTCTTTGTCTAAGATCACCTCATAAACCTGCTGTAGATCCGTCAAAGTGAAGAGACCCGGCATCAAGTTTAGCGCAATATCGGTGTAATTCACTTTTCCCCGCAGTCTCTCAATAGCGCAAGCTATAATCTTCGCATGATCAAAAGCCAATCCGTCATTTGATACAATGGAGTATGCGGTTGACGTAGAGGCCGACTTTGATGTCATCGTCCGACCCACAACTGCCGTAAACTCTTCTTCATCGCTACTTAGCTTGAGCTCGTATTCCTTCGTTTTCACATACCCATCCTCAATAATCTCTTTCCGCTCGCGCAGAAGCCGATAGGTTACCTTGAACCAGGCAGCATGGACAGCGTCATCTCCTGCTTTCAGCTGTACCTGATCACTGTTGATTAAGGCCATGTAGCTGCAGCTCATCACCCAGGTACGAGGGTCCCTTCCAACATCGCTGAAGGTGTACAACTGCTCCAAATAAACGTCATCCACACCGGTTTCCTCACTCAGCTCCCTCACCGCCGCCTGCTCTGTCGTCTCGTCCGGCCGGACGAAACCGCCTGGAAGTGCCCATTTGCCCAGGAACGGGTGACCTCCCCGCTGAATGAGCAGAATTCGCAGCTCTTTTTCCGGAAGCTTGCGGTAGCTGTCCGCCTCCGTGTTCGTAACGGTGAAAATGACCATATCCGCCGCCACAGAAGGCCGCTCGAAATCCCCGGCATGGTACTGCTCTAAAAATTGACGTTCCGTAAGTCCATCGCGATCCAACATATTCATGTATCCTTGCCTCCTTTGTTCTTTATTCTAGCCATTCAACTCTCCGAAATAGTTCCGGTAGGGCTCGAACTTTGCCAAGACCTCACTTACTTTGTGCATTCGTTCCTCTAGGTTTCCTCGCAACGTGATATAGGGAATCCGCCGCTCTTTCAAATCGGCAATGATTTGCTTATGAAAAATATGCCGCTTCTGATCCCCGCTACGGTCCCATGTATTCTCATAAGGAATATCATCGTCACACAGGAAAAACAGATCGTAGCGCTGCGCGTTTTCTAATGCGATCCGGGCTAAGCATTCAGGAGCCCGGCCGTGGTAATCCAAAGCAAACATATATGTGGTAATTGCATTGGTATCGACAAAGAGATATCGGTTAGCTTCCAGCAGCGCCTGCTCCTCACGTTCGATATGGCCCAAAGCGATCTCATCGAACGCTTCTAGGTTAATTCTACGATCTACTTGATGCTCGGTCCAGTAATCACGCCCATATTCGCTTGCAAAGGTTGTGCGATACCGCCGCGCCAGCGCTTCGGTGATTGTAGATTTGCCAGTCGACATCGCTCCCACAAAAACCACTTTCGTGATTAACCCCCTATACACGACATCACTTACAAATCTGCGATATTTATAAGGGTTGGCACGCACCATCGTGGCCGAAATCGGTACCCGCTCACGGGCTTCATCCACCCGCCGGTCCGCCGCGCCTAATGCGACACTCATATGCTCACCGTAAAATTCACTAGAGTAAAAATGCGTCACTTGCTCGCCCTTCAGCAGCCCTAAAATATACTTCTCCTCTCGAATCTCATGCTCCCGATCGTTCGAATACCCGTCTGGACCGTCCCAAGCTTCGATTACCCGGACCGTCGGATAGAGCTTGCGGATCCAGTTCGCCCGAATATGAAGCGGAATCGGGGTCACCGTCGTTTCGTAGATTACCACAATCAATTCGTCGACCTCTTGCAACGCGGTCTCGATCATGAATTGATGTCCTTTATGCAACGGGGCAAACTTCCCCAGCGTTAATCCAAGCGTCTTCATACCGATACCTCCTTAGCCCCTTTATTCCAATTGTAATAGCCGTATGCCGCGTTAATCAGATACGCACTCCACATGACGATCATTAGCACCCCTTCGCTACTGCCTTCTAGCATCCGAATTACCCACAGCAGCACCGTAAACATATTCAAAACAATGTAGACCAGCCATTGTTCCTTAAATCTTCTGACCATTAAAAAGGTAGCCACAATGGATAATACCGTTGTAATAGCATCTATATAAGGCGAGTTCTGCCCTGGGATGAACGATAGCCCGATTCCCAGTAACAGGCAGCCTATTACGCAGACAGCTCCAACAAGGAACAGCCACTTAAGATCCATCTGTCGCATGGATAGTTTGCCGTCTTGGCGGTTGTCTTTCCACATATAGAAGCCAATGACATTCATAGGTACAAAGAATAACAAATTCAGCATGACCTCTCCAAACAAACCGTTTATATAAGCCAAGTACGCGTAACCGACGGTATTGTACATTCCGAAAACATAACTCATCAGGTTTCCTTTCGCCGCGAGCACCACACACAGCACCCCGGTGATAAAGACCGTAAATCCGAATAAGGAATCTTTAGAAATAACCGTAAACGCAACAGCAATAGAGGTAAATAAAACTAGCCAGACGATTTCAAACAGATTCCAACCACCCCATGTTTTATTCACTTTCATCCGCTCCCTTTCATTAAATTTCCTAATCTTCACCATTCAGTTTATTGTTAGTAACCTTTTGATAATAACAATTTGTTAATATCAAATATAGCAAAAAGGCGAGGAAGATGCAATAAAAAGGTGAGAATAATTTCCAACTTAAGTCTAGCCCCAGTCCATGGTAGGTATCCTCTTCCTTAGCATAAGCCTATTTCTAGAATCAGCTAACGGTACTTATTCTTGACAATGATTTCTGGCAAGAATATACGCTGACAAAGGAAAAAACCCGCGATTTACGCGGGTTAGCGTTCGAACATGTATTTGTCATCCGGCTACTTCTTCTTCTCTGCTACTACGCTCGAATTATTGCCCACGGGCGTTATTCTTATAGAAATTTGTTACAACCTCCCGTTCCCTATCTTTTTTAATTAATAGCTTTATCGGCTCTGACGTTCCATTTGAACTGGAAGAAGAGGCAAGGGTAGACGGTTGTGGAGTTTGGAGAACATTCTTGCAGATTGTGTTCCCGCTGCTTATGCCGGTGATTGCCACAGTAGCGATTTTAAATACACTTGCTGTGTGGAATGATTTCATGACACCGTTGTTGTTCTTGCAATCCCGTTCAAAGGGTGTATTACTCTTAGAAGTATTCTGCAATCAGTTTTTTCAATGAATAATTTATCTCCCTATATAACAGGCGCTATTTCATTTTTTCCTTCTTAGTATCCTACTCTTTTTTTTGCATGGATCGTAACGGTAATCGGCATATCGGCTTCTGCGTAAATTGATCGTAAGTACTTGGGTGGATGGGTTGCGCAAGATGAAATAACGAATAGATTCCCCATCAGCGATTGAGTCGCCTGGAATACCTAGAATAGCGTCAACTATTATATTTGTGCTTGTCTGGTTTATAATTTTTAAACCCAGCACTCTGCTAGGCAATCCCCCCGTATCTGCATCAGGAGAGTAAAGACGTCCCCGAATGTTTTTGTAACCTGCGGAGCAGATCATGCGATTTGCGTACACATTGCTCCAAAATTGGCGGTAATACCGAAAAATTTTGATTCGGGTCGAGAATCGCAAGGGAAGTCTGTAGTAATCAAAATCACCGATTCGAATCGGTGGACTGTTTAGATCATACGAAAAGACTACTTTCTCCCATGCCTTTTCCGCATTCTGAATAAATGCCATAAGTCGTTTTCTCGAAACCATGCCGTCTCCCTCCTTATCGCTCTTCCATTGCATTCTATGTATGTTACCTTATGGAAGGCACGGCAAGAATGGATCCTCGTATTTCATCCTTGTATACCTACATTTCGGGAGAGAATATCGATCATTTCCATGCAAGCTGCAGCACACAAACAAAACGCGACTAAACCGTTCCTACCGGCAGCCGCGTCATTTCTTGCTAAGTAATTTCCTTATCTCTCTAGCAGTAAATCTAAATCCCGAAAGCCTGGAGTGCTTTTTCGATGAAATGTCCAAACGCATCTTTCCGGTAAAGCATATGTTGCAGATAACTGAATTTTCAAGGAGGGAAGCATATTGAATAAGAAAAGAAAACGTCAAGTCCCCGTTCGCAAACAGCAAAACGAATTTATAACACCTGCAATTTTAAGACGAACGATACGAAATGTGCTACCCTTCTATCGCGAAATCGTGCGCAGTCCAACATACTCAGCTGCATGGGTACAAGCGGTGAATACGATTGATTTTGTGCAGATGGAAAGACTGTTTCAAAAGGTAAGCCATGCCCCAATTGCAGAATTGGGATCAGGGTACAGTTTCGGCTTTCGTACACCTATGCGGGATCGACTATACGTCAATGGTTTTTTTCTTGACCCCGCTCAAAGTAAGTATAAAGTGGGAGAACATCTCGTAGTAGTACAAGCTATTCTTCCCTTATACCTCAGGTTGGCGACTGATATTCCATTTGCAACGCGTGTCACTGCCGCAATTAATTCAGGTAATACGACAAGACTGAACAGTTTAATTCGCGGATTAATACGCTCCCGTTTTTTACTAACTATCAGAGCACAAGATTCAGGCTTCAGAATCAGCTTTAGATTTCCGATCAGTCGCAAAATATATACTAATTACACCTTACTAGGAGTGGGCTAGTTAGTTGTTAAGACTGCCGGCTTTCACTGGTGGCAGCAACTGATTGAACTACTCGCGACTAAAGTGGCAAGATTCCTAAGTACGGGAGACTAACGTCTCCTAACGGATCAGCCCGTAAAAACACACCGTGCTTTGTATAAATCTCACCTACATATCAGAGTCTTTCTTGTAACAGAATCCGCTAATGAATTTGCAGTTATTGCTACTCCTGAACCTTCATTTATGGGTTTGACACTTCCCTTAAAGATGAGCTTCTACTCCGCCGCTTCCGTCAACCATGCTTGCATAACCGGTGATTCCGCCCGATTTAAACGTAGGGCAATTTCGGTATTAACCTCATCCGGCGGCATGACCTCGACAAGGACACATACTGACTCTCGCAGCTGATTCATGGCAAACATGCCTTCATCATCGAGCATTTTCATCGCCAGCTCCATGGCCTTCAGCCTCAAATCAAACTCGCGATTCCCTTCGTCATTCTCAAGATCCGCAATGAAAGGACGCTCAGCAAATCGTTGTTTAACGTGCTCAAAGTTCTCATCCCCGAAACAACAATAGGGTGAATCGGCATAGGACCATTTGATGAGTTCAGCAATCGTCGATCCCGGTGTGTCACTTTCGTCTCCTTGTCTGGTCGATTCCATCTCCAAAGCTTCCCACGACCAGGCGGAGATGCTAGGCGCATGTCCCTCGCCAGTAGTATTTAGCGTACAGTAATAATAATGTTCGCCATTTTCAAAAAGAGCACGAAAAGACGTTCTGGCAGCAGCGGCGATTTCTATCGCCAGCGTCTCTATTTCTTGCATCGGCTTCATGATAATGGTCCTCCTTTCCATTAGTCGATCAGCTCAGATTATTTAAGAACGCTCGTCAATCAGCCGTTCTAGAAATTCCGCAAACGTTGAAGCATACTTGTCGATCAAATCATTCATGAGATCATAACACATGATCGGAAATTCCCCCTGTTTATCTCTAGTAGACGTATCAAAAAAATAAAGCTCGTCGCTATCCGGCACGAACAAGTCCAGTCTGTGGGGAAACCGACCTACCCACCATACCTCGGCTTTATTCAGTCTATGTATGTAAAGAAGGTCGCCGTCGTAATACTCTCTATGTTCCGGAGCTGCGATCGCTAGAATATTGCCGTCTCCCAACCGGGCATTACCGTAATGAACCAGCCACCAGCGATAAGATGGCGGCAGGCAGAATCCTAATTCCTCTTCAGCTTCTGCTATCCAGCTTTCTTCCGCACCATGGCCAGGAAACCATTTTAAAGCGGAGGTCGTTTTCAGTTTTTCTGCCAAACGCTCATACATAAGTTCGATCCCCTCTCCTTATACATGGGTTTATTGTAAGTTTTGGATATCTCTCCAATCTTCTACAAATGATATGGCGGCGCTTTTCCTGCTACAATGTTATCAGGATGAACGTCAGTTGGCTCATAGTCATTCATACGGAGAAGGATATACTCAATCTCTTCTAATGGCATCTGCAATTTTTGGCTGACTTCATAAAGACCCATGTCTTGCGAAAGTAGTTTCCGTGCTTGATTTAACTTTCCATTTAGCCAATTGTTTTCAAGCATCCATTTCTTCACCAGATCCAATAGTTGATTTTGAGTTTCCTTATCTGCATGCTTATTATATTTAGCGACTGACTCTGACAAATAGTTACAAAGGTGACTGCCTAATACCTCACGTTGCTCATGCTTGGACATCCGTTGGTACTGTTCATAACTTATGCTGATATCTAATTCGAGGGTATGATCCCTGCTATCAAAACGTCTGGATGTTGTTCGACCATAACTTTCAGGTAAAACACGCAATACAAAAAAGATATCATAGGGAAACTTCCATGTATTTGCTAATTCCTCTAAGGGCAGCAGCTCATCTCTCAATTGACCAACACACGTTCCATGTGTATCCAAAGTAAAAACTAGTTTCATGCATACCTTCCTCTCCCACACTTAAGGAGCATCCGGATCATCTGTTATTTTCTGAGATCGCTTCGCAGCCTTTCGACAAGAGCCACTGCTCCATAACTTCAAACGCCTGCCCCGCATCCTGTTCATAGAAGACAGCCACCTCTTGCTGGTAGGCATAATTCAATCGTACATAGCCGCCCAGCTGCCGGTAGAACAGGAAACAAGCATAGGCATTCTCAATGGACAAATCCGGCGGAAATTCGTTTTGGCATAAGTCGGCCAGTTCGGGCAGCGTAAGCTGATCCTGTCCTTGTGGCAAACGCAAAAAGAGATGGCTCCGAGTGCCCGTCCACGGTTCATAGTAGATGCTCTCCCCTTGGCTGATTCCATACACCTGACGATATATTTCATCCAGCACCAAGGCGTACATCCCTTCGTCTTCCTGCTCCCGTGCCTGGAGGGAAATCGCCTTTACGTGCTCCGCATGCCGAGGTAGCCAGAGCAGCCTAGCTGTCTGGGGATGTACTGCCAGAAAATCACCGTCCACCGTTGTACCTATAACGATACACTCGCCGATCTGTTGCTCACTAATGGGGCTGTTTTCGTCATGCTCCCATAATCCGTACTCGGCAAAAGGTTTAAGCACCTCCGCATCGGGAAGCTGAACATTCAACCACCCTCTGTAAGTCCCTTCACCGAATCGCCGCAAAAACCGGAGGTAGCCCTGTGGATAAACAGTAACGTCTTCCTTCGCAAGTGCTTGGTTTTGGCCGTCAGATAGCGGTTTTGGCTGAGATACGATGTACATAAATACTCCTCCTGTTAACTGAACGATCCTACCTTTTATTGAAAACCCAATGCCGCTAAAGATTGTTGTATTTCCCGGTCTGCTTTACTTTTGAAAGTTGCAAACTCCACTGAAGATAAAGAATTCGGAAGTTTCTGATGGATAAAGGAATCAAAATCGATTGCCGTCTTGAGAATACGAAGCGTGTGCAGCAAAGGTAGTTGCTCCATTCCCGTCAAACGGGTTAAGCCTTTACAATTCCTGATAGACAGCTCCTCCAGTGCCTTCATTTCCTGGTTAAAGCTGATTTCCTTCAGCTGGATTTGATCCTCAATAACAAGTCTCTTCAGCGCTTGAAAGGCTGTAATATTGGTCAGGTCATGGAAGCCGCGGACTCTAGTAATCTCCAGGTTCTCGATTGTATTCTCTTCAATTTCATGAATGTGCTCCCGGCCTCCAAGCAAAATGCGAAGGTGCTCCAGCTTCCTCAGCCGGTTAATACAATGTAACGGCAGTTTACTGATCGAATGCAGCGCGAGATAATTCAAGTTCTCCAGATAACCTATAGCATCAAGGTTTTTAACCTTACCCCCTACATGCAATTCCTCCAGATCAGAGAACTCTTTAAAATATTGCAGGTTGAGGGTCTTTTTATCCGAGATAATGTTTAATTTATTTAGAGAGTGCAACGTATCAATCCCCAGAATTTCCGAATTCTCCAGCTCGTATATGCCTATGCTCAAACTGCGCAGGTGATCCAGCTTCGCCAATGCTTCAGTGTTATGTGCCTGGGTGAGACTATCGAGGTGCAGCATTTTCACATGAGGAATCCGCAAGAGAGTATGACAATCAAAAGACAGCGAATAGTGGGCGTAGAAACGTACTCCGAAATCCTCATTCCAGCGCGCGCAAAGCTCATCCACTTCTTCCAATATGGAGCCATAAAAATCCGGGTGAGAAAATTGAATAATCACTTGGTTACCGTCGTGCAAATCCCGCTCGATCAGATCCCGGTCCAGCAGGGCAGGATTATTGATCAGAATTCTTTTTTTCCATATTTTCCGCATCCATTAATCCTCCTTTTTTGCCATTGATCACAAGCCCGTATTTACTGAAAATCCACGATTTGCTCAAATCGTGAATCGCATCATGGCTTATACGCACAGAAGGCTTTTGCTCCTTCATAGCATCAGCGTCATGCGTCGAGAAGCGAAGCGGCTTTGTCATTTTATTAATAGAGTCTTTTATTTCATCGAAAAACTTATATGTTAACGGCTTATGATCCCTGATATCCTCATAGATATAATACTTCCCGTTTTCATCTTCCAAATCCATTTGAAAGCCTTTAGGAAATGAAAGCAAGATACACGGCAATTCATCCTCTGCCCATTGTCCGTAATAGGGAAAATGGACACCTTCATTTCTCGCAAAAAATCCGGAGCCTTTATTATCAGACGCAACAGAAATGGAATAAACAAAGAATGGGTGACCATCATTCCTTTTTTCCTCTGCCGTAAAATAATGATAAAATGACTGATACGCCTCATAAACCTGATTCTGGTCATGCTCTGTCTGGGCATAATTGGTTAGATAAAATTGCGCTTGCTTATGTTCAAAAAGCTTCAAAACGCTTTCAAACTCTTCCGGCCTTATGAAGAATCTAAGTTTATAAAATCCGCTGTTCTTTAATCTATCCATTTCTTTTCTCTCACCGCCATGTTCTAAAGTGTCATCTCAGATGACCTTAGCCATTTGCTCATGTATTTTCAAAATTCATATTTCGCAAATCGTTCTTTGAGAGTTTCTTCGTGCGGGATCCACTCCCAATCGCTCCATAATGACATTCTTACGAGTTCTGACAGCTTATCTACGGCTTGTGCCGGACTCGTAATGCTAATGAAGTCGTCAAAATCCTCATTGCGGATATCCAACGCTTTCTGCAAATAGTCATCGTTAAGACGCTCTTCTTTGAGTTGTTCATATTCATCCCTCGTCCACTGTTCACAAAAGATTCTTTCGGCCTCAATATCTCCATTCTCGAACAACGACAACTCGAATATTTCCTCATTTATATATCCGGCGGTCATCACTGGCTCCTCGATAAGCCGAGACAGCGTTTTGCCGATCTTCTTCACCGTACCCCATACAAAATAATCATGGAGCACGCTGATCCAGTACTCGTTGCTTTTGCTTACGTACATGACAACATTGAACTCTTGAGCCTCATTATTTGGCTTGCCTAATACTGTGGCATGCCCTTCGCTTAGCTCTCTTAATGCTCCGACAGTCTTCTCAAGGTTGTTCGACTTGATATGCAAATTTGCGAATGATCTTCCCACGAGATGGCCTCCTCTTATCGCTTTCTTACTCAGACTGATTCTTGTTTATATCCTATAGATTGTATCTAAGTATGTCTCTTATTTCCATTATAGTGATCATTTGTCCTGAGTCTTCCTACTTTCCACCTGAATTTTGAAAATGGCCTTTACCAGGGAGAGATACTGTATTGGTGCTTCAAGCTGAGCTATATCTCAGTAGCACAGTCATGACTGTGGTTTTGTGTTCTATATAAAAATCCATTTTTGCATCCCTGAGGTTGATATGCCGTTACTCTATCCTAACTTGGACATATCGTATTATGAGACTTTTCCCAAATAAAAAGCATCTAAGGGGTTGGTTAAATGAATGGTGTTTCCATTATTACCTGTACAAATCGTAAAAATTATTTAAACAACCTACTCCATAATTACAACAGACAACGATATGCCCAAAAAGAACTCATCATTATTATCAATAACAATGCAATTCCACTATCTCCCTACCAACAGTTAGCTAAAAATCACAAAAACATAAAGATATTTCGTAAGCCAGAACATCAAACTCTGGGTTCATGCTTAAACTATGCCGTAACGAAATGCAAATATCATACCATCGCCAAATTCGATGACGACGATTATTATGCCCCTCATTATTTGACAGAAAGTATTCAGACATTAAATAGAACAAATGCTGATATTCTTGGAAAACGAGCTCACTATATGTATTTAAGTGGTTCAAAGACTTTAATCCTTCGTTTCGCGCATGACGAACATCGAACAGTTACCCATCTCCCAGGCGCTACACTCGTCTTCAAACGTAAAGTATTCGATCATGTGAAATTCCCTAATAAAAACGTGGGTGAAGATGATCTTTTTTGCAGCAGAAGCAGAAAGAAAGGTTATAAGGTTTATTCTGCGAGTAAGAATAACTTCGTAGCCATCCGTAGAAAAAACTCTTTAAAGCACACATGGATCATCAGTGATAGCACTTTAATAGCAAACCATAAGATCATCCGTAATATTAAAAATTACAAAGCATTTGTTGGACGCAGTCCAAAGATCAAATTATGAAACGGGCTACAGATTCCACTATATCTGCTGTATCTATTCTGACCTGTACGAAACGAGCTGACTGTATAAATACACTGTTTGATAACTATCGACGACAAAATTTTAATCTTAAAGAACTTATCGTAATCATAAATAATGATAGTTTGAAGATAGATGACTATACAGCTGCTGCAAAAAAACATAAGAATGTGTGGGTTTTTAAAGTACCGGAACATCATTCTCTCGGTTATTGTTTGAATTTTGGTGTGCAATTAGCGAATTATAGTTATATTGCAAAATTTGATGATGACGATTATTACGCTTCCAACTATTTAACTGATAGCATGCAAATACTCCATAAGACTAAAGCAGATATCGTTGGAAAACGGGCTCACTATATGTATTTGAATGATAAGAAGTTACTTTTGCTTCGTTACCTCCGAATGGAGAATAAATATGTAACCAATGTTCAAGGTGCGACCCTACTCATTAAACGCAAGGTGTTCGATCAGATTTCTTTTCCAAATCGGAACAGAGGTGAATGCGTTAAATTTTGTGCTGATTGCGCAGCTCGTGGCTTTAAGATTTACGCAGGTAATAAGTATAACTTCGCTGCAATTCGTAGAAAAAACTCCAAAGATCACACCTGGATCGTCAGCGACAAGAAGCTTTTATCAAAAAGTGTTAAAGTTATTAAAGTAAAAAACTTCAAAAAATACGTCACTCGAAACTGAATTAATGAAATACGAAATGCAGACTTTGGCCAGATCGAGTTATTTGCTGATGTTACCGGACACTGTTCAATAACGAGAGACTACCATTTGTGCGGTAATAACCCAATAAAAAGACTGGATGGCAACATAACCATGTTGCTATCCAGTCTTTTTATAAGGGCTTCCAATCGTGAAATACCAAGAGTTAGTTTTATAAATTTCTAATACATAGAAGTCACGCTTCACTTTACTCCCCTCGCTATTTTATTTATTTATTTATTTTTTATTGCAAATGCAACAATTATGAGATAAATTAATATATATTATTTATTGCATTTACAACAAAACACGCACTAAGGAGTTATTTATGAAGGAAATCCTACGTGAAATTGGAATGATAGCTAGGGCATTAGATTCAATAAGCAATATAGAATTTGCAGAACATGACCTTACAAAAGGGCAATATTTGTACCTCGTTCGAATATGTGAAAACCCAGGAATAATTCAAGAAAAGTTAGCTGAGTTGATAAAAGTAGATCGAACAACAGCTTCACGTGCAATTAAGAAATTAGAAATTAATGGATTTATTGAAAAGAAAGAAGACAATCAAAATAAAAAAATAAAAAAACTATTTCCTACGGAGAAAGGGGTTACTTTGTACCCATACATAAAAAGGGAAAACGATTATTCCAATAAGGTCGCATTATCTGGATTCTCTGAGAGTGAAGTAGAAACTATGTTTACCTTGCTGCAGAGAGTCAGAAAAAATGTAGAAAAAGACTGGGAGTTAGTCAAAAAAGGAAACAAAAGAGATTATTGACTTAGTAAACGGAGGACAAATAAAAATGACCATAAATATAAAAAAGTGTACGTTTGAAGATTTAGGGTTACTCCAAGAAATCAGTGTTGAAACATTTAACGATACATTTCAGAATCAAAACTCACCTGCAATTATGAATGCTTACTTAGATCGTGCTTTTAATTTGAAACAATTAGGAAAAGAATTATTGAATAATTGTTCGGAATTCTATTTTATTTTTTTGAATAAGGAAGTTGCAGGGTATTTAAAGCTAAACTTTAATGATGCCCAATCAGAAAAAATGGGTAATGATTCGCTTGAAATCGAGAGGATTTATATCAGGGGGAAATTTCATAAACGGGGACTAGGTAAATACCTGATGAATAAGGCTTTAGACATAGCAAAAGATCAGAATAAAGAGAAGATTTGGTTAGGCGTTTGGGAAAAAAATGAGAATGCAATTAAATTCTATGAAAAAATGAATTTCGTTCAAACAGGGACTCACTCTTTCTATATGGGTAATGAAGAACAAATAGATTTTATAATGACTAAAACACTCAGTTAATATTCTCATATTTCGTAAACTAGAACATCATCAGAAAAAAAATCGGCACCAAGTATATAGATATACGCTAACTAGGTGCCGACTGATAAACGCCTATAATAGATTTAAATTAATAGCACCATGCTTACGAATGCGGACAGGATAAATCTGCTCAACACCAAATGAGTGCATATATGCTTTATAGGAATCCGTGTATTCTTTTGGCAATAAAGCCATTATAACTCCTGCAAAACCGCCTCCATGTACCCTGCAGGCTCCTGCCCCCTTCTCCTTGATAAACAGCTCAGTTAATGCCAAATATAGTGTCACACCCTGTTCAGTAGGAGTAGAGTTAGAATAGCAATTTTGCAGCCATTTCCAGGATGAGTTTCCAGATTCATTTACGAGTCTTATGAAGCTGTTTGCATTATCGTCTGTTAAAGCTTCTACTTGTTGATCAACTCGAATGTTTTCCTCATAGAAATGCAGTGCTCTCAATACAGCTCTATCTCCAACACTCTCTCTAAGTTTGTCCAGGTTGTCCAATATATCTTGCTTTTCTAAATCACGAAGCACATTTTTCCCAAGTTCTCGGGCAACAGCATTCATTTCTGTTGGAATTGAGGAGTATTCTTCACTTAAATCTGCATGGTTTGCACCTGTGGGGACAATAAATAACTCATAACCTTTGTCAATGGATGAAAAATTTAATGTAGTGATCAGCGGAGCCTCGATGTTTTTAAAATCAATCGAAATTAGTCCCCCATATCCACAAGCAATTTGGTCGAGCAAACCCGATTGTTTGTTCCACTCTGAATTCTCTGCATATTGGCCTATCTTGGCACATGTAACGACATCCATCTCGTTATTGTTGTAGAAGAAATTAATAATAGAACATATCAACATCTCAAAAGAAGCTGATGAGCTTACACCTGCTGCACTTATGACATCACTTGTGATACAAACATCAAAACCGCCTAATTTATAACCGTAACGTTCAAAACCGTCCAAAATCCCTTTAACTAAGGTATATGTTCCTGAAAGGTTAAGGCTATTCCCACTCGAATTTAAATCAATAATGAAGTCTTCGTTATAGGTAATGCTTTTTATACGAATAATATTTTGATCATTTTTCGCAGCCGCTCCAATACAATCCATGTTTATACTGGCAGCAATTACTTTACCTAGATTATGATCTGTATGATTGCCACTAATTTCACTGCGCCCTGGTGAGCTAAAGAGAAACACTTCGCCCTCTGCAAATTTTTTTACATATTCCTGAACCAAGGTTTTATATCTTTGCTTTTGATCGTTAATGATAGATGGAACATCACCATACAGACTTTCTAGTGTTCTTTGAAATTCTTTTGATTCGATCAGTTGAATTGTTTCTGTAATTGATGGCATCCTTTGAATTCCTCCATATGTATAATTGCTCAAGAAAAATATAGCATTTATTAATTATTTCATACTAGGGAAAAATGTAACTTTTATATGGATGATTATGACTTATAATTCTTTAAATATATATATATTTAGTGTATAAGTTATTGCGCTGTGATAACCAAATAAAAAGACTGAATGCCATAGCAAGGTAGCTATATGCATCCAGTCTTTCTTTTTAAAAGGTATAATCGTAAAATTTCTCTACATTACTTACGCTAGACCATATATCTGCGCTTTCCCCACCTATATACCAATAAGCAATTCCAGCTAGATTGTTCTTAACGCTTAAATCGTATTTTGCTATTAAAGAACGGCCATCCTCAATCCAGATCGTGTGCTTTATGGACTGCTTTGAATAGTTGGCAACATATTGTCCTAAAGTCTCATTCCATACGGGCTTCATTCCATAGCTACTAATAATCTGATTTTGCTCCGGAAGCGAGATATACTTTGAAGATGAAACCGTACCATTCTGATTCAATGTCCAGTCACGATTATATAAAGGCAGTGCCAATATAACCTTATGGCTGGGTACGTCCTTTAGTACAGTATCCACTGCATGTTGATCAAAAGGAATAGAAGCATTGGGCCCTGGAAGCTTACTCCCGTCATAATGTTCGTCATAACCCATCATCACCATATAGTTCACTTGCTTACCTAGTGCAGCGTAGTCAAAAGCATCTGTCCAATCTGTTCCAAGATCAGGAGAGACGTCTATTGATAGCTTCGCGTTAAGAGCATGCATTTTCTCAGCTAATAATGTAATGAACGAGGTCAAATACTCACGATCGTCAGGCGCTACATTTTCAAAATCAATGTTTAGTCCATCTAATCTATATTTACTCACTAAAGCTACTAATTGATTTACTGCAGTATTCCTTGTGGTTACACTCGACAACATTTGATGGGTCGCTTCTTGATCCGATCGATTGCCTACCATCGCCCATATTTTCTTATTATTCTTCTTTGCCCATGTGATCAGTGAAGCATCCGTTGAATCCGTTACTGCACCTGTTTTTCCTACATAATACCACCGTGGTGATAAGGTGTTAACGTTGGATTTCAGAACCGTATTCTCATATTGTGCCGTCGTCTGCCCATATTGCCAGCCTATAACGATTCGATCCTCCGGCTCATCATCGAGTTCTGCTGCCCAACTCTCATTTTGCAGCACTCGGTCAATGAGGACGGCCGTTTCCTGTCTAGTTATAGGATCAGAGGGTCGGAAATTCTTGCGATTATCCCCCTTCATTAAACCTAGATCATTTACAGTTGCAACAGCTGATCTTGCCCAGCTAGCAATTTCATTTCGATCATTGAACGAAGTTAGAGCATGAGTATGGTTTGTTTGCTTTAAAGCTTTGGCCATCCATACAGCCGCTTCCTGCCTGGTAACTGCTTTTGCTGGCGTGAAAGTAGTTGCCGATGTGCCGTTAGCCAGCTCAAGCTGAACAGCTGCCTGTATCCAGCCGTAATACCAAGCTTTTTTAGCTACATCTGTATAAGGAGATACTGGACTGACTGCCGGATCAAGCTTTAGCAGACGGTCAAGAACCGTAATGAATTCCGCTCTAGTAATCGATTTAGTAGGTGAGAAGCTTGTCGCCGTTGTGCCGGTTAATATGTTGCGGTGATACAAATCTATAATTTCATTTTTAGCATAACTAGTATCTATATCCTTAAAAGGCGCCTCATCATCAGCCGATATATGTTGAATAAATACTCCAGCTACAAGCACTACTACAAGTATCGTAATTACAAATCTATTGTTCACGAGATGATCCTCCTCGGATATAATCTTCGAATTATACCAAGGATAGAAGCTATAAACACTGCTAAAATATTGGTAGAGCGCAAAAAAAACAGGGCATCCCACTAGCCGTTACGACTTTTAGGATCCCCCTATGATTTAAAGAGCCCGAAATAAAAGCTCCCCTTTGGATTGAATATATCGATACATCGCACCACAAACCACTATTATTAGTAATCCAATCCCTAACAATACGAGATTGCCATTCAGATCAGATAGCAGCAGACTCAAACCAAATGGAATCAGTAAGCTTATAAACCCTATCAACATCGCCACTAAGACGGATGCGCTTTGTTTGACTACCGATACTTCATTTGTCCACTCCAGTTTAGGTAACTTCAAGTTAACGAGTACACCAGTCATTGCAGTAAGACAAGCATAAAGGACCGGAATAACCAATAATAGCAAGCTTTCCACCCATCCCGTACCTAGGGAAATCATAAGGAACACACTACTTACAACCGCAATCGGCACGGTAATCGTAAGATTCACTGCAATTTTACTTAGCAATATCGTTAATGTCGGCACAGGTGCGCTTTTTAAGATCCAAATATTATTACCTTCGAGCGATATAGAACTGGATGTCGTACAGCTTAAAGTTACAAAAACGGAAACAAACAGTGGAGCCAGTCGATTCAGATAATTTGAAAGCTCTGGTATCTCAACGAGTTGTCCTAGTTGCTCTGCACTAACGAACAATAAGGCGATCGCTAACACAAGTAACATTACCATGCCTATACTCGTGTTAAGTACATAGATAGAAGAACTAAAATAGCGACGCAGCTCTTTTTTATACAATGTGTAAAGCGGTGAGGATACTGCAAGTGATTTCATTTGATATTTATTTTTTGAAAAAGAAGTCGTAAGACCTGTGTGGATCGCTTTATATTTGCTACCAAGCACGATGGTAAACAGCATAAAAGAAATCAGCGAAAACCCAATAAACAATACTAAGGAATCAAACTGAAACGAGCAAACCGCATTTACATACATAAGCGTCAAAGGATACAAGTTGTATATTTGATCAGCAATTTGAGCGCTCATATCCGCAAGTAATTGTGGATTGTTACCATTTATTTGACCTGAACCAACAATTATAGCCATAATTACAACAAAAGTTAGGATGAGCGTTATTATACGACTTCCTTTAAATCTTGAGGAAACCCAGCTGATCAGAGCACCTATAATCGTTGCAGCTATGATCGGCACTAATGGAATAAATAACAGTGTCATCAAAAAATACAAATAATATAGTACGCCGGGATTCACCTTTATAGCATAAACAATGCCTGCAGGTACCATCACCATCAAAGAGAAGAATAGGTTTAACACATAAAGCTGAGCCACCCGACTTGCTACAATATGACTCGTTTTGATTGGCAGCGACATTACGAGATCGTAGTCTTTGGAGCCAAATAATACACCACTAGCCTTATAGATCGTTGTAAAAAATCCGATTAAGCAAGTAACTGCCATCATTATCGCAAGCAGTAGCTCTGGCCGGCCAATCTGTTCAAGGGTCTCTGCTATCATATAGCTATAACCAAATGAAACCACAGCCATCATAACAATTCCAATTAGGATCCCGATGGTCAGCCAAAGCATTTTTCGTCTTTCTTTCACATCACGTGTGTGCAAAGCTTTATTTAACCCAAAGGAAGAGATCAGCTGAATCTTCGTCAATCTCCAGATATTAATCATGCTTAATCAACTCCAAAAATACATCTTCAAGGCTGCTGTCACCCTTCACCTCTTCTGTTTTCCCATGCGTAATCAATTCTCCCGCTTTGATGATGGCAATCTTATTACAGAGCTTCTCCGCTACATCCAGTACATGCGTTGAAAAAAAGATCGCACTGCCCTGACTGCAAATCTCCGTCATGATTTTTTTAAGCGTGTGTGCCGCTTTTGGATCAAGTCCCACAAAGGGCTCATCCAGAACTAACAGCTTCGGTTTATGTATCAGTGCTGAGATGATCGCGAGCTTCTGCTTCATACCATGAGAATACGAGGAGATTAAATCCCCCAAATGAGATGTAATCTCAAATTCATCGCCATATTTCTTAATCAACAACTCCCGATCTGCTTTCGATACACTAAAAAGATCACCAATAAAATTCAAGTATTGAATGCCGGTCAGATGATCGTATAGATCTGGATTATCTGGAATATACGCAGTGATCGCTTTGCAGGCTAAAGGATCTTTTTTGATGGAATGTCCACCTATTTCGATATCCCCCTCTTCAAAATCAAGAACACCTACTACTGCCCGAATCGTCGTTGTTTTCCCCGCGCCGTTATGACCAATAAAGCCATAAATATCGCCTTTCTCGACCACTAAGTTCAAGTCATTCACTGCCTTCTTACCGCCCTTATAGCTCTTGGTAAAATGCTTAATCGTCAGCATCTTGGCACTCCCTCTCCGTTCGTATTCGTATTAGTAACTTTCATCATGCAATCAATGCCTACCGTTTCATACGTTGTTAGGATAGTTTTACTATAGTACGTTTATCCTGTCCATTTAGTTCATTCCTTCATATAAATAAATTTTTCTTTATAAAAACGAAAAAAGAGAGGGGTTCTCCCCCTCTCTTTTATAATCCTGTTTATACGTATTTATGGATCGTTGCGAGCAGTTGATCAGCTACATAGTCAACTCCGTAAGCAAGTTGATTGTGATCGAAGCGTATTTTCACAAAACTCTCATCTGTATCAAGCGCATCGGCGAACAAACCAGCTAAACCACGTGCCTTGCGATCAATTTGTAGGAGCAACTCAATGCCATCCTCATTTGGAAAGAAAACGATTTCTAATTCGTCTAGTTGATTCCGGAACTGTGAGGGGGGAACGAATTCAAATTCTTGAACAAAATCTAACCCATTGATCCTGCCGTAACGCGGTGCATATTCACAAGTCACTTCACGAATATGGAACCCGAGCTGATTCATCGCATCCAAAATAATAGCACAATATGGATGAGGGCCTACTTGAAGATAATCCTGATCCTTCGGATCAATTGCCTCTTTAATATCAAGTCCGGTTTGAATCCAAACCGGCGATCTACCTAACGTCACTGGCGTTATCGCCGGAAGCTGGAATGAGACAGGAAATTCATAGACCTGCTCCGCCACTACTTTGAATTTACTTGCTAACAGGAATTTGGATACCGTCGCTTCCACTTCCATCTTCTTATCGTTCAGCTCTTTCAAGTAACGTGTCTTAACGAATGCGTAGACGTCATCGACCTCCTGATCCACTCGGCCACCTTGAATTCGAACGGTACCACTGATCGTATCACCTGCGTTCACGAAATCTTGATGGAGCATGAGATCTACTTTAGCCGCTCCAATTCCGGCACTCGCGAGCATTCGTTTAAACATTGACATTGTAATGAATTCCCTCCCTAGTATTTGCATATTTAAGGATACGAAGGGAACCACCTGAGGTTTCATTTACGGGACGGTAAATGCCATGCTACTGACAAAAAAAGAAGCATCCTCACCCAAAATTGGGTCGAACACTTCTT
This sequence comes from Paenibacillus sp. FSL P4-0184, assembly GCF_038004625.1. Lineage (NCBI taxonomy): Bacteria > Bacillati > Bacillota > Bacilli > Caryophanales > Paenibacillaceae > Paenibacillus > Paenibacillus sp. FSL P4-0184. The sequence continues at coordinate 4,870,295 of NZ_JBBORN010000001.1, read as the reverse complement.
TTTCTTCACAAAGTCTACGCTGAGGCGAACTGACTGTTATATAATCTGGCGTAATATCCACCGCTGGCTAGGAGTTGATCATGCGTACCACTCTCCACAATGTCTCCATCCTTCATGAAAAGAATGAGATCCGACTCTCGAATCGTTGACAATCGGTGGGCAATCACAAAGCTGGTCCGACCAGCGATCATAGTCAGAAAAGCCTTCTGAATCCGTACCTCAGTTAATGTATCAATACTGCTTGTAGCCTCGTCTAAGATGAGCATAGGCGGATCTACAAGCATTACTCGTGCAATGGTAAGCAGCTGCTTCTGTCCTTGGGAGAGATTATCCCCTGAGCCACTGATCTTCGTATCATACCCTTCAGGCAGACGTTTAATGAAGCTATGAGCATTAGCAGCTTTAGCAGCAGCGATGACTTCTTCCTCTGTAGCCCCAGGTTTCCCGTAAGCAATATTATCTCTGATCGTGCCCCCAAAGAGCCAAGTATCCTGCAGCACCATCCCAAAATTACGTCGTAGACTGTCACGCGTAATGGTCTTAATATCCACACCATCAATCTTGATGGACCCACGGTCCACATCGTAGAAACGCATGAGCAGGTTTACCAGCGTCGTCTTCCCTGCTCCAGTCTGACCTACAATCGCAACTCGGGTACCGGGCTTCACTTCTAGACTGAAATCGTTAATCAAGGGACGTTCTGGATTATAAGCAAATGATACTTTTTCGAAGGTAATGGTTCCTTGACTTGTACTCATGATTTTGGCGCCCTTAGAATCAGCGGGTTCTGGTGTTAGATCGAGAATGGCGAAGATCCGCTGCGCAGAGGCAGTTGCCGATTGAAGCTGTGTAATCACACCAGTTATTTCATTAAACGGCTTAGCGAACAAGTTGGAAAAGATCAAGAAACTGGACAGATCCCCTACCGTGAAATGACCCCGAATTACCATAACACTACCGATCATAGCTATAACTGAGAACGTAACGTTATTTACTAGCCGCGTTGTCGGATTGGATAAGGAGCCATAAAATTGTGATTTCACACCAGTCTGATATAACGTCTCGTTTTGTTCTTCAAACTGAGACATTGCACGTTCTTCATAATGATAAGCAGTGACCACTTTTTGCCCGCCGATCATTTCCTCCACATAGCCATTGAGACCACCGAGAATCTTCGCCTGCTCTTTAAACATCTTTTGAGAGCGCATCGTAATAAATCTGGCCACAAAAAAGGTGGCGGGTGCTGACAGAAGAACTACTAAGGTCATCAGAGGACTGATGTACAACATAAGCACAATTGCCCCAACAATGGTGATGATCCCTGTAAGCAGTGTGGAGAAACCTTGCAGCAGTCCATCAGAGACGGCATCCATATCGTTAACAAACCGGCTGATACTGTCTCCTTGCGGGTGGTTGTCGTGAAATTTTAAAGGCAAAACATTTAATTTATCAAAAAGCTCCCGCCGTAAGTCATATACAGTCCGGTAGGCGATTCGATTCGTCAGATAGGTAAGGAGCCATCCAAAAAAGCTGCCGACAATATATACCGCTGCCAGAATCAAAAGCAGTCTAAGTACGGCGTCAAAATCCACCTCTCCCGGTCCGATCATAAAATCAATGGCTTTACCGATAAGTAGTGGTCCGATTAGACTGGCGATCACACTGAGTAACGCGCATATAACTGCCCCAATAGCTATTTTTCTATAATGTCCTGTATATACAATTAGTCTTTTCCAAATGTTGTTTTTGTTCATTGGCCCGACTCCTCACTCGATAGCTGGGACAGGCAGATTTCTTTGTACACTTCACAACCACGCATCAGCTCCTCATGGGTTCCGACACCGGCGATCCGCCCTTCCTCAAATACCATAATTTTATCCGCTTGCCTTACAGTGCTCACCCTCTGCGAGACAACGAGTACGGTCATTTGCTGGCTACTCTCTTTGAGCGCTTTACGTAGAGCCGCATCAGTAGCGAAATCCAGCGCACTGGAGGAGTCATCCAGAATTAGAATCGACGGCTTACCTACCACTGCGCGAGCTATCGTCAAGCGCTGCTTTTGCCCCCCGGATAAATTAAGTCCGCCACGTGATACCTGCGTATTCAATCCTTCTGGCAATTTACGAATAAACTCTTCCGCCTGAGCAACAGAGGCTGCTTGCATGATTTCTTCCTCGTTTGCGTCTTCCTTACCCCAACGAATATTCTCAACGATTGTTCCAGTAAACAACACTGCTTTTTGCGGCACAATCCCTATTTTCTCACGAAGCTGATGCAGCTTATAATCTCTGACATTCACTCCATCCACTTTAACTTCACCTTGCACTGCATCATAAAAACGTGGAATTAAGTTCACGAAAGTAGATTTACCAGAACCCGTACTGCCAATCAGCCCCACAGTTTCTCCGCGGTTAATGACTACCGAAATATCCTCTAATGCCAATTCTCCTGTTGTATTATAACCAAACGATACATGATCGAATGATATGGCAGGAGCGGTATGATCAGGTTCAGTCATCACAACATTCCCGTCCTCGGACACGGATGCTTTGACACTCAGCACTTCATTCACACGATTGGCAGAAGATGAGGCTTTTGTAAAAATAATGACCAAGTTGGAGACCACTATAAGTGCCAGCAAGATTTGAGTGACGTAATTGATAAAGGCAATGATCTCACCTTGAGACAATCGCCCCCCATCAATGTGAATTCCACCTACCCATAAAATAGCTATGATCGCCGCGTTTACTACAAGTGTCGTCATAGGTCCAAGTAAAGCGGAAATCCGCGAGACCCGGATCGCTGTAGTGGTTAAATCCTCAGATGAGGCATCAAAACGTTCTTTTTCCGTACGTCTCTTCGCAAAAGCACGAATGACTCGTATCCCCGACAAATTCTCACTAAGAACGAGCGCAAGGGCATCCAGCTTCTGCTGGTATTTTCGATACAAAGGTGCACTTCGAGTGATAATAAAATATAATATAATGCCAAAAATCGGCGTTGCCGCTATTAAAATCAGCGATAATCTAAAATCCAAAATCATGGACATTATGATAGCCCCGATGCAGATAAACGGCGCACGAATAACCAGGCGAATCAGCATAGCCACTGCAATCTGCAGCTGGTTTACGTCATTGGTAATTCTGTTAATCAGCGTAGGCGTACCGAACGTATCCAGCTCAGCGTACGATAAAGATGTAATATGTTTGAACATTTTATTACGAAGCGTCGTGCCGAATCCCTGAGATGCTCGTGCTGCATAGTATTGGCACACCATGGAGCAACCGAATCCAAGCAGAGACATCAGCACCATCAGGCCACCCATACGGTATACATAAGCACTGTCATGATTTCCTACCCCGTTATTGATGATTAATGCGACAATAGTAGGCAAAATCAGCTCCAGAATCGCTTCCATCAGCTTGAAGATTGGACCGATGATGGCTTCTTTTTTGTACGGCTTTAAATAGACTGCAATTTTAAACAACGTCATCCACACCCAACATAAGAAGTATTTAAGCACTTGAAATATGTATAATAACAGTTATGATTATGGCATATCTACTCACATATTAATAATATTTGATTCGTATCGCTCCCATACGATTAACATATCTCAAGTTCGGAGGATTCTTTTTATGGATATTAGACAGCTTAAATATTTTATGGCTATCGCTGAGGAAGGACAGATTACTTCTGCAGCCAGAAAGCTGCAAATGGCTCAGCCTCCGCTCAGTCAACAGCTTAAGCTGCTTGAGGAAGAACTAGGCGTCAAGCTTGTAGATCGAGGTCCGCGCAGTGTACAACTTACCGAAGCAGGAGCCATTTTGCGTGACCGGGCTCAACAAATTCTGGAGCTAGCTGATTCCACTGCCCGGGAGCTCAATGATTTTGTCAAAGGCTTAAAAGGAACTCTCGCCATTGGCACTGTGTCTTCCTCAGGAGCGACCCTGCTCCAAGATCGACTATGTGAGTTTCACAAAACGTATCAAGGCGTTAAATTTGAAATCCATGAAGGGAATACCTTCAGAATCATCGACCTTTTGAACAAGGGCATTGTCGAGATTGGCATTGTTCGGACACCCTTTAATGCTACAAATTTAGAATGTCTTTACACACAAGCTGAGCCTATGATTGCCGTAATGACTCCAGAGTATGACTGGAAAACAGATGAAAACTTCGTTGAGATCGGTGAGTTAAAAGATAAGCCGCTCATTATCTACCGCCGTTTTGAGCAGCTTATCCGGGAAACCTGTCTTGAGAATGGTTTTGATCCGCTAATTTTCTGTATGAATGATGATGCGCGAACAACACTGCTCTGGGCAAATGCTGGTCTTGGCATCGGAATTATCCCCAAATCCGCTTTCGAATTAACGAGTAATCGTAATTTGATCTATAAAGAAATCAGTAGTGAGTCGCTTCGCACGCGGGTCGCCGCCGTCTGGATCAAAGATAAATACTTATCATCACTAGCTTCCAAGTTTATTGAAAGCTTTAAGAATGGTTAAACAACAGGCATGTTACTATATATGTAGCGATCGCACCGAAGAACTCTATTATTCTGGAATATCAAGGTGAGTACATCGAAATCCCCTTCCTTACTGTGATGCATTATGAGTATCTTGCCATTCTCGGCGAACGCAACGTTCAATTATTCGGAGATTACTTCCCGATTCGCTTCGACTAATTGGATACGATAGAGGGTGACAATTTATCTTGCCAAGTCCATCCTAAGCAATCCTATATTCGAAGTGAATTTAATGAATTTATGGAGCAGCAAGAATCCTATAACATTATGGAGAAGCAAGGAACATCCCATGTCTACTTGGGATTAACGGATACTTGCACCGAAGAAAATTTCTATCAAGCGGTGAAGACAGCGCAGGAAACGGCTATTCCTATCCCATTAAAAGACTATGTAAACGAGTTTGAAGCTGAAAAAGGCGACCTATTCCTCATTCCAACAGGTACAATGCATGCATCAGGAAAAAATAATCTTGTCCTCGAGATTTCATCAACAACATGGTGGTTTGCGTTTAAAATCTATGATTTCTTGCGCAAAGGAATGGATGGTAAACCTCGTCCGATTTATATTGATCACGCCTTTCCGAATATTGATTTCTATAAGAAAACAGCGTGGGTGCACGAGAATTTAATCGCTAAGCCCGTACTATTACAATCTCAAGGTCGCAACGAAATGGTGGAACTTGGTCAACGAGAGGATCTACTTTTCTATGTACACCGATTACATTTAACTGATTAATGGGAAGATCATACGGATCACCAAATGGTCATGTTCAATCTCGTAGAAGGTGAGAAGGTGAGAATTATATCCTGCGACAATGAATCCGTCTCAGTCGAATTCCGGTATGCGGAGTCCTATATCCTGCCTGCTGCATTCGGTGCCTATCGAGTTGAGAATTTAGGTAGCCAGCCCTGTACGCTCATAAAAACTGGGGTATCCAAATCTTGGGATGTGAGCTTTCTTGAAGACTAAATTCGTTATCGTACTCGATGTTGGCGGGACCTTTATCAAGTCCAGTCTCGTCATGAATGGCTGCTCCATTCAAGCTTCTCAATTCCAAGTCCCTTCGCTTGCAAGTGAGGATGCCAGCACTACGCTCCAGCAATTCATGACGATCATGCAATACCAATATATGTTTGGAACAACATTATCGAACGATTTATCTGCTGCAGTGTTCCACAAGAACGTTTTATCTCTTTAACACTCGGCACAGGGCTGGGCTCTGCTTTCATTGATCAAGGAAAAATCCGAATTGAGGGTGAGGGAGTTCCTCGTAATGGAGAGCTCTATGATAAGCCTTATCGCCATACAATGATCGATGAAGTGTTCTCCCGTCCTGGTATTCTACATGCCGCACAGGAACGTTTGGATAGAAGGCATGGATGTGAAGGAGCTCGCTGATCTGGCAAGACAGGGAAACCTCGCCTATCAACAAGTATTCGAAGAATTTGGTTCGTGTCTAGCTGAGATGCTTGATCCCTATATCGTGGGCTTTGGAGCACAGCTACTCGTGCTTGGCGGACAAATCGCGAAAAGTTTTGATGTATTTGGACCTGCGCACGAACAGGGACTACTACCACATCATCTATCTATTTATACATCTGAGCATGTTATAGAGAATACGTTCAAAGGTATTGATCAATTTTTCTCATAAAAAATGGAAGGTCGGCTACCCATTATTTGAGTAGCCGACCTTTCATACTATCATACGTTATTTACCGTACTCTATAATCATTTGAGGATTATTAGTCATTCTGAACGTAGTCATTTGCGAATAACCTGATTCAATACGGATTGGTTCTCCGCAATAGTTCCCCCAGCCTAACGCTGGGTAATACCAGGCTTGATTGATAATAAGCTGTGCTATGATTTTTGCAGGAATGGTATCATTCAGAATTTCGAATGCCTCGATGACAACTTCCGCTCCCTCGTAATCGAAGGGGACTCCAATGGTAATCTTATGGTACGCGAGTGGAAGTTCTCTGCAAGTAAATCGTTGTTGGTACAGTGGCATACCAATATCACTATGTGTACCAATGATATGCTTGGGCTGATCATCTACGTGAACATGCATCGTTCCACCAGTTTTATGTTTCTTATACATGAACTGAACGCCTGTACCGTAAAATGAGAGTTCAATGGTAGATCCCGGAGTATTCGAATGCCACACCGTACCTATGATAGCTTTTGAATCTTGTAGGTGCTGCCATTCACCCTTATAGGTTAATGAATCGGTATCCGCATAACTAACTAATGTAGGCGGTTGATACATATAAGCTATTCGAGCAGCCTCGTTTCCGTTGGATTCTACGCGTAGAGTGGCGTCCGTATCTGCTAGGCCAACAGCATAGAAGTGAATATACTCTCGCATCGTTTGGAAATCATTAGTAACTATTCCTTTAGTAGAATCGTCTTTACGTTCCAAATAATAGTTGCGCATATCGTCTTTCCATTCCCACGCAGGTTGCTCTCCGTAAACATCTGGTTGTTCATCACTAGCTTTACGAACCCGGTTGGCACGCCCGGTAAGTCTCCCTATATGATTCTCAGGATAAACACTGAATCGTCCTGATTTCTGCCATTCCACATAATCGATGTGCTCAGGCATATCGATTGCTACACCAAGTTCTTGTATCTCAAGCTCAAGTTCAACATTGTCCACCGTATAGCGAATTTCAAATTTACCACTTGCGAACAGCTTCTGAACAAATAAAACTTTTATGCCTAGTGTGTAATGACCAGTAGTTGTGACTACAATCTGCTGGTCATTCTCGCAAGTTTCTACATGAATGGAACCTGGAATCCAATGACCAAGCTCGACACCAGTCAAATTCAAATGCGGGCCACCTGTAAGTATGACTCGGTTTTGGAAAGTTGCTTGAGAGAGCATCGCTGATTCTTTGCAATATGTGAAAGAAACCATGTTGTTACGAATGAGATATTGCTCATCCGTTTCTTCGACCTTTAATGCTTCATACTGGGCATCACAGAATATGAACTTTCTTGTTGCAATTGGGAGCAGATATTCATCTACGACTATCCCATCCGATGTTTGAAACTGTAAATGTATGCGCTCTCGATCGCTCCAATCTCGTGCTGGAAGTTCGAGTTGCCCACTTGAGTATGGCTTAATATCAGGTCCATAGAAAGACGGTTGAGCAATAATTTGCCCATCCACGTGAATGCTGTAGCAAATGTTCACTTCATTCAGGTTAGTGTGATTGAACCAGTTACTAATTGAGATGACGAGTGGGGCATATCCTGGATTCCCTACGGTGCCTTCCATAATCCGAATTGGGGAGTAGGCTTTCTTAGTCATCCAATATTCAGGCTTTTGTCTGCGCCAGACATCACTCATATTCCCCCATTCTCCGTAACCTGCGGCAGTACCAATTGAATGCTGTTGATGTCGTTCGGGGACACCTTCTGGCAGGAAGAATATATCATCAATATTAGCCCACAATGCACCACCAAGCGCACCATGCGTATTTACAATTTTATCCCACATCTTATATACACTCTCACCCCAGAAGTTGCGTACGTTATTGTCTCGTTCAAGTTCCTCGATGTTATAACAAGCGATATGTGCATATTCATCATGAATAACAGGGGAAGAATAGTTAATTACGATATCTTTCTCAGACACCCCATAAGTGACTAAGTGATAATCCATATCATTTGTATAATCAATATAATGTGCGCTGTAAATATCGGTTGTACTGCCATCCTCAACTAAGAACGGATAACTGAATTTAGTTGGCCGAGTCGTCTCCTCTTGCTGAACGTACTGCAGTTGTCTTCTGAATTTATCCCCTTCCTCATTAGCGTGCCAGCCACTCTCATTAGCTAATGACCATATTATGACGCTAGGATGAGAACGATCACGTTCTATCATTTCTGCTAATTGATTCATATACCATGGTTCGTCATCCCGCCATGGTCCAGGTCCATTTGCATACTGGAAGTTAACGGCTGTTTCTTCCTCTACATACATGCCAAGCTCATCGCACGCCGCAAGAAACTCCTCCGATGGTGGATAGTGGGAGGTTCGTACGTAGTTAACATTTTGCTCTCGTAGCAATATGACATCCTGTATATCCATTTCTGGTGTTGTTGTTCTACCGAGCTTTGGATGGATACTATGGCGGCATGTGCCTCTTAATTTAATTCGTTCTCCATTAATGTAGATTTCTTTCGGATCTGTCCCGTTCTTTCCTGCGAAGCAGATTTGTCGGAATCCAACCTGTACTTCAGCTTGCTCGATCAATTGATGCTCATCGTCAAATAACTTGGCATGTAGGGTGTATAGATAGGGCTGCTCAGCATTCCATTTCTTTGGGTGTTGAATGTTGAAGGATATATCGAGGTGTTGTTGCTCAGGCTCAAAAAAGATAGAGTGCTCTTCAAGTGTTACGAGGGATTGTTGTTGGTCTGTTAGCTCCAATTGAACATAAGCAGCATTAGCTTGATTCAGTTCGGCACCTAATGATACATGCAAAAACGCGTTATTGTAAGCGGTGTCAAATTCAATGTCATAATGAAATCTAGTAAGATGCGTCTTAGGTACTGCAATAAGCTCTATCGATCTTAGAATCCCACCAATATTATGATGAGCGTATTTGCTACCAATTGAAGGGTCCCATATGTCATCGATGAATTCAACGACGATAGTAGTAGCTTGCCCAGCGCGGATCTGATCCGTAATATCACAATCCCATGTCGTAAATCCACCCTGATGATCACGGTTATACAAACCGTTTATCCATACCTTAGCTTTGGAATATATACCATGGAACCTTAGGATTACATGCTTTCCATCATAATCTTCTGGAATCATAAAAGAAGTTGTGTAGTAGTATGGTGTGTCATTTTCGATATTATAGCCTTGCATAGCAACTTCACCAGGAACAATGATTTCATGCCAATCATAAGAATCGAGGTTTTGTGCCTCAATATGTTCAGTTGAGAGTGGATTCATACTGAAATACCATTGATTCTCAAGACATGTATTGAGACATATCACAGGATCTTTCGTGCCCGAAGTATAGGTAGGCTTCGTAATTATTGTAGGTCTTTTCCATGCTGTCGAATTGTTTAGTACTGATGTTGCCATGATCATGCTAATTCAACCTCCGAACATAGATTGATGGATGCCTAGCGTCAATATCATTCCAAAATGGACATAGGAAGAGAACGAACCGCAGTCGTCTTCCTATGTCTTTCAGATGCAGGATTCGTCCAATTTTGACTATACAGTCTTAATCTTGATCGTTTTTATTTCATAAGGTGTAAAGGTCAGTTGCCAGCTGTCCATTAACATGACTTCTTCTTCCAAGGCATTCGATACATACACCGCTTGATGTGGATACGGCCACTTCAGCTCGATCGTCTCACGACCTCCAGCGGATTCATACATACGAAGAATGATGCCATCGTCATCCTCAGCCCATTTGACCGTCTCCAAGACAACATGCTCACTTGTAAAAGGAAGCAATGAACAACATCGATCCCATACATTCGTGCTCTGTAGCTCTGTAGCATCTACGGTGGATGCTGCAATATAAGCAGGTGGATGATTCAGCTCTGCTGCTGCTCGAAGTGTGTGTCCTTGGCGCCAATCGCCGGCATGTGGATACAGTGCATAGGTGAACTCATGATATCCCTGATCTGCCGATATATCCGGCCATCTTGGCGCACGTAGCAAGGAAAGACGAATCGTACTTCCTTGGGTATCATAACCATACTTACAATCATTCAGCACACTGACACCATAGCTATGCTCAGACACATCAGCGAAGCGATGACCACATACTTCATATTGCGCTTGATCCCAGCTTGTATTGCGATGTGTATTCCGCTCTAAAGCACCGAACGGTATTTCATAAGTGGCTCGACTTGTTACAACATCGAGTGGGAAGCCCACCTTCAGCAGCTTATGAGCTTCCTGCCAATCCACCTTTGTTCTAAACTCAATGCGAGCATGATGATGATATAGAACCATCTCCTGCTCAATCGTGGATTGTCCTATACGCCAACGGAAGCCTATAACATCAGCAACAGCTCCTGAGCTGATTAGCTTCTTCTCTAACAGAAATGCCTCTCCAGCAGACTGTTGCTCATAGCGCGGATCAATGTCCCACGCATCCCATAGCGTCGGACGATCATGGAAGAAATGGAACTGATTCGCCCGCTCTCCCGCCTTCACGATTTCACGATTCGCTTGTTTATCGTATAAGCTTATGATTTCTCCTTGTTCATTGAAGCGTATACGATAGTAGGCTGTCTCCCACTCATCAAGCAGCTTTGGTAATACTTTCGGCGATTCTGGCACTGCAGCTACTTCATTTTCACGTACTAGAATCGTATTGTAGCCCATTGCTGGAACATTCGGTACGCGAATTCGAAGGATCTTGGTCGTTCCATGGCTACTAACTTCATAATCCAATGATTCACCATCCGTAGTCACGATCGTTAAGCGATTCCATTCAATATTCGTAACACCTTGATCGATAAGATCCTGGGTAGTCAGCTCTAATACACAATCACGGCTCCAGCCCATACTATTCAATACAAGGAACGGTGTTCCTTCCATCGTCCCTTCGATCTGAACATGAGATGCAATGGCTGCCATCCCGATCTCTAAGCTTGTCTTCCCGCGCTGGAATACTTCCTCATACTCTCTCATCGATGTCTCATACGTTTCTGTAATGGCAGAACCCGGAATAATGTCGTGGAACTGATTTAATAAAATCAACTTCCATCCCTCATGTAAATCATGCTGTAACGTCTTTGCTTGTTCTGAGCTCAGCAATGATCGTGCCAACGTAGACCATAACTCTGCTTCACGATACAGAACCTCAGCCTTCCGATTATTACGTTTGTTACGCCCATGTGTCGTATAAGTACCTCGATGTAATTCAAGATACAGGTCACCGTGCCAGCTCGGTAAATTTGGATTTGCTTCGGAAATACCCGTGAAGAATGCCTCCGCGCTACTAAATTGAGATGAGGGCTGACCGATCATGAGATCCGAGCGATGAATATATTCGAGCATCTCACGCGTGACACCACCACCGCCATCCCCATGCCCATACAATAACATTTGTTCCGGATGCTTAACTTTCTCTTTATAAGATTGCCAATGTTCATGAACATCCTTCGGCTGCGTATCCTCGTTTACCCCATGGTTGCAATACGATAGTATTGGCGTTCCATCAATGCCTACCCAATAAAACAAGTCATACGGAAATGGGTTCGTATCATTCCAATTCAGCTTCGTCGTCATGAAGTAACGCATGCCACCATGCTTCAAAATTTGCGGTAATGATGCACAGTAGCCAAAGGTATCCGGTAACCATTCTATAAAGGATCGCTTTCCAAATTCCTGCTGATAAAATCGTTGACCGTAGAGCATTTGCCGCATCAATGATTCACCACTTGGTATATTGAGATCCGGCTCCACCCACATGCCACCGACAAGCTCCCAGCGGCCTTCACGAATTCGTTCTTTTACACGCTCATATAACACTGGATCATTCAACTTCAAATACTCGAAGAGCAACGGCTGACTCTGTGCATACCGATATTCAGGAAATTCATCCATTAAAGCATTTACAGTTGAGAACGTCCGACTCGTCTTACGCACTGTCTCACGACATGGCCACAGCCATGCAATATCAATATGAGATTGTCCTACCATATGGATGACACCTTCGCTATTGCCACCGATCTGTCTTATTTGTTCGACAAGGTGGTGTTCAATTGAAGCTGCGGCACCGCCTGCAATCTTCTCTTGTGATAGCAAAGTAAATGCATCCATAGCTGTATATAGAGCTTCCATCACGCGAGTACGACGAAAATCTGACGCTGGTAGCAATTCCGCAGCATTCATAATGACGCTCACAGAATACATCAACGACTGCACTGTTGTGTTCACATAGACTAGCGTGCTATGAATCTTGCGAATGGGTGCATGAATGGTTGCTTGCTGATTTAAGGGATCCACAGGCTCCGGTACAGCATCAAACAGTTCAATCTCCACTTCGATTTGTTTGCCAACCCGATCAGGTAATTTTACAAATGGGTGATTTCGATCCAACCCTTGAAAGGACTGTCCGTTAATACGAAGCAGCCCTTCCCCACCTGATCCAGAGGTAAAATATAACCCTACTGCATCCTCAGGCCATTCGTTCGGAATGGATAACGTCGTACGCAGCATATACGTTGTACCTTGTTTGCTTGGGAATAAATCAAAGGCTTCGCTTCCTACAAAAGCGCGTTCCTCCGAATATTTACCCGGTAAAATATATTCTGTTGATTGTACGTCCCAGTCTTTAATGGGGATCGATTCGAGCCACTGTCGTTCAGATAACTCTCGAATGAACCGTTGTATTCTAATCATTAATAATCCCCCTGATCGTTCGTCCGCTTCATCGCACTCATTGTACAACCTGTAAATCGATGGACAATGTTTGCTCTACATTCGAGCCCGTATAAAGTTCAAATCGACCCGGCTCGACGATCCACGTTAAATCTGCTGAGACAAATTGCAGCTCCTGTGATGAAATAGTAAAGTGAACGGTACGCTTCTCCCCAGGCTCCAAATAAATTTTACAAAAGCCCTTCAGCTCCTTATCCGGGCGTGATATCGAACTAACACAGTCCTTGATGTACAATTGCACGACCTCGTGTCCAGCCATATCACCCGTATTCATCACATCCACTGAAACCGTACACGTACCATCAACAGAAATACTTGGTTGATTCAATTGTATATTGTCATAGTGAAAGCTCGTGTAGCTAAGCCCATACCCAAATACATACTGCGGATGGAAATCCGTCTCTAAATATCGATGCCCACGCGAACGCTTCTTATTATAGTACACAGGTAATTGTCCCAGATGCTTCGGAATTGATAGCGTTAATCTTCCTGATGGGTTGTAGTCACCAAACAGGATATCCGCAATCGCATGACCGCCCTCTTGCCCTGGGTACCATGCCTCCACAATCGCATCAGCATGCTCATCAATCCATGGCTCAACAATTGGGCGACCATTGATATACACAACAATCAGCTTCTTGCCTAAACTGTGAAGCTCCTGCAACAGCTCGAGCTGTACTCCACATAAATTCAGTTGGGCACGATCAAAGCCTTCTCCACAATCCATATCACTTAGCATAAACGTATCGGTAATGACCGCAGCCCCAGTCTTCAAATCAATCGTACCTTCTCCAAAATCACGTGCACTCGATCCGCCTACAACAGCAATAATTGTCTCTGCTGAAGCCGCAGCTGCGATCGCCGCTTCGAATCCTTCCCGAGATGGGTCCTTCACTCGACAGCCTGGTGCATACACAACCTCACTAAAGCCTGAACACTTCGCGCGAACGCCATCCAACACGGTAACAATCTGCTCCCGCTCCTGCGGTGACGTATAATCGCCTAACTGGTTATACATATTGTTCGCGTTCGGTCCAATCACGGCGATCTTGCCACGGGATGGAGATAACGGTAATGCCTGTTCCTTATTCTTCAGTAACACAATGCCTTCGCGTGCAGCTTGCCGAGCCAATTCTCGATGAGAGGATTGACCAATAACCTGCTCTGCCAACGCTGGATTCACATAAGGACGTTCGAATAATCCTAATTCAAATTTCAAGCGCAAGATTCGCTCCACCGCAAGATCTAGATCTGACACCGCGATCAATTGCTGATCAAGAGCAGATTGTAGATATTGGCCAAAGGTCTCACCGGACATCTCCATATCTACGCCCGCTTTCAATGCTAGGCTGGCCGCTTCCTCTTCCGTCTCACAGATTTGATGACCATGTCTGAGCTGGCTCATCGCTCCACAATCCGTGATGACGAAGCCGTCAAAGCCCCACTTGTCACGTAAAATATGCGTCAACAGCTCTTTACTAGACGTACAAGGTACCCCATCAATTTCGTTATAGGCCGTCATAATGGATTTGGCTCCTGCCGCAACCGCACGCTGAAAAGGAAGTAAATCCTTCTCCATCAGCTCACGCATGCCCATACGTACGGTATCCGCATTACGCCCACCATCTGGACTACCATAAGCTACAAAATGCTTCAAGGTTGCAAGAATGGTATGATCCGTATTTAACGAATCCCCTTGCAACCCTTTCACCGCAGCTATTGCCATTTCACTAATCAAATAAGGATCTTCACCAAAGCATTCCTCTGTCCGCCCCCATCGCGGATCACGTGTCACGTCCAATACAGGAGAATAGGTAGCTGCTCCCCCTTGTGCACGAGTCTCTACCGCTACAGCTTGACAAACCTGTCGGAACAACTCTGTATTCCAGCTACTTCCTATGGTCAGTGGTACAGGGAACACCGTGTTCCCTATGGCCATATGTCCATGGGAGCATTCCTCACCAAATAGAATTGGAATGCCCAGTCGCGTATGCTCCATTGCATATCGCTGAATAAGATTAGTAACCTCGGCCCCTTCACGCAGGGACAAGCCTGTTTCAAGTGTAACCTCTGTCCATGGATCTGCTCGAAGCACACCATATAGTGAACCGACTCCACCATTCGCAATTGCGTCTTTAAATGTATCCGTGAGCTGAACATCTCCGTCGCCTTTTACATATGTCTTCCAGCCAAAAGGCTGGAGAAGCTGTCCAAGCTTCTCCTCCAGCGTCATTTCGGCCAACAAATCTGCAACACGCTCAGCAATAGATAACGAAGGGTTTTTATATTTCATTCGATATATACCTCCAGTTTTGTTGAGCTAGTGTTGGCGCCAAGCTAGAATGCCAGCATTCATTCCACGGCATGCATCCATGGAAGCATCCGGTTTGCTATAGTTCTCGCCCCAAGTGATGAAATATCTAAATTCATAGAAACCACCCAATGTCGCAGAGAAATTAGTTTCCCAATAGTTATTCATCACCCAAGCGTACAAATGAGCTGGATCCTGCTCTAGCTTCTCATCACCGTTAAGCAATCGATACCCATGTTCTAGCGAACCTAGCTGAATTAATGGAGTGTCTGGCATCGCGATCACAACGCCTTGCGATTCGGAAACATATACAGCTCCTTCTCCAACCGCTGTGTAATCTGCTAAGCTGCCTGGTAATTGATCCTTCCGCATCCGTGTCAAAGCATCCATCTTATCCACCCATAAGTCATACTTATCCGTTGATAATGAGCCACCAAAAGGAAGTGAAACATATAAGTTTTCAGGCTTCCATACGCTCTCTTTATGCATACGTACGGCCACATCCACACGTGGACGATCCGCGTATACTGTTAAGAACAAGGAATAATGCTCACAGCCATCCACCTTATAGGTCAATTGAATAATGCCATACACCGGACCTTGCGTAATGAGCTCCGCACTAATTAACTCGCCCGTTGAAACGATCGCATCCGGTCCCTTCCGATTACGGCCCATCAGACGACGCACCTCGGTCATTTCTCCAACCTTCGTTGCAGGTGTAACATCATAGACTGGCGTAAAAGCTGCGTGCTGGCGATCAGCTCGAAGTAGCTCTTTTCCTGTCGTTTTATCGACCCACGAGGTGATCCCTTCGCCCTTTTTCCACGTGATGTGTACAAATGGAGTTTCTACATAGGAAGATGTCATACGGAAATTCTTCACATCATGCGTAACATCCAGATCCATCACGCGATCGGATGCTAAATAATCGTTCATAAAAGCGGTTCCGATACTTGGTTTCACGGCGAAGATCTGAAGTACTCTCTCTTCACTTGGCTGCAATGTTACCGGAATCGTTACGATCACACCTCGAGATGCCAGACGAAGCTGTGCTGGAATGACCTCATTCGTCGTAATATCACGCACCTCGAAGCCATTCTTGATCTCATCGTGATACCATCCTTCGAGAATGAGATGCGCATAATCTTCTTGTACGAAATGATATGGATTATGAATTTTAAACTTCATAGGGCGCCCAGGAGCAAGTAATGCATCGCCCTTCGCCTCAAGAATGTCATACAACGCACGATGCGCAATCGTACTTGCATTGGCAGCAAAGGCTTCCTTCCGCAAGCCTAATTCCTGAACGAACGGATTCCAAGGCTCGGAAATGGATGAATGATAGCCCCATGTATGCTCAGCAAACATCGTTAACTGATATTCCATCTCCTTCATCGTCTCCGATGTAACGATTTCACAGTTCGGATCCAGCCTTCTAACCTTTTGA
Organism: Paenibacillus sp. FSL P4-0184; assembly: GCF_038004625.1. Taxonomy (NCBI): domain Bacteria; kingdom Bacillati; phylum Bacillota; class Bacilli; order Caryophanales; family Paenibacillaceae; genus Paenibacillus; species Paenibacillus sp. FSL P4-0184. Next base: position 4,853,572 of record NZ_JBBORN010000001.1, on the reverse strand, counting down.
TATACACGTTGTGCTTCACGGAATACTTGTACATGCTTCGGTGTTGAACCTACGCCATCCGTCCACCAGTCTGGCCAATCTCCACGATACACAGGAATATCTTCCGCATGCTGCTGTGCATGAGCACGAACTTCATCGAAGAAATCATCTAAAGTTGCCATCTGAATCTCAATATTTTCGCCGTGCTTCGCATTCCATTGACGAATGAAGGTCATCGTCTCCGCATTCGGTGGATTGTTATCCGTTGGTAGCCCTGAGAACATAGCCGGGAAGAAGTTAAAGGCATAGCCATCCTCTTGCAAACGCTCAATGTAGCGAAGTATACGCTGTTCAGCAATCTCGAATGTGGCGCCATGACTCATATCAAATTCATCTTTGATCGTATATTTCCCGCCCATACCAGGTACAAGCCCCAGATCATTACCGAATACATAATGCTCCCCACTCCAGGTCAGCAAGCGATCACCGGAAGGCATTTCCCACCAGAAAGGCTGCTGCTTCTTCCAGCAAGGAAACATTCCGTGATGGGTATGAATGCATGTAGATAAATTATGAATACCGGCATCTAACAATGCCTGACCATACCCCCAGCTGAAGCCGTTAATGTCTGCAGTCATCGCTGATGTAATTGGAGCTTCAATGGAATATCCAAAATCTCGTACACGGGCAATCATCGATGTGAACAAATCTTTGCCGATTAATTCCGTCATATTCAAGTACGTACCGGACAAGCCGATATCACCACGCTTAACTCCGGCTACGAACTCTTCCTTTTCTTGCTCCGTTGCCCGACTCAGGAAGGTTTCGATAGGCCAAAACGTTTCACATACCCACTTAAACCCCTCCCATTCAGGTCGACGACCGGATTGAATTTCACGCAAAATGTGAAGCACCTGCCGGATAAAGTCTACATGATATTGTTGGATCTTCTCCTGACGCTCTGTGTAGCCGATATCGGTATGGGAATGATGAATTGCATAAATTTTCCAAGGTTTTGTGTTAGTCATCTTTTATTCTCCTCTACTTGGTGCTCATATCGATTTATTAAGAACAACAGTTACGATCTCGGCCGCCTTTACTTCAAGCTGGATGACAGCGTTTGAATCGGCCGTAAGCGCTTCCTCATGTGATTCGAGTATATTACTTTTATACGCCTGACTATAGTTCATACGAGGTTCGAAGACTAAAGTCGTTGGTGAAGTGGTCATGTTGAACCAACGAATCGCAAGATCACCCGTTGCTTCAGCTACCTTCACGGAAGAGAGCTGCATGTCATTTCCACTCGCCTGCAACCATTGATGTTTCGGCTGAAGACTACCATTATGAATATCTGTCGATACAGTCATCCATGGTATTTGATATTGATAGGCAAGCGCATACGCTTCTTCAGCTACCGCAGAACCATGTGGAATAATCATGAGCTCCGCCTGAGCAGGACCTAGACATTGTGCTTCTGGTGTGTAGAAGACGCCCCAATCTCCAAGCTCACCTGTGCAGCGTAGCAATGTAACGGCAATCGTATTCCGTCCATCACGTAACACTTCGTATTCATTTAACCCTTTATTAGCGATGGTTAAGCCCGTCACGTCGTCCTTCACACTAACGAACGCTTGCTGATGTTGACTATTGTCTGGGTTCGTCCACTCACTCGAAGGTTCTGTGCTTCGTGTTGCGATCTCAAACATCGAATCCGCCTGATGCACATCGCTGACGAGATCCGTTGGGAACAGCATTCTGATGCGATGATCCTTCGCTTGATTATCGAAGGAGCTCTTCACTTGAAGTCCCTTACTATATTTCTCAAGCGTTACAGTCGTTGTTATATGGAGCTTCACGGTTTCGGTTGAACGTCCAGCCTGACGACTCGGGAACCACACGATGCCTTGCTGCTCTGCTGCGAGCAATTCATCCGCACTTACTGGAATGTCCCAATCATGAACGATTTGTACCGTACATGCGTATGGCTGATCGGATACGATAGAAATATCAGCTATAAGCGCTTCTGTCGTCAATACGTTCGTATTCTTCGGCCGACAATACATGTATTCATTTCCGATATCGCCGCTATTCTCATAAATACCGAGACCGCGATATACTTTACCATTTGCCTTATCCGTTAATGTGATCGAGCCATTATCTTCAATCCGTGCAGCAATAAACTCATTCTCTAGCGTCCGTTCATGAAGTAGCGAGCTTTCCTTTATTTCAGAATGTGGTCTGTCCACTACATCCTTCATCCAGGCATAAACTTGATGACCATTTGCAGGAACTGCTTCAACATGAAGCTCTAATCGAACACGTCGTGAGAAATACGGCTGACGAAATTTATTATCAGGCAAGTCATAGCCGAAGTGGAGCCCCAGATCGGTTTGCTGATAATCTAGCTGACGCCCACCATGATCTATCACGCGATGAGGATGAATCTCGAGCGATGTCATCTGATTACGCATCTTCTCGATCGTTTCGCCTTCCCGGAAATAGATACGAGCAATATCCAGCTCCACCGTAACTACCCCACTGCGGTCAAGGCCTGTCGTATTAAACACAATGAATGGACATGCGTGATCCCCGTATTCAGCGAAGCATGATGTATCCACATGATTTGCGATCGACTCCATACTGTTCTGTACAATAGATTCTGTAACGTGACGACTCTTGTCGAATCGCGTTACCATCTCACGATGTACCTCATCCACACTACAACCACAGATGCTATCATGCGGATGATTCTGCATGAGCGTCTTCCATGCATAGGTGAATAAGTGATGTGGATACGCATGTCCCAATTGATGAGCATAAGCAGATAACGGCTCAGCAACTTTCTCAAGCAAAGTCTGACCCTGCTGATTCATTTGCTTCAAATATATACGGGAGGAAGCCGTATTCACTAATGTTCCCCATCCATCTGTTCGCTGACTTCTAAGCTCCCCTTGGACGGTTGATAATTCACAATCTAGTGAACGATGCAGTGCATTCAAATAATCGTTAAAATTGGAGTGAATAAACTCCGTATCGGGATAGAGCTCGCGTGCTGTCCGAATGGCTTCCGGCAAGTCCAGCTGAGCTGGCTGATGATCACAGCCGTTCATATACAGTAGCTCGCTCGTCGATGCATATTTCTCCGCATCCGCTAGCTTCCGATCCCAATATGCCTTGGCTTCTACAGAATCTACTGGGACTTCATTTCCATTTGAATACCAATTCGCAAATAGAATACCGAGTACCTTGGAGCCATCAGGACCTTCCCAGATCAATTCGGAGTAAGTCGATTCATAATCTCCATCCGATACCTCATTGTTGAAGCCCGTCGGCTTCACACCACGACCGAAGAAGGCGTTCTGAATACCTGACTGCTGCATCAGCTGTGGTGTCTGTCCACACAACCCGAAGGTATCAGGAAAGTATCCAATTTTGGATACTTCCCCATACTTCAGCGCATCTTGATGACCGATCTGCATATTTCTTACATTGGCTTCACTACTGGTGAGGAACGCATCCTGCAATATATACCATGGACCAATAAGGATTCGACCATTTTGAATATGACGCAACAGCCGCTCCTTCTGATCCGGTCTAACTTGAAGATAATCCTCGAGAATGATCGTCTGCCCATCCATGAAAAAGCTACGAAATTCTGACTCCTCGTCCAACCGATCTAGTAAACTATCTACCAATTGAACGAGACGAACATGATGCTTCTCATAGGGTAAATACCATTCACGATCCCAGTGCGAATGGGAAACGATATGTGCCGTTCTTTTCTTCGTCATGCCATTGCTCCCCCTTTCACTACAAGATACCTTCCTGCATCGCCTTGTACACGAGTTGAGAGAACAAGCTATTTGACCAAGCAAACCATTTTCTTGTGAAAATCGTTGGATCGTCAGAATGGAATCCTTCATGCATAAAGCCTGTATCCGCATCCGTCTTCTCCAGTAACTCGATCATCGCTAGCTTCTCTTCCGCTGTCGTTGCTGTGAGCCCTTGCATAGATAATGACAAATGCCAGACATATCCTGCCGGTGTATGTGGACTACCAATACCTTTTGCTACTTTACCTTCAAAGTAAAAAGGGTTTTCCTTGGATAACACAAATCTTCTCGTGTTCTGATAGATTTCATCCTCCGTTGTGCAGTAGCCCAAGTAAGGAATCGAAATCAATCCCGGCGTTCCCGCATCATCCATGAGACAGTGGTTACCATAACCATCCGTCTCGAAGGCATAAATCGGTCCGAATTCCGGATGACGATAAATACCGTATGTTTTGATCCCATGATCGATATCTGCTTCTAAATCCTTCAGCTCTTGCAAAAATTCCATATCACGGAATATCCACTCCGCAAATTCCTGCATTTGGCGAAGTGTAACCACCGCGAACATATTCCCTGGAATGTTGTAGTGGAATTCGCATACATCATCGCTTGAGCGGAAGCCTGACCACACCATTCCTGTATAGTTGACAGGCATTCCAAGGCCTTTATTCCGTAAGGAATCCTCAGGAATACCGTTATTTCGAGTGAAGCGGTATGGCGATTCTTCAAAGTGACGCTGTTCTGTGATGAACAAGTTATACATGATACGCATAGCCGATTTGAACCCAGCATCGAATATATCTGTAATCCCTGTTTCCTTCCATAGCGCATAAGCAAGCCGCATCGAGAAACATAAGGAGTCAATTTCAAATTTACGCTCCCATACCCAAGGGGACATGTCTGTTATATCCGTCGTATTCCAATGCCAATCATTCGCAGATTCATTAAATGCATTCGCGTATGGATCAATATGAATGTACTGTATATGACGCTTTACTAAGCCTTTAAGAATGCGTTGAAGATCTTCGTCCTCTTTGGCAAACGGTACATAATGAATGACCTGCTCTACCGAATCCCGTAACCAACAAGCTGGAATGTCTCCTGTGATGACAAAAGTCGTTCCATCCTCTTTTAATTTCGTCGTCGTTTCCAAAGTATTCGGGAAGCAGTTCTTAAATAGCTGAAGTAGCTTCGGTCGATGCGCAAGCTTCTCTTCTGCTTCTTGTAGAACTTCTTGAATCGATTGTGGCAAGTTTAAGGATGGCATCGTAATTTTGGGTAATCTAAACTGTTCCATTGATAAGCTCCTCTACAATTGAAATTCTGTCATTGCATCTGATGATGTCGTTACAGCGGATACTTATCCATATAGTCCAGCAGCTCATCCACTGTTGTAAATGCCACGCCTGTTACGGTATCGGCACAACCATAGTAAATGGCAATGCGACCTGTCTCGCTATCTGACAATGCGGCACAAGGGAAAGTGACATTCGGTACATCTCCTACACACTCATACAATGTTTCTGGTCCAAGAATGTAATTCCGTGATCGTGCGAGCACCTTCCATGGTTCGTGAAGATCTAATAATGCCGCACCCATACGATATACGAACCCGTTACATGTATTAATGACACCATGATAGATCAACAACCAACCACGATCGGTTTCAATCGGAACCGGCCCTGGACCAATTTTCTTCGATTGCCATGCGGATGCATCTGAATTAATCGTCCCCATCACATAACGATGTTTACCCCAATACGTTAGATCTGGACTCTCACTAAAGAAAATATCTCCAAATGGCGTATGGCCTGTATCACTTGGACGGCTTATCATGGCATACTTGCCATTTATTAAGCGTGGGAAGAGCACTCCATTACGGTTATATGGCAAGAAAGCGTTTTCCAATTGATGAAATGTTTTGAAATCATACGTATAAGCAAGACCAATCGTTGGTCCATGATACCCGTTACACCATGAAATATAATATTTATCCTCGATTTTGCACACGCGCGGATCGTAGCGATATTCCCGCTTCGTTACATATTCGTCACCTTCGAATTGGAGCGGTTGCTCATTAATTTCCCAATGTAGCCCGTCCTGACTAAAGCCAGCGAATATATCCATACTTACGGATCTAGAGTCACAGCGGAACACCCCTGCAAATCCACCTTCGAACGGAATCACCGCAGAATTAAAAATACTGTTCGAGTTCACCTGTGCATCACGCTGAATAATCGGATTTTGAGTATACCGCCACACTGGGGCATTATAGCCACTCGGCTTATCCTGCCACGGCATATTTGGTAGTGCCTCACCAATAATTTTGCTCATTTCCTAAACTCCTCCCACGTCTTTGAATGTAGTCTACGGCCTGTCCTCAACGATTGAGTCCAACCTTTCCCCCATACTGTAAATGATAATAAAGCGCATTAAAAGTCTATTTATTCGTAATCTAACGTTTGTTGACTAGGAAATCATGTTTGTTAACTAATTGAATGGGGCGCATCATTTCAGTCTCTCGTTAGGCCTGCATACATCGCATCCAGCAGTGTATGTGTCTTGTCGCAGCTGTACTCCCAGAACATCGCACCCGCAAGCTTTTCACGTTGGACATATTCACATTTATGTGTGATCGATTCCACGTCATCATAGGAAATAAACGTATCTCCATTAAATAAATGTGGCGCTTTGGCCTCATCATCCCAATGACGTGTGAACCCATTCTTGTCGATATAATAGGCTAGAAGTTCTGTATATTCCGGACCATAACCTCCTGTTGTACCCGCCATTTGTAGAAATCCATCATTCCTGTTCGGCACCTGCTTCCACATCCGGGAATAGAATGCTACGCCAATGACGATTTTCTCTCGGGGTACACCTGCCTGCATGAACATATTGACGGATGCTTCTGTACTAATTCGGAACAAATCTCCCGTTGAATTGTACAGATTGGTGTGATGTCCCGTTAGAATCTGGAATCCTCCACGCATATCGTAGGTCATCAATTGAACAAAATCTAAATATTGTTGTACTTGATCCATCTCTGTACCATCGATATAATATTGATCTGCTCCTGCAGCGATCGTAAGCAAGTAATGCCTGCCCTCAGCTGCACCTTTCATATCTAACGCTTCTCGAATGGTCTTCAACAGCAGCGTAAAATGACGTTTATCATCCGGTGACGAGGTAATATTGGCTTCACTGTAGCAGGGATATTCCCAGTCCAGATCGACACCATCGAATGGAAGTTCTGTTACTACTCGTACAGCCGAAGCTGCGAATTTCTGACGTCCTTCTTCGGTAGATGCCGCCTCGGAGAAGCCCCCATTTCCCCATCCGCCAACAGAGAGCAGCAGCTGTACGTTCGGATTCATCGCTTTAATCTCGTGCAACTGGTTCGTATATTGCAAATGTGCCGTTGTAATCTGATCATCCAACACATAACCGAATGCAACGTTCATATGCGTCAGCTTCATCACGTGGTCGCGCGTTAGCTCAGGTAATTTGGAATCACTCACGTAGCCTGCTACAATCATTTGTTGATCCATCCTTTCACATCCTCGATAAAATTTGCATCGCTTCCTTACTGGCTGCAATCTTATATCCCGAAGACATATAACGAATCTGATCATCACGATCTAGAATCATCAGATGTGGGAAGCCCGCTTCACTCGATTGGGCCACTGTAAACAATTCAGGTAATAGATGATACGTTGAATCACGTACAAATAATGTCCTTGCTGGAAGATTCGGATAATCGGCTGGTTGAAATGAAGTTGTCCATTGCTTGTCACCCACCACAAGAATGATAGGAGCATCTATCATATCGAACTCATGCTTCAACTCCGACAGCTCGCGAAGCAGATGCTTCGAAGGCTCCCGTTCCGGTTCCAGCCATGCGACATAGGCGCCTTGACTGCCCAGAAACTCAGCGAAGATCTGCTCCGATCCATCCCATGTAGCTAGCTTCTCGAATCGATCTACCTTGCCATACACGGGAATGTCCTGCGTAGCTTGACGATACTTCATAACCAGCTTCGTCTCTTCGACTTCTGTCATTTCAAAATAGGTGAGCTTGGTCAGCACGGTTCCATCCTTCAAGCGAATCCCCGTCGTCAGACGATATGCTCCCTGCTCCATCTCAAGGGGCGTATCATACAGGTTATTGGCGCCGTGCGGGTAGCTTAACGTTTTATAAAAACCGTTCTCCAGACGAGCGATCGTAAAATTCTCATAGTATGCAGCCGCTGGCTGGTCTGACGCTGCATCCTGATCACGAAGAATAATTAGAGTTCCGTTCGCTACTGCTGCCTCATTTCCAACTATACCTTTCGTAAATGGGGCATCCACAAAATGACCATTCACCATAAATTGCGGCTTAGCCTCAATGGGATGCAGTCGCGCTGGAATGCCTAGGCTACGACATATAGATACGAACATAATATCGAGAGAGCTACGATCTCCTACACGCAGTTCGAAAGTTCCAACAGCAGTACCCTTCCCTTGCAAATTCGGTAGATCATTCCATATATCCCACGCTTCATCGATGAATTGAACAAGCTTCATTGGGTCCTCACGGAACAATTCCACTTCTTCTGAAGTGAAGGCTTGTTGGAAAAATGTACGATACGGTGTAATCATCTCGTAATGAACGCGAGGACACAAAATGTAGGGAATGAAGACGTCCTCCGTGAGCTCACCACGTACAGCAAGCGCACCAGCCACATGATCTATAAGGGTTGGAAGGAATGTATCGATGAGATCCTTGTCATGAACACACTCCAATAATCGTAATGCCCATTCTCCATATAGAGGTGTTGCTTTACTTAGATAAGCTGCGATCTCAGCACTATTGCCACGTGCTGTCTGAAGTACGTTCCATACTCGATCCGCTGATAGATCAAGCGATTCTCCGAGCTTCCTCGCAGCTTCTTCATTCAAGAAGGTCGCTTCATAATGTGCACGAATCGCGATTCCTTCCTCCAAACGCTTATTGTGTCGCTCTATCCGTGCCTCGGACAAGTCCTCCATGACCTCGCCTTCACGCGCTGGTGGTGGAACCATATCATAGTCAACGATCGTTCCTACAAGTGGCTGATCCTCTTGATTCAATACAAGCTCAATGTGCTCACAATCAGCCATGGATATTTTCATTTCTCCCCAAATGCCGTCCTTCGCTGCACGAATGATGAGGTCACCAAGACCTGTCTTGAACGAAGCTTCCCCCTGTGCATTAGACGGAATGCTGGCAATTGGGTAAAATTCCGCCATGTTATATAACTGGAATTGCACCTCTGCAGCGTGCACGGGCTGTCCGTATGCATCTTTTACATGTACCGTAATTGTCTTCGTAGGCGCATAATTTTCTAGTACATTAATTTCAGTAAACCATTCATCTGCGAGTGTAATATCTTCGGGTCCTTCATAATTCGCGAAAATACGTGTGTTAATGAGCATGGCTCGGCGCGCTGGTGGGCCAAACCATCCTTGATTATGACGCGCTTCCGGCTCACAAGCCCCAATGAAATACCATTCACCATCAGCCCATGCCTCCACCCATGCGTGGTTATCGTCACAATGCGCCCAACGCGGGGTATACACTTGACGTGCAGGGATCCCGATACTACGAAGCGCTGCTACAGCTAGCGTAGATTCTTCCCCACAACGACCGCGTGCATTTCGCATCATCGTTAATGGTGAAATCGTCCGCAGATCGCTCCCAATGTACGTCGCCACTTCGTGGCACCAGTAATTGGCCTCTAGAATCGCTTCCTTCATGGGAAGATTACGTGTTCGTTCCGCTAACTGTTCATGAATAATATGGCGATGCTCTTCAATGTTCTCAGTATTCACTCGATACGGTAGCACGAAATGTAAAAATAAATGATCAGGTACTTGCCATGGCATATCGCGGCGAATCTGCAGCATCGTTCTTACATAATTGAAGAAAAGCTCCCCGTTATAATCCGCCAAGTCATTGGCTGGCATATACGCGAAGAGTAGCTTTAATGCCCAAGCTTCTTCTGCCGTTAGCTCGTGCTCGAATACATGGAATAGCTGCTGCTCACGTGATCTGGCGAGCTGCTTCTTGGCCTGAAACTTCTGCTCAATGAACGCTAAGGCTTCCTGCGACAATGAAAATACTGAGGTAGGGGTCAACATGGTCATGAATGATTACTCCTTCCACAGTAAGCCGTCTTCGCGAATATATAGGCGAGCGGTTCCATCGGTTGTTAGAGCTGAGATATGAAATGATTTACTCGTTATCTCCATGTGAGGCTCAATGCTCCAATCATCTTCACCTCGCAGCAGCTCGAACGTTGCTGCATAGTGTCCATGTGCTTCAAAATAATTACGTTCACGATAATACAGCTTACGGAGCTGCCATTTCACCAGTTCATCCGTAGGCATGTCGAATGACTGCGGGCCATCAACACCTACGAACATCACATAACCCCATAGCTCTGGATAATGCATATTGATAATCCCCTGAGGTGACCATACCCAGTTGTCTTCCGGATAAGGCTTTCCAGTATCCGGGTTCATAACCTTGCGGTACTGATCGTCCACAACCTCAGTCCGCCATTCAACACGAGAGAAATTAACACGCCAGAATTCACCTGCAACAGGTGGTTGTCTATTCGCAGCACATTCTTTCAAACTACGCCATGGCATGGCAACTTCAATCGTCCATTTCCGATGATCAGCATGCGGGTTATTTAACTCCCCCTCGATATGAATAGCTGTTTTCAGACCTTGGATATCCCATCCATTAATTGGAGGTCCCCCGTCACGATATGGTTTCACAAGCAGTAAGTCCCACACCGTGTTCAAAGCGTTAATCTCAAACTCGTAATATTGATGTGAATCCCCTGTTGGATCGATAAAGATCTCAAAATCATTATCATAGAAAATAACGGAATCACGTTCAGTCAGCGTGCCCCAGATCTGATCCTCCATCAGCTCTGCACCAAAGTAAAAATACTCATCATCCCATAGCATCTTTACACGTGTCTGCTTCGCGGGTAGCGGACGTTGGTCCCCTTCAATATCTACGAAATCATCCGTCCATGTTGCATGCTGCCAAAAGGGCTTATCCAGCTTCCCATCTAAGACAAGCGACTCCGTCGCTCTTTTGCATAAATAATGCTTAGGCGCATATGTCACAACTTGCGGTTCTGGTACTCCACTTCGGTTCATCATCATTGACCTCTCCCTCCCTTCGGCATTTAGTTATGCGTAACAACAGTGCCAGCTCCACCGTACATCCTAACCTTTTCATCAAATTCCAGCTTAAGCACGCTTACCTGCTCATGCGTTTCCGCTGGTGTCATATGAATCCAAGTCGTTCCCGGAATATCGAACCAGGGTACACCACCATGAATTTCGTGAGTCAGCTCTTTGCCCGAGTGTAGTACCGTAATTTTCTTGATCGGATTGCATAGTCCCTTGAGACAGATATTCTCCTTCGGCGTATCGTAGACGAATAAATATAAGGTCTTCTTGTCCGCGGAAAAGGTACTCCCACCCAGATAATAGCGTGTCATAATCCCTTCCTGCGTACCGTAGATTGCCTCCTCGTGTGCACGAATCCAGTCACCTAGTCCCAGAAGAATGTCCTCCTGTCTTGGATCAATGGTGCCATCCTCCATCGGTCCAATATCCAGCAACATATTTCCGCCCATACTGATGCAATCGCAGAACATGCGGATAATTTGGTTCAAGGATTTATATTTATGATCATCGTGGACATAGCCCCAAGATGTATTAATGGTCGTACAGAATTCCCAAGCGCCTTCTGGGCGAGTAATGGGAATGCCTTGCTCTGGTGTCTTATAATCGCCATGCCCTTGCAAGCGTGAGTTGATAATCACATTCGGAGACAAGGATCTCAAATATTCCTTGAATGCTGGCAGCCCCCACTGTTCTGCACTACGCTCCCAGTCACCATCGAACCATAATAAATCGACAGTACCGTAATTCGTCATGATTTCACGTAGCTGATTATTGTTAAACGTGAGGAATTTCTGCCATGTCTCTTCATCCTGTATGCCATCTACCGGACTTGAGAAACGATTCACCTGACTCAAATCAGCCGGTACGATACCACTCTCGAATACGGAAGGATAATCGGGATGAGACCAGTCAATTAAGGAATAATACATGCCTACATGCAGACCACGTTCACGGATCGCATTGGACCATTCTTTTACAATATCCCGCTTGGCTGGTGTCGCCTTCATGACGCTCAAATCACTGTACTGCGTATCGAACAACGCAACACCATCATGATGCTTGGTTGTAAGCACAGAATATTTTGCACCTGATCTCGCAATGATATCTGCCCAATGCTTCGCATCGAATTTGGACGCTGTAAAACCATCCAACTGCTTCATATACTCCCCATGTGACATTTTCCCGTTATAAAACGACCATGATTCCGCTACACCTTGCACCGCATAAATCCCATAGTGAATGAAAATTCCTAGCTTTGCCTCCGTAAACCATTGTTGCATCTGCTCTTCCTCCCATAGTTCAACTCGTTATTTTATGCGAAATACATGTGCAATTGGGGCAACTCCCGTAAGCTCGCTCTCTGGTAAATGAACGATCACTCCCGTTGTTGTTCGTTCGAATGTTAGATTTTCTTGTCCGCCAACAAGATCCATTTGCGTTACAGCCTGCTCGAGTGGAATACAAATTACTTTGCTCACCGTTTCCTGCTCTTTCGGGTACAAATGAATGGCATAGGTGATATCGCCTTTTTTCGTGAAATGTGTATTTCCAGCAGAGTATGGCGCGCATACGCGCGTTCCATAGATCGCCTCCCCATGAACGTTGAGCCAATCGCCCATTCCTTTCATCCGATCCAACGCTGTTGGTGACAAGCGGCCATCTGGTTGTGGAGCGACATTAAGTGCCAGGTTTCCGCCTTTGGCTACAACTTCAACGAGCAAATGGATTAATTGACGTGTCGTCTTGTAGTGATCCTCATACCGATAAGAGAACGCTGTCCCCATCGTAATACAGCTCTCCCATGGAATAAGCAGGGGATGCTCGGGCAACGTTTGTTCAGGTGTAACGACATTCTCATACGGGCCGCCAACGGTACGGTCTGCACTTAGCAGCCATGGCTGCTGCTGACGTGCCTTCTCCACCACTTCACCCAACCGAATATCCTGTGGATTATTCTTATTCTGTGGACATACCCACCCCGCATCCAACCAGAGCATTTCAATCCGGCCATATTTCGTCATCAATTCCATGATCTGATCATGTGTGAACTGTACGAATTGCTCCCATAGCCATGGATAATCTTGTGTTGGATACGAAGGACCTCGATTCATGAACGTCCCCGTCTCCATACCTGGGGCCCAGTATGTTGGTGTGTGCCAATCGGCTTTGGAGAAGTAGGCGGAGATCCCAAGTCCCTTGGCCCGAAAAGCATCAAATACGTTCTTACAAATATCCGCGTACTTATGTGCATGGAAAGGACAATCCTTGCCCGTAATGCGATAGTCTGTTGTCTGCGTGTCCCACATACAGAAGCCATCGTGATGCTTCGTCGTAAAGTTCAAATATTTAAAGCCACCCTCTGCCGCAACCTCTGCCCACTTCTCAGGTTCGAAACGGAGCGGATTAAAGGTTTTATTCAGCCCGAAGTATTGCCGCTTCAATTCCGCCGAATCAACTCCCCAATCAATATCATCTCGTGACCAATCTCCATCCTTATCACTAAGCGCCCACGATTCAACAAGTCCAAGCTGCGAATAAGGTCCCCAATGCATCATCAGGCCCAGCTTCTGATCCTTGAACCATTCCAGCTGATCTAATAGCTGCGAATCCTCCGGCTTAACGTACTCCTCCTCTGTGCTGTAATTGTGAACTCCTTCAACAACAATTTGCTCCTCGACAACATTAGTGTCATTCATTTTTGCACGACCTCCATGCAGCTCTTCTGAGGCTGCGATTCTATTGATTTAGTATGATATATTTTCAAAAAAACATTTGACATAATAATAAATATCCGCTATAAACATCCTATTATGGAATATAAATAAGTATTCAAGCGCCGATCTATATCTTGCTGTATTCATAGCTTGATAGGAACATCTCCATGTATACGCCATAAAAAGGGGGAAAACACTTTGAACTATAACTATTTCAAATCGAAATTGTTTCTGAAATTCACCGGTTCGTATCTACTTATCCTTCTTATTCCGCTTATATTTGTAATCGTTTTCATTTACCGAAATGCTACCGATAATTTACAAAAGGAGATTGAAAATGCTCACTTTAATCAGCTCACCCAAATTAAAACGGTGGTGGATGGACGCATGAATGATTTAAGAGATATGGCGTCACGGATGTCATACGACGCTCGTCTCGCTCATTATCGCATACTGGATCCTTATGAAAGTCGTGATGCCATAGCGGCACTTGATAGCTACAAATCTTCCAATTCCATTGTGGAGGATATATTTCTGTACTATCATCATGACCCTAATATTTATTCCAACCATGGCATGTATAGCCTGGATGTATTTCGTAGCTCCTATCAGTTTGGAAGCTGGAAGAATGATGAACTTGTGACTGCTTTAAACTCGTCCAAATTTCCATCTATTCGACTTACGAACATGCTGAATCAAAATTCACCACTCGAGCAATCTGTATTAACCTATATCCTGCCGATCATTCCCAACACCTCAGATCCATATGCTTCTGTCATGTACCTCATTAAAGAGAAAGAGTTGGCATATCTGATCGATTCCGTTCTCGGTAACTATCGAGGATTAACGTATATTTTTGATAATCATGGACGTGTTTTATCCTATAGTGGCCATGGAGATACAGCTAGCCAACAGGATATCCAACGGTTATCAGAGCTTCCACCCGGCATACATAATCTATCGATAGACAACGAAGATCATTCGGTTATTTCCGTCACATCGGATGTCAATGGCTGGTCATATGTGACTTTAATGGCGAGTAATCAATTTTTCAGTAGCGTACTTAATGTTCGGAGCTTCATCATTATTTTATTCATTGTGATCGCCATTGTAGGAACGGCCATCGCTCTATTATTCGCTCGGATGCAATATCTTCCGATTGCTGAGCTCGTTCGCTTCACGAACAAAAAAACAGATACACCGGCCTCCGGAAATGAGCTCGAGTATATACGAACAACATTACAGCAGTATAGCTCCAAGGTTGATCTCCAAGAGCCCTATGCACGCAACCATGTTCTCTCCATGCTATTAAAGCATGGACATGCACAAATGATGACGCATGGAATATTCGATACCTTTCATCTGCACTTCGACCAAAGTCATCATTTTGTCATGATGATGGGCTGGGATGACTTAGAACAGCAGCATCTTCAGGCGCGACAAGAAGTACATCGCAAGCTTGCGTTTATTGAATTTCCAGCGCTTGCTACACAAGTATACGGTGTAGAGCTCCCGCAATTGGATCAGCTCGCACTCATTGTGAGCTTACAGCTCGAAGATGATGAGGCACTCGCTGCACAAATCGTTCACATCGTGGATGCGATCCGTGAATATACGTTAGGCATAATGGATATCCACCCGATGATCGGTGTAGGCAAATGTTATGAGAGCCCTCAGCAGCTTAATCAATCCTTTGTTGAGGCTTGCTCCGCCTTCGAATTGCGTAAATCGACCGAGCATGGAACCACCGTGTATTTTGAAAAGCTATCCAGTGCCCATGATCAAACAGTGTTACTCCCTAGTAACGAGCTATTAAAGCTTGCACAAAGCTTGAAGCAGGGCAACTACGAAGTCGCCAAACAAATTATTCACACAGCCATCCATGGGCTTGATAATAAACAACGATCTACCCTGCTGATGCGATGCGTATTGTTCGACCTGCTGAATACCATGCTCAAAACTGCAGTTGAGCTAAAGATGGATAACATGATGCAGTCTGCTTCTCCCCATTTCATGAATGGTCCCGTCCATCTTATAGAGCAGAATTTCTACCGTTTAGCCACTCAGATTTGTACACAGGTAGAGCAGACGCATAAAAAAGAAGAACATTCACTCATGGATCATATCGTTGCTTTTATCGACCAGCACTATGTTGATCATTCACTTAGCCTTGAATCTGTTTCTGCTGCGTTTACGATTTCACCTTCCCATCTCAGTCGTTCATTCAAGGATAAGGTCGGCATCAACTTCGTCCAATATATTTGGCAAAAACGATTAGATAAGGTCAAGGAACAGCTCGTAATAACAAGTGATTCGTTAAAAGATATTATCCAGCGCGTCGGCTACCTCGACACACCAAACTTTATTCGAAAATTCAAAAAGGAAACCGGTTATACCCCGGGCCAGTATCGACAGATGAATAGTAATCATCCCAATACTGAGCCTAACGATACCGTATAATCCTTCCTCGCTTAGGGTTCATCATAACTTCCCGGTCATGCTTAGGATGACCGGGAAGTTTTTCAAAATATGAGAATGTATAAGCTTCACAAATTATTCGCTAGCAGCCCATGTATCGTATGCTTGTTGATACGTTGATTCGAGCTTCTCATACCCCATTTTTTTCATTTGAGCGATATATTTGTCCCAATTGGATAATGGCTCTGCGCCTGTAACGAATTTCGCTTCCATTTCCTTCACGTATTTATCCAAATCGGAACGGAGTGTTTTGATTTCCGTCTGTTGGTCTACCGTCAGGAATACCGATGGGAAGGGAGTCTTTGCAATAGGTGTAAGCTTTGTAGCTGTTTCTTTGTCAATCCAGTCATCAAAGCTAGTACGAAGACCTAAAACATAGCTGTTCTCATAGGAACCTGGTGTATTAATCCCGTAGTTTGGCGTGATTGTACCGCGGTATTCTTCACGATCCGTACCATCTGGAACTGGCAGCCATTCTTTCTCGCCTGTTGCTTTATCTTTGTATTTAAATAACGTACCTTCAGGTCCATACGCCCAGAAGGAATACCCTTCTTCGCTAAATTGGTAATCAATCCAGCGCATACTTGCTTCCGGGTTCGGGTTCGTGTTTGAAATCGCGAAACCGCCAATGGTGTTAATACCAGGATGCTTACCGTATACAGGTGTTCCAGCAATATCACTAGATACAGGCTGCATCATCGGGTTATCTTCACTCGGTTCACCACCAAGCGTGAAGTATGGGAAATAATCGGAGAATAAGGCCACTTGATTGTTTTTCCCTTTTGCTTTCTTCTGCTCATCGGTTTGAGAGAATGTTTCATGATCCAGCAAATCCTCGTTCCATAAGCGATTCAAGAAGGTTAAATATTCTTTGTAGGCTGGTTCAGCTTGTGGAAAGTGTACTTTGTTCTCCTTATCTACGTAGATATCCTCGTTATACATCCCCCAGAATCCGAGGAAGAACATCCGTAAATCATCTAATTTCACAGAGGATAGAGGAACCTCATCGTCTTTACCGTTTCCGTTCGCATCTTCCTCTTTAACCTTCTTCAAATAGTTGTATAGCTCTTCTGTTGTCTGCGGTAATTTGTTTTCCATGCCGAACTTCTTCAAGAACTTCCCGTTATACCACATCGGTCCACGATACCATACCGCAGATGGCTGAATATTGCGTAGTGCATAGATATGTCCATCTGGTGTTGTCATTGATTTGCGAATATCCGGATTTGCATCGAGAATTTTTTTTAAGTTAGGTGCGTAGCCCTCATCAATGTATTTTTCTAAAGGCAGCAACAATCCTTGACTTCCGTAGGTAACTTGATCCGATCCTTTTAGATCCGCCGCATAGAAAATATCGGGAAGCGTACCGCTTGCAAATACCAAATTCTTTTTCGTCTCAAAGCTGTCTTGTGGGGCGTTTTGAATCTTTAACTTAATATTCGTCATCTTCTCGTATTCCTGAATAACAGGCATCTTGTTCCAATCCTGACGTCCTATATCCGGTGCCATAATGGATAGCTCAATCGGTTTATCCACGATAGGAAAGCCCGTCTTATGAACCTCTGTGGCTGTGTCTGAGCCTTCTGTGCTTGCTGTCCCCTTATCGCTACTTGATCCACATGCAGTAAGAATAGACATTGACATGGAAAGAACTAACAACATGAGTCCAGCTTTACGATAAATCGTCATACAAAAACCTCCCCTTTGTTATTTGTATCTTAAGATCAACCCTTAACAGAGCCAATCATGACACCTTGCACGAAATAACGCTGTAAGAATGGATAGACAACAATAATCGGAAGCGTAGATACGATAATGACCCCATACTTCACAAGTGAAGCAATTTCTGCCTTGTTGTTCTGGGCTGCTGCAGCTGTCGCATCGATAATGCCACCTACTTGAGATTGCATTTCCTGAAGCACGAGAATCTGACGAAGCACAAGCTGCAATGGATACTTCGCATCATCATTCAAGTAGATCATGGCGCCGAAATAGCTGTTCCAATGCCCTACCCCGTAGAATAAGGCCATAACTGCGATAATTGGCATCGATAACGGGAGAACAATCCGCAGGAATAAGCGAATATTCGTCGCGCCATCGATTTGAGCCGCATCTTGTAGCTCAGCTGGAATGGAGTTCGCGAAGAAGGTACGAGAGACAATAATATTCCAGATTGACGCTGCGCCAGGAAGTACTAGTGCCCACATCGTGTTGACCATGCCTAGCCCTTTTACCAACATGTATGTAGGGACGAGACCCCCTCCAATGAACATCGTTACCATGAACATCCCCATGAAAAACCCACGACCTACAAAGTCCTTACGACTAAGTGCATATGCCGCTGGCATCGTAACGACCAAGTTAATCGTTGTGCCTAGCAATGTATACAAAATCGTATTTCCATACCCCGTCCAAATCTTCGAGTTCTGAAATACAATTTCATACCCCTTAAAGGTAATACCTTTTGGAAGAAGCCACATTTCACCGGAAGCAACCATCTTCGGATCACTGATAGATGCGCTAATAATATATAAGATGGGATATGCGACTAACAACAATGCAATTGTCACATACGTATAGGTGCAAATTAGAAATATTCGATCTCGCTTAGATAGCTTTATACCTGATACCATAAATTCCAACCTCCTTCTACCATAGACTGTTCTCGCTCGTACGGCGGACAATTTGATTCACCGTAATAAGCAGGATGCAATTCACAATGGAGTTAAATAAACCAACAGCTGTTGAGAAGCTATATTGCGCATCGACAAGACCAGATCGATAGACAAAGGTTGAAATCACGTCAGAGCTTGACATATTCAATGAATTTTGCAGAAGTAATATCTTCTCAAAACCTACACTTAACAAGCCACCCATATTTAGAATTAATAGAATGGTCATGGTCGGTATAAGCGTTGGAATATTGATGTGGCGAACACGCTGGAAGCGAGAGGCTCCGTCAATAATTGCCGCTTCATGCAAGCCTGGGTCTACTCCCGAGAGTGCCGCCAAATAAATAATCGTCCCCCACCCCGCACTCTGCCACACGCCTGAGAATACATACATCGTCTTAAACCAACCAGGGCTTGTCAGAAACTGCGGTGCACTAAAGCCTAAGCTTTCAATGGCATGAATAATCATTCCGTTCGATGGAGACAAGAAGGTAATAATCATCCCCGCCATAACAACGACAGAAATGAAATGAGGTGCATACGTAACGGTCTGAACAAGTCGCTTGAAGAAGCCATCCTTCACTTCGTTAAACGCAAGCGCCAGAATAATTGGGATTGGGAATCCAATGGCTAATTCATACAAGCTAATACTGAGCGTGTTCCACAGCAAATCCCAGAAATAGTACGAGTTAAAAAATCGAATGAAATGATCAAAGCCTACCCATTCACTGCCAAAATAGCCTTTTGACGGAATGTAGTTCTTAAAAGCAATCTGAATCCCATACATCGGTCCATAGCTGAAAATGAGGAAGTAAAAGAATGCGGGTGCGATAAAAATGTAAAGCTCCCAATTCTGCCAAATCTTCTTCCATGTCTCGTTTCTGCCCTTACGCTTTTCTTTCGGTTCTGAGTTCACAGTTCGCATGTGTACGCTTTCCGTTTCATGCATCGCGACATCCCCTCCTTGTAGGTAATGATGAGAACACTCAGATCATCGAGTGAGCATCATTATCTGTTGCATTGTTATCTATCGCATTGTTGTTAGCGCTTACATTTACAATATAAACAATTGACCCAATCGTAAATATGTCATTCTCGCTTGTCAAAAATTACGTGTTGTAGTGCGGGAATAACCGTGTCACAACGCTATGTGGGCATCATAACAGTATGTCATTCTTGTGCTTTCTCGTTGATCATTTCGTTGTATTACCATGCTCACCTGCACACAGGGCAGTGTATGTAAATCTCCACAACATGTGTTTTTTTTGCGTAGTACAACTCAATTAACACATAATCTAACGTTTGTTGACTAATAAATCATGTTTGTTATCTGGATGATAATCGCATTGCTCTTATACAATGAACTTGCGTAAAGCGGTTTCAAGAGCGTGTGAATTTACAAATGACTTACATGAAGGAGTGAACGAGATGAGCGCAAAACCTGAACAACTGAAGCGTAGAAAGCGCTTTACTTGGAGGAAACAAGATTTTGAATTAACACTATTAGCCATTCCCACAACGATTTGGTACATTCTGTTCTGTTACTTACCCATGTTCGGCATTATCATCGCTTTCAAGCAGTTCAGAATTTCTGGGGGCTTTATTAGCAATGTAGTAAATAGTCCTTGGGTCGGTTTTAAAAACTTCGAATTTTTATTTAAATCCAATGATGCCTGGATTATTATCCGCAATACGATTGGGTATAACATCATTTTTATTATTACGGGCATCGTACTCCCAGTGTTGTTCGCGATCATGATTGGATTACTCCATAATCGCAAAGCCAGCAAAGTGTATCAAACGATGATGTTCCTCCCTTATTTCCTCTCTTGGGTCGTCATCTCTGCAGTCGGTTGGGCATTCTTCAGCTTTGACAAAGGGATCCTGAATCAATTTCTCGGCAACATCGGACATGATCCCGTGAATTGGTACATGCAGCCTGAGTATTGGCCTTACATTCTCGTTCTATTAAATATATGGAAAGGTATCGGCTATGGCATGATTATCTATCTCGCTACCATTACAGCGATCGATAGTTCGTATTATGAAGCCGCTGTCATTGATGGAGCCTCAATTTGGCAACAGACTCGCTTCATCACACTACCTTTACTCAAACTGGTGATCGTGATGATGTTCATCCTGTCGGTCGGACGGATATTCTATACTGACTTCGGTCTCTTCTTCCAGGTCACGCGTGATTCTAACTCCTTATATAATGTGGCCACGACCGTTGATGTCCTCGTCTATAAGCAACTGAAAAGCGCAACGATCGGTATGGCATCTGCTGCTGCATTTGTTCAATCCGTTTTGGGATGTATTACGATTCTGTCCGCCAACTGGATTGTGAAGAAGATTGATCCAGATAGCGCAATGATTTAGGAGGTAAGAACATGGCAACAAAAACCTATGAATCCGGGCTTGATAAGTTTAATCGAACAAGTAAAGGAATTAACATCCTATTTAACTCCATTTTTCTGGTCATCGCACTTGCCTGTGTTGTGCCCGTTATCGTCGTATTATCGATTTCATTAACCAATGAATCTTATATCCGAGACGTTGGCTACAGTATCTTTCCAGCCGATTTTTCTTTTGAAGCTTACAGTTTTATTGCCAAGCAAGGAACGATGATTCTACGTGCTCTAGGCACCTCGACCCTTGTCACTGTAGTAGGTACTGTACTTGGCGTCCTTCTTACAACATCGATGGGTTATGTTATTTCACGCCCGTCATACAAGTTAAAAAGCTTTCTGACTTGGATCGTATTCATTCCGATGGTTTTCAATGGTGGTCTCGTATCCAGTTATTTCATCAATGCAAACTTACTAGGGCTGAAGGATAGTTTCTGGGCTCTGATCTTACCGCTTGCAGTCTCATCCTTTAACGTCATTATTTGTAAAACCTTTTTCACAAGCACGATTCCAGATGGTGTAATCGAATCGGCAGAAATTGATGGTGCTAATCAAATTAGGATCTTCTTCTCGATCATATTGCCTATATCGCTACCTGTTCTCGCAACGATAGGATTGTTCCTATGCTTCAACTATTGGAACGACTGGTTCCAATCCATGTTGTATATTGATAACCCGAATCTCTACTCGTTACAGGCGTTGCTTAACAATCTAATGACCAATGCCGATGCACTTGCCAGAAATGCTTCAAGTATGGGCGTTAGTTCTGCAGAGCTCATCGCGAAAATGCCTAAAGAGTCCGCGCGTATGGCGGTCGCCATCCTCATCATCTTGCCTGTTGCTTGTGCATATCCATTCTTCCAGAGATATTTTATTTCTGGTCTGACAGTCGGCGCAGTCAAAGGCTAAATTACGAAGTAAGCCAAATTTATACTGGTTTATGATATAGCAAACAACCAATCCATAGGGGGAGTTAAAGTGAAGAAAATCTTCAAGATTGCCTCAACACTCTGTATTCTGACATTAATGGGATCCGCCTTAGCAGCATGCGGTAGTTCCAACAACTCGGCTTCATCGACGAATGAACCATCAAACAACTCTACATCAACAGAAGCAGCAGGTAAAAAGGATATTCCGACCCTGGTATGGTGGCAGATCGGTAATACGCCACTTCCTGCGAACTTTAGTAAAGCAATTGACAAGATGAATGAATATACTGCGGAGAAAATCGGGGTAAAAGTCGATCTTCGTGTGGCCAGCTGGGGCGAATGGGATACGAAGATGAACACCATTGTGAACACAGGTGAGCCGTTCGACATGATGTTCACGAATAACACGAAGTACAGTAAACAAGTCTCGATGGGAGCTCTTACGGACATCACGGATTTAGTCCAAAGCGAAGCCCCAGACCTGTACAAATTAATTCCGTCCGAAGTATGGGATGGCACAAAAATTGGCGGGAAATACTATGCAGTTCCAACTTATAAAGACTCTTCTGTTTCTCAATATTGGAGCTATGATGACAAGCTCGTACAGAAATACAATATCGATTACCAGAACATTACATCGATGCAAGATTTAGATAAGCCACTTCATGATATAAAAGCTGGTGAAGGCAAGAGCTTCTACCCACTTCGACTTATTCAAAGTGAAGCCTTCTCGGGTATGTTCAATAACTATGATGATTTAACGTTAGGATTCTTCCCTGTAGGTGTAAAAGTAGATGATCCTTCTCGCAAGGTGATCTCCGTTTTCGAACAGCCTGATGTCATGGCAAATTTGAAATTGCTTCATAAATGGTATCAAGATGGAATTATCAATCCAGATGCTCCAACCAAAACAGAAAAAGAAAAATATAACCCATTTGGTACGCAACAAGCCTTCCCAGGAGCAGAGATCGCGATGCAAATCAATGCGGGCGTAGAAAAATTTGTTATGAACAAAACATTTGGTCCGCTTTATACGACAAGTACAATTCAAGGTTCCTTAAACGCAATCTCTGCGAATTCCAAGTACAAAAAAGAAGCTTTGAAATATCTGCAATTAGTAAACACAGATTCAAAGCTCCGTAATATGCTAGCATTTGGTGAAGAAGACGTTGATTTCAAATATGTAGATGGTAAAGATAACGTTATCGAGCGCACATCGGATACATGGCCACTCGCTGCTTACTCACAAGGTACCTTCTTCAATATGGCTATAACCAAAGGCGCACCTGAAGATCAATGGGACCAAGTGAAGAAATTAAACGAACAAGCTGTAGCATCTACTGTTCTAGGCTTCGCACTCGATATCAGCGAAATTCAGACAGAAGTTGCGAACGCACAGTCTACATTTGATAAATATAAATACGAATTGCTAACAGGTGCTTCTGACCCAGAGAAGATTGTACCAAAAATGTTAGCCGAATTGAAAAAAGCGGGAATGGATAAAATAATTCAAAAAGCGCAGGAAGAAATCGATAATTATTTCAAGTAAGCCATACACCAATACGACACATGGTATAGTTTGACAACTATACCATGTGCTTTTGTTGTAGAATAGGCAAGTTGTAATTGATTATATAGATCTTTTTGTACTATATTCAATTACAACCAACATGTATTGAGGTGCCACATGAATACGTTTCTACGCATTAAAATTTATCGTAGTAAATTTTGGACCTATGTGATATTCATTCTGTTAATCGGACTGACGTTAGGGGCACTAACCAGTGCCATCGTCATCAATCAGTCCGTTGGTAATGCCCGCATCGAGGCTGCAAATGCCTTTTCTCGCACAGAGAACAACTTACAGAATGACGCAGATCGTATTGAAGCTTATATGCAGCGTATTTATTCAAATCAAGATTTGATGAACGATGCTAGCTATTTTCTGAGTCCAACCATTGATGAGTATCTTACTAAACGATTAAAGAACAGTACATTCAATCAACGACCGCTTATCTCTTTTCCTGAAGATGTGAAAACTTATCTGTACAATTGGGCGCAAGGAGATATTACACAAATTAGTGTTCATACAGTGAAGCAAGGCAATGTTATAGACTTTAATAGTAATGGCATTCCCCACTTCCAGTTTGGTCTATCCAATGATGATCTTATGTTTACTGAGAATAATCAACGGGGGTTTGTATATCGCAAAAAATTGCTTCAGCTTGCGGAGGGTTCCGCCGAAATTCGCTTTCAAATTAGCAGTGAGCGAATTTTTAGCATCGTTAATAATTATCAGCTTGGCCATGCAGCAGCGATTAATGAATCAGGAGAAGTGTATCTGATCGGCAACGACAATCCAATGTCTGAGCAGATTATTCAGCAGGCCATTGCCAATAAAAATACGCATGGTGTAATACTAAAAAACTGGATGTCTCCCATTTTCTATGTCACTTTTCCATCTACCAAATTTAATTATAAGTTTGTTAGCACCATTGAATTAAAGGTATTGGTTCAGCAGCATGCGTCTACGCTTATTTTATTATTTCTAGTTATTTTAACAGCCATGACCTGTGTTCTTTTACTCGTTGTCTATAACCTGCGAGATGACGCACGATTCCTGCACCGTATTATTCAGTCTATAAAACGCGTGAAGACAGCGAACTTCACTCCAAACAAACCTGCACGCTATCGTCGAAATGAATATGGTATGATTGCACGTGAAGTGGATGACATGATTCACAAGTTAGATAAACATATTCGTAATGAATATTTGCTAAAATTGAAACAGCAAGAAGCTGAAATGAAAGCGCTACAGCATCAAATTAATCCTCATTTTCTATATAACACCTTGGAGGTCATTCGTTCTACCGCATTAGTCAATCAAGATGCGCATACAGCCGATGCGATTGCTACCTTAGGTGCCCTTTATCGTGAAATGGTAAAAAAAGAGAACATTATCTCTATTGGAAGCGAGTTAGAGCTACTCGAAAAATATTTAAAAATTATGGAGTTCAAGTATCCTGACCACTTTTATTACCAAATTGATATGGAAGATTCGTTACTCGATGTACCCACCATTAAATTTTGGATGCAGCCTTTGGCGGAGAACTTTTTCATTCATGGCTTTGACAAAGAGAAAGAATTTAATTTATTTGTCGTCAAGGGTAGCGAAGATGAGCATTACTACAGATTGGAATTTATTGATAACGGGGTGTGGATTGAGGAAGAACGCTTAGCCGATATACGACGAATACTGTCTAGTAAACATGAAATATCGACCAAGAGTATTGGTTTATATAATGTTTATGCAAGATTAAACTTTTACTATGATGAAGGTTTTTCAATGCACATTGAGAACAATGATGAAGCAGGCGTAAGGATTTCTGTACAGATTTCTAAAGAGGTGACTAGAGATGTACAAACTTTTAATCGTTGATGACGAGCCACAAATCTTAGAAGGCATGAAACGAATTCTAGATTGGAAGCACTATGGATTTGATTATGTCGAAACCTGTGTTTCGACGGATGCTGCTGTATCCAGAGCCGTACAATTAATTCCTGATATCGCTATTTTTGATGTATGTATTGGTAAAAATCTTGGTTATGATGCCATTCGACAACTCAATGAAGTTCAACTTCCTACGAAGTATATAATTATGAGCGGGTATAGTGATTTTAGCTACGCTCAACAGGCTATCCGATGTGGGGTCAAAGATTATTTATTAAAGCCATTAGAGAAAGAAAAGCTCCAGCAAGTTATCGAGAAAATAATTGTTGACGATCTTCATGGTAGCATTGGGGATCCACAGACGAGCACTGCCCACTTGGATCCAGTCATGGGTGTTCCTTACGATTCGTTATCGAAGCTAGTAAATCGCATTTTGCTCATGGTCAGAGAAGATTTTAATCAGAATATTACCTTAAAATCTGTCGCCGATCGTTTTCAAATGAATAGCACCTATCTCGGGCAATTGTTCATTAAAGAAACGAATATGAAGCTTTCCGAATATTTAATGCTGTATCGCATGCAACGTGCTAAAGAGCTTATCCAGACCACGAATGAGAAAATCCATTGGATCGCATGTTCAGTTGGATATAATAATATGAATTATTTCTACACACATTTCCATAGCTATTACGGAAAATCTCCTTCCGATCTGCGCTAAAAAAGTTAGACAACGATTTGCTACCAAGAACGAGTCAAGGAGATGCATGTCATGTATAAACGTTGGTTTATCTTTGGCCTTTTTCTATTACTAATCATTCAATTAATCGGTTGCACCAAACATACAGAGGCTCCAATATCTAATAATGAAACGCCCGTTAACCTTATTTATTATACGATCGGCGAGCCGGACAATGATCTACGTAAGGTGAATGACAAAATAAATGAAGTCCTTTTGCGTAAAATCGGCATTACGATCACCTATAACAAAATTGGCTGGCAAGAATACGATAGCCGATTAAATACAATTATTTCATCCGATACCCCCTTTGATATTGCCTTTGCACCGGATTACTCTACGTATGCAAAACAGGGAAAGTGGTTGAAGCTGAATGACTATTTAATGAACCAAGGCAAGGACATGTATAATGCAATTGATCCAATCTTCTGGAAAGGTGTCCGTTTACCTGATGGCAGCATTTACGGCATACCGACGAATAAAGAATTAGCCGTAGTTGAGCATTGGATGTATCCCGCTGACCTTGTAAAGAAATATCACATTGATATTACGAAATACAACACGCTAGAATCGCTAGAGCCACTGTTACGTATGATTCAAATAAATGAGCCCGATTACTTGCCCATGGAATTTAACCGGGATGCTCATAATTTCTTTAAGATGTATGGATATGAATATATAACGAACTATAAAATTCCATTAATGATTCAATCGACACAATCAAATGCTTCGATCGTCAATATTTTCGAAACGGATGTAGCCAAACAAATTTTAAAGACCGTTCGACGATACTATCAACTTGGTTTCATTAATAAAGATGCTGCGCTGCGTGAACCAAGTTCACTTCAACGCGGGTTGAAAGTTTTCTGGAAATCCGCAAGCGGAGGCCCGCTATCCGACAGTGTTTGGAGTAAGGATCTGGGGTATCAAGTGGTCGCTCATCCGGTAACACCAGAAGTGGCAACGACAGAATCCGTTCTTGGCGGCATGATGACTATAAATGCAAATACGAAGCATCCCGAGGAAAGTATTAAATTTCTAAATTTATTAAATACTGATCCCGAGTTACGTAATTTATTCAACTATGGGATCGAAGGAGTCCATTACAATTTAAATAAAGATGGCCAGGTTATCCTCGTTTCACCAAATTATACTGGGATACAGTATACACAAGGCAATTGGTTTATCTTAAAAACACTTGGTGGAAAATATCCTGATCCGCTAGATAAATGGGAACAATACAGAGCGTACAATGCTAAAGTGGTGGAATCTAAAGTACTCGGCTTTAATCCAGACCTTTCCTCGCTATCTGAGCAAGTCGATGAGATCGAAATCGTCTGGAATAAATATTATCCGATTCTCATGACCGGCAGCGTCGATGTAGATACCTTTCTGCCCAAATTCAATCAAGAGTTGCACGAAGCAGGTATTGACGACGTACGCAAAGCCATTCAAGCGCAGTTAAATACTTGGCAGAAGCATCATTCCAAGTAAGGTGAGGTTAGCATCTTTAACCGATGCTGAAGAACTTTCTAGACTAACGAATTGGTTGCTATTTCCGCTTAAACAGTGAAGAGAACGACAGATTGTGGAAAAGCGGAGCGGTGACGTTAATCCTAGATAAAATCAAAGCTGTCCCAAGTAGCCATTTCTATGGCTATTGGGACAGCCTCTTTTTCACATTCATATTCATCAAATACTCTACGGATACAGGACCATTCCACCATCAGCAAATATCGTAACTCCCGTCACATAGCTTGCTTCTTGAGACAGTAACCAAGCTACAGGTGCAGCAATTTGTTCCGGTGTTCCAATTTGACGTGAAGGAATTTTGTTCAATATTTGATCAGTAATCTGCGGATCACTGAGTAATTTACCGTTCATAGGCGTATCAATCGCTCCAGGAGCAACGGCATTAATCCGAATTCCTCGATCGGCATATTCACGTGCTAATGATTCCGTTAGTAGCTTTAACCCACCTTTGGACGAAGCATAATGTACATATTGAGGCTTAGGAATCTGTTGATGCACGCTCGATACATTCACAATACTTCCCTGCATATCTTTCTTCAGGAGATATTTAATCGTTTCTTGGCACCCTAGGAATGTTCCGCGCAGATTCACATCCATGATCCGATTCCACTCATCTATAGGTAATTGCTCCGATGGATATTGAGACTGTACCCCTGCATTATTAACAATTCCATGTAATGTTCCGAAATGACCTACCGCCACATCAACTAATTTATTGGCGGTATCCACTTGTCCTACATCACCTTGGCACGCAACAGCTTGCCCGCCTGAGGCTTCAATGAGCGCAATCGCTTCCTCGGCTAAAGCTTTACTTTGATCACTCGTAAAATTGATAACGACTTTACATTTTTCTTTGCCCAAGCGAAGCGCGATCCCTCTACCAATGCCTTGCGCTGCACCTGTGACAATAAATACCTTTCCCTGTAAATCGTCAAACATAGGAACATCTCCTTACACTACGTCGTATGACTTCCATTCATCGAGCTACTCCATGATAATTTCAATGCAAATGTCTTTGTCTGCTGCGCCTTAATCTCAATGGCTTCACCACGTTGGATCGATTCCTGTAACCCCGCTTCATGTGAAGCCGAATTTGGTTCTACACCCATGACATAACAGGCCCCGTAGAATGGATAGTCTTGAAGACCATTAAATTCTTGCCACAACCACAGGTTTGGCATCGTGTCTACATCCCATTCTACACGAACACGTAAATCCATTTTATCATTTATAATCGTATAGCATCCCATCGTCAACTCTTTTAGAATCGCAAAATCTGTAGCCTTCCCTGAAGGAACATGTCCTAGATCACAACTCATATCTTCGATCGGCCATGAAAATACACCTTTTTTCAAACGAGATAATTCCGAATCCCGCTCATACGATTCGACCGATCTCGCAGATGCTTCAAGCCGTGTTCCAGGTCCAATGAATGGCGCACCGAACGCGATATGCTGTCCCCATTCGGCATACAAAGCTTGCTGCCCCTGATTCGTAACGGATTCCTTCAACTCAATGCACTGCTCTACTTCGTCTATCGTTACAATTCGCTCCATCGCAAAAGGTGATTTATAGAGTAGTGTGGAGAATATAATCTGAACCTTTGTATCCGTTACTTCTCCGAGCTTATATGTCCAGGGTACCTGACAAGCCTCGCCGTGAAAATTATGCATAACTCCATAGTTATAGCTATCATCCCCTGCATTGGGGAATAAAATTTGCCAGCCCCCCGGGTAGCTTTGTAACCAGCGCTCCTTGGACGTATGACAGAAATCGATGCGATTCCCTAGCTTGGAGATCCCCCAAGGACTTTCCCATAATATATTCGTACGATCAATACAAATTTTATAGATATCTCCACCTTTCTCTGGCAGAAACTCTACGATTAATCCGTCTCCCACGACCTGTAACACGTCCATGTGACCAGGGTTTGAAATGGTTCGAATGTCCATATTACAGGATCCCGAACTTCTCAAATACCTCGGATACTTTCATCCCCTTCAAAATATGCTCACGAACCATATTCTCTCCGTTCACCTTCTCGAATGCTTTTGCAATGACTTCATCCTCGACATCCTTCGGAACGACAACAATACCATCTATATCTCCGAAAATAAGATCACCTGGCTGTATCTGTACGTCACCAATTTTGATCGGTACATCAAAATCAATCACCTCATTGCGGGCATAAGAATCGGTTGGACGCGTCCCTTTTACAAACACAGGGAAGCCTAGTTGTTTGATTTTCTTTACATCACGGCACAGGCCATCAATAACAGCACCTCTACCTCCAGCCACCTTCGTAGCTGCGGACATTAACTCACCGAAGAAGGCAGAGCGCTCGGAACCCCCGACATCACCAACAAAAACTTCACCAGGCTGCATACCATCTAGCACTTCAATTTGCTTTTTATAGGCTTGAGCCGGTTTTCGATAGACGTCTGCTACTTGGACTGTTTTGGCGTAACCGCATACGACCATATCCGGGTCTAGGGGACGAATATGCTGTGGTAATGCCTGATTACGTAGCTCTAGACTATCCAAAATATCAGATATGACGGCAGAATATAGTTTTTCTTGCAATTGATCTAAATAGGCTTGATTTTTCATAGGATTCATCCCTTTTCTATAATATTTATGCTCTTATTCTTGTTCAACTTGACGCAAAATGGCACGCATATAACCTAACGCATACGCCATCCCCGCATGCCAAGGCGCATCACAAGTCATTAGTGGCGTATGGTCGGGTATAAGTACACCTGTAAACTGATGCTTCTTCAATACACGTAATGCTTTCAACATATCAATATCACCTTCATCGACAAAAACCTCTGTGTAATGAGGCACCTTCCCTTTAACATTACGAAAATGAACATATGAAATTTTATCCTGTGAAGCATATTGATCAATTGCTTCATACACATCTCCACTCACCATTTCTTGAATAGAGCCCATACAGAACTCAATCGAATTACTTTGGCTAGGAACAAGGTCTATCATTTTCTGATATTTATCAGGCTCATTCACTAATCGAGCATGCTGACGGATTTGCGGCATCGGCGGATCATCTGGATGTAATGCTAATTTAACCCCAGCTTCTTCCGCAACAGGTAGAACACGTTCTAGAAAATAGGCCAAACGATCCCATATTTCTTGCTCCGAGGTTGGTGGGAGATATCCCTTATCTAACAAACTCGCGTCATACGTCATATTCCACACCTGACCCAGTGGGATTGGATGATTTAACTCATTGCTGTCAGGATGAAACGTCGATGTTAGCGCTCCTCCTCGTGCAGATGGCTTTTGAATATGTCCCCACACACCAGCAATACTGAAGTTATATCCAATTACAGGAATCCCTGCTCGACCTACATTCCGGATGATCTGCTTAATCTGTTCAATTTGTTCATCTCGTTTTGGGCCAGCAAGTAACACATCATACCAATCCGATGGATTAAAATTTTCAATCGCTGCGAATTCAAGTCCTTCTTGATTGAGCTCTTCTTTTAATTTCACAAGATTCTCATATTCCCAGATTGGGTCATTTAAGCGTGCTACACCATAATTTCGTTGCCCATCTGTTGAAGGAAGTCCCTCATCATCAATATCTCCATAATAATTTACGAGATGGACAACAACCGCCTCACAGCCTGCCTGTTTCGCAAAACGATAATAATCTGTATGTAACATATGACGATATAAACCAATACCTAATCGCATTTCTTTTGCTCCTTTACATATTGTTCGTAAGATACCTAAACTAAAATCTGAAATATCAGTCAAAGCAAGAAAAACCTCACCTACGGCTCGGTCCTTTAAAGATCTGAAGTAAATCCATCACACTGCAGGGGTGGAGGGACCGGTATGGATTCCAATCGCTGTTGAAGTTCTTGTTTCCTTTATTATTTTTATGGGTTGGGTTGAAACAAGAACTTCAAAGGTGACCGCTTCGCTTTTCCATTCCATATCCGTCCCCTCCTATTCAACTTGGGTGCTTTCTTCTACTTTTCCAATGCCAAGTAAATCTTGATTCCAATAAGCCAATTCCGGGTGATTTAGGGTCGGATAACGGCGCTAGCACGTTTACGTTACCGGTGGCACATTATATTCGGTTTTTCGCATACATTTGGCACGTTTACGTTATCGGCGACACATTGTATTCGGTTTTTCGCATACATTTGGCTCGGTTACGTTACCGGCGGCACATTGTATTCGGTTTTTCGCATACATTTGGCTCGGTTACGTTACCGGTGGCATATTGTATTCGGTTTTTCGCATACATTTGTCTGTAAGCTTGGTCGGTCCTTCCCAAAGAGGCCTGACCTTAATAAAAAAAAGCCCCCCATGGCCACCCGTTGAATATAGGCCCATCCCTTGAATTCGTATCCTATTTCTCCGCAGTCTAGAAATTTTATACTTTCTAGTATGTCAAGCATAAACGACTACGTCGTCCATTTAAGGGTGAATAGCATTTGTGCGTGAAATTGGTAATGGGATTCCACCCGATCTTAGATAGCCCCACCATTCTCTTCTATTAGAAACATCATGTGTTTCTTACTCTTCTCCAAGTGCGACACGAGTAAATGAGTCGCTTGTTCCAGACGATCATGCTTTATTTCCTCAATAATCTGTTCATGCTCTATTAAACCTTCATTAGATCGATCGAAGTTCTGGAAATGAAATATACGTGAAATATACAGAAAGCTATTTAAGAGCTCATATTGATTTAGAATTAACTGATTATGGCTCATCGTCACAATAGCTTTATGAAACAGAACATCTGCCTCTAGAAATTGCTGGTAGAAAAATTGGGAACTATTCAAATGGGTTCTGGCACGCTCAACAAACTCTGTCAATTGCGTAACAAGCTGCTCACGATCTTCCTTCGATAGGTGTTCCATGCACCATTTCTCAACCATGATGCGCGCATCCATCACTTCAGCGATTCGCCCACTCGTTAATTGACTAACATAGGTACCTGACCGTGATACGACTTCAATAAGTCCATCATTCGCCAAACGATGGATCGCAAGCTTCACAGGAGTTTTACTAACCCCCATCTTCTCGCTTAAATCATTGAGATCCAGTCGTGCACCACCTTTATATTCCCGCGTAAGGATTTGATTCTTCAAAATTTGGTACACTTGCTCATTTAAATCTAGTCGTTCAATCTTTACATTCATAGGACAACTCCATTTGATTCAGGTTCAAACTGAAATATCAGATTTTAGATTTTAGTTCATTATAATCTGCAGCTTACAGAAATTCAATACTTAATTACAGACTTTCGAATGTGTGCGCCATGCCTTCGGCGTTACGCCAATTAATTTCTTGAAGACCGTCGCGAAATGTTGGCTCGTCTTAAACCCAAGCTCCATGGCAATGTCTGTTATACTCAGCTTCGATTCCTCTAACATATGACAAGCACAGTCCATTCGAATCCGATCCATAAACGCTGTTGGTGATTGTCCGTTCATTTCACGAAATATACGGTAAAAGTGCGACTCACTTAAACCAATCTCCGACGCAAGCTGTCCTATCGTATAGCGTTCAGATGGACTCTGTTCCAGTCTTGTCTTAAGCTCCAGCGTATACGCGTGCATATCATGCGACTGCGCTTTGAGTGGAGTGTTATGCAAAATGCGTTGTAGAATTTCCAGAACTCCATGACGAATCTGAAATTCCACAAGCTCTGTATCCTGCTGGTTAATTAACTGTTGGACCCTTTTGAAATAATTTACGATTTCCTTGCTAACCAACTGAATACGAGGACAGCGATGTATCCATTGTGCAAATACTTGGCGTTCAGCATCATCCAGTCCGAACCAATGACCATGCTGCAGCGGATCACGAACGATGATCCACCAGATCCTACATGGCCCAATATAATCAAAACTAGCACGGTGACGTTCACCAGGTCGTGTATAAATGATATGCTGTGCGCTCGTTGGGTGAAATTGTCCATTAACTTCCCACACTGCGGTTCCTTGCTCCATATATACAAACTCATAAGCATCTTCGTGCACGTGATTTGTCAAAGGCATGGCTCTACTGAAATGGTCGTATCCCAGAAGGATCAGATCTTTAACATGGGCTGCAGGACCCTCTTCCCAATCGATTAAATATACCCAGCGTTCACTCTTTATAGCGTCTGTCATCGTATACACGCTGCCTTTCTTCTGATCACATTAGCTTACTCCGAATCGTATATTTGCTCATTTATGTTTCTGATCCTATTAGATACAAATTGAAAAGTCAAATGATATAAATTGTTTTAAACTGAAAGCGTAAACACGAATAAGGAGTGATAAACGTGCCACACAGCACACCACAGATCCATGTTGTATTCAAGACACATTTAGATATCGGATATACCGATCTCGCTAAACATGTTACTGATCGTTATATGAAACTATTTTTCCCAAGTGCGATCACAACAGCACAGTACTTTGATGAACATCCTGATCAAGGTTCTTTTATCTGGACAACGGGTTCTTGGTTAATTCATCACTTACTCAAACATGGAACAACCGAGGAGAAACAGCAAGTAGAGGAAGCTATTGCAAAAGGCTATTTAAGATGGCATGGCCTCCCTTTCACGACCTATACCGAATTATACGATGCCGAGCTTCTAGATTACGGTATTCAAATGGCCACACGTCTTGACCAACGCTTTGGTATCCACACCATTGCAGCCAAAATGACGGATGTCCCTGGTCATACACGTGCGCTGATTACACATATGGCCAAGGCGGGTATGAAGTATCTTCATTTAGGTGTAAACCCATCAAGCCATGTTCCTCATGTTCCTGAGATGTTTTTGTGGAGAAATCCAGATGGTTCTGAAATCGTCGTTCAATATAGTAAAGATTATGGAACAACCTTCGAAACAGAAGGCTTGAATGATGTTTTATACTTTGCTCATACGCATGATAATCATGGTCCTTCCACCGTTGAACAAATTAAAGCGGAATTCACTCAACTTCGTGAGGCCTATCCACATGCGGATATCAGAGCATCCACGTTGGATCAATATGCGGAGAAGGTATGGGCCATTCGTGATACGTTACCGATCGTCGAAGAAGAGATTGGGGATAGCTGGATCCATGGATCTTCGACTGATCCCTACAAATTAGCTTGTTATCGTGAACTACTTCGCTTAAAGAGTAAATGGCTACTAGAAGGATCTCTTGCTGCAGCCGACGAGGAATATCACAACTTCTGCGATGAATTAATTATGATTCCTGAGCATACTTGGGGTGTAGATATTAAGCGTTATCTGGCAGATTACATTCATTATGATAAGGAAGATTTTCAGCAAGCACGAGCTCGAGACAAGGTTGATGTGAACTTAAACCCACTTGAATATCGTTTTTACGAAAAAAATTCACGCGCTGAAATGATCGAGATGTTCGGCGTGGAAGCCGTGGAGAAGCTTAGTGCCCGCTCATTTAGTCTTATGGAGCAGTCTTGGCAAGAGCAACGGGAATATTTAGAAAATGCCGTATCTACTCTGGGCGTAAAACGTCAGATCGAAGCACGAGCTGCTCTAGCCGCATTACGACCGGTTCGTCGACAGATTGCTAATGCGGATGCGACAATCCTGTACACGGATCAATCCTATACTTTAGGAGACTTTGAGGTCGTGTTTGAGGATAACGGTTCTATTATCAGTTTGCTAGACCAACGTAATCGAGAGTGGGCTGGGCCGAACAACCCGATCGGATTATTCTCATATGAGACTTTCTCCCAAGCGGATTATGATCGTTGGTACCGTGAATATCACGTGCGATGGAAAAATACGCATGTATGGGCAACCGGAGATTTCGGGAAACCAGGTATGGATCTGACGAAAGAATGGATAATGCATACCGTGACGAAACCCAAACTATTATCCTTGCAAGCATTATGTGGAGAAGAACAGGATGTTGTCCTTGCTACGTTAAAGATGCCTAGAGCAGCTAGTGAAGGAATGGGTGCTCCACGAGAGTTGACCATCGAATATATATTTAAGAAGCACA
This sequence comes from Paenibacillus sp. FSL P4-0184, assembly GCF_038004625.1. Taxonomy (NCBI): domain Bacteria; kingdom Bacillati; phylum Bacillota; class Bacilli; order Caryophanales; family Paenibacillaceae; genus Paenibacillus; species Paenibacillus sp. FSL P4-0184. The sequence continues at coordinate 4,817,579 of NZ_JBBORN010000001.1, read as the reverse complement.
CTGCTACCGTAGAATGTGAGCTTCAATGGTTCCATAAGGATGCATATCGCCTCCCAGAAGCAGCATGGATGAGTTTCAATCCGATCGTCAATAATCCAAATCAATGGAAGCTTGATAAAATCGGACAACTCACTTCCCCACTAGACGTTGTTAAAGGGGGAAATCGCAATCTGCATGCGGTAGATCAGGGCATATATTATGCGGCAGCGGACGGTCAAGTGGATATCACGACATTAGATGCCGCGCTCGTATCTCCTGGAGAACCACGGCTTGTGCAATTTGATCATACATTTGCTTCACTTACTGGAGGAATGCATGTCAATTTACACAACAATGTCTGGGGTACAAATTTCCAGGCTTGGTACGAAGAAGATGCGTTATTCCGCTTCAAGCTGAAATTCCAATCTCATCTTTAATCATAAAATACCTGAGAGGAGCTTTACAATGAACACCCACAAACCATGGAAAATTTACGTCATTCAACATTCCCATACGGATGTTGGCTATACAGAACGTCAAGAGAAAATCCGGCAGTATCATGTCAATTACATTCGGCAAGCGTTACAAATTGTACGTGACATCGAAAGCGGTGCTCGCCTAGATTGGAAGGGCTACAAATGGGTATGCGAAACGTTCTGGCCTGTTGAATCCTTCCTCTTAAAAGCGACACCAACAGAAAAAGAAGAATTCGCGCAAGCGGTACAAAAAGGCTATATCGGTCTATCTGGAACCTATCTCAATTTCGGCGAGCAATTAAATCAAGAGATGCTCTCCGTCATGATTCAACGGATTACTGACTATGGTCAATCGATTCAATTCCCGGTACGTTCTGCTATGACTGCAGACATCACTGGCTTTGGTTGGGGATATAGTCAAGTCTTGGCAGATGCTGGTATCGAGAATTTAATAACCTGTATTCATACACATCACTCCATGTTTCCATTATGGAAGAAGCAAATTCCATTCTGGTGGGAAACACCAAAAGGTGATCGAATTCTAACGTGGAGTGGCGAGCATTATATGTTTGGAAATGACCTCGGCTTGATTCCTGGTATAGGAGGTTCCTATACGATTCGTGATGAGCATGACGTGCGAAAAGGCGTGTCCTTGGAAGTCTCTGAAGCGCGGTTTGATCGATATTTAGAGCAATTAGTTGAAGATGGCTATACCTTCCCGTTAGTACCTGTCATGGTATCTGGCCTCCCTACAGATAATGGCTCACCGAATGCCGCATTAATGGATTTTGTAAACCATTGGAATGCGTTGCATGGTGATCGGATCTTGATTCAACCAGCCACACTGGATGATTTCTTTACAGATTTAAGAGCATATGCGAACGAGTATCCGGATGAGATCGAGACCTTTCGAGGAGATTGGCCGGATTGGTGGACAGATGGCTCAGCTACTACTCCGATGCATGTTCAGATCTTCCGAGAGGCGCAACGCGTGTACACGAAAGTGAAGCAATTAGATCCTACCCGTGAGATTGTTGACCAAGAGCGGCTTGAGGCGATTGAGTACGAGTTGGCTTTATTTGCTGAACATACATGGGGATACCATTCCTCTGTGACAGAACCTTGGAACCCATTCGTACAAGAGCTGGGCTGTCGTAAAGAAGCTTATGCCGCAAATGCGAGTTCACTTGCCCATACCGCATTATACGATATCCTCGAGGCACAAGGAGATGCACTATTAGGACCAGATCGTCCTATGAAATTTGAATTGCATAACCCAAGTAAATTTGTACAAACCGATTATGCCCAATTAATTATGGAGGGCTGGTACATTACAGAGCTTAAAAATGGCTTTGAAGTGATCGATGAAGTGACTGGAACCGTCTACGAAGCTCAAATGGTGACGGGACACCGCGGGGTCGTCATTACCATTCCAGTAACTTTGCAGCCTAATCAAAAGGTACAATTGACGATTAAGGCAATCGAAGAGCATCCGCCCGTAACAGCATATCGAACCGATTATGTTGGATCCGATCGCATGCTGGATATTATTCCTCCGGTTCCACCGAAGCTACATGTGACGCCTAAATTTATCGAGTCACCTTTCGTTCGAATCGAATGGGAACTCGGGGCAGGGATTACGAAGTGGTTTGACAAGAGCAGTCAACAAGATTTACTGCGGTCTGATCGTAATCACAATGCATTCTCCCCTGTCTACAACGTAACAGAAGCACCTAATGAATTTGGCATGTATGATGTACGCCGTAAGATGGGACGTAATCGTAGAGGCGCTGATGCAATAACCTCTGTCGGAGCATTAGTTGATGTCAATATCATTGAAAAGGGTGCCCTTTATGGAAAAGTTCAATTGACATATCGCGTGAATGGTTGCAGTCACTATTCCTTACTCGTCACCGTATACGGTGATCGCGCACGTGCTGATGTAGCCGTACGCATGCATAAGGAAAGTGTATGGGATCCAGAAAATGTGTACATTTCACTTCCGTTTGGGAGTGCTCCCGCTGCTGGGCAAGATGCGCTGTGGATAGAAAAGACAGGCGCAGCCTTACGTCCACGAATTGATCAATTGCCTGGATCCTTAGCAGATTTCTATTGTGTCGATGAAGGTGTAGCTTTTGTCCGTGACACACGTGGTGTTGCCATTGCGATGCCAGATACACCTCTCATCCAACTCGGCTCCTTAGACTATGAGGATCGACTATTGAGCGGACACCCTGGACTCGCGCATGATCCAGCCCATCTCTATTCATGGCCCATGAATAATTATTGGGAAACGAACTTTAAGGCGACACTAGGTGGATTCTATGAATTCCGTTACTACATCGCTTGGGGGGATGAGCTTAATACGTCAGAAGTAGCATTAGAGGCTTGTAAGAGTATGAACGAGGGTATCCTTGCATGGAGAACAAGTAAGTAAGAGAATAATCATATTATCAGTTAGACGAATCACAAAGTCTTCCTCGAGAAGTACGGATTGAATAAGATTTGGAAGCATTTTAGACTTTCACATGAGGTCGCCTCTTTCTGTTACAGAGTCATTTGATGGTACAAATGATTCCACAAAAAAAGGCGTCCTTTTTGCTATGCTGTGATGTAATTTATTGGTTAATCAGCAGGGATGTTTTTATATAAATGTTCATTCTTTAGTAACCTCTGTAGAAAATAATAAATCTATTAAATCTCTTGCGTATACCCAACGTTAACTCTTAGTCCACCTGAGAAGTCAGGATAGAGAGAATCAGCCCATTCATAGACTTCTCGGGTAGAGTCCAATATTTTAATTGCTTCCTTGTAATGCTCATTAATCCATTCGATATCCATTCGGAAACCTCCTCTTTTTGGAGTTCGTGAAAGGGTTAAGGATCCTGCCCGGAGCTTGTCTTAACCATTCCTATTTATTGACTTTTTGTTGTTCTAATCTTTGCTCTTCTTCTTTAATTTGACTTATATCAATTCGTTCAAACAACAATTGCAAATCAGTTACCTGTTGATAAGGGGGAACCGAGCGGGGCTTCCAATTCGGTAGTTCAAGCGATAGGAATCCCCTGATCTCCTCACAAGAAAACGGTAGAAACGGATGCAGCAAATTCGCCAAATTAGCTATAATCTGCACGCATGTATATATCGTAGAACCACAGGACTCCTGATCTTCTTTTACCTGAATCCAAGGTTTTTGCCGATCAAAATACTGATTTGCCTTACGTACATAAAAGAAATTATACTCGAGCGCATCCTTCAAATCTCCCGCTTCAATTAGGCGTCCTGACTCCAGATACAAGAGGTCAATGTTGTCGCTCCACCCCTTGTCTAACTTTCCACTTGGCACGATCCCTTCATAAAACTTCTCTACAAAAGCCAATGAGCGATTCACAAAGTTACCAAATGCTCCAAGCAGCTCACCATTATGACTATAAATAAACTCTCTCCAGGAAAAATCCGTATCCCGCTTCTCAGGCCCGTTGGCAATTAAGAAATAACGAATAGAGTCAGGATGATACCGCTCTAGAATATCAGGTACCCAGACTGCCCAATTACGGCTAGTGGAGAACTTCTGCCCTTCAAGGGTTAAATATTCGCTGGATATAATCCGATCCGGTAAATGTAGTTCTCTTGCTCCTAATAAGACGGCTGGCCAAATCAGGGTGTGAAAAGGAATATTATCTTTTCCATGGACATAATAAGCGGTGATGTCCTCTTGTTCCTCTGACCAAAAATCCTCCCAGCTCCGCCCAGACTGTGCAGCCCACTGCTTACTGGCTGATAAATAACCACTTACCGCCTCAATCCAAACATAAATCTTCTTGTCTTCAAATCCAGCTATAGGAACATCTACACCCCAAGATAAGTCTCTTGTTACCGCGCGGTCCTGCAGTTCTTCTTTTAAATAACGTTTGGTCAGTTTTATAGCGTTTTCTCTCCAAAATTGTGCTTCCTCTACATATTCCGTTAATTCAGATTGAAATTTAGATAAGCTAAGATAAAAATGTTCTGTCGGTCGTTCTGACGGTGTATTCCCACATAATTTACAGACTCTGTCCAATAAATCGGCAGGGTCTAGAATCGTAGAACAATAATCGCATTGATCTCCACGCGCCCGCTGGCCACAAACTGGACAAGTCCCTTCCACGTATCTGTCTGGCAAAAAGCGCTGATCCACCTCACAGTAACATTGCGCAATGGTTTTTTTATATAAATGACCATTCTCTAGTAGCTTCGCAAACAACTCTTGCACAACCTTATGATGCTGCTGTTGATCCGTTCGAGTATAAAGATCATAACTAAATCCCAGCTGTTCAAAACACTGCAGAAACTCTTCGTGGTATCGACTGGCAAAAGCTTCGGGTGTGATCCCTTCATTAGCAGCCTGAACCGCTACAGGTGTGCCATGACAATCGCTGCCTGACACATATAAAACGTTATCCCCCTTGCTGCGAAAATAGCGTGCCAGCACATCCCCAGGCAACACACTTGATAATCTTCCAAGATGTAAAGATCCATTCGCATACGGCCAAGCACCACCAATAAACACATTACTCATTAACCTTCTCCTCCTTTTTTTAGACAACAAAAAAACTCCCATCCACAAAGGACGAGAGTTCTACTCACGTGTTACCACCTAATTTTATAAATGCCTCATGACATTTACCTCTTCAGGTACGACGTTAATAAACGTTTATACCCTAGCACTATAACGGATGCAGGTTCCGGCGCAGCCTACAACCCAAAAGGTTTCGATGCGCAGCTCTGAGACCATATTCCCAAGGTTTTTCTTTACTCCTTTTCAGCGACCGGAGCTCTCTGTAGAAAGAATTGCCGTGGTACTCTTTCTCTTCTTTGCCTTTAAATATTCAAGTTACTGGAAATGATACTTAATTTTCTGTTTATTGTCAATGTGAAACATCAAGCTCACTGTAACTTTTTCAATTAATTTTCGTCTTTTATATAGATTAGTTACAAGGAGAAGGTCCTTCAATGAAAAAAGTAATCTTGCTTATACTCTCTGTTCTTTTACTAGCAGGGGTATGGGGTTGTTCCGATAATAAGGTTAATTCTGTTCCCAAAAGTGAACCCTATACTTCCGAAAAAGCCATCAGTAGAGGGGATATTGTTTCTTTTGAAAAAGTGTACAACCTCTATAAATTTGAGCAATTTATAACTAATCTCTCCAGCAAAAAAGCAGACAATATACGAGTTACAAGTTACACAGATGAGGGCGATCCCATATTTAAGGATTTGAAGTTTGATGGCAATGTAATTAGTTATAGCTACGATACTTCTAATGATGCATTCGGTGGAAGTAACACAGGAGTTAGAACCGATACCTGCTCCGAAGTGACGAGTAAAAAAAACACACAAGGTGAAATAATCTATTCGATCAGCGGTTGCACAAATAATGACTCTGAAATCGATTACTACCTTTTCCGCACAAAAAAAGCCACCCAATCGTAATACGATAGGATGGCTTTTCTAATATCTATTTCATGATTTTGCAAATATCATTGGTGAATTGAACAGGATCACTAACCTGTAGACCTTCGATCAACAGTGCTTGGTTGTACAGCAGGTTCGTGTATAAACCGAGCTTCTCTTTATCGTTCTCAGCTGCTGCTTTCAAAGACTGGAAGACTTCGTGATGGATGTTGATTTCGAGTACCTTATCCGCTTGAACCTCTTGCCCATTCGGCATCGATTTCAGGATTTTTTCCATCTCGATTGTCAGTTCACCTTCAGCAGAGAGGCATACCGGATGAGTCTTCAAACGTTTGGAAGCTTTAACATTCTTCACTTTGCCGGACAAGATGTCCTTCATCGCTTCAAAAAGCTCCTTGTTTTCGTTCTCTTCCGCTTCCGTTGGCTTGTCCGCTTCGTCTGCTTCGATACCCAGATCACCACTGGATACGGATTTAAATTCTTTTTCTTTATAAGACATGATCATCTTGATCGCAAATTCATCAATATCATCAGTGAAGTAGAGAATTTCATACCCTTTATCCGATACAAGCTCGGTTTGTGGGAGCTTTTCGATTCTGTCGATCGACTCTCCGGATGCATAGTAGATGTACTTCTGATCTTCTGGCATTCTTGATACATATTCGTCCAGTGTTACCAGTTTCTTCTCCTTGGAGGAGTAGAACATCAGCAAATCTTGAAGTGTATCTTTGTGCATTCCATAATCGTTATACACACCAAACTTAAGCTGTCTGCCAAAAGCGTTATAGAACTGCTCGTATTTCTCTCTTTCATCCTTCAGCAAGCTTTGCAGTTGACTCTTCACTTTATTCTTAATGTTCTTAGCGATCAGAGTCAGCTGACGGTCATGCTGGAGCATTTCTCTGGAGATGTTTAGCGAAAGATCCTCTGAATCTACCATACCTTTTACAAAGCTAAAATAGTCAGGCAGCAGATCCGCACATTTGTTCATGATCAATACACCATTGGAATAGAGCTCAAGACCTTTTTCATATTCCTTTGTGTAATAATCAAATGGTGTATTTTCTGGGATAAACAAGATCGCATTATACACTACAGCACCATCGGCACTGATATGAATATGTTTAAGCGGCTTATCGAAGCCGTAACGTTTCTCTGCATAGAAGTTATCGTAATCTTCTGTAGTCAGCTCGTTTTTGTTCTTCCGCCAGATTGGCACCATACTGTTCACGGTTTGTTCTTGAACAACTTCCTCGAACTCGTTCTCTGTGCCTTCTTTTGGCTTCTGCTCCTTCACGTCCATTTTAATTGGGAAACGAATGAAGTCAGAATATTTTTTAATGATGGATTTCAGGCGATACTCTTCCAAATATTCATCGTATTGATCTTCTTCGGTATTCTCTTTAATCTTCAAAATCACTTCAGTTCCTACAGAATCCTTCTCGACAGGCTCGATAGTATAGCCATCAGCGCCCTTAGACTCCCATTTAAAGGCCTCGTCGCTACCAAGCGCCTTACTGATCACAATTACGTCATCTGCTACCATAAACGCAGCATAGAAGCCAACACCGAACTGTCCGATGATATTGTGACCATCTTTGGCTTCGTTCTCTTTCTTAAATGCAAGGGATCCGCTCTTCGCGATTGTTCCTAAGTTATTCTCCAGCTCTTCTTGTGTCATCCCGATACCTGTATCGGAGATCGTCAAAGTTCTGTTCGCCTTATCGGCAGTCACTTTAATATAATAATCTTCTTTATTGAAGACCAGGCTTTCATCAGCTAATGCTTTGTAATAGATCTTATCAATTGCATCACTTGCATTGGAAATCAACTCGCGCAGAAAAATTTCCCGTTGTGTATAAATGGAGTTAATCATCATTTCCAGCAATCTTTTCGATTCGGCTTTAAACTCTTTTTTGGCCATGAATAAGTAAATCTCCTTTCAAAATAACATCTTGTCCAACACTTTGTGATTAGCACTCTTATTAGATGAGTGCTAATTCTTCTTTTTATATAACATAAACTGATTTTGAATGTCAATATTTACAGCGACTTTCATTAAAGAATGCTATCTTTTGCATACAAATTTAAGATTTTATTGATCACTAATGACCCACTTGCGCGTAGGCTAATTCTATGTTTTAAATAGACTAGATGCATAAATTCCAAATAAAGGGTTATCATTATCAGACCTAGGAGGAATTCGAATGAATAAACAAGCGCAGTCCATTGTAAATTCTTCAGCAACAAGTCCCATTAAGAATTTGATTGGCAGTGTATTTATCCCCGTACACGATATTGAAAAAGCCCGTAGCTGGTATTGCCAAGTCCTAGGACTCCATGAAGCGGATCATCCGATTATGAACGGTCATTTATGCCCGTTAACTATGCAAGGAAGCACTGGGATCATTCTGGACACCATGCCCATGTGGGGAGGTTTAGAGCCTGAAGGCGCTCCTCCAATTACAACACCTGCTCTTATGCTTATAACCGATGATTTGCAAGACTCTTTCAACTATATGAAGGAGCTCGGTGTAGAGATAGTAACCGAAATTCAAGATCAACAATGGTTTGTGGTGAAAGACCCTGATGGGAATAAACTAATGATTTGCAAGTAACATTTGCGTTAGAAATTGCAATGGCTGAGACTTCCACTTCTTAGGATGCATCAAAAGCTGCAGATCAAAATGAATTTCTTGATGTGCGAATGGCAGCTCAGCCAAGTTCCCCCGCTCAATTTCTTCCTCTGCAACAATTTTAGGTAATAATGCAATCCCTAAACCATTCATAACACATCGTTTGATCGCTTCTAGATTCGAAAGCTCAAAACCAATGCGGAATATAATCCCGTGCTCTTTTAACAAATTCTCGAACAGACTCCGGTAAATACAGCTCTCTTCAGAAACAATTAATTCGCAGTTATTTAGATCCTGTAGCGTTACTGTATCCATCTGGGCAAGGGGATGGTTAATGGGGGCTATCAACACGAGTGGTTCATCTCTAATGATCGTACGATCAAGTAAAGAATCCGTAGTGGTACGATCGAGCATCAAACCAATGTCTACTTCCCCATCTTTTATTTTGGCCAAGAGGTTAGCTTCCTGCATCGTTTGTAGATGGATATCAAGTTTCGGAAATTTCGTCCTCAACTGCTGTAAGTAGGGTGGTAAGTAGAAAGCAGCTAATGAATCAATCGTACCAATCGTTAGCGTACCTCCAATTTGCTGGGCGATGGTTTCTTTAGAACGATCATACAGATCCAAAATCTCCACGAATAGCTTCAACAACTCTTCTCCAGGCGGGGTAAGACGCAGCTGTCGACCATGCCTTTCTATCAATGGCACTCCGTATTCCTTCTCTATTTTCTGTATTTGCATCGTAACGCTCGACTGCGCGTAACCCAGCTCTTCAGCAGCCCGTGTAAAGCTCTGACGTTTAGCTACCTCGCGGAATGTTCGTAAATAGGTTAAATCCATAACCTCACCCTAACATCAATATTTTTGATGATACACATCATTTATTATAGCTAACGACGATGCAACATTCCATGGTAAAGTGTATGTAGAGGAATTAAAATATTTTGGAGGCCGATAATTTATGCTTACAGAACAACAGATTTATGGAATTTATGTCCCCGTGGTCACCCCGTTCAATGCTGCTGGTGAAGTCGATCTGGATTCGTATCAGCGTTATGCAAAGAACATTATTAACAACAGCATACAAGGTCTGGTCGTTAATGGAACCACCGGTGAATCGCCAACTGTAACCGTAAATGAAATGCAGCTTCTAGTAAACACTTCTCGTGAGCTTTTACAATCAACATCTATCCCCTTAGTAGTCGGTACAGGAACCAATGACACAGCTTCTACGGTAGCACGCACAGAGATCGCAGCTAACCTTGGTGCGGATTGCGCACTAGTAGTCGTCCCTTATTATAGTCGTCCATCGCAAGATGGCATCATTGCCCATTTCCGCAAAGCAGCAGAAGTAGGTATTCCGATCATGGCTTATGACATTCCAAGTCGTACTGGTACTGCTATGACTCTAGACACTGCACGCACAATCCTAGAAATGAATAATGTTGTCGGATTAAAAGACTGCTCAGGTAGCACCAAAATGGTTACTGAACTAGTTCGTACAGGTAGCAAACCTGTGCTCGGCGGCGACGATTCACTCTTTTATGAAATGCTTAGCTCCGGGGCAGCTGGCGGTATGCTTGCTACTGCGAACGTTTATCCAGCAGAATGTATCCGTATATACGAAGCCTTCAAATCGGGTCAATTCGACTTGGCAAAAGAAAACTTTGAACAACTACTGCCGATCATCCGTCTCTTGTTCAAGGAATCGAACCCCGCTCCAATCAAATGGATGCTTAGCCAGAATGGCCTAATCAATTCGGATACGCTTCGCCTCCCAATGACTTCCATCAGCACAGCGCTTCAGCAAGAGCTTAGTTCTTATGTTCAGGACAATGCAATTGAAGCGACTGCATAAGAGAAAGTATAACAGCCGTTATACAGTGAGGAACTGTTTAGCGGCTATTTTTTTGCCTCTCTCCATTCTTAATGGTGATGATTACATCTGTATTTGTGTCAAAAACTATACCCTATCTTGATTCACCTTATCATCAAATAACAAAAAAACCATCAGATTTCTCTGACGGTTTTGAGATCTCACTATAAAAAACGTACAGCGTTCAAAGTAACTTATCTGCTGCTTGTTTGTCTTCCTTTAGTGAACCACTCGGACTTTGGCTTTAATGGAGGGTTAGACTTAGGTTTTGCTTTGGCAGGTTTAGATGCCGTTGGTTTTGCCCCCGCTGGTTTAGCTGTTGATGGTCTGGAAGTCGATGGTTTAGAAGATGCAGATCTCGAACCTGACGGTTTCGAAGATCTTTCTGTCTTCATTTGCGTTTTACGAGACATCGGATACGGATGATCCTTCACTTCTGGAATCGATTTTCCGATCAATTTCTCGATATCTTTAAGGAACGGAAGCTCTTCAGATTCGCAAAAAGATATTGCCGTTCCGCTTAACCCAGCTCTACCCGTACGACCGATCCGGTGCACATAGGTTTCTGGAATATTCGGCAAGTTGAAGTTGATTACATGAGATAACTCATCAATATCAATTCCTCGCGCGGCGATATCCGTAGCTACAAGAACGCGGGTTGCACCACTTTTAAAATTCCGCAATGCATTCTGACGATCATTCTGCGATTTATTGCCGTGAATGGCTTGTGCAGAAATGTTCACTTTCGCTAGATCGCGTGTAACACGGTCAGCACCACGTTTTGTACGAGTAAACACCAGCGCAGAAATGATTGATTTATCCTGTAACAAAAGATTCAATTGATTCTGCTTATTTCCATTCTCTAATAAATAGATCGATTGATCGATTCTATCCGCAGTAGATGACACGGGTGTGATTTCTACTTTTACTGGATTCACAAGCAAAGTTTTGATCAATTTGGAGATCTCAGTAGGCATTGTTGCCGAGAAGAACAGTGTTTGTTTCTTCGTTGGCATTTTGGCGATAATTCGCTTCACGTCATGAATGAAACCCATATCTAGCATGCGGTCAGCCTCATCCAAGACAAGAATTTGGACATACTGTAAATCCACACGTTTTTGATTGATCAGGTCGATAAGTCTTCCTGGTGTAGCAATTAAGATATCAGCACCTTGATTCAGGGCACGCTCTTGTACTTTCTGTGATACACCGCCAACGATGGCAGCAGAGCGAATATCTGTGTATTGGCTATACGCTTTTATGTTATCAGCAATTTGAATCGCTAGTTCTCTTGTCGGTGTTAAGATCAGCGAGCGAATGCGTCGCACATCGCTTGATTTATTGGGACTTGTTTGTTCGCTTAATAATTGAATAATAGGTACAGAAAATGCAGCTGTCTTTCCTGTTCCCGTTTGAGCACATCCAAGTAAATCTCTACCTGCTAATACAGCTGGGATCGATTGCTCCTGTATAGGTGTAGGTGATGTATAATTTTCTTTGGTTAAAGCCTTTAAAATCGCAGGCATAATATTCAGTTCGTTAAATGTCATTGGGTCTCCTTAATTTCTAATACATATATTCTTAACATTAAATCCATTTGTCACGTCATAAACAATAATCATAACACAATTAGTTACATAATAATAGATATTCTTTATCATCACACCAATTTTCATTAAAAATCCATTTCAGGATACCAGTACAATTAATAGCTAATAAGAGCTATGCAGTCCGATACCTTAGCAAAACACATCAAAATACCGAAATAGCTGCTATACAGTCTGAAAAATGTTTAAGTATGCGTATCAGCCAAATAATGTTACCCAATACACAACAAAAAAAGCGAAGGATTTCTCCCCCGCTTCTTATCATTCGAATAACTATGAAGACTAGTCTACGATTTCAGCAGTGTCGCCATTGTTGGCACCAGCAGCATTAGCTTCGTCAGTATCAATATGCATATCAAGTTTGAAGCTGTCGGATACACGAGCAATTACGTTCTCCAATACGAGACCGCGGTCGCCACCGAGACGAACTTTAAGCAATTGCTTATCCGCAATGCCCCAAGCTTCAGCTTCAGAAGTGTGGAAGTGAATGTGACGAGCTGCGATGATAACGCCTTGTTCTAATTCAACTTCACCAGCAGGTCCTTTGAGCGTAATGCCAGGTGTTCCTTCAATATTTCCAGATTCGCGAACTGGAGCTTTCACGCCAAGTGCGAAGGAGTCAGTACGGGAAATTTCTAATTGGGAAGCCGGACGTGCAGGTCCCAAAATTCTTACCTTGTCAAATTTACCTTTGCTACCGATAACTGCTACTTGTTCATTTGCTGCAAATTGTCCTGGTTGGGAAAGTGGTTTGAACTCAGTTAATTGATATCCTGGGCCAAACAGAGCCTCCACGTGCTCTTGCGTAAGGTGAATATGTCTAGCCGACACACCTACGGGTACAGTCTTACTCATTGTAAAGTCACTCCTTGTATTTTCTCTAGTATCTGTACAAGCCATTAACCATTATACATCTTCTTACCCAAAAATAAAAAGGGCTGCATCATAACGAAGCCCCTTTTTTCGACAATTTTTGTTTTTTGCACAAGATTGTCATGGATTAGACACCTGAGAGGGCAAGTTTGCGCTTAAAAAAGAGGTCGCATTCTCATACATCCAGCCTTTCACAGTATCCTCTGAATAATAACGAAGCAGCTGCTCTATAAGATCAGGGTATTTTCCCGGATGCTCCAACTTCTCTACCCAAGTATCAATGCCGTCAAAATCCGAGCCAAACATCATATGCTTCTCACCGCCGAGACTACATACATGTTCAATGTGCTTTAACAAATCATCCATCCGAGCTTTCCCATCATCACTTACAAACCAAGGATAAAAGGTCAGGCCCATTCTTCCATCCATTGCAATCAAAGCTTTAATCTGTTCATCATTTAAATTTCTAACATGCCCACATATAGCCGCAGCATTCGAATGGGAAGCAATAAACGGACGATTGCTTAAATCAGCCAACTCCCAGAACCCCGCTTGTGACAAATGCGACACATCAAGCAGCATTCCACTTTCGTTGCACCATTCTATCAGCTTTCTCCCTTTTTCCGTAAATCCACCATTACGCTTCTCTAGCACACCATCTGCTGCCCAGTTCGCATAATTCCAAGTCACACCAAGAAACCGTACTCCAAGTTCGAAGCAGAGCTGAGCATAGAACAAGTTCCCTTCTAAGCCGTCTACGCCCTCCAGAGAGAGCATTGCTTGTGGAGGTGCGCCTACTGATCGATTCCCTACTTGCTCCTTCCACTGTAACCACTGAAGCCCATCTGTGTTCACTATCTTTTGCCTAAAGAGATCAATTTGCCCTAGAACATGTTCAAAGCTTGGTTTTCCTCTGTTAGTTGAAAGATATATTGCAAAACATTGCAACTCCACTCCACCAGAAGCCAGCCGCTCTGCAGTAACATCTAATCGAGGATCATTGTCAAAATTTATATCTGGGGAGGCTTGCATTTTGCTTAGCACATCACAATGGAAATCCGCTACTTTAAACTTATCAGCCCTCATTTTACAACCCCACTTTCTCACAGTCCCAGCCGTTCATTTCATTTCCAAATGCCTATTTCAGATACTATGCAAAAAAACGCCAGACTATAAATCAAAAGCAAAAAACCTGTTTACAAAAGTAAACAGGTTCAATCATTCTATAGGTCTATTATCTGGGTTCAACAATCAGTTTAATCGCGGTTCGATCTTCCCCATCAATCACTATATCAGTGAACGCAGGAATGCAGATCAAATCTACTCCGCTTGGTGCAACAAATCCCCGGGCAATGGCAACTGCTTTGACTGCTTGATTCAGTGCTCCAGCTCCAATAGCTTGTAATTCGGCCGATCCACGTTCACGAAGAACACCCGCTAATGCGCCGGCGACGGAATTTGGATTGGATTTAGCTGATACTTTTAATACATCCATAGTAAGTACCTCCCCTGGGAAAATAATGGTGTTCTTCCACTACTTTAGATGTTATTCGCGAGAGAAGAAATAATTCCTTCTTTTTACGGACCACGTCTTCCAAAAACGGTATAAAAGATACTCTTTTATGATATTAAAAATATCACACTTTACCCTAACTCAGCGAAATTACCCGGATTAAACCATACTCTGTTCTACGTTTAGCTCATAACCCATTCATCTTCACGTAACCGTATCTTCTCCAGACGAGTTGCCGCACCAGTATTTTCATCTAATTCTGCAAATAAACCGTGAAGCTGCCACTTGCCTTCATCGACAACAAATCGTGCTGGAAGCTGAGTTGTGAACTTATAAAGTACTGCATCTCTTTCCATACCCAGAATTCCTTCGCTTGAACCAACCATTCCCGCATCGGTCAAATACGCAGTTCCTCCTGGTAAAATCACATCATCATTTGTCTGAACATGAGTATGTGTCCCAACAACAATCGATGCACGACCATCCATAAAATATCCCATGGCGATTTTCTCAGAGGTTACCTCTGCATGGAAATCGACTAAAATACATTTGTGATCTCTACGAAGCTCTTCCACAATTTCTTCCCCGACACGGAAAGGACAATCGATAGCAGGTAAGAATGTCCGGCCTTGCAAATTTACTATGGCCAGTTCTTTACCGTTCCCTTTAACGACTGTATAACCTCTTCCCGGTGTTCCTGGCGGAAAATTAGCGGGACGAATAATCCGAGCCTCATCATCGATGAACTCAAAAATATCTTTGTTGTCCCATGTGTGGTTTCCCATAGTTATACCGTGAACGCCCCAGTTAAAAAACTCATTAGCGATCGCCTTGGTGATCCCTCTACCGGCAGCAGAATTTTCACCATTAACAATAATGATATGTGGCTGATATTTACTTTTTAGTGAGGGCAACATCTCACGAAGAGCCTTTCTGCCAACATTTCCAACGATATCTCCAATAAATAGTACTTTAATGATTCTCTCCTCCTAATCATAACTGCTATATCTAATGGATAAGACCTCATATTCAAAAGAAAAAAGGCCCCGCTTAGGGGCCAATTCTCAACAAATATAAGAAAGTATAAGTTACATCTTATCCCTTAACCTTATATTCCACCTATTTAGCGTATTCAACAGCCCGTGTCTCACGAATAACGGTAACTTTGATATGTCCTGGATAATCCAGTTCACTTTCAATCATTTTCGTAATATCGCGAGCTAGACGGAATGCCTCTGCATCGTCAATCTTCTCTGGCTGTACCATCACGCGTACCTCACGGCCCGCCTGAATAGCAAATGATTTCTCAACGCCTTCGAATGACTCTGAGATTTCTTCCAGTTTTTCTAGACGTTTAATATACGTTTCCAGTGTTTCACGGCGTGCGCCAGGTCTTGCTGCTGACAATGCATCAGCTGCACCAACCAACATAGCAATAACCGAGGTAGCTTCGCAATCTCCATGATGAGACGCGATACTGTTGATAACAACCGGATGTTCCTTATATTTCTTCGCTAGTTCAACGCCGATCTCAACATGCGAGCCTTCTACTTCATGATCCAGCGCTTTGCCGATATCATGGAGCAATCCTGCACGTTTTGCAAGCACGATGTCTTCCCCAAGCTCACCGGCCATCAGTCCAGTTAAATAAGCAACCTCCATGGAGTGCTTCAATACATTTTGACCATAGCTTGTACGGAATTTCAGACGACCCAGAATCTTGATCAAATCTGGATGCAATCCGTGAACACCCACTTCGAAAGTAGCTTGTTCACCATATTCGCGAATTCGTTCGTCCACTTCTTTACGGGATTTCTCCACCATCTCTTCAATTCGAGCGGGATGGATACGTCCATCTGCCACAAGCTTCTCAAGTGCCGTACGGGCCACTTCACGGCGGATCGGATCAAATCCCGACAAAATAACTGCTTCCGGCGTATCATCAATAATGAGGTCGATACCTGTAAGAGTTTCGAGTGCACGAATATTACGGCCTTCACGACCGATAATCCGCCCCTTCATCTCTTCGTTCGGCAGGGTAACAACTGAAACTGTTGTCTCCGCTACGTGATCAGCTGCACAGCGTTGGATAGCGAGTGTGATGATTTCGCGGGATTTCTTATCCGCTTCCTCTTTCGCCTGCTGTTCAATCTCTTTGATCATTTGAGCCGTTTCATGGCGAACTTCTTGCTCAACATTGCTAAGAATAATACTTCTTGCATCTTCGATGCTTAAATTGGAAATTCTCTCCAATTCAGTGACTTGGTTTTTGTAAATAACATCAATTTGCTGTTGGGTTTCATCAATTCGTTTCTCTTTGTTAGCTACTTGTTCTTCTTTTCTTTCAAGCGATTCCATTTTTTTATCCAGAGATTCTTCCTTTTGCAGCAAACGTCTCTCTTGCCGTTGGATTTCATTCCGACGTTCACGAGTTTCTTTCTCAGCTTCAGTACGGATTCTATGGACTTCGTCCTTAGCTTCCAATACTGTTTCTTTCTTCAGCGCCTCTGCGTCTTTCTTCGCGTTCTCCACGATGACTACGGCTTCTCTTTCTGCGCTTTGAATTTTAGCTTCTGCAAGGGATTTACGAATAAAATAACCGAACCCAAAGAATAATGCAGCTACAACGAGAACGATAATGACCCAGATCCATGCTTGCATCTGTTCACCTCCTCGTTGGTTCCTCTCCAAGGTATATCCCTGGGAATTGTGCAGTTGTTAAACTATCCGTTCATCACCATACAAAAAACCGGTAAATAACCGATTGCCATACTGCACATGCTGCACATGCACACTGCCCGCCTTATCCGGCGATTACATTTCATATGAGTTGTACGCGAACCGTTTTAAAAAGTCACCTTTTTGGGAAGGAAAAAGGATTCTTACTTTATGCCGATTCATGTTATATTTTATTATTTATAAAAAGACATTGTCAAGAGAGTCGATATGCGCATTAATGTCAAGAGAATCAGTGAGTCTAGTAAAATTCCTCATCTTCACCCTCATAATTGTCTTCCTCAAGTAAAGTATTGATCACTTGTCGCACCATATCACCCGAGAATCCACGCCGCATTAAGAAGGCTCCAGTCTTTCTGCGCTTATCTGTGGCTTCACCACGAATAAGATTCCATTTCTTACGACCAATCTGAAGTGCACTCTCTAGTTCTTGTTCAGGACTGACATTCTCCAGTGCTTCCGAGATCAAGGTTTTGTCGATTCCTTTCTCACGTAGCTCTTGGCGAATCCACATTTTCCCTTTTCGCTGGTTCGTAATGCGTTGCTCCGCCCATTGCTTTGCATACAAGGGGTCATCAAGAAATCTTTCCTGCTGTAGCCGTTGCACCACTTCCGCAATAATAGTCTCCCCTATTTCCTTCTGCCGTAAACGGCGAGTCATTTCCATAGCGGTACGTGGCTTCCGTTCTAGATAACGAAGTCCTTCTACATAAGCTCGTTGTCGCTCATCAGCAACAACAATTTCCTCCAAATCGGCTTTCATAAAAGAATTTCCAGTAATCATCCGATATTTAATCATGACGTCTTCGTGTACAGTCATGTTATAGGCTCCGAAATGTATGATGTAGCGGTGGTCCGACTTCTTCTGACGTTCTACCTTAGTAATTTCTAAAAGTTCTCCATCAGGAAAATCAGATAGGACCTGTACGTCCTGCTCATCCGATTCAAAATCCATATCCAGCTGTATTACCATAGTTGCTTGTCACCTCATAGCAATAAAATATCCCCACAAAGTGCGGCTTAACTTCGGTGCGTACTCAGGTACTTTGGGGGGACCCCAAATATATATGTTCTTACACTGTTAAGAAAAGACACCCTGCAACAATGAATCACAGGGCGTCCTATTCCTTAGTAAATTCTATTGTTCGATTTCGAGAAGTAGCTTTTCTTCTTCCTCTTGCTCTGCAATGATTTCCGCTTCATTTGGTGCAGCAACAATAGTGGACAGGTTACTTGCTTCACGGATCTTGTTCTCAATGATAAGTGCAATATCTTGATGTTCTTTCAAGAACTGTTTGGCATTCTCACGTCCTTGACCGAGACGCTCACCCTCATAGGAATACCATGCACCACTCTTATTCACGATGTCCATTTCAGTACCGATGTCTACAAGACTTCCTTCTCTGGAAATCCCTTCACCATACATGATATCAACATCAGCTTGTTTAAATGGAGGTGCTACCTTATTCTTCACAATCTTGATCTTGGTGCGGTTACCTACAACGTCGTTACCCATCTTAATACTTTCGACACGACGAACATCCAACCGTACGGAAGAATAGAATTTCAACGCCCGACCACCCGGGGTTGTCTCAGGGTTACCGAACATAACTCCAATTTTCTCACGAAGCTGGTTAATAAAGATAGCAATTGTATTCGATTTACTAATGGCACCAGATAGCTTCCGAAGCGCTTGAGACATCAAACGAGCCTGTAGGCCGACGTGAGAGTCACCCATATCACCTTCGATTTCCGCTTTAGGAACCAACGCAGCTACGGAGTCAACGACAATAATGTCTACTGCACCACTACGGACAAGTGCTTCAGCAATCTCAAGTGCCTGTTCACCCGTATCTGGCTGAGATAGCAACAATTCATCAATGTTTACGCCCAAGTTACGTGCATACTTCGGATCGAGCGCATGCTCAGCATCGATAAATGCAGCTTGTCCTCCTTGTTTTTGCACTTCTGCAATAGCATGAAGAGCAACAGTCGTTTTACCGGAGGATTCAGGTCCGTATACTTCAATAATACGTCCCTTTGGAAGTCCGCCTATACCTAACGCAATATCAAGTGCCAAAGATCCGCTAGGTACAACTTCCACTTGCATATGAGTGGATTCTCCCAGTTTCATGATCGAACCTTTACCAAATTGTTTTTCTATTTGACGAAGCGCCATATCAAGCGCTGCACGACGATCTGACAATCAGACCACTTCCTTCACTGTTTATAATAATATAATAACGTGTTTTTGAGGTCTTGCCAAGCTTTTTTTCGAACATACATTCGTTTTTTTTGTCTCAAGCGTTAATTATCCCTTTTATTGTAAGCCTCCCTCCGGACATAGAAGTTAACTGATTTCTCTACTTCACCGGACATCAACGACTTATGATCAAAACCAAAACAGCGATCAAAATCTCCGCAGATATACAAAAAACCGCAGCAAAGAAATCTCAGTGCCACGGTTCTTCCGTATGTCTCAATTATAACTGGGCTAATCTCCCATTACAAGTCTGAGCCTTCAAGAGGTGTCTCCACCTTCCGTTCCTCAAGTCTGCGCCATAGACGATACAACAGAGCTTTAACAGTACGCAGTCGTATATTTTCACGTGTACCTTTAAGATTAAGCTCATACACCTCTGTCTTACGCCCGCGTTCAGCTAAACCAATAAATACAAGTCCGACTGGCTTACGTTCAGAATAGCCTGGTCCCGCTACACCAGTTACAGATAAACCGAAATCACTATCCGCGATCATTCTCACCTGATCAGCTAACACCTCGGCAACTTCACGACTAACTGCCCCTGGAGCATCTGGCCCCTCCAAATAAGCACTTGGCACATTCAGAAGCTTTTTCTTCAGGTCGTTGGAATAACAGACGATTCCTCCCGCAAACATCGAAGCACTGCCTGGAATGTTAGTTATACTCTCCATCAGTAAGCCTCCAGTGCAACTCTCTGCCGCACTTAAAGTCAGACCTGCATCCGCCATCCAATCCACAATCAATTGTTCCAGTGGCACATCAATATTTGCATATAAATGTTCTGGCAAAATCTCTTTGATCTGTTTCTCCAGAATCTCCAGCTTCTTGTAAGCTTCATGCTCGGAAGGCGCCTTTGTCGAAATACGAACGGTTACCTCTCCCTCTTTAGCGTAAGGAGCTATGGTTGGGTCTGTCTGGCTGTGAATAAGATCAATGAGCTTATCCTCAAGCAGTGATTCTCCGATACCGGCAAATTTAAGCATTTTAGAATAAAGTGGCATTTCTGTCGTCAGAGCGTGCTGCTGGAGCCACGGTACAGCTTTATCTACGAACATCGGCTTCATCTCGCGAGGCGGACCAGGAAGCACAATATAATATTTCTTTTCATGCTCAAAAGCAATGCCAACAGCAAGACCAATCTCATTTGGCAACGGTGTAGTTCCTTCAATTATAAGTGCCTGTTTACGATTATTCTCCGTCATTACAATCTTTCGATCATCAAAGAATCGTTGTACATGATCCATTGCCAAGCGATCTATATGAAGTGTGCGACCTAAGGAAGCAGCCAGCGCGTCCTTCGTTAGATCATCTTCTGTAGGACCAATACCACCGGTAAATATGATAACATCCGCTCTGCTTTGAGCGATCTCAATGGCTTGCTGCAAGCGACTGCTGTTATCCCCAACTACGGTTTGAAAATATACATCAATCCCAATAGCAGCTAGCTCAATAGACAAAAACTGGGCATTACTATTTACGATTTGACCGAGCAAAAGCTCCGTGCCTACTGCAATAATCTCCGCTTTCATACCTGGCTTTCGCCTCCTCGTTATAATGTAGATACACTGCTTTTAGGGTTTAAAAAAGGTAATAGGTGCTTTACCTATTACCTCTCCTATATGTAGCTGCCTAAAACGCTTAAGCATTATGCAGCTGTAATAGATCCTTATTCTTCACAAAATAATCAATTCCAGAGTAAATAGTGATCAAGGCTGCAGCCCAGATGGCAATATCGTCTACAGGAATGCTGACGAATTGAAATGGGAAATTATTTAACAACAGCAGTGAGATCGCTACAATTTGTACAACCGTCTTTATCTTACCCCATTTGCTGGCGGCAACCACTTTTCCCTCTAACAATGCTATCTGGCGAAGCCCGGTTACTGCGAACTCACGACTAATGATAACAATTGCGATCCATGAATCACATCTGCCCAATTCCACAAGTGAAATCAGAACTGCAGAAACTAACAGCTTGTCCGCTAACGGATCAAGGAGCTTACCGAGATTGGTGACCATATTATATTTCCTTGCTATGTAGCCGTCTATTCCATCTGTGCTCGCTGCAAGCAAAAAGATTACAGCTGCCACCAAATGATTAACAGATAGCTGAAAAGAGCCCCAATGTATCGGTTCTGGATAAAAACTGAAATCCACCAGTAAGAAAAACATCATAATCGGGATCAGGCAAATACGTGCTAGCGTGATGCGGTTGGGCAAATTCACTGAAGTTCCTCCCCTAAATCGTTCATACAAATTGCCTGAGTCAGGCTCATCTATTTCTACTTAAGCAAGTATATTATAGCTATAAATAGGTGTCAAAAAAAATACAAAGCACCCCGCATAATGGCGCTGATAAGCACTGCGGGGTACAAAATGCTATTTTAAGTTGTTGAACTGCAGGTCCAGAGGCAAATCAGCTTTACGTAAAATCTGGATAATTTGTTGTAAATCATCGCGACTCTTACCAGTTACGCGGATCTGATCTCCTTGAATCTGGCTCTTCACCTTCAATTTCGAATCACGAATCAGGATGTTAATTTTTTTTGCGTTCTCCTGATCAATCCCTTGCTTAAGACCTAAACGCTGACGAACACTACCCAGAGAAGCAGGCTCCACTTTGCCGAAATCCAAGTTTTTCAGCGTGATACCTCTCTTCACCATCTTCGATTGTAAAATATCAATAACAGCGTTTAACTTATATTCGTCCTCAGAGGCGATAATAAGTGCGTCTTTCTCCAGCTTCAGACTGCTCTTGCTGTTCTTAAAGTCAAAGCGGTTGTCAATTTCTTTCTCTGTTTGGTGGATCGCATTGGTTAATTCCTGCATATCCATTTTAGATACGATATCAAATGAACTTTCTGAACTCATAACTACACGTCCTTTGTACTTTTTAGTCTGCTACTATTATAAAAGAATGATACCCTTAAGTCTAATATTGGATAATATGTACCTCACCCGACACAGAAAACAGCCCCACATAGTGGAGCTTTCCCTTCGAAATGAGTTGTGTTTCAGGTAGAAATACGTCTCCAATGGAAAATACCCTTGGAGACGCACATTCTAAATTCTCTATCTGCTTCGAAGCGGGCTTCGAAACATATCTAGAATTCCAAGCACGATATGTGCAAGACCGAACCCGAGAATTCCATAACCCCAAGCACTTGGTGTCATATAGTATCCGATAAGACTGACAACAACCCCAAGTCCAGCTACAATCCAGCTAACAATCATGAATGTACACCCCACTTTGGCTAAGAACTAGAAACAGTCTTATGTTCCCCGCAAAGCCAAAGTTTATGCATCATTTTTCTTATTGGCCTGTTTCATTAGTCTGGTCGGTAGTATCGGTGGTACCTTCATTCTGGGTCGTTTCACTTCCTGTACCATCATCCAGATTAAGTAGCAGACGAGATGAGGTCTTTTCATCCGTAATTACTTGTCCATTGACAGTAATCTCAGTAGCTGGTGAATAACCAGATTTAATATACATTCCTTCACTTCCAAGCACAAAGCTCATACGATCTCCTGCCGCTGTGTTACCAAATGAGAGTTTTTCACCTTTTGAGTTCTCACCTTTATACACCTCAAGCCAGCTTACCCCAGTAGCAGAAATCTCAACCTTAACTTCACTTCCAGCCGGAGCTGAAACTTTGAATTTTGTTGTTTTTCCTGCTTTCCCATCCGGTGTAACTGTAATGGATTGCGGGGAAAGCGTTGGTGTTGGTAATGGCGTTGGCTCTGCAGTAGGTTCAGTTGTTGCTTCTGTTCCTGCCGAAGAAGTTGGCGCCACAACTCCACCTCCTGAAGCCGGTGGAGATGTTTGAGCAGTCGTAGGATCCTGCTGTTCATTCGTCAGATTCGTCTGATCAATCTGATCAGGATCCGGTTTGTTCAAACTAGATGCATAAATGTAAATCACAACAATAATTAATATTGGAAATGTCCACATTAGCACTGTTGGCAGCCATTTTGCATTCCGTTCGGTTTCAGGTCTACGGCTGCGTTTTTGAATCACCGTTTCCATGGCTGTGTCTTCGGGAGGTGCAGGTACATTCCCATGCTCCTCTAGCAGTTCGTCAGGACTCATCCCTACTGCCTCTGCGTACGTTTTGATAAACGCCCTAACATAAAAACTTCCTGGAAGCACCTTATAGTCTCCAGACTCGATGGCTTCCAAATACTTTTTGCGAATTTTCGTTACTTCCTGGACATCGTCAAGACTCATCCCTTTTTGCAGACGCGCCTCTTTCAATTGCCGGCCCAGTTCCGACATACCATCACCTCCTGTAAATTTCAATGAATATCATTGTTCATTCTTGTTCTATAAATCATCACTGTAGCTAGTCGTAAACGACTCGTACAATATTTCTTCATTTGGATTATTGCGAAGCTCGATAATAATATCAAAATCATCAAAGGTGTACTCAGATTCCCGCACAAAAATATCTGGATGCTCGATCACTTTCGTGCTTGGCATACTCATAACATTTTGTAATAAATTATAATGCTTCTCATTAGAGCGGATCGTACTAACAATACCGTCAATAATAAATACATTATGTGGGTTCATCTCATCTTCTGCTAATTGACTTCGAACCGTCTGACGTAAAAGTGTCGAGGAGACAAATGTCCAACGCTTCATCGCGCAGACACTGCCAGCAATGATTGATTCCGTCTTTCCTACACGGGGCATACCTCGAAGTCCTATTACCTGATTTCCATCTTTTTTAAACAGTTCCCCGAGAAAATCGACCAATAGACCAAGCTCATCCCGAGTAAAACGAAACGTCTTCCGATCATCTGAATCCCGTTCAATATATCGCCCATGGCGCACAGCCAGCTTGTCTACGAGTCTTGGAGACCGCAGAGCTGAAACTGTAATATTATCAACTTTCTTGAGCATTTCGCCCATCAGCATTATTTTGTCATCATCATTGGTCTCCAGCAACATTCCGCGAGTCTTTCCTTCAACGCCATTAATCGTCAGAATGTTGACTTCTAGCATCCCTAACATTGAAGCGATATCACCAAGCAGACCGGGTCTGTTCTTGTGAATCTTGTATTCCATATACCATTGTTTATATTCCACTTGTACACCTCATAGATTCCTTTTCCCGCACTTTGATATACATCAAAAAAATGCCGTTCAGACAAAGCGGTCTGAAACACGGGTCATGTTAATGATATATAAAATAAAAATGAAAGGCAAGGTCAGTCCTGTAATAATTGCAGAAAAGCTCCCACAAGGGGAGCTTTTCCGCAAGCTTAGGCGTGATTTTTCGCCAACTTGACCATGAGTTTAGCAATCGTCTGCTTTTCTTCATCGTTGCCGACGTCCCATAGCTCTTTGATTGCACGGTTTTGAGTGTTTGCTGGATCCACTTTTTCATCGAGGAATTCCCCAATTTCAAAAGCCAGCTTTGAGATTGTGTCTTCACTCATCCCAAGTTTCTCCGCCTGTACAACTCGTTTTCCTAGAAATTTCTTCCAGGTGTCAAAATTTTTGATTACGCTATCTTCTTGTGTCATCTTAAATCCTCCTTCATGTTTACGGTCAAACACCTGCATACAGGCTGTAAGCCGCCTTACGTGAGATTTAAAAACAACACTTATAATATGTCTTAGAAGCTAAGTTATTATGCTGGAGTTTTTCTCCAACTGAAGATCAGGTAATCCATCCACCATTTGGACTAATAATCTGACCAGTGATATACCCGGACTCAGGCAAAGCCAAAAAATAAATTAGTGAAGATATTTCATTAGGCGTAGCCAAACGCCCTACTGGAATCTCATCCTCCAGCATACGGACTTCATCCTCCTGTAAATTGGACAGCATGTTCGTATTAACCGCTCCTGGAGCTACCGCGTTAACCGTTACACCAGATGGAGCCAGCTCTTTAGCTAAAGCCTTTGTAAAGGCATTCACTCCACCTTTGCTAGCCGAATAAGCTACTTCGCAAGAAGCTCCAGTGATTCCCCATACGGAAGAAACGTTGATGATACGACCATAACGTTGTGACACCATGTACGGCATAAAGATCTGACTGCACATAAAGGTTCCCTTCAAGTTAATGGACATAATGTCATCCCATTCCTCTTCGGTCACATCAGCTAGCATTCCGTAATGCGATTTACCGGCATTATTGACGAGAATATCCGGCTGCATCCCATTACTCTCAAGCTTTTCCGCCATACGTACAAGCTGACTACGATCCTTCATATCCGCGTTTACTGTCATTACCTTTGCGCCAAGGGCCATACAACGCCGAGCGACATCATTCGCAGCTTCATGTGAGTGTTTGTAATGAATAACTATATTCATCCCCACAGAAGCAAATCGTTCCGCAATGGCGCCGCCGATCCCTCCGCTTCCTCCTGTAATGAGCACTGTCATTTCCCCTAGTGGTTTGCTGCTCTCTCCCAAAACGCTCACCTAAGGACTCACCACCAATGAAACGGCAAGCTGTTCCCAGTTTACATGGGCTTGCAGACGCTCATTTACTTCTGCCAGAGTGATCGATTCATACATAGGCAGAACTTCAAACAGGTCACCACCACGGAACTGGTAGCGTGTAAATTCATGTGCGATACTTTCAGGGGAGTTCAGCATGCGCAAATAACCGCCAATTTTCTTTTTCCGTGCCCGCTCGAAATCCTTCTCCGCAAAGCCAGACTTTAAGATTAGATCTACTTCTTCTTTAATTCGTTTTAAAAGCAAATCCGGATCCTTTGTATCCCCACCCATTGCAGAAAAAGCATACTGCGGAGAACTATTAAATTCATGTCCAAAGCTGTCCGAGATCAATTCCTCATCATAAAGCTTTTGATACAATGCTGTGCTACTACCTACCAACAAATCGAGCATTAGCTTCGTTATCAGGTCGCGTTTCAGAGAAGCTTCACCTGTTAGATCTTCTACTTTTTCCTTGAAACCAAACATGATTTTCGGCATCGAAACAGCAAGCTTGCTTTCTAGCCGTTTTGTAGCAACTTGTTCGGGTTCATCTTCAAAAATACGCTTGATTTCACCCTGCTTGCCGTAGGTTTTACCCTTTTGGTTAGCGCGAATCAAGGAAAATACTTTCTCCGGGTCCACACCCCCAACCACGAACAACAACATATTGCTAGGGTGATAAAAAGCGTTATAACATGTGTACAGCGTTTCTTTCGTGATCGTACTAATCGATTCTACCGTACCTGCAATGTCAATCCGAACCGGATGCTTCGAATACATCGCTTCAATAAGGCCAAAATACACGCGCCAGTCCGGATTATCAGCATACATATTGATTTCTTGACCAATAATTCCCTTTTCCTTTTCTACATTCTCATCTGTAAAATAAGGACGCTGAACAAAATCAACGAGCGTACTAAGATTGGTCTCTATATTTTCTGTTGCTGAGAAAAGATAAACTGTCTGATCAAAGCTTGTAAAAGCATTGGCCGAGGCTCCATTTGAAGCAAAGGTAGCAAAAATATCGCCTTCTGGCTCTTCGAACATTTTGTGCTCTAAAAAGTGAGCTATACCATCAGGAACAGTGGTCTCTTCTTCACCTGCGACATGAAAATGATTGTCAACGGAACCGTATTTAGTTGCAAATGTAGCATAAGTCTTTTTAAAGGTTCGTTTCGGCAACACATATACCTGAAGTCCGTTATCCATGACCTCATGATAAATGGTCTCTTGAAGTCTGTCGTAATGAATTTGTTCCATCGTTATTCCTCCTTTCCTGTCAAGAAATATATCGTATCCAGCTGAAAGGTTTCAGCGGCAGCTTTTACATCTTCAGCACCGATTTGTTCCACCTGCTCCAATAGCTGATCCGCTGTCCGTTCTTTTCCTGACAACTGGCGGTTGAAGTCGTAAGAGATCATTTCAAAAGCAGAATCCGGAATCTCGGAAAGCTGATTTCGGATCATAGCTTTAGTCTGACTCAGTTCCAGATCACTGATATTGCCAGCTTTCATCTCTTCCAATTGCTTCTCTATAATGTCCACGGCTTTGCCGTAATTTTGCGTTTCGATACCTGATTGAATCGTTCCAATGCCCTTGTGGCCGTCATAACGAGACGAAGCATAATAGGCTAGGCTTGCCTTCTCACGTACGTTAACGAAGAGTTTAGAGTGGGGATACCCTCCTAATATTCCGTTGTACATAAGTGCGGACGCGTAATTATCATCCTTATAAGTAATAGAGGTGCGTAGACCCAGGTTCAACTTGCCCTGACTGACATCCAGCTTCTCTTCTACAGTCCGCACCTCATTAACTGATACAGGTACGAACTTAGAGCTATATAAGCCCACCTCGGACTGAACCAGGCCGAAATGACGCTGTACAAGCTTTTCTACTTCCTCAGCTGTAGTGTCACCCACTACATAGAGATCAAGGATGGCATCATCCAGCCAGGAATTATACGATTCATACAAACTTTTCGGAGTGATTTGATCCAGATCCGCTCTTTGCCCCAGAGGGTGAAGACGATATGGCTCGTTACGGCACATTTCCTCAATACAGCGCTCAGCAGCGTAACGTATCTTGTCATTTACGATGGACTCCAGCTTCTTGCGAACGGTTTCACGCTCCGTTGCAACATACGAAGGTCGGAAGCTGCCGTCTTCAACTAATGGACGAGTCAGTACTTCACCTAAGAAAGCGAAGGATTGTTCAAGTAAGCTCTCCTGGCTTTGCACAAAAGAGTCATTAATAGTATCCATGCGGAACTGAACGATTTGATAATCGCCTCTTTTATAAATATCAAACCCGAATCCAGCGCCATACAGTTCCTCCAAACGCTCGCGGAATTGTGTGGTCTCCGGATAAGTCGCGGTACCTCTGCGAAGCACGAATGGAGCTAGTGCAGTAGAGGTTACTGTATTCTCATCAAGTGGGATCCCAGCATAAAGTGAGATCGCGTAGGTCTTAAATGCCTTGGTTGGCATAACGTGAATGCGCAAGCCTCCTACGGTGCCATGCTGAAATACATTATTAGTCAAGTCCAAAACTCCTTTACGGCGTGGATAGTTGCTCTACATCATGTTTATGAATTATTAACCATTCTAAACCATTCCAAAGTAAGGAAGCAACCGGAAGCCTCTTCCCGGTTGCTCTCTGAATTCTCTATCCTTCTTTTTACATACAGAAAATATGCTGACCAATCGTCTTCACCTGAGGACGGGTCCAAATCCATTTAGAGGTCGCTGTTTTAGGATTGAAGTAATACAAACATCCTCCGGAAGGGTCCCAACCACTGAGTGCTTGCTCTACTGCCTTACGTGCTTGCTCATTCGGCTCCAAATAGATCTGACCATCGGCCACAGCTGTAAATGCTCTCGGTTGAAAAATAACGCCAGACGGCGTATTCGGGAAACTAGGTGATTTCACTCGGTTTAAAATGACCGCAGCAACAGCAACCTGACCTTCGAAAGGCTCACCTCTGGCTTCTCCATACACGGCATTAGCCATGATCTTGAGATCATTCTCCGATAAGCCCATCGAATTACCTGAAGACAATCCTGGCGAATTCGTTTTATTGGACGTATTTGTTTTATTGCCAGTGTTATTCTGTGCTGTCTTATTTCCCGTGCCCGTAGAAGGCTCAGTAGGCTTCCAGTTCTTCGTGGCGTTATACAGCTTCAGCTTAGTTTTGGCACCCACAATGCCATCAGACTTCATTCCGAATTTCCATTGAAACCAAGTTACTGCATTCTTCGTTTTTGGCCCAAAATGACTGTCTATTTTTCCGGCATAATAACCTAAATGCTTTAATCGCCCCTGCAATTCATAGACATCCTGACCCGTGGACCCAAGTTTAATGGGTGCTGTACTGAAAGCCGGCAAGACTTCTTCGTCAGGATTATTTAACTCGTGGACAAATGACGCAGCAGCACTTTGCTTGGTCTGAACAATGCCAATGCCATTCCCCTTGAAAAACGTTCCTGCAAACGGCGCGGCAGCAAGTGCAAGAGTTAAAGCAGCAAATATCCACATCTTTTGTTTCTTCATAGGGTTCGCTCTACCTTTCTTTTGTAAGTTCTGCATGGATGGCTAAAGTTATTATGACGACTGTCAGCGCATCCTATGCATTACTAAAAAAGAAGAAATAGCTTTTCATTGTAATTAAGAATAATTATCAACTATAATCGAAATAAGAAAACCATGGAGTTGATATGAATCCTGAATTTAAAGGACCACATTTTACTGTGGAACCACGCATTAATTGAAATTATAGATATACGTCATACTTTTCAACATTTTAGTGATATGAATTCATAATAGTCCAAGTAACAGGTTCGCACTTTTAGGGAATTCCTCCCTAAAAATCAGGCTAATTCCTTTATTTCTTACCAAAATTAATAAATTATAGGGAGCTTTTCCCTAATTATAAGTCTGAGAACCAATAATCACAGAATTTCAGGGAGAAATTCCCTAATTATTTTAATGAAGCTTCACTAAAGCCATTATTTGAATTGTCATTTACACTTCTTCAGCATGAGTAAGGGGCCGTCGCCAAGTAGTACAAACTACTTGGCGACGGCCCCTTTTTACTGTCTATTTAAGGTTTAAACTGACTTGTTCAGCTTAAGAACTGATCTTGTTATGCTGATACTGCTCAAGTGATACAAGCACCTCACGCGGCTTGCTGCCCTCGTAAGGCCCTATTACCCCACGAGCCTCCATAGAGTCAATCAAACGGGCTGCACGGGTGTAACCAACCCTCATCCGGCGCTGTAGTAGCGAGACTGAAGCTTGCTTCGCTTCAAGCACGATCGTTACGGCCTGCTCATATAATTCATCCTGTGGCTCCTGGTCTTCAGCAATTGTGTCATCAACCTCTGGAACAATGGACTCGTCATATTCTGCTTCACCTTGACTGCTGACATATTGAACGATTGTCTCAACCTCTTGATCGCTCATAAAGGCACCCTGCACACGAATCGGTTTAGAAGCCCCCATCGGTAAGAACAGCATGTCTCCCCGACCTAACAGCTTCTCCGCACCTGGCATATCCAGAATGGTACGTGAGTCTACATTGGAAGATACGCCGAAAGCGATACGAGATGGAATATTCGCCTTAATCAAACCTGTAATGACATCCACGGAAGGACGCTGAGTGGCGATAATTAGATGTATACCAGCTGCACGCGCCATCTGTGCAAGCCGACAGATAGCATCCTCTACATCGTTAGCGGCAACCATCATCAAATCCGCAAGCTCGTCCACAATAACAACGATATACGGAAGTATAGCAGCTGGGTTCTCAGCCATCAGCTTATTATAGCCTTCCATGTTGCGTGTACCTGATTTGGAGAAGAGTTCATACCTTTTCTCCATTTCCACAACAATCTTCTTTAAAGCTAAGCTCGCCCGCTTCGGATCAGTAACGACTGGAGCCAGAAGATGCGGAATCCCATTATAGACATTCAGCTCTACCATCTTCGGGTCCACCATCAGGAATTTGACTTCATCGGGTTTAGCTTTGTATAAAATACTCGTAATAATCCCGTTAATACAAACCGATTTACCAGAACCCGTTGCACCAGCCACCAATAAATGGGGCATCTTCGCTAAATTACCAATAATCGTCTGACCCGAAATATCACGTCCAAAAGCAATCGATAATCTGGATTCAGCTTCCTGAAAGATCTGTGTCTCCATAACTTCACGCATGGTCACAATAGACACTTCGGAATTTGGTACCTCTATCCCAATGGCTGATTTACCCGGAATTGGCGCCTCCATACGTATATCTTTGGCTGCAAGAGCAAGCGCAATGTCATCTGTCAGATTAACAATACGGCTAACTTTGACACCGATATCCGGCTGAATCTCATACCGTGTAACCGCTGGACCTCTAACTACTTCGAGAACCTTTGCTCTTACACCGAAACTCTCTAGGGTAGCTTCTAGCTTACGGGCGGTCTGCATATAATCATTCTGATCTCCCGCTTTGCCGCTGTTGTTAGGTTTGGCTAGAAGTCGGAAAGATGGCAGCTTATAAGGTTTTGGTGGAGGTGGTGCCGGTGGAGCAGGAATGATCTGTCCATCAGGAGTGGCGCTAAGCAATCCATCCAAGTCAATAGTCACATTCTCCTCAGGCTCATCTGAAGGCTGTTGACTAACTGGATTAACCCCAGCAACAGGAGCTTTGACGGTAACACCACGAGCTGCTGGAGAGAATTCACTCCATTCCTCCCGATCTTCCTCATTCAGCCCTTCAGAGCGGATATGCTCAAAGAAGTCGCGAATAATTGGAGTCACAGGTTCCATATCCATATCTGCATCATCAAAATCATGTTGGATATCCTCAAGTGGAGTCACACGACTATCTACTGAAAGCCCAGAAATGATCGGACCGTGCGAAGCACTTGTTACAATTGGACCTTGATCATCATCTTCAGAATCGGCTTCCGCCTCTGAACGGGTGGAGCCTGTGAACCAACCGGATATTTTTTTCAATAGAACAGGTTGCTTACGATTAGGTAAATATCGATCGTCTTCTTCCTCTTCGTCATCTTCGTCATAGACAGGCTGCTTCACTGGCCGAGTCTTTGCGGGTGCGGCTGCTTTGGAAGGTCTAGCTGCTACTGGGACTGCCTTCGGACGGTTTGCCGCATGGAGACGAATCCCTTCCACAAACTTAACCGTACGAACTCGCAAAAGAGTAATAATCTCTACATAGGAGAGATTTGTAATTAACATAAAGCTGATGGCAAGCATAACGATCATGAGCAGCTTAGCTCCCAGACTACCAAAGAGCCACAGCAGTGCAGCATACTCCAATCCGCCAATATATCCACCACTTATATCCTTACCCAGCATATAGACATTACTATTGTTAACACCGGGCGAAAGAGATCCCGAAAGATCATTATGTATTTGTGTCATCACGTTTCCAGGATGGAGCAAGGACAACGGGCCAAGCTTCTGCTCCATTGCAGAAATAGTGCTCATAAGGCACATGGATAGCAGAAGCAGAAGCACGCCTGTATGTCGACTGTTCCAAGAAGAAGGCCATCTTCGATGGATCATAACCATAAGCCCATAAAAAATACCAATAAGCGGCAACACAAAATAAAATCTCCCTAATAAATAACCCGCCATACTTGAAAGTGACCGCCCTACCGCCGCTTCACCGGACAGAGCAATAACGGATATCGTTATTAGTAAAATTCCGTAAATTTCATATTTTAAAACGCTGCCGAGCAGCGCTTTTTTCTTTTTCTTTTTTCGTTTAGCCACGCCAGCCACCCCCGGAACAACATTATACCATATAATGGCGTGGCGTACCTATGTTCTCTTTTGTCAAAAAATGAATCTTTATGTTAACGTAATTATCGCTCCAGGAGAGAACGACGGATCTAAATATCGCTCCAAAGGACAATCCAGCAATCTTACTATGCGCGCGCGTCCTTCCTCCATTGGCTCAACCTGCATGAGCATCCCTTGAACACTTACTTCTCGCGTTGTAGCGTAATTATTAAATGCCCCCTCCCACACCTGTTCCATCGACATTATCGTATAGAGTGTCATTGCGTAAGCCCTCCCGAAATCGCTGCTGTAGGCGCTGCAGAGAAATCTCCACCAATCATGCGGTTAAGATGCGCTAAGGCAGCTCCGATCCCGCCCACCTCATCCATGAGACCATATTTAACGGCGTCCAACCCCCCAACGGCTGTTCCAATATCTCGATTGAGCTCACCTGTCTTAAACATGAGGTCACGGAACTGTTCTTCAGAAATCCGAGAATGAGAAGTAACGAATTTTACTACACGCTCCTGCATTTTTTCCATGTATTCGAACGTCTGTGGCACTCCAATTACTAAGCCATTCATACGAATCGGATGTATCGTCATTGTTGCACTTTCCGCAATAATTGAATACGTAGAGGATACAGCGATAGGAACGCCAATACTATGGCCTCCTCCAATGACTACTGTTACCGTTGGTTTAGAGAGCGAAGAAATCATTTCGGCAATCGCTAGACCAGCTTCTACATCTCCACCAACAGTATTTAAAATAATAAGCAGACCTTTAATATTCTTATTCTGTTCAGCTGCCACCAGCTGAGGAATGATATGTTCGTATTTTGTCGTTTTGTTCTGAGGAGGCATTACAATATGGCCTTCAATCTGACCGATGATCGTTATGCAAAAGATATCCGGTTCACCGGTAGGAACAGCTGTTTGTCCAAGCTCTTTAAGTGCACCCATTGTAGTGGGCGGCATGTTTTCATTTGTACTTGGATTTCCCTCTTGTGGTATAACTTCCTCATTCTTTGCTCCATTTGATCCATTCATGTAGTTCATTTTCGCAGCTCTCCCTTTTCTTATGCAGCTCTGGTCTGCTATAGCCTTACTAACTTTCATTAGTATGACATTTCAGGGCCCCGCATTATGCAAACCTCTCCTCATGATGTGAATATAAACAATACAAAAACCCCTTTTCCCGTAGAAACCGTCCAATATTTCCGGGGAAAAGGGGCCAATGCCCAAGCTATATATTTATTTAAGGAGAATTCTCCTTACACTTCCATGATAATTGGCAAAATCATCGGTCTACGACGCGTTTGCTCATATAAGAATCGACCGAGTGAATCTTTTACGCTTGTTTTAAGCGATGCCCACTCATTTACTTTCTCACTCATCAGGCGCTGCAGTGTACTGGAAACAATTCGGTTCGCTTCGTCAAGCAGTCCTTCGGACTCACGAACATAAACGAAACCACGAGAAATGATGTCAGGTCCGGAGACAATTGCACCATTCTGTTTGCTTAGTGTAACCACGACAACCAAAATACCATCTTGAGACAGCAACTTACGGTCACGCAATACAATATTACCTACATCACCTACACCCAGACCGTCAATCAATACGTTACCAGCCGTTACTTTACCAGCTTTACGAGCGGCACCGCCTTGAATTTCCACTATCTCACCGATTTCAGTGATGAAAATGTTCTGAGACTCTACGCCAACCGATTCTGCCAAAAGCGCATGTTTGCGTTGCATACGGTATTCACCGTGAATTGGAATGAAATATTTAGGTTTCATCAAGTTGAGCATAAGCTTAAGCTCTTCCTGGCTACCGTGACCGGATACGTGAACGCCAGAATTGGAACCGCTATAAATTACGTTAGCGCCAAGACGGAACAATTCATCAATGGTACGACCTACATATTTCTCGTTACCTGGTACCGGTGTTGCTGCAATAATAACAGTATCACCTGGCAAGATATCTACTTTACGATGACTGGAACGTGCCATACGGGTCAATGCGGACATTGGCTCGCCTTGGGATCCTGTGCAAAGAACAACGACACGGTTCGCTGCCATTCTGTTCATTTCTTCAGGCTCGATCAGCATACCGTCAGGTACGTTCAGATATCCAAGCTCAGAAGCGATGGATACAACGTTTACCATACTACGGCCAATAACTGTAATCTTACGGCCTGTGGATTCTGCTGCATTAACCACTTGTTGAATGCGGTGCACATTGGAAGCAAAAGTTGCTACAACGACACGTTGTTCAGCTTTGCGGAAAATGTCTTCCAGAACGATACCGACATTTTTCTCAGATGGGGTAAAGCCTGGTTTCTCAGCATTTGTACTATCCGACAAAAGAGCAAGCACGCCCTTCTGACCAATTTCAGCCATCCGATGCAGATTTGCAAATTGACCGTTGACTGGAGTGTGGTCAAATTTGAAATCTCCCGTATGAACTACGTTACCTTCCGGTGTTTCTATGCATACACCGACGGAATCAGGAATACTGTGATTGGTTCTGAAGAAAGTAACTTTGAGCGAACTTCCCAGTTGAATTTCTGAATCTTCATTGATCAGAATTCGTTTGGTGTCACCCAGTAAGTTTGCTTCCTTCAATTTGTTTTCTACAAGGCCTAATGTAAGTCTTGTTCCGTAAACCGGAACATTCAAATTCTTCAGGACATATGGGAGACCACCGATGTGATCCTCGTGTCCGTGGGTAAGTACAATCCCTCTTACCTTGTCACGGTTCTCTGTCAAATAAGAGATATCAGGAATTACAATATCAATACCGAGCATATCTTCTTCCGGGAACTTTAGTCCCGAATCCACGACTACAATGTCAGCTCCATATTGAATGACATACATGTTTTTCCCGATTTCTCCGACTCCGCCCAATGCGAAAATCATCAATTTATCGTTGTTGTTTTTTTTGGACAAATGAATCTAACCCTCCTATGATGTTGGACGTCATACTTTTATTGGTAAATATTGAACTTCGATTATTTCAGCGGCGCTGAACACATTCTTCAAACAGCTGATAGCTTCCTTAATTAACAAGGATATTCCTGATATCTGTAAAATGCGCAATGCGAAAGCTCCCGATTCCGGGCAGTAAAGTTCATATTGAAGCGGACAAATGCCGTCAAAATTCACCGTCGCGCCCCTCGCGCGAAGACATTTCAATCATTTACACAGACTCATCTTGGGACCTATCCTGTCTCACAATGTATACCATTGACGGAAGATTACCGCATATTTAATTTTAACCGCACCCAGTCACTTAAGATCATTATACATGATTTTTTTGGCAAAAGACAAGTCACCCTATCTCGTATCCAAATTCTTTCCTTAAATGTGACCCATTATTTTAGCAAAATATAATAAATATAAAAACCGGCTCTCCACAGGAGAAGCCGGTTTAAAGACTAGAATATCATTGTTCAGCACTTAGTGAAATAGTGCCTCGATAAAGGCCGCCTCAGCTTCAGTAGGTGAAATAAGCGGCAATCTGACGCCTCCAACAGGCAGACCTTTCAGACTTAAAGCATATTTAACCGCTGAAGGATTCGGTAAAGGTTGTGGACATTCGAACAACCCCTTGTAAATAGGGAACAATTGCCGATGGATCTCTCCCGCTCGCTGAACATTTCCTGAGGTGAATGCATAGATCATTTCTGACATCTGTGCACCAACCACATGACTAGCTACACTGATAATTCCGTATCCTCCTACGGCTAGACTAGCTAAGCCCGTAGAGTCATCACCAGTAAATACACGGAAGTCATCGGAACACGCAGAAGCGATAAGTGTTACTTGATCGACAGATGCACATTCCTTTGTCGCAACAATATTCGATATTTCAGCAAGTCGAAGGGTTGTGTCCACGCTCATACTTACACCCGTGCGACCGGGAACATTATACAGCATGACTGGCAATGAAGTCTCCGTAGCAATCGCAGAAAAATGCTGATAGAGCCCTTCCTGATTAGGCTTATTGTAATAAGGAACGACCAAAAGTACGCCATCCACACCTATTTTCTCCGCTTCCTTCGTGAGGTGAATAGAGTGCTTCGTGTTATTACTGCCTGTTCCAGCAATAATTTTACAGCGACCATTCGCCTTCTCTAGTACAAAAGAAAACAGCTGCAGTTTCTCCTCATCACTTAACGTTGGGGATTCCCCAGTTGTACCACAGACAACCAATGCCTCTGATTTCTGTTCCTCAATTAAATAATCGACAAGCTGTGAAGTTACATCCCAGTTGATTTCTCCATCCCCGTCAAAGGGGGTTACCATGGCTGTTATTAATCTTCCGAAATCCACTTTGAATTCCTCCTTAGCGGTGCAATTCAAACATAGCGTGCAGCGAACGCAGGGACTGCACCATATCCTCTTTCTTCACCAGCACCCAAATCGTTGTATTCGAATCTGCGGATTGGAGAATCTGAATATTTTGTGAGCTAAGTGCCTCAACGATACGCGCCATAATACCAGGCACACCATTAATTCCGCCCCCGATAACGGAAACTTTTGCACAACCTGATAAACTCTTAGGACGCAAGCCCAATTGCTGAAGAACTGAGATGGCCTTTTCTGATTTGTCATCGAACACAGTATAAAGAGCTTCAGTAGGTGTTACATTAATAAAATCAACGCTTATTCCGTTGTCGGCCATACTTTTAAAAATTTGCAGTTGAACGCCCGTACCATTTCCATCTGGACACTCCACAGAAATCTGTGTAACGTTGCTGACATAAGCAATCCCTGTTACGAAGCGATCTACAATGCCGCCAGACTGAATGTCGTTGAATCCTTCAGGATTCGTAACCAGCGTACCTTCAGTCTCAGAAAATGTTGAACGAACGCGTACTGGAATTTGTGCCTGCATAGCAATCTCAACCGCACGTGGATGGATCACTTTTGCTCCTTGATGAGCCATATTACAAATTTCTGTATAACTAACATACGTTAGCGGTTTTGCATCTTCAACGATCCGCGGATCTGCTGTAAGAATCCCGTTAACATCTGTATAGATATCAACCATATCTGCATGAAGGGCAGCACCCAGTGCAGTCGCAGAGGTGTCACTTCCTCCACGGCCCAAAGTCGTCAAATCACCTGCTTCAGTCTGTCCTTGGAACCCGGTCACTATAACTACTTTATCTTCACGCAGTTCACGAAGAATACGATCAGGACGTACATCTAGAATTCTTGCATTGCCATAGTTGCTATCTGTCATAAAACCAGCCTGAGCTCCCGTTAGTACCGTAGAAGCAATCCCTTCATTCTCCAGCAGGCCACAAAGTGTAGTAGCAGAGATAATCTCACCACAGCACATCAAGAGATCCTTCTCACGCTCTGGGAGTGAATCTCCATTCTGAACAGCCCAATCCAGCAGAGTATCTGTTGCATAAGGTTCTCCGCGTCTGCCCATTGCCGAAACGACAATGACCAAACTATAGCCGCTAGCGAGCTCCCGCTTGACATTACGAATGACGTGCTCTCTAGCTTGTGGTGTTGAAAGTGATGTTCCTCCGAATTTTTGTACCAGAATACCCATGTATAATTCCTCCATTATTGTCAAAGCAAACACACTAATCGTTCGTAAATAGAACTCATTTCGTCTCTAATGAGAAATTCCTTTACAGTACGTAAGCTTATTTCTTAAGTAATTTTCTTTTATTTTGAAAAATGGTTGTACCGCCCTCGAAATGAGGACGGTAGCAGTAAAGCTTATATTTTTTGGTGGCAATGATCTCAGCAATGGGTTTAGCAGATCTTGGCTTTGAATGTTTACGACCGTATCTATTGATTAAGAAGTAACTCCGACCAAGGCGGCATTTAACTTCTCATTGCTCATTTAGTGCATCTCCCCTTTTTATGTCCGCAACTAGCTCCACCGATTCCGCCCTATTCTAGACGGAATGAAACTTTTCAATAATCATCGGCTGTAGTTGTTTACCTTGCAAAGCGGCATAGCAAGCTTCTGGGATAAGATCCATACGCGCTACTAACGAATTAGGTTTGCCCTCAGGGTTATCCTGTCCGAATGGCACAAAATAAATATGTTTAGCCACTAGAAGCTTTGCAATATTTGCGGCATTAAGACCTAAGCCATCATTGGTAGATATCGCGAGAACAAGTGGACGTCCATTGCGCATCTGCGATTTTGCAGCCATGAGCACTGGACTATCGGTCATAGCATTTGCCAATTTACTCGTTGTATTTCCAGTGCAAGGTGCTATCGTCAGCACATCCAGCAGCTTGGAAGGACCCAGCGGTTCCGCTTCAACAATTGTAGAAATGATATCATTACCTGTTATATCTTTCAACTGTTTTAGCCAATTTTGCGATGTTCCAAAGCGGGTGTCGGTGCCTAGTACGGATGCTGAAACTATGGGCACTACGTTTGCTCCTCCATCTACGAAGCGTTGAATTTGCGGCATTACCTCCGCAAATGTGCAGTGAGATCCGGTAATCGCATACCCTACTGTTTTTCCGTGCCAATCCATTTTATTCGTCCCCCTTGATTAAAGCCTCGTCCGATATCGACTGAACCAGCGCATTTGCCATAATAATCCCAGCGCTTTTAGGAGCTACAATGCCAGGGAGTCCAGGTGCCAGCATCGCTTTAATTCCTCTTTTCTCAGCATAACGAAAGTCACATCCACCTGGAGCGGAAGCCAGGTCGACAATTAAGCAATGCGGTGAGATACGTGAGAGTACTTGTGCGGTGATGATCATACTTGGAATCGTATTAAATATCAGATCAACATCCGGCACATGAAGCAACAGTTCACTGGTCATAAACGGCTTCCAGCCCATTTCCTCAGCACGTGCATAATGTTCCTGTTTTCTAACACCGGCTTTGACACTAGCACCCAATCCTTGTAGACTTCTTGCCATTGTAAAACCCGTTCTGCCCAAGCCCAGTACCATCGATTTGGAACTGTGAATGGTAAAATCCGTGTTCTGTATGGCCATAACCAGTGCCCCTTCCGCTGTTGGGATGGAGTTGTAGATGGCTACATCATCACGATTAAGCAATTCAATTAACTTTAACGAATGCTTGGCGCACATGCCGCGTAAGTAGCTTTTAGCCATACCGCTATACACCAAACAATGGGGTGGCAGAGCAGCAAAATGTTCTTCCAAGAGCATCAAGCGTTCAGAAGAAAATAAAGCACTAATATTCCCTTCATCATCACAACCAACCGTAGGCAACACTAATACATCTGCATTACTAAGCAG
Source organism: Paenibacillus sp. FSL P4-0184 (assembly GCF_038004625.1). Lineage (NCBI taxonomy): Bacteria > Bacillati > Bacillota > Bacilli > Caryophanales > Paenibacillaceae > Paenibacillus > Paenibacillus sp. FSL P4-0184. The sequence continues at coordinate 4,777,650 of NZ_JBBORN010000001.1, read as the reverse complement.
CTCTACCGTCATCTGTTCCAGGCTCACCCCTGGGCAAGGGGCTTCCCATTTATCGAACCCGGCAGCGCTTACCGTCGCATCCAATTCCACACATTTCCGAATCACTTCAAGCTGTCTCGCGTCCCCGCCCAGGAACACGATCCTGACGCCAGTAAGCATAGGGATGACGCTCCTTTCAACATACACTATCGACTATAGAGCATCTTATGCTGGGCATTCTTAATGGGTGAAAAGCGGAGAAGAATTACCATGCAGGCTTAAATGTGAAACTTATAAATTGTCATATTCAAACGAAAAAAAGCTCGCGAATCACGCCGATTAGGCATAAATTCGCAAGCTTTTTAATAAGTCATATTATTTGCCAGTGTGACCAAAGCCTCCGGCTCCACGTTCTGTTTCGGATAAAGCATCTACTTCAACCAAAGTGACCACTGGAACCGCTTGAAATACCATTTGGGCAATGCGCTCATTACGAGCGATAGCAAATGGCTCTTGCCCTAGATTGATCAACAACACTTTGATCTCTCCACGATAATCAGCATCAATCGTTCCAGGTGTGTTCAAACACGTAATCCCATGCTTCAAGGCTAGTCCACTTCGTGGACGAATTTGAGCTTCTAATCCGTCTGGCATAGCTAATGATATGCCTGTTGGAATTAATGCACGTTCTCCAGGTGCAAGCACGACTTCGCTACCAACTGCGGCATATAGATCATACCCGGAAGCCTGTTCTGACATTTTACAAGGAAGATTAACATCCTCGTTTCCAGCTAGTTTATTGATTTGTACGTAATAAGACAAGATCATCTCTCCTAACATTTGCAATAGCTTTATCTGTTGAACCTACCATCGCTAAAGAAAGCGGCTCAGCAAACATATTATCAAGCACACTGTTGATATTGTCCATCGTTACTAACTGAATCTTGGCGATCATATCGTCTAATGTGTTATGTTTTCCGAGCATAAGTTCATTTTTTCCAATCCGATTCATCCGGCTACTAGTACTTTCCAGGCTAAGAATAAGGCTACCTTTAAGCTGCTCCTTGCCTTTTCTCAGTTCATCTTCACTAAGACCCTCAGTAGCAAGTTCGTACATCATTTCCTTAATTAGCTCCGTTACATCCTTAGTTTGCTTCGGTGCTGTTCCAGCATAGACCGTGAACAAACCAGAATCCGCTTGAGAACTGTGGTATGAATATACAGAATAGGCTAGGCCACGTTTTTCGCGAATCTCTTGGAACATCCGTGAGCTCATACCGCCGCCAATGGCATTATTAATAAGCACCATAGCATATTGCAATGGGTCGCCAGAGCGGACCCCTGGTAGGGAAAGACAGATATGATTCTGTTCTGTTTTTTTGCGGTGAAACAACAAGTCCCCATAATAATCCGGTGGAGTCAACGGCGCAGATGTGCCATGATTAGCAAAAGAACCAAAATGCTGCTCCAGCAGCTCAATCAATCCATCGCTGATGTTCCCAGCTACACTAATTACCGTATTCTCAATCGTATACTGCTCCTTCATGTAGGCACGAAGATCATCCGGCTTCATCTCCATCAGCCGTTCCTTTAAGCCAAGGATAGAATACGCAAGCGGATGATCCTTGTAAGCAGCAGCACACATCAAATCATGCACAAGATCGTCTGGTGTATCTTCGCACATAGAAATTTCCTCAAGGATGACGTTCTTTTCTTTCTCCAGCTCTTCAGCATCCATACGTGAACGGAAAAACATATCTGCTAGCACATCTACTGCGATAGGCAGATGCTCATCCAGTACTTTTGCATAATAGCAAGTATATTCCTTAGAGGTAAACGCATTTACATTGCCGCCAATAGCATCGAACTGCTCGGCAATATCCTTAGCACTATATCGGTCCGTACCTTTAAAAAGCATATGCTCTACAAAATGGGATATCCCGTTGTTTCCAGGGTGTTCATTCCGCGAACCTGTCTTCACCCATATTCCAAATGAAACGGACCGGCCGGTCGGAATTTTTTCCATCACTACTCGTAATCCATTGGATAATACTATTTTTTCCACTTCATGTCCTCCTGGCAATAGCCATGTTCTATCTAAATTAATACACGTGCCTATAATCCTACCAGAAATAGATCACTCACTCAACATCAGAGGGGATTAGACGCTCCGCTGACAGCGTTTGGCTAACTGTTCCTAGCTGTAACCCTTTTGCCTTTATCCCGCGTATCATGGCCTTCAGCGCCTTGGAGGATGAGGCAGTAGGATGCATTAGAACAAGTGTGCCGGGTTCAGCTTTGCTTGTGATTTTGGCAACTATAGATTCAGGAGAAGGATTGCGCCAATCCACCGTATCTACAGTCCAGAGTACAGTCTTTAAGCCCAAGCTGCTAGCGATTTCTACTGTCTCTTGATCGAAATCACCAGATGGAGGCGCGAACCATTTATTAGTGACTCCAAGCGATTCCTTTAGCAGCTTTTGCGTCTTCTCAATCTCAACGGTAGCCCGCGCTCGACTTAAAGTACTCATATTGGGGTGGGTATAGGCGTGATTCTCCATCTCATGACCACGCTTTAACATTTCCGTAGCAAGCTCTGGATTCTTACTCAGCCAGCTTCCATCCAGAAAAAACGTAACTTTCACGTTCTCTTCATCCAAAATATCCAGCATTGGCACGATATACTGATTCCCCCAAGCCACATTAATCATCAGTGATACCATCGGCTTCGCCGGATTTCCTCGATATATAGGTTCTGCTCCCAGTTCATTTAACGATACTTTTGGTTCGATCTGCCGATACACTAACTTTATGGGCTCTTTTGGTGCCAAAAGAGCATTCCGATAGGTACTCTCTACATCAATCTCAAGTCCGTTATAGCCCGGAATGGCTTTCCACACCCGGTCAACCACTGCATCCACTGGAGGTGCATTTAGTTTGGCCGCGGCGGTCTCAATCCTCAGACGAAGATCGTTGTTCGCCGCCTTAGGGATATCCATCCACACCGCGAGATCATCCTGCGGCTTCAATTGCGCAAGCATGTCTTTGACTGGTCCCTGTGTGCTACCAATTCCTATCACGATTGCTACACAAGCAACCACTAATGCCACTTTTTCCGTCTTCATGACGACTTCCTCCCCGGTAGAAACGAATTTCAGGTTCGTTCCACACGATTACAAAGACACTTTGTCCCAATCTATGAGACAAGGGAGGATTTTATGTCATGAACAGATTCAAGACTAATAGATAGGAATGTTTGCTACAGTTTTCCAGCTTCGTTCATATAAAAAAAGAGCCAGAACGCAAATCGCTTCTGTCTCTTTTAATAATGAAATTAGATCCCTTTAGTAAAAGTTATTACTAAGATCAATCTTACGCTTTAGCTCCAGTTTCCGAAGTCAACACTGCTTTACGAGACAGGTTAACCCGGCCTTGTGGATCGATCTCGGTAACTTTAACGGTAATGGTGTCACCAATAGCAACAACATCTTCTACCTTAGCTACACGCTCAGTAGACAATTGGGAAATGTGTACCAATCCGTCTTTGCCCGGAATAAGTTCAACAAATGCACCAAATTTCTCAATACGTCTAACTGTACCCACATAGATTTCTCCGACTTGTACTTCACGCACAAGACCTTCGATAATCGAACGAGCCTTTTGGATCATTTCTTCATCTGAAGAACCGATAAAGACACGGCCATCTTGTTCGATGTCGATTTTCACGCCGGTTTCTTCAATAATTTTATTGATAATCTTACCACCAGCACCGATAACATCACGGATTTTGTCCGGATTGATGTTGATAATAATGATTTTTGGAGCATATTTGGACAGATTAGGTCTTGGTGCAGAGATCGCTTCATTCATTTTGTCCAAGATGAACAAACGGCCGTCTTTAGCCTGCTGAAGTGCATCTTGAAGAATGTTGCGGTCGATACCGGCAATCTTAATGTCCATTTGAATAGCTGTAACACCTTCTGCTGTACCAGCTACCTTGAAGTCCATATCTCCGAGATGATCTTCCATACCTTGAATATCCGTCAGGATGGAGACATGATCTCCGTCTTTGATCAGACCCATTGCTACTCCGGCTACTGGTGCTTTGATTGGCACACCAGCGTCCATCATAGCCAGAATGCTGGCACAGATACTTGCCTGAGAAGTAGAACCATTAGATTCAATCGCTTCTGATACTAGACGAATCGTGTACGGGAATTCAGTTTCACTAGGAATTACCTTGGATAATGCACGTTCTCCAAGTGCTCCGTGACCGATTTCACGACGTCCTGGTGCTCTAAGCGGACGAGCTTCCCCTACGCTGAACGGAGGGAAGTTGTAATGGTGCATGAAACGTTTCGTTTCAGTAGGATCGATTCCATCGAGGATTTGTACATCACCTAGAGCTCCAAGGGTACAAACGCTAAGGATTTGTGTTTGTCCACGTGTGAACAGACCGGAACCGTGTGTACGCGGCAACAGACTTGTATCACATTCAATCGGACGGATTTCATCAAGTTTACGTCCATCTGGACGAACCTTATCATGCGTGATTAGACGTCTCACTTCATCCTTCACGATATCATGTAGGACTTCTTTAACATCTTTCAGAAGCTCCGGTGCTTCTATGTACTTCTCTACGAAATACGCAACCGCTTCATCATTAACGACATCAATCGCTTCCTGACGAGCATGTTTTTCAGCAATTTTAACGGCTTCCACCAGACGAGCCTCAGCAAATGCACGGACCTCAGTATTCACGTCAGCATTCACTGCATGCAGCTTCACAGCCATTTTTTCTTTACCAGCCACTTTGACCAGTTCTTCAATGGTTGCAACGATCTTACGGATTTCATCATGACCGAACATAATCGCTTCGAGCATCACATCTTCCGTCACTTCGTTCGCTTCTGCTTCAACCATCATGATTGCTTCCTTCGTTCCAGCAACCACTACATAAATATCACTGATCGCTTGCTGAGCCATATCCGGATTGATCACAAATTCTCCATTAATCCGACCTACAGCAACGCCGCCGATGGGTCCATCAAAAGGCACATCGGAAATACTAAGTGCAGCTGAAGTACCGATCATAGCAGCAATATCTGGTGCGCAGTCCTGATCCACACTCATTACCATGTTCAATACCTGAACATCGTTACGGAAACCTTCAGGGAACAGTGGTCTGATTGGACGGTCAGTCAAACGGCTGGACAGAATCGCTTTCTCACTCGGTCTACCTTCCCGTTTAATAAATCCGCCCGGAATTTTACCTACCGCATATAATCTTTCCTCATAGTTAACTGTAAGCGGGAAAAAATCCAGGTCCTTCGGCTCTTTCGAAGCCGTAACGGTACATAATACCGAAGTATCCCCATAACGCACCATAACGGCTGCGTTTGCTTGTTTAGCTAGTCGGCCCGTTTCCAGCACAAGGCGTCTTCCGCCTAGCTGCATTTCTACACGTTTTTCCATAAATACCTCCTTGAATAGTAGTAGACCCGCAGTCAAATATTGCAGGTTCACATATCGATCTAATGAATCGGAAAGGCTTGTCCCCAAGCTAAAAACGCCTTCGGCGTCCTTATAAGGACGGTAGCGTTTATGCGAGAATTATAAGGATAAAGTATAGCATGAAACTTATACTTTCTTATAATTTAAGGTATGTAGCCTGTTCTGTATGCATATAAGAAGAAACGGCTAAGTCTTACAGATGATGTAAAGTGGCCGTTTTTACGAATAATCTCATCAGTCTTGCTATAAGTTTTCCCTAAATTTTCAAAAAGCAACCCAGCTGTCCCGCTGTCGCTCCGAGAAGGACATACGGTATACAACCAGGCTGCTTTAAGGGTTATCTTATGGAAAATTAACGACGCAATCCCAGTCTTTCGATCAGGGCGCTGTAACGTCTGATGTCTTTGTTTTTCAAATACGCCAGAAGTTTACGACGTTGTCCAACCATTTTCAACAATCCGCGACGGGAGTGATGATCTTTCTTGTGCGTACGCAAGTGGTCAGTCAAATTAACGATGTTCTCCGTTAGGATAGCAACTTGCACCTCAGGGGATCCAGTATCGGATTCGTGAGTTTTGTGCTCGTCGATCAATTGATGTTTACGTTCTTGAGTTAATGCCATCCTGTTCACCTCCTTCAATATAATCGCCATTAGCCTCGTCACCGTCGGTGAGAACGTGCAACCAAGCTAAGGTTATGGTGCTGTAAGCCAGCAACGTTTATTAGTATAGCATCTCCATTAACAAAAGTAAACGGCTTGTCCGGGATGACTATAGATTATACCCCAAAATCTTCTTCGCGGTTTCTGCATCCTCACCGATTTGAGTAATCAATGCACCAATGGATTCGAATTTTCGTTCAGGACGAATGTAAGATACTAACTCTACCTTGAGCTCTTGATCATACAAATCACCTTCGAAGTCAAACAGATGGACCTCAAAGCTTGGCGTCAATACACCCTCATGAAAGGTAGGTTTAACGCCCACATTCATGACCCCGTACAAAACTTTATCCTTATAAAAGACTCTGACCGCATATACACCTTTAGTCGGAATAACAAAATGAGCACTGAGCTTCAAATTCGCCGTTGGAAAACCAATGGTGCGACCTCTCTTCTCACCATGACCCACTTCACCGCGCAGATAGTAGCTACGTCCGAACCAGGAGTTTGCCAGCTCTAAATCCCTGTTTTGGAGACTTTTACGAATGCCGGAGCTGCTGACCTTCTCACCATCTAACAGAAAAGGGGGAGCAACCTCTACATTCATAACACCTTCACCCAGCTTGCGAAGCATTTCAACATCGCCTTCACCTTGATAACCAAAACGAAAGTCAAAGCCGACAACTGCAGTTACAATATGTAGCGGCAAAAGCATAACAGAGACAAAATTCTGTGGACTTACACGGGAAAGCTGCTCGTTAAATTCAATAACATATAAGATATCGACACCCAAACTAGCAAGAATCTCCTGCTTTTCTACGGGTGGCGTCAAATACCCTTCATAATCACCCTTACCCATAACATCTTTAGGATGGGGATGAAATGTAAGGACTGCGGCCGGCACACCTTGTTTACGGGCTAGGGCCACAGCGGATGTAATGACGCTAGCATGTCCACGATGCAATCCGTCAAACTGCCCTAGAGCAGCCACTTGAGGCTGAGCCCACTCTGCAGCAGTCTCTGGAGACATCGGATAGGTTAACGTTACGGTTCTCACGCTGTTTCTCACCTACAATTCACTTGGTAAAATTGATTTAAGCTTGTGCAAATACCTTCACTGGAGCAATTGCACCTGTATCTTCCAATTCATAAATGCCAAGAAATCCACCTTGAAGATCGTATAGCCGAAATTGACTGTTTGTCTTCACCTCTGGAGCGATAAATCGTGAGGACAAACGCTGCCCCTGCAAAGCTGCCTTCTTTTTCTCATCCATTACAGTGTGCTTTGGCATATGAGAAATGGCTTCGTCTGCAGCGATTAAATGATCTTCCAATGTTCCGGCTTCTTTGTGAATCGCAATATCCTCTAGCGTAAGACAATGACTGGCAGAAATCCCTGCCGACATCGTTCTCTCTAGTTTCACCATCACACCCGGCAGTCCAAGTGCTCGTCCGATATCGACACAGAGCGTACGAATGTACGTCCCCTTAGAGCAAAGCACCCGGAATGTGATATCGGGATGATTGCCTTCCCAAGTCATATCCGTCATTTCAATTTCATAAATCTCTACTTCACGGCTTTTACGTTCAACGGTTTTACCTTCTCTTGCTAACTCATAAAGACGTTTGCCGTCAACTTTAACCGCAGAATACATCGGTGGAACCTGAGAAATAACCCCTTTAAATGAAGCAAGCACTGATAGAATCTCTTCTTCAGTTACATGCACCTCATCTACAGTTTCTATAATAGTCCCAGTTAAGTCCTCAGTATCACTGGACATCCCTAGTCTCAGTGTTGCCACATATTCTTTGGGCAACTCCTGAATATACTCCACTACACGAGTAGCACGTCCCAGACAAAGTGGTAGCACACCTGTTACCTGTGGGTCAAGCGTTCCCGTATGTCCGATCCGTTTCATGCCGAGAATTCGACGTGCCTTGGCCACAACATCATGTGAAGTGAACCCAGCTGGCTTGTAAACCGCCAGTACACCTTCTAATTCACTCATAAATGACGTCTTACCTCCTCAAGCACCTGCGCTATTGCCGTTTCGAGTGTAGCTTCTATACGCGCACCTGCAGCACGGGTATGACCGCCACCTCCAAACGTTTGCGCTAGATCAGCCACGTCCACCTTACCCGCAGAACGTAAACTAACTTTAACCGCATGTTCATGAATGACTTTGAACAGAATCCCTACTTCCACACCTCGAATATTGCGAGGGTAGTTCACGAGACCTTCTAAATCTTCATTAGCAGCAGCACATTCAATCATATCCTCCGGTGTAACATAGAGCCAGGCAATATCCCCTTCGGGTGATAATTGAAGAGTATTTAACGCTTTATTTAAAATTTTAATCTGTGGCAATGTCATTTCTTCAAGTAATGTCTCAGCCAGTTCAGGACCGTTAACGCCATAAGAAAGCAGTTCAGATACGGCTGCCATTACTTTTGGTGATGTGTTGGTATATCGAAATCCACCAGTATCTGTCAAAATACCTGTGTATAAAGCTGTGGCGATATCAATGTCCCATTCAATCTCGAACGTCTTCAGCAGATCGAACAAAATTTCCGCAGTCGCAGCAGCATCCGGTTTGATTAAATTCACAAGTCCATAACCGTTGTTAGTGGGATGATGGTCAATGTTCAGGATTAGTGCATCCTTCGCAAAATAGCGATGAGTCAATCCTACTCGCTGAAAATCAGCACAATCCACACAGATCACATTGCTGTATTGACGGGGCGGCTCACTAGAGGCCATATTGATGATTTCATCCGAATGCCATAAATATTCCATCCGCTTCGGTATCGGTCCTTCATTCAGCATAGTGTATTTTTTGCCCAGACATGAGAGAAGCCAGCCCACCGCTAGGGTGGAGCTGACTGCATCTCCGTCCGGCTGAACATGCGACACTACAAGGTAATCGTCGTGTTCCAGCAGAAACTCACGGGTCTGCTGGAGACTTTGTTCATAGCTCTGCATTCGCCGTCTCCTTTATAAAGGTTGTTCAAAATAGCCTTAAGCTATTTTGAACTCCTTTTAGTACCTATTTCTAATCGTTCTTATGAAGCTCTCCAAGAAGTTTCTCAATGTGACTGCCATAAGCGACAGATTCATCGATCTTGAAGATCAGTTCCGGTGTATGCCGAAGGCGAATCGCCTTGCCAAGCTCGGAGCGAAGAAAACCATTAGCTTTCTCAATCGCTTTAAGGGAGCCTGACTTCTGCTCTTCATCCCCGAACACGCTTAGGTATACTTTCGCTTGCGACAGATCGTTAGTCACGTCTACGCCAGTTACAGTTACAAAACCGATTCGAGGATCTTTCAGTCCGCTTTGGATAAGTTGACTAAGCTCTTTCTTGATCTGCTCGCCCACTCGTCCTGCTCTAATTTTAGACATCAATATTCACCTCTTCGCTTAGCGCTCTACAGTTTCCATAAGAAACGCTTCGATAATGTCGCCCTCTTGGACGTCATTATAGCGTTCCAAAGTTATGCCGCATTCATAACCTTGCGCCACTTCTTTGGCATCATCTTTAAAGCGTTTCAAGGTATCAACTTTACCTGTAAATACAACGATTCCGCTACGGATCAAGCGCATTTCAGCATTACGGGTAATTTTACCATCAATTACCATACAACCTGCAATGGTACCCACTTTACTGATTTTGAAGACGCTACGTACTTCAGCGTGACCGATAACGTTCTCTTTATAGATAGGATCAAGCATACCCTTCATTGCACTTTCGATTTCCTCGATTACATTGTAGATGATGTTATGGAGACGAACATCTACTTTTTCTTGTTCAGCAGCTGCCTTGGTCTGAGCGTCCGGACGAACGTTAAAGCCAATAACAATAGCATTAGATGCTGCTGCAAGTGTAATATCGGATTCCGTAATGGCACCAGCACCGCTGTGAATGATCTTCACGCGGACGCCTTCCACTTCGATCTTAGCCAGGGAACCTTTAAGTGCCTCGACTGAACCTTGTACGTCAGCTTTAATGATAACGTTAAGGTCTTTGATTTCGCCGTCTTTAATGTGCTGGAACAAATCATCCAATGTTACACGGGTGTTCGTATTCAGCTCAGATTGACGTTGGGATGTGGAACGTCTATCAGCAATCGCACGGGCTTTACGCTCGTCTTCGAAAGCCATAAACGGATCGCCAGCTTGTGGTACCTCAGTCAAACCAGTAATTTCTACTGGAGTGGAAGGTCCAGCTTCCTTGATCTTACGTCCTTTATCATTAACCATCGCACGTACACGTCCGAAGCAGTTACCTGCTACGAAAGCATCGCCGACTTTCAATGTACCGTTCTGTACCAGAACACGTGCAACTGGTCCACGATTCTTATCAAGCTCAGCTTCTATAACCGTACCACGTGCCCGTTTGTCAGGGTTCGCTTTGTACTCATTTACTTCAGCAACGAGCAGAATCATTTCCAGCAGTTCTTCCAAGTTAATACGTTGTTTTGCAGAAAGGTTAACGAAGATGGTATCTCCGCCCCACTCTTCAGGAACCAGTTCATAGCTTGTAAGCTCTTGCTTCACTTTGTCAGGATCTGCACCCGGCTTGTCGATTTTATTAACAGCGACAATAATCGGAAGTCCAGCAGCCTTAGCGTGTGCAATAGCTTCAACGGTCTGAGGCATAACACCGTCATCAGCAGCAACTACGATAATAGTCATATCTGTTACCTGTGCACCACGAGCACGCATAGCAGTAAATGCTTCGTGACCAGGTGTATCTAGGAACGTGATTTTCTTCTGGTTGATTTCAACTTGATAAGCACCGATATGCTGTGTGATTCCGCCTGCTTCGCCAAGAGATACACTCGTCGAACGAATGGCATCCAGCAAAGTAGTTTTACCGTGGTCAACGTGACCCATGATCGTAACTACTGGAGGACGTGACTGAAGTTCTTCTTCAGCATCATTCTCTTCCACAGTTTCAAAGCTATCCTCATCAACAGGAATCTTCACTTCTACTTCTACGCCGAATTCAGCAGCGAGTAGCAGGATGGTGTCGATATCCAGCTCTTGGTTGATGGTTGCCATAACACCCATAGAGATCAGCTTCTTAATTACTTCAGAAGCGTCTTTGTGAAGCAATTTTGCTGTTTCACCAACAGTCATGCTACCACGAACGATAATCTTCTTAGGTGTGTTATCGATCTTCTCACGGTGAACCATTGGCTGATTCTTGCCGCGGCCATTCTTACCACCACGACCGCGGTAGTTACCGCCTTTGCCATCATCAAACCGTCTATTGTTCGTATTTGGTCTACCACCAGTTGTGTTCTTCTTAGGACCTCTGTCGTCACCGCGTGTGAAGCCACCGCCAGTGCCAGATTGACCTTGTGGGCGGCTGTCAGTGCGAGGTGCACTGCTTTGTCCTTGCGGACGGCTGCCAGTATTGCTTCCTTGTGGACGGCTACCACCGGTATTACTTCCTTGTGGACGGCTTCCACCAGTGCTGCTACCTTGCGGACGGCTGCCACCGGTACTGCTACCTTGTGGACGGCTGCCAGTATTACTTCCTTGCGGACGGCTGCCACCAGTGTTGCTACCTTGTGGACGATTGCCGCCTGTGCTACTTCCTTGCGGACGGCTTCCGCTAGTACTGTTAGTACGTGGAGCTCCGCTTTGTTGCGGACGTGCGTTCTGCGTTGAACCTGTTGTTGTTCTGCGGGAATCTTGTCCGCTTTGGGGCCTTGGGGACGTCGTCGATTGGTTGTTGTTTTGGTTACTGTTCATACCTACCTGCTTTTCCTGTTGATTTTTGTTGGCATTCTGAGCACTTTGGGGTTCGGCAGTTACCGCACCGGTTGTCACCGGACGGCTGCTGGAGCTGGTATCCCGTTTGGCTGCAGCGTTCGACTTGATATCCTTGAAGAATTGCTCTACTTTGTTCACGGAACCGTTCTCCATGACACTCATATGATTATTCACAGGGACATTCAAACGCTTCAGAATTGTAATAATTTCTTTACTGCTCATGTTTAGTGACTTGGCGTATTCGTACACGCGCAATTTATCTTTGTTCTCTTCTTTAGTCAATAAATCCACCTCCGACAGTATCTCCGAGTTGCTTGGAGATCATTTCCGCGAATCCTTTATCCGTAATGGCCAGTACTACACGCTGGTCTTTACCAATACTTGCACCGAGGCTGTCTCGGTGAAATGCGATTACTAGTGGAATATCGTAGGTTCCGCATTTATCACGGAACTTTTTTTGGGTATTATCTGAAGCGTCACCTGCCAGAACGACCAGCTTCGCCTCTGAAGACCGTACAGCTTTGAGTACAGCCTCATCGCCGGTGACTATCTTGCCTGCTCTCATGGCAAGCCCTAAATAAGAAAGCGCCTTACTCATTATCCTCACTATCCTTTGCTGCTAGAAACTGCTCTTCCACGGAAGTAAACTCCCGGGCAAGCTGGTCATAGATTTCAGGACTCACTTGACATTTCAAAGCGCGGTCAAGTGCTTTATTCTTCTGTGCCAGCTTAAAGCATTCAAGCTTGCCGCATATGTAAGCACCACGGCCTGACTTCTTACCTGTCAGATCAATCAGTACTTCGCCCTCGGGCGTTCTAACCACTCGAATCAGCTCTTTCTTCGGCATCATCTCCTGGGTAGCAACGCATTTGCGCAGCGGCACCTTTCTTTGTTTCATACATACGCCTCCCGTCAAGCAGGTTAATTAATCAATAGAGACGGAATCCTGATGCATTTCATCAATAGAAGTTCTCGGTCTACCGTATTCCTGCTCCGCTTGACTTTCACTCTTGATATCAATTTTCCAGCCGGTAAGCTTAGCGGCAAGACGTGCATTTTGCCCTTTAATACCGATTGCCAGTGATAATTGATAATCAGGAACGATCACCCGTGCCATTTTCTCTGCTTCAAAGACTTGAACTTCAAGCACCTTAGAAGGGCTGAGTGCATTAGCGACATACTCCTGCACCAGATCAGAGTAACGGACGATATCGATCTTCTCGCCACGAAGCTCAGTAACGATGGTTTGAACGCGTGTTCCTCTTGGGCCTACGCAAGAACCAACTGGATCCACTTCCGGATTGCGGGAATACACAGCAATCTTCGAACGGAAGCCAGCTTCACGAGCTACGGAACGAATTTCAACTACACCATCAAAAATTTCCGGAACTTCTAGTTCGAACAGACGCTTCAGCAATCCGGGATGACTGCGGGACAGCATAATTTGCGGTCCTTTAGTGGTGTTCTCAACTTTAGTGATATAAGCCTTGATACGCTCGCTTTGTTTAAACTTCTCACCTGGCATCAATTCACTAAGCGGCAACACCGCTTCGATTTTACCAAGATCAATGTAGATGTTCCGCATATCTTGACGTTGTACAAGTCCTGTTACAATATCATCTTCTTTGTCAATAAAGGCATTATAGATGAGTCCACGCTCTGCTTCGCGAATCCGTTGTGTTACAACCTGCTTTGCAGTCTGTGCAGCAATACGCCCGAAATCACGTGGTGTTACTTCAAGCTCAGCAATGTCTTCAAGCTGGAAATGCGGGTTAATTTCTCTGGCTGCCGGCAATGAGATTTCAGTCCTTGTATCCAGGACCTCTTCAACAATTAGCTTGCGGGCAAACACTTTAATGACACCTGTGTTGCGGTTCATGTCAACACGCACGTTCTGTGCTGCATTGAAATTACGTTTATAACTAGAGATCAGCGCCGCTTCGATCGCTTCGAACAGCACATCTTTACTGATGCCTCTCTCCCTTTCCAGCTCATTCATTGCTTCAATAAACTCCATACTCATGAATTTCCGGCCCCCCTTTCAAGACGTTAAAAAATAATGGCCAATCTCGCGCTTGCGACTTTGGCATACGGTACTACATGTTCTTTTTTGCCCGCGGAGATGAGCAGTTCCTCGTTCTCGAACGAGAGCAAACGACCTTCAAATTCTTTGAGTCCTTGAATCGGCTCATAAACAGTCACATACACGTCCTTACCTACCGCTTTAGCTACATCCGCAGCTTTTTTGAGAGGACGCTCTGCTCCCGGTGAGGAAACCTCAAGGAAATATGCCTCAGGGATAGGATCATTCTCATCCAACTGCTGACTGAAATATTCGCTAATGCTTCCGCAGTCATCAATATCAATGCCGCCTTCTTTATCTACGAATATACGCAGAAACCAATTGGAGCCTTCCTTCACGTATTCAACGTCCACCAGTTCGAAACCATTGTCGTCGAGATAGGGCCCGAGCATCTGCTCTACCGTTTGTTTAATTTTAGATTTGGGTGTGCTCAAAAGAAAATTACCTCCACGAACTTGTCTTTTGCTATATACCAAAGATAAAGAGTGGGTTTCCCCACTCTTTACACAACGGACTTATCTCATTATTACCAAAGAAATTATACCATAGTGAGTCTGGACTGACAAGTGCTAGCCCTTGACTCCCCCTTTGGAGCTCTCTTTTCTAGAAATACAAGAAAGTATAAGTTTCACGTCATCCTATACGTTTTGTATTTTTCGCAGAAACCGGTACCGTCCCTAAAAGGACGGCAAAGCCGGTTCTGCTTACCATGAAATAAGTGTTGTTAAAGCCTTTAAAATAGGGAAAGTTGATTGCTCTCCGGTAAACCGCGGAAGCAGCCCATATTGGTTAGCAGCTCAATAACTGTCTTACTCGCCTTGGATTTTTGCTGGAAATCCTCAATAGAAAGGAACTCCCCGGCATCTTTCGCAGCAGCAATGTTGATAGCAGCATTCTCACCAATTCCCGCTAATGCGGAAAACGGAGGAATCAAACTCTTGTCATCAACAATAAACTTATTCGCTTCCGAACGGTAAAGATCAATGTTTTTGAATGTAAACCCACGTGCCGTCATCTCCAAAGCCATCTCAAGGACAGGCAACATAGCCTTTTCCTTAGGCAAAGCTTGAAATCCTTTTTGCTCAATTTCTACGATCTGACGGTTGATCGCTTCATATCCCTTACAGCACAATTCAATATCAAAATCTGCTGCACGTACAGAGAAATAAGTCGCATAATATTCAATAGGATGATACAGCTTGAAGTAGGCGGTACGCACTGCAGAAATTACGTATGCAGCAGCATGCGCCTTCGGGAACATGTATTGAATCTTCAGACAAGAATCAATATACCATTGTGGAACCTTGCACTTTTTCATTTCCTCGATCCATTCGTCAGATAAACCTTTACCTTTACGAACACTCTCGGTAATTTTAAAGGCCAAGCTCGCATCCATTCCCGCTTTATAAATTAAGAAGAGCATGATGTCATCCCGACAACCGATAACGGTCTTAATGTTACAAGTGTTATTCTTTATAAGCTCTTGCGCGTTACCAAGCCAAACTCCAGTACCATGAGACAAACCTGATATTTGCAGTAAGTCAGCAAAGCTGGACGGTTTCGACTCAATAAGCATTTGACGTACGAATTTGGTACCCATTTCGGGCACACCATAGGTCGCAACCGGTGATCTGATTTCGTCAGGTCTCACTCCAAGTGCATCTGTAGAGTTAAACATGCTCATTACTTTCGGATCATTCATCGGGATAGAAGTTGGATCAACACCTGTCAAATCCTGCAGCATCCGCATCATCGTCGGATCATCATGACCCAGAATATCAAGCTTCAGCAAATTCGCGTCAAAAGCGTGATAATCAAAGTGTGTGGTCTTCCATTCGGCATTGACATCATCCGCCGGGAATTGTACTGGCGTAATATCTTCTACCTCCATATAGTCTGGAACAACGACTATACCACCAGGATGCTGTCCCGTACTACGTTTAACGCCTGTACAGCCAGCCGCCAGACGGCCAACTTCAGCTCCTCGCCAACGTTTTTGGTGAAGTTCTTCGTATTTTTTTGCAAATCCGAAGGCTGTCTTCTCGGCTACGGTACCAATCGTTCCGGCACGGAATACATTTTTCTCACCAAACATTTCTTTGGTAAAGTTATGTGCATTCGGCTGATATTCCCCTGAGAAGTTCAAGTCGATATCGGGAACTTTATCCCCTTTAAATCCAAGGAAGGTCTCGAACGGAATATCCTGGCCTTCACCTTTGAGCTTCTGACCGCAATCCGGGCAGACTTTATCTGGTAAATCGAATCCGCTACGCACACTACCGTCCAGGAACCATTCACTATGGCGACACTCGGGGTTTAGGCAAATATAATGCGCAGGCAAAGGATTAACTTCTGAAATTCCAAGAAATGTAGCTACTACAGAAGAGCCTACAGAACCCCGCGAGCCTACGAGATATCCATCTCGATTTGATTTTTTAACGAGACGTTCAGAAATCAAATAGTTGGCAGAGAACCCGAATTTAATAATCGGTGCAAGCTCTTTCTCCAAACGGGCAATAACTACTTCAGGTAGTTCTTCGCCATAAATGGATTTGGCAGTGTTATAACAGGTCTCGCGAATTTCTTCGTCCGCCCCTTCAAGAATTGGTGTAAATAGCTTATCTGGAAATAGCTCCAGCTCTTCAAAACGTTCTGCCAGCTCAACTGTATTCGTAACCACGACTTCCATCGCTTTTTCAGCACCGAGAAATTCGAATTCAGACAGCATTTCATCCGTTGTGCGGAAGTGTGCATCCGGTTTGCGTTGGTCTTTAAGCGGACTAAAGCCTGTGATCCCATTAATCGTAATATCACGATACAGCTTGTCCCGGGGTTCAAGATAATGCACATTCCCCGTTGCGATAACAGGTTTATTCAACTGTTCCCCTATTTCGCAAACCTTGCGGACTACATCGCGAAGCTCATCAGGGCCTGCTACAAAGCCCTTGTCCACTAAGTGCATGTACATGGTCAATGGCTGAATCTCCAGCACATCATAAAAATGAGCAACCTCCATGGCTTCCTCAGTCGTTTTGTTGAGTACTGCTTCAAAAAACTCTCCACGTTCACAACCGGAAATCACGAGCAGTCCATCTCTATGCTCTTCCAGCTTGGATTTCGGAATACAAGGTACACGTTTGAAATATTCCGTATGTGACATGGAAATGAGCTTATAGAGATTTTTTTTGCCTACTTGATTAAGTGCATAAATATTACAGTGGAATGGTCTTGTGTTCGAAAGATCATTACCCACATAATCGTTTAGTCGATCAAGGCGGGTCATGCCCTTCATCTTTTCAGCATCTGCGAGCAATCCTGTTAATATACCGCCGAGCGCTATGGTATCATCAATCGCACGGTGATGGCTTTCCAGAAGAACTTTATATTTATCGGCTAATGTGTTCAGCCTGTGATTCTTCATGCTTGGATATAGTAACCGAGCGAGCTCAAGCGTATCAAGAGATGGATTCGGAAGCACAGGTTCACCTATTTTACGTAACGAGGCCTGAATAAAACCCATATCAAATCTGGCGTTATGAGCAACAAGGATACTATCACCCACAAATTCAACAAACTTACGCAGCACTGGTTCAAGATCAGGAGCATCCTTAACCATTTCATCCGTAATATTGGTCAATTGCTGAATATGATAAGGGATTTTCTCATGCGGATTAACAAAAGTAGAATAACGGTCTACTTCTTTGCCTTCGCACATTTTAATGGCCGCCAGCTCCGTAATATTATTGCGGGTAATCGATAACCCCGTGGTCTCTATATCAAACACTACATAGGTAGCTGTCTTCAAGTCCAAAGGCTGAGCATTCTCGACAATATTAACAGAGTCATTCACAACATTGGCTTCCACGCCATAAATCATTTTTATCTTATGCTTATGAGCTGCATGGTTCGCATCAGGAAAAGCCTGAACTCCGCCATGATCAGAAATAGCAATCGCAGGATGCCCCCACTGGGCAGCTGTTTTGACATAGGTAGTGATCGGAGTGACTGCATCCATCGTACTCATCGTAGTGTGAAGGTGGAATTCCACCCGTTTCTTAGGAGCCGTATCTTTACGCGCAGGCGGTGCCTTAACTTCCGTTAAATCCGAAGGGATCATCACTAGCTCAGGAATCTGCATAAAACGGTCATATTCAACTTTCCCGCGTGCTCTTACCCATTTACCGTTTGCTAGCTGACTCATAACCTTCAGATCATCTTTAGTCTTCGCGAACATCTTCATTTGTAGAGAATCCGTGAAATCGGTCAAACTGAAGGTGAACAAAGTACTGCCATTGCGAAGTTCCTTACGATCCAGACCAAAAATGGTACCCTGAATTGTAATTTTCTTCTCTTCATCTTGAATTTCAAGAATCGGCACGGCCTGTTCCTTAATTTCATACCCCACTTGAAGCTTAATTACTTCATTAGGATCGCTATCATCAGCAGGAGCTTCTGTTTCTACAGCAGTCATCATCTGCTCAACGATCTCGCGTTGTTCTTGCTGAAGCTTTTGCTGAAATTCTTCGTATGCTTCAACATTATTATTTTCGTTCTCTGCCATTAGCACTTTAACTTTTAAGGAGAGACCGAAATACTTATCATAAAATTTAATAATTGCCCCATCGATGCCTTTTTTACGAGCCAGCTCCATAGAAGTGGAGTCACTCATCGTCAGCATTAAAGTGTCATCTTTAAGCTCTTGGGTAGAACGTGTCAGCCAGCCATTAACCGAAGGGATCTCGCGAGTCACCCACTCCAGAAACAATCCCCAATATTCTTGGACTAGCTCTGCTCTACTAACTTTTTGATCATATACGAATAAAAAGCTTACTTTGGCTATATGCTGTAGCTTCTCGCGCATTCTGAGGCAAAATGTCCGGTATACCTGCGCTGGAACCAGACTTTCTTTCGCAATCACAATTTGCCAGTCTCGGTTACCACGGCTGATCTCTACACGCTCTATATATCCATCTAAAAAGTAGGGATCCATAATTGCAGGTGGAATTTCACCTTGCTTCATCAAGAGCTCGAATCTTTTTCTTCTCTCCTGGTTTTGTTCCATGCTTTCCTCCCACCTTTGATAACTCCGTAAAACACAATCAATGATATTCAGTGAAAGTACAATATGATAAGAAGAAACGACGTTGTCGTCTTTTAAAGATGATAACTGTTTCTCGTGAAAATATAAGGATAAAGTATAGTGTGAAACTTATACTTTATTCTTATATTTTAAAAAGCTTCTGGATTCAAAAAGCATTGGGTTTTTTCGGCCCGCTGACTCCTCTCTCCAGAAGCTAGATTAAAATACTACAAGACTGTTGATCGGTACCAAAAGATTAATATGCCTTTGCAAAAACCACTGTATGCTCAGCTGGTTTGCCACAGCAAATACAGACTTGCTTCTTCTCCGCCGGATCGAAAGGAATGTTGCGGCTACCCGCACCTGTCTCTTCCTTAACTTTGGACTCGCATTCTTCGGAACCACACCAGCCAGCTAGTGCAAAGCCGCGTTTTTCTTCCATTGAAGCTTTCATTTCTTCCAAGGAATCTACAGAATAGAAATGGTCCTCGCGGAATTTCAGGGCACGTTCGAACATTTCATTATGAACCTGCTCGAGCATTGCTTGTACCTCTTCAACAAGGTTCTCCTGCTGAATTACCTTCTTCTCACCTGTGACACGGGATACGATAACGCAAACGCCATTCTCCATATCGCGTGGTCCAAGCTCCAAGCGTACAGGTATACCGCGCATTTCATATTCATTGAACTTCCAACCTGGCGTTACATCCGAACGATCATCCACACGTACACGAACACCTGCGTTCTTCAGCTCCTTGAACAGCTCGTCTGTCCGTCCAATCACGGCTTCGCGAGTTTTAGGAGGTCCGATTGGAATCATAATCACTTGAGTTGGCGCTACCTTAGGTGGCAGAACAAGACCACGGTCATCGCCATGCACCATAATCAGCGAACCAATCAAGCGTGTAGTGGATCCCCATGAGGTGGTATGCACATATTCTAAATTATTGTCGCGGCTCAAATACTGGATCTCAAATGCTGTTGCAAACTTGGTACCCAAGTAATGTGAGGTAGCAGCCTGAACAGCACGTCCATCTTTCATCATCGCTTCAATAGAATACGTATCTACTGCACCAGCAAAACGCTCGGAAGGTGTCTTTTGTCCAGTGATCACCGGAATGGCAAGGAATGTCTCGGCAAAATCACGGTAGTTATCCAGCATCTTCATGGTTTCTTCACGAGCTTCGGCCTCATTCTCATGCGCAGTATGCCCTTCTTGCCAAAGAAACTCAGTAGTGCGGATAAATGGTAAAGTACGCTTCTCCCAACGAACCACGTTCGCCCATTGATTGATAAGTACAGGAAGATCACGATAGGACTGAATCCATTTGGAATACATGTGCCCGAACATGGTCTCAGAAGTAGGTCGGACAGCCAGACGTTCTTCAAGCACGTCTCCACCAGCCTCAGTTACCCATGGCAGTTCGGGATTAAAGCCTTCAATATGATCTTTTTCCTTTTGAAAGAAACTCTCTGGAATGAACACTGGAAAGTAAGCATTACGATGCCCAGTTTCCTTGAGGCGGCGGTTCATTTCCTCCTGAATATGCTCCCATATTTCATAGCCCTCTGGCTTAAATACGATACAGCCACGAACAGGAGAGTAGTCCATCAAGTCTCCTTTTTTTATAACATCAATATACCAGCGTGAGAAATCCTCGCTTTGCGGCGTGATTTCCGTAACGAATTGCTTATCTTTTGCCATGTAATGGAATGCCTCCCGAAGAAAATTAGCCGCTGATCAAACGTAAAATATCATTATACGTAACAGCAATCATTAATAAAAATAACAGAGCAAATCCGACAAAGTGAACCATACCTTCACGACTCGGATCTACAGGTTTACCGCGTAATGCCTCCACACCTAGGAACGCCAGACGGCTTCCATCGAGTGCTGGAATCGGCAATAGGTTGAAAATCCCCAGATACAAGCTTAGGATAGCAGCCCAATAGGTAAGATACTGAATGCCTTGTTGGGCAATTTGACCGGTTACTTCAAAGGTACGAACCGGACCTCCAATATCATCCATATTGAATTTATTGATCAATTGCTTAAAGCCCAGAAAGATAGCTTCCGTCGTATCGACCATAGCTTTACCTGAACCTGTCAACGTCTCTCCAACCCCTGCTTTGCGGGTAGGAAGTTCAGGTGTAATCCCGATTTTGCCGCCTTCTTGTCCCTCCATGCTACGAGGAACGAGAGTCACATTAAGGGTCTCATCACCACGTTGAAGCATCCATTTCATTTCTTTCCCTTTGGACTCCGAGGTTAAGTCAATCATTTTTTGGTAATCGGCACCAATCTTCTCACCGTTGATGGAGACAATAATGTCACCCTTCTGCAATCCCGCCTCTTGTGCAGGCATTCCTTCAGAGACATCACCGATCTTAACATAAGTAGGATTCTCCACCGGAATTCCAACCATTTGCAAATGGATGGCAAACAGAACAAAGGCTAACAGGAAGTTCATCACAGGACCCGCAACAATAGCCAATGCACGCTGACCCACGGTCTTACTACCGAATTGGCGATCTTTAGGCGCAATTTGAGTCTGTTGCGTTCCTTTAATCATCATCGCTTGAGGATGAACATCATAAGTAGTAACTTCGCCATCCACATCCAAGCGGATTTGCAGATCATTTTCAAGATCAGTATGCAAAGCCTCACCACGGATTACATTTTTACGTGTATCCAGTGCGTCCAGATAAATATTTTTCACTTTGTTATCCTGACCGAGTCTTACTGCAATCGTCTGTCCTGAGCCAATTTCAATAATTTCTGGATCTTCACCAGCCATCCGAGCATAACCGCCAAAAGGCAGTAAACGCAAAGTGAACTGTGTCTCATTCCGTTTATAAGAAAACAGTTTCGGACCGAAACCGATAGCAAATTCCCTCACGAGAATACCGGCGCGTTTGGCAAAATAATAGTGACCCCATTCATGTACAGTCACCAGGACAAAAAACATGAGCACCGTTAATAAAACGACTTGAACCATTTCCAAACGTATCATCCCCCTTTAGGTGTAAGACCGAAGTATGTCCTCTTAATTTATCATTATTCTCCGATCAGGCACAAGAGAATCAACTGTCCCAACCTATTTTTAGGGCAAAGTAAGTATTTCCAGTCAAGCAATAACGCCATTGGCATCCCTTAAGGAGACGGTACGCGTTTACGCGAGAAATATAAGGATAATGTATAAAGTGAAACTTATACTTTCTTATATTTTTAAAAAGAGAACTTTCTACCTTCTACAGCGTTGCTGCCAGCTCACGAACACGCTTATCACAGGATTCAATTTGTTCCAAATTCGGATTGTTCTCGTTAATATGACGATGCAGCACTTCCCCGATGATCTCCTCAATTCGCAGGAATGGGATCTCATGACTCAAGAAACGAGCAACAGCAATTTCATTCGCAGCATTAAAAGCAGTAGTAGCTGTCCCTCCAGCTTTTCCACAATCCATGGCTAGCTTAAGCGCAGGGAAACGTTCATAGTCCATTTCTCGGAAAGTCAAACGTCCAACTTCAGCTAACGACAAACGCTGTGCCGGCGATTCCCAGCGTTCAGGATACGTGAGCGCATATTGAATCGGGACACGCATATCGGGATTACCAAGCTGAGCAATAATGCTGCTATCGCGGAACTCCACATATGAGTGAATGATACTCTCTGGATGCAAAAGTACATTTACTTGTTCATAAGGTAGACCAAATAGCCAATGCGCTTCAATCACCTCAAGCCCTTTATTCACCATTGTAGCAGAATCAATCGTGATTTTCGCGCCCATGCTCCAATTCGGATGACGAAGTGCATCTTCTACTGTTACATTCTTGAGTTGATCACGAGTGAAATCCCGGAAGGATCCACCAGAAGCCGTTAAAGTGATGCAAGCAATATCCGCGAGATTCTCACCATTTAAGCACTGAAAAATAGCAGAATGCTCGCTATCAATAGGTAACAACTTAACACCCTTACGATTAGCTAGATCAGTGACGAGGTGTCCTGCCGTTACCAAAGTCTCTTTATTAGCTAGTCCAATATGTTTGCCTGCTTCGATCGCAGCTAACGTGGATTGGAGGCCTACACTACCCATAACAGCCGTTACGACCATTTCGGCATCTCCACCAGCTGCCACCTCAACAAGACCTTCATTCCCGCTGTATAGCTGTATGCCAGAAGGCAGACTGGATCTAATCTCATCTGCCAACTCCTTTGTTGCAACAGAAACACGACGAGGATTAAACCGACGAACTTGTTCCAGCAATAACGCTGTATTCGTTCCAGCTGCCAAGCCATCTACTTGAAAAGAGTCTGGGTGCATAGCGATGACATCTAGAGTCTGAGTGCCGATCGAACCTGTGGAACCAAGAACACTTATTTTTTTCATAGTTATACCCTCTCCTTCCGTTAATAGTAAGGCATGAGCGTTAGGATATGTACGAATGGAAATACGATAATCCAGCTGTCACATCGATCAAGAATACCACCGTGACCTGGCAGAAGTGTGCCTGAATCTTTGATACCATACGCACGTTTATAGGCAGATTGCACAAGATCACCAAGCTGACCCAAGACCGCACAAGAAAGCCCTATAAGTAGCGCTCGTCCTATCGCTAGATGTTCAGGAGCAAATATTGCAAATACGATCGCGATTAGCATCGAGATCAGTACCCCACCTACTGCACCTTCCACCGTTTTGTTGGGACTGATGGCAGGCCAAAGTTTGTTCTTCCCCATGCTTCTTCCAACAAAGTAAGCCCCGGCATCACTACCCCAAATGCAGAAAAGGAGTAAAAAAGTCCAGAACAAACCATGTCCGTCATCCGATGCACGAGCCATGGCCATATAAGAAAAACCCATTCCAATGTATACTATACCAGTAAACAGCAAGGCTGTTACTCGAATATCTAATTTATTTTTAGTAAAAACTGTAACTAAAAGGAACAACAGCAGCAGAATCCAAATTCCTTGTTCCCACGATAAGGGTGCAGAGATCCCAAGCAAATTCCAAGGGATCATAAAACTTAGAATGGCTGCATAACCAAGAACGGTAGAACCGGAAAGCGCAGGTATCCCTATCATTTTCACAAATTCATAAAACCCGATAAAAGCCATGGCAGTAAGTAACAACTGGTATGGCCAGTTTCCCAACACGCATAAGCCTAAAAATAGTGCTCCGGCAACAATTCCGGTAATCAATCGCTGCTTCAAAGGTTTCCATCTCCTATCAAGCTACTTCAGTCCACCATAACGGCGTGTACGGCGTTGATATTCAGCAACTGCCTGATGCAAATGCTCCTTATCAAATTCAGGCCAATACACATCAGTAAACCACAGCTCACTATAAGCAAGCTGCCATAGCATGAAATTGCTAAGTCGCATTTCTCCGCTTGTACGTATAAGCAAATCCGGATCTGGTAACCCACCAGATAACATTCGGCTATCGATTAGATCAGTCGTAATATCTTCCGGTGACAAAGCCCCTGATTGGATGTCCTTACCAATGCTGCGCATGCAGTCCTCAATTTCTTTACGTCCCCCATAATTAAGAGCAAAATTCAATATAAGTCCAGTATTGCCCTGTGTTCGAGAAACCGCTTCTTCCATAGCCTTGCGTGTGTATGAAGGTAGTGCATCTGTATCCCCCATCATACGTACTTGGACATTCTTCTCAATCAGTTCATCAAGCTCAATGGCTAGAAACTCCACTGGCAAGCGCATCAGATAATCGACTTCTTCCTTTGGTCGTTTCCAATTTTCTGTCGAGAACGCATACATCGTCAAAAACTCAACACCCAGTTCGTCTGCAGCGATTGTAGCACGTTTAACAGCCTTCATGCCATTCTGATGACCCACAACGCGCGGCAACCCGCGACGCTTAGCCCAACGCCCATTGCCGTCCATAATAACAGCCACGTGCCGGGGAATGTTATCCGGTGAAATCTCGACTGGCTGTTGCCTGTCTTTACGGCTCAGCCACGCTTGAACCCGTTTGATCATTTCCGTTTCCTCCAAGCTCTTATCAGAAAGAGACAAACCCCACCATTAACGGAGGGGCCTTAAGTCTCTAGAATATCTTTATACTTCCATAATCTCTTTTTCTTTGGATACAAGCACTTTGTCGACCTCGGCTATGAACTTATCCGTTGTCTTTTGAATGTCTTCCTGATGGCCACGGGACTCATCTTCCGAGATACCGTTTTTCTCCATCTTCTTAATATCATCGTTGGCATCACGGCGAATGTTGCGGATCGCTACTTTCGCTTCTTCACCAAATTTCTTCGTCAAT
Organism: Paenibacillus sp. FSL P4-0184; assembly: GCF_038004625.1. Taxonomy (NCBI): domain Bacteria; kingdom Bacillati; phylum Bacillota; class Bacilli; order Caryophanales; family Paenibacillaceae; genus Paenibacillus; species Paenibacillus sp. FSL P4-0184. Next base: position 4,752,255 of record NZ_JBBORN010000001.1, on the reverse strand, counting down.
TTCACCAAATCCGTCCGACGTTCTTCAGTCAGCGGAGGGATAGAAAGACGAATGATTGTGCCGTCATTAGCAGGCGTCAAACCGATATCCGATTTCATAATCGCCCGTTCAATGTCAGACATCGATGTTTTGTCCCACGGCTGGATTAACAGTGTCCGGGAATCCGGAGTACTGATGTTCGCCAGCTGATTGATTGGAGTTGGGGAACCATAATATTCAACTTGAATGCGATCTAGCAGTGATGTTGTTGCACGTCCTGCACGCAATGTTGCCAAGTCACGTTTCAGCGATGAAATCGCTTTTTCCATACGCTCTTCGGCATTTTTTTTGACCGATTGTGGCATTAATCTACACTCCCTTTAACAATCGTTCCGATCTTCTCACCGAGAACGACACGTTTGATATTGCCTTGTTCAGTAATGGCAAATACAATGAGCGGTATATTATTATCCATACATAGAGATGAAGCTGTGGAATCCATAACACCAAGGTTTTTGTTCAGAACATCCATGTAAGTGAGCTGTTCAAATTTCTCGGCTGTGCTGTCTTTAAACGGATCTGCTGAATATACACCATCAACCTTGTTCTTCGCCATCAGAATAACTTCTGCTTCGATTTCTGCTGCTCTAAGTGCTGCAGTAGTATCTGTAGAGAAGAAAGGGTTACCTGTGCCTGCTGCAAAAATAACAACACGGCCCTTCTCCAAGTGACGAATCGCACGACGACGAATGTACGGTTCAGCAATTTGCTGCATTGAGATCGAAGTCTGCACTCTTGTTGGCACATCGATTTGTTCTAATGCATCCTGCAGAGCAAGTGAATTCATTACTGTTGCCAGCATGCCCATATAATCTGCAGTAGCGCGATCTATGCCACTTGCACTACCAGCGATCCCGCGCCAAATGTTACCTCCACCACAAACAATCGCAACCTGAACGCCAAGCTCTACAACTTCCTTGATCTGTTCAGCGATGGAAATAATCATGTCGGCATCAATACCATATCCGTTTTGTCCTGCCAAAGACTCTCCACTTACCTTAAGGACTACTCTCTTAAATACCGGCTGTTCCAAATGTATACCCTCACTTTCTGCAAAAGACGGAACACTACGTGTACGTGTTCCGCTCTTCTGATGCTTGCCTTTATTCAATTCTTCACAGTTATGATGAAGCTGATATTAATTATTTACTTGTGCCATAACTTCTTCAACAAAGTTATCCACTTTCTTTTCCAAACCTTCGCCTAGTTCAAAACGAGCAAAACGACGGATCGAGATGTTTTCTCCGATTGTGCTGATTTTTTCGTTCAGCAATTGGGAGATCGTTTTGTCTGGGTCTTTAACGAAGGTTTGCTCAAGCAAGCAATATTCTTCGTAATATTTACCAATACGTCCTTCAACCATTTTTTCAATGATTTTCTCAGGCTTACCTTCGTTCAAAGCTTGAGCTTTCAGGATTTCTTTTTCTTTTTCTACATCTTCTTGTGGAACTTCTTCACGACGAACATAACGTGGGTTTGCTGCAGCGATTTGCATAGCGATATCGCGAGCAAAATCCTTGAAGGAATCTGTTTTACCTACAAAGTCAGTTTCGCAGTTGATTTCTACAAGTACACCAATACGGCCGCCAGCGTGGATGTAAGATTCTACAACGCCTTCAGTAGCAATACGTCCTGCTTTGTTTGCTGCTGCGGACAAACCTTTTTCACGAAGCAATTCAGCCGCTTTAGTGATATCGTTATTAGCTTCTTCAAGCGCTTTTTTACAATCAAGCATACCAGCGCCTGTTCTTTCACGAAGTTCTTTTACTGCTTTTGCATCAACTGCCATTGTTTATTCCCTCCAGGTAATTGTCGTTTTCTTACATTATTCAAGGCTTTTATCCTAAAAAAAGGGCAGTGAGAGGTTATCCACCTGCCAACCACCCTTTTCATTTAAGTTCTTGTATGTGTTAGTCGCTACTTAAGCAGTAGTTGTGTCTTCGCCTTGGTGAGCTTCAACAACAGCGTCTGCCATTTTACCAGTCAACAATTTCACGGCGCGGATAGCGTCGTCGTTACCTGGAATTACGTAGTCGATTTCGTCTGGATCACAGTTAGTATCAACGATAGCTACGATTGGAATACCCAATTTGCGAGCTTCTGCAACTGCAATACGCTCTTTACGCGGGTCAATGATGAACAACGCGCTTGGTAGACCTTTCATGTTCTTGATACCGCCCAAGAATTTTTCAAGACGATCTTTCTCTTTGCGAAGAAGGATAACTTCTTTCTTAGGTAGAACTTCGAAAGTGCCGTCCTCTTCCCAAGATTCCAATTTCTTCAAACGATCAATACGTTTTTGGATAGTTTGGAAGTTAGTAAGAGTTCCGCCCAACCAACGTTGGTTAATGAAGAACATACCGGAACGTTCTGCTTCTTCTTTTACGGAATCTTGTGCTTGTTTCTTTGTTCCTACGAATAGGATTGTGCCGTTGTCACCAGCGACGCTTTTTACAAAGTTGTAAGCTTCTTCTACCTTCTTGACTGTTTTTTGCAAGTCAATAATGTAAATTCCGTTTCTTTCAGTGAAGATATAACGATCCATCTTTGGGTTCCAACGACGAGTCTGGTGACCGAAGTGTACCCCAGCTTCTAGAAGCTGTTTCATGGAGATTACTGCCATCTTCACACACCTCCTAAGTTTGGTTTATTGTGTGTCTCCTCCGCCGTGCGTCATCTTTCAGCAAGACTTTCTTCAGAAGAAAGCACCCCTTGTCGAAATCAACCGGCGTGTGTTTTAACACCGTCAATTACTATACCATATTTTATTAGTGTATGCAACGATCATTGAAAACTTATTAATTTTTCTAGTATAGAATCTAGACTCTCGTCTTTATTAAAGGTGTAAGAACCCGATTGAATCTTCGTATTGATCTGACGTTGATTGGCGGCTTTAAGAAAACTAGCCTTGTCCTTAATAACTTCAGCCTTCTCCAAAATATCTGCTGTTTTTGTCAGTGTGCTACCTGAAGGTATACGAACAACAACCCCTGCATTCGCAGTGGCTTTAGGCTTATCAGGTGCAACAGCAGATGGTGCAGTAGTGACCTCTGGCTTCTCAATAGTGCCTTCTTTAGGCGTTGAGGGCTCTTTAGGAGGGACAACCTTATTGGGGTTATCAGATACTGTAGGAGATACTACAGGAGCGGGAGAAGCCGCTACTGTAGGCTTAGAAGGTTCCACGTTCTCCGTACTTCCCTCATTAACGCCGTCTGTCTTCTCACCTTGAACAGCGTCCTCCAAAGCAGACTCATCAGAAGGTGGTTCAGTAGATTCGTCGATAACCTTCAAGTTCAATTTCTCAGCACCTTGTATTACCTGTTCCTTGGTGAGTGGAGCCGCTCCACCGGATATCATTAACTGAAGTAATAGTGCGCCTGCAATTAGCCCTGTGCCAAGACCGAACAAAAAAGAACGGTTCTTCATCATACCGATTCCTCCTGTTTGGCGAGTTGCAGAATCAGTTGCACTTCTCCCCGCTGAAGTCCAGCCGTCTTGGCAATGGAGTCTATCGATTTCCCCTGCTCATGTAGTTCAAATAATCTTGGATACCGCAATTTAATAGAACTAATGGGTTTCGCTTTCACTTCTGGTTGTATTGAACTCAATTCAGCTCCGGCAGACGGGTCTCCGATCGCAGCAACCTTAGCATACGAACCCTTCTCAACCGAAACTTCTAACTCTCTTAACCGCTTTTCTTCGTTAGTTACTCGGCCCTCTAGTAATAAAGAGCTTTGTTGTAATTCTGTCAATTGATGCTGCAAATCACTAATCTGCCCTTGCATTGCTACATGATTAGTTTGTGATTGCTGTTTAATACTGCTGACCAACTGTGCTAGCTCTTCATTCTCGCGCTCTATGTCAGCCATATATAGCTCAAGCGCTGCCTCCGTTTCTTTGAGGCTTTGCTGCTCTGCTTTTCCTTCCTTCATACGCGCCGGAAGTAAAAGGGCATAAAGAATAGCGGCGACACCTACTAGCACAATATACACCCATGGTTGCAAGTGCCTTATCTCCTTTAACATATCAAATATAATTACTTATTAAAGACTCAGATCAATGCGCTGTCCTTTGTAAGGATGTTCCGCATCACGAGTACCTGACTTCGAACGTTTCTCCGAGGAAGGATTCCCTCCGGAATTATGATTGCCTTTATCTCCGCCATCGCGTAAAGCAGACTCAGAAGATTCATCCACTTCAGCGCTTCGCATGGTCATTTCCTGACTTTGTTTCACATTTTGTCCGGCCAGTTGATGCTGATCAATAGCGGGGCGCTGCTGAGATTCATTCTGAACCTTACCCGCTTCCGTAGTCCGAGGTAGTGCAATTTGCAGTTCCACTGGTTTTAGGCTCATCATAACCCTCTTCTCATAAGAAGAAACGATGTTGTCGTCTTTATGAAGACGATAACCGTTTCTCGTAAAAATATAAGGATAATGTATAACGTGAAACTTATACTTTCTTATATTTCAAGAATGGCCGGCCGCTATTGCTGCCCGCCCGATTAATTGTATGGCGTTAAGGATATATCACCTTCACTATAAACAAACACAACTCGTTCTGTGGGGTCCTTTACAAATCGTGTATATCTACCGATCATAATTTTGGATCCGCCATAGATCGTTTTGATCACTTCAACTCTAGCTCTGCCTGTATCTTCTAGCATTCTTTCAATCTCTAGTACACGTTCTTTAATTCTTTTTTCCTCACGTTGATGAGACTGTTTAGTAGCATTCAATTTAACGCGAAGTGCCACTTTATCTGCAGGGAGTTGACCATTAGTTGCCAATTGATTTAATAGATACAACGCTTTAGACGTTTTGTCCTCATTTTCAAGTAATTGACGCAGTGATTGACGTAGCTCGTTAATCTCATTTCTGAGCTCAGGTACTACTCCTACCTCAATAGAAGTCGCTGTGGACATGGTATTGCCTATGGTACGTGCTACGACTCTTTCCCCAGACTGTACAGTTCCGCCAACTATCAATCCCTTAGCTCCGTTACAAAGAACGTCTCTGCCCGCACGTATATTGGAATGCATAATGCTCTGGGATACAATGACATCTTCACCAGCTGTTACATTACCATCTTGAATGAAAGAGACCTTAACATTTTTCCCAGCAGTTACATGTCCTTTGTTATAGCCGATAATTCCACCTGTAATTTCGATGGATCCCCCAGAGATTAATTCCGCTCCTTCAACTCCACCAACCACACGAATATCACCGGCGGACTTTACAGAAAATCCTGAAAGTACGTTTCCTCGAATAACAACGGTACCTACAAAATCAATGTTCCCAGTACTGTAGTCCACATCACCATTCACTTCATAGACAGGAAATACATTGATTTTACCTCTATCGGTTAAAGTAACAAGACCGTCAATTGCGGCATACATCGAGGTTCCATTGTTATCAACGAGTACGTTCTTACCCACTTTAAAATGAGCTTCCCTTCCAGCTCTGAAAGCAAGCTCATCACCAGTTACAGTCTTACCATGCTTACCAGGCTGAGCAGGGATAATTCTAGCTATCAGCTTTCCTTTGAGGACGTTACGAAGCCGAACTAAATCCTTATAATCCACCTTACCATCCGCTTTTTCAAGCGGCTTGCGATCCTCTTCCAGATCAACAGTAAGCATAATACTTCCGTCGACTCCATTTACTGCAGGTTCGCCTGTAGCAATAGCGACTTTACTCCAAAAAAACTCCTCCGGATGACTACAAATACGTCCAACAATATCACGCTGGACCCCGTAGCGAATATTGTGACTGTGCAGGAAGCTTTCCAATTCTGTAGGAGAGCAGGAAAAATTCTCATCCTTTTTGGAGAACTGCAAATACGCGATCCCTTTGTCATCCGAAAAAGTAATACTTAAGTACTGATCCAAAGCATTTTGACCGATCAATTTTGCTCCCCCTTGTCACCACTAACGGTTAATCGTTTTGCATAAGTAGATCGCGATTCTTCTCAAGCGTTCCCCGCAGCCGCAAAATAGCCTTGGAATGAAGCTGCGAAATCCGTGAAGGAGATAGTGACATGACCTCTGCGATTTCGCTCAATGATAAATCTTCATAATATAAAAGGGACACAACGGTCCGTTCTTTCACCGTTAATTTCTCAATACCTTTGGTGAGGGCTTCGCGTAAGTAGAACTCATTTACCTTGCTATCCGGATTCTTAGCTTTATCGTCCACCAGTATGGACATTCGGGTCTCTGATTCCTCTTCACGAATCGGGTCTTCCAGTGAACATAGTGACATTACAGCCACATCCTGCAACATATTTTGAAATTCAGTTACACTAATATTCAGGTATAGACTCATTTCCTCATCACTAACGGATCTCAAATACTTCTGTTCCAACTGCTGATAAGCGTCCTCGATTTTTTTAGCTTTTTCTCGCACAGATCTAGGGACCCAATCACTTTGGCGTAAGGAATCTAAAATCGCACCACGTACGCGCCAGGAAGCATAGGTCTGAAACTGCAATCCCCGTTTGTAGTCGAATTTTTCAATCGCATCAATTAATCCCATTACTCCATTGCTGGCTAAATCATCTTTAGATACATTTTTGGGCAATCCCACAGCCAAACGGCTGGATACATAATCAACAATATGGAGATAACTCTCTATCAGCTTCTTTTTGGCTTCAGGGTCACTGTGTTCTTTCCACTGTTCCCATAGCTCGTCAGTTTCCAATTGAGAAGCTTTACGCTCGTTCAATAGCTTTCACCCTTCCCAAAGTTTAGTCAGAGAGCTTGTCGCGGCGAAACCTGCCTAGTCACAAGCATAAACGCCTTCGGCATCCTTATGAGGACGGTAGCGTTTAAGCGAGAAATATAAGGATAATGTATAAAGTGAAACTTATACTTTCTTATATTTAAGATAACCGATTCCGCCACAGCGCTCGCTTATTCTTCTTTCAGGTGACGAACGGCCTTGGCCAATTCTTCAGGATCTTTCATAGAGACTAGTTTTGGGGGTGTGAGCGGCTTGAACCCCTCACTGTTCCCACTCCCTTGTCCTGGCCTCGGTTTGAGTAGATTAATTAACTCTTCATCCTCATTAGGGGTACTGATGTCTAGCTTTGCACCAAGTTCTTCTCCCTCAACATCCTGTTCATCCGGAGGTGATGATTGATACACGATAGAACCCAATACCCATCTTAGGAGGAAAGCAAGCAGAAACCAGATGATAAATCCTAATAGGCTTCGTAATAAACTAGTACCGAGAACATTATTACTGTAGGTTACAAAAAAAGTGAATACAAAACCTATCAAACCAAACAGCAAGTTTATAAAAATGTTTCCTATCATCTTCATATTTATATTTCCTTAGCGCCTTTTTGCACACTGCGGATGAACAATACACCAGTGTTGCAGGCAATTTCTATCGTACGGCCATAATTACCGCCCGTGTCTTCCGCAATTAACGGAATTTTCAAATTCTCAAGAGCAAGTTTACAAGATTCAACATTACGAGGCCCGATCCTCATGGTGTCGCTCCCCCCGGCAAAGGCAAACATTTGTGATCCTCCTGCCATCTTGGCTACGATCCGACTCCGAACCGCACCAAGCTCCAGCAAACGGGATAAGAGCTCCGGCACTGCAGTATCTGCAAACTTAGCGATGTTTAATTGCCCTTCCCTAGCAATCTCAGAAGTAGGGAGCATCACATGCGCCATTCCCGCGAGTTTTTTTCCAGGGTCAAACAATGTCAATCCCACGCAGGAGCCAAGACCCGTTGTACGAATCAAACTATCCTGGCTTCCAATGTTAAGATCTGCCATCCCTACTTTAATGATGCTTTGTTCTTCAATCATTTTCAAACGGAACTCCTAGCGATTTGAAGATTTTCGGGAATGATTCCGGATCGGGAATAAGGAAAAATTGCCCTTCAATTTCGTTTTTCCCCTCAAAAAAGGTAGTATCGATCAACAATGCATCGTCACCCATTTGCCCAAATTGCAGCAAACCGTAGCTTAGGATGGCTCCAGCCATATCCATAGCAAGTGCAGGAACTGTTGGATACATAGAAAGTGAGGTAAAGTCTGCAAGAGAAGATAGGTACGATCCTGCTAATATATTTCCAATTTCACTCAGCGCGGAAAGTTCCATTTCTCCAAGCTCTTGGTCACTCAAAATCTCGATGCCTGCAATACGACTGAGTAAGTTCAAAGCGGCTTCCGGGGAAAGTATGAAAAACAGGTTGCCCGGAGCTTCTCCCTCCACACGTAAGAAAACTGCATATACTAGTTCTTCAGCTCCACCAACTTTGTCCGTAATCTCTTCAAAGTTGAGAAGCTGTACCTTGGGAACAGCCATATCAATCGGCTTATTCAAGAGCTGTGATAATGCGGTGGCTGCATTCCCAGCTCCAATATTCCCGACTTCCTTAAGCACATCCATTTTAAAATCCTTATAGTGCTTAAATAATTCCACAGGTTAGCCCTCTAGGCTTTCTAATTGAACGATTTCGCCTTTGTTAAGCACTTCTGACAGATTAAGCATAATCAGCAAGCGCTCTTCACCTATCTTGGCCACCCCATCTAAATACTTCGCTTTGATGCCGCCAACAACATCTGGAGGTGTATCGATAGAATCCCTGTTCAAATCTATTACATCATTTGCTGAATCTACAATGAAACCTACTTCCATTTCATTAACAGATACGATAATTACACGTGACTGGTCTGTTTGCTCCGCCTCTTCGATCCCAAAGCGGCCTCGAAGGTCAATCACAGGGATAACAACACCACGTAAATTAATTACACCCTTGATAAACGAATACGTTTTAGGCACACGAGTTATTGGCATCATGCGCTCAATGGTTTGTACCTTCTCAACTTCGATACCGTATTCCTCTGAACCTAATTTGAACACTATCACTTTAATATCTTCAGCCATGGAACGAACCTCCCTGTTCTATCCTAGTTATTTAATAAAAGCGTTCGGATCAATAATAAGTGCGACTTGGCCATCTCCAAGTATCGTTGCGCCAGATATCCCTTGAATTTCAGGTAAATATTTACCCAGATTCTTGATAACGATCTCGTTCTGACCAATAAAATCCTGTACAGCTAAGGCTACAAGACGTTCTCCCTTACGTACAACTACGATCTCTGTCTCTTCTTCAGTACTCTCATCATAATCAGGTACCGAAAATAGACGACTTAGAGAAACTAGTGGAATATGAGAATTCCTGAACTCTATCATTTTGTTGCCATGAATCGTACGGATTTGAGTGTTCTGCACGATTCCAGTTTCCACAATAGAGGATAATGGAATGGCATACTTCTCAGAACCCAATCGAATAAGCATGGCTGCAATAATAGATAGAGTAAGTGGCAACTGAACTGAAAAATTCGTACCTTTGCCTGGTGAAGAATAGATCGTTACATTACCACCCAGGGAAGAAATCTTAGATTTTACTACATCCAGTCCTACGCCACGACCTGAGACATCAGAAATAACTTCTGCCGTGCTGAAACCTGGTGCAAATAGTAATTGATAAGCTTCATCATCCGTCATATTCTTCGCTTGCTCTTGCGTGATCACGCCTTTTTTCACAGCAGACTTCAAAACCTTCTCTGGATAAATACCTGTTCCATCTTCCTCAATTTCAATGAAGACATGATTTCCGCTGTGGAAAGCACGTAGATGAACTGTCCCAGTCTCTGGTTTACCAGCAGCAATACGATCAGCAATGGATTCAATTCCGTGATCAACCGCATTACGCAATAAATGTACAAGTGGATCACCAATTTCATCAATTACCGTCCGGTCAAGCTCTGTTTCGGCACCCGTTACAATTAGATCTACTTTCTTGTCCAGCGACTTAGCTAGATCACGAAGCATACGTGGGAACCGGTTAAATACGGTATCTACTGGAACCATACGAAGCTTCATCACAATATTCTGGAGATCTCCGCTTACTCTGCCCATATGCTCGACAGTTTCCGTAAGATCACCATTCTGAACCTCAGAAGCCAGCTGTTCTAAACGAACTCTGTCAATCAGAAGTTCACTAAATAGATTCATGAGCACATCTAAGCGTTCGATATCTACACGAATCGTACGTGAAGGCGCCCCTCCTGTTTTAGTTGCTCCCGGCTTATTAGCTTCATCTTTGGTAGGCAATGGTTTAGATGCTACTGAAGCAGCTGGAGCTGTTTCCTCTACAGTGGCTGTTGCGGCAACCTCTGACACGGCAGCTGCCGTTTCTTGACCAAGCATTTTCAAGGATTCTTGATCTAGTGCTACTGCTGTTACTTTATCAATCTCAGACAAATTCATAATCATTGCCTGAATCTGATCAGCGTTTTTTTGGGTTATGTAATAGAGTGAGAAGCTTTGGTCAAATTTCTCTTGTTCTATATCTTGAACGGATGGGAAGGATTTAACTACTTCCCCCGAACGTTCGAGCAGATCAAACACCATGTATGCACGTACAGCCTTAAGTTGACAATCCTTACGGATCGTTACGTCCACATACAATGCATGATGCCCTTCCTGAATCGATTGTTCTAGAACAGAAAATTGGAACTCATCTAAATGAATCGGAGTTTCAGCTGCTTGTGCAGCAGGCATATTAGCAGCAGATGCTGTACCGCCTTCAACAGGAATCTCACCCCGTACGATAGCCTGTAGGGATGAGACAATGGCTGATACATCTGCTTTACCTTCGCCACCGCTAGTAATATCCTCAACCATAGACTCTAAGGCATCCAAACTTTTGAATAACGTATCAAAAATGAAATCCTGCATGCGCAGCTTGTTATTACGTACAAGATCTAACACATTCTCCATTTGGTGTGTAAGTGAAGCCAAATCTTCAAAGCCCATAGTCGCTGCCATACCTTTTAAAGTGTGCGCAGAGCGGAATATTACCTGGACGATACTAAGATCCTCAGGATTCGCTTCCAGTCCCATCATGCTCTCGTTCAATGACTGCAGATGATCATTCGACTCATCAATAAACATGGATAAATATTGGTTCATGTCCATAGTAGAGCACCTCCCCTTCGAGTTCGCTTTTCCGTTATTTAACGGCTTGCACTAGCCTTGGAGCAATTTCTTGCAAAGGCAGTACATATTTGACGCACTGCAATTCCACCGCAGATCGCGGCATCCCGTAAACGACACAGGTCTCTTCACTTTCAGCAAATGTTGAGGTAACCCCTGAGTCATAGAGAGATTTCATCATCCTAGCACCATCACTACCCATCCCTGTCATCAGCAACACGTGCCGATCTAGAGATGTGAGTGGAAGCAATGATTCGAATAAAACATCCACTGAAGGTCGGTGGCCATTTCGCGCCTCCTCCTTCGTGAGTACAACTGCATATTGCCCTTTAGATGTGGGTGTAACTTGTAAATGATAGCCTCCAGGCGCAATGTAGGCTGCTCCTTTTCGTAATATCATCCCCTGCTCTGCTTCTAACACTTCTAGCGGACTGAATGTATTCAGACGCTGGGCTAGTGATTTCGTAAAGTTAGGCGGCATATGCTGCACAATGACAATAGGAGCTGGAAAATCCGCTGGAATTTTCTCCAGGAGTACCTTCAGTGCACGAGGTCCGCCTGTAGAACAACCGACAGCAACTAATTTGTGCAAATTCTTGCTACCAACCATTCGATCTGGAGAAAGTCCCGAAGACTCAGTAGATACCTCCACTAAAGACTCTATCACCGGTTTGGGCGGAATTGGTTTATTCTCTACTTTAGTGTTTGGTTTAGACTTTTCGATTAACGGTGTTTTAGCAGAGATGATTGGTTTGGTTGCTTTTTTAGGGATAGTACTATCTACTGGCTGTTTCCCCCGCGGTTTTCTCATTTCTTCATCTTTGAGAGAAGATTTAAGTGCTGCCTTGGATTTGTCCGGTAACAATCTCGGTGCAGTCGGCAGTAATGGCTCTAAAGGCGTGATGTCAGGCATCCTAAAAGCAGATGCTCGCGCTTCACGTTGCTCTCGAGCCAACATAGCTTCTTTCATTTGCTCTCTTAGGGATTCCCCTACGCCCGTTATATCCTGGGAATTTGATATTGAAGGTTTACGAATGAAATCAAAAGCGCCCCATTCCAGTGCAAGAATGGTTTCCTTCATGCCCTCTTCATTGATGCCTGACAGCATAATCACTGGCAGCGGATCTGACGCCATTATTATTTTCAGCGCTTCCAGGCCGTTCATCTCCGGCATTTCCACATCCATAGTAACTAGATCCGGCCGAAGTTTGTTTATTTTCTCGATAGCCTCGCGACCATTTGTGGCTGTTGCCGTCACCTGAAAGTCAGCGTCATTTTCAATTAAATCGGAAATGATCTTGCGCATAAATGCAGAATCATCAACAACCAAAACTTTATATGGCTTCATATCATTTCCACCTCTGTTCCAGATTCAGAACAATTATTTACTTCGCTTTAACCATTTATGGATAAAGCCTTTAATACCTTGAACTTTTGTTTCTTTTTTACCATCTATGGTCAAATAACTTAGGGCTAGCCGATGTATATCTTTTGCAGCAACACTGTTTGGAAAAGCCAATGAAAATGGCGTCTGCCTTTTGACAGCCTGCACTACATGGGCATCTGAGCTTATATGACCAAGATAGGAAACATCTAATTGCAAAAAACGACTGGCCGCCATACGGATCTTATCACTTGTCACTGATGCTTCTCTCTCATCACCCGCTTGATTCACAATCAGTTTAAAAGAAATCTCCGGATACGTCCGATTCACAACCTTCATTAATGCGTAAGCGTCTGTTATAGCAGTTGGCTCTGGTGTTGTAACTACTAGGCAATCGTCCGCAGAGGTTATAAACTTCATCGTTTCCTTAGATAATCCAGCACCTGTATCGAACAAAATATAATCCATGCTGTCCGCAATAAGGGCTATCTGGGCTGTGAAATAATTAAGGTCCGATTCCGAAAGAGAAAACAACTCATCCATGCCCGATCCACCAGCTATAAAAGGTAGCCCGTTCGGTCCTAACTGAATAATCTGCTCAATATCCGCTTCTCTTTTTAACAGATGATATAGGTTATACTTCGCCGACACGCCCATTAACACGTCTATGTTAGCCATGCCAATATCTGCATCGAACAGCAATACTCTCTTTCCCATTGCTTTTAAAGTTAAAGCGAAATTAAGTGTGAAATTCGATTTCCCTACGCCACCTTTACCACTACAAACAGTAATGATACGGGCGGATGTTTCCCCTTTTTCAGCTAGTTTAGGCTCCTGACTGGATACAAGCTGTCTCAAGGATTGTGCCTGATCCATCATGATTCACCTGTTCCAAGAAGCATCTCACTAAGTTGTTCTTTGGAAGCCATCAATAAATCGTCAGGTACATTTTGACCATTGGTCATATAAGATAATGTGAGAGGGAAATCATTCAGGACGTTAAAGAGTGGTCCATAACTTCCCGTCTCATCTAGCTTGGTAAAAATAACTTTATCCAGCTTGTACCTGCCGAAATGCTCTGCAATCAATTTCATATCACGGCTTTTCGAAGTTAAGCTGAGTACAAGATAGGTCTCACTTCTTAATTCCTTCGCTAGCAAGCTTTGCAGTTCTGCTACAAGCATATCATTACGATAATTCCGTCCAGCTGTATCCATAATTACAAGATCACAACTCTCCAATCGAAAGAGTGCTCTTTGTAAATCTCCGGGAGATTGTACAACCTCTAGCGGAACATTCAGGATAGCTGCGTATGTACGCAACTGCTCCACAGCTGAAATTCGATACGTATCAGAGGTGATAAAACCAACCTTGCGTCCGTTTTTGAATAGCTGTTCAGCCGCAAGCTTGGCTATGGTAGTAGTTTTTCCTACTCCTGTGGGCCCTGCAATATATACGATTTGGGTATCAGGTGCAATTCCATCAGCGATTCGCCCTGACAGGAATCCATCGAGCTGTTCTTTTAAGGACTCCTGAAATTTCTCAGGTCCCCAAGTACGCCCTTCATCCGCCCAACGTTCGGAGATATTACTGATCCACTCCTCAACAAGTACAGTATCCATCTCCTGCTCAATCAAAAGATCTCTAAGCTGCTGGAGACTATCCGGTAATTCTCTTGCCCCTGAAGACTGCCTCGCAATTCGTTCCATCCAAAGCTTCATATCTCTAATTTCACGAAGAACATCATTCTCCAGCGCCGAGGCAACCTCTGGCGTTTGATCTAACCCTAAAGATTCATATAAGGCTGATACAGAGGTAGTTTCATCTGGAATGGATTCAAGCGATTTCTGATCAGGCTCTGGATGTTTGGTTATCGATTCTTTTACATCAATAGCTTCCGACAAGGCAGCGGCGATTTCCGCAAAGGACCGAGGCTCTTCCGGCTTTTCCAACGTTACAGTAGAAGCAGATGATGAAGATGAAGCTTTTTGGTAAGCTTGCGGGACAGCGCTGCGCGGAATGTTCATCGCAGGCTTCACAGGCTTTTCAGGAGCACTCTCCTTTTGAGCTTTTTCAACAGCCGCTACTACCTCTATTTTTTTCTTTTTAAACAATCCTAAAAATCCGCCAATCTTAATTTCTTTAGTACTTAAAATTACAGCCTCGCTTCCAAGCTCACTACGAATGGAATGCATGGCGTCAGGCATCGTATCGACCACATAACGCTTCACTCTCATAAATTCACCACTCCGACGCTTTGTATTTCAATGTTAGGCTCTAGTTCGCTATAAGACAGTACAGGAATATCCTGCATTGTCCGTTCAATCACCTGCCGCAAATACATACGAATGGTGGGTGATGTGAGTACAATGGGCTGTTGTCCTGACTGCAGCAGTCGATTGATCTGTTCACTTAACCGCTGATAGATCGTTTGAGTCGATGCTGGATCCAATGCCAAATAACTGCCCTGTTCAGATTGCTGCACACTCTCAGAAATTTTCTTCTCTAGGTTAGGTCCTACCGTAATAACTTTCAGAGTCTCTCCAACTTGCGAGAATTGCTGAGTAATCTGTCTGGACAAGGATTGACGAACATATTCGGTAAGAATATCAGGATCCTTGGTGTACGTTCCGTAATCCGCCAACGTCTCAAAGATAGTAACCAAATCCCTAATCGATATTTTCTCGCGCAGCAGCTTGGCAAGTACCTTTTGCACATCCCCAATCGCTAATACCGAAGGAATAAGATCATCAACAAGCACTGGATAATTGTCTCTTAGGTTATCCACCAACATCTTAGTTTCTTGTCGTCCTAACAACTCATGTCCATAACGCTTAATCAGCTCCGTCAAATGAGTTGCAACAACGGATGGTGGATCTACCACGGTATAACCTGACAATTCAGCCCGCTCTTTAACCGATTCGTCAATCCACAACGCTGGAAGTCCAAAAGATGGTTCAATGGTCTCAATACCGTTTATAGATTCATCATCATAGCCTGGACTCATGGCTAAGTAGTGATTAAGTAATAATTCACCGCCGCCGACAGTATTTCCTTTAATTTTTATGACATATTCATTCGGTTTTAGTTGAATATTGTCGCGAATGCGAATAACAGGCACTACAAGACCCATTTCAAGTGCACATTGCCGTCGAATCATGATGATACGATCTAGTAAATCTCCACCCTGACCTGTATCTGCCAAAGGTATAAGACCGTAGCCGAACTCGAATTCAATAGGATCTACAGAGAGTAAATTAATTACACTTTCCGGACTTCGTACCTCTTCAATCTGTTTCTCTTCAACAAGCTGCTCTTCGGCAATCTGTTTTCGATTTAAATTTTGTCCCATACTATAGGCTGCAAAAGCCAGCAAACCAGCTAGCGGGAGCGTAGTGATCATATGTATAGGTGTAAAGAGACCTAGAAAAGCAACAGTAACTGCAACAATATATAACAACTTTGGATAGGAGAGTAACTGACCTGTTAATTCTTCTGCCAGATTACCTTCCGATGAAGCTCTAGTAACGATAAGACCTGCTGCAGTCGAAATGAGCAAAGCTGGAATCTGACTGACTAGACCGTCCCCGATCGTCAATACAGAATAAGTAGATAACGCAGTGGAGAAATCCATTCCATGCACAACCATACCGATAATAAATCCACCAATAAGATTGATCAACAGGATAATGATACTCGCAATCGCGTCTCCTTTAACGAATTTACTAGCACCATCCATGGCTCCGAAAAAATCCGCTTCCCGTTCAACATTGCGGCGACGCTCACGTGCCTGTGTTTCATTAATCATGCCTGCGTTAAGATCGGCATCAATACTCATCTGCTTGCCGGGCATCGCATCCAAGGTAAATCTCGCCCCTACCTCAGCTACACGCTCTGAACCTTTAGTAATAACAATAAACTGAACCACTACCAAAATCAGAAACACGATAAATCCAACGGCAATTTGTCCACCGGCGATCCAGCTTCCGAAAGTAGATACCACGGAACCCGCATCTGCGTAAGTCAGGATCAATTTCGTTGTCGAAATGTTTAGTGACAGACGAAACAATGTCGTAACAAGCAATAATGAAGGAAAAATTGAAAATTCGAGCGCATTCTTCGTGTTCATAGCAACTAATATGATAATTAATGCTATAGAAATATTAATAACTAGCAAAACGTCCAAAAGCCAGGACGGGATAGGCAGAATCATCATAAGCACAATACCGATGATGCCTAGCAAAACTGTTAAATCTTTAGCTTTCAATGTCCTAACCCCCCGCCTTATTTCCTCTTACCTTTAAGTTTATATACATATGCCAGCACTTCAGCTACAGCCTGAAACAGATCATTTGGAACGACATCTCCAATTTCTGCTCTTTGGAATAATGCCCGTGCCAGCGGTTTGTTTTCCATAGTCACGACGCCATGTTCTTTAGCCAGCTCCCGTATACGAAGTGCTACATAATCCTGCCCTTTTGCAATAATCTGTGGCGCCTCCATTTTGGAACCATCATATTTTAGCGCAACAGCAAAGTGAGTTGGATTTGTAATAATTACATCCGCGTTAGGAACTTCCTGCATCATACGCTGCATGGCCATTCTGCGTTGGCGTTCCCTGATCTTACCTTTAATTAGAGGGTCACCCTCCATTTTTTTGTATTCATCCTTGATATCCTGCTTAGACATTTTCAGGCTTTTTTCGTGCTCGTACTTCTGATACATAAAATCTAGAAAAGCCATAATTAGCAGGGCAACCCCGATTTTCAAACCAAGACTCATCGTCAGCTTGGCCGCAAACTTAAAAATTCCCTCCGCACTGATATGCGACAGGGATGCAAAGTTCTTCTTTTCTCCCCATAATGTGCTATATACCAGATAAGAAATAATTAGAAGCTTAAATATTGATTTCAGGAATTCTACAAACGAACGCATAGAGAAAATATTTTTGAATCCTTTTATCGGATTAATCTTACTGAATTTAGGAGTAATCCCCTCTCCTGTAGCCATAAAGCCCACCTGCGCCAAGTTGGAAACAAGTGCCATAACAAACGTAATTCCAAGTAATGGAGCTAGCAAAATCAAGATTTGCAAGCCATACTGATTAAATAACAGCGTTATATTCTCAGGCGTAACGTCCAGCATCATTCGATTCTGAAATACGTCCGTGTATAGCTTCATAAAACGCTCTTTCATAAAACCACCAAACATCATCAAGCTAACTACCGCAGCTAGCAATACAACCGCACCAGACAGCTCAGCACTTTTGGCTACTTGGCCTTTTTTACGAGCATCCTGCCGTTTCTTCGGGGTTGCTTTTTCCGTCTTTTCACCGGCGAAGAGTTGAAGATCTAGTCTATAACGCTTCGTCTTAGGCATAATACTCTCCCCTTACGGTCACCTACGGCTTCTTCCCCATGAGACCCAGTAAATTCTCCATGGATTCGAACATGATTTCGAAGAGATTCTGAAACAACACAGCCAGACCTGGCATCAGCACTAAAAGAAGTGCAATACCTATGATGATTTTTAGAGGAACCCCTATAACGAATACATTATATTGCGGAGCCGTTCTCGCTAAAAAAGCAAGACCAACATCGGTCAGAAACAGTGCAGTTACTAATGGAGCCGACATTTGAAAAGCTAATACAAACGACTGCGCAAATGTTCGGACCAGAAACTCTGACAAACTACCATCAACCATGCGTAGAAATAAATCATTATTCATAGGAATCCATTTATAGCTGTACACAATGGCATCTAGTAAATGGTGATGTCCATTCATACTCAAAAACATTAGCAGGGCTATCATATATTTGAAATTACCGAGAATAGGTGCTGACGTTCCTGTCATAGGATCAATGACGTTGGCAATACCGAAGCCAATCTGAATATCAATGAAAGAACCTGCTGTCTGAATCGCCATAAACATCAAATATCCAATGAAACCTAGCAATAAACCTATTAATACTTCTCTCATAATCAGCAAAATATAACTAAAATCCTGCGGAATCGTAATCCCTGTTCCATTAGCACTAAAGACTACCAATGCTACAAAAAAAGATATGCCAATCTTAAAAGTTGTCGGTACCCCTTGAGAAGAAAATACAGGAACGACAACAAAAAAGGCTGTAATTCGACAAAAAATAAGCAAAAAGACGGGTAAACTTTGCAATAAGGTATCCATGTTCATTGGTTAACCAATATACATATAGAGATTGCCTAGAATTTGGCTAGTAAAGTCAATTAGCTTCGTGATGATCCACGGTCCAAATAGCAATAAAGCCAGCAGTACTGCGACGATTTTTGGAACAAACGCTAGCGTCTGTTCCTGAATCTGTGTCGTAGCTTGAAAGATACTGATTATTAGCCCTACCACCAGACCAAGAATCAGCATGGGAGCGCTGACTTCCAGCACTAAATATACGGCTTGGCTTGCTAGACCGATAATAAACTCCGTACTCAATCCTCATGCCTCCTCTTAAGGTCAGGTGTTAAAACTAAGAAGTAGTGATTTAATGACTAAGTACCAGCCGTCTACCAGTACAAAGAGCATAATTTTAAAAGGTAATGAAATCATGACCGGGGGAAGCATCATCATCCCCATGGCCATCAGCGTACTCGCCACAACAATATCAATAATCAGAAATGGAATGAAAATTAAGAAGCCCATTGTAAAAGCTTTTTTCAATTCTCCAATTGCGAAAGCTGGCACCATCACCGTCAGTGGAATATCACTGTATGTAGCCGGTTTAGCCGATCCCGTATAACCGGTATATTTCATAAATAACAAAAGGTCTTTGGAATTGGTCTGTTTAAACATAAACTCTTTCATCGGATCAGCAGCTTTATCAAAAGCCTCAGTCTGGGTAATCGTCCCCTTCATATACGGCTGTAATGCCGTTTCATTCACTTGCGCCAAAGTTGGCGACATAATGAACAGGGTCAGAAACAGAGCAAGCCCTACCAGCACCTGATTCGGAGGCATGGCCTGAGTACCAAGTGAGGTTCTAACAAAACCGAGCACGATTACAATTCTAGTAAAACTGGTCATAAGAACTAGAAACGCCGGAGCAATACTCAGAACCGTAACGAGAAGAAGAATTGATATGGAACTGGTACCACCGCTTGAACCATCTTCATTACCGACCTGAATATTAACATTAGGTATAGGATCAGCATGTATCGGCCGCATCATAACTATACTAATGAACCCGAACAGCAGAATAGCAAGAATTAGCTTCTTTTTCATAAATTCCTCGACTCATCCTTAGTAACATCATCCCGTAACAGCTCTTCCATTTTCTCTTTTCGCTCTGGTGCAGAACGAAGCTTGGATTGCAGTGTCTCGTAAAAAGATGATGTTTCACTAAGCTCGATTTCTTCTGATGGAACCTCCCCACGCAGCTTAACCTTAACCTTGGCAATAAGCGGTGCGAGAAAATTATTCTGGTTGGAGGACTGATCCTCAAATGCTGCAATGATCAAAGCTACCTCATCCGGATCAGTGACTTTATCCAAGATGGATATGTTCTCACCAATCCCGATTAAGTAAAGGCTGCTTCCCAGTTCAATAACCTGCATCGACTTGTTAGGTCCCAGCCCTACAGCACCAAGCGTTCGAATGGAGCGCCCGCTCATAAAGGTCTGATTACGACGTCCAAGAAAACGGATCAGCAGCACAATAAGTACAATGATTACCGCAAGGACAATAATAACGTTAAGCAAATTCAGCAGGGTGTTATTGCTCCCGAGCGGTTCTGAATTGAGGGGCATGTCTTTTTCCTACACACCCAACGTTTTGTTGATAGCTTCAATAACTCGGTCAGCTTGGAAAGGCTTCACAATAAAGTCTTTTGCTCCCGCTTGAATAGCATCGATAACCATAGCCTGCTGGCCCATGGCTGAACACATGATGACCTTAGCAGCCGGATCTACCTTCTTGATTTCTTTCAGGGCGGCGATTCCGTCCATCTCAGGCATAGTTATATCCATCGTGATGAGGTCCGGACGCAGTTCTTTAAATTTCTCTATAGCTTGAGAACCGTCCTGAGCTTCGCCCACTACTTCAAATCCGTTTTTCGACAAAATGTCACGGATCATCATTCTCATAAATGCTGCATCGTCCACGATTAGAATTCGGTTAGCCATTTTTACAAAATCCTCCCTAAGTATGCTTATTGTAATTTCTGAATTCGGTCCCACTGGCTGACGATATCCGTAACGCGTACGCCGAAGTTTTCGTCGATAACTACGACTTCACCTTTGGCAATAAGCTTGTTGTTAACCAAAATATCTACAGGCTCACCGGCGAGCTTGTCCAGCTCAATGATCGAGCCTTGAGACATTTCTAAAATATCTTTAATCTGCTTCTGGGTCCTTCCTAATTCTACGGTTACTCTAAGCGGTATGTCCATCAATAAATTTAAATTGTTTTCATCAATATGACCAAAAGCTCCACCGTTAAGGTTAGCAAATTGTACAGGCTGTACATTTACATTGCGATTCGCTTCAGGACTAAGCGGTGGTGTCTGCCCATAAGGCATGCCTTGAGGCGGCATTCCGTAGGGTGGCATCCCTGGCATGCCATACGCCGGCATTCCTGCTGGAGGATAATAATATCCGCCTTCTGGCATCCCTGGATAACCAGGCATCCCCTGCGGCGGGTACGGCGGAGGTGTTTCTCCTACGGGCTGTGAAGGCGCCTGTTGCACTGGAGGAGCTACAGGAGGCGTCTCTTGAGCTGGCTTAGCAGGAGTCTCTGTCGACGTAACTGCAGCCTCCTGCGCTGCAGGGCTAACATCACCCAGAAGCATCGTTACCATATCCTTAGCAAACTGGACAGGCAAGAGCTGCATAATAGTAGAGTCTATTAAATCTCCTATCTTAAGTCGAAACGAAATTCGAATTAAGGTTTCTTCATTGGGTAAACTGCCTACACCTTCACCACTGGACATGTTTAAAATGTCGATACCCGGAGGCGAAATATTAACAAATCGATTGAAGATCGTAGACATTGATGTGGCAGAAGAACCCATCATTTGGTTCATAGCTTCCTGCACAGCACTAATGTGTATTTCATTCAATTCTTCATCTTTAGGTTCGCCTTCCCCACCAAGCATTAAATCTGCGATGACCTGTGCATCCCTAATCTTAATAACAAGTGAGTTAATACCCTGAAATCCATCTACATATTCCACGTGTACAGCTACATGTGGTTTAGGAAAAGCCACTTCAAACTCCCCGCGTGTAATGATGGAAACTTGAGGGGTTGTAATATCAACCTTTTTCCCCAGTAAAGTGGAAAGAGCTGTCGCTGCACTACCAAATGTTATATTACCGATTTCACCCAAAGCATCCTGTTCAAACGGTGTTAAATAGTCATTTACCGTTTTCTCTGAAGGAGCCAATGAGCCTTCCGCAGATTGTCTCAGAAGGGCGTCGATTTCTTCTTGGGATAAATAATCTTTACTCGTCAAATTCTTCAACTCCTTCACTGACAATCTCGTCTATTTGCACGGCTACCCGGTCTTTCACCATTCCAGGACTTCCGATGAACTTAAGCTTCTCCCCTACCTTAATCGAGAGTCCAGTATCTACATTCCTATTTAGTGAGATCACGTCACCGACGCTAAGCCCAAGAAACTCAGATATAGATAAGCTCGATTCTCCAAGTTCAGCGACAATCGGCAGTTTCGCCTTATGAACTCTAGCTTTAATAGCTTCAAGTTCATCTGCATCCCGCGTCTTCTTCTCTGTTACAAACCATTGGTGAACAGATAGTCTAGACATTATTGGTTCCAGAACGACGTGCGGTATGCACAGATTGATCATACCTGTTGTATCTCCAATTTTGGTGCTTAACGAGATTAATGCAATGGTCTCATTGGGCGATACAATTTGCATGAACTGTGGGTTCGTTTCGAGCGCTTCCATGCGCGGATGGATATCCAGCACAGTCTTCCAAGCTTCCTGCAAGCTCTCAAAACATCTGCTGAAGATACGCTCCATAATCGTTGTTTCGATTTCAGTTAAAGCATTAATCTTAGATGGCGCAGTCCCAAAACCGCCCAGCAATCTGTCAAGCATAGCGAAAGCGATGTTTGGATGAACTTCCATTACCATTCGACCTTCTAAAGGTTCGGCTTCAAAAATGTTCAGTATTGTCATTTTCGGAATGGAACGAATGAATTCATCATAAGGGAGCTGCTCTACTTGAACGACATTAATCTGCACAAAGGTGCGTAATTGGGCTGAAAAGTACGTTGTAAGATAACGTGCGAAATTGTCATGAATCCTTGTAAGACTACGAATATGATCTTTTGAAAATCGAACAGCCCGTTTAAAGTCATAAGATCGGATCTTCTTCTGAGTTTCTTCCTTTTTAAGTTCATCGGCATCCATCTCACCTGAAGAAAGTGCAGCAAGTAGAGCATCTATTTCGTTTTGTGATAGTACATCAACCAATTCAATCACCCCCCTATCAAAGAATTATCATGCCTGAAGCTACATAGAAGCCAAAAGGTATTTGGTGACTTCGATCTGAGTGATTTTGCCTTCGGTCAATGTCTTATTGATCAGATTAACAAGCTTGCTGCTAAGCTGGTCTTTGCCATTTGCTCCATTAAGCTCCTCAGGTTTGGTATCTGCAAGCGTTTTGATAATAATCGGTTTGATTTTGATCTCTTTTATTTTTTCGAATGCTTCCTTTGATTTCGCAGAATTCAGTTGGAAGGCGAAATCTATTTGAACGATATAATCGGGATCAGCAAGATTTGTTTTGATATCTTTGATCTCTGCCGTTAATTCGACGATTTCATCTGCAGTTAAATACTTGGTTTCCACACTTTGAACCGCAGCATTTACATCATTCGAATCTTTCGGAAAGATCTTGTCCATTAATAAAAATGCGGCGATCACGATAAGTGTAATCGCAAGTAAAATCGTAAGTAACCATGGCAGCATCTTCTTCATGTTAGCTCCTCCATTGACTGGACTTTAATGGTGGCAGCATATGTGCCTATGTCCCTGTTATAATCCCGGATCTTCGTAATAACTTCATCAGCTTTTTCAAGCACGATCAGTCTTTTTCCGGTTACTAGCGTAATATATGTATCCGGGCTTTCTTCTACCATTTCTACCAGTAGGGCATTGATCCACATCGGTGTTCCATTTAATCTCGTTACCGATATCATAACAGGCCTCCTAACAAAAATAGGGGGAGGGGTACCTCCCCCACGACTCCGCGTTAATCTTTAAAAAGATATTTAATTATTGATAAAATTAACGCTTCAGGTTAACTACTTCCTGCAGCACTTCATCAGAAGTCGTAATGATACGGGAGTTCGCCTGGAATCCACGTTGCGATACGATCATTTCTGTAAATTCATTCGTAAGATCCACATTGGACATTTCGAGTTGACCAGAAATGATAGCGCCTGTTCCAGTTTCAGTATCATTTGCTACTGTAGGAACAAGCTCACCTTCTGCATTCGCATTAAGTGACATACGGTATAGATTGCCACCAATTTTCTCTAACCCAGATGGATTAGTAACCTTAGCTACACCGATCTTCACACCTGCTTCAGTCGTTCCATCCGACATGGTCTGAACAATCGTTCCATCATTGGAAATGGAGAATGCTGTTACATCATCACCCAGTTGAATGGGTCCACCATCGGAATCTAGCACATGAAGTCCGTCAGAAGTTACAAGATTACGTGCAGCATCTACATGAAAATCTCCTGCACGAGTCAAGAAAGGTGTTTCTTGATCTCCTGATAGCTTTACTAGGAAAAATCCATCTCCGTCAATGCGTAAATCTGTCGGGTTATTAGTAGTTTGAGCACTACCGGACAAATGGAGTGTATCGATAGAAGCGATACTTACGCCCAGTCCGATTTGTTTAGCATTCATACCACCTGCACCATCATCACTAGGAGCAGTTACACCAGAAACGGTTTGACTCATAATGTCCTTGAACATAACCCGTCCTGATTTAAAACCAATTGTATTGACATTGGCAATGTTATTACCGATTACATCAAGCTTAGTCTGAAAGCCTCTCATCCCCGAAACCCCTGAATACATAGATCTTAACATTTGTGTTGTCCTCCCAGATTATAGAGTCCTAATAACTTACTAAGTGAATGGGACCGCGTCAGTCGGTCAGCGGCCGCCTCGGCTTTCCGTTAGGACCAGCCGGTTATGAAATCACAATTGCACTATCAATTTGCGTAAATACGTTATCTTTAATCGAATTTCCATCCATAGCGGTTACAACCGTACGATTCGGGACACTTACGATAAATGCCAAGTCCTTCATTAATATCAAGGATTCTTTACTGCCTTTGGCAGCAGCTTTATCCACAGCAGAAGATATCTGATCCAGTTGTCTGCTTCCAAGTTCAATTCCTCTTTGTTCAAGACGCTTAGCAGCATGATTGCTGAATTTTAGTAGCTTCTGTTGCAGTACGCTCTCAAAGGAGGCTTCTCCAGTCACAGTCTGCTTCGGTATCGAAGATCGCTGTAACGTTGAGGAATGTAGGGACGACGCAGGATACAGTTGGCCTATGGTCAGCCTGTCACTCATATTGTCGCCTCGCTTCCTCCGTTATTCTCCGGAGTATTATTATCTGTACCAGAACCATTCTCTGTTGTTGCGGGATTCTGAATTTGTGTAATATCGGTTAAAGCAATTCTGTCTTTCCCCACAACCGCATATTGAATCCCCTTGCTGACAACGATTGATTCAACGTTCCCTGTCTTAGGTAGATTTGTGGCGGTATCCGTCCATGTGATATCTTTACCAATCAAGCCGGATACTGATCCAAGAGACTGATTCATTGATGTAAGCTGTGTAGAGATATTCATCAGCTGCTCAACAGATGTAAACTGTGCCATTTGAGCAATAAATTCTTTATCTTGCATCGGCTGCATCGGATCTTGATTCTGCAGCTGGGTGATCAATATCTTCAAAAACTGATCCTTACCCAATACAGAATTCCCTGTTGTTTTAGTAGATTCAGGAGTTGTATAATTCCACTGGTCTTTGGTAGAAACAGGAGGAGTTGTTGTTGTCGTCATAACCGTTCACCTCTCTTTCACTTGTGATAAGTTTAAGCTTTGGCAGAGAAGGAGTTCCCTTGATTATCATCTTCTTGCCCTGCGTTTGAAACCCAATCTTTCCATTCACCATTTAGCTCTGCGGCAAGAATGGCATCATTAGCTTCCTCACGACTTTCTTTGGAGCGTCTTCCCTGCTGACCACTTCCAGAACCAGGTTGGCGTCCTTCTTGACCCCACCCTGAATTGAGGGGGGTATTATTTTGTGTGACTTCCAATTTTTCTACTTGGAGGCCTTGAGACTG
This sequence comes from Paenibacillus sp. FSL P4-0184, assembly GCF_038004625.1. Taxonomy (NCBI): domain Bacteria; kingdom Bacillati; phylum Bacillota; class Bacilli; order Caryophanales; family Paenibacillaceae; genus Paenibacillus; species Paenibacillus sp. FSL P4-0184. Next base: position 4,726,436 of record NZ_JBBORN010000001.1, on the reverse strand, counting down.
CAATGCTGCTCGAAGCTGGTTCATCTGCTGTTCCAACATATCCTTTGCTCCGGAATGTTCAGTCATAAACTGTGCAACCAGATGGCCGTTTTGCATAGTAATCTTAACATCTACTTGTCCGAGATTTTCTGGAAAGAGTGATATCGTTGCCTCAGCTACTCCGCCTTTTTGCACAATCTCCAATTTACCTGTAATAAAACCGGTCATTTCCTGTGCAAACTGATGAACGGGTACAGGAGCTACTGGAACCTCAGCCTTCAATGGAGCAGTAATTCCTCCTCGAAGAGCTAGTTGACCAGCAGTTACAACCTCATGATCTCCTTCTATGATAGTAGTTCCTGATGTGGAATCTTGAGTTGATTCTGCCTGCTTTGTTTCTCCAGTTGCACTGCTTTTAATCAATGGAGCGGTAAGCTCTGCTTCAGGATCTTGAACAGCTCCTGAGGTCACAGGGGAAGTTAGGACTGCTTCATTCTTAATTGCAGTCGCTTCTCCAGCACGGTTACTAAGGTTTTGAATGGTCTTGTCCGTCGTATTACCTTTGCTTTCAGTCACTATAGGTTGTTGTACAGATACACCAGAATTTTCATTTAAACTGGAGTTCTTTCCCTTTCCCTTAATAGTGTTAGCGGAGGACTGTTCTAGTATTGCTGTAAAATTATTTAACAGGCTTATTCCTTTACTAGCAGCTTCTTCGTTCCCACTGACAGCAGCTTCCTGAATCATAGTAACTAAACTTTGCAAATCATCTTGAACAGCAAATCGCAGTGTATCCGCATGCTGAGCTAACGGCGACAAGCTTCCTGCCGACTCCGTATCAGATGTAGCATCACCTTCAGTCGCTTGACTTCCTGATAGAAGAGCTGATACCTGAAGAAGCCAAGCTTGCAAAGCTACCAGCACAGCAGGATCGCTATTGATGCTTTCATCCAGATTTTCAACATCAGCAGTTAGCTTCTCGATAAGATCAGAATTCTGCGTATCTTGTTCCCCTTGATCTTCTCCAGTTGTCTGCACTTCCTTTAAAAGACCTTGCAATAAAGAGGCTAGATTTCCTAGAAGCGGATCAGTAGGTACCGATGTGGTGTTAGCTGTGTTTCCTCCCATAGTTTGCACTAAAGTCTGCGCGAAAGGTACAGCAGCTGTTGTGCCAGTAGAAGTCGATGAGCTACCACTTGCGGCTGTAGCATTTGCGCTCACAAGCGATTGAACCACTAAACTCATATTATTTTTCACCTCCTTTCAATATTTATTTAGCACCCATCAAACGGTTAACAATCTTCGCGGTTTGCGCACTATCATTTTTAGTCATTTCCCCCAAAATCGAAGAACGAACACTATCACTTACGGTATTCATAATCGTTACTACTTTATCAGGGCTAATCTTATACATTTCTCCTAGTAGAGAAGCTGCATTGGCAGGCGTCATTGAACTAAAGGTTTGGTTCAACTTTTCCTTATCCAGATTTGTACTAGTTTTAGTCGTTTGAGTAGTGCCAGCTTCTTTTTTCAATCTAGATTGAAGAGCAGCAATTGCCATATCACCCGAAGAGGTAGTTTCTTTCAACTTAATCGTCACATCTGCCGCTTTTTGAGGATCCATTTTTTCCAGAATCGCAGTTTTACTCGCTTTATTCATTACGCTGAATATCTGCACCATCTCTTCTGTAGTCAAATTCTCCATAATCGGTGCAGCTTTGGAAGCTTTCATGCCCGCGTACAGCTTCGCCAGATCAGTAACCTGCTTCTGATAAGGGTCTTCTGTTTCCTCCGTGTTTATTTCAGCAGCTGCAGCAGCTTCCGTCTTCATTCCCTCAATTTGCGACTCTAGCGCCTGAACTTTGGTATCCTGGGCTGTTTTTTCATCTGTGACCTTCTTCAACTCATCTGCCTGCTGGGCAAGCTGAGCTTTGAGCTCCTTAATCGTTGAGTTTGAGCTCACTTCCTGCTTTTTGCTTTCTTCCTTCGGTTTAGAAGGATCTGTTGGCGGATCAGGAACCCATTTTTCCAGAATCGGAATTTTATTCGCAACTTCAAGCACGTTATTACGAATGTCCATATTAAAAAGCGTCAACAGTACTCCAAGCAGTACTAGCGTGAAGATAATCGGTATCATTAGAAATAAGAACCGCTCAAATTTCCCCGCTGACCCTTCATTTTCAAGTTCCATATCATTATCAATTTTAGCCACTAGCGGAAACCTCCCGGGTTAGAGGGATTTCATCGCGAAGCGGACGGTTGCCATCTCATCCAGTTCGTTTTGTTCCCGTAAAATCATACTTTGCTGAAACTGTGTCTCAGCCTTATCTTTTGCCTTTAACCATACTTTTTCATCTAATACCTTTGTGCTTAACTGATCTTGCTTCTTCAAGACTTCCTGATGTGCACTTCTAATGTCCGTATGTTTACGGGCAATGCATATATCCAGGTATTCTACATATTCTTGCATTTCACGAATCTTCGCCATAGGTGCCTTTTGTTCTGCGGCATTTTGTAAAGATAACATAATAGCGCTCCGCTGAAAGGTGAGTTCATCCAGGCTTCTTTCTTGTGCCTGCAATTCTCCAAGCGCGCTTGAGAGCATCCATTCTGCCTGTGTCTTCTCATTGCCCTTCAAGTCAACGACTTTTTGAAAAGTATAATGAAATCTCATGATACTGAATCAACTCCTCGAGAAGTGTGAAATTAAAGACTGTTGAACTTCAGCCAGCGTAACTTTTTCATTCACTCTTTGTTTGGTGAATTCCCATATACTGTCTATATACTCCATCGACTCATCAATTTGAGCATTGGAGCCTCTCTGATACGCTCCGATATTAATTAAATCCTCTGAATCCTTGTACACGGCCATTAGTCGCTTAACATTCTCTGCAGCAGCGATCTGTTCTTCTGGCGCAATATCCTTCATTACACGACTAATGCTGGAAAGCACATCTATTGCTGGAAAATGTCCTTTGTTCGCAATACTTCGGTTAAGGACGATATGTCCATCGAGTATTCCTCTCACTGCATCAGCGATCGGCTCATTCATGTCATCACCATCAACCAATACAGTGTAAAAAGCTGTGATAGAGCCTGTAGGACCAGTTCCAGCGCGTTCTAGTAGTTTAGGTAAGCTTGCAAATACAGATGGTGTGTAACCTCTCATAGCTGGTGGTTCTCCGACTGCAAGTCCAACTTCACGTTGAGCCATAGCATAACGAGTGACCGAATCCATCATCAGCATCACATTAAGTCCACGATCCCGAAAATACTCAGCAATCGTAGTAGCAATAAGTGCTCCCTTAATTCGAATTAATGCAGGCTGATCAGATGTAGCGACAATAACGACTGACCTCTGCAAACCCTCAGGTCCCAAATCGCGTTCGATGAAATCCAGTACTTCCCTGCCACGTTCCCCAATCAGAGCGATAACATTAACATCTGCTGATGTATTACGTGCAATCATTCCCATGAGCGTACTTTTGCCGACCCCTGAACCAGCGAAAATCCCCACCCGCTGACCTTTACCAATTGTTAGCAAACCATCTATCGCTCTTACACCGATGCTAATAGGTTCTTGCACTCGTGGTCTATTGAGTGGATTGGACGGAATGTTAAAGGTCGAACTATGTGGCATTCGAGCTGGGATCAGGGAACCATCAAGCGGTTGCCCTAGACCATCCAGTACCTTACCCAGCAATTCTGAACCCACCTGAACACTAAGCGGCTTGCCTGTTCCCACTACATCACAACCAGGTCCAATGGCCTGCAGTTCTCCAAGTGGCATTAATAGCACCTTGTTGTCACGGAAACCAACGACTTCAGCTTGCAGCGGCTTATTTCCTTTAGAAGGATAGATATAGCACACATCACCAATGCTAGCATCAGGTCCTTCCGATTCAACCATAAGACCGATAACCTGCGTCACTTTCCCATTGATCCTCACCGGATCGAGATTACGAAGTTGCTCCTTATAACGGTTACTATCAAGCATCTTCTTCCCCATTTCTCTGCTCATCGGTGTCCAGCGCGATTCTTACCAGCTCTTTTTTGATTTCTGCAAGCTGAGTATCAATTCGGGCATCTATGCTGCCAAAGGAGGAGCGGATTACACAACCTTGATCTTTCACAGTCGAGTCAGGCAAGATCTGTAGTTCAGCCTGCGAGTCAACCGCTAATGACAACTCTTCCCTTGCTGCGTTTACGAAAGCGAACTGCGCAGGTGATACACACAGTGAAATCAGCCCCTGCTCACGTTTACGAGCTAGATTCTTCCGAATCAAATCCATTGCAAACTGCGGCTCAACCGTTAACTGTCTGTCCACAATTTTCTCCGCAATATCACAGCTTAGCTCAACCAAGAAAGGCTCAGCTTCCTGAATAATGACATCCCTTGCCTTATAGGCTTCAGTTAAAACAGCACGCGCTTCATCCATCATCGCTGCAATTTTGAGCTTCATCTCTTGCTCAGCTTGAGAAACACCTTCTTGATACCCTAGCTGATAAGCCTCGGCTTTGACGGCCTCGACCAGATGTTCATCCTGCTCACGCCGCTCTTTCCACCACTCTTCAGCCTCCGCTTTTGAGGATTCAACAATCTGTTCCGCTTCAAGAGAGGCATTCCGTACTTGCTCTTCAGCAAATTCTTGGGCGTCTTTAAGCATTTGCTTACGTGCCACTTCAGCCTCTTCACGAGCGGGATCATGATAGTGAGTCTCGCTTACAGTCTCCTCTGGAACGGGCTCCTCAGTTAGGCCCGCATAATGCCGGGCCTGCTCCAATCTTTTCAGTACATCAACTGGAACATACTGAGAATGCTTAATCAGCTTAGACAATGATGTCATCTCCTCCGCCACGAGCGATGATAATTTCTCCAGACTCTTCGAGTCTGCGGATCGTACCTACAATACGCGTTTGCGCTTCTTCTACATCACGCAACCGCACAGGACCCATGTACTCCATTTCTTCTCGGAATGTCTCTGCCATACGTTTGGACATATTCCGGAAAATAACATCTCGTACTTCTTCGCTTGCAACCTTAAGGGCAAGCTGCAGGTCCGCATTATCAATATCACGAATAATACGCTGAATCGAACGGTTATCCACATTGACAATATCCTCGAATACGAACATCCGCTTCTTGATTTCCTCGGCGAGCTCTGGATCTTGAATTTCGAGAGAATCCAGAATTGTGCGCTCTGTCCCACGGTCAACACCATTCAAGATTTGTACGATTGATTCGATACCGCCAGCATTTGTATAATCCTGAGTTACTGTAGCAGAAAGCTTCTGCTCCAGCACTCGTTCAATTTGTGTAATGACCTCCGGAGAGGTGCTGTCCATTACAGCAATTCTTCTAGCCACCTCCGCCTGCTTCTCTTGAGGTAATGAGGAGAGAATAGCTGCGGCTTGTTCGAATTGTAGATAAGACAATACAAGTGCGATAGTCTGGACATTCTCATTCTGAATAAAGTTCAAAATCTGGTTTGGATCAGCTTTGCGTGCAAAATCGAAAGGTCTTACCTGCAAAGTCGCAGTCAGACGGTTAATGACCTCCATTGCTTTTGCGGAACCAAGTGCTTTCTCCAGAATCTCTTTGGCGTAGTTAATACCGCCTTGTGATATATATTCCTGGGCGAGGCATATCTGATGGAACTCAGACATGATCGACTCTTTTTCACTGCTGTCCACTTTACGGACATTGGCAATTTCAAGAGTTAATTGTTCAATCTCCTCGTCTCTTAAATGTTTGAATATTTGCGCCGATACCTCGGGCCCTAGTGTGATAAGCAGGATCGCGGCCTTTTGACGGCCACTAAGCCCCTGCTGACTAGCCTTTGCCATTAGTTCACCTCTGTTCGTCTGCAAGCCATGTACGCAGCAGATTTACGAATTCGTCTGGCTTTTTCTTGGCCAAACTTTCCAATTGCTTACGAACTTGACTGTCATTCGTCACACTTTCCAAATTAATAGATGGAAATTCGGTAGGAACCTGCAATGGAATGTCTTCATCTTCCTCTTCCACAGTCTTCTTACGACTCCGATAGATTAGATATCCTCCACCTGCTCCAACCAGCAATGCAGCTGCTCCGATAGCCCATAACATCCATGTGGCAAGACCACCTGGTGTTGTATTAGCAGCGGTTCCGCCAAATTGTTGAGAATACACCGAAACCTTTTTGGTTAAATCAGCGTCTGTATATGTAGTACCTGAATCTGCGAGCGAAGCACGAACAATATTCACCAAAATGTTTTGAATTGCTGCTGATGTAGCAGCGTCCAAAGTATTTTGTCCTGTAGGTGGTTCAACTGCAACATTTATGGTTAAATCTTTAACAGTAAAGGGACTTGCGATAACATCCTTTGTAATTCGGTTTACTTCATAGTTCCTCGTTTCAGAAGATTCTTCCGAAGTAGAAGTATCCGTACCGGCTTGTGAAGGATAGCCCGCTACATCTTGTGAACCAGTGCCTGCCACTCCGCCAGTTGTATTTCCTTGACCCGAATACGAATTACTAATGATTTGTGAACTGATCTCAATCCCCTTCATGCTCTCTGTATCCACAGGGGTTACGAGATTTTCCTTCCGGTTTTCCTTGTCAAAGTTCAGCTTCGAAAATACAAGAACATCAACTTTATCTGGACCCGTAAGAGTGCTAAGGAATTGTTTCACATCTTTCTTTACTTCTTCTTCGAATTTCTTCTGAAGAGCGAAGTTCTCTTCGACTTGGCTGGAAACTCCAGCTTGTCCACCTTTGGCCGTAGGCATTAACTCGACTTCATTATTAGCAATCGTAATGTTATCGACTGGTAGATTTGGAACAGCCGTCTTTACAAGGTTAAAGTACCCATCAATATTATCTTGAGTGGGTCTGAATCCCGGATTAAATGAAAGCACAACGGATGCAGACGCTTGCTCTTGGTCAGCCTGGGAAGCAAAAACTGTTTCTTTAGGCAGATTAATCAGCACTTTAGCATCCTTAATTCCTTGCATACGTCTCATTAACTGTTCTACTTCACCGTTTAATGCATTATTATACTTCACATTAAACTCACTATCTGTCGTCCCTATCATTGACGAATTTTCATTAAAGACCTTATAACCGATAGAACCCCCCTGAACAATCCCCTGAGAACCGATATCCACCTTTATTCGAGCCGCTTCTGTGCTTGGCACGGAGATGCTCTTTCCATCTTGGCTTAATCGGTATGAAACACCTGCTGTATCCAAGTAGTTCATTACTCCAGCTGAATCTGTGCTGTCCAAATCTTGAAACGCTACTTCATATTCTGTCTTTGAAAGCTGCATGGTTAATACTACGATTATTATTAGAATGATAAACAATGTAGAAAAGAATAAAATCTTCTGTTTACCACTAAATCTGTTCCAATACAGGGTCACCTTCTCCCGATATTGGGCAAATCTTTCATTCACAGTGTCACCCCATCCGGAACTAAGCTAGGAATTAATTAAATTTGAGTTCTCATAATTTCTTGATAGGCTTCTATCACTTTGTTCCGGACTTGTGTAGTCAACTGCAAACTCAGTAAAGCCTGTTGGGAAGAAATCATCACCTCGTCTATGTTCACTTCTCCCAATACAAATTTATTACTCATATCCTTCGCTTGTTGTTCCTGATCTGCTACTTTAGTGAGTGCATTCTCAAGATAAGAACCAAAGCTCTCCATGGCATTAGCAGGAGTGGATGAAACTTCGGTAGATGTTGGTTTCATGGCAAGCTGCTGTACAGCTTGAACCCCATTAGTGATATTCTGTATCAACTGTTTCCCTCCTAAAAGTTTTGTAAGCATATGCTTCCTAGATTCACTTCGTACAAAACTCACTTTGGAAGCGTTCCTTGTGTTAATTACGTTTAGCGCCCAATTTCGAGTGCTTTACTCACCATAGCTTTAGATGCATTCAGCATCGTGACATTGGCTTCATAAGAACGTGATGCAGATAACATATCTACCATTTCTTTGGTAATATCTACGTTTGGCATATAGACATAACCTTCGGCATCCGCATCAGGATGGCTTGGGTTGTAAACTGGCTTTAACGGTGAAGTATCTTCTATAATGGACTGCACCTTTACACCTTCACTACTACTACCGTTCAATTTCGAATTTAGTATATTCGAGAACTTATTGCTTTCGGTAGCTTCCATAACAACAAGCTTTCGACGGTAAGGAACGGCTTTGCCATCAACCACCGATGCTCTTGTAGTTTCCGCATTGGCCACGTTGGAGGAAATCACGTCCATCCGCAATCGTTGAGCTGTTAATGCTGATGCACTTATCCCAAAACTACTTCCAAAGTTCATGCAATCTTATCCTCCTTGAATTACAGCTCGCATCATCGAAATTTGACTGTTGATCTGCTCGACATAAGAACTATACCTGAGTTGGTTCTCAGCACTTAACGCCATTTCTCGTTCTACATCCACATTGTTGTCGTTATTATTCATCGAGGTAGTTTCATCCGTACTAACGACAGCTGCTGGTACAATTCTATTGGTACCAAATTGAAAATGTCGGGAGTCCGTTACCTTCGCGTTAAGTGTAGATTTTATTCCACTTTCTTGTTGCTGAAGGAAACTTTCGAATGAAACATCAGAACGTTTGAAATTTGGCGTATCTTCGTTAGCCACATTATTCGCTAGAACATTTTGTCGTTTGTAGGCAGCATCAATGCCTCCCTGCAATCGTTGAAAACTGACACTATTCAGCAATCCCAAGATAATTCCTCCTTTCAAAGCTATCATAATGAATTAAATTCCACAACTTCTCTTAAAAAACCTGCTTGATTTCGACAAAAAAAGTATAAAAATCCTCTAATTATCCATTTTCACGTCGAACCTTGTCGCAAAGTATAACTTATTAGTATTTTTGCATACATTGATTTTCATTTAATTTGTATATTATTACAATAAGAAATAAGCCCTATCTTTTTAGAAAAGACAGGGCTTTTGACACTTTATTGCTATTTTATTCCTTTTTTAACTCAGAATTTTCTTTTTAATTGCATGTTTTTACATTTATTTACCTTTTATTGACACCGAATTGTAATTTTCTAATTCGTTATGCCCAAATTCAAATAAATAAGATTTGTTGCATTAAAGAATATATTGGCTTAAATCACGATCCTGTGCGATGCTTGCCAATTTCTCACGCACATACTCCGGTGTAATAACCATAGTGTCCAAAGTCAGTTCAGGAGCTTCAAAAGAAAGATCCTCCAATAACTTCTCCAAAATGGTATGAAGTCGCCGAGCACCTATGTTCTCCATATTTTGATTCACTGAAGCAGCTATTTTGGCAATTTCATAAATAGCATCTTTCTGGAACTCCACTTCAATGTCCTCGGTTTTTAACAAATTAACATATTGTTTCGTCAAAGCGTTCTCTGGCTCTGTTAAGATGGAAACAAAATCCTCCAGTGTCAGACTGCTTAGTTCTACGCGAATCGGAAAACGCCCCTGAAGCTCTGGAATCAGATCAGAAGGTTTAGCAACATGAAATGCCCCGGCAGCCATGAAGAGCACGTAGTCCGTCTTCACAGGACCGTATTTTGTCATGATTGTAGAACCCTCTACAATTGGAAGGATATCTCTTTGCACACCTTCACGTGATACATCAGGGCCCGAACCCTTACCTTGACTTGCAACCTTATCAATCTCATCGATAAAAATAATACCCGATTGTTCAGCGCGTGTCACAGATTCCTGAATGACATCATCCATATCAATCAGTTTGGTTGCTTCATCCTGAATTAGCACTTTACGAGCCTCACGGATAGGAAGCTTGCGCTTCTTCGTCCGCTTCGGAAGCAAGCTACCAAACATTTCTTGCATATTCATCCCCATCTGGTCGTTCCCTTGCCCTGCAAACATATCCAGCATAGATGGCGCTGTATCCTCAACATCTATTTCAATGATATCTTCTTCCAATTGACCAGCTAGCAGCTTAAATCTAACCCCGCGACGGCGTTCGCTTAAGCTTCCATCTGGTTCGGAATCTTCTTTAGAATCCTCTTGTGAAGAGTTCCCGCCAAAAATCATCTCAAAAGGATTCTTCTGAGATTTATTTTTTGAAGACGAGGGCACTAAAATAGAGACAATCCGCTCATTAGCCAGTTCTTCTGCACGGTCTTTCACCTTTTCCGTACGCTCTAGCTTCACCATACGAATAGAGGTCTCAACTAAATCACGCACCATAGACTCCACATCTCGCCCTACATAACCAACCTCAGTGAATTTGGTTGCCTCCACTTTGATGAACGGAGCATTAACGAGCTTAGCTAGACGCCGAGCAATCTCAGTTTTCCCTACACCAGTAGGTCCGATCATCAAGATGTTCTTAGGAACAACTTCATCACGCAGTTCCTCAGCCAGCAGACTGCGCCGATAACGATTACGAAGGGCAACAGCTACCGATTTCTTAGCTTGTTTCTGACCTACAATATATTTATCCAATTCAGCTACGATTTGACGGGGTGTTAGCGATTGATTCACCATCGTGAATTCCTCCTTGTCTCTATGGCACTGAGCCTATAATTGCTCAACAATAATATTGGAGTTAGTATACACACATATTTCTGATGCAATCTGAAGAGCTTCACGAGCGATATCCGCAGCAGCAAGATTTGGAGCATGACGTTTGAGCGCGCGACCGGAAGCAAGTGCAAAGTTACCACCGGAACCAATAGCGAGTACATCATCATCTGGCTCGATAATTTCACCATTTCCGGAGATCAAGAGCATTCCTTCCTTGTCCATCACAATCATCAATGCCTCAAGTTTTCGAAGAATACGATCTTGACGCCAGTCTTTCGCCAATTCTACGGCTGCCCGTTGCAGGTTTCCATGATGCTCCTCCAACTTGCCTTCGAATTTTTCGAACAAAGTGATAGCATCGGCCACAGATCCTGCAAACCCTGCTATTACTTGTCCTCTGTATAAGCGACGAACTTTTCTGGCCGTCGTCTTCATAATTACACTCTCTCCGAATGTAACCTGACCATCACCTGCTATAGCTGCCTGTCCGTTATGTCTTACAGCACAAATTGTAGTCGCATGAAAGCTGGGTACCATGATTGTAGTTACCTCCTTAAGATGGGCTTTGTTCAAAAATAAGAAGTATACGTTTCACGTTATACATTATCCTTATATTTCTCACTTAAACGCTAACGCTTATCATCCTTATAAGGACGCCCAAGGCGCTTATTCTTGGTTGTCGATAGCCTCCGGCTCTATATAAGCAAGGCCAGTACGATTGGCGTACTCGGCAAGACTGTCTAGTGCACGATGCGCTAACATCTCATTCTTTTCTTTCTTATTACGGATTTTCTTCTCCACCTTCGGCAGAAGACCAAAATTAGCATTCATAGGCTGAAAATGCTCCGGATCAGCAGAAGTGATATAAGCAGGCATACTACCAAGCACCGTGTCTTGTGGGAAGATCAGTCCTTCTTGACCAAGTGCGGCTCTAGCAGCGTTAATGCCGGCAATCAGACCTGAAGCTGCTGATTCCACATAACCTTCCACGCCAGTCATCTGTCCAGCAAAGTACAGCCTTTCTTTACCCTTCATTTGATAAGTAGGATGCAAGAGTTTAGGAGAATTAATAAAGGTATTTCTGTGCATTACACCATACCGAACGTATTCAGCGTTCTCAAGACCTGGAATCAGCGAGAATACCCGCTTCTGTTCGCCCCATTTCAAGTGCGTTTGAAAGCCCACCAGATTGTAAAGCGTTCCAGCAGCGTTATCCTGACGAAGCTGCACTACCGCGTAAGGTAGCTTACCTGTGTGCGGATTGATAAGCCCTACAGGCTTCATCGGACCAAACAATGCTGTTTGCTTACCGCGCTTCATCATGATTTCGATAGGCATACAGCCCTCAAAGTATATCTCTTTCTCAAAATCCTTGAGCGCTGCCGTCTCAGCAGAAATCAACGCATCATAAAACACGTCAAACTCTTCTTCAGTCATAGGACAGTTCAGATATGCTGCTTCCCCTTTGTCATAACGGGAAGCCAGATACACTTTATTCATATCAATACTGTCCTTCTCAACAATCGGTGCTGCAGCATCATAAAAATAGAAATACTCTTCACCTAATAGACCCTTAATTTCAGCAGATAATGCAGGGGAAGTTAGTGGACCCGTTGCAATAACAACAATCCCTTCCTCCGGTATATGCGAAAGTTCTTCATTTATGACTTCCACGAGCGGATGATTATGCAATGTACTCGTAATTTCTCCCGAGAAACCATCCCGATCCACGGCAAGTGCACCGCCAGCAGGTACAGCGTGGCGATCAGCCGCACCTAATACAAGAGAGTTTAAACGTCGCATTTCTTCCTTTAATACACCCACCGCATTGCCTAAACCATTTGCACGCAAGGAGTTGCTGCATACTAGTTCTGCGAATTGATTCGTGTGGTGTGCTGGCGTCTTCACCACTGGTCTCATTTCATACAATCTTACCGGTACGCCTTGAGAAGCTATTTGCCAAGCCGCTTCACTTCCTGCGAGACCTGCTCCAATTACTGTTACCTTTGCTGTATCTGTCACTGTCTTATTTCCTCCTGTAGAGACTATTATTCTGCTAACTCTTCATCGTTGTCTAAAACTGCCTCTGTATGGTCACAAGACGTACATTGCAGTTTGGTGCCTTGCTTATTGCGTTTCTCAATCATCCAAGCCCCACAAGATGGACATGGTTTAGTGGATGGTCTATCCCAAGAGACGAAATCACACCCTGGATATTGATCGCAGCCATAGAAGACACGCCCTTTTTTGCTACGACGCTCTACAACTTTTCCTTCATTACATTTAGGGCAAGTTACACCAATATCTTTGATAATCGGCTTCGTATTTCGGCAATCTGGAAAGCCAGAACATGCTAGGAACTTCCCAAAGCGTCCTAATTTATATACAAGTGGTTTACCACATTTCTCGCAGATCTCATCAGAGACTTCATCTTCAATCTCGATTTCTTTCATTTCTTCTTCGGCAAACACTAAGCGCTTCTCGAAAGACTCGTAAAATTCAGCAAGAACCTTCACCCAATCTTCTGAGCCTTCTTCCACATGGTCAAGATCGCCTTCCATATTAGCCGTAAACTCTACGTTCAATATTTCCGGGAAAAATTGTTCCATCTGCTCGATGACAAGCTCTCCAAGCTCTGTAGGCATAAATTTTTTCTCTTCAATCGCTACATAACCACGCTTCTGAATCGTTTCAAGCGTTGGTGCATACGTACTTGGGCGTCCTATCCCTAATTCCTCAAGTGTCTTTACAAGCCTTGCTTCTGTATATCGCGGTGGTGGCTGTGTAAAATGCTGCTTCGGCTCGATCTCTTGCTTATTTAAAGCATCTCCCGCTTCAAGAGGCGGTAAATACTTATCTTCATCTGTAGTTCCATCATCGTTACCTTCCACGTAAACCTTCATGAACCCTGGGAATGAAACCTTCGAACCCACCGCTCTGAATGTGGCTGTACCTGCTTCTATATCAACCGAGAGTGTATCAAGAAGAGCAGACGCCATTTGACTGGATACGAACCGCTCCCACACCAGCTTGTAAAGACGGAATTGATCCCGGCTTAAGAACTCTTTGACCATTTCCGGTTCACGAAGTGCTGAAGTTGGTCGGATCGCTTCATGCGCTTCTTGCGCTCCAGCCGCTTTCTTTGAATACTGGCGAGGGGCTTCAGGTAAGAACTTTTCACCATACTTAGCAGTAATCAGCTCTTTAGCTTCATCCTGTGCAGTGACAGATAAACGTGTCGAGTCCGTACGCATATAGGTGATCAAACCTACGGTTCCCTCTTTGCCTAGTTCTACACCTTCGTATAATTGCTGGGCAACAGACATTGTCTTAGCTGCACGGAATCCAAGCTTACGAGCTGCTTCCTGTTGAAGGGAACTTGTTGTAAAAGGAGCCGAAGGATGCCGTTGTCTTTCCTTCTCCTTCACATTACTCACCTTAAAAGCTGCGTTCTTGATTGCCTCAAGGACCTCTTGAACATCGCTTTCCTGATTAAGTTCCTTCTTCACACCATTCAGCTTATGAAACTTAGCTTCAAAGACAGAATCTCGAATCCCAAGTTTAGCTGTAATACTCCAATATTCAGTAGGTACAAAAGCGGAGATTTCATTCTCACGATCCATTATGATCTTTACAGCCACAGATTGAACACGTCCAGCAGATAACCCTTTTTTGACTTTCTTCCATAATAGGGGGCTAATCTTGTAACCTACTAGCCGATCCAGTATACGTCTTGCCTGCTGTGCATTCACAAGATCCATGTTAATCTTGCGTGGCGTCTTAAAAGCATCCTTCACCGCTTGTTTGGTGATCTCATTAAATACAACTCGGCATTCCTGTGTATTATCTAAATCCAGAGCATGTGCCAAGTGCCAAGCAATCGCTTCTCCTTCGCGATCGGGGTCAGCTGCGAGATAGACTTTTTTCACTTTTTTACTAGCGTCTTTCAATTCCTTCAATATAGAACCTTTACCACGAATCGTAATATATTTGGGATTGAAATCATTCTCCACCTCAACACCAATTTGACTCTTCGGTAGATCTCTGATGTGTCCCATAGATGCCTTTACAATATACTTACTACCTAGATATTTGCCAATTGTCTTCGCTTTCGCGGGCGATTCGACAATAACCAATGCATCTGCCATAGACTCTTCCTCCTCGTTAACACTCGTACCTCTATATTAAATTACCTTATAAATAGCTCCTGGTAATTGTGCTACCGCTTTTTTTATGATTAAAGATAACAGAACTGAATGCAAATGTCCAAAATCCCATCCTGTCCTCACAAGCAGATCGTCCAAAATAAAGGGGCCTTGATGCAGTATATGGTATAGGTGTAACTCCTCATTTGTCAATTTCTTTTCAATTAATAAATCGTCAGCCACCTGTTTAGAGGGACCGCTTTCACCCGTTTTTGAGAGGTTTGTCGGGAGAAAAGAAGTGTATTCTTCTAAAATATCTAGTGCACCGGTTACCAGCTTTGCCCCCTGTTTAATCAGATCAAGAGCACCTCTACTTTTTGGAGACGTAATAGGTCCAGGGACAGCAAAAACATCCCGTCCTGCCTCCAAGGCAGCATCTGCAGTAATGAGTGATCCACTTCTACTATCCGCCTCTACGACCACTGTCCCGTATGTGAGGCCAGCAATAATTCGATTGCGCTGCGGAAATAACCCTGGATGACTTTTGGTTCCAAGGGGATACTCTGTTAGCACTAACCCATCACGGGAGATCAATCGTTCAAGCTCCTTATTCTCAGGCGGGTAGACCCGATCAAGTCCTGTAGCCACTACCGCTATTGTGCCCCCACCGCTTCTTAGCGCAGCTTCATGACAGACGCTATCAATCCCCCTAGCTAATCCGCTAACCACAGTTAGACCTGCTTCACTAAGCTCTTTTGTGAGAATCTCCCCTACCTTTCGTCCATAAGCTGTTGGCACACGAGTACCGACCATCGCTACACTGGGTGTCGATAACAGATCCAAACGCCCACGATAATAAAGAATCCATGGTGGCTGAGCCGTCTCCTTCAATAAATGGGGATAGTCTGCATCAAAAATCGTAACCATGCTCACAGCACTTTCTTCCATTAGTAAGCGGCGGTTTGCTATCCACTCCAACGTATATATTGAAGCAAGTTGAATCGACACTTTCTCGCTCAATCCAACCTGTTCCCAGTCTTCTGAGCTACAAGAAAATGCTTTTTCTGACAAAAGCCCGGCTCTGCGAATTTTGTCGATAGTTTTCCAGCCAATGCCTTCCACTTCATTAAAGCCGAATAGTAGTTCCCGTTCTTCCATATCATACTTCGCCCCTTAACATGGAAGGCCTAGCCTTCCCTATTTTGTGTTACACCTCTTGAAAACGCAAGTATTTCTTTAAATTCAATAAATTTCTATTTAAAATAAAAAAAGCAACCTTTCATCCCTAAATAGGAACAAAAGGTTGCTTACCTCTTTAATTAATTATACACGAAATAACCTCACTACGTGGAGTGATTTCTCTGTCTTAACTACACTAATTAGTGCGATGTAAAAGCGTTGAGAATACCGCGCTCTTCAAGCACACTTACGAGTGTCGAACCCATTTCAGCAGGTGTAGGGGCTACCTTGATTCCGCAAGCTTCCAGTACGGCAATTTTTTCGCTTGCTGTACCTTTCCCTCCAGAAATGATAGCACCAGCATGCCCCATACGCTTGCCTGGAGGTGCAGTTGCTCCTCCAATGAAGCCTACAACTGGCTTGGTCATGTGTTCACGAATCCACTCTGCTGCTTCTTCCTCTGCAGTTCCACCGATCTCTCCGATCATAATAACTGCCTTCGTACCCGGATCTTCATTAAACAGCTTCAAAATATCAATAAACTCAGAGCCTTTAACCGGGTCTCCGCCAATACCTACAGCCGAAGATTGCCCAATTCCACGCGTGGTCAGCTGATGAACCGCCTCATAGGTTAGCGTTCCGCTACGCGAGACCACTCCTACATAACCAGGCATATGAATATAGCCAGGCATGATTCCAATCTTACACTCTCCAGGAGTAATAACACCCGGACAGTTTGGACCGATCAACACTGTAGAACGACCTTCCATATAACGTGAGACTTTTACCATATCAAGCACAGGAATACCTTCGGTAATACAGATAACCAAATCCAACTCTGCATCTACAGCCTCCATGATGGAGTCTGCTGCGAATGCTGGCGGTACATAAATCACACTAGCAGTTGCACCAGTAGCTGCCTTAGCAGCTGCGACTGTATCAAATACCGGAAGACTAACTTCACTGCCATTTTCAAGGGTGATATTAACTGTCGTTCCACCTTTACCCGGCGTTACTCCTCCAACCATCTGAGTTCCATAATCAAGCGCACCCTTAGTATGGAACAAGCCAGTTGCTCCCGTAATACCTTGCGTGATAACTTTCGTATTTTTATCTACAAGAATGCTCATGCCTTAAGTCACATCCCTACTTATATTGTCAAATACGATAACTGGCTTCAACTTCCGAGCCATTATTGCACAAGAGATACAATCTTACGGGCACCGTCCGCCATAGAATCAGCAGCTACAATGTTAAGTCCCGATCCAGCCAAGATTTGCTTACCCAATCCAACATTTGTTCCTTCAAGACGTACAACAAGCGGTTTAGTCAATCCCAATTGACTTGCCGCTTCCACAACACCGTTAGCAATAACGTCACAGCGCATAATACCGCCAAAAATATTAACGAAAATTCCATTTACCTTTTCATCCGATAGAATGATTTTAAAGGCTTCTGTAACTTTCTCGGTAGTTGCACCGCCCCCTACATCAAGGAAGTTGGCGGGTTCGCCTCCGTAATATTTAATTATATCCATCGTTGCCATCGCTAGGCCTGCACCGTTCACCATACAACCAATATTGCCATCAAGTGCAATATAGCTCAGGTCATACTTAGAGGCTTCGATTTCTTTCAAATCTTCTTCATCTAGATCCCGAAGCTCTTGAATATCTTTGTGGCGGAACAAGGCATTGGGGTCAAAATTCAATTTAGCATCTAGAGCCATCACATTCCCATCCGCAGTAACTACCAATGGGTTAATTTCGGCAATAGAGCAATCTTTATCCACAAAAGCTAGATATAGCGCTTGCATGAATTTAACAGTCTTGCCTACCAGTTCATTAGGAATAGAGATGCTGTAAGCTAATTTACGAGCTTGGAAAGTCTGCAAACCTACTGCCGGATCAATGATTTCTTTGAAAATCTTCTCCGGATGTGTAGCTGCAACCTCTTCAATCTCTGTGCCACCTTCTTCAGATGCCATCATAACCACTCGGCCAGTTCCTCTATCAACAACGATACCGATGTAATACTCTTTAACAATTTGACAGCCCTCTTCAATGAGCAGCCGTTTTACTACCTTACCCTCCGGACCAGTCTGGTGAGTAACTAAAGTCTTACCGAGAATTTCGGTTGCGTAAGTACGCACTTCATCGATATTCTTAGCAACCTTTACACCTCCAGCTTTACCTCGTCCACCTGCATGAATCTGAGCTTTAACTACAACAACCGGTGTACTCAGTGACTCTGCGGCTTCTACCGCTTCCTCCACTGTATAAGCTACTTTTCCATTCGGTACGGCCACACCGTACTTCTTAAGCACTTCTTTTCCCTGATACTCGTGGATATTCATAGCGGTAGCCTCCTAAAGTAGCGTGGTGACTTAACAGGCAGCCTGTTGTCATCTCGCCTTCCGTTTTGATTGCCGCGGGGTTAGGGATAGGCTGATGCTAAACATGCAGCACTATTCCGGAACCAACAGAAACTGCTCTACCACTCGTAAAAGAATGGCCTTATTTCTGTGAGAGACATTGAGTAAATCTATAAGACTAAGCTTATACTTACCTATATGCCATATAAAGGAACCCAGAATAGTGTAACATGTTTTTAAAACGCTTTCCTTAAATATATTCATGATTTGTACACATTTTTTCGCTTGATTTCATGCCGGAATGCGAACGATCGCATAGACTCCTGATTATACTTACTTTTTACTATCTTGAGTGTTCGCCTCATGAACACGATTTAACAAGCTTTTGAACTGCTCAAGCAGCTCTACAGTCTCATCGCCGGACATAGTCGTTTCTTCCATCATTTTCCCGGGAATACAAGCCGCGCTGCTTTGAAGTGCCCAGCCCTGTTCCGTTAGTGAAATCAGAACTTTTCGCTCATCTTGTGTCGAACGTTCACGCACGATCAACCCTGCAGCTTGTAGGCGTTTTAAAAGAGGTGTCAGCGTACCCGAATCCAAAAATAGCGCCTCACCAATTTCTTTAACCGTACATTGCTGCCGTTCCCATAACACAAGCATTACCAGATATTGCGAGTATGTTAAACCGATCTTATCCAAATAAGGTTGATACAGCTTTGTGATCTCACGAGAGCAAGCATAAATCGTAAAACAGAGTTGATTCTCAATCAGCAGCTCAGGTGTAGTCGTCATCTTTTGCATATCTTCTTCATTCATTTTCATATCTTAATCACCTGCCTTATACCCTTATTTTATCATAATTCACTCATAACATCATGTTAATAGGAAAAAATAATTTGACATTATAGTTAATTGTGATAAATTAGATTGTACACAAACTAATCTGGAATTGGAGAGATACACAATGATGACGATCCAGCAAAAAATGTATGAAACCACTGTTAAAGCCGTAGGAGGAAGAAACGGTTTTATCGAATCAGAAAGCCCTAAGCTCAATCTTACAATCAGCACACCACGCGAAATGGGAGGTGCCGGTGGCGAAGGTACAAATCCTGAACAATTATTTGCAGCTGGTTATTCCGCTTGTTTCGATAGTGCACTGAACATGGTTGCCCGACTCGGAAAAGTGAAAATTGAAGGTAGCGAAGTAACGGCTACAGTCAGCTTTGGTAAAGTTGAAGATGGAGGTTTTGGCATAGCGGTTAAGCTTGATGTGCTAGTTAAAGGCGTTGATAGAGAAACCGCAACCTCTTTAGTTGAGGCTGCTCATGGCGCTTGTCCATACTCCCGCGCAACCCGCGGCAATATCGCTGTAGAATTGAATGTACTGTAAAGGAACTATAGAGAATTATTTTCTCACACGAAGCCCTAACGGATACAGATGATTTTAAATTCAATACTCGTCCACTTTTGGAATATTAATGGGCCCCATCGATGCTATTGATAAAAAAAACTATATTTGGGCCGTTTTTAAAAAAAATAGTGCCTCTGGAGTCCAAAAGCACGCTCCAAAAGCTAAAAATATCCATATAACGTCTTTCGTGTCCATAAGATTCCAGAGACGTTAACAATTTTGCGGAGTGAAATCAATAACCCAAAAACAGAGCAGCGATTCGCCAATAACGGGAATCGCTGCTCTATTTAATTTATTCTTCTGTCATCGCCTGCCGGTCTAAATTACGGTACTGCACAGCCTCCGCAAGATGCGCGGAAGTAATATCCGGTGCGCCTTCCAGATCAGCAATTGTACGGGATAGCTTAATAATTCGATCATGCGCTCGCATGCTTAAACCTAAATTTTCCAGAATGTCATACAGCAATTGGGCACCTTCACGACTAAGACTTGCATATCTCCGAAGGGAAGCGCCGGAAAGTTCACTATTCCAAGAAATAGGCAAGCGCTTAAACCGTTTAGCTTGTATCGTCTGTGCCGCCATAACCTCTGCATACATCTCGGCCGAAGATAGAACATGCCCCTGACGATCCCATTCCTTCGGGCGAGGAACATCCACCTGTAAATCAATACGATCCAATAAAGGTCCTGATATCTTTGCGCGATATTGAGCAATCCTAGCGGGGCTGCATGTACAATGTTGTTGAGAAAGATTACTCCCAAAATAACCGCAGCTACAGGGATTCATCGATGCGGCCAGCATGAATTTTGCAGGATAGGTAAAAGAAGCTCGAGCACGACTTATGGTAACAACCCCGTCTTCGAGCGGCTGGCGTAACACTTCAAGTACATTCCGAGAGAATTCCGGCAACTCATCTAAAAAGAGAATCCCTCGATGCGCAAGACTAACTTCTCCCGGCTTTGGAATGCCTCCACCCCCAATAAGGCCTGCGGCCGATATGGTATGATGCGGAGAGCGAAAAGGACGACTACGCAGTAAGCCGTTGTGGGCATCTTTTAAAGTTCCTGCTGCGCTAAATATTTTGGTTACCTCTAGTGCCTCACTCTCAGACAATATCGGAAGGATGCTTGGAAGGCGTTTAATCAGCATCGTCTTCCCTGTACCGGGTGGACCGATGAGCAATATATTATGCATACCCGCTGCCGCAATGGTTAGGGCTCTTTTTACATGTTGTTGCCCTAGCACATCACTGTAATCATCCATCATCTCGTTCATTCCATATGAGGAGTCCTCAGAAGTACCGTAAACTGGGGTATATTTAAGATGTTCCAAAGAAAGGACAAGAACCGGAGGTCGGTCATTAGCATCTATCCCCTTGGTCACAGTTACAGGAAAAGGAAGAGATGATAAAGAAGGCATATCTTCGGAAACTACCCCATTCCTTCGGTTCTGTTCGTCTTCACCTTTTGCTGAATTGGACAGTGATTCTTCCGGGTTCGGTAATGCGCACAAATGGTCGATTGCATATATATTTATACCACTGATCAAAGCTGCCTCAGCAGCATTCCCTTCAGGAAGCAGTACAGCCTTAAATCCATTTTTGCGCGCTGCTTCCACCATTGGTAGAACACCTGATACTGGACGCAGACTACCGTCAAGCGCAAGCTCTCCAATAAAAAGCACCTCATTGGCTGAGGGCATTATCAGTTGACCACTAGTTAACAGTATCCCCAGGGCAATCGCAAGGTCAAAAGCAGAGCCTTCTTTGCGTAAGTCGGCTGGTGCAAGATTTATCGTAATGCGCTGCTGGGGATACCGATAACCACAGTTCTTAATAGCGGCTCTTACTCGTTCTACTGCCTCACGAATCGCAGAATCAGGCAGACCAATGATATTCGTCTGTGGCAATCCATTCGCAAGATCAATTTCTACACCTATCATTACCCCTTCAATTCCATACAGACATGCACTATGCATTTTTCCATACATAAAAACACCTCATCTCCTGAAATACACCCCTGTTTGGGTGTCACATCTTCAAGAAAAAAGGTGCTTCCTTATTTTCCGATAATAAATTTGCTATTATATCTCATTATATATAGGGAATCTTTGCGTAATCAAGAATTATTAATAAACATCGAATTGCATAAATACGCATAAATAATCTTATAGACCCACATTAACCTTCTTCACTAACTATGACAGAGTCCCTAATCTGTTCAAAAGTCAACGGTTTATAGTTCCAATGCTCTACACAAATGTTAAAATAATTCTTTCCTTCATATTTTTGGCCGTGAATATGACCATGCACATTTATGTAAGGCATATGTTTATTCATATACATAGGCTCATGTGAGAGAAAAAAGAAATCCTTATAAATCAGCGGATATTCACTAACCTCGTCAAAACCTGCTTCAAGCCACCAATCCCGACCGCGTCCCCGATCATGATTGCCGAGAATTAGAATCTTATAGCCATGTAACCTCTCCACAATAGCACGTGTCGCTTCCTTATTAAGAAACGAAAAGTCTCCCAAATGAAACACTTTATCATCCGGATTTACTACCGAATTCCAACTCTCAATCATGGCTTCATTCATTTGCCCCACATCTATAAAGGGTCTGGATTCAAAATCAATAATCAACTTATGTCCAAAATGATGGTCGGATGTAAAAAAAACGTTAGCCATGTTCACCCTTCTTTCTTTTTTGATCATAGTTTGTATGATTATCTCCAGTCACGCCGCTTATGTGATCTTTTTTTATTATCGCTCTGGATCAGTTCAGCTAGAGGAGGAGTCTCTTCATTCTCAATGAGCCAGCCACGCATCTCTTTAATCGCTTCCACCTGTCCATTTCCTTTATCACGCCATGTAAGAAGCTCTATGACTTTTATAACAAGCGCTAAGAGACTGCTATTGCTGTTTTGTGATTTATCAGCACGGATTTTTTGAAATAGCGCCTCATTTTTCCAATCGATTAATATTTCCTCAGCTATAGTGGGCCGCATAACCGTGAAGTTCTTATTGCAATTTGCACAACAGACAACGGATACTGGCTCTGCGGTAAATTTCACTTCAATCTTCTGCTGACAATATTGGCAAGCAAAACTAACCTGCATTTCAAAAGGTTTATTCTTCACTTAAACAGCCCTCCTCATGATGACATTAAAAAGTTACTCTAATGTTTACCCATTTCTTTTGAGAAATGACCCACTGTGCGGAGGCTATTGTAAAGACTTTTTTCATAAGAATGCTAGTGCCCATAATGAATGGCGTGAGAATATGGGGTGCAGCTTAAAAAGCCTCACGTATATGCCCCAAAGAAGCGATGCTTAAATCTTCATTCAGTAAAATGCTAATGACGTCAAAAGTTACTCTTCGATCATCATAACCTTTCATATGCAAATAAACCTGTGCTGTATTTCGCACTTGATGTATTTTTCGTGTATTCACAGATTCCTCCGGAGTCCCTTGATATAGCTCTCCACTACGACTGCGAACTTCAACAATAATAATACAGCCTTCGTTCTCCGCAATAATATCAAGTTCTCCGGTTCGACAACGCCAATTTCGTTCTAAGATCTTGTACCCACAAGTAGATAAGTACTGCACAGCCCCGTCTTCAGCAGCGGCTCCCTTCTGTTTGCGGTTGTAGCGTTCTCTTGTGTATGGCTCTTTCATTCCGGTCTCCGTTCACCGGCGGAACGGTCGCTCTGATACACAAAACTGAGGATTTCAGCCACTAGCTGATATAGTTCAGATGGAATCTGTTGATCTAGATCGAGCTTTGAAAGAACTTCTACGAGAGCTGCGTCCTCTTGGACAGCAACCCCACTCTCTTTAGCTTTTTGCAGAATCAGATCCGCTATCGCCCCTTGTCCTTTGGCAACAACGACAGGTGCCTCGCTTTGTCCTGGGCTATATTTGAGAGCGACCGCTTTTTTGAGCCCTTGTGAAATTGGAGGTACAGGCTCATTCTCGTTCATATACGGTAATCCACTCCTTTATAAGCATCAGGAACATAATCAACAAGCTTACTATGGGGATTGGCAAGTTCTGTAGATAGCTTTAGTTCTGGTAAAGGTTCAGTTCTTAATCCCGACAACTGATAACCAATAGATTCTACTGCCGTTTTAATGTCATCACGCCGCTGTTCCAACAGCTCAAGCACCCAAGGATGATCATTATGCAGCTTAAGACTAACGATTCGATCAACAACCTGCACATCAACCAGCGTCTGGCCGAGCTGCTTCATATCCAAATCAAACCAGAGCCTGCAATTGGCAGCATCTAATTCACCCTTGCGTCCCCGACGCGACTGAATATGAACGGAAGCTGTCTCCTGCCCATCTGGACCTTGCAGCGGCAAGAACAAAGTTACTTGCGCGAAAGGAGCCGTTCGATCTGTATTGAGCAGCAGCTGTTGTCCTGTCAGCTGCTGCACTAGTCCGCTCGCGGCTTCTTTTACCGCGGGCGGCACTTCGCTGCTGCTCATGATCTGCAGCAGCACGCCCTTTAAGGTGTCGGTGGCTTGTTCGCCTCCGACACCCACACTGCCAAGCGCGGCCGTACCTAACGCCGCACGGGCCGTCTCAGCGGCGGCTACTGCGACGCCGCGTACCGCCTGCTGCTCGTGCTCCGCACCGAGCAGCTTCAGCACCCGCCCCACCCACGACTCCGCGTCCGCGGGTGGGGCGGTGTCCGGCTGCACCGGCGAAGCCGTCGCAGCCGGGGCCTCCCGCGCGGCGCAGCAACCGCGGGGGCAGGGCTTGCTCCCGCCGCGTCAGCAGGCGGGAGCATGGCGAGCTGCGGCAAGCTGCCTCGCAGCTCGGTGAGCACGCCCTGCAGCTTCGCAAGCAGGGCGGTACCACTTGCTGCGTGGGGCACCGCACCAGCAGCAGTTCCTTCGGCGCTCACACTCGCGCCACCCGGCATAGCCCCGCTCTTATCCATCGAGGCAGCCCGACTCTTATCTGCCTGTATAGAACTATCCAATGCCCCATCCTTATTCAAATTCAAGGCATTACCTTGAATCTCAACTTCACTGGAACGGATAGGATTATTCACCGCACTATCAGCTTGAGCGCTTAAAGCACTATTTAGAGCGCCGGATATCATGGCAGGTGTTGATTTACCAGCCATAGGCTCTGTAACAATACCACCCTTGGGGATCTGAGCTCCTTCACCTGTCTCATCAACTACAACTGGCTTGCCAGTTCCAATCCCCGTTTCATTATCAGAAGCTATATTAAGAGTCACCTTGACTGGCGTACCTTGTTCAGCCGGTTTCAGAGCACCTTCAGCTGCTCCTTCCGAAAGAACGGTACTTCCGCTTGCGATAGTGCCTTCAGCAGTTTTAGTTGTAGCTTGTCCATTTCCTTTAGCTGCCAATTGTATAGGGTCAGCTTCTGTAGCGTCACCCTGTACAACACCCATATTATTCCCACTTCCAGCACCTGCAGTTACCGAAGGTTCAAGTTTTCCAGTATTTGTACCCATTCCAGCTTTAGATTCTGCGGTTATTGTTTCTTCATTAGCAATTTGACCTGCCCATATTGTAATCTGATCTTCCAGTGCTGATAAAAGCTGATGCAGCTGCGGGCCAAATACAGCCTGCTGCAATCCTTTCACACTCTCAGCTGTAACGGGTAGTCCCCGCTTTACAGAAATGACAGCTGCGTCAAGCCACTCTGAAGCAGGCACACCAGCTGGTTTTGCACTCATTACCGCATCCAGCAAAGCCGCTGTCTCTTTTGTAAGTGGAACGCCTCCTGCTTGCATCGCTAGTACAATTTCTCGACCTGCTTTGGAATCAGCTAATCCTAGCGACTCCAAGGCCTCACCCATGCTTTGGGGAGTGACTAACGCCGTTTCACCGAGGGAGACCGGCTTCAATACGGGTAATCCACCTTCTCCGGGTGATCCAACCTGTAAATTCAAGGTCTCTCCAGGCAGTAGTGGTGTTTCTAATTCTGCACGAACAGGTGTACCTTGGATTTGCACAACCGCTTCTTTGCCCGAATCCGATACAGAGAGAACAACACCACGAACAACTTGCCCTTCTTTTAACTCTAAAGACTTCGCTGCACCCGGTTTTTGTTCTCCAAGCAATCCACGGATCAATGTTCCGATATTCATACCGTTTCTCCTCCCTCTATTTTCTCTCTTCTTACTATATCGGTATTCATCCTACTTTTTTAAGCATTGCTTCTAGAATAACGTTTGCTGCTCCGCGAGAATCCGCCCAATAAAACTGCGCCGATGCATAGGTGTTGGACCTAGTGCCGTAATTTGTTCCCGGTGAAGCTTGGTCGCGTAACCTTTATGTATCGCAATCCCATAATCAGGGTATAATTCCTCCCACAGACCTTCACACAACCTGTCTCGTGTCACTTTAGCGATAATCGAAGCTGCTGCAATGGACTGACTATTAGCATCTCCTTTAATAATTGCCTGTTGTGGTAATGGGAGGTCTACCTTTTCAGCATCGATCAGCATATAGTCAGGAGTGTGCTCTAGACTCTCTACCGCCTTTTTCATGGCCAGGCGTGAAGCTTGCTTAATATTAATCTCATCAATGACAGTAGAGTCTACATACCCCACACCCACGGCCAGCGCTTGCTCCATTATAATCTCGTATAAAGCCTCTCTCTTTTTAGCTGTAAGTTTTTTGGAATCATTCACTCCATCAATAATAAGCCCCTCTGGCAAAATCACCGCTGCTGCGACGACGTCCCCAAACAAGCAACCTCTTCCTACTTCATCTACGCCTGCTATTCGGCGATAAGACTGTTCCCAGCCTTCTTTTTCATAGGCTAACATATCTAACGAACTCACTAATTTGTCACCGCCAATTATGAATTATTCTATGATCTATATAAGTCAGCTTATCATAGTAAAGCTTACATGGTCATCTTAAAATAGACGTTCCAATTTAATCCATTCCCATAAAATATCCCCACAAAGTGGGGCTTAGCTTGAGGCGTACTCAGGTACTTTGTCGAGGACCCAAAACATAAAAAAAGAGCCCCCGAAATCTCGGATGGCTCTTCCATACCTAGTCCATTAAACGCAGAATTCACACCATTTAAGGCGTTTCCAGCGTAAAGCGTCCAAGCTTACCTGCCCGTAGCTCATGCAACAAGGCCCGCGAAGCTTTTTCCAGATCTACACGTCCACCGCTAATTAGACAACCGCGTTTACGACCCACGGCTTCCATAACAGCTACGATCTCATCTGGATTCTCCAGATCCTCAGGAAGCTTCTCAATGCCAAAGCGTTCTTGAAATCTAGAGCCGTAGTCCTTCACCAAATATTTCACTGCATAAAAGGCGATGTCCTCAATATTCAGGATTTCTTCCTTTATTGCACCTGTTACCGCTAGGCGATAACCTACTTCTTGGTCCTCAAATCTCGGCCATAAAATACCTGGGGTATCCAGAAGCTCTAAGTTGCCGCCTGTCTTAATCCACTGTTGACCCTTGGTTACCCCTGGGCGGTCACCAGTAGCAGCAATACTCTTACCAGCCATCCGGTTAATGAGTGTTGATTTACCAACGTTAGGAATACCAACGATCAATGCACGCATCGCTCGCGGATTCATTCCTTTTGCAATCTGCCGGTCAATCTTTTCTTTTAGCAGCAGCTTGACTTGCTCTGGAATATCCTTTACACCTGTTCCAGTAGATGCATCAACAGGATAAGCAACATGCCCTTGTGCCTTGAAGTACGCCAGCCACTTCCGTGTAATTTCTGGATCTGCCAGATCCGCTTTGTTCAAAATAATCAATCTTGGCTTGTCCCGCAAAATATCGTCAATCATCGGATTGCGGCTGGAAAGCGGCAGACGGGAATCGAGCAATTCTATTACAACATCAATCAGCTTCAGCTTATCCTCGATTTGCCGCCTAGCCTTCGTCATATGACCAGGAAACCATTGAATGGCCATTGCCGTCACCTCCTTTGACTTCTGTCAACTTAATGGTTAATCAGTGAAATATCCTTTATCGGCCAGAAGATTAAATCTGCACGGCCTACAATATCCCCCAGAGGTACATAACCGATCATTCGGCTATCCGTACTATCCGAGCGATTATCCCCCATAACGAACACATGTCCTTCAGGTACAGTACCATCTGGGAACTCTTCATTAGGGAAATCTTTATTATTATACAGAGCGTTGATACTATGCTTTGCATCAATTGCATCTTGGATATAGGTCTCATTAACAACTTCCCCGTTAACTGTAACTACATCCCCTTCTACTTTCACAGTATCTCCAGCGACACCGATTACACGTTTAATAAAATCTCTACCCTCAGATGGCACGTGGAATACTATAACCTCGCCCCGCTGCGGAGATCTAATATCGTACAAAATCTCATTTACGATAACACGTTCACCAGTATGGAAATTAGGCTGCATGGAAGGTCCATCTACAATAAAAGGCTTGAACAAAAGCCAGCGAATCAGAAAAACCAACACTAAAGCAATCGCAATGGCCTTGACCCATTCCAAGACTTCATTTTTAGGTTTACGTGGGTTCTGCGCGCTTGATTCCAAAGTTTCACTTTGTTCCTGCTGCATAGTTCACCGTCCTCTCTTAATACTACTCTTACTATACAACACAAAAAAGCTCCTGCCAAAAACCCCTCCACAGATACTCCTTCAGGAGGCCTTTTCGGAGAAGCTGATCCCCAAGCGTATATGTCGCACGCATTGTATGCCAATCTAAAACGCCCTCAGCGTCCTTTAAGGCGGGTAAGCGTTTATACGAGAAATATAAGAATAATGTATAACGTGAAACTGATGCTTTCTTATATTTTCATAAAATAATAAAACGAAAGGGGCTTGAATTCAAGCCCCTTTCCTTTGTCACTATTCTAGCGACGAATTTCTTTAATTCTCGCTGCTTTACCACGTAGTTCACGAAGATAATAAAGTTTAGCACGACGCACTTTACCACGACGAGCCACTTCGATTTTCTCGATTTTAGGCGAGTTGATTGGGAATGTTCTTTCCACACCAACACCGTAAGAAATTTTACGAACCGTAAAAGTCTCACTGATTCCACCGCCACGACGTTTGATTACAACGCCTTCGAACAACTGGATACGCTCACGAGTTCCCTCGATTACTTTTACATGCACCTTCAAAGTGTCACCCGGGCGAAAACTCGGGATATCTTTACGAAGTTGCTCTTGCGTAATAGCTTGTAGGATATTCATTAAGGACTTCCTCCTTCCGTACAGGTGTTCTTGCCTCTTCCGGAGAGATCTTTGCTCTCCCTCATTATCCGCAGCGGACCACCGTATTCCACACAACAGAGATAATAATACCATAAAGGACGGGCTAATACAACTTTTTTTTCTATTTAAAGCGGTAGCATATCTCTTTTTTTCGCCTTCGATTGGCAATCTTTACATAGACCAACCACAGTTCCATTATCTTGTGCATAGAAGACTAGCTTTCCATTCTTCTTCTTACAAGAAGAGCAAGGCTGCTCCCCTGGGCTCTGTTTGGCTTTACGATGACTATCCATTGAGATTACATTGCTCTGAGTGGTACGCGGATAATTTTTTGTAGTATTTATTTTCCGTTTCCAGACTAAAAAATATACGCCTGTCAAAACTACTAAGGCAAGCAAAATGGCTACATATTTCATTTGGCTCCCTCCACCCTTCAGGATTTATTAAAGAAAGAAAATAAAAAGACCGCCCTGTTCTGCAAGTGAGGTAACGGTCTATATCTGTATACAATGTAGCCTTAGCACACCTATGCACTTCTATCCGAAAAAGCGATTTCCAGTAGCTGCTGAAGGTTCTATATGAAGATTTCCGCGCCCTTTTAAATATGTACCCTTACCGTATTTATTCAGCGAGTGATCTTTCATTTATTTTAGCACAATTAAAAATCGAAGTGTAGTGAACACTTTTGAGACCTAGTCTTTGGTCCAGTATAATAACCCGCCTCCAGCCGTTTTTATAGATAAATTCCATAAGCTATACTTACAGAAGTACATAACGAAATCACATATGTCAGATCACATACACCCATATATGAGGAGGAGTTTTTTCAATGAGGAAAAGGAATAATAATAGTGTATTAGCAGCAGTAGCCGTATTATCTATCGTACTTTTGGCGGGTTGCACTGAATTACCAGGCAGACAATCTGCCAAAAATGAGGTTGAAAAGAGTATTTCTGAGGATGCGCACCAGAACATTGGTGAAGTTGTCAAGCAAGAGCTAGGAAAAGCAGCTGCAACTGTGCAGCAAGCCGTTGAAGAAACAGCTACTAAGGTAGTTGACGAAGTTAAAGCAGACAGCATTAGCAAAGAACTCTCCGTATCGCAAGCGATCGGTTCAGCATCCGTACTCAGCATGGACAATGCAGTAGGAGAAATAGAAGTTACAGCTGTTACAGGAGATCTGATCCATGTAAATGCAACGATCTCAGCCCACAACAGCTCTCTCCATGCGTCTGACCGTCAAAAGATTATGGATGATGCTGAAGTTTTAGTAGAGGTCAGTGGTGATACGTTGAAGGTGTCCACGCATTCCAAATCAAGTCCTAAAAAGGACTTATGGACATGGGCGCAAGACAAATATGGATATTCAGATTTTAGCATAAGCTATAATATAGAGCTCCCCGCCAGCATGAATAAATATAAAATCACAAATAACGTAGGTCAAATTCGTCTTCACAATCTAGAGGGGAATTATCAAATCGTCAGCAACGTTGGAGCGATCAATATTGAAAGAGCTAAAATCACTGGCAAATCCACTGTAGAATCCGATACTGGCAGCATACGAATGGATATAGCAGGGATGAAGGATGATAGCAGCCTAAAAGCCAAAACAGAGGTCGGCAGCCTCAGTGCTGTCCTAGCCGATGGTATGAAATGCAGCTTAGAAGCCAATAGTGATCTCGGACAAATCAAAGGTGTAGAAGGTGGAAAGACCGATATCAATGGAGGCGGTCCCTTATTATCCCTAAGCTCAAATATAGGTGCAATTACAGTACAGTAATCAGCAGTAAACAGACCGTCCGGGATAATCGGGCGGTCTGTTTTTGGTTCCTAATGATTAGATTAATGCGATGGCAAGCAGAGTGAATAAACTTAAAGTTAAGATCTGATTTCCGGCAAAAGAATTCCCCCAAAAAGCAGAAGTATGCACAGAACCATTGTCAGTTCTTAAGTAAACATTGTATCTGTCTACATCTGTAATAACGCCTTCATGCGTTCTACCGTCTCTTGTCAGAATCCGCACCCTTCTATCCTTACAACGCAAACAGTTATAATAAGCTTCCACTAGTGTACTCCTCCTTGTTCGTAATGATATAATCTATGTGTAGGAGTACAGGTCGGTAACGGCGAACTTACATAGGTCGGACTTTGGGTCAATATTTACTTTTTTCGATCCTTGTATCTTTCGTATTCCTCAAGGCTATAGATAATGTAAGACCTATCTACGGCTTGCAGTCCGCAATATCCCATCCATTCGAGGAGGCCAATCTCATGAATGTTGAAAGAAAACAGTTTATTAAAGAAGGCGTACTGCGTATCACCATTTTTGTTATTTTAGCTTCACTTACTTACACCGTTCGCAACTATGCATGGGCTGTTACTGTTCTCGTATGTGTTGCGCTGTACTCACTCCTTACAGGAGTACACAAAATCTTACGCAAAGAATAACATGTGCCTCCACGAACTTTTATAGCAAGCTAAAACGCCTACGGCGTCCTTTTAAGGACAGTAAGCGTTTGTGCGAGAATTATAAGAATAAAGTATATCGTGAAACTTATACTTTCTTATAATTTCAAAAATAACCACTTTTCGCTGAGATGCTAGATCTCAGCGGAAAGTGGTTATTTACAGTTTAACCGGAGTAATAGGATTCAAGCTTTGTTACCTTCTAAAAGAATAAAACCATTAGCGACAGCGAACACAAAATTCACTGTATCTAATGGTTTTATTAAGCCTAACAATCAATCCCTAACATTCAATCTTATATGTTCACTCTTTAAATGGCGAATGGGCATTGCGATTTGTATAAAAATCGATAATATCATTCACGGTGCGGAGCGGCTCCGCTTCCTTGTGGATTGTGTCCACGTTAGGCTTGAATTCTTCATGCGTCTTCGTAGTCACTTCAGTTCATTCCCTTCAATAGTTAAGCTTGCTGCGTTATCAGCTGCATATATTAGTGCGGCACCTCTATTCATTACCCTAAAAAGAAGCTTTTAACGCACCAATGCTCATATTATTTTGAAAACTATTATTTTATTTGTTCTCAGGTACACATAACAAAAACGCCTCCTCAACGTAAGATACGTTAAAAAGACGTCAAATATACCTGTTTCATTAAATTATCACTCCGGTTTGTCCACATTTCTTAGACGTTCCAGTGTCTTTTTGTCTTTCAATGAAAGTTCTGCAGTCTCAAGCAGGTCCGGTCTGCGTTCCAACGTGCGCAGCAGTGCCTGCTCTCTCCGCCATATGTCGATGTTAGCATGATGACCACTCAGCAAAATATCCGGTACCTTCCAGCCGCGAAACTCGGCAGGACGTGTGTAGTGTGGATATTCTAGCAGTCCAGTGCTGAACGAGTCAGATATCGCAGACGTTTCATTTCCAAGTGCTCCCGGCTGAAGCCGGACTATGGAATCTATAACCGTCAACGCAGGCAGCTCTCCACCTGTTAGCACGTAATCACCCATTGAAAGTTCATCAGTTACCAGATGCTCACGAATCCGCTCATCATATCCCTCATAATGCCCACATATGAAGATTAGGTGCTGCTCTTGCGCCAGTTCCTCTGCAATCTTCTGATTGTAAGTTTTTCCTTGTGGGCACATAAGGATGATACGCGGTTTCACAGAGCTCACTTCATCAGATCGATTGTGATCTTCCTCGTTCGGTGTAATACCAAGCACATGCTCGACTGCATTAAAAATCGGATCAGGCTTGAGCACCATACCCCCGCCACCGCCATACGGTGTATCATCCACACTATTATGTTTATTTCCCGAGAAATCACGGAAGTTTACAGCATTTAAGGAGACGATTCCTTTTTCACGTGCTTTACCAAGAATACTTGTGCTGAATACGCCTTCGCACATTTCTGGAAAGAGGGTAAGCACATCAATTCTCATCATGGCAATAACCCTTCCATCAAATGGACAATAATTCGTTTGGCTTCTATATCCACATTCAGGACTACATCGTTGATTACAGGAATTAGGATATCTTGTCCTTTTGCAGGCTTAACAACCCATACGTCATTCGCACCAGGCTGTAAGATTTCTGTAATCGTACCGAGTGGTTTGTCTTCATCTTCATCCGTGTATACCTCACAACCGACGATTTGGTGGAAGTAGTACTCGTTCTCAGGGAGATCCACCAGATCATTACTCGGAACCTTCAGGAGGCTTCCTTTATATTTTTCCACTTCATTGATGTTCGTATACCCTTTGAGCTTAACGATGAACATACCCTTGTGCTCACGAGCGGACTCTACAGTTACTTCGAATTTAGAACTGCCATCTGCAGGGATCACCTGCAGCTTCTTACCTGCAGCAAAACGAACATCAGGGAAATCGGTATGAGATAGTACTTTAATCTCCCCGCGAATACCATGCGTATTCACAAGTCTGCCTACGGTTAACTCTTCTGTCATACAACCCTCTCCTTTACAAGCTTCATCTAATCTATATTTGAACAAAAAGGAGCCGGGATATACTATCCCTAGCCCCTCATTGTACGCATCATTTAAGATAAAATATCTACAGTTACGCGTTTATCGCTCTTGACTGCTGCAGATGTGACTACTGTACGGAGCGCCTTAGCGATCCTTCCTTGTTTGCCAATGACCTTTCCAACATCATCAGGATGTACGGACAGTTCATAGACAATTAGGTGATCCTTCTCCACCGCTCGTACCGTCACATCTTCTGGATGATCCACTAAAGCCTTAGCAATTACTCCAACTAATTCTTCCATAGAGGACCCTCGCAATCAGTCATTATTTCTGTTGCTTAAGCTCATGAAACTTCTTCATTACGCCTGCTTTGGAAAGCAAGTTGCGTACTGTATCAGATGCTTGCGCACCTGTTTGAAGCCATTTAAGAGCTTTTTCCTCATCGATCTTAACTACTGCCGGTTGTTCAATCGGATTATAATAACCGATTTCCTCGATAAAACGACCGTCACGAGGGGACCGGGAATCGGAAACCACTACACGATAGAAAGGCGCTTTATGCGCTCCCATTCTTTTCAGACGAATACGTACTGCCACGAAAAATCACCTCCTTATAATAGTTTCGAGATATTAGAACAGCAAGATCATTTAAAAGGGAACTTCATACCTTTTCCACCTAGACCTTTAAGCTGCTTCATCGCATTCTTCTTAGAGGCTTTGCCGCCTCCGCCCATCATGCCTGAGAATTGCTTCATCATCTTACGCATCTCATCAAATTGCTTAATGAGGCGGTTGACCTCGGCAACCGAAGTTCCGCTACCAGCAGCAATACGCTTGCGGCGGTTATGGTTGATGATCTCGGGCTGACGCTTTTCCGTCTTAGTCATAGAATGAACTATGGCTTCAACGCGGCCCATTTGCTTGTCGTCAACCTTCAAATCCTTAATGCCCTTGGCTTTGTTCATGCCAGGCAGCATGTCAAGAATTTGATCGATCGGGCCAAGCTTCTTCACCTGATCCATTTGCTCAAGGAAATCATCAAACGTAAATTCTGCATTGCGCATCTTACGTTCCATTTCCTTAGCTTTATCAGTGTCAATGTTCGCTTGAGCTTTCTCAATCAGTGACAACATGTCACCCATACCCAAAATCCGCGAAGCCATACGTTCCGGATGGAACGGCTCCAATGCGTCAATCTTCTCACCTAGCGCAGCGAATTTGATCGGGCAACCAGTTACGGCTTTGACGGATAGTGCAGCACCACCACGGCTATCGCCGTCAAGCTTCGTCAATACAACCCCTGTAAGCTCAAGCTGCTTATTAAAGCTCTCAGCTACGTTCACGGCGTCTTGACCGGTCATTGCATCTACTACTAACAGAACTTCATCAGGATTTACAATGTTGTGAATCTGCTTCAGTTCTTCCATCAATTCTTCATCAATGTGCAGGCGGCCTGCAGTATCAATAATTACATAATCAAGTCCGTTATCCTTCGCATGTTGTACAGCTTGTCTGGCAATCTCTACCGGACTAGTCTGATCACCTAGCGAGAATACTGGAACTTTAATTTGTTCTCCAAGTACTTGAAGCTGTTTGATCGCAGCAGGGCGATAAATATCTGCCGCAACAAGCAATGGACGATGATTGCCCTTCTGTAACAACTTCGCCAGCTTACCCGAAGTGGTTGTCTTACCCGCCCCTTGTAAACCCGCCATCATAATGACAGTTGGTGGCTTGTTCGACTTGGCCAGCTTCGCTTGGCTTCCGCCCATCAGCTCGGTTAGTTCCTTATTAACGATGTCGATAATGACCATCCCAGGTGTAAAGCTGTCCATCACTTCTGTACCAATAGACTTTTCTTTCACCTTAGCCACGAATTCTTTAACTACCTTGAAGTTAACGTCGGCTTCCAGAAGGGCCAACCTTACTTCGCGCATAGCTTCGTTTACGTCATCTTCGGATACTTTACCTTTACCGCGCAGCTTGCTGAACACATTCTGCAATCTTCCGGTTAAACCTTCAAACGCCATATGCAGTTTCTCCCTTCATGCTACTCTAACCTCTGCAAGCGATCCACGATCTCCGCGAACCGAAGTTTATATTGCTCAGGCAGCATCCCATTCTCCGGCAGTCTGCGCAGTTCTTCTAAATATTTGGTACGACTCTCATGCTTCACTAATAAACCAAGTTTTTCTTCATAATTTTCTAGGACTTGCTCCGCCCGTTTAATATGTTCATAAACGGCTTGGCGGCTGATTTCAAATTCAGCAGCAATCTCTCCCAAGGAAAAATCGTCGTGAAAATAATATTTAAGAAACGTTTGCTGCTTATCTGTAAGCAGTCGTTCATAAAAGGCAAAAAGCAAATTGATACGATTCGTTTTCTCGAGCCTATTCTCCTGACTCATTAAGGGCACTCCCTTCGTCAAGGAAAAACACTTTACACCTTCACAACGTCCCTTATGATACCTAAAAGAAAGAGAGATGTCAAGCATTTTTGCTTGTCATCTCTTTCTTTATTAAAAATCCCTTTTTCACGCAATAAATACGCTTGAAATTATTGGATCGGCAGTACATAAATCAATACGGCGAAGAAGTGTGTGACACTACCCGCAAGGACAAATACATGCCAAATCGCATGATGGTATGGAAACCCTCTCCATACATAAAAAACAGTACCTAATGTATAGAGTATACCTCCAGCCATCAGCAGGATCATTCCTCCGTCTGCTACAACAGCCGAAAGAGGGTTCCAAGCGATTACAATCAGCCAGCCCATTGCGATGTAGAATATGGTGGACATGAACAGAAACTTTTTAACAAAAAATGCCTTGAAGAAAACGCCGAACACTGCGATTCCCCAAATAACGCCGAACAAACTCCATCCAAGCGTACCCCGAATGGCGACTAACAAAAAGGGGGTATACGTGCCAGCAATAAACAGATAAATAGCGGAATGATCGAAAAATTCGAACAAATCCTTCGCCTTACCCTCTTTGAGACTATGCACTAGTGTTGAATTCAGATACAGAAGCAGCATTGTCGTTCCATAAATGGAGAAGCTGACCACATGCCATGTCGTTCCTTTCAGGCTTGCAAAAACAACAAGCAGAACAAGTGCAGCCACGCTTAATACCGTTCCAATCCCGTGCGTAATCGCATTCGCGACTTCTTCTCTCCGGCTGTAGGTGTGAGTATTTGCCATATCCATATCCTTCCGTCTAAGCTTTCTTTCTATTATACCACGCGTACCCTACTGGATTACAGTTTGTAAATCTCCGTATACTTCGCTTCTAAATAATCAGCTAAATAATCTGGACTCAGTGGTTCCCCCGTTACTTGTTCAATAATTTGTGAAGGCGTTAAGCTATTGCCGAAACGATAGATCTTATCGGTTAGCCACTCTTTAATAGGTAGTAGGTTCCCTGCAGCAATTAACTCATCAAACTCCGGTAATTCTTTGCGAAGTGTATTCAGAATTTGTGCAGCGTACATATTACCTAAGGAGTAGGAAGCAAAATATCCGAAATCCCCGCCAGACCAATGGACATCTTGCAGCACACCAAGTGCATTAGAAGGCGGAGTAATACCCAGATACTCTTGATACTTAGCATTCCATACTTGAGGCAAGTCTTTTACAGAAAGGCCTTCATTAAAAATAAGCTTCTCGATCTCATAACGCACGATAATGTGCAGATTGTATGTAAGTTCATCTGCTTCGATGCGGATAAATGAGTTCTCCACGCTGTTGATCGCCCGGTAGAAATCTTCCAACTCCACATTTGCAAGCTGCTTCGGGAATTGTTGTTGAAGATCCCCGTAATAACGTTGCCAGAAAGCCCGGCTGCGTCCGATCATGTTCTCCCATAGTCTCGACTGAGATTCATGAATCCCCATCGATGCACCTTGTGCCAGTGGTGTTCCAACAAAATCCTTGCTGATATTTTGCTCATAAAGCGCATGTCCACCTTCATGTAGTGAGCTGAATATGGCACTAGTCACATTATCAAGCAGATAAGCGGTTGTAATACGAACGTCGCCTGGATTCAATCCTGTTGCAAAAGGATGCACACTCTCATCTAAACGACCTGCGTCAAAATCGTAGCCCATTTGCTCTAAAATAAAGTTGCCGAACTTTTCCTGCTGTTCTTTAGGGAAGATCTGCTGTAGGAAGCCTGTGTCTGGTTTATTGGGCGAAGCAGCGATAGCTTCTACCAATGGTACCAACCGGCTGCGCAGGCGGCTGAATACTTCATCCACTTTTTCTACCGTAAGATCAGGCTCATACATATCAAGAAGCGTATCGTACCGCGTTCCTTTTACACCCCAATAATCGATAAATTCTTGCTTTAGGGCAACTATCTTGCTTAAGTAAGGTTCAAAAGTAGCAAAATCATCGTTCTCCTTGGCTTCTTCCCAGATGGTTTGGGAATGTGCGGACAGGACAGCGTACTCCTCAAATCTTTTGGAAGGGATGCTCTTGCTGCGCTCATATTCTTTACGGCAATCGGTAACGATCTTCTTCTGATCATGTGATAGCTGGGAAATCACTTCAGGACGGGTAAAAAATGCTGTAAAACCTCCCATCTCCTCCGAAATTCCGAGTCTGAACAGTTCTCCACTCAGCATCCCTATCGTACCCGAACGAACCTCTACTCCCTTACGTGGCGCACCGGTGCGTAAATCCCAGTGAAGTAATTCTATGGCCTCTGAATATCCACTTATTTTTGATAATAACTCGCTAAATTTCTCCCACTGTTCCTTCACTTGCTGTTCCATTTTATTACACCTGCTTTCTCTGTTTTGCCGACTCCTCTTGATGATACTTTTTTGAATGAGTATAATCAACTTCAGAGATTACATCTCTAATTTAAAATATTCAATGGGTTACATAAGAAGCAGATCTTGCTTCGCACAAAATTCAAAGGAGCGTGAACAGGCTATGATGATTCAAGTTACACCTCTCGCAGAAAGGAAGTTGAAGGAAAGGCTTGAAGATCGGCCAGGATTTTTCAAGCTCTTTTATGATACGGAAGGCTGCGGGTGTGACGGAATTAATGTATTACTAATTGTTTCAGAAGTGGAGGACGGCGATTCCAGGATGGAAAGTGATTCCCTTCCTTTTATCGTAAGCCGCCAGCAGGAAATCTTTTATGAGGACAAGATGCGTCTGGATGCCGAGGAAAGATTCTCTTCCTTTAAGCTAGACAGTGATTCACAGATTTACGGAAAAAATATCCTGGTAAGAGATATGCGTAATGTAAGTACATTTTAGTAATTTTAGGGAGGAAGAATAACCATGAGCCATGTATCCGATATTATTAACTTCAATAAGAGTTTTGTAGAGAATAAAGAGTATGAAGCATATTTAACAAGTCGCTATCCCGATAAAAAAATGTTGATTATCACTTGTATGGATACCCGTCTGGTTGAACTATTACCAAAAGCTATGAACTTTAAGAACGGTGATGTCAAAATCATTAAAAATGCCGGAGCGGTTATTTCTCAGCCCTTTGGTAGTGTTATGCGTAGTGTCATGGTTGCGTTATATGAACTTGACGCGGAGGAAGTTATCGTTGTTGGGCACTATGAATGCGGTATGGCTTCCCTCAATGCAGATCATATGATCAATTCCATTAAAGAACGTGGAGTATCCGAAGAGGTGCTGAACACGCTGGAGAATTCCGGAATCAAGCTTACCAAATGGCTGCGCGGGTTTGACAATATCCAAGATGGGGTATCCCAAACTGTGAATCTGATCAATAAGCATCCATTACTACCCCCAAATGTACCAGTGCATGGCATGATCATCGATCCGGCTACCGGAGCGCTTGAGCTTGTCGTTGATGGATATAAATAACTTAAGTTACAACTCTCTGACTGCTGTTTGCGTGGATCCTGGATCCACGCTTTTTTTGTAATTAAAAAGTATAAATTATGACAAGCATATACTTTCTTATATTTTAAATAAAAATTGAAACCTAGTAAGACTAGCTGCGTAATACTGAACATGCACATAAATTCATACTCACAGGAGGGTTTTCGTACTAAATGAAACCAATGAAACGCGTAATGATGATTGTAATGGCCTTCACTTTATTTTTCGCCGTAGCTACCCCGAACTTTGTGGATGCGAAGCGAGGTGGTGGCGGATTTAAATCCGGCACTCGTAGTTATTCAACAACTCCAAAAAAATCAACAACCGATAACGTAAGGAAAAGCGATAGCACTAAAAGCTCCACAGCAGGATCTACTGCGAATACGAAACGGGGATTCTTCAGCGGTGGCGGCTTAATGAAAGGTATGATGATCGGTGGTTTGGCTGGGTTACTGTTCGGCGGAATGTTCGCCGGTATGGGTGCCTTCGGTAACATTCTAGGATTCGTCATTAATATGCTTGCTATCTATGTGCTCGTAATGCTCGTGATGTCCTTCTTCCGTCGCAGAAAAGAACGTCGTCGCTTAGAAGATCAAGGTGGTCGTTACTAATGTCAACAATGGTTCTTAGCATGGATGAGATCATCAATGCCCTCTGCCTACACATGGCTGAACGTAAAGCGGTTCGCCCTGAAGATGTTCAAGTAGAACTGAGCTGGGAAGAAGACACCGGATACTCTGCTGAGGTTTGGGTACAGGGACGTAGTCAATATTTAGTTGAGTCCAACATGATCGAGGCGATCCTACGTTACATGCTTAGCGAATATGGCATTCGTGCATACCGCGAAGATGTAAGGCTAGACCTGGATGAGGAAATCACTGCAATTGTAACTACAGGAAACTAATAGTAAAAGGGACAACCCAAATGGTTGTCCCTTTTTTGTATGCATCTATTCATAGAAAAATTGCTTTACCGTTCCTACTCCGTCCGTCACATCAACTTCAGCGTACGCACCGTTAATCAGCGTAATTTGCGGTGGAATATGACCACAATCGATATCATACACAATAGGTACCTGGAGCTCCTCAGAAAGCTCTGCGTAGATGTCTTCGGCCGTGTAGTTCTCTACTGGTCGATTAGCAGGACTTCTGCCAAACATAATGCCAGAACAATTCTCAAACCAACCTGCGAGCTTCATCTGAACTAATGACCTACGTACGTCAACCGTATTCAGTTCGCAGTTTTCCAAATACCATAGGATCGGTTCATTGTTAATCATTTGTTCTTGGAAATGCTGCAGATTGCCAAATGGTGTGCCAATCAGATGCCTAATTACATCTATACAGCCCCCTAGCAGACGCCCTTTCATAG
Source organism: Paenibacillus sp. FSL P4-0184 (assembly GCF_038004625.1). Lineage (NCBI taxonomy): Bacteria > Bacillati > Bacillota > Bacilli > Caryophanales > Paenibacillaceae > Paenibacillus > Paenibacillus sp. FSL P4-0184. The sequence continues at coordinate 4,685,838 of NZ_JBBORN010000001.1, read as the reverse complement.
TTACAGGACCAGAGGATACTGTCTTCCAACGGGTATCTTCTGTCAAGTGAAATACATAAGGCGTAGGAGCATCATGTTGCCATTCCCCCTGATATTTAAGCGATGAATGCTGGACAATAGAACCCCCTGCTTTCGTCTCTAGAACCGCTTCCCACATGGCTGTGGTATCATCTGAATACTCTCCTCTTAAATCAACAAGGTTAGTCCCGTGGGCCGTGGCAATCCCTGTTCTTAACGTAACTGCAAGCAACAGCACGCTTATATCTGAATAACCTAAGATCCATTTGTCCTTCATGGTATCAAAATCAATAAACTCAAGAACCTCAATTAACAGCTCCCCGCCCCAAGGCGGAATAAGGATATCAATATGCTCAGCGCTCATCATCTCGTTAAACTCCTGAGCACGAACTTTGGCCGGTGCCGATTTAGCCTTCTCTTGCGTCCATACCGTATCCCCGCAAATCATATTAAATCCTTTAGATTCCAAACGACTTGAAGCCAACTTAATTAACTCTGCATTTTGAGCGCCTACTCCAGATGAAGGTGCTGTCACCCCTACTGTCGCATTCTTGTTCAAAATCGGATATCTAATCATATGACACCTCCAGTATTACAGCAATTATATCAAGAGTACACATCAATTACACAAAAAAAGAACATGACTAGTCGCGTCAACGTACGATCGCAAAACCAGTACATGCTCTTATTCAATAGAAGTCAACTTTAGAGTAAAGAAATAGCTAGCAGTTCGAACAACACAAGCGGCAAGATCACATTATTATTAGGAGGACCTGGGTAAGGACCCGGGCCGGGATACGGACCATGACCATGACCCGGACCATGACCCGGATGATACGGTTGGTAAGGGTTATAATATCCGCGCGGCATTTGCCCATTAACTGCAACGTTCAAATACAAATGTTTATTATCTACTCCGGCAATAGTGCCTTCATGCACTAAGCCATCTAAAGTCTGTACATTCACCCTATGGTTTAGGTAGGGCTTGCAAGATTGATGCAAGGAATCACGGACACCGTGCAGGTGCCGGATCACCGCAGGATCGGCCTGATAAATCACATTCTGCTCTTGCCCAGTGTTATATGTCGACATGGATGCTCTGACCTCCGTAAATGGATTTGCTCCATTCTATGCAGAAGCCTATATCACGGTGCCTATTTGAGAGATATCCTTATACTGGAAGGGCTACCTTCTCAACTTTCACATTTACCGAAACAAGGGACAAGCCCATCATATTCTCCACAGCATTACGCACATTTTTTTGCAGCATATAACAGACCTCTTGAATCACACATCCGTAATTAACAATAACCCGCAGGTCGATGGCAACGTCTACTTCCTTCACTTCTACAGACAATCCTTTTTTCACATTTTTACCACCCAAACGTTTGGCCCAGTTGTCCGAAATATTACTTCCTGACATCCCGGCAATACCTGGTGTTTCCAGAACCACCTGTCCAACGATCGATGTGACTACATCATCTGAGATATGAATTAATCCTTGCTCCGTTCCTTCATTCATATAAACAACCTCCATATTTGTTAATTTATGAGATATTAAAGGCTCTCCTCTACCTCTACCTCTGCCTCTGCCCTGTGGTTCTTAACAAACAAATTATACACTTTGGTCAAGAGGATTTTCACAATCATATACAATGGAATAATCAGCAATATCGCAATAATCCCGCCTATATCTCCACCAACCAACACTAAGATGATCGTTGTCAGCGGATGAATATCAAGCTTTTTCCCAAAAATGTAGGGAGCAATCAGATTATCCTGAATTTGCTGAGCTACAAGAACGATGATGATGGACCATACTGCAATGGACGGCGATTGGATGAATCCGATAATGAAAATTGGGATACTGGAGAGAATTGCACCAATGAAAGGTACAAAATTCATCACAACAGCAATCACTGTCAACAACAATGCATACTGTAGTCCAATAATAAGGAAACCAATATACATCAGAACACCAAGTGCCAGATTGACTAATACCCGACCAACAATGAATCCACTTAACGCACTGTCAATTTCACTCATCATTGTAGTCCCTTCTCCACGATACTTCTTTGGAAAGAAACTTACAATCTTACGACCAAATTTCCCACCTTCCTTAAGCATGTAAAACAACATAATAGGAAAGGTAAATAAAATAATCGCGAAATTTGAAACAAAGGAGAATAGACCCGTTACGTAATTCGAAATCAGATTAAATCCTTTATTCAAATATTCAGTCAATTGGGAAGCAAGATCCATATCTGCTGGGATAATAGAAGCCAAGAATCCACTGTCCTCGAGCCTCAATAACTGCTGATTCACGGCTGCGATCAGATTTGGCATATTATCGACAAAATTAATTAGCTGTGTTCGAAGTGAAGGCCATACTCCAATACTAAAACCAAACAAGAGCAATGCAATGACCACATATACGATGATGATCGCAACAGAGCGATTTAGTTTATATCTCTCCAAAGTATTGATTAGAGGTCGGAGTAAATAATAGAAAAATCCTGCCAACATTAAGGGCACGATAATAACATTGAACAAAGACAAGATTGGACTGAAAATAAAATTAACTTGTGAGCCTAAAAATACGATACCTAACACCAAAAGGATCGCTATACAAACTCGAATAAATGTGTTCAGTTTAGCCATAGTTCTCTCCTATCTTCTATTTCCGGGAGTCTTTCATCTCGTTATTTGGGAATACGTATGGTGAATACCGTTGGTTCCTTCTTTCCGCGACTGAGATGAAGCGTTCCACCCATTTTCTCTGTATTTTTCATAGCAATGGATAAACCAAGACCCGTTCCACCTGTAGTTGACCGCGCTTTATCTCCTCGAACAAACGGATCAAAAAGCGTTGACCAAAGCTCTTCAGGAATGCCTACTCCGGTATCTGCAATTTCAATAGTAACCTCGCTCTCCGAGGGGATAACCTCCACTCGCAGATGAGTGCCTGGCGGATTATAGGTCAAAGCATTGGAGATCAAATTATGAACTACACTCGAGAGTAGCTCCGCATCGAAGCTTGCGAACACTTCCTGTTCAGGAACATTCAGCTGCAGGATGAAGTTCTTTTGTTCAATCTCACCATAGGAGTCTGCAACGATTTCACGAATAAACTCGCCCAATTCATGACGCTCCATTCGTAGTAAAAAATCTGGGGAATCTATTTTAAGTAGCTCCACCATATTTTGAATCAACTTGGTCACTTGCGAGGATTTATTATAGATATAGGTTAAATACCGTTTCTGGCGTTCTTCGTCCTCACCACGACCTTCAACCAATGCCTGTGCAAACCCCTGTATACTCGTAATGGGTGTCTTCAGATCATGAGAAAGATCAACCATCATACGTTTCTTACTTTCTTCTGCTTGACGTTTTTCTTTCGTTGTCTTCTCAATTACGTCCGCCATATAATTAAAAGTCTCCCCAATTTGCGAAAATTCTTTCTCTGCATATAGCGAGATACGAGTATCATAATTTCCTTCAATCATCTGCTTCAAACCAAGCGTAATAATACGCAGCGGCTTCCTGATTCTTCGTGCCACCCAATAGCTGTACACGATAATAAGCAAGAGAACCATTCCAACTCCTAAAAAAACATAGTATGAAAGCGAGTGGTTGAAGTATTCAACTAATGGATCACTATTAATTGAAATGTCGATAACTTCTCTAGGGATTTTCAAAAGCAGCCACTCTGATTCATTCTCATTATTACGTGTAGTCAACGAGTAGAAGTACGCCTGATCTTCTCCGTTTTCCAGGTTATTTAAGAGCTGGTTGTCGGTATATTGTGTTACATCGTCTTTCTTCTCACCAACTACGTCGATGACCTTCTTGTCTTGACCCAAGATCTCAATCCACCCACCGCTACGCAGAAGCCGTTTGGTTTCTATCCCATGCTCTAGATTATCTCGATAGGCACTCGCTTCAACCTTCAATTCAGGATCAGCGATTTTATTTTTTTCGAACATATGGGTCACATCAAGATTAATGAACAAATAATAAACAATCACAAGAAAAAACAAAATGCAGATGAATAACAAAAAATCCAGCGTCAGCGATGATTGTAAAGGTCGTTGATCTCTATTGCTCCATAGGCGCTTCAATTTTGTATCCCAGCCCTCTAATAGTCTTTAAATAAACCGGCTTTTTGGAATCTTCTTCGATCTTTTCCCGGATATTACTGATATGTACCATGATACTATTATCTTCGTACACATAGAAATCTTCCCATACCGCCTCATATATTTTTTTTCGTGTAAAGACCCGACCCGGTTGTTTCATCATTAATTCCAGAATTTTGTACTCAGTAGAGGTAAGGACGACGGGGTCCCCTGAACGATAGAGCAGACACTGGCTTTGATCCAGTCTCAATTCTCCCAACACAATTTGTTCAGCTGCCTTTTCTTCAATAATCTGTGCGTCAAAATGATGTACCCGCCGCAGTAAAGCTCCTGCACGAGCTACAATTTCCAATGGATTAAACGGTTTGGAAATATAATCGTCGGCACCGAGTTCAAGTCCCAGTATTTTGTCGTAATGTTCGCTTTTTGCAGATAAAAACAACACTGGGAAATGATGGAACTCTCGAATTTTCTTCAATAATTGCAGTCCATCTAGGCCAGGCATCATAATATCAAGAATCGCTAAATCAATTTTTTGGTTCTGCACTTGCATTAACGCTTCAGTCCCACTGTTCGCTTCCACAATGTTGTATTCTTTCTCTAAATATAATCTCAACAATTCCACAATTTCTGCTTCATCATCTGCGATTAGAATTGTATACACTGTAATCACCCCATCTAACTATAATCTTCGATTATTAAACCCACCTAAACGCAATCTAAAGAATAGCTAAATTATTACATCCATCAAATTCTTATATTTAAATAAAAATCGCACACAGGAACTCGTCCCATGTACGATCGTATAATTCCAGAAATCTGAACACCTGCTGGCAAATATAAACGCCCTCGGAGTCCTATTAAAAAGCAACACCAATTCCACCTTCACCCGCATAGGTTCCCATTACAGGTCCCATACTCGAGAGTAAAACTTCTTTGAACGGGTGCTTTTGTAAGATGCGTTCTTTAATCTCAAGCGCAAGCTTCTCACAGTTACTGTGTACTATAGCGATAACAGCCTTCTCGTAGTCATGCTGCTTCTCATCCAAATGCGCTAGCAGTCGGTTTAATGCCTTTGGAAGACCCCGGGTCTTCTCCACTACCTCAACAGTACCCTCTTCGCTGATTTTGAGCAGTAGTTTGATATTTAGCACGGAAGCAACCGCTCCTGATATCCGGCTTAGACGTCCGCCCTTCATTACATTCTCAAGTGTATCCAGTGTAAAATATGCGCGAACTTCATCCATTTGCTGAAGCACCTTGTCCTTCAGTTCCTGCAGACTTGAACAAGTCTGTGACCACTTCGCCGCAAGGCCCACGATCAGCGACAACCCGCCAGAAAAGGTCTTGGAATCTATAACCTCTATCGCATTGGTGTGTCCTTCTTCTTGGTACATTTCCATAGCGATCATAGCCGTCTGATAAGTGCTACTAATATTAGAGGACATACAAATGACCATAATGTCAGTACCTTCCTCTACTTGCCTGAATGTCTCAAGGAATTGGTTTGGACTTGGACTTGCTGTAGTAGGTAGCTCCTTGGATTCACTCATTTTAGCATAAAAGGTTTTCGTATCCGTATCCGCAGGCATTAACTCATGCCCAAAATGAACCGGTAGATGGACCACGGAAACATTATACTTCTCCATGTAGTCAAGGGGTAGGTCAGAACCGCTGTCTGTTATGATCTTGATTGCCATAATATAAGTACTCTCCTTTCAATATCAGTACTATTATAGCTATCGCCAAATGAAATCTCCAGTAACCAATATAACTTGAAAAATCCTTCAATTTGTGCTTATGTCTTTCTTCCTTAACTTGTCCTAATATGATATGGTTTATGAATAAGCGTATAGAAATGGAGTGTATGTATGAGTAAGGGAAGAGTATGGAACCGAGGCAAGCATGATGGAACAGGACTATCAAGGAAAAAAAGCGTGGATCAAGAAGTTACAACATCTACTGAAACTGAAGCGACTGAAGCTTCAAATGAACCGTCAAATACCAGAATTGATACAGTTAAACCGATGAATCGTACGAACTGGGTAACTCGTCCTGCACGGGTTATCAATAAAGATTCCAAAAACAAACAATAACTATAATAAATAGGGTTTCAGAACTTGTCCCTGAGTTCTGAAACTCTATTTTTATATGTTCTTAAACGTAGGTAGTTTACATAATTACATCCGGACGCTTATACAAAACGAGTATGGCTGCTGCTATAAGGATCATCCCCATAAATGCGGGTGCGGCATGGCCTAGTGATACATAAATCTGACCTCCAATGATAGGCCCAATCATTCTTGCTAAAGCTTGAATAGATTGGCTACCTCCTTGAATCCTACCTTGTTCACTAGAATCGACAGACTTGGAAAGCATCCCGTTAAATGAAGGCCCAAAGATCGAATCCCCAAAGCCAAATATAAACATTCCAGCGATAAAAACAGGATAGAATGAGAATAACGCAGATAACGCAATAAAACTGTAACCGATAATTTCCGAAGCCATTCCGAGAATTGCTATACGTTTATCACTAAGTTTCTTCAAAAGCTTTGGCATGATCAAACCTTGTGAAATGATGTCTTGGAGACCCATAATAGAAAACATAAGTCCTATTAGTGCAGGCTTCCAGCTGAAAGTATCCATTGTAAATTGAGAAAATACTGCCTGTAAAGATCCGTTAGGAATCCAGAGTAAAAACGCTGAGACTAGCAGCCTATTTAAGTTTTTCATGGAAAGTAAGTTTGCAAGCTGTGAAAATGGATTCAGTCTTACAAAGGTAATCTCCTTCAGTCTATTCTTCTTGGCAAGGCTCTCAGGCATAAAAAAGAATCCATAAACAACATTCAATAAAGTTATGATCGCTCCAAAATACAAGGGTACAGAATAACCAAACTTAGCAAGTAATCCGCCTATCGTTGGGCCAATGACGGTGCCTACACCTACAACTGCACTCACCCATCCGAAGTATTTGGTTCTCTGTTCTGCAGGAATGATGTCTGCAAAATATGCGAAGATCGTACTTATGCTCCCGCCTGTTATCCCTTCGATTATACGTCCAGCAAATAGTACCCATAGAGCCCCTCCTATGCCAAAAACCAAGTACCCGACGGCGGAACCCAACAGGCATACTAAGAGTAATGGACGCCGGCCATATTTGTCGCTCAACGCTCCAAGTACGGGGGCTGCAAAAAATACACAGACTGCATATACCGAGGTCAGCATCGTAACAACTATTGCTTGTTCTCCAGGACTGCTTGTATATGGCTGCACTAAGAATGGGACGACAGGCATTATGATACTAAAGCCTATTCCGCAAAGAAACACAGAGATAAGACCGAATATTAATGCGTGTTTATCTACGGATTGTCCCGTGTTCTGTTCATTGTGTGATTTAAATATGGACATTTATGTTCACTCCTTAAAGTTACTATTTTGATTCCCAGGAAACATGTTTATCGTATCGCTATTTTGTTTCTTTGTCAACAAAATAATAACAATAAAAATGCAGCCGTTCTCCATAGAGCCCGACTGCATGTGGTTTCATTTTCATTATTGAAATTTTACTCCGATTTAATATCTTTACCCTGTTTCTTTATTTCCGCATCCAAATGACTACTATACTTTTCCACGAAACTAAGCATACTATCAAATTGTTCCTCGGTTATCTGCGCAAAGACGGCTTTATCCCGCTCTTGAAACTCTTTGTGAAGGTTCTCATGGATTTTATAAATTACTTTTCCTTGCTCAGTAAGCCTAAAATAGATTTCTTTTTTGTTATCCGACTTCTGGTAGCTTTCGATCAGGCCTTTTTCTATGAGTTTCTTAGTTAATTTACTTATGGCACCGCGAGTCATAAAAAAGGACTCCGCAAGTTTTGTTACGTTGGAATCTACATTTTTTTCAATGTATTCAATACAATGTACTTCGGAAGATGTATAACCCTTAAGACTTGCTTCCATCTTATCTTTGTTAAGCCAAACCATCTTATTATATAGGTCCCTGACACCCGTTAGGATCTGATCTTCTTTGTTCATGACCTGTCCTCCCACCCACTCTTGCAATAACAATATTATATCACATTATTTTTTTGTTTCTATTTCAACAATATTCAAAATAATTAATTCAGAATTGAACGAACAGCAAATAGGGTTTCAAAACGGAAATCATTCGTTTCAAAACCCTATTGCTCTATAGTCTGAAGCTACCTACAAAAGCAGCCTTTGCTAATCCTAACATTATGCACGAGTGGAGAGAATGAATCTCTCTAGCGCTGCTGTATCCGTAATCCTATGATTACATTCTTGGCTCTCAATGCAAATATATTGGCCAATGGAGGAGTAATCATCGGGCGAAGATTTTGCAAGCCTGGTCTTGACCGTAAAGAAGGCGAGCTGTTGCTGCCGATTACAGAACAGGCAATACCCCTTCTTGTTCATTGGTGTCATTCTACCCTCAATACCGATAAACTGCCCTTCGAACGGATATACAATAAATAGTTTATTGGTAGCAATATCTATCCAGCTCAAATATGTCATATATCGAAAGTCGATTGCTGATAAATCAGGTACCTTCAGCTTCTTATTCTTAGGGAATAACTTCTGAATCTGTTTCGGTGTAATCTGTGGAAAAGGTTCTAAATAAGGCTCTAATCCACTAAGATACTTCTGAAAATCGTATGCAGTCTCAAAGGCAGATATTTGTTGCAGCAACTGTTGCTGACTATCACTTAGTGTTGAAAAAGCTTCTACTACATTCAACGATGAACGATATCTTACCGTCTCCAAGACTCTTCGATCCGCTACAGTTCGCAGTGTTTTTAGAAGGAAGTCTGTTTGTTTTTTAATAAAATTATATTGATGGTTTCTAATAAATGGTGTATTCATTGCTCTTCAGCCCCTTATTTGTTTTGAACAATCCATAAGGTGCAAAGCCCATTATTAGAAACGATAATATTTAGTTTGGGCGATCATCCATCCTATCGCACCTCACGCAAAGTATCGCCCTAATTTAGGCTTTGCGTGAGGAACTTCTAGCTAATGGGCAAACCAGCATTAGCACAGTACCACCTCCGATTACATTCACGAAAAAAGTATAACAGGAATGTTTGGAATCGGCTAGACCATGTTGCCAACCTCAGCATCCTCTCTGGAAGGTGCTTCACCAATGAGCTGCTTTAAAAGTTTCTTCATCATGACCGAAGCTTTCACTTTAGTGTGAAGACAAGGCGAAAGCTCAATTTCGTAGTTGCCTTGCTTAATGGTTTCTTTCAATTCCTCAACCGTCGAGCAGGTAATATTCAACCGATTCAGAACACTCCCATATTGCAGACATTGATGACTATCACTACCGGCAATCACAGGTACACCAAGCTTTTCAGCAAATGGTGTGATCAGGTTCTTATAAGTCTCTGCCCCCTGCATGTAAATATCCTTTGCATTGAAATCAAAAGCATCTAATCTCCGAAGCAGCTCCGGGTCCAGTTGATGTAATGGCGTAGAAGTACGGAAAGGATGAGCTCCTATTTTCCAAAGGTTATGTTTGTCAGCCATGTCCAGCAAATCCTTGAATGGAATAAAATTTCCCTCCTGCGTATGCTCATCCAGTAAAGCTCTAACTGCTAGAACATTTTCCTTAAGTCCGATCAGCAGGATATGACCTGTCTCCGCAATATCCACCTCCATACCTGGAAACAGTTTAAGTCCGTTTACATCATAATAATGTCCGTTATAAGGATAAGTCTGGTCCAGCGTCTCATACATCGCAAAGAAATTAGAAGTGTTAAAGTGCTCGGTCAAAGCTACTGCCTGTAATCCATTCGCTTTCGCCTCAAACATCATTTCAGCAAAATATTCAGGGGAAAAGGTCGATTTCTTAGATAATTTACCGTGGGTATGCAGATCAATATTCATGTCTAATTCGTCTCCTTTGAGCTTTTGAGTGATGTTAATACACCAGTTTAGGGTAGAGGTAGCCGATCCAGAAAAGCAAAATAACATAAACGGTGGATCCGGATAAAAAGTACCAGTCGGACCGCTTCATTTTCAAATAAGATAACTTGATCTTCTTCACTTTCTTATTATTCAGACCGTAGCTAAATCCCCTAGTCTCAAGCGCCTCGATCGTGGTCCGGGATCGTTTAGCGGTGTTTAGCATGAGTGGATAAAAAGCCAGGATCACAATGCGCAAATAATACGTTACTGTTCTCCAATACAACAAACCATGTTGCAGCGGTCTTTGCCCTCTCAGTCTGAAGGATAACAAAATCTGATGGAATTCCTCCAATAACGTAGGCAAAATACGATAACCATAAGATAAGCTGAAAGCAAATGTATCAGGAATCCCTAAGGATAGCAGGCCGTCGCTAAGTCTTTCCGGATCGAGACTGGAGAACACCGTAATACTCGCTAGTGATATCACTGAGAGCTTAAGTGTCAGCGTCAACATAGGCAGCAACGATTCAATTCCTCCGCCGAAAAAGAGAGACAGGATGAACATCCACCCAATTTGGCTGATTAATCCCAGACACAATATAAAAATAATATATGGGCTGACTCGGGAGAGGACAGTCGTTAAGACCATAAGCACGAACATCCCTAACAGAACTGTACGGTTATGTACAAACCAAGGCACAATGGCAAAGAATATATACCAAAGTAGCAGCGTTCGCGGGTCGAGCCTTCCCAGAAAAGTACTGCTGCTGTTATAAGCAGTCCCTAAGAGTTCCAGTTTAATTTGTTCTACAGATATACGGTCAAGTGCCCGTTTAACAGCTTCCATGGATTGCAGCTACCTCCTTTTTCACTTCCACTAGACCTACGAATTCCTCTAAGCTGCTGCAAATGCGGGGCAGGCCGAGCATACGACTCAGCTCCATCAATTGCGTCTGAGCCAGACCCGCACGCCGTAATAGTAGTCCGTCAGCGAAGATTTCATCTTTCGTTCCGTCAGCAATAATCCTGCCTTGATGCATAACGATAATCCTGGTCGCCCATTCAGACACAAGCTGCATATCATGTGTCGCGATCACCACTGTCTCAACATGACTGCGAAGTGTATCCAGCACATGAACCATTTCCTGTTTGGTCGAAATATCCAGATTCGCCGTTGGTTCATCGAGCAGCATGACGGCAGGACGAACAGCGGCACCAATAGCTAGCGATACTCGGCGTTGCTGCCCTCCACTAAGAAGTCGAGCGTCACGTTCTGCTAATTCATTAAGCCGGAATGCTTTTAGCATTTCTTCAACTCTCTCTTCTATGTCTGATAACTTCCGTGCCTTCAAATAATAAGCAATTTCTTTGCGTACTGAATCCTCAATAAACATTTCCTCCGGGTTCTGAAATACGTATGCTACGGTACTGGAGAGACGCTCGGGTGGCAGACCGTTCACGGTCATCCCTTTCACATTTACGGTTCCAGCTGTAGGTCTGACAATTCCAGCAATCAGCTTCATTAAAGAAGACTTACCCGCTCCGTTGTTGCCAATAAGAGCGATAGACTCACCCTGCCGCAGATCTAGCTGAACACCATTCAAGACAGGATGCATCGTCTTATGAATCGTACGATATGAGAGGTGTACGTTCTCCATCTGAACGACACTCTTCTCTTCCCGAATTACAGTAAGGGACTGCTCCTTCATATAGTCAGATGGATCATTTCTCTGGATCGCATCCTGCCGCAATATCATGTGGGTGTTCCCTTCTTCAGCACTCAAGGGAAGTAATTGGGTTAGCGGCGCATCAGATTGCAACAGCCAAGCTGCCCGAGTCACATCGGGGGGATAAATACCCAGCTCCAGCAGTTCTTTTACAGATGACAAAGCTTCACGCACCGGCTTCTGCCAGCACATTCTCCCCTTATCCATCAGGACAACATGCTTACAATAGTCTGCAATAAATTCCGCATGATGTTCGATCACTACAATGGTCTTCCCATGCTCCTCATTCAAACGACGCAAAATATCATAGATATGGCGGGCATGCTGCGGATCCAGCTGAGCTACCGGTTCATCAATGACCAGAATTTCCGGATCCATCGCTAGTGCTCCGGCTAAAGCGAGCAAATGTTTTTGCCCGCCACTCAATTGCCAGATGAATTCATTTCTTAAATCACTAAGTCCGGTTAGTGCCAGTGCTCGCTCTCCCCGCTCCTTGTAATCGGCAAATCCATAATTGAGTGGTGTAAACGACACATCATCAAGAACCGTCGGACGCACCAATTGATTCTCAAAATCCTGATAAACATACCCTATATGCTTTGAAAGCTCCGCTACACTTTTCCCATCCGCCGGTTGTCCACAGATCGTCGCCTCTCCAGTGAAGTCCCCTGTGTAATAATGAGGAATCAGGCCATTAAAGCATTTACACAGCGTGGATTTTCCCGAACCATTACTACCTATAATGGCAATGAAATCTCCTTCTTCTAGCCGCAAGGATACATCTTGCAGTACAGGTTGTTCGGCTCCTGGATAAGTAAAGGTAACTCCGTTCAGTTCGAGTATCGAATTACGCATCTACTTGACCCGCTTCCTGTCTTTTACGTGCTGAACGCCGAATCAGGGATGTAATCGCTGTTGCTGCAACAATTGCCGCTACCAGCATACTCAGCCAGATTAAGCTCTCTTCATTGGACTCTGCCCATGCAAACTCAAAGTCACCAAAGTTCCATCCGGATTCCGAGAGTAATTCCGATCCAAGCGCAACCATGACCAGAAGCGTTCCAAAAATGACGAGCTTAGGAGATAACCAAGCCCCTGTTGCATATTTCATGTTCCGTTCACGCGGCTTCATACCAAGCAAAGGTTCGATTTTTCCATATAAACGTGGAACCAGATACATGGTAGGAATTAAGGCAAACAAGATACCGGAGAAGAGTACATCATTCAAAAAGCCAACTCCCTCGATTACAACGATACTCTCTGCCAGACCTTTAACAGCTTCAAGCTCTTCTACACCCACCCATACTTTCACTATATCCACAACAGAGCTAAAGAACTGGTGAATCGCTACGCCAGTAATCGCCGCCACTCCAACCTGTCTACGATTCTTCGGATCAGATACCATACGGCCAGCAGTATACATCGCCAGTGAGAAAGTGATGAATTTCTCCAATTCGCCCAGCCCACCAAATTGACCTAACATCAGTTCCCCGAAGATCACTTCACCTACAGCTGCCCCAATAGCCGCATACAATGGATGAAACAGCATACATAAGGTCAAAGGAATGAAAGCGAAATATTCAATCGATAATTCAATGGGGCCTAGTTTGATCCCAGGCACAAGCTCCGTAAACATATTGGACAAGCCATAAAGCGACATCGACAGTACAAAAATCATCATTTTTTGTGACTGGGTCAGCGTGTAGCGTGTTTTTATCGTACTCATGAATATTTGGCCTCCCTACAGGAATTTATCTTTATTATAAGAAGGTCATGTCAGCACAACTTTTACCAATTGTTAAATGGAAGTAATATTTTTTTCAGTATTTTTAACGTTGTAAAAATATTTACAACATCTTCGCACGTTATATTCTATTTATTGCTTCATATTAGGAGGAATGAGAGATTGTATAAGGATTGGAATCGCCGCGCTTTCTCACCAAATCAACGAATTATTGCTGACTTTATTCAGAAAAATGAGCAACGTGTGGTCTATATGACGGAACAGGAAATGGCAGATGAGCTTCAATTAAGCATCGCCTCCGTCTCGCGGTTCTGGAAAGCGGCAGGATACAAGCACGCCAAGGATTTCAAGAACCGACTCCGTTTCCGCTTCGAGTCTACACCTTCCATAAAAATGCGTGATGCCATGCAAAGATCGGATGATAGTTCACTCCCTCAAGTGCTGCTGGACAATTGCTTACATCATCTGCAAGAAACACGCCGCTATTTGAGCGACGAGGCGCTGCAGCATGCGATAGAAGCACTATCTGGGGCTCACATTGTCTATGTATATAGCCCTGGTCCATGTGCTGGACTGGCAGAGCTGATGATCTATCGTATGGCACGTTTTGGAATACAGATGAAAAAAATGGCCCCCAGCGGTCACGAACTGCTAGAGACCTTAATGCATGCTGATCAAAAAGATGTATTGCTTGTCTTTGGATTCGTTCAACTGTTACCTGAAATCGAAGTGATTCTGGATCATGCACGTGAAGCTAATTATCAGGTCATCCTGATCACCGACAGACTCGTGTATCCTCGATCCCAAGATGCAGATATTATACTGTATGCTGGAAGAGGTGAGGTTTGGGAGTTTCACTCCATGGTCGGTCCCACGTATATTATCGAGAATCTGATTCTTGGGGTAGGCTTAGTAAACAGGGAGAGTAGTCTGAGCAAGCTGGACAAATTGCAGCAGCTAAGGGCGCAATATGGAGGGAAGCTTCCGAGGAGCTAGGTTAAGCTATGAAGAAACGGAGTGATTGCTAAAATAGGACCATGGAAATCATGAATAATTTACCTCCTTTTACAAACACTACGAAACAAAAGGAGGCTGATGTTTCATGTGTCAACGTTTTTCTCTGGCGGCCGAACTACAAGACATTAGGGATCATTTTGAAATCAAACGGGTGATGTACTACTATAAAGACCGCTATAATATTAGTCCCACACAGGATATGCCTGTCGTATTACAGCAGGATGGTGAGCGAATTCTGGATGAGTTCCGCTGGGGCTTCGTTCCTTATTGGGGTAAAGATGCGATCAATGCGGATCTCCGAAATGTGCATCAGAATCCAACCTACCGCAAGATGGTGGACAAGCAGCGCTGTATTATCCCTTGTAATGGATTTTACTATTGGAAAAAAGAAGGCAAGAAGACTTATCCCGTTCGGGTAGTCATGAATAACCGCAGTATGTTCGGAGTGGCTGGTCTATACGAAATTTGGCGGGATACGCGCGGGGAGCCTCTTCGCACCTGCTCTCTGGTCATGACAGATGCCAATCCACTGATTAGCGAATTTGAGAGCCGGATGCCGGCGATTTTGTCCCCACAGGATATCACTCGATGGCTTGATGAGGAGACAAATGATCTGGAAGCACTGAATCCGATTCTGCGGCCTTATTCAGCAGATGAAATGCAGGTGTACCCGGTCACACCAATGATTAGTAACAACAGGAATGACTCAGCTGATTGTATTCGGGAAATGGATCTGAACGAGTCCTGGGTAAAGCCCTGAAATAATAGCAGAATTGGATTAGATGCTCTAAAAATGAAGCAGCGGTGCTAGGGCTGAGAATTAAAACCTTAGCACATCGCTGCTTTAATTGCTTATCATTTCTATTGGCTCTTCATCCAATTACATGCTCAAGAGTTCAGTTCGAATTTATATTGTTCAAGCTTTTCAAAAACACCATCCACCCATTCAGGATCATCCCATAACTTAGAATTGTTAAACTTTCTAACCGCAGGATGACCCGTTGTGATAGTATCTACACCATCCTTGTACAAAGTACAAATCAACAATTTCTAATGACTTATTTACAGATTGAACTAACAGTTTGCAAGTCATCCCAGACCAGCCCCTTCCTTCTCCACCTTCCCTATAAACTCATCCATCTCTTTCCTCGTTCTCAGAATAACAACCTCTTTACGTCCTTTAATCTGCTCAAGTTTCTTTATAGTGTTCACTCGACCTTTTTTTCTATAATTCCAAACCCATTTCACAAAATCCCAATCTAATTTTTCTGGGCATTCTTGATTCATATCCGGTCTGGATTTCTTGTGATATATAATTCGTCGTTTGATAATTCGGTAGATGCATAGAAGTCTAGGCATATCTAAGAAAATTATTAAATCGGCTTTGTTAATTCGGATATCCATCGTTCTTGAATAGTTACCATCCATGATCCAATGCTCTTCATTGATAAATTGTTCGACAATATTATTCCACTCTTCATTTGGTTTAGGAACCCAGTCGGCATTCCAGTAATAGGTATCCAAATGTACAACAGGGAGATCAAGTATGTAATGTAGTTTGCGAGACAAGGTAGATTTGCCCGATCCAGCAGATCCAATGACTAGTATTCGGTTCATAGGTTCTCCTTTCGCAAAAAAAAAAACACTAACAGTACGTTAGTGCCTTCCAAGAGTTATTATTTTGAAATTTTTATAGCTTAAATCGATTTCAGAAAATCCTTAACAGCCTGCGTCTTCTTATCCCCGTTCTTCTCCAGTAGCATCAAAAATTCTTCAAGCTGGATCAGTAGTGGGCTGGCTTCAATCTGATCTGGCCCCGCTTCTGACAATGTATTCTCGTATGCAATTGCCGCTTCTTCACTCATCACTTGCGTTATCTTATCAAAGAGCGGAGAGTTTTGGGTACCGTTAAACACATATTCTTTGGCTACGTTATAGGCTTCCTTAATAGCTATTGTACGGTTGGAAGACTTATAGGTTGACAAAAAATCTTCATATGCCATAGCCCGTTCTATGACCTTGTACCAGTTGATCAGCAAAGTTCCGTTCACAGCAGAGGGTTGCTCAGACTCAGTAGCCATCAGCTCGATATAGGCTTGCAAATCTTTGGAGACGTAAGGTTTGAACACTTTGAAGCTTTTGTATTGAATGATTGGATAAAAGCGTCCGCCACCCAATTCAAGCTTATAGTCCATGGCAGTCAAGTCCTGTAGAACAACACGGGTCTGGGACTGCTTCACCTTGGATCGAGCCAGCACCATTGACATGCCTGGAGTATAAATATCTTTGATATCTTGTTGAATAGCAGGCGTATTCATTCGTTTGATTGCTGTAGGTAGATAAGCTTTCAGGGCATTTTCCAAATGTAAAACGGCTAAATTAGTCTCTGCTGGCGTCATCTCATCAATACGATTGACTAAGGTGGCTTGGGCCAGACTGAGAGATGAAGGTTTCTTCACTCTTTGCTCAAACAAACTAAAAGCAGAAGAAGACTTAACAACCGCTGCTTTTGACCGCTGTGGGACGGCAAAGGAAATGGCAAGACCGATACTGGTCAAGAACAGGATTAAGCCGAGAGGGGCAGCAATGCTTTTCATAAAAATTGATCGTTCCATGGTACAGCTCCTTCCAGGGAAGACTGAGACAATGATTCGATCTTAAAAATATCATTAAATGGAAAATAATTCAATGATCATGTCAAAATCAAACATCACCATTATGCCGCTCTAGAATTATCCAAGCATAGCAGCTTGTCGTTTGTATTGATCCTCCAGTACTAAACAAGCCATAGCCTCTACGACAGGTACGATTCTCGGGCAAATACATGGATCATGTCTGCCTTCGGTGCGTATCTCTTGCTCTTCCCCTCTGATATTAGTCGTTTGCTGTGGCACAGAGATGGACGAAGTAGGCTTTACACTGATCCGAAATACGATTTCTTGTCCTGTGCTAATCCCCCCGATGATACCTCCGGAATGATTAGTTAGAAAACCATCGCTATTCCTCGTATCATTATGCTCACTCCCCAGCATCGTTGCTGCTTCGAAGCCAGCTCCAAATTCTATCCCTTTAACAGCGCCAATGGACAGCATAGCTTTCGCCAGTTCTGCATCCAATTTATCAAAGACCGGCTCTCCAAGACCCGGAACCACGCCACGAATACGGCATTCTACAATGCCACCACAGCTATCTCCAATCTCAGCTAACCCCTCAATTTTTTTAATCATTTTGTCAGCTGCAATTGGATCACAGGCGCGGACAGCATTTTGTTCAATCACACCCTCATCGAAGGATTCACACTTTATACCACCGATTTCTTGTGTGTACGCTATTACCTCAACGCCTCTTCTCTCTAATAACTTACGAGCTATCGCACCTCCAGCCACTCTTGCCGCAGTTTCTCTACCTGAAGCACGTCCGCTACCACGATGATCCCGAATACCGTATTTCTCTAAATAAGTAAAGTCGGCATGACCCGGCCGAAAAGCGTCCTGGATCTCGCTGTACGCTTCTGGTCTCATATCGTGGTTTTGAAGAACTACAAAGAGCGGTGTACCTGTTGTTTTCCCCTCAAATACTCCAGATTGTATGTGGACAACATCATATTCTTTACGAGGAGTAGTCACTGAAGATTGGCCCGGTTTTCTCCGATCCATCTGTTTCTGTATATAAGCTTCGTTAATCTCGACGCCTGGTGTTACACCATCCACTATGACCCCTACCGACACACCATGTGATTCACCGAAGGTTGTAATTTTGAACACTTCACCGAATGTATTTCCTGCCATTATATATGCACTCCTTATTTAGTATTGGACCTGTACGCCTAACGCTGACAAACGGTCAAAATAATCTGGACAGGTCTTGGAGACACAACCAGGGTCGATAATCTGAATATTCTCAATCTTCAAGCCGATTAAAGAAAGCGCCATAGCCATCCGGTGATCGTCATGAGAATTTAGTAAAGCTGGGAGTGGCTGACCCGGATATACCGTTAGACCATCCTCAAACTCTTCCACACGTATTCCGAGCTTACTTATTTCCTCGCATATCGCGGCTATCCGATCACATTCATGATGTCTGATATGTGCGGCATCCTTTAGAGTGATTGGTCCATCTGCAAAAATAGCCATAGCAGCCATTGTTAGTGTTTGATCCGACCACTTCTTCATACTCACTGTGTATCCACCCTTAAGCCGTGGGACACCTTGTACTTCAATAAAGTTCTCCCCACGAACAACGGTACAGCCCATTACCTCCAGAACGTCTAAGAACTCGATATCAGGTTGACTTGTATTGCTAGCATTGATCCCTTCAATTCGTACACGTCCTGCCGTAAGCGCAGCTACCGCCCAGAAGTAACAGCATGTGGATACATCAGGCTCTAAAGTGATCGCTTGTCCCTGATACTTTCCTGTAGGAACCGTTATTGATTGACCGTCCTTAGACGCTTCTGGTGTTACACCAAATGAGACCATCATGGTAAGGGTCATCTCGACATAATCTCTTTGCACAACTTCTCCATCAATATACACGGTTACTGGTTTTTTGGCATACGGTGCGGCTAGCAGTAATCCACTTATAAATTGACTTGAAGTGGAGCCGGGCAGCGTTGCCTTTCCTCCTTGCAGACCTTTTGCCTCTAATGTAAAAGGTAAACAACGCTCGGCTTGTTTATACTCAAATTGTGCACCAAGGGTTGTTAATGCATTGAGTAATGGCGCGAGTGGCCGCTCACAAAGCCGTTTACTTCCATTCATTGTCCAAGTGCCAGTCCCTGCCGCGAGTGCAGCGGGTAAGAATCTCGCAACCGTGCCTGCCGCTCCTACATATAGCTCACCAGTCGGATTCGGCCAGTTGCCACCACATCCATCCACAACAGCTGTCTCTTCTTCTATCACAACGGGAATCCCCAGTTTCTTTAATGATTCAATACACCAGTAAGAGTCATCACTTCTTAATATTCCCTTTATTTCTGAACGTCCATCAGCTAAAGCAGCGATTACCAAGGCCCGATTCGTCAGACTTTTGCTTCCTGATATGGTTATCGTCCCATTGATTACCGCTTTCGCTGGGCTAATCTTCACTATGTGTTTATCGCTATTCGTTGACCATGGAGAACGTGCTTCTAAGTCCGGTTGATTGGATTCCACTTCATCCACCCCTTTGAATTATTCCTCTAGCATGATTATAATGAATGAAATGAAATAAATGAAATTGGATTTTTACCATAATGATATAGAGGTGATCTATACCACATGTTCAACTTGGAGTGGTATCGTATTTTCTGGCAAACGGCACGTCATCGAAATTTAACAAAAGCTGCAGGGGAACTACATATTACACAGCCTTCTGTGAGTTATGCCATTAAACAAATGGAAGAAGCCTTAGGACTGAAGCTGTTTCACAGGCTGTCCAAAGGTGTAGAGCTTACAGAAGAAGGACGAGCGCTATTTGAATATGTGGAGCAATCCTTTTCCATGCTGGATTCTGCACAGAAGCATCTGGAGAGCTTGAAGCAGTTAAATGAGGGAGAAATACGAATCGGAGCCAGTGATTATCTGATCAAGCACCTTTTGTTACCGCAGTTGAATACCTTTCATAGCACATACCCAGGTATACGAATTCGTCTCTCTCATGGGAAGACGCCAGACATCACTAAGCGTTTAAAAGATGGTGAGATCGACTGCGCCTTTGTCCATATGCCTCTTCACGATCCACTGCTAAATATACAGACGCTGGCTGTGTTAGAGGATTGTTTTGTAGTAGGTGAAGCCTATCAAGAATTAGCTAGTCGTTCACTAACCATGAGAGAAGTGTCAGAGCTGCCTTTAATCCTATTTTCTCAAGGGAGCAGCACTAGAGTATTTGTTGAACAATGGTTTGCGACTAAAGGATTATCGGTAATTCCAGATATTGAATTGGGGAGTATAGAATTGCTAGCAGAGTTCGCCAGATTAGGGTATGGGGCAGCTTTTATCAGCCGTTCTTTCGTGCAAGAGGATCTTCACAGTGGAAAGCTTCATGAGTTGAAGTTAGAAGATCCGCTTTTACCTCGCAGTATAGGTTTTGCAGTACGACGGGATCGAA
This sequence comes from Paenibacillus sp. FSL P4-0184, assembly GCF_038004625.1. Lineage (NCBI taxonomy): Bacteria > Bacillati > Bacillota > Bacilli > Caryophanales > Paenibacillaceae > Paenibacillus > Paenibacillus sp. FSL P4-0184. The sequence goes on along the minus strand of NZ_JBBORN010000001.1, from coordinate 4,665,170 downwards.
AGCTGTCTGTTGCGGCTGAGCAATTTGTTCAGATGATTGGGGCACGGCTATCTGAGGGTTTATAATTCTTTCACTAAAAAAGCAAAAACACCGGGAATCCCGATGTTTAATTCATTCCTAAAGCTTCTTTAATTTGCGGGATAGATAAACCGTTTGTTTTCATCTCTTTGATCCAAAGAATGCGTGCGACGGTTTCCTCTCTTTTATATCTGCGTGTTAAATTCTCCTCGGCCTGTTCAAAGGGAAGCATGCCTTCTTCTGTGTAATGTTTGAGTGTACTATAACGAGAGTTTGTGATTCTTACCAATTCACCTATAGATACATACTCTGAAGCCAAAATATTCTCCATGGAACGTTGTCTAGACATTGATTACCAACTCCTTTACAGCGGGCGCTTCGGAACAAGACGCACACCTTGGATTGGCACTTTCATCATTACAAAATGCGGGATCGCATCGTATAACAAATTATCAATTTTAAGGGTCGCAATCGATCCTCTCTCCATCACCTTAACTTCATGTCCATAGGACAATAATCTTGTAATAACTGCGTCTAGTCTTTGATTAGAATTATCAAACCAAGACTCGGTTTCTATAAAGACAGCTCGCGATGGCTCTAGGGCAGGGAATACAAGATTGATGCTACTACCGATAAAAGTCTTCGCAAACTTTGTCTTCAATTCTAAAAAGCGTTTGAATCCCAGCTCAATTCCATGGCGAATTTGTATTGGAAGCAATGCCTTTGCCCATAAATTACTTTGGTATAGATCATGTAGTTTGATATTTACCTTTTCTATTTCATTTAGCGAGAAGAAATCATGCATGCATCCACATTCACGAAGCAGCCACAGCATACAAATGACCTCATCCGTTACTGAACCCTCTTCCAAAATCTCTGCGCGAATGTTCTCTGTAATGCTCGAGTACGCCTCCATATTACTGCGATACGCTCTAACTTCAACTTCGGCAGTATCAAAATACATATCGCTCCCTAACAGACTTGGGATATCTTCAAGCAAATCCATTGCTTTAAGATAATCTGAAATCGCGGTCTCGAACTTTTTTAATTGTTTGTTAGACAGCATGGAGGCCTTTTTTACCCACCAATTAAGATCACCCTTCACTTCAGCATGTTTATGAAGCAAGGGCTGTAGAATCGTTTCTCTATAAAGTGTTGAATGAGCTTGATCAAATCCTTCCTTGGGCAAAGTTAACTTGTTCTCTGATTGCGTAAAACATCCCTCTAAGTAAAGCTCCAACATAACCGCTGCTGCCATACAGCGTAAAGACACTTTCTTGACAGTAGTCATATGAAGACTTCTCTGTGCATTAAGCGCGATCACTGAAAAACTTGGTGCTAATTTTAAATCCATCATAACCATCCACCCCTATCCATAAATTCGTATTTACTGGATGATATTTATTCCGTATGGTGAGCGTTTTGGTCTACTTACTACTTACTACTTACTACTTATCACTTACAATACTCTACATTTACATTATTTTCAAGTGTCCTTGAATAAATTAAATAAAACCCCAACTTGTAATCGGAGACTACTAAAAGAACGGACAATCATATCCTTTTTAGCAAAAAAAGCCAGATCGTCAAGCAATTACTTATATGCTTGACGACCTGGCTTTTAATTTAAAAATAAACCAATATTTTCTTTTATGTATGTCCTTAAGTTAGTAATATTCAGCACTGCGGTACAAAGTTAATTTTTATTCATATTATAAAATAAGACCCGCAGTGAAAGGAATTTACACTCATGGAATATTTGAATATGCTGGCTAAATTAGGTGTTGGAAATGCTCATCCTGGAGGGTTTACTGCAACTTTAAAGCAATTTGAACAATATCCGCTACCACCTGCTTCCCGAATCCTTGAAGTTGGTTGTGGCACTGGCAGAACATCTTGTTATTTAGCTGCACAAGGTCATGATGTAGTAGGTATAGATATTCAACCAGATATGATCTCAAAAGCAAAAATACGAGCTGAAAAAGAGAATTCTTCAATTCAATTCTTAGTAGGAGACGCAAGTTCGCTTCCTTTTCCTAACGAGTCATTTGATGTGATTCTTGTTGAGTCTGTATCCATTTTCACTGATACAGAAAAGGCATTTTCGGAATATTATAGGGTTCTGCGGACTGGAGGCAAGCTTTTTGACAGAGAAATGATTCAATATAAACCTATGTCTACAGAAATCAATCAAGTGATTAGTACATTTTATCATGTTGAGAATCTATGGGACTTTAATAAATGGTCAGCATTAGTAAACACTATGGGATTTTATCATTCACAGATAGATGGTCCCTTCTTGTTTCCTAAATCAAGTGAGGATCTTACAGAGCATCCAGACCATTATCAACAAATGGATACTGATTCCTTTCTTGACCACACGATTTGGGAAGTGATCAGTAAGTACAACAGTATAATGGACCGTTATCATGAATACATCGGATTTATTCTCGTTATTGGAACGAAATAAAGGATTGGCATGTCCATCAACATTTGCGAAAAAAGAACAATAGCCTTGGAACAGTGGCTATTGTTCTTTCTGATAGCCTGCTATTATACAAAGAAACAAGCAGATAACACAATTACTAATAAGATATAAAGAACCAAAATTTCTCCAGTAGAAGTAAATCTGCCTCCAACTCCACAACTCATTGATTATCCCCCCTTTTACTTCTTAAAACATAATATGCACTGCTATTCTAAATGTATGGATTATAACCTAATTAACACGAAGGAAAAATACGGTTATATCCTAATCATTGTGATGTAATAAAATCATTCAAAAAATATTTGTAACTAACTAAAAAACAAATTGACTCAATAAATAAACACGTGTTATATTTTTCTTACAGGTGGTATAAAAACTTATACTCCTTTTATAAAAGTTCCAACTATGCAGTTCGAAGCGGAGAAATTACTCATGAAAGAAAACGGGAACGATTTACTACGTATTTTGGAAGCCCTGTCCAATCCCTATCGTCTGCGCATCATTGCGTCGTTGAAGGATAGACGGAAATATGTCAGTGAGCTTGCTCGGGAAATCGGTATAAGTCGGCCTTTGCTGTATTTACATCTACAGAAGTTAGAAGGAGCCGATTTGGTATCCGGCAGCTTAGAGTTATCAAATGACGGAAAGGCGATGAAGTTCTATGAGCTAACGGATTTTAATATCCTACTCTCGCCGGAAATAATTGCGAAATTGGTCCCAACATTAAGTGTCAAAGTTTCTCAAACAGATGATGAATAATAGGAGGGCTATCCATGAATCAAGACAGCGGAAGTTTATATGGTTATTTCGGAATGGCATTCGGATTCGGAATTCTCGTTCTGGGGGTAATTGTTGCACTCGTAGTCACTATTCAGAAGTCTAAGACCAAACGTTTTGCAACCCAAAACGCATATTCGATCAATTTGGAGGATGAGTTCCGCAAGCTGACGGGAAGCTTTTCCGTCATGCAGCACGAAATCAAGGATAGACAAGACAAATCATCTGAGGAATTGTCGCAAATTCGAACCCGCATCGAAAAAATTGAAAAGATTCTTAGTGAGGTAGAATAAACGGCGGAATTGCAACAATCACCCCTGTAAAGGCCCATCCGATAAGATATGATGGGCCTTTGTTATATCCTTCATTAACTTCAGTAAGCCTTGAACAGCACCGCACGTTCCCTTCTTTATCATCAAAACAGCACAAAATATCATGCACTGCTTCCCTTTCCACCTTAAACTGTAGAAAAAAGGAGGGAACAGGATGTTAACGATTTCCGTTCATACACTGGATTTGAAAGGAACAAGCTATGAAATTGGGTATAAGCTAGGCAATATTATTTCAGAAAATACAGCACACAAGATTGCTTACACTCGTATACTCGAAGGCTTTGGTTTAACAGAATATAAAGACGCTGTCAAACTATTCGATGAGTGGTGCCCAGGCATTTCAGAAGAAATTGTTGGCTTTGCCGATGCATTAAAGGTTAATACCGAGCAAATCGCTTACTACGCCATGACGTATCTGCTGCCGCGATGCAGTCAGATTGCCTTACTGCCAAATATGACAGCACAGAACAAGCCATTGTTAGCTCGCAACTATGAATTCAATCATCAGATCGAGGATTTTGTGTTAGTCAGAACCTCAGTAACAGGTAAATATACGCACATGGGCACAAGTACAATGAGCTTTGGGAGAGACGACGGTTTTAATGAGCATGGACTTGCTGTTACAATGAGTGCTTGCGGCTTTCCTGTCGGGGCTGTGCCCTTTTTGCGTGCACCTAAAGTAAAAGGATTACATTTCTGGGCGGCCATTCGGGCGTTACTGGAAAATTGTAAAAATGTCGAAGAATCACTTTATTATTTAAAAGAGATGCCTATCGCCTGTAATGTCAATTTGATGCTGCTAGATAAAAAAGGGAATGCCGCCTTGTTTGAAACGATGAACGGCATGCAAGCGACGAAGCAAATTAGTCCAGCTTCGCAAGAGCAGTTCCTCTGGGCTACCAATCATCCAGTCCTTCCACCATTAGTTCGTTATGAGCCCCAGGCTGCCATTCATTCTTTACGGCGAGGGGAGTGGATCGCTTCACAACTGAAAGGAGCAACAGCTATGACGAACGAACATCTAAAGGAGATGCTGTTGTCCAAATACCCGAATGGGCTGTGCAGTCATTATTATGAGGATTACTTCGGTACAACCAAAAGCATGGTGTTCTCCCCCGCAGACGGTATAATTGAGCTATGTTGGGGCGGCAGAGCGGAAAATGGCTGGCAGACTTATGATTTAAAACAAGCTATACCAGACTCCACAACAAATATCCAGATTTGTATGGAGAGCGCGGACAAAGCTATGTTCGATTATCACTCTTTACTTTGAACAGTTGACCGATGGAGGGATTCAAATTGGACTATCGACTGGCGTTAGAGCAAGCGATAATCTATATTGAAGACATGCTTGGCGAAGCGATTAAAGTAGAGGATGTTGCACGGGCAGCAGGCTATTCCTACTATCATTTGAACCGCCAATTCACCGCTATATTAGGGGAAAGCATCGGCAGCTATATTAAGAAACGTCGACTGGCCAATGCTGCAAAAGCTTTGCTTTACACAAACAAAAGAATTATAGATGTTGCGCTAGACAACGGCTTTGAGTCCGCCGAGTCTTTTAGTCGTGCGTTTAAATTCATATATAAGGTCAGCCCGCAGGAATACCGTATCAATCGACTGGACACCTTCATTGCTTCCAAGACTAAACTGCACGCTAATTTATTGGAGCATCTAACTTGCAATGTTACCGTACACCCTACCATTGTAAAACTCCCAGAGACGAAGGTCGCCGGAATACGTGGAGAAACAACGCTCAAGGATAACAAACTAGCCGAACTGTGGCAGAAATTCAACAATATTTCTACTCAAATTCCCCATCGTTCACTTAATGGACGAGGATTTGGCATCTGCGAGGCCTGTCATGAAAACAGCCTATACTCCATGAGTGATGAGGTGCTATTTACAGAGGTCGCTGGCATCGAAGTGGCTTCTTTTGAAGGACTTCCTGCAAAATTTGTACAAAAGGTACTTCCAGAGGGGCGTTACGCCGTATTCACTCACACTGGTACACTGCGCACGCTTCCCCAAACGTTCCATTATATTTGGGGAACGTGGTTCCTTAACACGAAAGAGGAAATGGACGAGCGGGAGGATTTTGAGCTATACGATCAACGATATTTAGGATATGATCATCCTGATTCCAAAGTTGACCTGTACATTCCGATCAAATAAAAATCATTACCCCCTAGAGAATTATTGGATGATAGCGCGACTTAGACCGAACAGCAAAAGCCCAAGCGTTGAACACGCCTGGGCTTCTATTTATAGGTAAATGTGGTCTTCAGACATTATTAGTGAATCAACAACACACAGCACTCCACATGCCTAATATCCCTATACTGTCATTGGATTGAATTCATTAACTCGTAGAAATATTTAGGTTCCTGAGTTTTATTAAGACGATACCAAGCGTCTAATGTTTTTGGAGAAAATACATCTAGCGCTTTTAAAACATGAACAGAAAATTCTAATGGAGCTACTCCGGATGCGGTGATCAATTTCCCATCGGTGACAGCAGATTCCACTTTGTAATATTCTTCGCCCGTGTAAGAATGGCAAATCATTTTAAGGTAGGCCAAATCATTGCTTGTGTGACAACGTGAATCTAACAATCCTGCTTGAGCAAGTCCTAAGGTAGCACCGCAAATTGCTCCAACTACTATCCCTTCCTTTAAACACATCTCGACAATTTTTAATATGGGCACGTGAATAGCTTCTGTCCATGTATTTCCACCAGGTAAAATCAGTGCATCTACGCTTTTAATGCTGCACTCATCCACTTTAATGTCAGGCATTATTTTCAATCCGCCCATTGTAGTTACCGGAGTCTTTTCTATCCCAACGGTGACTATTTTTGCTGGAGCCAGCCCCTGTCTGAAGTGTCTTCCAGAGTTCAGTTCGGCGGCTAAATAACCTATTTCCCAATCGGACATGGTATCAAACACATAAAGATATACTGTATTATTCATTTCTAAGTGCTCCTCATAAAGTTTATTAGGTAACAGCAACCATTCATCTTTAATGAGTGGTTATCATTATAATAAAACAACTTCACTGACATCTGCTGTCAGTGAAGTTGTTAAACTTGATAATATTCCATTAACTCTGAAGCAACCGCCACAAGTTTATTCTTTAGATTCTGTGGCTCTATAACTTGAATGGATTTCCCATAGGGAAGAATTATATACGGAACATATGTATACAGTGATTCTTCCTCAAGTAAAAAAAATGCTTGCGTTGATGTCCGCTCCTGCAAATGATGCTCCAAAAACCAATGTATGCATAAATCATCCAACGCCTCTGCCCTGCCACCAATAATTAAAGATATTAATTCGGATTTACCTACTACATCTGGTAACAGATTTTTCATAAAAAAAGTACGCGCTGAAAAATCATTGGGACGCCTAAATGAGAATGACGTGCGTGTGATGTTCAGAATTCGTTCTACCCGAAAGCTGCGGATCTCATTCCTCAGGTGGCAAAATGCAATTGTGTACCACTTATTGTTCCAATTAACCACGCCATAGGGGTCTATTACCCTATTTTGGGACTGCTCTTCATGACTGTTACGATAAGAAATTTCTACAGACCATTCATTTGCTACAGCGTGCTCCAATTCCTGCAATACCGGCTGAACAGCGGGGTATCCCCTGCGGTTTATTACTTCAAATCCGGCTAAATGATGGCTTAGTATACTTTCCTGCTCCTGATTCGAATACATTTTCAACTTGGATGTTGCATTCTCTAATGCCTCACTCAAAGGATATCCGGCTTCTTTTGCAAATAGGGCAGCATGAAGCAGTGTCTTTTTTTCATCAATACTAAATAGCAGAGGAGATTTGATAAAATTGTGCAGCAAGCTATACCCGCCATTGTGCCCTGTGTCGGATATGATAGGGACGCCACTGACACATAGTGCATCAATATACCGATAAACTGTTCTTATATTTATCTCTAACTTTTCCGATATTTGCTTTGCAGTCAATTTCTCTCCCGAATTCAACATCCATAGAATTGTTAGCATATTATCATTTTTTGGCATAACATAATCCTCACCTTTGATTACCACTATACTTAGCTTCTAACAAGCACTTTAAGTGATTTGTTTGCTAATCCACTGTATTCCTTTATTCTGATCCTAGTAGTGTTGATACACTCCTGAATTCCTTGTTATTACTAATCAACTCCGTTAGTGTTACCTGAGTGCTCACTCCCCCACATCTCCATAACTGTTCTAACGGCGATTTTTTTCAAATCCTCTTTTCATTTCAATAAATGCCTCAGCTTATCTGGGTTCCTAACAAAGTATAAGTTGCGAATCGAATTTCTCTCGACATGCATTAGCACAACAGTTACGATGCCATCTCCTGAACGGACAACGAGTCCTGTTTGGCCATTTATATCCCTCATTTCTACATGCACGCCTCCTTCGTAATGAGGAGCCTTACGAGTTAAGCCGAGAAGGAACCGGGCGACGAGATCGCGCGATTCAATAGGATGGACGGCGGCGAAGGCTTTACCCCCTCCATCTGAGACCAACACGACATCTTTGGCGAGCATGGATACAACCCTATCCACGTTACCCTGTTCGAGAGCCGCTAGGAGTCGACGGACCCACTCTTCGCTTGCAGCTTCGGGATTGACTGGTTCATCGGGGGTAATCCCCATTTTTCCTCTCGCACGGCTGATCAGCTTGCGGCAATTCGCTTCGCTTTTGCCAACGAGCTCAGCAATTTTAGCATATTCAAAGCCGAGCGCCTCACGAAGCACGAACACTGCTCGTTCCGTAAGGGACAGCCTTTCAAGCAATACGAGCATAGCATAAGACAGCAGCTCGCCTTGAACAACCGATTCAAACGATTCATCATTCGGAGTAAGAAGGGGCTCAGGAAGCCATTGCCCGAAATACTGTTCCCGCCGCTTACGCGCCGAATTGAATAAATCCCGACAGCGATTAGTTACCATTTTGCACAAATATGCTTTGGGTTCAACCAATCGATCCAGCTTTACATCATACAACTTCAGGAATACGTCCTGCACAGCGTCCTCCGCATCGGAGACCGATCCAGTCAGTTGGTAGGCAAGCGTAAAAAGCAGCCCTTTATAATGCTCATATAACTCTTGCATCTTAAAATTCCACCCTTTTCCACTAACCCTCTGTTTACATTATTTTAACAGACTTGCCGAATCCCATGTGAATTTCCTTATTCGCCAACCCAGCTTTCCTGTAAAAATAATATCTAACCCCCATTGATGTGTCCATACCATTCCCTGCTCCGGACCTAAGGCAAAACAAAAAAAGTCAATAAATTCCTTATGCATGGGTGCCGGACGCCCTGCAATATCCGCCGATAAAATCTTTCCAAGCCTTGCTGCTTGGGCGGTCGCTTCCTTACACGTCTTCCCGTCCACCCGTCCGGTAGCAGGGTCTACGATTCGCGCACAGTCGCCGATACTGTATACACCCTGGGCCCCTTGAACCCGATAACTTGCATCTACGATCACGTATCCTTCCGGAGTGACCGGTAACCCGATGCTTTGCAGCATTGGGTTGGGTAACAGCCCCAGCGTCCAGACACATAGGCCAGCGGACATCGTTTCGCCGTTAGATAAGGTTAGCACTCCCTCTTTCTCCTGTAATACCCTACTTCCATGTAAGGTAGTTACTCCGCAAGCGTCAAGTGAACGTTCCAGTTTAAGCCCTACTTTTGCCGGGCCTTCTGGGAAAAGTCTCTTATTCGCGTTAAATAAATTTATCCTTACAGCATTCGGGTCAAGTCCCAATGATACCGCATCATCACGAAAAAAATAAGCTAGTTCAGCAGATGTCTCGATGCCGCTTATGCCCGCTCCAACAACGGCAATGGTCATTAATCTCTGACGTTCTTTCGAGCTTTTTTCCTTTACAGCTTTCTTTATATTCGCGCGCCATGCCTCTCGGATCTTCCACGCAGCGTCTAAACTCGCTAATGCTATACCTCCTAGATCAGGGTCGGGTTGCCGCACGACGCTGCCCACCGCCAGAACGAGGAAGTCATATTTTATCGAATTCTTATTTCCTACAGCATCCTGACAAAGTAGCCTTCTTTCCCCTGATTCGATTTTCGTTACAGTAGCCTGAACGAATTCAACCCCCTCGGGAAATAACCTAGTCAGAGGGATAGTAATCTCTTCATCTCCGACCGCGGGCTTAAAAAGCAATACTTTGCGAAAGTGATAAGGGTTCTTATCGATTAAAATAAGTCGGAGTGTTCGTTTACTTGCTTGCCCCTTAAATGTTTTCCGAATCGCTTTAACTGCATTAATACCTGCATATCCTCCGCCAATAACGATGCATGTCAATTCTTTCATTGCAACCACTCCTTATTCCGTCTGCATATAAAACGAGATAAGGAGTCGTTTTGTGACAACAACGATATTTCAATGACTGCCGATTATCTGTACTTGAAAAAGTTATCATCGCAAAAAACATTTTGTTATTCAAAGTAATATCATCAGAAGGGATACATCCTTCTTAAATTGCAATCCCAATCAAAGTGGATACTATACTTTTGGTACATGAATTAATCCGTTGAAGGTTATCTCTTAACTGCATACTCGAGGTTTTCAATCTTCGTTATCATGGTTATTTTACCATAAAATGTAATTTTATCCGGTTTACAAATTGACTAAAACAAAAAAATCACATCAACTTATAGCAAAAAGACTTGCTCGAGATATCAATACCTTCTAGCAAGTCTTTTTATCTTAAATTATAAAGAAACTAATGCCTTATACAAAAACATACTCCCCGTCACCGATCTGAATCGTCTTCTCTTTCAGCGCTAATGAATCCGTTTCAAAAATCACCTGCTTGAACTGGTTCTCATCCCCTTGCACGAAAGCAAAAGACTTATCTCCTATCGCAAGTTTAAAGGTACCGTCCTCTGACTCTGCTACAGGCAGTCCGAATATCGATCCCCAGTGTTTAGCGGTAGCTGCAGGATCGGAGACATGGAATACAGCGCGCACGATTTCGACATGACCAGCAGGATGAGGCTGGATGACTCCAGACGAAGTTAATCTTTCTAACCTCTCTGCATCTGTTCCGCTCCATTGAATGATGAACGGATAGACTAGGCCTTGAAAGGCACCACCGATAGTCATCATGCGCCACTCGATTAATCTTCCCTCGTTATCTAGACGCTTCCCATCGATGATTGGAGATAGTGATAAACCCGCTGCCTTAAGGGAATCCGCTACTTCTTCAATATCATCTGTCCGGATGACTACTCTGCTTAAGACTTCATGCTCCGGCAGAAGTTTTACAGCGTCTTTCACCACTAGATTATGTTCGGTTGCCTTTGCCAGCTCAAGATTCTCAATGCCCAGAAATTCGAGATAGGTTAGCCCGAAATAACTTAATGCGTTATAGGTTCCCCAATCTTTATGAGAACCTCCCTTAAAAGCAACCAAATCATGAGCTCCAAAAATTCCAACCGGTTTGGACAGATCATTGACGTAGTGTACTAAGTGATCCCATTTCACTGTTGCCATGATTACTTCACTCCTAGCTCAGTAGTACGCTTCACAGCTGCCAGAACACTTCTTTGCAGACCTGCTGCGAAATCACTGTTATTTAATTCGTACAAGCCATGCATTCCAACTCCGCCAGGTGAATTATTAATATCAAGCAGTTGTCTTGGATGCAGCCCTGTCTGCTGCAGCATAGCTACCGATCCCATCATATTCTCCAGTGCAACATTCCAGGCTTGCTCACGCGGCAATCCGGCAAGCACACCTGCATCTACAAAAGACTCTATGAAATAATAAATATAGTTGGGGCCAGCCACACCAAATCCAGTGAAAATATCCATTAATGTCTCATCCAGATATTGCACTTTACCAAATCCGAGTAAGAAATGCTCCACTTGATCACGGCTAGCGTAAGCATTTAATGCTACACCGCTATATCCGTAGCCTGTATCCGTCAATGTATTTGGAATGACACGGATAATGGACCTCTCAGCTCCAAAATAGCCTGCTAATTGGACATTCGTCACACCTGCCACAATCGATACGATGACTGCGGTAGGTGAAGCGAATTGTTGTACGATTTGTCCAAGTGTAGTTAAATCATCCTGTGGACGCACCGCAACCACAATCAGATCTGCAGTAGATAGGCTTTGCTCCTGTGAGCTCTTCGTATCTATTCCGTATTTGGTACTCAAAAACTGAAGACGAGCTTCATTAATGTCAGATATACTAATTTGATCTACCGACAGGGTGTTGTTGGATATACATGCGCGAATGATCGCTTCCGCCATCTGTCCTCCACCAATAAAATGAATCTTTTCTTGTGTCACTTGCGTTCACTTCCTTACTTAATTGTTGTCCCATGCTTCAGGCAGAATGAAACCATCATATTTCTCTATTCCACGAATATATTCTTCGAACTCTTTAGATTCATAAGCTGCTTTCAAGTCTTTCGCCCACTGTGTATTTTCATCCTTTTTATTAACTGATACGATAATTCTGTGTTCCATAGGCGTATTTTCGATTTTCAAGGCATCCGTAATCTTTCTGTCTGAATTAGCAATATAATTCCCGTTTACAACGCCGTAATCAACATCTTGCAGTGAAACTAGGATTTGAGCAGGGTCCAATATTTTAATATCAATGTTATATTTATCCGGTTCCATGCTGTTGATGTTAAAATCAGCTACGCCTGCGCCATCTTTAATCTTGATCCAACCCAATTCTTCCAGGATACGAAGTGCACGCTCTTGGTTAACAGGATCATTCGGAACAGCTACGGTTGTACCATCTTTAACATCGTCAAGTGTAGTATGATTTACGGAATAAAGACCTTGTGGTGCACCAGGCGCATAAGCAATTCCTACCATGTCTGCTTTGATTTCTTTGTTGATTGCCTCCATGTATGCTGTGCTTTGGAAGATACTTGCGTCAATGGAGCCTTCCTTCATCGCAGGATTGACCTGCATGTTTTGCGAAAAGGACTTAATTTCAACGCTATAGCCTTGTTTCTCTAGGATTGGAAGGATCGATTGGCGGAATTGCTCCTCATAGGTTCCCACACCAAATCCAATGGTAAGCTTCTTCTTATCTCCAGAATTATCGGATTGACTATTCCCGCAAGCCGTCAACACCGCTAGAACCCCTATCATCAACACTACTATCAACTTTTTCATAACTTCATCTCCTATTCAAATATAGATTGTTTTAGTTGTGCTAACGCCTCATCCGTCACATTAAGTGGGATAGCGCAATTTGGAGAAAGAATAAAAGGCTGGTCTTTCATTAATGTCAGTGCTTCTTTAGCCTGCTGCTTAATTTGTGCGATATCGTTTACAGCGAACAGCCCATGATCGACGCCACCTACTTTAGTAGCTTTAAGATCCGCCTCTAAACCAGGGTTCCCCTCGGCTATAGTATCCCAGCTGATCCCATCAATTAGATAATCATTAAATTTCTCAGGCTGGGCATAAGCCCCACAAGTATGAAGAATGTTTTTGCCGTAGCTTGCAGCTTCTAAGACAATAGAGTCATAAGGTCTGGAGAACTCGTCAAACATAGCTTCATCAAATAATCCTGGGTGAGCGGTGCCTGTCACAGCGTAGAACAAACCGTCAGAACCCACTTGCTGCAGCTCTTGTACATAATCGGCTAAGGTTAATGAAATCGCATGTAACGCATGATGCGCTGCCGCACGATGCTCCTTAAATAACGACTCCAAAGTTACCGGATGCTCAATGCCAAACACTGTTTTTGTAACATAAGCAGAACGCCCTACAATAAATAGCAATACTGTTAATGGAGAGAATACCGTTTGGATTAGTGGGGTATTAGGTAGTCCTTGACGAATTTTCCTAACACTCTCTAAGTGTTCTGCCAAGGAAGCTGTATGCACCGCCTTTTTAACTTCGATATCCCATAGATTAACCGCTGATGGAATTGCTGTTGTTTGCTGCCTTGGAAATACAGTCTGATAATCCGTAAAATCATATTGATTGCCCCAAGCTTCCGCCAAATAAGTTGCTCTAGGATTGATCTTGACCCAGTCCCAATCATATTGTTTCGTAAAAGAAATCGTAGTTTGCGCTAAATCATCTGCAGTTTGTTCTTTGTCGATAAAATGCCGCCAACCACTTACAATTGGGCGATCTGCCTTTTCTCCAGATAATATCGCTTTAAATCGATCTTGCTTGCTCCATTCACTCATCTGCCAAACTCCCTCCCGGAATATGTAATGACTAATAACGGCGAATTTTTCTTGCTAGCGTGTTGCCTAAAGATTGAATGCCTTGCACTAGAATAATTAGAATAACAACAGTGGCTACGACTACAACCGTGTCAAAACGTTGGTATCCATATACAATCGCCAAGTCGCCGACACCGCCGCCCCCTACCGTTCCAGCCATTGCAGTTGCACCGATCAACCCGATCGTTGCCGTTGTCAAAGACAGAATTAATGATCCAACCGCCTCTGGCAACAAAAAGTACCAAATCACTTGAAATGGCGTAGCCCCCATCGCTTCAGCAGCTTCGAGAATTCCCGGGTTCACTTCAAGCAAGGAGTTTTCTACTAAACGGCCAATATAAGGTGCGATGTAGATAATTAAAGGTACAATCGCTGCGCTTGTCCCAATCGAAGTATGAACAATCAAACGTGTGAAAGGTACAATCGCTACAAGTAAAATAATAAAAGGCAGAGAGCGTATAATGTTGATGATCGGATTTAGTATGGCGTAAAGCGCTTTGTTCTCCAAAACCCCACCAGGACGAGTGATTACAAGCAATATCCCAAAGGGTATCCCTATCAAAGAGCCAACAAACAAGGAGACGCCAACCATCTGAATCGTTTCAATAATCGCCTGCAGAAATTGATCACCTGTTAATGTGGTCGAAAACATTAGATTCTACCTCCTCTACACCGACTCCATGACGTTTTAAGAAAGATAACGCATTGTTAATCTCAGGTGTATCTCCACTGCATTGAATAATTACTGTACCCAGTGTCGTTTCCTGAATCTCGGTCGTGTTCGCAAATAAAATATTGACCTTCATATCGTAGGATCGAATCATCTCGAACAGGATAGGCTCAGAGGCGCTTTCTCCAACAAAATTAAGTTTATAAAGGACACTTCCGGGTTCTGTTTTGATGGATTTTTGGACGCTTGGCGTAATGCTATTTTGAATAACCGTCTTCACAAAATTCTGTGTCGTCTTATGCTTGGGACTACCGAATACATCTAGAACGCTTCCTTGCTCAATAATTCGGCCCTCTTCCATGACCGCCACCTTGTTGCAAATCTCTTGAATGACAGACATTTCATGTGTAATGATCATCACAGTAATGTTGTACTCTGCATTGATTTTTTTTAATAGCTGTAAAATAGAATGTGTTGTCTGTGGATCTAAGGCAGAAGTCGCTTCATCACATAATAGGATGGATGGATTCGAGGCAAGCGCTCTGGCAATCCCGACCCGCTGCTTCTGTCCACCTGACAATTCACTAGGGTAACTCCCTGCTTTGTCACTTAATCCAACAAACTCTAGCAACTCTTGTACACGCTGGCGGATTTCATTCTTATTCTTTTTTAAGAGAACTAGAGGAATCGCTACATTATCAAATACTTTTTTAGATTCTAATAGATTAAAATGTTGAAAAATCATGCCAATATTCTTCTTAGCCGCCCGTAACTCTTTATCGTTATAGGTTCCTAAATCACGCCCAGCAACGAAGACCTGTCCTTCAGTTGGTCTTTCCAAATAATTGACTAAACGAATTAATGTACTTTTCCCCGCACCACTATAGCCGATAACGCCAAAGATATCGCCTTTATCAACCTTTAAATCGATCCCTTTAAGAGCATCAATCGTGATTCCTTTCCGAGTGAACGTTTTGGAAACCTGTTTTAGTTCAATCATATACATTCCTCTCAATCATCTTTAGGATTTAGGTCTAGGAGATTAATTAAGCTTTGACTTGTAGCTTCACCAGCGCTTGTTCTGCCAATAAAGCGAAGTACTTCGCAGCGGGTAAAATCGCAGCTTCATCCACATCGAACTGAGGGTGATGTAAAGCATAGGCTGGGCCTGATCCTATATTTACAAAAGCACCCGGTATCTGTTGTAAATAAAAAGAGAAATCTTCTCCTCCCATTTGCGGAGGGATATCATGTACTATATATTCGGCATCTGAAGCGACCTCTTTGGTAAAGTCAGCCCATTCGCCATGATTAATCGTTGCTGGTGGTCCTGGATACCAATGTAGCTTAGCCTCTGCTCCAGCAGCTGCAGCAATCCCTTCAATAATTCGAGTCATTTGGACTGGAATTTGGTGACGGATCTCTTCATTGTAAGTTCGCACCGTACCTTCTAATTCCACTTTTTCCGGCAGGACATTCCATGTGAAGCCCCCATTAATTCTGGTGACACTTAACACCACCGGTTCTGTAGTACTGTTTTGGCGGCTTACGATGGTTTGTAGCGAGGTAATGATCTGAGCCGCAGTGACAATGGAATCCACACCTTTTTCAGGATAAGCAGCATGAGCGCCGACACCTTTTATCGTAATTTCAAACCGATCAACACCTGCTGTTAAAGCTCCTGTTCTTGTTCCAAAAGCTCCTGTAGGCAGGTCTGGTGAATTATGTAAACCGAATATAGCGTCAACACCCTTGAGTCCTCCTGATGCTAAGACGCTCTCCGCCCCATGCCCTGTTTCTTCTGCTGGTTGGAACAATACTCTAACCTTGCCAGGCAATTCACTTTCACGTGCTTTTAACAATAAGGCAGCTCCTAGAATCGTAGCCGTGTGAAAATCGTGCCCACAAGCATGCATTTTCCCAGGAATCTCAGAAGCAAAAGGTAATCCGGTCTGTTCCTCTATCGGAAGTGCATCAATATCACAGCGAATAGCTACAACAGGTCCATTACCTTGTCCGATCTCTGCGATAAGTCCGGTTTGTAAAGGAAGGTCTAGAATATGAATATTGGCATGGGTCAGCCATTCCCGTAATTTCTCTGTGGTCTTAAATTCTTCATAAGCTAATTCAGGCTCTCTATGTAGGTTTCTACGAACATCAATTAATTGATTCGCTAATGCTTGATCAACCTCATTAAGTATATTCATAGTAAATTGCTCCCCTTTCTTTATGCTTCCAACTTTTCTTCAATACCTTTAATCCGGTCAAGTGCAGTAGCTAGACTGCTTAAAATATGATCTCGCATTGCTTTTTCAGCGCCATCTTCATTGTGGTCAGCGATCATTTGCAAGATAAGATCATGTTCTTCGTCCGCCTGTGTATTCCAATCTCCATGCATGGAGACGAATCGACAATAGCGAAGGGAATGATCTCTTAATTGATTCAGAACTTTCTCGAATGTTTTTAGTTCACTGATTTCTGATAAATAATCATGAAACTCAAATCCATAGGTTACAAAATTCTGATTGTCGCCAAGTTGGAAGGAGTGTTTCATTTTTGTAATCATCGTCGTTAAATTTACAATATCGTTCTCTGTAGCATGCTTAGCTGCATTTCTTGCGATGTAGCCTTCAAGCATGCTGCGAATTTGGAATATTTCTTCAACCTCTTTGAGTGTCACAGAAGCCACCCGAAGTCTTCCATTTGGCTGTCGAATGAGAAAATCCTCGTTCTCCAATCTCTGTATCGCCTCTCTTAGTGGAGTACGACTAACCCCTAGTAACGCCGCCAAATTTTCTTCATGTACAGGTTGATTCGGCTCTAATTCACTATCAATAATTTTTTGTTTTAATGCATCATAGGTATTATCCTTTGACAACCTCCGTGATCGTATCGCCATATTTATGTAGCTCCTCATCGATAATCTGTCGGGCAAGAGCCTCAACAATATATTTGTATAATTGTATACAATTATTAGTTTTGAATGGATTCGTTCAAGCTTTTTTATACTATATTCCAATTAATCCACCTAGTCAAGTAGGATTTAGAGGAATAATGCACTTATCTTCAACATAAAAAAACTCTACAACCGCAAAGGGTCGTAGAGCTTAATTTGTTATTGTTAGAAATTAAATTGTATTAAAATTTAATAATCCCTGAAGTATGAAGCAACACCAAGAACACCAGAATCGGCGCAACATACCGGAGCATAAACAACCAAACGCGGAACCAACCTGCCTTAAGCCCAGCCGCTTCTGCTGCCCCTTTCCAGAAATAACCAGCAAAGATGGTAACCAACAGACCGCCTAGTGGCAACATAATGTTAGAAGTTACAAAATCCACCCAATCGAACAACGCTTTTCCGCCAAACGATAGCTCAGGGAACATTCCCAAAGACATCGCCGAAGGAATACTGAGTAGAAAACATACTAGAGACAATATCCAAACTGAACGTTTCCGGTTCCAATTCCAGCGCTCCATCGCGAAAGATACAGGCACCTCAAGCAAGGATACGGCTGAAGTTAAAGCGGCAATCGCCAGCAAAATAAAGAACAAACCACCAAAGAATGCACCAAACGGCATTGCTGAGAAAGCTGCTGGCAAAGCAATGAAAATTAGCGAAGGGCCTTGATCAGGAGCAATGCCAAATGAGAATGTCGTCGGAAAAATAATCAATCCTGCGATAAACGCATATAACAAATCTCCCGCTCCGACTGCGAGTGCGGCAGTTCCTAGCGATTGTTTTTTATCCACATAAGAGCCGTAAGTCAGGAGGATCCCCATCCCTAGTGACAATGAAAAGAAAGCATGTCCCAATGCAACTAACGCAGATTCCGCCGTCAGCACCGAAAAGTCTGGTTTAAGGAAAAAAGATACCCCTTCGTTTGCACCTGGTAAGGTTACTGCGCGAATCATCAATACAAAAAGGAGAACTACCAGACCAGGAATTAATACTTTATTAAATTTCTCAATCCCGCCTGAGACTCCAAGAATGACTACACAAGCAGTAATAAGAATTGCGATCCCCTGCCAAACAATTGGCATAGGTCCAGATATAAAGGAGTTGAATTCACCTGCATAATTACTGGAACTGAACAGTTGTCCATTGAAGGCAATCATTGCGTAGTTCAGTGTCCAACCTGCAACAATGATATAAAAGGAGAGAATTAAAAATGGTGCAAGGACTTGTAGAAATCCGACTGCCATCCAGCTCTTCCCGCCTCCAGCCCGTACAAATGCGGTAGCCGCGCTTCCTCGTCCGCTGCGACCGATAGCCAACTCAGCCAACAGTACGGGTAATCCGATCAACACTAAACATACAATGAAGAGAAGGAAGAAAGCTGCCCCTCCATTTTCCCCAGTAATATATGGAAATTTCCACATGTTCCCCAGTCCTACTGAGCTTCCGATAGCTGCAAAAATAAAGCCGGCGGAAGAGAACCGCTCCTTCTTCTCTGAGAGAAGATTTTTTTCACCTTTAAATTGATTCATTCTTTTGCCCCGTTTTCTTTTTTTTCTTTTTTAGACCTCATTATAGCCTATGTTAGCATGATCGTCATATGAAAATTTTCTGAATATTTTTAGTATTTTCAATAATTATCCAATTCAGTCATGAAATTCATCGCAACAAAAAAAGAGCTACATGTTCTAGTCTTGGACTAGAACCGTAGCTCCTTTTTCAAACTCTTTTTCTAAAAAGAGATTATTCTTTTACAGCACCTACCACAATCCCAGTTACAAAGAAACGTTGTAGGAAAGGATACACCAATAGAATTGGCAAAGCACTTATGAAAATCTGCGAGGCCCGGATGGTTCGTTGTGATAAATTAGCAACGGCTGCCGGATCAAGCTTAGACATATCTGCCTGAACGATAATCGTCTGCATAAACGTTGCCAACGGAAGCTTGTCTGCATCTCTGATATAAATAATACCATCAAAATAAGCGTTCCAGTGTCCTACCATAAGGAATAGAGAGACGGTTGCAATAACAGGTAAGGAGACCGGTAAATATATTTTCAAAAAGGTCTGAAAGTGCCCTGCCCCATCAATAAAAGCTGCTTCCTCAAGATCTTTAGGTACGGTACGGAAGAAATTCAGAAGCAAAATGATGTTAAATACAGCAACTAATCCAGGAAGAATAAGCGCCATCAATGAATTCATAAGACCAAGCTTCAGAATTAGAATGTAACCCGGTATCAGACCACCGCTGAACAGCATAGTGACAACAAAATACCAAAGATAGACGTTTCTTGCACGAAAGACTCTTGTTTCCTTAGACAGCGCATATGCTGCAACCGTATTTACCACCAGCGCAAGTCCTGTTCCGAGTACTGTCCGTTCCACAGACACCCACAAGGAGTTAAGGAAATTGACATTATTAAATGTCTTTGCATAGGCTTCAAAGGTAAAGCCAATTGGCCAGAATGTGACTAATCCAGCATTAGCAGGTGCGGATGCACTAAGAGATACCATGAGTAAGTGGTACAAAGGTAGCAGGCAGAGCACGGAAAGGATAGTCAAGCACACATTATTGATTATACTGAATATTCGATATGGAATTGTTTTATGGTACATCAGTTGTCATCCTTTCTAGAAAATTCTGTACCCTGCAAATCTATAAGCAAGTCGGTAAGAGACTACGATTAAGACTAAGCTTATTCCCGATTTAAATAGATTAACTGCGGTTGCGAAACTGAACTGTCCGCTTAGTAGACCTTCTCTATACACGAAGGTATCAATGATATCTCCCTGCTGATAGATCAATGGACTGTACAAGTTAAAGATCTGGTCAAAGTTTGCATTGAGCACATTACCCAGTGCCAAGGTGGCGATTACGATAGCGATTGGGATTAACGCAGGAATTGTGATAAACATCGTTTGTTTCCAACGCCCCGCCCCATCCACTTCAGCAGCTTCGTAAAGTGATGGATTGATACCCGAAAGTGCCGCTAAAAAGATAATCGTATTGAAACCAAACTCTTTCCAAACATCACTAGCAATGATAGTGAACCTGAACCAGTTGCCGTCTCCTAGGAAGAAAATCGGCTTGATGCCGAATACAGATGTGAGGAATTGATTGACAATACCTGTCTGAGCAAGGATATCAATGAGAATCCCTGAAAGTGTAACCCAAGACAGAAAGTGCGGAAGATAAACGAGTGTTTGAATGGTTCTTTTAAGACCCATCCTCCGTACCTCATTAAGTAATAAAGCGAAGATGAACGGAATAATCAAGTTCAAAACAATCTTGGAGCAAGCAAAAAATAACGTATTCCATGTAATGGACAGGAAATAATCATTCTCCCACATGTACCTGAAATGTTTAAGTCCGACCCACTCGGAATCAAAAAAACCTAGTGCAGGTTTATAGTCTTGAAATGCCATAAGAATTCCGGACATCGGAATATAAGAAAAAATAAAAACCATGATTGCCGCTGGCAACACCATAAAATGGAGAATCCATGGTTGATTAAAGCCTTTTTTTCTTTTTTTACTCGGCTGACTTTCTAGGCTCGCCTGTGGTATCGAGTTAACCTCCATATTAGCCTCCATAGCTCTCTCCTGTTCCCAAAAAAAATATTTTGTGTGTGATGGGGATCTCTGCTATAAATAGTATCAGGCGTTTCTCAGGTTTGACTATATAACATTGTTAGGCTTGATAGGGTTTTATTAGGACAACATCTGGAGGGGCATTTATGAATTTATGGAAGCGCTTTACAATACTTAGAGGAAACTTACAGTCTCGATTTAGTCTGTTTGCCAAAATAAACAGCTTGATCATACTCCTATTCATTCCCATCATTATCATGTATACCTTTTCAAATAACGTCACCTTCGAGGTTGTAGGTAAAGAGTTGCAGACGTCCAATACGAAACAACTCACTTTTTTATCCAATCAGATCGATTCTCGAATTAATCAGATGATGGACTTCACCCTTATTCTTTCAAGAGATCCCAACGTCAGGGCATTCAATGGACTAAATGTATGGGAAGATCGATATGATCAGATGCAGACCAGATATATTCTCCAGGAAAAGATGGTGCTTCAAGCTGGGGTTACAGATATTTGGCCGACCAGATACGCCGTTCATTCACAGCAGAATAAGGATGTCATCGCCAATTACGACAGACCCATCGGGTATGATGAGGATTATTTAAAAGCAAATATGAGCGGAAGATGGACGTATGGTGATCATGGTGTGGAATCTCAAGGCGATTTAAAATCATTTTACTGGTTCTTAACGGATTCCTTAGCTCAGCCGGGGACGTTAACAGGAAGTAGCCTAGTCATTGAAGCCAGCTTCAGTTATACGAACATTCAGAACATGCTTGATTCGTACAAAGCAGGTGGGCAAGGCGATCCGTTCTTCTATCACAAAGGGGAGAAACCGATCCTCAACCGTAGCGCGGACAAGCAGCTATCCGACGAACTAGTTAATTACCTGAATAATCACTCTCCAGAGAATACAACTCAGGATGTAGTGAAACTAAATGGGAAGAACTATTTGGTCAGTTCTGTGAAATCAGCCTCTTTGGATTGGCATTTAGTAGATGTTGTCCCGCTTTATCAAATTCTCAAACCAATTTCTCTTAGTCGGGATTTATTCTATATCACAATGATTCTGCTATTTGTTGTGGGAGTATCCTCTTCCATTCTGCTATATAGAAACGTTCAATATCCGATTAAAAAACTAGTCAGTGGTTTACAGCGCGTACAGCAAGGAGATTACTCCGTACGGCTTCATAGCAATGAGCAAAATGAGTTTTCGTTTCTGTTCCGTCGTTTTAACGACATGTCCCATCAAATTCAAGACCTGATAGAAAATGTATTTAATGAAAAGATCCGTGCTCGAGAAGCTACCCTGAAGCAGCTTCAAGCGCAAATTAATCCGCATTTTCTCTATAACTGTCTTGGTTATATTATCAATATGGCCCAGATGAAAGATGAGGACGCAGTCGTCTCAATGGCTTATAATCTAAGTGCTTACTATCGTTATACCACCCGTATGGAACGGGAGACGGCTTCTTTGGAGGAAGAAATCAAGCTCTTGGTCAACTATTTAGATATCCAGAAACTGCGCAATGGCAGAATTGATTATCATATTGATATTCCTGAGGATATGCTTAGCCAATCTGTACCTCGCCTAATGCTTCAACCTATGGTGGAGAATTCTGTGATTCATGGAGTAGCGAAGTCCTATTCATCAGGTGAGATCAAGATTAGTGGTGAGAAGTCAAACGGCTTCTGTAGAATTTATATCGATGACGATGGTCCTGGCCTGAATCCGGATCAGCTAGAAGCATTAAACCGTAAAATGCAGGAGCCTTTGCAGGAGGAAATGGGTTGTGGTCTTTGGAATACAAATCAGCGGATCATTCACCTGTTCGGCAATCATTCAAGCCTTACCTTCAAGCCATCCCCTCTCGGTGGATTCCGAACAGAAATTATCTGGGAAATCCCAACTGAGGATGATAGTTATAAATTAAAGGAACATCAAGGAGACTAACAACATGCAGATGATCATAGTAGACGACGAAGCACACTGGGTAGATAATCTTTCCATGACTAAACCCTGGCATACGCTAGGAATTGAACATGTGCATAAAGCTTATTCCGCACGTGAAGCGCTACAAATTATTGATACGCATCCCATTGATATAGTAATCTCAGATATTCAAATGCCGGAAATGACGGGAATCGAATTGATAGAGCGGATAAGAAAACATAACAAAAAAATTAAATGTATTATTTTATCCGGCCATTCAGAATTCGATTATGCCAAAAAAGCACTTCAAAACAAGACCGTGGATTACTTGCTTAAACCGCCTACTGATGATGAATTGCTCGGAGCAGTTAAAAATGCGATCAATCAATTAAACGCAGAATGGGAGCTCATAAGTTCACTTAGTCGGACCCAGTTTACCCTTCGGGAGAATCTTCCGGTTTTACGGGGGCGATTACTCCTGGATGCCTTACAAGGACATCGATTTCAAGCTGGTGAATGGGAACGGAAGCTTGTGAGTTACGATCTGCCCTTCCAATCCGGAGAAGCCGCTTTAATGCTTGTACGAATGGAAGAAGAATTCGGAGAATTTGATAACACAGATCAAACCTTGATCGAATATGCGATCATTAATATGGCTGAAGAAATTATGGGAGAATTCATGGAGGTCTGGGGGGTTAAGGAAGAACATGGTTACCTTGTGTTTCTGCTTCAGCTTAAAGATCAAGGAACCGACCTTGAAAAAGAATCCATATTAGAGAAGCTTTCTTTACAACTTCAGTATAAGGTTAAGCAATTTCTGAAAGGTTCACTCTCCATTGTAATCACGGAGTGGTTCAAATTCCCTGAGCAGCTGTCGACTCGTTTCCAGCAAGCTTCATCTTCTTTCCGTCAAATTGTCGGGGATGAGCGTGAATTCATTATGCGCGTTAGTGACTTGGAGCTTCCTTCAGTGCATGGCCCCTTAGATGCTCTTTATACCCCTCCCACTTTGATTCATCTACTGGAGAGTGGACATTGGGATGCGGCTGAAGAAAAATTGCTTGCCGTCTGTGCCGAGCTGGATGAGAAATGGTCTGAATCCTGGGAGCATTGCATGGAGGCTGGCTTTTTAATTACTGCCTCTTTCACGAATCTCGCACATCGTAACGGTCATACATTGGCAAACTTAATGGGGACCGATATAGAAGCGTTGCAGAGCGGGGATGCTTTTTCCAGCATTAGTAAACTAAGAAAATGGTCTCTAAGTGTTCTGGCCCAGCTAAAAGAAGGAACATCCAACGAAATTAAAGACATTCGTTCCGAATATGTAAAGAAAATTCAAGATTATACGGATAAGAACTTGCATGATGATGTATCATTACGTGTTCTAGCTGACCATGTAAATCTCCATCCGACACATTTATCAAAAATCTATAAGATTGAAACGGGTGAAGGAATCAGCGATTATATCTCGCGCTTGCGGATGGATCGTGCCTGTCATAAGCTGAAGACCACCACTAAAAAAGTCTATGAAATCAGCATGGAGATTGGATATATGGACCCTGCTTATTTTATCAAAGTATTCAAACGGCAGTTTGGGGTAACACCGCAGGAATATAGAGACACAAAATAAAGAGCATGATAGAGTCCTATCGAAACTAAAAATCTCATATAGATGACATCCCCGACAAGTTGTTAAAGTTACACTTGTAAAGATCATACACAGTAGGGGGAATTGAAGAATGATCAAGTTCAAGAAAATGTGGTCGCTTCTCACGGTCACAGCACTTATCACTCTCACAGCATGTGGCAGTAGCGGCACATCTAATGAGAATGCCAAAAATGGTAACGCTACCAATAATACCCAATCCGAAGCAGATGCTGCTTTCGCAAAAGGCAAATACGATCCACCGATCGAGTTCAGTGCCGTATTGATGCCTAAGAAGTATGTTCAAGGTGATACCAAAGAAAACAACGTTCACGATCGCTGGATGCTTGAAACATTGGGTATGAAGCATAAAGATACTTGGTATCCTGCAAATGACGATCAATACAGACAAAAGCTTCAACTTGCCATTGCTTCCGGCGAAAAGCTTCCTGATTTCGTTTTTGCACCAACTAACGCAGTATTGACCAATCAGCTTATTGATTCCGGTCAGTTCATCGCTATCGATGAGTTGTTTGATAAGTATGCAAACAAAATTCTGAAAGATCACGTTGCAGCACATCCAGAACTTTGGTACCCATTCACTAAAGACGGTAAGAAATATAATCTGCCGATCCTTGAATATACCGACAATGATGATACGCTCTTGTGGTTACGTGAAGATTGGATGGAAAAGCTGAAGCTGGAAGCGCCTAAGACCATCGCCGATCTTGAGAACATCATGGATAAATTTAAGAACGAAAACCCTGATGGCTTAGCGCCTAAAGATGTGTACCCGCTTGCAATTTCTTTGAAAAACAACACAAATACCTGGATGGGCCAACTAGACTGGTTATTCGGAGCATACGGTACAATTGAGGAACAATGGAACAAAGATAAAGATGGCAATCTTGAATATGGTTCCATTAACCCAGGTGCTAAGCAAGCACTCGCAAAGCTTAGCGAATGGATGGATAAAGGATATATTCACACGGACTCCGCCCTTTGGGATGAAGGTAAATCCGCTGAGAGCTTCACGAAAGGTGCAGCTGGTATTCTGCCAGGCGCCAACTGGGTTCCAGACTGGCCTGCTCCCGATCTTATGAAGAATGTACCTGGAGCGAAGATTAAAGGTTATCCGGTTCCAGCAGGACCAGATGGTTTGATTGGAACCAAATGGCAGAATTCCGGTGTAAATGCTAGTATCATGATTAACAAGGATGCTAAGCATCCAGAAGCTATTTTCTTGTACTATAACTACTTGCTTGATAACTTAGCTAACCCTGCTGCAGGCAGTCAATATGAACATGGCTTTGCTAAAGGTTATGATTGGGACATGATTGATGGACAACCTACAAGTGATAAAGCGAAGATTAAAGACTTCTCCAATGAATTCCCATTCTTGACAGGTCCGGCCCGTATTCCTGATCTGTTTATGAAGACTTTGGTTAAACTTGCTGACGGCGAGACACCTGTAACACCTTATGAAAAGCAAATGGCAGAGTTCCGTAAACCAGAAAACTGGGCGGCAGGAAAAGTTGTTATGTCACAACTAGACGTCCGTAAACAAAACTACTTTACTGGTGCTGCTACACCAACGATGGTTTCCAAATGGAACCTGCTTCGTCAGTCCGAAATGGAAACTTTCAACAAAATTATTTATGGCAAACTGCCAGTAGACTCCTTTGACCAATTCGTTGCCAATTGGAAATCCAATGGTGGTGACCAAATCACTAAAGAAGTTAACGAATGGTTCAAATCTGTATCTGCGAAATAAGCTTTCACAAACATAGAACAAGCCGGAGCGTGATTCATTCGCTCCGGCTTGTTTTTTATAGAATTTGCACTCCTCTGGTAAAATAGAAATAAGATAAGGTCGTATACAAAGGTGGGATTGAATGATGAAGGGAATACCCAATGGAATTACGTTTGGCAGAATCATTTTGGCAATGTTGTTATTATTCCTCGATCCGCTAAGTTTGGCCTTCCTTGTAATTTATATCCTTTGCGGGGTCACCGATCTGATCGATGGACCTATTGCTAGAATGACGAACACAACAAGTAGCCTTGGAGCAAAACTGGATTCCGCAGCCGACACGATACTGATAGCGGTCTCCTTATTTACACTATATCCGCTTCTGGGACTTACGCTCGAAATCATGATATGGATCTTCATGATCGCGGTCATCCGTCTAACATCGATAGGGGTTGCCCTCCGAAGATTCAAAACTTACGCAAGCATTCACACCTATGGCAATAAACTGACCGGACTCCTCTTATTTATAACTCCTCTATGGCTTCTCCACATCGATCACACCATTTGGAATGTCTTTGTATGTATCATTGCTACCATATCCGCCGTGGAGGAATTCATCATCCAATTCACTTCAAAACAATTACAGTTAGACCGAAAAGGATTGTTTATTAAAAATTGATCCATTAGAAGCGACTTTCTTGCTTCGATTCCGACAAACTCAAATAGTCGAATTTCACTGAGCAGCCTTCACCTTGGGGAGATTGTGCGACAACACCTGCTACGCATTCAGCACCTTCCTTCATTCCAAAATATCGGATCAGTGTCCAATTCGTTCCGTCCTCTGAATAGGAGAAGGTAACACAATGATTTTGTTTGGTAATACGCAAATACGGATTGTCTACAGCAACTTGTACGGAGTTACAATCATCTGACATCCCTTCCCTTGTCACCACAGACACGATTATGGGATACTGTCCGTCAAACTCAAAGCAAATTTTGGCCCAGTTATAATGGTCCATCATAAACATGAGGCAGCCTGAATCATATTTATGCCGCATATTGACACTAATTCTGGTCGTCATTTCAAAGGAAGTACCCACAGAGGTGGATAAGAATGGCGCTGAACTTGCGAAATGTTTACCTGCCGGGTCTTGGAAAAAATCCGATTTAGGTGGTGCAATTATTGTAAGCTCATCTAAGTCTGAAAACTCCCAACGCTCGGGGCAATTCATCCAGCTCAGTTGTTCTCTTGTCTCTTTTACAAATAAGTTATTAGTCATTCTAATTCTCCTATCATGAATGGTTTTTTGATCACAAATTTTCCTTTCTCTGTAATAATGGCAGGTAGCTTTTATTTTTACAATCAATGATGCAACAATAGTGAAATATTCACATAATTTTCTAAAGAAAAACCAAAAAGGGATAACTCCAAGGAGTTACCCCATGATCATAATCAATCCTTATCAGGAATGATAAATGACACCGTAGTTCCCAAGCCAGGAATACTTTGAATGTGCAAGCCACGTCCATATAATTGCGTCAATCTTCTATCCGTATTAAGCAGCCCAATACCTTGATTCTTATAGCCATTCGGATTTAACAGCATGCTGACTTGTGCTTCGTCCATTCCAATCCCTGTATCTACAATGTTAAAATGAACAGCATCCGCACGTGTCTCAATGTGAATACGCAGTGTTCCACCTTTAGCGCGACTTAAAACGCCATGTCGAACAGCATTCTCAACTAGTGGTTGAATCGTAAGCGGAGGCATCAACATTTCAAGATTTGCATCTACTTCCCATTCCACATGGAGTCTCTCTTCAAAACGTTGCTGCTGGATATATATATAATTCTCCACCAGTTTAAGCTCCTGTGACAGCGTAACGAGCTTGCCTGCATTTAAGAAGTCAAAACTTATGCGCAAATAAGTTGTGAATGCATCTGATAGCTCTCTCATTTTGGCAGTGTCAAAGTCACTTAAGGACATGATCGAATTCAGTGTATTGAAGAGAAAGTGTGGATGGATCTGCGCTTGTAAATAAGCACCCTCCATCCTCAACCGATCATTGACCGCTCGCTTCATAGATGAAAGGGACAAGGCTCGATACTTCAATTCCATCGCATCTACCGGTTTGGTAACATAATCATTTGCTCCAGCCAAGAAGCCCGCATAGACATCCTCCCGCTCACTACGAGCAGTCAGTAGTATAATAGGTAATTCATACATCGTGAACCGCTCACGAATCAATCTTGTCAATTCATAACCAGACATGCCCGGCATCATCACATCAGTGATGATCAGATCAAATCGATCATGGTTTAACTTATCCAGCGCTTCCCGTGCAGAAGTCGCAGTCACCATCTGATAGGTTCCATCTGACAAAATATTTTGTAAAACTTTTAGATTGACCGAATCATCGTCAACTGCCAGAACACGTATAATATCAGAGTCTGAATCAACCTTAGAGAGTGGCTCTACTTCCTTCGTGGAATATGTGGCAGCTACCATAGTAGATGTCTCAGCTGTTATCCATGCGCTGAATGGTGATAATGTTATCGTATCCTTTTCTAGTTGAACATCCGAAATAGATGATTGAACACGCTCATCTACTACGGGTAATTTGAAGCTGAACTTACTCCCCTGACCCGGCTGCGATTGCAGCAATAATTCACTCCCGTGCAGCTCGACCAGTTCCTTGCAGATGCTAAGTCCCAGTCCAATACCACCTTCCCCGTAAGCCCCTTGTTCATAGCGCATAAAGACACGTTTCTTCAATGCCTCATCCATACCTATTCCTGTATCCGTAACATGTATCCATACATCCCTACCCACTTGTTCAGCGACCAGTTCAACCTTACCCTGTTCGGTATACTTAAGTGCATTATGAACAAGATTTATCAGAATCTGTACCAATCGCTCCTCATCAGCATGTACACGCGGCAAATCCTCATTAATATGCATGCTAAGCTCCACCTTTGTTCCACCGGTAAGGAAGCGTAACATATCCAGCACGCCCTCAGCCAAGGAGCTTACATGCACTGCTTTTATATTCATCACAATCCGTTTATCCTGCAATCTCACCACATCAAGCAAATCATTCAGCATGAGCGACATCCGCCGACTAACCATAATTAGCAGTTCCATATCACGCTGACTCTCTTCATCCAGCACATGTTTTTTCCTCGTTAACACGCTCTGGGCAATATTCATAATTCCATGTAGGGGAGTCCGTAGTTCATGTGACGTATTCGCCAGAAAACGGTCTTTTAATTTATTCGTCTCTGCCAATTGAGCGTTTAATAACACATTCTGATGGGACTGATTAAAGTATCTTCTAAACCAATAAGCAGAAAAAGTGGCTAGTGCAGCAATTAAATCTACCGGATAAAACATAAATTGCGAGGTTCCTACGTAATAAACAGACGCCCATAGTATATTGTTAATCACAGCAAGCACTGAACATAATAAAAATAGTGCACCCTCAGCTCGAATGGATACCATCTTTATAAAATAATAAGCCGTCCAACATACTGGAACGTAATACAGGATCATATAGACCCCTTTTTCGATTGAATATAGCACTGTCTCTTCTGGACCAAAGATTATAAATAGTGTAAAAACGAGGAGTGAGAAGATGTAACTATAAAAGGCCTTGCCTTTCCGCAGATTCCCATAAAGCTCTCTACCCATCAGGAACAGGAACAAGCAGAACCCTATATACGAAAGAACCTTTAGCTTCAACGTCCAGGCAAAATCAACCTGAAGAAACCGGAACAATAGTCCATTATGTTCAACCCCAATGGATACAGCCGCTGCAACCATCATCGAGAAGAAAATAATCAACTCTGTTTTTCGCACATCCATCAAATAGATGATCAATAAAT
The DNA here is from genome assembly GCF_038004625.1 of Paenibacillus sp. FSL P4-0184. Taxonomy (NCBI): domain Bacteria; kingdom Bacillati; phylum Bacillota; class Bacilli; order Caryophanales; family Paenibacillaceae; genus Paenibacillus; species Paenibacillus sp. FSL P4-0184. Next base: position 4,634,848 of record NZ_JBBORN010000001.1, on the reverse strand, counting down.
ACAGCCCATGTAGTAGAAGCAGTACCCCTACGATTAGCTGCAAGCCGATGGAATTCCAGTAGACTGTATCTATCTCATGTTGAATGCCAAACTCTACAGACCTAACAATGCCTCCTTTTAACGGAGACTCATAATTTGATGCCCGAACAAACAGATCCATTTGTTTCTGATCTATCGATGTATAACTGATCAGGAATGACTTCGCGACAGAAACATGGCCTTCTTTCTCTTCAGATAACTCACCAAACCGTGAGAGAACTGTTCCATTAATCTCCACTTCAGATGCAGTATAGATAGATTGGAACCAAAAGCTAAGTGGCTCAGATAAGGGTTGATCCAGCAGAATTCGCAAATGATAAGTTCCGTATCCATATGCCTTTTTTTGCTCTTCAGGCTTAAATATAGCATTCCAGTTACCCGGCACCTGAAGCCTCTGCCCCTTCGTAGCGTTATCAATATTGGTAGCATTCACCCATTGTTCAGGATAAAATTCCCATTCACCATCCAGCGGAAAAGAGCTTAGTGATTCAATATCCACCCCACGTAAATCTAATACACCTTGCTTCACAGCAGGTGGATTGGATAACGAAAAATGATTATGCCAGCCCCATCGCACAACAATCAACAGACCGATAAATACTACTATGTATAACATATGACTTAGCTTAATTTTATTCTCCAAAGTTCTCATGTACGCCTCATTCTTCGATAAATTTAATAGTGCTATATTCCCATCTTCCACTATTGAATATTATAGTCTGATTATACTATATTATGATGTTTATAGAGGTGGGTAATCCTAGTTTCAAAGGACAAAAAAAAGAAACTCCGTTTTGAGCGGAGTTCCCTTTTTTTAAATTATATCGAATCACTACTCTTGTTCATTAGCATTTCTACCATTTCTTGATAACCCCTATTTTGCGCATGCTGTAAGGGACTAACTCCGTTAGAATCTGCTATATGAATATCAGCACCATGATGTATTAACAATTGCACTATAGCCTGATGTTCTTTGCCCCCATCGCCTAGTATGATAGCTTCTAGTAATGCAGTCCAACCCAGATTATTGACATGATCAATATTGACGTCAGAACTTGTAAGAAGTTCTTCCACAATATCCACATGACCACGGTCTGCAGCAGGGATGAGTGCGGTCCCCCCAAACCTATTCACAATTGAGGTATCAGCACCTGCAGCAATAGATACCTTCACAAAATCAAGCATTCCTTCAGCGCCTGCATAAAGAAGTGGATTATCCGAGCGATTGTCGCGGATATTGATATTGGCACCTTTTTCAAGCAATAATTTGAATATATCCAGTTGATTCGTGTGTACAGCGATTAAAGCGGGCGTTCTACCCTCATTATCTGTAACATCAATATCTGCACCGTCTGTTAATAGTTTTGTTATAAGCTCCTTATCTCCTTGACGAGTCGCTGCTAACAGCGCTTGGTTCAGCTTATCCATTTCATTATTCACCTCCTGAGTTGATTGCTGCCCTTTGTTGTTTAACACCTTGAAATCATCGGTCTGACATCCTGATATAAAGAGTAAGAGTGTTAGGACGAGAAAGCGCATGACATTCAACACCTTTCATGTAGACTCCCCTTATTTCGAAGTGAATGTGGCTTGAGAAGTTGCCCATGCGCCTAGTGGTGTTACAGTATACACTGTCCCAGCAGCCAATTTACCGCTATTCGTAATATCGAATACACCAACAGCACCTTTACGACTGGAGAATTTATAGGTTGCAACCCATTTGTCTCTGTTTGGAGCGGTTAGTTGTACACTACGGCCCGAAAACAATTCATCGCCAGGGTCTTGAGCCAAGGATACATTGATGGATGTATCGCTGACAGCTTCAGCGCCAGAGATTTGCAGTGGAGATATTTCTTTTGCTTCGAATGAAGGATTTGCTATATTGGCCCAGTCAGATGTTACGGTATATTTCACACCCGGTTTCAAGACTTGTCCTTCAGGAAGCCGGAATTTCGGCTCAATCTTACCATCTGTTGATTGTGTAAATGGAACATACTTGGCAACGATGGATTCTCCACCTTCTGGGGTAATCGTTACTTGTCTACCTTGCATGGAAGGAATGATTTGATACGTGATGCCATTTGCTCTGTTGTTCTCATCCAAAACAAATGCGTTAGCACCACGTCCACCACTGTATGCAGAGATGACATATCCATAGTCAATGACGCCATTTGTTTTCAGAGCTTCAATCTCAAAGGTGTCGTTGGTTACCTGAGTGGTTGCTGTCATATCCACCTTGGCTGCGTTTCCTACAAATGATCCTGCATTCTTACCTTTGTACGTTAAATTATAGGTTGTTCCAGCTTTTTGCACCGATGTAGGAACAATGTACGTTGCAACAGAACCCGATTTCAGCCGCGGCATATTCGTTAAGGTTAGACCGTCATTGAATACAAAATCTTCTTTTGCTTTAGCAAACACCTCATTCTCAGCTGTCAAAGGAGCATCCAAGGTTACGATTAATGTAATTTCATTGATCGATTTCACACTTGTAATTTGAGCTTTATCGGATGGCATTGCTTTACGTGCTGTATTCAGTAAGGCCGCTGTTTCGCCACGTGTTACAGGTCCAGAAGTGGATTTCAATTTATTAGCCCAGTAGTTAACCGATAAGACATCACGCTTCAACGCCTTCGATACAACTTGCACGATTTCTTCATCCGTTACCGTTTTATTAGGGCTAAATTTACCATCTTCCGTTTCCATTATCCCTAAACCAACAAGTACTGACGCATATTTGTAATACCATACGTTCGAATTCACATCGGTGAATGGGGCAGTGTTCTCTTCAGCGCTTTGTAATTTAAAAGTCAATACTACCATTTTCGCTAATTCTGCACGATTGATTGGATGGTGCACACCCATCGAATGATCTGAATAACCCTGTAACACACCTAGTCCCGCAAGTACTTCAACGGCTTCTTGAATTTCTTTATCTGAAAACTTAGATGCAGCTGCGGATATTCCTATGTTGCCTGATGTAGGTGCTGCTTGTACATTTAACACGGCAAAGGGTAAAGAAGTTGCGCCTAGTGTTGCTGCGATCATTAATGCTGCTGCTTTTTTAGAAACGATTCTCACTGTATTTCCCCCTCTAAAATCATTAAGTTATTTGTTGCTCATGTCTATAACTGAATGATAAAGGAAAGAAATAAACTCCCCAGAAACGATTTATTAATAAAGTATTAACTAGAGCTTAAAATTATCGAAAATCTTAAAGAAAAACGCCATTACACCGTAAACCGGTATCCCGCACCCCACACCGTTTCAATATATTGTGGATTCGAGGGGTCCGCTTCCAGCTTCTCCCGTATTTTGCGAATATGAACCGTAACCGTTGCGATATCTCCGCTGGAGTCCATCCCCCAGATCCGTTCGAATAAATCATCTTTGCTGAATACCCGATTCGGATGACTCGCTAAAAAGACCAGTACATCGAACTCCCGCGCGGTAAACAAAACCTCATGATTACGTACATACACTCTGCGGGCATTTTTATCGATATGAACTCCACGGATTTGGATCTCATGCTTCTCCATTGGCTCTAGCTTGCTGAGCATGCGTTCATATCTCGTTAGGTGCGCTTTCGCTCTTGCCACTAATTCACTTGGACTAAAGGGCTTCGTAATATAATCATCCGCTCCGAGATTAAACGCCCGAAGCTTATCGATCTCCTCTTTCTTCGCAGATACGATAAAGATCGGCACTTCCTTAGCCTCCCTAATACGGCGGCATAATTCAAAGCCATCGATGCCAGGTAACTGCAAATCTACGATAATAAGATTATAATCCCCTTCAAGAGCATGCCCAAGCCCTTCAGAACCTGTATGACATATATCAACGGCAAAACCGTTCAGTTCAAAATAATCTTTTTCCAATTGCGCTATCGTTGCCTCATCTTCAATAATCAGAATCCGTGTCATGCGAATGAAATCCTCCTTCATCGGTCGTTCGCTTTAAAGTAAAGAACAAGCTTGATCCCACACCTGGTTCACTTTCCATCCATATCGACCCACCATGCCCTTCAATAATCTGACGAGCTATCGCAAGACCAAGTCCGCTACCGCCTGTCGATAGATTCCGAGAAGGCTCTGCACGATAAAACCGTTCAAAGATATGTGGAAGTGCTTCAGCATCAATACCCATTCCATTATCCTTCACTTCAACAGTCACCCATTCACTATCCACTTGCAGAGAAAAACGGATTAAAGGGTCCGGCTTGTCCATATACTTCAGCGCATTTCCAATTACATTCAGTAATACCCGTTTTAATTTATCCAAATCTGCAACAACCTCAATACGCTCGGAGTTATGGTCGTCTAGCTGAAATGAAACTCCTTTATTTTCGTTATGGTAGCGCATCTCTTCGATACAATCCTCAAGGAATGCAATAATATCCACAGCTTCGAACGAAAATGGGACCTGATTCAAATCCAGCTTGGAATATAGGAACAATTCATCAACCAATTTATCCATTCCAATGGTTTTGTTATAAATAATGTCGACGTACATGTCCATCTTCTCAGGTGTATTGGCGACACCATCTCGTATGCCTTCAATAAACCCTTTAATATTCGTAATCGGAGTACGTAAATCATGTGAGATATTTGAGATTAATTCTTTCCGATTCTCCTCATATTGCAGACGAAGGTTCACTGACTCTTGCAACCTCTGTCTCATCGTTTCGAATGCTTTATTTAACTCCCCAATCTCATCTTTGGATTGCAGGTTAAGTTCAAATTGAAGGTCACCCTCTTGAATTCGTTCTGCGGAATCCCTTAACTTGTTCAGTGGCTTAATAACACTTCGTGTAATCCAGCGATATAATAGCACATTCGCAATCACAAGAACGCCAATTAATATCAATGAAAAGATTGGTAGCAGCCTCCGTGTGAGTTCCGCAAAAGGGCTATGCTCTTTGATGACGAAAACACTGCCTTTCACCCCATCCGAATATTTAAAGTCAAATTTGGCATAGCCATAAAATCTTTCTTTAATATTAAACGTGTTACGAATCTGATAGTTATTGAGATCGTAAGGAGGTAAAGCATCCTTTAAATCAGGTTGATTGAAGGTGCGTGATTCAAACACAGGGTCATTCACTCGCCTTACAAATAGTCCCGCTTTCTCTGTCTTTAGCTTAAAATCATATTCCAGTAACAAATCCTTGTTCTGCAATTCATCCGGGTCATGCTTAGCTAAATACTTTAATTCTAAAAAAATCGACTCCTCTTGCTCCGACAACGGATTTAATTGATAGTGCACTTTATAAAAATCCCGAAGACTGTGAACATCTCCAGTAGATGCAATTGTAAATAAAGCTGCCGTCATTACGATGATAAGTAAACTAACGACTAGCATTCCCGTATAAGATAACAGTAATTTTATCCGAATCGACACGACTGTTCCCCTCTCACTAGCATTGGAGCCGCTAAATAGTCATCTCCGTATTTTAGTGAAATACTATCACATGGGGAGAGCGTTTGCTAACAGAAAAAAACTTCTACCAACACTCGGCAGAAGTTTTTATAGAACTTAATTTACGCGATCTCATTAATGACTGATGCATTTTCCAGTGATGAGAATACTTTATCGAAGCCTGCTTTAGAACGAGAAAATAATTCAGATGAACTTTGCGTGGAAGCTGGTGCTAGGACTTCTTGGGCGATCACACCGGTATACCCGATCTTTTTCAGGCTTCCCAAGAATCCTGTGAGATCAATAGTTCCTTCCCCTGGATACAATCGATCGAAATCTAACAATTCCTCTATCGGTAGAGGTTTAGCATCATTAATATGGACATATGCAATTTGATGCGGTTGTAATTTCAGCAGATCCTCACTCGTTAATCCATTCGTATGCCAATGGTAAGAATCCAATAACAATCCGATGTTCCTTACTTGAATCGTCTCCATCCAGTTCAACGTATCCTGCATCGACCAGATCAATGGATTTGCCCATTGTGTACGTAAGTGATGGGGGCCAACGAACTCTAAGGCTAATGTAATTCCATAAGCGCCTAATATTTCTGCACATAGTCTTAAACGTCTCGTGGCTGCATTTATGAACGGTGCGACCGGAAGATCTGTCGAAGGTAAAATATATGTACAACATGTCGTACAATTTAATGCAGCAGCGGCCTCAGCCATTTGGGTAAGCGATTTCAACCCTTCCCTGAAGCTATCCTCTGTCGTGCGCCAATCTACCGCTAAACCAAATGATCCTAACATGATGCCATGACTTTCCAGCAATTGAACAGCCCCATCCTTACCATACTGCTGCACTAACTCCAATGGATTTGCGTCTATCGACTGAAAGCCGAATTGGCTCGCAAGTCTGATATATTCTTCATTAGAACCCATCTCACCCAAACCTGCTGTTGTTAATCCTCTTATCATCGTCGTTCTCCCCCTTATGACCAATCTAACAGTTCGTCATTTCTAGTCTAGCGCATCGTGCACTCGAATAAAACCATCTCTAGTCCCCTTTAACAAATTCTACGATTTAATTGCAATAATGTTTTTTGTCAAAAATTAAGATGGAGGAGGTAAGTTTATGTAGGGGAGACGACATGCCCTTCCTTTCATTTTCGTTCAAAGATCCTTATACTTGCTTGGAGAAGCATTTCAAGGGAGATTGAACAGTATGGACATAAAAAAATTGCAATACTTTATCGCAGTAGCAGAGGAACTGCATTTTAACCGTGCAGCAGAGAAGCTAAATATGACGCAGCCTCCCTTAAGCCAGCAAATTCAAGCTCTGGAGAATGAGATGGGTGTGAAACTATTAGAACGGAACAAAAGACAAGTTCGTCTAACGCCAGCGGGGGCGGTATTTCTAGAGGAGGCTAAATCCATTTTATCTCAACTGGAACGCTCTATTAAAACAACACAATTAGTCGATCAAGGAATTATCGGACATTTGAACATTGGATTTATAGATTCTGCAGCTGGTGGAGTATTGGTTAATATGTTAAAAATGTTTCGGGAACGTTATCCACAAGTACAACTCACATTACATGAGATGACGTCTGCTCAGCAGTGGCAGGCTTTACATGAAGGAACGATTCACATTGGATTTGTACGTTATACAGAGTCGGGCAAACATATCGACCATCGTCCCTTAGTCAATGAATCGCTTATTGCCGTTTTGCCAGAGCAGCATCACCTAGCTCATTTACCGGTATTATCCATTCGTTCTTTAGCTTTAGAGCCTTTTATATCGTTCCCACGCCATTTAGGAGCTCCTTTTCATGACCTCATTATGAGCTTCTGCGCCCAACACGACATGTATCCGAATGTAGTACAGGAAGCCATTCAGATGTACACCATTGTAAACTTGGTAGCCGCTAATCTTGGAGTTTCTATTGTTCCCTCTTCCGTTGCTATTTTTCAGCGCGAAGGTGTCGTATTTCGTGCCTTTGAAGAAAGCACACCATCGATTCCCCTTTATGCCGCTTGGAGAACCGATTGCGATCGTGCCTCCTTATCCGCGTTACTAGAGATCATAGGACAAATGAGTTCAGAAGTTATTAATGGTGAATGATATAATATTCAGCCCGTTTTTCTAGGATCACGTTCAACGAGTCCTTCTAGCACCCTATCGATTTGCATCATAACTTCCCTATCCAGACGAACTCCCGCAGCTTTGGCATTTTCTATTACTTGCTCAGGCTTGGATGCCCCAATAATTGCAGATGAGACTTGTGGATTTTGCAACACCCATGCTATAGCCAACTGCGGAAGCGTCAACCCAACTTCGCTGGCGATGGTAGAGAGATTCGAGATCGCCTCAAGCACCTCAGTCCGAAGCCACTGACCCGCCAATTTATTCATAAATGGTGAGCCCGCAGCGGTTGAAGCACGAGAACCCTCTGGCAATGGTTGCCCTGGCATATATTTACCTGAAAGAATCCCTTGAGCAAGCGGTGACCAGACCACCTGTCCAATCCCTTCCCGCTCACAAGCTTGAACTACCTCCGTCTCCATCACACGCCATAACATCGAATATTGAGGTTGACTAGCCACCAATGGCACCTTCAATTCCCTCGCCAAAATAGCACCTTCTGCTATCTGATCCGCCGTCCACTCACTTATCCCGACATAGAGAACCTTACCTTGACGTACCAGATCCGAAAAAGCCAAGAAGGTCTCTTCAAGGGATACTGTTGCGTCAAAGCGATGCGCATAATAGATATCAATGTAATCGGTCTGTAATCTGTTCAGTGAAGCATGGCACGCCTCCATAATATGCTTGCGGGACAGACCTCTTGCGTTACGTCCCGTCCCTGTGGGATGGCACACCTTGGTACATAATTCGATATCAGCTCTGTGCACTCCTTTTAATGCTTGGCCCAGCACCATCTCAGCTTTCGTATCGGAATATACATCTGCAGTATCAAATGTTGTGATCCCTACATCCAATGCAGCGTGAACACAAGCATGGGCAGTATCATTGTCCACTTGAGCACCATGTGTAATCCAATTACCATAAGCAATCTCACTTAGATGTAAACCACTCGTTCCTAATTTGCGATAGTTCAATTTATACCCTCCTTTAGATAACAATCTGATTGTAACAAAGAGATATTAATACGAGAAATACTCTTTGATATGCGATTTAATTCAAAAAAGATATTACTGAGATACTTAAAGATAATAAAAAACGCCCTTTAGGCGTTTTTTTCGGTAAATATTCTGTTTCGAAACTCTAACTTCGCCTATACTCCGGTGAGTATTAACCTCCAAACCTTGTTACCGCACCACAACTAACAGTACAATAATTCCGAGCCAAAACAGCCAGCTTACTGGGTGACCGAAATTTAATCCCCAGCCGACTCCGAGCCTTTTCTTGACGATTAGGTTTGGATCTTTACGATTGAAATAAATCATACCTAATCGCCATTTATCATCATCATGGACAGGTCTGACATTGGAGCTATCGGCAGATCGCTTCAAGCGGCTTTCGCCCTGACCAGCCCAGAACGTTAAGGCAAAGGCGTATATGATAATAAGGGCTATTATGATTAGGATAATAGGGATAGCGAAATTCATGTTAAGCAGAGATATCATGTTTAGTTGCACAACAGAAAACAGGATAACCATTAAGAAGCTTGCTGTAAGCATAAAATATGACCAAGTACGGCGGTAAGTTGCGTCTTGTCTGATGGAACGGTTAGGATCATTGGGTTGAACCTGCTGCTTTACTCTGCGAATACTCCAATTCTCAAATATGAACAAAAGTGTTATGAACACTTGCATTATCGTAGGCATAAACACAGAACTAAAAGATTTAGCTGCATAGCGGTCTACGTTCCAACTGCTGTTGTAATGGATCGGAATCTGATCAGGAATCAGATCGTAGTTGTATAGCACAGTTACAATACTAACAACAGTAATTAAAACATGAATGAGGAACCAATTATTAGACAAGCCAATGTTTCTTTTCCGAAATCCAGTGTCCACTGCCATGATCGATGGTTCCAGAGCAATAGGCAGCATAGGTAGTAAACTTTTCATTTTGAAATGATAGCTAATGTTTATGACTAGGGAGATTACGACCATGGCGAGTGAATAAGTGACAATGATCCAACTTTGTTGCTTGGAATGTTCATCACCGTATATTAGACAGATGATACAAACAATGAATAGGATGGTATGCAAGGTAGCACTAATCCTAGCATATGACTTCCGCATCTGGCGTAGAGGCTCACTATGGAATTGTACAGGGCTGACGGTGACCCCAAAACTAATCGTCTCTTTTGTTAAATAAGGCATGCTTACCATGAGTACAATGGCAGGTACAAATACAAAGATCATTACTATAACAGGCATTATCGTCATATCATTCGCCTCCTCTTATACATAAGTGTGTATTTAAAAACTCTATAACCCTTATAGCATAGGCGATTCAGCGCTATGCCTTTTTGCGTATGATGATCCTATTAACTTAGGATAGGTGATCGACTTGAACATAAATTTTATTATAATCGATTTTAGTGACTGTAGGGGTGAAATTAACAATTTATCCAGTTTTTTCGCTACGCAGAGCTACTCATCTGAAACTGAATTATGGCAAGTACATCTGTTTGAAATTCTGTGTAGGTAAAGGACTGGTTTTCATTATCCCAATTTTTTTCGATGCATAGCCACGAAACGATAGACAGGATTTCGGACACTTACTTTAAATATTCTGCAATTTGGATGACTTGTGTGGATAATATATAAACATTATCAAACTCTTGTCGATTGATTCCTATGGACGCTAAAGTGACACTCGGTGCTGAATGCGATTAATCTTACGATTTAATGATGAGAGGAAACTGAACAGCATATGCCTTATATTGATCGAAATGGTATGAACATTTATTATGAATATCTTCACTCTAACTCTCTTAACCAACAAATAGACGCTATCCTGATTATCCAAGGAGCGGGTATGAATTTACTTTCCTGGGATTTGATTGTTCCTTATTTGCAGCAACACTATCATATCTTCGCTATGATTTGCGCAGACATGGATTGAGCGATAAAGGGCCAGACAGAGTAGCTTGGAGACTGCTATTCACTCTTTTTCTTCTAGAGCAGCTCAATATTTCTTCTTTTTTCGCTGTTGATCATGGAGCAGGAAGCATATGTGCCGTGCTGCTCGGAATTTTCAAACCGGAAATGGTCTTAGAATGTAGCCTGCACTCTATTCCATTATTTTTTCCAAAAAGCACAGCAGCTAAATTCACAGAGCATTGAAGTTCGGTAGTTCAAAATAACTCAATAGAGCTACTAGCCGATTATGTCATTCCAAACATCACTCTTTATACATCAGACAGTCCTGAGATTTCACAATTATATGAAGGCTTCTATAAGGTTTCACTTGAAACCTATTTTGAGCTTTGGGAAGCTTTTGTAGACATTCATGATGAAATTTTTGTCCAGCTTAAAGGAAATACCAAACCTGTAGTCATCGTTTCAGGTGATCTTGACCCCATTTATCCGACCTATTTATCCGGTTTACAGACTACTTATATTCCAAATTCGCAATGTATGACGATTATCAATTCATCAAATATGACGTTATATGATCAGCCTGAAGAAACTTACAAGCAGATCCATCACTTTTTTCAGAATGCAATGCATCACCCAAAAGTGAAGATGCGTTTCTTCAAGCACTTCATAATGAACTATTTGAAAGGATGGATGAACAAAACCAAGTTACATCTGAGAACATAATAAGAGTCGATTTATTTAATAATTTCCGAATATTAGTTAATGTGGAGCAAATTGTTGAAGGCTGGAATCAGCGCTACGCCAAGCAAATTCTCATCTATTTGGTCATGAACCCCTCAGTAACAAGAGAACAACTATGTGATGATTTATGGGGTGAGGTTGCAGCAGGAAAAGCGCGGCATAATTACGGAAGTACTTAACTCATCTGCGTAAGATCATTAAGAATGATGAATACCATTTTCTTATGTTGGACAAAGAACATATTTACTTGAGCGGGAATATTGAATGTGACTTAACTGCATTTATTAAACTCCTGGATGACGCTTAGATTGAACAGAATCCCATACATAAACAGCAACTTTGTACGCAATTGTTTGATCAGCTTCATAAGAACTCATTTAGAACATTGTCCGATGATTGGATATTGGGTTTGCGTAATCAATGGGAAGAAAGACTTTTTACGCTAAGTCAGTTCATGGCTGAAGTTTGCTTGGAGTCAGGGGAATTAAGTAAAGCCTTTGAATATATGGAATGGACGGTTCACTTTCAACCGGATAATGAAGAGATGTTGAAGCGAATTGGGGATTTGTATTTGAGGTATAGTCGATTGGAGCTTGTAATTGAGGCAGCAAAATATCATTAGAAGGATTGTAAAACTCCCACTCCTTTAGCTGCGGGAGTTAATTTATGTAAAAGATCCAATTCATTTTCCTCAAAACGAGGGCATTAGCTCGCAGCACGAATTTTGCTAAACTAAGTTACTATCATCCCAAGGATACCCTTTACCCTTACGTTCTTCCTAAAAACCATTTTACTGTGAATGTCAATAAATATAATAATCCAGGTAACTGGAGCAGCAACTCAATAAAAGCAATTTGAGAATCAGAATTAAAAACTAATAAACCAGTAGATTTTTTAGTTTCATAAAGAATTTGAAGACAATAAAGCACGTACCACCATTTCGAGATTTCAATCATGAATAACAAAGAATATATTCCAGGTTTTCTCCAAATATCTTCTTCATAATCTCTACTAAAATTAATTTTATGTTTAATAATGAAAATTAGAAGGATTAACCCAAATGAGATTGTAAATATAATGAATCCAACTCTTGCAAATAAAGAAAGTACAATTGTAATTACTTCTATTACATCAGGTAGCTAAATAGGTTTAGGTAAACTGAAATAAATGATATCTAACTCATGATTCCAATAGAGTCCTGCTAGAAAAATAACGATACATGGAATAAATAGCATTTCCAATATTTCGCTTCTTTTTTTGTAATTAACTCAAATAAATTTGCTAAGGTATCCATTAAATAGCCCATTCCTTATCAAAATAATTTCGTCTGACGTTCTAGCATTCACTTTCCTCACCCACCTAACACAGTCTGTTACGTGCACGGCCGCACTTAGCCTTCAGGATTTTGTTGTATCAGCGTCCTTAAAACTTCTCAGAAGAACACCATAAGGAGCCACTGCTTGAATATATGTTATAAGATGGAGTCACTTCTTTAATCTGCTTTCGGCAATTGACTTTTGAAACTTTTCAATAATTCTTTCTAATCTTCTAATAAGATTATCATATGTAACAATATCCATCACATTTTTATATTTTCTTTTAATAACTTCTAAATCTCGAAGTTGTTCAATACCAAGCTCTTCTTCTCTTCCAAGAATTATGATAGCATTAGGATTTGTTATGTTAATCTTGAGACCATCTGGAAGCAAATCCTTATATTTATTTGTTAGCTTTAATTCACCTAGTCTACCCGACTTGTTTAAATGAAACAGATACTTTTCTACTTGCATGATAGTACCTGAAAGTTCTCTAACGGGGACATAATTATCTCTATATGTTCTTGTCGAAATTAAGGCATTAAAATTAGGCTTTTTTATTTCAACAACATCAATATTTCCATTTGAGTCAACGAGCATATAATCTAATCTTCTTTCTTTCAAATCGTAATCGTCGTAGACACTTACTTCTTTAAATACTGTGATATATTTAGGGTAAATCAATATTAAAACGTCAATAATTTCGTTTTGCCAGTCTAATTCAGAATAGCCTTTCTCATTTTCCAGCATATCTTTAAGACGATTCAATACTATCCGATACTTAGTGATTTCATACTCAGCGAATGAAGAGCTTAAGCTTGATTTAGTACTTTTATCCACTGACTTTTTAGACATGTAAGAATTATAGTCCAATTCAAAATCTTGCTTTACATTTACATACTCTTTTAATAAATGACTAATTCTTGCATTAGAATATTTCTGCAGTTCAGTAGAGTTAGGAAATACTTTTAATAGTTTACGGAATTCTTCTATAGGTAAATCCGATTCTTTTGGACCAATAAATAAATCCCCTTCTATTACATCAGAAATCTTCTTGAAAATAGATATATTATTCCATGTTTTAAATATATTCAGTTTAAGTTTTATACTTTTGTGAATAAATAGCTCATTCTCTATCCCTATTGCAGTTTTTCTAATTCTAAAATAGTCTCCTTCTAATTTTGCAAAATAAAATTGTATTTCTTCTATTACATTAAATTCTTCTAAATCGTTCTTCTTATATAAATCGCCCTTTTTAAAATAAAAGGTTTTTCCTATAGTTATTTCTTCGTCATTATCGAATTTATTAGTTATCCAATATAATCCGTCTCTTGGTGTATATTGAATTATTATTTCATTACCAATTTCTTCAAATCTAATCATATAGTCTCCTTAATAAACTTTACTTTGTCATAAACTGAATCTTATTACTTATATTAAACTTATAATTTATATTTATTGGATTGTTAAACACGATTCCGAGCCTCAACGGGGCGGCCTCGATGCGGTTAAGTTCGCAGGATCGTCTGCCTAGGTACACTTCCTCGAAACGCCTCGAGCAGACCAAGGGCCGCAAGGCCCGCCGCGTGAATATGATGTTAGCTGAAGTGCTTTGAATATACCCTCATAGTCCTTCTATTCTTTGCCCATCCTTAAACCATATTAATTCAGGCATGCTAAATGGCATAACATTTAGCTTAATAAACAGACCATATTCATAATGTAAGTTATTTGCTTCTGACGGATCTGTATATGCATCTAATTTCAAAAAATCAAAGTCATTATTTATTCTACTGCTTGATTTCTTTACTTCTATTACTAATAAATTTTTTGATTTACCTCGCTTATGTACAATAATATCAGGATAAACTGATAGCTCACGATAAGCTTTATCTGTAATAATCTCTAGGGCAGTTTTACCTTCAGCTAATTCTTCTAGTTTTCGATCCAAAATATAAATCTTTTTAGATCTATGTATATTTAAGAAATTCCTGTTATACTCACAATCTACCGAGTAGAATGATCCAAACTCTTGTTGAAGATATTCACCTATCTTATGCGTGATTGATCTCTCATTTACATCGTTCTCCAATAAATATAGATCATAGTTAATTAATCGATTTAATGCATTGCCAACAGCTCTTTTAACAAAAGACATATATACAGCCATGACCTGCCTCCAATCTTCGCATTTCAGCTAACGTTCTCGTATTCACAAACCCGTAGGGTTGTCTGCCAGTTTCCACTTTCCGAATTATCTACTGGCAGATCCAGGACCGAACGGTCCGCAGCGTGATTATATTGTTATTAGAAGGGACCCTGTAATAATTTCACTTTAATAAATTTTTCATTCTTTCTCTTGATTTCTCAACCCAAAATGGCTCTTTTGGTAAATTACTGTTAATAATGAATTCCTCAATATTTTTTGATTCGTCAGTATGTATTCTCCATATCTTCTTTTTAAGGTTAGTTCTGATCCATAAATCATCATAATTTCTCAAATTGGGTTCAAAGCAGAAGTAAAAAGATTTTTTGGAATATTTTGTGCTTAATTTAAATGACTCTTCAAGAGTAAGCAGAATATAAGGAATATAATCAATTGACAAATCCTTGTAAAACCATATTCTTTGTTTATTGGCTTTTTCGATTAAGTTTCTAAACACAGGAAATTTAAGCCCACCGTCGCATAATTGGTCACATTTTAAATAAATATAATAATAGTTCGCAACAAATTCATCTTTAACTTTTTTTGCATTTTCTTCATCAACGGTTGTGGGATATAGATTATTATATCCAAGAGAATTTTGATTAATTGTAGGACAATTAGTGTGTGGCTGATTATGCCAAAAATGAGCAGTTTTCCCCTGTGTATGATCAGCACGTATCTTCAAAGTGTTATTACATACCATACACTCCCCTAAATAGTCTGGTCCAAAATTAATCAACCAATCTTTAATTGTATATGTTTTTCTGTCTGCCGGGTTTATTGCTTTTTCCACTTAAATACCTCCAAATAAAATTAATTACTACGTCCTTTGGGATACCATTATATTCACGAACTTCGTGAAACTACCAGCTTCCTCACAATATTCAAATATAATTTGGCCGAACGTCCCGATGACCTATAGGCATATTATACTATGGAATAGAAGAATATGATGATTCCAATCCTATAGTTCAAACAAAAAAACTTCCGCCAAAACACCAGCAGAAGCTTCTTTAAATAATTGATTCACGCGAACATCTCATCAATGAGAGGTTCGTGTGTGTTACTAACATCACCTATACCCTATAGTTAAGAAGACAGGCTTGTTGTTGCGCTTGGCGACTTCAAAAGCTTATTTGGATCAAGGCAACCAGTTCACCATTTTTTACATTTTGCAGCAGATATGACAACTTTTCTCCGGCTAATCTATTGGGTAATTTTTGAGTTGTCATGGAGAATCGCCTCGTTGGATTTGGGTAAAGTATTGCTTAAGTTCAGTTTAGCTAAAAAGGTGAGGTAAGACTTGAGTTGGAAGAATTCAACTAGTAATCATTCAGTACTCCTTGTATCTCATGAGGGTATTCAATTTCCTGTAACAAACATTTCAGCAAATCACGATAATCCGAATAATTTGTTTCAATTATAAATGCTATTTGTTGAGATATTAAAGTAAAACTATTCATTGACACTAGGACACCAACAAGTAATGATTGCGCCATAAGATTATTAAATTTCAATGCAATATTCATTAATATCCTTGTAACATTTATTTGTAATGCTATATTTTGTGTCTCATAGTAAATACAATCTATAAGTAAAGATACTTGATCCCAGTCCGCTTCATTATTGTTTGATATATTGGATATATTTTCTTCAGTCATCTGTACAAAAGGAATCATTAGTGCGTCATATTTGGCACACTCCACAAATACATTTATCGGAATTGATTTGAATGGCACTATAAAATTTTCAATAACCCTATCAGAATCCTCAACTTGAACTGATGCAATAAACTTTAAAACATAATTAACATCGGCCGAAAAATCTTTAAATTCATAATTTTCCAAACTATAAAACGGAAAATTTTCTGTTCTCATACTTTTTTTATCCATAATATTAATGTCGTCAATAAGTTCTTTAGTAGTCTGATACCGTTTAGTACGCTCCTCCTCCATAGCCTTCATAACAATTAGCTGATAGTTTACTGTCTTCCTGTATCGTTCTTCTGGTGATCTCCCACTTAATAAATAATAGAGCATTGCACCTAATGAATAAATATCAGATAAATGATCGGCACTCTTCAAACTGTTTAATTGTTCTGGCGCGGTATAACCTGCTCTTCCATAACCATAAACAAAGAGTCCTGTTGATTTCGATTGTGATCGCTTATCTTTTGCTAGTCCAAAATCAGCAACTTTTACTACTATAGTCCCGTCACTCTCTTTAAATAACAAAATATTATGAGGAGCTAAATCTCGATGACTAATTTTACGGTCATGAAGATAAGCTATACCACTTAAAATATCTTCAAAAATACTTAATCTTATATCTTCCGATATATTGGAATTCAGTCCCAACCATTCATCTAATGAAGCATCTGCCAAAGGCATTGTGAAAAGGAATGGCTCATTCACTAGTTGTATTTTGCTAATTTCAATTATATTTCTATGAGAAGCTTTCTCTTTTAGAAACTTCACTTCTCTTTTGAATCGGAGATAATGATCGTCTCCTTCTACTTCATTATTTTTAAACATACGGGATCTTTCGAAAAGAACTTTACATGCTAATTCTTTTTTTAATATAGGATCAAACACTCTATATACTTCTGCAAAGGATCCTTCACCAATCTTTTTTAAGGGAATTAATTGATAATCTCTTTCCTCTTCATTATCTAAAATCCATAAACGATTTGTTTTTTTATTAGCATCTGGACAGAACAAAATATTATTACCTTTTAAAATATCTTCAATCTGTTCTTCATTTGGATTTGGAATGAGTTCAGTTCCTAATGTCAAATGTTTTAATACTTGTAATGCAAACAACAACATTTTACCGCCATCAGATTTAGGACTGAAGTAATCATAGTCACCAGTAAATTCATAAGCAAGCATTGGTAAATAGATGTTACTCTTTAAAGGGAGGTAATTAAATATTTTATTAATTAATTCAAGCAAATGTTTTAAGGAGTCCGGCCTCTTTTTGTGCATAATATGAATAAATGGTGCGTTTTTATAAGTCATGATAAATAAAATGAATTGGTAGAATGAACTTTCCATCGGATAATCACTCAAAAGTGTTTGGAAAAATTTCTTCTTTTCCGTATCATAACGCTGCTTGTCTTCACTTTTTGAAGTTAATTCCCCCCCGTAGTACATTTTTAATAAATCATTTAGATCATATCCATCGAATAATTCTCGATATTTACTATTCCGAATTTCCTTTTCAATTTTGTCAGCGGCAATTGGAATTACCTTCTCATTTCCATAAACCGAACCAAAAAAACCGTTTAATACCCGCAATTCATCAGATGTTGGAACTTCAAGATTAACTATCGTACTTCTGGTAATTCTTCCATAACTTCTGTATTTTTGACGAAAAAGCAAGAACACTCTGTTAAAGCCATCGATGTTCCGGAAAATCTCGACTAATTGCTGTAATGATGATTCCATCTATCCAGTTTCCTCCGGTATGTTTTTCTATAAGCTTTTAGCAAGCATATTATGCTAAGTTCTTTCGTCTTTTTAAGAGAAACGTAAGGGTTATAGAAAACCCATCATCTTGTCACATTATTCCTCATAATTCGTCCTATTTGCCAACTTCATGAAGAATTCCATTCACCTCCGCTGCACGTGGTGAACACCAAATAACTCAAAACAATGTAACCTGAGCAACCGAAGATTGAATGTCCTCGCTTGCTTCATAAGGCTCTTCTACACGTGTCTTCTTAATGCCATTCCATGAGTAAGAAATTGAATTAACAAGATTTGAATTCCCCATTCGATTCAGAACATAAATCGACAGATCAGGCACTACATCGAAACATCCCCATAAGGATTGAGAGTTTAATGTGTAATCAAAGTCGTACATCTCAATAACTTTGAATGCTTCTTTGATATTGTTATCATCTACGCCTGCAAACGCTTCATCTAATGCAAATATACGAGGAGCTTCACAGTGAGCATTTTGCAAAC
Source organism: Paenibacillus sp. FSL P4-0184 (assembly GCF_038004625.1). Lineage (NCBI taxonomy): Bacteria > Bacillati > Bacillota > Bacilli > Caryophanales > Paenibacillaceae > Paenibacillus > Paenibacillus sp. FSL P4-0184. The sequence goes on along the minus strand of NZ_JBBORN010000001.1, from coordinate 4,616,073 downwards.
GTGCATCAACAGCTGCTAGAAGTGGCGTATACATCGCCATTGCTCGCTCACCACCAGAGAATGTGTTGTAATTGCTTTTCTTCATTTCTTTGCGCTTTTCACCTGTTTTTTCGTAATAAATAATGAACTCATACCATTCTCGATAATCCAAGACTGACTTAATATCTTCCATGAAGGTCGATGTACCGCTCAACTCAGCTTTGCGTTTCGCCTCATATACCTTGGAACGAAAATGCTGGGCAATCCTTTTCCTATCGGGATTCGCAAGCCACATAGGATCCTTCTCTAGAAATCGAACCAATTCTAGTGTATCGAGTTCTTGTTCACTGTCACTTTTTTTCGGTGACCACTCGACATCAAACTTTAGTCCACTGGAGTTCTGCGTCTCTTCCATTATTGTATTGATACGTGATACCCATTCTTTTGAATTTTGAATTTTGCTTTTTATGGTTTCTCCCACATGATTAATCAGGATATCTTCGTAAATCTCACGGTCCTTTTCAGCCATTACCTCTGCAAGCATTTTATCTTGCTCGGTCAGTTTGATTTTGGCAAACGAGGGCGAAACACGACGCGACTGATACTCTAGTGTAATTTTTTCACGTCTAGCTATCATTTTAAGCATTTCCACACGACTTTCATCATCACTAGCCATATGAGAAAAATCGACTTCATATTCTAACGGTTCCATCGTTAAATTGTATTCTGGTAAACCCTTGTCCGCATCCGAGAATACATTGCCTAAATCGCTTTTATTTTTTACTCTATCCTTTTTCGAGAGGAGCTGCCCGAACTTGGACATGATATTCTCAGCAAGCGATTCCGTATCTGATTCGATTTCAAGCCCAAATTTGCCACTGAAATCTTTTACATCTTGAAATAAAGCAATTTCCCATGCCAAAACAAGCTCCTGCATAAAACGTTCTTTCTGAGCACCAGCCGGAAGGCGGTCACGAAGATTTTTTAAATCGTTTTTCAGTTCACTAAGTTCCCTGTCCAGTGCCCTTTGATTTATTGGAAATTGTTCCAGCTTATCGTTAATACTTTGGGCAAGCTTACGAATACTATCCGCGCCAATGTCTTGTAACTGCTTTTCATAGCTTTCTATTCGAGTATCTATGCTTTTGATTTGCCCATCTAGTGATAGAACGTCAGCCCTTGCCTCATCCATAACATCTTTTAAAGTACCTATCTTGTCATCTTGATTCTTTAAAAGACTTTGTTTATCCCCTCGGGAACGATAAGAACTCTTCAGATTTGATAACGCTCGCTCAAAATTTCGTAAGCCATCACACGCATCATTTACGGTTTGTTCATTTTTCTCAATAGTCATATCTTCGAACTCTACATTTAGGTTCCTGATTTTTGTCTCCACGTAGGTGTTCAGTTCTTTGAATTTTTCATTTAACGACGAGATCTCAGGCTCCAACAATTCTGCAATGCGTTTTGCAACGACTTCAAATTGTTCTTTGGCATCCTTTAGAACCGAAAATTTCGGGAATGACCGGTACTCAACTTCAATTTTCCTTTGTCGCGTTTTACTTTCATTAGAAATTACTTCAAGCTTATCAATTTCAAGCTTAAGAGCAGCAATCTTTTCTTTTAACACTGCAATTATGCGAAGTCGCTCTTGTTCCCGCGCATGCTTTCCAATATATTTAGCTACACCATACTGCGAAGCAGTTCCGGCTGTAAAAGAACCTTTAAATGATCCTTCAGCCGTTACAAAATGGACGTCCGCATTAGAAACCGAAATCCCCTTCAGAACTGCTAGCACATCATCATGACTCACATCGCCCGTAGACGAAACCGAAACATCTAGATACTTTGTTAGATTGTTTGGTACCTGAGCCTGATGAGTACTAAGAACCGTTCCAGACAACGCTTCGATATAACGGTTAGCGGGTACAATCAGTGAAGTTAGTATACCAGTTTCGGTAAGTACCGATTCCAAACGTGACTTCTGCTCCTCAGTAAGATTTTTTTTGAAATCAACCACAGCGTAAAAAGGTACATACGATATCCCTTTTTCTTTGAACTCCCGTATCTGGTTCTCCTTGGCTATTGGAAGTTCAGGTTCAATTTCATCAGTTCTCTCAAGAACAACGACTTCTTCTTTAGCAAGATCTCTTTCTTCAACCTTTGATCGAATTTGTGCTTCTAGCCATGCTTGCTCTTTAATACATTGGGTCACTTGTACTTCGCGTTCACCCGAGATTGGCAACATCAATTGCTCCTCAGTCACATTTTCCAGATATCCATTAAACATCCGTTTCACACTCGTACTACTATTAACGCTAAGCACAAGAGCTGTTATTTCATTCATCCAGTTTTCAAGCTCTATATAAGCGTTGTTTCGTTCCATATCATAGATATTCGCAAGAGTAGTGCGCCTTTTCCTTTCTTTTTCAAGAACGTCTTGTTTCACATCAATTTGTTGTCTCATAACATCTAGATCGCGCTTCTTTTGGTCCAGTTCTTTAATTTGTTTGAGAAGTCCTCCGAGTCTTTGAAGCCTGATTCTTATTTCAGACTCCCAATTTAAAAAAAGATAATCCCCATTTTTTTCATTCCGTTTGAAATGGTCAGAGAATGCTAGATAGATGTCTTCAAATGCTGAATCTATCCCCAGTTCCTCCAAACTCTCCAACGCGACTTTAAGTTCTTTATCAATTGCCCACAATTCATTTTCAATATTACGCCGTTCGTTATTAGCATCCATTAATGATTTATCATTTAACTCATAGCGATTCTTTTTGACTGATTTCTCATTCAATATTCGCGCTAGCTCTTGTCTGGCAGATTGAAGAGTATCATCCAAATCCACTATTTTATCATGCCCCAATTCCTGTCTTGCTTGCTTCAACCCTTCAATTTCACGTTCAATGTTTCGGATTTTTTGCTCAGTTTCATCATAGTCAACACTCTTGGTCTCAATATCTCTTTGTACTCTCTGATGCTCTAAAGCAATATTATCCCACGTATTTTTGCTTTCCAAATAATACTTAGCCTTCTCCGCGAATACGTATGAAACATAATCGTCATAACCTTTATCCAGTTTCGTTGCAAAACCAAGGTCGTTTTGCGTTTTTAGAATTTCCCGCTGTGTTTGGTCTTGTGCTTCCACGGTAGTGGTTAGAGCGGACAATTCATGATCGGATAATGGCGGTAATGATTCGTTCAAGGTTTCTTTTAAATCGTCTGGCCCTCCTCCTTTGGTTAATTTAGGGCTCTTAAGCCGTACGAGTACATCGGTAAAAAGCTTAAGTCCTGTTACATCTGGAAACTTGAACAGTTGCTTATTAATCAGTTCCGCGTAATCTTTACTATCAACGACCGTACCACTCTCGCCGATTGCTGTCGTTATTTGTTTTCTATCTAAGGGAATTTGCTCCGGTGAATCATCTAGTACTTCTACCTTATAGAGTGAGATCGGATTTGGTCCACGCCCAATACGCCGATGACGGTCATGAATCACAAACCCCCAGGCATCTTCCAACCTTCTGTTTTTTCGTTTGGAATGTAGTCCAAATCCAGTCGTGATATACTGCTCCGTGTTCGTTAACTTATATTCAATCACAACATAACCAATGCGCTCGATAATGTCCTTGTTTAATGACTCTTCTCCAAGCAAGATGTCATAAAACTTGCGGTCACTTGACTCAAATGGATCCAACCGCTTAGGGTCTTTGTTTCCATCTAGCATGAATGTAAAAAGCGTATTCATGGCAATCGACTTTCCCGCACCATTATGACCACGCAGTAACAGTCTTCCGTTCTTGAAGTAATATTCTTCATAATTAAAATACCAATAGTTAAATAGGATGAAGCGATGAGGCTTCCAACGCTGTGTATGATTAGTCATCATCATACTCCTTTATTATTTTCTTCTTTAGATTTTTCAAAGAATCTTCCGATTACATCGTATAGTTTCAAATCGCCTTCTTGCGTTGTCTCTGCTAATTTCCATTCAAATAGCATATTTTTAATTATATTCTTAATTTCAGTGATACTCATACTTTTTAGGCCCGTCGTCCATCCGTGACTATTCTCATCTATGAGCTGCCGACACATAATATCCAAATCAACATTTGTTAAAATGACTGTCCCATCTTTTTGTTCACCGAGACTGTCATCATCGTCGATGATTTTAAGTCTTAACAACGTTGCAAACTGAACAAGTAGGTTCGATTCAGCATTACTAGCTGGAAAGAACCGGCGAAACGTGCTTACGTTCTCTTTTACTAAAAAAGCACTGCTTCCGTAGACATCCAGATTCATATCGTAGTATTTTTCGGCATGTTCATTTAAGTGGCGACTGTAATGTCTTAAGTAATCAAAATCTGTAGCCGATACTTCATGCCGATACAAGGCTGGCTCTAAAAACAGTTTCCGGTACAGTAAATGCTTTCTTTCTAGACCTAATTCCCGTTCCTGAGTTTCTTGAATCAACATAATATCATTTAGTCTCAATTCTCCTTCAATATTAAAACCAATATTACGCATAAAATATTTCACAAGCCCGGTTGAACGCAGCAGTGCATCATTCGTTTCTCTGTCTTGGAAGTCTTCTATGTTTTTATCCATCACTTCTATCAGACACCGTCGAACAGCTTCTTTCAATACACGGACTAGTGATAGTCGGTTTTTATAGCCTTCGTTACCCTTCCATGTTAATGGTAGAGGGTTTTCATTGACCGATTCCTTGGAACTTCTTGGGTAGTACGAAACGACCGCTTGGCAAACATCTGACAGCGTAAATTGTTTTGATGCCTTTCCATCCAAAAACGCAAGTACACAGTAAAAAATGGTGTAGTCTTTCACCTCTTTGAAATCTGATATGCCTGTTGACGGTTGAGGCGTTACTTGAAACTTCTCAACCTTTGCAAAATCTGTCCCAACTACCAACTTAAAACGGAAGTAGTGCTTAAAGTAATCCCGCAGAAACCCTTCGTTTTGTTTAATTTCATAAAAAAGCTCTGGATTCTCCTTGCGCACAACCCAAAAATTATCGAGCAATTGATGAATGCAATTAAGAGACTCCTGAGACAACTTTTTCACGCGTTTTCACCTCGGTAAATGTCATTTGGAAATCGGGCAAGAAGAGGATTCCATCTAAACAATGCAATTCAATAATATCGTTACTAACCTTATGAAGTTTAAATTTCACGCCCAGTTCTGTGGTACCCTCATAGATGCCGTAGCCAACTGGATTCAATAGCGCCGCACTTATCCAATCCAATAATGCCTTTCGAACAAACGGCTCAACTCTCGTTTCCAAATTCTTCAAGATTAAGCAAGGCTGCTCCACGATCGCTTTTAATACACTTTCTTCGTATGTCAGCCGCTCTGCGAGCAATCGTTGCTGTTTGAGTGCCTCCTGGCTCACTTTCGATACCTTCAAATTTTGTTTTATGGTTCTCTCAGATGGTGGTCGAATACGATACGTCACATCTAGCTCATCCGGGTCAAAATCCCATACCGTACCATCATTCTTATCAGACGGTTTCTGTGCGACTTTGAAATGCTGGATGCCTTCGAATCCGAATAGATAAGAAAAAACTTGATGGGCTTCTTCCAAGTTGCCGGACTCATGCACCATATCTGCAAGTCGTAAAAATTCTGTTACTCGACTTTTTTTCACAAATTGTCGCTCCGCATAAAAATGCGCAAGCTTAGACATTTTACTGATGGCATCCCGAGTACGAGCCTCAAGTTGAAACGCTTTGCTCGATTTAGTATCACTTGCCAAAAACCAGTTACGGATACCTGTCCATACATCAAAAAAGGTATCGGAATACTCTTTATCCGACACAACCGTAGTGGTCGGCATATTTTTCTTATGCCGGACGAGCTGCATTACGATGTTGTGAATTTTCTTCTCCGAAATACGTGTAATAATATTAATTATCGCAGGCGAATTGCGGTTAAGTTCAACCATGAAATCCGTTAAATAAGAACAGAACTGATTTTTAAATACGATGAAGGCATCGGTTTCCATTTTGCTATCCAATTTATCACCGCTGATATGATTCAAATAATCCGAAGCATCATTATCAAGCTTTGTAAACCGTTCGAACAGCTCCTCCCACGCTTCATATAGTTGAACAAGCGAAGACGAATCCAACTCGGTTTGCATGGAGAATCCGTTTAATTTTACAAGCGCATTATATAGATGCTCAGTGAGTTTTTTATCCAAAGAACCACCACGTATACGGTGAAGTTTTTTCTCCATATAAATAAGCATTTTTTCAAATTCAATCGTATAATCCGTTAGTGAATATGTTTTTCGATTCCTAATAAGTTCTTCCAATGTAACAGCATCTGAATTATCTTGGTTCAACACTAAGTTATTGTTTTCAACTAAAACCGATAAATCAGCATCTTGCTCTTCGAGCGTATAATCCCCAAATTCAAAAAATTGTTTAAGATGCGTGAAAATTTCTATCGGTAAAACTTCATTATTAAATATACGATGTTGCTCATACATGTATCTTAATATTGGACGATATCGGTTCGTTTTTTGTGTTGACAAATAACTTGCTTCTTTTATAGCACGCGTTAATGACAAATCCAAATGAAACACTCCTTTTCCAATTCCTGTTTTACATAATTCGGTAAATGTAGTTTCTGTTTTTTATTTGTAAATATCGATATTGGAGATCGGCCGAATCCTCTCCCCTGGCATTACCTTTGCCGAACCGAGGGGTGAACGTCCCGATGCTTGAATCGGAAGTTAATTGAAGTTCAGACTTCCTTATTAATTTTCAAGAATATTCTTTTTCAAGTTACATTTCGAAGTATTGGGACTATATTGTTATTTAAAACTGCTTCTTTGAGCCCAAGAAATCATAGTTGTCCTAGATATGCCACCTACTTTACTACTTTCATAATGCGTTATCATTGTCATTTAGCAAATTATGATAATGATCTATGTAAGCAATTATCGTTTCTTAATTATTCTTTAAAAAGTAATGTTAAAACTAGGATAATCAACAGTGCTGGACTCAGTGATTTATCCTCGTAATCATCAAAGAAAAATATCATAAACGTACTCGAATCAATATACCAATCGCGTTCAATATAAATCTCCATGTTATGCTGTTCTAAGAATCCCTGAAACTCTTGTCGTTTCTGACTTCGTCAATTAGATTATATAGATCTGCAAACTCTTCTCCGAAATAACCCGACCAGTAACTGTTCTCCTGATACCTAGCCAATTCTAGGGTTTCATTAATCTTCATAATTAGCTCATCCAAATTATAATAGTCCATTCCGTCATTCATGAATGAAAAAAAATAAACTTTCAATTAGAAACTGTATTGTGTTGTTTATTGTTCCAATAATTCATAAAAATCAATTTCTTTCAAATGCTAAAATATGTAACTTTATTCCTGATCTCTCCTAATACATCAAAGCTATAATAGATTACTTTCCTTAATAAGGATAAAGCTCTTTACTCTATTTATTGCCTCTATATGAAGTTGTAAATCTGATAATAGCCAATTTAGGTATATTGTACCATATTAAAAAAGGCGTTTGGAATTTTTTCCAGACGCCTCCAAAGACTTATCCTATTCAAACTTATAACATGCCTATAATTCCACCAGATTCCCTTTCGGATTATACACTATCCGCTCCATCAACTTCTTTAACGCGCGATTCTTATCTTCACGTGTCACCGCGACGCTCCACAGCTCCCTAAACTGTCCTTCCTGTTCATATATCTGCTTTTAGGACATTGTCCAATGATTGAATATTGGGTTTGCGTAATAAGTGGGAAGACAGACTTTTTACGCTTAGTCAATTCATATCTGATGTCTGCTTAGAGTCAGAGGAATTAAGTAAAGCCATTAAGTACATGAAATGGGCGGTGCATTTCCATCCGGAGAATGAAGAAGTTCTGAAGCGGGTTGGGGATTTGTATTTGAAGTATCGTGTTGTTTAATAATATCGAGATGCTCCCGTGCCTATGGCTACCGGAGCAGATTTCATCATTTAGAATTGTAAAGGCGTACTATCCATTCCTAATAAATTTTAAAAATTCTTTTCCGAAATCAGTTATGTAAAGAACCGTCAATCCATCTTTACCAATATCTTTAAATGTGGTACCTACAGTTTTCATATCAACTAATAAAGCTTTAGAAATTAAATCACAAATATAAAATTCATACTTTCCATGAGCATCAATAGTAGACAATTGTGGTAACTCTTTTTTTATCTTGTCAATAATTTTTTCTTTATGAGAAGCAGAAGTTAATGTTATTATCGTTCCATCGTCTCCTTCACCGATATCCATATTTCCTGACCTTCCTGTATTTTCAAATAACCTCAAAATTTCAACTTCTAAAAAATCCAGTTTTGTAACCAAATCCAAAAATGTTTCCTTAAAATCTGATTCATAAATGCTTAAACCATTTGCAACTAAAATTTCCTTAAAGATTCTTAGTTTATGCTCACTTTTTATATCTGCAACACGTCTAATTATTGATACATAAATATCATTAAATTCATCGGAGGTAATGGTATCTTCATCCAAATTAATCCCTAATTCATTTAAATATATCAAAAAGCTTTCTACAAAATCATTTATTCTCCTTTGTGCAATTCTACCTCTGATTTCAAACAGCGCCTCATTAATTGCGCCGCCTGCAAATGGAATCACCGAAATACCCGCTTTTGTCAAACCTATCAAAGATTCTTTTACAATGTTGTCCATCTTCTTACCTCTTCCATGTTATTACCACATTACATCTAAATAAATAATGTGACAAGACATCCGATAGATGCTCTTTATTGCATTATACATTTTTTCCTAAATAATAATCCTTTATAGTCTACTTGAGGAAGCTGCTATAAACAATTGATTTTCACGAGCATCTCATCACCGACATGTTCGCGCAATGCCACAAACAAATCAATCTCATTGTCTAGACTTTCGGGTTTATATCTTTCATCCCAGATTTCAAAATCATAATCCTTTGGTTCATTTCCAGTTTCTCTAATCCATTGGCCATATAAATAGTCATATGAACGACTAAGTTCCGATTCAAGTCCCTGATGTGTGTAAGTAACATACTTACTCTCACCGACAGCATGACCTATCATATCTAACGGAACATCACCTTGTTTACTTACTTCATAACAAAGAATATGTGTAAACCTGTCAACCTGAGGATTAAAATCGGGCTCCATAGGATAAATCTGTATTAAGATTACATTCTCATTTTTCTTGTCTTGAATTTCGTCTTTTCTTTCAAATAGCGAATCATAAATGTTCTTACCAAGACCAGACTCAAACTCATTAATATCTGCTTCAATTTTGTAACCTACAACATGAAAAGGGGATAATGTTACTACTTTAGCTTCCAGAAAATCTCCTCCATTAAAAATAAGGAATACTATTTGATTATACTATTAAGTGGAAGAATAGTTCGATCTGCTTAAAGCACTTTACAATAAAAAACTTCCACCATACTCTGGTAGAAGCTTCTTATCGCAATTTAATCATTCAAAATTTCAATCATTTTTCTTGTCTTCGCTAGCTGCTCCACAGTAAAATCATGCTGAGCAGATGCATATGCGCTAAAGACAATATCGAGCACAAACAATTGAGCAAATCTAGAGCTTGTTGCCGCACTACGAAGCTGCGCTTCCGGCGCACGTGATGTAAATAAAGAAACATCAGCAAGCTGAGAGAGCTTGTTATTTCCTGGACGAGTTAGGCTGATTGTTTTTATCCCCTGCTCCTTAGCTCGTTTTATTAATTGAATAACCTCTCTCGTTTCACCGCTATACGAAATTCCCTAGAAGACGGCGTTTTCTGATTTCGTAGCCATGGCTGCTGCTAATAAATGACGATCTGAAATCGCATATACATTTTTGCCAAGCCGAAGCCATTTTTGTGCTGCATCTTCTGCAATAATAAATGAGGCACCTATCCCATAATCATAAATCACTTCTGCATGTTGTAACAGGCTCACTGCCTGCTCTATAGATTGTGCGTCGAGTTAACTGGCCGTATTCTGAAAGGTCAGTATGGTGTTCGACAACATTTTATCAATGATAGAATGCACCGTTTCATTCGATTCAACATCAAAGTAGCCAACATACTGCGTATTTTCTACTTCCGCTGATAAACGGATTTTCAGCGCTGGAAAGCCCTCTATTCCAAGCGACCGATAAAAACGAACAACCGCGGCACTGCTTGCCTCCGCTTTTGTCGCTAACTCATGTATGGTCATATGCAGTACTTCTTTAGCATTTGCAAGAATGTACTCCGCTACTTTTTTCTCTGATTCTGGCAATTCATTTAAGTCTAGCTCAATTTGCGAAATCATACTTCCCCGCAATTAAACCCGCTCCAACAAATGCAGGAATCATTGGTATGAAAATATTTCCGATTTTTCGCAAAAAGTTCTTGAACGGTTTATCTATGATTCCACACGTTCCATTATTGACGAATTTTTTTTTCAATATTAAAATATATGTAAGAAATTAAATTTCAAAAAACATTTTTTTCATTTATTAAATTTATCCCAACATTACGTCGCAGGAGGAAATGAAAGATGACGACGACACCAAACATCATCGTAATGAACCATCCAACTAGAGAGCAGCTTGAAAAGATTTACGATATTTTAGATGAATGCTTTTCCGTAGGCCGAGCTTTTTTCCAAGAAAGATTAGACCTAGACACCACATATGATCCAGATACAACATGGTTTGCGATGGTTGACGATAAGATTGCATCTAATGTACAAATTTTTCCGTTTCATATTAGAGTCGGTCAAGCGATCTTGAAAACGGGTGCAATGGGGAGTGTCGGTACAGATCTAAATTACCGCGGGCTGGGGCTTGCACACAAAATTCTTCATGCGCAGACCAACTATATGAAAGAAAACGATTATGATATAAGCTTGCTTTTGGCTAGCAAGCATGCGTTTTATGAAAAGGCTGGCTGGAGACTTATTCCCGAGACTGCTTTCGCAATTGAAAAACCAACAAGTTTGGAGCAGCAGCAAAACAGTGATGAAATCATTCCTTTTGAAGCCTGTTATCTCGATGATATCCGTTTTATCTATGAAGAATTCAATAAGAATCGCACCTACACCGTGATCCGAAGTAGAACGTATTGGAATGATTTATTGACCTGGCCGGAATGGAAGAAAGTTGACTGCTTGCTCCTTCGCAGAAATGAAAAAATCGTTGCTTATGGCATCATTGAAAAGAAAGATACTGAACAAGTATTTATTAATGAATTATTGTATTTGAACGAAGCGGAAAACGGCGTTGAAGCTTTGTTTCATGCCTTATGTCAGCTGCGCCAAAATGCAAAGCAAATATTAGCGATGCTCCCAGAGGACCATAAGCTATATTCCTATTACCAACAGCATCAAGCAAATTCAATTCAAATCAATATGGCGATGTGGAAAATGATCAATCTCAGTTCAACTTTCCATAAGCTTCAGCCTGAATTAGAAGATCGCCTAAACCGTAGCAACATAATTGCAGACCAGGAGCTGCATATTGCACTTCGCAGCAATGAGGACTGTATCTACTTGGATTATAAGCAAAAGCAGCTTTCTGTTTCCGATGCTAGTAATCATACCAATCCCTATACTTCAATAGAAGTAGATGAACGCGAGCTAATGACTTATATCATGTTCGGCTATAATGAAGCAGGCGCAGCAAAGGACAGTACTGAGCACGCTAACATCCTTCAAGCTCTATTTCCGAAACAACAAGCCGTGTTTTATTTGACCGATAAATTTTAAGCCATTTTTGATTCCTACCATTTTAAAATAAGGGTGTGTCGCAAGTCCAACTGCTCGGACTTATGACACACCCTTATTTTTCCATAGCGACAAAAACTAGTCGTTGTTCATTTTTGATCTTCCTAACAGGACAGCACCGTAGGCTGCATCCTTAATCGGCAAAATCAGCTTTGTTTGCGGGTAGCTCTGTGCGAGCTTTCGCTCCAAGGCTTCTTTCACAAAGCGAGACTTTTGCAGCACACTTCCTGCAATCGCAATCGGACTTTCATATAGCTTAAGCCGTTCAATAACAGGCACAACAAGCTCATATAGATTGGCTGCACATTTCTCCGCTAACGCTATTGCATGTGCATCGCCCTTCTCGCATGCGGTCGTCATAATCGGTGCGAGCTGCGCAATATCTTTTTTCGTCGTATTTTTATCATAAACAAAGCCAATAATCTCTTTCACAGTGCTTAATCCAAGCTGCTCATATACCATCGCTGGGATGACCGTATCGGTTATTCTTCCGTCCTCCACTTGAACTAATACGGATAATAGATCGCGCCCAATGCTATAACCGCTTCCCTCGTCATCAATCAGATGACCAAAGCCTCCTGTGCGATGCTGCTCTCCTTTTTCATTGACCCCAAAGCAAATCGATCCTGTACCGGCAATGAGAATGATGCCTTGCATCGCATTTTGTGCCCCGTATAATGCGGTTTCTTGATCGCCTGTAATCGTTAATTGCCCGATATAACCGTTATTTCTCACATGCTGCTCCAAAAAATTGATGACCAACGGATTACTTATTCCTGCCGCACCTATACATATATGAGCAACTTCTTGTAAATTACCGCAGTAGAGCCTCGTTTGACTAAAAATTTCCTCAAAGGAGGCGGCAATAGCATCAGCATCACCACCGTTATAATTAATAGGCCCTACAGTAAAGGTGAATAAAGCGTCTTCCTGGTCATGCGTAATGGTGACAGCTGTTTTCGTGCCACCCCCATCAATTCCAACGATAAATGCCATACCTATGTCCCCTTGTTGTACTTTTTTCAAAGATAAGAATTTATATGTTTAACGCGATATATTATCCTTATTTTTCTCGCAGAAACGCTTGCCGTCCTTGAAAGGACGCCGAAGGCTTTTATGCTTGTCTACATCTGTATCGTAATATTGGCGGTGGGTACAACCTCACCATTTAGGATTGGAAGGAGTGATTTGAATGCATCAAGTGTATACTCAAATGCCGCAATTCCGCAGAACTCGCCTTCGATTAACGGTAAATCATACGGGCGACCTAATGTAATGGCCGTTACTTTGCAGCCTGCTGCCAGCAGCTTCTGAACAAGCGCAAGCTGACCTTTGTTTTCACGCGCATTGAACAAGCCGATAACAATATGCTTGTAGCCTTGTACCTTTGGCAGCGCAGCGTTGATTTGCTCCTCGCTCGGATCAATGTCGATAATCTCATAAGCTGTATTAAAATGCTCCCCCATATATTGCGGAAAGCTAAGAGCTTGATTCAAGCTGCTGGACGCAAGATCGGTGCGGTATGAATAGGAACCCATAAATAACACTTGCTCGTCACCGGTATGAATGGGCTGGAGCTCACCTTTAATGAGGCAGATCGTTTCCGTACGCATTAGCTCATTTGCTCGGTGATGTACATCGCAGCCAACTAGTTCATAATCTAGCTCCTCAATCGTCGCATATTGTGCTTTATAAGCTAAAATTTTTGTAACAGCTGCATCAATCAGCGCTTCATCCAAATCACCGGTGGCTACAGCTTCTTCGATCAAATGAATCGCTTCCTTCACTGTCTCTGGAGTATGACTAATGAATACCAAATCAATACCTGCTTTAACAGCTCCTAACGCTCCTTTTGCCGTACCATAGTATCGTTTGATCGCGTCCATTTCTAAACAATCCGATACAACTAACCCTTTATATCCTAATTTTCCTTTTAATATCTCTGTAATAATGGTATGAGACATAGTTCCGGGCACACCGGATTTTTCAATTTTCGGAAATAAAATATGTGCACTCATAATCGCTTGAGCGCCTTGCTCAATTGCGGCCTTAAACGGCAGCAGCTCAAGCTGCTCTAATTCCTCAAGTGTTTTTTCAATGGTAGGCAAGCCAATATGTGAATCGACATTTGTATCACCATGACCTGGAAAATGCTTAAGTGAGGACATGACGCCTCCATCGAGCAATCCCTTCATCATTTGAATTCCATACTGGGATACTGTTGCAACAGAATCACCATATGAACGAACATTTATGACTGGATTCAATGCATTATTGTTAACGTCCACAACTGGAGCTAGATTAAAATTAATACCTAATGCTTTCAATTCTCTGGCAGTCATTCTGCCTGCTGCATACGCATTTTCAGGTCGTCCTGAAGAAGCAATTGCCATGGCTCCAGCAACATTGGTCGCGTCTTTAGGCATACGAGTGACTCGACCGCCTTCTTGGTCGATCGTAATAAAACCCGGGATACCAGTATGTGTCGTGTACCATTGCTGCAGCTCAGTAACAAGCTCGCCTAATTGATATTTATTGTCGATATTATGTGAGAATAAAATAATATTGCCGACTTTATAATGCTCAATAACTTCCTTCAGCTCAGGAGTGATCTCGGTTGAAGGGAAGCCTGTTACGAACATTTGTCCAATCTTTTCGCGCAAGCTCATATGTTCTATTGTTCTCATCAATTATTCACCTTCCTCTAGCGATATAAATGATACTGCTGTGTTATTTCTGCAAATTGCTTGCTTTCCGCTGCAAACTGTTCAAGCAGCTGCTTGGCTTGCATATTTTCCGTACGATACATGTTGTCTCCCCCCAGCAAATCGATAAATGGACGAGAGCCCTCCTTCACAGGAGGCAGGAATGAAAATTGCTCGTACAAATCTCTTATCGTAAATAATAAGGTTACCCCAACTTCTAAAGGCCTCAGCACTTGGAGATCTGTAATGTAAATTTGTACCCCGCCGCATAGCTCGCCACAATGTTTAGATGACGTTGGCTTGAAATGAACTGGACGAAAAAGCACACCCGGGATACCTTTTGCATTCATCTCATCTGCCAATTGCTGCGCTTGAATGAACGGAGCACCAATCATTTCAAAAGGGAACGTTGTTCCACGTCCTTCGGAGCAGTTTGTGCCTTCAAATAAACATGTTCCTGTATATAATAACGCCGTTTCATATCGTGGTATTCCAAGTGAAGGATGAACCCAGGTTAATCCTGTATCCGGAAAGGACATGCTCCGTTCCCAGCCTTCCAAACGAACGACATGCAGCGATGCATTCCAATTCATTTGATCATTTGCCATCGTTGCTACCTCACCTGCTGTTAAGCCGTATCGCACGGCTAGCTCGTAATTTCCAACAAATGATTTGAAGCCGGGCTTCAAGACATTCCCTTCTACCGTTACCCCGTTAAGCGGATTAACACGATCAAGAACAACAAATTCTACACCTGCATTTGCACAATCTTCAAGTGCATACAGCATCGTATAAATAAATGTGTAGTAGCGTACACCAACATCTTGAATATCGTATACAATGATGTCTACTTCATTCAGCATTTCTTTTGTTAAACGCTTGGAGTCTTTACGGTACAAGCTATAGACTGGAACATTCGTAAAAGGATCCATGTAAGTGTCTACTACTGCCCCTGCATCCAAATCTCCGCGAACGCCATGCTCAGGTGAAAACATCGCAGCAAGATTAAAATTTTCATGTAATATAGTAATCGTTGATGCAAAATCCTTCGTAAGACCTGTCGGCGCTGTAATCAATCCTACGCGCTTACCTTCGAACAAATAACGATAATTCGTTATAGAATCAATCCCATTTAACACCATATGAAGCTGCCTCCTAGCTGCTTTTTCGCATAAATTGATAGAACAAGGGAATGTTTCCTGCTATACATAGAAACACTCCCTCTTAGCTAGTTGAATAGTTACCAAAGACTAGACTGCCTAACCTTCACCGTTTCAGCAGGCACCATAAATGCTTCTGCATATGTCTTTCTTGCTTCACAGCCGCGAACAACTGCTAGTGCTTTATAGTAATCCATGTATTTGAAAGATTTGCTATTCGTCACAAACCAATGCTTGCTTAAAGCATCTATCCATAGATCAAATGCCGCTTGATCGAAATCCACATATACGTAAGGGACATAATCAACCGCATCCTCCCAGTTTTCGGAGTAATATAATCTTGCTGCAAAGTGCGCGGGGAGCGCTCGTTCAAAGGATGATAGACTTGCGAAGAAACGGGCATCATTTACGATATGATGCGTTAGCGCATGGTCCTTATGCATACTGTTTTTCCAGTGTGTAATAATAATGTTAGGCTTCACGCGACGAATTACATCACAAACCTCCATACGAATATCTTGATTGTCAGGCAACTCTCCGTCACAATAATCATCGAATACAATGGCTTCACCGCCTAGCATATCCGCAAAAACCTGTGCCTCTTTCACTTTTTGCTGACGATATTCCTTCATATCCTGTCCTGCCGGGACCCCTCGTTCACCCGCAGTTAACGCTAGTGTCACAATGCGATCTCCCTTTAAACTATGACTAGCAAGCACACCACCAGAAGCTAGCTCCACATCACCAACATGCGCTCCAATTGCTAATACTGTGAATTTTTCACTCATCTTTAAAGTTCCCTCCGCAATATAGAAAATTGTTTTTCAATAGTAAAGCCCGCTTTTTGATAGATTCGAAGAGCCGGATTATTATTTCCAGTGAATAGAGAGATATATTGACAGCCCACATTTTGAAAAGCTTCAACCATTCTGAAAAATAATACACTGCCAAGGCCATGACCCTCATGCTCTGGGTGCACTCCGATACCGCAAAAAAATGCTCTTCCATCAGGCTGCGAAATAATTGGACCTGCAAAGCCCACAACCTCGTTGCCGTACACAGCTACTACAAGTGGTGCGCCAACCTTCACATCAGTAACAATATCCTTCTTCCACTGCGGATTTTGCAGGGCAGCAAGCGTTGCTTCAAGCCCTGTATGTAAATCAGGGACATAGCGCCCAATGTAATAGTCCTTGCTATTTGCTTTGGTTTCCTTATCTAAAATATCTTCGGGAACAATAAAGCTTCCGAGTTTTAAATACATGCCGCATTGCGTCGCTCGATCTTCGTAGCCTCTAGCCATTAAAGCTTCATATAATGGCTGGTCCTTACTGATGCCCGGGGCATTATTATGCTCATGCTGAGGTGCACTTGGTATACTCCACTTCAGCTTAACAGGGTTGAAAAACAATACATCCGCTTGTCTTTTCCCAAGTTCTTGGAATCTTTTTTCTAAACGCAATAGAAAAGCATCGTAAAGCTCCAGAGAAGCCACATGGGTATCTATAATAACACTCGTAATATAACCGGCCACATCTCCAAGAGGGAGATCGTCACCGCAGCAGCCAGCTGCAAAACCAACAATCCCTTTTTCGTCACAGCCTACCCATATACAGTCAGCGTCAAAATAAGGATGGTCGATGAATGTATCTTGAAACTCTCGCTCTGTAAATGGTTTATAATCATATTTTGTAGCCTCACGATTCCAAAGCTCTACAACTGCAGAGTGATCTTCAATTGAAAAGGGTCTGATTTGCAACATTTAAGCCTCCTGTGAACGTCCAATATAGGGCCAGGAAATTTTGCCCATTACTACTGGCTGTGAAGCTCCAGTTACTAGCGGGATATTGTTTGGTAAGCGCTCCATCGTGTAACACGCTAGCAGAGCAAAAGCAATTGCTTCCTTAGCATCACTATTACCACCGATATCCTCCTGCGTCAGCACCTGCACGTTATGCGGTGCAAATAAGTGCTGTAAATCACGCAAAAGCGTCTTGTTATAGCTTCCACCGCCGCCAATTAACAATTGCTCAGCCTGGTGCTGCGGTGCAATATACCGTTCATAGCTATCGACGATGCTCCAGGCAGTTAAGTACGTAGCTGTTGCAACAACATCTTCTGCTTTCCAGTGATTAACCTTCATCATTTCAATAATTTGTGCCACGTATTGTTGGCCAAACCGTTCTCTGCCTGTCGATTTTGGTAACGGCATCGTATAATAATTATCCTGCTGCATCCATTTCAATAGCTCATCAATCACTTGACCGCCCGCACCAATTTCGCCATTAACATCCATTGTCATTGGTGCAAATAATTGCGATACAAGGCCATCGATAATCATATTTCCAGGACCCGTATCAAAAGCAAATACCTCATCCGGTGAGGCCTTTACAGGCAAAACAGTCACATTGCCTATTCCGCCAATATTTTGCATCAGAAGTGTTTTCTTTGGATTGTTAAACAATAAGTATTCGGTAAATGGTACTAACGGAGCTCCTTGTCCACCCATTGCCATGTCAGCAACTCGAAAGTCTGATACGCAAGGAATTCCTGTGCGATTGGCGATAACTGCACCATCCCCAATCTGAACGGTACAATGCAGATTATAACCGCCCATAACATTCTCATCCGGAGCATGATAGATTGTTTGACCATGCGATCCTACTGCGAATATTTGCGAAGGCGAAAGGCCGCATTTCCCTATAACGGATAATGTGGCTTGGGCGTATAATTCGCCAAGCCACATATTCATTGCGCCAACCTTATCAATCGTAGCGCTAGCGGGATCAAAAAGCTCAAATATGGAGTTTCTAACTTGCATCTCAAAAGGTGTGTTTTCAAAAGCCAGTAATTCAATCTCTACTCCATGCTCTTTTTCGGCTGATGGGAAAAGCTTAACTACTGCTGCATCAATACCATCTACTGATGTACCGGACATCAAGCCAACTAAGTATGTTGCATCAACTTTTGATTGTTTGTCCATTAACCTTTCACCGCTCCAACTGTTACCCCTTCGAGGAAGTATTTTTGTAAACTGAAGAACAAAATAAACATTGGAACTGCTGAAATGGTTGCCCCCGCCATCATCGGTGCAAAGTAAGTTGTATTCGCAAAGCGAAAGTTTTTCAAGCCGACCTGAATGGTTTGCATATCCATCGTATTCGTTACTAGGAACGGCCAGAAAAAGTCATTCCATGCCGCCATGAACGTTAGGATTGCTAGTACTGCCATAATTGTTTTAGATAGAGGCATAATGATATACCAGAAGATTTTAGGCTGGGAACAACCTTCGATTTTAGCAGATTCAATAATTTCACCTGGAATGGAGGACATGAACTGCTTAACCAAGAAGATATTGTATACCGTTACTATGCTCGGCATAATCAACGCTGTGTACGTATTTTGTAATTCAAAAATGTTTACGATCAAAATATATAGTGGAACCTGAGTGACTTGAACAGGAATCATCATAGATCCCAGCAAAATAGCGAACAAAATGTTTTTCCCTTTAAATTTCATTTTTGCAAAAGCATATCCAGCAAGTGTAGCAAAAAATACGTTAGATACCGTGATACACGCTGCCACTATAAAGGAGTTCAATAACCAGTCCCATGTATGTGGGCTGAAGTTAAAGAAGAATTTATAAGATTCAAATGATATCTTCGATGGTAGGATAGAATAGCTCATTGCACCAGCTTCTACCGGATCACCGAACGAGGAGATGACCATAAAGTATATCGGGAATATGGTAGCTGCGGCAAATAGGATAAGGAACGTAATGTTTGCACCATTACGCATAAACAGATACCCTTTGCTTCTTAAGCTATTGTTGTACAAACCCATAGTATTCTGCTCCTTTTCCTAGTATTCTACATCTTTACCTATAAACTTGAATTGAAGGAATGATATAAATCCGATAATCGCTGCTAGAACTAATGATTGTGCCGCTGCCTCACCAAACTCAAAATATGTGAACGCATTGTTAAAGATTAACAAACCTACCATTGTTGTTGCATGGTCTGGTCCACCGCCTGTCATAAGATAAGCGTTTTGGAATACTTGGAAGGAACCGATAACACCAGTAACAAGTAGGAATAGCGTTGTTGGCTTAAGGAAAGGGACAACGATAAACCAAAGCTTTTGCAGGAAAGACGCGCCGTCAATTTCAGCTGCTTCATAATAGCTGTTATCAATAGCGAGTAATGCGGCTATATAAATAATAATTGCTGTACCATGACTTGATAACCATGACATTAACACAAGTGAGAACATAGCAGTTGCACTGGAACCAAGCCAGTTTTGATTTTCAATACCTAAAAAACTCACGAGCTTATTGGCAATACCTGATTTTAACGGATCGAAGATCCACAGCCACACAACAGAAAGCGCTACACCAGATGCTACGGCTGGCAAGTAATATAGTGCTTTAAAGATCGTTTGTGTTTTTTTCTTGAAAGGAATAATCAAAATTGAAATTAAAAATGATAGAAGAATATTAAACGGAACAGTTAATAGCGTATATACTAACGTGTTTTTCAGTGCTTTCCAGAAAAGTTCATCTGAAAACGAGTTAACGAAGTTATCCATGCCGACAAAAGTGGATCCTAATGGACCATATTTTTGTAAGCTGATAATAAAAGCATTGATGACTGGATATGCGGTAAATAAAGAAAACGCAATAAGTGCTACTGCGATAAACGCGTATCCCCAACCTGAGTCACTTTCGAGTTTCAATTTTTTTCTTTTAGTCAACGTTTGATTCATTGGGTCGCACCTCTCTTCTAAAAACAGTACAAGCTCTAGCTAATTTAGAAGGAAAGCTGTACGTTCTAGCTACGCACAGCTTTCACATGTCAGCCTAAGACAGACTAGTCAACTACAATACCATCTTTACCGAAAGATTTAATTGCAGCTGCTTTAACTGCATCATACATTTCTTGTGGAGCAATCTCATTTGCAAGTAAGGCTTGTAGTTTAGGAATAATAACTTCTGTTTCAATTTTTAATGCTTCAGCAGCCAGATCAGTAGGAATATCTGTACGAGCCGGAAGCGCTTTTGCCATCATAGCTTTACCTGCAGCAACGTTATCTTCGTTACGAGGGAATTTTTCAAGTACTTCTGCATTACGTGCAGATTCAGTAATTGGTGATAAGAACAGCTCATTACTGTAGTTAGCAGCAATTGAACCAGAAGACAAGAAATTCGTTGCTAGGGCAATATTTTTGATGTGCTCTTCAGATGGAGCTTTTTTACCACGAAGTGCGATATAACCATCAACGATTGAAGTAGGGACATAATCGGCACCGTTGAATGTTGGGACTGGAAGTGAAATATAATCAACTTCAATAGAATCTGCAACAGCTGAACCATCGTTCGCTTTAATCTTCTCATTGTTTAGACGAGCAGAGTTTTCAAATGCAGATAAACCTTTACCTGTGATCATCGTTTGACCCGTTAGGAACATGTTCCACCGTTTACCAGCATCGATAGAGCTTAGCTCTTTAGGCATAGAACCATCGTTGATCATTTCGCGAATAGATGTAAGTAGCCCCAAGAAGTTTTTGCTTGTATACGTATATTTAAGATCTTTATCGAAGTAATCTGGTAAACCTGCAGTTTTAGCAAGAATAGCTAGATAGTCTTTAGATGCTACACCAGATGTTGCGAACACGAAACCATAACGAGTAGTTTCACCTTTATCATTTTTCACTACGCCTTTAGAAATTGCATTACGGAACTCTTCATAAGTCCAACCGTTTTGTTGAATGCTTTTCCAATCAATTCCGGCTTCTTCAAGGAATTGTTTGTTACCACCGATAGTGTGGATTTCCATATACGCTGGTAGGCCGTATTGAGCGTCACCTAGTTGGAAATATTTCAATGGAACTTCGTCATAATCTGCCTTGGCTTCATCAGAAAGGGCACCGTTAAGGTCGATTAGTACATTAAGTGCTGCATATTTCGAAATTCCTGAAGCACCGATAAAAGCAATATCTGGAGGAGAACCTGCATTTACTTGAGTATCAAGTTTTTGCGTCATATCTTCCCAGCTCGCTGGCTCGATTTTCAAAGTCAAGTTAGGATGTAGTGTATTAAATTCTTTTTCCATATCAGCAAAACGTGTTTGATAGTTCGCTGATATCGGAGGTAAAAGTGCTGTAATCGTATCCTTTTTAGGCTCAGAACCACCGTTACTAGTTCCTGTGTTACCGGAATCTGTAGAAGCTGGAGCGTTATTTCCGTTTCCTCCGCAAGCCGATAATAGTGATACCATCATGATTCCTGACAAAAACAGAGTTAATCCACGTGATCTTTTTTTCATCGAAAACAGCCTCCTCAATTATTAATAGCATCCATCCTGTTATTCCACTTTTCACACCTAAACCAATGATGCGATTGCCTGTTTCAAGCGTCCTCCGTTTGCGTTAAGTACTTGTTCTGCTTCTTTTGCATCTAACCCCGATTTAATCATCATAATTGCCAGCTTACAGTTCATAGATGCTTTTTCAAGTGTTTCTGCGGCGGTTGATGTATCTACACCAGTCGTGTTCATGATGATACGAATCGAGCGATCTACGAGCTTAAAATTACTAGCCTTCAGATCAACCATCAAGTTGTTGTACGTTTTTCCTAACTTGACCATTGTGCATGTTGTCAGCATATTAAGCACCAACTTCTGAGCAGTTCCTGCCTTTAATCGAGTCGAACCGCTAATGACCTCCGGTCCTACAACAGGTGTTATACAAACATCTACAATGGGTTCGAACTTTGAGCCTCTGTTGTTACAAACACCGATAGTGGCTGCTCCAAGTTCCTTTGCTTTCGCTAAAGCTGCAATAACGTAGTTTGCACTACCGCTTGCCGAAATCCCAATAAGTACATCTTTGTTTGTTACACCAATGCTTTTGATTAATGCGATCCCTTCATCCATATCGTCTTCACAGCCTTCAACCGCAGTACGCAAAGCAATATCACCACCAGCAATATAGCCCTGCACCAAGGAAGGATCTGTACCAAAGGTAGGAGGACATTCGGAAGCATCCAGAACACCTAATCTTCCTGATGAGCCAGCTCCTATGTAAAACATTCTTCCACCATTAGACAACCTATGATGTAGAATATCTACCGCCTTTGCAATCTGCGGAATCTCCTCAGCTATAGCTCTGGGGACCAGTGCATCTTGTTGATTCATTAACTGGATCATTTCTTCCGTAGTACATTCATCAATCATTAATGTGTCTGGATTCACAGCCTCTGTTGTCAATCCCGCAAGGTAGTCATTCATAGCCATCCTCCTTCTTCCCAGCCTTAATCTGTCATGTAATTAACAAAACGCGTTAGATTAACTTACAATTATTATGTTCTTATACTAATACAACACCATCGCTTCGTCAATAGATTTTGAAATATAATTTCATAAAGAAAATAAATTCTGATGTTTTATTTCATTCCTTACACACTATGTTATACCACATTTATAAAGCGCTTACAAGATGCAATTTAAATTTTTACCAATTGCTTTGATCGCTATGGCTCTAAGGTTAAATCGATTTAAAAAAATGTATTATTTGCTGATTTTCGCTCCAACGAAACATAAAGTTACATCATCCGTGTTCAACCGGATGATGTTTCGTCTTCGATTCCATTCATTTTCTTCCTCATAATTGTGTGCCAAGCTATTAATTATTGAATTAAACTACTTATTATATTCATTAGATCAACGTATTCATCATGTAGATAATCTGACATGGATTGATAAATAGTATATTTAAGTATACGAAGTGAATGAAATACAAAAAAAAAGAAAGCATTGATCCATGATCAATGCTTTCCTCCACATTCATTCTATCAGAACCTAATTTCTAAGTTTTTTCTTTAATATATTATGCGTTTTTGTTAAGTAGGTTTTTACTTCTTCATATTCTGCACTTGCGACACCAGCAAATAATATGTCGATGATCGTAAGCATCGCAATACGCGAGCCCATAGCCCCACTACGGATTGTTATTTCAGGTGTGGATATACTCAGTACAATATCCGCCCGCTCCGCAAGCTCACTTTTATTGTACTTCGTAATCGCAATACATTTCGCTCTATTCTTTTGGGCAATTTCCAGTGCATCAATAATATCACTAGTTGCTCCAGAGTTAGAAATGAAAATGGCAACATCATCTTTCTCAAGTAAAGTTGCTGCCGTGAGCTGACTATGACCATCTGTATAGGCATGACACATCTTATTAATTCGCGAGAACTTCTGTTCCCCGTCCATACAAACGAGTCCCGAAGCACCTATTCCAAAGAAAACAATTCGCTTACTATGACATAGTAATTCTACAGCTCTTGTAATTTCTTTTCGATCAATAACACTAAGCGTATCCTCAATGGACTTGCAATTATTCAATGAAATATTTGATATAATTGTCGAGAGATCATCACCTGGCTGAATATCTGTATATTGAGCCTTTGAATCCTCATCACGAGAACCCAAAGATGCCGATATACTCACAATAAAATTGCGGTATCCGCTGTAACCCATCGTCTTACAGAAACGAAGGACAGATGCATCGCTTGTCTTACTCGATTGAGCCAATTCCTTAATCGACAAATGAGGGATCTCTTCCGTATTTTCTAAAATGTAATCTCCGACCAATCGTTCAACTGGTGTAAAACTCTCTCGCATCTCACGAATTTTAATTAATACGTTGTCATTTAGACTCATAATCTACCTACTCTAGATTTAATTAACACCTTTAATAATATCATAAACAATATAAACAACCTATTTCAATAACAAAATACGTTTTGGCATATCAAAAGCTAATATTAATTAATCTATTAAAATCATCCTACTCTTAGGTCATCTGGTGACTTTACGTTGATTATAGCGTAATAAAGTTGTAAGGTATAGTCGATAATTATATACTTTCTGATATGGTGAAATAAGGGACCACAAAGGTCCCCGAAGATTCTTTCTATTGTTCTCAGCATACGTAATACGCATGTATTTTTAAATTTTACTACCGCCTAAATATGACTCAATTTGTCAACTACATTCTTTGATGTAGCACCGTTGCTTGAACCATTTAATTGGCTAGCAAGCTGCTTTAATGCAGTCAAGAACACCGGCATGGCCGCTACACTTAGTAATAATAGTGCAATGATTAATACGAATGCTACCTGTATAAGTGTCATTACGCCCGAAGGAATCAACGCGGCGCAGGTGCCTCCTAGAATAAAGGCAGCAGACAATACTACACCAACCATATTAGCACAATTATGATTCCGACCAGCATAATCACGGCTGTACGTACAAAGTCATCCTGTGAAATATTCTGCAAATCAGCATTGGTTGCAGTTGTTCCTGTTAAGGCTGCTTGCACTCCTTGCAAGTCGCTGCCATCTAATGGCATTCCAAAAGCTGTCTGCAAGTTCTTCTTCGAGCTCAAGCGAATACAGTAACTCACCTTCTTCCATCATTTTAGCGAACATCTTCAAAGGGCGGCGTAACAATTTCTCCTCCTTACCTGATTTGGCTATATCTAGAATGAATTTTAATAAATCACCGAATATTGCTTTGCTATGTTCGTCTAAGTAATACCCATCTTCATGCAAGCCTTTCTTTTGCGATTTTTTTGCGCAAGAAATAAAGAGTCCTTTATAATGTAATAATGTACATAAAGACGGATTTGGAGGGAAACAAATGGCAAGTCATAAATGGGTATTAATCATAGACGATGAAGATGATTTAGCTCGTCTGATGAAGGCAGTTTTACATAAAGAAGGTATTGCAGACGTTGTAACTGCCGGGACAGTTGCAGAGGGATGGGACAAGTTTCAGGAGTATAATCCTGAACTTATCTTGCTAGATATTATGCTACCAGATGGAGAAGGCTATGACTTATGCAGAAAAATTCGGGAAACATCAAATGCACCGATCTTATTTATGTCTGCAAAGGATGAGGAAATTAATAAGCTGTTAGGACTGGCGATAGGTGGCGATGATTATATTACTAAACCGTTCAGTCCCAAAGAAGTTGCTTATCGGGTAAAGGCACAACTGAGAAGAGCTGGCTTTACAGAGGAAAAAAAGGCTCCGAAAAGTTTGCAAGTGGGCCCCTTTGAGCTTAGTGCCAATGAGACAGAATTAAAAAAGAATGGCGAACCCCTTGTGCTTACCGCCAAAGAAGTCGGTTTAATGAGCTGTTTCATGCATCATCCGAATCAGATCATAAGCAAAGAAACCTTGTTTGAACAGGTATGGGGTGAAGATTTTTTTGGTTCCGATAATACAGTGATGGTACATATTCGGCGCTTACGCGAAAAAATTGAGGTAGACCCTTCAAAGCCAACCTTTTTATTAACGGTTAAAGGGTTAGGTTATAAATTACATACCAAGGAGTGAGACAAATTGAAATGGAAATTGACACTCCGCTTTTTAAGATCGGTTATGACTATTGTTGTGATCGTTGGTATTGTAAACGCGATTTTGTTCCTTTCCTTATTCGTTATAAAGGTAAATAATAATAACTTTGGCACTGAAGAAGCATCTGCAGAAACCTTTAGCCGAACCTTTTCACAATACGTAGAATTACAGGCTGGCAAACCTGTTGTGAACGAAGAAGGTCTCAAAAAACTGCAAGAAATGAGCGCCTGGGTACAATTCTTGAATGACCAAGGGGAACAAGTAGCTGCCTTTTATACCCCTGAAGAATTGAAAACAGAGTATTCTCCTATTGAAATTGTACAAATGTATAAATATAAAGAATTAGATGCACGCACGACGGTTTTTGTCAGCGAAGCCCAAAATTTCAGTTACTTTTTAGGGATTAATAATCCTAAAATAGGCCGGTACGTAATGACCTATGACTACGCTAAAATTTTCAAAGATGTTAATGTTTTTCTTTCCATTTTTTTAATCGTTGATGTGCTTATTGTAATCCTCATTGGATTTCTATTTGGGAAAAAGTTAACTGCACCCCTTCATACATTAATAGAGGGTATTCAACAGCTCAGGGAACGACGTTTTAAGAAAATGCCTACTCCCAAAGGTGTTTATGAAGATGTTTTTCGTAATATGAATGAGCTATCTGAAAAGCTCGATCGGCATGAAGAGGAACGTAAACATCTCGACCAAATGCGTGAGGAATGGATTAGCAATGTTTCACATGACATGAAAACACCACTTGCTTCTATTCAAGGTTATGCAGAATTTATTAACGACAGTGCCACAGATTTAACAGCCCAAGAATTACAGGAATACACGTCAATTATCAAGAGTAAATCGATGTATATGAAAGATTTGTTAGATGACCTCAATTTAACGACGCGTTTGCGTAATCACCAGCTATCCCTGCAATTTGAAGATGTGAATCTCGTTCAGTTTCTACGAGAAATGACGATTGAACTTTTAAATGACCCGACCTTTGGTGAACGGCAGATAGAGTTTGAGGCAAATGTGGTTAAAGCCGTACATAAAGTAGATAAAAAATTACTAAAACGAGCGATCCTTAACTTTATCTACAACGCGCTGGTGCATAACGATGAAAATGTTGTGGTGAAGATTCGAGTGGAAACCATTAGTCCGCATACCCAAATTACAATTTCTGATAATGGCCAGGGTATTCCAGCTAAAGATCTGGAACAGGTTTTCGAACGCTACTATCGGGGTACAAACACAACGAGTAAGCATGGAACTGGGTTAGGTATGGCCATCGCAAGAGACATTATTTGGGCTCATGAGGGGAACCTCGATTTGACGAGCGATGAAAATACCGGTACCACCATTACTATACTTTTATAATACAGATGACTTACTTACTCATTAGGCAGAGAAAAGGGCTGTTCTCCACTTACTTTATTGGAGACAGCCCTTCTTCAATTTATTAGTTTTTTAGTGCCTTTAGCGGAATATCCTCTAATTTCACTTCATCGTATGAGGAGACTTGATCACCTTTTTTTACATACATTTTCAAGTAGGCGCCTTTACGAAGATTTTTTTGTGCATTAAATTCCAGTGAAATTGTAGTACCTTTGGCATTTGTAGCCTCTAGTGTATAAGAATAAGAGGTCATGACTGAACCATCGCTCAGTTTATATTCATGGGGTTCCCCATCCTCTGTGATTTGTAAGTAGTAATTTTCGGCATTGAAGCGATTGAAATCAATCTTGGCTATAGCAAAGACCCCTACAACTCCAATAACAAACAAAATACCCATAGTAATTAGAAATTTTTTCATCTCAATCATCCTTCTGTTCTATTATTTAGTGTGATAATACGATTGTAAGAAGCTACGGTTAAGAAATAATACAACCCGTAAATTACGGTATAAGCAATCATCCAGAGCAACACAGGTTTTGCTAAATCTATCATCAGTAGACTAGAGAATGCTTTTAAAGCCACTACACTATGCAATAACCCTACTACAAGCGGTACAACAAAGATAACGAATACCTGTGACGCAATTGATTTTCGCATTTCTTTTGCACTGACACCCACTTTATGCAGCATATTGTACTGTGATTTATCCTCTTCTGCCTCTGTTAAAACCTTAAAATAAATGATACTGCCTGTAGCAGCCAGAAATACTAGACCAAGGAAACTTCCGATAAACAGCAGAGAACCCACACCTTCCAAACTTGTTTGGTAATCTTGTGGACCACTTGAAAATAGCGCTTCTTCAGGTAATTGGTTTGCAATTTTTTTAGATAAATCTACAGAAGCATCATCTACCCCAAGAACACGATAGTGCAGCACTTCCCCATCATTTTGCAACACTTTATACTGGTCATCCGAGACTACCACGGTTATACCTGCTGTACCTACATTCAATACGCTTTGCGTTTTAAAGCTTTGGAATGTGAGAGGATGGCCGTTTCCTGTTGTTATAGTTTTTCCTGTATATATTGGTGAGAACCTTTTGTCATATCCGATATCTAAAATAACCGCGTAGCCGTCCTTTACATCTAATTTTTCTTTATGTTGTAGACTTGCTAATTGGTTGTATGTTTTTTCATCGATAACTGTATATTCTCTTTTATCAGAGCTATCGAATGTTGACGACGAGTTTAACTCTTTCGTATGAAACGTAATGGATAGTGCTTCAATATTTTTATCGTATTTTGTATCTGATACTACAGCACTCACTTGCTTGTCCATTTCTGCATCTGTGGATTGATACATAAAGGTATTCGGATTAATCGTTTTCGCCGAGTCATTCGTATTGTAATAAAGGCCATAGACCGCTCCACCGGCAGTTACTGTCGTAGCACTCAACACGGCAATCACAGTTAATGTACGTGCGTTCCCACGAATACGATAGAGCAGCTGCGAAATAGTAATGACATGAAGGCCTTTCCAAAGCCACTTTTCATTTTTCTTAATCATTGCTAACACAAAGCCAGTCACACTGTGGAACAATAAAAATGTACCCAAAATAACCGATGTTAAAATAATTAATACAGTCAAGGGGAATCCAATTTTTTCCCATACCTTAGAAGTGAAAAGGTCCTGCATTGCAAGCCAATAGCCCAAGACACAGAGTAACACTCCAAGAACAGCTACTATCATAGATGGTTTAGGCGCCACTTCTCCCTTTTTGGAAGCATGAAATAAATCAATCAGCTTAAATTGATAGATCAAGCGATAGCCTTGAAACGATGTAACTAAGAATATAACTAGAAATACGATAGCCGTGTTCATCGCTGCCGCCGCTGAAAATGTAAAGGGTGCTACAACGTCATAACCCATTAAATGAATTAAAATCGTCATAAATCCTTTTGAACATAGGAACCCAAGTACAACTCCTACTACTAAAGAGAATAATCCTAACAATAAATTTTCGAAAAAGAGCATAAAACCTATTTGACGATTACGTACCCCTAGCAACGCATACAATGCGACTTCTTTTTTACGTTTTTTCATAAAAAATGAATTGGAATAAGCTATAAATATGAACACGAAAAAGATGAGAATGACTGCCGCCCCACTCATTAGTGAGCCTAGTTTTTGGGATGAAGCCGTCTGTTCTGCTATCGTATTGCTATATTTCAAGGTCACAAATGTAAAGTAAATGATGATACTAAACACCATCGATGCAATGTATAAGAAATATTGAGAGAAGTTTCGTGCTATATTTTTTCTTGCTAGACTAAATAACGTCATCAACCTCACCCCCAATGGCCGCATGAACATCTAAGATCTCTTGGAAGAAGGCTTTGCGTGTCTGATCACGACGATAGATTTCTGTTGAAAATGAACCATCCTTGATGAAAACAATCCGGCGGCAGAAGCTTGCGGCAAAGGCATCATGGGTCACCATCATAATGGTCGAATTGTTATTTTCATTTAAAGTGCTTAAGCTTTCCAATAAATCTGTTGCTGATTTAGAGTCAAGCGCACCTGTTGGTTCATCAGCCAAAATCAGTGCAGGCTCTGTCACGAGCGCTCTAGCCGCAGCGGTTCTTTGCTTTTGACCACCAGAGATTTGGTAAGGATATTTTGCCAGTAGATCTTCAATCCCAAATACTTTAGAAATCTGAGTCACGAGGTGATTGATTTTCTTCGCTGGAATTTTAGCAATCGCCAGAGGAAGCAATATGTTCTCCTTTACAGTCAAGGAATCGAGTAAATTGTAATCTTGGAAGATGAAGCCGAGATGTTCACGTCTGAAGTCTGACAAGGCTGCTTCCTTCATATCATGAATACTCTTGTTCTTCATATAAATCTTCCCTTCAGTTGGAGAATCAATGGTTGCTAACAAATTTAGCAAGGTTGATTTTCCAGCGCCCGAAGGTCCCATAATCCCTACAAACTCACCTTCATGAATGTCAAAAGACACGTTTTCTAAGGCTGTGTATGCAGCACTTAACTTCCCGTACACTTTTTTTATGTTTTCTACTTTTAATAATGGTTCCATTCATTTCACCTCATAATTTGCTGATACTTATACTATAGGCTGTGAACCTTACAGCAAATTCATGCCAACCTTACAATAAGCTTAAATCCAAAAAAAGGGGTACCCAGTAGCCATTTAAGACTACGGAGTACCTCTTTACGATTGAAAAAAATTCATTTTTTTCTCGTTGTATATAAATCAGAAGCTTCATCAAAGTAAAAGCGGCGTTTTTGTTTGCCAAAGACGACTAATATAACATGAATGAACAACACGATCGTTAAAATGATAGAGGTCAATGCTGCACCTAACGTTAAGAATATAGATGCCTTATAAAATGGAGAATCCATTGATAGTTCCACGTTATTCAAAGTATTCGCAATGACTGTTATGAAGTACATCGCGTAAATGGCACCAAAGCGTTTAAATAACCGCTTGTTCGTTTCCACTCGACTTATTTTACTATCATAACGATAACGCATTATTTTCGTACCGATTGTCGATCCATTCCAAATCCATGGAATAATAAACAAGGTTACAGAAAGTGTAATTGTGCTCACAATAAATTCACTAACCATATTAACGTTGGTCATACTCAGCACAACTTTAACTACTATGTTGCTGATAAATATATCAATAATAACAGCCAGCAACACAGACATCCCTCTTACTTCATCAAGAGCCAATAATCTATCTGCTTTCTCATTAATTTTCTTTTTTGATGGGAATAACGCCAACACGGCTGGAGCAATAAAGAAGCCCAGTACCCCGCCGGTAGTATTCAACAATAAATCGTCCACATCAAAAATACGATAAGGGCAATTATAAATCCCGTAAATACCTGTTACCTGTGTTATCTCATAAAATAATGTTAATAAGAACGTGATTGCTAGCGCTTTTTTCCAGTGTTTCTTGTCTTGAAAAAAATATCGCAAATAAACACCAAAAGGTAATAATAGCAAGAAATTAAAAAAAGCTTGATAGAATGAGGGTTGGCTAAATAACAGTCTATAAGTTGCAGGCTGTGATAACACGATACCACTATTCCCTAAGGTGCTCACTATAAATTGAAATGGCATAAGTGAATAATGTTGTGTGCCCGGTTTTTGTAGTGAACAAGTATCGCGTATCTCTGGCAACGGCAATAAGACTAAAAATAACGCAGCTAGAAAGTAAAAAATAAACGAAAATGAAATTAACGTGGTAGAAAATGGCAGATAGTTATACTTTCTATATGTATAAATGAGCCATGGGACAAATAAGGCAAATGCTAAAACAACAAAAAAGATCGCTGCCACAAAGATTGGTTGAGTATATGCTGACATTTCTAGTTCACACCCCATAATTATTTAGTATTCATATTAACCATAAAACTGATTCTAATTCAACTGAAGTTGGAACATTTTATCATATTTAAGGATCCTGTAATGTTGGCATCAATTTAATGTAAGGTTCGCAACTTATACTGACTTCTAAGCAAATGAAACTATTTTCAAAGGAGAACTTTTAATGAATCCCTCGATTTCACAAAAAGAAAGAATCATTTCACTCGACAT
The DNA here is from genome assembly GCF_038004625.1 of Paenibacillus sp. FSL P4-0184. NCBI lineage: Bacteria > Bacillati > Bacillota > Bacilli > Caryophanales > Paenibacillaceae > Paenibacillus > Paenibacillus sp. FSL P4-0184. The sequence continues at coordinate 4,583,965 of NZ_JBBORN010000001.1, read as the reverse complement.
CATTCGCGGACTTGCTCTTTTTGGCATTCTGCTTATAAATGTTGGAGCCTTTAAAGTTATTATTGAAGGAGATCCCTTACCAGACTATAGTGGCATTAATGGAATCATCAATACTTTGATAATCATCTTCGTACAAAAAAAGTTCTTCTCTATTTTTTCATTCCTATTTGGAGTAGGTCTATACATTTTCGCCTCAAGAGCCGAAAGTAGGGGAGATAAACCTAGATGGCGTATGGCTAGACGTTTACTGATCCTCTTACTGCTGGGAATCATTCATGTGTTTATCTTTTGGGGAACCATTCTACCCGTATACGCCATTATCGGATTGTTTCTGATCCCTTTTTATCACACAACGGTTTCTACACTTAAAAAGTGGCTTATTGGTATGACATCCATTTACATCATTTCCTTGATGGTAAAAATATTTTCACCCTCTCAAGGGGAAATCTCATCTATCCTTGATATTTTTTCTAATGACGCTATGCAAATCTTTATTATGTTTTTAGCCGGTTTTTTAACTGCAAAGTCAGGTTGGCTGACACATATACAAGAATTATCAAAACCAATTAGATGGATTCAAATGGCATCATTTCTTTTGTTCGTTGGTTTCTCATTATGGATTTGGAACGCTTCTCAAAGCGGGAGCAGCAATGTAGATTCAGTTACGGGCTTAGGATCACTTCCAACCACTTTGTTTTACTTAACAACATTATTTCTGCTATTAGAAAACAAACAAATGGTGAAATTCCTGACACCCATATCCCGGGTGGGTCAAATGGCATTTACAAATTATGTAGCTCAAAGCATTATAGGGACGGCAATCATTTCAATGATAGGTCTCGAAGTCGTTTCACCCAAAGATATTCTCTACATCGCTGTTCTGATTTATATAATTCAAATCATTTTTAGTACCATCTGGTTCAAGTTCTTTTCCATGGGACCTTTAGAAAAGCTTTGGCGCTTGATGACCTATGGAACAAAGCCTGCAACAAAACGATAAAAGCTTCGCTTTCCTCTTCTCAATTCAAGTCGAAATTTCTTTTCCCAACCCAAAAACCCCTTTTTTATAAGGGGTTTTTGGGTTTAAGCGCTTTAACTTTTAGTCGAAGAATCATACCATGAACTCGAATATTCAGAGAATCAAGTCTAATGCATCCTGTGAAACCCACACCTTATCTTTAATCATTACTGTCAGTACATTGAGTTTCGTTGTTTTGCCATCCAGAATGGCGATGTTTTTATCTATAGGCAGCTTGAGAACTTGGCCTGCTTTTTTCACTACAACCACCGGATTAGTCTTATCGGTCTTGTCTAGGGTGATTGTAGCTCCTTTGGCCTTGAATTTATCACTGGATACGTACAGTGTATCCTGAAGTTGCGTCAGATTTAGTCCGGTCACTTCTTGAATATACTTATTCACATCCGTATTCTGGATTACACCGCTGTTCACGAAATCGGTCGGTTTATAATTAGCCGGATGGTAGGCGAACAATCCAACTTCTTCCGATGTGTGATCATCCGTAGAGAAGGTTACGCCTATCTTATTCCCCAAGATTTTACCGATGACCGGTGAAAGGTTATCTTTCATTCCTAATCTGACTTGATTCGCTTCTTCTTTAGTTAAATCACTAAGTCCATAATTATCCGCAAGGACCTTTTTAAAATTGCTCTCATTAATACTGCCTTCAATGTAATAACTGGTGTGCTTCGCTTTCTTCAACACGGAGACTAGGTCTTTGGTGGAATCATAGTTCGTCATATTGAGCCCGCCAGTAGCATGATCCGAAACGGACAAGACTGCGGTATTTCCGTCTTTTTCTGCAAAGTCAACAGCGGCTTTGAAGGCTTTATCAAACGCTAATGTCTCACTCATAATCCCCACTGGATCGTTATCATGACCATACCAGTCAATCTGGCTTGCTTCGACCATCAGAATAAAACCATTCTCGTTCTGTGACAACTTCTCTATCGCTACATTGGTCATTTCAGCAAGGCTCGGTTGCTTTTGCGGGTTCAGGTCAAAATCAGCATCCAGTGCTTCGGGGTTGAACAACCCCCAGATTTTATTCGTTTTAGAATTCATTAAACCTGCTTTATCCGTTACGTATTCATACCCATTTGATTTCAGGACTTTGGTTAAATCTTCTCCGTCCTTACGGTTAATATCTTCTTTGCCGGGTAGCAAATACCCGGAGCCACCCCCGAGAAGAACATCTACGCCACTGTAGACCATCTGTTCTGCAATAGACTGCGCATTGTCACGCGTGTATGCATGACTTAAAAATGTAGCCGGCGTCGCATCCGTTAATTCACAAGTAAATACCGTTCCTGTACTTTTCCCTGCCATTCTCGCTGCATCCATAATCGTAAGTAGAGGTTTGTTCACGTCCTCTGGCTTAACTGCATCCACGAACGGCATCGTGATTCGGTCGGGCAGTATGGATACCGTCTCACTCTTAACCTTATGGCCAGTGGCATAAGCCGTAGCTCCCGCAGCGGAATCTGTGGTAAGTGAATCCGTAGAATAGGTTCTGACCAGCCCGCTGAAATACTTATCCATTGCAAGCGCCTGTCCTCCCTGATACCATCTGGCCAAGTTCACATCGGATAAGCTCATCCCATCCGTAATAAACAGGATTACGTTCTTGACCGATTTGTTGGTAGGAGCATCAGAGTTATTGGCGCCACTGGCGTAGGTCGTTCCGTTACCTGCTGCAAGCAGACTGCAAACCATAACTGTACTGCAAATTCTCCCGATAACCTTTTTGCGCATTTGAATCCTCCTCTAGCAGATTTTGTTAAGTACGTATCTAGTTTAAAGGAGGATTGTTTGCGGGAGCAGCACCTATTCTCTTTTTATATATTAAATTCTGTGCATATTTTGACTTGACCTGTGCTACTGATAATTGCCAAAAAAAAAGGCGCCCTAGGGGCACCCTATGCATTATTATTGTCTTATTACGAGGATATCTCGAGGCGCTCTACCAGTGCTTTGAATTTGGGAAATTTCGGAGCTTGTAAGGATACGGCCTACCAATATCAACGAAGATGTGACATTGTTAAAGTTAAAATTATTCAAGTTCGCTACGTTTTGGCTGCCACGGAACACACGGAACGATCCCTGAAAGTTAATTCGTGAAAATAGTACAAGCGTTACTTGAGAGCTCTCCACAACATTTCTGAGTCGGAAACTCGAAAGAACGTTGTTAAACCGAAATGCTCCAAGATCACGAACCGCAACTCCTCCACGTCTGAATCGAATCCGGCGATTGGTAAAATTAGTACCCGACCATAGAGCAAGACGTACATCACTGTTGGCCAACTAAATCAACTCCTTCTCTGAGATTGATTTAGTCTATTACCAAATTCAAAGAACGGTACAAGACAAATATAGTTGTACAAATGTTTGTTTTTCAGATTTCCCTGCGGTGATATTATCCAAAATAGCAGTCGAAGTGATTTTCCAGTTATATTCGTCTAACTACTATATACTTTCTTATACGTTAGGAGCGAATATGAAAAGAATAATTCAAGCATTCGGGTATTTAGGTAGTACAATTTTAGCTGCAGCATTACTGTCATGGATCTGCGTATTTTTGATTAATGGCTTACCTGGTGTCACTTAAATTTATCATCCCAATTCTAGGTTTCGTAGGAGTATTATTAAATATCTTTTTAATATTAGTTTCTATTATCAAGAAGAAAAAAATTTCCGATAAATGGATGCCTCTCGTTTTATGTACTGTATTAGCTTCACATTTCCTCCTAACCATGAATATTATACAGTTGGCATATCCTGTACGTATAATCAACGTCCACCCTTCAGTCACAGTTAAATGGCCATTTTCTGAGCAAACAGTTGTTGGCTGGGGTGGTGATTCCACCGACAATAATCTGCCTCATGCCACTTGGCCTTCGGAACGTTGGGCCTATGATTTAGTCATGGAACCCTATAATAGAGGAAGTACTAATCTGGAAGAATACGGAATTTGGAAGCAAAAGGTCCTATCACCGGTATCTGGAACGGTTATTGCAGCTTTTGACGATGAATCTGATATTGTGCCAGGTACCGAAAACTTCATTTCCATGGAAGGAAATCACGTTTATCTCAGAATTGATGCGACGGGAACCTACTTATTACTTAACCATCTCAAAAAAGATAGTGTTACCGTTGCAGTTGGAGATCACGTCAATGCCGGTGAAGTGCTTGGACATGTAGGAAATAGTGGTTCCACATCAGAACCCCACCTGCATATTCATCATCAGCGCCAAGACCCAACCCAAACCCTTTTGCCTATTCTAGCAGAAGGGCTGCCGTTATACTTTGAAGATACAAATGCAAAGGCTATGCCGTTAAAAGGAACAGAAGTCACGCCAATGCGCAATGAACCATGATCTGGTGAAGAGTGAAGCTGTCTTTCGGAGGAGTTACCGTAGGAGGAATGGACAGCTTTAACAACGATGATGTTCAGCAAAGATGCGGACGACTTCGGGCATAGACTTCAAATCAGCTTTAGGATAGCTAAAGAAAGAAAACACAAAAAAGAGGAATAAGCCTCTTCAGACTATTCCTCTTCTATTTTGCTTGCTACTTATTCAGATTATCAGATAAGTACTTAACAATGCCGTCGTCAGAGTCTTGAGAATACTCCCACACCATGACACCAGCCAGTTTTTTATCTTTGATATATTTAACTTTTGCCTGCAAGGCCTCTTTATCTTCATACGTAATAAAAGTATCACCATCATACAAATAGGCCGTCTTCGCTGTTTCGTCAAAGTATCGTTTAAATCCATCTTGGTTCATATATTTTTCTTTTATCGTCTTGTAGCTTAAATCTACTTTGTCGATATTGATAGGTTTACCCAGTAAAAATGAGGCGTCCTTATTCACATCACTTTTAACATTCTCCCATCCGTAGGAATAAGCTGGAATACCTAGGAGAAGCTTGTTCGGATCAACATAACGATCTAAATATAAATGAATAATGCGATCCACGCTGGTTTTGCTCTTTTTATGCTTATCTATAAATAAATTTGAATTATACCCTGTTGTATCTGACCAAGCTCCAGTCAAGTCATAGCTCATGACATTAATGAAATCCACATACTTTTCTACTTTTTTAACTTCAACGTTTTTGAAGAACCACTCTTCATTCCCTGCAGCAAAGGTTAAATAGTAATTTTTATTTTTACGCGGGAGTCTATCCAATTTTTCATCAAGTTCCTTCATTAGACTAGTAAAGTTCTTGGTATCCTCAGGTCGGGCTTTAGTCGTATTCCAGGAATCAAAGGCTGGATATTCCCAGTCTATATCGATCCCATCTAAATCTAACTCCTTAACCATTGCGATCATACTCTCAGTAAAGTTGTACCGGTTTCCATCCAATGAAGCATCGGAGAATCCGTCCGCTTTATAGCCGCCAACACCAAGGATGAAGCTCGTTTTTTTATTATTTCCTTGTAGTTTCTTTATATTTTCTTTAATGATCTCATTTTTAGCAGGGTCCAGATCAAAATATACATTGGTTTTATCAATTTTGGCAAAGGCGAGAATAGCAATATCAATGTTTTTGTCTTTTAGATTAAGATCTTTAAAGTCTTTCCATAACGGTATGTACACGGAAGTTATTTTTTTGTCTGAATCATTGAGATTGTAATAGTAAATTCCCATGCCTATAACTAATATAGCCAGGAAGACTTTTGTATATAGACTTATTTTCATCATATTAACTTCTTCCCCCAAATAAGACATGTGTAATATATCTATTTAGATTTAAGACTTTAACCGTGAAATAGCTGATTAAGAATATCATAATGACATTAAAAGTAAGATTGCCTATAGATTGGAATAGAGTAGCTTGTATTTCTGCTCTTCTGGATACCATTATTTCAACCAACAAATGAATTAAGTAGATACTAAAGCTAGCTTTGGAAACGGAGCTAATTATTTTTTTGACTTTGTAATTAAACTTCTCGCTAATGGCGGTTTCTTTTTCTTTAAAATAGATAAACGTTCCAATAGCCATAAAAAATGTCGTGAGTGAATAGTTGCCATAGAACATTTCATCTAGCACACCACTGTACAAGGAAGAAAAATAGGTTGCTATTGGCGTTACAAAAAAGGATATAATGCCTAAATTAAAGAAAAGATTTTTGGATTTCATCGATATCGTATAGTTAAAGAGATAATATCCCAGGATAAAGTATCCTAGATAACCCATGAACAAAGGGATATTGGTTATAGGAATATTGATATATTCGGAGGTCAATCTGAATACAAGATCGGAGATGAATTTATAAACCACACTTATCAGGAACCAGATCAGCAGATAATATTTTAAATCCTTTTCACTGCACACTTTTACCAACTTACTAATTAATGGAACTGTTATATAGATCGCAATAATCGCGTATAGAAACCATAAATGTATATAATTTTTATCAAAGATTAAACCGTACGAAAAATGAATAAAAAAATCATAAACGCCCATGCTGCTTTTTTTAATGAAATATTGGGTGTAAACGGCATAAATGAGTGACCAGCTAACTAAGGAAATGATTAAAGGAAGTACTTTTTTAATATAAAACTGCCGATATGATTTCACTTCCACTCTAAGGATCATTGCACCACTTATCATAAAAAACACTGGCACAGCAAATCTGGATATCGAATTAAAAAAGTTGCTAATCCACCAAGAGGTTGTATTGAAATCATTTGTCCTTGTAAGTAAGTCTGCAGTGTAGTGTAGAATGATGACGGCTATGATGGACATTATTCTTAATACATCTATAAATATAATTCGTTTATCTTTCAATATATGATTCATAAATACCTCCTGATAAGTAGTTTGCTGATAGTTTCAGTTGGAGACTAGCTGATACTTGATACACCTTTTCTCTCAACGAATCCCCAGCCCTCGTCATTATCAAAGTATTTAAACGTGCCTACGATATTCATATAAAGCAGCAGATTTCGATAGGTTAGTAATTCAACTTGGCTAAACAAAAACATCCTAAAATAATCTTTAACTGAATAATTGCTGCCATATTTTTTGCATAAATAGAGAGAAATCCCGATTTGCAGCGCATTAATGACGATAACAGACAACAAGAGAATAATGGCCTGAAATAAATTGGTACCCAGAAAGAGCGATTGTATAAGATAAAAAACGCTTGTAAATGCTGTTACTGTACCTAGGATAAAACCATCAATAGCAAAAAAGAGACTGACGCCAACGCTAAACTTTCGCGATAATTTAGACCAATAGATTAATATGCAATCTACAAAAGCTTTTTGCCAGCGTATTCTTTGTTTATAAAAGTTACTTAAGTTTTCTGGGCATTCCGTGTAGCATACGGCTTCTGGCGCGTAGACGAGCTTCTTATTCAAGTTATTCGCTTTAATGAACTCGTGAATTTTTAAGGTAATATCAATATCTTCGCCTACGGTACTTCTAAACCCGTTAACGTCCACCAATATACTCTTATAAAAAGCACCAAATGCGCCTGAAATAACGACAATTGAATTAAAAACGGATTGTGTTAGCTTTCTAACATAAAATCCATGGATGTAACTGATGACTTGGCTTTTTATAATACCTTTCCCAGTAAATTTATCTTGGATAACTCCGTTCCTTTTCTCAGCGCCCTGTACGATCTTCACCGTACCACCTAAAGCGATGATCTTATCATCTTGAAAATATTGACTTACATATTTAAGCGAGTTTATTTCCAGCATGCTATCCGCATCCAGCGTAATAACAATATCAGAACTCGCACAATCGATGCCGGCGTTGAGAGAATCTGCCTTTCCGCCATTGAATTTATCAATTACAAATATGTTTTCATATTTCTCCGAATAATAAATTCCTTTAATAGCAGCGTATGAAAGCTTACACTCTGCTTCTCTGTCACTTATGGATAAGTCCAATAGCTCATTTAATTTTTGAAACGTCTGATCCTTTGAACCATCATTAATAATGATGACTTCATAGTTACTGTAATTTAAGCCCTCCATTGCATCTATACAATTCTTAATGGTGAGCTCCTCGTTATAAGCAGGAACTAAAACGGAAATCGATTTTTCATCACAATCATTATTCAACTTTTTAACTTTACTGAAAAACAAAGGGATGACTGTGTAAAGAATTTGAAACCCAATAAAAATGAAGGTTGACAAATAAAAAAAGTATTGCATCTCCTCACTCCTTTTTATCTATCTTAAAGCTTATAATTCTATGAATTGAACTGTTCTCCAGACAGTTAATTCCACACTAATATCAATTACTTACATCCTTTGTAAGTAATTCCAACTAATAATAGTAAATAAAACCAAAAATAGCAACCTTTGAAAGCGTTGTTATTGTAATTTTCTGAATAATATATAATTTACCGCTTTATTTTACATACAGTAGTTTTCATTTTTCATCACAAAAAAAGAAAAAGAAAAAAAGAGAGAGAGAAATTAAGAAAATAATATATTTGTCGTTTGATCATAATTCTAAATGAATTTTTCAGATTCCAGGAATCAAATGGGAAGATAGGGGGGAATGTAGATCGGGTTCAGGAGAAGATATTTCATTCTAAAAATATCATATTCTTTCTATTTTTGGTAGACAAATACCATTTTTTTGCATATAATCACTATGGTGTTACAACATTTGTTATCATTCAATGAATTTAGCCCTACACACCTTTTTCTCTACCTTTCATGTCGATATATGAGCTCTTTATGAGTTTATATAAATACGTTCAACAAAGAAAGGAGTTGTAATTGAGATAAGACGTTCGGGTCTGAATGCATCATTCATTCGCAGTGCATATTTCATTAAAAGAGGAGGAATCAAATGTCATTTATTCGCATTTCTCATTCACCTTCGGCAAAGTTTCTAGCTTATGGGAGTATCATGTTGATTTTTTCATTGGTTGTAATGTTATTCCCGGAAAGGTCCTTTTCTCACGGCTATGTTGAAGGACCTGCTAGCAGGGCAGCACTCTGTAAATCCGGACAAAATACAGATTGTGGCCCGATTGTTTATGAGCCCCAAAGTCTAGAGGCCCCTAAGGGGTTCCCTGCTGCAGGGCCAGCAGACGGGAAGATTGCAAGCGCTAACGGAGCTTTTCCTAAGCTTGATGAACAATCGGCTACACGCTGGTCTAAAGTCAACATATCTGCTGGACAAAATACTTTCACTTGGAAACTGACTGCCGCTCATTCGACGGCAAGCTGGAAATACTATATTACAAAGCCCAACTGGAATCCTAATGCCGCTCTTACTCGGGACTCATTCGACCTGACTCCTTTCTATTCGGTGAATTATGGAGGTGTACAGCCACCCTTCTCTTACTCAGACACGTTTAACGTTCCGGAACGTAGTGGATACCACGTCATCTTGGCTGTGTGGGAAGTCGCAGATACTCCGAACGCCTTCTATAATGTCATTGATGTCAACTTTAGCGGAAGCAACCCTGTCGATACCCAAGCTCCTTCCGCGCCAGCAGCTTTGACGGCAACTGCAAAAACATCCACCAGCGTTTCATTGGCCTGGAACGCATCCACGGATAATACCGGTGTAACAGGGTACCAAGTATTTAACGGATCTTCTTTGGTTGCTACCGTATCCGGCACAACATTAAATTACACCGTATCTGGATTAACCGCGAATACTGCCTATACCTTTAGTGTCAAGGCAAGAGACGCTGCTGGCAATGTCTCAAATGGAAGCAATTCCGTCAGTGTTACCACCAATGCACCCGTCGGTAATGATACGGAAGCACCAACAGCCCCCGGCGGCTTACATGTTATGGGGACCCCAACATCCTCCAGCATTCAGTTAATGTGGAATCCGTCAACGGATAATGTTGGTGTTACAGGCTACCGTATTTATAGAGGAACGACATTAATCACCACTGTACCTGGAGCCACAACGGATTATACAGTAACAGGTCTTAGTGCAGGCACAACATATACGTTCAGTGTATATGCCTTCGACGCCGCAGACAATCAATCAGCGGCCAGCACCATCAATGGAACAACCGCGACAGCGTCTACAACCCCAGCTTGGGCACCTAATACCTCTTACACAGTCGGTGCGTTGGTAACCTATAATGGTTCTGTGTATGAATGTCGTCAAGCCCATACATCGCTAACCAGTTGGGAGCCTGCCAATTCCCCGGCGCTATGGTTGTTGAAGTAATGATGTAATACAAACATCAAATTCCTAAATCGGGTAAAACCACGAGATACAATGAATCTGTACCTCGTGGTTTTTTTGCTTTTTAATACAATTGAGGATTCATTGCATTCCTACCTCTGCTGGAAGCGAATTATTTCTTGTCCCCACTGCTTTAATAACGAAATTGTAGGCTTTAGCAGAATCTATGCCGTTTAATGTATAGCTGTAACTCGTCTGACCGCTTACCGCCGGCACATATACGCTCCAATTCGTGCTGACTTTATCATTCTTCTCGTAAATCCGGTAACCTCGCACCGGCTCAGGGCTATTTGTTGGTGCTTTCCACGAAAGAACTGCACGGTTCTCTGACTGTCTTACTGCGCTTGGATTTTCGACAATGCCGGGTTTGACGTCAGTCCGCTTAATACTGTAAGCATCATAGACGGCAAGGGGTTTATCTTTAACTGCTGTGTAGGATGTAAATTTCAGCACATCGTTTGTAATGGAAACATCCACGAACATTTTCTTGTTGGGCTGATCATTTTTTGCTGCAAAAAAAGTGTCTGCGTCTGGATTAATAGCATAGAATTTCGAAGCGGCCGAGTTACCCATTAGATACACGGTCCCTTTGGGATTCAGCACATTTCCTTGCTCATCCGTAATGACATTCTTAATCGGAACGTTATTCAGCATTTGAAAAGACCTCATATACATATGGTCATGTCCCTCAAACACCATATCCACACCCAGCTCATCAAATACAGGAATCAGATATTTCCGGTAAAATTCTACCCGGTCGCTTTCTGCCGAAGCATTATCCCCTGAGGAATAAGCTCCCTTATGCATAGAGACGAATTTCCACTTTTTATCTGTCTTTGCAACCTGATTCCGCATCCATTCCAATTGCTTCGTGAACTGAATATCTGCTTTGTACGGCTTGACCTCTCCTTCGTACTGGGAATTGATCTGCATAAACAGGGCATCGCCGTATTCGAAAGCATATACCGACCCGTCATGAGCACCCGTCCCGACATCTTTTGGAAGATTAAAATGGTTATAGAAGTTATTATTCGGATAATCCTCTATCTCATGGTTGCCGATAATCGGTGCAAATGGCACATTGGCAAATTCTTTTTTCGGCACACCCAAGAACCACTGCCACAGCTGCTCCAGATCACCGTCATCCGTTAGATCCCCTGTAAGAAGAACAAACTTGGGATCTACCGTTTTCTCAATAGCTCTCTTAAAAGTATCCTGCCACAGATCGAAATTCGATTTACTTGAGCCTTGGGTGTCGGTTACGTAGAGGAAATGGAAATCCTGATTATCCGCCTGGTCCGTGGTAAAAGAACCCGCCTCGCTCCAGCCGTCTGCATCACCGTTACCGGCCCGGTAGATATACTTAGTTCCAGGCATAAGACCGCTTGCAATAAGCTTGTGGCTGGCGAACTTTTTATACTTCTTGGAACTTCTGTCTCCTGATGTCATTAAGGTTTCAATAACTGTTGAGCTGCCCTCATAAGAAGTTGCCAGTTGTTCCGGGAACTCGCTTCCTCCCGCATTGGAGGCCTCCACCACTTGCACTACTGTACCTCTGACGGTTTCGGCTGTATACCAGTCAAAGGCGATACTTGTCTTTGGGTCCCCATTAAAAGTCATGTTCAGCAGTGTTGGTGTTTTGTTGCCGGTATCCGGTGACTTCGTCTTAAAGCTCCAGGTAATATCGTTCTCCGGTGCCCGGCCATCCGTAGCCCCCTTAACAAGCTCTTTTGGCATGGTCACTTTATAAGTTTTGCCGGCAATAAAATTAGGGTGGCTGACTTTAACCGAGTCTTGACCGAGGAGCGAAGCAGAAATGTTGTTAAGAGGAACATTGTTTTCTGTGATTACAACTTGATAACCACTGTCGAGACTGATGGCTTTATTAAACTTCACAGTGATCTCTGCATTAAGGGAAACATCTGCAGCCCCTGAAGCGGGAGTTTTGCTTACCTCAAGTGTGGGAGTGTCCCCAGGTTCGCCGCTGCTACGTGTTCCTTTAATTACTACATCTTTGATTCTACTTGAGCCTGAGCTGGACACTGTTCCCCCGCTTACGCTTTTCGTAGAGTTAACCACCCAGCGGATATAGAGTACATTTTGATTGTTAGTTCCCGCAGGCAATGCGAGGTTCGTTAATTTGCAGGAATTATTGGAACAATTAAAATTGTTCTGGGCTAGAACAAGGTTGCCGCCCGCAACATCTGTCCATTCCTGCTGATCTATACTGTATTGCACCTTAAAATCCCTAGGTCCTGTACTTGAAGAAGTTTGCTGTGAAGAGAGGAAAATACCTTCGAAGCCTTGGGTAGAAAGCGTGGCAAGCCAGTATTTAGTGCCCGTTCCTTCATGCCAGCCCTGGTTGCGTACGCTGTTCTCACTGGGCTCATAGGTGTATGCATCCGTATTTGTTCCTACATCACGAATGGATGAAGCCGTTTGATATACCCCGCTTGTAGCTGGAAATACCCCGTTCTCGCCTTTGTCTTTAAAAATCCACTGGGCAATTGTTTCCTGAGCTGCAGTTACTTCGCTAGCAAGATCTTCCTCATTCCCCTCCCTTCCTGCTGAAACAAAACCGGTCAACTCCATGACAAGCAGCAAACCTATAACCATTAGACTGATTACCTTGGGAAATCTGTTTTTGAGATAAGATTGGTGGTTATCCATTCGACCCATCTCCCTCTTCATTAATCTCACTTATCATCGAACCGCCGTCACCGAGAAGAACGGCGGTTCTGTCTACCCTTACAATCCTCTTATTGAAGTTCCCAGTCGGTGACTTGTAGGATTGCCGAATCTGCGTTCTTCAGGTCTGTCTCACCCATGTTCAGTAAATTGCTCCACTGCTTCACACGGTTCTTGCCGTTTGGCGGATCGTTATACTCATTAGTATCTACAATCTTGGTCCGTTCTTTATAGAACTTGGTCATGAAAGTCTTCTCATCCGTGCTGCTTCCTGATTTACCCAAAAGCCCTTGAAGAGTCTCGGAACCGCCGGTAGCTCCATGGTTCAGCGCTGCATCCACGAAGGAACCAATAGTTAATGCCGAGTTAAAGCCGCGATTGCGGGCCTGCTCCACACTGTATTTAATGTAGATATTGTAGAACGTTTTCCACATAGCCTCTCTCCACTCGGGATCATTTTGCAAATTGCCGATTTTTCTGCAGAAGCTCTCTTCGCTTTCATTGATTTCGAGAATCTTCCCTTTCATCGAGCCCTTGACACCGATCCGGGCCAATGCGCCTTTAACCGAAGGATTACTCGCGCCTTTGGCAGCATCATATGCCTTGAACAGATCCGGACCGTCGGGACCGGTATCATTTGAGCCGCCTGTAGTCGCACCGAATATTCCAATCGTATACCCACGGTCATCATCAATATCTTCACAATATCCGTAAAAATTGATCCAGTTCAGATCGTCCTGCTCCGGTTTGTTGACAAGGATCATAATATTATTCCACTGCTCACCATCCAGACCTGTGTTGTCGCGCAAGAATTGAAGTGTTGCCGGTGAGAAATTAGAATCAGGGTTCCCTGCCGCATAACTTTTCTGTTGAGATGCACTGGACAGATAGCCATAAGAAAAAATCATTGAAAAACTGAGCAGGATCAACAATGAAAATTTCATCTTCTTGGAAACCTTACTATTCGTTGAATTAAGCACCGCAATCTCTCCTTTTATCAAATAGTTTAAGCGCTTTAACTTTTAGTGGCAGCGAAACTTATCCCCAACCTATCTGAGCATGACAGCCCTCCTTTTTCCAACACTTGGTAATTCAATTTAAGCTTATCTCAAAAAGTTTGTCCAAACAGCACGTATTTTCTTGTAATTATTAATTTTTATACATATATTGCTACAACCCCTAGATTAAGTCTACAATCCTCTTAGGAGGTGCTGAATGAAACCGGTATTTTATGAGTCTACTCTTTTTGAGATCAGCCGCAAGAAACAGGTATACACCAGCATGCCTTCAAGACACTATCATGATGCATATGAGATTCTGTATTTAATATCCGGGGATTTTTATTATTTTATAGGGGACAGAACCTACCAGGTTGCGGGCGGTACGTTGCTATTTATGGATATTCATGAAATGCACAAACTGGTCAATTCTGGATGCAATATGTATGAACGGGTTACACTGCTGTTTAAAAAAGAATTCCTGCAGCATTTCTGCACCGGCGGTCAATGTGAGGAACTACTCGAGTTGTTCAAAAGTGATTACCGCGCTTTGAAGATGACCGGGAAGGATCAGTATTTCATCGAACAGCTTTTTCAGAAGATGATTCAGGAGGGGAAGAAGCAAGCCCGCGGATATGAACAGTACCAACAACTATTATTGGTGGAGTTGCTCCTCTATCTTAATCGTAAACTATTTGACAGCCGTGTAGCCCCATTGGTAGAATCCAATCGTACACATAAGAAAGTCCTGGACATCGTTAATTATGTAAATCAACATTATATGGAACCGCTTAAGCTCTGTGAGATTTCACGGAAATTCGACATAAGCTCTTCCTACCTATGCCGAACTTTTAAAGAAGCCACCGGGTTCAGCTTCATTGAATATATCAATAACATCCGCATTAAAGAAGCGCGTGATTTGCTGGTTGGCTCTTCTTTTAATGTTACTGAAATTGCGGGAATGGTAGGGTTTGATAATACCTCCCATTTTGGACGAACCTTCAAATTAATGATGGGCATCTCGCCGCTCTGCTTCCGCAAACAATTTAAGACTTAACAGCAAAAACACTGGAATACGTCAAGACATTTCGTCAAGGCGAACAAATTGCATGTTTCTTGCCTGCAGTTGGTTTAGCACTTCCTCTAAAGCTTGCAGCATAAAATAAGGAGCATGCCGGTCCGCGCCCACAGTCTCACCACTGTCGTGAAGTAAAACAACGGAGCCATCGGTGATTCCACCTAACAGAGTGGCCTGCATCCGGGTTTGACAGACCCGGGTGTTCCAGTCGCCTGCCTTCAGCGACCATAGAACAATTCGATACTGTTTGTATCGAAAGAAATCAAATAGATTGATTAATCCCCAGGGTGGACGGTAATGATCGGGCCTAGTCCCGACAATAGACTCTATAATATCAGCGGAGCGGTCCAGATGTTCTCGCCTAATAGTACGGGGCAGCATCAGCCAGTTAGAGGTATGACAATAATTATGGATGCCAATCTGATGGCCTTCCCGATCCATTCTTCTGATCAGGTCTGGATACTGCTCCGCTCGCGATCCTAGCACGAAAAAAGTAGCCTTCACTTGATGCAACTTCAATAAATCCAGCAATATCGGCGTATATTTCGGATGTGGCCCATCGTCAAAAGTGAATGCCACCTGTTTTTTTACCGTTCCTTTGCGAAAGACACCAAAGCCGCTCACTCGCGTAATCAAACTCGGAATAAACATGTAAAGAGTGGCGGTACATAGTATTCCTCCTATAAGATATGTAAGAATAATTACACCTCCATATAACAAGCTTAAGACTTATCCAGAATAGTTCTGTCCGGGTGAGAAGCGATTCTTCAGTGAGGCCCGTGAATGAATCAGTAACATCGGGACCAGTTGTTCGGTTCGCCGACTGATTCTTTGTCTCCCTTCCGGATGCATAGCAGACAGCAGCAATCGAAGATAAAAGGTGGTGATGCGTTCAAAAACACCGGACTTTATATTTTGTTGTTCAAAACCAAGACCGTGTGTTAATCCCCGATGGAGCAGTGTAATCCCCAATAAAGCCTTGACCTGCCTGAACTCGGACTGCGATTCGAAGGCTTCATTGATTTGTTGCATTGATTTGCGCAGCATGCGAGCCGTTTGGAGTGCTGCACGATCCGATCCTTCGGACTGGATCAACTTCAGGATTCTTTCATTGTCGAGGTGGAGCTCTCCCACCCACTCACCCTGGTTGATGACCGTGGCGTCCTGGCATACAATTGGCTGTCCCCGGTGTTTTTTTAGCATCACGGTACATATACCAAAACTCGACTTATGCGATCCGCGAAAATGTGAAAGCAACGCAAAAGCTTTTTCCCACATCATCCAGACGGATTGCACTGTGGTTTTACGTATTTTGAAACCCAACTCATCCACCATCCTTAATACGGTTATAGTCTCTCATTTCATACATTGTACATAACGGAACTTTCTTTTTTCTTATCCGATTCTTACAAAAAGCTTAAGAACTGTTCGACTGCAACAAGGAACATAATGAACCAAATTAAATCTTTTTAACGTCTACTTCTATTTGACGCTATTCTCCGGAATTTCTCTGCGCGTATAGCAAAACAAATTTTTGTACAACCATTTTGATTAGGATCTACATTTTGGGTATCCAGTTTTCTCATAACGGAAAGCTATTCACAGGATTATGAAGATATGCAATAGATGAAGCAACTTTTCCTTGACTATTCTATTAGGTACTTTTTTAGTTGTCGTGGGGCATTTAAACATTATTTTATAACTTAGACCTAAAACTCCAAGTCACTACCCAAACGATAAAAACCGTTAGTGCCACACCGGCGAAAAAAATGTACCCATTAAAAAACAGGTTATTTGTATATTGGTTAATCCAACCGAAACGATACACTACCGAGTCTTTATTGTTAGTAAATCCATTGAGATTTTTAGATAACGAACGAATTTTAGATGATTCTCCCATGATCATTATTCCTAAAATAAGTATGGAGGTTACTGGGAGTGTAATATTAACGAGTTTGCTTCTGCTCTTACTATTGAAACCCATAATTAAAACACCTACATAGAATAATAAAATAATGAACAAAAATAATCCTACAGCCAATGCGATAAAACCTGGATTTCCATTCCCTGAAATACTCTCGCCAGAACTATATTTAAAAGTCATCCTGTCTACAGCTAAAATGCTAATTACATTCAATATCAAAACAATTAGTAATTTTCGCAACATAACAGCTACTCAACTCCCCAAAGATCAAAACATTATACACATGGTATTATTATACAATAACTTAGAAATACCTGAACCCTAATTAATTGCTTGTCTTCATATAAAAATGCCTCCTATTAGGACTCTATGACATTGAGGTTTCTGCGACCCTCGTTTCCAATGGCTTTGTTTTTTTCAAAAAAAGAGCGTTATGAGAAGAAACACCAGCTCCGAAAATCCCAGGGATACTTGTTCGCATCCGCGGATCAACAGACACACCATAGTCTTCTTTGTCTAAACCCCATTTCAGTAAATCCCCAAAATCACGATCAAATCCATGACTCACGATCACTTCATCGACTTCAATTTGTTCTATTTCACCAGTCTCAGAGTGTTCAAGAGCTACAGTCTTAATACGATCACCTTCGCCATATATGCGAGAGATACTATACGGCTAGTGATGCTATATCCTCTTATATAAATAATCAAACTACACTATACGAATTACTAAATCATTTTATCAAGTGATAGCAGAAAAGCCGGTTTTTCCCTACTATAAGGAACACCGGCTTTCATGTCGTTTCTACTCTTTTCCTATATAGGTATCCATAAAGCGATCTACTCTTTGGAAATATTCAGTGGGGTAATGATTGATGGCATCGATATGCTCCGTATTTTGCGGGTACCATACTTCTGCACTTGGGTTATCTTTTAAGGATTCGTAAATAACTTCTGTATTTTTATAACTAATTTGCTGATCTCCAGTACCATGAATGAGCATAACTGGCTTGTCTTGCATCTTTTTTACCGCATCCATAGGAGATATGGAATCAAGATCAACCTTAAAGGCCCAATTTGCCATCCATGTCGATGTATAACTGAATGGAAACGCAGGTAAACCTGAAAAGAAGGGCAAACCCTCTCTGAGAAATAGACCAGCATTACGAAAAGGACTATCCGCAATTACGGCTTTGATGTCATCACTTTCACTTGTGGCTAGCAAAGAAGTAGCAGCACCCATTGAAAAGCCGATAACTCCAATGTTATCACCCGTATGGTCTCTGGATTTTAAATAGCTTACAGCTCCTAGCAAATCGTATTTTTCATTGAGGCCCAGTGTAATCAAATCACCATCGGATTACCTTGCGAACTGAGGTCAAATGCCAATACATTATAGCCTTTCGGAACGAAATGCTCTACTAACTTTTGTGTCCGCCCTTTGACTAAACGATTGCTCGTATATCCATGGACGACAATAATCGTTTTATTACTTTCTTTATCAGAAAGGCCACTTACAGGAAAGAAGGTACCTTTAATCGTATTATCATTTTTCAAACTCTTGAACTCGACCTCTTCGTAGGGAGTTTTATCGATATTCAATCCGTAGCTGACATTAGTGTCTCTAGGGTGGTGTAACAAGGTGTCTACTACTTTATAAGATATAAAAAACACAAGAGCGATCACAAGGAAAAGTACGATCCCTAGGCTCCATAAAATTTTCTTCCGTTTTTCACACGAACGTTAAATGTCAGATCGGGTTGTATTGATGTTTTACTCATTCAGACTTCTCCAGTTTTTCTTTAGGTTGTGTGGGTGCGAACAAATAAAAGGCATGCCCCTTCAGATTTTCCCACTCGGGATGATGAAGAATACTTTCTCCAAGCGTTAAGGCCACTCCATTTAAGAAAGAGATATAGGCACGAGAGATCATTGCTGGAGAAAAGCTTTTGTTGAATTCTCCCATTAACTGCCCCTTGGCATAGACGCATTCGATCGCATCTGTCATTTCCTTTATACTTTCAAGGACCTTCTGTGTAAGTTCAGGGAATCTTATTCGTTGTCCTAAGACAGATTGAGCAAGCCGCAGTTCATTGGTATAGAAGTAGATATGATTGAATTGTTCTTCCACCATGTTCTTAATCAATACGCCCGGCGTCCCCTCTTGTTGTAGACAAGCAAGCGATTTCACCTGAATATCAGCAAGCGGCTCTAGGACAGCGGCGTAGAATAAAGCTTCTTTGCTAGGGAAGTATTGAAAAATGGTTCCAGGAGTCACTCCCACACTCTGCGCAATGATAGCCGTTGTGGTGTTAGAATATCCACTTTCTGCGAACAGGACAACAGCTTCTTTTAGGATACGTTTACGCCGCTCCAGTCTTTTTTCTTCATTAATGGGTCTTGCCAAATGTATTCCCCTCTCTTTAAACTAAACTTAATCAATTAATTAAATGATCGGTTATTTAATTAATAATACATCCTTAATTTCGTTTTTTAGCAAGAGTGAATTTATCTTACGTACGAGCAGGATGAAACTTCACAAATAAAAACAAGCCAGAGCGCTGCCCAACATGCGCTCCGGCTTGTTTTTTAATATTACTTAGTACGAGTAAACGCTCCAACTTCTTTAAGTATTTCAGCAGATTTCCCAAAGGTATAAATGTATAAAGTACGCAGCAGTTTCAGCTCCATACTATAATCTGGAAATAATTTATAATTGATTCACGCGAACATCTCATCAATGACAGGTTGAATAACCAATAGATAAGAAAATAGGCTTATTTCGACAGAACTACCGTTAGCTCAACCGCAGGGGATTCCTCATTTTGATATGGCCCTTTATTAACAGTATTTATTTAGTACTGTTCAGCTTTTACATTTATGTTGATAGAGTGTCCATCCCTAGTAGTTACATAGACTTTCCAATCCCCGGATGCCCTTCTTGGTATGTCTTCGCAGCTGCGTTGTCGTGTGGTTTAAGAAGTAACTCAACATCATCCGGTCCTTCGGGTGAGACAACTGTTAACCATTTGAATTTCCCGGCGAACACGTCGCTTTCTATAATAAAAACCCAGAACCTCCGTATAGTTCTACAAATACACTAGTTAGTTTAAACTTCAAACAGTAAAACGTATAATAGGGAACTGACTACCGGGGCTATTCGTTCATGCAAAAAGATAATTTATTTTAAGAACATACGAAAATTAGGCGTTGCTCGTTATTTCAAGAAACAAAAGAGGAGCTGCTGCGTAGCAAGCTCCTCCACTATTGTTATCCGTTAGCCATACATGCAGCCCAAGAAAGGGCTGCACCACAGAGGATGAACATGGATACCTCTGTCCATACTGTTTGGACGGCTGGCGAAGAAGGTCGATAAACTATCGTGCCATAGAGCCCAACCGTTAGTCTGACTCCAACCACCACGGTGATCACAGAATGTCGCACCCTATATGGGTAGCACTCATGGGAGTTCAACTGTGCAACGAAGTAAAATGGCTAAACACCAAAAGGATAAAAATCTTGCTGAACCTCTCAATAAACAGTATAAGTTTGCCCTGTTTGAGCACCTTCGACGCTTTTTCGGAAAGCTTGTGCTACCCTGCTAGCAGGCACAGGCTCAAAGCCAGGAAAATATGGACCATACTTTTTCATTGATTCCACTAAAACATTAGGGCTCACATTGTTTATACGTATCCCACGAGGCATCTCAATTGCCGCCGACTGAACGAAACCTCTAATAGCTCCACCAGCCATCGCGGATGATACCCCACCCACTATTGGATCATCCATAATAATCCCTGTTGTCAAAGTAAAGCTACCTTGATCATTCACATGATTAAGTCCAAGTAAGACGAGATTTATTTGTCCTTTTAATTTGCTTTGAATAGCAATTTCATTGTTTTCTGGAGTCAGTTCAAGAAGAGATCCAAAATAGGCACTCCCTGTTGTACTAATAACTGCATCCACTTTGCCTACTGCCTGATACATTGTTGTGATGCTTTCGGAGGATGTAATATCAACAGAAATATCCGCTCCATTTCGTCCAGCCGAAATAATTTCATGCCGCGATGCCAATTCACTACGAACAGCACTTCCAATTGTACCCGTTGCGCCTATTATAAGAATTCTCATTTTAAAACCCTCCCTATACAGCATGTATAGATTTATGTGATTGTTTGTATATCAAGAAGTTTGCTTCCTCGCGAACACATTTTCAAAGGTAGTATTAATCCCTTGACGGGATTGTATTGCTTATTTACCCTACTTTGATGTAATCAGTCTTTTATCACTAAATTTTTAACTATATTTTTCACCACATTCTTTTTTTCTTCCAGCTTACTATCCTCCAACTCGAAGATACCTGGATCTAACATGAAATTAACTGCGGTTAGTAAAAATTCAGCAGTTTCTTGTGCATGTTCAACTTTAAAAAATCCTTCTTTAGTTCCCTCAGCCAAAATTCGGGACAAGTATGGAGTCATTTCATTAATTTTTTTAACGAGAAATTTTTGATGAATCCAAGCATTATTTTCATGGTGAAGAAAATCTGAAACATTTTGGTGAAAAGGCTTTACAAATAAAATAGCATTTACCTTTTCAGCAGGTGACAAATGTAAATCCTCATCAATGGTATTAATATACTCCTCATGTTCGACCATAAAACGATCAATAAGCGCAATCATAATCTCTTCTTTAGTTTTAAAATAATAATAAAATGTTCCTTGCGCCACACCAATTTTTTTGACGATATCACTTACTGCTGTATCTTCAAATCCTTTATTAGCAAACAGTTCTAAAGAAGCATCCATAATTTCCGCTTTTCGCACCTCAGGATTTTTGGATATTCTGGCCATTTATATCCTTCTTTCGGCTATTGTCATCATTCAAATTTTATTTTAATTATTGACTGACTCAAAGTCAATGTTGTAAGATACGTTTTACTGACTTGTAGTCAGTCATATATTGAGGAGGGTTATTATGAAATTACGTGTTATTTTGTATTTAATAGGTTTTAGTGCTTTTGTTGCCTCATTGGGACAAAACTTATACAATCCATTGCTTCTACAAGTTCAAGAAGAGCTGCATACAACGAGCTATTTGGTTAGTCTATCCGTTTCTTTGTTTACATTAGCCTTAGCAATCATGCAGATGATATTCGGACCCTTAGCTGATAAAAGAGGGAGAAAAGCCGTTCTCATTCCCTCCATTATTGTGTATATTGTTTCTTCTATCGGTTGTGCTTACTCGCCATCTATTGGTTTTTTGCTATTCTTTCGTGTTCTTCAGGGAATTGGTGCAGCCGCAGTTCCAGTTGTAGCAGCTGCTATAATAGGCGATATATTTCGTGGAAAAGCACTTTCACAAGGCATGGCTACTTACCAATTATTATTAATGCTTGCTCCTGCGATCGGGCCATTAATTGGAGGTGTAATTGGGGAGCGATTTGGTTATGGAGCAACCTTTTTGTTTTTGGCAGCAATCAGCATTTTACTTTTAATAGCTAACCTTATCCTATTGCCTGAGACAAAACCTGAATTCTCCGGCTCGAAACATAACAGCGCTCAGAATTTTTTTTTAATCTTTAAGAATCCGATGAGTGTAACCATCTTAATCTTTGGATTTTTTCAATTTATGGTCTATTTTATTTATTTGACCTTTGTACCGCAAATATTGAGCAAAACTTACTCTTTTCAACCTGCAAAGACCGGTATAATACTGCTCGCAATGTCCCTCTCTACCATTATCAGCATTAAGCTTGGGGGGTGGATGTTAAATCAATTTGGCGCTCGAAAAAGCCTGATTTACGGATTTTCACTTCATGCATTATCCGTTATTTTATTTGCTTTTACTGCTCAAATCTCTCTTTCATTCCTTATTATAGATGTTTGTCTTTTTGGATTTTTTATGGGCTTGACAGGCTCTATACCTATCACCCTTCTTACGGAGCTATTTCCAGAGGAGAGGGCTACGGCTATTGGAGTGTACAATCTCATCCGTTATCTTGGCATGGCATCAGGGCCGATGATTGGTACCATGTTGTATTCCGGCGGAAGTATTATACCTCTCTTTCTAACTTGTAGTTTAGCTTTTTCTGCTGCAATTTTCTGGGGCACAAGGTTGATGGCAAAATTTCCAGTAAAAGAGACGATTCAATAAAAATCTCGTTTCGTGACGCCATAACCGCAAAGTCTCCTTCCCGTGATTGCTTCGTAAATTCCGATAATAAAGCAATCGATCCATAACTTTCTCCATCATACCACCTCAGCTTGGCATTCCACCGTTCTTTCCACGATAAAAGATCGATTGAAATGTTATTCCGATCAAAAAGAAAAAAGAGGGGCAAATAATCGCCCCCTCAAATAACATATGCCTGATTACTTATTCTGGAAGAAGCATCGTGAACAGCAGCGCCGCCAGTTCCTGTTTATTTAGCGCCCGCCGCGAACCATAGTCAATCATGCCATTCGATTCGGTCACTTCCGGCCCATGAAGCTTCCAGATAACAGCAGAGCTGACAGCATCGACTGCCCATTTCGACGTGCCGGGCGCGAGCGCAGCCGTGGAATCTGGCACCCTAATCCCCGATCCCGCTAGTAAGCGAAACACGATAGTGGCTGCATCTTCGCGGCGGATAGGACAGTCTGGTTTGAACAAGCCTTCCCCCGTTCCCTGCAGCAAGCCGGATTCGACTGCCGCTTGAATATCTTTTCGAAACGGAGAATTCTCAACATCCTTAAAAGCGGACGGGTTTGCGGATTCCGGGATACTCCACATCGCGTTAAAAGCATGGATAAACTCTCCGCGGGTGACGACTTGCAGAGGTTGAAACGGCTTTGTCGGATCATCCTTCAAATAGCCGAGCGACTTCAGTCCGAGAATGTAGCTCGCATAAGGATGATCTGCCAATACATCCGGAAACCCTACCGGTTTCTCCGGTATTTTGGCCGAATAACTGTATACATTAGAGTATTTTAAATAAATGATACGGCCGTCGGCATCCAACTTGAATGCAAGCGGCTTGCCCTGTTCATCAATGAACAGCAAATCATCCACCTGTTTCAGCTCATGACGGCCCCCTATATGGTCACTTACAATCAGAGTGCTGTTGCCTGACATTTCGACTCTCGTCAGTAATTTGATTCGTAAATCGGAATACAAACCTACGAACTTGGCGAGAACCTCCTCGGACTGCGGCTTGAAGCCCTCTGGCCCGAATGTTGAATCACGACCGTCGTAGTAATGATCCAAAAAGGCGATAAATAAGTCGTCACGCAAATCCTGATTCGCATTGTAAGAAACGAAGACACCCGTTTTGCGGTCGGGCAGAAACCATAGCAATGAACTGAAGCCAAGAATGTCGCCGCCTTTGGAGATTACGTCTTCGCCGTTCGTTTTGTATGGAAAATAAGGCGATTCAAAGCCATATGTCATATCAGGCAAATCCGGATGAATGGCTATATGGTAGGTCGACATTGCCTTGACCGATTCAGGTGATAGGATAACAGTTCCGTCGTCCGCCCGACCATCGCTAAGGAAAGCTTTCATAAACAGCGCCATATCGGAGGCTGTCGAAACCATGCTGCCCTCCGGCCACTCGCTCGGCGAAAAATTGAACACCGGGATGGCACTGCCCTCTGCATCGTAAGAAGTTGCCAATCGTCCAGCCAACTCCTTAGTCAGGTTAAAATCGCTTGAAGTCATACCGAGCGGTTGAAACAGATGTTTTTTCATATAGCTCCCAAAAGGCTCACCGCTTGCCTGTTGGACAATGTATCCTAGCAGCCTTGATGCGAAGTTATCGTACATGTATGACGTTCCGGGCTTGCGAATGACCGGCGGGAGCAGATCGAATATGCTTTCTTTGAGCGCGATCGGCTTTTGGGAAGCATCGGTCAAAAAACTAGCTTCTGAAGGTTCACGCACTTCAAAACCACTCGTATGCGTTAACAAATTCTCTATCGTAACCGGTACATCAAAGGGATTGGTTAATTTGTAACCGTCCAAATACTCTTCAATATTGTCTTGCAGTGAAATCTTCCCCTGTTCGACGAGTTGCATGATAGCCGCAGCGGTAAATACTTTGGATACCGAGGCGACCCGGAAAGTGGTCCGGCTTGCGTCTACCGGCGACTTCGACGTTTGGTCGGTTACACCGTAGCCTTTGGATACAAGCACTTTTCCATCCTGAACGACGGATACCGTAACGGCCCCTGCCTTTTTCTTTATGGCATCCTTGGCAAAAAAAGCGTCCAGAAACGCCTCAACTTCCTTCGCTTCACGCGGCCCGCTTGTATTATCTTTCGAGGCCGCGCTTTCCAACAGCGGATGGGCGGTACTGCTGAATGAGGCCAGGTGTTTGACGGAGGCAGTCACGTTCGATTCAGGCGGCTGCTGAGCGTACGTGCTTGTTTCTGCAGCGAGGCTAATCGTCAGTAGAGCCGTCAGGATGCCGATCATGCGGTGAGTTCTCTTCTTATTTTTATTCAATTAAAATCCTCTCCTTACTTTCATTTCATTTGAACTTGGTAAAACCAACAACCATATTCGAAGAACTGCAACTGTATTCAGACCTAAGACAGGGTTAACCAAGCCAGATTTAACAGGCAATTCTTATACACTTAGTATATTTTTCATACCAGGTACTGTCGTTTGATTCATATGACAAGCAGGAGAGGAAATGTTACATTCTTGTCACGTTCGATAGATTTGGAATCATTTATGGATATGAACGTCTTTCGCATAGCCGTTCCTTTGCTCATGTTGGGTTATTTGGTATTCTTTTTTTACTATGCCAAATGATTTAGGTTCACTTTATCAAATCGATTCCGAGTATTGGTAATAAAATCGTTAATATATCTTTCATTACAACTTATAGCAAGAATGAATTTATCTTACGAACGAGCAGGATGAAACTTCACAAATAAAAACAAGCCAGTGCGCTGCCCAACATGCGCTCCGGCTTGTTTTTATATCACTTTGTACGAGTACATTCTCCGACTTCTTTAAGTATTTCAGCAGATTTCCCAAAGTTATAAATGTATAAAGTACGCGGCAGTTTCAGCTTCATACTATAATCTGGAAATAATTTATAATTGAATCACACAAACACCCCATCAATAACAAGTACGTGTAGGTCAACAACTAGCTATATCCAATAGATATACTCTACAAAGATAAGAAAAACCCATGTCTATTTGGACATGAGCTTCTCCAGACCACATCGCGCGCCTCACGTGACTTCAGAGTAAAAAGAGTAATTGGACGAGTTTCCCACCCATAAATGGTTAAATTTAATCTTCCCAAACCACAGTGCAGATGCGCTCTATTTCATCTACTGTAGGTTTTCTTAAAAAGCCATTTTCATATAAAACCATTTTGTTATGTCATTTCAATTCTCTCCTTCAAATCAATTTTGACTTGGCTTAAATGCCACCTTCGGTTGAAGCAGGAATAACAAATGCGATAAATGTAGGCGGCGTCATGTCATTTCATCGTCTTTTGTTTATTGATCACAAATTTACTGGCTGTTTAACTCCCCTGCTTCCTCATGATGAATAAGACATGCTGCTATCAACCCAATGCACAAAATACATGCCAATAGAAGAAACGTAATTAAATAACTTGCATGATTCATCAATTGAAGAGAGATAATCGGACCAAAGCTTGTGCCTGTAAACAATATAAAAGTATATACAGATACAGCTATCCCGCGCATCTTGCCGCCCACTTGCCCAACAAGCGAAACAAGTGAAGGAACGGCTAGTGCGATCCCCGCCACAAAAAGGATGCTCATCACAATAAGAAGTGGCAGATTAGAAATCATCCCCATAGACCCCAAACCAATGATCGCTAGCAGCAATCCACCGCGAAGCGTTATACCTACGCCGACACGCTTGGATATTCTTCCCGCGAATGGAGAAACGAGCATACCTAATATGCCGACAAAACGGACAGAAAGAATTTCTTGCTTGCTTAGCTCAAATGGAGCTGAGCTTAGATAGTTACCCAGTACTGTATACATGCTTACAAAAGACATAAGCAGAACGAATGCCACTAGATAACATAACACCAATTGTTTTTGAACAAACACTTTGCCAATTTGCTTAATAGGCTCCCAGATATTAGCATGTGCCTGCTGGATACCTCCTTTGGGAAGGAAGAAAAACACTAATATAGCGGTCAACGCATAAACAACGGCAAGAATATAAAAAACTGCGTTCCAGCCATAATGCTCACTGAGCATACTACTAGCCACTTGACCTACAATACCTGCAATCAGAAATCCTGTACTGATAAAACCAATGGTAGTTACCCGTTTTTCCGCTGGATACATCTCAACCGCATAGGCAAGTGCTACTGGAGAGAAGGTTGCTGCTGCTGCTCCCTGTAGTCCTCTTAAAGCTAAAATCCATGCAAAGCTGTGAACCGTTCCCAGAATTAATGAAATCAATGCCAGGAAAAGGAGCCCTGCAAATATAACTGTCTTCCGTCCGTATTTATCGGACAGCGCGCCATAGATTAAGCAACCAATGGCAAAGCCTATCGAAAAAGTACTTCCCGCAGCGGCAGCATTCGTCGTGGAAATTTCAAAAAGCTGTGCAAACAATGTAATTAGCGGAATCGTTACGTATAGACTGGACATGACAACAAGGCCGGTCCAACAAAGAATCATGGTCATAAGCGTATAATTTCTAGTTGCACCCGTAGAATTGATTGAATTATTCATATTACACCTCAATTATAAAATTTGTTCGAAGGAAGATTTCGTTGGAAATTGCATCTCATATAGTTCCTTGTATCGCCCATTTCGCCGGAGTAGGTCTTCATGATTTCCCAACTCCACAATCTGTCCATGCTCCAATACAACAATTTGATCGGCATTTTGAATCGTGGAAAGACGGTGGGCGATAACCAGACAAGTTCGACCTGGAAGAAGCACAGATAACGCATGCTGAATATGTTGTTCAGATTCCGTATCCAGAGCAGCCGTAGCTTCGTCCAAAATAAGAATGCGAGGATTGGTCAAGAAAGCTCTGGCTATTGACAATCTTTGCTTTTGTCCTCCGGAAAGCTTGGCCCCTCTTTCCCCGATGGGCGTATCATAGCCCATTGGAAAGGCTGAAATAAATTCGTGGGCGTTTGCGGCATGGGCAGCCGCTTTGATCTCATCTTCTGTGGCCTGAGGTTTACCGTACGCAATATTTTCACGTATCGTGCCATTGAGGAGAATTACGTCCTGAGATACGATCCCCATCTGATGACGAAGCGACTTCACCGTCACTTCCGTTAACGGATAACTGTCAATATAAATGTCTCCTCGCTGAACGTCGTACAAACGGGCAATCAAATAAGCAATCGTTGACTTTCCTGATCCTGACGAACCAACCAAAGCCGTAGTTTGGTTACATGGAATCTGCAATTGGAAGTTTTGTAGAATGGGATGTCCTTCTTCATATGCAAATTCAACATCATCAAACACAATTTGTCCTTTTACGGGCGGTAGAACAATCGCTCCTTCCTTATCGTAAACCTCTGGAACGGTTGTTAAGACTTCTTGAATGCGCTCGAATGCTGCTGCCGATTGCTGCACTTTGGTAATCATTCTGCTAAAGGAACGGATGGGCGCTTGCAACAAACGCAAGTAAGCTAAGTAAGCTACGATATCACCAACGGACATATTCCCATGCATAACCTGCCACGCTCCGAACAGAAGCACCAACGTCATACCTACATAATTCAGCCAATCGATAATTGGCGAGAAAGTTCCCGATAACCTTGAAGCAAAGACTGTGGCTATCCGATGCTGTTCGCTCAATGCCTCGAACTGCTTAGCTTCCGCATCTTCACTTGCAAAAGACTTGATCATCCGTATGCCTGACAACGTATCTTGAAGTGAGTTGTTTAACTGAGCTGATATGTGACGTACCGCTCTATAGGCACTCTTAATGCGCAGGCTGAAATATCGTGATGTTATAAATAAAAAAGGCAGGGTTATAAGTGTAATTAATGCTAGTTGCCAGTCCGTATATAATAAGTACCCCACGATCGCAGCGAAGGTTATGACATCCGCTATAATGGACAGGCTATCGGCTGAAACCAGTTCCTGTAGTTGATTTACATCACTCGTTAACCTTGCCATAAGATCCCCGGTCCGATTTCGGTCAAAAAATTTCAAATCCAAACTTAATGTGTGTTTATGCAATTTGTTTCGCAACTGGAAAATTGCCTTCTGACTAACAATTGTCATTACATAACTGCTACTGAAGTTAAATATCCCCAACAGCAATGCAGCTAGCAGGATAAGACCTCCCGTTTCGAATAGCGCGTAATACCTTTTTTCAGGGATGATTTGATCTATGATCTCTTTAGTTAACTGAGGGATCATAAATTCAAGAATGGAAATGGCTATCACTGTGACGGCACCAAGCATAAGAAAGACCCATTGCGACCTTGTGTGCAAGAACATCTCCTTAAACATGATGCGCAGCGATATAAAATGCTGCTCACGACTCTGCTGCGGGTCCCCTGAATGCTGAGTTTGTTTCATTTTGCATCACATACCTTCATGTTGTAATATCCATCACGGTTATCAAATCAGATCATATCCACCTCTGAATTGATGTAATTAGATTATCTAACTATATGACCAAAAAAATTATCTCCCCGATCCAAGTCGTTTTTCTAAGCTTGCATTTAGTTTAACCAATACTTTTTGGAACACCGCTTGCTCCTCTTTATCTAATTCATCAACAAGGGATGCGCAAGTAGACCAGAACGTAGGCAATATTTGATTCACAAGCGTACTGCCTTCAGCGCTAATACGAACGTGAGTCATACGGCCATCCTTGGCATACGGTTCACGAACAATCAAATTTCTTTTCTCCAGCCATATTAACAAGGCCGTTACGGACGATCGGCGAATACCCAATCGGTCTGCTAAGGATGAAGGTGTAACCAATTCCTGATCTGCGTGAAGAGATAATAGGAGTAATAGATCCAGCTTGCTCTCCGTGATGTCAAAAGCAGCTAAATCAATATCCACCATGTCTAAAATGTTATCTCCCAGCCAGAGCATAATTAGGCCCAGGTGCGCAGAATTTAGATTGGTATCGGATGAGGCTGTACGCTCCATCAACTTCAAATAAGGCGATGTTCCAAGTCTCGGTAATTGTTGCTCGGTCGTATATTCCTTGGCAGGCTTTCTTTTCAATTTGTATACCTCCTTACTCCTATAGTTAGATTATCTAATTACATTGAATATAACTGATTTCTTTTATTTTTGCAAACCAGATAAAAAAACAAAGGTAACTCTAGAGGCAGAGTTACCTAACATCATGTATTCGAGATATGCACAGAACTCCGAAAAACTAATTTATGAATAATCCGGATCGGATGTTTATACAGCTTTAATTGCTTTCCATTAACATACCTATTCTTGCCACACCACTCTTGAGCGCCGCTCGAATAACCGCTTCCCGGATACGCTCCACTACCCGTGGATCAAACGCATTCGGCATAATATAAGTTTCATGAAGATCACTGGCGTCAATTACTGAAGATATCGCCTCTGCAGCAGCCAGTTTCATATCTTCATTGATTTCAGTGGCGCCACAGTCAAGGGCTCCACGAAAAATACCGGGAAAACAGAGAACATTATTGATTTGGTTAGGAAAATCGGAGCGCCCTGTCGCCATAACCTTAACGTAAGGCGCGGCAATTTCAGGATCAATCTCCGGAGTAGGATTGGCCATGGCAAATACAATCGGATCAGCAGCCATTCTTTTTACATCACCTAGCTTTAAGGCACCGGGGGCGGATAGTCCGATAAATACATCAGCACCCTGAATAACTTCAGATAAGGAACCTATCTCCAGATAAGGATTCGTAATTAGTGCAAACTCGCTCCAATGCGATTTATCGTAATGGACAGCACGGTTAATTGCACCCTGGCGGTCCACACCGATCAAATTTACAGCACCGGCATGCAGGAGCATCTTGGATACGGCGATACCGGCGGCTCCAATACCGTTCACCACTATCTTCACATTCTTAATGTCCTTGTTGCATACTCTTAACGCATTCAAAATTCCAGCCAGTACCACAATCGCCGTTCCATGCTGATCGTCGTGGAAGACTGGAATATCGAGCTCCTGCTTAAGTCTCGCTTCAATTTCAAAGCAACGTGGCGAAGAAATATCTTCGAGATTAATGCCTCCGAAGGTAGGGGCGATTGCTTTGACAATCGCGATAATTTCCTCGGTATCTTTTGTATCCAGGCAGATTGGGAAAGCGTCCACATCTGCAAACTGTTTGAACAACGCTGCTTTGCCTTCCATGACCGGCATGGCTGCTTTGGGACCGATATCGCCAAGTCCGAGTACAGCTGTTCCGTCACTAACGACCGCAACCGAATTTTTCTTAATCGTATATTCGTATGCTTTATTTTGGTCTGCGGCGATAGCCTGACACACTTTAGCTACTCCGGGTGTATATACCTTGGATAAATCCTCCATGCTTCGAATAGGGTTCTTCAAGCCTGTCTCCAGCTTGCCGCCGACATGCATCTTCATTACTTCATCCATTATTTTCATTACTGTTCCTCCTGTTAATTGCAATATATTTTTCTCTATAAGCTTTCTGGCCGTATGCTTGACATCCATCCTAATCAGCTCCAAAACCGCAATAGAATAGTTGCCACAATAACAGTGCTGACGCCGCCGATCCGGGTGGAGATCTGGGCAAATGGCATGAGCTGCATACGATTGGAGGCAGAGAGAATGGCTACATCTCCGGTTCCACCCAAGCCGCTATGGCAGACGGTTACAATTGCCGCATCGACAGGGTACATATTGATTTTTCTTCCCACAAAATAGCCGGAAACCACCATGCTGAAGACGATGGCGAGGCACGTCAGCACATACGGTAGAGAGATAATGGCAGCTACATCCTTCAGAGGAACGTATAGCATGCCCAAACCTACCATGAGCGGCCATGTCAGGTTACCAGCAACGAACTTATACAACTGGTAAGCCCCATTTTCGAATCTTTCGGGAAGCGCCTTGACACATTTGATCAGTACAGCCATCAGAATCATGACAATCGGTCCGGGTATCCCTACATAATCTGCAAGCAATGCCCCAACAATGAAGAAACTGCATGCGATCAGAAGTCCCGCACCCATCATCATGAAATCTTTGGGTTTGTTATCCGGATTGTCATGCTGTAGATCGTCACCGGATTTGACTAGTGTACCGTTACCGCTTAGATGGGGCTTTTTCTCGCCCAGACGTTTCAGGAAGCCCGCCACAATGATGGCGAATACGTTGCCGATAATTGCCGACGGGATCATCTGCGATACGTAATAACCCGCTTCGTGTCCACCCAGAATGCTTGAGTATGCAATCGAGAGAGGAAGAATCCCTTCACCGATTCCACCGCCAAGGATCGGTACGATAATAAAGAAGAAAGTATGATACATGCTATAACCTGTGAGCGTTCCTACCAGTAGTCCGCCGAGAACCGCTGCAATCGTCCCGACGATC
Organism: Paenibacillus sp. FSL P4-0184; assembly: GCF_038004625.1. Lineage (NCBI taxonomy): Bacteria > Bacillati > Bacillota > Bacilli > Caryophanales > Paenibacillaceae > Paenibacillus > Paenibacillus sp. FSL P4-0184. The sequence goes on along the minus strand of NZ_JBBORN010000001.1, from coordinate 4,551,518 downwards.
AGCGGGATGAAGATCCGCGTAATACCCGCTACCAATGTTTTGCGGTGCATGCCGAGCATACTACCACTCACCAGGATGGAGATGTACAAGTACAGGAAGTTGGCCTCTTTCATCAATGTGGTGACAGCGTCTGTCACAGTAGAGTTGAACAAATTCAAATAAATCAACAGGGATGGGATCATAAGGGCCATGATTGCGGGGCCGCCTATATTTTTCAACAAGGGAAGCTTCATACCAATATCACTCAACAGAATACCCAGAACCATAATGACAGCGAACCCACCAATCATGTCATTCGGTAGCTTCCCCGCCACACTCGCAAGAAGAATGACCACTGCCAGAGCTAGATACACAGGGAGCGGAAAGACACCCACCTTAAATTGCTTACATTTTTGAATGAAGGCAGCCTTTTCTGGCAGGGGACCTTCCTTTCCTTTGGAAACAGGTGATGGAATCGTATTTTGCATTTTTCATTTCCTCCTAAACTCTTTTCTAGCCTTATAGTAGCGGAAATGAAAGCGCTTTTGTTTTTACGTAATTATTGATTGAATTATGAAAATTATTAAAGTAAGCGCTATCAAAAATATGCAATCAAAAACCGCCGATTCCTTATAAAAACACGGAACCGGCGGCCCACTCCAAAAAATTATATGAATTTAGAAATCACAGAACTGCCGCGGGAAGACATGCGATATCGCTGTACAGGTCTTCCTATGGTGCCATAGGTCAACTCACTGTTCAGCGCTCCCATATCTGCGAGGACGGCAAGATATTTCCCGACCGAAACCCGCGAGATTCCGGAACTAACTGCAATCTCTTCAGTGCTAAAGGAATTTGCATTATGGGTCTCCACCGCTTTCCAGACCGTCCGCAATGTATGCCGGGTAAAACCCTTGGATAAATCCTGAACGGCCGAGGGCTCTTTCCTATACCCGGTTAGCTTATCTAGTTCAGACTGATCCAGGGAATCCTGATTGCGGAACAGAAAATGCTGCTCCTTGTAGGCGGAAAGGGCTGCGAGAAAGCGTTGAAACTCAAACGGTTTAATAAGGTAATCCACTGCACCGTTCTGAAGCGCGTCTCGGATACTGTCCTTATCGCTCGCAGCCGAAATGATAATCACATCTATTCGTTTGCTGCCTCGACGGAGAGCGGACAGCAGTTCCAATCCATTGCTCTCTTTCATGTAAATATCCAGCAGAATCAGCTCGAAAGACTCATCTGCCAATTTGATCAGAGCTTCACCCACTGATTTTGCCCAGCCTTTACACTGAAAACCTTCCACTTGCTCCAAATAGAATTTATTCATCTCGGCTACCATCGGATCATCTTCTACAATCAATACACTAATCATTGACCATCACTCTTTGCTCGATAGGGTAAACTAACCGTAAATCGAGCCCCTTCTCCCTTTCCTGTTTCACAAACAATCTTACCTCCCATAGCTTTAAGGCTCCGCTCAACCAGATACAAGCCGATGCCTCGGTCATTTCCTTTTGTCGAATACCCCTGTTGAAAAATATACGGCAATTTCTCATCTGGGATACCGCTTCCATTATCGCTAACCGTAACTATCAGCGTCTTATCCTGATATTGAAAGCTGAAATGAATATATTTGCTGCCTCTACCTTCCGGCGCTTCCATTGCATTATCCAAAAGATTACCGACTATCGTAATGAGTTGGCAGGAGCGTTCCGGATCGCTAGGCTCCGGCAGGACCCCATCCTCCAGAAGCACCAGTTGAACTCCGGCTTCTCTGGCCCGGCTCAGCTTACCCAATAGAAATCCCGCCATCACAGGGTCCTTCACTTGTCTCACCACCGTTCCCATCTCTGCCTGTGTTGTTGTGACAGTACTTGTTATATACGCCTCCAACCGATCATACCTTTTCATATGTGTTAATCCTAATATTACATGCAGCTTGTTCATAAACTCATGTGCCTGGGCACGCAATGCCTCGGCATATAAGGAGATGCCAGATAACCTTTCCATAAGTATGCTGATCTCCGTCTTATCACGGAATGTAGCAATTGCACCTTCTACAGCTCCCTTTACATGAATGGGAACCACGTTTGCCAGTAACGTAACACCGTTATGCTCCACCTCCAAGTCCTGGCTGGCTTCACCGGTTTTGAGCACTGTATTCATCCGTAGTGATGGCCAAAAGCTCTCCACCGACTGGTTCAAAGGATCATCCTGCATGCCAATGGCTGCAAGCAAACGCCTGGCTTCTGTATTAATCAAAGTAATACGTGACTCTTTATCAACGGCAATGACTCCCTCCCTAACTGACTGTAGCATGGAGTTGCGCTCTTCCAAAAGCTTAGCAATAGCGGCCGGTTCCATGCCAAACATCATTTTTTTGATAACACGTGCCAATAGAAATGCTCCCGCAGCCCCTATTAGACTGCCTATAAGCAATCCCCAATAAAGGATTCCCACGTTCTCTCTTATGGCAAGTCTGATGTTTCCCAGTGATATCCCTACTGCCACCGCTCCTAATTGTTTCCCGCTTGCAGAAAAGACAGGTGAAAACGCTCTTACAGATGGGCCCAAAGAACCCTCGGCTTCCGAAATGCTTTCCTGCCCCTGCAAGACTGCGGCTTCGTCGCCACCGATAAAATGCTTACCAATTTTGTCCTTGTCCGGATGGGAATATCGGATCGCATTCATATCCATGACCACAACAAATTCCACATTGTTCAACAATCGGATTTCCTCAGTGTAGCTTTGCAATTCAGACGAGCTCCGTGATTTGTTTAACGCTTCAATAATTAGAGGGTTACGCGATAACGTACGGGAAATGATCACAGCCTTTTGTTCCAACGAGGATTTTGTTTGTGAGGAAACCTTTATACTAAATAGCACATAGACCACTAGCAGCATTATGATAAGAACTGCACCAATCATCAAAGTAATTGTTGTTTGCAGCCGAAGTGTGTGTTTGCCAATTTTCAACAGCTGTCCCTCCGGAAATTTTTCTTCATTCTAACGTATACGTGCAAGGCTGGCTATGACCTTATACGCTACACTGTTATAATAAAACAACAAACGCATGGCTAAGATGAGCCCAAGCGTTTGTTTGCCTAGCCGAAAAGAGACAGGGGGATAACTTATTGTGCTTTTACGAATTCAGCGGATTTTATACCCGTTTGGCGGCCGAAAATAATGATTTCCGCAACAGAGTTACCGCCGATCCGGTTTTGACCATGCAAGCCTCCGGTAACTTCTCCTGCTGCAAAAAGGCCTGGAATCGGTTGTCCGTCTTTATTTAAAACTTCTGTGTTGGTGTTGATTTTCACGCCTCCCATCGTGTAGTGAATTCCCGGGCCGATTTTAATTGCATAATATGGCGCGCCGGACAAGTCATTATCCATTCCGGTTGTTCTGCCGAAGTCGGCATCCTGTTTATTCGTCACCGCGCTATTCCAGCTGTCCAGTGTGGTTTTCAACTGATCTGCCGGTACGTCCATTTTTGTTGCCAAAGCCTCGATCGAATCTCCTTGGATAACGAAGCCCATTTTTTCATATTGTTCAATCGCTTTAGCGCGAGATTTTACGCCGGAATTAAATACAAGAAACGCAGATTTCTCAGGAAGCTTATTGATTGCAGCGGTGACATTATCTCTTGTATCCAGTTCGTTTGTGAAACGTTTGCCCACACTTGAAACCAGGATCGCTCCTTCCCCACGAACAGCCTCCCCAATGAGATAGGATTTTTCCTGCTGCACAGTCGGGTGAACTTGGATTTGATCCATATCGACTGTGGTACCGCCGAGCTTCTCAATCATCTTGATACCGTCACCGGTGCTGCCCGGCTGGTTGGTGGTAACGTACCCCTCCAAATCAGATCTGACTCCTGAAATCATATCTAGATTAGCGCCGAAACCGCCGGTTGTCACCACGACAGCAGACGCTGTAATCGTTTTCTCCTCCGTTTGGTCAAAGATGACTTTGACGCCATTGACCTTACCGTCTTTTTCGGTAATTTCTTTGACATTGGCGTTAACAAAAAGGGGAATGCCTTGTTCTTGTACGTTTTTCACCAAACCTTTGACAAGGTATTGTCCTACTGCAGAGCCATCTTCAGGACGGTGTGTACGTTTTTCGTTCATCCCGCCTGTAATCGTGATATTATTCAATCTAATCCCGATAGAATCCAGCCAATCAATCGCACTTGCGGAATTGTCTACGAAGAAACGAAGCATCTCTTTATCGTTCGTATCATGGCCACCTTTTAAGGTCTCTTCATAAAAGAGATCATTGCTGTCTTCAATGCCTTGCTCTTTTTGGAATTTTGTTTCAGAAGCATTCATTCCCGAAGATGATTTTGTTGTATTCCCGCCGGCAACCGGCATTTTTTCAAAAATAACCGGGTTCATCCCTTTTGCTCTCGCCTCAAGTGCAGCAGACATTCCGGCACCGCCTGCACCGATAATGATGATGTCATATTTATCTTTTAGTTGATCGTACGGTGTATAGCTAGCTTTGGATGCTCCCGAAACGGCTTCAGTTTCCTTTGTCTCGTTGATCTTGCTGGTGTTCTTGCTGGTGTTCTTGTTCCCGTTTCCATTGCTGCTGTTGCTGTTGCCACATCCTGTGATAACAAGCATGACTGAGAGAACGAGAATAAGAGCAGTGGTTACTTTTTTATTCATGTTATAGCTTTGCCCCCTTGTGAATATTTTTACAATCAGCTTAACGGCAAAGGCCCTGCTCTTGAAAGTTTATGTAACTAAAAAAAACGTTTTGTAACTAAATTAATCACTGCAATGTGTACGAAAGACCGCCGGTTAGGGGCATGGCTCAAAAAAAGAAGAGCCTTTAGGCTCTCCTTCGTTTACAAGATCGCTTTCATCCGATTGTTTCTTGGATTATGCTCTACTTCCGCAAGACCCAATTCTTCGAGCAACGGTGGGATATACATTCCGAATCGCCCCCGAAGTCCCTTCTTTAATCCATACCAACCGCCGACAGGGTTTTCAGGTGAACGCCCCCATGCTTCAACGGTACCTTCTTTTGCTGGTTTTTGCTCATCAGCACTTCCTAACTCCATCCAATCACCATTTTGTATAAGCATGGCGTGCAGATCTTCAATACAGCGGTAGTCATAATGCAAAACCGTTTTCCCTACAGTGCAAACTATAATTTCTTTACCGTCTTTTTCGACCTTGTACATTTCATACTCGGATGTTTGCGGTGGTGTCTTTAATTTCCAAGGATTTTCCTTGGTACCTGTAGCTGTCGACATATTTTCAACTCCCAAAGTTACTCACAAAATTAGTAAGTTCTAATCATTTTATTATATTTGCATCACCTTGCACTATCATTCCAAACTACTCAACTCCACCACATCTCCACTAGTGGCCTTCACAGCATAATTACAATCTAACTTCCCGCACAGCACATGCTTCATCTGCCCAGGATCATACACATAGACGGGTGTTAATTCGAACCATCCCTTGAGCTTGTCATAAGCTTCGTCATGGCTTACAGCAATTTCCTCTTCGCTCTTGAACTCATCAAACATATCGAGCATTGGCATGTTATCCATATAATTTATAACCTTATAATTCTGCACATCGATGAACAGGAGGATCTTACGCTGGAATATACGATTACTTGGCGCCTTCATCCTCAGTGTTGCCTGAATATGTCCTCTTTCCCGTTGAAAAGTCTTCAATATCCATTCTCCGGATTCATCCGGATAGAGCTGGCTTAAAACAGCTTCGACTGCGGCTATACATTCGGCTTGTTCTGCGTCTGTGATAGGAAATGAGTCCGGATGCGGCTCACTAGCTATTGCCTGCTCAATGGAAACTACCTCAAGTAGGCGTATCTCCGTCCTTTCGAACGGCTCCAGCTCCGTATTCTGTTGCTCCCAATGTATTACTTGATCAATATTCAGTCGTGCTCTCGTACCTGATATAAACTCAAATGGGATGGTGGTTGTTCCGTCATTTGAAATGTAGATTTCTTCTATCCCATAGATCGGCAGGAGTTGCTTCGTCTCGTACACCGGATATTCTATAAGCTGTAGTTGTTTCCTCGCCTGTGGCTCTATCGTTTGAAGTGTGAGAGTATAGTTCTCTTTGTGCAGAAGGGAGCTGGAAGGAAACTGGCCATATACACTGTAAAAAACAAGCCTGCCTTCCGCATCGAAGCGAAGCTCGATCCGTCCACCAGGAATGACTGGTATGCTACCTATTTTTTCAATAAAATGATATTCACCATTCTGTTCCTTCTCTAAGTGGAAGTGTTTACCGTATAATACCCTTGCCTCAGCTTCAATCCACCGGATGACTCCGTTAAAATCTATATTTTGGAATGGTGTCTCATTCGCATAAGATTTCCCGCCAACAAAAATCACACTTTTATAGTTACGGGATTGTAGGTCAATCGTGATGACGGCAGTTCCTTCCGGATTGTAATCGCCCTTCCATTCCTTAATATGAGCAGGAAACCATTCCATACTAAGAAAATAGTTGGTCTCTCCCAGAATCGTAACGTCGCGATAAATTTCATGAGAGTGTAAGTAGTAGTTGTCCAACCCATATTTTTGCTGTGTGGCATCAAGCAGTTCTTTGATTCGAATATCCATCATAGTGCACCCCATAAAATTGATGCCTACATCATACCATTACTTAGCGTTGATTATGAAACGCAGCTGCGAATATTGGCGTCGATTGTTACTTATTAAATAGTAAAATCTTCTGAATATTCTACAAGCTCATGCAATGGGTTTTGATGTTGTTCAGAAAATGATCAGTAGCTTGGGTTTTAATAATGCAGAGTGTAATAATACTTTGCACAACCTTCACCAGAATTCTATACGTGAATAATGACCAAATATTTTAATGGAGGTAAATCATCATGAATGACATCATCGATGGAAATGCAGCATTAATACAATTTTACCCGCTTCCAGCGTATCTTTATAGTAAGGATATTGCTTGTATTGTAACTGTTGCTTATGCAGAAGAGCAGGGACCAAATTTAACGGGCCTCATAAATGCTCTATACTCCAAGGGATATACAAACCTTGATCATCTACTAAATTCTACATGGAAAAAACTATACCAAGTTCCGAGGTTGGGGCACAAAAGACTGATGCTTCTACTTCGTTTACTAGAACGAATTTCTGCAGATCCCAAGACCATTGAAAACCATACCATTGTCCCTCGTATTACAATGCAGAGTAAAAAGGAAATAAAAGAATTAACTTTAAAGAGGATTATAAAGAAGTATAACGAAACATCTTTGGAGGTATTAAGTGAAGCTACCGAAAAAGAAGCTCGTTTAAAGAAAATTAAAGATAGACTCCGTGAAATGGGGATGATCATATAACAAAACCCCGCCAGTAATCACTGATGGGAATCTTTTTTATGATCGTTTTGGCTTGTGTGCCTGGATTACCTACCAACGAAATGCCATATGCATGAATAAAAAAACTCAAGCGGCATTACGCTTGAGTTTTTAAGATGTATTACAAATTGTTAATAATTTTTTTAAGCTCTTTTGCCGGTACTCCTGCAACGACAGTATTCGCTGGAACATCTTTAGTGACAACTGCTCCTGCCGCAACAACAGAGTTATCTCCAATCGTCACCCCGGGCAGTATGGTAGCGTTTGACCCAATCCATACATTGTCTCCAATGATAACTGGAGATGAATAGGTTACATTTCTCGTTTCTAAAGGTAATCCATGATTAAGAGTAGCAATCGTGACATTCATACCAATCATTGTACCATCCCCTATAGTAATTCCACCTCTATCTTGGAAGGAACAGCCTGTGTTGAAAAACACATTCTTCCCTACAGTGATATTTTTCCCAAAGTCTGTATAAAACGGCGGAAAACACATAAACGACGAATCAACTTTATTGCCTGTAAGTTCACTAAAAATCTCCACTATTTCTTCTTTTGAATGATAGGATGTATTCAATTCCATGGTGATCTTTTGAGCTTGATAACTGCATTGAGTTAATAGTCCATGCAATTCTTTATCCTCACCCGAAATTGAATTTCCCTTCTTACATAAATCAATAAATTCTTTCATCTCCATTTTTAAAATCACCAGCCCAATTTAATTATACTTCTGATAATGAGGTTCATATGTTAGCGACCTTGCTCACATCCCTTTTCATTCACATCATAAGTTGATATGATTCAAATGACTAATACTTATACCAAATACACTCTTATGCTTTTTAAGCATAGATATAATAAGGAGACTGTTATGGAAATTCGTGTATTACGCTATTTCATTGCTGTAGCGAATGAAGAGAATATATCGGCTGCTTCAAAACAGCTGCATTTGTCTCAACCTACATTATCAAGACAATTAAAAGACCTTGAAATGGAATTAGGAGCAACTTTATTTGAAAGAGGTAATCGGAAAATTACTTTAACAGATGAAGGGAAGTACTTATTTAAAAAAGCGAAGGAAATCGTTGAGCTAGTAGATAAAACCGAAGCCAGTTTTAAAGAATCAAAAGAACTGATTAGCGGAGAAATTTACATTGGTGGTGGTGAAACAGAAGCTATGAATTTCATTGCCAAAGCATCAAAAGAATTACTTGAACATTATCCAAGTATTCGATTTGATTTATACAGTGGTAATGCTGACGATATTACTAGCAGGTTAGACAGTGGATTATTAGACTTCGGCATTGTCATAGAACCCACAGATAAACAAAAATATGATTATATAAAATTACCTGCTACTGATGTTTGGGGTGTTTTAATGCGCAAAGATAGTCCTCTAGCGTACAAGCAGTTCATCCAGCCAATAGATTTAATAGATAAACCACTGTTAATTTCACGTCAAACTGCTGTCAGTAACGAATTCACAGGATGGTTTGGAGCGAATATTGAGGATCTCAATATTGTCGCAACTTATAATCTACTTTACAATGCTGCACGAATGGTAGAGGAAAATATTGGATATGCATTATGCTTGGATAAACTTATTAATACATCAGGAGATAGCAAGCTTTGCTTTAAACCTTTAAACCCCAAATTAGAGGCTAATTTAAATATTATCTGGAAAAAACATCAAGTGTTTTCTAATGCAGCAAATAAATTTTTAGCTCAGCTACGAAACAATATAAAAATATACAATTCATAACTGTAGACAATAACCCTGGAAAAGCGATCCCCCCAGTTGTAACGTGTGTTTGTATGTTAGCTTGTCTTCAAAACGCAAGAAAAGCCCAAGCTTTTTTCTCAGCTTGAGCTTAGTCTTACAATATTAAATGTTGTGCCCTAACCAATGACACACAGCACTCCATATGTCTCAAGTGTTAAGCACCCTGATTAACCTAGGACAACGCCAACATTGCGTTCATATCTTCCTCAGCAGTGGTAATCAGCTTTAACCCAAAAAGCTCTACCAACACATCCAACACCCCATCTGAGATAAACTCAGGCGGTTTCGGTCCGATACGAATATCCTGAATGCCAAGACTGAACAAGCCAAGCAGAATGGCTACCGCTTTTTGCTCAAACCAGGACAGCACGATGCTGACAGGCAGCTCGTTCACCGTACAATCAAATGCCTCAGCCAGAGCTAAAGCAATCTTCACCGTAGAACCAGAATTATTACATTGCCCAAGGTCAATATAACGCGGAATGCCTGTGTCTCCAACAGTTCCATAATCTACGTCATTAAAGCGGAATTTTCCGCAAGAAGTGGTTAAAATGACGGTATCGTTCGGTAAGGATGTCGCCAACTCGCGGTAGTAATTCCCACCTTTACCTGGCGCATCACAACCTGCAATGACGAAAAACCGGCGGATATGCCCATCTTTGACAGCCTGAATGATCTCTGGTGCTAGCCCGATTACTGTTTCATGATGATATCCTGTCGTAAGTACCAGATCTGACTCTACATCAGCCGCAGGTAATGACAACGCACGATTAATTAGGGGGGAGAAATCGTCATTCGTGATTTTCGCTACACCTTCTAGTCCTGCTACTTCATATGAGAAAAAGCGGTCTGCATACGTACCCTTAATCGGCATCACACAGTTTGTAGTTGCAAGAATCGCACCAGGAAACTGCTCGAAAAGTCTGCGTTGATCGTACCAAGCTTTGCCGATGTTGCCTTTCAGATGTTTATACTTCTTGAGCGCAGGATAGCCATGGGCAGGTAGCATTTCCGAGTGGGTATAGATGTTGATGCCCTTTCCTTCCGTCTGCTGCAGCAATTCCTCGAGTGCATACAGGTTATGCCCTGTCACCACAATACATTGACCTTCAATTTTATTCTGGCTCACTGTGATTGGTTGTGGAATCCCGAAGCGATCCGTATGCGCACGATCCAGCAGATCCATGACGCGAACCGCCGCATCTCCAACCTTCATCGCCATTTCCAAATGCTCCTGGGTATTAAAGTTGGAATTGGTCAAGGTCATGTACAAAGCTTCGTGGGTAATACGATCCACCTCAGGATCGCTATATCCTAGCTGCCGAGCATGTGTTGCATATGCTGCAATTCCTTTTAAGGCAAAAATCATCGTGTCCTGTAAACTCGCAATGGTTTCATTTTTGCCGCATACTCCAACAACGGTGCAACCGCCAGTCGGTGTCTGTTCACACTGGTAACAAAACATATCGTTATCCTCCATATTTAGATAATCTTTCGTTACTCTCAACGTAACAGAACACCAAACCTTGAGTTGTGATTACACACACATTTTTTTAGATCAAGCAGATTTAAATAGCCGTCTATTGATAACAACCATCATTATAATAACGCCTATACAAATGAAAATATTAATCCCAAAAACCATTTTGAACGCCTGTAGCTGATCTTCCTGCCCTATCTCTCCACTCACCATCCCAAGTCCAAGTGCTGAGCCAAACACCATCCCCGCATTTCGTGTTAAGGCAATTATTCCTCCAATTGAACCTACGTGTTCCTTAGGCGTCTGCTGCATAATATAGCTATTATTCGGAGAAGCAATGAGCCCCATCCCAAGTCCAATAAGACATAGAATCGCAGCGATTCCATAGACCGGGATATTCTCTAAAAATACTAGCAACAGGACGAACCCGCCTCCCATAGCACTCAGCCCCATAAGCATCAGCCGACGAGAACCATAACGATCGGACCAGTAGCCTGCAAGAGGACCTGCAAAAGCCAATGCAATGGGATAAGCCGCCATAATGTAACCGGTCGTGGAGGACGAAAACTGAACCGCTGCTCCCATCAAATAAAATGGAATAAGGACAAGCAAGGTATTAGAAAGAATAAAAGAGGCACAGCTAACGATCAAGCCACCCGCCACAGAAGGAATTCTCAGCGCCCGAAGAGGTAGAAAAGGTGTCTTTTGCCTCCGTTCCCATAATAGAAACGTGACCAACAGCAGGATAAACCCCATCAAACTCGCCATCGTCTGCGTAGACACCCACCCCCACTTGCTCCCATTTGTTATCACGAGAAGAAGCAAGGTGATCCATATCATGAACAAGCTAGCCCCCACGATGCTGACAGTTCCCGACTTACGATCTTGCACACGGCTCGGAATGTACCGGTAAGCCATAACTGTAGCCACAATCGCCACAGGAACATGGATCAAAAATAGCCACTGCCAGCTGAGCCACTCCGCAATCAACCCTCCCGCAATAGGGCCTGTCATCCCGCCCAGTGCGACAGCCGTACTCAGAATTCCGAGTGCATGTCCTCGTTTCTCTTTCGGCATATGGATGGTGATGAGCGCAATATTCGTTGCTTGGAACATCGCAGCACCTATGCCCTGCACAACTCTAAGCGTAAGCAATATTGGCAGATTAGGTGAAAAAGCGACCAAGATCGAACCAACTGTAAAAATCACATATCCGAGATTATGAATGCGGCGAAACCCATAACGATCACCCAGTTTTCCCATCACAGGGAGAAGCGCAGTAATCACTAGTAGGTACCCTGTTGTGATCCACAAACCCTTCGCAAGCTCCGTCTGAAAATGATTTATAAAAAAAGGAAGCGATAAATTCATAATTCCGGCTGTAAAATGGGAAATAAAAGCTCCCATACAAATAGCCGCCATCATACCCAATCGCCGCCTGCGGGTGCCCGCTAGCTCTGTATTTTTTGCAACAATCATACTGATCCCGTCCCCACTCATATTTGTCTAAGAATTACTAACAATTATAAGTAGATCCATTGTCAGGACCAATCCCATAAAGATGGGATATGAGATGTTAAAATAGGCTCCAGTCAGTACAGCCTTGTCTTCCCCCTCGCTTTCACAGTCATATATTATATCTGCTTCAGCTTGCCTTCTTCGCAATTCGGAAAGTAGCTATAAAGCTTAAAATTACGAAAAGAAGCTGGATCGATAAGGCCAAGAGGATTCCTGTCATTACGCCCCATCCAAAGGCTTCACTAATGGTAATTAGGGCACCCCCTAGTCCGATGCTAAGTGCAGGACTAAACGCATCAATAAATTGAATATTCGCTGAAATTGAACCTGCATCGCCATCTTCGGCATGCTGGAGCGCAATGGCTCCCGTGGTTGGATGTGCCAGCCCTATTCCTAAACCGGTAAGTATTTGTGAGAACACTGCGAGCACAATTCCATTACCTGAAATGCCTATCACGGTTATGACCAGCGCAACTCCGACTATCATAAAAGCAACGCCAATCGTCACCCGTTGTCTACGGCCCCTCCCATGGTCTTGTTCATCAAGCTTGGATTGCATCCACGCTGCTATTGACCAACTTATAGCCCCAGCAGCAACGATTAAGCCCGCAATATCTGCCGATAACCCTTTAACATTTGTTAGAGCTAGCACAACATAGCTTTCAACTGCATAGTAGCATGCAACAAACAGCCCTCTAGTAACAATGGTTGCCGGCAAACCTTTTCTAACTACTAAAGCACCCTCTGGCAGCAGTTTCCGTAAAGGCTGAATCATAATCAAGCCCCCTGCAATTGAAATTAAACTCCCTTTCCAAGAAGGTAAAAATCCTAATCCTGCTAATAGCAGCCCTGTTCCTAATGTTAATAAAATTGCGTATATTTCTTTATACATCCCTCTTTTAGTCGATGAAGCATTATTATTTTCAGCTTGTAACTTACGAAATAATGGGAGCGTTAAGCATACAGATAGAACAATGAACGGCAGAACAAGCCAGAACACAAACCTCCACGAAAGATTTTCGGCTAAAAGCCCTGCGATATAAGGACCAATTAATGCTGGAAGAATATAAGCACTAGAGAAAGCTGCAAGTATTTTTGTTCTTAGACTGTCAGGGTAACTTAAAGTAATGCTGGAGTATACACAAGTTAAAAGTGCGCCTGCTCCGAAACCTTGAAAAGCTCTTCCGCCGATCAACATGTAAATATTGAAGGAAGTTGCTGCAATGACGATACCCGCAACAAAGATTAGAATAGAAACTACAAATGATTTATATACACCATTCTTATCAATCTGCTGTCCAATGACCATTGTGCCAATGATTTGGGATAAAAGAAATGCACTAAAAATCCAACCATAATAATAGATCGCATTCAAACTTTGCGCCACCTTTGGTGCAATCGTCGTAACACCCAATCCTTCAAATGCTACTGTTGTGACTGCCAGAATAATACCGATAGTCAACGCTCTGTACTGGGCATCAAAAATCCCGATTTTATTATTGCTTGTTCTCATCTTTGTATCCTCCTTATAATTGTCGAAGCATTAGTTGCTATAGCAAGTATTAAGTAATAAAAAAACAAACGATTCAAAACAAATGGTCTTGACGATAATCGTCATAGCAACTAATTGGCGTGAAGAGCTTCTCTTTTTACAAACAAAATCTACTATAAATCCTTTACATTATTATGAATGACAGAAAGTAGCCTTCTAAAGGTTTCAACCTCTTCCTCAGTTAAACCTTCAATGGTCTTTCTATACGCTTCAAGAGAGGGAGCAAGAATCTCATCTTTTATTTCACGCCCTTTAGAGGTTAGATATACACGTAAAGATCTTCTATCCGTCTCATGGGTTACACGATGAACAAAGCCTTTCTTTTCAAGCTTGAAGAGCATACGTGCAATGTTAGTTTGATCTTTATAGAGTCTTTCAGCAATATCCTTTTGAGTAATCCCTTCACTCTCCCAAAGAATAACGAGGATCTCCCATTGGTCCACCGTAATATCAAAGGGATTTACCACTTTTTGATAATAGTTATTCAGCTTTAAATCTGCCCGGTGTACAATTACGCCTATGTATTTTTCTAATTCCAATGTTATGGCCCCCAGATAATTGACATGATTATAGTTGCTATGACGAGTATAATTGTAAAGGCTAATAAATGCAACTCTAGAATATAAGCTCCTTATTTCGCAGATTTCAGCTTCTTCTTCTCTTGAAACCAGCCCATCACTAGAAGTATTAGTGGAATGATAAACAGCATCGGAATCTGGACATAGAACCGGACGACACGTAATCCTGTATAGATAAATTCTACATAGTTTCCTGCCATCGCAATGGAACATATAAACATAACCATAGTCACGGGGATCATTAATTTGCGATAGGAGGGAATACCGAACAATGTTGCCGCACCGATTAGCGTCGCATATAAATAAATGCCGATCCGGAAAAAACCACCGACAATAGCCGTGACGAGAAACAATACATCCAATCGTTCTAGTAAAGCTCTTCCCTCAATCAACTCCGAGGTTGTCAGCAATGGGTATTGTGTTCTTGTAAATAGATCCGCACCGAGGACAGACACATTTAGCATCGTAACAAACGCGATAAAAGATCCGCTGATCAATAATCCTGTAATCACTGTTTTCTTCACTTGTTGCGGTTTATTCACATAGGGAAACAACATCAAAAACACTATAATCTCTCCAAAAGGAAATACAACGGTGCTTGGAATCGATTGCTTCAGCACGGTTAACCATCCCTCTTCGAGTACAGGTCTTAAATTTTGAAGATTTACATTCCCAGACGTAAGGATCGAGCTTAGACCGGTGACAGTAACAAGAAGTAACACAGAAAAAAAGAGCTCTGCTGTCCTCGACAACACCTCAATACCTTTTCCAATGACATACATAACCGAAAGTAGCATCAAAGCAATAATAACGAGAAAGGGAGTCTGTGTAAAAACAAAGGATACAGCCATTGAGGCGAATTCACGGACTACAAAACTCCCATTAAACAAGAAATAGACGACATATAACAAGGCGACGATACGACCCACAACGGGCCCTAATATTTTTTTCGCATATTCCGTGAGCGGAAGATCCGGATAAAATAAAGACAATCGATGATAGATTAGAAATAAACAAATTCCCCCGAGCATTCCGAGGATTGCGGTGATCCATGCATCTTGCTTGGCTTCCGCACCAAATCCGGAGATAATCGCACTCACGATTTCAAACATCAATACAAGGATAAGCAATTGACGGGGACTGATCTTTGCTTTTTCCAATGTCACTCCTTCTCTCTATGAACAATTCATTTATCAGCTATTATCGATACTTTCCATTATGGTTCTATTACGCAACCCAGTATTACGCAAATAAGCCTCCACTTTCACTTTTACTTCAATGGTGGGAAAGGTCACATCGTTCCAATCCCGCTTTAACGTTCTCCATTGCTTAGGGTGATCACGATGCACCACTTCTCCAAATCCAAAAATGTCCGACTTTTGCTGTTGCATTAATTTAATCGTGGCTACCGCTTCATCATGAACGGCTTGCATGTACAGGCGCTCAATTTGCAAGAACAATTTCGGGTTAGTTACATCAATTGGGACATCAACCTCACCAATATTTGCATCCGCGCCAATCTTCACCTCAATAATTGGTTTACCGGATTTATCAAAGCTTGAATGAAATGATGATTTGGTTCGTATATTCTCGATCCCGATTGTATGTGGCTGACCATTCCAATCCATGGTTAACAATGTCGAATTAACTCTGCCTAACACCCATAAGAATCCACGGCTTTCATTTCCGTCTAACCACCTCATTAATTTTCCATCTTTAAAAGTAGCAATCCCATTAGCCATTAATTTGTCTTCTTTATTTGTAGAATCGAGTTGAATGCCAGTAATCGTAGGTTCTTTACCAGATGAGACGATGGCTTGAATGACTTGGTATATTTTCTCATCAATATTTTCACCAAAGGCTTTCTCGGTTTCAGCTACCATTTTCTTAATTTTAATGGCAGGTGAATTATCGAGACTCGTTCGTTGTTTAATGATTTCTTCTCCCGTCGTTCCCCTCGCGATAACCATTGTAGCGGAAGGACGAAACTCACTATCCCGCTCAATGCCGTCAAAAAGCTTCTTTATCCCTTGTGTTGTAGCTAAATCTTCACCTACCAAGAGAACTATCGCATGACCATAATGCAATTGCCTAGAAAGTTTTTGTGAGAGAACGCGAGTGGCATCAAATACATTATTTCCTTCTGCTGAATATGTGGTTGGAGGTAAAGGCATTGGGCTACCTCCTCCTTGTGTACTTGAGACATTTACAGGATTCACGATCTGAACCGTAACCCTAATGTTCTTTTTTTCTCCTTTATCAATCGCCATCGCAACCACAAAACCGATATCCGTTAACTCTCGACTATCCCAGCAACCCGTAAGGAGAGCAATCATAACCATCGACAAACAAAACCGTGCCATTCTACGTCCCATCTTGATCACCCACTTGCTCTGTTGTAGGCTTCTTCATCAATTTTGGAATCAAATGTCTCATCCAAATCGGTAAAGGTGCATGAATCTGACTATTCTTTACATGCATCATTGGACTATAAGGAGCCATGTAAGGTACACCAAATGAACGTAAACTACACATATGTGCAATGATCATAATCAAGGTAAGAATCATTCCAAAGAAACCGAACGTTGCTGCACTGATCATGAGGAGAAAACGTAACAATCTCGCGGATACAGCAATTGAGAAAACAGGCGTCGCTAGACTAGAGATAGCTGTAAGTGAAACAACAATAACCATTGCCGTTGACACTAAACCTGCTTGTACAGCTGCCTGCCCAATGACAAGTGCTCCAACGATGGATACTGCTGATCCAATTGCTTTTGGCATACGAACACCCGCTTCACGCAGAATTTCAAAAATAACCTCCATTAATAGCGCCTCAACAAACGCGGTAAATGGCGTTGCTTCTAGCTGTGAAACAAGCGAAATCACTAACTGCGTTGGTATCATTTCTTGATGAAAGGTTGTTGCTGCAATATAGAAAGAAGGTCCAATCATCGAAATGATGAACATTACGATTCGTAACAGCCGCAATGCAACACTGATATCATACCGATGATAAGAATCCTCTGTAATTTGAAAGAATTGATTAAAAACGGCTGGGATGATTAGCATAAAGGGCGTTCCATCCACCATAATTGCAATTTTTCCTTCTAAAAGATTAGCAGCGACGGTATCTGGGCGTTCTGTAGGTAGGACCGTTGGAAACGGAGTAAAACTCTGATCTTCTATCATTTTCTCAATATATCCTGATTCCAGAATGCTATCCAATTTGATCTTGCGGAGACGTCGCTTCGCCTCTTCAACAATGCTATCATCCGCGATCCCATTTATGTACATGATCCCTATCCTGGTATGTGTAACTTGACCTAATGTCATCGATTCCAGCCATAAATTAGGATTTCTTATGCGACGCCGAACCATCGAAATATTTGTCGTTAGGCTTTCAACAAACCCTTCACGAGATCCTCGAATAGAAGTATCCGTACCGGGCTCATCTATAGCGCGGACTTCACCGCCCGATGTAGCAATCGCTAGGGCTTCATTCGATCCATCAATTAATAAAATGGTCTGCCCCCACAACAGAGCATCATAGAGTTCATCCCATTGAACAAGTGTCTTCAGACCACCGATTGGAACAATTTTATCTGTGATTACTTGAACCAGATCATTTAATGTCCTTTGTTCATTACTCAGCATGACGTTCAGCAAGACTTCCATGACAAATTGATTAATGGTTGTATTGTTAACAATGCCATCCACATAAATAATTGCGGCTTGAAGCTCCTCCTCCGAGCCCCCAATCGTAAATTCTCGAATAATTATATCTCCACTATTCCCTGTCTTTTGGCGAATCTGCTCTAAATTGACTCTTAATTCTGTTGAATCAATCGGAATTGAAGGGACGGTCCATTGTGGATTGCTTCCAGCACTTTTGCTACTTGCATTGCCATCCTCTGCCATGCCCCTTCACCTTTCTCTCCATTATTTGCTGCTCTTTGCGTGATTATTCTACCCATTAACAGCAAATATTATTGGAAGATTAACAATGAAAGCAGGGAAGTGGTATGAAAATATTCGTCGTAACTATACTCTTATTAATCTTAGTACTAGCACTGACCTTTCTGCTTGACTTCATTTCACTCTTTAGCATACAAGAAACATTTCGTAATCTAATGGCTTCTTTTCGCGTCATGAGTACCTCAGAACTCATTATCTTTAATTTCTTGATTGTAGGCACAATAACTTATTTAATGTGGCCACTGGTACAAAAATGGCTGCCACAGCAATCTCCATCATCGCAAGATCAACCATCCGAGCATGTCGACAAAACCCAGACGAAATAGTGATCATTAACATCGATTTCGATCTTCCAGCCATCTGTGAAATTAACTACCCTCCTTTATAAAAATAAACCCCATGTCTGATGACATGGGGTTTAAAAATTAGCTTTTAACATGTGACGTTTAGATTGCTGATCACACTAACCAATAAATTCTTGAACCCACTCGCTATTGTAGTAACCTATTCCAATTTCAGTAAAGGAACTATTCAGGATGTTGGCACGGTGACCAGGGCTATTCATCCATTGATTCATTACTTCTTCCGGGCTCGACTGGCCTTTGGCGATATTTTCACCTGCTGTATTATAGGAGATCCCAAATGCCTTCATCATGTCGAACGGAGATCCGTAGGTTGGTGACTGATGGTCAAAATAATTGTTGTCGGACATATCCTGCGCTTTAGCCAAAGCCATTTTCGACAGCTCACTATTCAAACTAAGGGGTTTCAAGCCTGCGTTTGTTCTTTCTTTGTTTACCAGTTCCAA
This sequence comes from Paenibacillus sp. FSL P4-0184, assembly GCF_038004625.1. Classification (NCBI taxonomy): domain Bacteria; kingdom Bacillati; phylum Bacillota; class Bacilli; order Caryophanales; family Paenibacillaceae; genus Paenibacillus; species Paenibacillus sp. FSL P4-0184. The sequence continues at coordinate 4,532,453 of NZ_JBBORN010000001.1, read as the reverse complement.
CACTTTCTGCACAGATGCCGATGCATTGTTGGATGTTTGCGGATTAGCAGAATATTGTGGATTGGCCGATTGTTGCGGATTAGCAGAATACTGTGGCTTAGCGGAAGTTTGCGGATAAGTAGTTTGATCCCCTGTTGTACCACCTGTAGGTGGAGTAGTGCGGATAAACCCATCCAGCCATTTCGTTACATCGCCGGGTACTTGTTTAGTCTTAATCGTTGATTTCCCAGCATTCTCTGTGGAAATAGAAGACGCTTGAGTTAAGGTTGTTGTTGTAGCTGTTTTGCCAGCATGATGTCCAACCTTCGTTTGTTGAGTAGTCATTTGGTTGTTGGCAGATTGATTACCCGAACAAGCTGTAACGAGTAATAGCGCTACTATTACGATAAATGGTTTAATAACGACCCCTCCTGATTTGGCAAAGTAGTGACTTAATCGAATAAAGTTTTTGTAAAGCACGATTGAATTATTCATCTCTAATTCAAAAAAATTAAAAGCAAAAAAATCCACCAGCAACATTTGTTGCTGTGGACTTTTTGTAAGCTTATTATGTATCGAGATCCGTATTCTTGCTCACATAGAGCTCACTAGGCTGAACTTGATAACGACCGGTTTGCAGCAGCTCTGGTAAACGCCCCATCCGTTCCGCTAAACAAGAAAGACTTTGCTCATGAAAATTAGAAAGCCCCGTATGAATCCGATCTTGAAAATGTTTAAGCCACCTTGATTCCAAGTGATCAGGACCGAAATAAACCCCAAGCAGAGAGCCAGCCGTTGCTCCGAAGCTATCCGTATCGTTTCCTTGCATCACCTGCTTGCATATTCCATCACCAACATTGTCTGCAAATCGCAGGGTATTAATTAAGGTTCCTATTTCCTGATAAACATCACAGTGACAATAATTCGCATACTTATGGTTAATGCTCTGATACGCTTCCAGCCAGTCATCTGCATTCGCTACCATCTCAAGGCAATCTTTAGTAATCTCGTAGAATCGGCTTCTTTTAGGGACGAATTGCAGAGCCGTATTGATTATTTCAATGGGATCGCGCTGCACGTGAGCAACAGCAATCGCAGCAGCAATGAACATCGTGGAGTAAATGCCGGTCCGGCGATGAGTAAAACTTGCATCCCGCCAAGCTAGCTCAGCAGCCAGAGCAGGTTGACCAGGACAGGCATATCCGTAAGCATCTGCACGAATCGCCGCACCGCATAGTTCCGTACCCTGCACCATAAAATCAGGCCAAGCCTCTATTTCAGAATGATTGAATAGTTCCTTATCATGTTCCAAATAGCTAATGCCTGATCGCATCAAAATAGCTCTTTCCGGACCCCAAGTTGTACTTAGCGGAAGATGATTTAACCATAAATCTCTTAAATTTCTTTTCGTAAAACCATCACCGAATTGTTCTAGTACCATCATTCCCATTAATGTGTAATTGATATCATCATCAGGTGCTACATAACGAATTCGCCCTCGTGTCGTCTCAAACCAAGACCAATGACGACGATCCAGCGCATGGAGAATTTCTTCAGAAATGTAATCATTCAGTGGCCATTCCCCTACAGAAGTTAACGCTTGACGTAATTCCGACAAGCTGGGATTTACCTCTATCGGTTTGCCCAGCATAGAGCCACAGACTGAAGCAAGGAAACCTGCTTCTACACGCTTGGAGCTATCCTTCAGATTCAAAATCCCGACCTGACCTAGAGGTCGAGCCGGATCACATTCCCGCCATATCTCATCTAAATCGTTTGGCTCATAGTATGGCCAGTTGTCCCTCATTGGAATGACAGCCAAGCTATGGGCGAATTCTAGATAGGCATCATAGCTTGCAGGGAGCTTTTCCAACTTAGCTAAATAACCGGAGGTTTGATGCCCCTGCTCGAATTTATTACGCAGAACTCCCTCTAATTGAAGTTTAAGAAATGTGAGTGATGGTAGCATATTGCATCTCCTTTGTCCTCGTATCTATCCACAATACATCAATATCATAAGCTTTAGAAGTAAAAAATAACTAGACAAAAAAGTATTGGTCGAATATTGATTTTCCCTTAAAAATCCTTCATCCTAACACAATCGAAACCGCACAATACAACAACAATAATCCCATCAGAATATTAAATTGACTTCTATATATAGATATCATTTTTTTGAAAAGAGAACCACACAAACACCAACAAAAAGTGCCCATATAACCGATGAAAGCAAGAATTAAAGAATAACTCAATAATCTAAAAGAGGAAGAAGGATAGGTAAGGATAAATGTTGATGTAACTGTGATCCCATATAATATCCCTTTTGGATTGATAAATTGTAAGAGCATTCCCGCAACAAAGCTATTGTGTTTATCTCCAGCTGCATCACTTTCTGCTTGTTTACTTGTAATCATTTTAACTGCTAAATACAGCATGTAGACTCCGCCTATTACAGCCATAATAGATTTAATTTGTGGAAGAAGATTATTCAAAAGTAGATTAAAGTAGGAGCATAACAATATGATTATAAAAAATCCTGTACCCACTCCTAAACAAAATGTCATTGTTTTTTTCAGCCCAACTTGGTTTGCAAAAGTCATTGCCATAATGTTATTGGGTCCCGGAGTAAAACTTGCAACAAATGCATATAAAAACAAAGAAACAAACACTAAATTATATCTCCCCTTCCAACTTGTATGCTATAATGTATCCATCAGACGTTATAACGTACATTCGTGCGTTTTATTGTATATCACGATCGTTATAAAGTAAATGGAGACAGGAGTAATTACAGTGGAAGAAATAAATCTAATTATTGCGGAAAATATAAAAAAGATAAGAAAAAGTAAAGAGTTAAGCCTGGAAAAGGTTGCGGAATTAACAGGCGTCAGCAAAACAATGATTGGTCAAATCGAAAGAGGCGAATCGGCACCAACCATTACAACCCTTTGGAAAATCGCCAATGGCTTAAAAATTTCATTTTCTGCGCTGATAGATTACCCAAAGCCTGACACAAGAGTAATCTTAAGAAGTGACATTCAGCCACTGCTTGAAGATAACGGAAAATATCGAGTGTATCTATCTTTTCCATTTGAAGAAAGTAAACGGTTTGAAGGTTATACCGTGGAGATAGACAAAGGTGGATACCTTGATGCCAATTCTCATATGGAAGGTACTGAAGAATTAATCACCGTGTTTGACGGAGAATTGTCTTTCCGTGTCAATAACAATGAATACCTCTTGAAATCAGGTGATTCTATCTCATTCCTCGCAGACAAACCCCATGTATATCATAATCCAGGACAAACAATAACTCGGTTAAGCATGATTTTGTACTACCCCTCTTAGCAAAAAAATCCCAAGGCACTTGTGCCTTGGGATTACGTTTTCTATGATAGGGTTGCTATATGAGCCAATATCCTTTTACAAAAAACAAGCCATCCTTTAGAAGAACTAAAGGATGGCTTGTTCGTAATGCTTAGAGCGCCGCAATCCGCTGTTGGATGCGTGGAAATAAGGCGAAGGCATTCTCGTAAAATACTTTTTCGTGGTGCTGCTCAGGGACAAGTCGGCGGACAAATTCCGCATACAGGTCAATAGGAGCGAGTGGCCAATCCGTGCCGAACAACATTTTCTCATAGTGGTCGGAATACACCAGGGCCCGGCGAAAATGATCCATGAACAGAGGTTCATTCATGAACCGTTCAAAATGAGGCCGATCACCGACCACAAGACCGGACAAATCGGCATAGACGTTTGGATTTTTGGCCACCACTTCGGCGGCATCCATCACCCACGGATCGCCAAGATGGCAGATCATAAAATTCACATCACGTCGTTGGAATGCTAATTCGTCCACGGTAAGAGGATGTGCATACTTAAGCAATCCATTCATCGAGTACGTATCACCGGTATGAATGACGACAGGCGTGCCGTACTTGGCTGCCAACTCATAGATCGGTGAATAGATTTTGTCATAAACGTAATGATGATAGTACCCGGCGTAGAGCTTAATACCAGCCACCTCGGGCGCTTGCAGCCGTGCCTCAATTCGGTCGAGCTCCTCCTGAGCATCCTTGCCTCCGAGCATATTCGGATTGATCCCCACGCATTCCATTAAGAAAGGCGGCACAGTGTCTTCCAAGTCAAGGCCCATCGGATTAGGGGAAGTAGAGTCAGGGAAAGCTCCCTTCGTCTGCTCCGATACCCCCATTCCAATGCCCAGAATTACGTCGTTCTTATCAAACTCCGCTTTGAGCCCGGCAGCAGTGTAATCGACTTTGGAGAGATCCAGTGCTGTTTGATGAAAGCTGTCGATGTCCGACAGATGAATGTGAATATCAATGATCGGCATTTAAGATCTCCTTTTTGTCAGTAGGTCTAGCAAAGGTCAGCTTCAAAAGACTGCGGACATCCTCTGAATTCAGAGCGAGTTCTCCCATGATCAGGAAGGAAGGCTGTGTCCACACGGTTTCTCCATTTAAAAGCGGAAGATGATGATGCACGCCGTGATTAAATACCTTATTGTTCACATACGCCGAGGCACTCTGATTCGGATGACTGCTCACCATATGCAGCATATCCTTACGCGAAGATGCACCAATTCGCAATAGTCCCTTGGCCTCAAGATAAGTTTCAACCGTTCCTAATAAGAACTTGCCCTCCTTGGAGAATTCCATCCATCCTTCGGCATAGACTGGCGAAGGTTTGATATAATTCTCCTCCGACAACGAATAATTCGGCAGGGTCATTCCACTGTCATTGGTCACCGAATGCAACACACAGAGCACAGGGACGCCGGGGAGCATAAGGTAATGCTGATTAACAACAATCCCTCGGTTCTTTTCCTGCTTCTCGATCGAAGTAGTGATACGTAATCCTTTCCATACATTGCCCTGAACATCCATTTGCTCGGTCCAAGCTGCGCTTCTTGGCTCCTCCAAACGACTAAATCCACCTATGCCTGAAATACCTACACCGAGTCCACCATGCCAAGGATTCCACCAGGAACGTGGTGCTGCTTCCGGGTAGGAGCTATCCAGCCATTCTTCTCCATGGTGCTTCAGGGAATGCACAACACTGCCGAAATCAGGAGCAGCTGCAATAGAAAGAACTCCGTTGCTCACAGTGTAAATAGGATCCGCTGGTCCCTCTTCTGTGCCACAGACAACAGCTGCTGTTTCCGTTTGAGGGAACCAGAGGCCGGTTCGCTCTTGAATACGATCCTCTCCACGATAGACGACTCGTACCTTCTGTCCTGATTGGCTGTGTTCTGAAGAAGATTCCGCTTCCTCAGGTGAGAGCTCAAAGCCCGCGGAGTGCAGATTCTGCTCTCTTTGCAGCTCCATCTCAGCGACTTTCTGCTCCTCTCCTCTATCCGTTAGTACATACAGCTCGAGGCTTCCATTAAGCGGAGTCATCTTTCGTTCGATTAACTCCGCATGAAGCGCCCCCGCCGCAAACGGATTTCCACCGCCGAGCGTTAATTCAAGATGATCATCCAACACAGGTGTGATCGGATCCAGCTGCTTCCGGGCAAAGGTGCGGAAATCCGACCACTTCAGGAAGGTGTTTAAAGCGAACACCAGCGTCTTTGTTCGTACGACATCTCCAGCAGCGATTTGACCAAGATTATGTTCCAGTCCAAGTGGATACTCCGGACGAAGCAGCTTCAGCGAAGGGTCCCAGCAAACGCCGCATGTGACATTTTCTTCCTTGCTAAACAACCAATTTTCCGTAATTTGAGCGCTGTCCCAATAACTCGGATCACCCGAATAAGCATCGCCCATATCTACGTAATGACCCTGATAAGGCAGGATGAGCCGTTTGCCAAAAAATCCGAAATTCGTTAGCAAATACATATCCTCTTCCAACGTTTGGTTACTAGTATTGCGTACCTCGCTATAAAACTCAGCGATTCCGTTTGCAAAGAGCTTAGCCACTCTTTTTATCTCCAGACCCGGGAATTCATCCGATTCATACAGAGTCTCTAGAATTTGGCCCTCTCCTTCGGAATAGATCTTTACTTCTTTAGCCTGTTTCTTCGAGAATTCTTCGGCGAATGGTTTACCTAACTTCGGATGGGTCAACCAGAAATTATGGCTCGAGCCGGGATATTCAATCCACATCCCATTGTCGTTATTATTAAGATGTACGGAGTAGGCGCCGTTTACAGCCACCCACTGATCCCCGTTTTCCCCACCAAAGCGGCCATGTGTTCCTTTCATTAGCACAGATAATTTGCTGATGAAGGACACTGCCTTCTCTCCAACCGGAACGGCCGTCACCTCAATATCCCGTGAATAAAGGCCATATGAATTTAGGGTAAAGGGTACTCGGATGGAAGCCTTACTTTTAGCTGGAACCGAGAAGCTTACTGTCCGATCCGCCCACGTCAAAAATTCTTCCTCTGGCAAATCAAAAGAAAATTCCGCTTCCGCTGCAAAATTATTCTCAACATTCAAATATAGCTCAGCGGGAAGACCCGGATACAGCTCACGTGTTGGCAACTCCATCATCATTTTGAGCGGGAATTTAGGAGCAACACCTATGCGGAACTCAGCGCGCTTGCCACCGATGATCCATTTGCTCATAACCACGGGGTGAGTCTTCTTGTCGTTTTGCTCTTCACGAATCGGATCAAACTCGAACTCACCTTCTACGATAACTGTTTCTCCTGGCGCGAGTGTTGGTGCAGCAGACAAGGCAAAACGAATATTTTTGTCATTTTGGCCTTTGATCTCAAAAGCCAGATCAGACGCCGAACGATTCTTGATATGATAGCGAATCTTGTAGGTGGAACCGAATACAAGATCGTGATCGTCAATCTCCGTGGAGATTTCATAGTCAGGTGTATCAAGAGCTGTCAGGCCGCGACCGGTCTTCTCGAATTCTGCACGTAAGGAGAGTTCTCCCTTTTGCCAAGTGTAATCGAAGAAATCAAAACCACGCTCCCGGCGACCATCCGGCTGAATGGGCAGTTCACGGGTACTATCTGCATACCAATCCAGCTGTTCAAAATAAGGAGCGAGTGCTTCCGTTTGCAGAACCGTCGGAATAAAGTTCATCAGATGAACGTAATCCTCATTTTTTTCCCAAAAGAATCCACATTTCTTATACATCGGTACGGCCTTCGTATTGCCTGCCCAAGTAAACAGATCAAGACGTGGCCAGCCCGCTTCAATTGTTGTGCGAACAGCGTTCAAAATCAGATTACGACCTACCTTGTATCCGTGATAATCAGGTCGTACATTCAACAGTGGGACATACAAAGCTCCTTCGTCTTGACGGTAATGAGCAAAACTGCAGAAGCCGACCACTTCCTCACCATCAACGGCGAGAAACACATTCAGATTGGACGAGATTTCCATCTCGCGGCGCACTGTATCCTCTGTTCTCTGATTGGTGCCTCCACCCCAGCTTTCGTTGCTACGGTTCCACATTTCTGCTACCGCCTTAGCGTAAGAAGGATCATATTCTATAATGCGGATTTGTTCCGCTGTAGTCTTAACAGTCATGCTCTCAGCTCCTTTTTCCTCAAATAGAGTATGTATACAACTTTATTCAAATAACTCCTACGAGTTCTTATTATACTATTAATTGGAAGGCTGTTACGAGGTAAAAAACTCTTTCTCCTTATTTTCTACATAAAGCCACTGCCAGCAGAAAGCTGCAGAATAAAAAAGCTGTCGAGACTCCCTCGACAGCTTCGAATCTACTCTATGAGCATTTCTATTTAACAACTCTCCACACGATCCGCTGATCTTTTTTTCAAATTCGCGATACCTACAATACCAATCAACAGCACGCAGAAAGAATAAGGAAGCGCCATATTAGCGGTGTATAAAGCTGTGCCTATAACTGGACCTATGAATGATCCTCCACCTTGAAGGGCCGCAATAAAGGAAGCAACGCTTCTTTGCTCATGGTCTTGAACCGCCATTGAAGCACCCGCACTGTAGCCAAGCAATGTAAAGCCGATGCCAATTCCCAAGAATGTAAAGTCCACATAAGCCAATCTGATAAACAATAATAAGCCTAGCAGACCCAAAGCCACAAATAATAGCCCTACGAGCAGCACTTTTTTAGGATGCCATTTGAGATATTTACTGATCACAATTTGCGAGAGCACCACCATTATTCCCGAGATAGCCAGACCCGTTCCAATTAACTGAGTGGCTTGCTGAGTACTGTATCCAAGGCTGTCTTGCACAAAAAATCCGATAGTAACCTGCACGATATTCAGAGCAAACGATAGTAATAGTCCAATCCATAAATAGAGGCGTATCCGTTTGTCATTGGGTGAAAGTGAAATCGCCTTCCGTTCGATCTCGATATTCCTTTCTTTAGGAATAAACACTAGAAATAAAATAGCCAAGGTGAATAATAATATCGCTGCGGCGTACATTGGTGAGGTGAGTCCCAGCGAAGCCATTCCTCCGCTCATTGCAGGTCCTACTACGAAGCCAAGTCCATTGGCTGCACCGAATAATGCCATTCCCTGAGTTCGGGTCTCTTTTGTACTCCAGCCCATAACATAAGCTTGTGCTAATGCCGGAATACCTCCAAAGAAAAAACCGGCGATTGCGCGAAGTATAAAGAAACTCCAAAATAGGCTTGTTTTACTCTCAGCATGTACTGCATAATCAGCCAGCAGTGCAAAAATGACTAGTGTTGCCATGTAGACGAACATAATCGAAGCGAGCAGCCATTTTCGGCTCATGAATGTTTGTTTTTCCCAGAAATATCCTCCGAGCAGCCAGCAAAGTCCCGCTACCGATACCAAACATCCTGATTGAAAATCACTAAGTCCCAAATTTCGAGCAAGCGGGCCAATAATCGGATTAAATGCGGCTATCGATATCATCCCTGTAAGTACGATTAGAAACATAATACCCAGTCTGTATTTCATGAAATCCCCTTCTCCTCTCAAGTAAACCTAAACAATATACGATTCATAATCGCTGTGTTCATGGTACTATGCCTGGAAGTCAGGCCTCTACCCGTTGGCGGATTACTTTACAGGTTATCGGGATTATTAGTGGACACAAAAAAACTGCTCCTAAGAGCAGTTTAAGTGATAGCCTTTTAATCTACCGTACCAATATTGTCCAGGTGCAATGAACTTTGGGAGCTAACGCCCGCTTCCGTACTCAGAGTAGTAAGTGCTTGTTTAAGATCCTCTTTATTCACATACACGTATGGACTCTTCCAAAGAGATTCCACATGTAAGGAATTGATATGATCTGGTTTGAGTTTAGGGAAGCTCAACAACCATTGCTGGAGATCTGCTTGTGGAATATCAGTCTTCACATTTTCACCGATGATGTCCAATACATTCCCCCATTGGGACACGCCTTGGAAATTCCCTAGCTTATCCAGAATCTGCTTAATTACTTGCTGCTGTCGATCATTGCGCTGAAAATCGGAGGATTCAGCCGTTCCTTGATTCGATTTGCGGTAACGCACAAAATCAAGCACATGTTTGCCATCCAGCTTCTGCAAGCCCTTCCTTAAGTCGATGTTCGTCCCGTCTGCCGAATCGATATATTTCATATCCATATCGACATCAATGGTTAGCCCGCCAAGCAAGTCCACCGTCTCCTTCAGCACATCAAAATTCACCACAACCATGTGATCAATTGGCAGACCTAGTAAATTGCTGAAAAACTCTTTTGTATTAGGGATAGCTTCAGTTTTATCTTTTATGTAATGGTAAGCATAATAATAATTAGCTTTGCGAGAGGGCAACGATTTAGGTTTTAGCAACAAATCCCTCGGTATAGATAAGAAACTCGTCGACTTCGTGTCAGGATTGAAGCTGACAAGCATTAGCACATCCGTATTCATTACCCCACCACCACCGTCCCGACTATCTACCCCGGCAAGCAGAAAAATCATAGGTTCAACCGATACCGTCTCCTTTTTTTCCTCTGGGGCAGCGGTTGGCTGGACGTTGACTGGAGCAGCCATGCGCTCTATCGCGTTATCCGTCTTTTTGTATAAATACCCTGCATATACTCCAATTCCGATAATCGTTACGCCTAAGATAAGTCCAATGCTCGTCAGAATTTTACGAGTTGTTGTCCATTTGCCTTTGTTAGTCATAATTCCCTCCACTCAGTTCCAGTAGCTTTTTCAATCCGTGCTTTCATCCTGATGGACTTTCACACTTAGCACTATGCCAATCGCAATCATATTAGTAAGTAACGAGCTACCTCCATAACTAATAAACGGCAAGGATATCCCCGTCAGGGGCAGCAATCCAAGATGCATTCCAAGGTTAACAGAAACTTGAAAGATAATCATGGCGATAAACCCGGTGACAACATATGCCCCTGCACGATCCCTGCTTTCGAGTGCGATAAAGATCATTCGATAGACGAGCAATAAATATAGCATCAGCAAAATGGATGAACCTATAAAACCGTATTTTGCACCGATGACTACATAGATCGAATCGGAATATGCGTATGGAATATATCCTTTTCGCAAAAAAATACCTTCACTACCCGATAATCCTCCGGAGCCAATGGCTATCATTGCGTTTTTGACATGCCAAGATTTATCGGGATCACTCTGCGGGTCCAAAAAAGCCTGAATTCGTGACAATTGATGGGGCTCGACAATCTTGGATAACAAATCGAAGTTGGCATAATAGAGCCATAGTATCGTGCCAATCGAAATGATCACCACACCGAGGATCAAGATCATATATAGAGCACGGATGTTACCTATCCAAAGCATACTAAGCAATATGCCCGCAAAAACGAGCGCTGTACCCAAATCGGGTTGATCCATGATCAAAATAAAAGGAATAAAAAAAACGAAACAAACCGGCACTAAATCTTGAAAAAAGCGAAGCTGCTGTCCTTCTCGTTTACCCAATAGATGAGCAATGAGCAGCACCGTACATATTTTAGCCAGTTCGGAGGGCTGGAGCTGAAAGCTTCCAATACTTAACCAACGCACGGCACCATTGAGGTTTTCCCCAACCAGCTTGACTAGCACAAGTAGACCAATACCTACGCTATAAAAGAGATATGCTAACCAGCCTAATAGAATCTTATAATCTACCAATGCGATGAATAACATGGGTATGCAAAATAAAGCAAATAAATACAACGAACTGATGTAAAGACCATCTAACCGTGTATCCGTAGTCGCGCCATAAATAGCAACAGTACCAATACCAACTAGGCATGTTACGAGAAAAAGTACGGATCTGTCCAGCTTTGCAATTTTGGTGGTGAGAAACATGATACAACCTCTATTTAATTTCTGTATTTTTCTTGTTGTAAAATGAGCATCATAAATAATCCGCCTGAGCACTAATACATCTTGTTTCAAGATGAAGCTGAAGTGTAGCGGATTATAAAGTGGAATGATTATCTCAGATCAAATTTGTCCTGATACGCCTTCTTCGATAACAGCTTTAATTTATCTTCACTCAGCGTATAAATATCCAGTCCGTTCCCCGCCTCGCCCAATGACCAGCCCAGCGCGAGTTCGTTATGGCCATCATCATCGACATCATAAAATCCGGCATAATCCAGACCATACCCAAACCCCTCAACCTCCGAAATCTTTTGCCACGCTTCATTTTCCTGCCTAAGCAGCATTGCTTTTATAGAAGAACCTTTGTTTTTACTGTACTCATATACAACTACAGCTTCGTCGATACCGTCTCCATCCATATCCCCAAAGGAGATAGCATTATCCTCTTGTCCATCCAACGGAGTTATCAATTGAGCTTTGTCGGGAAGCCATTTGATAAATTCCTGGCTCGTTTTGTCTCGCTGCAGGCTTGCTTCTGATGATGGAGGCTTAATGAGCTCTCCTGGTGTCGCCGGCACTCCGCATCCTCCGAGCAATAGTATCGTTGTTAACATAGCACCTATTTTTATGAATTTGCTCGGCATTTGGATCATCGACTCCTCGCTTGTCCGCATATATAGTATTTTATCTGTGAAAGAGATGAAAGTGGTTATGAAATAGTTAAATTTAAGCTTTATTTATATCGGCAAGTCAAATTGGACAATCGTCCCCTTACCTACAATACTGCTTATTCGCAGCTCGCCATGATGCAATGTAATGATCTGTTCCGAGATGGACAGTCCTAAACCGCTGCCTGACGCCTGTTGATCCCCTTTGTAGAATTTTCGCCGCACATTCACTAAATCCGCTTCTGCGATGCCTGACCCAGTATCCTCAACTGTAATTACAACTTTCCCTGGAATCGTATGGGCAGTAATAAGAATTCGACCTGAGGAACTAGTGAATTTGAGCGAATTATCAATGAGATTAATCATGACTTGCTTCACACGATTCTCGTCAGCTTGAATGACAGGCAGATTCTCTTCTATTTTCACTTGAAGCAAGATGCCTTGTCGGGTTGCTCTAGGGGTGAGTTGTCTGCCAATATGCTGCAACAGCTCTGTTAGATCCACAGTCGTGAGGTGAATTGCGATTCTTCCGTAATCCAATTTGGAGAAATCCAATAATTCATCCACCATATGAGTTAACCTGTCACTTTCAGAATCAATGATATCTAGCCCATCATGAAACAGAGCCTGGTTACTCTCCCCACCCGCCTTCAAGGTGATTACCCAGCCTTTGATAGAGGTCAATGGCGTACGAAGTTCATGGGATACGGATGCGATAAAATCATTCTTAAGCTGTTCACTTTTCGATATTCGACTGGCCATCATATTCAATGTATCTGCCAAGGAACCAAGCTCGTCTTGATAACGCTTTTGTACTCTTATGCTGAAATCTCCTTCGGACATTTGGTCTGCTGCCTGTTTCAGATCTTTAATGGATCTGGTTATGGTCCAAGATAGTAATAATCCAAGCAAGGTGACAATACCAATCACGAGCAAACCTACCCCGATCAGCAAAACCGCAATTTGATTAACTGTATGTATCGTTTCCGTTAAGGAGGTAATAAACCTTACTTCTCCAACGATGTTACCTTTGGCTTGTAAAGGATAGGACACCGTAAAAATAGCTTCCTCGGTTACAGGGTCCTCACCCTTCCAACTGCCGGGCTGCCCTTTTATGGCTGCTTGCACATCCATATTATCTGTCATCGTAAAATCGCCTTGGATTCCATTAGAATCCTGCAACAGCCGACCTTCAGCATTAATAATCTGTACCTGTGCATCGGAATGGCTGGCAAAGCCCTTTAACAACCTATTCGATTGTGCCTCTAAATCCTCGTCGCTAAAATATTGCTGATAAAAAGAAGCCGACAGCTCTGCTTGATTCATCAGGGTTTGCTCTATATTATGAAAATAATAATAACGTACAGATAAATTAAGAATAATCTCAAGAATGAGCACAGTAAGACAGATCACTACAAAATAGCTTCCTACTAATCTTTTCTGAATACCCATTCTTCAACCATCCTTTCTAAAGCGGTATCCGAGCCCCCATACAGTCTCAATCCAATGCGGGTTAGAGGCGTCCTCTTCAATCTTCTCTCTTAGCTTACGCACGTGAACATCTACTGTCTTTGGATCACCAATAAAATCCTCACCCCAGACCAGGTTCATTAATTCATTCCTAGATAGTGCTGTATCCGGATGCTCTAAAAAGGTCTTCATCAACTGGAATTCCTTCGGGGTTAGTTCAATAATGTCATCGTGCTTAAACATCTTGTTCGAGTTCAAATCCAGGCGAATCGGTCCAGCTTGAAGGATAGTTTTTTGCGGTTTTAAAGCTGTTTCTGTACGACGCAATATCGCTTTGATCCGTGCCACCAGTTCTAATGGATTAAAAGGTTTCACAATGTAATCGTCGGCACCAATTTCAAGGCCATTGATTTTATCCAGATCTTGTCCTCGTGCTGTTAAAAAAATGATAATTACCCCAGGATCCTGCTCTCTTAGCTTCCGGCAGATCTCAAACCCATTTAAATCCGGCAACATGATGTCCAGTACAATAACATCTGGCCGGTTCGTCTCAAAGCTCTGCAATGCTGCTTCTCCAAAAGCAGCCTCACTAACCACAAACCCATTATTCGTTAAATTGATAGCTATAAACCGTCTAATATTATCGTCATCTTCCACAATAAGTACTTGATTGCGTTCTACAGTGTTCATGCTCTTCACCCCTATAACCCAGTATTCAAACATGCAAAGAAAACAAAAAAACTCTCCCAGTAAAGAGAGAGTCTTGTCTCAGATCCCTGTAATTAAATCACAAGTGGATATTACTCTATATCGCTATGCTTGTCAAAAATCTAATCCAAATACACAGCCTTACCCGTTTGTGCAGATTCATAAATCGCTTCTAATATTTGCGAAACAACATAAGCCTGTTCAGGTGTTACAACCGGGTCTTTATCCTGTTCAATAGCCTCGATCCACTTTCTTAATTCGATGTCAGGTGCACTTTCTGCTTTTCCTTCATAGTAAGCAACGCCGCCTGCACCAAGCTCAATTTTATTGGTGTACAGCTTGCTGAATTTCTCTCCATTAATTCTAAGTCCGTCCTTCATATCTGCGCCTGCTTCAGTCCCGCTCAAGCTGCATTTCGCTTCATGCACATCCAGAGAATTGAGTGCCCAGCTCGCTTCCAGCATAATTGTGGCGCCATTCTCCATTACGACCATCCCAAAGGCTGAGTCCTCTACGGTGAACTTTTTAGGGTCCCAAGGTCCCCAAGCGTTGGCGGCCTCTTCTTTTTGAGACAGTTCGTGATATTTAGTGCCCAGCACGACTTTTGGTTTATAGTTATCCATCATCCACAGCGTTAGATCCAGCGCATGGGTTCCGATATCGATCAGAGGTCCTCCACCTTGCTTCTCTTCATCGAGGAATACTCCCCATGTCGGTACCGCTCTCCGTCTGATGGCATGTGCTTTTGCAAAATAGATATGACCAAGCTCCCCGGACTCACATGCTTTTTTCAAATATAAGCTGTCTTCTCTGTAGCGGTTGTCATATCCAATGGTTAGTTTCTTGCCTGTACGTTTCGCTGCTTCCACCATTCGTTTGGCATCTGCTGCCGTTTTGGCCATTGGTTTTTCGCACATAACATGTTTTCCTGCTTCAAGGGCTGCAATTGAAATTTCTGCATGAGCATCATTCGGCGTAAGCACATGAATAATATCAATCGAATGATCTTTTAATAGTTCTGTGTAATCCGTATATACAGCAGCTTCGCTAGTACCGTATTTCTCCGCTGCTTCTTCAGCACGTTCTTTAATAATGTCACAAAAAGCTACGATCTCCACTTTACTTTGCTTGCTCAAACTTGGAAGATGCTTGCCATTCGCAATTCCACCACATCCAATAATTCCTACGCGAAACACTTTACTCATATCTTTCACCCTCACTTCTAATTAGTTTGTTTTGTATTTCGATAAGTTGCTGGAGTCATGCCTAACCGCTTGCGGAAGACAATATGCAAATATGTAGCATTCGTAAACCCTTCCGTTTGAGCGATTTGTTCGATCGGACAATTGCTTTCTTCAAGCTTACGGCAGACCGCTTTCAACCTTATATCCTCAAGCGCCCTACTGAAAGATTGATCGGCGTTAACTTGTTTAAACACTCGCTGCAGCTGCCTTGAACTAATATTCAGCTTTTCAGCAACATTCTCCAAGGTAACAGCTCCTGAATAATTAGCTTCCATATATTGAATGGCGTATTGGTACCGATAAGTTGACATATCTCTAACAGGTGCTTCTGTTCGAATTCCACCTGCATCATACGCTCTTACTGCCTTTAATAAAATGCTGATTACGAGATGTTTAATGGAAGTGTAATATCCCGTTAGTTTACCTTCACAAGCTTCATAGGCTTCAAGAAAACATTTCATAGCGCTGTGATAATCTTGCGCTGGAACTAGTGGTAGCTGCTTTAGCTTCTGAACACAGGTCTCAGCCTCCGCAACCTCCCAAGGATCAACCTCCTCTCTGATCTTCTCTTTGATGTCCACATGTAGACACAGTTCTTCCATAGAATCATCTGGATCCGCCTCTTGGCGGTGCATGACACCCGGTCCGGTTAAATAAAACATTCCCTCAGACAAGGGGTATTTTAAATCGCCAAGAGTCACTTCTCCCTTTCCTCTTGGAATAAAATGAAATTCGAATTCAGAATGATTATGGAAATCTATGACTCTTCCCGGCGGAAAAGAGGTCAAATGAAATCTAAGAACTGTTATCTCGTAATGTCCCCATTGGATTGAAATATCCAATCTTTCGAGCATATCATGCTTCTCAAACATCATCTCATAGGGAAAGTTACTCAATGTTAAATCCTCCTAACAGGTGGAGACCGGTTAAGCGTCTAGATCTGCTAACCGAATCATACGAGCTTCTTTAGCAGAACGATTCGCCGCCTCCATTAATCTCGTAAGCTCCACAGCAATTTGAACATTCTCGGTGGCGAAAGTATCCTTTTGGATATGATTAACCCACTGATGGAATGCGCTTTCACGATTAGCATGTAGCGCTACTTCTTTCCATCCTTCCTCTTTGTCAGCGGATTTGTTACTTCTAAGAAGAAGCTTATCCTCTGGTGTTCCGTAAAGAAGAGTTCCTTCGGTTCCATGTACCTCGATGGTAAACGGCGAATGACTATTCACGAAACCAGCCTCGACCACACCAATTGCTCCTGAATCCGTAAATAATGTTACCACTGCATTATCTTCTACTTCCTTGCCCGTTACATAACCAAAATTAGCACTTACACCGGTCACATCTTGACCTAAGAAAAGCTTCGTCAAATACATAGGATGACAGCCTAGATCAATCAAAGCTCCGCCACCACATTGTTCCAAGCTATAGAAATGATCGGGAAGCCAGTTTTCTGTAGCCCCATTATGAGATAAGCGAACTCTAACGTAAGTAATCTCTCCGAGCAGTTCTTGACTTAGAACTTCTTGAATCGTTAATGCGTATCCATCATTTAGACGTGGCAAGGATACGGTCAGCTTCACCTCGTTCTCTTCCACTGCGCTTATGATCTCTTCAACTTCTTTATGTGTGGGGGCAATTACTTTTTCCGTAAAAATATGTTTGCCCGCTTTAGCCGCAGCAACAATTACATCTCTGTGCACATTGGTCGGCGCATCCACTATGACGGCATCTATATCCTCTTGCGCAAGCAGGTCATCCAGTGATTCGAAAAAAGGAACATTTAAGCTTTCGGCAGCTTTTTTCCCACGCTCTGCATCTTCATCCCAAACTGCAGCCAATACAGTATCCTCATGTTCTTGAGCTTGCTTCGTATAGTCCCAAGCATGTACATGCCAATAGCTAATCTTACCAATTCTAATCGTCATTTGCTTGTGCCTCCCGTATATATGTTATTCTGACATCTACTAATAAAATATCACAGAACAAAACCCTTTATTAGTAGGAAAATGCGACATCTAATATATAATATTACGACACATTCGTTTCATATGATGTACAATTTCCATTTAATCACTTCTTACATTACACAACCAAACCATATGATCGGAATCGGGTCCCCAATAATCTTTTACTACCTTATAAGGCTCCCCAAATTTACGCTGCCACTTGATTTGTGCGCGTTTATAGCCACTGTCCAAACAAAATTGCTCGATCCCTTGTTCGTTTAATAATTTCATCATTTTCTTAATTAATGCCGAACCAATCCCTTGCCCCTGATAGCTTGGCAACACGTATAAACTCCCCAATTCCCCCAAATGATCCAACTGATGTTGTGCACAGATTTGAATAGTCTCACCACAGGGACCATAGGAAATCGTACCCACAACCTTCCCATTGATTTTAGCGATAAAGAAATAAATATCCGAGTTTGCCTGTTCCAGTGAAGATAGCGCCTTTTGCTTTTTATGATCGGTTTCACTTTGTATATCCTCTAGTAAGTGACCTAATCCTTCTTTGTTAAAGGCATCCGATATTGATTCTTCAAATACCCGGCATGTAGATACATAATCGCCCTCAGTGAGTGTACTAATAGTTAAATGTTTTGTCTCATTCATTATGTTGATCTCCTCTGCAATAATGTACTATAAACAATCAAGTTATGAGGTTTATATTCATAAGACAACTTTTACTGGAGGTCATCATGAATATAATTTCCTTTTTTCTCTATTGCATTGTAGTTACATGTTCACCCGGTCCTGCCAATATTGTTATTCTTTCTTCCGTGCAACATTCAGGGGCTAAGAAAACCATGCGGTATGTATACGGGGCTACGATGGCTTTTGGTCTATTGCTTATCCTTTCTACCTTGATGAATCGTGTTCTGGTGGAGGTCATCCCAAATATCCTGATAATTATGCAAGTCGTCGGAAGTATATATATGCTCTATCTTGCTTATAAAATCTTTAAAATGGGTGCAATGGAAGACAAGCCTAATCCAAATGCCAATTTTCGGTCGGGTTTACTTATGCAGCTTGTGAATCCTAAAGTGCTCTTATTTACTTTAACAGTCATTCCCAGCTATGTAATGCCATTCTATACTTCTTCTCTCACCTTATTTATGTTTGTTATAATTATAACTGTGATCGGATTTTTTGCTTTTACGACATGGGTTGTATTTGGGGCAATCTTCAGAGCATTTCTGCAAAATCACCAAAAAGTTCTAAATACTCTGATGGCACTATTTTTAGTATACTCTGCCATTATGATATCGGGAATCCTATAAGTCGTGGAGGTTAAGAGCGTGGAGAAATTCAACTATAAAAAGTCAGCAGATATCCTAACATTGTCAGCTAGCATGAGTGATTTCACTTATAAAAAACATTGCCATGAGGAATACGCAATCGGTGTCACCTTACGTGGCATTCAGCAATATAACCTTGATGGTAGCTTGCAATCCTCTCATAAAAATGGCGTAATGCTATTTAATCCCGAGCAGACGCATGACGGCAATTCATATGATAAAGCAGGTATTGATTATGTCATGCTATATATCAAGCCAACCTTGATACAAGAGATCCTAGGAAAAAAAGAACTCCGCTTCGCCTCTCCCATCCTATACGATGACAAATTGGCACAGTGCATATTAGCGCTAAGTCATGCCATCCAGAATGGCAAAGAGGAGTCCTTGTGCAATGAGCTGTTGTTAAGCCTGGTTCATCTAGTATCTAATACTGAACTAGTTACAGAGCACAGGATAAATAATAAATTTGTCAAAAAAGCAAAGGAAATGATGTACTGCAGTTTAGAACATGTACTGAAACTAGATGATCTCTGTAAAGAGTTTGGACTTTCCAAATATCAATTTATCCGAGAGTTTAAGACACATACAGGAATATCACCTTATCAATTTTTCTTAAATTGCAAGGTAGAGCATGCCAAGCAGTCCATTGAGAAAACTAAGGATATCTATGCCGCTGTAGTAGATTGTGGATTTGTGGATTTAACTCATTTGAACCGGCATTTTAAAAGCGTGTTTGGCATAACCGCACATGAATACAGGTTACAACTGCATTGAGCAGATGTAACCTGTATTCATCATGATTTATGAAATTTGACCATTCACCATTGTCCAGCACACTTTAAATTCATCATCCAAGAGGACCAGATCAGCATCAAAGCCGGATGTTATTGTCCCCTTTTGTTGAAGTCCAAGAATATTGGCCGGCGTAGTTGAAGCCATCTTTACGGCGTCTATCAATGGAATTCCAGTTTCGACAGTATAACGTAAAGCTTCATTCATAGTCACTGTGCTTGAAGCTAGCGTTCCATCCTTCAGTCTCGCTACCCCCTCGGATACCGTAACATGATGGCCTCCAAACATATAATCCCCATCACCTAATCCCATAGCTTGCAGTGCATCTGTAATCAAGACCATTCCTTCTGGTCCTTTCAAGGTATGCATTAATCGAATAATTGCAGGGTGCAGATGGACGTTGTCCACAATCGCTTGAAGACTTACATGCTTCTCTTCAAAAGCAGCCACAATTACCCCTGGGTCTCGATGATGGATAGGACGCATGCCATTAAAACAATGCGTAACATGACTTGCCCCCGACGCAAAGGCTTGTTTAGCTTCTTCATATGTGGCATCTGAATGAGCGATGGCTATAACTACACCCTTTTCTTTCAAAAAGGAAATGAGCTCCATCCCTCCCGGCAACTCCGGAGCGATTGTAACCATCTTAATGAGTGAACCCGCCTCTTCAAAAATCAGGTTCATTTCCTCTAAGTTGGGGTGGCGTAGAAACTTTTCGTTCTGCATTCCTTTTCGCTTCGGGTTCAAGTAAGGTCCTTCTAAATGAATACCTGCGATCTTAGCGCCCACCTCATGTCCGATCACACGCTTGACACTACGAATCATTTCTAAAAGATCTTCTAGCGTAGAACTCACGGAGGTAGCCAAAAATGAGGTACAGCCAGATGAAGCACAAGCACTTGAGACCTCTTGAATACTCTTTTCCGTACCGTCCATCATATCGAAGCCATTGGCGCCATGAATATGAACATCTATCATCCCGGGTACTAATAAATGGCCACCACCGTCGATCCGTTCATATTGTCCCTCTGGAATCGAAAGATCCTCTGTATCTATCTTTATGATTTTCCCTTCAGAAATCCACACATTAGCCGCTGGGACAATACGATTCTGAAGTGCCACTTGTACATTTTGCAGAATATAAGACATAAATATCCTCCTCTGTTTCGTTATCAGTCTTGCTCTCGAGCCTCTTCAGTTTCTTCTGGACATTCAATTACTGTGATGTTCTTCTGATCTAGAATTTCTCTGATCTCACTTGGGAGTTCCCGATCGGTAATTAAAATGTCAACGAACTCAAAGTCTAGACGGAAAAATGATTTGCCAATAAATTTGGTGTGATCAGCCACTAAGATGACTTGATCTGATCTTCGGGCCATTTCTCTCTTCACCCGCACATCTTCTTCATATGGATAGTAGAGTCCATCAGCACGGATCGCGGATGCTCCAATAAAGGCTTTATCAGCACGGATTTCACTAAGTTTATCGATAATAGAAGGGCCATATAACAGGCGGTTTTTCACATTCAAGTAACCACCAAGAACATAAATTTGCAGATCCTCCCGCTGTGACAAGATCCCTACGTTATCAATCGAGTGCGTGACAACCGTAATATCCTTAGCGCTGATCTGTTCTGCTACAAACTGCACGGTGGTTGATACATCTAAAATCACAGTCTCATGATCTTGGATAAGCTGCGCCGCAGCCTTCCCTATCCTCTGTTTACTCTCAGATTCATCGATCAATCGATCCTGATAAGATAACAATTCTTTTTGTAACTCAGGTAACGATACCCCTCCATGCGTTCGGATCACAACACCTTCTTGTACTAATCTAACAATATCCCTACGTGCGGTATCTCTGGATACATCAAATTGCGTACAGATCTCTTGAACACTCATCGATTGGTGTTGTTTCAAATATTCGAGTATTTTTAACAATCTCTCCTCTTGAAACATCATGTATGCACCTCCTAAAGTCATCATAAGTTATTAAGTAAGTATTTTCAAGTATTAAATAAGTAATTATAAGTATATGTAAGTATTTTGCGCAACTTATCTTCATTGATATTCGCAAAAAAGACGTTAGCCAGATGAATGTACATCCGTTAACGTCCTTCAATTCACTTCATAGTGCGATTCCAACTCTTTTGGATCTTTCGAATAAAAACGATTTGCCCCACGTGATACGCGTTATGTGTTGTCACATTGCCTATTACTTCCCACCACTGACTGCCTTGGAATTCTTGAACATCGGCATCCAATTGTTCCTTTGTAATCAGTTCCTGCCAACATAAAAGAACTTCTAAGAGTTGTTGTTGAAGCTCTTGGAACGTTACTCCTTCTGCAACGACAAAGGTATTATTGTTATCCACTGAAGGAACCGCATGGACACTCTTTTCTTTATACCTTGTATGCCAAGTTTCATTCCAGTAGAGCAGATGCTGCACTATCTCAGCAATACTATTGCTTTCTTCCGTTACTTTCCAAAATGCTTCTTCTTCGCTTAAGTCTTTTACGGCTACCTCAAAGGGCACATACCAACTTGGATCATTCGCATTAGCTAGCAACTGGTTAGCCAGAACATCATATGCATGAAACATTCTTACTTCACCTCATTATTTAGATCATTATCAGCAAATCAAGTGCCGCAGAAGGTTCGATATGGACGTGCTGATTCCTCAGGTAGTGCCGAGTATTCATCCTGTTCAGGGGAATAAGCGTAAGGATTGGAAAGAGCTTTAAGCAATCGCTCCATCACACTGTAATCTTCCTGTTGTACTGCCGCTTGGAGTGCTTCTTCTACCCTGTGGTTCCGCGGAATGATCGCAGGATTACTATTGCGCATTAGCTGCAGCGAAACCTCTTTCGATTGCTGCTGTCTGCTAAGTCTAGCCTGCCATAACTCATGCCACTTCGTAAATTCCGCTGCACCAAACAGAGCGGTTTCTTCCAGCTTCTCTAAAGTTAGGGCACGGAAGGTATTGGTATAGTCTGCCCGATATTTCTGCATCAAATCTAGCAGATCCTCAATTAGCGCTACATCCTCTACCTCTTCGTTGAAGATTCCGAGCTTCGCCCTCATACCTGAGAGCCAGTGATGGTAAGATCGCTCTTTAAAATCTGCAATTTCCTCTTCAGCGAGCTGAATCGCCTGTTCTTGATCATCAGCCAGCAATGGCAGGAGAGTCTCCGCGAATCTCGCGAGATTCCAAGAGGCAATACCCGGTTGATTGCCATAGGCATAACGACCCTGCTGGTCAATGGAACTGAATACCGTTTCTGGATGATACACATCCATGAAGGCGCAAGGACCATAATCAATCGTTTCTCCGCTAAGCGCCATGTTGTCGGTGTTCATTACTCCGTGAATAAATCCTACCAGCTGCCACTTGGCAATTAATTCAGCCTGACGTCCAATCACTTCCCGAAGCAGGAAAAGATAACGATTCTCCTGAGAAATAGCTTCCGGATAATGTCTTTGTAATGTGTAATCTGCCAGAGTACGGACATCCTCAACAGTACCCCACGCTGCAACATATTGAAAGGTGCCCACCCGTAGATGACTTGCAGCAACTCGGGTCAGAATAGCACCAGGCTGCTCTGTTTCTCGAATGATCGTTTCTCCAGTAGTTACCACTGCCAAGCTGCGAGTGGTAGGAATACCCAAACCATGCATGGCTTCGCTGATGATATATTCACGAAGCATCGGTCCAAGTCCGGCTCTGCCATCGCCACCACGAGAATATGGTGTTCTTCCCGCGCCCTTAAGCTGAATGTCTACGCGTTCACCTTGGGGTGTGATCTGCTCACCAATCAGCGCAGCTCGGCCGTCACCTAACATGGTAAAATGTCCGAATTGATGTCCAGCATATGCTTGAGCAAGCGTTACAGTACCTTCAGGGACTTCATTGCCTGCAAGATTCTGAACACCATCCTTACTATGTAGTGTTGTGCTATTCAGCCCTAAGGCAGTAGCCAATGGTTCATTTAAAATAACTAACTCCGGCTTACGCACAGGAGTTGGTTTGATCCTTGTAAACATGGATTCCGGCAGATGAGCATAACTGTTCTCAAAGTTCCATCCTATATCTATCTTCTCCGTCATAATATCTCCTTTTTATACCATCAGTCTATGCCTTTATGATCTCAGAATAAGTTATGTTAAAATTTAATGCAAATCTTCGCAATAACAAATACCCTTACTGAATAGATAAAAAGACCGCCCAGTCTCCTGCCATTCATGTAGGGAACCAGACGGTCTTAAATTATGATGTTCTAACCTGTTATTACCTTAAAGGAAACTAATTCGCTCCGCCTTTGGAGAGCATGATATTTAAGATGGTCTTGTCAGTATCCGCCAGACCTTCCTGAACCAGCCGCTCCATGTTGCGGATAGTGTCTTCCACCTCTTCGAAAATAACTCCATCCTTGGTTGTAGGAGCAATATTGTTCATCGCCAGTGTGGCTGCCTGAATCGCCGTATTGGTGGAGGTAGATATCTTCAACGCACAGGTTGAATTTGCACCGTCGCAAATCATGCCTGATAAAGAGGCTATCGTATTCTGTATCCCATGCTTGATCTGCTCAAGAGTGCCGTCCATGAGATAAATGATCCCGCTATTCGCTCCAACTCCACCTGCAATTCCTGAACCACATAAAGGCGACAACCGCCCAATATAATGCTTGATATGCACAGTGACCAGATTACTTAGTGCAAGCGCCCGAGCTAGCGTCTCTTCATCCTTGCCAAGTAATTCCGCCAAAGATATAACAGGAAGCGTACAGGCGATGCCTTGATTACCGCTGCCCGCTGTTGTCATCACAGGCATTGCACTGCCATCCATACGAGCATCTGAAGCCGCAGCAGTAGCCGCTATTATTTTGTTCGCTACATCATTGCCGAACAAATTCACAGCAGATTGCTGATTCATCTTCTTCCCTACTTGCAACCCATAATCGCCTCGGAGTCCCTCTTCGGAAATCGCTTTGTTCATCCGAGCGCCTTCCAAGAGGAAGCTAAGGTCAGAAAATGGAGCCGTAGTTATAAACTCGAATATCCGATCTACAGAGCCTTCGTAAGCTTCAGTATCAGAAAGTCCAGGCTTGCCACAATCTGCTTTAGACTTCTTAGGTGTCACTTTTTTCCCGTCCAGAGCCAGATATTCTATATTAGTGTGTTCTTTAGCAAGGATGGCAGTCGCTGTATGATTCTCTGTCTTCACCTGTGCTTCAATATATAATTTCTCAGGAGTGTCCATTATCTCCACTTTTAGCAGCTTTCGATCAAGCAGGTCATTTGCCAGCTTTAGCTCATCCTGAGTCAGGCCTGATAGGATTTCCAGCTCCTTGTGCGAACGTCCGACCACCGCACCAAGGGCTGCTGCGATAGGCAGACCTGTCTGGCCTGTCCCAGGGATACCCACTCCCATTGCATTTTTAATAATATTACCACTGAGATGCAGCTGAATCCCCGTTATTTCTTCCTCGAGAAGCTCTGCCGCCAAGGAGACGGCATACGCAACTGCGATCGGCTCTGTGCAGCCTTCTGCCGGTACGACTTCCTTGTGCAAAATTTCCAATAAGTTGCCCATGTATGCTTTTCCCCCTTCTCTCTCCCACTTGGAGTCATTTCTATATAGTAACGCAGAGTGAAGTTTCAGGGAATCCTTTTTCCTTTTTCTTCTCTAGAAGCTTCTGCTAGATCAACATCTTACATGCTTGCGTTTAAAACCTAGCCGAGCTTTGTCGACTGCTTTTTGAATATTTGCGTACGCGTGAATCAATTTACTCTTTGCCTTATTCTTATCAACTTCAATTGGCCCTACAGTTCTTGCAGTTTCACTGGCCTTATCATGAAGTGGCAAATAAGATACGGCCACTGTGTACATGAAGTTATTCATTGCGTATTGGGTACGTTCTGGAGAATCATAAATCGTATTTTCCACCATCTCAAGCATACCAGCAAGCTTGCTTTCGGAAAACTCAACATCCGGCCGACTGCCAAGCAGCCAGCAGTAACAGCTCCAGCCCGCTGACATTCTCAGCTCTTCACCACTCGCGATCCATTTATCGGCAACTTGTTGTGCAATATCCGCTTCTGCCAAGGTTACTGCCACTACAAAGTCGGACAGCATATAAAAATAAGCCGCATCCATCCATCGGTCATAATCCGCTTCCGTCATTGCATTGGGATCAGCAATGATGCCGGCAAAATACATGGCATCATAGTTCCCTGTCGCGTAAAGTTCCTCAGCCAATGGCTGATTTATTTTGGTTTTCTTGAAGATTGGCTTCATTGCTCCGGTAGCCACGCCAAATAACGGTTCCTTTGCTCCATTAGACATATATATTTTCTTGGTTCGTTCCTTGCCAAGCGCTTCCAGCTCCTGCATGACCATTTCTAAATCCACTATTTAACACTTCCTTTTTCAATGTTCTTTCCCAAGCTATCTTAGGTTTGTACTAGTTAAAGAAAGTGTACTGTATGGGTTTCCTTGTCGCAAGTTAAGTTTCCTAAGGAATCCTTATGGGTGCGCAAAGAACCACCTATATTATTAGGTGGTTATTACCTCAACCTTTTACAGAACCGATTGTAGTCCCAGCAACGATCTTTCTGGACACAAGAAGATAAAGTATAAACGTGGGCAAAAACACCAGAAGTGATGCAGCAAAAATACCCGAGTAATTACCAGTATTCGTATATCCTACTACGATGGATTGAAGAGCTAATGCTATTGGATGTCGATTCAATGAATAAAATAACGAAAACAATGGAATCGAGATTAGTAGCCCCGGAACAGATAATGCCGAGATAAACATTAAATCAACTAACCGTTTCCCACTAAACTGAATTCGTCCCAAGTCGCAGGTGCTTTTGTTATACCTGCTTTCTCATACACATCTTTGTTATAGAAAGAGAGTACAGCATACGGTTGCTGCGGAACCGTATAAATACCTTCTTCCAGACCGTACTTCGTGGATAAGGATTGTATTACATATCATAGTTAAATTCGTTTCCGCAATTCTTATGACATTATACTTGCGAGATTTCTTATTTTCCGGTGAGCGGATACAAGAAAGCAACGGAGGAAGCAGGCTTGGAGTGTGATTACGACCATTCGTCAGCCTGCCTACGAGATGGGGATGCAAGCCGCCAAAATCATGCTGTCCTTGCATCGAGGACAAGGGGACCGGCGTGCCGATTACATACCGCTTTGTTCCAGCTTTGCAGCAAGGACAATCTGTTAAAACGGTATGAGGTCTCCGTCTACGCGAATGCGGACGGTCCGAAATCTGCTAATGTTTGCGAAAAAAACCTTTCTACACGTGCCCTTTCATCCGCTTGTACTGCAATCTTGCAAAGCCGGATTTGGATGGTCGTACGATTTGTCAGGCCTAATCATCGCTACAGTTGGCTCTTTAGCTCCCACATCGTCGAACAAGCGCTTGGGCAACGGCTCGCACTGTGCCCGCCTGCAGCAAACCTCGGCCAGCACCGTACAGCGCATGCATAATGAGGCACTTCCGAAGCGAAAGAAACCAACAAAACACAACTGTCTTGAATTTTGAACTTCATTAGCCATTACAAAGGCAAGAACCTATACAAGTAATTCCGCATATGCTGCATCATCTAAAAAATTATCGTTTACTTAGGTAATAGCCGTATTCAAGTGGACGAGAGTATATGGCTCTTCGGGATATAGGAAGTTCATCATAAAGGCTCTTTTGTGGCATACCGTTAACTTCAATGATCCAAATATGTCCTTCCAAGTCAATGACCAAATCTACACTAACCTCACATAGATGGATGCCGGAATCCAACTCAAGGATCTCTGCTGTTCGTAAACTTAAGTTATAGATAGTATTCATCATATGCCTAACGGATTTTGCCGGGTATAGCTTCTTCAACACAACCATCGTTAGGCAGGCTCTTTCGTATATGCTTGTATTGAAACAGCCTGCGTATGATACTCGACTGATAACATTAGTAGTGGACCAAAGACCATTTTTATTTTTTTGTACAAGCACCCTGATATCAAAAGTGCGGTTGTTAAGATTATTGGTAAATATCCCCTTCTGAATTAAATGGGGGACTTGACCTACAAACCGTTCGGATTCGGTAAGTAACTGACTTATAGATCCTACGATAATGCTGGGCATAACATAGTGGTTAGAAATATGCAGTTCTCCAGTATCACGCTGTTCGATTCGATAAACGCCTTTTCCCATATGGCCGCGGCAGGGCTTCAAAAAAACCAATTTATGAAGGTGAATCATTTGTTCCAAGTTATCGTTACTGTAAGGCAATGTATCGGGGACATGTGGACTTAGCCAACGATTTATAGCCTGATGAATCTCCAACTTGTCAAATTGGTTAATTTGATTGAAACACTTGTTCCTTCCAATAATCTGCTCCAACCGTTCAATAGTCTCCATCTCTGAATTGTAACAACGGTTATAAATCACCTTCGGAAATGAAAAGCTACCCGTTTCCCACTTCATATTACGAAGATGAAGGCCTCTAATACGTCTATGCTCCCAATCAATATCAGTTGGGGAAAAACTGAACATCCTTAATTTTGAAAAATGATGATTCTTCATGTAATTTTTTAAAGTCACCTTCCGTTGCCTGGCGTTAGTAACCATAATACCTAGCGTTTCAACATTCTTCATCTTGATCCCCTTTCTGCATGAAATGGTTTCCTTGATGTAGAATATGTGAATTCAGCTAATATGCATGGGACATCAACATAGTAGGCAATATTATCAAGTCATTTGACTACTGACACACATCTATTTTTACGGAATACATTGTAGGCAGGGTGAGATATACCCACTATTCAAAGGAGTGTGTGTTATGGGAAGATTACCAGGACCACCAGGACCACCAGGGCCACAAGGACCACAAGGTCCTGCAGGAGTGCAAGGACCACAAGGTCCTTCAGGAGTGCAAGGACCCATTGGGCCTACAGGAAAGCAGGGACCTCCAGGACCGCAAGGTGCCGCAGGACCGCAAGGTGCCATTGGGGCCACAGGACCGCAAGGACCCGCAGGGGTGCAAGGCCCTATTGGACCTACAGGACCACAAGGCCCGGCTGGAACGCCAGGATCGCAAGGTGCCGCAGGACCGCAAGGACCCGCAGGACCGCAAGGTGCCATTGGGGCCACAGGACCGCAAGGACCCGCAGGGGTGCAAGGCCCTATTGGACCTACAGGACCACAAGGCCCGGCTGGAACGCCAGGACTCTTTATTGAATTTGCTTGTGCTGAGTTCGCTGGAATCGTTCTTACCACTGCTGCCCCAGTAGCCGATTTGGCCACAGTTAATATAACTGTAGATAAACCCGGAAACATTGTCTGGCTTACCGCCTATGCCACGTGGACTCCGTCTGCTGCTAGTCCTACCATTTCATTTACTATCCTTCGGGATGGCGTGACTCTATTGTGTACAGCAAGTGACACTCCCGTATCTGCCAACAGCCCGATTACAACGGCACTGACATGCTGTGATATGGGACCTCCTGTTGGGCAACATAGTTACACCTTAAGAGCAACAGGAACGATTCCTGGAGAAGGTAATATTACCATTACAATTAACGAAGGAACATTAACAGCGACTGAGATTAATACCTGATTTTTAGTTCGATAAAGAGAGCAGGTGGTCGGAACCGTCAGCTCTCTTTTTAATATATTTATAGACTTTGAACAAATAATATCTCCTGAGTCCGCCCAAGGTTACAAAAGGGCGCAGCATTCGGCTGTTTAATCTGCCCGAACCCAAAAAAAAGATACCGTTCACAGTTACTATGGAACGGTATCTTTTTTTCAATAGAAATAGCCATGACATTACTTACTACGCTTTCCGATTCATAAACTTCTCAAAGCTCCCCGCATTCAAGACAAATGATTTTAAAACCATAGCATTTCACTTCATTAATACCCTTAATTTAATCATTTACGTACACTAAAGTTAGATTCATATCGTTAAACCTCCTAATAACAGATAATCTGAAGTAGGTATTCAACGGTGTTGAATTTAGCCCTTTCATTAGTACAGGGTCTCGCATGATATAGGAATCTCTCCCTCGTCCCCCTAATATAGTTTAGGAAGAGGGGCGGGATGCACATGGGTACCAAAAATGATCAAGAGCAAAGGGCTATCTTTCTAGCTGCTATCTGCGGACAGACCTATGCGCAGTTCTCAAATAAAGATGGTTCGTTCATCGTTCCATTAGGTTATCAGATCGTGGATACGATTGAAGCAAGATCCATCAGCGAGGTGTGGGAACGCTTTGGATTTATTTTGGAATCTCCAAAAGAGATTATCGTTGCCTTCCGAGGAACCAGCTCCACAACTGATTGGATGTCAAACGTTATGGCCTCACAAGAGAGATTCAATTACATTAAAGAAGATACCCTTACCCACCGCGGTTTCACGAATATCTACTCATCAGCGCGCGATGGAATTATCTCTACAGTCGCTAAGTTATCTCCCGATAAGACCTTATACATTACTGGTCACAGTCTTGGCGGAGCACTCGCCACTTTATGTGCTATTGATCTTGCGGCCAACACCTCACACCTCTCACCTATTCTGTTCACCTATGGCTCACCACGTGTAGGCGATCCTAACTTCGTTAATGCTTTTAAACAATACGTCCGCAAGAGTTACCGTTATGCGAATCTTTTTGATGTTGTTACCTACGCGCCTCCACATGTATACAGGCTACCTAAACGGGAAACGAAGTACTATTACAGTCATGTCCACACTTTTTTATCACTGTCATTTCAGAATGGATCGGCAAGTGGTAATCATATGATCAGCTACTATTTCACAGAGCTATCCAAGCTTCAACCACACTACTCCGAGGAACTTTGTCTAACGAAACCAGGATTCTGTCCAGTTGTAAATAACCCCATCATAAGCGCATCAATTCCACCAACTGCACCTCATGCGGAGACAACTTACTAATTAACGAATAGGTGCTCGTTATTTCGATTTGTTCAAAGGTCAGTTGCGGGCAGCTCGCTTGCTTCAAATAATTAAGGGTGTCAGCATCTATAGGATGAGGCGCCCCCATTCATACCCACAGGTCGAAAACGCTTCAATTTTGTCTGTTAATTGTATGTCTTTTGATCGTATACGAGCCTGGTTGAATATCTGTAAGCTCCAACGTCTAATTATAGTTGTGTATCCCAATAGCCACAAAACGGATCCACAGGATTAACTCTTTACGCGTTCTTTAGTGTTCGCAAACATGTTTAGAAACAACAGCAGTGCAATGCTTGAGAACAAGATCATGGTGACCAGGAAACTCTTTGCTTGATCGCCACCACCAAAAGCTTTCACAAGCGGCATCGTTCCAGCACTAACTGTAACAACCCCAATCACGGCGAATATCATACGAACCGTATTGATGACTGTACGTTCATTAGAATTACTAGTCAGACTTGGCAGGATTGCAGACAGTGGTAGATTAATACCGGAATACATAATACCGAGCACGGTGTACGAAATGTATGCGTATACAAGTTTGCCCGTATCACCAAAATCCGACGTCAAAATCATAAGAACTGCAGTCAAACTGAAAGGAACAGCAAGCCAAAGAAAATAGGGTCTGCATTTCCCCCCACTTTGTTTGCGTGCGGTCAATCATGACACCAATGAACGGCTCAACGATCGCGTCGATTACCCGTGCAACAAGAAATACCACAGCTACCGCACCTGGGTTCAGACCAAACACATCCGTATAGAAGTACATGAGGTAAAGTGTTGTTATCTGGAATATCAGATTTGACGCGGTATCCTTTAGCCCATAACTAATTCGCTCTCTCCATGGCATTTGATTTTCATTCATACTACCATCTCACCTGCGCCGCATTTTGTTAACGCTTTCTTAATCGCATTGAACTGAAGCTGATTCATTTAAACTGTCCGTATTTTAACGAAAATAGGGGGCATTTTTATCTTTTAACAGAGCGGTAGCGTTAGGCTGACTATTAGGATACAGATCAACCTTAAAGAGCTTACAGAACAGCAGCATACAAAATGCTCCAAATAATACATCCGTTGCAAAATGATCTCCCATAATGACGCGGCTAGTCGAGGTGCTGATTCCCCACACTACCGCACAGACAAGCATGATATTGCGCCATTTATTAGCGAAAGGCATAAACATCATCCACAGCATCCACAGCATCATAGTCCAGCCATTGGCAGAGTGAACCGAAGGAAAGGATTTGTATGCTTCCGTTGTGACGTCGTTCTCTTGAATACCTTCGGGGAGAAACCAGCTTGTAAATAGAGAATAATCGCCCTCCATATTACGAAAACGCATCCTAGCAAAAAAAGCCTAATCCCCTGTGCACGCTGACAGGAGATTAGGCTTTATGGTACAAACGATTAGAAAAGGAAATAAACTAACACCACACCTTCAACTAACAAAATCAGTGAAACGATATGTTGTTTCGTATGCTTTATAAATTTCCAATCAATAAATGACTGAAATCCTAGGGAAATAATTATGAATACAATCCAAAACCACTTCATTCCCATCCCCTGTACGCCATCAGCTATCATTATGACAATTACCGAAATTAATCCAATAAGTCCGAGTATTAATTTACCTTTTATATTTAGCTCATTACCGTCGTCAGAAAGTTTTTCTTTATCCGGGCCAACAATCCATATCCTTAAAAAATAACCAGAAAAAGCAATAATTAATAATAAAAATGGAATGATCAATCCTGATGCCCTCCTTCTAAGAAGTTATTCATATTTATTTCTTATCATTAGTTCTTTGATTTCTCTTAACTCATTTAATATTTCTTTTGATATTTGCGTACTTCTAGAGTTATCGATGCCTAATTTAATCACGAATACTCCAAGCAAAAAATAGATGACTAGCATTACGATAATACTCAACTTATCTCCACTCCCCTCTTTATCGTTTGATTCTTAAAAGATGTAGTTAGTGATAGCGTAATTATCCCTATGATACCATAATAAGGGTGTTTGATTAACGCATGAGAACTTGTTGCTAACTTGACAAAAGATCTGCATTTTCGATAGTATAGATAATACCTTGATTATCAAGATATTCGATTTGTGAGGGTATTTTTAAACCTGAACAATTTAAACTGAAAAGAGGGACCACAATGGCAGTACTTATTCTATACGCTACAAAATCAGGGGCAACAGAGCAATGCGCAAAGGTATTATCAGAAGAGCTTCCTCAGAGTAAGATCTGTAATATTGAAATAGAGAAGCCAAGTCTTGAGGCATTTGATAGCATTATTTTAGGTGCTGGAGTAAGAGACGAGAAAATATATAAAGCGATTCGTGATTTTATCAAAAAAAATAAAGATGAGTTACTAAATAAGAAGATGGGCTACTATATTTGTAACGAAAAACCAAAGACTACGGAGGAATTAATTGAGAAGAATTTCCCAGATGATTTAAAAAAAGCTGCGGTTTGCATCGAATCCTTTGGCGGTTATAAAGCCTATAAGGCTCCCAAAGAAGGTACTGATCAGCTCAAGGGGATTTTTGTAGATAAAATAAAAGAGTTTTCTAAGAATTTTAAATAGGGAATATAGAATTTTCTAATAAAAATCCTGTTATCCAGATATATTATCTGGATAACAGGATCTTTTTTAATAAAATATACTTAAATGGTTTATTACTACTTGATTGTCAATTCAAACTTCGCACCCACATCGCTTACAAATACAATCTTCCCGTTATTCGGAAGTTTAACTTTCGTAAGACCACTGACAGTAGAGAAATTTACACACACACCATTCGCATCATAGACAGCAAAGGAACCTTTAGGTGGTAGCCCTACTGTCATCAACTTGCCTGATGCTGTCTCAGGTACTTCATACCATCTCGCATATCCATCTGCTTGAATGGTTACCAATGATTGCGGGCCGGCATAGATAGGTTTAATGGCATCCTGCGTTATAAATAATTGGTTTCCAATCTTGAGATACTCCACGCCCTCTTTATTTTCAAAAACAATATCCGCAAGATCGCGCCCACCTAAAGTTGGAATTTGCACGGTCATTTCAGCTTTATTCGGCCCAGTTATTTTATTTGAGCCCATATAGCCCGGTGCATCAGGGAACATAGCAATTCCAGCTACTGGCATACTCATGTAAAATTGTGAGCTATACTTCTCACTGACATCAAAATACAATTTCCCTTGACGCTGCTGCCAAGCTGATAAGATCTCATTGGATAAAGCGTTTGCCTCTAGCTTTTCAGCTGAATATTGAGAAAGAGCAGTCTCACCAAGCCCTGGAATGACCCCGTACCCTTGAATCCAAAGGTAGACACGACCATTGCTTTCCTTCACAAAGCTGACTTTATTAGTACCCGTTTCATCTAAGAATTCACCGTTTGTATTATACGAAAATTTCTGAGCTGGAAATGTAGGTGCCATAATCGAAGATACACTTAATTCCCCAGCTTTACTAATCTCTATCTTCATCAGTTGTGTAGAATCAGCATAGACACCAGCATAATCCAGCAATTCCTGCGGCATAACCTCTTTGTTCGAAGCTTTAAATGTAGGTGTAGGTTTTCGTTCCTTGATAACTCCCTTTTCTTGTAGCGCACTGAGCAATATTTCGTTAGCAAGCATCTGATCGGTTGTGCTATCCCCACCAGAAGATACCACAGCTGCTGCCATCTTCTGATCAGGCAATACAACAAGTGAAGTATGATACAGAGTTGTATCCCCACCCTTTGTCAGAGCTTTGATCTCGTACTGATTGAATGGATATAAATTTACACTGTCCCAGCCCAATCCATACGCAAACGAATTATCTTTTCCTTTTGGCCACATTCCACGCTTGTACTCCTCTTGCTCCATCGCTTTTACTGATTTTTCTGACAGAATTTCTTTCGATCCTCCAGTGAAAATAGTTGCAAACCGCACCAAATCTTCAGCCGTAGAATAGATGCCCCCTGTTCCAATCACGTTAATCGTCTCTTGGGGTAAAGCGGCAGGATAGGTAGCATTGTATACACTTGCCAGCTGTCTAGAATCCACAGAATCTAGTGGCGTTTTCGTATGCCCAAGCCCTAAAGGACCTGTAAAATTCTGATGGATGAATGTAGTGAAGTCCATTCCACTGACTTTCTCAACAATCAACTCCGCCAGCGTAAATCCATCATTACAATATACTGAGTAGGCTCCTGGATCTGCCTTTAGGCGTTGAGTTGTCAAAGTCGCCAGCAAATTATCTTTGGCGATAGAATCAGAATCATTGAATAAGAAAGAGTTTGATAAGTTCGAACCCCCAAGACCTGATGAATGATTCAGCAGCATTCGTACGGTGATTTGCTTATAACGTGAATCTTCCATCGTAAAATGATTCAGATACGATACGACAGGTGCATCCAAATCTACCTTTCCTTGATCAACGAGCTTCATAATAGAAGCGGTCGTATACATTTTACTCGTCGAGCCAATTCCATACATCGTTGTAGTGCTTGGTGCTGTCTTGCTCTCCACATGGCTGTATCCAGCTGTGCCGCTCATAACGATATTATCGCCATCGATAAGAGCATATTGGAGACTTGTCGTTCCTATCTTTTCCGTTAAGAATGCTGCCTTCTCTGCCGCGACCTTCTGAGTGTTCACATATGTTTGTGTTTTGCTACTATCCGCTGCTAGTGCATTCGTAGGAAGATAAACTACTAAAAGTAAAGATACCATCAACAGGGATATTATTTTCTTCATCATACATTCCCTCCCACTCTGAATTTTCCATTCCTATAAAGGGTAATTTATCCATATAAGAATGTAAAGGACGTTTATATCATTATCTAATCCATTAATTCTACTTTGTCTCCGATTCTGATTTCCCCTGTCTTAACTACAGAAGCGTACACTCCGAAGTGTAGTTCAAATTCTTGGTTTAGTTTTTTCAATAATTTAGGGTCTCTTTCCTGACTATCTGGGTCCATCGTGATAACCATACATCTCTCACAAAAACTATCTACCTGTAGCTGAACATCTCCTATGGAGAGCTGCCGCCCGATCCAATCCCCTTCGAAAAGAGATTCATCGCTTAGAGCTATAACAAAGTTCCCACGAAACCGTCGCTGATCTAAGGAATGTCCCCACGCAGCCTCTAGCTTCTTCAAACTAGCATCCGTGATGAGTAAAATACTGGCGCCATCCACCGATAACAATTGCGGGTGCTCTGGCTGTGGATGTGAAGCTTTTATACTAGACATGGTAATTCGCGTTTTAGTTTGGCTTTGGATTTCTTCCAATAAATGCTCATCCCACCCAAAGGTTCGTCCATCCGATGCCCTTACATGAATTTCTCCATTGATAAATTGCGCTTGGTAAGTAAGCATTTTAGGATTATTTCTAGCCGTAAAATACCGCCACCAGCCCTCTTTTGACTCATCATAAAAGGCACAGAAGCGATCCCCTAACATTCCATACGGTTCTATCACACAGCTTTCCAATCGTTCACCTGCAAATGACTTGACTGGATAGCGATTAATTTCTCTGATTTCACCAACGATTGATTGCACGGTACAACCCCTCCACTTTCTAAAAATACAACATATCCTTTAATTCTACCTGAAATCGTTTGACTCTTGCACCCTTATTTTCACAATAACACATAGCTATTTCGAACGATTCTCGATCACATAAAAATTTATATATTTTACTTGAATATATGTTTTATACTATGACTATTACATATAGTGGAAAGAATATGAGAGGTGAATAGCAGTGCGGTCCAATGAATTCCAAAGTTTTGATTTTTCTTTTACACATGCTGTAATTGGAATGGCTCTAGTTTCGTTAGATGGAACGTTCCTAAAATGGAATTCAGCCCTAAGTACCCTATTGGGATATGATCATAACGAGTTAATAACACCTTCACCATCCGTCCGAACCCTTCTAAGTCAAATCCATGAAATTGCTGAGCTTGGAAGGTCTCTTTCCTCTATGAACATCCATCCGCATCGATTCCAACAGGACTACTACCTACCAACCGGACAGCTGTTATCAATAGAGATCTCCATATCTATCGTTTCGGGAGCTAATGGTGCACCCCTATATTATTTTACTCAATTTGAGAACAAGACCTTGATCAGGCATATAGAAACTCAGCTGCAAGAAGCGGAAAGCAGTCTACTAGAAAAAGATAAATCATTCCTGCAACTCCTGGAGGGATTACCTCTGATCGTTGTTATTACAGCAAAAGGGATTATTCAGTATGTGAATTCAGCGGGCTTACAGTTAATCCATGCGGAGAGCCTGAATCAATTGGTGGGTACATCCACTACTAATATTGTAGACCTTACCAATCATGCAATCCTCCAAGAACGAAGGGAAAGATATTATAGTGGTGACACGATTGGCTCTGTTTGCTACTTAATTAATTGCTTAAATGGTCAGCAGAAATTTGTGGATGGATTCACATTACCGATTATCTTCAATGGAAACATGGCATTTATCGGAATATTTAAAGATGTCTCTCAGCAAATGCTGGAAGAAGAACGGCTAATCCAATCCGAGAAATTATCTACCGCAGGGCAATTAGCAGCTGGAATCGCGCATGAAATCAGAAATCCGCTTACCGCCATTAACGGCTTTATGAAGCTGCTTCGCTCTTCCGAGCGCATGAATGATAAATATTTTTTCATTATTGAGTCAGAATTGAAACGCATCGAATTTATCGTCAACGAGCTGCTGGTTTTATCCAAGCCACAAACGACACAT
The DNA here is from genome assembly GCF_038004625.1 of Paenibacillus sp. FSL P4-0184. NCBI lineage: Bacteria > Bacillati > Bacillota > Bacilli > Caryophanales > Paenibacillaceae > Paenibacillus > Paenibacillus sp. FSL P4-0184. Next base: position 4,495,241 of record NZ_JBBORN010000001.1, on the reverse strand, counting down.
GTCAGTAAACCAGTGGATTTATTATCTTTACTAGAACAAGTCACCACACTAATGAATGGACAAGCTGCACTGAAAAACCTTCAGATCCTCCCTGTCTGTACAGATCACTCCATATGGATCCATGGTGAGGCTTATCAGCTGAAACAGGTATTTATTAATTTACTTAAAAATGCGATGGAAGCCATGAATAGTGGAGGAAATATATATATTCACGTGCTTACAAATGAAAGCGAAGCCCGAATCAGCGTGCAAGATGAAGGTTGCGGGATGACAGAGGAACAGATTAAAGCACTTGGTAAACCATTTTATACGACAAAAGAAACAGGAACAGGCCTTGGATTTATGATCACGCAGAATATTGTACATAATCATGGCGGAGCGATCACTGTAGAAAGTGTTCCTGAGCAAGGCACTACATTTACGGTAACCATTCCAAAAATTTTAGAGCCAGAGGAAGCTGCGGTATAGCATATGAAGTGCCGCAATGAATGATCCTTATTCATACTAGTATCCATACCTTCGTAGTGAGGTTCCGCTTAACGGACCATATTGCACTTATTCCCTAATAACAAACCCATTCACGGGTAATTTGGGGAGAATAACGGTGCTGGCTCGTTTACGTTACCGGCGGCACCTTGTATTCGGTTTTTCGCATACATTGGGCTCGTTAACGATACTGTCGGCATATTGTATTCGGTTTTTCGCATACATTCGGCTCGTTTACGTTACCGGCGGCACATTGTATTCAGTTTTTCGCATATATTCTGCTCGTTTAGGTTACGGCGGCACATTGTATTCGGTTTTTCGCATACATTTGGCTCGTTAACGATACTGTCGGCACATTGTATTCGGTTTTTCGCATACATTCGGCTCGTTTACGTTACCGGCGGCACATTGTATTCGGTTTTTCGCATACATTTGGCTCGTTTATGTTACCGTCAGCACATTGTATTCGGTTTTTCGCATACATTCGGCTCGTTTACGTTATCGTCAGCACATTGTATTCGGTTTTTCGCATACATTCTGCTCGTTTACGTTACGGCGGCACATTGTATTCGGTTTTTCGCATACATTCGGCTCGTTTACGTTACCGGCGGCACATTGTATTCGGTTTTTCGCATACATTTCTCCGCAGTCTCGAAATTTTATTAATTCTATTATAGTAAGCATATACGCCTTCGGCGTCCTTTAAGGCCGGTAAGCGTTATAAGCGAGAAAGATAAAGATAATGTATAACGAAAAAGAAGCTCCAGCAGCATTATGCTACTAAGCTTCTTTCATTATTGATACAAGGGATCAAAAAAGCGAAACAGGAATGAGCTTTCTTCCTCCCTTGACTAGGGTGGATTCTAACATATCCCCTTTAACACCTCCGAAATAGAGCTGCCAGTACACACCAAAGCGAACGCTAACGTCATTCTTCACTAGCTCCGGTGGCGTTACAATCAGCCACTGAAATTTAAGAGCCTTAGAAATTTCAAATACGGGATCAAGCACATTATTAGATACCATTTCTCCAAAAGGATTGTCATATAAAAAGACCGTCCATCCTTTGTTCTCACGATTCACACGTTTATGCGTCATGATCATCATGGCTACCAGTAGCTGTACAGATTGACGCTGTCCACCGCTGCCGACAGCCTCATCCAGCGCACCCCGATTGATGATCTCCCAGTCGGAATAATGGTAGTCTTCCGGAGCGGCGTAGAGGAAGTAATTTTCCGTTACTGGTTTATATACCTGAAGAATCGGGAAGCGATTCTGAAGCGCCGCATAGACGATTCGCCCGTCATTAATAACCTCTTTGATTACTAATGCTGGTACTTGTTCAATCTTTGGATATTTTGAGAGCAATTCATGGATACACCGATTGAAATAGTCGCTGACCATCGGCTCTACCTCATCGCTAGATCTCGGTATATTGATATTCTTATAATTCAGGCGTACCAGCGGGAAGGCATAATTATTCTCATTATGAATAATCATCCGACGTTCCATTCGCTTCATAATATCAATGATTTGTACTACACGATAAGAAGCACGGGCTACCCACATCTTGCGGGACAGATCCATATCCTCCTTATCGCTTTGAATGCTCTCAATCTGATCGCGTGAACTACGTAACATCGAATCTAGAACTTGCTGAGCAATAGCGAAGTTATCCCAATGAACCGTATTTAAACGATCTAGAATCTTGGTCTCCAGTTCAGAATTCCGTTCGTTTTTGGCAAGTTTTCCGGTTAATGAATTTTTCTCTTCCTTCACCTTTCTGGAGACCTCGTCCCGTCTAACTCGGCTATCCTTAATACGAAGAAGCCAGTCAGCAACCAGTGACTCACAGCCTTCTCTTACGCTCAGCATTAATTCTTCTGGCACAGTCCGTAGATTGACCCGATCCTCAATATGTGCATTCATGATCTTGATTTGATTGGATAACGTCTGAATAAGCGCATCCATTCTTTCCAAAGATCGTTTACACTGGTTAAGCATGAGCTCATTCTCTTGGGAACGCTCCTGAATGTCCGCCTCTTTTTGCTCGAGTTGCTCATTCCAAATTTCCACGGCACGCTCATGTTTCTCTTTGATTCCTTTTTCTACCTTACGCAATTCCTTCTGCAAATTCTCCAATTCGGTCTGGCAACGGATGAAAGAATCGTGAACCATCTGATAGTCTTCTTCCAGTGAAGCAGTTTCCGACTTTTGACGGTTTCTTGCAGCCATAATGGATTCAGTAGATTCAGCAGGCTCTGTTACCTTCCGCCAATTCTCATCCACTTGATTCAGGCTGGCTTCAAGCTCCATTAGATTCTCGCTCGCCGCTTTAATCTGGGCGGCTCTTGTTCGAATTTCAAGCTCATTCTCCGTCAGCGATTGCTGCAGACTTTCAACGGTACTGAGCTGCTGCAACAGAAGGTTCTGCTCTACGGGATCTATTGGTGTGGGTTCCATATCATCCGAAAGCTGATGATATGTCGGAAATACAATTTCAGGGAACCAATGCTGCAGTCTAGGAAACAGAGCATACTTGGCATCTCCCATCCATTTCTCGCGCTCTCCGCCAAGACTTACCATTTGCGCTTCAAGATGCTCGAGTTGCTGGTCCTTACTCGCAAGCTCTTTGCTCACTAGACTCTTACGATCTGTATACTTTTTCTTCTCCTTTTGATCCTGCTCATGTTTCTTCGAACGTTCAATCCAACCTTGCAACGCTGCTGCTCTCTGCTCATGCTCTGCACTAAGCACCTTATTCTCGATAAGTTCACGACCGATCCGAGCAAGCGTGCTCTCGTTCTCATTAATCTCGCTGCTCAGACTGATAATGCTCTGCTGAAGTTCACTTTGCAGTTTCATAAGGGTATTGCGTTTGGCTGTAATCGTCACAGTGTTCTCTGTTTGATATAACCGCTCATATTCCTGACGCACAGATTTCAACTTCGATAAATAAGCCTCCGCGTCCTGAAGCACTTGTTCTTGCTCCTTAAGCTTCGCCTGAATACCGCTCTTAAAGTTTAAGAACCGATCTGGCTCCAGTACCATTTGTGGGCCTTGGTTAGCTAGAAGCTTAAAAGATACTGGATCTGAAGCTGCCATCTCTTCACGGATAAAGATAGGCACCGCTGATTTCAGCAGTGTGTCCTTCAGCAAATCCGGTTTAATTTTATCAGCTTCGCGCCGGGTAACAATCAGACTATAAGGAAGGAGTGGATGGCGCTCTAGTTCTTCCTCACGTTCAAGGTATGGACGATCATTTAAATAGGAACTGCCCGGTGTGGATTGAATCTTGAGCGAATCGAGTGTATCCTTGACCGCGAGAATATCTGAATTCGGCAGCCAGTAGGATTGATTCTGAAGTTCCACGTCCATAAGCTGATTGTAGTACTCTCGTCTGGAACGTTTTGTCTGCTGCTCCACTTCATCCATTTTTCGGATAAATCGTAGTTGAATCGTATCCTGCTCTTCAAAAAGGCCAGTAGCTCCCAAACGATTATGTTCATCAAACATTTCCAGTAGAACAACAATCTGTGACCATAATTGTGATTCTTTATAGGTCTGCGAATCAAGCAGTGCCCCGAGCTCGTCTACCTCTCGTTCATAAGAGCGATGCTTCTCGCTGAGTTCTGCGTGATTCTTATGCAGTGCCAGCTTTCGGTTCTCTGCCTCTTTATGCTGTTCGTCTAGCACTTCCATATCCAGAAGTATCGTTTTGGCAGCTGAAATCGTACGTTGAAGCGCCGCCACCGGAGCATGTGCAGCGTCCTGACCATGCTGAGCTGCGAATGTTCCGAGTTCTTCTGTATATTGACGGATAGATAGCGTCAATTCATTAATCTGGATATCCAGGCCTGCTAACTCCAACAGGAAGCTCTCCCGCTCCTTGCGCAGACCTTTTTCTTCAGTCGTCAGTGCTCGCTCAGCGTTTCCAAATCCTCTGATCGTTTGTTGCCAGAGGCTTGACACCACATCCCATTGTTTACGAAGCTTTTCTTTAGCCGTCTGAATGACCTCTTGACGTTCTTTCATCTCCAGAGATCCTTCGATCGCTTGAATTTCTTTCTGCCATTGCTCAATTTGTCGTGTGTGGAGCATACGTTTAGCTAAGAAATGAGCCACTTCAAGCTTTTTCTCCTGAGTCTTGGAATCGTCCAACCGTCCACGTGCACGTCTCTGATCATCACTAAGCTTTTTGAACTCTTCTTGTTTCAGTTCCATTTCTTCCTTGCTGCTCAAATACTTTAGATTGTCTGTCTCAAATCGCAATTGCTTCGCATCCTGATAACGCCCCGCCAGTTCATTACCAACCTTACTTCGCTCTTCTTCCGCATTTCTCTGTTCTTCATGAATAACCGTAAAGATCTGACGCCCACGAAGTTCCGTTTCTTGAACAACACTCTCTGCCTCTACTCCTAGCTTCACCAGCTCGTATAAAGGTGCAGCCATGCCAAGAAACTCTGTATAGACCTGTTCCCGCTGTTCAAGCATCGGTAGACGTTGAGCTACTGTCGCCGTGTCAATAAACATCCGCTGCAGCGTATTGTCTTCTTCTTTGGGTCCCTCATTTAGACTGGAGCCGATCTCAGGGATAATTAGCTTTTCGAATAAGTTATGGTTGGTAAAGGCGTCATTCTTCTTAAAATAACCTTTAATACCGCCCTCTTCCCCATTGATCCGCCGCATATTGCGCCACTCGGCGATATGGATATCCCGGGTAGCCAGGAAATCATAATATCTTTTTAAATCCGAGCTATGGCTACCGAAAGGTACAATTTCTCCCCGCCGATCTCGTATAAATTGCTGGATCGTTTCAAAACTCGTAGGTTCAGCAGTCTCTTCATCGAAGAGTGGCAACGTCGAAAGGGTGAGTTCAGACGCATCGCCATAATCCGTAAGTGCGTATAGAAGGTAATCCACTTTAATATCCTGCTGATCCAGTGAGTTATGTGCCGTCATAGCAATACCAGTCGTCATATATTCATTACGCTCATTGTTGTCCAGATGCCATTCGATAGCTACATGAAAGGTATAAGGTTTAAGTTGTTTTTTATGATTATGAAAAAATGCTTCCACCTGGTTCTCACTGTCTTTTCCCCATGGCGTTTTGGGCATTAATAACTGAAATATGGATTGCAGCAGTACGCCCTTCCCGCCACCATTCATTAGCGTAATAAGCGTATTGCTTGGCCCCTCTTCGTTACAGAGGTCCAGAATCATATCATCATATTTCTTGAGCATTTTCTCATATTTAAGTCCCGTAATCCGTATGCGTTCAATCCGCGGCATTAATAGCACCGTCTTTCTCAGCTAAAGTTCGTCCGATGAGCTTCTTCAATTCCTGATACCGGTCAACATCATGATATAAATACCGCATTCTCTCATAAAGCTCTTCCCGTGGGAATATCCGCTTCTCTGACTCCGAGATGAACACGAGCTTCTCCTCTTCCAGGAGCTTCATGCCTTCATGAATCAGCCCAATTCGTGAGCCTGCGCCTCTTGTCAGAAGATCGCTCTCTTCCTGACTCTTAGTTTGCATATAGAGGTTAGTCCACACCTTCGACATCGCTTGGATATCTAAGCGCCACTGCTGACTAAACCTACCTTCATCATCCATCTGCATCCATGCTTGGAAAAGTGAAGACACCTGATCGGATATCTGTATATAGGACATACTGTCCTGCCCGGACTTAAAGTGAGTCTCGTCCTGATCCATCTCGGCCAGAAACACAAGGATGATGATATTAATGATATGTAAATGAGTTTTGCGCTCAATTCGTGAGTATTTATTCTTCAACTGGGTAAAGTTGGTGGCGAACACTGACCCGAGTGGATTGACCAACAAATGGAGACGGTGTCCCGAATTCATCACTCGGCAGCCTGCCTCCTTGGCAACATATTGAAGCGCATCATATGTTCCTGCATCCTGCAGGCATTCCGCTGCCGCAGGATCATCGAGAGGGATTACTTTTTTACGAAGTAATTCAAAAAATAGCCGTGAAGCTTGCTGTACCTGTTCTAATGTATAACTCATGCTAGTAACCTCTCACCTCTCCACGATCGTAATAGTATATGGGCTCATGTCTAGACCAGACCAGCGTACCCTTAGGGCTGATTCTTGCGCAATGCTCGTCCGCAATAGCTTGCCGTGCAAGCTCTCCAGTTGAGGATCATCCGCTAGTACGTACCTGATTAGCAGTTGGCATTCATCAGATCCGTTGCTGTTCTCCGGAGCCTGTTCCTGTACTACAATCTCTGAATGAAAAAACTGCACCCACAGATCGACAGCATCTGGTGTGCGTGCCCATCTTGTTAATTCCTCCTCGGTAAAAGCTTCTGTAGTAAACGTAAAGCTCCCTCGCTGGGCTAGTGCACTGAACACAGGCTTCCACAGTTCAACGACTTCCGCCCATGGAATGCCTTTAGGAATATATTGAGCATTCTCAGCATAGAGCTCATCTTCAAGTTCATCTATTACTATATCCGGGATAAAACCAACCTCTTGTTCCTCCCAAGCCCAAGGAAGTGGATAGACAAAATCCTGATTCGGAGCGAACAATCCACCTAGCAGCAGATCAAGACTGTCACCGCTTGGCAGACCCTCTTCTTTAACCCATTCCTCCCATACATGCGTACGAAAATTAAAGCCGGCGGCTCCCCAGAATAGTTCAGGAAAGTTCAATCTTAAGTTGGTCTCCACCTCGAAAATATTCAAGACTATCTCAGCCAGCTCATCGTGTACACGCCTTGAGAGCTCGACTCGTTCAGAAAGAATACGGATCTCATTAAAGTCGATCACATCTTTCTCGTCATTGGCTAGCCGGGCCAGAGAACGATGAATATTATCAAAATGCTTGCGTTCTTCATCGAATTGCTGATGAATTTCTTCAAGTCGCTGATGTCGAGCCACTCCGAATTCACTAAAAATATGCTTCGGGTTACGGCGCAATGCATTCCGGTATTCCTGCTGCTCATGAGTCATCTTCCTAACCCGGGAGATAAGCTCATTCACATCCTGAAGCGCCCTAGTTACACGTCCATGCTTAATATGCATCTGAATCTCGAGCAGCTTGATGCTGATCTGGAACTCTTCGATAATCTCATGACTCATAAAAATAAGCTCCATGGCATACTCGGAGAGACGATAGATTGTTCTGCCGCTCTCTTCCCAGCTACTGCGGGTCGCATCCTCATCCACCATGAAATACTTATATTTCTGCACAGACATTTGCCGAGCCGCATCATCATAATAATAGGATTCGAAATCCCCACCATTTCCGCTCCAGAGCAGGCCGTCTACTAAACGTTCTACGGATTCGGTAGTCCCGAGATTCGCAATATTGAACCGTTCCAATGCAGTCCAAGCCAACGCTATTATATCTTCCTTGGATCTTCTCTCATTGGATTCTAGCTCCAAATAATAGACTTGCAACAAGATGCTTAAAGATACCATTTCTTTGTACGGTTGGATTTCGCCAAGGTTCATCCCAGCCCCCAGATTCCATAGGGGATTCAATCGTTTATTTCGTTCGCCAAAATCCGACCAATTCATCTTTCTGCCATCCTCACCAAATAAAAATAAAACCCGTATACATCCGTATAGGGTTCTGAAGTACGCGAATATATGTTTCTATTATATCAATTCATCGAAGGTTGTGCTATTTATTGTTAAACAAAATAATAGATTCTATACAAGCATTTCTACTCTGCAGAATCTGGAGTACATACCATGCAATACTGCTCTAATGTACTGTTGGGTAAAGGGATAACCTTAACCGTGCGGAATTGATAATGCTCATAGATGGGAAGATTACTTAGCGTCTGTGTCTCTAACGTGCATAATGCATTCTTCTCGCGGCACTCGGCGAGCAGCGGCATCATAATTTTTGATACATATCCTTGCCCACGGTAACGTTCTTGCACTACAAGCATATCCAAATGCATATACTTCTGATCTCCAAACATCGATAACCATAAGGAGCTCATACTGCGCAAAGTGGCTAACCCTCGAATAAATCCTCGCACACCAATGATTCGGCAAATCGGTAAACACTTGAGAATCGCAAGCCCAATTTGTTTCATATAGTTGACGTTCGAAATCAATGTCCCGCTCTGACGCTCCGAATGGAACACCAAGGCGACAGCTTCATAATTTGTTGACGTCGTTAGTAAATCCGAATAAGGATACAACATCTCAATATAACGATGAAAAAAAATGTTTAATACGCGGAGTCTGGTTGTTTCATCAGGCAAAATATGCTGATACAATGGATCATCCTTTGCGAAGGCTTCTGCCAGAACGCTGGCGGCTTTCGGAATGTCCTGCCGATGAATTTTAATTAATGAACTACTAATAGTTCCACCTCATTTAGTTTACTTTCGCGATAGGCTCGGTTAGTGAAGAAGCCATTCAAGAATATTATAACTGGTTCAGTCAAGTCCTCATTTAAGGGGATGAACTTAGATATGGCACGATGGTTCTATTGTCATTTCTTCATTGAATGAGATATGATTAAAAAGATTACAAAAATACTGGGAGGAAAAATGGAAGATATTATACTGTGGCTTAAATACTTGTTTCTAGGGTTTGTTCAAGGGGCAACTGAGCCAATCCCCGTTTCCTCGAGCGGCCATTTAATCATCGCGCAGAAATTGCTAGGCTTAAAACAGAATGGGCTATCATTTGAAATCCTAACAAATACGGCTTCTCTAATTGCGATTTGCTTTATTTTCCGCAAAGATATCGGAAGATTGATCACTGGATTCGTTCAATTTATTCTGACCCGCAAAGAGGAATATAAGTCAGATTTTATGTTCTCTTTGTACATTATCATTGGCACCATGCCTGCGGTTATCGTAGCCTTGTTCTTTAAGGACCAAATTGAGGAGATCTTCTCGTCAGTACACACCGTGTCCATCGCATTGCTGGTAACCGGGGTTGCTTTATGGTTAATTCGTAATCTTCGCGGTCGTAAACAAGATGGGGATTTAAAAGCGAAGGATGCAGTCATAGTCGGACTTGCCCAAGCTGTAGCTCTTATTCCTGGAATAAGTCGCTCAGGCGCAACGGTCATCTCTTCCATTGCTGTGGGAATGAAGCAAGAAACTGCTTTACGCTTTTCTTTTATGCTGTATATTCCAATCAGTCTGGGCGGACTTGTTATGGGTGCATCTGATATTGCCAGTGACCCGAACCGAGCGCAACTAGCAATTCCATACTTAATTGCATTTATCACTACACTAATCGTTACGTATTTTTCTATGCGCTGGTTTATGGGGATTATGGCTAAAGGTAATTTGAAGTACTTCTCTTATTACTGCTTCTTGGCTGGGATACTACTCCTTATCTTCATGTAAGTACATGATTTCAAACAAAAGCCCTCATGACAATCTCTGGGATTACAGAGAGCATGAGGGCTTTTCATCCTATTTTAACAGGGATATTACTTCAACACTCGACCGAATCTTGCCGATCCTAGGGAAAATGGTTTTACACACATAGTCATGCTCTTCTTTCGTAGAAGCAGTCATTGCATCTTCCACAAAAACTTGGTTGTAACCAAGCTGATAAGCTTCTCTAGCTGTCGTATCCACACCGATGGATGTAGAAATACCACACAAGACAATTGTATCTATACCACGACGCCGTAGCTGTAAATCAAGATCCGTTCCGAAGAATGCCCCCCACTGACGTTTAGATATCACATGTGCGTTTTTGAAGTCAGATAATTCAGGCACCAAGGTATCCCAACCTTCTGGAATGGCTCCTGCATTCATCTTCAGATCTGTTTGAGGTCTTAACATATCCTGTCCATCTAACGAGGATACTCTTACAAGTACTACAAATGCCCCCTTTTCCGTGAAGGCTTGAACTAAACTGCTACCTTTCTGAACCACCTGCTCACCTGTATGTGGAGCCTTATTAGGCATGTTAACAATTCCATTTTGCAAGTCGATTACAACCAGCGCCGTTTTCTTTGCATCAATACATTCAGTTTCTGATCTCTTTAAGTCTTCCATTGTCTTCTCTCCCATTTAAGCTTAGTTTTTTATATACTTTAAAATAAACCCAGCCTGCATTTATCAATAGCAAAACACTAGTAATAAAGAATACATCTCGGATCCCAAACCAGGCTGCCACTTGCCCACCTAGAACCGAACCCGCAAATGTGCCAAGATAACCTGCCGACATGTTAAATCCAAATACTCTGCCTGTATGCGCATCTGGTGTTATTTTCTTAACGAGGATATTCACAGAAGGTATTAACCCACCTGCCGCTAATCCTAGTAGAAAACGCAGACCCATTAACTGCCAAGGATTCTGAACAAACGCTTGTGGGATAAACAGAAGTCCTGCCGCTATAAGCGCAACTAGTATAACTTTTTGAGCACCTATTCGGTCAGACAACTTGCCAAGCCTTGGAGCAGCAATGATGTTAGCCAGCCCTGAAGCTGAGAAGGTCATCCCTGCAAGCAGAGCCACATGACTAGCACTCTTGGAGAGCTGAGTAACATATACCGTAATAATTGGTTCTACTGAGTATAAAGCAACAGTTAGAATAAAGAAGGTTAAAAACAAGGTTAGCGTTAGGCTCTTCTCTGGAACACTGCTCCAGACCTCCTTGATACTCAGCGTCTTTTTATCTTCACGATGAAAAGATTCCTTCACGAACAAAGCCGTTGTAATGAAGGCAACCAGCATCAGTCCACCCGTAACAAAAAATGAACTTTGTAAACCCATGCTTTCTGCAATGAAACCACCAATCGTTGGGCCAAGCAAGGCTCCAGCAATACTGGCTGTTGAAAGGGTTCCTAAAGCATATCCTGCATGTTCCTTATCCGTCTGAGTTGCGATTAATGTAGTACAAGCTGTACTATAACCCGTTATTGTGCCCTGTAATAATCTTAGTGCAATTAATACATACACATTAGGTGCAAAACCCATACAGCTGATCACAATCGCCATCCCAAGACTTGCCCGCAAAAGCATTGGTTTCCGTCCGAACCTGTCTGCCGCCAGTCCCCAAATGGGTGAAAATATGGCTGAAACGATAAAGGTAATCCCAAAAGCAATGCCAGAAAACTGAGCAACGGAATCGGCATTATCCACGCCAAGATGCTTAATGTAAAGTGGCAATACTGGCGCAATCTGGCTCATACCTATACCCGTTACAAACATACCAAACCAGCAAACGATCAAATTCCTTTTCCACATGGACATAAAAAAGCCTTCTTTCTGCTAACAATAACAACCTCATGTTAACAGTCAGATTGGCTCTATACCATGCATTATTCTAAAATCCATGGACATTTTTGCTCTGAAATTCCGAAGGGCTGATACCTGTCATTCTTTTGAAAATTCTGCTGAAATAAAATTCATCCGTAAATCCAAGGGTTTGCGCAACCGCTTTGATTTTTATGTCCCCTGCAAGAATCAGCTCTTTCGCTTTATCAATTTTCATTTTATTAAAAAACTCAATGATCGAATAACCTGTAATCTCTTTAAAGACTCGCGATAAATAAGCAGGAGAAAGCTGTACCAAATCTGACAATTCGCTCAAGCTAACTTTCTCATTGATCTTTTGATGCATATAATTAATAATTTTTTCCACCTTTAATGATGTAGCGTAATTTTGACTTTGTTTTTGTGTATTTAAGCTGCTGTAACAAAGTCTTCGCTACAAATTCATACCCTGGCAGCTTAGTATTCCAGCTCTGAATCATTTGTCCGAAGATATCTTCCACTTGATAATAATCCTTCAATTCGGATACAGCTTGCAAATGGAGTGAATCCACATCACCACTAATTCCCCAGTTCTCCTCGTTCATGCTCACCTTCGCATAGTTGAAATGAACGGACAGAAAGCATAAGGGATCTTCAGCATCTATCTCTATTGAATGCTTAACATCTGGAGAAATATAGAATAACATACCAGCTTTAAACGAATGTCGTTTTCGCTCCATCATAAAGCTGCCCTTCCCTCCAGTCACTAAGAGAAGTTCATGATGCTGAAGGGTTCTAACGAGCTTGCTCCAATTTCTCTTGGGGTCGTTGAAGTATCTATAATTACAATATAGTATGTGGAAAAATAGATTATTTATATTCATAAAGACCTGTCCAAATGTCCACCGAACGTTCGATCGGATCGTATTCTACATCATATCCGAACGTTTCGGATATAAATCGGAGAGGAACATAGGTCGCGTAACCGTATAGATGAGGTGGGCTATTCATCTGCACAGCTTGTCCATTAATGTAGGCTGTATGATCGTCGATGGTCATCTTCAGAGAAAGTCCATTTTTTTCAGCGGTAATCGTGCGAGTTGCCTTGTTCCATTCTACCCTGGCTCCAAATAACTCAAAGAGATAACGCATGGGCACTTCTGAAATGCCATTCACAATGTTTAGCGGCGGTGCTGATAGAAGTGGCATATCATCAATGTTCAACTGATACAGGAATGGGCTTGTCTTAAAGGTCCATTTTTTCACTAGCATTTCGCCACCAGATTGAAATGAAACCTCCGCGGTATACTCCCGATCCCCCCTCAACTGACGCTGCGCTGTTAATACATACCCGTAACCAGAATTGAGTTTCTTCACACTAAGCGGGATACTAATGTGGCGGTTGCCTGCCTGTGTGCTTAGTTTAGCCTTTATGTCCGCTACATCCCGTAGACTACTAAAGACCGTAAGTGTTGTAGCTTCTCCTTGAATTAACTGCTGTGCATTCATTTTGTAAATGTTGCCTGACCACACTCCCGTCATTCCATCATAAGGAAATACGCTCGCAGTCGCTGGTGTAATCATTACGCCTTCTGACTTCACAGCACCAACAATTACGGTAGACTTACCCACTCGTGCAATGCCAATAGAAGCAACTGCCGGGGTCAGCATCACTTCCCTGCGATCATGCATAACTGCTAGCTCGTTAATCTCTGAAGCCATATCAAATTCATCATAGGCCCGCTCTTTCATATATACGGTTTCCATAATTCCCGGTACTTCTCCGCTAAAACCCGAAGTTAATACTCTCTCTTTAGGCGTTTGTTGGGTAAAGAACTCACGACCTTTCACTTCTATAGATAAATCGCCTTCAGACTTTATCGTAAAATTAGCATTAGCGTAGCGAGCATGATTAATCGCCGCCTTAACGAGGGCAGGATCAAGTTTCACATCATCCAACCCCATTTGTTGCCGAATTTTATTAATCGAAGCTAGTGCTTTTAGTTGCTCCGCACTACTAGTTCCGTCAAACAATACTTTTGCGGCTTGTATCTTTGTGACATCAATCAATGGAGTGATTGCCATAAGCAGCAAGACGCCTATAAGTATCCATTTTTTACGCATAGTTCCCCTCCTCAAAATTCCATATCTTGTTAGACGACATTCTCTAAAAAAGGTTTCTGAACAGTGGGACATAAATAACAAAAAAAACACTCCGTAATTGAGATTCGCCTCATTAGTTAAACACAAACCGAGGCGCATTTCATTATAGAGTGGTTTCTCCATATTATTCTTATGGTTTCTGTATAAAGAGTTGTGTCCAATAATGTTGATATTGACTAGTAGCTGTTCCCCCTACATAACCAACCCCAATATCCGTAAAGCGAGGATCCAAAATATTAGCTCTATGACCAGCACTATTCATCCACGTTCTCATTACTGCTTCAGGTGTTGCTTGCCCTGCTGCAATATTTTCTCCATAAGCACGCCAAGCCACTCCAAATCGATCTAACATTTGAGATGGGGTGCCATAAGTTGGAGAGGTATGGCTAAAATAATTATTATCCCTCATATCTCTTGATTTCAAAACTGCAAGATCAGTAAGCTGCGTATTTAGAGTTAAGGCAGCAATTCCTCTACTCGTCCGTTCTTCGTTGACCAATCTAAATACTTGTAGTTCAAACGCATTAGCTTGTCTAATATGAATTCTTGACCGCCCTACTCTTTTCGTCGGTTTACTCGAAGTGCGTTTCAGCGTTGATCCTTTAGAAAGTGAACTCTTGACTCCTCTTATTGATGATATTCTTTTTCTCATAAATTCCCCTCCAGCAATGTATTTATAACAATATATTGTGGAAGAGATCTTCACGCTTGTACTAAAATCTATAAATTTTTAATAGATCTACTATTCGTGAGCTAGTACCGAGGAATTATTAACTTGATTTTTCTTTAACTTGACTTGTATTAGTTACTTTATGTTAATATAAACAAATCATGAACGTTGATATATCATCTATATTTTGATTAGGAGAGATCACATGGATTCCAAAGACCCACTAGGATTAGTGATTCGAGATTTACACTTAGAAATAGCCAATTATTTAACGAAATTGCTTGCACCCGTTCGGCTTGCGCCTGAACAACATTTACTTATGGCTTTGTTGCTTGAGAAAGAAGGTCTATCTCAGAACGAGATTGCTAATAAACTTGGGAAGGATAAAGCCAGTGTTGCCCGAATGATCGCTAGCTTAGAGAACAAAGGGTACATTCATAAAGTAACAAGTATGCAAGACCGTCGTTCGGTAAATGTTTTTGTCACAGACGAAGGCAGGAAATTAGAGACTACAATCAATGAGGTGACAATTAAATTAAACGAAATTATAGCGACAGGATTCTCTCCTGCGGAGTACTCAGCGCTAAAAACTTTGTTAACTCGTGTGCAGAATAATGTAAGTGAGGCATAAATGCATATCCTCCGCTCTATAGTTGACATATCATCTATTCTTCAAAAATAATACGAATCAATTCTGAAAAGAGGTTTATCCCTATCATGGAATCAACAGCAGCTGTTCAAGTTAAACGTCCCGCCCTAATGGCCTTCTCCCTTATGCTAGGAGCATTCGTCGGGCTATTTAGTGAAACCGCCTTAAATATGGCTTTTACCAACTTAATGGATGAATTTTCAATCAACGCCTCAACGGTTCAATGGCTAACCACAGGATATTTACTTGTATTAGGTATCCTCGTTCCGATATCCGCCCTATTAATGCAATGGTTTACCACTAGACAATTATTCACAGCATCCTTGTTATTATCTATCATTGGTACTTTAATTGCTGCCCTCTCCCCCAATTTCACCTCCTTATTAATTGCGCGTTTAGTGCAAGCCATGGGAACTGGTTTATTGCTGCCCCTAATGACGAACATTATTCTAATAATTTTCCCTGCACATAAACGTGGAACTGTCATGGGGATGATGGGACTTGTTATTATGTGCGCACCGGCCATCGGGCCAACTTTGTCTGGTTTGATCGTGGATCATTTTGGCTGGGAGTTTATCTTTTGGACAAGTTTACCTTTATTATTATTTACATTTGGATTCGGATTAACATTTATCAAAAATGTAGCCAAAATCTCTAAACCTAAAATAGATATTTTATCCATTCTACTTTCTACTTTCGGATTTGGTGGCATCGTATTTGGATTTAGCAACATCGCTGATCATGCTTTAAGTGAAATCATTGTCTATCTGCCTCTTATCGTTGGTGTCATCAGCTTAATCCTGTTTGTATTAAGACAGTTTAAGTTGGAAACGCCGATGCTAAATTTACGAGTGTTTAAATATCCTATGTTTACAATAGGTCTGATAATGGTCTTTTTAGGAATGATGATCATTTTATCCTCTGCCATTTTATTACCGTTATATTTAAAAGGAGGTTTATTGTTATCAGCTACAGCTGCAGGAATTCTACTCCTTCCAGGCAGTGTGATTAACGGAGCTATGGCTCCAGTTACGGGTAGAATATTTGATAAATTCGGTCCAAAATTATTGCTGCCGCTTGGATTCTCCATCGCAACCATTGCAGGTTTTCTATTTACAAGCAATTCTACTGAAACCAGTAACCTGACCTTTATTTTAATACACTGCGCTATGTTTATCGGATTAGCTATGGTCATTATGCCCGCTCAAACCAATGGCTTAAATCAATTACCCGTGAAATACTATCCGGATGGTGCTGCTGTTATGAACACACTTCAACAAATCGCAGGTGCTCTTGGTACAACGTTCGCTGTTACACTAATGTCTAGCGGACAAACACGATTCGCTAATACACATCCAACTGCTGCACAGGCTGAAATTTTAACCGCAGGAATTACACATGCATACTTATTTATCGCAGCAATTGCAGTTATCGGATTAATTTTATCGTTATTTGTGAAGCGTATTAGAGTTTATTAATTTTAATCAAAAAAGACAGTGGACATAAGCTGTCCGCTGTCTATATTTTAATCAATAGTTTTTTCATAAAATACTAAAGTTAATTTATCGTTTATTCGCTTTGTTTCTTCCGTTCGTTTATATCCTACCTTTTCATATAAATAACAGTTCCTCTGCTCTTGCTCAATACTATCCAGCTCCCATTTTTTCGCGTCATTATATCTCTGTTCAATAATTGCAAAAACCTGTTGGGCGATCCCCATCCCCTGGTATTCTGGCATAATAAATATGGGGCTGACACGATAAGTATTGTTTTCCTTTTTAACGATTCGGACACCGCCCACAGCAATATCAGAAGTCTTAATTATTTAATACTCTGTAAAAGACTGATTAATTCGGTTTATCATTTGTTCTACGGATTCATTGGCTGGGCTGGTTTCATAATCCTTATATTTCTCCAGTAATGGCATAAAGGCTTTGACTTGCATTTGATGAATAAATTCCGCATCACTTACGTCTGCTTTACATAAAGAAATCCCCATAAAGATGTACCTCCATTAAAATATATTACTATTAACAAGGTTTATGGTTTGTTTTTAGGTATGATATAGAGTGATCCGTCTTCCTTGTATTCAGCATAAGCAATGTCCTCAACGCGTTTATAACCTTGCTCCTCGATCCATTCCTGGATCTGTATCTTATTCATCGTTCTGCCACGCATCGAATCTTCCAGCAGCCTACCTTTATCAATAACTGTAATGGAAAAAGAGGAAGACTGCTCCGATTGCTCCTCTTCAGACTTGCGCATAACCGACAGTGAGCCATTCGTTTCGAGCAGAGCATACTTCACTTCACTTAGAGAAAAAATATTCTGCTGCCGCAGCATAAACAGCAGTTGGGTAAACTCAATATCGTATTTCTCCATCAAATCCTGATTCACTTTGCCATCGTCAATAAGCAACACCGTCCGGCCTTCCGCCATGTTCCCGAACTTCACAAAATGGGTCGTTGCCTTTTCAAACAAATAAGAAAAAGCGGTCCAGATGAAAAGCCCAAAAAGCAGATGCCAGATCTTCACCTCATCATCGTATATCGTATTCCCTACAATCTCACTTAAAATCAATGATGACAAGAAATCGAGAGGTGTCAATTGGCTAAGCGTCTTGCGGCCAGTAATAAAGGTAATGATCCACAAACCAAAGAAACTAATGATCAGTTTGACACCTATAGTTACAAATATCTCCATTACTGCACCCCCAGATGGGACTTCGCACAGGGTCGTTGCCCTTATGACACGAAATCCATTCATGAAAGGTATTACACACTCCTAGTGGGGGATAAACAGCAAACGAGACGCTCTGCAACTTGCCCTTATGTTGGAATGGTGATAAGGAACGTTGTGCCTTTGCCTTTTTCACTATCAACTTCAACAATGCCCTTCACTTTATCAATGGTACTGTAGACCATAAGCATCCCCAGTCCCGTACCTTCAGCTTTGGTCGAATAATACGGTTTACCGAGACGCGATATTTCTTCCTTTGTCATTCCAATGCCAGTATCGCGAATACTGATAATAATATTTTGTTTTTTTTCCGAAATATCGATGAACAGCGTACCACCGTCCTTTTCCTTCATGGCTTCGATTCCGTTTTTATATAGATTAATAAGACATTGCTGTATTTGGTTCCGATCATAATTTTTGAATAGTGAATTATTAAAATTAAATTTGACCTCTACTTTGTGCATAGTGGCATAAGGCATGATGATATTCTTAGTATATTCTGACTCCTCCTGCATGTTGGAATAAACCATATTATCGGATTGCGGCTTAGCAAATGAAAGATAGTCACTCACGATTTTTTCAGCCCTCTGTAATTCTAATAGAGATAACTCTACGTACTGTTTCTCCTCCCTTGTGATCGTCTTAGATTTATTCAACAGCTGCAAAAAACCGCTGGTCACTGTAAGCGGGTTTCTGATTTCATGTGATACACTTGCCGCTAGCTCGCTCACGACATTTAATCTTTCAGATTGCATAATTCGGTCGCGATTCTTAATATTAGTAATAATCTTTTCTATTAAGATCATATTGATACACATTACCCCGACATGCGTCGTAAAGGCATTTAAGGTGAGAAACCAATATTCCCTATTTAAACTCCCCTGTGTAAAACCTAATATAATTAGGTAAAATCCCATTGTCAGAAAAGAAATTATTGTTGCCGCGATGATGCGACTTTTCGAATCTAGTTTTAGGAACTTTTTACTATATAGAGGAACCAGAATCAGGATTGAAGTGGCGAAAAGAAAGGATTGTAACGTACCCTCTCCACCTACATAGAATCGATAGATATTTAAAAGGATATATAGCGGTAGAACGTTCTTGTATCCACCAAAAAGAGCCACAATAATAAACGGAACATATCTCAAATCAAAAATAAAGCCCATATCGAGTTTAAAAGGTTTGGCTATACAGAGACACATGGTCACTGCCGACAGTAGAACTAGAATCTTACTATTATAAGCAAAAGCACGATTCTCAAAGAAAAGTAGAAAAATTAAGATTGGAAACAATAAAAACAAGAAATTCAAAAGCAAAGTCTCAAACAAGGGATAACTTCCTTTCAGCCTAGTGTTGCTTAAAATACAGCGTACTGGAAAAATACGCTAAAATAATATTATAAGTAAAGTTCCCCTTATTAACTATGTATTTCTCAACCATTTTTTAAATAATAAAAAACAAAAGCACCCTATGGATGCTTTGATGAAGCGATGATTTTTATTGTTTTGTTGTTTGTAGCAATCTTATAATGAGCGATACAAGTACAATTCCTAAGCATATCCCCGTTATAGGTGAAACCACAAGAATACCGATTATATTCCCGCTCGAACTAAAAAATAACTTTATACTGGTCAAAACAACTGCTACAACAACTACTGATGTCCAGAAAACAATCTTTTGTTTCGTAGAAACCGCTGGTATTATCGTTATCGTTTCATGGTGTCGATTCAAAGAACCAATTATCATCCAGGTTAGCATGAGTAATCCGAATGCCGAAAAAGAATGCTGCAGTATTTTATAAAGAGGAAGATTATAAATCATTAGGTCTCTTAGAGGGGAATATCGCTCAACAAAGTAACCATTGAAATGTGTAAATCCATCGATGAACACATGAGTTAAAAAACCAATAATCACAGATAGGATAAACACTACCCAGCCCTTAGGATTCAATCTCCACTTGCTTAAGGTATTGTATGCTCGTTGATCAATATTATAGTTTGAAGGAAGATGCAATACTAATATTTCCTTTACGATGACATGAAAAATCACTGCAAGGATCACACATAGGGGAATCGCCTGCAAAAATAGTCCTGTTATAGAATGGCCTATACTTTGATAGGGCTCAAGCATAATAAAATACTCAAAATCAGGCGACATACTTCCTAATATCAAGCCTGTAATACTAAAATATTTTGGTTTCACATATTTAAACGGAAGTGCAAATATAGGATGAGCAAAGGTAAAAGGCATAACCATCTCCTAGTGTTATTTATAACTTCTTAGCAACAAAGGTAATACAATCTGTTGTAAGTTTTACAGCTTGTCCGTTTCTTTCAATTTCATATTCTAATTGTTTTACAAATTGATGTTGAACTTCCCATTCAGTGTACTGATGAACTAATAAGTCCAGCATTTTTTCTGTAGATAAATTCACTTCAAACATTGGATCTAATTCTTGTCCATTTTCAAGGTTTACCTCTTGTATGTTCGATCCGATAATAATGCAATTGGTCCCATTTGTTTTTGTTCCACAAATCATTTCATTAAGTTTTCTGTGAAGTACCTTCTCCGAACTTACATGTTCCAAAGAAGACACTGCTAAAATAATATCATACTCCTCCTTATCGATAACGAAATGTTCAATGTCTGATAATCTTGTCACAATAAAGGGTTCGACCCCAAATTTCTGACTATAACTCTCTAATTTTTCTATGGCCGACTCTAATAAATTCACGCAAACAACCTTACCATTTCGATTTTTCATGGATTCCGCTATGGGTATACTATTCCTACCAATCCCAGATCCTAAATCTAGTACACTTAAATATTCTTGATCAGTGTACGCTTCTAATAGATCGATTGCCGTTTGTACAGGTCTATATAGCCAGGAACCTGGCTCGAATAAATTATAACTATCGTAACACATATCATGATATCTCTTCTCTTCCGTTCTAATATTCGCTACTCTTTCCATATCACACCTCGGGCTTTCTAAATCAAGCATTATGCTGAAGAAACTACCTTTGAAAAGTATAAAGCAAATCAAAGTCGCAATACGGTTGTTAGCTCTTCTTCAATAATTTCGCCGCTGTCACGGAAACCGAAGCTTTCATAGAGCCTTTTAGCGGGCAAGTTATCAGCCTTATAAGAAATCCAGCAATATTGTGCGGGGCCTGCCGGTAAAGTGCGGATAAATTCTAAAATTCTTGTCATGGCTTCTCGGCCGTAGCCCTGATTCTGGTATCGTTTATCAATCATTAGTCGCAGGATACAATAGCTATCATTTACAAAGGATGGCACTTCATATCCAGTAATACCATAAGTCATCATCACAAAACCAACCGGCTCTTCATCCGCGTAAATCGCAAACGGAAATGGATGACCACCATTGGTTACAAGGACATAACACGAAGCCATGCTTGATAAATTGGACGCTACGAAGCGACGTTGATCGTCTGAAACCTCCAAATTGAAAATAGCACGTCGGTTTTCTAGTGTGATCTTTCTGAGAGTAATCATGCCGGGCTTCTCCTTTCATATCTAAATTATTGAGTTTGGATATTATATCATCAATTTCCATGTTTTGTAGCGAAAGTCTGCCCACTAGCTAAAAAAGGCTACCGTTCAATCGGTAGCCAGGATGAAGTACTTATGTCTTTTATTTCCCTAGAAATCCACCTTCAGACTTAATCACTTGCCCCGTAATCCACTGCGAATCATCACTCGCTAAGAAACTAATGCCTCTAGCTGCATCTTCTGGCAAACCGATTCTTCCCATTGGAAACATAGGTAAAAAATGAGTTTTCATCTCATCCGTTATCCACCCGGAATCCGTAGGACCCGGATCAAAACCATTGACTGTGATATGAAGCGGAGCTAAACCAACAGAAAGAGGTTCAATTAATCCAATTAATGCACCCTTTGTCAATATATAAGCCAGGTTATCAGGGTCAGGCCCTTTAGAAACCATAAAAATAATTCTACCTGGAGTCCCCTTTGAATGATTCTTTTCGAATCTTCTGGCAAATTCAGTACTGAGTAAAACCGTGCCACGATTGTTCACTACATAGTGTTGATCTAACGAAGTGATGCTCAGGTTCTGATAATTCGTGGGCACGCAATAAGCTGCATTGTTAATCAAAATGGAAGCATTTCCTAAAGTTTGTTCTACCTGATCCATAATCTTTATTGAGATTTCAGGATTGGAAAAATCTGCTTCCATGTGACTCGCCCTGACTCCCAAGCTTTTCAGTTCTGCACAAAGTTGCTCCGGCCATTCCTTTTCTCCACCATTCCCTTCCGTTTCATCAAAAGGATGCCAATGCGTAAAGAAAATATCTGCCCCCTGGCTTGCAAGTGAACGGCATATGGCTGTTCCAATTCCTGTGGATCTGCTTGCTCCAGTAACGATTGCTATTTTATTTTTCAATGAGTTCATCTATAACACCTCCGATCATTAAGTAGAAGGATAGAAAGGTAGGAATACATAGACATTAGCAGATGCAACAAACTTATACTATAAAAAAATAGTGTGAATTCCTTCCTTCAGCTTCGTTCCTCTACAAGTTCTAACGCCCTGTTCTTCTCATCAAACTTACTGTTATGTGAGGAGACCTGCGCTCTTGTTGACGCATCCGGCTCGATATACAACTTGGCGCTGTTCACGGCTAACGCTGCATCCGTAAAAGCTCCAGCAATAAGATAAAGCTTGCTGCCGTAATTTGCCGTATCTCCAGCCACGAACACTCCTGGAAGATTGGTTGCCAGCTTCTCGTCCGCATTAAAATTCCTATCCTCTCTCACTAACCCCCAATCCACAATAGGACCTAAATCCCCGCGTAGCCCATGATTAATTAGGACGGCATCCACCGCAAGACGCTCCTGTTCTGTTTCATCCGTCCATTCCCCATCCGCATTTAATGGAGCGATTGAAACAGCATAAAGGCGATTGCCATTCCCGTATAAATTCTTAATGGCATATGGCGTAAGAACTTGAACGTTCGATGCGTTCATCCGCCTCACATTCCGTTCCATACCACTGAATCGATCCCGCCTGTGCACGAGCGTAACCGATGAAGCGATTCCTACTAGTTCATTAGCCCAATCGACAGCTGAATCACCGCCTCCGGAGATTAGCACTCTTTTACCGCGAAAGCTTGCCACATCCGTAACGTTATAATGGAGATTATCCTTTTCGTAATTTTCAGCTCCGGGCAGGTTAAGCTTAGCAAGCTTTAGCGCACCATGGCCTATGGCCAAAATCAGCGTCCGGCTCCAATGCTGCTCTCCGGTCGCAGATGTTATACGCATCGTGCCATCAACCAATCTCACCAACCCGGTAATTTGTTGACCCAGTACAATGGTCGGATCAAAAGTTTGAGCTTGCTGGATCATGAGCTTTGTCAGCTGCGCTGCGCGATTCGGGGCCATGCCGCCGACATCCCAGACGATCTTCTCCGGATACATTAATGTCCTTCCTCCGAGTTCCTCTCTCGCCTCAATCAGTTTCGTCTTCATGTCGCGCATTCCACTGTAAAAGGCAGCATACAACCCCGCCGGTCCTCCACCGATTATAGTTACGTCAAAAAGCTCCAATTTCTGAACCATTCTTTGCCTCCCTCTATTCTCATCCTCTTGAAAGAAGATCTAAATCTTCTTGCGCTTAAACAGCAGATACATGAAAAAAGGAGCTCCAATGCCTGCTGTGAACACGCCTGCCGGAACATCTAGCGGTTGAAAAAGCATTCTTCCTGCCAAATCCGCCAACAGTAGAATGATTGCACCAATTAATGCGGATACCAGGATGATCAGCTTGTAAGAATTTCCAACAAGCATTCTGGCGATATGCGGTGCCATCAATCCGATGAACGATATCGTCCCGGCTACACCAACTGCAGCACCGGCAAGTGCAACGCTATAAAATAAGAGAATCATTCGGCTTAGCTGAAGCCTGCTTCCAAGCCCGCGAGCGACATCCTCACCTAAGGATTGCACATTTAATTCCTTCGCGAGCAGTAGCGATAAAGGAATGAATACCGCTACCCACGGCCACAGCACTTCAATATAACTCCAATTGGTGCCGTAGATGCTTCCCGTCATCCAATTCAGCACTTGTGCGGCCAAATAAGCCGGCCCGCTAATTAGAAGAAACGTAGTGAGCGCGCCCATTGCGGTAGAAATGCCAATGCCGATCAGCACCAGCCGAAACGGCGACACGCCTTTTTTCCAAGCAAATACATAATTAATAGTTGTCGCAACCAACGCGCCGCCGATGGCAATGAACGGTACCCAGTGGATACTGTAGCCGGTCACGAAAGTCATGAAGGCAACCACAGCTACCGATGCCCCTCCGGTTACACCCAGCAGATCGGGCGAAGCGAGAGGATTGCGGATGACGCCCTGTAAAAGCGCACCCGCTACTGCCAATGCTGCGCCAATGAGTATAGCGGCTACTATTCGAGGCAAACGGAACTGCATAATGATCAGGTTACTGGCTTCTGCGTTTCGCCCCGTAAGAGAAGCAAGTACCTCTTTTAATGGTACGCTAACTCCCCCAACGGATAAACTAAGGAGCGACAAGGCGGCAACGAGACAAGTTAAACCTAAAAACAACAAGAACGAATGCTTCGCTATACGCGCTTTAAGCATGCTGTTTCCTCCTAGCCACATGGATCAGAAA
This sequence comes from Paenibacillus sp. FSL P4-0184, assembly GCF_038004625.1. NCBI lineage: Bacteria > Bacillati > Bacillota > Bacilli > Caryophanales > Paenibacillaceae > Paenibacillus > Paenibacillus sp. FSL P4-0184. The sequence continues at coordinate 4,470,628 of NZ_JBBORN010000001.1, read as the reverse complement.
GGGAACGCCGATAATCGCCGTTGCGACACCAACCGGAACTTCTCTGGATTCCAGAATAAAGCGCGATGCTAAATCCGCAGTCACCAAAAGGATCGCCCCAACTAATGCGGTATAAGGAAGCAGCCATCTAAAATCATGCCCAACGATGTATCTGCATAAGTGAGGGACAATAAGTCCTATGAAAGCAATCGGACCAGCTGCTGCTACCGAGCTTCCCGCCAATAGTACAATTGCCGTAGCAGACAGCACGCGGACCAGCGTTAGACGCTGTCCCAAGCTCTTCGCGCTATCGTCTCCAATCGCCATAATATTTAACGAGCCCGAGAGTAATAGTGAGATCGTCATTCCTATCGCCATATAAGGCAGAACCATCAGTAAATGCTCCAGATTTCTTCCTTCTACAGAGCCAATCATCCAGAATAGGGCAGATTCCAACGACTGCTTATTAATTAGAATAATGCCGGATGTAATAGAGGAAGCGAAAGCTGCCATACAAGCGCCGGCCAAGGTCAGCTTTACCGGCTCGAAACCGCCTCCTTGCAATCCAAGCGTATAGACGACCACCGATGTTGCGACCGCACCTGCGAAAGCAAGCCAGACCATGCCGCTCATCGTTAACGAGGAACCGAATACGAGTAGCCCGATGACAATAAATAGCACAGCGCCAGCATTTACACCGAAGACAGAGGGCGAAGCCAGCGGATTTCTTGTCAGAACCTGCATAATAGCCCCGGCTACTGCTAAACTTGCCCCCACCAGTGCCGCAATCAGGGTTCGGGGAACACGAACCTTCGTCAGAATAAGATGTTCGTTGGAACCGTTGAATTGACTGTAAGCCAGCCATAGATCTTTCAAGCTGAATTGATGAAGACCGTACAATACACTGCATAACATACTAATTAGAAGTAGAATCGCGCCGACAACTAGGCCGGCGAGCTTTCGCTTGCTTAGGAAAGAACCATTCACGTCTGCACCGAGCCTCCTATTCATTAGAGCAGTCTTAACAACTAAACTGCCGGAATCGTCAACAAGCTGACGCGAATACAGCGCCAGCTTGTTGATTCGATCCGCCTTTATTATTTCACATCAAAGTATTTAACGAGTTCGTCCAGCAACAGATTGGCTGCTTCATATCCGCCTGCCGAGTTCCAGATCGCTTCATCGACTTGAATCACCTTGTTGTTCTTTGAAACGCTCAAATTTTGGAACAACGGATCTTTTTTCCATTCCTCCACGACCTTCGATGCATCGTCCTTGCCCGGAGTCTCCGACACGAAATAGAAGAGCACATCACCATCCATGCTAGGAATCGTCTCTTTGGTCATAACTTCGATAAAGGAGTCTTTATCCTGCGACTCAGGCCGGGCAATTCCTAATTGGCTCAAGAGCACGCCGGAGAACGTTTGCTTCTGATAAATACGCACTTGTTTCGCGGAGAAGCGCACCACCGACACTTTCGTGTCTGCTTTGCTACCGAGCTTCGCCTTTACTTCCGCAACTCGTTTATCGAAGTCCGCCATCGCCTGCGCTCCTTCTTCCTGCTTGTTTAAAGCTTCGGAGTAGAGCTTGAAATTAATCTTCCAATCTCCTGCCAGGTCATCGGAGAATATCGTCGGAGCTATCTGCTTTAATTGGTCGTAGATTTTCTCTTGTCTGACCTTATTACCGATAATCAGATCCGGCTTGAGGCTCGCGATCAATTCAATATTCGGCTGAAGCTCGTCTCCCACAACCGTAACGCCTTCCATGTCTTTCTTGATATGGTCGTACCAAGGGTCACCAATCCAAGACTGAACGGCTCCGACCGGTTTGATGCCCAGTGCCAAAAGTGCCTCTGTTCCTTCATTGGTCAATATGACAACACGTTCAGGGGCGCCGGTAAGCGTTTCTTCCCCCATCGCATGCTTAATCACTCTTGTGTCATTGCTTACATCCGTCGACGGACTCGCAGCTGGACTTGAGGAAGTTGCAACATTATTAGTAGAAGTGCTGTTGCTAGTCGGCGTGACATTCGTTCCCCCTGTCGAGCATGCACTCAAAAAGAGAACGAAACAAAATAATAAGGTTGCTGCCATTGTTGTTCTTGACTTACGATACATCGGTATTTCCCCTTCTCTTTTATATTGATAATGATTCTCAAACTCATTACCAATATAACGTTGCTGCCTTCTAGCAACAATGGGAGATCTGAACACGAAGGATGGATTATTTCGACGCTGCTCCTGTTGCAACGCTGCTTCTTTAAAGCTGGTGGGAGAAACACCCTCGTATTTCTTGAAGATACGGCTGAAATAATAGCTGTCGGTATAGCCTACACTCTCGGCAATTTCCTTCAGCGTGAAATCTGTGGATAGAAGCAACTGCTTCGCTTTGCTCATCCGCAATTGAATCAAATAATCGATCGGGCTCGTTCTCACTTGCTTCTTAAAGGCGTGCAGTAGCTGTCTGGAGCTGCAACTAAGATGTTCAAGCAGCGTCTCAAGCGTTATCGGCTCCCGATAGCGTTCATGAATATAACGAACCGCTTGGGCCACCAAGTCAGGCTTAACGGCTATGATATTCTGGCGTTCCATCTGCTCTAGAATTTCATAAACCATTTGATAAAATATCGCTTTAACTTGAAGCTTATTGAGTAGATCTGAACGATGCCACTCCTTGCTCATGGAGGTGACATGATGGAAAACGGAAATCGGATAATGGGGCTTAAATACATATTGCATTTGAAACGGATTGTGCTTCTCCATCAGCTTGATCGTTTCTTGACGGGATGGTAGTGCTAGTACCGCTTTATACAAAATAATATAGTATTCCAGCAGCTCATCTGCCGTAATATCAAGGTAGAGACCCTTGCCCCCATGGAGCAAGGAAAACCGGCTGATGCGGTGTGCTATGCCGTCCAATTGGAGATGTGCGCTACCTCTAGTCACATATAAGAAGACGCTTGAGGGCATTCTGTACGCATGCTGCTCCTCGCCTTGTTCCATTCTTGTATGTCGTATATCTATGATCTTGATGAATGCCTGATTCCATAGCAAAGCTTGATCATTCAATGTCACCGTCTTGCGCTCCCCCTTCTCTATCACTCCATGTTGAGAGATTTATACCCCCATCATATATGATAATGATTATCATTTACAATGATATTCTCAGAACTATTTTCCAGCGGTGTTACTGACAATGGAACGTAAAAAAGACGAGCAACAGTTGATTCGTTTGCTCGTCTTTTCTATCAAATTTAATAAATGTTTTATTTCCTCCCCATAGCTGATGTGTGTTGAAGGATTTTCGACACACATTCATCTAAGGAAAACTTATCCGTCTCCACGATCACATCCGGGCTAATGGGCTCCTCATATGGAGAATCAATGCCCGTAAAATGCTTGATTTGTCCGGCTCTTGCTTGTTTATATAGACCTTTCGGATCTCTCTCCTCACATACTTCCAAAGGACATTGAACATAAACTTCCTTGTAGGAATCCCCTATGAGAGAACGGACCTTATCGCGTGTAGAGCGATAGGGAGAGATCGAGGCAACGATCACATTCAGGTTCGCATCAAGCAGAATCTTACCAATCTCACCAATTCTTCTGCCAACTTCCAATCGATCCTCTTCGCTAAATTGAAGATCCTGATTAATACCTCTCCTCAATGTATCACCGTCCAGAATGTAGCAATTCTCAATGTGATTTTTCAGTTCCTCTGCAAGCGTAGATTTACCTGAACCCGATAGTCCAGTTAGCCAGATCATTTGATTCATAGATACGTACCTCTTCCTGCTAGATTCTATTGTTAAAATACTTTGTATAGTTATTCTAGCTTAAACACAATTTCAGTACCTGTCCCATCCTTCTTTAAGGGTGAACTAAATTCCCTGAACTCTAATTTAATACCGGAGATATCGTCGGGGAGTTGCGGAGATACTACGTAGTTATAAGCTGCATGCCCTGATGAACTTCCGCCATTCGTCATTCTACTGTCATACGCTTCTCCTATATACAGCTCAAAATGGTTAAGTTTATTGGCATATAATTCAGAGGTAATATCCCAATCTATACTAAGCGTGACAACACTTGCATTACTGTATTGTCGTATAGAGGTCAGTGTATAGAAGAACTCATCTGCCTCAATAGATTGTAGAACAGCAATATGTTTTCTAAAACCCGTTGGCTCGACCATCGGCTTAAAATGATCTTCACTAAATAATGTCCCAAATACCGTTTTCAAAAAATCCTCGTAGAGTTCAAACTTCGCCGCCCAATCTGAAATATACTCAAAAGATGGGAATCCTGGATTATTATCCGAGCGTTCCTTACGTTGTTTTATCAATGCACAAATCTGCTCATCGATATCAGTTATTCTTTGATCGTAATGCTCGGTTGGGCGTATAAACTGCATCCGTTTCATCTTAGTCCTCCTTATTGCAATTCTTTTCATTCATATGCTCATTAGACTAGCGTTACTTCAACAAACTATTTTATACATTTAAACACGAGAAAAAGTGGGATTCTCATCCTTCTCTTATATTCGCCTTCACTATCAAAAAACTGAGGATTTGGTTTACATTCTCTAATATCCTCTATTTTAAATCCTACATTTTTCAGTGACTGAAAATACTCTTCAAAAGTTCTGTGGTACTTAACTACACTTTCTCCAATCCAAGGCTCCATTCTCTTACCCATTTCAAAATAGTTATCGACGGTCCAGTCCGACTTTCTTTCTGAAGTTGTTGCACTTTTCATGGATGATGTTAGAACCGGATGCTGTACACTAAAAATAAACTGACCATTAGGGATAAGCGCACTACGGATACTACCAAAGATTGGTTCTAGGTCTTGTAAATAATGAATAGCCAACCGAGAGATTACCAAATCATATTGCTCTTTTGGGTAATTCCAACTCTCCATAGTAGCATGGTGAATCTCACTTTTAGATGTATTTAACAGTTCTTTTGCCGCTTTGACCATATTACTTGAACCTTCCACACCTTCGTAAAAGATACATCCCTGCTCAAGCAACTCATATCCGAACTTAGCATCCCCGCATCCTAAATCGAGCACCTTTTTCCCAAGTACATCACCCATAAGATCATATATAACCGGCTTTTCAATAATGTTATTTGGGCTATCCGCTCTGTTTCTTCTCAATAAATAGTTATAGAAAAAATCTTCATTGTCATACACCGATGACCCCTTGTAATCCAACAGAATACCTCCTTGCTGTAAGAAAATTCTTTTGGGTAATTTTAGCATTTAAAACAACCTTATACTACCGATAATTTCATTTACCTCTTAAACCTATCATTAAAAAAAACACCCCAAAGAGTCTCTCTGAGGTGTCCAATTCTTAGTGTTTGATTGGCAACGTATAGTATCCAAAAGCAAGATCAAGTAATGCACTCGCTTCTTGGCGAAGCAAAGGCTTTTTAGAACGAAAATCGACAGACCCATTATCATTCACTTTTGTATCAGGATCTACAATGCCTTGTGACACTAATGCTATGATCGAATCAGTGGCCCATGAGTCTGTGTCACCTTTAAGCTTAATTTCTGAAGCTTGCTTAGCTTGTTTTAGATTTTGAATCATAACGGCTGCTACTTGTCTTGTGATGACAGCATTACGATCAAAACCAGGGATTCCTTTTTTCGTTAATTCTTTATTCCCCTCAATTAAATGAGGAAAGCCGTACCATCCATGGGCAAGAATTAGAGCATCCATAAACTCACCTTGCGTCATCGTTCCCTGTGGTTCGAAATTGTTGCCAGATTTAGCACTTATCACATCAAGCGAATACAGGTTGTCGATGTAAGATTTATAAGCGCTCTTCTCAGATACATCATCGAATGCTGGCTTCGTGTGAACCTTTCGAGCATCTGAAACAAAGTCTGGGCTATTAGGATTCGTATAATAAAAGTATTCGATCTGATCTTTATGATCTTTTTTAAAGGCTAATTTATTGCCGGATTCATCTTCGAACAATAGCGGATTAATCATTCGTAACGTATGTGTACCGCTTGTTCCAGTTTCCATAATCAGATTGCCATCTGCATAGGTGAAGTTCGATTTCAAGAAATAGAATCTGGTATTCAAATAAGTTCCAGTATATTTAGCAGCTTCTGATGCAGGCAATGGGAGATACGTTGGCGCCTCTGGTGCTTTCTTTTCAGGGAAATAGTGATCCATCAAGGCTTCATAAATATCTAAGCTCATCATTGTGTCATTGTTATAAGACATGTAGAAAGCGGTATTCTCCTCTGGTAATAATACAATCAGTGATTGATGACCAGGCATATTTCCACCTTTGAGAACTACATGATAGCCATTCATCAGATCATTACGATACCCTTCAAATCCTCCAACCGTCGTCATCGGAAGCGATTCATTCGCAAATACAGAGTAGGTTTGCATCATCTTCGTGGTTTCTTTACTAATGATTTGCTTCCCATTCACACTACCTTGTTGTTGAAAAAGAGTTAAATATTTAGCCATATCTTCTCCTGTGGAAAGGATGCTGCCCTGTGGTCCATCGGTAGGCGCATGCCCAAAGGTTGGATGAGGTTTACCATCTGGTCCATAATGCGTGGCCATTCTAGCTAAATGCTCTGGGGTAAATCGAGCACTAGTAGAATTCATTCCTAACGGTTTGAACACATGGTTCTCCATATACTTATAAAACGGGATACCACTTACGTTCTGAATCGCATAACCCGCAAGTAAAAATGCAAAATTATCATAGGTGTAAGCTTCACCAGGTGTCCGAACCACCGTCGGCATATGCTCCGTCATAAACTTTTTCATGGGGATGTCTTGATCTACATATTCCGGTGCAACAAAGTTAGCTTTATCCGGGTAATCAAAGCCCGTAGTGTATGACAACATACTTCTTAAGGTTAACGGAGTTTCCGTTTCATTAGGTACTTTCATTCCTCCAAGATACGCATTGATATCGTGATCAAGATCCATCTTTCCTTGTTCCACTAGCTGCAAAGCTGCTAAAGCAGTAAATGTCTTCGACACGGATGCGATCTGAAAGACGGTATTCTTATCGACAAGTGTTTTCTTTTCTTTGTCCGCATATCCGTACCCTTTATTCACGAGCACCTTTCCGTCTTTAACCACTACAAAATTAGATCCGTTCACATTGTATTCCTTCATTTTCTGCGCAAATATAGGATCCGCGAAAGCCTCGATTTCTTTTCCATTAAAAGATCCTTTCGAACTGGTTGCGTTAGTGGAGACTGGTGCTGAACATGCTGTAAATACAGCTGTTGATAATAATAGTGCGATGACGCTGAGCCTGCGTGTCTTTTTCTTCATAATCCATTCTCCTCTATTGGGTGATTTGTGAACAGTGAACCTGCTCTGAGTATCACAAACGGAATGTCATTCAAGCTAGAAACGTTCTGTCACCACTTAGCTTTGTTACATGTCATATGACGTGTCAGTCTAATCAAAAAAAGACACCAACAAGGAGTCAGTGTCTTTCATTTCGCATATTCTACTAGAGTAGCTTATAACCATCTCGAAAAATTTTTATGAGTTACTTTGATCTGATTTCGTTCGCCCCAAGCTTTTAACTGTTTCATCACTTCATCTTCATCTTTTTGGGAAAGAAAATTAAAACATAACTTATAAGGAACAAATTTATTCACTTTAGGTCTAATCCCAACTACAGGGCTAAAATATCCTTTTATATAAATATCATTAATCCGATCTGCTTCTATTCTTAGATCTTCTATTAATATAGATTCCGGTTGAATCTGAATTTCAACAACCCTTCTGATGGTAAATATCCTGTAGACTAACATGATTGCGACAATCAGACAAAAAATAGCCTGACCATAAAGTAAACAAGAAAGCACTAAATCGTCGCTAGCTGTATAGCGATGGTTCAGGTTATAAATTTGAAATAATTGAATACCCAATAGCACACTGATGCTTATCAGCAGTGGTATTAACGACGGACGCCTTACTCTATAAACCCCTATATGATCCATGTGCCCCTCCTTTTCTCACGTCCATATAGATTACCATATGTTATAAAAAATGGATATTACATCTTGGTATATGGAGAAAAAAGACGGGGCGCCCCATCAGCCATTTCAAGGCTCTTGGAACACCCTTGTATTGTCAAAGCCCTTTAGAGCCATCTCATAAATCTTCTGTGAGACAGTTTAACTTGATTACGTTCAGCCCATTTGGTTAGTTCTTTCATTCCCCTGTATTCCTGTTCAAGAAAACTAAAACATAATCTATAGGGAGCAAATTTATGATCTACAGGTTTAATCCCTATTACCGGTTTGAAATAGCCCTTTACATAAATATTCTCAATTCGGTTTGCTTCAATTTCTTTATTTTCAACTATTATTGAGTCCGGAAGAAACTTGATTTCAATGAACCTTCTAATCGTAATGATCCTATAGAGCAATACGATTACAACTATCAGACAAAAGATTACCCAAAAAAATCCGATATATGGAAGTACTTTACCATCCATATTATTTATGACGCTTGTCAAAAGTATGCCACTTGAAAAAATCATAGATAGCAGAAGTGACATTAAAGAAGGACGACTCACCTCGTATACCCCTGTATTATCCATGTGCCCCTCCTTTTCTCACGTCCATATAGATTACCATATGTTATAAAAAATGGATATTGCACATTTCTTCACTTTACTGGAATCTCAATCACCTTATTATATGCTTTCAAATAATGCAATCCTTCTATTAGTAATGACTCAGGCTCACTTTGTGTATCAAATAATAAAGTTCGTTCTTTCATTAGTTTACCATCCGTTTGTTTTACCTCTTTTTGATTAATCGTTGTTTTTAAAGTTGTACTCCCGTTGTTCGTTTCAATAGACACACCATCCAGCATTACATCATCATCCGTAGCGATTGTTATTTCGATGCCTTGAGCGGTTTTGGACACATCCTTTAACCATAATTCTTTATCGCCCAACATAAAAAGCTTATCACTAAGGGAAGTCAGAGAATACTTTTCGTCCAGCTTTTGATATCCAGGAAACTCTTTTACGACTAGCTGCATGGAATGTAGCTCCTTAGGCAATGTGTCGAAGCGAATATCAAATGTTCTTCCACCTAATGAGGTTTGATTGCCACTACCCAAGATCTCTACAGGCGTTCCATTAACAATTAATTGTATTCCATGTAATCCTAGATTCACTCGATCAAAATTATCGACATCCAGCTTCCCTTTTATTACAGTCATCGTTGGTGTAGCTGTGATCGACTTGAAGGTAATCGTACCTTTGTCGACTTTAACCTTCTTGTTAATCGATTGTTTAATCTGAGTTTCCATGGCCTCATTAGGGTTATAAGGAAACGTAACTGTTCCTTCGCTCATCTGACTGTTCTCTTCCAGCTGCTGCCAAAAGTGTAACGTTAGTTTTTTCGAAAATGGATTTACGCTGTCAAACGACATCTGTCCTTTAATCTCCGTATGCTCTTCATTGATTAATGATGTACCACTTACTACGTTAGAATCGGTTAAAAAACCACTTATTTTTGAGGGTCTAAAAGCGTCTACAGACATATCCTCTAGTCCATTGGGGTTAGTTAAGGTGTAATACATAATGAATTGATTGGCGTCCGCCATAATTCCGTTAATGGTAAGAGTTGTTCCGTCTAGTAACGTAGTTTTCTTGTTGATGTTTTGTCCCAACCCTTCTTCATTTAGCTGTTGTAAAGTCGTACCATTAAGCAATTCATCAAAGCCAAAAAGCTGCTTACCATAATAAGCAAAAGCATTGTAATTTTGTCCAGAGATTACTGTCACCAATAAAACAACCGCCGCAACCTTCCAAATCGGTGCTATTCTTTTCGTTCTTTTTGCGGGAACCGAATTCAAAGCCTTTCTTAATCTCATTTCTAATTCTTCAGGTGCGGTAATGGACGCTATGCGCGTCTTCTCATCAGCTAATTGTTGCTCGATATTATTGTTCATCAACATCACCTCTGTACTGATTTTTGAGCGTTTGTAATCCATGATAAATTCTTGATTTAACCGTTCCTATCGAAACCTTTGTAATGTCAGCTATCGTTTGATAATCGAGATCATGAAAATACTTTAATTGAATCGCTTCTCTCTGATGTTCATTTACTTGTAACAACAAGGTCTCCATATCCATTTGCTGCTCACTTCTGCGATAAGGATCATTACTACTCACTACTTGGCCTATTTCCCTGTCGTCAACCTTACTCCAATCCTCTAACAGCACCAGCTTGCCGCGCTTATGAAGGAGTCGTTTACAGCCATTCACCAAAATCGTCTTACTCCAGCTATAAAATGCTTCTTCTTTCTTTAGTTGACCGATCTTTTCATAAAGTGTGACGATCATTTCGTCCATGGCATCCATGGCATCATGCGCATTCCCCATATAGCTGAACGCTAGCCTATAATAAACGTCTTTTTCAGACATGATTAAGTGGAGCAATGCTTCTTTATTTCCCTTTTTGGCTTTTTTCACCCAACGAGCAACATCCATGCCTTCACCTCTCTCCCCTATAAGAGTTAGGAGTAACTTAAAAAGTTCATTTCCCATAAAAATAATTTTTTATATACTATGTATGGTTTCATTCACCTAAATGTAATATTAAGGAAAATAAGTTTCTTCTATACCCCAATCTAGTTGATTTTAAACACTTCAAGTAATAGAATGAACTAATCTAAAAGAAAAGGATGGGCATAAGAGATGCCGTTTAAAGAACCTCGTACACTCAGTAAAAGATCCCTATTATTTTTCTCTCTCATTATGCTAGTTAAAAGTTATTTTGCTTGGTATTTTCTCTTTGAAGACGGGCCAACGTGGAACACATGGCTTAAAGAAATCCCTTTTGTGCTTCTAGTCTTTTGCATGATTGAATGGTTTGCAACGAAACGAAAAATTGCCATCTACATGCTGGTCAATGTGTTGATCACTACACTATTTTTCTCACTCATTGTATATCATAATCATTTTGGCATTATTGCTACTTCACAAGTATTAGATCAGGTCAAGCAAGTTGGAGCCGTTAAGAAAAGTATTTTCTCAGTCATGCGTCCGCAATATATGCTTATTTTCGTGGATATCATTGTCATTGGTTTGGTCATGTTGAGAAAACAGAAGGCACTTAATTGGAAAAAAGCCATGTCGCGTAAAAGTAACCGGAAAGCGGTTGCGATCTTGTTCTGTATTTCCATCGTCATTTGCGCAATGAATATTTTTCCAAACCGAGCCAGTATGAACGAAACCGTTAAAGCCGAGCAAATGGGCATTCTCAATTATGAAGCTTACTCTCTATTAGCCAATCAAGAAGAAGAACAAATCGACGTCGCTAAGATTACACAAACAGCGATTAACGAGACCAAAGGAATTCAAGCAACCTCAAATCCGGTTCAATTTGGAGCCGCCAAAGGAAAGAACCTGGTCATTCTTCAGATGGAGTCTTTCCAGAACTTCTTAATCAATCTAAAGATTGATGGAGTAGAAATTACGCCGAATATGAATAAGCTTGCGGCTAGCAGTTATTACTTTCCGCGTTTCTACCAGCAGGTTGGACAAGGAAATACTTCTGACGCCGAATTTATTGTAAATACTTCTTTCTATGTTCCACCTGATGGTCCAGCCACTCAAATGTATGCGCCAAAAGAGCTTCCAAGCTTACCTAAGCTGCTTCAAGCGCAAGGTTATGATACGGCAACATTCCATACCAATGAAGTCGACTTTTGGAACCGTGGCGAGCTTTATACTGCCTTAGGATTTAATCGATATTACGATAAGGAATATTATGGTGAAGAGGACACGGTATTTTACGGAGCTTCTGATGAGGTGTTGTATGAGAAAACAGCTGCAGAGCTAGCAAGGATGGATCAGAAGGATCAGCCATTCTACTCCCATGTTATTTCGATGTCAGCGCATAATCCGTTCTCGATCCCTGAGGATAAATACAAAATGGCCCTTCCAGAACGATTCGAAGGAACATTAGTCGGAGATTATATTCGTGCTCAAAATTATGCTGACTATGCACTGGGGCTTTTTATTGATGAGCTCAAACAAAATGGGGTATGGGATAACAGCTTGATTGCATTGTACGGAGATCACCGCGGACTTCCTATCTTCTCTCTAAAAGAGAACGATCACGTCTTATTACAGGAAATCCTTGGTCATGAATATACGGAACGCGAATTAATTAATATTCCATTGATCCTATCAGCGACGGGGATTACAACGCCAAGTGTAAAAGAACAGTTGGGCGGTCAAGTGGATATTTTGCCTACTGTATCTAATTTATTAGGTGTTTCTCTTGCGGATCATATTCATTTCGGACAAGATTTATTGAATCAATCGACTTATAACCTACTTCCTCAGCGCTATTATTTGCCAACAGGATCGTTCGTGAATAATGAAGAGCTCTTCCTATCTGGCAGTGGCTTCGAGGATGGTCAGCATTATACCTTATCTGGCGATGGTAACCACACGCAACAAACGACCGAGGATGAGTTCGATCGTGCTTTAGAGCTTCTCCATCTATCAGATAGTTATGTAACACAGTTACCGGATAGAGTAATTGAGGAAAAATAAGCTTATATATATCAAAAACACTGCACTCACCAAATCGGCGAATGCAGTGTTTTTCTATAGTCATTTACTTATTCTTTTACGACCAGTTTTAGAGGTGCGGCAATCAGTTTCTCAACCGTCTTGCCATCTAATACGTCTTTCGCTGCTTGAATCGCTAACTGCCCAATTAATGCAGGCTGCTGAGCAACGGTTCCTGTGAGTTTACCCGCCTCAATGGATTTAAGTGCATCTTCATTTCCATCAAAACCGATGACAGGAATATTCTTACCTGAACTCTGAATCGCTTCTATAGCACCAAGAGCCATCTCATCATTATGAGCGAAAACCGCTTGTACATCTGGATTTCCTTGGAGAAGGTTCTCCATAACGGTCAACCCTTTCGTACGGTCAAAATCAGCAGTTTGCTTCGCAATCACCTCAAGCTGCGTGTCGGCAATTTCATGGAATCCTTTCCCGCGTTCACGGGTAGCTGATGCTCCCGGTGATCCTTCTAGTTCTATAACCTTTGCACCTTTTCCAAGCTGCTCTACAATATATTCAGCTGCCATTGATCCACCTTTTACATTATCAGAGGCAACAAGGGCTTTAATATCTCCCTTATCTGCAGAACGGTCCAAAGTAACGACTGGAATATCTAGACTGTTAGCTGTCTGAACAACCGTCGAGATCGCTGAAGAGTCTACTGGATTGATTAACAGCGCATTTACACCTTTTTGCATTAAATCTTCAACGTCATTACTTTGCTTAGCTGAATCATTCTGCGCATCGATAACGAGAACCTCCATACCAAGCTTCTTAGCTTCTGCCAAAACTCCATCTTTAACAGATACAAAGAACGGATTGTTCAAGGTAGATATGGATAATCCAATCTTCATATTCCCTGGGCCCCCGCCGCTGTTCGGCTTTGCCCACTCTGGAGGCTCTAAGGAACAGCCCGTCATAAGAATCAAGAGTAAGGAAGTAAAAATTAATGTGAGCTTTTTCATGTGGAATCCCCCTTATACGGCTTTCTTACGGTCTATGAGTACAGCAATCGCAATAACGATCCCTTTAACTACCATTTGGTAAAATGATGATACGCCGAGCAAGTTCAAGCCATTGTTCAGAATCCCGATAATAAGAGCACCAATTAATGTGCCTACGATACGGCCACGGCCACCTGTTAAGCTCGTCCCCCCTAATACTACTGCCGCGATCGCATCCAACTCATAGGATGTACCTGCTGTTGGTTGCGCTGAGTTCAATCTAGAGGTCAAGATGGCGCCAGCCAATGCTGATAACATACCGGTTAAGGAATAGATCATTATTTTGATGCGGTCTACTTTGATCCCTGAAATAATGGAAGCTTTCTCATTACCCCCAATGGCATACGTTTTACGGCCAAATGGCGTTTTATGCAGTACAATCCACAAGACAGCGAATACAATAATCATCGTGATAGCAGGTACAGGTATTCCTAGTAAATATCCACGACCAAACAATTGGAACGTCATGCTGTCACCAAGACCTGTGATCGGATTACCGTCCGTGTATACAAGCGTTAATCCGCGGAAAATAGTCATGGTCGCCAGTGTAGCAATAAAAGGCGCCATTCTGCCTTTCGTAATCATCAGTCCGTTGACCATCCCCATCAGTCCACCCGCTAAACAACCCACAACAATAGCTAAGATTGGATCCCAGCCTGACAACATCAAGTTGGCTGTGAAGGCACTGGATAAAGCTAGAATAGACCCTACTGATAAATCGATACCACCCGTTAGAATAACAAAGGTCATTCCAAAAGCGATAAGCGCATTAATTGCGACTTGTCTAAGCAAGTTCAGTATATTAAGGGGTTCCATAAAGCTTGGGTTCAGCACGGTTACGATAATAATTAGAATGATTAGCCCTAGTAATGGCCCTAATTTCTGCGTGATTTGCCCAATTTGGAAACCTTTCTTTACACTCTCATCTTTGATAGTAGTCATTACTATTGCCCCCCTGTAGCTAACGTCATGATTTTTTCTTGCGTAGCTTCTTGTTGTGAAAGTTCTCCACTGATTTCCCCTTCATGAACAACTACGATGCGGTCACTCATCCCTAAGACTTCAGGAAGTTCTGAGGATACCATAATAATGGCGACACCTCGTTCAGTTAATTCGTTCATAAGCTGATAAATTTCCCGTTTTGCCCCAACATCGACGCCGCGTGTAGGCTCATCAAGGATAAGAACACTGAGGCCAATACCAATCCATTTGGCGATAACTACTTTTTGTTGATTACCCCCAGATAAATTCCGGACCAAAGTGGATGATGATTGTGTCTTAATGTGTAGCCGTTTAATAAGCATGTCCACGAATTCTTGTTCCTTCTTAGCATTGATTACACCCTTAGGGGCGAAGTCGTATAAATTCGTCAGTACCATATTATCTCGAATAGAGAAATCTAGGATTAACCCCTCATCTTTGCGGTCTTCTGTAACAAAGCCGATTCCAGCTTGCATAGCGTCATTGGGATTCCGAATGGTAATCTTCTGTCCCTTCACCCAAATCTCACCTTGGTCTAATGATTCTAATCCGAATAAGGTTCTCATCATCTCTGTACGTCCAGATCCCATTAATCCAGAGAATCCTATGATTTCGCCAGCTCGCACAGAGAAATTAGCATTTTTAAATTGCCCTTTCTTTGAAGCATTCTTAACTTCAAGAACCACTTCTCCGGGTTTAGAAGTACGCTCAGGGAACCGATCCGTTAATTCACGACCTACCATCTTCCGAACTACATCGTCAAAATTAGTTTCAGGAATGGGCTTCGTGTCTACGGTTTTCCCGTCTCGCATCACGGTGATTCGATCACATATCGTAAAAATTTCTTCCATCCGATGCGAAATATAGACGATTGAGACGCCTTCTTTCTTTAGCGAGGCAATGACTTCAAATAGTTTCTGTATTTCTCTCTCGGTTAATGCAGCGGTAGGTTCGTCCATAACAATAACTTTCGCATGAGTCATAAGCGCTTTAGCGATCTCAATCATCTGTTTTTCACCTACTGAACATTCCCCCGCCTCTTGGTTCAAAGGAATGGTCACAGAGAGCTTAGCAAACTGTTCATTTGCTAACGCTTTCATCTCTTTCCTATTTAACAGGCCGAATTTGGATGTTCGTTCCTTGCCAATGAACAGATTATCCAGAACCGTCATATCTGGCCATACATTCAGCTCCTGATGGATAAATGCGATTCCATATTGTTCTGCCTCTTTGGGATTCGTAAAGTATTTCTCCTGATCATCTATACGAATGGTACCTTGGTCACGTTGGTGCAGACCGATCAGAATATTCATCAGCGTAGACTTACCTGCGCCATTCTCACCCATCAGGGCATGAACTTCACCATCCTTAAGTTCAAAATCCACACCGGTCAATACACGGTTAGCGCCAAAAGACTTATGAATATCTTTCATCGTAATGTGCATACACTTAGAACCCCCTTTTTATCCAAAATAGACCCCAGCTTGTAAAATACAGTTTGCATATGGCTTAGCTTCACCCGTGCGAATAATAACCTTAGCCTGCTGGGTCAGCTGCTTAAATTGCTCATGTGAATACGCCTCTATCGGTATTCCCTTAAATTTATTATTCAAGTATTGAGAGGTGACTTTATTATCAGTCTCTAATTCCTCTGCAACGATCACCTTTTCGATGACCATATCCTCTGAAATCATATCAACGATATCTTGGAAGCTAGGAACCCCTAGTTTAACCGCCAAATCAATCTTCGGAATACCCGGTGGAACAGGAAGCCCAACATCTGCGATGACAATCGTATCGGTGTGACCTAAGTCCGCAAGCACTTTAGAAATATGACTATTTAATACTCCGTGTTTCTTCATAATTACAGATTCGCCTCCACCTCTGCTCTTGTTGGCATACCACCTTGAGCACCAAATTTAGTAACGGATAAAGATGCTGCTCGATTGGCAAACTTTACACTATCCAGAATGGAGCTGCCTTCAGCTAAAGCAACTGCAAATGCCGCATTAAAAGTATCTCCAGCTCCAGTCGTATCTATAGCGTTCACTTTGTAAGTAGGAACCAGAATTTCTTGTTCTCCATCGTAAAATCGTACGCCATTGCTTCCTTCTGTTATAAACAGCTTGTTGGGATACTTCCGTAAAGCATCTGTAGTACTCATCCCAGGGAATAAAATCGTACATTCATGTTCGTTCGGTGTCAGATAGGCGGCATTTTCTATAATCATTTCACTGATGGGACGAGCAGGTGCTGGATTAAGCAGCATAGGTACATTGAATTTATGGCAAAGCTCACTTACATAAGACACCGTTTCTTCGGGTATTTCTTGTTGGATTAGCACCATATCAGACCCTTTTATAACATCAAGTGCTCGCTCAACCAACTCAGGAGTGACTAAATCATTAGCTCCTTTTACAACGATAATGCTGTTATCACCTTCTGCCAAAATGATGTGAGCTGTCCCGCTCTCAACATGTGTAACCGGTTCCACATTAGTGGTAAGAACCCGATTTCTCTTGAGATTCTCCATGATCTCCGTACCATAGAAATCTTCACCTACACAACCAACCATCGTAACTTCTGCGCCCAAACGTGAAGCAGCTACAGCCTGATTCGCTCCCTTGCCTCCTGGAACGGTAGCGAAGCTCTCTCCAAGAACAGTTTCCCCTGCGTGAGGTCGCTTGGATGAGGTCACCACCAAATCCATTGAACAACTTCCGATTACACAAATCTTAGCCATGTCCATCAACCTTTCTTATGTTGTCATCTATTCTTTTCTTCTTGTTGTTTCCCGCTCCACAAAGCTGACGGGTAATTGAATGATTTTATCTTCTACTTTATCTTGCTCAATTAACTTAATAAGTAAACCAGCTGCTTCACGGCCCATGTCATGTGCAGGCTGACGGATAGTAGATAACGAAGGTGACAACAGGCTGCTGAGTGGGATATCATCGAATCCAATGATTTGGAGATCCTGTGGCACTCTTTTACCTAAGCGATGTGCTTCATGAATAACTGCTGTCGCCACGATATCATTACTGGCAATTACACCATCTGTATCTATATATTTATCAAACAACTCTACAGCCCATTGTTCCGCTTCCGTGTGGGAGAAGGATGAAGTCTGGATCACTTGATAAGTGATTCCCATTTCATCAAGTACTTCAATTGCACCTTGAAATCGATCTTGCGCCGGTTTAATATGCGCCGGTCCTTGCATAACTGTAATCTTGGTGCTTCCCCGTGCAATGATTTCTTGAGCAGCAAGGCGTCCGCCTTTTCTGCCATCTGCATATACGGAGGGACTGTCATTAGAAGTACGGTCAAGAAATACAACCGGAATTTTCAAATTAGAATAAATATCTTTCTCGGGAAAATTGGTTGATGAGATCATGCCAATGACATTATTTTGGATAAAGGTTTGAATATAATCCAATTCCTTTTCCTCGTTCTCATCACTATTACCAAAGATTATCCGATAACCATGCTCCTGCATCCGATCTTCTATCCCACGTGCTAATTGCGGGAAGAATGGGTTCGTAATGTCAGGCAATAGAAGTCCTATTAATTTGGATTTCCGTTTATACAATGACCTTGCAACCTCATTAGGGGTATAATTCATTTCTTTGATAGCTGCCTCAACTTTTTTTCGAGTATCGATATTCACATAACCAGATTCATTTAACACCCTAGAAACGGTTGCTACCGACACTCCAGCTATTTTTGCAACATCTTTAATCGTCATCATGATTTATTTCATCCCCCAATGTGTAACCGGTTACATGTATTACATTAATTAGATTATCATAAAACCGTTTTCATTACAAATCTTTTTTCGTTCCAATATATAACAAAAGATATCGATTGAACTCGATATCCTTAGTGAGGCTAATAAACCAGTTCACAATCATGGTGTTCCCAAACATCAAATAAATTACCATCCAGATCTTCAAATACAAAAAACTTCCCATACTCACCTTCATCGCTAATGTTTCCGACTTTCACATCTTCACAACTCAAATTGTAGTGAAGTGTTACGACATCATTAGTAAAGAAAGTGATCACCCATCTTTTCTTATCCCTTACCTCGAACACAGCTCTAGAATCATGATCACTTTGTGTTAAACATAGGATCGGTCTATTCTCTCTAAATAAGCTTAGATTGCCTTCTCTTCGATCCCTAATATTAAAACCAAAATGTTTCACAAACCAAGCTGCAGATTTCTCCAAGTCTTTAACTGGGATCACATTATATGCAATACCTAAAATTCTTCCAACCTCCATCGAATACCTCCTTGACCTTAGACTTTTGTCTACTAAAGATCTCTAAAGACTTTTATCAGCAAATCGATTTAATAGTTTGATTGAATTAAAATGCATCCCTTCATGGTAAAGCGTGAAATTTATGAATTCTCCGATTGTATTTAAGGTTAATCCACTACCCGTTGTAAGAGGGGTTACTTGCTCACTTAAGCGATTGTGCATAGCTTCCTGAATGCGTTTGGGTTGCTCCGAAAGCATCTCAATTAACACTTCAAGTGTTGGTGGTTTCTCGCTCCACTCTGCAGGTTTAGTACCTTTTGCAAATAATCGTTCAAAGCTTTCCGGCAATTGCATAAGCTCCCTAGCGGAATGAAAAGCGAACTTCTCTTGCACCAAATAAATATGTCCCAAGTTCCATCTAATGTTGTTATTAAAGCCCTGTGGAATGATATCTAGTAGTTCCTCGGAAAGTTCTTCAACTGCACGAACAGTAACACTACGTACAAATTCAATTTGTTTGAACACGATTTGCTCCATCATAGCCCCTCCTATCTTTTATCCATAGTTTACCATGCACGACAACCGAATCCCAGCAGTTAGTACGAATTGTAAAATATCCCTTTACAAAAGAAAGCGAATGGTTTATTTTAACATTAAGTAATCATTAAATATTACTTGTATTATCCCAACATTTAAATTCTATAACAAGAATTATCGGAGGTTATGATGGAAGATAACATGAAAGATACCTTACTATCGAACATAAAATTTGCGTACAACGAAGCTTTGGAATTCATTGTTTCTATGGGAATGATTGCTTGTGAAGAGCAGTTGCTTAAGGCAGCTGAGGATTACAAACTTGAAATGGACCCACAAGCGTTGTCTTATCATAAAGATGCACGAGCACGGTTGTCACCTCACTCCTACCGAGAACTTCAGTTTTTTTTCCAGTACAACTTTTTTCATAAAGCACTCGATTTTGCTTTCTATGAATCCATTTGCACCTGTCCAGAACCACAAACAGCTGAAGCATGGATAAATCGACTGGAAAAGAGTCCTGCAGAAAAGGTAGTCGCTGAAATGGTATATGGTGTGTATTACGATAAATTAGATGAGTTGCTAGAAGGAAACGATTGGGAAATCGTCAAGAAGGATACCCGCTTAATGGCTGAGCTTGTGGCAAGAACAAAACCGCAGCTGGATGTGATTGAAGCGCAGGGGCCATTACTAGAGTGCCTTGCTTATCCCGAAGAAACTAAGCTACGTTATATGCAGCTCTTAAACCAGTTCTACAAGGATGTCTTTTCACTTTGGAAAGAGGAGTTAAAAAGGGAGTCTGAACAAGCCTCTCAGCGTTATGAAGGTTTGTTCCTAGCGAATCCTGAAAGATTCATTCGTGATATCAACAAAAATGAACCTGCAGTTTATGATGTTCCCACTACTTTTCATGTCAGCTTTTTCTCACAAGTTGGGAATCATGTTCTCTTCTTTTACGCAGGAAGTTCTCGTATCGCTTGGGTTATATTCGGCATTTTTAATGATCATGTATTCGGACCTGCTGCTGATCGAGAGAAAACTGAACTTTTTTTAAAAGCATTCTCGGATAAACGACGTTTAGACTTCTTGCTACTATTAAGGAATCGCCCTCACTATGGACAAGAAATTGCATCAGCACTTGGCATAACGCCCGCGGCAGTAACTTATCATGCCAACTTCCTATTCTTTTTAGACCTTATCGAACTAAAAAGAACCGATCATCGATTATATTACCATCTTCGAATGGATAAATTGAGAGAATTACTTGCCGTCACCACAAAAGTCATGCTCGATGAGGAACCTCCTATCTTTTAAGTGAACCACAGCAAATTAAAACCATAGTGGGGAGGGTCTAAATTGAATGGATCTACAAACATAGAAGCAGACTCGATCAAAAAATCCAAAGTAGTTTCTAACACTTTTATGCGTTTACTGAAACTTGGAAAACCCTATTTAGGCTGGTACCTCATATTATGTCTCTTAGCTGCCGTCGTTTCCCTTGCAACAGTTGGGATAGCCGAATCTTTACGACGTATAATCAACGCTGCTACGAATCAGAACATGTCCTTTTTGATGTCTGGTGCTATCTTTGCTCTAGTAATCGTTATTGTAGATGCTTTAGCCAGCTTCTTATTGACTTACTTATCAGGTGTGCTTGAATTCAAGTCGACCTCCAAGCTTCAGGTATCACTGCTAGCTAGATTATTAAACGTACAGATGAAAGATTTGGATCGTTATCATTCTGCTGATCTCATTAGTCGTATCAATGATTCTGCCCCAGCTGCTCAGCAAGGTATCAATCAGAAGACCATTGAACTATTCAGTAATCTGATGCAAATTACATTTCTCCTAACTTATCTGCTCTCACTCCAATATGTCTTAACGCTCGGAACTATATTGATTTGCTCGCTTGTTCCACTTGTGATGATTCCCTTCACTTCCCGCCTACGTTCCATGCACGAGCAAAGACAGCAAATTGAAACCGCTCAACAAATGTTTATTCAAGATACGGTACAGGGTGCTGAGGTTGTGCGTGCCTTCTCCCTTGCACCTAAGCTGCATAATCAATTCACACAACGTGTTAGGCAATATTTCAACATTCATTTACCTGTCACACGCTTAGAAGCTGTGGGCTATAATATGCCCTTTGCCGTTATTCTTAGTGGATTGCTATATGTTCTCTCCTACGGCGGATATCTAGTTATCCAAGGGAGATTGGATGTGGGAGCAGTAGCGGCATTTCTTATTTGTTTCGAGCAAATTACAAACCCTGTATCAAAGCTGGCTAATCTATGGACAGAATTACAAGCCTCGCTGGCGCAAGGTAAACGATTGTTTGAAGTCATCGATTTACCAGAAGAAGACGCAAGCCGTGAATGTAATCAGGAAGATTCTCATAAAGAAACGCCGATGAATAACAACCAAGCAATTAGTGGCTTGTACCCTATCACCTTTGAGAATGTAGGTTTTCATTATGGTAATCATCAAGTATTAACTAACGTTAATCTAACCATAGAACCAGGTAAAGTAACTGCGTTTGCCGGTCCTAGTGGCAGTGGGAAAAGCACCCTCCTTCAATTAATACTCGCAACCTATGAACCTAATGAAGGGGTCATCCAATCTGGTAAGTTGCCGTTAAGCAGCATTCCCCCTCGGTCTTGGCGTAATCATTTGGCTTATGTTTCTCAAGAGCCTTATCTGTTCACTGGAACTCTATATGAAAATATTGCATGGGGAAGACCTGACGCAACCTTTGAAGAAATTATTAAAGCAGCAAAAAGTGCGGGGATACATGAATTTATTATGAGAACTCCACTTCAATATCAGACTTCTATTGGGGAACGGGGCCATACCTTATCTGGCGGCGAAAGGCAGCGGCTATCTATTGCCAGAGCGTTTGTCCGAGCGCCTAAGCTTCTCCTTCTTGATGAACCCACAGCTGCACTTGATAGCCATAATGAGGAGATTGTCGGCCAGGCCCTGCAAGAACTCATGCATGATCGTACAACGGTTGTTATCGCGCATAGACTATCTACCATCAGAAATGCAGATCACATTTATTATATGGAGGCGGGTTCTATTGTTGAAGCTGGGACTCATCTGGAGTTAATGACTTTACAAGGTCAGTATTACAATATGGTTGAGACCTCAATGAAGAAGGCTGATATTTCTACTCTGGTCAGGGAGGTAGAGATATGAATGAGATGGAATTCAAAAATCTAAAATTGGGGTATGCTCTACGTAGATTAATCTCTTACGCTAGCCCTTATCGAATTGGATTTATTGTGGCTGTACTCCTGCTCTCTGCTAAACTCGTAATGGACATAGGATTTGCAGCCATTCAGCAAGTATTTATTGATACGATCAACAACGCCAATATGGATGCATTAACACGTATAACTGTAATCTGTGCCATTGCTTGTGTCATCATTATCTGCTGTCTTATGGTGCAGCATTACTTCCGCTTTGTTATGCAAAGTCGGATGGCTTGGGATATTCGTGCGAAGCTGTTTGACAAAAGTCACCGACTTCCATTTCGTTACCTTCAGTCCATGCATTCAGGTGATTTGACTTCGCGTAACACTAAGGATGCAGGGATGGCCATGGGGATGATAAATAGCATTGTATACGATTTAGGCTATAATCTACTTCTGTGTTTCATTTCCTTTCTATATTTGGCCAGAATGGATGTCTGGATCGCCCTGTTAGCTCTTGGATCAGGCCCCCTTGTTTTTCTTTCCGGACGTTTCTTTGATCGCAGATTACGAAAATTATCTACTCAAATATATGCAAAAGAGGCGGAATTGCGAGGAATCTTACAAGAAACGCTTCAAGGAATGAAGGTCGTCAGAGCCTTTTCGCTTGAAGAAACTCTCTTAAATAAATATGCGTTAGAACGTGAGAAGTTAAGAAGAATGCAGCTGCGAAAATCGCTTCTGAATGGTCTCTTATGGCAATCTTCTGCCTTTATCAACAATCTCGTAATGGTGACATGCGCCGCTTTAATTGCGTTATCAGCTCTAAGTGGCGGAACATCAGCAGGTGAAGTACTCGCTTTTATTATTTTGATGGGTAGGGTTCAATGGCCTTTTGTCCATATGTCTCAAACATGGGGAGGTGTCCAGGAGGCTTTAGGTGCAGCTGACCGCGTATTCGCTATACTTGATGCACCTGATGAAGGAGCTACTCATCCTTTGCCAGAATCCAGCTCATCAACATTCGCTTCCGTAGAGGTAGCTGCATTACAAATAGAGGATGTCCACTACAACTATTCGGGTAAAACGGATAATGAAGCCTCCCTATTTACAGGGCTTAATATTCATATACAACATGGAGAAACTATCGCGGTTGTCGGGCCAAGCGGGTCAGGGAAGACGACGCTCGTTCGATTATGTAATGGACTTTATGAGCCTACTGCAGGAAGCATCACGGTTTATGGAAAGTCTGTACATGATCAGCTTGAAGAAGCACGTGCAATGATTACCTATGTTCCCCAAACCCCTTATTTGTTCTCAGGAACTATACGAGACAATATCGCCTTCAGTTCTAGTACAGCTAGCGAAGAGGATATTCGAGAAGCCGCTCGGCTCGCAGGTGCAGAAGAGTTTATTACGAAGATGCCCCATGGTTATGACACTATCCTAGGTGAACATGGATCGACTTTATCTGGTGGACAAAGACAACGCATAGCCATTGCCAGAGCTTTTCTTCGTGATGCTCCACTCCTTCTTCTAGATGAAGCAACTTCCGCACTCGATAACGAATCTGAGCGAATGATTCAGCAATCTCTTGATTTGTTGATGAAGAATCGAACCACATTGGTTATTGCACACAGACTATCCACCATACGTGAAGCATCTAGAATTATCGTGTTAAATCAGGGTTCGATTGTTGAGGAAGGTACACATGAGTCTTTATTAGAAATGAATGGGCTATACTCACAATTATATAACATTCAATTTAAATCTTCTGAAGCAGAAGACATTAGTGCACCTGAGTTGCTTCAATTACATTCCAGTCTTTGATCTCAGTTCAATGCATACACCGTAATTCATTAGTTATTTTAATTAAGGTGTATGCGTTGGAATCGAGTATAAATTATCCTCTTCTTTTAATCGTTTCATGACGAGCTTAATAAATGACTGGATATAGCTTTCTTGAAGCTCTTTCTTTCTGTGGCTCATCCATATCGAATGCTTAGAGACTACATTTTCCACTTCGACCTTGGCTAACATACCGTGATCAAGATAAGGCTTTGCTAACAACGCAGATACAAAACTAATCCCATAACCGGCAATCACGGCTTGAATAACCTCATTTACTCCATTAAATTGCAGTTCGATCTTCGGTTGTTGTACCTTTCTTTCTTCACATAATTGTACAATTCTCTCTCTGGCTGCACTACCTTCCTCCCTCATAATAAATGCCTCAGCCATCACTTCCTCAAAGCTAACCTCCTGCTTGGCTAAAGAATGATTTGAAGAAACTACGAACACATACTCGTCCTTGTACAACTCCCGATGTTCGAACACCCCTGTATGATGAGAAGGAAACGCCATATCACTATAAATCGCTACGTCTGCTTCAAAGTTATTTAATTTTTCCATGACTTCATGAGAATTAGCAGTAGAGATCTGAATTTTAACCTCCGGAAAAGATTGTTTGTATAATGATGCCCACCGGGGAATGAGTATGCTTGTGGCCAGATAATTACCTGCAATCCGAATATGGCCCGCAGGAAATTTATGATAATCCTCAATAATCTGCTGTACCTGTTCACCCATAGCAAATAACTTTTCAAGTGGATCGATCAGTTTTCTCCCAATCGGTGTTAGCACCATTCTCTTTCCTATGACCTCTAATAATACGATATTATTCTCCCGTTCAAATTTGCGGATCTGCGCTGATATAGCGGGTTGACTGATGTGCAAACGTTCAGAGGCTTTGGTCACACTCCCTGTTATTGCAACATAATAAAACAATTTTAATACATGATAGTTCATCCTGAATTCTTCCTAACTATATAAAATAAAATCATTGTTTAACAGACCTTCGGCTTTCTTACTATAACTATACATTATGGATATTAACTATTATATATTTTTTATTTATAATTATTTATCTTATACTTACAACTATTCAAAAGGGAGGTTTCGTTAATGAAAGAGACAGTATTATTTTTAACCCGTCACGGGCAGACCGAATGGAATTTGCAGAAAAGAATGCAAGGACATCAAAATTCAGCGTTAACAACCTTGGGTGAACAGCAAGCGGAATGGTTGAGAGAACGTTTGGAAGGTGAGAATTTAGGAGCCATTTATTCTAGTACTAGTCCAAGAGCATTGCATACTGCGCAGATTTTACGAGGAAATCGGAGTTTACCGATTCAACAGCAAGCTTCATTAATGGAAATTAACATGGGCATTTGGGAAGGAATGAACACAGATCAGATTGAACAAGAATATCCATTACAGTACACCCATTTTTTCACCAGACCTGATCTTTTTATTCCTCTAGCCCCAGGTGAGACCTATAGTCAGCTTGAACAAAGAGTAACGCCGACTATTGAGCGTATCATTAACGATAATGAAGGACATGAGGTACTTATTGTCACGCATCGGATGACCCTGAAAGTAATTATGGCTCATTTTCTCAATAAATCATTGCAGGAATTAGGGGAACTACCGGATATTCTCTCTACAGCATTGTGTAAAGTAACCCTAACTGACAACCATACAACCATCGATCTGTACGGCGATACTTCACATTATCAATGAATCCTTCTCAAAAATAAAAAAGGAAACTCCGATTTAAATGGGGTTCCCTTTTTAGACTTGAATTTTAAATTTCCACACTTTTGATTGTAAAGCTGCGGACCTTCATCCATTTTCCTGAAATAAATTCGTCAATTGTTTTCGTCTTCGGTCTAACACAAAAACGATGCTTGCTCCCTTTATCAAAACCAACCGCTTCAAAAATCAGGCCGTCACCTATTTGCTCCTTAAAAAACACTTGCTTAAGTCCCAATCTATTTAACATTTCAAGTTTTACACTTTCGATATATGTGCGTGAATACTCCTTAGACATATGTGTTCCTCCTAGTAGTGGTAGTAATATTATAAGTTCAATATTAAGAAAATCAACTGAAGATCACATAATCACAAAAAGAAAAAAGCCAACCCATAGTCTATGGATTGGCTTCTACTGTATAAGTTGATTACGAAATTATTTAACTTCTGTTGTTCCAGTCACTTTTCCATCAATAACAGCTGATGTTTTCAGATCTTCGCTTGCGAAGTAGAGGTTACCATCAATAGTGGCGGTTTCAGGCAGAGTAAAGCCTTTCGCTTCTACATAAACATCGCCTTTAATCGTTCCGCCTTCAACTTTCAAATTCTCACTTTGTACTGTAAACTTTGGTACGGTTAGTGTATAAGTAGCAGTGATCTTGTGATCAGCATCTTGCGAATAAAGGGCAATCTTACGGTAGATGTCGCCATCTGCGGCTCCTTTATTACGGAATTCTCCAGCTACAACAACCTCATCAGGAATCGTTACATCATTTAGAATCGCAACAATCCAGTTTCCATCTTTGCTAACAGCCTTAGTAAATGCATCTGCTTGATTCACGATCGAAGCTGTAGTGACAGCATCTGTCTGCTCAGCAGCCGGAGCTGAAGTTGCCGCCGAATTGTTTGCTTTATCCTCATTTGCTCCACAACCTGCCAATACTGCTACCGAAACCCCAGCCACTAAAATCATTTTAAATAGTCTCATTTTCGATTCCCCCTAATTTTGATTATGAATTAATTATATATTAAAATTCTTAATAATTAAGTGAATAATTTCACAAATTTGTGTCAGTATCTAAAGCGGTTTCACAGCGCGCGCTCTTCCCGATTAAGATTCGTTCCCATGAGTCACACCTCTTCTCGCTGACTGATTTAGGTTCTTAAATCTATTTACCCAAATTATAAAAATGAACACAAGCATCATTTGCTTCTTGGTATAAAGTCAATCGTTGACTCTTTTCAAGTGTTAATGATAATATTTGGAAATAAATATCTCAGCAAGGGAGAAGTTTACTGGTGAAAAAAACTACAATGAAAGACATCGCGCTACAAGCTAATGTCTCCGTTGCGACTGTAAGCTATGTTCTGAACCGCGTCGATAACCAAACCATTCCTGAGAAGACCCGCAATCAAATTCTGTCACTTGCCGAAGAACTTCATTACATTCCTAATCTAGCAGCCCGTTCGCTTGCCAATAAAAAAACGGGATTAGTAGGGGTACTTGTCCATAATTCTGCTTATATGCCAACTTGGAAACTCTATGCCCAATTCACATTTATTCGTGCTTTGGAACAGCGTTTAACGGATGCCGGATATCATACGCTGCTATATTCTCTTGGTACTGACCATCCTTCTCTGAATATCATCGTCGAAAGAAAGCTCGAAGCCGTCTTTCTGATCGATGTGCACGATGAATCCTTCTATTCGATTTCCAATCATTTTGTAGAAGGTATCCCCTTGATTTTGATCGACAGCATGATTGAAGATAAGCTGTTTAAGCAAGTTCTTTACAATTATCGTTCAGCTCTACAAAAGGTAATGCCGGAGGATCTTTCACAGGTTTGTTTAATTATGGAGAGCTTCAATAACTCCCTGCTCACTAACTTTATCCAAGATAGTCTTCCTTTACCTGAGAAAGCAATATTCAAAGTTCAAAATATGAAAGAATTGAATACAATCTTATCGGAGGGGATCTACAAAGAGGCCATAATTATTAATGAGTTTATCGGAAGTTGTGTTGAAAAATCCGGGGTATTCGCACGTCTTTCTGTTCTATGTACCTGTAATTGCCCAGAAATGCTTGGAGAAGACGTTCAGAAATTCATATTCACTGGGGATAAATCAGCCACTGCTTTTGAACTAATGCAGGAGTTATTACATCGTCCTGACTACTCCAAACAAGAGAATAATCGTTATTTTGTTGATTAATTTTTTTTCGATATTCACTTAAGCGTTTAAGTTGAGAGGAGAGTTACCCATGACAGATCCTGTATTAGCAAAACATGCATCCACCACCGCTCAATCCTATCCAACCCTTTGGGGAAACCGGAGATTTATGCTGCTACTCAGCTCCTATTCCATTTCTTTGTTTGGAAATACCTTTCACAGCATTGCTTTAAGTTTATGGGTACTTCAGACGACCGGAAGCGCTAAAATGATTGCCATTATTACGATAATCAATTTATTGCTCAGTTCTTTACTCGGATCGATAGGAGGCACACTCGCAGACAGGATCAATCGCAGAAGTATTATGTTAATCACTGATTTGATAAGCTGCGGTCTAGCAGTTACGCTTGCTTTGGCCATTTCCATGTCTTCTACATCATTCATTATCGTGGCCATATTAACGGGACTTACGACAGTCTCAGCATTATTCCAATCCCCTGCGTATCAAGCTTCAATTACCACTGTAGTTGGAAAAGAACATGTACAAAAAGCAGTCGGGATTCTGAACCTGTCAGAGAATGTCTTTCGGACGATTGGGTATTCCGCTGGAGGTATTTTTGTAGCGAGTTTTGGAGCGGCAGATGCCATATTATTTGATGGAGCTACATTTTTCGTTTCCTTTCTACTAGTTCTTGCTGTCCGCTCCCTTCCACTCCCAAACCGAGTGAATACCGGACCTAAAGAAGAAAGAAAATTTAAACAGGATCTTGCGGATGGCGTTCGTTATATATGGAGATACCCCTTCGCCCGAGCAATAATCATCATGCTTCCTACGCTCACTTTGTTCTTTATGCCTTCACTGATGCTAACGCAAGTTATGGCCGTCAAAGTATGGAATTCTAGTCCCTTTCAGTTTGGACTCATGGAAGCCTGTATTCCTCTAGGTTATATGATTGGTTCCAGCATGATCTTGTTTCTCGGCTCCAAATTAAAGAATCGCGGCTTCTTTATCATGACTGGACTGCTGTGTCTGGGTCCCCTGTACCTCCTGTTATCGTTCGTCACTACTGCTGCCTTAGCCATTCCCCTCATTCTTCTAATCGGCTTTATGTTCTCATTCTGTACATTGCTGATAAATACAATCCTCAGACTGGAAGTTTCGGAGGATATACAAGGTAGAGTCTTCGGTGTACTTGGCTCCATTATGAGTGTAGCACCCTCACTTGGTCTTACAGCTGTTTCATTCCTGTCCGATCACTTCAGTCCAGCCCCTGTCATGGGTTCCATCGGAGTCCTGCTACTACTATTTGCTTTATTAATCTTGACCAAGTTAAAGGTGATTCGTAATTATAAGTAATTTTAGAACATATCTTATGACCGTTATCGCCCGTTTCTCCTAATAACACGCCTATTATGAAGCTCGATCAGTAATTGAACAACTATAATGATCAATAAGAAGATTCCCACGATACCTGTTAAAAATGGATAAATTAGAGGGAAAAATACACTTGGATAACTTTTAGTAATATCCGAATAGTAGCCCATACCCATAAGTGATGTACCCGAGAACTCGATAAGCTTCACCCCTAGATGATTGTCACTTCTTTGAGCATAACTCAGCACCTTTTCTTCTATACTGCCATCATGTGAGATCGTGATTATTTTCCATTTTCTCTTTTCCATCGGCTGACTATCATCTGTAAGTCTTTGGACTATATTAATTTCTTTCTCGCCAGTCTTTCGATCCGTAACAGTAAGGATATCTATCCATGAGAAATATCTGCTTCCTCGTTCCCGATTAGACAACCATATTTCATCAGGGGTTGAGATTTTTTGACCATTTAATAAAAACTGAACTTTCACAATATCTCCAGGCGGGACACTCTCCTCTTCATCCCAAAGGGTCAATTCTGCTTTCCTGCCTGTATTTTCTTCTTGGATCTTAATATGCTTATCATCAACCGTTAGTTCTTGAACGTTTAACGTGTTATACCCTTTCTCAGCATGGTTGATCTCATAACGCTGATTGATTTGATCTGAAATCATATACTCACGGATATAGTTGAACAATGGGCTGAAAGAAATCGCTAGCAAGAAAAATGAAATCACCGATAAATAAATTATTTTTTTCATAATGAATCCTTGTGAGCGATCGTCAGCTTGAAATTTTGTCTTGAGCCACCTTCGAGGCCATTTGGAACCCCATCCTGCATAGGAAAGAAACCAAACTTCTGATAAAATCTTCTAGCAGGTTGACCCTCTGGATGATCCTCACCAAATGTAGTAACGAATATCTCTGCTGGGGTTTCGATACTTTCGAGAATATTGTTAAGAAGGGCTGTCGCAACTCCTTTATTTCTCTCTATGGCTGAAACAGATAACCACCCAATCTTGTAATTAGGGGCATTGGATGAAGAGAATAACACAGCTCCAAGTAATCTTGAACCTGGCGAACCATTGTTTTCTCGTACACAAAAAGCGCTTTGTCGACTGATATTTTTTTCTAACGCTAGAGTGAAATTCGGATCATCGACCATCGGCCCAAAAAGGGACTCCACCTCTGCCGCCAGCTCCAGCCATCCTCTTATATCCTCCATAGTAGCGTTTACTACATTCATATATAAGTTCTCCTTTAGTAATCTTGGTTACACCATTCGATACACTGAGGAATAAAGTGATCATAGTCATTTAAAGCAGTGATTGTATTTATTACTTCAAGCGTTCCAAGCTCTCGCTCCGCATCATCCGTACTCTCCAGTCCGAGTGATCGTCTGACATTATAAGCTAACCATTCTAGCTTCCCATGAAAACCATAGTTTAGCACATCGGACCAGTTAGCATAAATCTCGCCGCCATGATCGCGGTATGCATTAATAAGCGTACAGAAAGCATCTTTGCTTACACTTCCCGATTCAAAGCCTGACCAATAAAGGGCTACATCTATTAGCTCTTGGGTTGGATGGATAGGTCCTGCTGCTTCCCAGTCAATAATAATGGGTATCTGATGCTCATCCCATAGTACATTTTTTTGATCTAAATCCCGATGGCTGATCACCATATGATTCAATAATTGTTCCGCTGAAGAATCTACAAGTTGTTCCCAATGATTTATTTGGTTCAGGTTATCTAATAGCAAGCTAGACCATTCCAAACCATCCTGTTTTGCTGTTAGTGCATATTCATTCCAACGAACAGTTGATGTATTTACTGCCTCAAGCTTTCCATTAGAATGATGATCAAGAAGTGTAGCGAAATCGATCTTATGAATTTTAGCAAGGTTTTCGCCAATCTTTTTACAACACCCTATATTAATACCTCCTGATGGCAATGCCTTACCTTCGATCCATGGAAATAATAAATAGAATTGACCCTCGAATTCATGCATAAAACTATCTTTGGATACGATGGCCGGTACTGCATTTATTCCATTTTGATAAGCCATATTCGCAACTTTTTCAGAAAGAGTATAGTTGTTCATGGCTGTATCCCGATGCATAATTTGAGGATTTAGAGCTTTCACTGCATAGAGTGCTTTATCCGTTTGTAGACGATACATTCTGTGTAGAAGACCACCTGTTACCTGTTCTGGTTCATTTTTCAAATGACCTAACCCGTATTTTGCACATAGCATTTCGAAATTTAAGTTATAATTCAGATTTCCCATGTTATGTATCCCTTTCCTATCAATCAGAATCCCAACTTCAATAACCAAGCCGACAACTTCTCTTCCCGCTCTTTTAAATCTTCATTTATGCGATTGAATTTGCCAAGCCATTGCTCAGAAGCTATGCTGCCATCCAGCATATACAGGACACGTTCTGCCTGAGCAGCGACTTTCGCATCATGTGTAGCCAGTAGAATCGTTGTACCCGTCTGATTAATATCTATTAATATCTCCATAATTTCACTAGCAGCTTTAGAGTTCAATGCACCTGTTGGTTCATCACCAAATAGAATATCAGGCTCATTGATGATTGACCTGCAGATCGCTGCTCTTTGCAGTTGTCCACCCGACACTTGTGTAATATCACGCTCAGCGAGTGCGGAGATTCCGGTTTTTTTCATTAACTCAGCGGCTCTGTTATTGATGGTTCTACGACTAACGATTTTAGCTCGATAAGCGGATAAGATGATATTGTCCCGAATAGTCAGGTTTTTTAAAAGATGCATCTGCTGAAAAATAAATCCCATTTGATTTAAACGCAGTTCAGCTAATTCACTCTCAGAAAGACCACTGATGTCCTGCCCTTTAAAAACAACACTTCCTGAAGTCATCCGGTCCATGCCGCTGATCGTATAGAGCAATGTTGATTTCCCTGAGCCAGAAGGCCCCATTATAGCTACGAATTCTCCCTTTGATACCTGTAGATGAACATCTTTTAATACCGTCTGCGGGGTTCCTTGCCCGGTTACAAAGGTTTTATTTAAACCCTTCGTCTCTAATATGAACATACTACCACCTCACCCTCATTCGACAATCAGTTTAGATAAATTGGATTTCTTCATCGATATCGTGCTTACTACGGTTGTGAGTGCTACAATGAGCATGAAAAAAAGAGGGAGAACAAGATAAGCTATTACCGGATTAACTACAAACTGTATTTGGGATGCTCCCATAAAGGATCCGAGTAATTGAGTGAATTTTTGACCGATGGTATTAGCTGCAAAGGTTCCGAGAATGATTCCAAGACCAGAAACCAGTAGTAGCCTTACCTGATATTGCTTTCGAATATCTTCTAACGTAAAGCCAATGCTTCTCAAAATTGCAATTTGCGAGACGTCCTTCGCTAGCAGCATTTTTAGAAATAAAGCTGTAATCAATACTGAAATTGATATCGAGATAGCAATGGATAAGCCAGTGACCAGCTTTAATTGGCGAATCGTATTCCCGAGCGTCTGAGATAAATAGCTTTCTAGATGAGTAACTTTGGCTGGATAAAATAACTTTGCATATTGATCCATTTTCTCCTGAACGGAAACATTCGGATTCACATCTAAAGCTACGATATACCATAGCACGGACTTCGGGTCATAAGGTAATCGGGCTTTTGCAGTTCGACCACCGTTCGTTATATCTTGGTAGATCCCGCTAACCGTCAATTTTTTCGAAGTGCCATCTACCTCCAAAAGAACGCTATCCCCTACCCTTTTGTTCCATTCCTTGGCATTCAGATCAGAAAGGGCAATCTCATCCCCACTTTCAGGGATTCCTCCGTTAATATAGGTGAGCGGAAAAAAAGAGAAATCTCCTGTTTCAACATTGATGTTCTCCCATACGCCATCGCTGCCTAGCACTTTAAATCGAGAAGTAATTAATGGTGAGAATTTAGCTATTTCGGAGTCCTTATTTAGCGTCGTTATCAGTTCATTAAATCGCTTCTCTATTTGATCAGATGGCTGCAAATCTATTCTCATGTCACTCTGACCTACACCCATATAAGAAATAAACCGAGGAGACTGAAGGGTATTCAATATATTTACTGGTACAAGAATGATAAACAGACAGATCACAAATACGAAGAATAACAATCCAAACATGGTGAAGCGTCCATAAACATCCTTTAGGCCAAGAAAAAGATTCACATTTATATGCCTGCGCTTACTCAGCACTACTCTACTTTTATTGCCTTTCAACTCTCCCACAGTCCCTGACCTTAAAGCGTCTACTACTGTTATACGATTAAACCTTCTAAGAATAACTCTGCAAAAGAACACAATCATCCCGAAGATCAAACCGACCGCTAAGACTGGAACAATAGGCTGAAGGATCGTTTTCGGAGCAGTCCCCAAATACAATGTGATATTCGCTGTAAACAATCGCACCACACCCAAAGATAATAAATATCCTAGCAGTGAAGCGCATGCTGCCATCACCATATATTTTGCCAAATAGAT
Source organism: Paenibacillus sp. FSL P4-0184 (assembly GCF_038004625.1). Taxonomy (NCBI): domain Bacteria; kingdom Bacillati; phylum Bacillota; class Bacilli; order Caryophanales; family Paenibacillaceae; genus Paenibacillus; species Paenibacillus sp. FSL P4-0184. The sequence goes on along the minus strand of NZ_JBBORN010000001.1, from coordinate 4,436,384 downwards.
CCTTCTAATATCTCGCTGTGAGATCCCAATTGCTTTCATGACGCCAATCTCTCTATAATCCTCCTCTAAAGTCGCGATCATCGTGAACCTTAAACATAGGACGGCAATAATCATAAGAAGGATACTTACCAAAATAATGACAACTGCAATAATCCCATCTGTCAGCGCATTCAGCGTCTTAAACAAAGGATAGTCTATCATTGGTCCTTTAGCGGGCATATCTGAGGATTGATAGATATTCCGGAACTCGCTAAGTCTACTTAAATCGGTGATTTGAAATTCAATTAAGTACTCAACTTCTCCATGGTTCTTCTTTAGTACATTATAATCCGTGTCATTTACGACAAAGCGCTTAGAGCTAACAATAGCTGGATTCATTTGGATGTCTCGAACAAAATCCGTAACAATAAATTTTTGATCTAACTGTCCATTGGAAAGGGTAACCTGATCACCAATGTTCAGATCATTCTGCTTCATATAATAAATAGGAACTGCGATTTCTCCTTCAGCTACCCTAATCACTTGATTCTCTAAGTTCAGCAGCAAATCAAATGATGGGTTCTGCTTAACAAAACCTATATCCATTACGCTGTTCTCTTCCGACTTATTGCTGTTACCTAAGACAATCTGCGAGCCATCTATCCTTAGCATTTCTACTGTTTGTTGATTCTTAACAAGTGGATTTGTAGAGGCGAATTTTTGAATATCTGCGTTATCTATTGGACCAGAATGCATTTGAACAAAATGGGGAGCCTTTGATTTATCCAGCAAATCACTTAAAGAACCGGATAATTCCATAATGACTTGAGAAGCACAAGCAGCAAGCAACGCCGATAACATCATAAAAATAAATAAGACGATCGTTATGATTTTATTTCTTTGAAAATCTTTTTTCACAATTTGTAGCAGCATTGACGATCTCTCCCCTACGTCTCATTCATCCTCCCTGCCCGGACCTTACTCAAACATTTGCGTTACGTAGGAAAAGCTTCCTTTTTCAGCTCCCAACGTAGTCTCCATAATATAAATAAAGCTCTGAATTTTGAGAATGATCTCTTCCGGCTGCCACTTGAAAATCCCTTCATCCAATAAAAATTGTGAGGCAACCAACAGAAATTCCATCGTTTCTTTAGGATAAGGACAGTGGAACAAGCTCTCCTCGATTCCCTGCTCAATCACCTCTGTCAACACAGGTGTTAGCTTCAAAATAGTTTCAGCCAAGCTTTTCTGATGGATTAGTGCATTCTCAGCTTGATGAAACTGTTCAATCATGTGACCTTTTCTCTCCGAATCAGGTTTCTGTGCCATTATGATTTGTAGTAGCTTTTCATGTACGGAGAGCTTTGAATCAGCAGCAATGATCTTCGCAACGTCTACTCCAGCATCGATGAATCGTGTGACCACTGCTTCCATAACCTCCTCCTTCGACTTGAAATAATAGTAGAACGTGCCCTTGGCAATCCCGATCTCCTGCAAGATGTCGTTCACTGTAGTTCTCGCATAACCTTTCGTAAAAAAAAGCATTTCTGCCTTATCTAATATTTCATTTCTGCGTTCTTCCGCTTCTTTGGAAATTCTCATTTATGCTGAGTCCTCCTTTTCATAGACCGACCGTCGGTCTATTCCATTTAAATACATTTAATACATCATGTCAATGATGTTCCAGCAAATTGGACAAAAGAAAAAAGGTAACCTCCAAAGGATGAGGTTACCTTAATGTGCAGTCAGCATAATCAGGAGACTTTTTTGCGCTTTAAAATATGATACACATTGCTGAACATACCGGACAGGATGCCAGCAATTGGGAACACAGCCCAGTTGACGTCCCAGCGTCCATAGACAAAGCCCGTAAACAGAAAAATCGCTGTCGCCAACGGCCACAACACAGCCCTCACAAATTGTTCTTTTCCCTTCTACTTTGCATCGATATGTGGCTCATTCAGTAGCTTCTTATAAGTTTCTTGGATATTTCCGTAATAGACAAACAAGAACACCGCAGTTGCTGCAATCACCAGAAAGGCAGAAACTCCATAAGCAGCGTAATCATCGTTGAAATACGAAGTTGCGAAGATAAAGGTTGGCGACAGCACACAAAGACAGACGCCCACAATCAAAGCAAGGCGATAAGTCGGAGCATAAAGGGCTTGACTGCGCTGAAGCGCCGTTTTGAGCGCATAAGGTAGCTGAAAGCCTTGCTCTAGACTTTCGAAGCGCTCGAGTTTCATGCCGCTATGAATGAACATCCCAACGGCCACAGCGACCAGCACGAACATTCCGACCATCCCCAGCATCGAACCTTTATCAGCCATATCAGCATTATTTTCAAACAATGTACTAAGAGTAATCAATAGCGCCACCCCGCATGCGCAGAGAAAAACACCAAGACCGGTCCATAATCCAGAGCTACGTTTAGCAGCCGCATAAGCATAAACCTCTTCTTCACTAAGCATGGGCACAGTCTTCTCCTGTCCGGCTGGACGGATGCCTAGCTCAGCAGTCAGCTCCTCAATATTGCCGAATTCCGAAATAACGATACCGATCGCCTCATTCTCAGACTTGCCATCCCGCTTCAGCTCCAGGTACTTATCTTCCATCCCGGACAGCAGCTCCTGCTTCAAATGCTCCAGTTCCGGAGTCTTCGGCAGACCCGCAAACATATTATCCAGATATACTATGATCGTCTCCATGCACTATCACCACTCCTTGATAAATTGGTTTACAACTTCCTGCGTAACCTTCCATTCCTCACATTTTTCTCGGTAATAGGCGAGACCCAGCGGGGTAATCCGGTAATATGTGCGCCGCTTGCCAAGACTCTCATCCAGATAAAAGGATTCAATGTACCCGTTCTTCTCCAGCCGGGTAAAGGCGGAATACAGCGTTGTCTCCTTCATGACATACTTCTCCTGAGTCAGCTGCCTGATATTCTTAGAAATCTCGTACCCGTAGGATTCCCCATCGAGCAGCATGTAGAGGATCATCGTATCATTGTAACCACGTATAACATCACTGCTGATCAAAAATGGTACCCCCTATGATTACTTCATCTGTCGTAGTAGTTGCAGTATACCATAATTACTACGACAGATGAAGTAGTTACGAAAAAAATAGGCAAAAAAATCTAAAAAGTATTAAAAAAGAGAGTTGCTCTATGTGAGCAACTCTCCTCAAATCAGCTAGTCTCTTGAATTTTCAAAAATCTGATCAATCTTCTCTTTCGCACCTTCCCAGGAGGTCAATAATGGAAATCCATATTGTTCACGGGCTCTCAAATTCCATGGATGCGGAATACAAAGTACTTTCCTTCCGTCCTGCAATGCAGGAACCAAGTTGTGAACCCCGTCATCGATCAGAAGATCATAATTAATAAGATTCTTTCGTTTGCATGGGAAGAAATTTTCGATGGGAATAAACGGCATATGCTTCTGCAGCCAGTTCCATTTTTCAACAACCGCACTGGGCTGGGCCGCCGTAACAATAATAACATCATAAGCATTGTGCAGCTTCTCCATTTCACCTACAACATGCTCGTCGAATAATTCAAGCTCCTCATATAAACCAGGCCGCCCATAGAATACATCTTGTGTACAATCTGGATGACGTAAATGATCCGTATTCCAATCAAGCATTTCCTCGTACTTCAGTACATGAGTGGGGAAATCATTGTTGTTATGGTATATAGCTCGTTTGACTAGATGGCATATCGTGTCATCCATATCAACTGCAATTATAGGCTTTCTCATCTGTGTCCCCCATATGTTTTTTTATATTACTATTTAAGTATACACAATATAATTACTGTTTTCGTCTTGAGTTAGTTAAATTTCAATTTAATGTTTTTTAAACGCCTCTACGCATCTTTGACAGATACAGGCTTTACCACTCAGTTCCAAAGGCACCCTTTCTAGTAGTTCTGCAGGAATTTCCGTATGAAAACACCAACAATCACCACTATTAGCACCACAATGATTTAATTCTTTACATAAAGGACAATACCGTTGTTCAACTTGTTTATTTTTTATTTCCAAAGCTTCTACTCCCCCATACGATTAAACATTTCACTTCTATTTATTTACTTTTCTTTTCCTTGAAATTCAAATACTTCCTTCATAACCGCCTCTAAACATTCTAAGTCTAGCGTTACCAAGCAAAGGATTATTCAATAAAGCATAGATCTTTGCAATACCTCTATACTTTCCTGAAGAAATGCCTTATTGTTCTCAATCCCTCTGGTTTTACACCAAACTACCGCACTAAAAGCATCATAAAAACTATAAAACGGTATTATAGCTTCCAGATCAAGTAAAGGACGAACCGATTCGTAGCCTTGCACATACGGGAGCCGTGTTAGCGGGTTCACTTCCCAGACATATCGGTTTATTTTTGTAAAATCAATTTCAGAGGAACCACCACGAGCGCTCTCGTAATCAATTATACCAACGACTTCATTATCTTTTATTAATATATTGCCTGGTCGAAAATCCATATGAACAACACAAGGCCCATCAGGTTCAGGTAACGCCGAATATACGCTATCAAAGTGAGTAATACATTTCTCAAATAAATCAGGATGAAGGAGTTCCTTACAAGGTTCTTTCCACTTTTCAAAATTATTTTTCAGGTATAATCTCCAGCTATTGTTCTCTACCATCTGAAAACCATCGGATCCATAACATCCATACGCTGGCATGGTAACTTCATGAAGCATGGCATGATAATTACCGATTTTAAACGCAAGACTCTGATCAATGTTACTCCTACAAGGCACCCCATCTATAGCGGAGAGAAGCAATGCACCGACACTCCTATTATCTCCGTCCCAGAAATCCAATACTTTTGGAACAGGTATAACACCCTTTAGTCTTTCAAGCATATCAAATTCGCGAACCAGTTTATCCCTGTTGTATGGAATTTTCACGTATACGTTGTCTAGATTATTAAGAGTAAGTTTATACACTTCAGAACTAAACGACTCTGGAACAGACTCTATATTCAAAACACTCAGCTTAAAAATTTCAATTAATTTATGTATGGATTTCATACGACTACCTCCAGTCTCAAGGGAAAGGTGCTCTGTTCACGGTTGTGAACTCCCTATTCTTGCATTAAGATTGAGAACATTAGGAGTTTCTAAGGAACTCAACCGGGAGATTTGAACAGATGAAATTTAAGAATCATAGCTTTTCAGGTATCATTCATAGTGATCTGCTTGCTACCCAAGAGCTTGTATATAACCCGTGCAATCTTGATTGCTCTGACCTCATTCATGAACCACACAATGCTGATTATGGGGCGTATATCTTTAATTTAAACGCGCTATCCATTAGATTCCGTGTTGCAAAAATCACACCTACAAAGATCGGGCAGTTTGTCACGTTATGGGAGAGAATTGGAGATGGCCCCATCCAACCCTATGATATATCAGATCCTGCTGATCTCTTCGTTATAAGTACGCGCAACGAGAATCACTTTGGTCAATTTGTATTTCCAAAAGCTGTGCTAGGTATACAAGATATATTATCCAATAAAGGTGACGGTGGCAAAAGAGCACTACGAGTGTACCCGCCATGGGATAATCCCACGAGTCGTCAAGCTCAAAAAACACAAAAATGGCAGTTGGAATATTTCCTAGAAATACCGGTAATTAAGCCAGCAGACTTTCTTCGTGTGCAAACACTTTACGGTTTTCCAGTAAATCGAACAGTCTGACCTATGTCCTCCACATGTTTTATATCCGCCCCCCATAAAATAAAATAATTGTACAAAGAATCTCCTATTTTCACCGCTTCTGGATATTTCAAAATAATAGCAGCCTGATGATTCCATTCCTCTTCCTGATCAGCAGAAGGCACAATCAATCGTGCTTTCTCTTCCGCTTTTAGCCCCTCTAGTGTCAGTTCAATGATTTGTGGATCGGAGCCATAAGGCTTCAGTTGATGAAATGCATCCATGTTTGCTACTTCATCGATGGATAACCCCTCTCCAGAAATAGCGGATAATTGAAAAAATCCGTCATCCCCCTGATACCTCTCAGCATATTCTGGATTCACTACCCACTCGGAGGGATACTTCAAAGTGACCTTATACTCTTTTGAAATATATGTTGACAACCCCGATGACTTGACCAGCATTCCGATTCCAGTACTTACTAATGCAATAGCCGCAATAATCAGGACCCCTAACCACCATCTTTTATACGTTGACGTTTTCACATTATCCCCCTAAATCAATATTTAGTTGACATGCACAGCATCAGGAAATAAGATATAAGCAAACATATGAGCAATCATTCATATGTATTAGTGAGGGGGAAATTACATTGAGTAATCTAAAAAATATCCTATCCCTAATTCTTTTCTCCATATTCCTTATTTCTTACCTTTTAAAGCTCCTTATACTTTACAAAAAGAACCACATTAAAGGAAACGTATTAGCTAAAGGAAATAAACGATCTATGATCCATTATACCGAGCTGTTCGTTAAGACTACTACTTTTGTGTGGGGAGCAGCGTGGTTTACGTTTTCCTTAGCGGAGTCATACATAGTTACACTAGTAAGAGAACATTTTAATCATCCGGCGATTCACTTTATCGGTGTTGGTGTAGTAGCCCTCGGATGTTCCATTTTCATACAAGCAATGATTGCCATGCGTACTTCGTGGAGAGTTGGGATTGATAAGTCTACTGTAACAAAACTCATCACGCACGGTATATATAAATTCAGTAGAAATGCCGCATTTGTCGGTTTTGATCTCATGTTTCTTGGATTGTATCTTATGTATCCAAATTCATTAACAATAATTATATTCTTTCTTAACATTGTAGCCATTCATTTACTTATACTTCAGGAAGAGCAGCATTTAAAATCTGTATTCGGAGATGAATATATTCAATATTGTAATAATACACCTAGATATATTTTATTTTGAAATCTTACCTGCTGTAAATCCTATCCTTTCAAGCACGCTACAATTTACATTTTTTACAATATCCGAAAACATTCTCTTAATGTAATTACTATAGTATGAGGTTGTAAACATACATTAGGAGGGAAATTATGAAATCACCGAAAAAGTACGGCGTTAAGACGGCAATTGTAGCGACTGCAGCAACTGCTCTCTTCGTTTCCAACGTAGTCACTACACAAGCACCAAATCAGGCCAATGCAGCTTCATCAAACACAAGAAATGTGATTCTGTTTGTCGGTGACGGAATGGGTACTGCCCAGCGCAATGCCATCCGCCTAGCTACAGTAGGTGAAAAAGGAAATCTAGCGATGGATTCTATGCCATATGCTGGACTAATTCATACAAGCTCCACTGTCCCTATTACAGATTCAGCTGCTTCAGCCACAGCCTATGCCAGCGGAGTCAAGACTTATAACGGTGCCATTGGGATGAATGCAGATAAAAAGTCCGTACAAACCATTATGGAATATGCAAAATCAGCAGGGAAATCTACAGGCGTTGTAACTACCAGCCAAATTACTGATGCTACAGGCGCTGCCTTCGGTGCTCATGTTGAAGATCGCTCCAAACAAAGTGATATCGCTCTGCAGCTTCTGACCAAGAGCAAAGTTGACGTTCTTCTCGGTGGAGGCGAAGACTTCTGGTATCCTGCTGGGAATCCAGGTAAGTTCGCAGATGAGCCAGCTGAAGATCCTTCAGAGAAGAGCAAAGGAACGCAAGGGAACCTTGTAGACAAAGCTAAACAGCTTGGATACTCCTACGTAACGAACAAAACCGATATGCAAAAGGCGAAAAGCGGCAAGCTTCTCGGGTTATTTGCAAATGAGGAAATGTTCCAGCAAAAGCCAGAGGGTGAAGGAGATATCTACAACCCGGTTGTATCCCTCCCTGAAATGACGAAGAAAGCGATAGACACGCTTGCAGCAAATAAAAAAGGATTTTTCCTGATGGTTGAAGAAGAGGGTACTGACGAATTTGCACACCAAAACAATGCCAAGATGACGATTAAAGCGGGGCAAGAGTTAGATAAGTCCGTACAGATTGCCAAAGATTTCGCTAAAAAGAATCCGGATACCCTTGTCCTAGTTCTCGCCGACCATGAAACAGGTGGATTCTCTATTGAAGCCGTAGACGCTGAAGATGAATCAGGTGACGGCATTTCCAAAGAAGATGGTCCGTTTGCCATCGCTAACTCCAAACAGAATTTCGTTGTAGACTGGACAACTTCAGGTCATACAGCAGTGGATATTCCAATTACGGCCATGGGCAAAAACGCTCAGTTGTTTACAGGAGTATACGAAAATACCGAAGTATTCACTAAGGTTGCGCAAGCCATGGGTATTAAAGTGAAATAAAAAGATCGAACAACATAAAAGACTAGCCAGACTTTCTGGTTAGTCTTTTTGATTGATGAATCGCAATCCCGGGTTCTCCCTTATACACTATGATGATCTCCATACCTACTTAGCATCTGTTCGAATAACAAACGTGATTTCCTTAGTCTGGTCTAGCCACTCGCCTGTCAGTCGAAATCCCCGTATAGTTGCCCCTGATTCATAATCCTTACTATCTGAACTAAGAAAAGCCGCCATATTCGAATCGAGCTTAAAAGTAGCTGTCTTATCCGCCCATTCAACATTTACCGGCTCTGCTGTTTCTTTTTTATACTTTAAAGTACCATTATCTTTCAAAATATAATCTGTCAATTTGTAGCTGTTTGGGGCTGTATTGCTAAATTTGATTTCTATGATTTCTCCAAGCTTCACATAGGGAATTGAAACATCCGGTTCAGCCATAAGGCTTTGGAAAGATACATTAACTTCTTCTGAATTAGTGTTCCTTTCAAGTGGCTTTAAGACAGATTGAATGACTCTCCCCTTGGATGTAACCGTTACTTCCTTAATTACAGAATCACTTGCCTGTTCTTGATCGCAGGCTGAAAAAATAAACAGGAGTACAAGACCAAGGGTTAATAAGTATACTTTTCTCAAGGAAAACCCCCTTCTTGATTAATTTCAGTTACAATGATGATCGACAGCGAGATACGGATCAATGCATATCCAAGGCGTCCAGTTTATGGGAAAGCTCATGGATTAACTCTAGCTCATGTAATACCATACTTCGGGTATAAAAATATAGCTCTTCAGAGTAATCCAAATCTTTACCGTTCCCAACCACTAGGGATAACTGTTGTAAATGTTCCAGCTTCTCTTTCATGTAAGTTTCTCTGTAATCAAGTAATCTTCGGCGGGCCTCCTGATCCAGTAGCTCATAATAAGCAAGACGAATAGACCATTCATTATCAATACGAATAGTCTCCAGTGAAAATTCGTTCAAGCAGATATGAAACCGCTCCTCACCCTCGGCTGTGATGGAATACACATACCGTTTAGGCCGGTTTTCCTGCATTTCCGTTTTTTTAATCACCCAACCTCGCTTTTCAAACAATTTCAGCTTCGGATACAGCGAATTATTATTAACGATTTTATCGTTACTCATTACGAAAATGATATTTTTTTTAATCTCATAACCATGTTTTGACCCTTTCATTAATTGAGCCAGAATCAAGACTTCAATATCCATATTCATCCTCCGAACTACCGGACTTCATTTCCGGTCATTTTCTTATCTTACCTCAAGGACTGCATTTGTGCCAAATACTTCGTGATTTAATGCACATACTTTTATCGTTCCGTTCGATATTATAGGTTAAAATAACCTAGTTATTTTTAACCTATATATAGAGAGGAAGTTATAGCATGGAATTCGCACATTTGTTCAGCAAAGGTACGATAGGAAATATGGAGCTTAAGAACCGGGTCATTTTGCCTGCCATGGGAACAAAAATGAATGCTCCGGGTGGGTATGTCAGCGAGCGCTTGATTGATTACCATGTAGCACGCGCAAAAGGAGGTAACGGCTTAAATACAGTTGAAGTAACAACCGTTCACCCAACGGCTGCTTCTGAGGATGCTCCAGCCATTTTTGATGATAAATTCATTCCTGGTATGAGCCAATTGGCTCATGCTATTCGTGATGCAGGCGGCAAAAGCTGTCTTCAGTTATGGCATGGAGGGAAAGTAACTCCCAACCTGATTCAAGTCTCCTCCTCCCCTGTCCCTTTCGAGGGTGTAACACATATCCCCCGAGAGCTGAAGAATCACGAAGTTAGTGAGATGGTTCAAGCTTACGCAGATGCTGCTTCACGTGCGAAAAAAGCTGGATTTGACAGTGTAGAATTCCATGCTGGTCATGGTTATTTGCCACAACAATTTCTAAGCCCAGCGATGAACTTCCGTCAGGATGAGTACGGCGGTTCCTGGGAGAATCGTTGTCGCTTTCCGCTCGCTTGTATCCGTGCCATTCGAGAAGCCGTTGGACCTAGGTTCCCTATCTTGATGAGAATCTCTGCTATCGAGGATCTTCCCGGCGGACTTACCCTGGAAGATATGAAGCTCTTCTCGAAGCTCGCTGAGGATGCTGGTATTGATGCGATTAATGTATCGCGCGGAGTTCCAGCAGGCGCAGCTATCAAATATGAAGTACCACCTATCGATCTACCTGTGGGCTTCAATGTAGATAATGCAGCACAAATTAAATCCGTGGTTAACATTCCAGTTATAGCTGTAGGTCGTATTAACGATCCAGCTATTGCTAATCGAATTATTGCCGAAGGGCTGGCTGATTTCGTAGCTATTGGCCGCGCTCAATTGGCAGATCCTGAATTCTGTAACAAAGCATTAGCTGGACGTGCGGACACCATTGTTAAATGTGTGGGTTGTGATCAAGGCTGCTTCGATGGATTCGTAAATCCGAAGGTGCCTTTCATCAGCTGTTTATTTAATCCTGCTACCGGAAGAGAAAGTGAATATGAATTACAGCGAGCGAGCACACCAAAAAAAGTACTTATAGCCGGTGGTGGGCCAGCCGGATTAGAAGCAGCAATCACACTGAAACGTCGTGGGCATTCTCCAATTTTATGCGAAAAGAATGACATTCTAGGCGGACAGCTTTATATCGCTGGTGCCGCACCGCGTAAAGAAGAAATGGCCGCGGCTGCTCTGAATATGGGAGAGACCGCTAAACGTGAAGGTGTAGAAATCCGAATGAATACGGAGGTTACTCCAGAGCTTATTCAAGAAATCAGTCCGGATGAAGTCATTCTTGCAATCGGATCAGCCCCGATTATTCCTCCAGTAGAAGGTGTTCTGAGTAGTCATGTTGTAAATTCACATGATGTATTATGGGGAACAGCTCATCCTGAAGGTCGAGTTGTTATTATTGGAGGGGGTTTGGTCGGTCTCGAGGTCGCTGAGCTCCTGGTCGAACGCGGAAATCAAATCACTGTTGTAGAAATGCAAGCCGATGTAGCAAATGATCTGGGTATCCTTCGTAAGATCTGTGTAATGGAAAGCTTATATGGCCACAATGTTAAATTAATGACCAACAGCAAGTGCATGACGATCCAAAAGAATAGCGTGATGGTTGAAAAAGATGGGGAGCTTTTCAGCCTGCCAGCCGATTATGTAGTAATCGCAGTAGGATCACGTGCCCTAAACAAGCAATCCCTTCAGAACTTCTTGGAGGAAAGCTCCATTCCTTATCATGTAATTGGGGATGCAGTGCAAGCTCGCAGAGCGCTTAATGCTATTTGGGAGGGTGCAGAATTAGCTAGACGAATCTAGTTCATATAGTCAATTAGATTTATGAATAAACCCGGCAGGTCGCACCTGCCGGGTTACGTTCTTATCAGAACTATCTGAAAAATCAACTTTCAGGGGCTAATAAGTGCGTTAGTGCCTGCACCTGTTCCATATGTATTCGTCTTCAATAAAGCACCTTAACTCGTCCTCATTCATGAACATGATCTTCACCCCTGAACGATATTTTCATTTTCATGTCAATGTAGAAGACACGCTAAAATTGAGTATCGGCAGCCCGATAAAAGCAGCATATCTTTCAGCAGCTTTAAACACAGCTTCTTCAGCATTTCCAAGCACTCTAAATGGATGAATGACTATCTCAATTCCTTTTTTCTTAATCGAACGTTTCCATGTACCTATAACTTGGCCACCAACAACAATCATCGGAAGGAAAACACCATTATTCCCAGGCACAATCAAAGGAGCCGTCTCAGGTTCAAGTACAGCACTCCGGTCTTTATAACCAAGAATGTACTCATCGAAACCCGGAAGTAAATAGATACCTGACTCTTCATCCGCTGAAACTACTCGATGGCTAGACATCCAATGCTCGCTGCCATTTATATCCGCCGATTGAAGTTCATTGGTCACACACTCCAGCCCATGTCTTGCATCAGTAAGAGTTATGCCTGCCCACCAAGCGAAGTCCTGAACGGTCGCCAATCCACGGGCTGTAAAATACCGCAACGCGAGTTCTTGCAACGATTGTTCGTAAGATAGCTCTCGGCAATCTGGCACCCATTCCTCTAACAATACAATCGTTTGCTGTTTACCATTCATCGGACCAAAACAAATCAGTCCTTGATAGGCACTATTCCAGAGCATGTGATAACCGCGTTGATTCCCCGTGTGGATGCCTTCCTCTTCTATTAGCTGAAGTAGGACCGAACGATCCATCTGCTTCCCGCCCTTTAGAGCATCCACAATAATTTCTCTACATCGCTCCAGTGTCTGATCATCAAGTCCAAGCTCAGCCATTCGCCGCTTCGTTTGTGATGCTAAACGCGGTGCAGAGAGCTGTAGCATCCATTTTACATCTTCTGCTGGGACGAAATGAAGCGTACCTCGCAGCGTCCAAGTAAGAATAATCTTACGCCCAGCGATTGCACGCTCTATATCAGCTAATTTCGTAGCAGGAGAACGTAGTCCGATGGCCCAAACCGCCTGCATATAGTCTTGCGCTTGCATAGCCCCCATTTTTTTCACGACCTGCTCTGGTGTGTGATGTAAAGAGCCTGCAATCATTTGATTATACAACCTACTATTTGCAATAAGGTTATTCGTCACACTACTCCCCCTTTTCAGAAATGAATCCTCAAATTATATACTTCCAGTTATTTAACAAAATGGTTACGTCCTTGCTCATGTCTATGTCGATATTACTATTGATTCTATTGAAATACGAGATTAAATTAGAATATGAGCTCCATTCCATTGCATAATGTGCAATAGAAAGTCATATACAGACCTCAAAAAAAGGTTTCTGTTGCACTTCGTACATTAGATGATGTTGTTAAGTGCTTGCTGTACAGCAATTCTAGTCTTCGATCCAACAATGGATCCTGAAATCCCAATGATCTTCATACTATCCCCTCTTTCTTATTTCTTAGCTGTAGCACGTCTTACGGCTGGTGCTACTTCAGATGCGAACAGGTCAATAATTTGTTCCACTTGAGCATAAGGTAACCCACCGACATCAATCTGAGCTAGAAAACGATTATGGCCATACATCTCATGTTGATAGAGGATCTTCTCCACAATTTGTTGCGGGCTTCCCACGAGCAGTGCATTTCTCACACTCATCGCTTCCCCAAATTGTTCTTTCGGATAGTATGACCCACGAAGTTCTTTCATCAAGTGGTTGATATATGGATAATAATCGCGAAATGCTTTTTGTGAATCCGGATCAATATACATTAAAGAAGTTGTACTGATGGGAAGTTCTGCTGGATTAAACCCTGACTCTGCAGCAACCATACGATACGCGTCTACAGAACCTTTAAAGGCAGATGACGGTCCACCAAGGGTGGTCAGCATCATCGGGATCCCCATTCTTCCCGCCTTAATTGCACTTGCTGGAGGTCCCCCAACCGCTCGCCAAATTGGCAACTTTCCATTTAAGGGCTTAGGGAAGATTTCCATATCATTTAATGCAGGGCGGAATTTCCCTTCCCACGTTATGCGATCGGACTCATTTATTTTCATGAGCAATTCAATTTTCTCTTCGAACAATTCTTCATAATCTCTTACGTCATAACCAAAAAGTTCATAGGCCCCGAGACGCGATCCACGTCCAGCAACAATCTCTGCTCTACCGCCTGATAACAAATCCAATGTTGAAAAGTCCTCATATACACGTACAGGATCTGCTGTACTTAGCACAGTTGCTGAACTGACAAGCTTTATACGTTCGGTTGCATTTGCAATGGCTCCAAGGACAACCGAAGCAGCTGAGGTAATGAATTTCGGTTGATGACTCTCGCCTACTCCAAATACATCTAATCCAGCATCCTCAGCTAATTTGGCAGCAGCTACGATCTCTTGAATCCGTTGTCGTTCACTAATTGCTTTTCCTGTTAAGGCGTCTGTGGTGTGATCACCTAACGTGTATAAACCTAGCTCCAACCCTTTTTTCTCATCGATTCTATATTGTTCCATCATGATTATGTCCTCTTTTCAAAGTTGTATTAGGTTTAGCGGATAGGATGAAGCTTCGATTCAATCTCTTCACGACGTTCTTCCAGAAATGAAGGTAAGGTTAAATTCTCTCCTAGCGCGTCAAAAGTTTCATCAATCTCAAATCCCGGGCCATCTGTAGCAAGCTCAAAAAGAATATGGTTCGGATCCCGGAAATACAAGGAATGGAAGTAATAACGATCAATGACCCCTGTATTTTTAAAGCCTGCAGCAGTGATCTTGGCGGCCCATTCGGTTAGTTCTTCGATATCCTTCACTCTTATAGCCACATGATGGATGCTCCCTTTACCTGGTCTCTCCCGATCTTTATCATTTACTTCTTTGACGTGGAGCTCGGTGTATAAACCACCCTTCCCCGTTTCATATATATCTACCATCACTTTCGAATCCCCCATGGAGGGTACTGTCCGACCTTGTGTATAGCCCAAAATATCTTCCAAAACCGCCTTTGTGCGGCCAGCTTCACGTACAGTCAATTCAACGGGTCCTAACCCAACGATGGCATACTTTGGAGGGATGTCTTCTGTAATCCACGGTTCAACTAGCTCGATACCGTTATCTTTTTCAGCCGATACTAAATGGACCGTCAATTCATCTCTATCATAAAATGTAAGCGACTTACGTTCCCCGATACTTACAATCGCTTCATGAGGAACTTCAAAAGAATCTAATCGACTAGCCCAATATGACAAGGCTTCATCGCTAGGAACAAGAAGGGAGAAAGAGCTAATACTGTTCGTCCCTTTGCGGGTCTGACCTGCATTTGGCATTTCAAAGAAAGATACTTCGGTTCCAGGAGCACCATTACGATTTCCATAAAATAGATGGTACATGGATGGATCATCTTGATTGACCGTTTTCTTTACAAGTCTCAGTCCCAGTACCTCTGTATAAAACCATAAGTTTTGTTTAGCGTCCTTAGTAAGCATAGACACATGATGTTGTCCGTTTATGGGTTGTTGTTTCATTTTAAAAACCTCCTAATGAGTTTTGTCGAATTTAAGTTTACTAGTATACTGATGAGGAAAAAAGTAAGCTTTATTATCAATAAAGCTTTTGCGATACTACTGAACACCTCGCGGGAGTCGATTCTCATCTTGGCTATGGCGATGAATCTTTTTAAGCATGCTGTAAAACACTTTCTTCTCCTCATCTGTCAGTGGATCGAATAACGAGGCTTGGAAATCCGATTGCAAGGGCAGTACCTTCTCAATAAGTGTTTGGCCCTTTTCCGTTAAAGTAATGTACTTCACTTTCCAATCCTGTTTGCGTTCAATCCATCCTTCTTTCTCTAATCTGCCAAGCATATGGGATACCCCACCTTTAGTAATGGTTAGATGCTCGGCAATTTCCATCTGTGTTACAGGCTGATGTAATAATATTTGTACCAAGGTATCGAATTGATTAACTGTTAAGTTAAATTGCTTCAAGAATTCATTGGAAAGATCGTTACTATTCTCATATACCCTAACCAGCCGCAACCAGATCAATAAGCTTAATTGGTTCTCTTCAGTGAATCCATTGTTTCTCATTTGGTCACGTCCATCGTTTGTTTATTTTATGTGTTATTTGATTTGTTAATATGAGTATACTAGTAAACTGACGAAGAGTCAAGCTCAGTAGAAATCCTACACGCTTGCCAAATACCACTTCGGATTATAGGTTTGAAAATCATCATACCACTCCAGAACACTCTCCGCTCGGCTCAGCATATTAGTAACTTCCCTTTGACCAACCGCTATGAACCGGTTTAACTACCTCCCATGTAGAAGCATTCGGGATGTCACTAAAAAATGGAATCATTTCACAACCTCCTTTTAATCAAATTGCTTCACAAAACAGAAAAATTTTCTTATTTATTTCTTAGAAGATTATTTTATTCAATTGATGTTAGAACAACAATAGTGTATGATGCATAGTATAGATCGAATACTGTATGACACATAGTAAGTATAAACGGCTTCGACGTCCTCTCAAGGACAGCAAGCGTTTAAACCAAAAATATAAGAACAATTTATAAGAGATTATAAATCCTTATATTTTAAATAATGAGGTGGGTGAATGAGTACTTTATTAAATTCTTTAATCACAGAGCTTAGAAGAGGTACGTTAACGCTAGCCGTTTTAAGTCAATTACGAACACCCCAGTATGGATATTCGCTTGTTCAATTGTTGGAGGAATCCAGCATCACCATCGATCAAAGCACCCTATATCCATTACTTCGCCGATTAGAGAAACAGGAATTAGTGACTAGCAGCTGGGACACATCCGAGAGCAGACCCCGTAAGTATTATGTTCTAAGTGACTATGGCGTAGAAATTTTTTTACAGCTAAAGGAAGAATGGCTTAAGAATTCGAAAGAACTCTACGGCCTATTACAAGGGGAGGATGACCATGAATCTGATTGAGATTTACATTCACGAAGTGACTCGGAGGTTACCGGAACAAAATCGGGAGGATATCGCTCTCGAATTACGATCAACCATCGAGGATATGTTACCGGATGATTATGACGAAAAAGAGGTAAAAGCAGTCCTTACAAAATTGGGCAATCCAGCTATTTTAGCTAGTGAGTACCGCGATCAGCCCATGTATCTCATCGGCCCACGCTATTTCGATTTATATGTTACGTTATTAAAAATGATTATACCCATCGCTGTAGTTGTTTCTTTAATCGCTCTGGTTGCTGATTACTTGATTGGCTATAACGGCGATAAAACAGTTGCGGATATTGTTACTACTGTTTTAAGTACAGGAATTGGAACCTTCCTTGAAGTAGGAATCCAAGTCTTTTTTTGGATAACTGTTGTGTTCGCTATTATCGAACGTGCGGATAAAGGAAAAGAAGGTCATCCACTTACTACAAAATTAAGGAAATGGACTCCTGATGATTTGAAGGATATCGCGCTTGTCCATAAGAAAAAAGCAATTACAAGCTTCGAAGTGTTCGGAAGTTTACTGTGGACTGCCATTTGGGCTACTGTTTATTTTAATGCTGAACACCTGATCAGAGTCTATAGAGGCGGTGAAGGCGCACTTAACTTCGTAGCCCCAGCTTTTAATCAGCATGTGTTACTTGATTATTGGCCTATTATTCTTATTGTGATCGGATTAGAAGTCGCATTAACTATATATAAATTAATCAAGAGACAATGGACTAGAGAATTAGCATTATGTAATACGGCCCTCGAGCTCATTGTGCTTATTGTATTCGCTATTATCCTTATAAATCCGAATGTATTTAACCAAGAATTCATTAACTACATGTCTAATTTATTAACCACTACAGCTAACCAGTTTGAAACGGGGCTAGTAGGTGGAGGAATAGCGGTCTTGATTTTAATTGCGGTCCTCAATATATATGAAGGCTTCCGCAAGGCTCGCCTTTAGTATGCACAGAACGGCGATTCTCCTGTTATTTGGAGAATCGCCGCTTTGTATTCTGATTCGTTGGCTGCCTGCTTCAACAGCTTCAACAGCTTTCACAGTGTCAGTCAGCACCCTCTAAGTGTTACGGACCCAGAGGACGTTATTTGCGAATTTCCAGCCTTTCAAACAGAGTTTCGGACTCCAGTGCAGCTATTCCCTTGAAAGAGGTTCATAAATGGTGTTTTTCATACCAATAGTGTCTATACGGTCCGTTAACATCCCCAAAATGCAATAATACTTCGATTAGAGTTATCTGTGCCCGATAGGTACTTTGTATATGTCGTAATTATTATAGGAATCAATCAAAAAACAATAGAGTGCCCCAGCAGCCATTCATGACTTATGGGACACTCTATCTGGTTTAATTAAAGAAGCTCAAGCTCAATAACCGTATCCATCTCGTCGGGAAGCTTAGCCCCTTTTAATGTAATAAACGCTCCACCGTCAACATCCGAATATTCCTCAGCCATCCACGGCACCTCCACCTTTAGCTCGGTACCATCACGTAGTAATCTAGCCTTTTTAATCTTACCTTTCAGGCCTTGGAAATAGATCGGGCCAATTCCACGGTCGTAGACGTGTGCATACAACTTGTTGCCCTTTTGCGTATAACGTCCCCACTCTGGCTTAGGCAGCGAAGACTTCCCGCATCCATAAATACTATCGCCATTAAGGCGCATCCACTCCCCAACTTCGTCAAGGATAACCAGTGATTCCCTTGTCATTTCACCCTTAGCATCTGGTCCAACATTAAGGAGGAGGTTGCCATTCTTGCTGATACATTCGACCATTGAGCGAATGACCTGCTGGGTTGATTTATAATTTTTATCTTCGGAATGGTAACCCCAGTTATCATTAAGCGTAATGCATGCTTCCCATGGAATGGATTGACCATTCACGTCAACAATGCCACCGGGAGGAATGATCTGCTCTGGAGAAAAGAAATCTCCAGCATATTCTTCTGGCTCGGCCGCGCGGATATTCCCACCCAAACGATTGTCGATAATAATATCCGGCTGGATAGAGCGAATCATACGGATTAGCTCCGTTGCTTTCCATTTCTCTCCGGTCATATTGTCGTAGGAGAAGTCAAACCACATGATGTCGATTTTGCCGTAATTCGTCAACAGTTCCTTCACTTGTCCATGCATATACTCCAAGTATCGATCAAAATCAATGGGCTTGTCTTTAGCCGCTTCGTTATCCCGATCCGGATGCGCTTTATCACCATATCCAGGGTAGTCATCATGATGCCAATCAATAATAGAGTAATACAGACCTACAGCAATACCTTCCGCCCGGAAAGCGTCTACATATTCTCGAACGAGATCACGTCCAGCAGGCGTGTTAGTCGCTTTAAAATCTGTTAGCTTGCTATCAAACAAGCAGAATCCGTCGTGGTGTTTGGTCGTAAGAACCGCATACTTCTGCCCCGCTGCTTTTGCTGCGCTGGCCCACTTCTTCGGGTCATATCGAGATGCGTCAAATTCATCGAAATACGTCATATAATGCTCTCTACTCATTCGCTCGTTTCCACGAATCCACTCACCTCGTGCTGGAATGGAATATAATCCCCAATGAATGAACATACCGAATCTATCCTGTAAGAACCATCTCGTTCTTTCTTCTCTTGTACCCATCTCTTCAGCCCCTCCGTTTTCGCTAGCTTTGATAAATAGATCAGATAGTCTAGACGGTATGAAATAATGCTGCAGCGCCTATAAGACCTACGTCATCCCTCAGACCTGCTGATTCAATAGTATAAGTTCCTTTATATGGCTTCATGACAAGTTCCTCTGTTTTCTCTCTCAGCGCTGGAAACAGTAGTTCACCAGCTTTGCTTACGCCTCCACCAATTACAATGCGATCAGGATTAAACGTATGTACCGCGTTAGCTAATCCAATCGCCATATAATGAATCGTTCGCTCAATCACCTCGACAGCCACCGGATCTTTTAGTGCCATCGCTTCGAAGACGTGTCGAGAATTAATCTTTTCACCACTTCTACTAGCCAGCTCTGTAATCATCGACGTTCTGCTCTCCATACTCCGCAGTGCCATATCCCGAATTGCTGTACCCGAAGCAAATACTTCCCAGCATCCATATCTTCCACAGCTACATTCCGTTCCGTTCGGGTCAATAATATTATGACCGAGTTCTCCAGCAAACGAGTTCGTTCCGAGCAGTAGCTCACCATCCATAACAATTCCAGCTCCAATTCCTGTGCTGAAGGTAACATACACCATGTTGTTCGAGCCTTTGCCAGCTCCTCTTACATACTCGCCCCAAGCCGCAGCGTTCGCATCGTTTACCACTTTCACTTCTATGCCAAGTTCTGACTCCATCCAATGTTTCAGTGGAACATTATCCCATTCAGGAAGATTGGTACCGTGAATTACGATTCCATCCTGGCTATTCACAGCTCCAGGAGAAGCCAGTCCAACTCCAATCAGCGGTCGCCCTTCGGATACAGAGCGGATCATTCCGATCATTCGCTGCACCACCTCTTCAGCGGTGTGCGCGCCAGCTGTCTCCATTAATTCCCGATTCAACACGGTACCCTTTGAATCGAATAATGCTGCGGCAATTTTTGTTCCGCCTAAATCAATTCCTACTACATAGCTCTCAGCCTTATGCATAACCATTCACCTTTTCACTATCTATTATTAGCCGTTCGAATGAATATTCTTAGCTAACGCCCGCAGGGCTACTGGATCGATTGGCGACAAAGCATCTTTGCCATGACGAACAGCCGATCCAAAATGTACTTCTGTGACTCCCGTCTGTTGAATAAACGATGTAATACCTTCTGGCTTCAAACCACTTCCAGCCAATATACTTATCGAACTACCTCTTGATTCCTCTACTAGCCTACGCATAGCGGGAATGGCTTCAGGTGCCGGACCTGGTCCAGCAGAGGTAAGTATACGAGTGATTTGCGGGTAATTACAAAGCGTCCGATAACCTGCAATTTGGTCCTCCAGCTCGTCAAAAGCACGATGGAAGGTTACTTGTAAGCTATCTGTCAACGGCAATAATATTTCAAGCGCATGCTCATCGATCTTTTTTTCCGGTGTTAATGCGCCAAGAACAACTCCCGAAGCACCACTGGCTGCAATCTGCCTGATCTCTGCAGCCATGGTCAAAATATCATCCTTGGAATAGTTGAATGATCGACTGTGCGGACGGACCATAACAAAGACAGGAATGCTAACCGATTTGGCTACCTGCTCCACCAACCCTATTCCTGGTGTTAATCCACCTTCCGTAATGGCAGTAATGAGCTCAAGACGATCTGCGCCATTCGCCTCAGCCGTTAGAGCATCATCCATACAAGTAGCGATGATTTCCAATCTCATAACTTTCACCCACTCTTCCAGTTGTTAATGATGCACTTGCTTCATGACATAATCGGCGAGCAGGCGTGCACCATATCCCGTCGCTCCAGCTTCTGAGTACCCTACATCCTGTTTGTACTGTACTGTCCCAGCCATATCAATATGAACCCAGCTCATCGATTCTGCTACAAAGCGCCGAATAAATAGGGCTGCTGTAATCGCACCTGCAAAGGGGGAAGTACTAACATTGCGGAGATCAGCGTAATTACTCCGGAGATCTGCTTCATATTCATCCATTAACGGCATGGGCCACAGTCGTTCTCCATTGCGCTCCCCGATCTCAACCAGGCTCTGCGTTATATCTGCATCGCCCCATATGCCCGCGATGCCTAATCCGAGCGCCGCACCGACATTTCCAGTTAGGGTAGCGATATCAACAGCTTGGTTTGCTCCGATATTCGCGGCATGAATAAGCGCATCCGCTATGATAAGTCGACCCTCGCCATCCGTATTCGCAACCTGAACAGTTACCCCGTTAGGGTAGCGGATAACAGACGAAGGTAACATCGCCTCAGCATCTGGCACATTATCAACGACTGGAATAAGTGCGGTCACATTTACATTGGCACGCTTCCGTATCAAAATATCCATAGCCCCAATTACAGCAGCTGCACCCCCCATATCCATGCGTGCATCGCTGATATCGCTAGCCGTCTTCACATTCATGCCACCTAAGTCAAAGGTTACACCTTTACCTACCAGTGCTAACATCGGTAATTCAGGGTTACTCTTGTAACGAATTTCAACTAGGGCTGGAGCGTGCTTACTCCCCGCTCCAACTGCGAGCAACCCATTCATCTGAAGTTCCACAAGCTCCTGTCCTCGATAGATATGGACTTTCAAAGCATCATCATCACGGTCGAAAAATTCTGCCATCCATTCCGCAAAACGATCAGGGTTCAGTGTCCCAGGTACCTCATTCACAAGATCGCGAGCAACTACGGCTCCTTCAGCGCGTATCTGTGCAGAAACCCGTACAGCTTCCAATTCAATCGATGACAGCTCAGGCCAATCTATCGATTGAAGTTGTAAATCAACAGAGCCTTCCACCTTGGTAGTTCCCCGATAAGTTTGGAAACGGTACAAGCCGAGAATCCAACCTTCCATCCAAGCTTGTAATTCATCAGCAGCAGTAATATCCTTATTCCTATTTATAGCCTCGGATGCTAAGCGAACAAGCGTAGCACTACTGCGTCCTTCCTTCAGAATTGCACGAGCAGCAGCTCCACCCGCTCGGCGAATCCTCTCAAGCGTAATATCCTTGCGCTTTCCCATTCCTACCGCTAACACATCAGACTCTTCCTCAGTGCGAGCATGTAACCAAGTCACACTGCTGCACTGTTTGTGGGGCGCTCCCAGCTTAAAAGGAAAAGACTCCTCGTCATAAGCTAAATAGACAATAGTATCCGCCACATTAGCGGAATCGAATAAGATATTCATCGCTGTCCCTTCTTTTCCGTAAAGTTATCTCACAATTTCAGTTACCGCTCTAATTTCAGCATTTCTTCATCAAATAAATGACACGCAACCTCATGACCTGGTTCGACTTCTCGGAATATCGGAACATGCTGCTTACAGATTTCCATACAGGAAGGACATCTTGTATGAAAACGGCATCCCGACGGTGGATCAACCGGACTTGGAAGATCTCCCTTCAGAATAATGCGCTCCTTCTTTAAGGTAGGATCGGGTACAGGTACAGAAGATAGAAGTGCTTGTGTGTATGGATGCATTGGACGATCATACAAGGTATCCTTATCCGCCGTCTCTACGAGCGAACCAAGATACATAACTCCGATTCGATCACTAATATGCTCAACAACACTTAGATCGTGTGAAATGAATAAATATGTCAGGCCATACTCTTCCTGCAGATCCTGCAACAGATTTAGCACTTGTGACTGAATTGAAACATCCAGTGCTGACACAGGCTCATCTGCCACGATTAAGCTTGGGCGAACAGACAACGCCCTGGCGATTCCAATCCGTTGTCGCTGTCCACCGCTGAACTCAAAAGCGTAGCGCTCGGCGTGGATACTATTCAATCCCACTGTCTCTAGTAACTCGCATGCTAGTTTATCCCGTTCTTTGGACGAGAGCTTTGTATGAATGAGCAGAGGTTCAGCCACAAGATCCTTCACCTTCAACCGTGGATTAAGCGAAGCATAGGGGTCTTGGAACACCATCTGTATATCTTTACGAATAGGCCGCATTTGATTGTCTGAGATATGGCTAATATTTTGACCCTTAAACCACACTTCACCGTCATTCGGCTCCAGCAAGCGAGTCACTAATCTACCCGTAGTAGATTTACCACAGCCACTTTCACCCACAAGGCTGAACGTTTCTCCTTTACGTATAGCGAATGAGATCCCATCAACTGCGTGCAAATATCTAGTAGTTCCGAAAAAGCCCTTCTTCACCGAAAACAACTTTTTCAGACTTTTAACTTCAATGAGTGGAGTCTCCTTCACAAACGTTCCCCTCCTTCCGTGTTCTCCTGCTGTGTAAGCCAACAACGACTCTTTCGCTCTAGTCCCTCAATCGGGAGTAACTCTGGCTCCTGCGAGAGACAACGCTCTGTGACATAATCGCAGCGTGGCGCAAACTTACAACCTGCTGGCATTTGTGATAGATCAGGTACATTCCCTTTAATGGAATCCAAGCGACGTACGTTTTGACGCAGCTTAGGAACGGATTGAATTAATCCCTTCGTATATGGATGCTGCGGTCTTGCAAATAGCTCATGAACGGAAGCTTCCTCCACTACACGACCAGCATACATAACGACTACACGGTCGCATAGTTCTGCTACTACACCAAGGTCATGGGTAATGAGCAGCATTCCCATATCCTGTTCTTCTTTCAGGTGCTTCATTAGATCTAGGATTTGAGCTTGAATCGTTACATCAAGCGCCGTTGTTGGTTCATCTGCAATCAGCAGTTTCGGGTGGCAAGACATCGCCATCGCAATCATGACACGCTGCCTCATACCGCCAGAGAGCTGATGCGGATATTCATCCACCAAGTCTTCCGCACGTGGTATACCAACTAACCGCAACATATGAATGGCATGTTCACGAGCCTTCTTCCGACCATAACCCAAATGCAACATTATCGGCTCCATCAATTGCAAACCAATCTTCAGCACAGGATTAAGCGAAGTCATCGGCTCCTGAAAAATCATCGCCATTTCATTTCCCCGTATCTGGCGCATCTCTTTGTCCGTAACCTTTGTCAGATCCGTTCCCTCGAAACGAACAGATCCGCCAGAAATTCTGCCTGGCGTATCCTTAAGGAGCCGCATAATCGACAGTGAGGTAACGCTTTTGCCACAGCCGGATTCTCCAACTAGACCCAGCACTTCACCTTTCTTAATCACAAAGTCAACACCTGCAACTGCCGTTATACTTCCATCGCCGCGTTTAAACTCCGTTTTCAGCCCTTGTACTTCCAGCAAATTTTGAGTCATGTCTTGTCCCTCCTTAGTTTTTCATTTTGGGATCAAGAGCATCGCGCAGTCCGTCCCCGACCAGGTTAAATGCAAGTACTGTTAAAAATATAGCTAAACCAGGAAAATAAACGATATGTGGAGCTATACTTAAATAATCGCGCCCCATGCTTAACATTGCCCCCCAATCGGGCTCCGTTGGCTTCGCACCCATTCCAAGAAAGCTCAGTGACGCAGCGGCTAAGATTGCCCCACCAATTTTCATGGATAGATTAACGATGATACTAGGGACTGTTTCAGGAAAAATATGTCGCCAAATGATTCGACGATTCTTTGCACCCATTGAACGGGCAGCTTCAACAAACAACGTTTCCTTCGCAGACAATGTTACGCTCCGAATAATGCGGGCAAACGAGGGTGTACCGAAGACTGCAACGGCAATCACAACGTTGGATAAACCAGGCCCAAGTATAGCGACGATCCCAATGGCAAGCAGTAAATCAGGGAATGAGAACAATACGTCACTGCCACGCATAATAATCCGATCCAGCCAACCGCCATAATATCCACTGACAAGACCAAGGATGGTTCCAAGTACACCTGCTATCAATACGGAACTCAGACTGACCGCCAAAGTCAACCTTGTACCATCAATTAAGCGACTTAGAATATCACGGCCGTATTCATCCGTTCCCGCCCAATGCTTGGCAGACGGACCCTGCATTAGCGCATCATAGTTCGGTTCATCAGGATTATAAGGGGTCAGAAATGGCCCGAAAATGGCAATTAAAAAAAGCAATATGATAAAAAATGCAGCCACAAGGGGCATCTTTTGTTTGCTGAACTTGCGAATAAAAACACCCGCGCGGCCTTTTGTTTTCTCCGGGGCTATTACCTCTCCGGGTATAGGAGAATTAGTTCCCATTACCGCCGAATTGTCGCTCATGATATCCCTCCTAATCCTATATTCACCCTATAGAAAACTATCGTAATTCTGCCTCTCAGTTACTCTACCTTACTGAGAAAACCTGATTTTCGGATTGAGCACGCCATACAATAAATCTACTATTAAATTGATAAGGATAAATTGTGTTGAAAACAGCAGCAGCAAAGCTTGAATAACTGTATAATCCCGGAACAAAATGGAATCCACCAGCAGTCTACCAAGGCCAGGAATACTGAACACTGTCTCAACCATTACCGATCCACCAAGCAAGAACCCAAATTGAAGTCCAGCTACAGTAACGACCTGTATAAGAGAATTGCGCAGCGCATGCCTGCTAATAACAACATACTCGCGTAAGCCTTTCGCACGTCCAGTACGGATATAATCCTCCCGTAACGTTTCTAGCATCGATGACCGTGAGTAACGAGCCAGCATCGACATAATTCCCATTCCAAGTGTAATGGAAGGAAGAATATACGACTTCCAGGAATCTACACCACCGGTCGGAAACCAACCAAGCTCTACCGAGAAAATTTGAATGAGTACCAAACCTAACCAGAATCCAGGAATCGACATCCCCGAAATGGCTGTCAATGTGCCTAAGTGATCAGGCCATCTATTACGATAAACCGCTGAAATAACACCAATTAGAAGACCAATGACAAGCGCCCAAGCCATGCTGAGAAACGTTAACCACAAGGTAGGCATTATTCTACTTTCTAGCATATCGGTTACTGGAATCCCTGATCGAATCGAATTGCCCAGATTACCACTTAGTAGATCGCTCATGTAGTTTATGTATTGATTCCACAGCGGCAGATTGAGACCTAGTTGCTCTTGAATGCCATGAATCTCTTCAAGTGTGGCGTCTTTACCCGCAATAAGCCGGGCCGGATCGCCCGGAATTAAGTGAATAAACAGAAAGACTAATACCGATACAATGAATAGCAACGGAATAACCCCGAGGAGTCTTTGTAAAGCATATCTACCCAACTCATAAGCCCCCTTCAGTATCGACAAATGATTTAGTTGAGGCCGCTTCCTACCATTCTTAAGAAGCGGCCTCGTTCAATTCTTGGGAAATTAAATCTTGCGTTTGACTTGAATTATTTCACTTCTGCATTTAGGACATTAATGGAACCATCCGGGAAGACTTTGACACCTTCCAGATTCGATCTTTTGCCTGAGATGATTTGGTCAACGCCCATAAATGCCCACGGAGCATCTTCCCATACTGTTTTCTGAATATTTGCATAAATGGATTTAGCCGCTTCTGGATCAACAGATTTGTTTGCTTCAGCAATCCATTTATCTACATTGTCATTTTTATAATAAGCTGTATTCGAGCCAGCAGGTGGGAACATTTCACTACTGAACAAACCTCTAGTAGCACCATCTGCATCACCGGAGGATGGAGACCAGCTGACATACCACATTTGAATTTTTGCTTCTTCAGGTGTTTTAGCAGCGTTAATTTGGTCGGATAAAGTACCGCCTTCCATGGACTTCACTTCTACTTTAATGCCTACAAGCGCTAGCTGTTGTTGGATAAATTGCATACCCTTCATCGTTTCAGATTCGTTTTCTCCCCAAATTTCGGTTTCGAATCCGTCAGGATATCCCGCTTCAGCAAGCAATTGTTTAGCTTTTTCAATGTCATAGTCATAACCTGTTTGTGGGGAATAATATTGTGTTTTGGATGACATCGTGGAATCGAGCTTAGCGCCAAGACCCGATTTCACCACCTTGATATACGCATCTTTGTTGATAGCATAGTTAATGGCTTGACGTACCTTTACATCATCGAAAGGTTTCTTCATCGTATTCAAAGTTACATAACGAACAATGGTTGAATCGATGGTATCTATAGTAATTCCTTCAAGGCCTTCAACCTCGGATACTTGCTCGGTAGGCATTGGATAAATGAAATCAGCCTCACCAGTCTTCAGCATCGCAATCCGTGAGCCATTCTCTGGTACGGGTCTAAAGGTTATACTATCCACTTTCGGCAAGTCCTTTTGCCAGTAATCCGGATTCTTCTCAACAACTAGACGATCACCTTGCACCCATTCTTTGAACTTAAACGGACCCGTTCCTACAGGTTTTTTCGAAATATCAGCTCCGTTTTCTTCTAAAGCTTTCGGGCTAATAATAGGTGCCATAGCTACTTTATTTAAAAATGCGTTGTATGGCTCGCTGAGTGTAATAACCACGGTTTTGGCATCAGGAGTCTCCACTTTGGCTACCTTTGCAAAGCTTTTGCGCAGTCTCAGATTGTTCTTCTCATCTTGAATACGGGCGATGTTTACTTTAACCGCTTCAGCATTGAAGTCAGTACCGTCTTGGAATTTAACGTTCTCTTGTAAGTTGAACGTGTAGACCAACCCGTCTTCACTTATGGAATGGCTAGCAGCAAGGACAGGAACTACGTTCATATTCTCATCAAAACCCATTAGACCTTCGTACATCGTTCTGGCAGCGCTGATTGAATGTGTATCGCTTGCGTTATGAGGGTCCAGCGTAATAAAGTTAGCATTGATGGCAATTACAATGTCTTTATCATTTTTTGTAGTTGGGGTGCTAGTTTCAGTTCCACCAGCGGTATTGCCGCCTTGTCCCTCGTTGTTCGCTTTGTTGCCGCACCCTGCAGTCACTACTACTGTAATAAGCAGCAGCAAAAACATTGACCATACTTTTCCTTTTGCTTTCATGTTATACACTCCCCTTTAGAAACGATGTATTAGAAAAGCTCCCAGTCCAATTATTCATGAGACTTGAAGATTATTCTCGATCCTTATAATCAGACTTCCCATTGGAATATAGCACGGCGTTCGCCTACAACTGTGCCGCCATCATTAACAATAGTGTTCGGCACGAGTGCATATAAACGATCAATCGTATCTTGATTGCTATAGCCTAAACGTTCCAGAATCGATGCGATGATACAAGGCCAGACTTGCTCAGAACCATCGGATACTTTTAGTGAGATACCAATTCGCTCCTTTCGGAGTCCAATCCCATATACACCTTTAGCGCCGCCCTTTGCCGTCAGATTATCATCCTTCAGTAGCTCTGAGCAGACGAATTTCGTATCTGCAATCATCACCGGATTATCGTTCATAAGCTTTGCAGTCGCAGCAGCTGCGTTACGTATTTCCGTATTCTCAATCAAATCAGGACAGGCTAGCTTTAAATATGAATAAGCGATTTTATGAAGAGGGAGTGCGAAGATAGGAAGACCACAACCATCAATCCCTTGAGGAATGGATTCCTTCGATACTTCTGCGATATAAGCCATGATATCAATGATCTCCTGTTGCACGGGATGGTTAGGATCATAATAAGTATCTATATCCCAACCCATATATTTGCTAAGGCCCATTAACCCTGCATGTTTACCTGAGCAATTATGAAAGATTTTGCGAGTGGGCTCATTCGCCCGATGGCGTTCTGCCTTGGCTTCCTCATTCAGTGGGTATGTAGAACAACAATGAAGTCCCTCTTCTTTTAATCCCATTTTCTGAAAAAGAGATTCAAGTGCTTCAATATGAAAGGCCTCTCCCCGATGCGAAGCAGTAAAGAGTGAGGCTTCCTTACTTGTCAAACCGTAAACTTCATCGATCCGACGCTTCATAACCGGTAAAGCTTGGAATGGTTTAGCAGCTGAACGAAGATAGGTCATATGCTCCGGATTACCTGCTTTATACAAAATATTACCTTTCTCATCGACCACGCTAACTGCACCATAATGGACATTCTCCAGTAAGCCACCGCGATATTCTTCTACTAATGTTGTAAACCCCATCTGTACAACCTCCTTCGATGTAATTATTTTAATCCAATGCGAAAAAACGATTTTGCGATAGTAGTCCAGATCCGATAATTACACCATTCTCGTTCAACATCGAACGATGAATGGAGAAAGACCCACGAAGGGGTTCCCATGTGAAGCGTGAAAGATATAGCTTCTCAACTGCTTCATAAATATCCGGGAATTTGTCTACGAGTTCTCCACTCAGGATCACACTATCGGGGTTATACATGCATACGACATTGTTGATAGTAATCGCCATATACATGAGTGCACGCTCGATCAAATGAACCGCCCAATGCTCTCCTGCATCCTTTGCTTCAAATAACTCCTCAATCGTGCGAATCGGACGAATCCGATTGGCTTCCGACAACAATGAACTGATATTTATGTAGGTCTGTAAGCAACCCGCCTTACCGCACTCGCACATCATTCCGTTAGGATCCACTGTCGTATGGCCTATTTCACCAGCACTGTTCATCACCCCGCGATAGATCTCTCCCTCAAGGATCATCGCCGAGCCAACGCCTTGCCCGAAGCCCAATAGTGCGGTACGGACAGATCCAACAGCAGCGCCTTTGAGGTGTTCAGCAAGAGCTCTAACTTTCAACTCATTATCTACAGCAATTTCAAAACCGGTTAGTTCCTTTAGGCGTTTTGCTAAGGCAACATTCTTCCATCCAAGCTGAACAGAGAAGACAACAATTCCTTCTTCGTTATTCACAATGCCAGGAAGTCCAACGCCAATACCGACGATACGCGTTCTGTCAATCACATGCTGCTGCGTCAGTTGTTCAATCGCTTCATTGATTCGTTCCAGTGTCTTATCTGGACTCTCGTCCGGAGTACGCGGGTATTGCCTGCTGCAGAGAAGCTTACCTTGCAAATCTACGATACCTACAATCATAAGACTGCGGTCCAGCTCAACCCCAACCGACAATACAGAAGCGTCAACCATAGCTAGCAACGTTGATTTCCGACCTAATCCTGACGATACCTGATCCGAATCCAGTAGATAGCCCTGTTCAGTTAATTCCCCAACAATTCGACTTACAGTTGTAGGACTCATACCCGTTTGTTTGGCGATGGAAGCGCGAGAAATTGGTTGTTGATTTTTTATGATTTCGAAGACCGTCAAACGATTTTGCCGCTTCATAAAATCCTGATCGTGCTTTTTCACAGACATTCTCCTAATTATTTTCTTCAGTGCATTAATCAAACTAATATAACTATAAAAAT
Source organism: Paenibacillus sp. FSL P4-0184 (assembly GCF_038004625.1). Taxonomy (NCBI): domain Bacteria; kingdom Bacillati; phylum Bacillota; class Bacilli; order Caryophanales; family Paenibacillaceae; genus Paenibacillus; species Paenibacillus sp. FSL P4-0184. The sequence continues at coordinate 4,405,741 of NZ_JBBORN010000001.1, read as the reverse complement.
AAGAAAGAATTTGCCAATTAAGCTGCTCTAATGTATTATTTGATTAAATTTCAGTTTAGTTTCTCCAGTGATGGGATTAATAATAAAGGCTCATTGAATGTATGTCAATATAAATGACATATTTTTTTATTCGAAATAAATGAAAGCGTTTGATATGTGATTTTTATAACAATCTCCAACAAATACATAACACAAATATAACATCAAAGACCAAAACCGCTCTCATAATAGACCGAGCGGAAACTATAAATAGGAAAAACTTAATTTAGAGGTGGAGGAAATATCTAAAAAACAAAAAGAATTTTTGGGATCGATGCAGAAGTTTTGTGAATCTGAATATTGGAAAAAGGGTAGCATCGTGCGCGGATTGATAGTGAAATGGAGATAGAACCCGCATCAAAAGCAAGTTCTTCATTATAGAAACCAACTTTTGATGCGGAGTGTTAAAAAAATTATTGAAACTCTACTGCCTTAACAGAAGTGTCCTCTTGTATCAGTGACAACAATTTCACAGCATTAAACGATTCAGGAAATTTTACGATAATTTCTAAATTCAATTCGGAGGCAAGACTATTATTTTCAGCGTGAAAGCTTAAAATGGTAATATTTTTTTCTTCAAGTAGCTGTTGAATTCTACTCACGGCTCCTTCTGAATTAGTCAGACAGATCACAATCTGTTGCGTTTTCGGTGAGGCCAGCCAACTGTATCGGCCATGCAAAATCTTTTGCCCAAGTAAGATAATAATCGTTGCTCCTCCACCAAGAATATATAGGCCCGATCCAATCGTCAGCCCTAGTCCCGCCGTTGCCCAAATCCCCGCTGCAGTTGTCAGACCCTTCACAGTGTGTCTATGCATGAAAATCATTCCTGCACCAAGAAATCCCACTCCACTTACTACCTGGGCAGCTATACGTGCGGGATCGAGCTTAACATAGGACCAATCAGCTTGATCCTGAAATCCATATTTTGAAATGATCATCATAAGTGCAGCACCTAAAGCAACAATAAAATGCGTTCTAACTCCCGCTTCTTTCATCCGACTTTTTCGTTCAAAGCCAACTAAAACACCACAAATTCCAGCTCCAACTACACGAAGCAAATATTCAAACTCCATACATAGTCCTTCTCTCCTTATGATATTGCTATTTATTGTATCATAAACGGATTTCTATATTTCCCCCACCTATAATATGGACATGATATTTAACATAGTTTGAGCATGCGCACAGTCACATCTGCAAAGATTTAGCTGTGATACCTTTATAGTTGTTACTCCAGTAGACATTATTTAACGGTCTACAACTAGTGAAAGAGGTGCGTATATGAAACTGCCAACAATCCAATTTGGGCATATTAAATCCAAGGTTCCTGTAATTCAAGGGGGTATGGGCGTAGGCATATCCTTAAGTGGCTTAGCTGCTGCTGTAGCCAATGCAGGCGGGATCGGCACCATTTCTGGTACAGGAATCACCACCGATGAACTGAGAATGCATATTCGCAAAACAAGAGAGCTCTCAAAAGGGATTGGATATATCGGTGTGAATGTTCTATTCGCGATGAAGGATTTTGCTGATAAAATGAAGGTCGCTTTGGAAGAAAAAGTGGACTTTATTATTTCTGGAGCTGGGATTTCCAGAGATATTTATGCTTGGGGTAAAGAGTATGGTACTCCTGTGGTGTCTATTGTTTCCTCCGCCAAATTAGCCAGAATATCCGAAAGACTTGGTGCCTCTGCAGTCGTAGTGGAAGGATTTGAAGCCGGGGGCCATTTGGGCACAGAGAGATCCATGTTCGAAATTCTTCCTGAGGTTGTAGAAGCCGTTTCGATTCCGGTTATTGCTGCTGGTGGGATTCTGACGGGAGATGATATCGCAAAAGCCCTTCGGATTGGCGCTTCTGGTGTTCAGATGGGGACTCGTTTCGTGGCGAGCCATGAATGTGATGCTCCTCTGGCCTTTAAGCAAAAATATGTAGATGCTCAGCAAGGTGATACTATTCTAATTAAGTCTACAGTTGGGCTAGATGGCAGAGCGATTCGTAATGAATTCACAGAACGTATTAGTGATGATGCCAAATTAAAAATAGCCAAATGCTCTAATTGTCTAAAGGTATGTTCGCATCGCTTCTGTACCATGGAATCCCTGCTAACTTCGCTTAGAGGAGATGTTAAGAACGGATTAGTGTTTGCAGGGTCCAGAGTTCATGAGATTAAAGAGATATTGTCCGTACAGCAGATTATTGACAATTTAATGTATGAGTATCAGGGAGCATTGAACCCCGCAACTTAAGATTGTAATACGATACTTATGCGATGATAAAGATAAAAAAAGAACCCTTTGTTGTATGCAACAAAGGGTTCTTTTTAAAAGGCGTTGTTTATAGTTGACTCTATATCAGCATAGCCTTACATCATTCCACGAGTATTAGAAATGCCCTCTTGTTGATGACAGCTCTTATACATTTGTTCTAGCTCAGAATCACCTAAGTTAGGATGTCTTTCTTTCATAAAGGGCAACATCTCTTTAAAAGTGCTTGGAGCAAACCCGGCAGCATAAGCTGCTGTTCCAATTCCAAATGACAAAATAACAACACAGATTACTGCAAATACTCCTCTTTTCAAAAAAACCATCTCCTACTTTATAATACGGAAAAAATCAATACGAAAAAAATTTGCTGAAACCAACATGCACATCAGACCCATTCCCATAACTAGAATGGCTATGATCCAATCCGCTTTTTTCATATTCATCCTCCCGTGCCATCGAACACCCTGAATTCAATGAATAGTGGGGTTCAATAATATTAATGATTATAGATGAATATTGTGTGGAAACTATGTGGGACATGCTTAAAAGATTTATTTTTGTCAATTCCGTGAAATTAATCACTATATAATCATTTGTTCATACTGCGTTCTTATTTGAAAGATATGATTTCAATATAACAATAAACATAAAGGAGTCATGATCATGAAAAAATTGTATTACACGTCTTTTTTCTATGCCATTCTTGGTTTGATAGCAGGTGTTGCTTATCGTGAAATTACCAAAATGAATGATTTCGAAGGAAACACCATCTTAGTTGCACTTCATACTCATATCCTTGTACTGGGCTTCTTCTTCTTTATAATCGCATTGATCCTAGCCAAGTTATTTAATATCCATGAAGCTAAATCCTTTGGCGCATGGTACATTGTATATAACATTGGTCTCCTGATCACGATCGGTACTATGGCCACTCGCGGGATGCTGCAAATTAACGGGACTGATATCAGCTTCTTACCGCATATTGCCGGTCTCGGTCATGCCATAGTAGGTGCTGGTATCATTTGGCTACTAGTTCTGCTCGGTAAACGAATTAAATCATAGGAAAAAAGCCGCTGGATCATATTCCAGCGGCTTTTTTGGTTAGTCATATTTAAGTTCATACCAAATGAGACTATAAGTATATTTGTTTATACACTGGTAAATGATACAATATGGAAGTCGCGAGATATCTTAAATTTTAACTTTAAACTATGCTTTCGTTGCCAATAAAACTTTTAAGGAGTGAAGTAAATGTCTATTGATGTTTATCTGAATTTCAACGGGAATTGCCGTCAAGCCGCAGAATTTTACGCGGAGGTATTTGGCGTTGAACGTCCACAAATCATGACCTTTGGCGAAACACCACCTGATCCCAATTTCACTCTTCCTGAAGAAGCCAAAGATTTAGTTATGCACACTCGCTTGAATATCGAAGGCAGTAATGTAATGTTCTCTGATGTTTTTCCGGGCATGCCTTTTGTGGAAGGAAATAACATTAGTCTTTCGGTAGTTAGTAAGGATTTGGATGGCATAAAAAAATATTTCCATAAGCTTAAAGAAGGCGGCAAAGTAGGTATGGAATTACAAGAAACCTTCTGGAGCTCGTGTTATGGTAGTCTAAAAGATAAATTCGGCATCGATTGGCAATTCAATTATGATGACGGACGAATGAATATGTAATAAAAATAACAACGAGTATGGAGTGGCTGCGAAACCTATTAATACAGGTGCGGCCTACCTCCAGCTCGTTGTTTCTTGTTCAAGCGCTTAGTCCATAATCAAATCATATACACTGACCTTCCGAATCCGTCTTGCAACTAACATGGATACCACATAAGCAACCACTAGAATGACAGCACAGAGTAGAAGCACTTGAGGCAGACTAACCGCCAGCTGAACGTTGTAAATGCCTAGACTTGAAAGCAATAATACAAACGCCGAATCCGAGAAAAAATAACCTGCTAAACTCCCCAATAATACTCCAACTACAATCACCGGAAAAAGACTGAACGTAATCTGTGTCATCAGATTAAAGGTGGTATATCCGATACCTTTGAGAATACCGAATTCCCGCTTACGTTTCATAATCAACGTCTTAATCACTAAATACAAAATTAGACTGACCACTATAATTGTGACCGCGGTAATGACTGCTGTCATAGAAGATACTGCTGAAGTGAATGTACTGAGCGTGCTTTCTAACATGTCTAAAATGTTCGTTACGTTCCATTGTCCAGGGAGACGTTCTTCAAGCTTTTGAATGAAGACTTGAGGATCTTCCCCTTCCTTTAAGTACACATTAATGGACTGGACGGAATAATTCGGCTGCATTTTTCTCATTCCATCTTCTGTTATGGTAGCAACCATACCTAACTGATTAATCTGCTGGCTAAGACCAGTCACCAAATAATTTTGGGTTACCCCATTAAACGTAACTGGAATCTCGTCCCCAATCGATTTATTTTTCATTTTTGCAATTACACCGGATACCGCAATTTCATTATCAAAAATGGGCTGCCTACCTTTGTAGACCGTCTGTGTTTCCAGCTTGGCATAATCATCAGATACACGGAGCATAAAACTGGAATCATTTATAGAAGCTACTCTACCTTCCAATATGGAGATCTTTTGAACCTCAGGCATGGCTTCGACTTCAGCAAATATTCCCGGATCATGACCAGCTTTTTTTAGATCAAGTTGCAAATTGGTACGTTCTAAACCCACTAAATCTAAAACGGCTGAAGTATCCCCTTTAAAGTTAAAATTAAGGATGGAGCAAAATATACTCGAAAAGGTCAACCCTGCAACGATCAGCACGATCATAAAATTCTGCTTGGTCTGTCTAAATAAAGACTTCAGACTTAAGGCGAATTGCAAATTCAATGAAGTGCTCGCTAGCGGAAAATGATTTTTCTTAAAATTGTGGGTAAGAAGCCCGCTCTGAAGAGCTGCTATCGGAGTAATCCTTCGAATCTTTCTACTAGACAGGTAGGCAACTAAGAGAATCAGCACCGTAACGATAAGCAAACTCAACAAAGCACTTAATAATTCAAAAGTTGTCGGCCACAACAGTCCAACCGAAGACGAAATCATATTACCTACTAAGGGCATGACTAGAACAGAAATCAAACTTCCCGGTATGGAGGCCATTATAGATACTGAGACGAACTGTAACAGAAATGAGGATATGATCTGCCTTGACGTATAACCGTTCGCTTTCAAAACACCGATGTTGGTTAGGTTATCCTCAATATTCCCGAAGATCTGAAACCTGATCACAATCAACGAGATTACAACCATAATCAAAGCAAATACAATCAGAATAGCGGCTAAAATATTCACAAAAACGCGGTTACCTTCGAGCCCCACATCAGTTCGCATGACTAAAAATGAACTTGTGTTTCCAGATCCAAAAATCTGTTCACTCAACTTTTGCTCCAGCTTGACTTCATTCGCCCGTTCGTTTAATTGTACAGATAAAAAATTAAATTGAACTTCTTTCCCAAGCCGTTCCTCTAATTGCTTATAACCTTCATCGTTTAAAAATATTTTCAAAGCCCCATTCGTCAATGTCCCAAAAAGGGGTTCCTCCGTAAATCCACCGATGGTATAAGTGAATTTGTTGTTATCGTATTCAAACGAGATCGTATCCCCAAGGTTATACCCTGAGCCTCCGTGAAAGATATACGGCAAATAAATTGTATTTTGATCCGCAGGTTCCAACCGAGAAGTGGTATTAAATAGTCCCATAGAGCGCTGCGAATCCTTATTAAGAATCAAGAAAGCAATAGCTGTATTGTTTCCCCCGTAGTTTATCTTTACATCAGGTAGCAGAAGCGCCGCCTCATTCTCCCATGTTTCAGTATAAGGATAGCTATCCACCAGAGATTCATAATTCTTCACATTCTCATTTAAAGGAAAATAAGCGGTGATATCAGGTGTATTTAGCTTCGATATTTTTTCTTGCTGAAAAGAATTAAGCTTCAAGCTGACCGTGAGGCCAATGTTCAGCAGCAGCGCAGCAATCATAATCAATACGAAGAGCGTAATCGTTGCACTTTTTCTTTTACGAATATTGGACCAAGCAAGCTTTCCTATTAAGCTTCTCATCCCTACCACCCCAATTCGGTCAGAAAGGACTGTAATTGCTGCTGCCGTTCAGGTCCACTATCTTCGCTATAAGGGGAAAGGCGCAAATCTCCGATGACTACTCCATCCTGCAGATACAAGATCCGATTACCACGCAGCGCAGTTTTGAGATCATGGGTTACCATAATTATGCTTTGCCCCTGCTTATTTACCTCGGTTAGGACACGCAGTACCCCTATTCCTGCTGAGCTATTTAGCGCTCCAGTCGGCTCATCCGCAAAGACCGCTTTTGGACTGTTGATAAGGGCCCGGATAATACCAGCACGCTGAGCTTCTCCTCCTGAGATTTGCGCTGGAAACTTACCCCAGATGGTGTCATCCAGGCCTACATCTAAAAGCAGCTTTTTGGCTTTTTCCACAGCCCCAGCTCTATCCTTTTGGACAAGAAAAGCACTTGATAATACATTGTCGAGGACACTCATTGAATCGAGCAGATGGATCTGCTGAAACACAAATCCACAATTCTTCCGCCGGAATATCGCCAGCTGATCATTACTCATCGCCGTAATATCTTGACCTTCAAACAAGACCTCTCCAAGCGTTGGCTTATCCATTCCCGAAATGGCATACAGCAGTGTTGATTTACCAGAACCAGAGCTGCCCATGATAATCGTGAAATCACCATGATATAAGGTCAGATCTAGATTTTTTAATACATGCTGCTGAGTTCCTCCATGGGAAAAGGTTTTTCCAAGCTTATGGGTCTGCATCAATACTTTATTATTCACTTCGTTCATGTTGAACACTCCATTTACGTTCATGCTCATTAATTACGCTAATAGTAACCCTAGCTCTACGCACAATATAATGGCTGCAATCACAGACTCATTCGTAATTGCAACCTAATCGTACGTTAAATGTTCTTAACATGTCTTTGTGCAATCCTTAGCGAATTCTTAATTCTATCCTGCTAAAGGAATCAGCAGCTTTACAGTAAATCCATCCTCCCGATTGGAGCATACAATGTCGCCCTGCATTTTTTGCATCATATAACGAGAAATGTACAGACCTAGACCTGCACCGTTCTGGCTCACGGCCAAACTGCCCCGAAAGAATTTATTGAATATTAAAGGCAATTCCTCCTCAGGAACACCAGGACCATAATCCAGAATATCAACCTCCAGATAATGATCCCTAATCTCGAATGTAATATCGATGGGTGTACCGGAGAAGGCATACTTATAGGAATTGTTCACCACATTATCGATGACCTGCTGTATCCGTAAGGGATCCACCATAATGATGCAGTCTGGCACAGATGCAGCTGAAATCCGTTCGTAGAAGTTCACATTATTTATAATTTGGGTCAGCAGGTGACTATGCTCCTCCGTTAAGCTGACTTTTAGTTCATTCAGTTCCTCCAAGGTGGAATGGAACATGTCTGTGACCAGACGATCAATCTGATCCGCTTTGGAATACAAGGTATTTAGCTGTCTGCTTGTCTTCTCATCTCTTGCGCTTAATAACATCAGTTCCGTAATCGCCTTCATCGAAGCGACGGGTGTCTTAATATCATGACTGAGACTAGCAACCAGCTCCTTCTTACTCTTATTCGCTAAATATTCACTGTGCCTAGCCGCCGCAAGCTCTTCCCGCATCATATCGAAGCTTTCGGTAAAAGCACCAAATAGATGATTACGATCCATTTCCAGAGGCACTTCAAGATCGCCTCTTGCGATATGGTTCGCGAATAGCTGCATTTTGCGAAATGGACGAAGAATGGATCTATTCAGGAACCAAATATAGAGGATGCCTAGAATTGTAAGCAAAAGCAGCATTGCAACAGAAACTTGTATAAATTGTTGTTTCATATGTATAAAAATCGTACGGTAATCATTATTAATAATTACTTTACCCACCAGCTGATCCTGAACAACAACGTCGACTAAGGTATCCCGATTATTGATAGCTTCATTAACGCTAACGGAAATCGCATTTTCAGTCTGATATTTTAATTTACCAGAGGTATCAATAATGGCGAAATCATAGGGGCTTTCCTTGTACAGTTTCGGCTCAAGCTTATCCCAATGCTGCTCTGTAAGCTTAACAATGGTATTGATCGCCACTCGGTCTGTTGGGGTCTCCACCTTCAAATTAAATATCAGGAATAAGAGAGTTATACTTGCAGCGAATATAGTGAGCATTAGCGCCAGTAGCAATTTTTTAGTCATCACTATTTATCCTCAAAAGCATAACCGATGCCCCATACGGTACGGATGTACTGCGGATCGTTAGGATTCTGCTCAATCTTCTCACGAAGATGACGGATATGTACATTTAAGGTGCCATCTCCCGCAAAAACATCCCCCCATACCCCTGTAAATAGCTCCTCTTTAGGGATTACCCGATTTTTATGCTGGATTAAAAACTTTAGCAATTTATATTCCATTGTTTTCAGCTTGAGGGGTACGCCGTTAAGACTTGCCCTTCTGAGCTCGGGATCAATCTGGATGGGTCCGGATTCAAGAAGGGAGGACTCGGCTACAACTTCGTTGTTGTAACGTTTAAGCACCGCCTTTACTTTTGCCAGCAGCACTCTCAGGGTATACGGCTTATGAATATAATCATCTCCCCCGATATCTAGCGCAATTAATACATCATCCTCACTGGAGCGGGCACTAATAAACAGGATGGGAATCCCGGTCGTCTGACGCAGTTCTTTGCATAACTGGAAGCCGGATTCACCGCCTAAATTAATATCTAGGAGTAACATCGACACCTGATGCTCACTCAAAAAGCTCCGACAGGCATCGGCACTCGTAACAAATGCGGTTTGAACATCAAACAAATTAAAATATTCGCAGGTGGTCTCCGCAAGCTCAATTTCATCATCAATAATCAAACAATCATATCTCATCGATTTCTCTCCGCTTCAACTGAATTTATTATTATGTTAGAATATGCCTTTAAGGAGGGGTTACCTGTGGATACACAGTTCCAGCGTCTGGAGCACTATTTAGATAAATACGAACAAAGCTGGCCATTAAGTGGCACAGTCTTAATAGCTCAGCGTGGAGAAATCAAGTTACATAAAGCGTACGGATATGCGAATCTTGAACATCAGGTCCCGAACACTTTAGATACCAAATTCCGGATCTGGTCACTTACCAAATCATTCACTGGCATGGCTATCCTGATGCTAAAAGAACAAAAACGTCTTAGACTGGAAGATCCAATCCTAAAATATCTTCCTCAGCAGCATGCACTAGAGGGGATTACCATCCTTCACCTGCTGGGACATACCTCTGGTATAGCCAACTACACTTCCATACCCGAATATAATCAAAAATTAAATAAGCTAAAGCTGACTCCACAGGAGATGTTTCAGCTATTTGTGAGTCAGCCCCCTGCATTTATGCCTGGCACTTCATTTGCCTATAACAACTCAGGTTATTATTTGCTGGGGATGATTATTGAGAAGATTACAGGGATGACATTTGAAGATTATATCACTACTTTTATATTACAGCCTCTAGGCATGGTAAATACAGGAGTTTATAACAATCAGCAGATTATTCCGAAATTAGCCTCACCTTATCATTCTTCTTGGGGAGAGTATACTCAGGGGGAATACATAGATATGAGCTCTATCTTATCCGCTGGCGGGATGTATTCGACGGCTGCCGATCTTTTCCTGTGGGATCAAGCCTTGTACTCCGATCAATTAGTGTCTCATAACACCCTAGAGATGGCTTTTCATTCCAGTAATCTCAAATATCGATTTGGTTGGTTCTTGGACGAACGTTTTGATCGAAAAAGAATGTATCATGGCGGTGCCTATCGCGGCTTCCGAAGTGAACTGCATAGATACCCTGAAGATCAAACAAGCGTAATCATGTTGACTAATTATGATTGCGTACCCGTCACTAAGTTAACGGAATCGCTAGCTGGATTAGTCTTCGGCGAACCTGTAAGGGTGCCGATCTCTCCGCAAGCCTACCCGCTTGATGATAGCATTTATGCTGGTTATATGGGAACGTACGAGGGATTTGGCTGCAAAGCGAGCGTGGAGCGTAGTGGCCAAGATTACTATTTTGTCTGGAATGATGTAGAGGTCACTCCCTTTTATCCAATCTCGGAAACAAGATTCCATCATACGAAGCATGATTCGGAATATGAATTTAAGCGGAATGCTCAGGGTGTGCTTTCATTTCTGGGAATGCACAAAAAACAAGACAAGTCTTAAATAGACCTGTCTTGTTTTTTGTTCGTGTTTACGCTAGGCCTTAGCTATAATGATGAACTCAGTCAGAAGCACAAGTAAGGCAGTAGCTACGCCAAGCGAATTAATTACCGTTAAAGCATCTGGGTAGCTTTCTTTCTTAAATTGCGAGAATAAAGATACCATCCATAATACACTGAAGAATAATGCGACCAATCCGGAAATAGCCTCACTATCCACTTTTCTGCTCCGCATAAATAATCCTACAAGGCCAACAACGGTAAAAACCATGTATATAACAAGCTCTATGGATGTGATGACAATCGCCTCGCCTGCAGAGAACAAATGCATTAACATGTATTGAATCCCTAAACAAATAAACACAAGCTGGTTAAAAGAAACTTTGCTCACTCTCATAGCTTATCTCCTTTTAATTTAAGTAAACTGCAATAAAAAAGATAACGCTTTCATTATATCGATAATTAAAATAATCCTCTGTGACTTTCAGTACTCTTCCGATATCAGCCCAATCAAAACAAGCCCTGAACAAAAAAATCTCCTGGCAATATTGTTGCCGGAGATTTTATATTATAGTTTAAATGCTGACATAAAGGATGTATCCAAAACAGCCAATTTTCTAATAAAACTTCGTCAAAAACAGGATCTCAATTAATGATGCATAAATCCACTAATTTTTAACAGCATTCAAAGCATCTAATTGGTCACTATGTCTTTTTTCTGTAAAAATAAGGCATAGGCACATACACCAGCAAGTTGCAAATGTAGAGACCATAGGAGCTACTTGTTGAGAAGCGTTTTTATTCAGTTCCATTGTTTAGTCCCCTCCTTTCAGTTTGTCATAGGGTCTGTTTTGAATACATCTCTTATGTCAGCATTGAGAATGATAGAGCGAAATTTCTATGCCACTACTTTAGATGTTTCGGTATAACTTCAATAAGTTTTTCTACAGTTAAGTCTTTGATTTCACGGACAAAAGAATCATTGATTTGGAATCCAAGTTCGTTCTCGAGATCTGTTAAAATATAAATGATATTTCTAACAGAAGTTACACCTAATAGATTGGTCGTTCTATCGAATTCTTTAACATAATTTTTGACTGTTTCTTCTATAACCTGTTCGTTTAGATGCAACAACTCCTTCTCCTCCTTTAAATCATCGGAATATTATTTTGCAGCTCACTTACAATTCTTCTAAAAGCATCTTCTTGACTTGTAGAATTAGAAAGATTAAAAGTATACATCCCCTCTTGAGAATAGGAATTATTCCCCACTGAGTCTCGATAATCTACAGAATAGTATTCTAGTTGTCTTGCTTCTGGATTATATAAACAAACATTCTCAGAAATATGATAGTAATCAATATTAACGCCATATTTGTATAAACAAGTGGACTTCATTTCTTTCAAATGAGATTCCTCGTAATTTCCGTTATACAAACTTAATATTGTGATATCTGGTGTGACTGCATTACTGATTAGGAAAGGTATATACCCATATCCATTGGGAACTGAAGTGCTATACTTAAGAATGCTTCCTGGAACTCCAATAATAATGACATCTGGATTCTCAGCTTGTTCTATATATTTAATATAGGCATTCATACTCTCGACCTGTTCTGAAAACGTTAGATCATTGCCGTCTATAATGTCTGGGATTGTGTGGTATCCCCATAACCTCGATAGTGCATTGCTGGAAATCAAACTCATCTTATATCCCAAATTGCGAAAGTTTTCACTTAGTTTAAGCTGCAAATTCCATTTTTCGCAGTTTTCCCCCATCCCCATAATTAAAATAACTGGGACGTCGATACTCGCTAATGCATTCTGTTTCGATATAGAAGGATGCTCTAGATTCAGACACTCCCAACCCTCTATGGTTGATTGGTTTAATACAGTTTTTAATTCAGCCACGTACATAATATGCTTTCCCTTCTCTTCTGCAAGAGAAGTTAACCGGCAGTAACCTGATTCATCAACTTGAAATTGAGGCTTACATAATAACAGTACATCAACTGAGTTAATCAGATCATTTAAATAAAAGCTCTCTTCATCACATATTAAAGCTTTTTTAGTGTCGTCCACTTCATCGAATGACTCCCAGCCTTTTGGAACTACGGCATACGTCAGCTCGAAATTCTGAAGCTCACTTTCTGTTAGCAATAAAGGCATCAGACCTTTGTGAAAAGGGTAAACCGCCAGTTTTTTCTTCACAGTGAAATATCCTCTCTTTTAAACTGATATTTAAATTCCCTCATCATCGTATAGTTCTTCAAATTCTCTAATGCCGACGCTTTAACCCTGTTGCATTTGCTAAGCTTATAGCTTTCTGAATAATGTTCATCCTTTCCATTATCCGCTGCAGCGGGGCATATAGAGCAGCAATGAAAGGCCCAGCATTCTTTACAGTGTTGTTCCGTAACTGCTCCAACATTCAAAATTTCTCGAACTTTTTTAATATCAAAACCATCCTGAAGATTTCCCATTTTCATCAGTGAAGAATTTTCATCTATACGCTCACAAGGAAATAAGTTACCGTTTACATCTACAAAAAGTTTTTTCAAGCCTGGTATACAAGTCCCGCTAGGATGAGCAATTTTTGGGGTCTCATTGATTGGCGAAAGAAACTCTTTGTAGCTATAAATGGTTTCAATATCACGTTTATGATTGGCCACAGGCTCTTCTTTTACTTTTCCTAGCAGCAATAGATATGCCTTCAATGCTTCGTAATTTCGTTCTTCAAAATAAGCCTCACCATAAACGAATTCCGTCTCTGTATAGTTCATGGATAGTGTATTAAAGTTAACTTTAGAGAGGTCACTAACTCCTTCTCCCGCTCTAAAATAATCAAAGATCTCTTCGAACTTACCATCTGGACTAATAACTGTATTGAACTTCAGTTTTTGATATAGATCAGGATAGTTATCTCGAATATGTACAACATTACGATATACAATCTCATAGGAACCACGTCCATTTACAAACGTCCTATTTTCATTATGAACATCCTTCGGTCCATCCAGGCTAATCATAATGGATATGTTAAAATCACGAACTTCCCTTGCAAAACTATCATCCAGAAGTGTGCCATTAGTAGTCATACCAAAGGAAATTTCTTTGCCACTGACTTTTTCCTGTGTATATTTCATAGTATCTATGATGAGTTTTTTTTCAATCAAAGGCTCCCCACCATAAAAAGCTACATGCAAGTGGTCCACGTCTTTAGAATGGGCTACAAGGAAATCAATCCCTTGCTGCAGAGTATCCCAGGTTATATTCAGGGCAGAATGTGAACGATTATTATAAATTTCATTGCTTGAGTAAGGACAGTAACCACAACGCAAGTTGCAATTTTGAGACATTTGAAAAGTGATTGAGTTAACACAGCGCTCTAACTGGTACTCCAACATTTGACTTGCCGGATGCTCAATTTGTAGAATCGGAGATTCAGCTAGAAGCCCTCTCTTTTGAAAATCTTTAAGCACATTTGCATCAGCTTCCTCGTAACTGCCTTCAGAAATATGACTTAACGCTTCATACTGATTCTGTTTGATTTTATAAATACTGTTTCTATTCATGTCATAGACGTAATGTAGATTCGCTCTCGTTTGAAAAGGAATAAAAGGCATCCGGGGTTTCCTCCCTTTGAGTACTAGTAATCATATCTCTAAAACTCTCCTGAGATGTATACAACTCATCAAAAGTTCCTATCCCAAGAACCTTGCCACCATTTAAATAAATGATCTTATCTAATCTCTTTAACACTTCCGGTCGATGCGTGATAATGATAGTCATCATATAACGATCTGAAGATAACAGTTCCTCGTTAAAAACCTGCTCCGAGTAATAGTCATAGCTTGAGGTGGCTTCATCCAATAGCAGAATTTTTGTATCCTTACGTGCTAATGTTCGGGCGAGTGCTATTTTTTGTTTTTGTCCACCCGATAGTTTAGCGCCATTGTAACCAATTCGAGTGTCCATTTTTTCGGGCAGGTCTTGGATAAATGAATATGCCCCTGACTGTTTGCAGCTTTCCAATATCTCAGTAAGTGTAAGCTCTTCAGAAATGTTGATATTGTTCGCCACAGTATCATTGAAAAGATAATTGTTTTGAGCCATCAAGCTCCATATTGAGCGATAGGATTCAAAAGTATACTCTTTCACATCTTTATCGTTTATTTTGATGCTGCCTTCAGTAGGCTCATAGAATCTTAGCAGCAGATTTACAACGGATGATTTGCCACTGCCATTCAAACCAATAATCGCTACTTTCTCACCTTTTTGAATGGTGAAATTCACTTGATCCAGAGCTTTTTCATTCTCATAAACCAAGGATACGTTTTCGAATTTCAGATCATTGATAGATATTGATTCTAATAATTCCTTCGCTTCCGGTTTATCAATTTCAGCATCCGTATTTAGAAATTTTAAAAACCGCTCAAAAGCTGGCTTCACGCTGGATAATTGAGTAATCAAATACGATATGATAGTAATTGGTTCAAATACCAATGATGAGTACGAAATGAAAGATACCAGACCGCCAATAGTGATTTCATCTTTTTGGATTAACCAAGCACCGTACAAGTAAAGACCACAAGTAAACAATGTCGTCATAAATGAACCCGATATACTATCAATAAATCCATAACGCATTAACTTGGATTTAGCATTTTTACTTCCATCCAGATTCACTTTCAGTTTCGCTAGTCGTTTTCCAGTAATCCCCCATACTTTTATCGCTTCAATGCCACTAATTGCATCCCCTAACCATTCTGAGAAATTTGATTGCAAGTGCATAATGATTTCATATACCTTTACTTGCTTTTTATATAAAAAACTGCTAATTAGCATTTTGACTGGAATTGTAGCGAGCATAACTAGAGTTAATTTCCAGTTAATATAAAACAATGCTGTTAAGCCGGCGAAAACTTTAAATAGATTAACGAAAGATGTTAAAAATTGCGTGTCTGTCAAAGACGATATGTTGGCGATATCTTGAAAAAGCTCAGACATCACTACTGAGAAATTTCTGTCTTTAAAAAATTTCGTGCGTACGGATAACACATGTTTACAAGCTTTCTTATTCAAGTCATATGGTATTCTCACACTTATTTCCTTATAGTAATAGAATTGAAAAATACCAAGTAATTGTTGGATAAGGAATACTAAAAAAATTAGCCCTACGTATTGAATAACTCGATAAAAATCCAAACCTAGAATACCAATGTCAATAAGTTGCTTCGTAAACCAAGGAGTCAAAAAGCTCCCTATAGAAGTCACCAACATAACAATACTGATTATCCAAATGTTTTTACGGTAAGGATGAAATAACTCTTTAATGCTGATCCATACTACATTGTATTTCATTTCACATAACTCCCCGCGACATATACTGAGACTAGCCTCATCCCATCTCAATACCAACAAAAAGAACAACAAAAACTACAATAGCTAGCAACGCACCTACAATAACGATCGTTTTTGGTGATCTATTACCCCTGTCCATTTCAATTCCTCCTTTTATCTACGCGTGTATATCTCTTTTTCCAAACGAAATATAGGTGACAGACAAACTAATAGCTATGATAATCACAGGAATCAGCACCACTTCCATAAAGCTCTTTGCTCCGGTTAGGATTATATGTTGTGAATTAACGACGTAGATTCCGGAAAACTTCATAACTTGGGTCGTTAAAGCATGGTCTGAAATCCCCCTTAACAATGCGGAGGAAGCATCACGGAAATAACCGGATATCATGAAGTCTCCGAATATAATTAGAAAAGTTACAACCACTGCTGAAGCCGTTCTTTTAATAAGAATACCTACCATAATGATTAGAGCAGCATAAGCTGATAAATAAAGGATATTTAATCCCAGTACACGGGAAACCTGAATCAAGTCAGCAGAAAAATTACGATTACCGATGTCAGTCCCGATTATCAAAGCAGCTATCATATAAGCGAGATAAAACACTACTGTAAATTGTAAAATCCACCATATAATAATTTTAAAAACAGAAAGGTATTTCCCCGTGATATAGATAAACCTACTTTGTCCGGAAGCCAGGATAACTTTGATAGATCCATATTCAAATCCTTCGGTTGCAAAAAAACATACGTAAACTGGAATAATAAAATAAAAAAATAAAGATAAAGGTGTCACAATAGTTAAGGGTTCCGCGAGATTACCGATTTCAAAACCACCTTTACCGCCAATCCAGATTGCTAGTACCAGACTTGCTATAAGGAACAGAAGAGAAATTCCCTTAAACATGATATCCCTTCTTATAAAGTAAGACTCAGCTTTCAGAAAATCCCTCATTGCTCATTCTCCTATCAGATCCATATAATAATGCTCAAGATTTGCTGTGGACAGGTTGATTCCTTCAAGTGGAATTCCATTTCTAATTAACGTTGACATTAACTGTTCAAGATCTGTCAAATCCTTGGGAACCAATATTTCTCCGGCTTCTGACAATGTGATCGAATGAATATTAAGATCGTTCTTAAGCACGTTTATTGCTGCAGCTATTTCAACGGTCTTAATACAAATTTGTGCTTCGGCTGATTGCAAGAGTTCTTCCACAGAGACTTCCTTAATGAACTGCCCTTTATGAATAAACCCGAATTTGGTAGCTAACAATTGGAGCTCACTCAAGATATGGCTGGAAATCAAGATGGTAACCCCTTTTTCATGTGCCAGCTTAGCCAATAATTTTCTCATCTCTACAATTCCTGTAGGATCAAGTCCATTAATCGGTTCATCCAACACTAAAAATTCCGGTTCATTGAGAAGGGAGATTGCCAGCCCTAAGCGTTGACGCATGCCCAGAGAATATTCCGTTGTATTTTTGTTTTCAACATCCGTTAGTCCCACTAAATTCAGCACATCTTTAATTCTTTTGAAATCCGAAATACCATGAATCTTGCAATAAAAGCTTAAATTCTCTTCAGCATTCATATGGGGGTAGAGGGCAGGTAGCTCTATTAAAACCCCCATTTTTTTTCTGACCCGTGCGATGTCCTTCTCACTACTTTTACCCATCAATTGGATAGTCCCTTTTGTAGGGTAAACTAATCCACTAATTATTTTCATGAGTGTGGTTTTACCTGCTCCATTCTCACCTACAAAGCCATAGATATCACCCTGTTTAATCTGCATATTTATATTATGAAGCGCATTTGCACTGCCGTACTGTTTAGTTAATCCCTCAGCTTCAAAGATTGTTGTATTCATTTTTCAACTCCTCCATACCGTCTGCTACTAATTGATATTAAATTAGCATGTTTACTAGAATTACTAATCGAAATGGTAAAAAACACGGGAATAAATGTAACTTTCGCCGCTTCCAAGTGATCCCTAAAAGGATAAAGGTTGATTATACTCCCATATAATGTATTATTATTTATAACACAGGAGGGGAATTTCACATGATACATATTGCTATTTGTGATGATGATTTCAAGGCAACAGAATATATTGAGAGATTGATCCTTAACCATCCCATTCAGCAGACTGTAAAGATAGAGGTATCCATATTCTATTCTGGTGAAAGTTTCACGAAAGCCATTCAACATGGTTGTCCATTTGATCTTATTTTTATGGATATAGAAATGAAGGGAATAAGCGGAATAACAGCGGGTCATATATTACGGAGAGATTGTGATAATGATAGAGTTCGGTTGATTTACGTATCGAGCCACGAAGAGTATCATGTTCAACTATTTGACGTTCAACCTTCCGGTTTTATAAAGAAGCCTATACATAACGAGTCTTTTGAAAAAAAACTAATCTCTATGATTCAGCAAATAAAGGTCAAGCGTCAGCAAAACCAACCAAAATTACTGCCTGTACACCAAAGTGGAACTAAACTACTTATTCCAATCCGTAATATTATGTACTTGGCAAGTGATCGCCGAAAAATCATTTTGCAAACAACGGAAGATCAAACGGAATATTACAGTACTTTATCTATAGAAGAAGGAAAGCTACCTTCGAAGCAGTTTGTGCGGATTCATCAATCGTATCTTGTGAATTTCGATTACATAAAACAAATTCAGGGCAAAAAAATTGTATTAACGAGTGGGGAAGAACTTCCGATTAGCGATAAGCAAAGCACCGTAGTGAAAAAGAGTTATTTGCAATTCAGGGGGAGTCTGCTTGAATAATATTCTACTGGATGAGCTGTTCTATGCCCTCACACTGGCAGCTCTCCCATTTATCATTCATTATTTCTATGATCATTGTTTCCCACGGCTTTGGGAATCCAAAGTAATCCTTTATTCCGTCTACACTGCTTATTATATTTTCGTACTCCTCCTTCATTACAGCCCACTTCCCGGCTTATGGATGCTAGGGCTTAATATAGTGGGGATCGCTCTCTTGTCCTTTTTGTATAAAGGAAAAATACAATGGCGTATTGGTGCTGCTTTATTTATAGTCGCACTGATTATTCTTTCAGATGCAGCTACTGCACCTGTGTATACGACAAGCGGATACATCTTTACCTTGTTTTTGTCTAAGATTCTGATGTTTATACTGGTACAGATCACGCTTCGTTTTACCAAAGCTTTTGGTGAGGGCAGTCTAAGCAGTTGGTATTGGATCGGGCTGTTCTGCTTTCCGTTTATCAGCATTCTCAGTATTGCAAAATTATCGGGCGAGCTGTCATTGCGGGAATATCCGGCGTTGTATCCGACTTTGTCCGGAGGAATGCTGTTGATCAACTTCCTGATCATTCTTTTGTGTGATCGTGTATTAACCATACAATCGGCACAGAATAAAAACTACTTGTTGGAACAGCAGAACACCTACTATATGAACCAGTATCTGCTCACGAAAGAAAGGCAGCAAGAAGTCTTTACGTTTCAACATGATTTCAGGAATATCTTGCTCGGCCTGAGGTCTCAGTTACAAGCTGGGGAAAAAGAAGCCGGACTGAATGATGTGGATAAGCTTCTTGGAGTAATAGAACTCTCTTCAGGTGAAAGTAATACCGGCTCCATCCTAATCGACTCTATCATTAATTACAAGTCGCAATTTGCCAAAAAGCTGGGTATCTCCTTTCAAACGGATATTAAGATTCCACCTCAGCTTGACCTAGATGCTTATGCATTTAGCATTATTCTAGGGAACACCCTTGATAATGCCATAGAAGCATGTAAGCATCCAGGTGTGACTCAGCCTTATATTAAATTCCAACTTCATTATCATAAGGGTACTTTATTTATCAGAATACAGAATCCATATCAGCATTCAATACGTACGAATCATTTCGGAGAATTAGCCACAACAAAACGAGACAAGCATTTTCATGGTATCGGTCTAAAAAGCGTAAAAAATGCGGTAGAAGAAATCGGCGGAATATGGGATATCACCTATGAAAACCAAATTTTCCAAGTGGAAATTTGTCTTTTTAACATTGAGATCTTATCAGTTGCAGAAACTGAGCAAAAATGCACCTCATAGATAGACATCGGACCCAAAGGGTTTTCCAATGTTTATTCTAAGGGGTGCATTTCAGTCACAAGTATACTTCTAATATTTTACTTACGGTTCGATTGTAAATTTAGACGAAAACGAAATACTGCATCTTCACCGTACCACATAGGGAAATTCGTACCCCAGATATTGTTGTGCAAATTAAAATGCCATCCTTTATCTAGAGAAACAAAAGAATTATCGAATTGTAGCAGTCTTTTTTGACCCGGTGCAGCCAAAGCAGCATCCATAGTTTCGATAAAGGCGCTCCCATCTGCACCCTGATAACTAACGCCACATCCAATTGCATGAAGATTACGATTCCCGTCCTTCACTACACGCAAAGGTGAGACTGGCAAGCCCATCTTATCCATCATCCAAAGATTAGGATTATCGACATTCAATGCACAACCGAACCAGCTTGCTTCTGGAAGGCGGTTGGCTTCTTTTCCGAACCATTGCAGTGATACGTCAACCGTACCTTCATGCTCAAAATCATACACTAATTCAAGTTCCTTCGGCGCACCATATAATTCATACGCTTGTACCGGCATGCGTAAACGTAGCAAGAAACGTTTGCCGTTTACTCGCTTCATATCAGTCACGATGGGCTCATATAGCCGATGACTAGGTAATGGTCGAACGAATTCAAAGCCAGGCTTATTAAAGTCGGCATCAGACCATGGATGGGTGAAGCTTAAATTTTGCATATAGGTACGGAAGTATCTGGCATAGTCCTCCGTTCCAAACGTCTCATAGGCGTAAACGCCGAAGGGATGGCTTTCGTCTACCCATACTTTCTCATTAGCGTCCGATAAATGAACAAGTGAGCCATTCACGCCAAAGGTCAGTTTAAAACCTTCAACCGCGTACACCTCTTGGACACTAACCTGCTCAGCATCAGCGGAACAATCTTTCCTCGTAGGCTTTAGCCTACCGAACGCTTCCTTTGCCTCCGCTTGTTTATCTTTATCCAGGCATGCGACTGCCTGATCCAGATAGCCCCGTTGCTCCGCCCAGGAACGTTCGATCATCGAATACTTCCGGACGCTCTGTTCTGAGGCAAATAAACCACTAGAATGTTTATCGAATTCATCCATGGCGAATGCACCAATATAATTGAATTTCGCAGGAATATCGTCTACATCAATCTCGTCCTTGATTCTAGCATCATTGAAATCTTTTTTCGCATAGTTTCGAAAGTCAGGAAGCCATTTCTTTACGTCTAAACCCCATGTATGCTCTGCAACCATCAACATAGCATCGCTCATCCCTTTATAGGCAGTACTATGCTCGTCTAAGCTTCCTTCGGACAGCCATTTGCTTCTCAAACGTTGAAGCTCGCGAAGCTTGGCAAGTTTTAATGGATCTGTCCCTGCACCATGAATCCAAGTATCACCGATTTCTTCACTAACCACAGGAAGCTGCTCGCGAACTTGTATAAGACTTCTAACAAATGCATCTAGTGAAGACGCAATAATCTCAGCGTCAGGGTATCGTTCTTGGATTTCACGGAATTGCTCTTCGATTTCCTCAGCACTTGGCGGCCCACAATTGTCACCCGTATGCGCAAATAGCAATATATCGTCGATCCCTTCAATCTCTACCGGCTCTCCGTAGCTTCCGGCATAGTTCACAATTAATTCGCTGCCATCCCCTGCCTGCCAGCGAAACAGCTTTGGTACATCAGGACGCATAGAGGCTGGGTTAACTCCGAGATGCATATACTGAATGCCTGCTTTCTGCATATACGGAACCATGGACAGGGTATGACCTGGCACATCCGTCATTTTGGCGGCTATCGTTTGTTTCCCAAATTGTTGATCAAGCTCTTGGCTGATCGTTAGCCCGTATCGGAAAAGCTCCTTATCCATAAGCTCAGTATGTGTAGTGAACGGTAACCCATGCCACACTATATGTCCCTTACGAATTGCCTTCTCCATCGCCTCTCTTTCCGAAGCAGGTGCGTGATCCAAATAATAACGAATTAGCCAGGATCCAGTCGTCCATACAAATTGCGCGCGACCACCTTCAGCCTCTAATGTATCGGCCAAAGCGATCGCTTTCGGAATATACTCTTCCATGTATTGTCTTAATACATGCGCAGCCAAATTCGTGAACCCAATATCCAAATGCGTTTTAAATACAACATGGACCTTCTTAGTGTTATTCATTTTCCCGACCTGCTTCCATTAGATTATGGCTTATTGAAAACTGGAATTTCCAACGATCTATTTCCAGACTAGTATATGTCACTGATCTATACAACCAAATAGTCTGAAATATTATCATTAAATAATATGAAAAATACATTATCTCGCTTTTATGTCACTGATATAAAAAACTCTTCCCTCCACAAAAATGTGGGGAAAGAGCCTCAAAAGGTAATTTTCAAGCGGATCATTTAATAACGTTGGGTCTAACGGAGCTTCGCTCGACGATGGTGGTATCAATCTTAATCGTTAGCGCTCCTTCACGTGAATTATCCATCCGTTTAACAACTCGCTGGACAGCAGCTTGTCCGAGTTTCTCTGTAGCTTGTCTTGCTGTAGTTAATGGAACCGGCAGCAAGCTCGCCAATTGAATGTCGGTAAACCCTATGATAGACAATTGATCCGGAACCAATATTTGCATGGAGATTGCCGTATATAAGCATGATGTAGCGATATAGTCGTCTGCACATACGACTGCCGTTAATGCGGAATTATTACCTAAAAACGACGCCAACTGCACATTCGGAGCATTCAACTGATGCATATAATCTTCTGAGCAGCTCAAGTAAATATTACGACTGTTTACGGGCAGATCATGATCCAACATAGCTTGAAGATAACCTCTATACCGGTCTTCCCTGCTCGTCACACCATCAAATGCCATTGAAAGATATCCGATTTCCTGATGGCCTTTCTCAATCAAATACTGGGTGGTTTTATAAGCCCCATGGTAATGATCATGGTAGACACAGTCAATCTGCACCTCTCGAAAGATACGATCGATGATAACTAGAGGGTAGTTTAATAGACTAAGCTCCAATACTTTCTCACTGCACTGCGAACTCCCACGCGGATATAAAATAATACCCTCCACTTGATCATCGTACAGCTCTTGCAAGCATATGCTTTCGTCTTCTTTGTCCCCAGTCATTCGAATGAGTAAATGACAATTCGCTTCACGCGCTTCTTTTTCGACGGAAGTAATTATTCTACCGATATAATCATCCATATTAGGAATCACCAATGCAATCCTTCGTATCGGTTTCTTCTCCTCGATCGCCTTCTCCAGCATCTGTTCACCGGAAAGTGTATGGTGGTAATCAGCGGATATGAATGTCCCACGACGGGCATGGCGATAAACGATCCCTTTTTTCTCCAAGATCTGCAAAGCAAGCTTCGCCGTCATGCGACTGACACCGTACAACTTCGCAATCTCCCCTTCAGATGGGACAAGATCATGTGACTGAAGCTTTCTCTTCCTGATTTCTTCCATAACATGATTTGCTGTCTGTATATATAATAGCGGTTTCCGCTCTTTTTGATGATCCTGATTATCCATTCGAGTCTTCACCCTTTACTCTTCTATGCCGTTAGTCTAAATATTTCGAATGGGACATCTTGTTCTCAAAATAGAATGAACAGTGGATTTATATGCTGCGTTATCAATTAGGAGGTCAACCACTTGAAAAATAAAGAATCATTTGTATTCGTTACAATCCCACTATCCGAGATCAAGAAATTCATTCTTATTGACTTTGTAGCTGGAACGGTCATTTACTTTGCCATAAGGTTTCCCTTACATTCCTTTATAGCCGCCTCAGCCGGCAGCATGTTCGGCCCATTACTCATTCGCCAATCCATGAAATTGGTTCAGAATCGCGCTAAAGCTTAAACCATAAAAGGCAAGCTTTCAACCTTGCTGTATGTATTTTAGAAATTGTTCAATCTGTTTTTTATGATGCTTATCATGTGGAATAAAACTTCTCATATACTTGCGAACACTGAACTTCTTGCGGTCTCCATCCTTATATTCCAAATCACATTCTTCATCCGTTAATCCAGAGACTGTATCTAAAATTCTAGATCTGTAGAGCACAAATTGTTCTATCAAGGTTTGCTTGGATAACAATTTGGCATACTCAATCGCGTTAGCATTAAATTCGTTAAAATCCAAATGTTTCGTTGTTAGTGGTTCTTTCAAAATAATCTTCTTAATAGCACCTTCATAGAAATATTTATCCCAAAGCATGAGGTGACAGAGAATATCCTTCACGGTCCATTTACCAGGAGCTATGGGCTTATCCCAATGTTTATCTGGCACCTCTTCTAATGATTTCACGAATGGAATAAGAGACTTAAATTCGAGTATCATTTGCTCCTTTGATTTTACTGCCATAGAAGCTAACCTCCGTGTGAATATAAAATAGAATAGCAAAAATATTATGCAGCATCATCCTTAGAAGCAGTTATTAGATCAGCCTCAGTAGATTCTGGATTCAGCCAAATCTCAATCATATCATGGGTACGCTTTACATCATTTTCATCGAGTATATAATACCATTGATCCGTATGTTTTCCTTCCCCTTGGAGCATATGACTCGTTATTTCAGGGGTTCCACCTTCAAGAATTACCTTCTTAGCCAAATCCAAAATAAAATCTGACTTCATATTGGTTTTAAAGTTACTGCCAGCAATTTCAATAATGTTCTGTATATTAAGAATATTATCTATTCTTTTCATCCGATCAAGCGCTGCTTTTAGGAAAATCCTTTGTCTCTCTGTTCTCTTAAAATCAGAATCTTCCCGATATCTTACATACATAAGAGCTTCCTTACCGGAATAGATCGGTTTGTTCGGCTCAATTCTTAGTTTCTCATGATCGGGGCTCTTATTCTCTATCACCTTGGTGATTGGAAGCACCACTCCTCCAAGAGCATCTGTAACACCCACAAGCCCATTAAAATTAATAGTAGCATAGTAATCAATAGGTGCGTTCAGTAGATTCTTAACGGTATCCACACTCATCTGAGGACCACCGTAGGAATGCGCTGCATTAATCTTGGTTTCTTTTCTTGCTCCTTTGATATTTTCTGCTCCAATAATTTCAGTATATGAATCACGGGGAATGGAGACGAGCAGTGCTTTATGGTCTACAGGTCGAATAACTGTATAAATAATGGAATCAGAAAGTCCGTTTTCTTTGCCACGCTGATCGGTGCCTAGTAGAAGGATAGAGAAAGGACGGTCTTTATTTTCCGCCGTTGCTTGTAATCCAGATTCTTCAGTGTCTTTCAACGGCACATAGGACTCTTCAAGGGTGTGTTCAATAGTTGGTGCTACAACATTATCAAACCCAAAAATCATTAGTTCTTTACGGAAAATAAAGGATCCCAGCCCAACAAGAAGTAAGGTAGCGATCGAAAAGTACCAAATCTTCATTTTCTTGCTGATTTTATTCTTTTTCACTTTCTTTTTCTCGATTCTACTTAAAGCAAATGAAGCAGGTGGATGAGTGCTCTGTTTATTTTTCATTTGAATGAATTACCCTTTCTGTTTATGCGACTTCTCACCATTAATGAACATCACTTTTTATTTCTGCCTACCCTCCATTACCTAAATATCCCATTATTATAGACGATCATTGGATCGATAAGTTTCTTTTTATAAGAAATTTTTGAGGCAAAAAAAAGACCACATCCTATCAAGGATGGGTCTGCAAAGTTTATTGAGGTTACATTAGGTTTTGTTCAGGATCGTATCGATTTCACTTTTCAGTAAAAGATACCTGACAACACTTCTCATAATTGGGACTTTGGTTAACTTATGCTGGTCTACATAGCTTTTCATTTGATCTTTAGACAGACCAAGCAAGCTACCGGCTTCAGACACAGTCAATACTTCTTTGTTGCTTGTAGCGTTAAAGGTTTTCTTCACTTTTAAATTCCAGTCTTCAAACACCTGCACTTACATCCGCCACCTTTCTACTAAGCGAGAAATATAAGACATAAAGTATTGTGTGAAACTTATAATTTCTTATATTTAAAAAAATCCCCAAACTATAAGTTTGGGGATTTTTTTCACAACTTTAGAGTTTTACAACATTCTCAGCTTGTTGACCACGATTGCCTTGAACTACGTTAAATTCTACACGTTGTCCTTCATCCAAAGATTTGAATCCGTCACCAGTGATTGCGCTAAAATGTACGAATACGTCTTCTCCGCCTTCAACCTCGATAAAACCAAAGCCTTTGTCTGCGTTAAACCATTTCACTGTTCCTGTTTGCATAATATAATTACCACCTTTTTTTAATTTACATGTTATTCTTATCCCAAAAAAATCTCTTACAAAATCTCTAAAAAAATAAAAATTCACATATGGTACAAGGTTATTGTCATCTTAAGAATAACCCTCTACGCTATGTGAATTAGCAGGTAACTACTTTCGATATATTGATTATAGCACATCCGATGGCATGTAGATACCTTTTTAGATTATGTAATAAATGGAAAAACCCTAATCCTTTAGAAAAGGACAGGGTTTCCCACCTGTAATCACGATATCACATCAGTTTAAATTTTAAAATAAGACAATTTGTCCAGCAAATCTTGCACCATTGAGCTGAGGGATTCCGTCGAAGCTGAGATTTCTTCCATAGAAGCAAGCTGCTCCTCTGAGGCTGCTGCAACACTTTGTGAATCTGCGGACGCTTCTGATGCAAGTTCAGCTAATACTTTTACACTAGCTGAAATTTGCTCTGTACCAGCAGTCATCTGCTGTGCAGCTGCAGATACTTCCTGAATCTGATCTGTAACCTGTGTCATTTCAGCAAGAATCGATGTAAACAAAAGATCACTGTCAGATACACCCTGCACACCGATACGTACTTGCTCATTACCAACAGCCATAGCCTGTGAGGCTTGATTAGTATCTTGGACCACATGTTCGACTAATTCAGTAACTTGTTCGGCAGCTTGTTTCGTTTGATCCGCCAACATGCGTATTTCCGAAGCTACTACAGCAAATCCACGACCTTGTTCACCCACTCTGGATGCTTCAATTGCTGCGTTTAATGCCAATAGATTAGTCTGTTTACTGATATTCGAGATCAGACCAATAATCCCACTAATCTGTACAGATCTTTCACCTAGTCGTTCAATCGCCAGACTGGTCTCGTCCACGGATTGCTTAAGCTCTGTCATCTGGTTCACCGCCATTTGAAGCTGTGCACTGCCTCTCTTCGTTTGATCGGTTACTTCGTCTGCAGATGCAGACACCGCTGATGAAGAGTCAGCGATACGTTGCACTCCAATGCTAAGATCGCTCATCGCCAGAGAAGATTCTCCTGCATAACCATTCTGCAGTTGCGCTCCCTCGGCGACTCGTCCAATAGCCACAGCAATCTGTTCAGCAGCTTTCCCTGTCTGTTCCGCGTTCGCTGTCAACTCTTCAGAAGTCGCACCCACTGACATCGATAAATCAGCCACAAGTCCAAACATTTCTCGAAGCTTATATGTCATCTGATTAAAATGTGAAGACATCTTACCGAATTCATCATCATTTCGAACCTGCAATGTTTGTGTTAAGTCCCCTTGAGCCATAAGCTGCAATTTCTCAGATAATACTCGAAGCGGTTTGATCACCATTAACCATAATTGTAAGACTATAACTATTCCTAAAATCAGCATCCCAACAAGCATGATAATAAATGATTCTGTTTTCGATTGTTCGTAATCAGCCATGATTGTAGCTTTAGGAATCGCAGTCTGCGTATACCATACCTGATCGCTTTCTGGCAGTGGAATCGGAACAAAAATACGAAGTACATTTTCTCCTTTGGAATTATTGGTGTACCCCTGAACCGACTTTCCATTCTTCACTTGTCTCCACAGTGCAGCTTTCTCTTCCGTATCACCGAAATCTTTAAGTACACTTTCTGGATCATTAGGATTAGCTGCATATTTACCATTACCCGTGACTAGAGAAACGTATCCACCCATAGGTTTATATTTATCAGCATCCTCCTGAAGCTTTGATAACGAAACATCAAATCCTACCGTCCCAAGAAAAGTGCCCGATTTGTCCAAAATGGGCAGCATAACCGAAATCATCTCTATAGCCCCACCAGTCGTCTCATAGGAATAGGGTTCAATGTAGATCGGTTTTTTCTCTTTTTTAGGTAAAAGGTAATAATCACCCGCACCTTCTACATCGTAATTCTTTAAGGGTTCAACCGTTATTGAACCTTGATTTCTAAGAACATAAGGAATAAAACGCCCCGTACCATCATCATATGGCGTCTTATTGATATTAGCCTGATCGTTTTGATCGAAGGCATTGGGTTCCCACAATGTACTAATTGCAAAAAGCTCGGGTCTATTCTCAAGCATCGATTTCATTGTAGAAATAACTTCTTCACGACTCAAAGTTTGATGTTCTCTTGATTCAACCAGTACATCTGTGAATACCTTTGCTGCCGACTCTATGTCTACCATACTATTCTGAATAGTTTCCGCATAACTTCGCCCAGCAACTTCCGCCTCTAGTTCACCGTTCGATATGCTCACACTTCGAAGATTAAGCAGATTCGCGATTAGACTAAAGAAAAAGATAACAATGATAACTAAACTTACTACCAGAACAAATTTAACCGTTAAAGAAAGCCTACGATATAACGCCATCTGAACAACTCCACTCTAGGATAATATACCTTATCTTTAATCGACAAAATACGACTATCATTAAATAGGTCTTTTCACCTATAATTAAATAATAAAATTTAAAACACCTATCCCTTCAAAAAGTATGTTTAAATAAAAGTAGCCTAACTAAAAAAATCTCAATACAAAGGAGTTCATGCCGATGGAAATATCCTCTTTTTTGTTGCCTAAAGATCAAGTTGCCTATATCACTAACTCACTATCCATGCTGGAAGCCTTAGAACAATTAGAGCAGCACCATTATACGGCTATCCCTATTATTGATAATGAAGGAAAATATGTAGGAACACTTTCGGAAGGTGATCTATTGTGGAAGCTGAAAAACACAGCAGGTCTAACTTTTGACAATATAGGAGAAGTTCCAGTAAGCGATATCCAGAAGCATGTTCATAACGAGAGCGTTCTCATAAATGCCGAAATGGAGGATATGCTGACGCTCGCCGCAGATCAAAATTTTGTACCTGTGATTGATAAAGAAGGCGTGTTTGTCGGAATTATTCGTCGAAAAGATATCATTGAATATTATACTCGCAACATTACTGATTAACTGATTAATTGAACAACAAATAGACCTGATCAGCAACATCATGAGAAGATGAAGCTAATCAGGTCTATTTTCTACCCTAAATTATAGTTCAGTCAGAATAATGGTTCCTTGAGGGGTGATAGCTAATGTATGTTCATATTGTGCTGACAGACCGCCGTCAATGGTACGTGCAGTCCAACCATCCGCATCAATTTTTGTTCTGTAGCTACCTGTGTTCAGCATCGGTTCAATGGTAAATACCATCCCCTCTTTAAGACGAGGTCCTCTGCCAGCCGGACCATAGTGAGGTACCTCTGGTGCTTCGTGCATTTCTGAACCAATCCCATGACCAATAAAATCACGCACAACTGAAAAACCATTAGACTCTGCGTAAACTTGAATAGCATGAGCGACATCCCCGATACGGTTGCCTGCAACTGCCTGCTCGATACCACGGAATAAAGATTCCTTTGTGGTGTCTAGCAATTTAGTCGCCTGCTCACTAATGTTGCCAATCCCATATGACCAAGCGGAATCTGCCAACCAGCCATCTAAGTTAACTACCATGTCTATGGTTACTATATCTCCATCTTTAAGTGGTTCCTTTTTCGGAAATCCGTGGCAGATTACATCATTTACAGAGGCACAGGTTGCGTACGGATATCCGTTATATCCTTTTTGCTCAGGAGTTGCTCCTTGAGACAGTATAAATTTTTCTGCAAATTCATCAATCTCCCAGGTAGTAATTCCCGGCTGTAGAATTTGTGCAATTTGACGATGACATTCAGCGAGAATTTTTCCCGCCGCACGCATTTTTTCGATCTCTTCCATCGTTTTCATGATAATCATAATATCGCCTCTTCTGTACAGAACACATCACTCTCGGGCAATGGCTCTTCTTTTGTATTTAGTTTCCCCTTTATATTATGAAAGAAAAACACGAGAAATCCAAATCATTAAGCAAAAAAAATATTTATTCCTGTCTGAAACTAAAAAACTCCCTTTATTCTTATAAAAATGTGGTTAGGGTAAGGCCAACCAACAAAGAGGTGTCCCAGCAGCCATAATGCAGGCTCTGGGACACCCATTTCAGTCTAAATTAGATTAGTCATGAAAATTAAGACCTGACGAAACCGCTTTGACATAACCTGCACGGATCACGAAATCTCCAAAATGCTCGCTATGCAGACGTTCTTTCGAATAACGATGAAGAATTGGCTCCAGCGTCTCTAGAATTTCTTTTTCATCTATGTTTTCTTTATACATTTTGTTCAAGCGATCTCCCGTAAACCCTGCTCCCAAGTACATATTATATCTGCCTGGACCTTTACCAATAAACGAGATTTCGCCTAGTGCCGGTCTTGCACACCCATTAGGACAGCCTGTCATCCGGATCACGATTTCCTCATCGCGTAGACCAGCTTCATCAAGGACAAGCTCTAGCTTATCAATCAACGAAGGCAAATAACGTTCTGCTTCAGCCATTGCAAGTCCGCAGGTTGGTAGCGCCACACAAGACATCGAACTGCGTCGTAGCGCAGACAGATGAGCTCCGTCCGTAAGTCCATGCTGTTTAGCCAGCTCAGCCACTTTTCGCTTTTTGGCAGTGGTTACGTTAGCAATCGTTAAATTCTGATTCGGCGTAAGCCGGAAATCCCCGGTATGAATCTTGGCAATTTCCCGCAGTCCAGTCATCAATGTGTACCCTTCTTGGTCATGAATCCGTCCGCTTTGGATATAAAGCGTCAAATTCCATTTTCCATTCGTACCCTTCACCCAGCCGTAGCGGTCTCCATTATGGTCGAAATGGTACTCACGTGCCGCCTCAAGCTGCCATCCGAGTCTTTCATGCAGCTCATCGACAAACCATTCCAGACCGTGGCGGTCAATCGTATACTTGAACCGTGCATTTTTACGGACAGAACGATTTCCATAATCCCGCTGAATCGTTACTGTCTTCTCCGCTACATCGATCATTTGATCAGGACGGCAAAAACCAATGATACGGCCAAGCTGAGGATACGTGCTGTTATCGCCATGCGTCATTCCCATACCGCCGCCTACAGAAACGTTGAACCCTACCAGCTTATCATTCTCAAGAATAGCGATGAAGCCTAGATCCTGCGAGAACACATCTACGTCATTTGAAGGGGGCACCGCAAGACCAATCTTGAATTTACGCGGTAAATATACCGGACCATAGATCGGTTCAACTTCTGCCCGATCTCCTAAACTATCCACTACCTTTTCACCGTCTAGCCAAATTTCATGGTAAGCGGGAGTGCGTGGGGATAGATGATCACTAACTTTGCGCGCCCATTCATAGACTTCTGCATGCACCTCAGATTGATAAGGATTCGGATTGCTCATTACGTTACGGTTGACATCCCCACAAGCTGCAAGGGTTGTCATTAGCGTATCATTGATGCTTCGAATGGTCTTTTTTAAGTTCCATTTGAGAACGCCATGCATTTGAAATGCCTGTCTTGTAGTCAAACGTAAGGTTCCGTTACCATACTTCTGTGCCAGATCATCCATCACCAGCCATTGTTCCGGTGTAGCTACACCACCTGGGGCAACTACGCGAAGCATAAACTGGAATGCTGGCTCCAGCTTCTGACGTTCCCGTTCATTGCGCAAATCTCTGTCATCCTGCATATAGCTTCCGTGAAATTTAAGCAGGCGATTATCATCTTCAGGTAGACCACCCGTAATCGGATTGCTTAGTGTCTCAACTAATGCACCCCGCAGATAGTTACTCTCCGATTTAATATGCTCAACATCACTTGGAGGCCCGCCGATCGGCTTAACCTTCTCATTGTTTGCCATTGTTGTTATCTCCCCCCGAAGTCATTCGATAACTCCATCTATCCATTAATAGACATCACGCTGGTAACGCTGCGTCTGTTGCATATCTTCCAGATAAGCCGCTGCCGCTTCAGGGCTCAGTCCGCCCTCACTCTGAATTACCGTAAGCAGTGCAGAATGAACATCATGCGCCATGTACTTCTCGTCACCGCAAACGTAGATATGAGCACCTTCTTGCAGCCATTCATAAACCTCACGACTCTTTTGTAAAATGCGATGTTGTACATATACTTTCTCTTCGGTATCACGTGAGAAGGCGACATCCAGCTTACTTAGAACGCCATCCTTTAGCATTCTCTGCCAATCAGTCTGATACAGAAAATCTGTTACAAAATGCCGATCCCCATAGAACAGCCAAGATTTCCCTTCCGCTCCCAGCTCCCCACGTTCCTCTAGGAAAGAGCGGAATGGTGCAACACCTGTGCCTGGTCCGATCATGATCATCGGTGCATCCGGATTAGTCGGTAGCTTAAAGTTAGGATTATGCTGAATGTAAATAGGCAATGTATCTCCCGGCTCTACTCTTTCTGCGCAATGCACTGAGCAGACACCGTAACGTTCCCTACCGTGAGCCTCATAACGTACAGCTCTGACGGTTAGATGAACCTCATCCGGGTTAGCTTTATAACTGCTAGCGATAGAATATAGGCGTGCAGGAAGCTTCCGCAAAATCGTCACAAAACTGCTGGCTGGACCTTCCCACGGTGAGAAGTCCTGGATCAAATCGAGTAGATCGCGTCCTTGAATATACTCTTTAAGCTCCGAAGCACGATCTGGAGCTAATAACTCACTCAGCTTGTTTGAAGCAGACAGCTTTGCCGCTTGCTCCAGCAAAGGTTTGGTCAATACAGTGATTTCATAATGATGCAGAAGTGCCTCACGTAAGGCTCCTTCATCACCTTTCTTATTAAACGGAACCTTATCATTAGGATTCCAGCCCATAGTATGAATAATAGCGTCCACCAGTTCAGGATGATTCTCTGGGTATACTCCCAGTGCATCCCCAGGTTCAAACTGTATATTAGAGCCTTCAAGCGATAGTTCCAAATGGCGAGTCTCCCGGTCCGAGCCGCGTCCGTTCAAATTCAGATTCTCCAGTACCTCTGCCTTAAAAGGATTATTACGAGTATATAGAGGTTCTTGTGACTCTGCGTCCTCCGCGGCTTGAACCGCTTTTGCAGCAATGGCTGGAGCATTTAAATTTGCATTTAATGCAGCAATTACACCTTCGAACCATTCGGCAACGGAATCGTCATAATCGAGATCACAATCTACACGTGGACTTAGGCGCTTACCACCAAGCTCCTCTAACCTCTGATCGAACTCTTTACCCGTCTGACAGAAAAATTCATAAGAGGTGTCTCCCAGAGCCAGAACTGAAAACCGCAGGTTCTGTAATTGAGGGGCTCTTTTACTGTAAAGAAATTCATGAAAAATCCTTGCATTATCAGGTGGTTCACCTTCTCCATGAGTACTCACCAATAGAAGTAGATTCTCAACCTTTTTAAGCGCTGTAGGTTTGAAATTGTTCATCGCGGAGAGTGTGACCTGAAATCCTTGCTCTTCCAGCTTGCGGGACAAGCTCCCCGCAAGTCGCTGGCAATTACCCGTTTGCGAACCAAATAATATGGTCACTTCCCGTGAGGCTGCTGGTTGGCTCGTTACGGCAGCGCCAACCTCTGTGTTTCCAATCGTATTCGATGGCACTTGAAGTTCAGCACCTGCTGGCGCTGCCGCCGTAGTACGTCCAATCGCGGACAAAAATCCACTGAGCCATATTTGCTGCGTCTCCGTTAAGGTTGGTAGAAGACGATTGAGAAGCTCGACTTGGTTCTCGTTAAAAGGACTGTTCGTTACCTGTAGTTGCAACAATATCCACCTCTCCTAAACATGAAATCTGGTTATGATCCGTGCCTCAATTGAATTTATCTGAGCCTTTTTTAGAACCTCATAAAATCAGGCTATCACAATATTTGTAAACGATCAATGAAGTCATTTTCACCTAAAAATTGTTAATTATTGAAAAAGTATCAATAAAGTACGTAAAAACCGATCAAAACAGTATGATTTGCCCTGTTTTGATCGGTTTCATTATAAAAAATGATACTATTTATAAAATATTGTGATAAATAAAAACTATAAATCCTTCTTACTTTCGGGAAATAATACCTCGCCTACCCCTGTCTTTATCTTCACAATCTCTTCAAGCGTATTCGATAACTCACCTGGCGGATAAGGCTTCGTTAAATACTTCTGTATCACATCATTCAATTGGTTCTTGTCTGATTGATCCAGAGCAGAAGAGATAACAATCGGAATATTCTCTGTTCTCGAATCCTCTTTTAGCATTCGGATCAAATCCCAACCGTCCAGTTCTTCACCAAGCATCAAATCAACCACGATCGCAACAAATGGTGTTTTCAAGGCTTGATCAAAAGCTTGCTGTGGATGATAGTGATGGGTAACACGGAACCCCTTCCCTTTAAGCTCTTCTGATAAAAGCAACGAAAGACTATAATCATCTTCAACAATCATTACATTCGGTTTGAGCTCTTTATCAGCATTCCATTTATTCAGCTCATCTTGCTGCCGGCTTGCTTCTGCATTAAGGATTGGGAGGCTAAACCAAACGGTTGTCCCTTCACCCTCTACCGAATCAATACCGATGGTTCCCTTTTGTTTCTCAATAATTTCTTTACAGATGGCAAGACCGAGACCTGTTCCACCAATTCTTTTGGAGGCACTGTTGTCCACTCTTCTGAATTTTTGGAATAGCTGTCCGATTTGATCCTTTGGAATGCCCAGACCATTATCCTGGATACGCACAATAATATGATCCGGCTCATTATGCAGCAGTACCTTCACTTCATTGTTAGACGGTGAGAACTTGATCGCATTACTTAACAAATTCGTTAGAACTTGAACGATCTTATCCTGGTCCACATCTACCTCCGCATTCAGAGCCTCATCCACCAACAGCACATGATGCGTGCTACTAAGTTTATATTGATCGATAACCCCAAGGACAATTTCACTAAGATTTACATGCTCCGTGATATACTGCTGCTTCCCTGACTCCATTCTCTGCAGATCCAGAAAATCATTAATAAGCTCAGTCAACCGCTTCGCTTCCTTATGAATCGTCTCCAAATACTTCAGCTGCTTCTCAGGCTTCATGGTTTTGGACAATAGCAGTTCCGTGAATCCTAATACACTCGACAATGGCGTTCTCAGCTCATGACTTACCGTACTGACAAGATCAGATTTCATAAGATCCAGCTCGTACTCCCTAGTGATATCTCTATATACAAACAATGTACCAATTCTAAGCTCCCGGCGGAAAACAGGAATCGCATAAACATCAATATGCTTCTTGGATTCCGTTCCAATGGAGTATTGCATACTGCTGGACTCCAGAGCATCCTCAGAGATTGCCTGTTCAAAAAACGACCGAAGCTCATGGTTCTCATTCGAGCGTTCGATGAAATAATCCATCCATTCTTTTCTAGGAGTCAGTGTACCTTCAATCCAGTCATAGTTAACGATGTTGCACAGCGCCTTATTCATCTGAAGCATCACGCCTTCTGTACTCACGAACTGAATGCCTTCGTTTACGTTATTCACGATATCGCGGTTCAGCTTTCGCCCATGTTCAATCTCTTCGTACATGAATAAACGTTCAATCGCCAGAGCTACGCGGTTCATCATTCCTTGAACCTCATTAATCTCTTCTTTACTGAAAGAATGTCCAATCCGGGTTCCGCAAAATACAGCTAGAATCTCATCTTCTGCATTTACAACAGTGGTATAGAAATCATAACAGTAGACCTCATTCGCAGAAATTCCCTGTTCCGATTGCGTAGCTAGACGCTTAATCAGATAGGTTTTTTCCGTCTTCAAACGATATAACATTTCATTGTTCTCATTATCGAGATAACGCGCTACATTTTCCTGAGGAATCCCTTTAACAGCTGCGATCTTATCTTTTACAAGAAGGAAGAAACTCGAATCAAATGAATACAGGTGATGCATGAACTGAATAAACTTATCTGCAAATTCTTGTTTATCTAAGGTGTATGTAATGTCATGATTCAGCTGATTATTAAGCTCAAGCATTTTTTTGGTCTGTTCTGTATTCTTCAGCGTTTCCGCTAGCTCCAGCTGTACACTTTTCATAGAGGTGACATCATACGCGATAAAAATGTACTGATAAATCACACCCTCATTGTTCAGATACGGCACGACAGTCAGATGCATCCAGATTGGCAATCCGTCTTTAGTCAGAATCTGGAGTTCATTGCTCCATACCCCGCCCGTATATAATTTGTTGAAGATCTTCTGCATTTGTTCTCTAGATATATTATAGAGTTCAAATAACTTATAGGTAAAACCGATAATTTCAGAATTTTTATAGCCGGTATATTTGCTTAAATTATCATTCGCGTAGGTAAATACGCCCTTATCTGTAAGGATCCCCACCGCTGAGGATTGATCGAGTGCCTTCATCATACTCTCTATTTCACTAAGCGAACGTTGCAGTCTGTACTGCTGATCCTGAAGTTCATCTTGCTGCGCGTGCAGCTCTTCATTCTGCATCATCAATTCTTCTTCTTTGTCCTGAATACTTCTGGCCATATTTAGAAATGCATTATAAAGCCGACCAATCTCATCTTGATGCTTAAGCTTGCCGAGAAGAATTTCCTCACCGGCAGCCAAGGAATGAGTGGCCCCTTCCAGCTTCAAAATAGGATTAATCAAATTCTTAAGAATCCGCCAGATCATAAAGGTAAAGAACAGTAGAATAATCGTGCTAAAAAAGAAGGCGATAAAGGTGAATTCGTTAGCTCGTTTGATATAATCCATAGCCATGGTATTTAATGCTGCATCGGATCGCTGTCTATACTCTTTCGTATACGTTAGAAAATCATTCACTGATTTAGTAATACCATCTCCGGATAGTACTCTCAAAGCAGCATAATCATCAGCCTCGACAAGCCGAATCGCTTCCGGTAGCGTTTTATTTTTATACTGGACATAAAATGATTTTAAACCATCTCTAAACAAGGCTTCTTCGGCGGATAAATTAAGATTAGAATACGTATCCAGAATTTGATCAAATTTTACTAGGGCTGCATTTAAGAGCTTTAATTCATTCTCGTCCTTAAGCAAAGTGAATCCCCTAGCTCGGAAAAACACCTCATTTAACGTGCTCGCCATCTCACTGATCGTGTCTGCTTTATACTGCAAACTTTCACGTTCTCTACTTAATTCATCTTGTTCATAGTTTATGAAAATAAAAAAAACAGTTCCCATAAGAATGATTAAAGAAAACACTAATACAATGATGCGGAAATATTTATTTTTGATGCTGTGATTAGCGTTACTTTTCTTCACCACTCAGGATCCCCTCCACAATCTGCAAGAGTTCCATCGGACTAAATGGTTTCGGCATGAAGTAACGCGCACCTGCTTCAACTGCTCGAATTCGATCTACATCTTGAGCTTTGGCCGTTAACATTAATATAGCTGTAGTTTTCTTTTTCTCCTCATCCAGCTGCTGAAGCACTTCAATCCCTGTCATTTCCGGCATCATATAATCGAGAATCACCAAATCATAAGGATCCGTAGACAGCTTAGATAGAGCTTCCAACCCATTCTCCGCTGTGTGAATCTCAACATTCTCCAAATCTTCCAATGTATCCTCGATTAACATCCGTAATACTTCTTCATCATCCACTACCATTATTTTTTGCATATTCGCACAATTCCCTTCGTGTTAGAACAAAAATCTATGAGCCAACCGTTCCATTCGGGACAACAGCTCAGGCATATGGACAGGTTTTACTACATAATCATCGGCACCCATCTGCAGGGCATGTACAATATCCGCCTGATTATTTCTCCCTGTCAGCATGATCACTAATATATTCACTTCCGGATACGTCTTGCGAATTCTTTCCAGGACTTCAACGCCATCAAGATCCGGCATCACACCATCCAGTAGAATAATATATTTCTCATCTATGGAATACCAATCCGATTGCAAGAAATCCAGCCCATTCGCATAACTACTGATATTCACCTCAGTAATATCCTCCGGCTCCCATGTATCAATCTGATGAGTCACTATTTTTCGAATCAACGCATCATCATCCACAACAATTACATTTAGAACCGAATGCTTTTTACTCGACGATAAATGGTCCGTGTAGAGTGTAGTCTGATTCCTTCCGGCATCTTTGCTGGCATAGAGAGCTTGGTCTGCTTCTTCTACAATTTTATCGGCAATATTCTCAGCTTCTGTTACCTCTGATATCCCACTCGAGAAGGTCACATGAAAGACTTCATTCTTCGCAAAAAAGTCAGTGGCAGCAAATTGCTCCTTAATACGGTTTATTACTGTCAATGCAGAACTCGCATCCGTATTTGGCAGGAACACAGCAAACTCTTCTCCACCGAAGCGGCAAAAGGTATCTTCCATACGAATCGAACCCTTTACAAGCTCAGACAAGGACTGTAATACCTCATCTCCGATTAGATGACCATATGTATCATTAATCTTTTTGAAATAGTCCAGATCAATCAGTGCTAAAGAAAACACCCGTTCCGTGCGCTTAAAATCGCAAATCAGCTGCTTCATCACTTGATTAAAGTGTTTTCGATTAAACGCACCCGTCAATTCATCCACAATGATGGATTCCTGCCACTCCCGCTTTAACTCAAAGCGGTTTTTAATCAAAGCCAGAAATAAATCAATATCTACAGGCTTCGATAAAAAATCCATCACACCCAGCCTATACGCATGCAGTTGAGTCGCTTTGGAGTACTCCCCACTTATAATGATGATTGGAATACGTTCTTTTTTGGCTTTGCCGATAATTTGATTCAAGACCTCAATTCCGCTGATATCAGGCAAAAGAATATCCAGAAGAATTAGATCCGGTTTGGTTTCATAAAAAATCTTGAGACCTCGTTCAGCGGACAAGGCAATGCTTACATAATAGTTCTGCTTCTCCAATGATTCTTTTAAATAAGCCACTAATTCTACATCATCATCAATAAGCAAAATATCATTATGTGGGAGCGAATCATCATTTCCTTTTTTGTCTAACGTCTTAACTGAACCTAGAGAAACCGATGAATCTTGATTAAACAGTGGAATAAGCGGATACAAATAATCGCCCCACTCTTCAATAGACCAGTTCTTAAGGCTACTTTCCATGAAATAGGGCAACGTTGCATCGGCAAACTGTTCAACTTCTTGTAACCCCACTGTTCCTGCCGTACCTTTCAAATTATGCAAAAAACGATAAATGTCCTTCTCGTTAACTTCCGACAGTTCCGACCATTCCTGGAGGGTTTGTTTGGTCCGCTCTTCAACCATATTTTTATATTTTTGTGTAGTCATATTTACTCCTTCAGAGTATCGTATCAATCTCTCACTTCATCATATTTTTCATATACTGTCAATCGAATTTTCTTTAAATTCATAGGACTTTATATAAAAATGATCAAACGGACAAAAAACCTTTGGTTGAAGCTTGCTTCAGCATTTGTAATAATGATTGGAATGGTTCATTCCGTTTACACGGCGTAATCACCATATACAAAGGGAGGCTGTATTTATGAAGGGGATTATTACTGTATTAGGAAAAGACAAAGTAGGGATTATTGCCAAGATATGTACATATCTTGCCGAGCACAATTTGAACATTCTGGATATTTCTCAGACGATTGTACAAGATTATTTTAACATGATGATGATTGTAGACATTTCTGGCGCGACTAAAGCATTTGAGGATATTGTTGAGGATTTACATTTGATCGGAGAAGCGATCGGCGTGGAAATCAAGCTTCAGCATGAGGATATTTTTAATATTATGCACCGCATTTAGGAGGATGACCATGATATCACTGGTGGAAGTACAAGAAACGAATAAGATGATCCGTGAAATGAATCTGGATGTACGTACCATAACGATGGGGATCAGCCTCATGGATTGTGCACATACAGATATGAGAACTTTTAACCAAAACGTATACGACAAAATCACTAGATCCGCCGAGAAGCTCGTCAAAACAGGTGAAGATCTGGAAAGACAATTCGGTGTACCAATTGTTAATAAACGAATTTCTGTGACTCCTATAGCTATTGCTGCTGGTGCCGTGAAGACGGATACGTATGTGCCTGTAGCGGAAATTTTGGACAAGGCTGCCAAAGAAGTTGGGGTTAACTTTATTGGCGGCTTCTCTGCGCTTGTGCAAAAAGGGTGCACCAAAGGTGATCGTATTCTAATCGACAGTATCCCAGAAGCACTCGCAGTCACTGAAAGAGTCTGTTCGTCCGTCAACGTCGGCTCCTCCAGAAGTGGAATCAATATGGATGCTGTGAAATTAATGGGTGATATCATTATTCAAACTGCGGAACGCACCAAGGATCGGGATTCCATCGGCTGTGCTAAGCTGGTTGTCTTCTGTAATGCTGTCGAGGACAATCCTTTTATGGCTGGAGCCTTTCATGGGGTTGGTGAACGGGAATGTGTCATTAACGTTGGCGTCAGTGGCCCGGGTGTAATCAAGCGTGCATTAGAGGAAGTGAAAGGTCAGGACTTCGAAACCCTGTGTGAAACGATCAAACGGACTGCGTTTAAAGTTACACGTGTGGGACAACTAGTTGCGCAGGAAGCATCGAAACGGATGAACGTGCCTTTTGGGATTATCGATTTATCTCTGGCTCCAACACCAGAAATTGGGGATTCCATTGCGGAGATCTTTCAAGTCATGGGTCTGGAAGAAGCTGGCGCACCAGGAACAACAGCCGCTCTGGCGATTCTAAATGACAATGTTAAAAAAGGTGGCGTGATGGCCTCCTCCTATGTTGGCGGACTCAGTGGAGCCTTTATTCCAGTTAGTGAAGATCACGGAATGATTCAAGCCGTACAGCGTGGTGCGCTTACGCTCGAGAAGCTAGAAGCCATGACCTGTGTATGTTCTGTAGGACTGGACATGA
Organism: Paenibacillus sp. FSL P4-0184; assembly: GCF_038004625.1. Classification (NCBI taxonomy): domain Bacteria; kingdom Bacillati; phylum Bacillota; class Bacilli; order Caryophanales; family Paenibacillaceae; genus Paenibacillus; species Paenibacillus sp. FSL P4-0184. The sequence goes on along the minus strand of NZ_JBBORN010000001.1, from coordinate 4,364,511 downwards.
TTGCTATTCCGGGAAGTACCACCAAAGAGACGATCTCTGGCATCATCGCCGATGAAGCTGCTATCGGAATGGTCAATAACAAAACAACCGCAGTTCGCGTCATTCCTGTCATCGGTAAGGATGTGGGCGAAATCGTAGAATTTGGCGGTCTCCTTGGATATGCGCCTGTCATGGCTGTTAACGGCTTCAATTGTGCCAACTTCATCAACCGAGGCGGACGAATTCCTGCTCCAATTCACAGCTTTAAGAACTAATAGAAACCTCAAACAGCAAGTCCCTATTTGTACCTAGGCGACTTGCTGTTTTTTATTGTTCAGAGCTTGAAGATGTTAATGTTATCAGAATTAAGCCCGCTGAATCCCAATATTAGGTGTTCCCCCGGTCAAATCGATAAATAATACATAGTCATTTCCATCCGTACCCTTCAGCACAAGCCCTGTCTGACCTGCAACTCCTATAGCGAAATATCTGACTTGTTGAAGGCTCGTAGGTGCTGAAACAGGTGATAAAGCCTGATTCACCGCGATCAAACGGGTTGCAGTTTTGATGGTACCTGCACCACTGATTTCACCGGTTACACCCAAATGACCAAGTATAGATTCACTACCGTTCACATTAAGGCTTCCCATTATCGTCTGACTACCATTCAAGTGCAGATTTGAATCGATAGTCTCATTCCCGTTAACATGCAGATCATTTTGAATGGTCTGACTTCCTGTAACAAGAATATTATCGAAGGTTGGCAAGACGATCATCCCTTTCAGGTTTTATAGTATATTTTATGTTAGACAAGACAATCCGGTCATAGATAGATATACATCTTTTACTAAATCCGCTTTTTCCTTCGAGATTCAGATTAATGGTCTTATACCTAAAGTCAAATGAACCCCCTACACATATAATGATTAGCAAGACTAGGTGCTAGAGCGAATGACTGGCTCCAATGAATACAGGAGGAATTATGAAGAAGACAGCTACTAGGCTCACTCCTCAAAGGCCCTCAACTCACGAAGTCTCCATCAGCCAAGTTCATCAATCGCAACACCGTAATCTCATTCTCGAGAACTCTTATAGAGCGGAAACCATAACACGGGAACTAAAGCAATTAAGAGTATTGCTTCTGGTTCCCTCAGAGATAAGTGATAAAATGCCTAACGTACGACTTTTTAAAGATCAGCTAAGGCATCTGGTCAAAGAAGTGCTTGCCATTAAGTTACATCATAATCTAGAAGAATATTTAGCCCAGTATCAGCCTGATCTGATATTAGCCTTGGGATCAGAATCCCTGTTCCCTGAGGAGAATATTCCTGCCCTCAAAGCTTACAAAGCTCCTAAGGCCGTATGGATGGCAGACGCGACCTGCCTTACCCGAACAGAACGTAATCTAGCGCTGTTATTCGATTATATTTTCACACAGAACATAGCTAATCTAATCTATTATCAAGGTTTACGTGAGAAACATTCGAGCTACCTCCCTTATGCTCCAGATACAGAACTCTATTATCCAAGACGTGTGGAGAAACGTTACCACAGTGACGTACTCATTCTCGGCCATTTTCAAATGAATAGTGTTCTGGACACCCTAGCTCATTCAGAACTACTTCATGGCCTCAAGATATTGACCATTGGTAGCGGGTGGGAGCCCACCAAAAATTTCATAGACATCACCTACGATAAAGCAGAAATGTCTAACTATTATAATGGAGCAAGAATCATCATCAATTGCACAGGATCTGTGCAGCAAATTATGGAGGTCGCTGCTTGCGGCGTATTTCAGTTCGTGGAAGATCATCCCCATCTTCAAAGTTACCCCATCACAGAAGAAGGTCCTATTCGTTTCCAGAACTTTAAAGAGCTCTCTGAGAGCTTCAAGTACTATATTGCCCATAGTGATGCAAGGAGAAGTTGGGCCTCTCGTGCTCTAAAGGAAGTGAAGTACAATCATTCTTATCTTCAGCAGGGAAAGCTGCTTCTCAAAAAAATATTCACGGAACCATAGGGGGTGACTTGACTTGAAATGCATCGCTTTTGTATTGCCTCAGTTTCATCAGATAGCAGAGAACGATTCCTGGTGGGGAGAGGGATTTACAGAATGGACAAATGTCAGGAAGGCTGCAGCCCTTTATCCTGGACATGATCAACCGAAAAAACCATTAAATAATAACTACTACGATTTAACGGACCCTAATGTGAAACAATGGCAGGCAGAAACTGCAAAAGCTCATGGCATTTACGGTTTTTGTTATTATCACTATTGGTTCAATGGCAGGCGACTTCTGGAACAACCGGTTCAGCAGATTCTTGCCAGCAAAGAGCCTGACTTCCCCTTTTGTCTGTCTTGGGCTAACGAACCTTGGACACGAAGCTGGGATGGCACTGAAGAAGATGTCTTGATGCCACAAGAATATGGAGAAGAACGGGATTGGCGAATGCATTTTTATGCTTTGTTGGAGGCCTTCAAAGATGAACGATATATTTGCGTAGACGGCAAACCAGTATTTATTATCTATAGATCCTCCAGCATCCCTCGGTGTGATGAAATGCTTCAATGTTGGCGTGATTTAGCTCAGCAAAACGGACTTAAGGGGCTTCATCTTGTCCGGACACTGGGCGGATTCCCCCTAAAGACAGAGCACGGGTTCGACGCCAGTCTAGAATTCGAGCCTCACTACACATTCGCACATGGTGGTGTAAAGCACTTATGGAGTTCCAAGCAGGTGGAGGATCAAAAGCATATTGTCATTGATTACGACGAATTATGGGAATCTATGTTAGAACGGACCCCTCATAGGGATGGGGAAATTATATATCCGGGAGCATTTGTTAACTGGGATAATACACCACGCAAAGGTGCTGCCGGACAAAGTACTTTAGGTGCAAATCCTCACAAATTCGGTCAATACCTGTCACGACAAATTGAGAGGACCAAGAAGATGTTCAAAAGTGATTTTATTTATATTAACGCTTGGAACGAATGGGCTGAGGGTGCCTATTTAGAACCGGATGATCATTATCGGTATCAATACTTGCAAGCCATTAAGAAAGCCCTTCAATATCATCACAAAGAAGATCCTTCCACGCCGTAGCGTCAGAAGGATCTTCTTCTTTTATTCCTTATGGTCTTTCCGAAGTCTGCACTCTGGCGCTTCTTGCACTAATCATTCTCCAACCCGTTAGCAGTGCAGCCACAAAGCATATGGATGCCGAAGTCATGAACACTACATGCATCCCACTGATAAATAACTCTGGTCGACCTGGAACTAGACCTGTTACCCGATAACCAGCTTCACTGCTCATCACATGAAAGAGAATCGTCGTAGCTATCGTAATACCGACGACCATCCCCACATTACGAACAAGCGAGTTGACGCTGCCCGCAGAACCAAGCTGAGTTCTAGGCACCTTGGACATCACAAGCGAATTATTTGGCGACTGAAACAGACCACTCCCTATTCCTAACATAGCGATCCACACGCCTACCAGCACAACAGAGCTTCCTTCATGAAGCTCAGCTAATCCAAACTGAGCAATAACCATGACTACCAGCCCTGCAAAAGTTAGGAATTCAGACCCGATTTTATCCGATAAAGCACCGCTTATTGGTGCTACGACTACCATACATATCGGTAATAACATCAACAGGAATCCCGCTTCAAAGGGCGATAGATTCAGCATATTCTGTGCATAAAACGGCGCGATGATATTAAAGCAGAAGTTCGCTGTAAACACGAGAAACCCACATAAAATACTTAAAGAAAACAACGGATTCTTAAATAATGATAATTGTAGTAGAGGTTCTTTCCGGCGAAGCTCCGTCCATAAGAAAGCAATGAAGCTGGCTATAGCTACGATTAAAGACGTCACAATTAAGCTATCGCCATAACCGAGCTGCTGTCCCAATAAAAGCCCTGCGAACAAACTTATGATAAAAATAGCGAAGAGTAAACTACCCGGAACGTCTATTGTAGATTTCGTCCTAGTTAAATCCTTAGGCAGTACCTTCCAGCCTAACAGGATAGCGATCACTCCAATAGGAATGTTCACCCAAAAAATATACTCCCAGCCTAATGTCGAAACCATAATCCCACCTAAGCTAGGACCAGCTATACTTCCCAGAGACACGAATGTACCTATGAAACCAAGCGCTTTACCCCGCTCATTGGCAGGAAAGATATCCGTAACGATTCCCTGGCTGTTCGCCATTGTCATCGAAGCTCCGATAGCCTGAATGACACGCGAAGCAAGTAATGCAGGTAAACTTAAACTAAATCCACACAGCATAGAACCAATAACAAAAACTATCGTACCAATCTTAAAGATTCGAATCTTCCCGACAATATCTCCAAGCTTCCCGAAGAAAAGAATCGCAGCACAAATCGCCATCAAATATCCTGTGGTTACCCATTCGATTTGTGCCATAGGCAGCTTCAATTGTTTCGATAATTCTGGCAGAGCGATGTTGACAATACTACCATCAAGTGTGGACATGAAGGTAAAAATATTCAGAACAATTAAAATCATCCAGCGTTTCTTCTGAATTTCCTTGTCTTCCTGATAAGTTGCGCTAATAGAACTCATAAACTAACACCTCATTGAATATAAAATCAACGTTTAGTTGCGTACGCAACAAAACTTACTTACCCAGTGTACATCAATTTAGTTGCGCACGCAACGACTTTATTGTACACTTTGTCTCAGAGTAGCAAATACGCGAACTATAAACCCAAAGAGGTGTCTATATCTTGGAAAAAGAGCCTATAGGAAAGTTGATTTCCTATTTTCATCGTCAAAATCAAAAGCAATTGGTAAAAAAATTCATGCCCTATGGAATAGGTAGTGGCGGGCAACATAGTTTTCTAAAACTGATTACTTCCAGACCAGGGATTACACAAGATCAACTAACTTCTGAACTAAAATTCGATAAAGCTACCACCGCACGCTCCGTGAAGCAATTAGAGAATTCGGGTTATATTGAACGTAAACCAGATCCTAATGATCGACGCTCTCACCTACTATATCCAACGCCTAAAGCTATCGATTTCTCGCCAATTCTTCAGTCTATTTTAGATGATTATAACAAGAGCCTAGTTGGTAAATTAACCAGCGAGGAAGTAGAGCAGCTTCGCTACTTACTTCAAAAAATCAGCACTGACGAAGAATAGGACAAAAAAAGAAACTGTCTCAAAAGTAGTAAAGGCTACTTAAAGGACAGCTTCTTTTTTTTGAGAATTATTATGGAAAAACTCCCTGAAAATAGCTGGTAAATGTTTTAAATGAATAGAAAGAGGGAAATCCTCCCTAAAAATCAGAGTAATATCGGTATTTGCCAACAAATCAGCAAAATTATAGGGAGTTTTTCCCTAATTATTAGTCAGATGAGCAGAAATCTCAGAATTACAGGGAGGAATTCCCTAATTATCGATCAGTGCTCCCGTTTCCTTGGTGAGGACACTCCACTTTTCCACAATCAGTCCATTCACTCCGCTACTTTTAGAGAAAAAATCTATATCATCCCGTACTTACTTCACCTTTACAGTTTCAGCAACTTCTTTCGTAATCGCCTCCCCGCCGAGGCTCTTCCATTTCGCTACAAAAACATCAAAGTCACTAAGCGGTGAATCGCCCACGATGATATTCAAAAATGTCTCGCTTTCCAGATTTTGCAGCTCCGTCCACTTACTCTTCATTAGTTGGGTGTTTCCGTAAAATACTCCCCGCACTCCCTCAATAGCAGTTGAGGTTAAGACGGCAACTCCATATTTATATGCATTCGCTGCTTTCCAGCCTTCCAGATCTTTCTTTGGTTGTTCAGTGTCCTCCACCCATTGATCATAAATGAGACGGGTATCTGGATTTAATGTATCCGGGTCTATTTTGCCATGCAAAGCTTGCTGGATATCTGCATAATGTTTCTCTATCGCATCCGAATAATCAATTAAAAGGTCAAACGGATAATAAGCACGCAGCTGAATTCCTGTTTGCGCAGAGAAATCATCCAGCTTCTTAACTTCCTCCGAATTAGGGTCTTGTCTTCTCTCAAGTCTTGTAAACACGTTCAACTGCTTCATAATCGCCTCTGGATGCTCGAAACCTTTACGTACAACAAGGTAACGGTCTGTTACCGGAGCCAAATGAGCAACAAACTTACCAGACTCATCAAGTGGAGCAGCATACGCTCTCCATTCTGCCTTCGTATCTAGAGCAACCGCCTCTGACAAAGGATAATATGGCATCCACCACGGGCCAAAGAACATGCCTGATTTCCCTGTAATAATAGGCTCTTGCGTTTCTTTATAAAGTGCAAAATTAGGGTCCAGCAACCCTCTTTTATACCAATCAGCCAGTTTGGCAAGTGCTTGTTTGGTCTCAGGTGTAATGGATCCATATACAATATTCCCAGCGTTATCCTTGATCCAATTGGTGGGAAAAGCATGTAATGCACTAAACACAGCATCCAGACCATTTACTAATGGCTTCGTCCCATAGATGATATTCTTGTAGCCGCTAAGTCCGACCGTATCTCTTTTGCCATTGCCGTCGGGGTCTTTCTCAATAAAAGCCTTCGCTATGTTCTCAATATCTTCGAAGGTTTGCGGTGCCTGCAGCTCCAGTTTATCCAGCCAATCCTGACGCAACCAGAGCAGAACAGGCGAATCCGCATCAATGGCTACATTAGGCAATCCGTATAATTTGCCGTATCGAGAAGCATCGGATAATGCCTCACCCTGAGTAGAATTGTACATATCCTTAATTAAATCAGAGCCATATACATTGTAGGTCTCTGTAAGATCCTCTATCATGTCATTATCAATGAGTTTCTTCAATTGATCTCGATCAACAACCATCGCATCCGGCAAATCATTGCTATCGATCGCAAGCTGTGCTTTTTGATTAAAAGCATCTTCACCCTTCGCTTCCCAAGAGTGAACTACCTTGATATTCGTAATGCTCTCCAAATAACGGGTGATTGGATTGTTGTCGTTGCTGTCACCTGTATTTAGCCTGGAATCGGGAACCTTAAATCCTACACGAATCACGATCGGATCTTCGTATTTGCTATACGCTACAGAAGCATCTTCGACCTCACCCTGAGGACTTCGAGTAGAATCTACTGTTTTGTTCTGGTCACGGCATGATGTAAGTCCGATCATCATTACAAGTAAGAGGATAGATTTACACAATCTCATCATTGGTCCTTCCCCTCCGCACGATATTCACTCGGGAGTTGACCAATACGTTCTTTGAACAGTCTACTGAAATAACGGTCATCTTCAAAGCCAGACCTTGAAGCAATCTCACAGACGGGTAATGAAGTCTCCCGCAATAATGATTTAGCCAACTCAAGCCGCATTCCCCGTAAACATTCACCGAATGTCTCCCCGGCAAAACGAGCGAAACATTGACTGAAATAACCACGGCTCATATTAATTTCCGCCGCTACGTCGCTCTGATTGATTTTGTCACCTGCATGGCTCTGCATGTAACGAACTGCGCGAATAAGGCAAGACATCACCTCTTTAGTCAATCCTAGCTCGAGCATTCTCCGTCCCACATGATCAGAAAATCGGCGCAGCCAGGTCTTCCAATGGCACCAGTTCAAATTAAACGAAATATCCCGTTCCAGTTGAACAGCATCCTCTGACTTCAAAAGTAAAGAACTCCAGCTTTGCAAAAGGGAATGGGCGAACGTTAGAAATCTATCCTGCCTTGGCTTCTGCAGGAGTATATTCGTTACAAAATTCTCCCATTCGTTTCCATCAATCGTCCACTTGAGATTTTGAGCTTGCACGAATAGATCAGCTTCATCCGGTTTTAATTGGGGAACCGCTATTTCCTTCTTTAGTTCCTCATAATTCAGAAAGGTCAGTTCTTCAGCACTAGAATGATAAAATAGCATATGCCGAAGCTTCGTGGTGAGCTGCTCCTCCAATTCCTGTAGTGACTGATCTCTTAACCCACTGATGAGCGCGGTCTGCCATCTCCCAGAAAGCTGGTTCTTAAGCTCACGCTTCCCCTCCTCTTCCGAGAACCGGTGAAGCAAGGGCGACATCCACATCTCATGAAAGGTAATCAGCGGATTATTCTTCACGAAGGATAGGTGAAATAACTCTTCTTCATTACAGTGGCTGCTTAATGGTAAATAGAGCAGTGCCTTGTCTGCAGCTATCCTTTTACCTTCACCATGAACCAGTGCATCCCTTGTATTGTCCTCCCATTTGATGCGATCGACCAGGCGACGTATAGTCTCGTCCGCATTTTCCATCTCCAATAGAGTTTTGACAATATAATCAACGGCTCCTAAACGCATAGCCTCCTGCACATAGTCAAACTCATGATGGCAAGTAAGCACAACACAGCGAATACCTGCGAAACGTTGCCTTACTAGTTTAATTAGCTCGAACCCAGAAATGCCGGGCATGGTCAAATCTACAAATAACAGATCCACATCCTGTTGTTGAAGTAGCTCCAAGGCCGATTTGCCATCTCCCGCCTCGCCGACAATCACAACCCCTAAGGATGACCAATCAATTAGAGATATGAATCCTTTCCGCACAAGTCTCTCGTCATCAACCACTACAGCCTTAATCATCGAAGTCCTCCTTACCTTTCCTCGGAATCACGATAGATACAACCGTACCTTCCCCTAGCTTGCTGTACATCTCTAGCTTCATTTGTTCTCCATAGTAGGTTCTGAGCATCCGGTTCACGTACGAGAATCCGATTCCGAGCCCCCGTTTCTTAGCGCCATCCTCTGACAGCAGTTGATCTAACGTATCCGCATCCATTCCAGCCCCATTGTCTCTTACACACAGCTGAACTTCTCCTTCACCATGCTCTGTAATCAAGACGTCCACCCTGCCATTATCGCTTAGTCCATGATAAATCGAGTTCTCAACAAGAGGTTGAAGTAAGAATCTGGGGACAGACACAGACAATACATCCTCATCAGCCTCCACGTTAAATTCGAATTCATAGTCATAACGGATGCGCTGCAGTTCCATATAATTTCGGATCGCTTCAATTTCCTCTCCAAGGGTAACAATGATGCTTTGCTTGCCCAGATTATAATGCAGCACCTTTACAAGAAGGGTAACCAGCTTGTCGATCTCCTTCTGACCGTTAAGTCTTGCCATCCACTGCACCGTATTCAATGTATTATGCAAAAAGTGAGGGTTAATCTGGCTAAGCAGCTTTTCAATCTCGAATTGGCTTTTCTGCTTCTCATTATGGGCTACCGCAACAATCAGCTCATTCACCTGTTTCTTCATCTGCTGGAAGTTACTAAGCACAAAATCAAACTCTTCCACATTCGTGTAGGCAACCGGAGAGGTAACATTTTCCGCCATTCGATTAATTTCAAGGTTAACCTTGCGCAAAGGACCATAAATCTTTTTCCAGATCATCAAAGCCAGAACTCCGGCAAAGAGTAGTGTCGAGAACGCGAGCAGGATCATTTTATAGAACCAAGAATAAATTTCACTGTTGAATTCGGACTTTTTAACTACTGCAATAAGCTTCCATCCCTGTGGACTAGCGTATCGAAACAGATGATATCCGGTAAGTGTTTCATGTGATAGATTAGAGTTGCTTCCAGCAGCTTTGATAATTCCTTGAGGTAATTTACCATCAATGACATAAGTGCTAGTGCCCTGTTGATTCACAAGCAGGTGGTTAACCTTCATCCCGTATGATTCCTGATTAAATATTTTGCGAAGCAGGCTATAATTCGTCTCTAAATAAATAAATAGCTTATGCTCACCTGGTACGCGTACAATGCGCTGTTCTGAGAACACGAGATTATCTCCGACGGCATACATCGTAGAATGAGGTCCATAATAATCAGCTCCGTTATATCGCATAAAAGAAGGTAACGTACTGATATCGAAATTTCTGCGCGCACTCATATTCGTGAACAGAACCGGATCATCACTGCTTGGCATAATGTAGGCTGTAAGTCCAATGTAGGGATTCGTGAAATTAACGAGGTTGATCTTCTGGTTGATGGAGTTCATCATTTGCGATTTGCGATAAATTTGCTTTTCCTGAATAAATGAGGACATTTCTTCCACAATCTGACCATCCAGCGCAAACTGTTTAGAGGCAAAATCCATATTGTCGATGGCATTCTCCAAGCTAGAGGCTTCCTGTTTCAAGCTTGCACTTATACCATTGCCAATTTTCCCTGAAAGAATAGAGTAAATAGAGGTGTAGGTTACGAATCCTACTAAGAGAAGCGGAAGAAGTGTTCCGATAACTAGATAGATGAATAAGGTATTCCGTAAGGATTTGACAACTGGGGTATGATTACGCTTAAGTACTCTTACCATCCGAATGATCCTCTTCCTTCTTCCTGTAAGCGTTCTATATATATATCAATGTGAGAATACCACATTTATCCTTAATTGAATAGAATAGGGCAGAACAGCCTCCACGCCGCCCCGCCCTATTTGTATTTTTCTAATCACACCTTATTTCACGCTTTTACGAGCCTCGAACAGTTCCTCAGCCTTTTTAATCGAGAAATCCATAACTTCGGCATAGCCGAGGCCATTCACCTTATCATGCATTTCTTTATTCAATTTGTCATATTCAGCTTGATCTTTAGCAAAAACCATTTTCCAAGAAATTTGTTGAATGACCGTACCAATTTGTTTGTTCTTTTGCTCCAGTGTTTTGTCCATCATCAATGGTTCTTTTCCAGTGAAGCCTTGTGGTGCTACGGCCAATAGATTATTTTTCTCAAAATACTCTTTAGGCGTCAGAACGCCCATCTTCGCTCTCCAGTCACTATCAAGCTTAGACGGATTACGCTCTAGGGTTGTCGTCCATAGATTGTGATCGTATGGCTCTTTATTGTCTGGATTCACCATCGCCGGAACTACAAAAGAGAAGTTCATTTGATTAGAGCCGTAGTAGTAGTCACCACCACCATATTCTGCAGGCACTTGTGTATTCTGTTGATCGGCATAAGCCTTCCAACCAAAGTCAGTCACGACAGGTTTACCGCTTGCATCCATATCCCAGGTTAGACCTTTAGGTCCGTTAGGCACCGCTGTTCCGCTTCCTGCAGAGATCATTGCACCTTCCGGAGTATACATCCAGTTAATAAATTCCATAATTCTAGCAGGTTCTTTAGCTTTTGCACCAATTGCTATAATACCGTTACCACCGTATACATTGAAGCCAGTGGAATACATCAGCTCATCCTTGAACGGAACTAATGCAAAACCTTTACCTTCTGCTGTTCTTTCCGGTGTATTGTAGTTTGCTGCCCCTAGCCACGGGAACCAAGAGAACAACAGACGACCATCCTTGTATTTCGCTACAACATCATCGAATTTTTGTGTCATAGAATCTGGATCCACCAGACCCATTTGGTTAGCTTCAAAATACAGTTTGAGCGACTTCATATACCAGCTGTCTTCGGATAAGAAGTCATAATATTTCTCTTCGTCTGCTTTAACATATACAGCGGTATCAGGAATTTCGTCATAGCCCATCATGTTGGCGAACTGTTTCGCCAGTGTCATTTTATAGTTGCCGTCCCAGTCAGACCACATCGAGAAGGCATAGGTTTTCTTTCCCTGCTCATTTTTTGGTTCAAGCTCTTGCATTTTTTTCAGCACGGGCAGATAATCTTCAATCTTTGAAATTTCAGGTGCTCCGATTTGCTGATAAAGATCCCATCGCAGGTCTGGCCCCCAAGTCATATCTTTCCCTTCAGAAGGTCCAGATGGATTAGAAGCTACGCTGTTTCCGATGCCAAAAACGGATGATCCACCACCAAAAGCAACCTTTGCTTTCTCAATAGCTTTTGGGAACGTACTAGCAATGTCTTTTCCGTATTTATCAAGAAGCCCTTCTTGTATCCAGTCTAGGAGAAGCTTTCCTTTGATCGCATTTGGATAATGGTTCTTATCATCACCGAAAATAATGATATCTCCAAGATCACCCGATGCCATCATTGCAGAGATTTTGGTATCTCCACCTGTCAGGTTTGAAGCTACAATATCCATCTCAATATTGAATTTATCTTTGATGATTTTGGCAAACCACCCGGTTTGTGGACCCGCATAGTTAGCTGTTGTAGAGAATACGGTCAGCTTCAGCGGCTTGGAATGATCAAGTGCTCCGTCATCCGGTGCTGCTGTTTCTTCCGCCGGCGCATTCGTTGCAGCGGACGTAGGCTTCTCTGTGCTCGTGTTTTTACCCGAGTTAGCCGTATTATTCCCCCCGCCACATGCTGCCAGAACAAAGACCAGGATTACGGATAGCATGACAAGCGATGCTCTTCTTAGTCTCATTGCTTTATACCCTCCCTTTCGTATCTTCACTTATAGTTCAGCTCTGCTCCTAGCAGAGGAAAACCCCATTTCATTACCGATCCGGTAGCTCATTAGCCCTTAACCGCACCGATCATAATCCCTTTGACGAAAAAGCGCTGGAAGAATGGGTACACGATTAGAATCGGCAATACGACGATCATCGTTACGGTCATCCGTACAGAGGTTGGAGTCTGCATATTCGCTACACTAGCGGCCATATCCGGTGAATTACGAATTAAAGCTGCGAGCGAGCTGGACTCGTTCAAATAACGCCATAACAAGAATTGGAGCGTAAAGTACTTCGTATCTGTCATCAGAAATGCCGTATCAATAAATGAGTTCCACTGATTCACTGCAGAAAAAATCGTAATCGTAGCCAAAATTGGCGTAGTAAGCGGTACAATAATGCTCCAGAACACCCGCATGTAACCAGCGCCATCCATAGACGCTGACTCCTCAAGGGATGGAGGAATGGCTTCAACGAAGGTTTTGACCAGAATGATGTTGAATGGCGTAATAATCGTAGGCAAAATATAAGCCAGATAATTATTGGTCAGATGCAAATTGTGCATTGTAATATACCAAGGGATCAGACCTGCGCTAAAATACATCGTAACCACGACACTCCGGTACCAAATACTCCGGCCCCACATTTCCTTTTTGGTGAACAAATATCCTAAAAAAGCTGAAGACCCCACAGTAAGCAACGTCCCGACAACCGTTCTATACACAGAGACTGTTGCCGCATGTCCTAAACCGCTGATTCTTAGCACCTTACTATAGTTATCAAAATGGATCTGTCTTGGATAAAATTTGATATCTCCCGCTGCGCTAAGATCATTCGAGCTGATCGTATTGATGAACAAATAATAAAATGGGTAGATGCATGACAGGGTGAACAATCCAAAGAGCGTATAGATCATAATCTGGAAGATAAGTTCTCCAGCCGTTAGTTTTTTCTTTCTCAAATGGGATCACCCCTGACTTAAATGATAGATTCGTCACGCACCATCTTAGACAACGTGTTCGCTGCGAATAGTAGAATTACACTGACAACCGATTTCAACATGCTGACGGCCGTGGCAAAAGGAAAGTTGTTCGCGAAGGCGATGTTGTATACATAAAGATCCAGCACCTCAATAGAATCCTTATTCATCGCATTTTGAAAGGCAAAGTACTGCTCCATCCCGTTATTGACTAGATTACCTATGGAGAGCAGCAGCAGTACAAAAAAGGTTGGAATCAGACCTGGAATGGTGATATGCCAAATTTTGCGGAACCGACTTGCACCATCCACCTCAACAGCTTCGTACAATTCCTGATCAATGCCTGCGATTGCAGCAAGGTAGAGAATGGCACCCCAGCCTAACGATTTCCACCAGTACCAAACGATCATCGTGACCCAAATATTTGAGCTGGAGGCTAAGAAGTTATACCCTTCATCAACCACTCCAAGCTGCACTAAAATGTGAGTGATGACACCGTTATCTACAGAGAACAACGAGAATGCCAATGCATATACCAGAATCCAGCTGATAAAGTTTGGAATCGTGGTTAATGTCTGCACCAACTTGCGGTACCAGCCTGACTTAATCTCAGTCAACATAATGGCAAAGATCACTGGGAAGATGGATGTAATTAATCCGAGTGAACTCATGGCAAGCGTGTTCTTCAGCACCCGCAGAACCTCTGCGGTCTGCGTCGGATTAGATACAATCGTCTTGAACCATTTCAAACCAACGTAAGGCGTGTCTGACAACGGTATTCCGGGAATGAAATCATAAAAGGCATAAATCCATCCGCTGATCGGCAGATAATAGAAAATAAAGGTGACAACAAGAAATGGAAAAGCTATGAAGAACAACTTATGTTTGTTCTTCATCTTCCAGCGGGATCGATGAACCGGATCGACGCTGGGAAGCAGTTCGCCAGCAGGTACCCCCATATCGGAATCTCCTATACCCAGATTTTGATTACGCTTTCAGAGTATCAGAATCTGAGCTTCTGGCGAGATAGAGAGCAGAACGCCTTATCAGGGAAACCGTCAGATACTTGTGAACCAAATTCGCAGTACAATCGACCATTTTCTACCTGTTTGCGGGACTAGTGATGGAGGGCATATATGTCTTTAGACAAAAAACGACCACCACTTAGGAAGTACCCGAAGTGGTGGTCGTTTTTTATATGTCTATTTTCACTGAAACATAATCAAACGAATATTATCTAGTCTACATGCTAATGCCCAGACGCTTGAACATCCCCCTCCGCAGAGGCATCCATCTTCTGACGTCCCATATAGAACGAAGCCAATAACGCTAAAGCTGCAGGAATCACCGCCCAAGCAAAGGTGTTTACAATGGATGAGGATAACCCAGCTGTAATCTTACCCAGAATTTCAGGTGGAATGAGCGCCCTAGTCTCAGGTGAGAGCAAAGCATGCGGATCTTTAAAATCCATAGCTCCCGCCGGAGCCGCTCCTCCACCATTAGCCGAGAGTAACTTGGTAAGACTGCCTGAGAAATAGTGACTTTGAATGATACCGAAGGTGGTAATGCCTATGGTCATGCCCAGTGAACGAATGAAATTCAGCGTTGCGCTGGCAGAGCCGCGTTGCTGTGCCGTCAATCCATGAATAGATGCCGTACTTAGCACTGAGAATGAAGCACCAATCCCTAGCCCAATTAAAATCATATATAAAGTAACAAGCAGTCGTGAAGCATCCGGCGTGAGTGTCGCTACAAGTCCAGTACCGATCACCAAAAGTGCGAATGTAGGAATCAGCAGGCTGCGGTAACTGGTTTTTGACATCAGAAATCCGCCCATCGTAGCTGTAACCACTGAGCCAACCATCATTGGCAGCAATACAAGTCCTGAATTTGTAGCTGATCCGCCCAATACCCCTTGAATAAAGATCGGAATATACACAGAAGCCACAATAAAGGCTGCACCGCTAAATAGTGCACAGATAATGCTTACCGCGTATAATCTTTTTTTAAACAAGGCAAAGGAAATAATCGGTTCTTTCGCTCTAGTCTCTACAACAAGAAACACTGCTGCAAGGATGGCAAAGGCTGCAAATAAACCAAGAATCATGGAAGAATTCCAAGCATACTCTTTCCCGCCTAGCTCCAGCGCAAACATTAAGCAAATGACTGAACCAAGCAGCGTACCCGCGCCCAACCAGTCAATGGGCTGTTTAGAATGCTCATGCGATTCTTTATAAAAGAACACGACCATCGCAAAAGCCAACAGTCCAAGGGGTAAGTTAATGTAAAATATCCACTGCCAAGCAATATGATCGGTAATATACGCCCCCAGTAATGGACCAAATATACTCGACAATCCAAATACTGCTCCGAATGCCCCGCCGAGCTTGCCCCGCGTCTCCAGCGGAACAGCATCGAACATGATGGCAAAAGCGATTGGCACAAGCGCCCCGCCACCAATGCCCTGAATAGCCCGGTACGCAGCTAAC
The DNA here is from genome assembly GCF_038004625.1 of Paenibacillus sp. FSL P4-0184. NCBI lineage: Bacteria > Bacillati > Bacillota > Bacilli > Caryophanales > Paenibacillaceae > Paenibacillus > Paenibacillus sp. FSL P4-0184. The sequence continues at coordinate 4,348,710 of NZ_JBBORN010000001.1, read as the reverse complement.
TGAGTTATTGTATCAGCCGTTCCACAGAGAGCCGAACCCGCCATGAATACGATAATTCCAAAAATAAAAAACTTCTTACGACCATACATATCAGACAGCTTGCCGAAAATGGGCATACCCGCCATCTCGGCTACGAGATAGGCTGATGTCACCCAGACAAATTTGTCCATTCCGCCAAGCTCCCCAACAATATTACCCATTGCAGTTGCAACGATGGTGCTGTCCATGGAGGCCATCAAAATTCCTAATAGGAGACCTGCGATAACAATACCCAGATTGGGCGATTTGGCAGCACTCATATGTTCCACTCCTCTTTTTCTCAAAAAATAACTATACAATTGTCTTTATATCTTCACTTGATGCTTCACTATTGCGTGCTTATGAACTTCTAGTGTATCGCGGAATTCCACCGTTTCTATTTCACAATCCGGACCAATGATTACACGTTCTCCCCTTACCATACTAGCCTTTGTATTGACCAGATCAATAGCATCGCCTTCGATTAGCCCCGCTTCAAACAGTATTTTCGAAGTTGGCTTCATCATATGCAGCAGTCTCCCCGTTTTACTCTTCTTAATGGTTAAGATACTGCCCCCAACCTCCTTCGCACTACTTGGACCAAACAATTTAATCTCCAAATGCTCAGCACTAAGTAATCCAGCTACGCTTATGGCACCGGAAATTTGCAATTTTTCCCCTTCACAATCACCCTTCACATCCAAATTTCCGTAGAGATGAAGCTCATCGATTTTTACGGAGGCTGCTTTTATTTCACCCTGTCCACGTAAGGAATCCCCTTCAAGATTACCCTCGAGTGCAATTTCGCCAGTGATTTTCATTTGCTTCATATGCAGATTTCCAGCTATATTGGCATTTCCAGTCAGATTCATCTTTTCGCAATTCACATCTCCAGCGAATTTGCATTCTCCAGTGATCTTAACATCTTTGAAAGAACCACCGGCTGAAGATGTCGTTCCAATTATTTTCAGATTATCATTCACAGGGCCTTCTCCACCTTTCCAACCTTAGCCTCTGGATGCACTGTAATTTGTTCGCGATACTCTACCCGTCCGAGTGTACAGCCTGGGCCAATAATGACAATATTTCCTCTGATGATATCCGCAGTTGTATATTCTACATCTATAAAATCTCCCTCGATCGTTCGAGCACATAGCTCAGGTCGAAGTTTAGGGATGATTCCGCTAAACATCTTACTCCAAAACCCATTATTCACTTGCCGTATCACGAGGCTTTCCACACCAATTTCATTAGCCTTCCCTTGACTCTGCAGTTTGAAATCCACATGACCGGCACTTAGTAAACCACCAACACTAAAGCTACCTTCACCTACAAAATCCTCAAGTTCACAATCCCCTTTGACACTCACCATTCCGTTAAGGGTACAGCTTTCACCTCGAAAACTCTTACCTACATTAAGAACCCCATCCACCTTTAGGGTGCCAAAACGCATATTACCCATCACTTTGATGACCCCGTTGCATTCTGCTTCTTCTGCTGCGAGATCATCATTCAAATTCATATGCCCATTTCCTTTAAACATTCGCGCCACAATCGGTCCGACTACTTTACCTACACCATCCATGTTTACGTTGTTGTAAGTACCTCCGGCCCCACCACTAACCCCGTTTATTATCAAATCAGGCAGCTGATGTTTGTCCATTGCTCTTCCTCCTATTCAACTAGCTTGTAGGCAAGCTTACCTTTCAATTGTTCGATCAAATCTGCATATGTCATTTTACTGACTAATCTAACCCCTTCATCAAACCATAACTCCGCAGGCGCTTGTGCCAGAATGAAAGATGAAACCCCCATTTTCCGGACAAAAAACAATTCCCAGCTTCCACTCTCGAGCCTTGAAACTTTCTCCTGCAAAGTGCGAAACAGAAGCTCCGCCTCCTCCATACTCATTTCCCCAGCACTAAGCAGGCGGTCTACAGCGAATAAATGAACGAGCTCCTCAAAAGTATATTTACTTTCATCACCGAGACTTTTTCCAAATTTCCTCAGTGTTGTTGTCGAAACAATGTTACGTTCTATAATTTCCTTAGCAGTTAAACTCACCTTCTCAAAGGATGCTTTATCCGATAGCTTATCAGCCATTTCATCCAAAGAAAGCCCATCTTTCATATTCACAATGTTGTGAATTCGCGACAAGATCATCTCTTTAGGAAAAAAAGTCTCTTGTCCAGTAAAGGTAGATTTGCGGATAAACCATTCCTCGGGGATTAACTGCTTCCTTTTCCAGCGATACAATTGCCCATATGAAATACCGGTTAAATCCAGCAGTTGCTTCTTCGAAATCAAATCATCTTCCATGTGCGATCACTCCTCGAAAACATCGTAACATAACACTGTTACGTTGTAAACAAAACACTCCCCCTTAAATCTCCTACTGCAACAAATCATTGCATTAAAGCTTCCCTCCAAGATTTTACGGCATAAAAAAAGAGCGTACCTCCGTCTTGAGGAGGATTTGCGCTCTTTTACCCGCACTGTATTCTTTGATTTAAGCTATACATATTAATTTATGAGAAAAAGAGAAGGAGTCTTTATCAACTCCTTCTCTTTTCCTCACTTAATGTCTTCAGAATCTTTTTTTTGGTTTGGCTTAATCGTTTTTCAGCACCATGTGGATTCAATGGTTCACCCCAGATAAATCCATCGCCTTCGTACCTCGGAATGAGATGCATATGGTAATGGGTAAGGTCGTTAAACTTCCCTCCATCTTGGCAAATTCTTATTCCGTCAGGTTTAAACAAGCTCTTCAAAGCAATTGAAAGTTTTTTCGAAGCATCCATGATAGCATAAGCAGTCTCTGACTCCATCTCTTCGATATCACAGTAATGCTTTTTGGGGAGGATTAGAGTATGTCCTTCATTAAAAGGAGCAATATCAAGCACACAAGTAATAAATTCATTTTCATAAACAATATTCAAGTCAGGTTCAATACCGTTAGCGATTCTACATCCTAAGCATTCCATGTACAGCAGCACTCCATCCTATTTATTTTCATTTACTACTTGTTGAGCAATGCTTAGAATTGTATCCTCATCCAAACTGTTGAACTTTAAAGTGATTGAACCTTTTGAAGCATTGAATGCTAAAAACGTATAATCACTTTTTTTTATCTTTTGCACCTGATTGCCGCTAATATCAATAAAATCAGCATCGTTCAAATCAACTTGATTATTGCTATAGGTTATTTCAATGAGTGTTTCTCCTTGATAAGGTCCGTAGATGATTTCTCTTTCATTGGACGCTTTTTGTTCCTTTGTTAACTTCTCCAGTTTCCCTTTATTTTTCGTATATGTGACTAAAACTTCTTGATTATCTCCAATAAAGTTGCCTTGTTTGTCCTTTGGAGGGAATTTATGTTGTACATAACTAACTTCATATCCATCCAGTGGAGGAATACTAAATGATGATCCTAATGCACTAACCTGCACCTGCGCTTTAGCTAATTCATCGTTGGAACCAGCCTTTTGACATCCTGATATTAAAAATATAATTGTTGCAATAAAAAATATAAATCCAGATTTGTTCATGAAATCACCTCTAATTATTTGAATTAATACTAATGGAAAACCTTGTTAGTTCGTAGATATACTTCAGTAACATTCCTCTTAATCCCTTTAATATCCCTAAATATGGAAGCACTATATATACGTTGTAAAAGTAAATTTGTTGCACTAAACCCCTCGTCCATTTCGACGATACCTTGGAATGATTCCGTTGGAATTTACTTCATTTCCTTCAAATCCAATGGGTAATCAACTCCTTACCATAGTGTCATCTTAATAACAGAACAAACGTTCGTAAAACTCAAATATCAACAATGTGATTTAACATAGCCTAAAACAAAGAAAAGAAAGCCCTCCCAAGCCAATACTATGGCATCTGGGACAGCCTTCTTTATTTTACTTGCTCTATCTACAAATCTTATCGTTTAAGTCTTTCATTAACCTTACTGCACATAGGTATAATGCGCTGAATCATATTGTGGACCGGATTTCTCATAAGTGAACCAGTACTCAATACTGCTGCCAGCACTTAACCCACTCACAGTCTGCTTCCATGTACCTGAGCTATTGATCATCCGGTAATTAAGCTGAGGCCCCCCGTTAACCTTATAATGCACATCTACATATAGAGCACTGGTTACAGGTGTAATATAAATACTCGCTTCTGTCGAAGAAAGTCTCGTTACCCCTGCTGTAAAGTCAGCCGTCACATGATCACCGCCTCCGCTGCCTCCAGATGGATTAGTAGTAACCGTTGCGGCATTACTGGCGGATGATAGATTACCCGCTGCATCCGTAGCTTTTACAGTAAACGTATAGGCTGTGCTCGGAGTAAGTCCACTAACAGTTGCTGTAGTTCCCGCCACAGAGGCTACCTGCTGTGTTCCGCGATAAACAAGATATCCCGTTACACCAACATTATCAGTTGATGCAGACCAGCTCAGGTTAACTGCTGTATCCGTCTTGCTGGTTACTGTCAGATTAGTGGGTGTAGTGGGTGCTGTTGTATCTCCAGTATTACCACCACCCGTCAAGTATTGACCTGTGAATGGGTTAAATCGATGCAGGGATAGAATTAACCAACCCGTGCTAGACACGCAGTTTTGCTGTGCCATCACCCAATAGCTGTTGCTGGTCCCTTTCAGCGAGTAGGGGATTCCTCCTAGTGAAGCGCCTCTTGTGCCTTGCTTTTTAATAATTTCAGTGTTAATGGCATCCGCTTTGAATACATTGCCTTGCATAAAGTAAGCGAGCGACATAAATGCGCTTCCTTCAAACCATACATCAGCACCTGTATTGCCAATTTGATTCCCGTTATCGTCATAAGCTGGCAAAACTTCATCCGTCCAGTCAAAATCATATCCGGTCAGTGTATTCCCAGCATCATTGTAAGTAAGCGTCTGCTTGTAACGCGGATTTGCAAGGGTCCCCGGGGTGCCGGAGGCATTTTCAACATAGGCTAAGCTTGCTCCATAGTTATGCGTTCCGGATACTCCTAAAGCCAGTACTCCCCATGGATTCACGTCCAATGGAATTTTAGGGTCGATCAGATTCGTATCGTTTTTCCAGCCTCCCTTGAAGCGTTTTACACTGTCATCCCACACATAATTATCCAGGAAGGTTTTGACTCCAGTAGCTGCGCTATTGTATGTGGCAGCCTTTGAGGAATCCACCGAAGCATAATACTGCAGCACCCGGTAAATATCGATATTGTGCTCGGTAGAGCTCCAAGGTTCATCAGAGTTACTCCAAGCACTCCATCCTCCTGCGATACTGCCATTTGCTTTTTTATACTGTAAGCTCCAATCGAGCGCTTTGAGCGCCATCGGACGATATCGCGTGTCATTATATTGCTTTTCATAAGCCATAGCTGCCATTGCCATCCATACAACCGGCCCCACATGTTTACGAATTTCTTCTCCGTAGCCATTGTTATACCAATAAGAGTTCAGCCAGAAGCCCGAAGGGTCCTGAATGTCCCGCATTTTGTTCAACACCTGCTCTGCCCGTGTCCGCTCACCTTTTACAATAAAGGCAATGGCTGCAACAGCTTGATCATACGTGTATACAATCTGTTTGGGGTTGTTTGGACCCCAGAAATCCTCAAAGCTATCTACCAATCCCTCAAAAGCATACCCCGCTGTTGCATCCTGCTGGGTCTTCAACCAGATTAAAGCACGATTTGAAGCGTCACTTGCAGCATCTGCACTCACTTTTCCACCCATAGGTAGAGCTACTCCAATAACCAGCAGACTTGTCATTAAGATCGAAAACAGCTTCCTCATCTTCATAACTTTCCTCCTCATATTCATGATGAACTGGGCAATGAGAGTTCTTTGAAGCATAATACTAAAGCGTTTTCAAACAGCGACAACAGGAACTTTTGAATTCTTTACCATGGTAATTGTCCTCATTTTCAGCCTTCGTGGCCTATTCGTCAACGATTTTCTGTAAAATTTTAACTAAATGAGGCGAAACAACCATAAATCCCATTTAAGAAACTATACGAAAGACCGCACTTATTTTATTAATTCGTGTTTACGAAGACAAAACAAAAAGAGCAGACAGCTCCTTGGGAAGGATTCCATCTGCTCTTATGATTTAATCACTATTCTATTCTGCTTTATCTTCGCCAGAAGCTTCAACTGCAGCTGGTTCAGCAGCATCTTCATCGGTTGGCTCTTGAGCTGCTGGAGGTGCGATCCGGACAATTAAAGTGTCCTCAGGCGTCAACACTTCCCAGCCTTCATGCTTCGGCAGATCAGATACCAGCAATTGGTCACCAATATCTAGTCCACTGAGATCCACCTCAAAGGATGCCGTTAATTTATCTGGAAGTGTGCGAATATCCAGCTCATGCAATTCAATTTGCTGCACGCCGCCACTCTTCACACCTACTGGATCACCTGTAAAGTGGAATGCCACTTTTGTATCCAATTTAGCCTTCATATCAATTTGTTGAAAATCAATATGCAGCAGTTGTTTGGATACTGGCTGGCGCTGGATTTCTTGGATGACAACGTTCTTTTTACCCGAGTCTGGTAATTCCAAGGTTAATACTGCCCGAGGGTTATTAGCCAAAATCCCGGTAATTGTCTTAGCATCCGCTGTAAAGGACTGGCTATCTGAACCTGCACCGTACACGACTACCGGTACAAAGCCTTTTCTGCGCTGTGAAGAAGTCGAGCCGGATCTTTCTGTCAAACGTACTGTTGTATTCACGATGATTCCTCCTAAGTAGGGATTTTATACTAGACCGATTAGATATGTACGTCTAACCTAACCACTCTCTATTACCCCATTAACCTGGCTTCGAAACCCTTAAAAACTTTTTGAGCACAGGCAAAAATAAGGTCAAATTGTATTATTATACAATTCAACTTTAATTATTCAAGACTTAGGAGCGAATCGTCATTATATCTTTGACAGCTATCAGACCAAATGACAAGCTACAAAGTGGTTATTGCCAGCAGACCGGAATTCCGGGATTTCAGATCTGCAAACCTCTTGAGCATAGGGACACCGGGTATGAAATTTACAGCCAGAAGGAGGGTTCACTGGGCTCGGAATATCCCCCTTAAGGACAATTCTATCCCTTTTCAGCTTGGGAATAGGTATTGGAACAGCTGATAGCAATGCCTTGGTATACGGGTGGAGCGGATTCTTAAATAATTCATCTCTAGAAGCCGTCTCCATCATAGATCCCAGATACATAACACCGATTCTTGAACATAAATGCTCAACCACACTCAAATCATGGGAGATAAACAAATAGGTGAGCCCACGGCTCTGCTGCAGCTTACTGAATAAATTAATAATCTGTGCTTGGATGGACACATCCAAGGCCGAGACTGGCTCGTCTGCAATGATTAGCTCAGGATTCAGCACGAGCGCACGCGCGATTCCGATCCGTTGTCGCTGTCCTCCTGAGAATTCATGCGGGAAGCGATCAATATGATAAGAGGATAAACCACATGCCTCAAGCGCCTCAAGCACCCGATCACGAACCTCTGATTTTGAGCATAACCCATGATCCAGTAAAGCTTCTCCGATAGCATCCCCTATGCGGACCCGAGGGTTAAGTGAGCTATACGGGTCTTGAAAGATTAGCTGCATTTGGGGTCTGATATTTCGCAATTCAGAAGGAGACAAGGAATGAATGTCTATCCCTTTGAATTTGATCTCGCCTGCCGTTTTATCCGTTAGCCGTAAAATCGTCCGTCCGACCGTACTCTTTCCGCTCCCGGATTCCCCTACAAGCCCAAACGTCTCCCCTGGCTGTAGCGTGATGCTAATATCATCAACGGCTTTTACATGCCCAACCGTGCGGTTAAGCAATCCCTTGGTAACAGGGAAATATTTCTTCAGATGATTGACCTCAAGCAATGCCTCAGGCATGAACAACCGCCTCCTCATACAACCAGCAAGCTACCTTTTGTCTGCTGGCCACTTCTTTAAGCTGGGGCTGCTGGCTGACACATACAGGCATGCAATGCTCACAGCGGTCATGAAAATAACAAGAGGGTACCAGCTCTAGCGGATTTGGCACTTGACCTGGTATGGAATACAGCTCATCCTGCCGCTGATTGATAACTGGCTTCGATTTGAGCAGCCCTTTCGTATAAGGGTGTTTGGGATTGTTGAACAATTCAACAACCTCCCCCTCCTCCACAATCTTTCCGGAGTACATAACAATCACGTAATCAGCCATCTCCGCGACTACACCCAGATCATGGGTGATTAATAGAATAGACATGCCGGAGCTGTCTTTAATTTCACGAAGCATATCCAGAATTTGTGCTTGAATCGTTACATCCAGCGCCGTTGTCGGTTCATCTGCAATCAATAGCTTTGGACTGCAGGCGATAGCAATAGCGATCATTATCCGCTGCAGCATCCCTCCACTTAATTCATGTGGATAACTATCAGCAATTTGCTCAGGTCGTGATATGCCTACCTGTTTTATTAGTTCAATCGCCCGGATAAGCGCCTGCTTCTTATTCATCTTCAAATGCACGATCAACGGCTCCATAATTTGTTCACCGATCTTGATTACAGGATTAAGAGAGGACATGGGCTCCTGGAAGATCATCGCGATCTCGTTGCCACGGATGGCTCGCAGTGTGTTTTTGTCCATTTGCAACAAATCTTCACCCTGAAAATCAATTTTGCCATGGGCAACCTTGCCCCCTGGCTCTTCAACAAGACCCATGATGGACATCGCAGTTACACTTTTGCCGCAGCCCGATTCTCCGACGATACAGACCGTCTCTCCTTCACGGACACGGAAGCTTACATCATCAACGGCTTTCACTTTTCCTTCTTCCGTGAAGAAGTATGTACTTAGACCGTCTATATTCATTAAATCACTCATGTAAGGGTCACCTACCTCTTCTGTTTAGGATCAAGTACGTCCCGGAGTCCGTCACCAAAAATATTGATCGCGATTACTGTCGCGAAGATGGATAGCCCAGGCGGAATCCACAGCCACGGCCGATCCTTGAAGTCGATCATATTATTCGCTGCGTCAATCATATTGCCCCAGGTTGGTGTTGGCGGCATAACACCTAGCCCAAAAAAGCTAAGAACCGATTCACTCAGAATAGCACCACCGATGTTGAGCGTTGCCATAACGATCAGCAGCGGGATAATGTTCGGCAGCAAATGGTTAAATAATTTACGGCGATCCCGAAGGCCTAATACTACAGCTGCTTGCATAAACTCACGTTCTCGCAGACTAAGCATTTGCCCCCGTACCATACGCGCCATACCTGGCCAGCTCACAATGCTGAGCATAAGCATAACGATATACATCCGGTAGTCCGTTGGAATCTTCCACTCTGATAATAATGCTCCAAAAATAAAAAGCAGCGGCAAACTCGGAATCGTCAATAAAAGATCCGCAATCCGCATTATGATTTGATCGGCGATTCCGCGGTAATACCCAGCTATGGCTCCCAAAAGAGCCCCAATAAACACCGAAAGAACCATTGATGCCAGTCCTACGGTTAGTGAAATACGTCCTGCCTGCATCACCCGGGTCAAAATATCTCTGCCCAGCGCGTCAGTGCCAAGCCAATGCTTGATATTAGGGGCCTTGTTCATCAATGCCATATTAATTTTGTTATCCGTATAGGGTGAGAACAAAGGACCAATAAAACAAAGCGCAAACATAAAGATCACTACCACAAACCCGGATACCGCCAGCTTGTTCTTCAGCAACCTCCGAAGGGATTGCCGGAATAAAGAGGATTTTCCTTTGGTGGTCTGGGGTTTCAAGATACCCGCTACATTACTTTGAACTGCCACGTCAGCTTCCTCCTCTCTATAGCCGAACTCTAGGATCGGCAATCCGGTACAAAACATCCGAAAGCAACGTTCCTATGACGGTAAGTATGGCAATAAACATCGTAAAGCCCATCAGCAAAGGATAATCTCTTAGTCCGAAGGACTGCATATACAGCTGGCCAATCCCAGGCCAATTGAATATTTTCTCAATAATAAGTGATCCGCCGAATAGTGCTGGAAGCTCGAAACCAACCAGTGTAATTGCGGGCAGCAAGGCATTACGTAAGGCGTGTGTAAATAGCACCTTGCGTTCTTTTAAGCCTTTGGCACGGGCGGTACGAATATAATCCTGCTTTAAGACATCGATCATATTGCTTCGAAAATAACGGGTAAGCGATCCTAATCCAAGGAGGGTCATAACAACAACCGGAAGGGTCATATGCGTTACAATCTCCTTAAAATACGCCAGACCCGTAGCATTACTGCCCGTAGTGATTATTCCACCCGGAGGCAGCCACTTCAGATCGACGGCCAGAATTTTGATCAGGAATAAGCCTATAAAAAATGACGGCAGCGACATTGCTGCGAATATAGCGATCATCACGAGTGTATCGAACCATGAATATTGCTTATAGGCTGAAATCACACCAATAATAACTGCAATCACCCACGTCAGAAACGTGGAAACGGCAGCCAGTAGAAAGGAATTCCAAATATAATCATTAAAAAGCTGCAGAACAGGCTTCTGTTGGGCTAAGGAATAACCGAAATCGCCATGCAGCGCATTCTTCATCCAGATTCCATACCGCTCAAGCATCGGCTTGTTTAAGCCGTAAATCTCTCGCAGCTCAGCTTTACGTTCTGCAGTCAATTTGATATTTCCGGTTATGAAGTCCCCGGGAGTTGAAGCATACAGGCAGAAGATCAATAATGATGCCGCAAATAAGATAATGACCATGTACAACAGTCTTTTCGATAAATAAGCGCTCATGACAGACTCCTTATGATTTGTCCCCTGCTCATCAGAGCAGGGGACACTGTTTTATTTATTTCAGGCTCCAAGTTGGCAGACTGCCAGCAAGACCGATGAACGGGCTGACCGATAGATTCTCAATACGTCCGTTATAGGCGTATACAGTCTTTTTGTAACTTGTGAAAATAATAGGCAGTTCATCATTGAAGAGCTGATACAGCTCTTTGTATACCGCTTTGCGTGCTTCAATATCAGTAGTAGCCAAGGCTTTATTGTATAGCTCCAGGAATTTCGGATTGTCATAATCCGTGATTTCTCCATCGAAGAATTGCATGAACCCGTCAGCTGGATCAGTTAACATACTAGTGGAGAAGGATACGAGATCGTAGTCCCCGCCTTCTACCTTAGATACCAAAGAGTTAAAGTCTGCAAAAACCTCAGGCTGGAAATCGATACCCAGTGCTTCAAAGTTCTCTTTAGCTACAGCGATGAAAATATCTGTATTTTTGCTCTTGGAACCGAGATAATGAATGGTGAGCGGTTTGCCATCTTTTTCACGGATACCACCCGCGCCTACTGTCCAGCCTGCTTCATCGAGCAATTGTTTTGCTTTTTCCGGATCATATTTGTAAGGATTAATGCCTTCCTCCGTGTAAGACCAAGAGATAGGGGATGCCGGGATGTTGGCAATTGAGCCTGCACCTTGCGCTGCATCTACATAAATACTCTGACGATCCAGACCGTACACAATGGCTTGACGTACAAGCTTATCCTTGAGCTGTTCATGCTTCAGATTGACTTGCAAATAACCATAGGTACTTGGAGTGTAAGGAATAATATTCACAAAACCGAGCGCTTTCAGCTTCTCGATATTCTCGTCTGTCGCACTAAAAGAAGCGTAGTCTACCTCACCTGTTTCTACGAACTGCCATACATCGCCTTCCGTAGTTTTATAAATGAAATGCTCCGTTTTTGGTTTACCTTTGAAATAATTCTCATTCGCCACAAAACGTACTTCTTGCCCCGGAATAAATTTCTCCAGCTTGTAAGGTCCATCTCCAAGTGGCTTCTCATGCAGCTTCTTGATGTATTCAAGATCTCCAAATTTATAGTCCTTGCCATAGTAAGCTTTCGACAGAACATTCGAGCCGAGCTGTACCAGCGCTGTTGCGTTTGGTTGCTCAAGTGTCACTGAGATCGTCTGTGGATCAATCACTTTAATCCCTTCTATTGCTGTAGAAGAACCATCTTTATAGGCTTTGCCGCCTTTAACATTTAGGGATGGAAGCTGGGAGCTACCGTCATACGATTTGTCGTATTGGATCGTCCAAGTAAAAGCCACGTCATCTGCTGTCAATGGTGAACCGTCGCTGAATTTCAGATCTTTTCTCAAGTGGAACGTGTATGTAAGCTGATCATCCGAAACATCCCAGCTCTCTGCAAGCTCCGGTGTTGGAACGCCTTTATCGTCTACAGTTACGAGAGAAGCGTATAGCAGTGAAGATACATTGCCATCATAACCACTTTGCTGAAAATACGGAGTAAAAGCTCCGCTTGGGTCCGTTAACCCTACGATAATGGTGTCTGTACGTTTCTGTGCAACTGCTGGAAGTTTGGACAAATCGGTTGCGGTAAAAGGCTCGCTTAGCGCACCCGCAGGAACAGTCTCTGCCGGAGTTGTTGCTTCCACATTGGTTGAATTGGACCCTGCAGCCGCGTTGTTACCAGACGAGGATTCGTTATTACTGTTGTTAGCGCAAGCAGAAAGTAACAGTGAACCCGTAAGTAGTAATGAAGTGATTACAATCGCATTTTTTCTCATGTACCTATCTCCCTTTTCTCTCTAATAGAATAATAACTATAATTCCTACCTGTTAAGTATGAATAACTTCTGATGTTCATTATAGAAAGGTTTTCGAGTTCTGTAAAGAGAGAACTTTAAAAAAATTCTCTATAAACAGAATCAAATGGAAATTAAGACAAATAAAAAAAGCCAAAACCCTCTCTGTATAAGAGAATTCTGACTTTTAGATCGTTATATTTTTTTGTAAAATGATTATTTCAAATAATCAAATAGCTGCTCATTCATCCGATGAATGCCTTCCAGACGCAGACTGTACCCGGTGACATTCTCCCCTTCAATATAGGCATGAAGCAAACCTGCACAGCGAAGATTAAAAATATGATCGTGAACAATCCCCTTCGAGATTCCCGCATGCTTAACAATTTCGGTGAATGTTTTGCGACCACCGCTAAGAGCTTGGAGAATTTTCAGGCGGCTTTTTTCACCCAGACTACGAATGGCTCTATACATAAAAGGTGAAATTTCCTCGTTCTCCATCGAAATCCAGGCCGCATAATGACAGATTGTTAGTTCACCGTAGCAATAGATGATATTAGCAGGCTGAAAATGATACTGTGGAATTAATACAAGCTTCTTAAGCCCATCAGTAGGCATGAAATAAAATCCGTTGGTCGTTTTGTTCACAAAATCAGCAGTTTCCAGTGCATTAAACTCCATGTTCTTCAAATCCGTATGCTGCTGTAATTTGCTTAGAATCGCAGGATTGCATTGACTAAAGTACTGGCGGTTCCATTCGAAGAGTAAAAATACTACGCGATTACGGTAATCCTCCATATGGCTTGGAAATACCTTTACATATTTTGATAAGGTCTCATATAACTCGCCAACTGTTAACCCTTCAATCCAGTTCAATACACTGTCTACATCATCCTTGAATGGACAACAGTAAATGAGCAGATTCAACATTTTCCATTCATTATTTAGTTCGGTTTCCTTCAGACGGGATAATAGTTCCTCACTTAGAGTGCTTTCAATTTCAGTAACCCACGCTACCCCTAGGTCAATCTTCTTATAGGATTTTTTGCATAGATAAGTATGTAAGCTATTCAATAACTCATAAATCGATCCAAATTCAACCTCAACTTTGTATTCCACAATGATTCCTCCTGCTAGCGGTTCTTTTCAGTAGTGAGATATTCTCTTAATCTTATTGTATTATCCTGAGAATACGCAAGCTACTTTATAAACGGGAGTGTATAAAAATTCATTGACTGCTGCTTGACTACTGTTTGAATGAAGAATTTATTTGCATCTCACTTTGATTTTGAGATTGCGAGAGTCTAAGCAAGGGAATTGCTACTCATATGCAGCAGGACATTACAGTGCGGCTCCATCGGTGAACTCATACCCTCACGAAGTTGCTATCGGGCACAGTGGACCTTATAAGCAGTATTCCCCCCAATTTGGGGTTCTATCGGACTCCATAGGCGCTATTGGCATAGAAATCGCCTAATTTGTGCTTTTTCCTAAGGAATAGCTGCAATGGAGTCTGAAACTTTACTCAAACGGCTAAAAATTTGCAAATAACGTACTGAGTCCGAAAGCTCCAATGGATGATTATGATAACAGGAATTTTGGGCACGCTGAGGTCTCAAGAATTCCCATGAGTCCGGCTGTCCTGGATGTTCCTGCGTCAGAGTGCCGGGAATGTCTGGGCCGGCTTGCGTATCCAGCACACTAGGTTGTCCAGAAATTCAACCCCTTCCACCTTCTCGGCTCGCCAAAAGTCACTCCATCACGTCTGCCTCCTATCCCCATTCCGCAAAGCCAGACTACTTGCAGAACAAACATTACAAAGCAACTGCCTTTAGTAACATGAGCGCATCATTCACACCAATAATCCTAACTTCCTCGATAAATCCATCTATGGAAAGCCATCAAACGTCCAAGGCGAGCAATCAATCTGCTTCGTTCCTCGCTTTTTGCAAATCGTGGTAGTAAAATATAGGCAATAACATTTTAGGAGTGAAGCCATAAGATGCAAATTCAAACTGGAACAGGACGTTTTTTTGTTGCGAATGACGGTAAGGACCTTGCCGAGATCACATACAGTTTGGATAAAGATGCTGGGGAATTGGTCATTGACCACACTCGTGTCTCTGAAGAACTGCGCGGTCAAGGTACCGGTGAAGAACTTGTACGGGCTGTTGTAGATAAGGCTCGAAATGAAAATTTGAAAATTGTTCCTGTGTGCTCCTATGCAGCTCATCAATTTGAGAAGCATCCGGAGTATAAGGACGTGCTGAGCGGGAACACAGGCGAGCGAGACTGATCTCCGTTCCCGTTTCCGTGAAGCTTTATTAACCTATTCGAACTAATACACTTAGTTCAAATACACTTTAGGAGGAAACGGGTTTGACTACTACTGATACTTTGAGAAATATAGAAGAATTACAAGAACGCTGTGAGCAATATGATGGAATTTCACTGAAATTGAATTGGGATATGCTTCGCCAGCCATCAAGCGTAGGAGATACGGAATGGCTCGTGACATATGAAGATGATTTACTCGTCGGCTTCTTAGGACTTTATGGATTTGGAAGCGATATGGAGGTCTGTGGCATGGTTCGACCAGGCTACCGCCGACGGGGCATCTTCACCTCACTGTGGAACCGAGCGCAAACTATTATCAAACGAGGCAATGTTGATACCCTACTTCTAAACGCTCCTGCTGCCTCATCATCTGGTGTAGCATTCCTTCAAACGCTACCACTAGAGTTTAATCACGCGGAATACCAAATGAAATGGGGCGGAAATTCGGTTGCTTCTTCTGAAGCAAGCTCAGCCACAGGGACTGTGATCTTACGCCCTGCTCGTGAAGACGAAGCCCCAATTCTCGTTGAGCTGGATTGTGGAGGCTTTGACATAAAGACTGAAGATGCTGCCGAACTCTATGACCTGCAGAAACAGGAAGGCCTGCAAGAACATATTATGATCGAAATGGACGGACAACCTGTTGGTAAAATGCGGCTGTGGACCGAAGATAATGAAACCTGGATTTATGGATTTACTGTCAGCAAGAAGCTACGGGGGCTAGGCATTGGACGAAGTGCACTTCTTCAAACGATCGAACGAGAACGTAAAAACTATAATGGAATTAATCTCGAGGTCGCTCTAGATAATCCCAATGCGCTTAAGCTATATGAAAGCTGTGGCTTTATCATTCAGAATAAACAGGATTATTACCGTTATATCGGCTAATCCATAGAATTAAAGCCTCCTGTCTAATGGGCGTTCTCGCCTGTAGAGCAGGAGGCCTTATTTTATTATTAGGAGTACTCACATAAGCCCAAAGCCTCCAACATTAGCTTCGCCTCTATCATTTCTACGGTCACTACAGTTTAATGAGCCATCAGCGTGCACTTCCTGCTCCAGAAATACAGATAACAATCGAACATAATCCAAAGACTCCTTATACGGGACTGCATTTCCCTTGTAAGAGTATTTACGACCCTCTAGCAAGGAGTAGATTTCCACGGTCTCCGCAGGTTCACCGTAAGCCGCATAACAAAAGACGTTTGTCATATGCAAAAAGCCCGCAATAGTATCCTCATTGCCATTCACCATAAATTTCTGAATGTTCAGGCTTCGACCATTCTGAGTAGAATTCCAAGCTAATTGAGTAATCATCGAAAGCTCCAAGCTCAGCTCCGGGACTGGCACATACCACTGCTCGTATAGCATTACCGGAATTTCCAGTAAATGATTGGTCGAAACGATACGCATTAGTTCATCCGCTATACTCGTCTTGATATCCCAATATTGCAGTAATGAAGGAAAAGCATCCCCCCTAGGTGGCCAACGACGCTCTAACAGAAATTGTATCGGTGTCTCCCTTCGAACTTCAGGCAGCAAACTATAAAAGTCGTTAAGTGTATGCCCTACAGCATATTGAACCTGCTGGCGCCAGCGTGGGAGCCCGGTCGCTGGAGCTCCGCTTGATAAATTCTCGGCCCCTCCAAGCATAATGTGCTCCACTCGATAATCATGCAGTCGTTTATATGGAGGCGTATGTAAATTCACTTGTTTCTTCATCCAACTTCCCGCTGGCCCGCCCATCCTATGATGCCACCATACAAGCTTCGATAAATTGACGACCGAATTGACGGCAAGCTTCTTTTTCAGCAGCGTTCGGGCCATATTCAATCTTAAGACTATCCTGTAATATCACAGCTCCACGTTCCTTTAACTTCTCCACGAATAAGTCCACGGCTCCACAATAAATCGCGTAACCTGTGTCTCCACTGCCAAAAACTGCTGATTTCATAGCGGTCAAATCAAGCTCATCCATCTCCTCATAGAAATCAAGAGCTTCATCAGGTAGCTCGCCATCTCCCCAAGTGTATGCTCCTAACAGAACGCCTTCATATGAATTTATCTCAACCGCGTTACATTCAGTGACCGATTTCAAAACGGCTTCACCGCCTGCTTGGCGTATTCCCTCTACAATTAATTCTGCCATTTCCTCAGTGTTTCCAGTTAGACTGGCGTATGCCACTAGCACTTTAGTCATCTTTCTGTTCCTCCCATTACTAAACATAAAATTTAAATGATGTGTGCTTCACCCTCATTCTATTTGATAATGATTATCATTGTCAAATGAATAAAAATAAAAAAACGCAAACTCCCGTTTATTCACACGGTTGATGTTTGCGTTCAATCCCTTTTTTGTTCAAAATTATTTAGTATGCTCCTTCGAGCAAGGTAATGTGATTACCATCTGGATCGCGGAAATTCATTTCTTTTCCGCCATACGCCATCGTAACCGGTGGCTGACAATCCAGTCCCTTTGCCTTTAACTGCTTGTACGTCTCATCGAGATTATCGCAGCCGAATACTAAATTAACAAAGCCAGTCGTGAGCTTTTCCCATTTCGTCTCATCCCAAATGATGATTCCAGGCTGCTTCTTGTCGAATCCAATCTTTGCGCCATCAAAATTGCCGTAGCCTTCGAACGGAATTGAAATCCCTAGCACCTCCGAATAAAATGCAGCCAACGCAGCAGTATCCTTAGTGTAGATGTTAGTACCTTCAAAAGACGAAATCATAATTTGTCCCCTTTCATTCTCATCATCATAGTGCCCATTTCTTACTTGAGTTTAACAAGGCTAGCACCCTTTGTATTGCAAAATTGCGACATTTATCTGCCCGCATAGACTAACGCCTCAAGTGGTGTTCTTCCTGCATATTTCTTGAAACTGTTTATAAAATGAGGCTGGTGGCTGAATCCATACGTAAAAATAAGATCCTGCATATTCTTCATCTGCACAGGCAGTTGATACATTTCCCGCCATACATTCTGAAATCGAACAAGATCAGCTGTTTTTTTAGGCGATACACCTATGTATTCTTGAAACAGTCTTTCTAGTTGACGTCTGCTTAGATTAGAGCTGGTTTCCAAATCCTCAGCTGTTACCACACCCTTTTGTCTAATTAGGGTATAAATTGCATTCATCATCCGATCATTAGTCCGTCCACCACGCTCAAGACGCTGAAAAAGATAAGCCTCAGCTGCCGCTATCCTTTCATTCATAGAATTTGCTTGTTCCAGCAGAAGTCCTAGCTCTTTTTTAAAAGTACAAAAGTATTGGTCCACATCTACAAATGCATTCAGGACATCCCGGAGATGGTCATCTGCAAAAAAATGAACGGCCCAGAAATGAAATCGGATACCAAAGGTTGAGATCATACCTTCCCCTCTGTCTGAAGGGACTTCAAAAGGAGCATCATTGATGCCGGAAAAAACGGTAGTTGTTAAGCCTGTCGACTCATTCAGATTCCAAATAATGTCCATGCATGTATCTGGAATAATTGTTTCCATTCGAGGTTCGTAACCAGATGTCTTGTCCACTACGTGAACGGATGCCTCTGTAGGAATACGCGGTGTAACAGAACCCCAGAAACAGCGAATATATGGCTGCAAAGCTTGACTGGGTAGAAATTCACTAGTTTGTGCTGGATTTGCAGTTATAGGGAAATATAGAGGCGCGAGATTGAACATAAGCTGCTATTCTCCGATCATAAATATTGTAAAGACTCTGATATCTGATCATACACAATCATTGCTTGATCTGCCAGAATATTAGCTGTGAGCATGGAAATATTATACACATAATCTTCATTGGATAAAATAAGTAGAGTGTTGGGCTTGTGCGTATTTTGTTTGTAGCTATATGGTGAAATGATGTACAATAAAGGCTAAATGAATTTTTGAAGGATGGATTAAAAAATGTATATAGCTAGCGACTGGAAAGACTATGAAGTAATTGACACTGGCGGTGGAGAGAAGCTTGAACGTTGGGGTGACATTATCCTGCGCCGTCCGGATCCACAAATTATTTGGCCACTCTCCAATGAGACAGCGAAATGGCGTGATGTACACGGTCATTATCACCGTTCCTCAGCCGGTGGTGGACAATGGGAAATGAAGAAAACAATTCCGGATGATTGGAAAATTAGTTACGGAAAATTAAAATTCCATTTGCGTCCTACAAATTTTAAGCATACAGGGTTATTCCCTGAACAAGCGGCCAACTGGAGCTGGATGATGGACAAGATTGCGGCTGCTAACCGTCCGATCTCAGTACTGAATCTATTTGCTTACACTGGTGGAGCTACTGTAGCCGCCGCAAGTGCCGGCGCTTCTGTTGTTCACGTGGATGCAGCCAAAGGAATGGTGCAATGGGCCAAAGAAAATGTCCAGCTGTCCGGTCTGGGCGAGCGTCCAGTTCGCTACATCACGGATGACGTATTCAAATTCGTACAACGTGAACAACGTCGTGGTAGTAAGTATGATGCGATTATAATGGACCCGCCTTCCTATGGAAGAGGACCTGGCGGAGAAATGTGGAAGCTGGAATCCAGCTTATATCCTTTCCTTGAGAGCTGTATGCAAATAATGAGCGACAAACCTTTGTTTATGCTAATCAATTCATACACCACTGGGATTTCTCCAACTGTCCTACGTAATATGTTGTCGATGACCATGGGTAAACGTTATGGCGGGAAGCTCACCTCCGGTGAAATCGGTCTTCCGATCACTTCCTCCGGCATGAACCTGCCATGCGGTATTCTGGGACGCTGGGAGGCGTAAGCCATGACACAGCATTTATCTGGCAGCAACGAGCCGCTAGACGGAATGTCGAAGCGCTTTGAAGTGTTATACGAAGATAATCATCTTCTAGGCATAGTGAAGCCCGTGAATATTCCTGTTCAGGAGGATGCTACTGGAGATCCTGATCTGCTCAACCTGCTCAAAGAAAATGTGAAGGAACGCTTTAACAAGCCTGGCAACGTCTATATGGGGCTAGTCCACCGCCTGGATCGTCCGGTTGGGGGTGCAATGATCTTTGCCAAGACATCAAAAGCAGCCTCAAGACTATCCGAGTGTGTCAGAACTCACAGCTTTCATAAGGTGTACTTAACGGTCGTGCACGGAAAACCACCAGCATCTCATGGCCGTCTTACCGATACGCTGCTTAAAGACGCCAAGAGCAATACCGTCACTGTAGTCCGGGAAGGAACACCCGGCGGTAAGGAAGCCATTCTGGATTACACAGTACTTGGCAGCGCTGAGGGTTACAGCCTGCTCAAGATCGATTTACTTACCGGTCGTTCACATCAAATTCGAGTGCAGCTTAGCTCCATCGGCTGCCCCTTATACGGTGATCAGAAGTATGGGGCTTCGGTGAACAGACCTGGACAGCAAATTGCACTGTGGTCTGCACTTGTAGGCTTTCCCCACCCTGTTACTAAAGAAGAAGTAGAACTTATTTCCCTGCCCCCGCAAACCCATCCTTGGGATTTATGGTCCAAGGAATTACAAAAGAAGGCTATCCGTTAATGGATGGCCTTCTTTTTTTGAAATAAAGTGTTGTTGTATATATTCATGGTGTAGAACCTTCCGGTGCAGTTGTAACAACCATTTTGCCCATTAAATAGAGTAGTAGCTGTTGGTTATGAGAGGATATCGGATCAAGCGCTTCTGCAAAAAAATCACTGCGGATCTTCAAACCACGTACAGTCTCCTGCGTTCCAATTTCCGTTATACTCACCCATACAATACGGCGATCCGCAGCATCTCTCTCCCGAATGATAAGCCCATTTTTCTCCATCCGATCAAGTAACATAGTAACCGCTGCAGGACTGGTCGCCAGATGTGGAGCCAGATCAGAAGGCTTCATGGCATCACGTTCCTGAAGCAGTTCAAGTACTGTGAGTTGGGCATCCGTTAGCGATGGGGCAAGATTACTGTCCATATGTAGTTTGTAATCTTTTAAAATTTTATGCCAAATTTTACTGAATTCAGAAGCGTGCACACTGATTCCTTCCTTTCCTTGCGGTTCTATCCGGTATAACTACATTTTCGCGAAACAAATTCCATTTCCTGCAAAAGAAGAAAAATAAATCTTCTAAACTGATAAGCGGGAAAATTAAAAAAAGGCACTTAGTCAGTTCTCAAGAAGAATTGACTAAGTACCTTGATAAGATATTTTAATAAATCTGTTTATTACTAGTTTGTTTTACTTAACTGCTGGGAAAAGATTAACAATCTCATCCTTTTTCTCCACAGGAACAATCTGTTTGCCTGTAGAACGACGCTCTCCAAGTGGTGCAGATTCAGAAGAGAATGTATGATGTGCATTCTCCCGTGTAATTGCATTAAGTTCCAGCGGTTCTCTGCAATAGAAAGCCCCTGCTAATTTACTGCCATTTGGTCGTACTCGCTTGCCTTCCTTAAATTCAAAGGTTGGCATCCCTTTGCCACCGCGGCTTTGAGATGGATAATCCACTAGTAATGAACGTTTCGCATATCCGATATCGGAGATAGAAAGGATCTCACCTTCATCTTCACTGACCCAGAAGCAAGAAATCACCTCATCGCCCTCACGAAGCTGAATGCCTCTTACACCGGATGCAACACGGCCCATAGGATTAACTTCATTCTCATGGAATCTAATACTCATTCCTTCACGAGTCACGAGTACAATGTCCTTGTCATTCGTACTAGTAGCCACTGTAATGATCTCATCACCGTCTGCTACCTTACAGGCTGCTACGGCTCCAGAGCGGCTTGTAGAGTATTCCTTGAGCTCTGTACGCTTAACCTGACCTCTGCGGGTGATAAACACGAGGCTTTGCTGTGGATCATCAAGATTATTGACCGGAATCACGCTAATGATCCCATCCCCTTTAGACAATCCGATAACGTTAACAATCGCAGTACCTGGTTCTTTCCATTTAAACTCTGGAATCTGGTGAACCGGAAGTAAGAAGTACTGCCCCTTGCGCGTAAATACCAGCAGACTGTCACGGGTATTCACATCGAGCAGCTTAACGATATGATCGCCTTCTTTAACGCCTGATGTATGACGTTCCCCACCAGAGCGGGTAAAGGAAAGCATACTTGTACGCTTAATATAACCGTCTGCGGAAAGTGCTACTAGCACATCCTCTGCGTTAACCAGCGCTTCAAGGCTAACCTTAAGCTCCTCCACTTCGCCTTGGATCAGCGAACGGCGATCGATCCCGTATTTGTCGCGGATCTCCAGCAATTCCTTACGGATTACAGCTACGAGCTTCTTGTCACTTTCCAAAATGCCACGCAGATGTGTAATCTTTGCCATCATTTCATCCAATTCTTTTTGGAGTGAAGTAATCTCCAAATTCGTCAGACGATACAATTGTAAGGTAAGAATAGAATCCGCTTGACGTTCACTGAACCCGAACATCCACACGAGATTGTTCTGAGCATCCTGACGGTTCTTCGATGCTTTGATGGCAGCGATGACCTCATCCAGAATATTCAGCGCCTTAACCAAGCCCTCTAAGACATGAGCACGGTCTTCTGCGCGTTCCAGATCAAATTGGGTGCGATGAGTCACTACTTCACGCTGATGCGCGATATAAGCCTCCAGGATGGCTTTAAGACCAAGCTGTTGCGGAGCCTTGTTGACAATCGCCACCATATTGAAGTTATAGGTGATTTGAAGATCGGTTTTTTTGAGCAGATACGCCAAAACGCCTTGGGCATCCGCTTCTTTCTTCAGTTCAACTACAATCCGAAGTCCTTCTCGTCCACTCTCATCACGAACTTCAGCAATGCCATCGATTTTCTTCTCTAATCGAATATTCTCCATGGAGGTAACTAGTCGTGATTTTACAATCTGGAATGGAACTTCCGTAATCACGATTTGTTGCTTGCCTCCACGCATATTTTCAATCTCAGTCTTGGAGCGTAAATAAATACGGCCTTTACCAGTGCGGTAAGCATCCATGATGCCGTCTCCGCCCATAATAGTGCCGCCTGTAGGGAAATCCGGACCTTTCATAAAGGTCATGATATCTTCAAGTTCAATATCCGGCTTCTGCATCACTGCGATACAAGCATCAATAACCTCACGTAGGTTATGTGGCGGAATCTCAGTGGCAAAGCCTGCGGAAATCCCACTCGTGCCGTTTACGAGTAGATTCGGATACCGGGAAGGAACAACCACAGGCTCTTTGGCTGTATTGTCAAAGTTGTCCTTAAACAGCACCGTCCGCTTCTCGATATCACGCATCATCTCCATTGCAATCGGAGATAAGCGTGCTTCTGTATAACGCATTGCCGCAGCTGGGTCATCGTCCATCGAGCCCCAGTTGCCATGACCGTCAACGAGAACATGCCCCATCTTCCATGGCTGTGCCATACGAACCATACCGTCGTAAATCGAGGAGTCACCATGTGGATGGTAA
The DNA here is from genome assembly GCF_038004625.1 of Paenibacillus sp. FSL P4-0184. Taxonomy (NCBI): domain Bacteria; kingdom Bacillati; phylum Bacillota; class Bacilli; order Caryophanales; family Paenibacillaceae; genus Paenibacillus; species Paenibacillus sp. FSL P4-0184. The sequence continues at coordinate 4,325,306 of NZ_JBBORN010000001.1, read as the reverse complement.
TTACCCATTACATCCCCGACGGTTTTGGCTGATTTGCGGTACGGCTTGTCAGGCGTGTTGCCAGAATCGTACATCGCATAAAGAATACGGCGTTGTACAGGCTTAAGTCCATCGCGGACATCGGGAATCGCCCGGTCCTGAATAATATATTTGGAATACCGACCAAAGCGGTCACCGACGACCTCTTCCAGAAAAGCCGGCAAAAATTGTTCTGATAAACTACTCACTTGGCTCACCTTCTGTTCCTCAATCTGTCCACTTTCTTAAAGATTGGTGATATTCTTTCACTTCGCTTTGCGGATCATTCTTCCGGTCGCTGTTGTTTCCAGATTTTTTGATTATACCGCTGTTAGCGGATAAAATCCGGAAACAAAGGCGAACGCTAACGCTCCTCCAGAACGATTCCGCCACTCCGTTTGCCTATCACCAAAAAATTAAAAACAGTGGAAGTATTCGTCACTTGCAGCACTACTAACTGCAACTACTCTACAATTTCAGTGAAATCGACATTTTCAACAATCCAGCGTTTACGTGGATCGACTTTATCACCCATCAGTGTAGAAACTCGACGCTCAGCCTTAGCAGCATCCTCAATCTGCACCTGAAGCAGTGTACGCGATTCTGGATTCATCGTTGTTTCCCACAGCTGATCAGGGTTCATCTCACCCAATCCTTTATAACGCTGAAGCTCGAAGTTTTTGCCGAATTCCTTTAAGTAATTTTGCAGTTCTTCATCACTCCATGCATACCTTACGGTTTCCAGCTTGCCCGTTTTGCGGGTCAGCTTATAAAGCGGAGGCTGAGCGATAAAAACCTTTCCGGCATCTATTAACGGCTTCATATAACGATAGAAAAATGTCAGCAGCAGCACCTGAATATGCGCTCCATCTGTATCCGCATCGGTCATAATGATAATTTTGGAATAATTGCTGTCTTCGACGGTAAAATCCGGACCAATTCCTGCACCAATCGTGGAAATGATCGCTTTATATTCATCGTTCTTCAGGATATCCAGCAGCTTGGCTTTTTCCGGATTCATCGGTTTCCCTTTTAGCGGCAAGATCGCCTGAATCTTTGAATCACGGCCTTGCTTCGCTGATCCACCAGCTGAATCACCTTCTACGATAAACAGCTCAGTTCGTGTAACGTCCTTAGACTGCGCAGGTGATAATTTTCCGCCAAGATTCGAGCTCTCGCTACGTTTCTTACCTGTACGGATCTCATCGCGGGCTTTGCGAGCTGCTTCCCGAGCCTTCGAGGCCTGAATTGATTTTTTCAGAAGGCTCTGTGCTACCTGTGGGTTTTCTTCCAGGAAACGAGCCATATTCTCAGATACGATATAGTCTACTGCACTACGAGCAGAAGCACTACCAAGCTGATCCTTCGTCTGTCCAACAAATTCAACCTCGGACATTTTGACACTAATGACAGCCATCATACCTTCGCGCAAATCATTTCCTTCTAAATTCTTATCCTTTTCTTTAAGCAGCTGTGTACGTCGGGCATAATCATTCAACACACGAGTATACGCGGTCTTAAAGCCTGTCTCATGAGTACCGCCGCTACGAGTAGGAATGGAGTTAACGAAGGAAGCCAAGGTTTCTGTATAGCCTCCATTGTACTGAAGGGCTACTTCCACTTCGATATCGTCCTTTTCAGCGCTGAAGTGAATAACATCATGTAGAACATCCTTGCCCTCATTCAAGAACTGTACGAATTGGCTTGCTCCACCCTCGTAAAAGAACTCGTCCTGACGATTGCTCCGCTCATCATGCAGCGTAATACGCAGACCGGAATTCAGAAAGGCAATCTCCTGTACTCGCTCTGCCAGCGTATCATAATTCAGGGCAATTCCATTTGGAAAGACGCGAATATCCGGTTTAAAAGTAATTTTCGAACCGGTTTTGTTGGTGTTGCCCAGAATTTCAAGGCCCGTTACTGGTTCGCCAACATGCTCTTTCCCCTTCTTGTCCACCCAATATTCAAAACGTTGACGATGGATTTTGCCTTCACGATAAATCTCTACTTCAAGCCATTCAGACAAAGCATTCGTTACTGAAGCCCCTACGCCATGCAAACCGCCTGATTTCTTGTAACCAGATCCACCGAATTTACCGCCTGCATGCAAAATTGTAAATACAACTTGCGGCGTTGGCACTCCTGTCTTATGCATTCCAGTTGGAATCCCACGACCGTTGTCCGTTACCGTTACTGAGCCATCTTTGCGAAGCAGTAAGTCAATCTTCGTACAATACTTGGCTAAATGCTCATCCACAGCATTATCTACAATTTCCCATACTAGATGATGTAGTCCCGAAGAACTTGTACTGCCGATATACATGCCAGGTCGTTTGCGTACTGCAACCAGACCTTCGAGCACTTGAATGTCGTCAGCATCGTATCCAGTACGGCTATTCTCGCCGTTATTAGAAACTTCAGCAAACATATCGATCTGTTCGAGCATTCATGCTCCTCCTTCTTTTCTCTATACTCAAGCATTAACGCCTTCGGCGTCCTTATAAAGACGGTAAGCCTTTAAGCGAGAAATATAAGACATACAGTATAAGTGCAAAACTTATACTTTCTTATATCTCTAGAAATGCAAACAAACGTTTTCGTCACTTTGTACATTCTAATTCAAAATATCCCTTTTCGTAAAGACGGCGAATGAAATGATCACCGAAGCAGCCCCCCATACAGCCAGTACAGCCATGGAAAATGACAAGGACATCCCCTCTATGGGTGCGGGAGTTCCTGACAAATAACCGGTCAGTCCAAGATTTACCATAAATAAATATTTCGCAGTTGTCCAGGCTGAGGCCATATTAGTCAGAATATTTCCAGCGATCAGCGCTGCCATCATGACCACTATACTAGCAGCAGTGCTCCTTACAAGTACAGAGATCATAAAAGCAAGCAGGGCAACTACGACACTTACGAACCAGACCAATCCACCTTGCATAAGCATATATTTCCACTGTGGTACTGCATGCACAGTAGACATATCCACTGAGTCTCCACTGATCTTAAAGCCTGTAAAGACAGGGATATTAAAGCCCTTATATCCAAAAGCAAGACCAGAGATAAGGTAGCTGATCACAAAGGTGGAAAGCACAATAAGCGAGACAAACATAAGCAGAGCCGCTAATTTGCTAAACAAAACTTTCCAACGCTTAACTGGCCTTGTCAGCAGCATTTTGATCGTCCCTGTAGTTCGCTCCGCAGAAACTAAATCCGAGGCTACCGCCATAATGAGCAGCGGAATAAATAAAGTAACGGAATTATCCATAAACTCACGGGTAAAGGTAACGCCACTTGGCTCGTTCGGATTCACATCATGGTGAAGGTAGTACTGAAGCTGCTGTACAAATATTCGCCGATAAGTCTTCCATTCCTCTGGAATTCGGTCGCTACCCAAAGAATTTTGATTATCAATGATCTGCTGCTGGATCTCCAGGCGCCAATCAGAGTTGAATTTATCTCGGCTACGCTCAGCTGAGCGCATTTGAGCGTAGGTGAACATAGGCACCAGTACAATCAGAATCAGCAGTATAACATAAAACCGTTTCTTTTTTATGATTTTTAAACATTCATTACGGATTAGCGGAAGCATATTATTCAACGTTCTCACCCTCCGTTAGTTTCAAGAATAGCTGTTCCAGTGTCGGATTGATTTTATGCACAGCCCTAACTTCGATTTCAGCAGTCACCATAACAGCCACAATCTCGGGGATCAAATCCTGCTCCATAATTGTGATTAAAGAATTCGGGCCCATACCTGCAATTATTGAATCATCCAAGGTAACGTCTTCCAGATTCTGAATCTGAATATCTGGGCGATCAGCCAGTAATGCCCTAGCTACAGTAAAAGGCTCCAGCTCCCAAAGTACATACGGAGAATTTCGAGCGATCAGCTCATCTACCGCACCCACTGCAAGTACTCGCCCTTTACTAATAATCGCAACACGGTCGCAGAGAAGCTGGATTTCACTAAGTAAATGACTCGATACAAATACCGCTAAACCCTCATCTGCTAGTTTGCGTATAAATTCTCGCAGCTCCTTAATTCCCTTTGGATCTAAGCCATTTGTAGGCTCGTCCAGAATAAGCAGACGCGGACGTCCCAGAAGAGCCTGCGCTATACCAAGTCGTTGTCTCATCCCAAGCGAATATGTACTTACCTTATCATGGATTCGTTGATCCAACCGAACGATATCTACGACTTCACTAATACGTGCATTATCTATACCTGGCTGCATTCGGGCAAAATGCTGTAAATTCTCCCATCCCGTCAAATAGGTATATACCTCAGGATTCTCAACGATAGAGCCGACAAATTGCAACGCTTTTTCCGGATTTCGGTTCACATTGTAACCACATACCGTAATCTTGCCCTCGCTTGGACGAATCAAATCGACAAGCATTCGAATCGTAGTTGTCTTCCCAGCTCCATTGGGTCCGAGGAAGCCAAAAATTTCTCCTTCTCTCACATCAAACGTAACATCATCTATAATCCACTTTCGCCCTATTTTTTTCCGTACCCCGTCTACAGACAAGACGACCGGGCTGAATTCTCCACTGTTCGCTTTTGTCATATTCTCCTTAGCTCCTTGTTACTGTCATTTCCTCAGCTAGTACTTGCTCAAAGGATATTTTATCTAATACAAATCATCATTCTTAGAAAGCTGGCTCTCACTTCTGTTCTAGTGTATAGCCTGAATGAATCGCTCTCCAATTCGTTGATAGCCATCCCCATTCGGATGAAAATGATCCGTTGATAAGTATTTGTCCAAATGCTTGTTAAACAAGTCGAAGGTTGGAACCAATGTCATATTGCTGTGCTTATTAATAATATCCATTGCCGCATTATTCCACTTCGCAACCGCCTGATTACCTGGTACAAGTAGATCTGGTATATCACCAAAGGGATTGTATAACCCCATATAATAAATTTGAGCATTTGGATTGATTTCCGTGATTTTCTCCAGAATCTTACCTAATCTTTCTACTGCTTCCGGAAGGGCTGCTAGCAAAGACTCTGGAGTCAGCTCTTGATCAGTCGTGGATTCACTTTGAAGTGCGCCACTATTCTGCAAAATATTGGAGTCCTTGAATAAATCATTCCCTCCGATCGAGAGCAGAATGACATTCGCCATATGCAGCGCGTAATCTATACCATCTTCATCCAGCTTGCTTTGCAGTCCAGCAGTTGTTAAACCATTAATTCCCATATTACCCAGTAAATCAACTTCGACACCTTTAGCGGATAAACCACTAACCGTACGCTTAACAAATCCTTCTCCGGTGTTATCACCAGTTCCCTTGGTTAGCGAATCTCCGAGAGCAACAACTTTGAGCTTCTTAACCGTCTCCGTCACTGGAGCGGCTGTTTGCTGAGGTAAGTTGGTCCCTGACGCTTCTCCAACCGGATAGATGATGTCTCTGACCGCATAAACTAAACCTACAATTAGAATTATTGTTGTTACTATGGAAATCAGGCTGACCGTGCGCCATGTCCACTTTGAATCATTCAAAGCCATCCCTCCGTGTGCCGTTCTATTATGTATTGTTCCACATTTTACAAAGATCTTAACTATGTACATAAACATAAATCTTCCATACCGGTTTTGCAAATGTCTAAAATAGAAATAAATCCAGCTAATCCGCTTATTTAACCCGAATCTGAATACGAAAATTCTCAAAAAAATTTAGCGATTAAAGTTTGGGTACAAAAAAACGTTCCCCGATTTTCATCGGAGAACGTTTGATTCCAGCAACATTTTTTTAATTATTTACCAATGAATTCTTGAACCCAGTAGTTATTGTCATACCCTACACCGATATAATTGAAATTAGCATTCAAAATATTAGCTTTGTGACCAGGACTATTCATCCATGCTTTCATTACTTCTTCTGGTGTTTTTTGGCCCATAGCGATGTTCTCGCCTGCAGCGTTATAAGTGATCCCAAAGGATTTCATCATATCGAATGGTGAACCATACGTAGGTGAAGTATGTGAAAAATAGTTATTAGTACGCATATCCGTAGCTTTTGTAGCTGCTACTTTATGAAGGCTGTCCAACCCAGAAACAGGCTTCAAACCAGCTGCTGCACGCTCTTTATTTACCAGTGTTACGATCTGTTGAACATAAGTTCCTTTATTGCTCACAGCACCTGTATTTGTTGTAGTATCAGTTGGTTTAGTTACAGGTTTAGTTACAGTGGTCGTATCCGAAGGCTTAGTTACAGGCTTAGTTACAGTAGTTGTATCCGAAGGCTTAGTAACCGGAGTTCCGGTAGATGTATCTTTATTTGGAACCGTTCCTGTTTGAGGCTTGGACACCACGATTGTGCTATTAAAAATAGGGAATCCCTGTAGGTTAGCTTGTTTTAAATATTGTAAAACCTGCTCATAGCTAGTACCTGATTTAATTACTGTTACTTCAGTTGAGGCCGCATTCGCTTCGAGTGGAAGAGAAATACTAAGTGCCATAACAGCTGCTACACTACCACCAATAATTGCTCTTAATCTCTTGTTCTTCATTCTGCCATCTCCTCTTTCTTGTGTGTAATATATGTTCCTGCTTAGAGTGACCAGCTACAAATGTTACAAAGTTGTAATTTGTTCCTCAGTCATTGTAGCATAAATCTATCAGCTGTGCTCTTCTAATTTTTAACATTTACTAGTCTTGATTGTAAGTTTCCTGAGCATGAATTGCATTCGATATTGGCGTTAAAAAGCAAAAAAAGTCGCCATTCTCGAGAGAATAGCAACTTCTGTGTGCTAATAGATAATAAGTAACTAGTGAAACGATTGCCAAAATTCTCCCTCAGTAGAGATAAGTCCCATAATTTCTGCATAAGGAATACGGAAAGTAGGAAAACCCGCAGAATAAGGAGCAATCTCATAAGGTGCGAAATAAAGATATAACGCTTCATTATCTACAAAGAAAGGCTGATCTGAGGAAATTCCTTTATACGTATCCGGAAAAACATAGGAGTACTCAGGATCGTTCTCAATCTGCTTACCTACGATTTTACTGAGCTTCTCCACGTATCTACTTCCTGGCTTAAACAAATCACCTAGCTTATAGAACCTTCCGTTACGTACATTAGTATGTGTATAGATTTTGGTAGGCATGCCGTGGGCTGCTCCAAAAGGATAACGGTAACCCGTTAACTCCAGCACTAGAAGGTTTTTGCGGAAAAAGGACACTGAAAAATCACCATTATAACTGAAATCCTGTGTTGCTCCATTACTACCTGGGTCTTCGACTAGCGAAAGCTTCCGTAATTTATCATTAACCTCTCTAGAAACTTCAGCGCTTGCAATTCCTTCAACAACCGGATAGTAAACCAGATAATCCCTGTTCGGTTTATACTTCTTCTCGACTACTGAATATGGAGGTCTCAGTGGGATGACTCCATTTTGCCTCCAAATCTGCTTCCCTTGACGATCATAATATGCTGTACGTTGATCTATATCTGCTCTAATTAGGCGTCCACTGAGGGTAAGTGTTCCCGCCCCTTGAATAACTGGAGGCTGAGCTGCTCTTTTTCCAGTTCGATCTATAAAAAAAGTCTCCTTAGCATCATATACAGATGCCAGTCCGTCCTGATAATTATTCACACCAAGCAGGGTATGATTGCTCAGAATTGCTCCTGTCTCTGCATCAGCGATAATGTAACGTGAGCCTCGATAAGGTTGACTAGGGAATATTGGTGTTCCTATAGCTGCTCTACCTTCACCAAGCTGCAGAACTTCATAATATTTCGCGGGGATAATCATTTTTCCTTGTTTATCAATCAGCCCGTAGGCGTTGCCATAGTTCTCAGCGGTATTCACCACTGCACGCCCCTCCGAGAAAGGTAAGGCAGAAGTAAATTGTGGCTGAATAGCTACTGTTCCATCCGTGTTTAAATAGCCGTACTTACCGTTCTCAGTCGCTTGATAGGAGAGCAGCCCATCACCCGGACTCCCTACGAATGGATGATTGTACGTATAGAGAATCTTCCCTTCAGGATCAATGAGTGCGTACTCTCCCTCTTTAATCTTGACCAAAGCCACACCATTCATGAAATCATTGGCGTCCACATAAATTGCAGGCAAAACCTCTTTGCCTTGCGCATCTACATACCCATATAGTGATGGACCACCCGTTGTATTTTGTTTCGAAAATAATGCAAGTCCCTCATGCAATGAGTTTAGATAATCATAACGGGCTGGAGTCACCTCTTTACCTTTTTCATCGATAAATGTATACCCTTTCGCATCTGATACTACTGCGCGTCCTTCCGAAAAAGGGGCAATAAACGAGTAAATGGGCTTCACCCGCTCCCTTCCAGAGCTGTCGATCAGTCCGCTACTGTTTTTTCGTTGTACAATTGCTAGCCCGTTCTTCTGAAAATCCTCAGCATATTCGTATCTAGGTTCAATTTGAGCACGACCTTCGTCGTTAATATATCCCCAGAGCATACCCTCTTTAAGATTAAAAGGCGCCGGATGTAGCCCAGTATTCCTTAATTCGTCATCAACCCACTCCGGTAATACATACGGCGTCTCATAAGGCTTATTAGAGTAGTCTACACGATATAATCCCGCCTCTGCCGGGATCGTAACGAACAGCTCCTCTTCTGTGCGTATGAAATCTTCTTCTTGCTGCGTAATATATTCGTTCCAGCCAATGCCGTCCCATCTCCATACATCCGCTTGCAATGGACCATTGTCATTCCCTTTCCCCAGCTCATTCAATCTAATCCTTAACATCGAGTCGCTCCCCTTTAACAAAGGCATTTGCCTATAGAATATGGGAGAAAGTTGGTTTATGTGATTTTGATCTTTGAGGTGTGGGAGGAAGGTTAGGGTGTGTAATAGGTGGGGCGTGAGGGAGAACGTGACGGCGAGACTGAAAGCTGTACAATTGGTGAGGCGGGGCTTGCGTGAGCGGACTAACGGGCGGAGGGACTGGGTGGAGCACGCCTGGAGCGAGGAGTAACGTAGGATGTGCAGAGTAAGTATGTGGGTGGGTTTGATTTTGTGCGAGATGTGCTGAGTGAGCACGGAAGTGCGATTGATGTGATGATGAGGTATGTGCTGAGCGGTCGCTCCACGAACGGAATGTTGCTCCCATCGCTGCTGTCTCCAAATTTCTTGATTTGTACCTCAGTTTCGGATGAAATTCGGAGACAAAGGCGAACGCTACCGCTTGTACGCAATCATTCCGTTCTCTCCGCTGCTATCAGCGTGTTTCGCCAACACTATCTCACTATGTAGCTCGTTTCTATCGATTCAAGGCAGTTACACCTCCTGTTCTTCCACAGTAGCTCGTTTCGGCTATTTCTGGGGCATTTATACCCCTTATTCTTCCACTATGGCTCTTTTCCGCTATTTCTGGGGCATTTATACCCCTTATTCTTCCACTATGGCTCTTTTCCGCTATTTCTGGGGTATTTATACCCTTTATTCTTCCACTTTGGCTCTTTTCCGCTATTTCTGGGGTATTTATGCCCTTGTTTCTTCATGCATCCGCTTCAAATAACTCAACTCCGCCGATTCTACAGGATTATTACCGTTCTTTTACCACCTGTAGCTCAATTCAGCCGATTCTACGGGATTTTTACCGTTCTTTTACCACCTGTAGCTCATTTCCGCCGATTCTACGGGATTTTTACCGTTCTTTTACCACTTGTAGCTCATTTCAGCTGATTCTACGGGATTTATACCGTTCATTTGCCACATTTCAAACAAAAACAAGTGAAGTGTCTTCATGTAATATAAGTGGGCTTAGACGTGGCTAAATCGCTATAGGGTTACTGGCGGCAGTAGGAGAAGGTGTTCGCACGATATTGTTGTAGCGGTATTGGATATAGTGATGTTGGTTGTGACAGTGTTAGTTGTTTGTTTTACCTGCTACTTTTTCGAAGCGAAGCCATCGAAAAAGGCATGCCAAAAAGCGTTTGCGATAACTAGCAAACGCTTTTTCTGCCCTACCCAGCGAGGTGATATAGGTAACGGAGCTAACGCAGTATCAATCAAGGAATCTGAGAACAACAGCGATCGTAAGCCCAATATTCCCCGGAGTTATCCCTTAATCACTACGCCTAAATCTCTAATTCTCTATCACGTTACTCCCTAATCAACACACTGCTACTTCTTCGAAGAGTACTTCCGCATATCAAATGCGACAGCTGCTATAATAATCAAACCTTTGATAATCAACTGATAGTACGGGCTAATACCGATAAAGGTCAGACCGTAGTTAATGAGAGTAAAGATGATAACCCCCACTAGAACACCCGGCACAGTACCGATACCCCCGGTTGTAGATACACCACCAACTACACAAGCTGCAATGGCATCAAGCTCATACATGTTACCGTAGTTATTAGTTGCTCCACCTGTTCTAGCAGCTTCCAGAACACCTGCCAGACCATAAAGCGCACCAGCAATGGCATAGATGTAAATCAGGTTCTTGGAAACATCGATACCGGATACTTTAGCTGCCTGCATATTTCCGCCAATCGCATACATGTTCTTACCCAGCTTGGTTTTATTGAATACCACCCACACAATGGCGGCGACCGCCAGGGCTATCAGCACGATATAGGGGATTGAATATTGACCGCTTCCGATAAAGCCGGAACCAATTTTGGTGAAGTCAGGACGCAGACCACCAATCGGCTGGGATTGGTTCGGGTCCATATCAAAGTACAGGGAGTTCAGCCCGTACACGATGAGCATTGTCCCCAGGGTAGCGATAAATGGCGGAACGTGAAGCTTGGAAACGACAATACCATTTATAAGTCCACAGAGAAGACCAGCAATGATAGCAATTGCTATAGGAAGGATTACTTCCACTTGCGGAAGATCTGGAAAAAAACGACGAGAATAGTCTGGGATTTGCAGCATCGAAGCGGAGATAACCGCCGTAAAACCAACCACCCGTCCAGCTGACAAGTCAGTACCTGCCGTAATAAGGATAAAGGCAACCCCAAGTGCGATGATAACGCGTGTAGACGACTGAATCAGTACGTCACGCAGGGTGTTGATGGACATAAAGTTTGGATCGTATATGATGATCCCCATAATCAGCAGTACCAGCACAATGTAAATTGCGTTTTGAGTCACAAAGGATTGAGCTTTTTTAACGTTCATTAGTAGTGATCCCCCTTAAAATTACGCAAGCATATTCTCCTATCCGTACTCCTTAATGCTGTGCAGCGAGACGCATAACTTCGGTTTCCGTAGCTTGCTCGCCTTCTAATATTCCTGTAAGCCGTCCTTCCGACATGACCATTACACGGTCAGACATTCCGAGCAGCTCCGGCATTTCAGAGGAGATCATAATGATACTCTTCCCTTGCTGGGCCAAGTCGGCAATTATGGAGTAAATCTCGAATTTAGCCCCTACGTCGATACCACGGGTCGGCTCGTCCAGAAGCAGGATTTCGGGCTCAGTAAGCAGCCATCTGGCGAGTAGCACCTTTTGCTGATTACCACCAGAAAGATTCATGATTAACGTTTTGGTTGTAGGTGTTTTAGTTCGTAATTTTTCAATCATTTTATCTACTTCAACTTTTTTCTTCTTGCTATTCAGCAAGAGGTACGGTTTTTGGTAACGATGGAGATTAGCAATCGCACCATTCTCATGAACAGACAAGACTGGAAATATGCCTGTTACACGACGCTCTTCGGTAAGCAAAGCCATTCCGTGTTTCTTAGCATCTTTCGGAGAATTGATAGTAACAACCTTGCCTTTAATAGAGATCGTTCCGGATTTCAAGGCTCGCAGACCGAACAACGCCTCAATTACTTCAGTTCTCTGGGCACCTACCAGACCCCCAACACCAAGGACCTCTCCACGTCTTAATTCGAAAGACACATCTTTAAAAGATCTTTCCTCCGGAGAGGTTAAGCCTTCCACTTTCATGTATACTTCACCAGGTACGTTGAAGCGTTCAGGGAAACGGCTGGTCAAATCGCGGCCCACCATTTTTGAAATGATAAGATCTGTAGTTAATTCCGCCGCTGGCCAGGTTCCGATTTTTTTACCGTCACGCATAATAGTAACTTCGTCAGAGATTGCGAGAATCTCTTCCATTTTGTGAGATATATAGATAATAGCTACGCCTCTACTTCTGAGATCCCGTATGATCCGGAATAAATGTTCCACCTCCACACTGGTTAAGGAAGAAGTGGGTTCATCCATTACAATAACTCGGGAGTGAAAAGAGACAGCCTTCGCAATTTCAATGGATTGGATTTTGGATACGGAAAGCTTACCCACTAATGTTTCGGGATTCAGGTCGATATCCAGATCTTTAAACAAATTTTCCGTGTCAGTGAACATTTTCTTATGGTCAATAAACTGAATCGGTCCGATTCCCTTAGTTGGAAAACGTCCTAGCCAGATATTCTCCATAACACTTCGGAACGGCACGGGATGCAACTCCTGGTGAATCATCGAAATACCACTTTTTAACGCATCATTTGAACTGCTGATAGAAGCCTTCTCACCATCCAAAAAGATCTCACCGGCATCCGGTGAATAAATACCAAAAAGACATTTCATAAGTGTGGACTTACCTGCACCATTCTCACCCATAAGTGCATGCACCGAACCCGGTCTTACTTTTAAACTAACATCGTCCAGCGCTTTAACGCCGGGGAATTCTTTAGTAATGTTGTTCATTTCCAGCAAAAACTCAGCTTTTTCCATGTTGTTACGCCCCCTACGCTTTTTTTCTTTTTTATGAGAGGCACAGCGGTTCCATCCTGTTCCCTGCCTAAAAGAAATACCGAGGAGCGGTTATCCGCTCCCCGTGCTGTCATATGATCATGATTAACTCTGTAGCCGAGGTTAATTACTTAGCGTCAGCTATGTTGTCTTTCGTAATCTTTTTGTAGGAAATCCATACGTATTGGTTGTCAGTGATATCAAAGCCTACATTATCTTTCGAAGGCGTTTCGCCTTTAGCAAGCAGAGCAGCAACTGTGATGGCAGCCTTACCTTGGTTGTTCGCATCATTCAGCACCGTACCGAGCATTGTTCCATCTTCCAGCGCTTGAATCGCAGGAGCAGTTGCATCCACACCTACTACCGGCATGAATTTGTCACCCGTAAAGTAGCCAGAAGCTTTCAGAGCTTCGATTGCACCGAGGGCCATATCATCGTTGTTAGCAAGAACAGCTTCAATTTTGTCGCCGTGGGAGCCAAGGAATGCAGCCATTTTTTCTTGTCCTTTTACGCGATCCCACATTGCTGTATCTTCAGCCAGTTTCTCTACCTTGATTCCGGCATCTTCGATAGCTTGAATAGAGTAAGTAGTACGAAGCTCAGCATCTTGGTGACCTGGTTCACCTTTCAGCATTACATATTGGAGTACACCGTCGCCGTTCTTATCCGCTTCAGGATGTGCTTTCCAGTAGTCAACAATCAGTTGGCCGGACATTGTACCGGACTCTTCTGCTTTCGCACCTACATAATAAACTTTATCCCATTTCTTCATATCTTCAGGAAGCGGTTCGCGGTTAAGGAATACCACTGGAATGTTTGCTGTTTTGGCTTTTTCGATAATGACGCCAGCAGCTGTACGGTCAACTGGGTTAATCAGCATCCCGTTATATTTTTTAGTGATGAATAAGTCAACCTTGTCATTTTGTGTGGGTTGTGAATTTTGGCTATCTACGATATCTACTGTAGCGATGCCTTTAGCAGCACTATCGATAGCGTTACGAACACCTGTCATAAAAGTATCGTCAAATTTGTAAATGGCGACCCCAACTTTAGGCGTTTCTGTTGTAGTGCCCGAGTTCTCAGTCTTTGGAGCGTTAGTTGCCTTGTCTGTAGCACTATCTGTAGTTTTGTTGTTGCCACCACAGCCTGTCAGAGCAGCACCCAGCAAAGCACTAGCTAATAGAACGGAAGTGATTTTTTTCATTATTCATTGACCTCCTATTTATACTTCTTTTTTTGTTTGCCCCTGATCGTCTCGGGTACATTCATATTATGCCTTACCTGAAAACGCTTGCGAATATAAAATCCTACTCATTATTATAAAAATTCTAATGAACCCAAGAAGAAATATAAGGATGATTTTCATTAAAAATTTATACTTTCTTATATTCTAAAATAAAAAACGAATACCGCCCCATTCAAGGATGGTATCCGTTACACGAAACGTATAAGCATAAACGCCTTCGGTGCCTATTTTAAACAGCTCCTATCTAACAAATGGAAATAACAGCTTTTGATTCTCAGGCCACAGCATATTGTCCAAATCAATTAGCTTTGTTCCTGTATCGACACGTTCTGGTACATCGATTCCTTCGATCACTTCTACGGCATGTTTTACTGCTAAATACCCGTTGCTAAAAGGATTTTGGATCACTGTTGCTTGAACAGTACCGTCCTGCAGCAATTCCATCATGGAAGGAGAGCTATCAAAGGCTACCATTTTTATATTTTGCAGCCCCCGACTTTGGATAGCCATTGCTGCACCTTGTGAAGCAGTCTCATTCAGGCTCGCGATTCCCCGAAGATTCGGATGCTTCAGCAGCATCAGTTGTGTAAGATCTTCTGCATCCTTAATACTGGAGGTCGTGTATGAAATCTCAACCACTTGTATATTCGGATAACGTGCAGTGTAATTTAAAAAACCCTTTTCCCGCTCCTCCGCGTCTCTTGCACCATACTCAATGCCGTTAGAAGACTCCAGCTTCTCACTCTGCGTTGAATTGGTGAAGTTAATAATACCAACCTCTCCGTATCCTTTTAACAGCTTGATCAATCGTTCAGCAGATTTTTGACCCGCCTCATAGCCGTTCGAACCAATATATGTCCTTACTCTTGCTGAACCTACTTCCGCATCTACGGATATGACAGGAATTTTGGAATAAGCCGCCTGATCTACAACCTGAGCAAGCCCCATGTAACTACTTGCAGCTAAAATAATCACGTCTGCTTTTTCTTTTATGGAGTCCTGCACCATTTTCACCTGTTCTGTAATGTCACTCTCGGAGTCCGGAGCTTTGAAGGTTAGTTTGACGTTGAATTCCTGCGCTGCAGCTTCTGCTCCCAATTTAACCGTATTCCAGTAATCGCCCCTGTTCATTTTCACAATAAGATGAATATTACGGGTCTTATTTGTATTGATGTAATTGGGCGCTGAATTAAAACAAGAGGTAACTGTAGTCCATAACACCGCACACATTAACAAGGTTAGCCAAAAACGAAAGGTTTTCATGACGATGTCTCATCCTCCTTAAGCCCTTCATTGCCTTCGCCTTTTGCTAGTGCCGGGAAGATAAGGGTAACCGTAGTGCCTTCTTCAATTTCACTTTCAAAAGAAAGTCCATATTCACGGCCATAGTACAGCTCAATACGCTCGTTCACATTTCTTACGCCTACCCCGGAACCACTCATACTCTTACTGCCGCCTGTCAAAATAACCTTCATAGTCTCCTTGGACATTCCTAATCCATTATCACTAATCCTTATAATGACAAGATTGTCCTTCAGTTCTGCTTGGATAGAGATAAAGCCTTCATCAGGCATCATTTCTATTCCGTGATACAAGGCATTCTCTACAATCGGCTGCAAAATCAGCTTAATCGTCTGACACTGCAGTACTTCATCTTGTGCAATGATCTCGTAGCGGAATTTATTTTTAAAACGAAAGCTCTGAATGACGAGATAATGACGAATATGATCAAGCTCTTCCTGCACGGTAATCATATTATTCCCTTTGCTTAGACTAATTCGGAAAAACTTAGATAAAGATTGAATCATTGTAACGACCTCCTCCGTCTTACCACGCTCAGCAAGCCGGATCACAGAGTTCAAAGTATTGTACAAAAAGTGTGGATTAATCTGGGATTGCAGCACTTCAAGCTCACCCTTACGTTTCGTCTCTTGTTCATAAATAATTTGATCCATCAATTGACGAATACGCTGTAGCATGAGGTTAAAGCGTTTAGACAACTGTTCTACCTCATAGGCGCCACTCACATCGATTCGAGTATTAAGATCCCCTTCTCCTACCTGCTGAAGTGTCCGTTCCAGCTTACGGATCGGGCGGGCAATTCGCGCAGACAAAACGACAGATACGATAATTACACATAAAATAACTACCGCTAAGAACCAGGATAAAAAGGTGTTCAGATCACGCTTGGTGGTCACGATTTCGTCATAATAGGCAACACCTACTATTTTCCACCCGGTCTGTTCTAACGTACGTACTGTAATAAATCGTTTTTCACCTGTAGACTCATCCAAATAGCTACGATAAGCATATTCCAATACCGGCTCCACATTCTCATACTTTAAACCAGCATAAATAAGCTGCTGCTGCGGATGATACACGATGTTGCCTAACTGATCGAGGATGTAAGCGTATCCTCTTTTACCAAGCTTAACCTGCTTACTCAGCTCGTCTATGGTGCGAAAGTTAAAATCCATCAGGAGGATACCCGTTTTTAGGACTCCATTTTCCTGATATTGAATGAGTTTACTGATCGACACAACCCAAATATATTGACCTTTAAACAAGTTCTGAATATGGGGCGCTGAATAGGAGATCTCAGATGTTCTTTTGGCCGTTGTAAACCAGCTCTGGGTTTCTAACTGTGTGTTGCTGCGCAACTTCTGTCCTGCTGTACCCACGACGTATTTCCCCTGAGGAGTAAAAACCGCAGCAGAAACCAGATCCTCTCTACTTCCCATTAACATGGCCATTCTTTCCATCAGTAAAGCGGAGTCCACGGAGGGACTATTCGTAATTTGATCTTCTGCAGTTTCAAAAATATTTCGCATTCCTTTTACATAAAGCTCCAAATTGTAGTTCACTTGCTCAATAATCTGCTGCATATTCATATTGGCATTCTCTTCTGCTGTCTTCGCAAACTTGTTATACAGCATAAGGCTGACAACGACGGCTACAAGAACGGCAACGGATGTAAAAGTGAGCGTAATCGTTACTTGAATACTACGCAGCTTAGAGGACAATCGACGTTTTCCCCCTGTTGGATGCTGCGGCCGCAGTCGAAAAGAATAGGGCTTTTCTTGCCGCATAACTACCCTCCTCTGGAGCTATTTTTATACTCTTTGGGAGACTGACCATATTTTTTACGGAAGCAAAAGCTGAAATAGTTAGGATCAGCAAAGCCAATTTTCTCGGCGATTTCAAAAGCCTTCAGTTCCGTGGAGCGTAAAAGTTCCTTTGCTGCCTCTAATCGGATTTGCAAGAGATAACTAACGAAAGTCATCTTCATTTCCTTCTTAAAAATACTGCTAAAATAACCCGTACTGATATGTAAATGCTGACAGACCTTTCCGATAGAAATATCCGATTCCTCATAATGGCTACGGATGTAATCTTTAGCTTCATCAATGAGCAGCTTATAGCTAGATTGGCGTTCTAAGGCAATAGAGTCCATTAGCCGGCTGCAGATCGTAATAATCCATTGCTTGGCTTCACTCATACTATTGAATTTATTCATCTCAGTTAATGAGGAAATGCCAGATCCAACGAACTTAGCAGCATCACTACCGGACTCTTTGGCTACACGCAGGATGGATGTAATAATCTCCAGCAAAAAAATCTGATAATCCTGAGTAGATACCTGCTCAGCATTCAATCCGCCAAATAACTCCTCCACGACCTCCTTAAGCTCCTGTACGGTTCCCATCTTAATCGTTCGGATTAAGGACTGCTGGGTCAATTCATCATAGGCCAAGAGTGTATTCGAACGTGACTCCACATCCTCGATCCAAATGACTCTGTTATTGCCAAGAATGAGACGATAATCTAACGCTTGCATGGCATCTCCAAAGGAGTTAAATAACATAGCAGGCGAGTGACAAACCGTTCCAGAACCAGCGGTTACCGTTAGCTTAAGAAACCGCTGCACATTGTGGCGGATTTCTTCTAGAATTTCAAAAGTTTTCCCCGTAATTTCAGTTTCTTCTCCTGCATCACAAATGGAAAGAAGCACTACCTCGTCACGATGGATAAACACCCTGCCAAAATTATGCTTATTACATAATTCTTCTGCAATATTCAGCACTGCGAAGAGCTGTAAATTTCTCTCTCCCGTATCTCGCAAAGAAATTTGCTTACCTGCGGTAAGGCTAACTGTTTCCCGTTCTGGACGAATATAATCCACACTAATTACCGAGGCTTGGAACCATTTTCCATGTAGATCTATTCCGTATTCCGAACTTTTCTCGTCTATTTCATTCATTCGTAACTTGCGTGAAACGAGAGAAGATAAAAACTGCTCACGCAGCACAGGCAGACTTTTCCGATAATGCTCGCTGAGTACAAAAACATTCTCCTTCTCTGCAATTTCAGCCTCTATAGTGGCTCTGACCTTTAGCAGAACATCAATCAACTCCTGTGAAGAAAACGGTTTCAAAATATACTCATCGATTTGCAGTTTAATCGCCTTCTGTGCATATTCAAATTCATCATACCCTGTCAGAATAATGATCTTGGTATTAGGATGCCGCTCGCGAATCCATTCCGCCAGCTGCAGCCCGTTCATAAAAGGCATTTGAATATCAGTCACAACTACATCCGGGAGCAAACGATCTATCGCATCCGCTGCCTCTCGTCCATTCTCCGCCTGTTCTACAATTTCGAAGCCATAGTGCTCCCAATCAATCTGACTGATGACCCCTTCCCTTACATCTTCTTCATCTTCAGCAAGTATTAACTTGTACATTTCTCATCCCTCTTTGGACACGATTTATTTAACTGTCATAAAATTCATTCTATATGATTCAAACTATTCCATCTATGGTTAAGTTATTTAAATAGATTTTGAGCAAAAAAAAACCATCCCGCCGTAGCTGGGATGGGGATGATCGGAACCTATAAGTATTATAGCAACGCTTTGTTAAAGCGATAGCCTGCTGTCTTTTCGAAACCTAGATGACGATAAAAAGCATGTGCCGGTGCGCGTTCTACGCGGTTACCACTTCTCAAGAAGAGCTGACAGCAACCTTGCTCACGTGCCCATTCTTCAGCTGCGGCCACAAGTCTTTTACCGAGTCCGTTTCCTCTGAGTTCTTCTGATACGATAAGTGCAGTAATCTCAGTGATACAATCTGTCTGTTTGTAATACGAGATTACCTGTCTAAGACCGACCATTCCCACAACTTCATTGTTTAGTTCTGCAACAAGCGTGCATTGGAGATGGTTATTCTCCATGCTTTCAAGTCTCTCTTTCATCACGCTAAGCGTTGTTGGATAGCCGAATTCACGCAGAAGCGCTGTCACTCTCTCCAGATCATTCAAGCCGCATTTGCGAATTTCCAGTACAGGTGCCATGGTACTACTGTTCATCCTCATTTACCTCCACTTTTAGCATAGACGCTGCCTGCTTGGCTACCGTCCGCGCGATTTCCACATTTTCCGCCGCACTTAACGCTACAGCCATCCGCCGCCCTGGACGGACTTCTGGTTTACCAAACACCCGAACCTGAGTCCTAGGTAGTTCCAAAGCTTCACCAATTCCGGTCACAACAAAAGCTCGTCCTTCTCCTTCAGCCTTCAGCGTAGCTGAGGCACCTGGTGTCAGTAATTGTACTGACTGGACTGGAAAACCAAGAATAGCTCTGACATGCACTGCAAATTGAGATAAATCCTGCGTTGCCATCGTTACCATCCCCGTATCATGAGGTCTAGGGGACACTTCACTAAACAATACGCCTCGATCCGTCAAGAAAAGCTCCACTCCAAAAATACCAAAACCTCCGAGCTGATCGGTTACTGCCTTAGCAATAGACTGAGCTTCATCCAGAAGTTCCGCCTTCATAAAGTGAGGCTGCCATGATTCGACATAATCCCCGTCCTTCTGAATATGCCCAATAGGTGGACAAAATATCGTGCCAGACACGGACCGCACCGTTAAAAGTGTAATCTCGCTTTCAAAGGTAACGAATGCCTCTACAATAACACGAGTCCCTTTAGCTCTCGCTCCATCCAAAGCAGTGTTCCAGCATTCTTCTGCATCCTCCGGCCTTTTGCAAACACTCTGACCTTTACCGGAAGAACTCATAATCGGCTTGATGACACAAGGAGTGCCTAGTTCTGCAACGGCTTGATGCAGTTCTTCCAGACTATCTGCAAAACGATAATCCGCTGTTGGCAATCCAAGTTCTTCAGCAGCAAGTCGGCGAATGCCTTCTCTGTCCATGGTCAGACGAGCCGCTCGTGCGGTCGGAACAACGAAGAAACCTTCCTCTTCAAGCTCTTGAAGAGCATGAGTAGCGATTGCTTCAATCTCCGGAACAATAACATCCGGTTTTTCTGAGCGAATAAGCGTTTTAAGCGCCTCTGCATCCAGCATATCAATAACATGTGAACGATGAGCTACACCCATCGCTGGTGCAT
This sequence comes from Paenibacillus sp. FSL P4-0184, assembly GCF_038004625.1. Taxonomy (NCBI): domain Bacteria; kingdom Bacillati; phylum Bacillota; class Bacilli; order Caryophanales; family Paenibacillaceae; genus Paenibacillus; species Paenibacillus sp. FSL P4-0184. Next base: position 4,304,906 of record NZ_JBBORN010000001.1, on the reverse strand, counting down.
CGCTATAACGGTCTACAGCTACGGTCTCTACGCCAAGACGTTGAGCTTCGATTATGACTTCCTTACCCAGTTCCCCGCTGCCCAGTAGCAGCAGCTTGCGGCTTTGAGCTGAAAAAGGAGCTCCCCACATTGTCGATTTCAACCTCTTTCGGCAAATTGACTATCTCGTTTCCATAAATTTCTGAAAACAAAACAGTTTCATTGTATATTTTCAGGCTTCTTTATTTTCATCCATCATACGCCAGATTGCAAGTGTTCTTCGACAATTTCCTACAAATTTCAAAGATTTTTGTCTAATCTATCAACGAAAGATTGTTCCAAGAGAGATAATTGGTGACCTAATTGACCCCAATGATCTGCGGATTCACCCCCTTTAAGGAGATCTAACATCGCTTTCTCTTGCTCCGCTAACCCTTCTTGTAGGCGTTCTGCAGCAACCTTTAATTCTCTGGCTATGCAATCAACATAATGCGCAAGCAATTTTTTCTTCTGCTCTGCCGCCGCAACATTAACAGCTTCTTTCACAAGAGGCTCAGCTGCACCTTTGACTTGCTCCCGGCCAGCGCCTTCAAAGAAATAGCGAGGGGATTTGAAATGTCCCCATAAGGTTGGCCATTCCACGGACTGAAGCTGGCATTCCAGCTCACTAGGAGAAGGCCATGCTGCTTCTTCATTCTCCATCAGATGAAACTCTTGAGTAGAGAAAAACAGCTCAGTAGCAGCCGCTTCAGCCGCTTCATGAACAAGTCTACGCCCGGTACTTTCTAGTCGCAGCGTTGTCGCCCACAGCTCTTGCTCCAATTCACGTTTAGTGGTACGCATCAGCTCTGCACCACACGCAGCGAAGATAGCTTTTAAATTTCCTGCGTCCTCACGTAATAATGAGGGGTGGAAAGATTCCTGAAAATTTCTGGTGAAGGAGAAGCTAATTCGTTGACAGACATGATAGATCAGTTCCTCACCTTCATGAACAAGATCTCTGCTAGGACGTTCTTCGGTCTCCAATAGGGAAAGTCTCTTCATAGCTAGCTGACGACGTTCTTGCATTTCTTTTAATCCTGCTTCACGCTCGTTTGCCGCCATAGAAGCGAGATTCTGCCACTCTTCCGCCCTGCGGCGAACAGATGCGATGCTCTCTGCAGCTGCGTTAAGTGAAAGCTGAGGAAGTTCATCTCCCGCAAAGCTTGATAAGGCTTGCTCAAAATGATGGAAACGGGAAGCCTCATAGCGTGCATAATCATGCTGGGTTTTGCCTTCCAGAGCAAGCAAGCTAGAGAGTGCATAAATTCTCGGCGAGCGTAAGCCGCCTGCACGTAAATTTTGAGCAACATGTTCTCGTACCTCTTCCAATTCATCTTCGCCTGAAGCAAGATCAGAAGCGTTGATAATAAAGAACATTTTATCAAGTGCAAAGCTATCTTTAATTCGGCCTAGCTGCGCAAGCAGACCTCGATCTGCTTTTGAAAAGGCGTGGTTGTAATAGGTAACAAAACAAATCGCGTCTGCGTTTTTCATGTAATTAAAGGTTACGCCTGTATGACGAGCATGCAATGAGTCGGCTCCTGGTGTATCCACGAGTACAATTCCGCTTTCGGTCAATGGACAGGCATAATACAAATCAATCCCTTGCACAAAACAGGCTCGGGTCTCCTCCGCTACAAGGCCTCGGTATTCTTCTAAATCAACCGTTCGCACCGTTCCCAGCAAGGGCTCAGCTTCTGCCCAGCCAGCCGCTGCTGCCCTTAGAAATCCAGCATGTGGCAACGCAGAGGGATGAACTCCCCTTGCAGGTAAGCTTGCTAGAACTGTTGTCCATGAGTTTTGCTGTGGTTCTCCTAGTTGCAGCACACTGAAGGAATGGCAGATGTCATCCCAGAAATCTGCCATCGTCTTCATTGTGACAACCGCGCTGGCATGGCGGAAGTCACCTTCCGGCGCCAATATGCGGTTGACCGCAGCCGTGGCAGGATGTGGAGACACGGGCAGCACTTCTTCGCCGAGCAAAGCGTTGGCGAAGGAGGACTTACCCGCGCTGAATGCACCGAACAGCGCGAGGGTAAAGCGGCCGCCGGCGAGATCCTCCGCCCGTGCGGCCAGACTCCGCGCCGCCGATGCCATCGCTGGCTCGCGGCGCAGCAGCTCTGCCGCAGCCGCTAGCGCGTCAGCGGCTGCCGATAGCCGGCGGCGGCCGCCCGCCGGCGAAGCCGTTCCCGCCGCCCAATTTGCGGCGGCGGCACTTCCAGCCGCGACGTTTTGCGGCGGCTGGACCTCCCGCGGTGCGGCGCTCTGCGCAGCCGCTCGCGGGGTTACCCTCACCTCCGGCAGGATGCCGGGGGTGAGGGGCCGGCGCGGCGGCAGAAGCGCCGCGAGCTCGTGCGCGCGGGCAGCTGCCGCGCGGTCTAGCGCGGCTAGCGCCTCAATGGCGCGCGCCTGCCGCGCAAGAGCCAGTTCGCGGCGCTGGAGTTCGGCACGCTGCTCCTCCATGAGCGGCGGCAGCTTCGCTAACAGCTCATCGCTCACCGCTAACGCGGCACGGCGGAACTGGCTCTTAATATCAGCCGCAAGTGTGCGGCAGAAATTGAGCAGCGCCTCGCCGCTATACCCCGTTCCCGGCTTAACTGCAGCCGCCAGCCACTCCTGGCTCACCGCCGGGAATCCTTGCTTCAGAGTCGTCTCCGCCTCCTCCTCCCACAGCCCGAGATTCTCCGCCCAATCACGTACCAGCTGAATCAAATGCCATTCCAGCTGAGCAGAAACCTCTCGGGTCAACAGTCCTTGCCAGACTGCCAATCGTTTACTTTGTTCCTTCTCCCGCCGTGCAGCCGTAGAGAATAACCCTAATCGAAACGTAGGGCTAGCACTTTCCATATAGCTTCCCGACGCCTCTCTTACATCTGCAGGCATTAGATTAGCATTATTAAGTAAGGTGTCTAGGCCAGTTCGCAAACTCGCTCGTGACTGCTGAGGCAACGCCTCAAGTCGTTCCTTCTCTTCTTCGAGTGACTTCAGTTCATTCGTCACTGTCTCAGCATTCGTACCTTCTAGTTCTTCAAGAAGAGCAGCTCTTTCCTCCTGCTGATCTTCACGGAATGCAGTTAGAGAAGAATCCGCTGTATGATGAATGGAACGAGACAAGCTATATTGAAGCAGCTGCTCCTTTTGTTCCAACAGTTCGGTTATAAGGCTGAGTAGATGATCCCAATGATTAAGAGGATGCTCTTTCTTTTTGAGAGAGGTGAATAGAATTCCCGCACAATGAATCCCCCATTGTTCAAAAGCATTTTCAAGTTGACGTTTATATTCCTCAATGGAAATCTCTTGTTCCCTGTGCTTGTCGATCTGATTAACAATCAGATACAAAGGTTTACCCCAGTCACTAAGATTTTTAGCAAAGGCCAAATTATTCTCTGACTGTACATGGTTATAATCCATTACATAAAATACGACATCAGCTAAATGCAGCGCAGACCGGGTGGCCGCCTGATGACCATCATCCGTCGAATCTACACCAGGTGTATCCAATAGTACGCCATCCTTGCCTAGCAGTGGTATCTCATTCCACACTTCAATTGCGGAATATTCACCACCATTTCGACAGTATTCTTGTAATCTTTCTGGAGTTGTCTCTATAGGAGCAGGATCATTTTTACTTCCTTCAACTCTAGGATAAATAAGCACTCGTGGAACTCCACTGCGAATAGAGACAATATTCGCACTAGTCGGCACAGGTCCAGAAGGCAACACTGAACTGCCGCAAAGAAGATTGATCATACTGGATTTTCCTGCCGAAAAATGTCCGCAAAAAGCAAGGGTCAGCTCATTCCCACCCTCTTTATGTTGTAAATCTTCATATATACGTTCAGAGCTTTCATCACCCCAGCGATGCATTAATCCACGCAACTGGAAAAGCAGCGATGCCGTTTCACTTAATGTCTCTTTCTCGATTCTAACCTGTTCCGCTCTCACTGAATCTCCACCTCCACTGTTACCATCTAATCATGCTTTGAATATAACCCATTCAAGAATACGAAATCAGACTCATTTTTAAAATATAAGAAAGTAAAAGCTTCACATTATCCTTATATTTCTCGCTTAAACGCTTACCGTCCTTATAAGGACGCCGAAGACGTTTATGCTTATTCAATGTTTATACAGGTGTAATTTCTGTGATGTCACGCAGAACCTTTTTTATAAATAATAATTACAGTTTATCACCAGTTTGACACAAATTAAATACACACTACTTACAAAATAACCTATCATCTCTTACGAAATGAGGTTATTCAAACATCTTTCTGCTTTTTCGCTAGAAAAGTAAGAAGCAAAAAAGGAGCCAGCTCTAGGGCCGACTCCTTTTATCACTTCTAAATTTATGCAGTTTCCGAAACAGGCAACAGAATTTCGAATACTTTTCCGTGTTGCAGAATAGTCAAACCACGAGATTTATCTCTCATTACAACAACCTCGGGTTTCACTGACATACGCTCAAAATAGTGTTCAGGAACGTCACCGGAATGACTGATCGTGATACCTTCTACTTCTTGCTCTTCGTTCTCTTCGAGTGGGCTTTCCACTACGCGATCAAAAATATCCGAGAACACTTCAAAATTATCTGTGTATACAGAAATGCATTTCATCTCTATCCCATCCTCTTCTTCAACTCTAACTTTTTGGCGTATGATCTTTAGCTTTCCTGACAACAGCTGTTTTCATACGTTTTTTGCCCTCTCGACATACATCAAGGAGCGGGCAAACTTGACATTTTGGGTTCTGTGCCTTGCAGTGATATCGTCCGAAAAAGATAAGCCGGTGATGAGTGATCGTCCATTCGTCACGTGGCACAGCCTTCATCAGCTTCTTTTCCACTTCCAGCACAGAATCTTTCCAGCCTGCTAATGCAAGTCGTTTAGCAACCCTCTCCACATGCGTGTCCACTGCAATGGCAGGAACTCCAAAAGCATTGGATACTACTACATTTGCAGTTTTACGACCTACACCGGGTAAAGTTACAAGCAAGTCATGAGCCTCAGGCACCTCGCCACCATACTGTTCTATGAGTATAGAGCATAGGCTTTGGATATGCTTAGCTTTGTTACGATATAGGCCGATGCGCCGGATATCCCCCTCCAATTCCTCCAGCGGTACAGAAATATAATCGATGGGGGCTTTGTACTTTTGGAACAGGTCCACGGTCACTTTGTTCACCGTTGCATCCGTACATTGGGCTGATAACAGTACCGCTATCGTTAATTCAAAAGCGTTACTGTGATTTAGCTCGCAATGAGCATCAGGGAACAAGTCTCCAATCGTATCCAAAATGTGGCGGACCTCTGCAACTTTCATAGTGTCCCCTCCACGGAGCGATTACGCTCATTAAAACTCACATGAGCGTCATCTCTAATGTAAAGAAATATAAGCAAAGTCTGTATTATAACGTATGGTTTCATACATTTCAAGAAAATACAACTCTTAAACTTTCTTATATTTCAAAAAAAACGTCTTGACGCAGGCAAAGCTCCTGTGTCAAGACGGTGATTCACTCAGAAATCCACCATTGCTACTATTGTTTCACAATTTCAACCACGATATCATTATTGAAATACATTATAATATTATCATTTTCCTTCAAAGATTGCACGGACAATGTCGTATCTCCTTGATGAATATATACATTTGAAGCAAGAGTGAACTGATACTTATCGTTCAGATTAGCTCTCTTAGTCACCAATGAGTTCGTCGTACTGTCATAGCGAGAGAATGAACGAGTTAACTGTGGTAACACACGAATGACTGTCGCTCCATCCGTGTCTTTACGAATCTCCACTCTGTCCGCTGTTGTTAAGTTACTAAGAGCAGTTGTTGTGGCGCCATCACGTACGATTCTAACCCCACCGCTTACAGTAAAGTTTTGTGCTGCTCCAGCATACTCCTTCACAATTAAGCTATTCGTTGCAGCTCCTACTGAACTAATCTGACCCGTTGTAAGCTTAACTGCCTGAATAGCGAGCGGTGTGCTTCCATCAAAAGTCACATTCAGATAATCTCCCGATTTCAAAGCGGTTATCTTAATGCTCTCACCGGCTTCATTTGTTATTGGGAGCGCCGCAGTATTAATCTCACTGGTCCCCCCATTCCATTTAATACTTATACGGTTGGTTCCAGAATTAACGGTTGCTGCTTCAACCTGAAGAACGGTCTTTACTTTCAATACTGCAATTAGATCCTGACTAGTTGTCAGTGAGGCTGTCACATTACTACCAACAGGAACATCACTTAAGGTTGGATTAGTCTTCCCAAAAATATCAACTAATTGTGGATAAGGCATTGTTATAGTTTGCCCACTGTCCTTAAGCTTCAATACAATTGTTTTAAAAGAAGAATTAACAGCAGACAGGGTTCCTTCGTACTTTGTGACAATTTCCAAAGACAGAGCCCGTTGACCTATTGCCGTTAAATTCACTTTACGGTTCTCAACAAGTTTCGTACCGACATTACTTAAGTTAGGAAGTACGCCTTCAATCAACAATTTTGTTTTTTCATCCAACTGAACGACATGTGCCTTTTTTTCAGTATCCATAACTGTCAACAGCTGTGTTTTAGTATTATAGTCAATAACCGTCGCTCCACTATACTGCTCAATTTGACGGCTTAACACTTCAATCTTTATGACTTGATCACTGCTGTTCAGCGTAAGCTGAATTTTGTCCCCACCTACTGTATCAGCTATAAGATCATCAGCCACAGCGCTATTCATATTCGGAATAACAATCACCGGCTTCGTGCCTAACAGTTTAACTTCACGTGTTCCGTCCGTTTTTTTATACACAACTGTTGAATTGCTCAGTTCGGTAAGTACACCTTGAACTGTCCGTTCAACACCTTCTGTCACTTCTACAGTACGTATCACATTTTCCTTAATCGTATATTTAACAGCAGCACCTGTCTTTAAATCTGCTGGCTGCAGCACTGATGATTGCGAGCTGAATAATGAAGTTCCATCTTCCCATTTAAAGGTTTCCACCGTACCAGCAGCATTTTTAAACGTAATGCTTTTCCCAGTAAGATCTATACTTTGAACGGTACCTGTCGTCGTTTTGTTAACAACGCCTGAAGTCACTTGAACCTTGACCACTTTATGTGACCCACTATAAGTTTCACGTTGCAACGTAACTACACTATCTGCTACCAGCGAAGCAGATTCAATTGGAGTCCCATTCGCATCTACAAAGGTAGTCGCTTCATCGTAGTAATATTCAGTGAACCCAGTAGCTGATTTCAGCCATAGCTTATTACCAGGTGCTACCATTGCGAAGCTTCCGGAAAGGCTCTCCACTTGTTGTGTAGGGTCAGTCACTTCAACATAGGCTGCGTTATATGTCGCTCCAATTACAGTAACCTTTGTGTAAGGTTGGATATCACTTAGATTTATTCTACTTTCAGAAGCGCTTGTGTAATAAGCGGTGCTCGCTCCAAGGGTATATGTAGAAGTCTTTCCGTTGTTATAAACGGATAGTTTCCCATCTGCTAGTTGACTGATTGTTCCTGATACCGTGTTGTCATATTCAACCGTATTGTGAGCTTCCGCACGGCTGAAAAAGGTCGCCAATTGAGCACGGGTCACGGCTCCTTGTGGATCAAAGCGATTACCGTCAAGACCATTGGCTAGTTTCAGATCAACCGCAACGTTGATGTACCCTCTTTTGTTTGCAGACACTTTAGCATCATCCGCAAAGCCTGTCGGCGCACTAGCTGCTACGGCTGCATCTGCACTTTTTCCTAGTGCACGAATTAAGAGTTCAGCAATCCATTCGCGGGAGGCTTTACGCTCTCCCCAAGAAGTCTTCAGATTATCTGGAGCCATTTCAGTAGCCTTATCAAGTAGACCTTGTTGAAAGGCCAACACTACATAATCCTTGTAATAATTCGTAACCTTAAAATCATTAGGTAAGGCAACCGTTGAAGAAGTATCCACTTTATCCTGCAACTTCATAAACCGTAATGCCATAAGCACGGCTTCCTGCTGAGTTACAGAATCTCCCGGGCGGAATAAACCATTATTTCCAACCACAATCCCTTGTGATGCTAATTTATAAATATGCTTTTCAGCCCAAAAGCCTGCCTTCACATCGCTAAAAATGCCTACAGATTGTGTAGTAGTTGTTGCTGCTGTAGCGGCTGTATCTGCAAACACTGCGCTTGCGCCACTAAAAATCATGGTTCCAGCCATAACAGCCGATACTGCTTTCGTAGAATAAGCCTTTAATGGACGTTTTGACCTTTTTTGCGCGGACAATAGATTATTCCCCTCTCTATGACTCAAATAAATAGTATAGTTTAAAGTTCGTCAGTTAGATGCTTTTATCCTTTGTTGTAATAACAATTAGCTATTATCTCTAGTCATAGGATGCATTAGGTCAACATGACCCATCAAGCTTTCAACCTTTTCACCATCCACCAAAACTTCGATGCTTTTTACTTCTTCAAATTGAAAATAGGTTTTGGCAAGTGATGAAATCGCTAAGGACTCCCCACCAGCACCCAGCTGTGCTTCTTCAGGTTTATGAAGATCCATCACAATTTGACCATCAACAAACTTTAACGATTTCAGTTCAATTTTGCCCCATAATGATACAAGGTCAGTATTCTCGTTGCTTTGCAATGCTTTGAACGTCTCTGTATATTTCTGGGCATCGTCAGAGAAGCTAATGCTAGTCTTAGCAGGAATCAGATCCATAACTTGTGAATCCGTATAATATGCATCGATACTCTGGCTCTGTTTTTGCTTCTCATCTGCTACTGGCTTTGCAGTTGCCTGAGTTTCTGTGTTGCTATTATCTGCTGTCGGTTGCGGAGTGCTAGTCACTTCATTTCCTGGTTCATCGCTTGGAGCCGGTGTACTTTCCCCCGCACCACTTACAACATTTGAAGTATCTTGCTCCACACCATTTGCTGGAGCCGCAGTAGGCTTGTCTCCACAGCCAGCAATCACTAGCAGAAGCAGTGTAGCGATCCCAATTGTACTCCATTTTTGTTTCATCATTAATAAACGCCTCCTCTAGATGAATACGGGCAGACAGGTACCGCAAAACCACTTCTTGCCTTTTAAAATAAAAGCAGAAAGCTGACTTTGCGGCGCTCGTCTGCCACTGGTCTGTTATTTTATACCCAAATATTCCTTAATCCCACTCACTATTGAAGCCGCAACTTTGTTTTGAAGTGCATCTGTAAAGAGCAATGCTTCATCTTTTTTGTTGCTAAGGTATCCCACTTCAAGTAATACTGCAGGCATTTTCGTTTCACGGATAACATGGAAATTCCCATAACGTACACCGCGATCGCTAAGCCCTGTAGCTTGAACAAGGTATTTATGCATCACGTTCGCCAATGCTTTACTGGCTTCCCGTTGATAATACGTTTCTGTTCCACTAGCTGATGAGGAACCTGAGCTATTGGCGTGTACAGATATGAAGATATCAGCTTTTAAATTATTCGCCATAGCTGCTCTTTCTTTAAGCTCCAAGAAAGTATCATTACTTCGTGTTAACACGACGTCAATATTACTTTCTTTTTTCAGCAATTCAGCTGTCTTAAGTACGATGGCCAAATTAAAATTCTTCTCGTATTTACCTGTAACACCCACTGCTCCAGAATCTTTAGCCCCATGCCCTGCATCTAATACTACTAGCTTTCTGCCATTATTTCCTGGTTGTGTAGTAGTATCATCAGTGCTTTCCGCATTTAGATCGATTACAACCAGCTTAGAATCGTCTCCAGTTACGCTAACGTTGTAATTCTTAGCATAGTTCAAATCGATTACAAAACGTACTGTATAAGGATTCGTGCTATAAAGGGAGTAACGTACTCCTGATACATCGGGATAATCTTTCACTTCCAAGCTACCGTTTAGGTCAGGATCAAGGATCTGTCCTGTGCCAAATAGGTCTGAGAAGGTGGCATTAGGTAAATCAACAACTAACCGATCCGGCCCAGTCATCACTGTCACTTTCGGTACTGAATTACCCTCCATGGCAATGCTCAAACGATTTTCACTAAAGCTCACACCATTTACCATCGTTAAATTCTTAGAAGGATCTACCGGAGGTACAACCTCAGATCCACCATTTTCAGTATTTCCACCTGAACTACCGTTATCATTTGAGGATCCTGGGGTAATAAGATACACACTCTTCTTCACGTTGTCCCACGAGACATTTAGTCCAAACTGTTCACTAATGAACCGAATCGGTACAAGTGTCGTATTACTACGAAGGATAGGTGCTGTGGTAAGTGTTACTGTCTTATCATCAACTGAGGCTATCTTTTGATTCACAACCAGTTTGATGACCTTTCCTTGCTGTTCAATCGTTACCGTCTTGCTCTTCTGATCCCAACCCACGTTATATCCAAGGCTTTCAGAGATCAACCTTAACGGCACCATGATTGTATCATTCACATTCTCAACCGGGACATTTTGCCCTGCGGTCAGCTCCTTGCCGTCCAGAAAAATCTTGCTATTCCCGGCAGCAGCATGTCCGTTCTCAGGCAAAACAAATACTAAGAGCAACAAAAACAACATCAAACTGAATTTCTTCATTCTTCACCTCTAAATCTAGTATTCGCCTGTGAATGGCGATCGTGATGGCCTGTCTACGTCAACCTCAGACCTCTATTAGACGCTAATAATCTATAAAGGTTGCGAATATATTCCATAAAAATTGAGAAATCTCACCAACATTAAGCATTAAAGTCCTAGATATTCCTTAATACCGGCTACAATTTCTCTCGCTAATTTGTCTTGAAGCTGCTCACTATACATCCCTGATTCATTTCCTGAATTAGTAAGATACCCCACTTCTAGAAGTACTGCCGGCATACTGGTTTCTCTTGTAACATGCAGGCTTTTCGTTCTTACTCCGTTGTCCTTGAATCCAGTACCTGCTATCAGATGTTTGTGCATGACCTGAGCAAGCGGCAGACTCCCACTACGCGAATAGTACGTTTCACTGCCATTTATTTTATCTCTATTCGGATAACCCAGCTCTAGTGAATTCCCATGCACTGAAATAAATAGATTAGCCTTTGCTGCTTCTGCGATATTTACTCGATCCTGAAGACCCAACGTAATGTCTTCAGTCCTAGTAAATACGACGTCAACCAAAGCTTCCTGCATAAGTAGTGTTTGTACTTTACGGATAACTGCTAGATTGAAGTCTTTTTCCAGCTTACCCGTGAGACTGACTGCTCCTGATTGTGTCCCTCCATGACCCGCGTCGAGAACTACAACTGGCTTTCCAGTCATTCCACTACCACCTGAGGTGTTCCCTTCACTGCCTGTAACATTCAAATCCAGTGTCACCAGTCCAGTACTTTCATCCGTACTTAATTGATAAGGCTGGCTCCCGACCGTTTGAATCACGAACCTAACAGTAGAAGGACTTACACTGAACAACGCATACCGGATCTCAGAAACTAGAGGGTAACCAGTAACATCCAGCTTCCCTTGCGGACTTCCGTTTGTGGTAATACTCGGTAGACCTCCTACGAAATCAGGAGCAAAAGCTGCACCGGGAAAATCTACGACGATTCGATCTGGACTGCTCATTTTTGTGATGCTAGGTTTAGGAGCCCCAGAAACAGCGATGATTAATCGATTCTCAGTGAAGGCTGCCCCATTTACAAGCGGACCTGCTGCATTCACACCAGTGCTTCCTGGTACTGAGGATGATTGTGGTGTCGGTGAGGGCAAAACACTTCCAGCGCTTGTGCCATTATCCACGCCGGGTGTAGTCATCTGAGTTGGAGAAGGAGTACTTGTTGCTGTTGGACTAGTAACGGTTCCCTCAGGTGTAGCCACCGAAGCTTGTCCACCCGTCAAATAGACCGTTTTATCGCTATTATCCCAGCCAACCTTTAGACCGAACTGTTCACTTACGAAGCGAATCGGAACGAGAACTGTACCACCACTTTGCTTGGGTGCTGCATTTAAATCAAACGTTACTCCATCCGCATCAGCTGTTTTTTTTCCTACAGCCAGCTCAATGCTTTTTCCATCTTGGTGAACCGTTACTTTGCGGGCCTGCTGCTCCCACAATACCTCAAATCCAAGATTCTCCACTACCACTCTGACAGGAATCATAACGCTACCATTGACGTTCTCAAGTTTAATTCCTTTTGGTAAAGCAAGCTCTTGATTGTCCATAATAATTCTGCCTGAGCTGCTACCAGCTGCGGCAGCTTCACGTCCAGTGAATGATAGTAATAATAATGGCAGCAACAATAGTAGCAACGTTCGATAGCCAACTCTTCTCATTTTCCCGCTCCTTCTGCAAGTAATAGATCTAGATAAGTATTAAGACGACAGAAATCACCAAATGTTTCCTTTATCACCAATCAATATTTCGATTATAGCAAAAAAACTTCTATTTCCGACACCCGGAAATAGAAGTTTTGCGTAATTTTTGTAAAAGTTAAGAATGAAACCAGTTATATCCTATTATTAAGAGAATAACTTAGCCGCATGACGCTCTTCATACGCAGCAATTTCATCTGCATGCTGAAGGGTTAATCCGATATCATCCAGACCTTGCAGCAAGAACTGACGACGGTGCTCATCCAGATCAAAGCTGATGCTCAGTCCAAATTCATCGTGAAGTGTATTGCTCTCAAGATCCACGGTCAATTGGTAGCCATCATGCTCGGCTGTCCGATTAAACAGCTCATCCACTTGCTCTTCCGAAAGCTTGATCGGCAAAATGCCATTCTTAAAGCAGTTGTTGTAGAAGATATCTGCATAAGAAGGTGCAATGACAACTCTGAACCCATAATCCATAATCGCCCAAGGTGCATGTTCCCGTGAGGAACCACAGCCAAAGTTAGCACGTGAGATCAAGACAGAAGCACCTTTATAGCGTGGCTTATTCATTTCAAAGGCAGCGTTATCGTTACCAGCTTCATCAAAACGCCATTCGTAGAACAAAAATTGTCCAAATCCTGTCCGTTCAATCCGTTTCAAGAACTGCTTTGGGATAATTGCATCCGTATCTACATTCACCCGATCTACTGGTGCAACAATTCCTGTTAATTTTTTAAAAGCATCCATAGTTTTATCCTCCCGTGTTCTCTCTAGTTCTATGAGCTGACAGCTTCCGTCTTATAGTTCCAATCACGTACATCAGTGAAACGGCCTTTTATCGCAGCTGCAGCAGCCATTGCTGGGGATACCAGATGCGTGCGTCCACCGCGACCTTGACGTCCTTCAAAGTTACGGTTCGAGGTAGATGCACAGCGTTGCCCAGGTTGCAGTACATCAGGGTTCATCGCAAGGCACATGCTGCATCCCGCTTCGCGCCATTCAAAGCCCGCGTCAGTAAAGACTTTATCAAGCCCTTCCTTCTCAGCCTGCATTTTAACACGACCAGATCCAGGAACAACAATGGCAGTAACCTTGTCAGAGACTTTATGGCCTTTTGCTACCACGGCTGCCGCTCTCAAATCTTCGATCCGTCCGTTAGTACAAGAACCGATAAATACATAATCAATTGGAATTTCAGAAATAGGAGTTCCAGGAGTCAAGTCCATATATTCAAGCGCTTTTTCAGCAGCTTTGCGTTCATTTTCAGTGGTAAAGTCAGCCGGATTTGGCACGCTAGAGTTGATATCTGTACCCATGCCCGGGCTAGTACCCCAAGTCACTTGTGGAATCAATGTCTCCACATCGAATTCAACCACCGTATCATACTGAGCACCTTCGTCACTAACAAGACTCTTCCATCCTTCAACAGCAGCGTCATATGCTTCGCCTTGCGGCACATATTGACGTCCACGCAGATAGTTAAAAGTAGTTTCGTCAGGAGCGATCAAACCTGCTCTTGCTCCGCCTTCGATCGACATGTTGCAGACGGTCATACGTTCTTCCATCGACAGCTCACGAATAGCTTCACCTGTGTATTCAATTACATAACCTGTTGCAAAATCAGTACCATACTTAGCAATAACACCAAGGATCATATCCTTTGCTGTTACACCAGGATTGCGTTTACCTGTGAAACGAACTTCCATAGTCTTAGCTTTGGATTGCTGCAAACATTGGGTAGCCATTACATGTTCAACTTCACTAGTACCGATACCAAAAGCCAGCGCACCAAATGCTCCATGTGTGGAGGTATGGCTGTCACCGCAAACGATAGTTTTACCAGGGTGCGTCAAGCCGATCTCAGGTCCCATTACGTGTACAACGCCTTGATCGATATCATTCAGGTCGAACAATCTAACACCAAAATCAGCACAGTTTTTAGAAAGTGTATCAATTTGCTGCTTGGAAATTGGATCTTTAATATTAAAACGATCCTTGGTAGGAACGTTGTGATCCATTGTAGCGAAAGTCAGCTCAGGACGGCGAACCTTGCGGTTACTGAGGCGAAGTCCTTCGAAAGCTTGTGGAGAAGTTACTTCATGAACCAAATGCAGATCGATATAAATAATGCTAGGTTTACCTTCCTCTTGATGAATAACATGATTATCCCAAATCTTTTCAAACATTGTCTTGTTGCTCATAATTTCACCTCATTAATAGAATCGTTCATTGGAAGAGAGCGTGGAGTCTCTCTTGAATGATCTAAATATAACATCACCATCTTTATAATTCCAAGATATGATATCTATAGAAGTGATAGGTTTAACCTATAAATTGAAGATGATTTTTTTGCTGAGACCCTAGTCAGCCCACTCCTTAGACGAATGCCCTTCATACTATATCGGGTCCTGGTTGTTGAAATGCAGTGCATTTGTTAGCGCAGAAGGAGTTGGAACAATTGAAGTCAGGAACGAGACTTACCGGGCGAGTTATTTTCAAAGGTGATCAAGGGTATGAAACGGCACGTAAGAATTGGGATCCGCATACTGACAAATTCCCGAAAGTGTTCGTTTTCGCACAAAAAACACAAGATGTTGCGAACGCCATAAAATGGGCTAACGAGAATAAAGTCCCCATCCGTGCAAGAAGCGGTAGACATTCTCTGGAGGTTAATCTTTCACAGGTCACCGGAGGTATTGTCATCGATGTAAGTGAAATGAAGAAAATCAAACTAAATAAAAAATTAGGAACTGTTGTTGTGGGTACCGGAAATACAGTGGGGAGAATTGCACACACGCTAGCTGGGCAAGGATATATGGCTCCATTCGGCGATAGCCCTACGGTTGGAATCGGAGGCATCACCCTAGGCGGGGGTATCGGGCCGCTCCAGCGAACCGTGGGCCTTGTTAGTGATAATCTAATCGAACTCGAAATGGTTGATGCCAAAGGGAAAATTATTCGTGCCAATAAGAATAATAACTCTGATCTCCTCTGGGCTTCCCGCGGAGGTGGCGGGGGGAATTTCGGAGTTTACACCAGTTACAAATTCAAAGTACGTCCTGCTCCAGCTTCGGCTACCGTTTTTCGTATCACCTGGCCTTGGGATCAGTTCGAGAAGGTATTCAAAGCTTGGCAACTCTGGGCTCCTTGCGTTAATACCAAACTGGGAAGTGAATTATCCATTGGTCCGAAAAAAGGCGGTAATGTCACTATGACGGGGCTGTTCCTCGGATCAAAGGCAGAGGCTTCCCGCCTCTTAAAGCCCGTTACGAGCGTTGGAACGCCTACGAATCAAATCATCCGCTCTTTGCCCTATACAAAAGTAGTGAGTTTTATGTTAGCGCCTGATCCAGTGCTAACTCAAAGAGTCAGCAACCAGTTCTCCAGCGGTTTCGTAAGAAAACCCTTCCCGGACAAGGCAATTAAGTCCATGCGTGAATTCTTAGAGAAAGTGGAGGGAGAATTCGCAGGTTTCTTTTTCCTCAACTGGGGTGGAGCTGTGAGCCGAAAGTCTCCCAAATCTACAGCCTTTTACTGGCGTAAAGCGAAATTCTATGTTGAGTGGAATAGCTCATGGATCAAAAAATCGGAAGCTGCCAGAAATATATTCGTAGTACGAAATACACGTCGGAAGCTGCAGCCATTTATCGTGGGGAGCTACATCAACGTTCCAGACCAGGGAATTAAAAATTCCGGACCAGTATATTATGGAGCGAACTATCCTAGATTACGGAGAGTCAAAGCTAAATATGACCCGGGAAATATATTTAACAACCCTCAAAGCATCTCTCCAGCCCGCAAAGTATAGTAAGACGTAATAGCGTAGCATCGAAATTAGACCGGCAAACATAAAGGACTCCAGCGAATACTGGTAAACCACACCTTCCTATTTGCCGGTCAGTGCGTTCGCGCACGAACTTACATGCGAACCTATATAAAACTTCAGTTTCATAGGTTATACTTATAAGTAAAAACAATCTCCCAAAGGAGTTTATACATGGAACTGAGACAACTACAATATGTACTGCAAATCGCAGCCGAAAAAAACTTCTCCCGTGCAGCGGACAAGCTGCACATTGCCCAACCATCACTCAGCCAGCAGCTTTCCAAGCTGGAAAAAGAGCTCGGTGTAATGCTGTTCCAGCGAAATACCAGCTCTGTTGAACTGACCTATGCTGGATCTAAATTCGTAGAGCAAGCCCAAATCATCATTGATGGCGTAGAACTGCTGCGACAAGAAATGTCTGATATTTCTGAACTACGTACCGGGCGCGTCGTTGTAGGCAGTATGCCGATCACTGGTGCACATTTACTACCGCATGTGCTTCCGGTTTTTAAACAAAATTACCCGGAAGTAGAAATCACTCTGCTCGAAGACTCCTCCATGAACCTAGAGAAGCTCACTGCGAGTGGTCAGACTGATTTAAGCCTGCTCTCATTGCCGCTCGAAATTCCGGCTCTTGCTTACGAAGAACTGGGTGAGGAAAGGATCGATCTTGCAGTCCCACCCGAACACCCGCTAGCTAAACGTAGCTTAGATGGAACTAAGACCTCTTTGGAAGAACTAAAGGACGAGCCATTTATCGTACTTAAAGAAGGCCAAGGCTTCCGTAAAATGACTATGGATCTGTGCCGAAACGCTGGCTTCGAACCAAAAATTGTTTTTGAGAGCAATAACATGGAAACAGTTCAGTCACTGGTCGCCACTGGAATGGGTGTAACTCTTGTGCCTCATTTTATTGCCCGTGCACCGCGGAGTGAATTCGTCCCTGTCTACTTACCGCTCACTGATCCTGCCCCTAGCCGAACTCTTGTCGTAGCCTATCGACGCGGACGTTATTTATCTAAAGCTGCTAAGGCTTTTGTAGAAACATTTAAATCTACGGTATCTGAATTAACCGAAGAATAGACCCTTGGAAGGCTGCTCTGATCATCTGACACCGAGCCGCACTTTCATTAACTGGCCCATGATCGTTAGGTGTCCCTGTATGATCTTTCACAAATTCACCAGTTACACTATTCTGAAACTCTGCTTTTTCGTTTAGATCTTGATTCTGCGCCTGCTCAGGATTGTTGTCTTTAGTCAATTTAATCCACCTCTTGGTAACAGATTATAAGTATTCCCCCCCTTACTTAGAGGTTAAACAGAATAATCAAAGCTTTCTAATGCGAGAAATAGTTCCTTCGTTTTTCCTTTGCAAAGCAACCATCTCCATGGTATTCTATTGAAAATAAGTGAAACGTGCAGACGGGACCAGTAAGAATGAGTCTAACCGCGCCTAGAGAGTAAATTCCGACAGGCTGAAAGAATTTACCGCGGTTTTCGTTCCGAATCCTACCCCCGAGCGGCCTGTGCTAAGCAGGACGGATCCTCCCGTTACGAGAATGAAGTCGGATGATCCCTCATCAATGAAGGTGGTACCGCGGAAGTTTACAAGCTTTCGTCCTTTGCTAAGTCTAAGGATGGGGGCTTTTTGTCGTTTTCAGCATCTATAAAAATACTGAGGAAGTGAACAGATATGACGACACGAATCGTAGTCAAAATAGGCAGCAGCTCACTGACTGGAACAGAAGGCGGATTGAATCGCGAAGCCGTGTCCTTCTTCGCTTCAGAGATTGCCGAATTGAAGAGAAACGGCTGCGAGGTGTTATTAGTAACCTCCGGTGCTGTAGCCGCAGGCTTTCGCAGTATCGGTTATCCTACACGTCCGAAGCTGCTGCATGAGAAGCAAGCAGCTGCAGCTGTAGGCCAAGTACTGCTCATGCAGGCATATCAGGAAGCCTTTGCTGAGCATGGAATAACCACAGCACAGATCCTACTAACCCGTACCGACTTTTGTAGTCGCAGAGCTATGAACAACGCAATGATGACGGTAGAAGAGCTGCTTCGCCTAGGAGCGGTACCCGTATTTAACGAGAATGACACCGTCTCCGTTGATGAGTTAAAATTCGGTGATAACGATACTTTGTCCGCGCTGGTAGCTAACCTGCTGAAAGCAACCAGATTGCTAGTCTTAACTGACATGGATGGCTTATATAGTGGAGATCCTCGGAAACATCCCGACGCTGTTCGCTATCAGTTCGTTGATGATATTACGCCGGAGATTTATGCTATTGCTGGTGGAGCTGGCTCTAGTGTGGGGACAGGTGGCATGCGTTCAAAAATCGATGCTGCCAAGATCGCTACACGAGGCGGTGTGCCCGTCTTTGTTGGGAGAGCTACCGAACCAGGGGATTTACAACTCGCAGCGACAGGCTCGGGCCGAGGTACTTATTTTGCAACCAAGTTATCTTCTTTACCTGTTAAAAAGCAATGGCTTGGCTTCATGTCCACCCCACTCGGCTCCCTGTACGTTGACGAAGGCGCCGTTGAAGCGCTGCTTCATGGCGGTCATAGTCTGCTGCCTGTCGGCGTCAAGCAGATCGAAGGTAACTTTCACGCTGGGGATGTTGTAGAAGTCCTTGGACCAGACTCCAAATTGCTGGGACGCGGGATTGTGAATTACGATGACACTCAGCTGCGCAGTATTCAAGGTTTACCCAGCCGTCAGATTGTACCGAAGCTGGGAGAAGTACACCGGCTGGAGGTCATTCACCGTGACGAATGGATTACATTGAGGTAAAAATTTTGCCCATACAAAATTAAGGAGGAATCGTCATGAGTGAAGTTGTCAATAAAGTAAAATTAGCCAAGGAAACCACCGGAGTATTAGCGAGTCTAACTACCGGCCAAAAAAATGAAGCACTCTTAGTTATGGCTGATGCGCTGCGTCGTGAAGCTCCAGCTATCATTGCTGCCAACCGGGAAGATCTGGAACGCGGACGCTTAAGTGGTACTCCCGAGTCCATGCTTGATCGACTAGCGTTAGATGTTGGCCGAATTAACAGTATCGCAGAAGGACTTCAACAAATCGCTGTATTACCTGATCCAATTGGTGACACGCTAGAAACTATTGAACGTCCAAATGGTCTCAACATCCAGAAACTCCGTGTTCCACTCGGTGTCATCGGCATCATCTATGAAGCACGTCCAAACGTAACTGTTGATGCCGCTGGTCTGTGTCTAAAGACTGGTAACGCTGTTGTGTTGCGTGGTGGCTCCTCCGCCCTGTCCTCCAACCGACAAATTGTCGAGGTTCTTCACAACGCTCTAGCAAATACTTCAATGCCGAAAAATGCGCTACAGTTGATCGAAGATCCCAACCGTTCCTCCGTTGATGAAATGCTTAAGCTCAACGGACTACTTGACGTGATTATCCCTCGCGGAGGTAGTTCACTTATTCAAAATGTTGTGCTTAACGCAACCGTGCCCGTCATTGAAACAGGTGCAGGCATCTGCCATACTTATCTCGACGCAAGCGCTTTGCCAGAAATGGCTCAGAACATTAGTCTGAATGCTAAAGCACAGCGCCCTTCGGTTTGCAATTCCATGGAGACGCTACTCGTTCATCGGGATTACGCAAACGAATATCTGCTTACTTTGGCCGAAGCTTTCCGTGATGTTAACGTTGAATTACGTGGCTGCCAGGAAACATTAACCTTTGTCCCATGGGCATTACCTGCAACATTAGAGGACTATGCCACAGAATATAATGATTATATCTTGAATATCAAAATCGTCAGCGATTTAGACGAAGCTATGAAGCATATCGCCCAGTATGGCACGAAGCACTCGGAATGTATCGTAACAGAAGATCCGGATAACGCTTCACGCTTCTTACAGGAGGTTGATGCTGCAGCTGTTTATCACAATGCTTCAACCCGCTTCACAGATGGCTTTGAATTTGGATTTGGTGCAGAGATCGGCATTAGTACACAGAAACTCCATGCCCGTGGACCGATGGGTCTGCCTGCCCTTACTTCAACCAAATATAAGATTTACGGAACAGGTCAAATTCGGGGTTAGTGTCTATGCATCCGTTTTTAATTACACCACTTTTAGGAGGATTTTGAGCCATGTGTCAGCAACCTTCCATTCCACTTATGAATCATAATATTGTATTTTATGGCGCAGGCTCTATGGCAGAAGCCATCGTTCGCGGGATGATTAGCCGTAGCATCGTAAAATCCGATAATGTTATTATGCTTAACCGTAGCAGTAGTGAACGTCTGTCAGAACTAAGAAGCCGTTACGGCGTAATAGGTACAAATGATCCTGAACAAAAAACAGATTATCTAAGGAATTCACCAGTAATCGTGTTGGCTATGAAACCAAAAGACGCTGCAGAAGCACTTCGGGGACTCAGCCCACTTCTCTCACCTGATCAGATCATAATCTCTGTAATTGCTGGGCTGTCCATTCGAACGATGCAAGGTCTGCTTGGCAAAGAGCAACCCATCGTCCGTACTATGCCGAATACTTCTAGTTCCATAGGTCTTGGTGCCACTGGCATAGCCTTTTCCAAAGAAGTAGATGAGAAAGGACGACGCCTTGCACTCAACATCTTTGAAGCTGTCGGACTAACAACAGTCATTGATGAAGAACGCATGGAGACCTTAACAGGTATTTCCGGCAGTGGACCTGCCTACATTTATTACATGATGGAGGCAATGATCGCTGCTGGTATACGGGGCGGACTGCCGCTTGATCAAAGCACGGAGTTAACCGTTCAAACGGTTCTTGGCGCTGCTAGAATGGTACAACAGACGGGCGAGGATCCAGCTGCACTTCGTAAAAAGGTCACATCCCCGAATGGCTCTACACAAGCAGCGATAGAAGTACTCGAGCAGGGAGAATTTTTTGAAACTGTCATCGCGGCAGTAAATCGCTGTGCCGAACGTTCCCGTGAAATGGGCGCTGCGCTTGAGAAAGAGCTGCATTCGTAAAATAAAAAGATCGCTTCCCATACCACATTGGTCAGGAAGCGATCTTTTTTTTCAATTTAAGGCCATGATTAGCCCGTTACAACATTTCCATAAGTATCTCGAACAATCACTTTAACATTAGCCGGAGCCCCAACAGTCACGTCCAGTGTGTTCCGAGAATTATCGAATAGCAGATTTCTAGGAGTTTCCCCTAAAATGATGTATAGCGTATTCCCAACATGCTTAGTTTGAAGCAGCTGTTGCTCTTGTGCTTCTTGTAGCTTTCCTTTATTTGAAGAATAACTCCCGAATACATTCAGCTCGTTTCCACCCGTTTGATCTACTTTAATCCCATAAGGCTCTGCAGCTTGGATAATGATGGTACTAACGCCCTCTGGAACGGCTCCCTTCCAATCTGGCAATGCGTAACTTTCTTGCACTGCTGAAACGGTACGGCGAAATTCCTGTGTTAATCCTAAAGAACTAAATGCTGCAAAAACCAGACAACATACAGCTATAAACCCAACAAACAGAACGCTTAGCACGTCATAATACATTATTCCTTTTCCACGAAACCATAAAGTGTATATTACAATTTCTAAGCCTAATAATATAAAAATGATCGGCCACCAAGCTAACGTCGTCTCGAACACCTCCGCGCCCCTCCACTGCGAGACCATAATTAGAGCTCCCAGAAATAAAAGGCTCAATCCCATCGACAACGTTCCCACACGCCAGCGTCTTGTTTTATCTTCAGCAACCGGACGCTCACTTGAAACAATAACTCCTTGCTGTAATTCTGTCGGATTATTCAAGAATGACCACCTGTCCCTTTTCTCCCTTTATTGTTCTTGCTTCCCGTCATCAGCTTCAAACCACCGCCAATCAATAACACAGATACGATAATGGTCCTGAAATATTCATTGACTCTATACTCCAAACGCCATTCAGGAAATCTGATATCAAGTGCAGGAACTGCGACATTAACTACAATGTAATACAGTCCTAGACACATCAGAGCAGCTCCAAGCCATCCTTGATGATTTAAAAATCCTTCTATGACTGGCTTATCCTGTAAAGGTTCACGTCCATGTCGGCTGACAAGCTGTAAGCCATCGAACAAACTGTAAAACCAAATGACTGGAATGAGGAAGAATAGCAGCGTTAAACGCAGTAGGTCCATGACATAAATACTCCCTAGAAATAGCAGCATGAGCTGTAATCCTCTTTTTTGCAGCCCTAGATACATTTGTCCGGCACCCGGAAAAGCAGAAAGCAGTGTAGCCAAAACTTTGCTACGGCGCCCCTCCTCACGACCAGCCTCCATCTCTTCGAATAAAGTACGATCTACCATTTCTTCTCCAGCTTGCTTACGATGGATTAACTGAACTGCATCAAACATACAATATAACCAAATCACTGGTAATACGCCAAACAGGAGAAGGAAAACATCACTTGACGTAATCCCTGCCAGGAATAACATCACGGTCATGAAACCGAAGAAAGAAATGAGGAAAGACAATCCTCGCTGCATCAACCCCATATGAAAATGACCCAATCCTGGAATGAACGATAATAAAATTACATGTACACGCTCATTATCGTCTGTCTTAACGGGCATTGAAGAAAAATCAAAATTCGATCCATCTGGAGTCATTATCGGAGCAGGCATCTGCAGCATTTTAACCACCAGATGCACCATCGAAACCGTCCCAATAAGTAGGAACCCTATCACACCCATTAATAGAATATCCTCGGCACCTTCAGCCACGGCTATTAAGAATGACATAAATAAGATGCCAAAGCTTAACAGAAGATAAACAATTCCCTGTGGGCGTTTTCCCATATAATAATGACCTGCTCCAGGAATCAAATTAAGAAAAAAAGCTTTTAATTTACTACGCTGCTGTTGCATATTTCATTTCTCCTCTCATCACTTTCTGCTGCCCATTAGCTGATCCAACCATCCGCTAGTTGCCTGTATGACTTGCTCGCTAAATGATAGGGAATTATCTTTTTTAGGGATCATTAGCTCCATTTGACCTGTGTGCAGCTTATCAAACATACCAGATGACATTATCAACAGCGTAAGTGACGCGGCAACCGCATAATGAAAGATTGTCTTTTCATACCAGCGATATCGCCGTCCCCCTTCTTCAACCGTCACTTGTTCCAATGCTGCTGAAGATTCCGTCATTTTAGCCCAATCAGCCATAACTCTCTCTGTAAAAATAGACGAATTCCCCAATGAAGGCAGATCCTCCTGTAGCTGATCCAACATTTCCATGTATGAAGTAAAACTTTCCGTATCTTCCAGCAGCAACTGTTCCCAATCTTCTCTAATCGCCTCTTCCATGTGACCTTCGATATAAGCTTTTGCTTGTTCACGTTGGATTGGATCGTCTCCACGCTTCATCATAGCCATTCGTCCTCCTTCCAATGATTTCGGATCCATTGTCTCGCCCTATACAATCTGGACTCTACCGTCTTCAGGGAGATTCCCTGCTCTGCAGCAATCTGATCATATTTTTTATGTTCCAGATAATAAGCCACCATAATTTCACGATGAGTTTCAGGCAGGCTATTGATTTCACCGAGCAGCCGATCCATCCGATCACGGCGTATAACACCTGACAACACATCCTCTTCGTTGGAAGCGGTCTGGCTCAGTACAAGCTCATAGTCAACAGGAAGTTCCCTAAGTCGATCTCGTTTACGTTTCGCATCAATTGCCTTATTTAAGGCGATCCGTGTAATCCATGACTTTAAGCCTTGATAGCGGTAGTCAGGGAGAGATTTGTACATTTGTAAAAAAGCTTCCTGAGCAGCATCTTCAGCCATTTTGACATCGCGTAATACAGAATAAGTAATTTTGTAAATTTGCTGACTGTATGTATTTACAAATTGACGGAACGCATCCTCGTTACCTTGGCAAATCCGCTGGATTAATACCTCTTCTTCAATGACTCTCCCCTCCTTCCCACAGCAATAGACGCGCCCGATTACAACTACCCCTGCACTTTTTAATAAAAATATTAAAAAGAACCGCACTGACTTTAGCGATGGGCTAAAGCAGTGCGGTTCTCTCCTAATCTATCTTCCGCCATTGCGGAATTTTTGTGTATAGTTCTTAACATCCTGAGCGTTCTTGACTCGGTTGCGGGCCCATTCCAGCAATATTCGATCTATATAACGGAAATGAACCTTTCCTGCAAATACAGATTCCTTCAGCGCTAACAGAATCAGCTCCTCGGGATACCGGTCTTGATCCACCCAACTGGATATCGTCTCACACTCCATTGGAGATAGCGGACGTCCGAATTCCTTTTCGAAAATACTGAACAGATTTCGGCTTTCCTCTTCAGCCCCAAGTTGAGAAGGAGATGAGGGGGGCTTTGCGCCGAATCCACCCCCTGAAGCAGCCCGCGGTGCCGACGTTGCATAGCCACCTACGTGCTTATCTTGCTCATGCTCTTGTACAACTGTCGCTAGATAAGCACCAAGCTTTCCGTATAACCCTGAGAAATTGTAGCGTTCATAATGGATGTCTCTTAGCTCATCGTTGTCTCCATCGATGCTAATAAAACCTTCCTTCATAAGCTTCTGCAACTCTCCTGCTAGTACAGATATGCTACGGCCAGTTACAACCTGAAGCTCCTCAAGAGAAGGGAAGTCAATCCCTTCCACCTGCCTGAAAGAAAGCAGATGTATCAGCAGCATAGCTTCACTTCCGCTTAAATTCAGCTTCCGGTAATACTTCAGTAATGCGTAAGGTATGACGGCCATTCCGTTCTCCAGACCGAAGGAGACGCCTTCGCCCCAGGTACTCCATCCTTTGCCGTCCATGAACGTCCCCCTTCAAATATAAGAACTTATGGGTAGAGACGGTACAGTGTACGTGGGAATGGAATAGTCTCACGTACATGGTCAAGGCCACAGATCCAAGCTACAGTACGCTCAAGTCCAAGTCCAAATCCAGAGTGAGGTACAGATCCGTAAGTACGCAGATCCATGTACCATTTGTAAGAGTCCATCGAAAGATTATGCTCTTTGTAACGCTCTTCAAGCAGCGCAGGATCATCGATCCGCTGTGAACCACCAATAATCTCTCCGTAGCCTTCTGGAGCGATCATATCCGCACACAGTACGACTTCCGGACGGTTTGGATCTGGCTTCATATAGAACGCTTTGAAAGAAGCAGGGTAGTGAGTAATAAATACAGGTTTATCGTATGCTTCTGCGATTGCTGTTTCATGAGGTGCACCGAAATCATCACCCCAAGCAATATCTTCAAAGCCTTTATCGTTCAAGAACTTGATCGCATCGTCATAAGTAATGCGTGGGAATGGTGCTTTGATATTCTCCAGCTTGGAAATATCGCGACCTACCGCTTCCAACTCCGCACGGCAATTCTTCAATACAGATTGCACTACGAAGCTAATAAATTCTTCCTGAACCTTCAAGCTTTCTTCGTGATCTGTAAAGGCCATTTCTGGCTCTATCATCCAGAACTCAATTAAGTGGCGACGAGTCTTAGATTTCTCTGCACGGAAAGTTGGTCCAAAGGAATATACACGGCCTAGTGCCATTGCCGCAGCTTCCATATACAACTGTCCGCTTTGTGTTAGATAGGCGTCCTCATCGAAGTACTTCGTGTGGAACAAGTTAGTAGTTCCTTCTGCTGACGTTGGCGTCAGAATCGGAGGATCCACCTTTGTAAATCCACTCTCGTTGAAGAACTGTTGGATTGCACGAATAATTTCCGCACGAATTACCAGAACAGCCCGCTGCTTCGAGGCACGCAGCCAGAGGTGACGGTGATCCATCAAGAAATCTACGCCATGCTCTTTCGGAGTAATTGGATAATTCTCTGTAAGATGCAGGACTTCAATTCCAGTTACAGTCATTTCAAAACCAGATTGACTGCGAGGTTCCTCGCGGATAATTCCGGTCACATACAAAGAGCTTTCCTGTGTGAGGCTCTTAGCTGCATCCCATACCTCTTCAGGCACTTCTGATTTCACTACAACTCCCTGAATATAACCTGTACCATCGCGGAGCTGCAGGAACTGAATTTTACCACTGGAGCGTTTGTTGTTTACCCAACAACCGATAACAACACTCTCTCCAACATGTTCATTCACGTTCTTAATTACACTCTTGTTAGCCATGCCTTCAATCTCTCCTCTAATTTAGCCGTTAATTCCTTGCACAATACGGTGTGTATCACGTGCAATGACAAGTTCTTCGTTTGTCGGAACTACTAGCACTTGTACCTTGGAATCTTCCGTAGAGATACGACGTGGATCGCCGGAACGAACTTTGTTAGCTTCAGCATCCAACTCAATACCCAGGAACGTAAGGTTATTTAGCAGTTTCTCACGAAGCAATGAAGCATTTTCACCAACACCGGCAGTAAATACGATCGCATCTACACCGTTCATAGCAGCCGTATATGAACCGATATACTTGCGCAAGCGGTACTCATACATTTCAAAAGCTAGTGTGGAATTAGGCTCACCTTTTTCCATACCATCAATAATATCGCGCATGTCACTGCTTACGCCCGAAATTGCTAAGAGGCCACTATGTTTATTCAACATGGAGTTAACTTCGCCTACGGACAATTCTTCCTTGTTCATCACGTAAGGGACAATTGCTGGGTCAAGATCACCACTGCGAGTACCCATCATCAAACCTTCCAGAGGGGTCATACCCATGGAAGTATCCACGGACACTCCACCTTGAACTGCAGTTACACTACCGCCGTTACCGATATGACAAGTAATGATCTTCAGATCTTCCAGTGGACGCTCTAAGTACTCCGCAGCAGCCTTGCTTACGAAGTCGTGTGATGTACCGTGTGCGCCATAACGACGAACTTTATATTTATTGTACAATACTCTAGGAATAGCGTACATATAAGCTTTTTCAGGCATGGTTTGGTGGAATGCAGTATCGAATACAACAACCTGCGGTACACCTGGCATATTTACTTCAGAAGCCGTAATCCCCATCATTGCTGCTGGGTTATGCAGTGGTGCAAGGTCAAACAATTGACGAATTTTCGTTTTTGCGTCAGCATCCACAAGTGCGGAGGATTTGAAGAACTCTCCACCATGCACTACGCGGTGACCTACAGCATCAATTTCTTTAATAGATTCAATTACACCATGCTCTTTGTCTGTAAGACAAGCAAGGACTTTGCGGATCGCAGTATTATGTTCCAGAATTTCGCTTACTTCTGTCACTTCCGCTTTGCCAGTAGGTTTATGATTCAGAATGGAGGAATCCATCCCGATACGTTCAACCAAACCCTTAGCCAAAACCGATTCATCGGTCATGTTATACAGCTGATATTTCAAAGAAGAACTACCTGAGTTAATAACTAAAATATTCATACACGGTCACCATCCTTGTCGTACTTGAAGAAGCCTTCTCCTGATTTCATACCTAGTTGTCCTGCACGTACCATCTTCTTAAGAATTGTAGAAGGACGGTATTTCAGTTCTCCGTATTCACGGAACATATTTTCGAGTGCCGCAAGTACCGAATCCAGGCCAAATCTGTCAGCCATTTCAAGTGGTCCATATTGGAATTGATAACCAATACGCATAGCATCGTCAATATCCTGTGCGGAGGCAACGCCTTCTTGCAGCACATGCATAGCTTCATTGATAAACAAGCAAATGAGGCGTGATGTTACAAATCCTGGGGATTCATAAATCATTACACCTTTTTTCTCAACAATCTCATCAACAAAGGATTTTGTATCTTCAAAAGTAGCATCTGAAGTTTTCAGACCACGTACGATTTCTACAAGATCCACTTTAGCTACAGGATATATGAAATGCATTCCGATCACGCGTTCCGGATACATCGTAGAACTTGCAAGTTCAGTCAAGCTAAGTGTTGATGTATTGCTGGCAAGAATAATGTGGTTCGGGCATACTTGATCCAATTGATTCAAAATCTTTTTCTTTTCTTCCAAATCCTCAACAATGGTTTCGATAACCATGTCACAAGAGCTGAGCTCCGCGAAATGTGTCACTTTTTGAATGCGGCTAAGAATCAGCTTCTTCTCAGCTTGAGTGATCGCCCATTTCTCCAGTTGCTTATCTAGACTTGTCTCGATCATTTCGTAAGAGTAGTCCAGTTTCTCCGCGGTTTTCTCCACTAGTAATACATCCAGGCCTTTGGCTGCTAACATTTCAGCAATACCTTGTCCCATTGTGCCACCGCCGATGACACCTATTTTTTTGAAATTCATAAAAAAGTCTCCATCCTTTCAGGTATCTATACTTTTGTATTGTACCTTGTCTGTCGCAAAAATTTATAAAGCCCGACATATAATGATATCTTAGCATGCCTGAAAAGTAAAAAAAAATAACCAGCATAAATATTTATGCTGGTAAAAGGACGCTGTCACGAAATTGACATCGAAATTGCTCTCCAGAGAGTACTTCTTCCTTCATTAAAATGTCAAGAGAGTAATCAAATACATTTCGTTGCTTTTCAAGGTGCTCACGAGTGCGTGTCATCAGCTCATCCAATATCTTACTATTTTCCTTCATAAGCTCTTCAGTGGTAACCATTTCCAGCTTAGCGATACCCAGCGAAGTTAAACCTGACTTCATCATCGTTTCCACAATATTCAGCGCCTGATCGAAATCACCGCGTGAACCTGTGCTTCGTCCACCATAATACATTTCTTCAGCAGCTGCTCCACCAAGTGCAATCATAATCTGATCTTCGAGATAATCTTTGGTGTACAAATACTGCTCTTGCTGAGGATTATGTCGCACATAACCAAGGGCTTGCCCACGCGGAGTCAGCGTAACCTGACTAACGCTTCCGGGACGAAGGAGCTCTGCCATGATGGCATGTCCCAATTCATGAATGGCGACTCTCTTTTTCTCTTCATGATTTGTTTCTCTATCCGTTTTTTCACCCATCATTACCTTGTCAATCGCCATCGACAGATGCCGCTGCTCCACTTTCGTCAAGTCCTCACGCATCATATAAATCGCAGCCTCATTCATGACACTTTCAAGCTGAGCACCGGAAAAGCCATAGGCTTCTTCAGCGATTTTGTCGAGACTCACCTCTGTATGAAGAGGCTTATTCTTCGCATGCAATTCGAGAATCGATTTGCGGCCCTTTTTGTCAGGCATGTCCACTTGAATATGACGGTCGAAGCGTCCAGGACGTAGCAATGCCGAATCAAGCATTTCTTTCCGGTTTGTTGCAGCTACCAGTAGAATACGCGGTGTTTCGTTATTATAAATACCATCCATCTCAGTCAACAGCTGATTCAAGGTCTGATCATATTCACGCTGCTGACCGCCTTCACGTTTACCGCCAATTACGTCAATTTCATCAATAAAAATAATGGCACTCTGTTTATTTTCCTTAACAGCACGGTTACGAGCATCCTTGAACAAATCGCGGATCCGGCCGGCCCCGACACCTACATACATTTCTACAAATTCACTGCCTGATGCAGCCACGAATACAGAGTTTGTATAATGCGCAGCTGCTCTGGCCATAAGGGTCTTACCTGTTCCTGGAGGGCCAGTGAGTAGAATCCCTTTCAAAGGACGAATCCCAAATTTACTAATCTCCTCGTGCCGGATCAAAAAATCGAGTGCCTCACGAAGCTCTTGCTTCGCATTGTCTTGCCCACCAATTTCTTCAAAAGTGAGCTTTGAAGGCCCTTCCTTCTGGCGTTTCTTCCCCGCACCAGCGTTCACCGTAAGCCCGCCACGCAAATGAGCAATTATAAGTAATGCAGTAAGCATTCCAGCTGCTATAACAATCGGGAATATATTAATACCTAAAAAAGCCATGAAAATAAACAGCACAGGAATAAATCCGAGTAAAATTTCTTTAAGGTACTTAGGCATTATTCCATACCCCCAAGGTCGCAGGTTTTCGCGGCAAAATAATAAATTTGCTTTCTTTTCCATTACTCAAGCTTACGTACACATTGTTGTCGTCGATATCAGTAGATGCTATCACATCTTTAAATTCCGTATTTTGCTGTTTCAATCTATCAAGTTCTGTAGGTATAATCGTATATTTACGGCTCTCCATGGCTTCAGCTACAGAGAACATCGCTTTATCCCAGTAATCATCCAATAGTTCACTTGAATTTTGCTCCACATCGAGTTTAAGTTTACGTCCTTCAATCACTGATTTTCCTTCTTTGGATACATACGATACTAGATCACGTAAATTCGTGCCCGGCTGCAAATCAAGTTTCAAAGTGACCTCATCGCGGTTAATACTAATATGTGAAGTATTTACTCCCTCAAATCCGGTTACAATCTTTTGGAGCGGTTCCTGTAAAGCAAACTGACGATACAAAAAGAATCCTCCGAATAATAGCATAGCCGACAGTAGAGACGTTATCAGTACAGGTACAAGACGTAATTTCAAGAAACGTCCTCCTCTCAAAGATGAAAAAATGTAAACAGAATGATCCAAAGTCATAGCTGCTAAGAGCTCATCAGAGCCTGACGTTCTACTAACACTGTTCTAATTACAAACAGTAGTATATCACAGGTGTATATACTATATTGAAAAAAAGTGTGAAGATATTTAAAATTTTATTTTTTAATTCTTTCCATTTTATTAAATTTATTGATTTAATTCGACAAAAAAGGGCTGTTACTCTTAACTAACAGGCCTTTTTTCGCATGAATCTTTAAATCCCAATATATAAAAACCACTCTTATAGTATATCATATTTCGTATACCTATAGTATATCAAATAATATGTCATCGGAACAAAAACAAGCGAACCATAAACGGTCCGCTTGTTTCCCTAATAATGCCTTTGTTTAATTTAGCGGCTAGGTAAACTGTAACCTTCACCCATTCGAGCCCCATCTGAGAACCGATAAAATTGATAATAATATCGACCGCTTTGTTTATAAAAAAGCTGCCAAGCATACTCCCCGTTATATACTCCTGGCAACAACCGCTCAATGCTGATGTCCGGAAGATCGGCTTTTATAAGGCTACGCATTTTCGCTTCAGAGGTTCCTTTACTTAGTTCTTCAGCATATACTGCGTCGGTTCCTTCAGCAAACTTCCCGTCTACAGTAAAACGTACCCAAACCATCAACTCGGTCCCGGCTTCATTCTTCCCTGTTAAGACCCAGTACACCGCATTTTCATCCCACACGGATTTCTGCGCTTTGGTTACCTCTGTCAGACCAGCACTGGTTTTAGCGACATCCTTAGCGATATCTCGCTCGTTCCATTGATCTTTCATAATATAAGCATAGAACTGGATAAGTCCGAACAGAAGGAGCAGAATCAGAACTGACCCCAGGAGGATCCATTTTTTCCTTTTCTTCAAGGTACAGCTCCCTTTCTAGTAATATATCTTTTTTGATTATATAACACACCTGTGTGTTTATCCAAAGTTTCATATCCAATTCAATGATCTAATTATCAGAAACACAAAAGGCTGTAACTTTGCAATCGCAGAAAGTCACAGCCTTTCAGTTATTCGTTATGATCTTAGACTACCGTTTAAGCAGTCCATCAAATGATTCTTGTGCCTTACGACGGATTGCTTCCTCATCTAGCGTTACACATTCTCCGTGTTTTACAACCTGTTTACCATTCACCCATACATGCTCAACATCCTTGGCACTGGCAGAGTATACAGCATGAGACAACAGATCTGTGTGTGGTAGCAAATGCGGCTGGTCTATATCAATCGCGATAAAGTCCGCTTTCATGCCAACAGCGAGTCTACCCACATCATTTAAAAAGATAGACTTTGCGCCATACTCTGTAGCTATACGCAGCGCTTCCGGAGCTGGAACAGCCGTCGGATCACCACTTACACCTTTATGGATGAGGGCTGCAAGACGCATCTCTTCAAACATATCCAGGTTATTATTGCTTGCCGCACCATCTGTACCCAGTGATACCTTCACACCAGCCTTTAGAAGATCCGTAACCCGAGCCACTCCACTAGCAAGTTTCAGATTACTTCCTGGGTTATGAGACACGCCTACATCATGACGCGCCAGTATCTCGATCTCTTCATCATTCAAATGAACGCCATGTGCAACAATAGACGGACGTGTGAACATTCCAAGCTTCTCTAAATGCGCTACTGGCCGAAGTCCGTAATCCACCACATTCTGCTCCACTTCGCGTTTGGTCTCGGACATATGGGTATGCATCGGTAAATCCAAATCATGTGCCGCTTGAACAAACTTAACAAAGAAGTCCGGTGGGCAAGTATATGGGGCGTGTGGCGAGATCATCGTCGTAATTCTACCATCAGCCTTACCATGCCAATTTCGTGCAAAAGAAATCGCTTCCGCAAGCTTGTGATTTTGTACTTCCTCTGGGCATAATCCGATTACGCCTCTCATCAATACGGAACGGATGCCTGATAATTCGACTACCTCTGCTACTCGATCCATATGATCATACATATCCAAGAAGGTTGTAGTACCACCTTTTAGCATTTCCAGTACCGACAAGGAGGTTCCCCAGTATACATCTTCTCCAGTGAATTTCGCTTCCATCGGCCACATCTTCTCTTGAAGCCACACCTGAAGTGCTAAATCATCTCCATAACCACGAAGCAATGACATTGCCGCATGGCCATGTGTGTTTACCAGACCTGGCATAAACAGCAGACGACTGCCATCAACAACTTGCACATCATCTTCCATTAAAGGCTCTTCTTTTCCTATGTAAGTGATCAAATCATCTTCAATAGTCATATATCCATTCAGAACCGGCTCATCCGTTCCCGGAATAAGAAAACGCCCGCCCTTAATAATCGTTTTACTGCTCTTCATTTCCGGTTTCTTCCTTTCCGTCTTTCAAATAATAAGCAAGGCTTTGCAAATCCGTTGTAAAATCGGCAGCATGAACCCGGATATTCGATGGTGTTTTTAGAATCACTGGTGCAAAATTCAAAATCGCCTCGATGCCAGACTCAATGAGAATATCTGCTACATTCTGCGCTTCTGAATCAGGCACAGTAATTATCCCAATTCGAATACCTTGCTCACGAATCGTCTGACCAAGCTCCTCCATCGGTTGAACGGTAAGAGAGTTGATTTTCCGCCCTACCTTAGGTGCATAGGAGTCAAATATAGCGGTAATCTTCATAGTATCTTTCAGATAAGCATTGTAATTAGATAATGCATGTCCAAGGTTACCGGCACCTACTAAAGCCACATTCAATTGTTGATCCAGCTTCAGAATATGACGGATTTTTTCAATAAGATAAGTTACGTCATACCCGATACCTTTTCTACCAAAGTCTCCAAAATAAGCTAAATCTTTACGAATTTGAGCAGGATTCAAATCAAGTTTTTGTCCTAGTTCTTGTGAGGAAACGGTTAATATTTCACGTTTCTGGAGATCATTCAAGAAACGCAAGTACACAGGAAGTCTGCGAACAACGGCTTCTGATATTTTATCCGATTTCATAATTTACCTCCTAATTTAAGTGATATTCTGTTCAAATCCTATCGAAATATCTGCACCTCGTCTCAAGGAAGAGCGGTATTCTTATACCGCCCTTCCTTGTAGAGTGATTAATAAGATCGATGACGTTCTTTTCAAGAAACGCCTCCGTCTTCCAACCACTCCGCTATACGAGGAACCATTTGATCCGTAAGCATATGCTCCATTTTCGGGCCAGGCAACGAATAGAGGAAATACTTCCCATAGTGAGATTCGATCACCCTTGTGTCATACACAATAACAATACCCCGATCTTGCGCTGTCCGTACCAGCCTCCCAAATCCTTGCTTGAAGCGAATAACCGCCTGAGGAACAGACAACTTCATAAACGGATTCTTTTTCTGGGCTTGTAATAACTCAGACTTCGCTTCCGCTAGGGGGTGGTTTGGCGGTTGAAATGGGAGTCTCACGATGGCCAAGCATGTTAATGCTTCACCTGGAATATCTACACCCTCCCAAAAGCTGCTTGTTCCTAACAGTACAGAAGCTGCACTGTCCTGAAAACGGCGGATCAGCTTGCTACGGCTGCCCCCCTCCACGCCTTGACCTAACACCGTGATCTCTTGTGAGGCTAGAGCCTCTTTCAGAGGATCGTAAACCTGGCGTAGCATCTTGTAAGAAGTAAACAGGACAAGCATCCGCCCACGTGTTGTAATAGCTGCTTCTGCTAGTGACTGTACGAGTGTATCGACAAATCGGGCATCGCCTACACTACCCTTCACACTTGGGAAATCCCGCGGAATAACTAACAGCGCCTGCTCCCGATACTTAAAGGGAGAAGGCAGGAGTGATGTCATCAGACGCCCCTCTTCCGCAGCTTCATTAAGTCCGAGATTATCAATCATAAACTGGAAAGATTTATCGACAGAGAGTGTCGCCGAAGTTAGTACGATACTTTTCTTCTTGTCGAAAAACAGCTCCTTAAGCTGAGTACTAACATCAACAGGAACGGCATACAACTGTAGCGATTTACTGCGATAATTTCCATTCGCCTCCAGCCAATATACTACATTCTCATCATTTAATCCCATAAAAAACCGTACTTGCTCACGTATAGAAGCTAAATCCTTAAATAAGCCGCTAATATCGGTAACTAGGCTATCTGAGGAAGATTGACCTTCTTGATCTCGCATCTCATTAAGCATTTTATCACCTTTACGGATAATTTCGCTTAATGTCAGATTCATAGTATTCTCTAAAGCAACCAATTCATCCCAATCTTTCGGTTTACGGGTAGGAAGTAACCGCATGACTAACTGGCCGGCTTCTCCCGCCGCTGCATCGCTGCGTTCCGGCAAGAGGGTGAATAGTTTATCACTAAGCAGATCCCAGGTTTCTTTTACGGTAAGAAGGTCCGGATAGATTCTATCGATCACTCCGCTCCATTCAGAAGCTTCCTCACTGCCTGATGACTGAAGCATTTGGCGAAGTGTAGGAAGTTGGCCATTTCGACTATCCTTATAAAGACGCGATAGTGTATGTGCCACCGTGAAATGCTTCATATGCATGCCTAAATGCTTGCCAGCCACGTCCTCCAGATGATGGGCCTCATCTATTACAAGATGTTCATAAGCCGGAAGTAGTTGATGCCCAGCCTTAACATCTGCGAAAAGCTTAGAGTGGTTCGTAATAACCACGTCTGCAATACCAGCTTCATGCTTAGCCCGATGATAATAACACTTACGGAACCAAGGACACGAGCGACCCAGACAAGAATCGGTATCGCTTGCCACCGTCTCCCAAAAATCTCCGCCACGTCCACTTAGATTGAGCTCTTCGTCATCTCCTGATTCACTTTGTGTCAGCCAAACGATCATCTGAGCCGCAGTAAGCGCATCTTCCCTCGGACTTATAAAGTCTTTTTTATTAATTTTATGTTCGAACTTACGAAGACACAAATAATGCCCTCTGCCCTTAAAAATTGCAGCTTTAAATGGAAAAGGAACTACCTGCGTTAACAAAGGAATATCACGCTCACGCAATTGATCCTGCAGATTAATAGTATGAGTGCTGACCATGACTTTTTCATTAGTGCGTACGCTTTGGTATATGGCAGGCAATAAATAACCAAGGGATTTACCGGTTCCTGTCCCTGCTTCGATCAATAGATGCTTGTCTTCGGCAAGTGCCGTCATCACCTCATTGATCATAATATCCTGAGCTTCTCGGCTTTCATACTGTGGCAAAGTTTCTTTAAGTCGTTTCGTTACTTCATCCATATAATCTGTAAAAGATAAATTGTGTAGTGGATTCTCAGCATGCTCGTCTCGAGGTGGAGCTAATTCGTTCCAGTCTCCTACTGCAAGCGCTAATTGACGATAGAAAGTCAGATCACCTTCGGGCTGAAGCGTCTCCGCTTCCCGTTCACGCAGCAGACCATCAAAATACCAACCTAAATCACTATCCTCTTCCGTAAACAGCTCACAGAGTCTCTGAATCGTCAGCAGAGGCAAATCGTAGAGCTCCTCCAGACATTTCAGCAATACAAGAGCAGTTGCGAGTGCATCACTGTCTGCCTGATGCGGACGATCATGCGTCACTCCAAAATGTGCACTAACTGATCCTAGTTGATAGGATGTGAGGGAAGGAAAGCAGATTTTCAGAAAATCAATCGTATCTAAAATCCGCCCTTGAAATGGTAAATACCCACATCGGTCTAAAGCATTTTGCAAAAAATGGAAGTCGAATGCGACATTATGCCCTACAAGCACAACATCATCCAAGAGTGGGACAAGCTCCATCATCATCTCATCCAGCTCAGGTGCATCCTTTACATCATCGTCGGTAATCCCCGTTAGACCAGTTATAAAAGGAGGTATCGGCGTTCCGGGCTTGACGTAGGAACCATATACCCGGGAGATGGACCGGTCTTCTTCTATAATTGCAAGGCCAACCTGGATAATTTCACCCACGGATTGGGTTCCCGTTGTTTCAAAATCAAGCACGGCAAATTTCATTATAATTCTATTCCCTTTCAATTGAGACTCTTAATCAGCATAACAGAAGTTGCGAAAAAAGGCGATGCACACCACTGGTTCAGGGGATGCATCGCTTGAATGAAAATGCGGAATAATAAACCGTAAACGTAATAATTTACAATAATGAAACAAGCTGATTTCCGAAATGAAGCTTACCTCCTCGGCGGCGGCAAACCTCCAAATTAACGGTTGGTTCAGGAAGTGCCGGGTCAAGTTGCAAAGAAAGGCCAAACAGCTCCTGCGCTTCATTGAAACGTTCTTGAGAGGCCCTGATGCAACCTAAAGCGTTATAAACCATTGCCTTCAGCTTGGTTTCCCGTATCAAACCGAGCATATGGTTCAGATGGCTCCAAGCAGCTTCCCCCTCCCCTTCCTGCAGGTAAGAGATGGCTAAATATAATCGAGCTGCCAAGCTATCCGGATATTGCACAATAACTTCCTTAAACTGTTCAATACATTTCCCATACATCAGCAGCTTATAATACCCCTGACCTCTAACAAAAGTATCCATG
The DNA here is from genome assembly GCF_038004625.1 of Paenibacillus sp. FSL P4-0184. Classification (NCBI taxonomy): domain Bacteria; kingdom Bacillati; phylum Bacillota; class Bacilli; order Caryophanales; family Paenibacillaceae; genus Paenibacillus; species Paenibacillus sp. FSL P4-0184. The sequence goes on along the minus strand of NZ_JBBORN010000001.1, from coordinate 4,267,743 downwards.
CACAGCTCGGGTGCTTCCTGCACTGGCACTTCCTCTTCAACCACAGTCGTAAAATCTACACTTTCACGAAAGTGACTTAGCTTCTCTGCAAAGGCCAGCCATTCATCCATCACTTTATCACTAAGTCGATGCAGCATATTATAATTGCATAAAAGCTCATTCCGGCGGGCACCCTCCGCTGTAGGGTAATCTGTAACGATCTCCTGAAGCACCTTGTTCATTTCAGCAAACAAATGTTGAAACATGGGCTATCCCCCCTTACTGAAGATGATATCAGTTCAGCTTGCCTGACTTCATTTTCTGCGAGAACGGGGTCTTTCATCCCTGCCATTCATTACATGGCGTAAGTCCATAATTTAAGCGATTGTAGCATGCAATTCATGATCAGCCAGCTTCACTGGTCTGTTGTTCTCATCCACGAATACCACCGTTGGCTTATGCGACTCCAGTTCTTCCGAAGACAGCATCGCATACGAAATAATAATTACTGTATCTCCCGGTTGAACAAGACGTGCAGCTGCACCATTTAGGCAGATCACACCACTGCCGCGAGGCCCTGGAATAACATAGGTTTCTAACCGTGAACCATTATTGTTATCCACGATCTGCACTTTTTCATTCTCAAGAATATCTGCCGCTTCCATTAAGTTCTCATCAATTGTAATACTCCCCACATAATTCAAATTCGCTTCTGTCACCGTCGCGCGGTGAATTTTGGATTTCATCATATGTCTAAACAAGAGCGGCAACCTCCTTTGGAATAAATACATTATTGTCAATTAAGCGCGTTCTGCCAAACTTCACGGCAAGCGCTATAATAATTTCCCCATTTACATCCGTTAATAAAACTTCGTTCTCTAAGCCTTCCAGATTAGGGAAAGTCAATATTTCCGCATAATCAATGACCGCCAAAGGAGAGCTGGAAATAACCGAGGTCAACAATTCCCGCACTTCAGCAACGGTTCTTACTTTTCCTTCTTCAATGGACTGACGTGCTTCACGCAAGGAACGAGATAACACCAGTGCTTGAGAACGTTCCTCTGGAGATAAGAATACGTTACGCGAGCTAAGTGCAAGTCCATCTCCTTCACGAACGATAGGGCAAGGTACAATTTCAACATTCATATTCAAATCAGATACCATTCTGCGGAGCACAGCTACTTGCTGAGCATCCTTTAGCCCGAAGAAAGCATAATCTGGCTGCACGATATTGAATAGTTTATTAACAACTGTTGTTACGCCATTAAAATGCCCTGGACGCGAAGCCCCACAAAGTCGAGTGGTAAGCTCTGATACCGAGACAGTAGTCCGGGTAGGCTGCGGATACATTTCTTCCACACTGGGGATAAATACAATATCGACACCTTCGCGTTCCGCAAGCTCCAAATCACGCTCTTCATCGCGCGGATAGGAATCATAATCCTCATTCGGTCCGAACTGCAGCGGGTTCACAAATATGCTCATAACGACCGTGTTGCTCATTTCTCCTGCCCGCCGAAGCAGACTGGCATGTCCTTCATGCAGGTATCCCATGGTTGGAACAAACCCAATCGGGGTATGCCCACCTTGTCTCATATATTCCAAAGCTTCGCGCAGCTGCTTAATGCTTCTGACGACTCTCATCTTATTCCCCATCCTTTCCGGCACCGCCGTATAAAGATTCCAGAACGGTTTCATCTGCTTTAAAAACATGACCTTCATCTGGGTACGAGCGATCCTTCACTTCTTGCACATATTGGCTGATACCCTCACGAATCAGGCTACCCACATCCGCATAGGTTTTGACAAAACGTTTCTCACGGTAGGGTGAGGCATAACGCAACAAATCATGGAAAACTAATACCTGTCCATCACAATAACGACCTGCACCAATCCCAATGGTCGGAATGCTCAGTGCCTCAGAAATTGCTTGTGCTACTTCTTCTGTCACCAGCTCCAGTACCACTGCAAAAGCACCTGCTGCTTCAAGGGCCTTAGCTTCATCCATCAGACGTTTTGCATCTTTGGCGTCCTTACCTTGAATGCGGTAGCCACCAATCATATTTACCGATTGTGGTGTAAGTCCAATATGCCCCAGCACAGGAACTCCCGCAGCTACAACCGCAGTAACTGTCTCACAAATTTCGAGACCGCCTTCCATTTTGACGGCATGAGCCCGCCCTTCCTGCATCAGTCTGCGCACACCCCGCAAGGTTTCATCTATACTTCCGTGGTAGGTCATAAATGGCATATCTGCCACAATGAATGTTTTTTGTGCGCCCCGAGTTACCGAACGAGTGTGGTAGACCATATCGTCAATCGTAACAGGTAAAGTTGTATCATATCCAAGTACCACATTTCCCAGGGAGTCACCCACCAGAATAAGATCGATACCGGCTTCTTCAGCAAGTAGAGCCGATGGGTAATCATAAGCAGTCAGCATGCTTAACCGCTCACCATCTGCTTTCATTTTTTTCATTTTTACAATATTAAGTGCTTGTTTGTTTGCCATTTCTCTCTTCGTCCTCCTTTTTGAAATTACATCCCCGTAAAAATCGCAACAAAAAAACCTTTTAGCAACGATTTGCTAAAAAGGTCCGAAGGGCAAAAAAGAGTCACTCGCGATCGTCCCTTCTGTCTCGGTCCTTACGGCTCAGAGCAGAATCCAACGTAACCGTCTAACGCAGTTATGAAGGTGATTCCAATAATAAAACCATTATAAGTTCATCAGATCAAGAGTACAGTTCGCAAAACGATACCGCCTCTGCCCCATAGTATAACAAAAAGGACTCGGAAATACACGAAAAAAATATGACAGGGGATGACACCCTGTCATATAAAAAAGATTTATAAAAGCTCGATTTCACCTGAGCATACGCTAGAAATCTCTCCTGCGCTGTTTTTAAGGATTAGTCCACCTAACTCATCCAAGCCTACCACAACGCTTTCAGAGCGTCCCTGAGGGCTATTCAGAGCGATTTGGCGACCCAAAGTAACTGACATCGACTCCCACAGCTCTTTGATAGGATTAAAACCTTGTTCCATGTATAGATTGAAATGCAGCTCTAACTCATTCAATACAGCTCTTATCAGCTCCGAACGGTCAATAGGGACACCGCCCCGCTGAATCCGAAGAGAAGTCGCTACTTCCTTCAGATGATCAGGATAATCGTCTTCAGTCAAGTTCGCAGAAATTCCAATCCCGGCGATGCAATAATGAAGCTCTCCTTCTCTTAGCGAAGACTCGAGCAAAATTCCACATATCTTTCGACCGCCCGCAAGCAAATCATTTGGCCATTTAATCCCGGCGTCTACCCCGGTTACAAGGCGAATTGCCTTACAGACAGCAACCCCAGCAAGCAGTGTTAACTGAGGAGTCTGTAACAAAGGTAACTTCGGACGCAATACAATACTCATCCAAATGCCTTTGCCACGAGGAGAAAACCATTTTCTACCCATTCGCCCTCTAGCTCCGGTCTGTTCTTCAGCGATTACGGTTGTTCCTTCTGGCGCACCGTTTTCCGCCAATCGTTTGGCTTCCTCCTGAGTAGATACGACAGACTCCAGGAGCTGAACTCTGTCTAGCCAATTCGAATCAGAAGCTTCCTGCTTCAACCCGGTTAGCGACAGCGCTTTTTCATAGCTCATGTCCATCCATCCTTTTTGCTTCAAGCAGCAATTCTTGTTTATTGTTAAGAAGATCTCCCGAAGCAGTCGCCTGCAGAAGTGCACTCAGCATATTGCCAAGCCAAGGTCCTGGACGTTTCTCAAGCGCTTCCGCCAACTCATTGCCTGTAACAGCAAGCTCCGAGAGACTCTTCAATGGCATTTGTGCGATCCACTCTTTTGCAGGCACCGCTGGGGTGGTGATAGCGGGCGAGTCTTTTGAGACCGCTTGGGTGTTGACAGCGGGTGAGACTTCCATGTCCGCTGGCGAGTTCGCAGCGGGAAGGGCAGCTGCTGGCAGGATCGCCAGCAGCGAGAGCCACCCTTCGGCGGCTTCCACGCCGAAGGTCAGCACGGCGGCGATCCAGCGCCGCCGCAGTAGATCCATGCCGCCCGGTTCCCCCGGCGGCATAGCCTCCAGGGCAGCGGTCCAAGCTTCGCGGACCCGCAGCACCTGGACGACGCTGGTACGCGTCGTCCCAGAGAACGTCCATGCCCGCAGCAGCTCATCGGCCTCCTGGGCCGACTGCTTCAGGGCATGGAGGAGAAGCGCCCACCGCAGGTGGGCGCTCTCCAGTTCCCCTATCCCGGCCGTTAAGGCGCAGCAGCCGCCAGATCGGTTCCGGTCCAGGGGAACGGGGCTTTGCCGCGCGCGAGCAGCTCACAGCGCGCTAGCATAGCAAGGCCGCGCCGAGGATGCGGCCCCTCTACGATGCGGTCCAGCTCCGCGCGGACACGCTCCACAGCAATATGCGCCAGCTTATCTCGCTGACGCAGGAGCCCTCTCCACGTATTCTTAGCGATGGAGAAATCTAACACCGATGCGAAACGAACGCAGCGAAGCATGCGAAGCGCATCCTCATCGAACCGTTCCTCTGCATCACCCACACAGCGGATCACACGGAGAGCTAGATCCTTCTCGCCTCCGAAGGGATCAATCAAATCTCCACCCAGCCCGCAGCATATCGCGTTAATCGTAAAATCACGACGACGAAGATCTTCCTTCACATCACTAACAAATTCAACATGGTCCGGACGACGATGATCGACATATCCGCTTTCAGTTCGGTATGTCGTCACCTCAAATCCATGCCCATCCTGAAGCACGGTGACCGTCCCATGTGCTAGTCCTGTCGGAATACTGCGTGCGAAGATGGCTATCACTTCCTCCGGCACTGCTGAAGTTGTAATATCCATATCATGCACTGGCCTACCCAATAGCTCATCGCGAATGCAGCCTCCAACCCAAAAAGCCTCATGGCCGTTTTGCGTTAGCTCAGAAATTACATTTTCCGCCGCAAGAGCCATAGCAGATGGCGCCATTTTCCATTTCATTACGAACTCCTTACCCCCTGACTGTATCCAGTCTAGGTACCTTGCGCCCGAGCACACGGTAATATATATCCTCATACTGACTTGTAATCGAATCCTTACAGAAATCTTTGCAGGCCGTTTCCAGACAAGCTTGTCTGAACTGCTCCACCATGCGATCATCCGATAGGAGTTTGATTGCATATTTCGCCATAGTTTCTGTATCACCAATTGGAGCAATGAATCCTGTCTTGCCATGTTCTATGAGCTCCGGAATGCCTCCGGTTTGCGAACCAATAGTCGGAACACCACAGGCCATCGCTTCCAGGGCGACCAGACCAAAGCTTTCCTTCTCAGAAGGTAACAGAAGAAGATCAGCCAACGAAATAACTTGAGCAATCTCATCCTGTCTTCCTAAGAAGCGGACTTTATCATCCAGACCCATTTCACTGATCTTAGCTTGAATCTTAGGAAGATCTGGCCCTTCGCCAACAAGCAGCAGACGTGAAGGGATTTCACGATTCACTTTAGCAAAGATATCGACAACATCGCTTACCCTTTTAACTGGGCGGAAGTTACTGATGTGCATCAAGATCATCTCCTCAGGAGAAGCAAAATCTTCTCGCAGATTCGATACATCCCGTGGATAATAGACACGATGATCAACGAAGTTATAAGTGAGGTCGATCTGGCGCGTAATATCCAGCACTTCTCGTGTTTCTCTAATGAGATCCTTCGATACGGCTGTTACGGCATCACTTTCATTAATTCCAAGACGGATTAGATCTTTTAGCGATTCATCCTGTCCAAGTACCGTAATATCAGTGCCATGCAAAGTCGTTACAACTTTTATATCATTACCAAGCATCTGCTTAGCAAGGAAAGCACAAACAGCATGCGGAACGGCGTAATGAACATGCAACAGATCTAAATTCTGCATTTTGGCAACCTGAGCCATCTTCGTAGCAAGTGCTAAATCATAAGGAGGATATTTGAATACATAATAATCATTAACCTCTACCTCATGGTAAAATATATTTTTCTGGAATTTCCCTAGCCGAAACGGAATGCTGTGTGTAATAAAATGAACTTCATGTCCCTTCTCGGCCAAGAGTTTTCCTAATTCAGTCGCTACTACGCCTGAGCCGCCAAGAGACGGATAACAAGTGATGCCTATTTTCAAACGATCCATATTCCGTCCCCTTCTATACCTTATATAGTTTGATCCCCTGCAGTAAACAGATCTACTGCATAGGGAACTTTTGTTGCAAAACCTTCCGCATAGGGAATAAGTCTCCGCTGTCCAAGCAACATGTCTCTGGAACGAACACGTTCAATATAACCTTCCGTTAGCGGTGTGGATACAGCATCGGCACCGAGCGGCTTGGTGAACTGGGAGCGATAGCAGGACAACGCCTGCTCCTTCAGCCCATATTGTTTAGTAACATCTACAATAAGATCCGTACGTCCTAGATCATTTATAAAATAAAAAAACAGCTGTGGAGCCGGAACTGCCGGCTTGTCCGGCATATATTTACGTAGTTTAGCATTAAAAACAGCCTCTTCTACTAACTTACTGCACGCAATATGATCCGGATGACGATCTTCCCAATAAGGAGCAAAAACAATCGCAGGAGCAAACCGGCGAATTTCTGCTGTCACAGCGGCCACATGCTCTTCTGTTATAAACAGCCCTCTGTCAGATAAACCCAAATTCGTCCGCACAGACACGCCAAGCAGATCAGCAGCTTGCTGTGCCTCTTCCTTGCGTAGCTCTACAGTACCGTTCGAGGACATTTCCGCAGCTGTTAAATCGCACAGACCTACTTTTAGTCCTGCAGCGGTATGCTTAGCAATCGTACCTGCCATTCCGATCTCCGCATCATCCGCATGAGCCCCAAATACAAGAATGTCCAGCTTCATTCATCAACACCTGGTTTGTATTTATGGACGAGTTCACGCCAAGCAAAGTCACCGCGATCAATCGCCTTCACAAGCACCTCAGCTGTTGCGATATTCGTTGCTACAGGGATACCATATACGTCACATAGACGAAGTAAAGCTGTAATATCTGGTTCATGTGGCTGTGCCATTAATGGGTCGCGCAAGAAAATAATAAGATCCAATTCATCTTGGGCTACCATTGCCCCAATTTGCTGATCTCCACCCAATGGTCCTGACATATAGCGATGAATCTTCAAGCTAGTCACATCCATGATCCGTTGGCCAGTAGTCCCCGTAGAAAATAGTTCATGACCTACAAATACATGCTCATAGGCTAATACAAAATTTACGATTTCATCTTTTTTACGATCATGTGCAATAAATGCGATCTTTAACATGGTGTTCTCCCCTGTCTATTCTATAAAGTGCTCAAATCCATAGATCAAGCCAGTGTATCCCATTACCTTTTGAATACCCATCTTAACGCCTGGCATATAGCCTGCTCGCTCATAAGAATCATGCCGAATTTTTAAGGATTGTCCGAACCCACCAAAAATCACTTCTTCTTGGGCAAACACACCAGGAAGACGGACACTATGTATCCGGAATCCATTATAGTAACCCCCACGCGCACCCTCAATCGTTTCTTCTTCTTTAGGGTTTCCTTGACGAAGCTCTTCCCGTACTTCTGAAATCATCTCTGCTGTTTTGACTGCAGTTCCGGATGGAGCATCCAGTTTTTGGTCACCATGATACTCGATAATCTCCAGATGTGGAAAGTATTTTGAAGCTTGAGCCGCAAATCTCATCAACAGAATAGCCCCTATGGAGAAGTTCGGAGCAATAAGTCCACCTATCCCCTGGTCTTGACACTGCTTGTCCAGTTCCACAATTTGCTCCGGTGTGAATCCGGTTGTACCTATAACCGGACGCACTCCATATTTAATGGCTAGCACTGTATTCATATATGCTGATTGTGGTGTAGTGAAATCGACCACAACATCTCCGTTGCTTCCCGCGAGGGCAGCCTCAAGATCTGAAGTTACAATAACTCCTGAGTCTTCGAGACCTACTAGACGGCCTGCATCTATATCCATTGTTGAACGATCTACCGCAGCCGCTAGTTCCAACTCTTCGTCCTGCAGCACAAGTTTAACAACCTCTTTACCCATTCTCCCGCCTGCACCGGATACGATAACTCTGATCTTGTTGCTCATATCTTTTCATCCTCGCTTTCACTAGTTATATAGTTACTGCATATACGATTGTATGGATTTCTGAAGGTCTACCATCAATTCTCGCAAGCCAGAATCATCCGGATGTAAAGAAATCACTTCTTTCAAGGCGGCCATAGCCTGCATATGTTCATTCACCCGACTATGTGCGATGGCAAGCCATACATAAGCATCCCCATATAATGGATCAAGGGTGATGGCCTCTTTAAGTAGCGTAATCGGATGATACGGGTTACGAGTTTTGTTATCTTCATCTTCTATCAACCGCTTAGCTTCCTGTACATGCATCATAGCTTGAAGATGCTGTAGATGTAGACTATACTCAGGTTTGCTGCCATCTAACTTCATAGCCACCTGAGCATGAACTAAAGCTTTATCTAGCATACCACTGCGGGCATACGTTATGGAACAACGATATCTGACTTCAGCATCAGCCGGACTTGCTGCAATCGCGGCTTCAAAGCAAACAATAGCTTCTGCAAAGTCACTACGCAATATAGAGCGATAGGCTTCTCTTACATAATCCCTTTGATCCATATCCTCACCATCCTCACGGCTAAATCCCGTTCGTTTGGTACAGCATATGTTATAGAGGCCTAATCGGTGTCTTTTGGTGTCCAACGACCAGCGTCTCGGGTATTAAACTTATGCATGACCTTATTATGTGCTTCAGTCAGATCAATCCCAAGAGAATTTGCAAAACAAACAGTAATAAACAAAATATCTCCCAGTTCAAGCTCTATAGAATTCTCTGCTTCATCAGATTTCTTCGGCTTCTCACCGAATTCATGATTGACTTCCCGCGCCAACTCTCCGACTTCCTCGGACATGCGGGCTAACATAGACAGCGGACTGAAGTATCCTTCTTTAAATTGCGATATATAAGCGTCTACTTCACGCTGAATGTCACCAAGACTTTTGTCCATAAAATGTATCTTTGCCCCCTCTGTATATCTTGCCTTCTGTTTGCCCCTATGTTATCGTAAAGACGTTTTGAAGACAAATCTTTTTTGAATATTTTAACACCTGCAAGAAAAGGTATACTTATTATAGGAAAAGAAAAACTGCCTTAACAAGGCCTAACGAGGGATTCCATGAATTCAAACAAGGTAATTTCAATCAGCAAAACAGTTGCCCCTATCATGCTCGGAACCGCAGTATATGCATTCGGACTATTGTATTTCATCATTCCCAGTCAACTAATGGAAGGCGGCGTAACGGGAATCACACTGCTGCTTAATTATGCCTTTGACATTCCAATCTTTTTAACAACACTTCTAATCAATCTCCCATTGTTTCTGCTCGGTTGGAAAGTCCTAGGCGGCCGCCAAATTGTATACACAGGGGTAGGTATCGGATCTTTGTCCCTTTTCTTGTGGATCTTCGAAAGATTGATCTCTGCTGGATGGATTGTTCCTTTCAGTACCGAACATGACTTTATTCTTGCTGCACTATACGCAGGGGTAACCCTTGGAACCGGACTTGGGATTGTGTTCCGTTTTGGTGGCACTACAGGTGGCGTAGACATTGTGGCAAGAATTCTGGGACGGAATTTCGGCTGGAGTATGGGGCAGATTATTCTGGCCATCGACATTTTCATTATCGGCTCTTCCATCTTCTATATTCCCAAAGAAAAAATTCTATACACACTCGTTGCAGTGTTCATAGCATCCCGTGTCATCGATTTTATCCAGGAAGGCGCTTATGCCGCCAAAGCATTTACAATCATTAGTGATGAGGCACCCCAAATTGCTGATCTAATAACTGCTGAACTAGAACGAGGGGTAACACTCATCCCCGCAATCGGTGCGTATTCTAAGCAAGCCAAACATATGGTGTACTGTGTAGTTTCAAGGCAGGAAATTCGCCGTCTTAGTTTACTGGTCAAATCGATTGATCCGCACGCGTTCGTAATTATTAGCGATGTGCACGACGTACAAGGCGAGGGATTCAGAGAAACATAAAATATCCCCACAAAGTGGGGCCTTGCTTCGATACGTACTCAGGTACTTTGCGGGGGCCCCAAATATATAAGTTTTGATTCGTTAAAAAAGGAGCGGGGGACTCTTCCCCGCTCCTTTTGCTTATTTATATAACCATTCCACTAAATTGGTTTGAAGTTCTGATTCTCTCCACGGTACTTACGATAACCCGCATAAGCTAATACAGCGATAATAAACCCTGCGGCTAGCCCTCCCCAAATCCCAAATTCTTGTGAGGCCAGGGGTACTGACAAAGCCGGCTCATCCTTCTCTTTTCCGAACATTACCCGCACAGTATCCTGACCATAAGACACGATTTCAAGCAACCGGGCCCGTTCGATTTTTTGTGAGGAAGAAGGAATGCCTGCGGCATAAGAGAGCCAAGAATCAAAAGCATTTACAACTTCAGGTTTCCGAGAGACGATCACCGCTGGCCGGATATTTTCATACCTGCCCTGTAGCCTCTCTACAGCCGTTTTCCATCCCGCCAGATCATTTGTAGCACCACTTTGCTCCATCGCATTTAAATCCTCGCGAATTAGCTTATAATACTGAAGCCAAATGGGTTGTCCGGGGTGATTCAGACTGTTGGCAGCTAATCGTAACCTGGAAGCTGTAGCCTCCAATTGCTGCTGAGATACTTTTGCACTTGCCACAGCAGCCTTCAGGTCCATAATGACCCCTGACAACGCATTAATGCCCTCTACAGAGGTCATTCCTTCAAAAGAAGAGGACACTATGATCCTTGAGATCTCTTCGGTCTCTTGTCGGACCTTCATCACATCCCCTTCCAAGACATACCCATACAATGCCTCAGCGGCTTGTTCTAGCTGCTGTGCTCCAGTCTTTCCGCTCATCACTGTCAAACCGTTGCCCGAACTAACGTCGGCGCTTTGCTTCGAAACCTTGCCTGAACCTTCACCAGCATTCCCTTGCGCTGCTGAAGCTTTTTCAACATTCATGCTGGTCAATAACCAGCAAAACACTAGAATAACCAACACATAATATCTCCCTCGGAGCATGAGACATCCCCCTCCTACCTAAGAAGAAACGACGTTGTCGTCTTTATTAGACGATATTCGTTTCTCGTAAAATTATAAGGATAAAGTATAGTATAAAACTTATACTTCTTATAATTCTAAATGTATGGCAGGCGGACAAGGGTTAGAACTGCTTACTAGAACCTGTTCTTAAACTGATAGATAGAGTCTACTGGTCTTTGTCTACTACTAAACAACCAAGCAACAATTACACTAAACACCGTAAGCGCCATCGTGAAATATTGCACCTGTGTGACATCATCATTCAGTACAGAAGGTAACCATGGATATATTCCATAGGAATAGTCCAGCATATCGTTAGCAAGGGTCCAGAACAGCGCTAGCGGAATCATTTTGCGGAAAGAAAAGAATCGTGCATAGATCAAAGCTTCTACCGCCATCCCCAAATGAGAGATCACCAGCATCCAGTCTTTCCAAACCAGAATATCTCCTTGATAACCTCCAGCAAAAATCATACTTACTGCCCAAATCCCATACTTCACAGACGTCACAACCGCTAACGCCTCAATAAGCTCCCTTACATTGTTTCCCGTATAGCTTTTTGGAGGAAAGAGCATTAGCAACAGCGCCAAGGTAAAGAACAAGCTCGCGGTTGGACTATCTGGAACAAACGGGAGCAACCAAAGCGGAAAGTTAGCCGCCGTGAACTCCAATTGATTGCCATACCATATGTAGCCATAAATGGTACCGAGAAGATTCACAATAAATAACAACCAAATGATTCCTCGGTGCTTAAACAGTTTATCAAGAACGGACATACAGATCATTAACCTCCCAAGTAGTGGCAACTTTACATTTAGACATACAAAAACCTGACCGCAGTTTCGATCAGGTTTTGCGTTATTTTTATTTTACTGTTCGCTTTTTTGTTTGGCAAGCCAGTCTGCCAAGGCATCAATGTCTTGATCCGAAAGCCCCGCTCCCAGAGCAATATCATACATCTTCGGCATCTGTCCTTGACCCTCTTTTATAATAGTAAGGATTGCTTCTTTATCATGGGTGTCCCCAACGCCGCGAAGTGAAGGCCCGCCTGCCCCTTTCAAATCCGCCGCATGACAAGAGATGCAAGTAGCTTGCTTAAACAGCCCCATAGCCGGATCATCCTTATCTACAATCGCTACTTCCTTTGCCTTAACTGCACTCGAGGTTGGAAGCCCCTTCGCCCTATTCTCTGCCGCCTTCTCCTCCCGTTGAACATCTTCAGGAATTTGACCAGTTTCAGCCATTTCATGTTTGTATTCAGTCCAAGCGGTATTTGTTAAGTACACAATCGCCGCTAGCGATAAGAACATCAAAGATGAAGCGATCGGTCTACGATAGAAGCGACGTTCTCTGCCCGTGTCAAGAAATGGTGCTAAAAGAAGTGAACCAAAAGCTACACCGGTTACACCTAACGTACCCAGAACGATATAATCACCTGAAGCATAAGGAAGCTTCAAATACTGATAGAGAAACAAGAAATACCAGTCAGGAATTGGGATAACCGTAGCACTCGCATTCGCTGGAAACCCTAGCGGCGCTGGCTCTGAAATAGTAAGCACTAATATTCCTACAAGTACAACGACGCCAACCATCCATTCTTTCAGTAGAAAGTTAGGGATAAAGGCTTCCGATTTACCAGGATAGGCTGAATAGTCTGGAGGTGTGATAAATCCATTGCCTTTACGAACTCTGGTATCACCGACATATACAACCTTTTCCTTAGAATTGTTTCCATGTGCCATCCGTATTCCTCCTCTCTCAGATTAACTTACAACGGTCCAGAAATCCCTTGTCTGCGGATCATAATAAAGTGTCCTACGAGCAGACTAAGAAGCACCGCTGGGAGGAAGAATACATGTAGTGCGAAGAACCGAGTCAACGTTTCTGCACCAACAATCGTACCGCCTTGCATAAGTTCTTTCAATACGGGTCCCATCACTGGAACAGAGTTAGCAATTTCGAGTGTTACCTTAGTCGCAAAGTAAGCTTTATTGTCCCAAGGCAATAAGTAGCCCGTTAAACCGAGCCCCAACATTACGAAGAAGATGAGCATTCCAACTACCCAGTTCATCTCACGCGGAGCTTTATAAGAGCCTGTAAAGAAGACACGCATCGTATGAAGGAACATCATAACAATGACAAGACTGGCACCCCAGTGATGCATTCCGCGAACAATTTGTCCAAAGGCAACACTAGATTGTAAATACTCAACACTTGCATAAGCATTGATAATATCTGGAACATAATACATCGTTAAGAACATACCCGATAAGATCTGAATCACTGTAATAAAAAAGGTCAGTCCGCCAAAACAATACACAAACGCAGAGAAGTGATGGGCCGGGTTAACATGCTCAGGAACCTCGTGGTCGGCCACGTCTCTCCAAATTGGCGTAACATCCAAACGTTCGTCAATCCAGTTATAGACATTTTTAAACATTAGAACCTACGCCTCCTCACTAGCTACTGTATTAGGCACAATATCACCCAAAAGAACCCACCCGTTATCAAATTTCGTTTTATACTGGTCAAGCGGTTTTGGAGCTACTTCGAGATTTTTGCCGAGTTTGGTATAACGCGCACCGTGGCAAGGACAGTGATACTCGTCCGGATGTGCCTTATCATTGTTCCATCCAACCGTACATCCTAAATGTTTACAAATGGGTGAAAGCGCATAAATATCACCCTTTGCGTCTTTACGGATCCACGCAGTCAGCGTCGCTGTGCTGTCGTACCATCCGTCTTTCTGTTTCAATTCAAACGTAAACTCTTGGGGCTCTTCGGTGATTTTGCTAATTTCAGCAACCTTTATAAAATCACCTGCGCCCTTCTTATGTAATATTGGGTCCACGACAAAACGGACCATTGGGAGAATTGTACCTGCCCCCATAAAAGCAGTAGCGCCACCTAGCGTGTAGGTCAAAAATTGCCTGCGCGACATCTCTTTACGGCTGGGTGGTTGTTCAGGCCAAATATCCTGTTGATCATTATGGCTGCTCATACTGTTATATAACCCCCTTCTCAAGATATAAGAAAGTATCTAAGGTGTCCGATCAGAGATGCCTTACTATAAATAATCCGTTTTCAAATCTTTTCAATGAAATACATCACATACCATTTCGATTCAACCTAATAATAGCTTAGGCACTAAAACCCGTCAAGAATATTGTCTAATTTGTGACAGGCCAAAAAGTGATTTTCACTTACAATTGTTGATTTTCTGTCACATTTAAAAGAGACTCACCGTCCCCACATCTTTTGAATTTTCATACCAATATCACTATTAATCTTACCTTCCAGAGAGCCCTCAATGATAGGCAGAGAGAGTACTAAATCGCTTTCAAAAATTTCTTGTTCCAGAAGTGCTATATCTGCTGTTAACACCACGGCATACTGGAAACCACTGGATTTGACTTTTCGGCAAACCTCATTAATTAGATCGACATATCCTTCCCCTCCATACTGAATCGCCGGGTAAGTTACAATCCGTCCCTTAAACGGTATTTCCACCAAATCCATAAAATCACGTAATCTTTCTAATGCTTGAACCGTCTCAGGGGGACTCTCGGACCCACTTAATCCTGTAAAAGGTATGAGACATGTATCATAGAACTTTCGATTTTCTTCCCACTGTTCAACTTCAAAATCACTGAATTTCATTAATGTCATCTCCCTATTTGCGATCCTTCTTCGCGTCCACTTTTCACAAATTTGCCCGATGTTATAAATCCCATTATATTGAAAGAGGAAGACAAACGTCTAGATTTAGATTTTGACCCGTCTTCCTTCACCTCTAATTGATACAGAAAGTGAGTTGAACAGGTACCTATTTAATAAAAAAAGAAATGCGCTAAGCGCATTTCTTTATGCCAAACTTTTAAGTTCTTCTGTAAGATTTCGAAAAGCCAATTTATCTCCTGTAGCCAGCGCCGTGTCAATCTCACGGTGCAAGATGTCGGAGCGACGCTTTCGCAGCGCTTCATCCCACACCATTTCTGCCGCAAGTCCTAGCATCACTTCGTACGTAGCCTTCATTTTGTCCATTCGATACACCTCCGCTGTTTAAGAGATCCTTATTGCTTTAATATTTTGATATCCATCAAGATGATTTTGTTTTCGGTTTCAAAAGTGACGGCACCTACTAAATCATATTCAACAATCCTGTCTACGTTCTACATATTTACCCATTCTGATTAATACTTCATCTATTGTTCCTATTAACAACCAAAGCGAAGTCCTCATCTACGTATGTAATCCCCATAAGCATTTGGCTGTATGCCTTCATACTACTATAGATGTTTAGGCACGGCTATCTCCATCCCCCACGGCGTCATCATCACAGTGAGACCAGCAGTAGTCTCCCCTAATTTAAGCATCCCAAGGTGCACCATCATCCGAATAATTCGTTGCTCCAGAATAGAGGCAGCATTGTCATAATAGAACGGTTTAATTAACCACCCAATACCATCCACTAATGAAGGTACGCTCACCCAATTCCCAGCACTAATGCTTACCCAATACACAAGTGAAGGCAGGTTTGGTACAGCCCCCTTATATAGTTTTAACCAAAAAGAGAATATCTGCATCAACGAGTCACATTTTCCGTCGGCTAACACTGACTCTCCTGTCGCCGTAAGCCTTAGCCGAAAACCTTCTTCAGTGATCCAGCGGCGATGACGAACATAATCATACAGGAGCGCTAATCTAGGCGGATAATGCTCACATGCCCTACCATAGCCAAATCTCCAGCCGCCTTTGCTAAGAAGATCCTCCGGAATATGAAGTGCATTCATCACTCCTTGCTGATACCGCCTATACATTGCCCCTTCCTGATTAAGCTCTGGCTCATTTTCCTTGATATATCTCAGAAGCATAACCAGATCACTTAATAACAATTCTCCTTCATTTCGATACATGGCTGGTTCAGAGCTAACCGCAACCTTATCCTTGATATGTGCGCTCATCGTCTCACGAAAGCGATCTTTCAAGTCTTTAGGCACTTGGAACAAGTATCTGGTTTGCTGGGAGGAACCGCTAAAGAGCCAGCCTCCGCTTTTGAAACGAGAAACCATTTCCCGGAAGCCTCCGGTCTTTCCTTCTGGAGCATCAAAAGAAGCCTGTCTAGCTACTGCCAACAAATCTTCCAGACTAAAGTAGCTGCGTTCATCAAAAAGTAATGTATTCAGAAACCGTAGATCCTCCGGAGCACATTCCCGGATATGAGACTCCATAAAACTTCTGCTTCCAAGCATAATCAAAATACTCTGGATCAAGTCATGTTTGGAATTCTGCTTGCATTCACACCGGTAGCGTCCCGCTATGGCGGTCAACTGTCCAATATCTGCATAAGTGAGCATATCCGCCAGATTCATGTTTTATCGCCTCACCGTTTTACTACCATTATGGGAAATACAGCCCTTTTTATTCCCCTTTGCGCAAAAAAAATAACCCGATGCACGGGTTAACGCTGATTTTGCAGGATATGGCGAGTACAATTATATAGAATAGGGTTCCATTCCCGTTCTTTCTTCTCCAAAATTGTCAGGGATAAATTTCCAATTCGCTCAGAATACTTATCTTTGTAAAATGCAGTATACAGTTGAGCGAGGAACCCTCCATGAGATATAACTAGTATGTTCCGATTGGGATGCTGTGCAGAAATATCCTCCATAAAGGCAAGTGCACGTGCTTGAAGCTGTTCGTCAGTTTCTTGACCAAGTGAAAGCTGACTCCAATCTTTCCCCCACTTCTCTTCACGCTCAGCGGCAGTAAGCCCTTCTACTTGCCCGTAGGCACGTTCCCGGATCCGATCATCAGGATCAAGCAACGGTACATTTAATTTATCAGCGATGATCTTGCCTGTCTCTGCTGCCCGGGAAAGGTTACTTGTAATGCAATAATCCCAGCGATACGGCTCTTGTAATAAGCGGTCAGCAAGCATAGCAGCTTGCATGCGTCCTTCATCATTAAGCGGAATATCACTTTGCCCCTGTATCTTTCCAATTGCGTTCCAGTCCGTCAATCCATGGCGTATCAAGCCGATTAGCATATTGCCTCCCCCTTTTCACCCAAGTATTTGTCTCTTAATGTAACATGGATGAAATAAAAAGTCTTCTTTTATGCGTATTAGAATACAAAAAAGCCCCTTATCTTTACATAAAGGGACTCCTACATCATTCTTAACACTATTATATACTGCAATAGCTAAGTCATACATCAATAGACCCTTTATGATCTGCGATATCGATTCAGCCGGGTTAACGAAAACACTGCAAAACCCACGCCAAGCATGGATAACATCATCCAATATTGAGGATGAGTAGGTCCCATATTTACTACAAGCGGTTCAATAATCCCACCTTCAGAGCCTAAAATGGGATAAGTAGAAGTCCATTCCATAGAGCCAGCAACGCCAGTCTCTACAATTCCACTTTGAGCCACAGTGATATCTGCAGGTGTTCTAAACATAGTAAAGTAAAGAACACTAGACAAAAATACCGCCAGAAAGCAAGCGATCCAGAGACTAAGCCTATGACGAACAATGGCAGATGTCCCTGCGGATTTCCCATCCCCTGGCATCAACCAAGGACTCTCTAGATAAATCCGCTCCATAACTTTAACATTTATAACTTCTGCACGCTCTTCACTAATCTCTTCTTTCAAATCATGCATAAGCTGGCTACTCTCTTGCCACAGAGACCATTCAGCCGCGCAGTAAGGACAAGTTTCAATATGTTGTTCGAGCAAAATCCGCCTAGGATGTGTGGGGGGAGCGTCCCACAAGAGCGGAATACATTCTTGCGCTTCCCTGCAATTCATTCGCCTTACACCCTCTCAACCTGCTCTTCAACTTCAGGCTCATTGAAATAGGATTCGAGTTGAAGCTTCACACTACTTCTGGCACGAAACAACAATGATTTCACGGAGCTTACACTCTGATCCAAAATTTCTGCAATTTCTTGATAATCCATCTGATCGTATTCACGCAGGATTAGCGCAGAGCGTTGTTTCTCCGGAAGATTATTAATTGCCTCACGAACCAAATTCATCCGTTCTTTACGCAATGCAGCCTGCTCAGGCGCTACTTCAAACGGTGCAACGGGAGTATATCCACTCTCTTCTAGGGATACATTTCCGGCACGATTCTTACGAAGCTCACTCAGCACGGTATTACGAGCAATAGTGTACAACCACGTTGAAAAGGAAGCATCTACCTCTCGAAAGGAATGCAAGCTACGGAATGCCTTGTAGAAAGTCTCCGAACAAAGGTCCTCTGCAATTAGCTCCATTTGTGAGTTTCTAAGCATATGATATACAAATGCCAATATTTTTCGTTGATAACGACGCATTAATTCTGAATATAATTCTGTGTTGCCTTGTTTAATTTCCTGGATCAACTGGGAATCCGTCATGGTGAGATTGGCCCTCCTCGCCCTTGCACGTCTTTTCCCGTCCGGTCCGTACTTATTATACCGGTTTGGGCTTTAAAAGTTGCGCTGGTTTACTACAACTTTTTAGTTTATTACAAGAAGAAACGATATTGTCGACCTTTATGTAAGACAAACGTTCCTTGTGGGAATTTAAGGAAAAATATATGACGTGCAACTTATCCGTTCTTCAATTTTGAAATACACCTATGTATATTCAAACACCCAATAATTAAGGCATGATGATTGTGATGAATATAAAAAGAAAAATGGCATATTTCTATGAGCATATAAATTTTATAACGAATCTAGAAATATACCAGATCTATTGTATCACAGATTCTCATAGGATGACATTAATAGACTTCAGAGCAGTAATCTCGTCAGCATGACCTGACAACAGATTATAAACGAACATGAAGTTCAACCATAAGACTTTGATCACTGTAATGTGACTTTAATCTCTTTTCAATAAACTGTTGACAAAATGTAAACGTATACATATAATAAAAGTACAGTATGGTTTCTCTCCACTCCTATCCAAATACTACACGGTTCCAATTTATTGTGAACTGTAGCCGCTTACTTTGTAAGCGGTCTTTTTTTGTCCTGTAAGCGCTGTATTAGCCCCACTCATTATTAATACCCTCTTCTTCATCCACTTGAAGCAGTAGCTGTTTTCAGCATTATGCTCTTTCAGATCCCATAACGAAATAAAAGCCCCTCCATATTGGAAGGGCTACTAACTACACATATACGGTATAATCGTGCTGCTGCAGAAGCACCTTCGCACGTTCCATATCGTTCTCCTGACGAAAAGATAGGCGCATAATTCCCGGCACATCTTCACGACTCTCGATGATTTGTACGTTGCTAAGGTTAATGCCTTGGTCCCCCAGCTCAGTTGCAATACGACCAATAATCCCCGGATGATCCGGTACATCAATATGTAGGTCAAATAA
This sequence comes from Paenibacillus sp. FSL P4-0184, assembly GCF_038004625.1. Taxonomy (NCBI): domain Bacteria; kingdom Bacillati; phylum Bacillota; class Bacilli; order Caryophanales; family Paenibacillaceae; genus Paenibacillus; species Paenibacillus sp. FSL P4-0184. The sequence continues at coordinate 4,248,194 of NZ_JBBORN010000001.1, read as the reverse complement.
AGGTGCGATCATGCCTTTACGCCGTTCAGGCAACTGACCGCGGAAGCCATTCGCTTCTTTGAAAGCCTCTTCAATTCCTACGCCATCTTCACTTTCCAGGAGATGAACAAAAGAAGAAACTTCCTCGTTCCAATCCTTCAATAAACGAAGCATTACGGAACGATTGTTCAGCAAAATGTCTCGCCAAATTATAGGATCGCTGGACGCAATCCGAGTGATATCCCGAAAGCCCCCTGCAGCTAGCGTGCTATATAAGGAGTCGGTATCGTCATAGGCACGAATCTGATTTACCAAAGCAACAGCAATAATATGCGGTAAATGACTAATGGCACCTACAATCTCATCATGGCGTTCTGGATCAAGGCGTACAATCTGCGCTCTTGTGTGGTGTAGTAAAGACTCCAGTGCATGATAAGCCTCATCTGGCACTCCTGGAGGGGGCGTCAACACATAATAGGCATTCTCAAATAGCAGTGATGAAGCTGCCTCAACACCTGAGCGTTCTGATCCTGCCATTGGATGTCCGCCGATAAAATGTACTCCAGGAATATCTAAGGAGACCGCACATGCGGCAATACTAGCTTTCGTGCTTCCTACATCTGTAATAATGCAGCCGGGTTTTAGAGGCAACTTACTTAATTGCTGCAGATAATCCTCTAACATCCCTACCGGTACACATAAAAAAATGAAATCAGCATCAAGTGCCGCTTCTTCAACAGAAAGCGTGGCTTGATCAACCACACCTCTGCTTATATATTTACTCGCGGATTCAGGACGGTGGGCATGTCCTACGACGGTCAGGCCCTCCTTGCCTTTAAAGCAAAGGGCCAGTGAGCCTCCGATCAGACCGACACCGAATATAGCTATTTTTGTCGTCATGTTCTTTGAACTACCTGCCTTTTTTAGTCTAGTCTTGCTGTTTATTACTAAGCGCGCACACCAGACTCTATAAGCGTTTGTTCCAGCGCAGTTATAAACGCTGTGTTCTGTTCAGCAGAGCCCACAGTAACACGAATATAAGTAGGGTAAACTTGATGACCCGCTCTTACTATGATTCCTTTACGCATCAAAGCATCGAAAACCTCGGTTGCAGGTTTTCGAACATCTACCATAATGAAGTTCCCGTGTGCAGGGAAAGATTCAAGGCCCAGACGTTTGAATTCACCTTGTAATTGGGCAATACCCGCGCTATTAAGACGACGGCATTCCTCCACGTATTCTTGGTCATTCAAGGCAGCAAGAGCCGCGGCTTGCGCAAGACGAGTGGTATTGAAAGGCTCGCGTACCTTGTTGATCAATGAAATAATCTCAGGACTAGCAACGCCATAACCAATACGCAATGCAGCTAAGCCATAAATTTTGGAGAATGTGCGAAGCACAACCAAATTCGTATAACGATTTAATAATTGGATACCGTTGGAGTAAGATAGATCTGTTACGTACTCACAATATGCTTCATCAAGAACAACCATTACATTGGAAGGAACAGCATCAAGGAAAGAAACCAAGGCTTCCTCTGGTACAATCGTTCCTGTTGGGTTATTCGGATTACAAATCCAGATAACCTTCGTACGGTCCGTAATACGGGCCAGCATCCCATCCAGATCATGTGTACCATTTACAAGTGGTACCTCGATGGACACAGCGCCTTCGATATCTGCGTTACTCTTATACACAGAGAAGGTCTGGTCAGCCATGATTGTCTCATCACCTGGCAAGAAGAAGGCACGAGCAATAAGAGCAATAATCTCATCAGAACCACAGCCAAAAATAATATTATCGCTGTTCACACCAAGACGGTTGGCAAGTGCTGCCGTCAACTCAACGGCCGATCCGTCTGGATATAGATAAAGATTCTCAAGCTCTGCTAGAATAGCTTCTTTAGCACTCGGGGAAGCTCCATACGGGTTCTCATTGGATGCAAGCTTAATAACCTCACTTAAGCCAAGCTCCTTCTTAACTTCGTCTATAGGTTTCCCTGGTTTGTAGACAGGGAGATTAACTATATTCGGTTTTGGATTCATGAATAGTCCTCGCTCTCCATAGTTGATTACTCCACTATACACAGGTCAAAATGACACTGTTATGGTCTTTTTAATTGTGCCACAAATTCTCGAATTTGCAACAGCCCCTCATTCCGTGTAGCGGGATTATCGAGCAGCGGAATGACCTCTTCTATTTTACGAACAATCGCACTACCTACTACCACGCCATCGCAAATCTGAGCAAAGCGGGCAACCTGTTCGCCAGTTGAGATCCCAAATCCTACAGCCACCGGCAGATCCGTAGCTTGACGCACGGAATCAATAAACGCCTCTACATCAGCATGGAAAGTGGATCGTTCCCCTGTCACACCTAACGAGGATACACAATAGATAAACCCACTCGCACCTGAGACAATCTTCGCAATACGTTCACTTGAGGTCGGTGCAACCAGTGGAATGAGATTAACGCCAACTTCACTACTGCGGCGACGCATCTCCTCTGATTCCTCGACAGGAAGATCTGGAATAATAAGACCACTAATCTCATGAGCATTCAGTTCTGCGAAAAATGTATCCAGCCCCATTTGCAGGATAGGATTGTAATAGGAAAACAAAATAAAGGGCAGGCTGCTTCCGGCTTGACGAGCTTTTAACGCGGTCTCCATACAGGTACGCAGGTGAACCTCCCCCCGCAGAGCTCGTGCAGACGCTCGCTGAATGACAGGGCCATCTGCTAGCGGATCAGAGTAAGGTACTCCCAGCTCCAAAATGTCTGCACCTGCCGCCTCCAGTTCTGCGATGATGGCAAGCGTAGTCTCCAGATCAGGGTCTCCAACCGTCAGAAAAGGAATTAATGCCGTCCGTTCTTCAGCTTTAAGCTTCCGGAATACCAAATCCATCCGGTTTGTAGTTTCGGTTGTCATTCATTTCCCTTCCCTTCTGTGTACGCCATGATCGATTCCACATCTTTGTCTCCCCGGCCTGACAGGCAGATAACAACAATATCATCCTTGGTAAGGGTTGGACCCATCTTCACTACATGGGCTATCGCATGTGCTGACTCCAAAGCTGGAATAATACCTTCCGTTACACATAGCAGCTTCAGTGCATCAAGCGCCTCAGCATCCGTAATCGGAACATATTTTGCGCGTTCGATATCTTTTAAATAGGAGTGTTCAGGACCTACGCCTGGATAATCCAGTCCTGCGGAGATGGAATGAGCCTCCGTTACTTGACCATGTTCATCCTGCAGAAGGTAACTCATCGAACCCTGGAATACGCCATGAGTCCCCTTGCTCATCGTCGCCGCATGAAATGGTGTGTCAATTCCCTTGCCTGCTGCCTCAACACCAATCATACCGACACCTTTATCCTCTACGAATGGATAGAACATGCCGATAGCATTACTACCGCCACCTACTGCAGCAACAAGCACATCTGGCAGTCTTCCTTCAGCCTCAAGAATCTGGCGCCGCGTTTCATCACCAATAACCCGCTGAAAGTTACGAACCATCATTGGATAAGGATGTGGGCCTACGGCAGAACCGAGAATGTAAAAAGTATCTTCCACATTGCTAACCCAGTAGCGAAGCGCTTCGTTGCCGGCATCTTTTAAGGTACGCGATCCGGAAGTAACGGGAATCACCTCAGCACCAAGCAGCTTCATACGGAATACATTGAGTGCCTGGCGACGAGTATCCTCTTCCCCCATAAACACCTTACATTCCATACCAAGTAGGGCTGCAACCGTAGCAGTAGCTACACCATGCTGACCAGCTCCAGTCTCAGCGATCACCTTGGTTTTACCCATCATTTTAGCCAGAATCCCCTGACCAATCGCATTGTTAATCTTATGAGCACCCGTATGATTCAAATCTTCACGCTTCAAATATATTTTTGCTTCTCCCAGATGTTTACTTAGACGTTCCGCATAATACAGTGGGGTCTCCCGTCCGGAATATTGCTTTAATAGATAATCTATTTCTTCTTGAAAAGCAGGGTCTGCCGAATACTTCTCATAGGCTTCCTCCAGCTCAATCAATGCAGTCATCAAAGTTTCGGGCACGAAGCGCCCTCCGAATGAACCGAAACGTCCATGCTGGTCCGGTACTTGTGTCATGATTGCTTCACCCTTTCCACAAAAGCTGTCATTTTAATAATATCTTTAACGCCTTCACTCTCTACTCCACTAGATACGTCTACTCCGTACGGAGCATAAGTATCTAGCAACTCTCCTACGTTATTAGGATGAAGTCCGCCAGCCACAAATAACGGCAAACCATTTCGTAGCGCGATTTCCTGATAATCAGGCAACCTCTCCCAAGCGAACGTGCGCCCAGAGCCGCCGCTCTGCTGAGGATCATAAGTATCTAACAATACAGCATCAACGAAGCCTGCATATTGTTCCAATGTATATTTGTTATCCGCGTCATCACGCTCTTTATCAGCAACAGACAATGCCTTCCACACCTGAACGTGTGGGAAAGCTTGCCGAACCTTTTGACAAAAGGCTGGACTTTCCTGCCCATGTAGCTGAATGACATCTAATGACACAACGGAGAGCAGTTCGCTCAGCTCATCCAGCTCTGGATTAACAAAAACCCCAGCAGCTTTAGGTTTTTCACTAGTCTTCCATTGCGAAAGTTCAGCAATCAGTTCGGAAGCACGCTCCAGAGTAACCCTGCGACGACTAGGAGCGAATACAAATCCAATATAATCTAGTGGTAAGTGTAACATAGATTTTAGCACTTCAACGTCCTGAAGTCCACAGATTTTTACCAATGTCTCAGCCATGCCGGACACGATCCTTTCCATTTGGAAGCATTCCTAGCAATCCATTTACCGCCTCTTCTACATTTGCTTGACGCATTAGATATTCCCCTACGAGGACCCCGTGAGCGCCAGTCGTTCTTAAGTAGTCAATATCACTTGTCCCTGCAATTCCGCTTTCACTGATCACAGGAACCCCTTGAGGTACTAGTGCTGCCAGCTCTGCCGTTGTCTCTAAGGACGTCTCAAAGGTACGCAGATTACGATTATTAATACCCAGCAGAATATTAGGATGTGTTATCTTGTCTGTACTTAATACCACCGCAAGCTCATTCTGATCATGAACTTCGATTAATACATCCATTCCAAGCTCAGTAGCTATTTCTATAAAATGAGACAGTTTATCCGGTGTCAAAATAGCAACGATTAACAACACCGCATCTGCTCCAAGAATACGCGCTTCATAAATCTGTTTCTCATCGATAATAAAATCTTTGCGTAGCAGCGGCAGATTTACAGCTTCTTTCACTTGCTGCAAGTAAGCAGCGCTGCCCTGAAAATAATCTGTATCCGTCAAAACAGATAAACAATCAGCGCCGCCCGCTTCATAACCTTTTGCAATGGAAACAGGATCGAAATCCTCACGAATCAGCCCTTTTGAAGGAGATGCCTTCTTTACCTCCGCAATCAAACCCATATCCCTGTTCTTCCCCTGGGTCAGAGCCTTACGAAAGCCTCTAGTCTGAGGGAGTGCTGCTATATCACGTTCAGCTTGAGCTAGAGAAAAGCTATTACTGAGCGCCTCCACCTCTTTGATCTTTGTAGCGACAATTTTATCAAGATACATAATTAAGCTCCTCCGTCATCACAACAAGCTGTTTCAGCTTGGATAATGCCTTACCCGAATCCACTACTTCTTTAGCTTTCTCGACGCCTACGGCCATGGTATCCGCCAGACCCGCAACATATATACATGCTCCTGCATTAGCTAACACGATATCTCGGTAGGGATTGATCTCACCTTGGAGCACAGAGGTAATAATTGCTGCGTTCTCTGCTGCGTCTCCACCCAAAACAGCTTCAAGTGGATGTCTGTTAAGACCTAATCCCTCCGGAGTAATTTCATAAGTGGTCACTACACCCTCTTTTAATTCAGACACTAATGTAGAGGCAGAGATGCTGATCTCGTCCAGACCATCCGAACTGCTTACAACCATTGCCCGCTTGGAACCTAGCTCCTTCAGTACATTAGCCACCGTCTCCGTCTTATTTCGGTCATAAATCCCTAGGAGCTGACGGTCAGCTCCAGCGGGATTCGTAAGAGGACCCAGCATATTGAAGATCGTACGTACACCAAGCTCCTTGCGAGGAGCTGCTGCATGCCGCATCGAAGGATGATAAATTTGTGCGAATAAAAAGCAAATGCCGATACGATCCAGACATTCTCGGGCTTGGTCTGCATTCAGATGAATGTTTACGCCAAGGGCTTCAAGTACATCCGCACTTCCCGCTCTGCCTGAAGCAGAGCGATTTCCATGCTTGGCAACTCTTACAGAAGCCGCTGATGAAATAATTGCTGAGGCGGTTGAAATATTAAATTTATGGATGCCGGAACCGCCCGTACCACAAGTATCTAACAAGCGTGCGCGATCAGTCAGTACGGATGTGCCGAACCCTCTCATAGCTTCTGCAAAACCAGTAATCTCCTCCACGGTTTCTCCTTTAATTCGTAAGGCGGTCAGCAGTGAACCGATTTGCGCTTGTGAAGCATCTCCTAGCATTATAGCACCCATTATATCCCGTGCTTCTGTACGTGTCAGATTCTTGCCTTCGATTAGTCCCGCGATTCCTGATTGAATTAATTTCGTTGCATCCATAATGTTCTTCCTCCCAGCCTTAATGAGTTACTATATAAATCAAACCACTTGTTCAGGGGTATATTCGTACATATAATCTTGGTTGATAACTTGTTTCTCTTTCACTTCGGATGGAAACATAGCTTCTGCCATACGAATAGCTTTCAGCATGCCCTTCGCCTTATTCACCGTTTCTTCATACTCTTTCTCGGGAACCGAATCCCAAACGATACCCGCTCCGGCCTGTACGTACGCACGACCTTTCCGGAAGATGATGGTACGAATGGTGATACAAGAATCCATGTTTCCTGAGAACCCTAAATATCCAATTGCTCCGGCATAAGCACCTCGAGCTTCTTTTTCCAGCTCTGCTATAATCTCCATAGCTCGCAGCTTCGGTGCCCCAGAAACCGTTCCGGCAGGCAGACAGGAGAGAAAGGCATCAAAGAAATCTTTATCCTCACTGAGCGTGCCTGACACATTCGATACCATGTGCATGACATGGGAGTATCTTTCAATCTCCATAAAGGAATCACATTTTACTGAACCAAATTTGGATACTCTCCCTAGATCATTACGACCCAGATCAACAAGCATCAGATGTTCCGCACGTTCTTTTTCATCCTCCAGGAGCTCCGCAGCAAACGCCCGGTCTGATGCTTCACTGTCACCCCTTGGTCTAGTTCCAGCAATCGGCCGTGTCTCCACACGATTTCCATCTACCTTTACGAGTGCTTCAGGTGAAGTGCCAACAATAATCTCCTCGTCCATTTTCAAATAGTACATATATGGAGAGGGGTTAAGAGTTCTGAGCATCCGGTATACATGCAATGGAGAAACTTCCGTTTCAATATGCAACCGCTGTGACAATACCACTTGAAAAATATCGCCTGAGCGAATATATTCCTTCGCCTGTTCTACATTGTTGATGTACTGCTCTTTAGTGAGATTAGAATGAATCTCTCCAAGCTCGATATCCTGCGGAATGCTGCGACGATTCACATTTTCCTTAGGGCCTTCTTTTTGCAGATCTTCGGCCATAGCCTCCAGCTTACGACTCAGGCTTTCATAATTGGATCTGATATCCGAATCTGTATCTCCGTCTTTTACATGCAGGTTACCAACAAGCAGAATCTGTTGCTTCACATGGTCAAAAACAATGATCCGATCGCAAAACATAAATCTTATATCATCCATTTGGAGATCATCCACAGGATGCTGAGGTAACTTCTCATAATATTGCAGCAGATCATATCCGAAAAATCCGATAGCCCCTCCAGTAAATGGAGGCATTTCGTCAAGCTTAGGACTACGGTATGAACGAAGTAATGCTTTAAGCTCCTCAATCGGCTTTCCGTATAGTTGCTTCTTCTCTCCGCCGACTTCAACGTTAATTGCACCCTTTTTACCGGATATCATCAAAAAGGGATCGCTACCGATGAACGAATACCGTGCCCATTGTTTTCCACCCTCTACACTTTCAAGTAAGAACACGCGATCACGTTCAGCGAAACGTTGGAATAACCGGATAGGTGTTTCCATATCCGCGAGCAGTCGCTTTACAACAGGAATCAGATTATAATCCCTCGACAGCTTTACCACCTCTTGAACACTTGGATTCGTCATTGTTAGATGCCCCCTTAGATATATGAATGGTTCCGAAATACAAAAAAACCCTCTACCGAAGTAGAGGGTTTGTGTAAGTAAGTATATATTTTTGAGCATGGATTAGCATAATTATGTAGTGTTTACAGACTTATCCCTAAATAAGATATATCACTGATAAATGACTTCAGTGCATATCAAAATAAAGACTCTGCTTACACGATACATGCTAATCTAAAAAACTTCTCGCACTCTGCTCAACTATACTCATCTCAACTAAACTAAACTCTTCTATACTCGGCTAACTACACTATACATGATGACGAGGGTCATTGACAACCCACAACTATAATTTAAGACTTGCTCTCTGATAAATCCGGACGTAGCTTCTGAGCCTCATTCAGATAAACGTGGCGTATCTCACGCTGCGATTTATCCGTATTAATCTGTACCATCAACCGGATACACATCGGCAAGCTTCCTTTAACCGGGATTTCCGTTGAACACATAAGTGGAACCATTTCCCAGCCTTCAATCTCACGAATAGCTCTTGCAGGAAAAGTAGCATCCAGATCATTGGTCATCGTAATCCATACATTGCTTATATTCTCAGCTATAACATCATTACGTTCTACGATCTCCCGCAGTAATATAACGGTCTCACGTAAAATCTCTGCCTCTTCGTTCTTAGTCACGGTTGTTGCTCCGCGAATTCCTCGGTTTACCACGGTCATCCCTCCTTCTTAAGCTCTGCGAGAACCTCTCGCACAAGCGACTCCTGCACATCGTTCACAATGCTTACAGAGCCTATGGAATCAGGCACGATAAAGGTCATCTTGCCTTCCTTGAATTTCTTATCATGCATCATAGCGTCCATCAGTTCATCTTCATCATACTCGGAAGGAAGCCGTACAGGCAGTGACAGCGCGGTCAGCATAGATACAGTATCCTCATAAATGGAAGTATCCCGCCCAAGCTTCGCAGCCAATAGCGCTGAACCCGCCATCCCAATCGCAATCGCTTCTCCGTGCAGAAACACACCATACCCACCAACTGCTTCAATGGCATGTCCGATCGTATGTCCAAGGTTCAATATCGCTCGAAGTCCATGCTCACGCTCATCATTCGCCACTACATCTGCCTTAATTGCACAGCCACGCTCTAAAGCATAACCTAAGGCTTCGACATTCAGCTCTAGCAGCTCTTCGGCATGATCACGACACCAATATGCGAACTCTTTGTCCACGAGGAGACCGTGCTTTACCACTTCAGCCAGACCTGATGACACTTGCCGTGCTGGAAGAGTACGTAGTGTATCTAAATCGTAGAGTACCATTGACGGTTGATAGAAAGCCCCTATCATATTTTTGGCTAATGGATGATTGACCGCCACTTTACCACCCACACTACTATCATGAGCTAAGATCGTCGTCGGAATTTGCAGAAAGCCGATTCCACGCATATAAGTTGCTGCTACAAATCCTGCTAAATCGCCAACCACGCCGCCGCCTAAAGCTAAAACTGCTGAATTGCGATCTAATCCTGCTTGAATCGCGGTTGTCATGACTTCTTCATACACGGCTAATGATTTAGAGGCTTCACCTGCCGTCATTATGTGACTAACCACAGTATAGCCGTGAGAACGCAAAGCTTCTTCAAGAGCCGGCAAGTACCTTGGCGCTACTTCAGTATCACTCACTACTAACAGTGGACTACGCTCCGAAAATCCGGCCTCAGCACAATAATGGGCGATGTCCTTTAGTAAACCACTACCGATAAGAATAGGATACGAGCGGTCGCCCAAATCTACATTAATAGTACGCATAATTAGTAGCTCTCCAGCTGTGATAGGTAATTTTCATAGTTCGCTTTAATTTCTTCAAGTGAGTCGCCACCGAATTTATCAAGGAATGCTTTTGCGATTTCCCAAGCCACTACGTTTTCCAGAACAACACACGCCGCTGGAACTGCACAAGCATCGGAGCGTTCAACTTGCGCTGTAAATGGTTCTTTCGTGTCAATATCCACACTTTGAAGCGGTTTATAAAGGGTAGGGATCGGCTTCATGACACCGCGAACTACAACAGGCATGCCGTTAGTCATACCACCTTCAAAACCACCTAAGCGATTACTTGCACGGTAGTATCCTTTAGAAGCTTCATACATAATTTCATCATGGACTTGCGATCCACGCAATTTGCCAGCTTCAAACCCAATGCCAATTTCAACGCCTTTGAATGCATTAATCGACATTACCGCCCCAGCGATTGCTCCGTCAAGCTTCCGATCAGACTGTACATAACTGCCAAGTCCGATAGGAAGTCCTTCGACGATACATTCAACGATTCCACCGATGGAGTCGCCCTCTTCCTTAATCTGATCTATGTAAGCCTCCATCTTCTGTTCCGTTTCTTTGTCGACAACTCTGACAGAGGACTGTTCTGTCCGCTCAATCAGCTCATCGATAGGCAGATCGTTAGCAGGTGCTTCAATTTCACCGATACGAATAACTTGCCCTGCTACCTTCACGCCAAAAGCTGCAAGCAGCTGTCTGGCTACAGCGCCACATGCGACTCTGGCTGCTGTTTCGCGAGCACTGGAGCGCTCCAGTACGTTACGAAGATCTGTATGGTTGTACTTCAATCCGCCATTCAAGTCTGCATGGCCAGGACGCGGCCGATTTACGCGGCGTTTTTCTTCGTCACTGCCAGGAATAGGCTCGATATTCATGATGTTCTTCCAGTGGGTCCAGTCTTTATTCTCTACTACCAAGGCTACTGGAGCACCTGTAGTATAGCCATGACGCACTCCACCTACAATTTGTGCCGTATCTTTCTCAATCTGCATGCGACGTCCACGTCCATAACCCTTTTGTCGACGCTGCAATTGAAAATTAAGCTCTTCAAAATCCAATGTCAAATTACTTGGCAATCCCTCAATAATGGCCGTAAGCTGGGGGCCGTGCGTTTCCCCCGCTGTTAAATAGCGCAAACTCATGCTGCGTTCCCCCTTTTATACTTTTAAACTGTAAACCGCTAAAATCCTAATGATCTTTGCTCATTATAGTATAGGCAATCCTCTTTGACAAGAAAGGGATCTCCCTAAAACGACTCCATTCGCGACAAAATGAATTGGTTTTTGTGTAAAGAAAAAGCGCCATTCATACTCAATAGAGTATAAATGGCGCTCCTCGGCTCGGTCCGGCACTTGTTAGCTTCCGATCCGCTGACTTGTTGAAGGAAATGTAGACTTACGCTCTTCCAGTTGCAGAAGGCGCTTCAATTGCATTTCTTCTACACCGAGAATTTGCCCGCACTCACGAACGGTAATAAAGCCTCGTTTGTACGCGGCAATGACCTTGCTTTTGTCCATCGGTTTAACGATCCTTTCGCTTAGCTTACAGATTCTACTACCCAGTATCACTGAACGATAGCGAAAGTATACCTATAAAAGTACACAGACGAAGGAGCAAGAAGTATTTATTTTTTACGATAGAAAAAGGTTTCCGTCGATTCAAAGCCATATTGCGCTGGCGTAAAGATCTGCTCTGTACTACCTACAAACAAATACCCGCCTGAACGTAAACTAGCCGAGAACTTATGGTAGAGCTTATTCTTCGCCTCTTCAGTAAAATAGATCATTACATTGCGACAAATGATAAGATCAAAACCCTCATCGAACTTGTCCAGCAGTAGGTTCTGTTTACGGAAATCTATGTTTTTCTTAAGCGTGTCGCTAACTTTGAATAAATGACCCTCGGGTTTAAAATAACGCGCAGCAACATCCTTAGGCACATCCTTTAAAGAACGTTCCAGATACAAACCTTGCTTTGCTTTGGAAAGCGCACCGTCGTCAATATCCGTAGCCAGAATACCAGTCTGTCCCAATAAATTCTTATCCGATAAAATCATAGCCAGCGTATAGGGCTCTTCTCCAGTGGAACATGCAGCGCTCCACAGTTTCAATCTGCGACCAGATTGTTGTATGTCAGGAAGAATGATATCTCGCAGTACTTCCCACCGATTCGGATTCCGCCAAAACTCGGAGACATTAATCGTCATTCGGTCCAAAAATTCATAAAATAATTCCTTGTCCTTCATCATTGCTGCAAAAAAATCACTAAAGGTTTGATATCCATTCTTCACACGAAGAGTCGTTAAACGCCGCTTCATCTGCGCTTCTTTATACTGTGCCAGATCAATTCCGGTGCTTTGCTTAACATGATGAATAAACCCGATGTAATCTGAATCTGCTGTTAATGCTGCAACATTACGATCAGACATGTTAATCCCCCGCCTCCCGCTTGGCTCCTACATCCAGACTGCGATCTCTTTGTTATAAAGATTCAATTCATCTGGAGTAAAGAAATTAGCAATTTCTCGTTCTGCACTTTCAGGCGAGTCTGATCCATGAATTAAATTAAGCGGTGTATGGCTGGCAAAGTCGCCTCGAATCGTACCCGGCAAGGCTTCTCCTACTTTAGTCTTACCAATGAGCGTACGGGATAATGCTACAACATCATCACCTTCCCATACCATTGCAAACACTGGACCTGAAGTAATAAAAGAAACCAACTCTCCAAAAAAGTCCTTGCCAGCATGCTCCGCATAATGTCTTTTTGCTTGGTCTTCACTAACTGTAATCAGCTTTGCAGCGACCAGCTTAAAGCCCTTATCTTCAAAGCGTGAGACAATACGCCCAATTAATCCACGTTGTACTCCATCCGGTTTGACCATCAGATACGTCTTTTCCATAGAGGCACTCTCCAATTTCCCATTAGTTGGGTTGTTTTGACGCTATCTTAACAGAAACCGAGCTTTCTGGAAACGTTTAATTTCATGATCACCAAAATACTAATAAGCTCTACCTGTTACAAAAAAGGCAATATCGCGCAGATTACGCTTAGTCTTGTTGTTAGGCAACTGATCTAGTGCAGCAAGTGCCTTCGCAATATATCGCGAAGCCAGCTCCTCGGAACGGGCAATTCCGTCTCCAGAAAGAATAAGATCAATAGCACGCCCTACTGTGCTGTGCCCTTCACGAATAGACTTCAACTCCTCAAGAAGCGGAGCTCGCAATCTTTCATCCTCCAGGCTATAAATGACAGGAAGGGTGATGTTCCCTTGCCGCATATCACTTCCTGGTGGTTTACCGATTTGTTTTTCGGTGCCTGAGAGGTCAAGTAAATCATCACGAATCTGGAAAGCCATCCCTACATTGTATCCATAATTATAAAGTAGACGAGCCACCTCTGGTTCAGCATCAGCAGCAAGTGCACCTAATTGGCAACTGACTGCAATCAACAGCGCTGTTTTACGGCGAATCCGCCGCAGGTAATGACGCACACTTTGCTCACTGTTGAAGAAGTCACGAATCTGCTCCATCTCACCGATCGACATTTCAATCATAGCCTTGGACAAAATCTGATGAATTCGCGGATTCTTCAGCTCCGTCGTCATCACCAGTGCTTTCGCATATATGTAGTCACCGGTGTACATGGCAATTTTATCGCCCCATTTGGCCTTAACAGTAAGTTCACCTCGGCGCAGTTCTGCATCGTCAATGACATCATCGTGAACTAGTGAAGCGCTATGAATTAGTTCTAGCGGTATCGCCACACGCTTCAGCTTCTCAAGATCATACTTTCCAAATTTCCCACCCATCAAAACAAATACGGGACGCAATCTTTTACCGCCAGCTTTTAGTAAATGCAGAGAAGTCTCGGTTAGTAGGTCGTCATCACCCTGTACGCTACGGTACAAATCTTTTTCAATCTGATCCATGTCTCTGTTCAGTAATCCGAATATTTGCAGTCGTTTCATTCCTTCACCCGTGTCAACAGTTTATGACTCCAAATCTCCATCTTCACTGCCTGCGGCAGCAGACCCATCTCATAGGCATAGCGGAAATAGAGGTTCAGACCTTTCTGCTGCCTTTCTCCAAAATCATAGCTTAAATTGCGAAAGTACCCTTCCCAATAAGACTTAGTTCCTCCAATTGTCGTACAGGCTGCAAGTACTATAGGATCTAAATCACTTAATCCCCGCAGTTTACTCTCAGCAAAAGCTTCTGCAATCTCCGCAATGGCTTCCGGTTTGTCATTCGCAGCTTTTCGATTCACTGCCCAGACCGCAAAGGTCATCCCTAAGCCCGTCCATTCTTTCCAAAGCTCCGCCAGATCCGTAACGATATACCCTTGATTCTGCCAAGAGGCTTTAATCGCATGATCACCAATGAGTAAGCAGGCATCTGCTTGATGCATCATAGCATCCAAATCAGGATTAGCGCTAATATATTCTGGTTTATTGCCAAAAGCCTTTTCCATTAAAATTTTCAGCAAATTTACCGATGTTGCAGAAGTGTTCGTAACAGCAATCGTACCTGCACCTATCTGTGCAAGAGGCACTCGAGAAAAAAGAAAAATAGACCTCACAGGACCGTCCGCACTTACCGATAAATCAGGTAGCAGCAATAACTTATCACTGGCTTCAGCATACGCAAAAGAGGATAATGCACCCACATGAATCGTTCCACGACTCATCCCCTGATTAAGAATGGCAGGTACCTCACTCACCATCTCTGCCGGATATTTCAGTGCAGAGGGATGAAAATTGTGAAATACCGGCCATGAGTTAGTATAGCTGATTTTACCTATGATGGTGTGGCTGTTATTCTCCATCCTTTCAATCCCCCCATCTGCGAAATAATTGATGTTCAATATTAAAGCTGTCAAGCACTTTACCCACCATGAAATTAATCAGATCATCCATACTTTGTGGTCCAAAGTAAAACGCCGGCATTGCCGGAATGATCCGAACCCCCAGACGGGACAGCTTCAACATATTCTCAAGATGAATAGCATGCAGAGGTGTCTCACGAGGAACAAGGACCAGTGGACGTCCTTCCTTAAGCATAACATCAGCAGCACGAGTCATCAGATTGTCGGAGGTTCCATTAGCAACCGCAGACAATGTTCCCATAGAACAAGGCATAATAATCATCCCTTCCACACGAAACGAACCACTTGCAATAGATGCACCGATATCAGCGACAGGATGATAAAGTAGAGAACCGGGATAGCCTTTGAACTTTTCGTTCAAAAAGCCTTCCCGGTCTGATGCGATATAACCTAGTTCTTCTTTAAAAACGCGCCAGCCCGCATTACTTACTACCAAATGAACGGAGTAGCCTAGCGATAGCAACGTTTCGATCAGACGAATACCATAAATAGCACCGCTTGCCCCTGTAATTCCAACCACGAAGTTTTTCGGTTTAGTAAGCGTCATTTTTTGAAATGCACCACCAAGTCAATCAAAGTGAAAGAGAACACCACGATGCTTAGCACGCCGTTCATAGTGAAAAAAGCGGTCTGTAAACGACTGAGATCACTCGGAGATACAATATAATGCTCATAAAAGAGAATAATATATGCGAGGATCATACCAGCCACATACCACCAGCTTAAATCCGTCAAAAACAGCAGCGATACGAATCCAATCGCCGTAAGAATGTGAAACACACGGGCAATAACAAGTGCACCTTGAACCCCAAATCGCACTGGAATGGATTTCAGGCCTTCTTTAAGATCAAATTCAACATCCTGACAAGAGTATATAACATCAAAACCAGCCGTCCAAAACACAATTGTGAAGTAAAATACCATTGAAGTCCAATTCACACTACCGGTCACAGCTACCCAGCCGCCCAGTGGTGCAAGCGCAATGGTGAGGCCGAGGATAAGATGGCATGCCCATGTAAAGCGCTTAGTGAATGAATAAATAACAAGAAGGAATACAGCGATAGGTAACAGCTTAGCTGACAAAGGATTCAATTTAAAGGCTGCCCAAAAGAGCAAGAAAAACGAAATGCCTATAAAAATGACAACTTCACCGATCTTAAGTAACCCTGCAGGAATCGCTCTTCCCGCTGTGCGTGGATTCTTGGCATCACTGATTCGGTCTATCAATCGATTCAATCCCATAGCTGCACTGCGTGCTCCAAACATAGCGATTACAATCCAGCCAATTTGACTCCAGGATGGGAGGCTATCATTCATGACAACGGATCCCAGTAAAGCACCCATAAAGGCAAAAGGTAAAGCAAATACCGTATGTTCAAACTTAATCATTTGTAAAAAGATACCGATTTTCTTAAACATTCCCGTTCTCCTTGAGCCCAATATGTAATGCCGCGATGCCTCCGGTCAAGGGGAAGGATTCCACTTTTTGAAGTCCGGTTTCACGGAAAATAGTGGCCAGTTGCTCCCGGTCTGGGAACATTGCCAATGATTCTGGCAGCCATTTGTATTGCTCGTACCTTTTCGCGAATAACTTACCCAGCAATGGAAGTACACGCTGGAAATAAAAGAAATATACACCTTTAAACGGCTGTTTCATCGGCTTGGATAGCTCCAAACATACAACCATTCCACCAGGTTTTACTACCCGCTTCATTTCGTTAAGCACTTGAACAGGATCTGGCACATTGCGTAGACCGAATCCAATCGTTGCATATTCAAATGCATTGTCTTCAAAAGGCAGCTCCATAGCATTGCCCTGCACCAGCGAAATACGGTCCTGAAGCTTGCGCTCTTCCACTTTGCGGCGACCTACCTCAAGCATACCTGCACTGAAATCCAGTCCGATTACATTGCCAGTCTGCGAGGCTTCCGCCAAAGCGATGCTCCAATCACAGGTTCCGCAACATAGGTCAACGGCCGAATCCCCGCGCTTCATCCCCATCTTCTTCATCGTGAATTTACGCCATGCCTTGTGGCGGCGAAAGCTTAGGATGTCATTCATCAAATCGTATTTTCCAGCAATACTCTCAAATACGGAATGTACAAACTGCTCTTTTGGTTTGCTGTTGTCACCCACAGCAGTTGTCGTTTTTTCCATAGTCATCCCTTAACCCTCCACGGCTGCTTGTCCTGTGACCTTCATCTGCAGGAGAAAACGATCCAGCGCGATCTCTAGCTCTCTAAGTAAACTCTCGTCTTTAACGCTTTGCAATAGCCCCTGAATAGACTGAAGCGATTGATGAAGCTTGTCCGTCAGTTGCGAATCACATTTATATTTCATTTTTAGCATCTTCCATTCCTTCTGATCAAGGTTCAGGTCTTGAAGTTGCTTACGTTCTTCCTCCGTTGCAGTCTCCATCATCTTCCAGTAGCAATAGCCATTCCCTGCATTCGCAGGATCATCACTACGAAGAAGCTCAATAGCAACGGTCTCGCACTGACTGAATTCTGCCAGCAGTTTTTCCCACAGCTCCACTAAGGAGTTCTCAATCATAGGCGTAAAAGAAAGGAACAGCCGCATATTCAGCTGTACCATGTGCCGCAAGTATTGTTCAGCCGAAAGGCGTATGCCTCTCATCTTCACGTAGAGATTCGCTTTCAAGACATTGAAATCTGCAATCGCCTTACTCAAGATTCCAATCATCTCGATCTGATCACTCTTTGCAAGCAAATGGTAAAACCAGCTGCTGAAGTAATCGCCAGCTAGAACCTTCAATTGACGGGAACGCATAGGGTCTCCCCCCCGTCTATCATTCGAACGGTCAATAACCTCATGCGTGTCCAGACCTAGTTGAACAAGCGCTGTCACAAGCGTGTACAACTCTCCGGCACTTCCTTTTGCAGAAGAAGCATGATTTAGAAAAATATATAACAAATGACCCCGGCCATCAGAAAACGGCGGCAAATCCGTATGCTTCTGAATCATGTCGTAGTCGGTGTAGGGTTTAGCCAGTTGCGGTATGCAGTACGGTTTCATTTCAGCCTCCGAAGCCATTGACATAATAATAATTCGTTTGTTCACAATCTTGTCTATTATATCACATGTTTTTTTGTCACGCACTGTGGTACGCCTGAGTTTCTTTTAATCCATTCAAGGATAAATGAACTGTTTCTTCCAGAGCTCGGTTTCACTAATGCGGAAGCCCGTTTTGAGACGATCCGATATAGGAAGATTACCCGCAGACTGAAGTTCATCTTGCAGCGTATAAGACCATTCAGAACGTCTGATATCACCAGCTAACAGCAGTCGGCGGCTACCAAGCCATTTATCTTCTACCACAATACGAAGTAGAAGTTGATCCACATTCGAGGTTTCCTGAATAGCAAAGGAAATGGCCTGAGCCATATTTTGATAGAGTTCCTCAGGTTCATGATCGTTCCCGCTCACTTTCAGATCCAGTGACAGAACATGATCTTCCCAGCCAACGCTATCTATGGATAAGGTCAACGGAAGAGCGCCCAGAACATCAACAAGATTGTCATTGCCCAGCACTGTGTTATGGCTGCCAGTAAAAGTCTCCACTGTCCCATTTTTCTGCTGTACGGATGAGTCTAAGTCTGCCAGTTTCGGCAAAATAACAGCAGAGGTCGCAGTCAAGAGTAATACGGCACCGATCAACCAGGCTTTGTTCATGGACACGCCCCCTTATCCATAGTACCCACTTTTTTTGTGGATATGATCATTCACCCTTACTATATTTTGAAAAAAAGCAGGCTATGCCTGCTTTTCAGCTTTCACTTTCCAATTGTCCGTGTTTCGTTAAAATTTCAGCTTTTCCGCGGATTTTCATTGCTGAGGTATGATCGGTAAATTGGGCAATCAACACCTCACCCTTGTCTAGCTTCTCTGTATGATGAAAGCGTGTATCCGTACCTCTAGTTAGCCCAATGACTTGAACGCCATTTTCTTTGGCCTTAACCACAATATAGTCGCTACCTGTCGGAAGCGGATTTTCGCTCGTATTTTTATCCGTCATCGCTGATCCTCCTCTAAACCTAATGTACAGCCCATGCTATTCCAAAAAACAAATGCCGCCTTGGAGGGCGGCATAGTTGTTACTTAAAAAGACTATGGGATTGATATGTAGAAATCTTTATTTGATTCCGTCTTTCAGCGCCTTACCAGGTTTGAATGCCGGTACCTTGCTTGCAGGAATTTCGATTTCTTCACCAGTTTGTGGGTTACGGCCTTTACGTGCGGAACGTTCGCGCACTTCAAAGTTTCCGAATCCAACCAGTTGTACTTTATCACCGCTTTGCAGCGCTTCTGTAATTGCTTCGAAAACCGCATCTACAGCTTTAGTAGCATCCTTCTTGGGAAGTTCAGTTGCTTCTGTAACTACATTGATCAAATCAGATTTATTCATGTTTTCTCACCTCCCTGAGTAAATTTCCGGTATCATACACTGTTTCCGTTTAAACGTAAAATATACGTGATAATCCCGTTTATTACTGAACACTGGCGCCCATAGACCTTGAAGCGCAACAAACTTATAGTAATACAGCCCATCCATAAATTCAAGCAGTTAGACAAAAAAGGAGTAGAAATTATCATCTATGCTTGCATAAACATCCAATTGCCATCTAATTTTATAGACCTATAAGACCAGGTTAATTCTTCTTTTCAGAAAAAAAATTGAGTCAGATTCACCGTTATTATAGGAACTAGGAATCAAGTTTCGTTGTTTTTACGCATAAAAAGAGTGGGATCTCTCCCACTCTTCCAATCTGCTTAAATTTAAGTTAGAGAATAATTGCAATAAGCCCGCCTGAGCCTTCATTGATGATCCGACCAAGCGTTTCTTGCAATTTGTAGCGCGCATTATCCGGCATCATCGCGATCTTGCCTTGAATACCTTCCCTCACAATGGAATGCAAGGAGCGCCCAAAAATATCGGATTCCCAAATCTTAATCGGGTCGTTCTCGAAATCCTGCATCAAATAACGGACCAACTCTTCACTTTGTTTCTCTGTACCAATGATTGGTGAGAACTCAGATTCAACATCAACACGAATCATATGAATAGATGGTGCGGTGGCCTTTAAGCGAACTCCAAAGCGAGAGCCTTGACGAATCAGCTCTGGTTCATCTAGCGCCATTTCAGCTAGTGAAGGAGCAGCAATACCATAACCGGTAGTCTTGACCATTTCTAAAGCTTCAGAGAAACGGTCGTACTCTCTTTTTGCGTGTGAGAATTCCTGCATCAGCTGGAGCAAGTGATCTTTACCGCGGATTTCAACCCCTACTACCTCCATCAGAACCTGATCATACAGCTCTTCTGGGGCATACAGATCGATCTCTGCTACACCTTGACCCATGTTCATACCACTTAGGCCTGCTTTATCGATAAAATCATACTCTGTGAACTGAGATACGAGCCGGTCAACATCCCGCAAGCGGCGAATGTCTTTTACCGTGTCGCGAACGGAGTTCTCATAGCTACTACGCAGCCAGTGATTCTCTCCAAGCACCATGACCCAGCTTGGCAAGTTCACATTTACTTCATGAACAGGGAATTCGTACAATACTTCACGCAGTACACCTGTTACATCCTCTTCGGTCATGTTTGCTGCGCTGAGTGTCATGACAGGGATATCGTATTTGATGGCTAGCTCGCTACGGAGCTGCTGTGCTTCCTCACTGCGTGGGCGAGTGGAGTTAATGACAAGCACAAATGGCTTACCCACTTCCTTCAGCTCTGCAATGACGCGCTCTTCAGAGTCCACGTACGAGTTCCGCGGAATTTCTGCAATCGTACCATCTGTTGTTACTACAACACCAAGCGTTGAATGCTCTTGGATGACCTTACGGGTCCCGATTTCTGCCGCTTCCTGAAAAGGAATTGGCTCCTCAAACCAAGGTGTAGAGATCATTCGTGGTCCATTCTCATCCTCGTAGCCTTTAGCGCCTTCTACAGCGTAACCCACACAGTCTACCAGTCGAACGTTAACCTCAAGCCCTTCCGCAACCTTGATTTGGACTGCGTTGTTAGGCACGAACTTAGGTTCAGTGGTCATAATTGTTTTGCCTGCTGCGCTTTGCGGAAGCTCATCCACAGCTCTTACCCGATCTGCCTCATTCGTGATGTTAGGCAGGACAATTGTTTCCATGAAGCGCTTGATAAATGTCGATTTCCCCGTGCGAACCGCGCCGACGACGCCAAGATAAATGTCTCCGCCGGTACGCTCGGCAATGTCCTTGAAAATATCCACTTTTTCCAAAAGAGATCCCCTCCTCATATTACTCCGAAGAAAAAATGCCTGAAGAGCATCGACTTCGCGTTCCGCCGGTAATCTGACCCTTGCAGGACATCAACCGGACTTATCGTATGCCCGCCCGAAGCCTAGCTGCTTTCGACCGGGACGTACTGGCCCCGCGCTAAACTCCGAATGCTCGGACATGCATTTGGACTAGTATCATCATATGTATCCGGAACGAATTTATGACCCATAATCGCGCATTTTGCAATGTAATTTCTAAAAATTAGTTGTGCGCGCCGCAAGGCGTCTGACGCCCGGAAGCTTTCTCATCCATCATATGAGGTAGGGTTCATTGATAGAACTAACAAAATAGCCAGCTATAATAGCTGGCCCAATCCATATATGCGTATCTACTCTCTATTTCAGTAGCGTAATACCAAATGAAGCTCCGGCATTCCCGGCAAATACAATATTGCCCTTAATAGGTAGTACAACCTCATTGTTACTACTAATGACCGTGTTATTCACTAGGGCTCCCGTTTCATCGTATACCATAAAAGCACCTTTTGCTGGCATCTTAACTACCATTTTCTTTCCAGCCGCTGTTTCGGGAACACTGAACCATCTAGCATAACCATCAGCTTGTATAGTAGCTATCGACGATTTGCCTTTATAGAGCGGCTTCACTCCGTCCTCACTCATATACAAGGTTCCAGCCGCATTAAAGTACTCTACGCCCTCTTTGGCATAGAAAAGAATATCAAATGTATCTCGGCCCGCGATGCCAGGAATTTGGTGCTGGCTCCCAGCCGTATTTGGACCTGTTATCTTCATACCTTTGAAATAACCCTCACTTGTCTGTATTGTTGGCCTAATCATGTTCATATAGGTGATGGAACTGAATTTCTCGCTGACTGGATAGTATAACTTACCTTCTCTTTTTGCCCACGCATCTGCGGTTTGTTTATTCAGTGCTGCAACTTCCAATTTCTCCGCCTTATATTCAGAATACGCAAGCTGGCCTAATTCAGGAACTGAAATATACTGGCTCATCCACAAATAAGTCCGTCCGTTGCTTTCCTTTACAAAATTAACCTTTGTGCTGCCTTCCTCATCAACAAAAGTTCCATCCGTGGTGTAAATAAATTTTTGTTCCGGAGCAGTCATTCCAGATAACAAGAGTTCCCCGTCTTTGATAGCTGCCTTCCACTGATCGCCTAGAGTACTGTAATAACCTGCGTATTTCACAAGATCTTTTGGCATGTCAGCCTTAACTGGCTTGCCAAATGATTTATCTGGCTTGATTTCTTTAATTGCGCCCTTCTCTTTCATCGCCTGAAGGAGCAGTTCACTTGCCAGCAGTTGATTAATTGAGGAGCTCCCGCCCGAGGTAATGACTGCTGCAGCCATATTCTGTACAGGAAGCACGACGAGGGAGGATTGATACATCTGTGTATCTCCTCCTTTAACAAGAGCTTTTATACCATAATCGTTAAAAGGGAATAATCGCACACTATCCCAACCAAGTCCGTAGTCAGCAGAATTATCCCCGTCTTTGGGCCAAAATCCCTTTCTATACTCTTCTTGCTCCATGGCCTGTACTGATTTGGTTGAGAGTACATCTGCTCGCTTCCCAGTAAAGACTTGCGAGAATCGGACCAAATCCTCCGCCGTAGAGTAGATTCCGCCTGTACCAATCGCATTGGTCGTCTCCGTTGGGAGCTGGCCCTTATATGCAGGAGAGTAAAGACCGGCAAATTTGCTTGAATCTACCTTATCTTGTGGCGTCATGGTATGGTTCATACCCAAAGGTACTGCAAAATTGTGATGAATGAATTCCGTGAAAGTCATTTTACTGACTCTTTCTACAAGAATCTCAGCCAGCGTGAATCCATCGTTGCAATAAACAGAGAAAGCTCCGGGCTCTGCCTTTAATTTCTGTGTAGACAAGTGCTCTAGCAGCGTATCGTGTACGTACGTATCTGGATCATCAAATAGAAATGCACTAGTTAAAGTCGAACCCTGCAAACCGGATGAGTGATTCAACAACATGCGTGGGGTAATCTTTTTATAACGTTCATCTTCCATCTTAAAATCCGTTATATATTGTACGACAGGAGTATCGAGATTGATCTTGCCTTCATCAACTAGTTTCATGACCGCTGACGCCGTAAACATTTTGCTCGTAGAGCCAATACCATAGATTGTTTCCTTCGTTAAAGGGATTTTCCCTTCTACGTCGTTAAATCCACTTTGTCCCGATACTTTGATCACTCCATTGTCGATCAAGGCATACTGCACGCTGGTAATCCCATATTGTTCAGTTAGAAGCGCTGCTTTCTCAGAAGCGAGCTTCTCAAGCGTCTTAGAAGGAACCTCAACTACGCTGCTAGAAGCCAACGCGCCTGTAGGGATAAGTGGGGTCAGGACTAAGGCCGCTGCAAGCGTCCATATGAATTTTTGTTTCATCTCATCAACATCCTTTTGTCTGTAATTTTGAACGATTATGAATTATTCAAGATTCATCTCTAGCCTGAACTGAATCTCCTTTCTTACCTTCATTCTAGCAATCCAGTCTTACGCGCCATTAAACTGAACCTTAATTCCATCTACGATTTATGTACGACAATTAAGCTTCTGTTAAGGCAATATCTGAACAACACAAAAACGCCTAATCCTTCGGATATAACCGAAGCTTAGACGCTCTTAAGCTTTAACTTTCACTTCAACTAGGAGACTGCGGGACAGGCTGATTGTTAATCCATAGATACGGCAAAGACTTCACGGGCACGTAATAAGAAGCTTCCTCCAGATCTAGTCGCAAATCTTTTTTCTCGTCATGTTCCCCACCATTCTTTTCGATGGCAGCTATAATATCAAAGACATAATCTACATAGACCGTTCCAGCCTTATCCATGATGAAATCAAGAACCTGCCCGGAATAGACGCTAGTTAATGATATGGAGCTTGTTCCTGCCTTCTTATGATCAATGGTGTAAAGTCCAGGATATAGCTCATCAAGTACGGGCAAAGAGCCATCATGAGCTGATTTATAACGATTGATCTGACGCTGCACATCATTCACCTTTTGAACGGTAACAAGGTCCATCACCTTAACAACTGGGTCGCTTTCCTCATTCAAAATAAGAAAATAAGCGCTTCCGCCCTGTTCAAAAGCCGTAGCCGGAATATCATCCAAATATCCCTTATTGTTCAGCTTGCCTAGGTCTATCCGGAACTTCTCATATCTTGGAGTAGCTTCATCCGCATTAAGGATCGGAAGCACACCTTCCTTTTGTTGAAAATCATCAACGGCTGCTTGTATCCGTTTAACACTTTCTCGATAATTAACGCTAGCACGCTTTTCTTCTCCAGGATACAGACATCCGGAAAGAGTAAGAGCGATTGACATCACTACCAGAAAAAGTCTTGCTCCTGCCTTTAGCTTCTTCTTTCTTCGTATAAACTCCAACCGAGTCCCTCCCACGGTGACAATCTAACACTACCACAGCTCATCTTCTTCCCCACGCCGTGCAGCTTCAAGCTTACGGCGTACAGCAGCCTTAAGTGGATCTTCTGGCACCTGAACGGTCACATCGCTCCATACGGCAGCCTGACAAGCCAGACGCACTCCTTCTTCTAACGTAGTTCCAAGCTTACGTCGTTCAATATCCCCTGGCGGTCTCAGCGCTGTGGCCTCTTCAGTCGCAATTTTAACCTTGCACATCAGACAGCCTGCTTTGCCTCCACAGCGAGTGGTAATCGTCACTCCGGCTTTACGAGCTGCCTCCAGTAACGAGATACCGCGATTCACCACAG
This sequence comes from Paenibacillus sp. FSL P4-0184, assembly GCF_038004625.1. Classification (NCBI taxonomy): domain Bacteria; kingdom Bacillati; phylum Bacillota; class Bacilli; order Caryophanales; family Paenibacillaceae; genus Paenibacillus; species Paenibacillus sp. FSL P4-0184. The sequence goes on along the minus strand of NZ_JBBORN010000001.1, from coordinate 4,223,160 downwards.
CTTTACGACCTTCAGGTTGAAACATAACGGTGACGCCATTTTGCGATTTCATGATGTTACTTCCTTCCTCAACATTATGTAACTGCTTACATAATCGAAACAACTCCGCCCAATAGGCCAACTAACATGATGACAAACGCAAGGATAGACAGCAGTGCTTTAAGCAGTCCCTTTGTTTTACTCCGAGCAAAAGTTATTAGAAATACAGACAGTCCCATAATCAGCATTGCAATCAGGGACAACCACATTTTTGTCATCGGATCCAAGGTCAAAGCCCCCATTCGCCTGTAATATATTAGGGATTATTATATCATGACCTTATCCTATTCTGTAAAAAAACATCATTTTTTATATATTATTATTAAGATATTTTAGCCGAGAGAGTTTTACAATAAATAAAAAAAGAGCAAAAGATAACAGAATCTCATGGATTCTGAATCTTTTGCTCACCCAACCTAAAGCTATTTTTTAAGCATCATTTTCATTAAAGACTCCATTGTGCCGGAACCTGCGCCGCCTTTTTTGACGGCATTAATAATTTCCTGCACAGTAGCTTCACTGACCGGCACTTTCGCCATCGATGACACCTGCTTAATTAACTGGCGGAGCTGGGCTTCATTCTGCGTAGTTCCTGGTTTGACCGTACTGGCTAGCTTTTTGACGGCACTTTCCGTAATGTTCTTGCCCGCCTTTTTGTTAATGGCGTTCAATGCATCCTTGGAAAAATCTCTGCTCACTTTTCATCCCTCCTCCGTCAATCCCCAATACAACATATGAGAATTTGCGGAAAAAGGTGAACAGGATCAGGAATGCCACTGCTCCCAAGTTTCCTGAGATATTGCCTCAAGCTCAGGTTTACGATCACGGCCCATCAGAGCTTCAACAGCACTACGTGGACTTCTACCTTTAAAAAGGACATGATAAATTTGATCTGTAATGGGCATTTGGACCCCTAGCTTGATGGAAATGGCATAAGCTGCCTCCGTGGTACGAATACCTTCGACTACCATTCCCATCGACTCCAGCACCTCATCCAGTGGTTTCCCTTGCCCGAGCATAAAGCCAGCACGCCAGTTACGGCTGTGCTGGCTCGTAGCAGTCACTACAAGATCGCCAACACCTGCAAGCCCTGCAAAGGTCAAAGGATTCGCTCCAAGCTCGACGCCCACCCGAGAAATCTCGGCCAGTCCACGTGTCAGAAGCGCCGCCTTAGCATTATCCCCAAATCCTAGACCATCGGATAGACCTGCACCAAGTGCAATAATATTCTTTAGTGCGCCGGCAAGCTCTACTCCTACCTGATCACGGTTCGTATATACACGAAAATCATTGTTTATGAACAATTCCTGTGCTTCAGCAGTACGCTTATCATCAGGTGAAGCCACAACAACTGTAGTAGGACACAGGCGCACTACTTCCTCTGCATGACTCGGTCCGGAGAGAACGACAATCTGCCCTTCGTCACAGCCTAGTTCTTCAGCAATAACGATCGACATCCGTTTCTTGCTTTCAGTCTCAAAGCCCTTCGTAGCATGAACGCATAGCATTTCATCCTTCCAGAACGGCTTCAGACTGCGAGCAACCTGTCGCATACCTGAAGATGGGGCTACAATAACAACCGCTTTAGAACCGGAAACTGCGGTCTCCAGATCGGTGGTTGCAATGATGTTTGCGGGCAGAGAAATCCCCGGTAAATACTTATTATTGATATGAGAACCATTGATCTCGGCAGCTTGATCAGAGTTACGTGTCCACAGATAAACTTCCGAGTGATTCGCAGCCAGCACACTTGCCAGCGCAGTTCCCCAGCTCCCCGCTACTAGTACGGTTACTTTATCAGACAACACGATTCCCTCCTTTTACTTTTGAGCCTATCTTGTTCTCACGGCCCTCTACAATCTTAACAATGTTCGTCCGGTGCCGCCAGAAGGCAAAAACCGCAATGATAATACTGGTCCAGAGCACAGGCTGTGTAAATCCTGTCAACAATAGAAAGACCGGTGTCAGCGCGACAAAAATCAACGAGCCAAGTGACACGTAACGAGTGATAAAGATAGATCCTATGGCGATAACACCAGCGAGCAGTGCAGGCCATAAACACAGTGTGGCCATAACACCGATCGTAGTAGCGATGCCCTTTCCCCCACGGAAACGAAAGTAAAGCGGCCAGTTATGTCCGACAATGGCAGCGATTCCGCAAAGAGCAGCAACCCAGGTTCCCCAGCCGCCTACCCAAGTTCCTAACCAAACTGCGGCAACACCCTTCAGCACATCCAGCACTAGCACAGATATCGCAGGACCTTTTCCCAGTACACGCAGTGTATTGGTAGCCCCCGCATTGCCGCTCCCATATTGACGGATATCAATTCCCTTTAGTAGCTTGGCGAACAGCACACTAAAGCTGACAGAACCAAGCAAATAGCTTACAACGATAACCAGAAGTTCAAGCGCCACACTTCTTCTCCCCTAACCTTCGTTTTCGGATTTGCGCCGTGTAAAGAGACGGATTGGCGTTCCCTCGAAATTAAACGCCGCGCGGATTTTATTCTCCAAGTAACGTTCATAGGAGAAGTGCATCAGCGATGGGTCATTTACGAACACCACGATCGTCGGTGGCTTCACCGCAACCTGCGTTACGTAGTTAATACGTAAGCGACGGCCTTTGTCAGTTGGAGGAGGGTTAATCGCAATGGCATCCGATACAACATCGTTCACCAGATGCGTAGTAATGCGTAGTGCATGCTGTTGAGATACATGCTGCACCACTGGCAGCAGTTTTTGCAGGCGCTGTTTAGTTAAAGCCGACAAGAAGACAACCGGTGCGTAACTCATAAACAAGAAGTGGTCACGAATCTTAGACTCGAAGTTCTGCATAGTCTTGTCGTCTTTCTCAATGGCATCCCATTTGTTTACAACAAAAATAGATGCTTTACCAGCTTCATGTGCATAACCAGCGATATGCTTGTCCTGGTCGATGATGCCCTCTTCACCGTTAATTACAACGAGAACCACATCAGCCCGTTCAATCGCACGCATCGCACGCATAACACTGTATTTCTCAATGTTCTCATATACCTTGCCTTTTTTGCGCATACCTGCAGTATCGATAAGCACATAACGTTGTCCATCACGTTCAAAAGGCGTATCAATAGCATCGCGAGTAGTACCTGCAATATCACTAACGATAACGCGTTCTTCACCCAGAATTGCGTTAACCAAAGAGGATTTACCTACATTCGGACGGCCAATCAAAGCTACACGAATGACATCGTCATCATATTCATCATCTATTTTCTCTGGCAGACGTTCTACGACAGCGTCCAATAAGTCACCGAGTCCTGTACCATGACTACCGGAAATTCCGATTGGATCTCCAAAACCTAGGCTATAGAACTCATAAATATCATCTGCACGCTTCATATTATCCACTTTATTGATGGCAAGAACGATCGGTTTACCTGAACGGAACAGAATCTGAGCTACCTCTTCATCTGAATTCGTCACACCACTCTTCGCCTCACACATAAATACAATAACATCCGCTTCTTCAATCGCCAGCTCCGCTTGAACGCGGATTGATTTCAGAATCGTGTCATCTCCATCAATTTCAATACCTCCGGTATCAATCACACTGAACGACTTACCGTTCCAATCTGAAATACCATAAATCCGGTCACGTGTAATCCCCGGTTTATCTTCTACAATGGCCAATCTATCGCCAATCAGCCGATTAAAAATCGTCGATTTCCCGACGTTAGGCCTCCCAACGATTGCCACAACGGGTCTTGCCATATTCATTCCTCCTGTCATCCTTACGATACTCATCATAGCAAAAAACATTAAAATTGGCTAACACTCATGTTAGTTCCAATAAATCTTTCTGTCACTGGAAAAAGAGAATCGGCGAACCCCCGTATCGAGGGCTCGCCGATTACTTTACCCGTATATTCAAAAAGCAGGATTAGTTATTACCTTTGAATTTGTCCAACTTGTCTCCAAAACGTTCAGCAAGCGTGAAGCTAAGGCCTTCGTTGCTTAGAGAAACGTTAGGGTTATTCAATACTTCTTTAGGAGCTCTGTCTCTGCTGTTGCTGCGTTCAGGTCTAGCAGTAGGTGCTGGAGCTTCTTCAGTTTCTTTGATGCTCAGGCTAACACGTTTCTCGGATGGATTGAAGTCCAGTACTTTCACTTGTACTTCTTGTCCTTCTTTCAATACTTCGTGTGGAGTAGCAATGTGTTTGTGGGAGATTTGTGAAATGTGCACAAGACCTTCCACACCTGGAAGCAATTCAACGAATGCTCCGAAGTTCACAAGACGTTTTACAACGCCTGTTACAACATCACCGATGTTGATTTCGCCAGCAGCAGAGTCCCAAGGACCTGGAGCAGCAGCTTTAATGCTCAGGCTGATTTTTCCTTTTTCAGGATCAACCTTAAGTACTTTAACACGTACTTTATCACCTTCAGAAACTACATCAGAAGGCTTCTCTACGTGATTCCAAGCGATTTCGGATACGTGTACAAGACCGTCAACTCCGCCAACATCAACAAATGCGCCGAATTGGGTCAGACGTTGTACAGTACCTTCAATGATTTGACCTTCAGACAGTTCAGCCATAATTTTAAGCTTATTAGCTTCGAACTCTTCTTCAAGAACTTCTTTAGCGGACAGGATTACTTTGCTGTTCTCACGGTCAAGTTCTTTCACTTTAACGCGAAGGGTACGGCCTTTGTAATCGCTGAAATCTTCAACGAAGTGACGCTCAACCATGGAAGCTGGGATAAATCCACGTGCTCCAACATCAGCTACTAGACCGCCTTTAACAACGTCAGCCACAGTAACTTCGAAAGCTTCTTGGGAAGCAAAGTACTTCTCAAGATCTTCCCATGATTTTTCGCTATCAACAGCACGTTTGGAAAGAACAAGGCTTTCCTTGTTGTCGTTGATGCTAACAACTTTACATTCTACTTCCTGTCCAACTTCTACTGCTGCAGCAGCGTTGTCCAGTTGTACTGCGGACAATTCGCGAATCGGAATCACACCGTCGTATTTATATCCAATGCTTACATAAGCTTGGTTATCTTCAATTTTGACGATTGTTCCTTTCACGGTATCGCCTTTTTTCAGAGAAATGATTTCCAAGTCAGCTTGGTTAGTCACTTCTTCTTCGTTAACGGCAGCAACTTCTTCTACAGCTCCGTTATTTTCTGTCACAGCGGATTCCACCGCTTCTACGGTTTCATTGCTCTCCGTAGTTTCCTGATTTTTAATTTCTTCAGACATGTGATTAGCCTCCTCGATTCAAAACCCCATTTATTTAAACCTGCGTATAGCAGAGTTCAAAACAAGCATTGCTTGGTATTACAAATTACACTTAAAGATAGTATGTTCCAAAAAATAGCGACTATGCCGTTATTTAATCATAGCACAGGACGAAATTTGTGATTCCGTTTATCCCTTAACCAACAGTTGGTATACCCGACTTCTTCATCTCATTGATGCGTTCCATAATGACATCGGTAACAGCCTCGAGAGATTCACTTCCTGCACCGGCAAATTGACTGAGATCTATAGGAGCCCCATAGACTACAACCATCCGTCGAAAGGGTTTGTACTCACCGACAATAGCGGCTGGAACAACTGCAGCACCGCTTCGAAGTGCAAAGCTTGCAGCACCTTTCTTGGCAACTCCGGCGTCAGAGTTACGCGTACCCTCCGGGAAGATACCCATGACATTACCACCGCGAAGTGTGTTAAGGGCCGTTTTAATGGATTCTTTGCTTACACCACCACGTTTGACCGGAAAAGCACCCAATTTGTTAATGAGCCAGCCAAGCACAGGAACCTCAAAAAGTTCTGCCTTAGCCATATACTTTACTTGACGGTCTAACTTAATCCCGATAGTCATCGGATCCAGCAAACTAATATGGTTGGCACAGAGCAGCACCCCGCCCTCCTTTGGCACATTCTCTTCCCCCACAATCTTAAGCGGGAAAACAATTGCGTAAATCAAGCGAAGCAATCCTCGGCAAAATACATAAATCATAAATGATTTCTCTCCCCGTCAACATGAGATCTACAATGGGATACAATGGCTTCCACGACTTGATCGATATCCATAAAGGTCGTGTCGAGAAGAATCGCATCTTCCGCACGTCGCAGCGGTGAAATTTCCCGTCCTTCATCCAGACGATCCCGCTGTGCAATATCATGTTCAAGCTGCTGAAGCGTCACCGATTCCGCGTCTCTCAATTCCTTATAACGACGGAGAGCTCTTTCTTCCACACTTGCCGTCATAAAAATCTTTACTTCGGCATCGGGCAGCACGGTCGTACCGATATCGCGGCCATCCATTACAACGCCTTTGCGAAGCGCCATCTGACGCTGCAAATGACTCAGTCTGGACCTTACACCTTCGATCTTCGAATACTGCGACACAAGGCCGCTAACCTGAAGACTCCGAATATGCGGCGTTACGTCTTCCCCGTTAATCAGCACCTTCTGGATGTCTTTTTCCGGAATAAGCTCAATAACCATATCGTGAACTTTCTGGTTCACTTGATTCTGATCTTCCGGTTCTATGCCTTCTCGGATCATATACCAGGTGATTGCCCGGTACATTGCGCCTGTATCGACATAAATATAAGACAACTTCTGGGCTACCAATCGGGCTACAGTACTCTTACCTGCCCCGGCAGGTCCGTCGATGGCGACGTTAATTCTGTCGTAAGTATGTGTACCCTGCCTATCCAACGGGGCATTCCTCCTCAAACACTCTTTCATAAGAAAAGCATCTAGCGATGTCAAGTTCGTTCCTGCAATATCAAGGAGCACATACAAATGGATATGCTTGGTGATATTATCAAGAAAAAAGCAGGCATTGCCTGCGACTTATAAAATTATACCACAGTTTATACTTCAGTGCAAAATCAGAACACTTAATAGAGCTAAGAAAAATGCCTATCGGTTGCGGAAATCAAACTGTCGTTCAAAGCAGTAACGTATTATTTTCTGACGCTCATTATCCGTAATAGCCACAAATTTCAGCATGGCCAATTGGCGTCCGTTTTCAAGCTTTTTAATCCGAACCACTTCACCTTCAAAGTCCACATGCTCAATACTACCATTTCGATAAGGCACTAGAACCCAGCAGGATAATTTCGCTCCCACCTCGAGCTTCACTTGGTGATCCACCAAGAAAGACGTTCCTCCGCCGCCGATATCATCTGTACGTACAAGGAATCTTTTGCCAAAGCTATCCTTCACAGCTAATTCAAGATCTGCATTCACCCGAAAAAAGCTTCGTCTCTGAATTTTGAAAATCGAATCCGCCTCTGGTTTTTGTATCCGGACCATACGAATTACATCTTCTTTAAACCCGAGAACATGAGTATTAAAGTAATTTTTAATGCCACCCTCAGTAATAAAATAAACCGAAAGCTCGTCCCCCATAAAAAGTCGTTTCAGACGACCGTCACTCTCCTGCATAGGAATTTCAATCAGGAATGCGTCGTCCTCTGTCTCTGCAATTCTCGATCTATATTCAACTTCTGCTTCAGCAGCGTCACTGGAAGCAACCTGTATGTATAGATATTCATTAATTTTAGGATACAAAGATGTCACCGCCAAATCAGTATAGTTAACAATGATTATAGCATGGGAATATCACCCAATGAGATAAATATTATTTGAATTTCAAAAATAAAGAAGGGCCCATCCAAATAATGGATGTGCCCTGTTTTTTCACTTTTGTTCTCCCCCTGAAGAAGGCCTGATTTCTTCCACGGACTCTTCAATGCCGTCGTCCGCATTAAGATAAATACGATACTGAGTACCATTTACCTCTCCGCCAAATTCGTAAGTCAAGACTTCTACGGAGTCATCATTTTTAATCCAAGCCATGCGATGATAATTCTCATTGAAATCCGAATTCAGAAATTTCTTCGCTTCCGCCAGAGTCAGCTTTGGCTTTGGAATTTTACGATTGTCCTTATGCTCATTGACATATTCGCTAGCCTCAAATCCAACCGCTGTCCCAGTATCAAGTCCAATACGGATCGTCATTTTCTCAGGATAAATCAAGACATCATTTTGGCTCGTTACAAAGGTTAAATTCCCGATATTATCATAACGGTCAGCATTAACCGCAGTCATATGAGGATATCCTTTTTTCTTAAGAAACTGCTCCGCCTTGGTAACTGCTTCTTCCAGGGTCACCTTAGCAGGTCCTATCTCACGGTTATCGTAATAAGAGATCAGTAAACCACCATTTTTGGTGAAATCCATACTGATAATCTGCTTATTATTCGAACCACTGACTGTAGCCGTATAAGAAGGCCACTTTGTATTTTTGCCGTTTTCTTTAACGTCTACCTTAGCATTCGAGCCTGCATTAGCAAACTTAATGGCTTTACGTTTGATATCTTCAACTGAAACAGGGGTACCTCCAAGCATTTTTACAGAGCGTTTATCGTAAATGCTTGCAACTGAAGGACCCCAATCCAAGTCAGGGTAACCTTCGACACGTTTGTCCACCGACTTAAAGCCGTCAATAATCGAATTATCTTCTGCCTTATTCTCTGTAGCCAATGCGGTTTCAACATCCATCCAGCGCAAACGGCTACCAATCACTTTATTCTGAACATCTTGCAAATCTTTTGAGATTTCTCCAGAGCTCTTATACAATGCTTTTAAATTGCTCAATTCACCATCTGTCAAAGGCTTCTTAGCGAAATCACGAATCCCAGCTTTATAAGAAAAGTTTGAGATTTTGGACAGAAACTCCTCCGTTTTGCTAAATGGCAGTAATGTGAGTGGCAACTGATTAATTTCATTTTGCGCCTCACTGGTCATCCGCCATACATTAACAAGTCCTTTGCGGTGCATCCCGTTAGAAGCGGAGTTAACAGCTAGTGTGTTTCCCAGCTCTCCATGAAGACGCTCCACGTGGTAAGACAAATCATGAAAGGCACGCTGATATTGGTTCTCCGCCTTAATTAGGATCGCATTCTTCTCCTGATTCTCCTGATAACCCCACACGAGCGCTCCAATTAACAGCAGCGCAGTCAGCGGGAACATTACAGCACTTAATCTTTTGTACATAAGGCTACAAGACTCCTTTCGATAGCTTATTGGCGTTAGTTTGACAATAAACTAGGAGTCTTATGCACCCTTCTGTAACACATTATGACTAAAGTGTTTGAATAGAGGGGATTCACTCCAAATTTGCATAGCATAGCGCTTATGCTCTCTCTTCAATTTCAAAGCCACTGCTATTACTGCAAAGGCATTGCTTAAAGCCGGTTTGAATCACACCCTGCTCTTTTATCCCTCTTAATATGTAGGTCTCACCGCATTGTTTGCAAAGTATACGTACTTTTATACGCAAAAAAAGACACCTCTCTCCTCTCTGGAATCTCCCGCTAAGGAACAATCCTTTGAATATAAGTGTGTCCATCTCGATTATAGGTTAACCTCTTCTTCTCGTTTCAGAAAGCGGAAAGGGGACCGGCTATTTGCCCTATCCACTTTCCCCATCCCTCCGTACCATAGAATAGCCATCAGAGGAACAATAAACCATATCCAGTAGTTAGCTGTCGTACTCAAAATAAAGTCATAAATCCCATGCCACAACCATGGCAGCAAGATAGAGATTAACAGAATCCCTTTTGTTTTAGCTCCTTTTGAGAACTTGGCTCTCCCTAAATGATAGCCCATGATTACACCAAACATAGCGTGTCCAGAAACGGGAAGCAGTGCTCTCAGGAACATGGAACCGATTGATGCATTGCTATACCAAGCGTACATTATATTTTCTATTGTTGCGAAGCCGAGCGAAATCGCTACGGCGTATAGTATCCCATCATATGGCTCGTCAAATTCGGTGTGATTATAAATCATATGGTAAAGCACAAACCATTTTAGACATTCTTCCACGCCAGCGGATATGAGAAACGACTCCACATAAGGACCGCCATTCAGCCCCAGCATTAGTCCTCTCTGAATGATCATAACAGGGAATACAATCAGAAGGCCTAGCAGGAACACCTTAATAACGATATGAAGCGGTTCTTGATCATACTTATCTTTCAAATAAAAAAAGGTCAGCAGAGCAAGTCCCGGCGCTACTGCCGACGAAATAACCGATAACACGAGCACCGAATAACCTCCCTATATCCCTAGCGCCTTATTCTGCTGATTACAGCAAGGCAGATAACAGCTTTAATTCAAGAATGACTGACCGCCATACCATCAAGAACAAGAATAGGGCTAATCAGCTAAAATAATGCTTATCAGCCCTATCATGCTATTTAATCCTGACGCTTAAAATGAGTGCACAATAACTGGACTGCATTCTCCGGCATTACTGTCTTCCCGTATTCATCGAGGACAGCTTCAGTAACCGGTGAGGAATCTCCAAATTCAGCTAGTACGCCAACAAGACCTGACAACGCTGTTTCTTCAAATTCCTTAGGATCGAAGTACAGATACCATTTATTGTTATAAGAATACAGTTTCCCCTGGGAAGTAATATTACCAATGAGCACATGGGCCGCTTCAACAAGAACCTCGAAATCGCGGAATGCATATACAATGGAGTCGCTTTGTTCAAGAGTAACTTCCATTTCGTAAATCTCTTCTGGCAATTCTTCTTCCCCGGACGCACCGTACTGATGGTGATCATATTTTCCTCGGGTCACTATAACGACCATGCCTTGGGCGGGCAATGCGAAAACTTCTACGGCAAGCGGACCGGTAGCATCAAAACCTAGTTCACTATATGCTTGGTCCATCATCTCCGTAAACAGGTCATGAACCTTGGGAACTTCCTGCCACATGTCTTCCTTCTGGATGCCCCGCTCGCTCAGGTCGTCAAAAGTGAGGAAAATCCGTATCTTATCTTGACTTAATCGCTCTATTCTCATGACAGGATCCTCCTTTTGCAAGCTCATTTATTATAATGTATGATGAGTCCCGAGTAATGAGCCAAAAATGGTTACTATGTATGTATGTTATCATTTTGCAGAGATAAATGCACGAAAATAAATATATAAAATCCTCTTAAAGCATTGCCACTACTGAAGAGCTTATTCTAATTCATAAACCATTTTCAAGCCCTTGAATATAAAAAAGAATCATTCTGCGGAATATTTCATCCTCAAAATGATTCTGAAGGAGTCCTTTACGGTTACAATCCCGGTATGGCAGTATGCGTTTCTTTAAGAATTTGCTCCACTTCGCTCTTCACTTCAGGATTGTTGCGAATGAAATCCTTCAGTAATTTGAGATTGGATTCTTTTGATTTTGCCGGTGATTCCGTTTTATGCTCAGAGGTTCCGCTGTTCGAACCAGTACTTTGAGCATTGCTGCTTGAAGCAGCAGTGTTTCCAAATCCTGTCGTAGCCATACCAATTATTTTTTCTTTTGCTTTATCTGCTGCTCCACTCATGGAACCGCCCGATTGCCCCAGCGAAGACATTAGAGAATTCCGCTTTTTGGACATAATCATACTGGCTGCGACGCCCATCAGCACCCCACATAAAAATGACGAAGTATTCATATTTCCAGCCTCCTTGTATGGTAAAATCATGTTTAGTGTTCGCGGAAAGATTGCCGCTCATGCAACCTAATAAGAAGAAAGCGAGTTGAAAAAAGTGGGTAAAATGACATCAGTGCTCCTACTGGCTACCTTACTGCTGACAGCCTGTGGTAACAGCGGTGCGAATGGAAAGACAGCCGAGGATACAAACACCACAAACAATACGCCTACGGCGGTAGCTACACAGAGCGCAGAAACTACAGCGCCTTCCCCTGAAGTTACAGCCAGCCCTACCCCTGAAGCGACAGCAGATGGAGGAACTACAGGTAGTAATAATACAGCCAGTAAGGATGAAGCCTCCGCTGAAATTCCACTGCTGTACCATATGAACAAAAATTACGACATCGTCCCAAATGAGGAAACTACAAATAAAAAAGTCGTGTTGCTCACTTTTGATGACGGTCCCAAAGATGCGGAAATGATTAATCCGTTAATGGATGTTCTGGACAAACATCAGGCCAAAGCGATCTTCTTTGTGAATGGATACCGCGTTAAAGCGCATCCCGAGCTTCTAGAGTTAATTCATAACCGCGGAGGGATTATCGGCAACCATAGCTGGGATCATATTGTGTTGAAGGACAAGTCTTACACTGAGGTCAAAAAGCAAATCGAAGACGTTCAAAATGCGGTCAAGGAGATTATTGGTGAAGCCCCTCAGTTTTTCCGTCCCCCACATGGTGCTGGCGGAGATGTAGGGAAGAAGATTTCCGCTGAGAATGGGATGTTGTATATGACCTGGTCCAATGGATCACTGGACTGGGAAATGAAAGAGAAAGAAACCGAGAAAACAGATAAGTTAATCAAAAATGTGACGGATCAATTGCATTCCGGCAGTAATATTCTGATGCATGAGCTACCATGGACAGTTGAAGCGTTGGATAAACTGCTTACTACTCTTGAAGGCAAGGGCTATAGCTTTGTAGACCCTCGCAGTATTGAGCTTAAGATGCGCTAATTCCTAATTAGGATAAATAAAAACAGGTAATCCCCTTGATGGAAAGGAGATTACCTGTTTTTTTGTCCACCCGTTCAATCAGTACAAAGACAGCTTTCTAATGTTTCTCTTTACGGAGCGTTAGCACGTGCATCTCAGCAGGACTTCCCCAGCGGATCGGCAAGTGAGAGGTTCCAAACCCTCTGCTAATCAGCAGCTTCGCATCCCTTCCTGTCCCATCTCTTCTGGGCCATTGAAACATTCCTGCATCATATTTATGATAGAAATTTCCCACATGCCTTTGACCCAAAAAGGGAAGAATGACCTGCCCTCCATGCGTGTGGCCTGCTAATATCAGATCCGCTGGCACACTTTGACGTTTGGACAACCAGAGCGGATCGTGAACAAGAATGATACGACAAGTGTTATTTATTGAAGAAGCATGTGACGTTAATCCAGGTAATGGTTGATAAGAAGTGTTACCACCCTTTTTCGGAAAATCCACTCCCGTTAACCAAAGAGAAGCTCCCTCACGTTCAATACGCACATTCTCATCCATTAACAGCTTTGCACCACTGCCCCGGATAATCTGATCAATTAGTGAAATATCAGCTCGATAATCATGATTTCCATGTACTACATAGGTAGGAGCAATAGAAGTCACTAAAGTCATATTATCAGTCAGTCGATCCAGAGGACTGTTTTTTTCCGTTAGATCACCGCCTAATAAAACAGCACCCACCTTTCCCTTTAACGGAGTCAGCAGTGCTGTTGGAAGGCGGCGGCGATGGATATCAGTTATAAATAAGAGACGAAATCCATCAAACTCATCTGGGAGCGACTTCAAAATTATTTCCTCGGTAATAATTCTGTTTCTAAAGGCGTTACTCACCATAATCACTGCAATGATTAGCGCGATCAAAAGCACAACCACAACCAATCCCCAAATCCAAAAAATCACCATAAAGTACTCAAAGGCGGCGCCCCTTCAATTCCCCACCAGAGGAGCGCTACCAGCAATATTACAAAAATGAAAATCAGAGAGTTAACAAACATTTTACTAAGCCGAACCCGTTCTGATGAATACGTACTCGAACGTGATGGAACAGATTCTTCCTGCTCTTTGTTTCCAGCGTTAGATCCCTTCGCAGAAGCCGCAGGACGGCGCTCCTTCCTTGATAAAGTTGCCGTTGTTGTCCGGGAATGATTGCTCTTTCTAGGAGCCCCCTCCGATCGCGGATTCGTTTTTTTACTTTTGCCAGAAGTTTTGCCTTCGCCACTGCGCTTTTTCTGACGAGACTTCAACCGGCTCAATTCCTCACTCATGATTCCCTCCTGTAGCGGATCACCAGACCAGAGAAAAGGTCGATGAAGAAATGACATAGTATAGGTGCCCATAGGCTTCCTGATTGAATGTATATATATCCAAGACCATAGCTGCTTAAGAATACCCATCCGGTAGGTACAAAGTGGCGCAAATAGCGAACATGAATAAGAGCAAACAAAATACTCGTCCAATAAGGACCAATGGAATACTGAATGGCTCCTCTGAACAGAAGCTCTTCACAGATCGATACCATAGCTGCAATTACAACAATGTGCCATACGGGCCGATTTCGAAATAAAAGGTCGTTTATTCCCCCGTCATCCATGCTTTCTTCAGGTACAATATGAGTCAATAAATAATCAACTACCAGCATTACAGCAGCAAGTCCAAGACCCCATGCCACAAATTGTACGTTTTCTGGAAAAATTAATAGCTGAAAAGGATTTCTTTTCTGAAATAATATCCATATCAAACCGATAATTAATGTAAGCCCCTGAGTAATGTAGAGATTGAGGAGCAGAAGACGGTCTGTTAACTGACCTGGCTCTACTTTTTTTATCTTAATCTCGCCAAATTTGAATTTTTTCATCGTGACCTGCCTGTTCTTTAATTTTTTGGGGCAGCTCCGAAAGAGAAACCGTCCATAATGTTGCTATCAATACATAATACATAGGATAATTCCCCCAGAAAAAGGAGCACTTATTATGAGCCAACGTAACTCCCGTACACAAATGTTGTACACTCTATTTTTTTTGTTTTTCCTTATTTGCGCCTTCGCCGCATTTTTCACAGGCGTCAAGGTTGGCGCAGACAAAACGGAAGCTAAATATGAGCAACAAAAGAGCAGTAATGGATATGGATTAGAAGAATTCACGGGCTCTTACCAACAGAAGGATCTTGTTACTTTCTATCATAACGTATTTTTGCCTTATCGGGAATTCAAGCAGAATTGGAACACACAAGTGGACAAGTTAGCACGCAGTACAGATGCCCGTGTAAATGCAGCAGCTATGAAGAATCTTAGCCTTCTAGCAGATAAACAATATGAAAGAGTTAACCAGGACTCTATCTTTTCCGACTCTCCCTTATTACATCAATCACAGCTAAACATACTCAAAAGCTTAACTTTATTCTCAAAAGCTTCTGGTGAAATAAGTGCAAGTACATCTGGTGCAGAGACGGCAAAATTGCTGAAAAATGATCCTTATACTGCCGGTGCGGTTAAATTCGGACTGCTCGCACAAAAGAACTTTTATGATTCTATGCTAAAGTGGGGCTCTAAGACAAACCAGAAAATCCCTTCTGTTGCTGGTGAGCTAAAGACCATGTCCTTTATCCAGTGGAAAAAAATGCCTTTTCTTCAAAAGAACGCATCCATCGCTGATATGATGTTAAATCGCGGAATTTTTGCAGCCTACGATCCTCAGGACATTACTGCAAAAATAGACGATTTGATACATTCTGGTACAGCCAGTTCATTGAATCTTACGGATGTTCAGTCCTCAGTAACCCTGCTTATTTCCACAGGTGCTATACAGGTAGAGGATTTTATGAAGTGGCGAGAGCAGTACTATAGCAAGGAGACGATTCCACAGCTCCCGTTTTTTTATGAATAGAACCAGTCATTGAATCATAACGAAAAATGAAGTTCACTTCAAGAAAGCCTACTTTCAAAGCCTATTGACACATCTACATTACCGTGTTACATTATGAAAAAATTAATCAATCAAAAACGATGATGGAACAAAGATTCTGGAAGTCTTCAGAGAGCCGGTGGTTGGTGCAAACCGGTGACAAACAGATGTCTTTAGCGCTCCTGAGATATTGTATCGAACCTTAAAGTAGGTGCAATCGGATCAACTCCGTTACCAGTGTGGCCTTTGCAGGCCAATGAGGCTGCTTCTTCCAAGTTGCAGTGAATTAGGGTGGTACCACGAAGATAACTCTCGTCCCTTACTACGGCAGTAGTATGGGGGTCGGGAGTTTTTTAATTTCTAAATACCTAATCTATACTATCTTTTTGCCCAAAGTTACCGATTTCGCGGCACTTCTGCACGCAGTTTCTTTTATGCGACACCGCGTTGATCTACTATTATCACATGTTTTTTCTCTACTAGTTCGTGAATCTTCAGGTATTGTGGATTGCCCAAAAAGGCGTCCTCGACATATAAAGCTTTTCAACTTTAAGGGGGATAAGAAACCATGTTTAAAGTATTAGTATCGGATCCAATTAGTGATTTGGGCATTCAGCAATTGATGGACGCAGAAGATGTAGTTGTTGACAAAAAAACAGGACTCAGCGAAGACGAACTCATTGCAATTATCGGTGAATACGATGGTCTCCTTGTCCGCAGTCAAACTACTGTAACAGACAAAATCATCGAAGCAGGAAAAAATCTAAAAGTAATTGGTCGTGCAGGTGTTGGTGTAGATAATATCAAACTGGATGCTGCTACAAAGCGTGGTATTGTTGTAATCAATGCTCCTGATGGAAATACAATTACGACTTGTGAGCATGCTTTCGCAATGATGATGGCTCTGGCCCGTCATATTCCACAAGCTTATGCAAAAACAATCGGTGGAACCTGGGATAGAAAAACATTCGTAGGTGTAGAGCTTCGTGGCAAAACTTTAGGTGTACTCGGAATGGGCAGAATCGGTAGCGAAGTGGCTAAACGTGCTAAAGCTTTCGGTATGGAAATTCTTGCTTTCGATCCTTTCCTAACAGCTGAACGTGCTGAAAAGATGGAAGTTAAATTGGCTTCCGTAGACGATGTTGTTCGCGGAGCAGACTTCATTACTGTGCACACTCCACTTACTCCGGAAACACGCCATATGATTTCTCGCCCACAATTCGAAGTGATGAAAAAGGGAATGCGCATCATCAACTGTGCACGTGGTGGTGTAATTGATGAAATGGCATTAGTAGAAGCTATAGATAGCGGTATTGTTGCTGGCGCTGCGTTCGACGTATTTGAGAAAGAGCCGCCGCAAGCAGATCATCCTTTCCTGTCTCATCCAAAAATCATCGTGACTCCTCACCTTGGCGCTTCTACGATTGAAGCTCAAGAAAATGTAGCGATCGATGTTTCGGAGCAAGTGTTGCATATTCTGCGTAATGAACCGTTCATTAACGCGGTCAACATTCCTCCAGTGGCTCCAAGTGTAATGAATAAGCTTCAACCTTACTTCACGCTTGGGGAAAAACTGGGCAGCTTTGTTACCCAAATTGCAGCTGCTGCTATCCGTGAGATCCATGTTGAATACGCTGGTGATCTTTCGGATGTAGATACCCAACCACTAACCCGCTACATTGTAAAAGGTGTGCTCTCCCGCCACTTTGCAGAGGACGTTAATATCGTAAACTCCATGCATTTAGCGAAAACACGCGACGTGAACGTAGTAATAACTAAAGCTTCTAAAACTAAAGGCTTTACCAACCTGATTACTGTTACTCTAAAAGCTGATCGTGACCAAGAGTATCTTGTTGCCGGCACCCTACTGCAAGGTTACGGAGAACGGATTGTTCAAGTGAATAAGTTCCCAGTTGATATTGCTCCTGAAGGTCATCAAATCTTTGTATCCCATAACGACAAAGTAGGGATTATCGGACTCGTGGGTACATTGCTTGGTGAGAACGATGTAAACATCGCTTCCATGCAAGTGGGACGTAAAATTGTTGGGGGCGCTGCAATCATGCTGCTGACCGTTGACAAAGCCGTTCCTAAGCAAGTCCTTGTGAAACTCGCTGGTTTACCAGAAATTAACACTGCTGAAGAAATCATCCTTCTTTAATCTATAATATAGAAAGGCCATTCCAGAATGTATTGGAGTGGCCTTTCTTATTATTTTACGAATCTTTTTCTTCCTATATTATGAACGAAGAGATTATCCTTCCATCAATATCTGTAAAACCATATTTTTCAGCAAGCTTTCCAACCAGCTGTGGCTCACCGGACATAGACATAACCTCTGGATCAGCGGCTAGTGCAGTCACTGCTCGACCAATATATGTCGTCGATTCACTCATGTTCAGTTCCTCAACTTCTTGCCAATGTTCCTCATCTGTATTCATGGCTTCTAGAACCGCTTCTGTTCTCATCCATCCAGGTGAAAGTGGAATAACCGCAATGCCGTCATCCTTTAACTCCTTCGACAATCCGAAAGCTATACGTAAAAGTGCATTTTTAGAAAGATCATAATAAAAGTTGCCTAAATATTTATAATGATCCCAGAAGGTTGTATGGATAATTAGACCACCAGATTTTGCCTTGCGCATCAAGGGAATTGCGTAATAATTTGTGATCATCTGTGCTCTCACACCGGCATTAAACATATTGTCCCAATGAGCTGTAGGCAGCTCCCAAAAAGGCTTCTGCTCGATAGCTAAATCATTGCCTCCCCATACGTTGTTAACTAAGATATCGAGCCGACCTTGCTCTTCAGCGATCTGGCGGATCACTGCTTCTGTTTCTTGATCCTTCGTATGGTCACATCGTATTACCGCACCAGAACCTCCACTCTCTTTTATTTCTCTAAGTACGCTATCTATACTCCCCTTAATATGTTCTGTGACGGATACATCTGTGGTCCTCCCTGTAATATAGACAAAAGCTCCTCTTCTCGCTAATTCTAAAGCGATCCCCCTCCCAGCACCTCTGCTGCTCCCGGTAACCAATGCGACTTTCCCTTTCAATGTCATAGCCCTCAACCCTTTCCACATGAATTCGGATTTCAATATTCTGTGAATATTCCTTACGTTTTATAAGTATAGCCCGTATATATGACATCAACTGACATATATAATATAATCATAATTTAGAAATGATTAATGGTGATCGTCCAATCATTAATTCGAGGAGGTACAATAGCCTAATGAGAGCCGACCGTTTGTTATCAATATTACTTCTGTTGCAAAATCGTGGAAAAATGACTTCTAGAGAATTGGCCCAAACACTCGAGGTATCAGAACGAACTGTATTTCGTGATATGGAAGCATTAAGTGCTTCAGGAATACCCATTTTAGCTGAACGTGGTCGTGAAGGAGGCTGGATGCTTACTGAAGGGTACCGAACCTCCCTAACGGGAATGAAGCCACAAGAGATTGGTTCACTGCTTCTGTCCGCTGACGCATCTATAATGAAGGATCTGGGGATACAAGACGACTACTCTTCCGCTCTTCTCAAACTAGAGGCTGCATCCTCACATCGACTTAGTAACCCAGCAAATTACCTAAGCGAGCGTATTCATATTGATGGCGCCAGTTGGCATCCTTCGGATGAGACTTATCCGTTCCTTTCTGTACTGCAGAGAGCACTTTGGGAGGACCGTAAAGTAAAAATCACTTATCTCCGGAGCAACGAGACAACGGTCCGTTTCATTGAACCTCTTGGGTTAGTTGCAAAACGTGGAGTATGGTATGTCGTAGCCAAAAGCAAAGATGAACTACGGACCTTTCGTGTGTCCAGATTAGTTAACGTTGAGGAGACACATGAGTGGTTTAAAAGACCTGATGACTTTGATTTAAAACAGTACTGGGAAGAGTCCACCACGGCCTTTAAAGCAGCACTGCCGAAGTATCAAGTAAAGCTAAGGGTTAGAGCATCTGTCTTAAAAGAATTACAGCGAGAAAGATTCGTCTCTGTCCAATTGATAGAGCCAACTAGCAATGCAGAGTGGGTGAACGTAGATGCCGAATTTAATACGATCGAGTCGGCCTGCCGGATAATCCTTTCTTTTAGTCCCTCAGTTATTGTACTTTCACCGCAAGAACTTTTAGAGATGGTAAAGTCTGCTATCGCAAAAATTTCCGCTATTTATGAGGATTTTTGACACGAAATCTAAAGAACTACTCCGAAAAGAAGATTTATGTCAGTTCTTACTATAGACCAATCACCTTTAAATCCCATATAATAACACCAATACATAATATTAATAAGGAGGACATTATACCAATGAACTGGATGCATAAACTTCCGTTAAAACAAAGAATTGTTGCCGGATGTTACCTCGTTGCCGCACTATTTGCCATTCCTGTTTTAGTTACTTTTATGATCTTAGGCAACATTATTTTGGGTATTGTTCTAATCGTTGTTCTTGCTGCTCTAACCTTCCCAGTGGCCCGCTTTATCGAGAGAACGCTTACATCTTCTTTTGATGACATCGCGAATGTATCTCATAGTATTTCAAAAGGGGATTTTACTAGTAGAGCCGATGAGAACGGGTCTATGGGGGACGTAAGTCGTTCCTTTAATACTATGATTGACAAGCTCAAGAAGATTTTGACAGAAGCATCACAAATCACTCGTCAAGTTATGGATGCAAGCCGTGGAATCGAAGATAAGAATCAGAATTTGAAAATTGTCATGGCACAGGTAGCCTCTTCGTCTAACGAGCTAGCTCTTGGTGCAAATGAAATATCTACGGATATCGCTGAAATGACAGAATCTATTAAAGATATTGAGAATAAAGTATCCAATTATACGAACTCAACGAAAGAAATGAACAGACGTTCAATACATACATTAGAACTAGTTGAACAAGGACGGCAGTCCGTTGATACTCAAGCTGAAGGCATGCGCAAAAACATCCAGGCTACTCAAAAAGTAGCTGATACTATCGAAGCCCTGTCTCATAATGCTCGCGGAATTACGATGATTACAAAAACCATCACAGAGATCGCTGAGCAGACCAACCTCTTATCGCTGAATGCCTCCATCGAAGCAGCACGCGCCGGAGAGCATGGTCGAGGATTTGCTGTAGTCGCACAGGAGGTTCGTAAACTTGCCGAGGAATCAACGGCTTCAACGAAGGAAGTCTTTGGCTTAGTTCGGAGCATCGAAACTGATATCAAACAAGCGATTGACAATATCGCTATCAACGAAGAAGTCGTACAGGTACAGAATGAGATGATCACTCAATCTGCTCATATCTTTGCTCAAATTGTGCAAAGTGTGCAGTATATTACCGAGCAAATCTCTTCCTTCTCTGCTGAAAGTGATCTGATGTTGGAAAGTGCCTTGAAAATCTCAAGTGCAATAGAGAATATCTCTGCGATCACACAGCAAACCGCTGCCGGCACCGAGGAAGTATCCGCCGCTATGAATGAACAAATTAATGCCCTGCAGTCTGTTGCTGAAGAAACTGAGAAAATGACACAGGCTGTGTTTAATCTACAGAAGACTATCCATATTTTCAAGTTTTAAGTCACTTGCAAATCATATAAACAAGTCCAAAAACTCCTCCTAAGTTTTGACTTAGGGGGAGTTTTTTTATATCTATTATTTCATAGGTTGGACAATACTTTCGTCAAAATTCGAGTTAATTTGCGAAAATATATTGACAAAGGTTCTCTAGGAATATATTGTAAAGGAAAATTCTTCTTATAAATTTTAAAATTAATATTGGCAAAATCTTCGAAAGAGGATGACGCAAAACCATGGATCTACAGCCTCATTTTTTTAATCAGAGGCCATGACTGCCAGGTTGCAGAAAACCAAAACGACTGAACAATTGTTCAGTCTCTATGGCGATTTATGCCACCAACCTGTGCCCTAATTCAGAGCACAGGTTTTCTAATGTTTGATTTTAAAATAACAATCAACTTGTGAGGTGTATTTTTTGAAGACAGTCGCAGATTACATGTCGGAAGCACTACGGAACCTAGGTGTTACCCATTCCTTTGGTATTATCGGGAAATCCATTTGTCCTATTGTTCTTAAAATGGTAGATTACGGTATTGAATTTATTCCTGGGAGACATGAGTCCAGTTCCGGCTTCGAAGCAGCCGGGTATGCGCTTAAAACTGGAAAACTAGGTGTAGCTTTTGGTACTTCAGGTCCTGGTGGAACAAACCTATTAACTGCAGCAGCACATGCTAAGGCTAACAACCTACCTGTCCTATTTATTACTGGCCATCAATCTATTAAAGAGCTTGGAATTCCCCAATGTCAGGACTCTACCTCTTTTCTAGCTGATTTAGCTGATATGTTTAGACCTGCCACCTTATATAGCAAGCTTATTGAACGTGGAGATCACTTTAACACAATCTTTAATCATGCCATATCCATTGCTTTGAGCGGTAATCGTGGTCCAGTTCACCTTTGTATTCCTTTTGATGTACAAACGGAATTGCTAGAGGAATGTAATATTGTAATCCCTGAACGCGAATCACTGGTTAGCCATGCTAATATCGACCGTGTACTTGATGCTATAAATAACTCTAAGAATCCAATAATTATCGCAGGTAAGGGCGTTAACCGCTCAGGAGCACATAGTGAGCTAATTCAATTAGCGGAAACATTTAATATTCCTGTAGTTACATCTCCAGGTGGTAAAGGGGCTATAGCTTGGGATCATCCACTCTATCACGGTCCAATTGGAGTAGGCGGTTGTACCCATGGGGATGACTTGCTGAATCAAAGTGATCTATTTATCGTTCTCGGGTCACGTTTAAGTGATATGACTATTTGTAATCTTAAAAGGGAAAATCATCCTGCAACATTAATTCAGTTTGATAGCGATCCGACTTTTGTCGGAAAAATATTGTTCTCTAAAACGATTCCAGTGACTGGAGATCTACGCGACAATCTAGTTTACTATCTCAATAATATTGACACGAACAATATCACAAAACGCGAAGCACCGACAAATTCCGATTATACCGAAGAGCCTCCGATTTTACCAAACCTTTCACTTGCATCGGTCTTGAGTACGATGAGTGATTTGATTCCTTATAACAGCACAGTCTTTGTTGATGATGGAAGTCACGGTTTCCATGCTGCGAAATGGTACAAGGTTAAGAAACCGGGCAGTTTTGTTTTCGATGCTTACTTTGCTTGCATGGGTAATTCCATCGGGATGGCGATTGGTGCAAAGGTTGCTGCTCCAGAAGAAACGATTTTCTGCATTACAGGAGATGGCTGCTTTATGATGCTAGGCGCAGAGATTAACGCTGCTGTCTGCAAGGATATTCCTGTCATATTCATTGTTGTGAATAATAAACAGCTAGATATGGCTCTAAAAGGTATGGAAAAAACTACAGGACGTATTGACGGAACTATCTACGAAGTCCCTATGGACGCTGTGAAATTCGCAGAATCACTAGGTGCTAAGGGTTACAAATGTGAGACAGCGGAGGAGTTCGAAACAGCCATCAAGGACGCTGTTGCCATCAACCGTGTTGCCGTCATTGAACTGCTAACAGATCGTGATGAGGTCCCTCCGACTGCTCACCGTACTTTGAACCTAAATTAGGAGGTCACCACTTATGAAAGACAATGTAAACAGTGGTCTGAACCACTTCACGAATCTCTCAGGAGACTACGGAGCTAAAGCACTGGCTCCGATTAAAGAACATTTCCCCGATTTGGCTGAATTTATTATGGGGAATGCCTACGGCGATATTTTTCAACGCAACACAATCGAAGCTGACTGGAAGGAAATCGCAGTTATCTCTGCCCTGATTTCGATGGGTCAGTTTGATCAACTGGGTGTCCATTATGTCATGGCTCTTCGTGTGGGTGTTACTGTAGAACAACTCAAAGGTATTCTATTACACTTAGTACCCGCTATAGGGGCACCTAGAATCATCACCGCTTTTAATATCCTTCTCGAAACGATTGAAGAAATAAAGTAACTATTTTCAGTAAAATTAAAATATCGGGAGATGTTAACGTGGGACAGTTTATTTTAAAGACAGACACTACTAAAAAAGTGATCAATATTGAGCTGGAAGGAACATTTTCTGAAGAAGATGGTCTGAAATCTATCCAAGCTTATCAACAAACTATTAATCCTATCACTCCAGCTGACTATGAATTACAAATCGACTGCAGAAAGCTAAACGTAACTGCTCCTGATGTTGTGCCTCTTTTGGAAGGTTGCTTCGTAATGTTTAAGAATGATGGATTTGTAAAAGTAAATCTAACCCTTGAGAATAACCCAATTCTTAAAATGCAGCTTGCTCGTCTGGGTCGTAAAGCAGGACTAGATAACATCGAGATCATTTCCACCGTTACAGCTTAATTCTTCTTATAACTAAAAAAACTATAGAGTTTTTCAGGAGGATTCATTCTTATGACCGGAATTCGTATTCAAGACATTGATATCTATCATCCTAGTAATAAAGTTGGTAACGACTTTTTTATTAAGCATTTTGACGAAAAGGGTATTGATATCCGAGGTCTACTGACCACTTTAGGTCGTGATACGCGCTATAGCATTAAGAATGAGGAAGAAAATTCTCTTACGATGGCTTTTGAGGCTGCCAGTAATGTGTTGGATAAAAATGGTCTCACTGGCGCTGATATCGATCTTATTGCCTATGCAAGTCAAACTCCTGAATATATCTTTCCTACTAACTCTTTAATGATTCACCGTTTAATTAACGGCGCATCCCATACAATTTGTATTGATAGCAACGCTAACTGTGCAGGTATGACTGCTTCCGTAGAACAGGTGAGCCGTCAAATGCAAGCCAATCCTAGAATTAAACGTGCTTTGGTCATCGGATCCGATTATGTAGCACCTCATGCAGATAAGAATGATCCTGTCTATTATGCTAACTTCGGTGATGCAGCTGCGGCAGTCCTTCTTGTGCGCGATGATAATGCGGTAGGCTTCATTGATTCTGTCTATCAAACAGACACATGCGTTTATGGCAACTCCATGTTCCCGGCTGAAGGCTTGGCTAATCTGGGTAGAAAAGGCGTAGCGGCTGGAGAATTCAATGTGAAGTTCATTCCATTTGATGATTCCATTTGCGTAGATGCTGCTTCTGAATCGATTCGCACGCTTCTATCTGATAACAACATAGCGCCTGAATCTATTAAAGCGGCCTGTTTCTCACAGCTTTCACTGCCTAATATCGTTGGTGTTTGTGAAAAAGTGGGTATTGACCGTGAAGTTGCGGTTTACATAGGTGATGAATTCGGGTACACCTCAACCAGTAGCCCGTTTATCGCTCTACACAAAGCTATTACTACAGGAAAGATCGAACGCGGAGATAAAGTTCTGTTCTGGACAGTGGGCGCTGGATGGCAAAACGTTGCATTTGTTATTGAATATTAAGCGTTACAACCTAAAAAGCGGCAGGCCAAGGATTATCCTTAGCTTGCCGCTTTTTAGGTTGATCTGTTCTTTAGGACTCGCTGGCAAAGGATAACCCCTTTGCAGTGAGCGCACGCCGTAGTACATCAATCCCTTTTGGTCCCATCCCATGGAGCTGCAGAAGCTCTGACTCAGTGAGCTTACTGATTTGGTGAATCTGTGTATACCCAGCACCATGAAGCGCTCGAAGTGCAGGCTTAGATAGTCCACTCGGTAGATCAGATTCTGTTCCATTAAACATAGACATATGCATCTCCCTGATCACTGATATCTTTCATGTTTTTCCCAGCCCATGGTACGCGCTACAGCGTCTTTCCAGGCGTTGTAACGTCGTTCACGCTCATCTATACCCATTACAGGTGAAAAGACCCTCTCAGCTTTGTTAAAGCTTTCTAGCTGCTCTCTTGTCCAGACTCCTGAGGTTAATCCAGCCAGAAGTGCTGCTCCCAGCGCAGTCGTCTCCGCATATGTAGTTCGAGTAACTTCACTACCGAGGATATCAGACTGGAACTGCATCAGCAAATCATTGCGAACCGCTCCACCATCTACACGAAGTCCTGTCAATGGCATGCCTGCATCTTTTTCCATCGCCCCAATTACATCTCTAGACTGAAATGCTAATGACTCTAACGTTGCTCTTACCAAATGCCCCGAGGTGGTTCCTCTAGTTAGACCGAAGACTGCTCCACGTGCATACATATCCCAATAAGGGGCACCTAGTCCAGTAAAAGCAGGTACGACGACAACCCCTTCACTGTCCTCTACTTCCCGTGCTTTGTCTTCCGAGCCTGCCGGCTCCGTTATGAGTCCTAACCCCTCCTGAAGCCATTGTACAGCCGCTCCGGCTACAAACACACTGCCCTCGAGTGCATAATAGAGTTCATCCCCCATTCCCCAAGCTACAGTGGTCAACAGCCCATGACTGGAGACTACAGCTTCTGTACCTGTATTCATCAGAATAAAGCATCCAGTTCCATATGTGTTTTTGGCACTGCCGGGTTCAAGACAAGTATGTCCAAACAAAGCAGCTTGTTGATCCCCCAATACAGAGTGAATAGGTATTTCTGTCCCGAACCACTGCGCGTCTGCTACTCCAAATTCACTACCGGACATCCTCACTTCTGGCAGGATGGTGCGTGGTACACGAAGCTCCTCCATTAGCTCTTCGTCCCAGCAGCGCTCATGTAGATTATATAGCATCGTACGCGATGCATTAGTTACATCAGTAGCATGTACAGCCCCGCCAGTAAGCTTCCAGATTAGCCAGCTGTCTACTGTCCCAGCTAGTAGCTCGCCATTATTCGCCCGCTCTCGTGCGCCGTCTACATGATCGAGAATCCAGGAGAATTTTGTTGCAGAAAAATAAGCATCCACAACGAGTCCCGTCTTGCTAGCAATGAGTCCCTCTAAGCCCTTACTCTTGATCTCTTCACACAGCTCTGCAGTACGTCTGTCCTGCCACACAATCGCAGGATAAATCGGCTTGCCTGTTGCTCTATCCCAGATCAGGGCCGTTTCCCTCTGATTTGTAATTCCAATGGAATATATTTCCTGATTCGTTATCCCGCCCTGAGTAATCGCATCTCTTGCTGCTGCAAGCTGTGACGCCCAAATTTGCTCTGGGTCATGCTCCACCCAGCCAGGGTGTGGGAAAGATTGTTCAACCTCATATTGCCCTTGTGAGACGATTCTAGCGTCCTCATCGAACACTATGGCTCGTGAACTGGTAGTCCCTTGGTCTAAAGATAAAATCATTTGATGGCCTCCCAAGCATAAACAATGAGATATGTTCCACGATGAACAAGATTAATGTGTTTGTTTCAACAAAAAGCACCTCTGCTGTCAGAGGCGCTATCACACATTGTGTTTGGAATTACTGTTTTTCGACAGGAAGTCTTAGCGTAAAGGTTGTACTTTCGCCTAACTTACTGGAAGCTGAAATGGTTCCGTGATGCGACTCAACAATATTTTTAACAATCGCAAGCCCGAGTCCCGTTCCACCTGATTCTCCCCGTACACGTGCCTTATCGGCTTTGTAGAAACGATCAAATATATAAGGCAGATCTTCCTGCGGAATGCCGACGCCTTCATCCTGAATTTTAATTTCAAAATAGCGACGCCCTTCTAAGACACAAGTTCCTGTATGAACTGTAATCTTCTTGCCACCCTGCGTATGACGAAAAGCATTATCGAGCAAATTGGTTAAGACCTGCTCAAGCTTATCTTCATCCGCCGCCTTAAGAACAAGGACATCGCTCTCTTTATTTAGCTGCAGATGAATATCACGCTCTTTCGCACGTACGGAAAATTTGCGATACACTCGTTCCAGCAGTTCGTTCATATCTACTTCTGCCTTCAACATATCCGTATGTCCAGCTTCCATTCGTGCAAGGTCGAGCAGATCCTTTACAAGACGTCCCATACGGAGCGATTCATCATGAATGACTTGAATCAGTTCACTGCTTTCCTCTGGTGAAGAAGCCATGCCGTCAAGTAAAGCCTCACTATAACCTTGCATCATCGATAATGGCGTCCGAATCTCATGAGAGACGTTTGCCACGAAGTCACGGCGCATTTTTTCGAGTCGTACTTCTTCAGTCACATCACGCAGAACAGCAACCACTCCACGAATACTACCCTCAGAATATAAAGGTGCCATATGGACGGACCACACGCCCTGCCGGACATGTACATTAGAACGCTCATCGCCGCCTTGTTTCAACGTGCTCAAAAATAAAGGACGCAGGGGAGGTGGAACATTACTCTCAGCCGTTTCCGTATGAGGTTCAATGTCACTCTCTTGCTCCCACTCTAAATCGCTCCAGCTCTCAAGTAGCGATTGACCATGCGGATTGGTCAGAATAATCTGACCTTCGATGTCAAAGGTGATTACAGCATCACTCATGCTGCGTAATACACTGGATAGATGGCCCTTCTCATGGTGCAGACTGCGAATATTCTCTTCCAACTCCTCAGCCATATGGTTGAAGGAAGTCGCCAATTGGCCAATCTCGTCACTTGTGACCAGCGTCAGCCTTGTTCCGTATTCACCACGTCGAATGTTGTTTGCAGCCTCGATGACACGTTGCATCGGTTGAGTGATCTTGGTAAACAAGAACAACGCGAAGAATGTCGTCAAAGAAAATCCGATCATGCACGTATACATAAATAAACGTTTGATATCGCCGGAATTAGCAAAGTTGCTGTCGATATAGGGAAGTAGAAACAACCCGAGTGTAATAAGCACGACAGCGACCAGGCAGATGATCGTGACCCACAGCTTGCCGACAAGACTTCTCCAGAAGTTCACTTATTTAGGTACCTCAAGTTTGTAGCCTACACCCCATACAGTTGTAATCATCGCCGCGGATTCCGGTGATACTTTATTCAGTTTTTCACGAAGACGCTTAACATGGGTATCGACTGTACGCAAATCTCCGAAAAACTCATAATTCCAAACATCTTTAAGTAGTTCTTCACGAGAGAACACTTTATCCGGTGAAATCGCCAAATAATGCAGCAGTTCGTATTCTTTCGGTGTCAGACTCACTTCTTCACCACCAGCAGTTACTCGGTGTGCGTCATGCTCAATAATAAGATGAGTGAATACAATGTTATTACTGGAGTTGCTCTCTTTGGACAAAAATGCTGTTGCTGAAGAACGGCGCATAATGGCCTTCACGCGATAAATCACTTCGCGAGGACTAAATGGCTTCACGACATAATCATCCGCGCCCATTTCAAAGCCCTGTACACGATTAATCTCTTCGCCTTTAGCTGTAAGCATTAAGACAGGTGTCGATTTGACCCCTCTGAGTCGGGTCAGCACTTCCATTCCATCAATGCCAGGCAGCATAACATCCAGCAAAATTAGACCGTAGTCATTTGCTGTTGCTTTGCGAAGAGCGATTTCGCCATCTTCAGCCTCGTCGATTTCATAACCTTCTTTTTCAAGATACATCTTTAGCAGGCGGCGAATGCGTTCCTCATCATCCACTACCAGAATTCTGTTTAAATGATCTGCCATTTCACAACAACCCCTTCATCAAATACAGTAGAACGTAACCTTAAATCCATTGTGCTGTGTTAGCAGGTAAACTATGCTCAGTCCGTCCCCGCATAAGAATGAAGTCCGGCGATGACTAGATTAACGCCAACTAAGGTAAACATTACGACCAAAAAGCCTAGAACGGCAAGCCAGGCAGATTTTCGCCCTTGCCATCCACGAGCCAATCGTAAATGAAGATAAGCACTATAGAAGAGCCAAGTAACGAGTGCCCAGACTTCTTTGGGGTCCCATCCCCAGAATCTTCCCCAGGCTATTTGCGCCCATATCATTGCAAAAATCAAAGCGCCTAATGTGAAAATAGGAAAGCCAATGGCTATCGCCCTATACGTTATCTCATCTAGATCGACTTCATCAATCCCCTCCATAACCGGGTGAATCGCTGCGCCTAGTGGCTTGCGTACGATCAAGCGAAGAATTCCGTAAAGGAGTAATCCGGAAAGAATCGACCAGATTACAGTATTAAACTTCCGGCCAGCATTCACACCATTCATCCATGAAGGAGCTTCAAAGAGAGGTTCTTTCATGCCAAGAAACGACTGGAAGCTTTCAATTTCGCTATTGTGAGGAGCCACAATCGGCGGCATTCGATAACTCACTTTCTCTATTGTACTATTTTCCTGCCCTGCGCTGTCAATCGTAACGTTGGGACGGACAAAAACAGTCTCATAACCTGCTCCGCGGAAAGCAAAAACTGAACCCAGAAACCCAATTATAACAATGATTGAAAAGAGAGTAAATTCAATCAGTCTCTGTTGCTTACGATCCGCCTTCTCTTTACTGGAAAAATTAACAGTCCGTAGCAGATACATCAGCCCTGCCGCAAAACCTACCGCGAAAAAGGATTCACCTAGTGCTGCCAGTGTTACGTGAATCTTGAGATAGTTCGATTGCAGGGATGGAATTAACGGCTGAACCTCCTGTGGAAATACAGCTGCGTACGCCATCAAAATAATGCTAATTGGAACTGCAAACAGACCGAGAATAACTTTGCGATAGATCGCGTACATCACTGTAAAGGCTACCATAACCATCATGGATAAGAAAGTCATGAACTCATACATATTGCTGACCGGAATATGTCCTGCACCAAACCAACGTGTAAAGAAATAAATAAGATGAAAGATAAGACCTATAGAAGAAACAATAAAAGCTATTTTACCCCATCGAGCAGTATGTTCCTCTGGCTTGCGGCCCGACCACTTGCGACCCATGATAGCGATAGTGAATAACATAAACGACCCGCTGTATAATAAGAATGCGGCAATAAAGACGGCACTGCTGATATCGAGCAAGCTCATGTAAGGCCTCCTCCATTATCTATTGATTTTTCATCGACTACCATATCTACTTTTTCTAAAATAGAAACGATCTCACGACGGAAACCGAACCAATTCTTGTTCGTATGTCCTCCGAGTATTAGCTCTCCGTTTACAACGGTAAGCCAGATGCGTCTATGCTGCCAGTAAAATCCAAGGATTAAACCCAGCATCACGATTGCTGAACCTAACCATACAAAAGGCATTGCACGATCAATACGTATATTCAAGTATGTAGTCGATTCCGAAAAATCAACATCGCTCATGTTGTCCACTTCAAGCTCAAGAAATCTATTACTGCCACCAAGCTTATCGTTAATAGCCACCTGCTGAAACTGAGACTTATCTACCTGCTTAGGAAAATAGAAGTACTGCTGCCCTTCCGCAGGCAAATTTGGTCCTTGAATCAAGAATAAGAATGCTGGTGCATTCGGATAAGGCGACTTAGATATCGGCTGACCATCCTCATTCAGTCCAAAATCCATATACTTCTCTTTTAAAGTCATCGTATAGGGTCCCACTGTAATTGTACGCTGCGGATTCTTCATATCCAGTTTGAATTTACCGTACGACTCCCCAGTGGTGGAATTCTTAAGCACTGGCTGTACAGAACGCAGCACAGGCGTTAGATCATAATCAAACTGATACGCTTTCAATCCTTTATAATCCAAAGGTGAGTTTACTTGGATATTATGCGTTGTCACCTCGGTAAGCTGCGGTTCCTTAGTAGGATCTGCGCAATCCGCGGTACATTTATATAGCACTGCTTTAGTTTGGAATAATTTTGGAAGGATCTTTTTGCCTCGAAACTCCTCAGGCATCTCTTCATCTGTGTAGAACTCTACGGTGAATTTCTCGTTTTTTAAATAATAGGTAGTATCCGGAATCTGTGTAATCTCCCCTTGCGGGAAAGCAAGATGCTGATCCATGTTGAGACCAGGCAATCCTCTTGCCAGTACAGCAAGTAAAAAAATAATCAAACCAATATGTATTACGTAAGGCCCCCAGCGGCTGAAGCGGTGTTTCTCTGCCAGCAGAGCTCCTCCATCCGTCTTGACTCGGTAGCCCTTTTTACGCATAGGCTGAACCACCCGAGCAACCCAAGCTTCTGGTTCTTCTTGCACTTCAGTAACTAGCACAGCCTTTTGCCGAGTTAAGAACTGACGATGTTTCCGAATCTTCTGCCTAGTTAATGCCTTATATAGCGGAAGTACTCTGTCCAAACTACAAATGACTAATGAAGCACCAATCATTACGAGTAGAGTCACAAACCACCAGGATTCGTATGTATGTGAAAGTCCAAGCTTATAGTAGATGTCCCCAGCTGTTCCGTACTCCTGCTTATAATAACTCGATGCATCAATATTAAGGAAAGTACTCTCCTGAGGGAAAATGGTTCCCAGCATAGAGCCTAACAGTGTCAAAACGATTAGATATATCGCTATTTTGACAGATGAAAAAAAGTTCCAAACTCGATCAATAATGCTTGGATTAACACGCTGCGAACGACGGGCTACACCATCATAACGCATTTCCAGATTCTCGCCCCAGTCCGATTCTTTGCCAAGCGGCTTTCCGCATGCTTCACATAGAACAGTGCCTACAGGGTTCTGATGGCCACATTCACATTTGGTATTGGTTATAAAAGCCTCGCGTTCACTCATCAATCCACCAGCTTCCCAATTTGATCATCTAGTGAATCTAAATCAAGCTGGCCAATATGAATGCTGTCAATTTTACCCTTTGCATTAATAAAAAAAGTAGTGGGGAGTGGAGAAATACCATAACTTCGTACAGCGTCTCGTCCCGTGTCCATCAAAATCGGAAAATCAATATTGACTTGCTTCACAAAATTCTCGACAGTCATCTGATCTTCACCTACGTTGATTCCAATAACGACTACATCTTTGTCCTTCCATTTTTCCCATTGTGCTTGGAGAGCCGGCATTTCTTTTACACATGGCGTGCACCATGAGCCCCAGAAATTCAGCACAATAGCCTTACCCTTATACTCGTCTAACGTATGCCCAAGTCCATCAAGACCCAGCAAATCAATGGCAGGCGCTTTACTACCTTCCTCTGGTTTTCCGCTTCCACCAAATACAGAGGAACCAATTGCATAACCACCCACTAGAACGATTAGAAACAGAATTACGATTTGAATTGGTTTTCTCGCTTTACCCACATGTAAAGCCCCCTTCTGTGACGCAACTCATACTTATGTTGTAAGGTGTGAACATCCTATGAACATTATAGCGAATTTCGTCACAGTATTAGGGGGTTTAATTGTGAATATTGTGTGTCTTTATGACTCTTTACGTGGAGTTCTTTCTTTGAGTAATCCTGCTTTGGCAATTTGCTGCAGATGGTTAATTTCATCTTTTGTCAAATGACGGTAGGATCCACGTTTAAGATTTTGCAGCATAATATCCCCGAATGAAATCCGCTTCAGACGGAGAACGGGGTGTGAAATCGCATCAAACATGCGTCGTACCTGACGGTTACGTCCCTCGTGAATCGTAATGCTGATTACTGCTTCTTTATTCGCTTCATCAATATCTTTGTACTCTACTTCGGCAGGCGCTGTCATACCATCTTCCAGCTTGATCCCAGCCTTTAGCTTGTCCAGTGCAGTACCGTGCGGGATACCCTTGACCGTAGCGTGATACGTCTTAGGTACATGATGCTTAGGATGGGTAAGCAAGTTAGCGAAATCTCCATCATTCGTTAACAGCAGCAGTCCTTCCGTATCATAATCCAGACGGCCTACAGGGTAAACCCGTTCTGTAATTCCTTTAAGGTAGTCTGTTACAACCTTGCGACCCTTTGGATCGGAAGCACTTGTAATGACTCCTTTAGGTTTGTTGAACATAATATAGATTTTGTTCTCGCCCCGGATCAGTCTACCGGAGACTTTAATAATATCTGTTGCGGGGTCCACCTTCGTGCCAAGCGTAGTTACGAGTTCCCCGTTGACTTCCACTTTACCGGCCAAAATCATTTCTTCACACTTACGTCTGGACGCCACACCTGCCTGCGCCAAAATTTTCTGTAATCTTTCCATTTTCGACTAGTCACCTCAGATTAATGATAACCATCAGAGGGATAAATCACAAGTTCATTCCATGGAAAAAATGCGCCTGGGCAGTAATTATTGTGGGGTTCGATGATTAAAGGAGAGATTTGGTATCGCTCTACCAGTTCTAAAATGAGTTTACCTGTGGCAAATAGCTGATCCTTCCTTCCAGATAATGGAGGAATACCATCTTCCCAGCTGAAATCACCTTCCAAGCAAATGTGAATATACTCCGGATCGGTCAGCAGCGGTGCTGCATAAATGGCTCCGTCCACACCAACCCAGAAATCAAAGCCTTTGCCATTGATGGAAGTACAGCGAGACTGATGCAGAATAAAACCTTTGTAGTTCATAGCGGATTGCCTCCCTCCACATTGCTGCAATAGCATATGTCGAGGAAGGAAAGGGGGTGACGCCTCCTACCCAAAAAGCAGGAGGCAGACCGCGATCGCGGCGACGAAGCCAACAACATCGGAGAATAAACCTACCTTAAGTGCATAACGTCCGTTACGCACACCAACGGCTCCAAAATAAACCGTTAATACATAGAGCGTTGTGTCCGTGCTGCCTTGTATGGTGGAGGCAATCATGCCGATTAGAGAATCCGGACCATGAACGCGAATCAGATCCGTGGTATAAGCAAGCGAGCCTGTCCCAGTGAGGGGCCGCAGAAGGCCGAGCGGCAGTACTTCTGGAGGTACGCCAAGTCCCCGCAGAGCAGGAGATATGAATCCCATAAGGAAGTCGAGTGCGCCCGATGCGCGAAAGACGCTGATCGCCACAAGCATTCCCACAAGATGAGGAATAATCGCGATTGCCGTTCCAAATCCATCCTTCGCCCCTTCGACAAATGACTCATACACCGGGACTTTACGCGTAAAAGCATAGAGCGGGATGAACGTAATCATGACCGGAATCGCCCATGCCGATAGGAGACTGATTAACTGGTACAAGTCATGCTCACCCTTTCAATGAAGAATTAGGCAGCGACGTCTTGGCCAATGGAGCAGAACCAGACTTTGCTGACGGCGGCTTTGGAGGTTTGCGCAGCAACGTCATCCTTCGGAAAAACCGGTCAGCCACTATAGCCGCAAGAGTCGCCACAGCCGTTGCGGCGAGGGTTGTGCCTACTATTCCCGCAGGATCTGCCGAATTGTAATTCAATCGGATCGCAATTAGCGTCGCGGGAATTAGCGTAATGCTTGCTGTGTTAAGCGCCAGTAAGGTACACATGGCTGGTGTGGCCGTTTCTTTATCCGGGTTGAGCTTCTGCAGCTCCTGCATCGCCTTGATCCCCATAGGTGTAGCCGCATTGCCAAGTCCAAGCAAATTAGCGCTCATGTTGGAGAGAATATATCCGATTGCAGGATGGCCCTTCGGCACATCTGGAAAGAGGAAGGCTACGATTGGTCCAAGAATTTTGGCTATTTTTTTAAGCAAACCCGCATCCTCTGCGATCCGCATGATTCCTAGCCAGAATACAAGCACACTTATTAAGCCGAAACTTACTGTAACCCCACTCTTGGCTCCGTCGAATACGGCGGCTGTAAATTCATCCATTCTGCCGTTAACGGCGGCGAACAGAAAACCGATGATGATCATTCCTAGCCAGATCCCGTTAATCATGGATACGCCTCCCTCTTCATTATTCAGCTATCTGCTTACTTGGAACTTTCACCCAATTTAAATAACGCCTTCAGTGCACTCCCTATAGCCTGAAACCAATTATCAGCAGGATAAGTGTGTGCTTGCGTTGTACTATATTTTTTAGTATAAGCGGATTCCTCAGGAGGTAAGGACTCTCGTGTATACACTGGAACCCGGCCTATCTCCTTGCCACCTAGATCTAGAACGAGAACCCCTTGCAATCCAAAGTTTGATCTTGCAGCTTTGACTGACGCCGCAGGGATCTGATTCAAGACAAGTTTAGTGGTCACTCTATCCTGCTCGCCTTGTCCAAGCGGATAGGCAAATTTTTTGGCTGTCACGAAGTCATAACCACTAACGGGATCCCCGCGTTCGATCATTGTTTTTAGTGGATAATGATTAAACCCGAAGTTTAGCAGTGAGGCATGATCATTCCAGTCATCCCCATCATTTATAGTCACTGCGACAAGCTGCTGGCCGTTTCTGGTCGCTGAGCTGACCAGGCAGCGTAGCGCTTTTTTGGTATATCCTGTCTTCACACCATCTGCGCCCTCATATAAGTACAGCATTTTATTCTTGTTTCTCCACTTGTAATCCCATTTCTCATTTGGATTGTCCGCAGTTTTCTCCTGTGTCTTCACAATTTGTTTAAATACAGGATTATGAAGAGCATACGCCGTCAGTTCAGCTAAGTCGTTAGCACTCGAATAATGACCTTCAGCATCTAGACCATGCGGATTAGCAAAATGAGTATTTTTTAATCCGAGCTCTTCAGCCTTATTGTTCATCAGGTATACAAACCCTTCTTCAGAACCGCCGATATGTTCAGCGATCGCTGTTGCCGCATCATTCCCAGAGCGCAGCATTAGACCATACAGCATATTTTCCAGCGTCATCTCTTCACCTTGCTGTAAATAAATAGAGGAGCCTTCTTTGGCGAAAGCATTTTTACCAACTTTGACTTTGGATGCTAAATCACCATTCTCAATTGCGACGAGGGCGGTCATTATTTTAGTCAGGCTGGCAATAAGCATCGGCTCATCTCCTCGACTGCTATACAAAATACGCCCGGATTCCACATCAATCAGCGCCGCTGCCCTTGCATGCGTAGATATGGAGCTGTTCTCCGCATGAATCAAAGTTAGCGGTGTCAGAAACAGCAGCAAAATGCTCAGTAATAAGGCGATTGGAAATTTACGGGTTATTGTCTTCATATTTATCCTCCGGATTCTTATCGGTTCTTAAGTAAAGTCATTCATTTCATGCTTATGTTGTACAAGTGTATGCGGACCAGCCTTAGGGTATGTCCTCTCTACACAAAAAGGGACACCGCCTGATGTAAGGCGATATCCCCGAGGCTATTTGTTGAATTATGTGTACCTAATGTGTTGAAGATTGGGATGTACTTGGATCGGGTTTAGCAGGTGCTTGTGGTGCTTGTGCTTGTGGTGCTTGTGTAGCAGTTGACCCAGCTTGACCTGAAGAACTGCTGCTTTGGAACATGGTCTGGATTTTGTCGATAAGCCCAGGCGTGGCATCGATAATTTTTTCGAACAAATGCGTTTGATTGTCGAGTGGCACAATGTTTACCCCATCCTTACCAACCACTAGAAAAGCGATCGGTCTGATGGAGACACCGCCCCCACTACCGCCACCAAAAGGAAGCATTTTGACACCGCCTTGGGAGCTTGATCCACTTATAGAATCCTCTACTCGATAATCACTACCCCCTGCAGCAAACCCAAAGGCCACCTTACTAATCGGCAGAATAATACTTCCGTCAGGTGTTTGTACTGGATCTCCAACAATCGTATTAACATCTACCATACCCTTGATATTTTCCATCGCTGTTTGCATTAGACCCTGAATAGGATGGTCGCTCATATTGTTTCCTCCTTTAATTGAGTACGATTTCTCTTGCTTCTACAGCGCTTATCATCCCCACATCCACGCATTTGTATGTAACTTTCATTCTAAACTTTGCCCATGAGACTCCCTACGCATCCGTTTTAGTATTTTTCTCCACTTACTGATTCCCCCCGCCTCCCTCAAGACACGAAGAATAAGCTGCAATGATGCGTATACGGCATAGGAAACGGACAATTTACCCTCACATACGAACTCCATTGAAAAAGAATGCTCATCTTGAAAAACAGGCTTCACAAACACTCGTGGATTGTGTTTCAATTTGACCCTCTGCGAAATAAATCCAACAATGCTCCATTTCAATCCCCAGACGGCTCCTGATACTATGGCAGTGTCTGCCGCATCACCTAGTGAGAAGTCTGTGGACCAGTCGAGCTTTGATATTTTGACATGTGATACAGTTTCCTTGAACCACTTCTTCAATCCACGTGTGGATTGCACTGCTAGCTGTATATTGTCCCGCCAGCGCTCAATTCTTTCTTTATCGAATTGCTCTTCCTTTACAGTGTCAACACCTATAGTCGCGGTACCCGTCTCTTTAAACTTCCCAAGCACGCCTTGCTCCAATCCCTTAAAGACCAATCGAGGCAGTTCATAGTGGAGTTTGATCAGACCAAAAAGTGTCTTAACATCTAACTCGATCAGATCATTTTTGTCATGTTTATAGCACCGGATGCGGAAATCGATAGATGAAGACAGAACCAGGATCATTGCCAGTACCAGCAATCCGAGGGGTATTCCAAGCCATAACGTCACGTATTTACCTCCAAGAAACCTTAATAATGGGAACCTTTGGTTTAGTATGGCAATTTAATCTGGAAAAAATTCGGGGTTTGGCTAAAAAATGTGGCTCTACAAAAAAATAGGGACTGCCCATAAACCATTACGAATGGTTTATGGGCAGTCCCAGCAATACAAATCATTGCGGAATAACAAAAAAAACTAAGGTTGCTCTATATCCTCGAACGTCATTTGAGTATCCAGCTTATTGAACAATAGCTGTGTCTCCTCTTCCAAATTATCAGTGGATTCGAAGTTAGATGG
The DNA here is from genome assembly GCF_038004625.1 of Paenibacillus sp. FSL P4-0184. Lineage (NCBI taxonomy): Bacteria > Bacillati > Bacillota > Bacilli > Caryophanales > Paenibacillaceae > Paenibacillus > Paenibacillus sp. FSL P4-0184. Next base: position 4,185,112 of record NZ_JBBORN010000001.1, on the reverse strand, counting down.
TTCTGGCAGCTCATTCAGACTTGCTAGGCCAAAGCTCTCCAAGAATGATTTAGTCGTCCCATATAAGATTGGACGCCCTACGGCCTCCGCACGACCTACCTCATGGATCAAATCCTTGTTATTCAGCGTATGAATAGCACGTTCGGATTTCACGCCTCGAATCTCTTCGATCTCCACCCGTGTAATGGGCTGACGATAGGCCACGATCGCCAATGTCTCTAATGCGGCCTGAGACAAGGTTGATCTGGATGGGGAATAAGCCAAGCGTTCAAAATAATGGGCATGCTCAGGTAATGTAGCCAGCCGATAGTTTCCGGCAATTTGGACTACCTGCAATCCCCGCTCCTGTGTTACATAATCCTCTTTCAGTTCTTCTAATGCCCCAGCTGCAAGCTCTGGCCGCTGCTCTGTAATCTCGGCGACTTGCCGTACGGAGATCCCTTCATCACCTGATAGAAACAACAGGCCCTCAATAATCGATTTCAGCGTTTTGTAATCCATTGAAGTGTTCTCCTCCTCTCCACTCCATTACGATGTCATCAAACAATTTCTCTTGATAGCAAAAAATCGCCTTCATTTTCATCAGTTCCAGAATCGCAAGAAAAGTAACTACGATTTCGTGTCGCGCCATTTCATCGTGAAGCAGTGCTGAGAAATGGAGCCTTCCACCTTTTCCTCTGCGCTGCAGCGCATCCGATACATCACGTATACGATCTTTTACCGATATTTCGTCCCGGGTGATCCGCTGGTAAGATGACCTTCTTGCCGCCTTACTAAGTGCTTTACGGAAAGCAGCTATAAGGTCGGAAGTATGTAGTCCTTTTAGCGTATGGTCAATCTCTTCAGGCACGTATGGACCCAGATCCTCCGGCTCCTTCGTAAAAATCAAGCTCCGCTCGCTCTCCATATCCATTAAATGAACAGCAATACTCTTGAATTTACGATACTCAATCAGTCGCTGAACGAGTTCAGCTCGTGGATCAAATTCATCTTCTTCGTAATATTCAAAATCATCGATCTCAATGACCGGTGGTTTGGGCAGCAATAGCTTGCTCTTTATAGATAATAGGGTTGCGGCCATCACGAGAAATTCACTCGTAATATCCAGTTCAAGCTCCTGCATACTTCGCAGGTATTCCATATACTGTTCGGTGATCTCGGCGACCGGAATGTCCTGGATGTCGATTTCCGCCTTATCAATTAAATGCAAAAGCAGATCCAGCGGACCTTCAAACGTTTCCAGCTTGTACAATACAGTCACGAAGCATCCTCCCGCCAAAAAAAGTAAAGTGCAGCGCCCTAAAGGACGCTACACAAGTAGAAAGGGCTCTATAATCCATGCTTTCTTCTTATACTATAAATAAGCACGAATTCGACTGATTCGTCAATAGCTGTCTTACTTAAACAGTTTGTTAAGATTCGCCATTTCAATCGCAGCAGTCGCAGCATCCCAGCCTTTATTCCCTGCTTTGGTTCCTGAACGCTCAATGGCCTGTTCAATATTCTCAGTAGTTACTACACCAAAAATCGTCGGCACGCCGGTTTTAAGATTGATTGCAGCTACCCCTTTTGCAACTTCATTACATACATAATCATAGTGCGTTGTAGAGCCACGGATAACAGTTCCTAAAGTGATTACAGCGTCGTATTTACCGCTTTCCGCCATTTTTTGAGCGATTAACGGAATTTCAAACACGCCTGGAACCCAAGCAACATCTACTTCATCATCGTTAGCACCATGGCGTTTAAATGCATCAAGTGCACCTGACAAAAGCTTGCTTGTAATAAATTCATTAAAACGTCCTACTACAACTCCGTATTTTAACCCCTCGGAAACTAAATGTCCTTCTAAATATTTCGGCATATCATTCATCTACCCTTCGTTTTTTATTGTGTGTGATTATACTTTCGAATCCTCATTTTGTTCAATGTCGTCAAAAGACAGCAAATGCCCAAGTTTCGCCTGCTTCGTATGGAGATAATTAGTATTATCCTTATTCTCCGGCATTTGAATTGGCACTCGCTCAACAACTTCCAATCCATAACCTTCCAACCCTTTGATCTTTCTAGGATTGTTCGTTAAGAGACGAATTTGACTTATACCTAGATCCTTCAGAATTTGTGCTCCAATCCCGTAATCACGCAAATCTGCTGGAAAACCAAGCTTTAGATTGGCATCTACAGTATCGAGTCCTTCTTCTTGAAGCTTGTAGGCTTTAAGCTTATTAATAAGACCAATGCCCCTGCCTTCTTGACGCATATAGAGCAATACGCCTCTACCAGCAGCTTCGATCTGCCGAAGCGCTGCTTCAAACTGGGGACCACAATCGCAGCGATGGGAGTGGAATACGTCACCCGTCAAGCATTCGGAATGTACTCGTACTAACACTGGCTCATCACCGGAAATATCGCCCTTCACCAATGCTACATGTTCTTTATCATCCACTTCATTTGTATAGGCAATGGTCTGAAACTCACCGAAATCGGTAGGCAGACGTACAGACACCTCGCGATTGACGAGCTGTTCCTTCTCGTTCCGATAGTGAATGAGGTCTTTGATGCTGATCAACTTAAGATCATGCTTCTTAGCAATCTCAACCAGATCAGGCAACCGGGCCATCGAGCCATCTTCTTTGATAATTTCACAAATCACACTGGCTGGATATGCACCACACATACGGGCTAAATCAACAGCAGCCTCTGTATGTCCGGAACGGCGCAGTACGCCACCTTTTTTCGCAATCAGCGGGAACATATGGCCAGGTCTACGGAAATCAGACGGCTTCGCTTTAGGGTCAATCATGGCCTTTACAGTCAAGGATCTTTCCCCTGCTGATATACCAGTAGTTGTATCTATATGGTCAACCGATACAGTAAAGGCTGTGCCGTGATTATCTGTATTGTGACTGACCATAGCCTGTAGTTCAAGCTCTTCCGCACGCTCAGCGGTAATTGGCATACAGACCAAACCACGTCCCTCAGTGATCATAAAATTGATGACTTCTGGTGTCGCCCGTTCAGCAAGAGCTATAAAATCCCCTTCATTCTCACGATCTTCATCATCCACCACGATGATGACTTTGCCGCGCATTAAATCATATATCGCTTCTTCAATCGGATCCAAGACACTATCCTTCTTCGATTGTTCGCTCATGATCCTATCCTCCTAATAGCTTTACGAAGGATTATTCCCTTCTTCGTAAGCTTACTCATTATTTAAACAAATCCGTTTGCCGCCAAGAAATCGCGGCTAATCCCGGAACTGCTATCACTTTCTTCATCCTGTGCAGCTGAGCCATAATGAAGAAGATGATCTACATATTTGCCCAGGACATCACACTCAATATTCACACTATCTCCTGCCCGCTTATAAGTTAGCACAGTTTCCCCTAACGTATGCGGAATAATGGATACAGTAAGCGATGAAGCCGTCGTTTTTACTACTGTTAAGCTAATGCCATCAATCGTGATCGACCCTTTAGGGATGATATATTTAAACAGCGATTTACGATCCGGCGCAATCTCATAGACTACTGCATTTTGATCACGTTTTACGCTTTTGATGACAGCAGTGCCATCTACATGTCCCTGAACAATATGACCTCCAAATCGACCACCGGCTGCCATTGCTCGCTCCAGATTCATCCGACTGCCAGGACGTAGCTCCTTCAGATTACTGTTTCGATAGGTCTGAGGCATGACATCCACTGTAAAATAGTTCTCGCCTAAAGTTGTCGCTGTAAGACAGACGCCATTAACCGATACGCTATCACCAATCTTCAAATCATCCATGATGACGGAAGCGGCAATGTTCAGCACCATCATTTCTCCACCGGTGGAGACACTTCTCAGAGTGCCAACTTCTTCGACTAATCCAGTGAACATGCTTTCCCTCCTAGGAGTTTTATGTGAGTAACACTTCTCCGCTATCTCTCCGAACAAAACTGCTCCGGAAGCACACGATTAAGTTTTGTAACCATTCACTTTAGCGTACCGGAGTACCGCTGATACATACATTATCTCCGAGCACTTTTACTTCCAATCCCTCCAGAGAAATCGCATCCTTCATTAGCTCTATACCAGGAAATACGAACGTCCCTTTCGCTTCAGCACCACCGCCAACAATCTTTGGAGCGAAAAAGAGAATCACTCGGTCAACTAGCCCACTCTCCAGCATCGCACCATTTAGCGTGCCTCCGCCTTCAAGTAAAATTGATCCGATTTCCATTTCACCGAGTGTTACCATAGCAGCCTTCAAATCCACCCGTGGTCCTGCTCCGCTAACAATGATTTGCACACCTGCTTGAAGAAGTGCTGCTTTCTTTTCATCATCTGCGGCTTCAGTTGTCACGATGATAGTAGGCGCTAGACCGTCACTTACAACTGCTGAATCCAAAGGAATACGTAGTCCAGAATCAATCACAATCCGTATCGGATGAATACCCGGCACTTCCGTTCTTGTAGTTAGTGAAGGATTATCTGCAATCACTGTGTTCACACCGACCATTATTCCCTGATGCCGATGCCGCAGCGTATGTACGATCTCCCGCGCTACACCATTTGAAATCCATTTACTGTCACCAGATTTGGTAGCTAGGTTACCATCCAGCGTGCTGGCACTCTTGAGCGTAACAAAAGGCTGTTTTGTCAAAATATACTTGATAAAACGCTCATTCAACCGCAGCGCACGTTCACGCAGCAACCCTACTTCTACTTCAATGCCATGCTCACGCAGCATTTGAACGCCGCGACCCGCAACCTGAGGGTTAGGATCTTCACAAGCGACTACCACTCTGGCTACTCCCTCGTCGATCAGCCTTTGGCTGCAGGGCGGAGTCTTGCCATAGTGACTGCATGGTTCCAGTGTTACGTAGGCAGTGCTGCCCTGTGCTTGGCCAGCCGCCATATTCAAGGCATGAACCTCAGCATGACCTGTTCCGCGCTGCAAATGAGTCCCAAGTCCAATCATCGCTCCATTCTTTACAACAACACAGCCAACAACAGGATTAATTCCTGTCTGTCCTTGGGCCCGTTCTGCCATATCCAGCGCTAACGACATATAAAACTCGTCATTCATATTATCCATCTCGTTCCTCCTATCCACTTACTGTCTATCTGATGCGTAAAAACAGAAAAACCCATCTCATTCTCCAGGAGGAGTAAAGATGGGTTATGCGAGAGTTTATCGGCAGTCCAAATAAAAGTGTGCGTAAATAACCGTCAATCGACGGCAATTGTGAAATATCGCACATAATAAATGAAAACACTGCAGTCCACCTGTCTATTACAGACAAGCGGTTAACCTCTCCTTCTTCCATCCAGACTATACTGTCGGTCCCGGAATTTCACCGGGTCCACCGTTCGCGTCAACAACGCGAGCCGGGTAGCGGACTAAGTGTGGTAGATAAACTTAATAAATAAGCACTCTACAACAACATCACCGCCGGTAGGGAATTGCACCCTGCCCTGAAGGATTGATCCTTTATTTAATTGAGGTTCAAGTTTTCCTTACTAACAAAATTATCACTTACACCTTCGAAATGCAAGTGCGTTTTATATATTTACTTAAAATTTGTAACTTAATTCTGAGAGGTATGGTGATTACTAGAAGAAATGACATGGTTATATATAGTCTGCAAATGTACAGTTAAAACCCATTCCATACATTTACATAAAAAAAAAGAAAAAGCGTCTGGACTGTATCTCCAGGCGCTTTTTCTTTTTACAATCCGCGTTCTTGTTGTTTCAACAAATCACGAATTTCCGTTAGCAACACGATATCTTCTGCGGGTGCTGGCGTCTCCACCACTTCAACTTTAACGGCTTCTTTGCGCTGGAATTTATTAGCCAGTTTAATAACCATAAAGATTGAGAAGGAAATAATAAAGAAATCAACTACCGCCTGCAAAAATTGCCCATAAGGGATAAGCAGTTCATTATGCATAACCATAACACTTAGAGCCCGATCCTTCAGATCTATACCACCTGTTATCAAGCCAACAATTGGCATAATGATGTCAGATACTAATGAAGTCACAATCTTACCAAAAGCTGCTCCGATAACTACAGCAATGGCTAAATCTAGTACATTTCCTTTCAGGGCAAAAGCTTTAAACTCTTTCCACATCTTCCAATTCTCCTCCAACCTATTGAATTTGAAATTATTATAGCATAGCCGCTTCCCAAATCTTAAGGCTTGTTAAGAAACTATTAAGTTTACTTTTTACTTTTACATGCCGCCATTGGGAGATTCGCCTGTCTCATCTTTGGTATGTGGACGGCTTTATGATAGCTTTAAGTTTTTCAAAGAGCTAAACAAACTGTTTCCCATCGATCCTCGCCGGCTTTCAAATAAGGATTTCAATCGAGAATATTGTATACTTCTTGTAGTACGGACGGTATAGAGGCCTGTATAAAAATTCGAGAAACACAAAAATTCCCGATCTGCCAAGGGTCAGGAACTAGATAAAATCACTGGACTCAGTAATACACTCATCGTACACATTCGAAAAATCAGAGAAAAAATTAAAGCTAATCCGAGAAAACCACAGTATTTAAAGACCGTATGGGGCGTTGGCTACAAACTGGAAAAAGGAGGTTGTTCTAGATGAACTTTAAAAGATTCGATGCCTTATCTTGGAAAATAGTTGGCTTTAGCCTAACAAGTCTAGCTCTTACAGCAGCAATTTTATTGGTTTGCTATTATGGGACATCCCTTTTGCTATGGCTCAATCCTTCTCATTCCTTCTGGGGCGTTAAACTCATCCGCTGGGTGACCAATAACATTGGTTCTACTCCTATAGTGATTCTTATTGGGGTTCCTTTATTTATTTTTTTCATCCTGAAGCTATCCAGAAATACAACAAGCCATCTTCATAACATTTCAAGCGGGGTTCAAGCGATTGCTGACGGCAATTTATCTTTCAAGATACCAGTAACAGGAACGGATGAACTCGGTAAACTCGCGGAAAATATGAACCTCATGGCGGGCAAGCTAAAATCCGCTATAGATGAAGAACGAGCAGCAGCAAAAGCCAAAAACGACCTAATCACTGGTGTATCCCATGATCTTCGAACCCCTCTAACTTCTGTACTGGGATTCCTGGAATATGTAGAGAAGGATCGTTATAAGAACGAGGTTGAGCTGCGTTATTATGTGAATATCGCCTATGAGAAATCCCTGACTCTTAAAAAGCTAATCGACGATTTATTTGATTATACACGTGTTAGCAGCAACGGGCTTCCCCTTAATATGGAGCCTGTAGATCTCGGCAAGCTGCTCGAAAAGCTTGTCGAGGAATTCGCTCCCGTATTGGAGCAAGCGGATATGACCTGCCGTATTCATACGGATATGAGCCCTTTGATTATCCATGGTGATGCGGACGAGTTAGTACGATTATATGAGAATCTATTTACCAATGCGGTTAGATACGGTAAAGAAGGTAAGATTCTAGATATTTCCGTTTATAGAAAAGACGGCAGAGTGATTGCTACATGCACGAATTACGGTAACCCGATCCCTGCCACGGATCTCCCCCACTTATTCAAGCGATTTTATCGTGTAGATAAGTCACTTTCCAGAGAGACTGGCGGAAGCGGCTTAGGACTCGCGATTGCCAAGAGCATCACAGAGCTCCACGGTGGAACGATTTCAGCCAAAAGCTCACGTAAACAAACCGAATTTGAGACTTCCTTCCCTGCAAGTGAATAGGTTCTGAACATAAACAAAAGCACCCGACTATAATCACGCCGGGTGCTTCTTTCAGTTCAATTTCAAATCATACTTATTCACTTACTTTAAGTTTCCTCCACGTCTAAACACACGGTTTAGAATATATCCTATGGCTATTAATCCAATACCTGTCATGTAGAGCGGCGCAGGGCTACTTTCTCCCGTCTTTGGAAGCTGAGGGGCACTTGAAGTGCTGTTGTTGACTGTACCTTTCGGAACTTCCTCATCAACAATGTCGACTTCACCCAAAGGAACATTTTCATCTGTAATAACTAAATCAGGAGTTCCTACTTCTTCTGATGTCGCGGATTCCAGATCGCTCGTATTCCCAGGGCCAGCAGGTACTGCCGGATCATTGATGATTACTCCTGGCACCAGCGAACTCGTAGGTGTAGGTATCAATGGACCTCCTGGGGTTCCTGAGGTTGGTGTAGACGCAGGTCCTGATGTCGGCTCTGTTGACGGAGTAGCCGTCGGTTCCGATGAAGCTGATGGTGTTGCGGTTGGGACTATAGTTGGTTCTGGCGTTGCAGTAGGTGTAGGCTCCACTGCTTTTTGATTCGTAATTACGAGTTGATTCGTTGATGAAGAATGAATGGACACTGGATGCTCTTTAGGATCAAGTACATAGCCACTAGGAGCTGTCGTCTCAATCAATACGTAGTTACCCAACCATAATTTATTGAATGTTGCTGTACCAGCGGAATCTGTGGTTAAGCTATTAATAAATACCCGGTCTGAGCCGTTAAGGCGATAGAGTGCAAAAGTTGCATTTGCCAGCGTCTTCAAGTTGTCCTCTGCATCCAGCTTCTTGATCATCAAGGAACCTCTAACCCCGCTGCCTGATCCTGATCCACTCGACACACCGACGATAATTTCTTTAGAAGAATCTTTGCTTATTTCGATAACATTAAATCCACTGAAACGAACAGTATTAATAACTTTGTCTCCTGTATTCGCCATAATCAGGGATTGATAGTCGAGAATATAAGGTTTACTAATCTCCTTGGCGAAGCTTAAATCAAACGACTGCTTGCCGTCTACATCCGTTTTTATTTCTAAGCTGTAATCGATACCCTGAATCAATTCAGGTCCGCTTTTTGTTACATCCCCGTTTTCAGCTACGATTGTAGGATACAGGTGGAATGAATCCTGCAGCAGAATCTGATTAGCGCTAGGAGTATCGTTGATTAACGCATTCTTCACAGTAGACTGACTACGATTAATTTGAATGCTCCAATCGATTTTTTCGCCATTCTGAACACCATTTTTCAAGAGATATTCGTCTCCATAAGGAATCTTTACGGTAGCGTTCAAATCCTTGGATACCTTTTTTGCCCCATCATAGAGACTGGCTTTATTATCAATAGAAGTGCCAATCACTTTGCCTTCAAGACTTGTATGAAATTCTATATAATAAGCGGATTGAATAGCATCTGTAAAAGAGAGCTTCAGCTCATTATTACCATTAACACTGTAAGTGTATTTGCTACTGTTTACCTCGACACCTTTCGTTGGGTCTCCATTCTTAGCAACATTCATGGTGTATACTTTCAGCGATCCAGGAACCAGGGTTTGACCCGATTTCAAAATATCCACGACTTCTGGCTCTGCAACCGTTTTGCTATTATAATTGACCCCTAATGTCCAAGCTAATTCTTTAGTTGAAGCATTATAAGAACCAAACTTCAAACCATTGCTTTTCGCTTCAGTTCTTGGAATAAATAGCCCTTCTGCTTCTGTTGTGCGAGGAATTTCGGACGTGTCTAACCAGTCCATCCTAACCTTGTTATTGAAATTTTCAGTATTAGACCAAATCCAATCCTTATTAAATTCCGTTGTATAGCTAATCGTATAAAGACCAGTAATCTGCGAATTAAAGACAACCTTGAATCCTTTATTAGCCTGAACAGGAGCATTGTAAACCAAACTATATTTGGAAGGATTCAATACATTCCCATTAGAATTTCTAATTACGAGTGATTCCGGAATAAACTTCAGACCGCCAAACGGGAATGACTCCGTAACTTCAACCTGACCCATTGGATAGTTATCACTGTTTAATGTGACTTTCCATCCAACCGTTTTATTCTGATAATCTACGCCTGATAAGTTCTTATACAAAATGGCTGACCGTATTAAGCGTGTAGCTTCTCCAGTATAGGTACTGTCCGTAACTGTATTAGTGATTATGGTATCTTCAAACACACGCTTTATAGCTTTGGTCTTATATTCGATTCGATAAGGAGATGTTACATCATGTTTAAATTGCAAGGTGAACCCTGACTTATTCACGTCTGAAGCTGCAACTACAGTGTAATCAATATCCTTGGTCAAAAGATTACTCAACGTTGCTGTACCCGCTGAATCCAGTTGCACCGTGTATACCTTTATAGAATTGGCTACTAACGCTTGAGAATCATTAAACAAATCCTTTAGTACAGCATTTCCTTGCGGAATTGTTTTTTTATTATAGTTATATTCGATTGCCCAGGAAATGATTTGATTGCTCCAGTCATATCCGCTAGAGTATTTGTTCAAACTTCCTCCTCGTTCTACTTGAACAGTAGCAGAAGAACTTGCAGGAACTTGCCCATCTCCTGTAAAAGTCGCTGTATTCGTGAAGCTTAGCCGATCCTCATCAGTAATAGCTGTGGAGTATTCAATACGGTAAGCACTCGAAATCGCAGGATCAGTGAAACGAACATTTAACGATCCTCCAGTGAACTCTGTAGAATATTTACTGGTATCGAGTAGTGCACCTTGTGTTACCGAACCGTCCAACTGGATACTCAGTTGATACACACTCACAGTAACCGGAGTGCTAAGTGACAACCCTGTTGGTATAGCGTCCGTTACGACTGCATTTCCAACAGTTTTTAATGATTTATTTACGTCAACAGACCATAGAATATGGTCTGCATTATAACCCTGAGGAATCCCCCTCTTCTCAATGGTCGATCCTACATTCGGTCTAAAATTCACAGTAACCGTCTGAACACCACCGCTCACCGGAAATAAAATCTGCTGAACAGTACTTCCTGAGATTGTTTGTTTATCAAACTTAGTATTGATCCGAAGCGTTCCTTGCACATCATCATGCGTTTCTATGTAGTCGTTAAAGGTCATTGTTACTTGGTGTGATAACTGCTCAACTGTAAAAGTTCCTACATCTCCATCCTCCGAGACCAACAAGCCGCTAATATCATTAAAAAGCTGAAACTGCTCTGGAAGCTGAAAGGTAAAGGTGTCACCTTGCTTGTACGGATGAGCTTTAGGAAGAGACCACGTATAATCTAATGTTACATTAGCTTCTTGCTCATAGACGCTATCCGTAACCGTCTGCCCGTCTTCACCATATACAGCCATTGAGACACTGGTGATGATATTCCGCTCTTGATCGATTGCCGCTGCTTGTACTTGTGGAGTGAACCCGATGCCATAGGCATATTGCGCTACAAGCATCAGAATAACGATCATCACACTTATTCTTTTCTTTAACATTATCCTAAAGCCTCCAATTCCTTCTCCAATTTGATTTTTCTGTGTTTGTATCTCCTCTTGAAGCGTAATCTCTGCCATTCCTCATGCTCGAATGCTTCTTATGTAATTCCGCGCCCATTGCCCCATCTTATGTTAAAATAATGAAAAGCCATCCTTTTGTGGGTTAGCTGACAGAACGCATACATATATAACCATTTTATGGATGTTACGAAACAGAAAATATCAAAAATTTACAAAGTTGTTTTTTGAAATGCTTTTTAGGTACGAAGGAGGTTGGTTCATGCATCTTTCATCTTATTTTGATCTACAGCGTACGGAGGATTTCATTATGTTCTCCCCTTCACATTGGATTGCTCTGTCTATCATTACATTGGTCTGTATACTGTTTTACAGTTTAAGATTCGAGATTCGGACTGATGTGAGACTTCGGCAAAGTGTGCGCTTGCTGCTGATTATTATTCTTTTGTTCTCAGAAACAGGACTTCAAATATGGTACCTCTCTCAAGGCGTATGGCAATCCAGCAGCTCACTCCCGCTCGAACTATGCGGAATTACTTTACTACTATCCGTTATCATGCTGATCACTCGCAGCCGAGCACTATATTCCTTTCTGTATTTTGCTGGGATTGGTGGAGCATTCATTGCTTTACTCACACCGAATCTGGTCTATCCATTCCCTCATTTCCGATTTCTACTGTTCTTTATAGCACATGGTGGTATTGTTCTCGCTTCTCTTTATATGACCTGGATTGAGGGCTATAAGCCCACTTGGAATTCTCTCCTGTTCACCATGCTTGGACTAAACATTGTGGCCGCTTGTGTGTGGATCGCCAATTACATCCTAGGATCTAACTACATGTTCCTATCTCATAAGCCCAGCACTTATTCTGTATTGGATTATTTCGGGCCTTATCCTTATTACCTGCTTGTTGAAGAGTTATTTGCCTTCATTGTGTTTCTGCTCATGTATTTGGTATTCTTCTGGATGCCAGAGCAGCGTAAATCGAGACGTAAACGAACAAGCCGGATTCCTTATTAAATAAGAAAAGGCCAGCCTCCGATAATCCGGAGACTAGCCTTTTTAAATTAAGAATTCTTAAGCTTCGATGATTTCTACCGAAGTCATTTTGTCGCGTCCTTTGAAAGTATCAACAAGATCCATACCTTCAACTACTTTACCGAATACAGTGTGAACTCCATCCAAGTGTGGTTGCGGTGCATAGCAGATGTAGAACTGGCTTCCGCCTGTGTTCTTACCCGCATGTGCCATAGCAAGTGTTCCGCGCTCGTGTTTGTTTGGGTTGATTTCGCAGTTGATTGTGTATCCTGGACCACCAGATCCAGTTCCGTTAGGACATCCGCCTTGAGCTACAAAACCAGGGATAACACGGTGGAATGTCAATCCATTGTAGAAACCATCTTTTGCTAGCTTTTCAAAGTTAGCTACAGTGTTTGGTGCATCTTGATCGAACAAGTCAATCAGCACTACGCCGCCATTTTCAAGAGTAATTTTCGCTTGCTTTGCCATATGTAAATGACCCCTTTCAAAATTAACAAATTTAGAATACCTCAATTATATTACTATGAAACTACGCACAAAGCAAAGCAAGCAGGAGTAATTCCTGCTTGCTCTTTATGCCTTACCAGTTTTCCCTACCTAACATTAACGGCTGTTACTTAGCAACAGCAGCTTGTTTAGCGATACGCTCAGGAACAATATCGTTGGCAATAAGATCATTATAGCTTTCGCGGCGCACTACAAGATCGCTGTGTCCGTTCTGAACGAACACTAAAGCCGGACGACGAAGCCGGTTGTAGTTGCTCGCCATGGAGTAATTGTAAGCGCCTGTGCAGGCTACAGCCAACAGATCGCCGCTTTCAGCCTCAGGCAGCTCTACATCCCAGATCAGCATATCTCCGCTCTCGCAGCATTTTCCAGCGATGGAAACAGTTTCTGTAGCCTCTTCATTCGCACGATTAGCAAGTAATGCCTCATATTTAGATTGGTACAATGCAGGACGTGGATTATCAGTCATCCCACCGTCAACGGCAACGTACTTACGCACGCCTGGGATATCCTTGTTCGTACCTACTGTATAAAGTGTAGTACCTGCATCTCCAACAATACTACGGCCCGGCTCCACCCAAATTTCAGGCAAAGCATTATAGATTCCAGCAAAATGAGTCTTCACGGCATCCGTAATTGCAGTTACATATTCAGAAACATGTAATGGGGTATCCCCCTCAACATAACGAATACCGAAACCTCCACCTAGGTTTACTACACGGAAGTCCACTTCCAAACCTTCTTTAACACTACGAGCAAAACTCGCTACACGTTCAACAGCAAGCTGGAATCCATCCGTTTCAAAAATTTGAGAACCAATATGGGAATGTACGCCAAGCAGCACTAAATTCTTTTTGCTGACTGCCGCTTTAACTGCTTCATAAGCCGATCCATTACCGATATCAAATCCAAATTTGGAATCGGTCTGGCCTGTTGTTATATACTCATGCGTATGAGCTTCGACACCTGGTGTCACACGTAACAAGATGTTAACCTTAACTTCTTTACGTGATGCAATCGACTGCAAAAGATTAAGCTCTACCAGATTATCGACTACAAAACAGCCGATCCCGGCATCAATCGCCATTTCGATCTCTTCAGAAGTCTTATTGTTGCCATGAAAATGAATGCGTTCTGTAGGAAAGCCAGCTTGCAAAGCAGTATAAAGTTCGCCATCAGATACAACATCAAGCGATAAGCCTTCTTCATCAGCCAAACGAACCATAGCCATTACTGAGAACGCCTTACTTGCATAAGCTACTTGGAACCCCAGTCCAGAGGATTTAAAAGCATCCATATATTCCCGGCAACGTTGTCTCACCAATTGCTCGTCCAATATATATAGCGGGGTTCCATATTCCGCCTTCAATTCAGTTACATCACATCCGCCGATCTCCAAATGCCCAGCATCGTTAATTCGGCTAGTACCGTGTAGAAACATTCTTTAGTCCTCCAATTTCTGTGGAATATCAAGGTTCCACCCTGTCTTTAGTGTATTCAGTATAACAGACAGTGGGAACTCCATTGAATGGACTAATTTGCAGTAGTTTTGTATTTTCCTACGATTGTTAATCATTCTTTTGAGTAGGCGGCACCCTTGTATTGTCTCTAGTTTTGTTGAAAGACGGCCTTGTCTTCGAGCTTAAGACTGGCTTACGCACTAGAATTTCACTCATTGCCTTTGCATTAAAAGGTATAAACGGCCACATATAAGACGAGTTATAGGAGCGATGGGTAGTTAGGAAAATAGTCAGTAGCGTCGTGCCAATCATAAATCCTGGCACCTGGAATGCCGCTACGGCAACTAGCAACGCAAGCCTGACGATTCGATTCGCAAGACCCAGCTCATAACTCGGGGTTGCAAACATACCAATGGAGGCTACAGCCATATACAGAACTACCTCGTTTACAAACAAACCACTCTGAACCGCTATATCGCCAATCAATATAGCTGCAATCAGACCCATCGCCGAACCTAAAGGCGTTGGTGTGTGTACTGCAGCCATCCGCAGTAAATCAACCCCAAGCTCCACAATTAGAAACTGGGCGAGTATTGGAATTCTGGCGGTCTTTTGAGGTCCAATGAAATCCAGCATAGCCGGCTTTAGTTCAGGATGAATGACAAGCAACATCCATAGCGGCAGCAGGAACATGGACGCAAATATACCGATGAAACGGACCCACCGCAAGTACGTTCCCATAAAAGGAGTCTGACGATTCTCCTCTGCATGCTGACAAAGATCAAAAAAAGTAGTCGGAAGAACAATAACAATTGGTGAGGTATCTACAAACAGTATTACCCGTCCCTCCAATAAATTGGAAGCTACGACGTCGGGGCGTTCAGAATAACGCACCATAGGATATGGATTCCATCCACCGCCGATAATCGCCTCCTCTAATTGTTTATCTGCCAGAGGAATACCATCAATATCAATGCTTTTGATTTTGTCGATAACAGACATAACCTGTGTTTTATCAACGATATCATCAATGTAAGCCACGCATACATCTGTTTGTGTCCGTCGTCCAACCCGAAATAGCTCATATTTCAGCCCTGGATCTCGAACCCGTCTTCTGACAAGCGAGATATTGCTCAGTAAAGTCTCTGTAAAACCGTCGCGCGCACCGCGCACCACCCGATCAATCGAAGGCTCGGCTGGACTGCGACTAGGGTAAGAACGAGTATCCATGATGATAACTTTGTTCTCACCTTCGACGAATAGCACGCTCAAACCTTCAAGTACCTTCTCAATACTTTCGCTTAAAGAATTCCCCTCTTCCACCTGGATGTGAGGGACATATTCATTCATAAAGCTAGACAGCACACCCGTAGACAGATTCTCAGAGGTGAGATAGGTCAGACGTTTTAGAATATCATCGGTCACATCTGTGTTGGTAAAACCACTTAAACAGAGTAGAGCTGTCTTATGTCCGCCAAAGGACATCTGTCTGAACGTTACATCAAAGCTTGTGCCCAGTCCCATTACCTCAGTAAGTGTTTGTTTCGTATCTTGCAAGGACATTGGGATTTCATCATTACCTTGCCAGTAAATGACGGATTCTTTTAATGAGTTGGAGTGCTCGCGATCTCGTTTCTTCTGTAGCTTGCTGCTTCCCTTTTTATTGCTGTCTTGTGACTCTTGTTGCGCTTGCTTCTTAGATAGTTTGGACTTTGGCGTCACTTTGGCTTGAGATTCTTCCCCTGACTCTGTTGCGGACTCTGATCCGCCTGCTTGTTGGGTATTCTGATCTTGCGCCTCATCTTCGGATTCCGAGTCTGAATCTAAGCCGAATAACCTGGCAAAAAATCCTTTACTAGGCTCATTCTGTTCCTGATTCCCGAGCTCATCTGACGCCTCTGCATCCTGCTGCCCGGAATCCGGCTGTGCAGCTTCAGGGCTTTGCTCTTCTGACCCTAGCTCTGCCGACGCCTCTGCATCCTGTTGCCCGGAATCCGGCTGAGCTGATGCTTCAGCGCTTTGCTCTTCTGACCCTAGCTCCGCAGATGCTTCTGTATCCTGTTGCCCGGAATCGGGCTGTGCTGACGCTTCGGTACTCTGCTCTTCTGCCCCTAGCTCTGCAGACGCTTCTGCATCCTGTTGCCCGGAATCCGGTTGTGCTGACGCTTCGGTGCTCTGCTCTTCTGCCCCTAGCTCCGCAGATGCTTCTGCATCCTGCTGTTCTTGACTCGGATCAGCTGCTGTAGTATTTTCCGCCGGATCTGCGTCATCACTGGTCATAGAAGCTCCGTTAACCTCGGTATGGTCATCAACTAGATCCTCTGCGGTATTCTTCATTGCTGCTGCAGCCGCAGCGTTTTCTTCCTGATGATCCTCTTCTGGCACAGAATCACCGCTGTGAATAAATTTGCTCATTCCATAACCCCCGTTTACTGTCGGTATACAAACCAGTCGAACAAAGAACCCGCGACCTTCCCGCTTACCATCGCCATTAACAGCCCGAAAAGATAATGTGTCATGTTCAAGCGTTTAGCGAGTATCGGCAGCACATTTAATACCTCGGTCAATGCTGCAGCGAGCATCCCGACAAAAATCCCGTCAAAAAGTCCTATACCAAGTTCAACTAAAGGACCTGAGGATATTTTCCAATTCCAAAAATCACTTACGGTTCCTAGCAATGATCCAACTACCATCGCACCCTCGTACCAATGTACTTTATCGTAAGAAGAAGTTAATTGAGCCAGACGGGGCACCATGTCGAGAACCACAAATAAAGCGATCACACCGCCACCTACAGCGATCCCCCCTGCAATACCCAGCAGCAAATTCAACCCTAGTGTTATAGGTGCCGTCATCTTCCGTCCTCCACGTTCTCTGGTTGATTTTCTCCACGGCGCCTCATTTTGCTATACTCCTCATTGATGACGTATTGGTCGATATTTTTCTGATACAGGTACATTTCCACTTCTAGCGGTGTAGGCTCTTCATTCCACTTTTTCTTAAATAAATGGTTGAAAAAAATGACCATCCCAAAGCCGATTCCTACAGAATACGCAATCTGAAATACAACCGGATGTTCATCCCGATGACCGGTTATCATCTCCACAATTCGGATTTGAACCTCCTGCATGTTTACATCAGCATGAAAATTCATGATTGTCAGCGCAGATCCGAAGAACAGCAGCAGCCACACTAAGACAAACATCGCTACTGAAGGCCTCCGCCTCTCCACCGAACTTTCAATCTGCACAATCGTTCTGCCTTCACCAATCGGCTCAATGTCCGCTTCGGGCACCAGCTCATAAATGCGGGGAATAACCATCAGAAGGTCAATCAAAATTAGATTACCGTCACTTTGCTCTGGCTTCATTAGCAGAATCGATTCCAACGACTCTTTCAGCTCTGGCTCCGCGATCAAAAATGCAATATCACCCAATGTGACACCTTTACCTTTGGGCACCGTCACCCGGTTCTTAAGCTGTATATAGATGGCGGGAGCAGAATGTTGTTTCATCCGCATTCCTCCTAAAGGTTGTGGTCAAGTAGCTCCGGTGCAAGATAACGGTAGTATGGGAGTAAAGCCTTATTTTTACTCTTGTAGCCCTGAATCAATTTCGAAAGATGCTGAAATGTTGAATTTTTATTGGTATCGGGAATGCTTACCCCACCTTACAATCTTGTTATAAAAGAGAAAGGGAGGAGTTTAAGGTAAACGGATACAAACATCGCTATGCTAAGGGCGCCTGTTGAACAAACAGAACTCAAAAACTACGTTCAAATTGTTCGTTTGCCTGTCTCTCGTGTTTAGTATGTGTTTCAACTTTGGGAATAACAAACCAGCGGAAGCTGCTACGACTTTTGCAAAAGGGGCTGATGTAGGCTGGCTATCGGAGATGGAGTACTATAATTGGTCTTTTTACAATGATAACGGTGTGAAACAAGACCTACTGCAAATTCTCAAAGATCACGGAATGAACTCCATTAGACTACGGGTCTGGGTTAACCCTTCCATTAATTTCTCTAACAAAGCCGATGTTGTGAAACAGGCCGTTCGGGCCAAGAAAATGGGGTTCCGAATCATGATTGACTTTCATTACAGTGATACATGGGCAGATCCTGGCAATCAGAAGAAACCTACTGCCTGGACCAGCAAGAACTTTACAGCTCTAAAGACAGCGGTATATGACCACACGTATGATGTTATGAATACACTCAAAGCTAGCGGTGTTACGCCAGAATAGGTACAGGTAGGGAACGAGACGAATAATGGAATGCTTTGGGAGGATGGAAAGGCTTCTGTAAGTATGAGTAATTTTGCCGCGTTGATCAATTCAGGATATAGTGCAGTAAAAGCGGTCAGTAGTAGTTCAAAAGTCATCGTCCACCTCTCTAACGGCTACGACAATTCCTTATTCCGCTGGATGTTTGATGGTCTGAAGTCTAACGGTGCCAACTATGATGTGATCGGCATGTCACTCTATCCCACTACAAGCAACTGGTCTACACTGAATGCTCAGACATTAACGAATATGAATGATATGGTTGCCCGGTATGGTAAAGAGGTGATCATTTCAGAGGTCGGCATGGACGTTAGTGCTCCAACAACGGCGAAAGCTTTTCTTACCGACATCATTAGCAAAACAAAATCGGTAAGTGGCGGTAAAGGGCTTGGCGTGTTCTATTGGGAGCCGGAGAGTTATGGTACATGGTACGCTTACACAAAAGGTGCCTTTGATTCTTCTGGTAAGCCTACGGTGGCTTTAGATGCCTTTTTGAATTAAAAAAGAAGACAGCCACGGTGCTTAACCATTGGCTGTCTTCTTTTCTATCCTAATAATCTTTAGAAATGGAGCGAATCCAGTTTCTTACCTTCAAAATCAAACAGAGCTAAATTGGACCACCCATTCTCATGCCCAACAGACCATTCCTTTTGCGAAGGAATCCAAGCAGGCTCCCAGTAATAAAAACCGATTCCTTTTCCGTTAGGTGTATTCTCAATTACGTTTATGAAATCCTTCATATACTTAGCTTGACCCTCTTCTGTGGCTGGATAACCATCATGGAGCTGGGCTTCCTCATTCACAATTACTGGAAATCCTTCAGGTGCATTCAGTGTCCATGGATAGGCTGTTTCCACCACAATGATATCCTTGTTATAACGAAGCGCTAATTCGTTCAGGTTAAGCTGCAAGTCGTCCAAAGTACCATGCCACCAAGAGTAGAATGATAATCCGATAACATCATAATTTACACCATGTTCTAAGAAACGATCAAAAAAGTTACGGCTCGCCGGATGATCAGCACCCCGGTCAATATGGATCATGATAGACAAGTCAGAATCGACGGATTTCGCGCCCGCTATACCTGCTTTAACTAGCGTAGTGAACTGCTCCCACTGCTCCGGAGTATCACAATCTCCATCAACCTTGCCTTCTCCCCATAACATGCCTGGCGTAATTTCATTACCGATCTGCACCATATCGGGCAGTGTGCCTTGGGACTGTAAAGCTTCAAGTGTCTCGCGTGTATAATCATACACGGCGGATGTCAAACCACTGAAGTCAAGTGCCTCCCAAGCTTTTGGCTTCCATTGGTTAGCTGGATCCGCCCATTTATCTGAATAATGAAAATCTAGTAGAAAATCCAGCCCTGCTTCTTTGATCCGCTTTGCCATAACCAGTGTCCGTTCCAAATTGCAAAAGACGCCTGGAGGGTCATTCCAAATCCGCAGCCGTATGGCATTTACTCCATTGTCCTTAAGGATGTGGAGTAAATCCTCACCTTCCTCAGCAGTCCGAACAGAGCGACTATGGAATTTGCCTCCGCCCTGCTCTATTTCATCCAAAAATGAGATGTCCATTCCATTGATAAATGTCGTTATCATCATCCCTACTCCTTTACAGAACCAAGTGTCATTCCTTTAACAAAATACTTCTGCAAGAATGGATATACGATTAGAATAGGAGCAGCCCCGATAAAGATTTGCGCGGCTCTAACCGTTGTCTGCGAGATTAATTCCATCTCCTTCGGATTAATGCTCATGGAGCTCATATCCCGTTGAATGATAACGGTCTGCAGAAAGGTCGCCAGCGGAAACTGCTTAGAATTGTTCAAATACAATAGTCCATCGAACCAGGAGTTCCAGTGGAACACCATACTAAACAGTGCAATTGTCGCAATCGATGGTAATGAAATCGGTAAGTAAATGCTGAACAAGGTACGGAAATGTCCTGCGCCGTCAATTAGCGAAGCTTCCTCCAAATCTTTAGGAATACCGCGGAAGAAGTTCAGCATTAGAATTACCAAGAATGTATTCACCGCACCTGGCAGAACGAGTACCCAGAAGGAATCCATTAAGCCAATCTTTTGAATAACAATATAGAATGGAATCAGACCACCATTAAACACCATGCTAAACACGAACAACCAGGAATAAACATTCCGGCCTTTGAAGGCTGAGTTTTCCTTAGATAGCGGATAAGCTGCCAGAAAAGTAATCAGAAGCGTAAGTCCGGTTCCGAGTATAGTTCTTTGTACGGATACCCATATAGAGTGTAGGAATATCGGATTATTCATTGTCTTTTTATAAGCTTCCAGAGAGAACTGCTTTGGCCACAAGCCCACCAGATTGGCGTCAGCCGCAGACTTGGCACTGAAAGATACAGCTAATACGTGAATCAGAGGAACAATACACATGAGTGCGAGTATGATCAGAAAACAAGTATTGAATATGTTGAAAATACGATAACCTCTAGTTTTGTAATACATAGGTCTCCCTCTTCCTTTGGTAGTTTAGAAAATGCGATATCCTGCCCATTTTTTAGCCAGACTGTACGATACAAGGATTAGGACCATACTAATGGCTGACTTGAACAGTCCAATTGCTGTACCAAAGCCCATCTCACCATTCAGAATAGCTGTCCGGTATACGAAGGTGTCGATAATATCGCCTTTCTGATAGACCAGCGGATTGTAGAGGTTAAAGATCTGGTCAAACCCTGCATTCAATACATTTCCGAGAGCCAGAGTACCTACCACAACAACCATTGGCAGTAGAGAAGGCATTGTGATAAAACGTGTCTGTTTCCAGCGGGTTGCACCATCTATTTCAGCAGCTTCATATAATGAAGGGTTAATTCCTGCTAGAGCAGCCAGGAAGACGATCGTGTTATAACCAAATTCCTTCCATACATCCGTGAGAATGACCGTGAACCTGAACCAGTTATTATCTCCTAAGAAAAAGATCGGTTTAATCCCCATACTGCCGAGGATCTGATTGACGAAGCCATCTGTAGCAAGCAAATCTAGCAAGATCCCGCCAAGGATGACCCAAGACAAGAAGTGAGGTAAATAAACCAATGTCTGAATTGTACGCTGTATATAAACCTTGCGAATCTCATTCAATAGAATGGCGAACACAAACGGCACAGCCAAATTGAAGATCATCTTCAGAACGGCAATAATCAAAGTGTTCCAAATGACCTGCATGCTGTCATTACGTTCAAATAGATAGCGGAAATTATCTAATCCAACCCACGCTGATCCCGAAATTTTTAGCCATGGCTTATAATCCTGAAACGCCATCACAATTCCGCCCATCGGTATAAAGCTGAAGATGATCAGGAAGATCATCGCCGGCAGCAACATTAAGTGAAATGGCCATGTTTTTTTAAGTGTTCTCATCCTTGGTCCCCCATATCGTGTCAAGTTCTTCTGTAACCATACTCAAATTATAGCAACGACAGGATTCCCCAAATAGCGAGCAAAACCAATATATATGGTACAAAACCAATCTCTTTACCGTATAGAAGCAGAAGCTAATTTATACGAATTCAGATAACCGCTAACGCAAAAAGAGACCGTTCCCACAGCTAAATAAACAGCTGAGGAAACAGTCCCTAATTGTGCTACTTATACCCTTAACAGAGCATTATTTTACGCTGTCATACCATTCATTTACTTCTTTAGTGATTTGGTCGCCGCCGCCTGATTTCCAGGTCGCTACGAAGGTATCGAAAGCTTCTAGTGGCTTGTTGCCATAGATGATCTCATTAAACGTTTGGTTCTCGATTTTGTTCAGATAATCCATCTTCGATTTCATAGTTTCAGTAGTAGGACCGGTGAACATATTTTTGAAGGATTTATCCTCTTGTGCCAGCAGAACCTTTGCAGCTGCAGGGGTATCCTTACCATAGTTCACAGCTACATCCTTCTCTAAACGAGTGGTTGGTTCAGCACCATCTGCAAGATTAAGAAGAGCTTTCATTTGGGCATCCGGAATCCGGGCACCGTCACGAACCAGCATATAACGAACGCTGTTCACATAACCACCAGCAATTTTATCATTTTCAATCATCTTACCGTTTGCATCTAGTTCATAGTCATATCCTGCGAAGAGGCCATTATCCAGCTCGCTACCCGGCTTTGGATCAGCGAAGTTATCGAACAGATAGTTTTGATAGGTGAAGAATGCTTCTGGATTTTTCATCTTAGTGCTAATCAGAGTTACACCGTTGGTGAACTGTGTTCCATGACGCATAACTTTACCATCTGGTCCCGCTGGAATTTCAATTGGAGCCCATACAGCATCCGGAGCATTCTTCACAGTATCTTGAAGCGGCCAACCGCTCATCCAGTAAGGTCCTGGGAGAATACCTGCTGTACCCGCCACTGCTGGCTCAGCTGTTTTGTTCTCATCCCAAAGCGCTGCTTCTTGAGGAATGTAACCTTTTGCGAGCCATTCCTTCATTTTTTCCAGCCCTTGCTTCATACCTGCATTTACAGAGCCGTATTCCAATTTACCATCAGCATCAAGATTCCATTGCTGCGGAAGCGTACCATAAGCACCGAAGATCCAAGAAGGATCGCCCATCCAAGTGTTCATCGATGTCTTAAAGCCGATACTAAGCGGAGTTACCTTGTCTGGTGCCAAGCCATCAGGGTTCTGATTCTTGAATGCATCCATAACTTTTTCTAGCTCATCTATCGTTTTAGGTGCTTGCATATTTAGCTTGTCCAACCAATCTTGGCGGATCCAAAGAATGTAATCATGATTGTACGCGTAATCGAGTACAGGCAGACCCATTCTTTTGCCATCACGGCTGTATTGGTTCCATACGTTCGGATCCTGTGCCATGGCTTCTTTCCAAGTAGCTGAAGCGTATTTATCAAATAGTGTTCCCACTTCAGCATACATACCGGAATCGATTAAATCCTGAGCAATCGTGCTATCACCCGTACCGATCGTTACAACATCGGGCATTTCCTGACCAGATGACATCGACAGGCGCAGTTTGGTTCCAAAAGCACCATTCGTATCTGTGATGGACCAAAGTGATTTAATATTGATGCCGAACTTTTCTTTTGTCCACTTCGTAGCAACGTTATTCTCAATGCTTTCCCCATTCTTGAATTTAAGCTCAGGGTCAACACCCCATACCGTTGTAATGGTTACCTCAGGATCATATTTATCCTTGTAGGCGTTTTCAGAATTAGATGTTGTATTGGTAGTCGTATCACCGGCTGTATTCTTTCCATCAGCGGCATTATTGCCCGAACAACCTGCGAGACTACCTACCAAAAGCATACTCATACACAGGAGCGGAAGCCATTTTTTTCTCTTCATCGCGCTCATTTTGTTCCCCCTTAGATTCCTTAAGTGTTGGTTATAACTTAATTATAGGGAACGAAGATGATGTCGAATACGTCATTTAAACAAGGTTTCTGCACCTTTCTCAACCTCTCTATCCGTCACGAAATTCATTTGGTGTCATATTGTAATGCTTTTTGAACATTTTGCTGAAATATTGCGGATTCTGATATCCGAGTTCGGTAGTGATTTCATAGATTTTTTTATTCGTATTCTTAAGTAAATAAAGTGCACGTTCCATCCGCATGCGGATAATATAGTCTCCGAGCCCTTCTCCTGTCTCTGCCTTATATATTTTAGATAAGTATACGGGGTGCAGATACACATGATCCGCTATCGTCTTGACCGACAGATCATGCCCAGAATGGTTCCCTACCAGCTCATGTACCTGCTTAATAATATAACTTTTCGTGTTCTGATCACTTTCTGAGAGTTCCTTCTGAAGCTTGTTTAGCATATCGAACGCCCAGTCCTTCAGTTTGTCAAAAGAAACAATGATGCTCTGAGTCAACATCGGATCGAACGCATATTGGTCGATTTGTGAGATGAACTGCCCCCCTTTGTGGGCAATGTACATGAATGCATTAGTAATGGACAGAAAGACTTCATACAGATGCTCACTTGAAAAGCGTGCATTCTCCATATCTCGGAACACATCAGCTATCTTCTGGCGGGCTGTATCCCATTGCTTAGATTCCAGCAAATGAATGAGCGTTGGCGGACGATAAAGGCTTTCGAGTGATTTGATGCTCATCATCTCCTGAAGATGACGATCCCCCAGATAAAGTACCGAGCCTGTTTCATTATGTGTTGTCAAATACATTGAACTTAAGCCACTTCGATAGGCAGCCGTCATCCCTTCGGGAAAAGCAAACCACTCCGTTACGATAAGAGATATCTCACCCTTCAGGTAGTTACTCACACTAATTCTGAAGTTAGCAATGGCTGACTTAAGGATTTGTTGTCTCGCAGCATCGTAATTATTCGACTTCTCTAACTCTCGCTGAATGACCGGCTTCAGTTCCACAAGCAAAATTAAACAATCATGGGGTGCTTTGCAAAACCAGACATGGAACTGCTCCTTAAAGAGCTCCTCGGCAATATTGCCGATGGCATATTCCATTAGGGAAACCGAATGATGATCCATTGCGGCATAATGTTTACCCAGCTGAATCAATAACATCGCCGCTTCAACATCTGATTCGAAAGAGATTTCATATTCCTTAAGCTTTAATGCAAGTGTCCGCTCAGACAGCACTCTACCAAGTAGTAACTCATGCATCAAGTTGGCCCGTAAAACACTGTAATCGGCTTTGCGATTATAGAGTAGTAAATGATATTTATCATGTGCTTCCCATTCGTCTTTTAGAGACTCTATCGCTCCGGAGATACTATTGATAAATTCCTCATCACTTACTGGCTTCAAAATATAATCAAAAGCCTGTAGCTGAATCGCCTTCTTAGCGTACTGAAAATCAGAATAACCTGTCAGCAGAATGGACCGGATATCCGGCCATCTCTCGCTCACCGTTTCAATTAATTGCAAACCGGACATTCCAGGCATCGAAATATCAGTAACCATGATATCTATGTCCTGCTGTTCCAATATTTCCAGAGCCTCGGCACCCGATGCCGCCTGATGCACTTGCTTTACGCCAATCTCGTCCCACGGAATCGTGCGGGCCAGACTTTCTGTTACATAAGGCTCATCATCGACTAACAATATCTCTATCATCATATTCCCTCCTAGATGTCATCCATATTATTGTCAGTTAGCGGTAACAACCACTGAAGTTTAACCTGCAATCCTCCGAGTGATGATGGTGCAATCGTCAATCCTGCATCCTCACCAAAACGCAGCCGCATTCTCTGATGCACATTCCAAAGCCCGCAGCCCATTTCTTCATCCATCGCTTTGCCTAGCTTATTTTCCAATACGATAATTTCCTCCGGGGTCATGCCTTTTCCGTCATCCTCAACCGTTAATGTCATAACTCTTCCGTTACATGTGCCCGTAATTCGCACCAGCCCCTCTTTAGAAACAGGCTCAATCCCATGGATAACCGCATTCTCGACCAAAGGCTGAAGAACCAACGGAGGAAGATCTCTTTTCCGCATTTGCGGCGGGATAAGAACTTCATATTGAAGTCTGCTCATCCTCATTTTTTGGATCTCCAGATAGTGAGTCACAAATTCCGTTTCTTCAGATAAAGCGACAAGATCGCGTTCTTGGCGGGTCGTATATCTGTAATACCGGGATAGATTATGCGACATACCGACGACAGCACCCATATTATCGAGCTTCGCCATACTCGTAATAAACGAGAAGCAATTATAGAAGAAATGCGGATTGATCTGGGATTGAAGCTGCTTTAATCTAGCTTCTCGAACATGGATTTTTTCCATTAACACATTCTCAATCAGCTTCTGAATCTGTTCCACCATGCTATTAAACCTTCCGGACAGGAAGCTGAACTCATTCTTACCTTTGATCTCCACCCGTGCAGAGTAGTCTCCTTGCTTCAACCTCTGGAAGCCTCCAACCAATAATCTAACAGGCACCTGCACCTGAACATATAGTAGATAGGCTACGAGACAGCTCATTAATAACAATGCACCAATAGCAAAATAAAATAAGCGATTGGAGGTTTGGATCGGATGCAGTATTTCTGACAGCGGCATATAGTCGATCAAATACCAGCCCATTTTATCCGAATAGACTATGTTTACACTGTAGGACTCACCATTAATGTTCACTGTACGATTTTCACTTTGCTTCAGCTGCTCTTGCTCCAGCCTTTTTACCAATTCATTAGCTAGCTGCTTGTCAGCACTACGGTTAAAGATAAGTCCAGTACCCTGTTTATAATAAAAAGGATCTCTCCTGCCATCACTTTTGAATTTATCCAGCATATCTTCAATGTTTCGGCTGTCAAACTCCACTTTCATAATCGTATTGACCTTTTCAGGAGTGAACTCTGACATGAAGGGGGTAAAAGAAAACCAAGAGAACACAAAATGGTCGCCATCTTGCTCAACGATCTTTTCTACATGCCAGCCTGACTTAACTTCCCGCTTCAAATCCTCATCCGAATACGGTATAGCATCATTCTCTGACACCATTCGGTGGATGGACGGTGAATAGAGGTACAACTTACTCTTCCAGTTGAAGGAGCTTTCCTGAATACTGATTTTGGTCTGAATCCGCTTAATCAGGTTAATCGCATCCAGGTTCAAATGTGTTCCCTTCAAATAAGTATCCTTCAAGCTCAAAATATCAGGATCATGAATGAGCAGTATCGGCCAGGAGGACAACAGCTCCATATTGCTCTCTACTTGATTCTGAAAAAAACTGAGCTGATTGCTGTTCGAAGTATTTAACTCCGTACGTAGCACATCCGTGGTCGTCTTATTGGAATAGAAATAGAGGATCGTAATAGGAATCAGCATGATGACCATGATACTTACGATTTTGGTAAATAAATTATATCTATACACTTTCCTTCACACTCCGACTCAAATGTCATAGCCTCTATTGTACAAATAATCTTCATTAACGCATAGATAATTTCTGCCTGCAAAATGAGGTAGACAGGTGATAGCTTGTTCAAGCACTGTTATCGTCCTCTCTATTGTAAAGGCTTAAATTATCACGCTATATGCTACGTACGAAACATTTCTGCAGTTTTTGCAGTCTAATGTATTGTAGAGACATACAAAAAGGGATGATCCGAAAGCCTCTAGGCATTCCAGTCATCCCTTTATACTTTATTTAGTTCAATCTATACAATCAGTGTCTGTTCAGAGCGTTTGTGCTTTAGATTGTTGACTCGATATGAAAAATAAAGCGGTCCAGATCAACGCGAACCCTATAATTTGCGGTAGGGTGACGAGCTGCTGGAATACGATCCAGTTAATAATTACTCCCGTCATAGGAAAGCTTAGTTCAGCCAATGTAGCAAAGGAAGCTTTGGTAGTGCTTAGTCCTTTGTAATACATCAGCATACTGAGTAGTCCTGGCAGCAGAGCCTGCAGCAACAAATTAATGGCTATGGCAGCAGATGCACCAAATCCACCATTAATCTGCCAAGGAGCACCTTCTAATGTGGTGATAACGAAAAGCAACGGCAGCGCCAATATAAATCTTAGGGAAGTCACGGTCTCATATTTCATAGACCCAAGCAGATAACGTCCCATTACTGTTGAGCCACCCCACAATGCGGCCGCTCCTAAGGCCATCAGACTGCTAACACCGATAAAGTTGTTCACATGTCCGAATGGAATACTCCAGCCAAAGGTCAGCAGATAGGTTCCTACCAGTGCCACAAAAATGAGGATTCCGAAATTTTTAGGCAGACGTTCTTTAAGAATTAAGGCTGCAAGACCGATAGCGAATATCGGCTGAAGCTTTTGCAGCAACAGCACAGCATTTAAATCCCCACTGGAGAGTGCCATCGTAAATAGAATTGTCGCCCCGGCAGAACCTCCCCAGGAAACAATTAGCAAAGCTCCAATCTGGCGAAATCCAATACCTTTTAGCTCCGCCCGGTGACGCCAAAGAACAGGGGAAGCAGCCAAGAAAAGCACCACATGCTCCAAAAGAACAATTTGCGATGAGGTCAAAGATTTTAAGAGGATAATACGAAAGAGCGGATCAACGCCCCATAGTGCTGCACCGAACACAACGAGCCAAAACCCACTGCGTAACGGCGACGTGCTGCTTACCTTATTAGCTGATGATGAAGCTGTTACATTACTCATAATTCCATTCTCCTTGTCGATACAAACCCTCGATAAGAGACCAAAAACCCCCGAATCACCATAAAAGGTCGACTCGGGGGCATTATCAATAAAGACGTACAGGATAGACTCCTAGCGCCTTTATCTTATGATCCTCTCCCATCCGGACTTTACCGTCGGCTCTGGATTCACACCAGATCAGTCACTTCTCTGCAAGCAGAACAAGTGAGTCGCGGGCTCAGTTCGCTTTGAACATTACCGCCGGTTGGGAATTTCACCCTACCCCGAGAATCTTGTATTCCGTTGTTTTTTTCACAATCTCAGAATAAACCTCTTCTTGCCATTCGTCCAGTACTTTATGAAAATATACATAAAATTTTCATGTATCACAGCTTTTCTTACATATTTTTTCGTTATTGTTCTACTGTCTCATCCAAAAAAATCTGTATAATGAAATTATGTTTATTTTTCCATAGTTTAGGAATTTTTCTAAGGAGGTTGTTATGAAAGAATCATTTTGGATGAAGGAGTCATTTTGGACGAAGTTATTGTTCTCCTTTTTTGCTGTCGGAGTCATAGCTTTTTTAGGATTCATAGGTTCGATAATTATCGCGCTTTACGGGGGACTAATGTTTTATACTCCACTTGTGGCGATTTTATCTGTTGTAATAGCTATTTATGTTGTACTCCTTATATTTAATGTATTGTCCCGAAAAACAAGCAATATTATATTGCTATCCATCCTCGGACTTAGTGTGCTCGTAACCGCAGGATATGAGATCAAACAAGCATATATCAACAGCATTGCCACGGTTGATGATCGGGAAGTTAATTTGGTACAATACGAACCTTTTGCTGAGAATACCAAAGCAGTGAATTTGGATAAACCTTCTTCATATCATATCGATAACAACTTACCAAAATTGGATGGCGCAACCGCACTATACCCACTGTATTCAGCTTTCGTGCAATCTGCTTATCCTGCGGCCAGTTATAATCCATATGATTTTCAAACAAGTCAAGTGATTTGCAGTAGCACACCGGAAGCTTACAAAAGACTAATTGAAGGTGAAACTGATATTATCTTTGTCGCTGCTCCTTCTCTTGCCCAACAGAAACATGCGAAGCGAAAAGGCGTCGAGCTGAAGCTCACACCCATCGGCCGCGAGGCTTTCGTATTTTTTGTGAATAAACGAAACGAAGTAACTGGACTTTCCACCGCCCAGCTTAAAGATATCTACGCAGGCATGATCACCAATTGGAAAGATGTAGGCGGAGCTAATAACCGTATTCGCGCTTTTCAACGCCCAGAGGATAGTGGGAGCCAGACGATGCTGCAAAAGTTTATGGGAGACACTACACTCATGACACCTCCTAAGGAAGACGTGGCGGATATTATGAGCGGAATTATTAAACAAACCTCCAGTTATCGCAATTATAAAAATGCACTCGGGTACAGCTTTTTATTTTACGCCTCAGAAATGAATCAAAGTGGGGAAATTGCACTACTCGCCATCGATGGTGTTAAGCCCGACAAAGAGAGTATTCGCAGTGGACAGTACCCTTTGGCTACAGAATTTTATGCTGTGACTGCTGGAAGTGACAACCCCAATATTCAGCCCTTTCTAGATTGGATGCAATCTGCTCAAGGTCAGGAATTGGTAGAAAAAACGGGTTATACTTCTTTGCAATAAAATATTGTTACGAAAAGAGAGCTAACCCAAATGTTTGAGTTAGCTCTCTTTTCGCTTTTTCTACCGAAATTTTTCCTTTTTCACTCTAAAAGAGCGCAACTTTTGGAAACTATTGTCGTTTAAGATTTATATAAGCCCGAAACTGCATCATAGGAAGAAAAAGTAAGAATTGCTAGAAACCAAGAAACGGGGATGGTAGGGATTGCAGATGAAGAAGTTTGGTTTTTTGGCGTTACTGCTGCTTTTGTTGGTGCTGGTTCATCCAGGAACTGGTTATGCCGGCTCTGCAGAGACACACATCAATCTAGACGGCAATGATCTTAAGATTTCAAAAGAAGCACAAGTCCAAATTGTAAATGGAAGCGTGATGGTTCCACTTCGCCTCGTTACGGAGCAGCTTGGTTATACCGTGAAATGGGATAATGTGACCAAGACTGCAACCATTGAGCAAAAGGGAACGACATTAAAGCTTATCGTGAATAATGCGATGGCAGAGGCTTCGGGGAAACAGGTAAAACTGGACAACCCTCCTTTTCTCAGTGGCAACACGACCCTAGTTCCTTTAAGATTTGTTGGTGAACAGACAGGAACTACTGTCGGTTGGGATAATGTGACCAAAACGGTATACTTAACTTCTCCAGTACCAGAGATTGGCGGAAGCGAACCAGAAATTACAGTTCCAGACACATCTGTAACCGCACCCTCTGATAATGGATCGAATGGTAACACAACAACTGATGGAAACACCTCGACGGCAGCAGTCACAAATCTTAGCTTCATCGATAACAAGCTCATCATCGCGATGAACGGCAGTGTAACACCAAATGTATTCACAATGACAGATAAAGACCGAATTGTCGTAGATTTACCGAATACCAGCTTTGGCGACAGCTTTCATCAGAACCTTTCTGTCGGAAAAAACCAAAGTGGGCAGTTGACGATTACTGAATATCCTAACGTCTCAACCATTCGTTATTCATTATTCAGTAGTTCTCCCTCTACGATCCGGATCGTGATTGATCTGAACAGTGCGAATAACTACAGTGTAACGAATGCTAACGATGGACTTATTATAGTGGATCTAAATGGGACAAGCACAGCGCCTCCTGCAACCACTGTACCTGAAGTACCGGTCACAACGCCTCCACCTTCTACTGGCAACACAGACAAGAAGATAATCGTTATTGATGCAGGACATGGTGGGAAAGATCCTGGCACTGGAAGTAACCGCAAAGAGAAAGATTTCACCTTGCCAACAGCACTAAAAATTGCAGAATTACTAAAGAAAGAGCCAAATATTGAGGTTGTGCTCACTCGAAGTGATGATACATACCCGACCCTGCAGGACAGATCCAACCTCGCCAATAAGGTAAAAGCAGATTTGTTTATCTCTGTCCATGCCAATAGTATCCCAGTGGGCAGTAAGAGCAATCCTAGTGGTACAGAGACCTATTACACACGTAAAGATAGTTTATTATTCGCGCAAACCGTTCATAAATATCTTACTGTTGCTACAGGTCTTCAGGATCGAGGGGTTCGTCAAGCAAATTATCATGTAACAAGAGAAACTAAAATGCCAGCTATTTTATTAGAATGTGGTTACTTAAGTAATACCAAGGACGAAGCATTACTCTTCACGGTGGATGTACAGAATAGGATAGCCGAAGCAGTAGTTCTAGGGATTAAGGAATATTTAGGTCGATAGAAAAAAGGGGAGCTTCTTAGCCAATTGGCTAAGAAGCTCCCCTTTCTATTTTATTCTTGTTTGTTATTCCAAATACTCATTCGTTCTCTTAGATTAGAGGTGTGTAGCTCTAACTGAATCCCATCTGGATCGAGAAAGTTGACGGTCCAGCCTACTCCCCTTTTAACAGGTCCTCTAATGATTCGTACTTCGTGGGTACGGAGTACCTGTACAGCCTCCTCGAAATGTTCTTTCGCTATACTAAAGGCAATGTGGTCTATACCAATTACACTGCCCATTAATTCAGTGTATTCTGGCTTTTCAATGAGGCAAATCCATGCGCTTCCCCATTCCAGATAGGCATCTGTATTCCCTTTGTGTATTAGCTGAAGACCCAAAATACCAGTATAAAAATTCAATGAACGTGATAAATCACTCACATTTACCGTCACATGATTAAATCCTTGGACCTTCATCCCCGTTCATCTCCTCAGACTTCTCAAACCAGAATAGAGACAATTCTCTTGCGTTTCTCTGAATCTGGATCTTGAGTTACTCGCATCTCTTCATCAAAGATCAGTGTAGGACGTTCTTCCAGATTATACTCAGGCCATGATAGCTCAGATGTAGCTGGGTTTCCTCGATGAGCAAAGGCAATCCATGCCGTATGCATACTTTCAGCCAATTTTTGCATCGCCGGTGTAATTTCCGCACCCAAGCGAGTTACATGAGACAAATTGTTAAAAGCATAGACAATTTCCGCACCATGTACAGCTTTATTTAACAATGGATGGCCAGGGACCGTCCCATCAAAACGATACATCCAAACAGGCGCATAGGCCAATTGATTCTCAGCTAAGGATATAGAGGTTCCCCAGAAATATAGATCCGTTAGAATCTCCGCCTGTCCTTCCCATGTAGAAGAATAGTGGCTGGCAACCTCCGCCAGACTTCCAGTTCCCATCATCTGCTCCAGCGCCTTGAGCGATTCATCAAAGTCTGCACCTGGTGTTTCTCCCCTGAAAAACAAATTCCCCTCATCTCGATTGGTTCCAATCAACAAAGGAATCCCCTGGGCCGATCCTTCTGCCACAGCCTGTGCAGGATCTACAGGAAGCGTATCCCCATCAATGACAGGCTGAAATAACATGCCTATTGAACCACCAGTTAATTTAATGGTCATTCTTGTGGCTGCTTCTATAATTTGTTCCACTGAGAACGTATTAAGTAGGCTGGTATCTCCTTCAGGAGAAATGCCTAGTTCAGTAAGTAATGCTACAGCAATATCTTTCCCTTGCTGATTTGGCAAGGTTTGAGCAGCCCCACTTTGCATGATCGCTCCAGCAAATAATCCCTTTGCAGCAGGCATAGCCAGAAGGGCAGCGATACTCATGCTGCCAGCTGATTCTCCAAATACCGTAACTCGCTGAGGGTCGCCTCCAAAGGCGGCAATATTAAGCTTTACCCATTCCAGCGCGGCAATTTGATCCAGCAAGCCTTGATTAGACGCAAATCCATCACCAAGCGAAGACAGATGCATAAAACCTAATGGTCCCAGTCGATAATTAATCGTCACCAAGACTACATTACCGTTCTTCGCGAAGCTAGTGCCATCAAATTGTGGCTGACTTCCAGCACCAGTCACAAATGTACCCCCGTGGATCCAGAACATTACAGGAAGTGCCTCGCCTGGGGATGCAGGTGACCATACATTTAAATATAAACAATCTTCAGAATGACGAGGTGTTACGCCACCGAAACGCGTACCTCTCGTATCCGCTGGCTGATGGCTAACTGGACCAAAATCAGAAGCATCTCTAATTCCGCTCCAAGCTTCTGGTGGCTGCGGCGCACGAAATCGAAGCTCTCCAACTGGTGGAGCGGCAAAAGGGATTCCACGCCAAACGTTCACGCCATCCTCCTCTCGTCCTTGAAGCTTACCATAAGAGGTTACTGCTATCGGTCCTACCATTACATTTCACCCTTCCACATTATTCCTTATTCTCTTCAATCTGCTTATACAATCCGGACTGGAACCGGAACCATTGAAAAATATGTGTAAATACAACCTTGAGCACCGCGTAACCAGGAACTGCAAGGATAATGCCAAGAACGCCAAACATTTTGCCGGCAAAAATAATCACAAAAATGATCGTGATCGGATGAATCTTCAGTGTCTTGCCCATAATCTGCGGAGAGATAAACTTTCCTTCAATCAGCTGTACAGCCGTCCAAACGATGATCATCTTCAACAGCATAAACGGTGAAGTGACCATGGCCACAATTAAGGCAGGTGTAATAGCAATTGCCGGACCCAAATAGGGAACAACTGCTGTACATGCAGCAGCAATGGCAAGAACAAGTGAATACTCCAGACCAATAATCAAGTAGCCAATATAGAGCAGCGCACCAATGCAGCAGCTTACTATAATTTGCCCTCGAATATAGGATGATACCTGGGCGTTCATTTCCGACATTACCATCCGAGTCTGCGGCTGCAGCGCGGTAGGTACAAATTTCAAAATGTAATCTGGCAATCTTTTTCCATCACGAAGCAAGTAGAATAGAATAAACGGTGTCGTCACCACCGCCAGCACAATCTCCGTAACGGCTCCGACGAAGCTCCCTACACCTGTTAGCGCATTATTCAGAAAAGAAGTGCCCCAAGCCGTAATTTTACTAGTGATTTCACTTAGGTTGGTTCCTATACTATCTTGAACTTGACCAAAGAATTCACTTCCCGTAAGATTCATAAATCGTTCCTGGATCAAGTCACTGTACCTTGGAAAATCGTCAATCAAACCAGATAATTGCGTTCGAAGAATCGGAATCACCATCACCAGAATCAACGTAATTATACCCGCAATTAACAGATAAAGAATGATGATTGCATACACACGTTTCATCCTGAATCTTTTTCCCATTAGGTCTACTAACGGATTCAGCAAATAATAAGCGATACCGGATAGTAACAATGGTGCAGCCACCGTGTGCAGCAATACAGATATAGGCGTAAAAATAAACGGTATCTTTGAGAACACCAGGATAGTTACCCCAGTTAACAATAAAATAAGCAAGGTTACCACAAATTTATTGTTCAGAAAAAACTTCTTAAACTTCCCCGGCCACACCTGCAGCCTCTCCATCGAACCCTCTCCCCCATGCGCCACCTTATATGAAGTGTTATTTTATTCACTTTTTAATAGCATAGTCAACGTTAGGGGCGCAAGTCAAATTTGATATCTGCAATTCTGCCCGCCTCCACAAAACCAATCGATTGATATCCTTTGTTAGAATCCGGGTTTTTGGCATCTGCTACGCCATGAATTCTGCAATCGTAGTACTGTATTCTTCAGTCGCAAGCATCATATATGTATGAAAAATTTCTTCATGTAATTCACAAAAAGATTCCGCAAACAACTGCGCCGTTTCTGCATGATCATCCACTGTAAACCTCTTAAACATGTCTATTCCCCCTAGATCTTCCTTTCATTCAATCATAATCCTCTACTAAACAAAAAGAAACGAAGTTGCTTTCCTGAAAAGACAAAAAATACCGCCAGCGCATTGACGGTACTTCAATCATTTCTACTTTGATTTCACTTAGCTGCGAAGCTTCGATCAGTAGACAGCTATTTTTTCTTCTTCCCTTTAGCCCCCTTGTCATTTGCAGCCATCAGCTGACCATCATATGTATACAGCAGATGATCTTCAAGTCTCTCGCCCTGTAAATGCTTCCGTACTAGCGATTTCGCTGATTTAGGTGTGATCTCTTTATACCACACACCTTCAGGGTACGCGATCACGATGCAGGAATCTGAACATCTACCATTACAACGGGTTACCGTTGTATGTATAAGACTCTGTGCACCTTGCTTTTCAATCTCATCTTCTATCGCTTCAGCTACCTCTTCACCTTTGTGTTTCTTGCAGCTGCTACCATTACATATCAACAAGTGACTTACGGTTCCTTGTAAATTCCAAGTTGTCATGAAATCCCCATTCCTTTCATACCTAAAAATATTCGTTAGCGGATTATTCTAAACACTATCATAAGAGCCATTATAGTCAATAGAAAGAAAGACTGGTATACTATAATTGAGAATGATTATCATTGAAAAAAGGGAGCGATTTCTACCATGCCCATCCAATCCGGCGGGATGCCACATCATTCCCATCCTTTTTATATGCCTGTTAAGATTAGTAGCCTAACAAGTCTTTCCCACTACGCAACCGATAACATCCCAGCTACGAATTCCTGTATTATGTTTGTCTGGGAAGGTAAAGGTCAGCTTGAGATAGATGGCGAACTTCATAGCCTCGAATCCGGAAGCATCATGACCTTTGCTGCAACTTCAAATTTGAAGCTAGAGACTGAGCAACAGTTACAGGGGATGTGGATAGAGTACACCAGTATGCCCAACCGTAGGCAAGAGCAGTATTTTCTAAATGGCAGCCCAGCCTTACACCACGCCTCCACACAATTGATCGCACTGTCTGGTGAGCTTTACAGTGCTTGGATAGAACCCAATGATCGGAAACCGTTTAAGGTCCAGCAATTATTCACTCAATTCATCGTGGATCTTCATCATGAACTGGCTGCAAAAAAGGAGACGTCAGGAAGCTGGATTGAAAATGTGTTTGAATACATAGAAGCTCATTACAACGAAGATATTACTCGGGAGCAGATGGCTACGTTAGCTGGGGTAAGCCCTGAACACTTCTCACGTACCTTTCGTAAAATTATGGGTCAAACTTTCAGCGCTTATATTACACTGTTAAGAATCCGCAGAGCACAGCAACGAATCCTCACCAGTTCCCCAAATCTAACAACTCTGGCGCATGAGGTTGGTTATGAAGAAGGAACTTATCTGAGCCGTAAATTCAAGCAGCTTGTGGGTCTTTCACCTACAGCCTATCAGAATAAGAACAAAAAAATTGTTGCTTTAAACTACAATCACACAGCTATCCTACGGGTACTGGAAATTATGCCTCAACTCGGTGTTTATTCGGATTGGCATCGGAGCTTAGAGCAAGTGCCAGCCTCCAAACAACTTACGATGAACGAAGGTAACTCTTCCCTTCTATTTGATTCGATAGCTTTAGCAGAACCAGATATCATTATCAGCTACAATATTCCTGAGAATAAGATTCTGACTCCAGTTGCTCCGGTCATTGAATTACCCTTTATGCAAATGAGCTGGCGAGAGCAATTTGGTTTGATCGCTGATGTAGTCAACCGGCGACAGCGAGCAGAAGAATGGTTAGGTCATTACGATGGGCTCTGCCATGCTGCCAATAAGAAACTGAACCATTCGATAGGATCGGAAAGAGGGACAGCTATCGTTTGGGAGCTTAGTTCCCGAGCAGCTTATTGTTTCAGTAGCAGTTACGGTAGGGGGTGTCAGATTTTGTACGGAGATCTTGGATTCAAGCCACCATCCATCATTATGGAGAACGGAATAATGGATTCAGGGTATCTAGTGTCTTCTATTGAGGAAATCGGAACCTATCCTGCAGACTATATTATTATCACTAGCATCCCATCATCTTCTGAGGGAAGAAAACGCCTCTCTCGCCTTCTGCGTTCTCGTGATTGGAAGCAGTTAGATGCAGTCCGTAACAATCGGGTATACATCCTGAACCAGGGTGACATGTTCTATGGATTTGATCCGCTGTCTTCTCAAGCACAGCTTAAAGAATTGCTGCGTGTGATGACATCATAAATATGCACAAACGAAGATCATATTCGTCCATAGTAAATAACCAGAGAAGATTGTAAAGTTCTTATTGAGAATGATAATCAATTACCATAGGAGGAACAACAAATTGCATAATCTACAAAAGAATACTTCGAAACAGAATCATTGGCTTCTATTTCCCTTCATGCTGACGTTAATTCTAGTCCTATCAGCTTGTGGAAATTCCAATACTACGGTGGAGAATACAGGTGGTACCAGTAATACAACAGCAGCAACACAAGCACCAACCGAAACTAATCAAGAAGCAGAAAGTGCTGAAACCCCTACTGTCAAGACAGTAAGTACCGTAAAAGGTGATGTTGAAATCCCTGTTCATCCTAAACGAATTGTCGCTGAGGAATACTTGGGAAGTCTAATAGCTCTTGATACCATTCCTATCGGAGCTCCAGGCTTGACCTTAGAGAATATGTATTATAAGGAGGCTCTTACCGGTGTTACAGACACAGGAGCGTACGGTAAAATGTCACCTGAAAAAATCATCACACTAAATCCTGACTTGATTATTTCGGGACAAGCAGAAAGCTATGAAACGCTTAGCAAAATTGCTCCTACCATCATTGTGCCTTACGGGGATTTAAAAGATGCTCATGCAGAATTAACCTATTTCGGAGAACTCCTTGGAAAGGAGCAAGAAGCAAAGAATTGGCTTGCAGATTATGACAAACGGATAGCCGAAGCTAAAGCAAAAGTGGACAAGGTCCTCCCGGCAGATGCAACCTTCTCCATCATGGAAGACGGTGGAAAATCCATCTGGGTCTATGGCGATAACTTTGGCCGAGGCGGACAGCCCATCTATCAAGCGCTTGGTCGCAAGCCGCCTACAGAAGTAGCAGCGGAGATTATGGAGAAGCAATGGGCGGAAATATCTAAAGAAGCGTTAACTAAGTATGCCGGAGATTATATTATCTTAACCTCAAATAACCTTACAGAAGCTGATTACAAGGCTGATTCATTTTGGGGCAACCTTCCTGCAGTCAAAAATGGACACCTCTATGTTTGGAAAGAAGAACGTTCCTGGTATTATGACCCTATCGCGGTATTAACCCAGACCGAAGAGCTGGCCGATTGGCTAATAAATAATAAATAATGCATGAGGAAAAGGGATGTCCGAAGCCATAGCGGCTAAGCGGACATCCCTTTATTGTTGTACAAAATTCCTACTAAGATAACTTATAAGTATCTAAAGGCGTTTTATCTGTGAGTGGTTTTATCTCACGCTTCAAATTTAACTTATTGTAGAGACTTCAACAACGTGACTATCTCATCCAGCTGCTTGTCCAGCGCATAAGCATCAGAGAGATAATAAGTTTTGAGATCGTAAGTGAACACATGCCCCGCCTTAACAGCAGGTAGACTTTGCCAGAAGACACTATCCAGAATGTCCAGCTTGTCCTGCTCCACACCACGGCTGAAGCCTTGGAATATATAATCAGCTTCTCCTAGATACTCGGGCAGCGTTTCGAGAGAAAGGGAAGCCCAGCCTTCCTTAAAGGCTACCTCTTCGACAAGATCAGGTGCATGCAGCCCCAATCCGTTGTATATAATCTCTCCACCACGCCCATATGACGAACCGTATAGATACAGCTCTTTACCGGCAATTTCAAAGATTGCCACCTTTTTGTCAGCTGCGATCAGATCGGCCAATTCCGCTTTCTTCGCTTCCAGCTTCTGATTGAAATCCGCCACCCATTTTACAGCCTGCTGCTCCTTGTTCAAGATTTTCCCGATCTCGATCAATCGTTCCTTATAGTCGTATTTGCCCCAAGGAATAAAGACAGTCGGAGCAATCTTGGAGATTTGCTCATAGGTATCTTCCTGATAAGTGATAATCAAATCCGGTTCCAGGCTCGTTATTTTCTCCAGGGACACCGTTATGTCATCGCCCACTACTTCTACACCTGTAAGCGCCTCTTTGAAATATGGATGGTTCAAGATGTCATTCCCAGCTACGGCAATGGGCGTCACCCCCAGCGTCAGAAGATCACCGATAAAGTCTTGTACCGGAATTACAATTCTTTGTGGATTGCGTGGGATCTGCACCGGACCTTTGTCGCTTTCGTATGTCCAGTACTCTGCATCAGCAGCCGGCTCCGTGCTGGCAACTACAGGATCATTAGTGCTTTTAGCCACTTCAGCAGACGTGTTAGCTGAAGCATTCCCCTGATTAGCAGCTTGTCCGCATGCGCTCAACATTAGCACCAGCGTAAGCACAACGGCTATCATGCTTGTTTTTCCTAACGATATTACTCTGTACAATGTAAATCCCCCTTGAGACTTTATATTATTATGATATTGATTATCAATATCATTTAGATCCT
The DNA here is from genome assembly GCF_038004625.1 of Paenibacillus sp. FSL P4-0184. NCBI lineage: Bacteria > Bacillati > Bacillota > Bacilli > Caryophanales > Paenibacillaceae > Paenibacillus > Paenibacillus sp. FSL P4-0184. The sequence continues at coordinate 4,145,002 of NZ_JBBORN010000001.1, read as the reverse complement.
TGTTTAATATAACGTCTCCGTGGGAAAACATATATACACGCTAATACATCAATTTGGCTATGGACGATTGTCAGCTTAACTTATGGCCGATTAACAAATCTGTCTGTATCTCCAACTGACGTTCGAGTGCAAGCCCTTCGCTGCCCCAAAATTCCTCAAGCTTGAGGTAATATGTGCGTTCATTCCTGAATGCTGGAAGACTACGCCAAACCACACTCTTGCTAATGCGTTTACGTGTTCTCGACATCCAGTCCTCTTGTCCTGATACAACCACAAACATATGGTCAGCCGCGTATATTGGCAATTCCGACAGTGAGATGCATAGATGATCATTCCGCTCCAGAACATCTGACCTTACCTTGTCCGGCGGAGCTAACCCTAGCATTGGATACAGATTGTACACACCTCGGGCTGTATGATTCCAGATATAAATACTGTTATCTTGCCTAATCTCATACACCGCTACCGTTTCACCAGATTCAATTAGTGAGGACAAGCGCTGCTTGGCCAAATCTATTTTCAAATGATAGTGTCTTATCCATGCTTCTGCCCTCTCCTCTTCTCCCAGCAGTCTGCCGAATAAACGAATCTGTTCTAAGCGGTCCATTTCATCACATTCCACCGTAACTAGTGGACCCAACTTTTCCATCCATTTAAGCTGACGGGGGCTCAGATAGGTCGGTGCAATGACTATATCAGCTTCCAGTCCAGACAAGTCCGCTTCCGCCGGACATCCCTGCAACTCAAACGATCGTACATCCGCCAGTTCCGGCTGTAAAAGCAATGAGTAGTTCATCACATCTTTTTCAACCGCGACAGGCTTCACTCCCAGCGCAAGTAAATCCCCGAAAAATTGCAACGCAACTATCCGCATCGGTTTGGGACGCAAACGGAAATCTGTTGGAGTCATCCCGGTGATTTGCTTGAATTTCCGGCTCAGATATAGTCCATCTGAATAGCCTACTTTTTGAGAAATTTGCTGGATTGTTGCTTGGCTGGACATCAAATATTTTTTCGCTTTATTCACTCTTAAATGAGCTACATATTCGGTGAAGCTCCACCCCGTCTGCTTGCGGAACCATACTGAGAAATAGCGAGGATTAAATCCCATCATTCTAGACATCATCTCTCGCGTAATCTCCTTTTGGATGTTCTGGTGAATATAAGAGAGCATTCTGAAATATGAACTATCCGTAATGTCTGCTTCAGTATCAGCCTCTACAACCAGTTGATGCAGCTGATGCAGCAAGGATTGAATTCTATCTGCCTGTGCTTCTAAATTATTGGCAGCAACGTCTTCCAATTCGCTGAATAAGCGGGTTATTTTATTCGTCGTACGTACTGGTAAAATCCCATTGACCGGAAAAAATTCACGGCAAAGTCCATAGACCAATTCTTGCTCCGTGCTATTGCTTAGCCCATATACCTCATAGGAGATTGCTAGAACAGAGATAACGGTCTCTAATGTAGCATTAACATTAATATGATAAGTCGTACCTGCACTTAAAAAAAGAATTTCACCTATTTTAAGAGCTACTGTCTCTCCTTCAATGGTTATTAGAACGGTAGCTTCTATTGGTGTCAGGAAGAGTGGGGACTGGGCCATCTGGAGATTACTGATGTGACCACCGCCCCATTGGCGTTTCCCAGCCTCTTTTAACATATAAATTCTGTATACCAGGTTATTATTAGATAGCTTCATTCCTGCTCCCTTCCAGATCATCAGGCTATTAAACCTTGAAATATAAAGAAGGCGCATAAGGCTTCTCTCCGCTCGAAATGGATAAGAAGCCCTATACGCTCAACATTAAAATCAAACCTATTCCTTAAGAATTTACCGCTATTAATGGTCGTCAACGACACCAAGCGCCTTATTCTTCTCTTTGAACCGCTCATTGTGAGAAGACACATAAGCAACTTTAGCCGCAGTTGGATCTATGAACAGCTTGGCACTATTAAGCGCCAGAACTGCATCGGTGAAAGCACCGGCAATTAAACGTACCTTACTTGTATAATCCACAAAGTCACCAGCTGCAAATATGCCTGGGAGATTGGTCTCCAGCTTATCAGATACATTCGCACACCATTCGCCCATATCAAGGCCCCACTCTTTTAACGGACCAAAATCGCTCTTAAGACCATGGTTTACGATCACTGCATCCACTTCAAATTGCTCTGTTTCACCTGTCTCTATGTGGTTGATCGTCACCTGATCTATCGTTTCCCCATTACTGCTGTGTAATTGGCTTACTGCATAGGGCACTCGGACATTGACTGAAGATTCCTTCATCCGCACAATATTTTTCTCATGACCCCCAAACTGTTCACGACGGTGAACAATCGTTACACTTGCTGCAATGGACTCCAGTTCATTTGCCCAATCTACTGCAGAGTCTCCTCCGCCGGAGATCAGCACTCTTTTGCCACGGAATGGCTCTAGCTCCTGAACGGTATAATGAAGATTCGTCACCTCATAGCGATCCGCACCTTCGATTTCGAGTTTAGCCATTTGTAGGATTCCGTAGCCAATTGCCAGAATAACGGTTCGTGTCCAGTGTTGTTCCCCGGTAGACGAGGTTAAGATATATGTCCCGTCTTCTTGTCTCTCTTGATTCATGATTTGCTGTCCCAGCACAATTGTGGGTTCAAAGGTCTGCGCCTGCTCCTTGAGCTGCCCGATCAGCTGATGACAGAGAGTCGGCGTTACTCCGCCTACGTCCCAGATCATTTTTTCAGGATAAATAAGCATTCTTCCTCCGAGCTCATCCTTCGCTTCAATCAATTTCGTCTTGAGGTCTCTCATTCCACTATAAAAAGCTGTATACATCCCAGCAGGTCCGCCGCCAATAATCGTTACATCGTATAATTCCAGTTGATTGTTCATTATGTCCCTCCAAAAGTATATTCTATTGATGCCCTTGGCTTCTTACGCTCCAAATTGTGCCTCATGTAGTCGACTGTAAATTCCGGTAGTCTGTAACAGTTCTTCATGTCTGCCTTGCTCAGCGATACCACCTTCCGCAACGACAACAATACGGTCGGCATTCTTGATCGTTGCCAATCGATGAGCTATAACAAGCGTCGTACGACCTTGTGACAACTCCGCAAGTGCTTCCTGAATTGCGGACTCCGTCTCGGTATCCAACGCCGATGTGGCTTCGTCTAGAATGAGAATCGTTGGATTCTTCAGGAACATCCGGGCAATGGACAGCCGCTGCTTCTGACCTCCAGAGAGCTTAACGCCCCGCTCCCCGATCATAGTATCCAGCCCAGCAGGCTGGGATTTGATCAGCTCTTCCAGTTGGGCGCGCCGTGCAGCCTCCCAGATTTCTTCATCGGAGGCACCCAACCGCCCGTAAGCGATATTCTCACGGATGGTTCCGTCAAACAGAAATACATCTTGCTGTACAATCCCGATGTGTGAACGAAGAGATTCAAGCTTCATGGAACGAATATCAATTCCATCAATGCTAATGTTACCCTCACTTACATCATAGAAGCGAGGTAGTAGACTACAAAGCGTTGTCTTACCCGCACCAGATGGACCGACCAGAGCAACGGTCTCTCCTGCTTGAATCGACAGATTCACATTTTGGAGTACGTTCTCTTTATCGCTGTAGGCGAAAGCCACATCATGGAAGGTTATATTCCCCTTAAGATCATGAACTGTCTTAGCGTCAATCGCATCATCAACATCCGGCTCCGTCTCCAGCAGTTCGAGATAACGTTTAAAACCTGCAATGCCTTTGGGATAGGTCTCAATGACCGAGTTAATCTGTTGTAATGGTCCTAAAAATACATTGGACAACATCACAAAAGCAATAAATTCACCGTAGGTCATTTGCTTCTGGATTACAAAATAGGTTCCGCATACGAGAACAAATAACGAGACCAGTTTCATGAGAACAAAGCTAAAGGATGAATTCCAAGCCATAATTCGATAGGTCATCAGCTTTGTTATACGGAAGCGTTCGTTATTGACCGCAAAACGGGAAATTTCATGATTCTCATTAGCAAAAGCTTGCACAACGCGGATCCCGCTTACATTGTTCTCCACGCGTGCGTTATAGTCAGCAATGTCCGCGAACATGATGTGGAAGGCTTTAGACATTTTCCGGCTGAAGTACATGGATAAATAAATCATAAGCGGAACGATTACAAACGTCAGAATTGCTAATTGCCAATTGATACTGAGCATAATGCCGAACACACCGAGCAGCGTCATTACTGCTATAAAGAGATCCTCTGGCCCGTGGTGGGCAATCTCACCGATGTCCATCAAATCATTTGTCATCCGGGATACTAGATGGCCGGTCTTGTTGTTGTCAAAGAAATTAAAAGATAACTTCTGAACTCGGTCAAAAAGCTTTTTTCTCATATCCGATTCGATATTAATCCCCAGCTTATGCCCCCAGTAAGTGACGACAAAATGCATAAAGGCACTGACAATATATATCCCCAGCAAGCCGAGGCATGAATAGAGTATCCATCTCCAATTGCCGCTTGGCAGCAGATCATCTACTACCCGGTTAACGGCTAACGGAAAGACCAGTTCAAGTAGTGCAGCAGCAATCGCACAAGAAAAATCAAGAATAAACAATCCCTTATAGGGCCTATAGTAAGCAAAAAAACGACGCAACATGTTAATAATTCGCTCCTTCTGGTGAGAGATCAGCCTACTTTCATCAAGATTTCGTACGGGCTAACAAATACAAAAAGTATGGTGCTCCAATTACAGCTACAACGATACCCGTAGGAATCTCAGACGGCTGGAGGATCCAGCGTCCAATGGTATCCGCTGTAATAACGAGTAGTGACCCAAGCAGTGCCGAAGTCGGAAGCATGAGTTGATGCTTCGGCCCAACTAACCGTCTCGCCAAATGGGGTCCGACCAATCCCACAAAACCAATTCCACCGCTGACAGCGACACTCGCCGCTGCTAATCCTACCGCAGCCGCAAGAAGCCGAAATTGTTCCTTCGTTACTGCGGCACCAAGTCCCACAGCGGTCTGCTCCCCTAGATTCAGTACGTTCATCACCCTTGCCTTATAGATGACATAAGGCACCAGAATAAGAATCCACGGTAGGAGTGAAAGTACAAACTTCCAGCTTGTTCCCCAAATGCTGCCTGCTAGCCAAGTAGCGACGAATTGGTATTTTTCTGGATCAAGCCTTAGCGTAAGCACGATCATAGCTGCACTCATCCCAGCTGCGACAGCTACACCAGTCAACAGTAGACGCATAGGCGATATTCCTTGGTGCCGTTTATAAGCTAGAGCATAGATTAAGGCAGCTGTAAGCCCCGCACCGACGAACGCTACCATTGGCAGCAGATACACTGGAGCCGCGGTTGCCGTAGGGTAAAAAGAGATCAACAGCATAACCATAATTCCTGCACCAGCATTAATCCCTAAGATACCAGGGTCCGCCAACGCATTACGAAAGACGCCCTGCATCACAGCACCGGATACAGCCAGACCTGCCCCAATTAGAATGGAAATCACAATACGTGGCAGTCGAAACTGAAACAAGATTAACTCCTGCTTGTCGGTTCCTTTACCGAACAATGTATTAATCAACTCCATAGGAGTCAAACGTATGTAACCTGTATTCATACTAATAATAAAAGCAATCACAATTAGTACCGCCAAAGAAATCATGATAATTAAGCCCCGTTTATTTTTGGCGGCTTCGAAGGAACCGAATGTCGTCTTTTCCATCATTACAGCTCCCTCCTTTCTTTACGTGCAAGATAAAGGAAGAATGGTACACCAATCAGTGCAATAATAGCGCCAAGTGGCGTTTCATTAGGTGGATTAATCATCCGCGCAGTTAAATCTGCAAATACAGCAAGTAGACTGCCGAGGATCGCTGAACAAGGAATAATCCATCTGTAATCGACACCCACAAAAAATCGTGTCAAATGCGGAATAATCAGTCCAATGAAACCAACTGCACCAACTACGGCAACCGATGATCCAGCTAAAATCAATACGATTAATGCACCTGCCAACTTCACAAGCCCTGTACGCTGACCTAGACCTTTCGCAACATCGTCACCTAAACTGAGCATCGTGATCGATCGAGAGATTACCATTGCACCAATTAAAGCAGCCCCTATCCAAGGGAACATGATTTTGAGTTGGATCCATTTCGTTCCAGCCACGCCTCCCGCGTACCAGAAAGCTAAATCTTGACCGATGTGAAAATATAAAGCTACCCCTTCACTCAGCGCCGACAAAAGCGCACTAAAAGCAGCACCGGCCAGCACCAAACGAGCAGGAGTTAATCCTCCCTTAGCAAGTGATCCTATTCCGTATACGACACCCGCGCCTACGCCGGCACCCACGAAAGAATATAGAATCAAATACATAAACGATAAATTTGGAAAAAAAGCAAAACATAATGCGAGCGCAAATCCTGCGCCTGAGTTGATACCCATCAGACCTGAATCAGCCAATGGATTTCGCGTCATCCCTTGCATAATGGCCCCTGCAACTGCAAAGCTAGCCCCTATCATTGCTCCGCCAAGTACACGAGGTAATCTTAATTCTCTAATAATCTGATGATCCATGATCTCCGGATCAAAGTGAAACACAGCTGACCATACCACAGACAGCTTAATATCTGCTGCACCGAAGGAGACGGAAACAGCGATTCCTAATAATAATAGTGCCAGACCGCCGACCAAGATTAATGTTGCCGCCCAAGGACGTGAACGAAATTCTCGTTTAACTACTCCTTTATCGGCTCCTATCCTGGTAGTTATCTGTTGATTCATGAATGCCACCCTATTTCTGTGAAATTGATTCTCATTATCATTAGACTATTGTAAATTACATTTCCTAGGTTTGGCAATAGATAGATTTAATTGGTACCATTTAATTTATTGCATTGACAGAAATTCTAAGCTTTGATACAGTTCAAATTGATAATAACGATGATAATGATTCTCATTATTATTATTTGGTACATATACTTAGGGAGGTTTACCATGCTAAAAAGAAAGACCCTTTTCCCCATCCTGGCACTCGTAATGTTATTGTCTGTATTTGTGACGGCTTGCGGGGGAAACAACAAGGCTTCATCTAATACACCAACAGCGACAACTGAAGCAACAACAGCCCCGAGTGCAGAGGCAATAGCTGTTCCTGATGCTTCCGCTGCCGAAATGCGCAGCTATGAAACTACTAAAGGTACTGTTCAAATCCCAGTTAAACCTCAGCGGATCGTTACAGATTATTATGGTGGGGAATTACTCTCCGTTGGAGCTAACGTCATAGGCGTTGAACCTAGTACTTTTGATAACCCCTTCTTGAAAGACCTGCTCAAAAACACACAAGATGTTGGTGCTCCAGTCAATGCTGAGAAAGCACTAGAACTTGCACCTGATCTAATTGTAGTTATGTACGATGACAACTATGATGCATTATCCAAAATCGCTCCAACCATTCATATTCCATACGGAACTGCTACGAACATCTATGAAACCGTAAAACTGTTTGGAGATATTGTAGGAGCACCTGATAAAGCTGAGCAATTCATTGCTGACTTTGAGAAAAAGGCTGCTGAAGGCCGCGAAAAGCTTAAAGGTGTCGTGAATGAAAATGATACATTCGGAATTTATGAGCTGACTGACAAAGGTGAGCTATGGACCTTCGGTAACAATGCGGGCCGTGGTGGACAAGCCCTCTATAATGCACTTAAGCTGAAAATGCCTACTAAGAACAGCAATGACAACCAAACACTGCAGCTATCCATGGAGCTGTTGCCAGAATATGCAGCGGATTACATGTTCCTAACTACTTATGATCCTGATAAAAAAGGTGATAAGCTGAAAGAGCTGAAGGAATCACCCGTTTGGAACGGACTTGCTGCTGCGAAGAACGACCATCTGTTCTACAACGATTTTGATACTTTTTATCGCTATGATCCTATTGCCATTACCGCACAAATCGATCTGTTCGTTGATATGATTCTTGAGCGCAACGGTAAGAAATAAGAATAGACACATAAAGAAACACCCCACTTATTAGGCATCGCCTAAAGTGGGGTGTTTTGGTTATACATAAGAAGTTTCTATTAAATTTATATCATCTAGTATATTCATTATACTCATCAGTGTTATTTAATTTTTTGTACATATACTCATCATTTTTAAGCTTATAGAGCTGCCCCATCCCCGCAAATACGAAAAACAGCACCAAAATTAATCCATACGCATAGGTGAATTCACCAATATAAAAGCAAGTGACTATCGCAACAAGGATCAAGATCATTAATGCGACTGCAATTCTGGAAAAAATCTTTTTCAAATGGAATCCCCCCACGATTTTATTTGTTAATATTATCATAATTGGAATTAAATTTACATCTTGTATTATTCGTTGTGGGAACATCAAGCAGTCCGATATGAGCCAGCATATTGCGAGTGTATAATTTGGTGTATATACGATAAAAAAGGACTTGAAATAAAAGATATGCTCCGCCTACCAACAAACAAAACCACATCGGCTCCAGAGCTGTAGACATTTCAACTCTGGAAGAACTAACAACATAAAAAGAAGACAATGCAATACCTAATGCATACGGGAGAAAAAACAGCACTTTTAAAGGGCCGCCTATAATGCGAGCCACGTCCTTAGAAGTAATTCCAATCTTGTTCAGCTTCCTGAATTTGATCCTCTCACGCTCTAAATCGGTCTGAATACTGAAATGCAGCACTATCCCGGAGGCGCCGAAAAATATTAAACCAACAAATGAAATTACGAAGATTCCAAATCGGCCAGACTCCTGTAACTGTAGATAGTCACTTATTCTAGACTTCGTAGAGAATACGAGGGCCTCTTGCCGCTCATTGCCATACCAGGACTCTGTATTGTCTTTGTTATATTTGGCTAAAGCGGCATTTAACTTAGCATCTATATCCGTAGTTTTTTTCCAATCCTTAAAATTCAAGAGCTGAAGGTTACCGATCGCTTTTTTATTTTCCGCTTTCAGCGCCATATAATCCTCTTCGTTAACAATGACATGAAGACCATTCATAAGATTCGGCACAGGGTTAAATAGCATTTTAAATATAAGTCCTTGTGAGTACAACGTATGATTCCCAGAAGAAAGCTTCATTTCGAAGCTGGGCATCTCTGGTCTTTGATTCTTCCATTCTTCTCCTCGAGCAACTAAGGCAAGATTAAGAAAGTGATCTTTCTCCACATGATAATCAGTGCCGATTAATGCATTTATATTCTGGTCCAGAAATATTTTGAAATTAAACAAGTCGATATACTCCAGCTTTTGGTGTGAAAGCAGCGGCGTGGCGCCATGATCCGTGATCTCGCTTAGTATTTTTGGTGAGATACTATTTTTCCCGAATACTTCTGCATAGGCAATATCATATGGATTGTTTGCAACTGGAATATCCTCAGCATTCCAGGTCAAATAAAAAATAATACCGCTTAGAGAAATTGTTATGAAGACGAGGAAGGTGATAAGAGAAAGCACTATTTTGGAGCGACCAAGGGTATAGATCAAATTGGAACTAAACAGCAGGTGCTTGTGATAGGCTCTGCTTGATCGCGATATAAAAAGTTTCATCCAGTCCCCAAGTCCTGACAGCAGCAAATAGACACCCACCATACTTACTCCCAGATTGATTAACATCATACGGGCATCATCAGGACTGTAATGAGTAATCATATCATAAACGGAGATCCCCAGTAGTACGACTCCGATGATCCCTGTGATTTTACCATGAAGAAGGCTACGTTCTGCGGTTCTGGATTCTTTTAAAAGGCGTACAATGTTGTATCTCAGCGTTAATATTAATTGGATTCCAATCACAGCTATGTAAATAATCCCGAAGAATTTAATGGTATACAGATAACTTTCCAGTGTAAGTGAAAAAGAACTGCCCCCTATATTAACAAACAACGAGATGATGAAGAAGAAAAGACCGGAGAAGACCGACCCTGCACCTAAACCCGTGAGAATCGAAGCTAATGCGATCATGCTATTTTCTAACAAAATAATTTTACGGATATTGTGGCTCGTCATTCCAAGCACCATTAACAGCCCAAAGTCGCTTTTTCTAAATTTCAAAAAGGCCATTTGTGCATATACAATAAATAGAACAGCAAACACTCTCATAACCAAGAAAGGAGCATATAAATTACCAGACACCATTCCATTTACTTGATAGGGGTCATTAAAATCAGGGTTTATATACAGGGAGTAAAAGGCGAAAAAGACCATAATCGTAAAGCTGCTGCATAGGAAAAATAACAAGTACCTTCTAAGGTTCGCCTTAAACATCTGAATAGCCATTCTCCTAAAGGTCATCTTCTCCCCCTCCAATGAAGGCCAGACTCTCCAGAATCCTATCAAAAAATGCTCTCCGTTCTTTATTGTCCCTAGTAATCTCTAATAGAGTCTTCCCATCCTTGATAAAGAGCACGCGATTACAATAGCTGGCCGCAAAAGGATCATGCGTGACCATCACAATTGTTACTCCTTTCAGAGCATTCAGTTTGGCGAAGGTCTTCATTACTATACTTGAGGATTTGGAATCCAAATTGCCCGTCGGCTCATCCGCAAAGATCACCTCCGGATCATTAATAATCGCTCTGCTAATCGCCGCTCGTTGTTGCTGTCCTCCTGAAACCATATACGGATATTTATCCTTCACCTCGCCCAGATCAAAGAGCAATAACGTCTCATCTGTCTTGGTATTGATGTCGTCTACCTCTTGGTCATCCAGAACCATGGGCACCATTATATTTTCCCGTAGGGTCAGGCTATCCAGCAGATTGTAATCTTGAAAAACGAACCCCATTCGCTGCCGGCGAAACAGTGCAAGCTCATTCTTAGACATCTCGCTTATACTAGTCTCTGCAATCCGGACTACCCCACTATATTCCGTGTCGATCCCGCTAAGGATGTTTAGCAGCGTCGTTTTACCACTCCCCGAAGGCCCCATAATCGCAACAAGCTCTCCGCTATCCACATTCAGGCTTATGCCGTTTAGCGCCCGAAACACATTCATTTTGCCCTTGCCTTTATATTCTTTTGAGAGATTCTCTACCTCTAGAATAGGCATGCTCGCACCGTCCCCTTCATAGCTTGGCGGATTAACATTAAATGGAATTATGTTATTCCTGTAAATACTATAAAACTAAGTGAAGAGAACGGTTGTTAGATTGCTCACAGAACAAGAAAACTTGATTCCTCCTCTATCATTTCCGCTCTCGTAAGAAACAAAGACAAACAAAACCAGTAAAAGCAAGTCCTCCGATAGCTGCCAGTGAGAAGGAAAACGCCCTTACATAATCCGATAAATCTGCTTCCAAAAGAGAATGTTTCAACGAAGTGGAGAACAAAATACCGATTAGAGCCACCCCTAACGAGTTTGCTAAATACATAAATGTAGTGATCAGACCTGACCCTGTGCCCGTAATTCTTGCTGGTACTGAACTGAGCGTGACGTTGACTAATGGTGTAGTAGCCATGCCGAGACCGAAGCCATATATCAATAATATTAAAATATTTCGTGCGCCCAGCAGATGCGTCGCATCCACATTTAGCTCCCATATAAGTAATAAACTAGAGCATCCCATTATCAGTGCACCTATTTTAAGTACACTCATCCTCCATCTTCTGACCATTCGAGATGATATCAGGGAAGTCAGAAAAAAACCTATACCTATAGCCAAAAAAACCAAACTTGTATCTTGAACATTATAGTGTAAGCCAAATTGCATATAGTAGCTTAAAACAAAAAAGAAGGAGAACATGCCTAGATAAAGGACAAGCACGGTCGCCAGACCTATACTAAATGTTCTATGTCTGAAAATAGACAGATCGACTAATGGACAATTCCCCTGCTTTCCTTTCCGATTTTCAACCCAGATAAATGTAAACAACACGAATAAAGCTATAATTAGACAGCCTGAGATCCACAAGGGCCATCCTTGTTTTTGTCCCTCAGATAACGGATAGATCAGCAGAAACAAACCGATCAGCAGTAGGAAGCTTCCCGTCCAATCAATATTGTGCGTCTGCTCGGCTCTTGTTTCAGGAACAATCGGCATTAACAGCAGGACGAGAAGTCCGAAGGGCACATTGAAAAAAAATACCGTTCGCCAACCAAGATCGAACGGATTCCAATTCACAATAGTGCCTCCGAGAATAAATCCGAAAGCGAATCCAATGCCAATCATTGCACCATAAATACCGAAAACAAGCCCCTTTTCCTTTGGCAGAAAGCTGACCTGAAGTGTAGACAAAACCTGAGGCTGGATAAGCGCAGCTGCCATACCTTGTATGATGCGAATAACAATCAGAAGTGTCGGATCTGAGGTCAAACCACCCAACACTGCCATAATCGTAAATCCACTCACTCCGATAATCAGCATCCGTTTTCTGCCGTGTATATCCCCAAGTTTACCACTAATGATCAACGCCACAGCTAATCCTAGCGAAAATCCGGTGACGATAAGCTGTGCTTCAGAGAAGCTCGCATTCAAGCGATTTTGCATTAATGGAAGAGCGACTTGAATCATATAAGTATTCAATGAAATGAGTAATGTTGGAAGTAGAATAACCCATAGCGCATACCAACGTCTCGAATCAACTTCTTGCATTGTATTACCACCTCTTCATGAAATCTATGATAATGATTATCAATTAGAATAGTCTTTTTCTCTACCTGTTAAGGGAGGTTTACTCCTTGATAAGGGAGCAAACACAAAAAAACCTCAAACAGGCAGAATATAGTGTTCGATTCCGAACCCTATGTTCTACTGCATGAAGCCATCTGTAAGTACAAATCCTTCTAGATCCTATTTCGCTCCAAATTCTGTTGTTCGATACGTTTTAAGTACTCGCTTGGATTGCAGCCATAGTGCTTACGGAAGGTTGTCGTGAAATTGCTGACATTACTATATCCGACCGAAACGGCTGTTTTTCCTATATTCAAACCTTCTACCTCCATGTACCAAAGTGCCTTCTCCATCCGCTTTATACGAACAAGCTCGAAGATCGTCATGCCAAATAACTCACGGAAACCCTTTTTTAACTTGAATTCATTGATGCCTACCCGCTTGGCTAACTCACGTATGGACAGCGGTTGTTCGAAATGGATTTGCACCAACTCATGTACCCGCTTTAGATTAATAATATCATCAGGCCGGAACGTCATACTCCCGCTCATAGAGCCGTAACCATCGGACTCCCCAAATAAAGCGATAAATTCAAGCGCTTTGCTCTCCATATATAATCGTCTCAATGTTCCATGATAAGTACAATGGATCATTTCAAAGACACATTTTCGAATCGCCGCAGTGTCAGGATAACGGTCAATATTTCCACGATGATGTTTAAGCCAGGTCTCCATCTGTTGTTTCTCCGCTAGATCTCCGGCATAATACAGCAGTTCGCTAGGAGCTAGCCGTATTTCTAACAATTGATTGGAGACACCAGCTTTTTTCTCTTCATACACCTGAACATCCTCTAAAAAAAGAACATTGCCTGTTTGTTTCTCCGTGTGACTTTCCTTGCCGTTCCATTCGCAATAGATTTCTCCATTCACGTTATAGCTTAGTTCGAATAACGGACAAGCTTCCTGAATGTAGAGCTTCATATCTTGTTCGTAAGTTATATCCGTATACATGATCTCCATACCTGGACGAATCCGCGTACGTGTAATGCTTCCCTGACCGATATGCGAGGGTATGATAAGACGTTGTTCCCACTGGTTGTGCTCAACATGCCCTTCTATCCGCTCTGTAAATTGTTCAAAAAGATCATGAATCTCCAAATTCAATATTTTTAAAGCCATCCAAAGCCTCTCCTTCTTCGCCAATACAAATAAAGCCATTCACAACTCAAATGATAATCGTTATCATTTGGAGGTGTCAACATGGAATAAATCTATAGGAATTTTATCCCCACTTGGGATGAAACCCTAGGTTTACATAAAAAAGCGTTGGTGGATTTTCCTCCTACCAACGCCTATGGTAATGATTTTTCATCAAATTTGTTCGTCCAACATCCCCGTAACCTCCATAATCTTCGAGGCCAACAAAAATGAAGGAACTTCATAATCCACGCACTTGAGCTCACCCGCCGCTTCAGGCATTTCATTTACAATCGAAGTCTCTTGCGACTCTACAAGGGTAGATTGGGCGCCAGCTTGTTTGGCATTCAGCATGCCTCTCGCGCCATCGTTTCCCCTTCCGGTCATTAGAATCAAATGCTGCTTCAAGCTTTTCAGTCCAGTAATCGATTCGAACAATACATCAATGGATGGACGGTATCCGTTCACAGGAGCTTTCTTGTGAAGTTTGATTCTACATACTTGCCCTTGCTGAACTACGGTCATATGACAATTACCAGGTGCGATATATGCCGTTCCGCCATGTACCAATTGATCATCTTTCGCCTCAACCACCCGTACACTTGAGAATCGATTCAATCGTTCTGCTAATACTTTCGTATACTTGGGTGGCATATGCTGAACGATTAACAAAGGATATGAGAAGTTTGCCGGGAGCGAGCTAATTACGATTTCAAGCGCCTTCGGGCCACCAACTCCACATCCTATGGCTACGATTTGATCGAATTCTTCCATACCACCGTTCTTAGAGTTGTCTTCTGCCTGTTGTCCTGTCATCACTTTCGAAACAGTAATATTGTTAAGGATAAGGGTTCTCAAAGGAATTTGAGCAGCTTGTTTAAGCTTGAATATTAGCTCGTCTTTTATTTGGGATAAATCAGATCCATGTAACTGAGTTGGCTTGGATATAAAGTCCACTGCTCCGTTCTGTAGACCTGTGATGGTTGCTGTTATTCCATCCTTTGATCCCGAGCTTAGGATAAGGATAGGGGTTGGACGTTGTGACATAATACTAGAGAGTGCTACTAAACTATTCAATTCTGGCACTTCTATATCAATCGTCACGACATCAGGCCTGAGTTCTTGAACCATACTAACCGCTTCGGATGCATTTCGAGCTGCTCCAATGACCTCGATAATTGAATCCTCCGCAATAAGGTTCGAGATCTGTTTACGCATCATTACTGAAGTAGCTACAACGAGCACCTTTAACTTTTGCACTACTTCTCCTCTCCTATCAATGATGATCCCCATGACACAGTTTATTTAACTTTAAAAATAGATACGAGTGCATTTAGTTCCTCCGCGAGCTGTGCTAATGCATTAGCCGTTGTTGCCGTTTCACTACTGCTTGCCGCCATTTCTTCCGTTGCTGCCGATATGCTCTCAATCGAGTACAACACCTCTGATGACTGCGCGGCCTGTTCTTCACTGGCAGCAGCGATTTCTGTTACTTTATGAGCGGTATCGTTCACCATAGAGAGAATATGATCAAAGGCTTCCCCATTTTTTTGTGAAAAAGCTACGCCTTCGACTACAGCCTTCACGCTATGCTGCGTATTCTTCTGCATTTCTTTAATAATGTCCGTGACTTGCTTAGTAGCCTCACTGCTCCGCTCTGCTAGCTTTCTTACTTCATTCGCTACAACGGCAAAACCTCGGCCCTGTTCACCTGCACGAGCCGCTTCTATAGCTGCGTTAAGAGCCAGCAGATTGGTCTGTTTTGCAATATCATCAATGAC
The DNA here is from genome assembly GCF_038004625.1 of Paenibacillus sp. FSL P4-0184. NCBI lineage: Bacteria > Bacillati > Bacillota > Bacilli > Caryophanales > Paenibacillaceae > Paenibacillus > Paenibacillus sp. FSL P4-0184. Next base: position 4,129,369 of record NZ_JBBORN010000001.1, on the reverse strand, counting down.
CGCAATGATCTCGCCAATTTTATCTGAGCCTTCTTCTAGTCTAGACATTTGGTTGTTAAGTAACGTCATCCCTTGAATGGAGTCAGTAACCACCGCACCTCCATCCTGAGCAATACGCATCGTATGATCTGACAGCTCTGAGGCTTGCTCTGCACTCTGAGCTACTGAATTAATCGCTTCAGACAATTCTCGGAACAACTCATTCATCGTTTGCGCTGCAGTGGCTTGACTCATACTGCCGCTAGCTACTTCCTCAGTACTTGCTGATATTTGCTGTGCTGCCGCCGAGACACTTTCCGCAGAGGACAAAATCCCCCCCACAGTATGCCTTAAGTTCAGAACCATTTCATTCACAGAATTCGCAAGTTTTCCGATCTCATCCTTAGAATTTAGATTCGAAGTTTCGCTTAAGTCTCCATTAGCTACTTTACCTAGCAGGCGCATCACTTGATTAAGAGGCCGTGCTATAATTTGCGAGATTAGATAGCCAAAACCCACGCTGATTAAAAGTGCAATGATAGTAACACTAAAGGTAATCAACCGAGAGGATTGATATAATTCATTGGCGTTATCACTGGATTCCTGTGCTTGCTTCATATTGATGTCAATTAAACCTTGCAAGAAATCGGTCATCTCCGTAGTGGCCAACTGTAAATCTCCTGTCAGCAAATAATTCGTATATTCTTCATTACTAATGATCTTCTTATCCAATTCAATTGCATGATCCACGCTGGTGGTATAGCGTTGCCAGATCTCAGGATAATCCTTCATTTTCTCTAATTCTTCTTCTCTCAATCTTGTCTTACTATATTTACTCATGATGTCTTCAATGCTTTGGACATTCTTATGTAATTTATCCCGATATTCTTTTTTCTTCACCTCGGTTTGGGCCATCGTATTTATATCCCGGATGTTTATTCTATTCGTTAAAAAAAGTTCATTCGCTTCACCGAGATAGGCAATCGGTGTTAAGCGATTTTTATACATATCCTCGATGGACTCATCCATCTTACTCAAATTACTTATTCCATAGAATCCTACAAAGCATAAAATGACTGATACCAACACAAATGCTGAGATTAGCTTCACTGCTGTTCTCAAATTATAAAACCATTTCATCCTTCTGCACCTCATTACGTTAGTCAATTTTTAGTAATTCTTAGGAACTATTTCATCATAAACGGTAAGAAGAATATGGTAACCGAAAATAAATAGCGTGATCACGCAAAATTATTGCGTACCTCCGCAATGACGCGCAAAACAAAAAATCCCGCCTCACTATCTAGTGATCGGGATTTCAATCTATAGGGTTGTTACGTATTTTCACAATGAATTAGTAAAATCTGATTCCTTCAATATTCCGAGCCGTTTAGCTTTTATAGCCGCTTCAATTCTAGATTTCACATTTAGCTTTTGGAACAAATTCGTTAAACTATATTCTAGTGACCGCTGACTCATAAGCACAATCTCCGCTATTTCCTTATTACTTTTTCCTTTTGCGATTTCCGTCAGCATTTCATGTTCCCTTTTGCTAATCATGGAGGTTGCTTGTTCATCATTGATTTCTAATCCTTTAGGCGGTACTTTTCTTAACTGCTTGACTAAGGTCCGCGGCAGAATGACTTCCCCTCTTAATGCACATCGTACCGCTGTAATCAACTGCTCTCTATTGGTTGTTTTTGAGATAAACCCAAAGATCCCCGATTCTATCATCAGGTTAAATTTGTTAGTAAATTCATATCCGGTGTAGATTAAGATAATCGCATCCGCGTTCATTGTTAATACTTGCTTCGCCAAATCAATCCCATTCACATCCGCGATATGAAGATCAAATAACATTACGTCAAAGGAATGACTACTCACCATTTCAAGCACTTCATTCGCTGAATTAGCTAGAGTAACCTTCATGTCTCCCTCTTGCTCTAATATCATTTTAGTCCCTTCCATAACAGATGGATGATCATCCACTAACAATATTTGAATCATGCCTATGACTACCCCTCTATCCAATTGTTATGCCGCATGATTAATCTGCAGGTATAGATATATTGACCGCTAATCCCTTTTTATCTGGCGATCGGAATACTATTGACCCATCCATACTTCGAACCCTTTCCTTCATCCCATAAATCCCCATACTTGTAAGTGAATCCTCACCAAATAAATTCATTCCGATTCCGTTATCTTTATAATCCAAATGAATATGATTGTCTTCACTAGCTAAGGTGATGTGGACTTCTGTCGCAAAAGAGTGCTTTGCTGCATTAGCTAAAAGCTCTTGCACAATACGGTACAGACCTATAAGCACTTCATCATCTAACTTATGCGTGAATCCTTCAGACTCGAAATAAATCTGATAGTTGGTACGTAGCTGCGTAAATTCAAACAACGTCTCCAGCGAGGAGATAAGACCTTCATTGATTAATGCAGGAGGTCGGAGCTCGTTACAAATAATCCGCAGTTGATAAATAACATCAAGTAAACCTTCTGAGATCTGTTCTAGTTGTTCTCTAAGTTCCCCATTAATGGACCTTTCACCTAAGAGAAAATCCAGCTTACGATACCAGATAATCTGTTCTTGAAGCGCTGAGTCGTGTAAGTCCTGAGCAAGTCTTTTTCGCTCATTCTCGGATAAATTAAACATAAAGCGAAGAAGCCATGTAGGGGCCACTTGCTTAGAAGCCGCTAGCTCAAGATCCTTCGTTAAATCTTCGATAAGCAAAAAGTGATCAAAGAGAACACTGACATAACGGGTAATCGTCTCCAGCCACACTCGAATAGAGCCGATTTCTAGTAAAAGCGTCTTCTCGTTAATCGATAGCAAGTAGCTCTTTCCTCGGGACTCCCCGATCTTGAGTGAATACCCTTGCTCCGTCTCGATAATTTCACATAATTTATCATGGTTAGATTCAACTGCGATAAATTTTATATTTGTTATCTGCAGAGTTTCTCTGACTTCTCTAAGTAACCGCTGTTCCATATGACTAATCTTCATCACACCAAAAAGATCTTGGGAGAACTGATCGAGACTCGTTTGCAGGTGAAAATACCGTTCCTCACTCTCTCGAATAATCTGCTCTGTATGTTGTCTATCCTCATCTGCTTTTTTTCGATCACTAATATCCCTAAATATAGAGATACATGCGACTTTTCCTTTGTACAAAATGGAGCTAGCTGTTACCTCTACATCGATAATCGTCCCATCTGAACGTACGACCTTTTGTTCAATAGGAACTAAGATCTTATAGGGTTCTTTATAGATCTCACGCATGCGTTCTTTCGCCAGCGGCAGATACTCCGGATGCGCCCAATTGAAAATATTTTTACCGATCAATTGACTCTCATCGCTAACTCCAAATAATCCAAGACAAGAGAAATTTACATAAACAAACTTATAATCGCTATGCAGAACGACCGCTTCAGGCGACATCTTGATCAGCTGCTGATTGAATTCCTCGCTTTCCCTTAATTCTTGTTCCATTTGGACTCTCTTGGTAATGTCTCTTGCTACAATTACGATACTCATTACTTCTCCATCCTCACCTAGAACGGGAGTAGCAAGACATTCTAAATTTAAGATATAACCTTTTGTGTGAATAAAACGATTGTAAAACATCTTACTTGCTTTTGTCCGAAAAATATTAGTTATTTGTTCACGCAAGCTTTCTTGCTCATCTGGATCGATATACTCTAAGATGGTAGTGTCCTTGATTAAACCTACAGGAATACCGATTAGGGTCTCACAGGAGGGGGAGGCTACAATGAAGTTTCCTTTCTGATCCAGAACCCCCATCATATCCTTCATGTTATTAATAATTAGTCTGTACTCTGCTTCTCGCTGTGCCAGCTTTTGTTCTACTTCTACTGTTGATGTTATATCTTTAGCGACAACAAAAGCACCCACAATACGACTATTCACATAAATTGGGATGTTTTTCATAGTCCAGTGGCTCACTGATCCATCCTTACGCGAAGAGGCCACAACATAATGCTGAGCAGATCCCCGTACTGTTCTTCCGAAATAATCCGACATCCTCGTTATATTTTCTACTCCAAATAGATTCATGATGGACAAGTTCTCTCCGACCATATTTAAAGCTTCTCCAGTAATTTGCTCTGCTGCAGAATTGATTGCCAAAATATTACCTTGCAGATTCACCTCGCATACGACGTCTGAGTTATAGTCAAATAAGGATTTATAGCGCTGTTCACTTTTGAGTAATGCCTCCTTCATTAACTTTCTTTCAGTGATATCTGCCAAGATCCCATCTAGCCGAACTACCGCTTGGGATTCATCTAGACTGGGTATGATTCTAACCTGTAACCATCGAGGCTCACCACTTGCGTGGATAATTCGATATTCACTAAGTTGTGGAATCCCTTGACCAACTGATGATATGATCTCTTGAATCAAGGGATTTTCTTCCTTATAAGCAATACGAAGCCAAAAATCATCCTCTTTCGCCTGCTCAACGGAATAACCGGTGATATTGAGAATGGCATCCGATATAAATAACACTTTCTTAGATACGTAATCGTAAGACCAAACCGCCACATCTAGATTAGAGAACATCTGTTGATACAAAGAAAATGTGCTTTCTAATTGAATTTGTGCCGTTTTTTGTTCAGTAATGTCCAGCATAATTCCATCTATTCGGCAGACCTTGTTCTTCTTATTTAGGATAGGCGTGCCGATATTTTGAACCCACTTCAGTCCTGCAGTAGGTAATTGCATCCGATACTCAAGATTACTGATATGACCAGCATTTAATCTTTCCATGTAGGCATCATATCGATCACGATCTACTACATTCACAAGTTCCCGTAAAAAACTAGGGCTGTGCGGTTTAGTCTTACTTGTACAACCAGCCCATTCCTCTAAAATTCTCGACATCGTCAACAGATTTTCTTCCATATCCATAGACCATGTGATCACATTCTCGTCACCGAGTGAATGCATATTGAGATCACCTCCACATAAAAAGCCCCCCCTTTTCGGGGCGGCTTTTTGTTCTAATTCGCTATTTCACAAGCGTCATTACATGAATAACTTTATCCTACTGAGCAATCTGCTCACGGATATTCTGCAATATTTTCTTCTCCAGCCGGGATACCTGCACTTGAGAGATCCCTAGACGACTGGCGACCTCCGACTGCGTTTGATCACGATAGTAGCGAAGATAAACAATCAGACGTTCACGTTCACTGAGACCTCCGATAGCTTCATTTAATGCCAGCTTATCGAACCAACGCTCCTGTGATTCGTCAGCGATTTGATCAATCAGCGTGATCGGATCTCCATCATTCTCAAACACTGTCTCATGGATAGAGGTCGGTGGTTTATTGGCTTCTTGAGCGAATACCACTTCTTCGGGTGTAACCCCTAGCGCTTCCGCAACTTCACCAATCGTAGGCAGACGATCAAGCGTTTTAGACATTTCGTCCTTCATCTTACGAACTTTATTAGCCATTTCCTTAAGGGAACGACTGACCTTCAAGGTGCCATCGTCACGAAGGAAACGCTGAATCTCACCGATAATCATCGGCACCGCATAAGTGGAGAACTTGACCTCATAGCTGAGGTCAAATTTATCAACGGACTTCAGGAGTCCAATGCAACCGATCTGGAACAAATCGTCAGGCTCATACCCGCGGTTCATAAACCGCTGTACTACCGACCAGACCAGTCGGATATTACAGCTTACAAGCGTGTCGCGGGCAAGACTATCTCCGGCCTGACTGAGCGCGATAAGACGTTTGACCTCCGCATCGTCCAAATAGGTCGGCGGAGCTTTTTTTGACTCTGCATCCATGGCTCCAACCCCTAATTGTATAAAGCTTTTTTCGAGACGATGGTTTTCTTCATTGAGATAGAAGTACCGTGTCCCGGTTCACTAGTGACTTCAAATTCATCCATGAAATTCTCCATAATAGTAAAGCCCATGCCCGACCGCTCCAGCTCTGGCTTAGAGGTATACAGCGGCTGTTGCGCCAGCTCCAAATCCTCAATGCCCCGTCCTTGATCCTCAATGGTTAGATGTACCGTTTCGTTGTCCAGCGATGCCGAAATGGTCACAATACCTTCCGGATCACTATCATACCCATGAATAATACAGTTGGTGACCGCTTCCGACACGACTGTCTTCAGATCATTCAGCTCGTCCATCGTAGGATCAAGCCGGGAAACGAACGCCGCTACGACTACACGTGCGAACGATTCGTTCTCCGAGCGTGCAGCGAACTGCACGTTCATGAAGTTACCAGCCTTACTATTTGTCATAACGCAACCTCCAAATCCGAGAGTGCAGTACTCTCGTCGTCATATAGGGGCATGATTTTGAACAGGCCTGACATTTCCAGCAGCCGCTTCACAGGTGCCGTTGCGTCACACACAACCATTTTTCCACCTTTACTGTGGATCAGTTTATACCTTCCCAGGATCACGCCTAGGCCTGAACTGTCCATAAACTGCAGATGCTTAAGACTAAGAACCAAATGCGATACCTGACCACGCATAATCGCTTCATCCATATCCATTCTTACAAAATCGGCTGCGTGATGATCCAACTCCCCTGATAAACGGACAATCAACACACCCCTGTGATGCTCCATCTCCACATGAGAATTCATGCTTGCCACTCTCCTCTTCGTTGCTTTGAAAACTGACCTTGAAAGACAGTACCTATTCCCTTCAAGGACAAGGTTTTCTACGCGGCAAATCAGGAATCCTGCCTCACGACAAAACTAGAAGAAAACCCCTATGAATCTACAGAGTACATGGGGGTAATCTACAAAAAAACTGTTTTTAATCTACGCCGAACATCGAGCCTGTTGTGCGCTTAAAGAGCTTCCACCAGCCTGCTTTCGGCACAGCTTCCCCTGCTTTTAATTCATATTCCTTAATCACTTGGGTTCCTTGGTAGACCACTAGCTTGCCCACAGATTGACCTTCAGCTACTGGAGCCTTTACGCTTTCCGGCAATACTAGTTCGTGGCGAATGCCTTCTTGAGTCACACCTTTTTTCAAAAGAACACTGTACGTCTCTTTGGCCGTTATCGGCAACTCGGATTTTACGCCCTTTTCAATCTTTAGGGTGCCTATGGCATCCCCTTCTTTGTGGATCGTGTGTACTTTATATTGCGAGAACAGATAATCGAACATGCCTGACACTTCACTATTGCGCGTCTTTGTGTTCGGCTCGCCTAGCACAACAGCGACAGCACGTAGGCCATCTCTTGCTGCTGTAGCGGACAGACAGAATTTTGCTTCAGCAGTATAACCTGTCTTCAAACCATCAGCACCAGTGTAGAAACGCACTAGCTTGTTCGTGTTCACCAACCAGAACGGTTTGGTTGAATCCTTACGTAAGTAATCCTGATAGGAACCGGTATATTTGATAATTTGATCATGCTTCAAAAGCTCACGACTGATGACCGCAATATCGTAAGCTGAGGAATAGTGATTGGCGGCTGGAAGACCGTTGCAGTTGGCAAAATGGGTATCTTTTAGACCCAGTTCCTCTGCACGTTTATTCATCAGATCGACAAAAGCACTCTCTGAACCAGCTATTTTCTCCGCCATCGCCACAGAAGCATCATTACCAGAAGCCATAGCGATACCTTTAAGCATATCGTCTACCGACATTTCTTCACCAGGCTCCAGAAAAATCTGCGATCCGCCCATAGAAGCCGCATATTCACTTGTTCGCACCTTATCAGTCAGCTGCAGCCTTCCTTCATCCAGCGCTTCCACCGTTAGTAACATCGTCATAATCTTCGTAATACTTGCGGGAGGCAGCTTATCATGGCTGTTCTTCTCATAAATAACAGTTCCGGTACCAGCGTCCATCAAAATAGCAGAACGTGCTCCCGGTGCGAGGTCTACAGCGGCAGCATTACTGCCAGAGTCCTTGGTTTTTTCTTCTGCATAAGCGCCTGACATAGGTCCTAGAACCGATACAGCGATACAGAGCACAAGCACAGCAAAACGCATTTTTCTCACAATGGTTCCCCTCCTGAACGTTAACCTTCATATCACAGGTACTGTATTCCAGTTTCGTCAGAAAGGGTGAAAATTATTCCATTTTTAAGGAAATAACCACAATTATTTATCTCAAGAAGTAAGGATGTCATCAATTAAAAAAAGCCCAGCAGCAGTTGCAGAGCATTTTTATTATAGGGGAGATTAAATAATATTTCAAATTTAAAGTATTTCCATTTTTTTAGCTCTCATTTTAGGACTTTTAAAGGTAAATCGTAGACTTTCAACGAATGCTAACTAAGAACCTATACTGTCTTACAGAGGAGTGAATATACGAATGAACCCACTTGAAACTTATATTGAGACAGAAGCAAAACAGAACGATTTCTCAGGTGTAGTACTAGCAAAACAATATGATAAAGAAACCGCCAGCAGCTGTCACGGTTATGCCAATAAGTCGGATAAGCGCGAAAACAATATTCATACTCGGTTCGGGATCGCTTCCGGGTGTAAAATATTTACAGCAATTGCCGTCTGTCAACTGGTCGAAAGGGGATTGATTTCTTTCGAAAGCAGATTATCAGACTATCTGAAGAAGGTAGAGTTCCCTCTCTTTAGTTCTGAAATCACCATACATCAGTTACTTACGCATAGCTCTGGGATTCCAGATTATTTTGATGAAACAATCATGGATGACTTCGAAGAACTGTGGAAGACACAACCTATGTACACTTTACGGCAACTGGAAGACTTTGTACCGATGTTTAGAAACCTCCCCATGATGTGGACCCCTGGTGAACGTTTTCACTACAACAATGCCGGATATATCGTGCTAGGTCTTCTGGTGGAGGAATTGAGTGGAATGTCCTTTTCCGATTATGTGGAGCTTCACATCTTTAAGCCTTGCGGAATGGAGCAATCCGGTTACTTTACGTTAGATGCCTTACCAGCCAACTGTGCACTAGGATACATAGAGGAAGAGAACGGTAGCTGGAGAAGCAACATCTATTCAATCCCGGTAAAAGGAGGCGCTGACGGTGGAGCTTTCGTAACTGCTCCCGACATGCAGTTATTCTGGAACGGGCTAATGAACCATACCCTTTTGAGTCCAGTACTCACTTCATTGTTGCTTACTCCCCACATACATGTGAATGGTGAAGGATATTATGGTTATGGTGTATGGATCACCCTCCGAGAAGAAAAAGTGTTCAAATTCCACATTATGGGCTACGATCCCGGTGTTTCCTTCCGATCGGCTATCTATCCGGCTAGTGGAGAGACTGTGGTCGTATTATGTAATACAAGCAGCGGGGCTTCTCAGATTTTCAATCTTATCGATAAGCATTTGTAGCTGCTCCATCAAAAACGCAAAATAGCGAGCCTCCTAATACGGGAGGCTCGCTATTGTACTGTCTATTTCAGGTCTTTGTCATGACAATAATTACATTTCCTTGGCTAGTACCGTGTTACTCCATCCTTCGTAACAAGCGCGAATACCAGTGGTAATGTTGGAACCGATTCAGAAGTAATACGGTAAGCTTCTAACACCTTACCCTCAGCTTCCTCTACTTTCTTATCACTGGCATCATTGATATGCAATACTGCAAGTGTATCACCAATCTCTACAGCATCTCCAACTTTTTTAGAGAGTTGAATACCTACAGCCAAATCTATTACAGATTCCTTGGTTTCACGTCCTGCACCAAGCAGCATAGCAGCAATGCCGATTTCTTCTGCTTGAATGCCCTCAATGTAACCCTTAGTCTTCGCTTTCACTTCAATGAACCGTTTAGCAGCAGGGAGTTTCTCCGGATCATCGATTTGCGAAACATCTCCGCCTTGCGCACTCACGATCTGTTTGAATTTCTCCAGCGCTGTGCCATCTTCAATATGTGTCATCAGAATCGAACGAGCCTCCGCTTCATCCTTGGCTTTACCGCCAAGAACAAGCATCTGGCTGCCCAGAATAAGGCAGACTTCCTGCAAATCTTTAGGACCGTGACCCTTCAAGGTCTCGATTCCTTCCTTAATTTCCAGCGCATTTCCGATCCCGTAACCCAGTGGCTGATCCATATCACTGATGATCGCAACGGTATTACGACCCAAATGGGTGCCGATATCCACCATAGCCTGGGCAAGCGCAATAGAATCATCAAGCGTCTTCATAAAAGCACCGCTGCCGGTTTTGACATCCAGTACAATGGCGTCTGCACCCGCTGCAATCTTCTTGCTCATCACTGAGCTTGCAATAAGAGGGATGGATTCAACAGTTGCTGTTACATCCCGAAGGGCATACAGCTTTTTGTCAGCGGGTGTAATGTTGCCCGACTGGCCGATCACGGCAGCTCCGATCTCCCCTACTTGATCAAAGAAACGCTCGCGATCCATCTCTATAGAAAAGCCAGTGATCGACTCCAGCTTATCAAGTGTACCTCCTGTATGCCCAAGTCCGCGGCCGGACATCTTCGCTACCGGTACTCCAGCAGAGGCTACCAACGGTGCAAGCACCACGGTGGTTTTATCTCCCACTCCACCTGTGGAGTGCTTATCAACCTTAATGCCTGCGATTGGGCTCAGATCCACTTGATCACCGGACATCGCCATTTCCATCGTTAGATCACCGGTCTCCCGTGCGTTCATGCCTTGAAAATAAACCGCCATGGCCCAAGCGGAAAGTTGATAATCAGGAACCTCACCTTTACTATAGCCTTGAATTAGAAAGGATATTTCCTCACGGCTCAGCTCTCCACCGTCTCTTTTTTTCTGAATAATGTCGACAGCTCTCATTTTACACCTGCATTTCACGGACATTTGCGCGAGCAAATCCGATATATTTTGGTTTAGTTAAATTAACTACCTGTTCATGCGTCAATAGCTTAAATTTAATCACTTGTGTCATAAATATGACCTCCCAGTAATTCAAAATGCAGTGCCCGAAATTACATTTTCGGAATAAAGCCTAAGACCAGTTTCAAGAAACGTTCACGCACACGTTCTGCAGTTTCCATCACCTCTTCATGATTGAGAGGTTGATCCAGGATTCCCGCGGCCATGTTAGTAATACAGGAGATGCCCAATACCTCGATACCTGCATGACGAGCAACAATGGTCTCCGATACAGTAGACATGCCCACAGCATCGGCACCTAGTGTACGAAGCATTACGATTTCAGCAGGCGTTTCGTAGCAAGGTCCCAATAGACCTGCATATACGCCTTCTTTGAACTCGAAATTCTGCTGAGCTGCCGTTTCCTTCGCTACCTGGATCAGGCGGCGACTGTAGGCGGTCGACATATCTGGGAAGCGCACACCAAGTGCAGGATCATTAGGTCCTATTAAAGGATTCCGTCCAGTCATATTAAGATGATCCGTAAGAAGCATAAGATCACCCGGCGTGAAGTCAGTGTTCACTCCACCAGCTGCATTCGTTACTAGTAAACTGGCTATACCAAGCTCTTTCATAACCCGTACAGGGAATGCCGTTACCTCCGGTCCATAACCCTCATACATATGAAAGCGGCCCTTCATCATCACGACTCGGCGGCCTTCGATCATACCAATTAATAGCTCGCCCTCATGTCCTTCTACAGTAGAAACAGGAAAGTGAGGAATCTCATCATATGGAATGCTTACTCCATCCGTAATAAGGTCTGCAAGCACACCGAGGCCTGAACCAAGGATCAATCCAATTTCCGGAGCCACCGGACATTTGTCTTTTATATAAATGGCTGCTTCTTGAATTTCTTTTTGAGTTAATGCGCTCATGGATGATCCTCCTTCATTGATGTTGTGGAGCAACCCACAACCCTTTTATTGCAGTTTCGCTAAAAAGCTTGTCCCATACTGCGGCGCCTTCGCACCAAAGTTATCTGCAATGGTTGCAGCTACATCAGAGAAGGTTTCACGAATGCCCAAACTTTCTGGATGTTTAAACCGCGGGCTATAGATTAAGAGCGGTACATATTCACGGGTATGATCAGTTCCACTATGGATCGGATCGTTACCATGGTCTGCAGAAATAATCAATAGATCATCTTCACCGAGCGTAGATAGAATTTCAGGCAGGGCCTGATCGAACACTTCCAGTGCACGGCCGTATCCTTCTGGGTCACGACGATGTCCATACAAAGAATCAAAATCCACCAGATTCGTAAACAGGAAACCGTCAAACGGTTGACGAAGCTGCTCAATAGTAACTTCGATTCCATGTTCATTGCTCTTCGTTGGATAAGAAGCCGTAACTCCTTCTCCTGTAAAGATATCGTTGATCTTACCAACCGCGATAACATCCTTACCGATATCAGTCAGCGCGTTCATTACCGTTGGTTCTGGCGGCTTCACAGCATAGTCATGCCGGTTTGGCGTCCGAACGAATTTCCCTGGTTCGCCAACATATGGACGAGCAATCACGCGACCAACCGAGAATTCTGGAGCCATCGTCAGCTCACGGGCTATTTTACAAGCGCTGTACAGCTCTTCGAGTGGAATGATATCTTCATGTGCAGCAAGCTGGAATACGCTGTCCGCAGAGGTATAGACAATCCAAGCACCGGTTTTCATTTGCTCTTCGCCGTATTCAACAAGAATCTCCGTACCGGAAGCCGGTTTATTCCCGATTACCTTACGACCAGTTGCCGCTTCGAACTTCTCAATCAATTCTGCTGGAAAACCGTCAGGATACGTATTGAAAGGAACCTCAATCTTCAGCCCCATTAGCTCCCAGTGTCCAGTCATCGTATCCTTGCCTACAGATACTTCCTGCATTTTGCCGTAGTACCCTGTTGGTGAAGCTACAGGCTCTAGCGGTGGCAGCGGAGCAATATTAGCTAAACCGAGCTTCTGGAGATTAGGAAGCTTCAAACCAGGAACACGATCCAATATATGACCAAGCGTGTGCGACCCAGCATCACCGAAATTCGCAGCATCTGGCGCTTCACCGATACCAACACTATCTAGAACAATAAAACCAATTCGTTTAAATGAGGACATTGTTGTCTTCACTCCTTTTTTAATATAGATATTCTTTCGTACCAACAAGAAGAAACGGCTGTACCGTCTTCCAGAAGACATACGCTTCCGAAGTTAGCGATACAATGTACCGCTTATCAGGTATCCGTTTCTGCTAAAAGATAACCTGCGGATCATTCCCCAGTCTATCCTTTCAGTATGATTCCATCATAACCATCTTACTCACAAAAAGCATCTTTAAAGCAGAATTATCGAGCTCTAGGATGGTGGCTCTCATATACTTCCTTCATATTCTTACGCGCTATACCGTTATAAATCTGAGTCGTCGAAATATCGGCATGACCCAGCATTTGTTGTACGGAACGCAAATCTGCTCCGCCTTCCAGTAAATGGGCTGCGAAGGAATGCCTAAGTGTATGCGGGGTAATATCCTGCTCAATGTTTGCTTCCCGAGCATATTTTTTTATGATTTTCCAAAAGCCTTGTCGGGTTAATCTTCCGCCTAGACTATTCAGGAACATGGCTGGTTCCTCCTGGTGATCACGAAGCAGCTTGTCCCGCATAAGTGAAGTGTAAGCCGCTACACTCTCAGCTGCAAGGGTTCCAATGGGAACTACCCGCTCCTTGCCAGAAGTTCCTGTACAACGCGCAAATTTCATATCCGTGTGCACATCATCCACGTTAAGTGAGATTAATTCAGAGACCTTAATGCCTGTTGCATAGAGTAATTCCAGCATAGCCTTATCGCGCATCCCTTGTGGCGTACTTACATCCGGCGCAGCCAATAACTGCTCTATTTCCGAAATGGTAAGCACCATAGGAGGTTTCTTATCAGGCTTCATGGTCTCCATGTCCAGTGTTGGATCCTGCTCAATCAAACGTTCCTTCAGCAAATAATGAAAAAAAGCACGGAGGGACACTGCGCTCCTGTTCAACGTTGCTGTTGCTCGACCAGCTCCGCGTAATGAGCCAAGATATAATATCACATGCGATCTTCGGATCTCATCAGGCTGACTAGCCCCCCGCTCTTCAGCGAACTCCAGAAACTGCGATACATCCCTACCGTAAGATTCCAGTGTATTCGGGGACAAACCTTTATCTCCGGACAAATAATGTAAAAACGGCTGCAAGTGTGACTTCATTATTTCACGCTCCTGTCCTGGCGCAGCTACTCATAGTGACTTCCTGCAGCACATTCAGCATGAGGGTTCTGCAGATGTGTACATTTAGTATACGCTGCATGAATCCACCTTGTTTTCTTCGACATTCTTCTCACTTGTTCCTGCTTCCTGCGAAGCTTTCATTCTCCATACCAGTAATAGAAGCGCAAACGCTGTCTTGTATCCAGACCATCATCACCACGATCGGCATGATCAAAAGCCCGAACAGCGGAGCCTTCAGGAATTCCATAATTCTCTATCGGACTGATCCATTCACCAAGCCAGCTCATAGCACTGTAGAGCAAATAGCTTAGAGCCACAAACATGATCATAAAATACAGCTTTCGAACTGTTTTGGGCACAGAAACGATCATAAGGACGCCTCCCTCTAACATACAGTTAAGATCTGCTCGTCCTTCACCTTATGCATCAAAACGGACTGATATGTATACCTCCAATAGACCAATCATTTAAAAAGCTCTCTCCGGTAAAAAACCGGGGAGAGCTTATGAAGTGAATTTCATTATAAGATGACTTAGGACGGATTTCCGTTTGAATTATTCTTATCGCTACACCGATAGCATATCCCATGAAAATCAAGTCTATGATCAAGCACTGTGAAATTAAATTCTTTCTCCAGTCGCTCTTCTAGCGGACCTAACCAATCCTCGCGAATCTCATCCATACTACCGCATTGCACACAAATCAAATGATGATGATGGTGCTTCGCAGTATCTGTTCGCAGATCATAACGGGCGACACCGTCACCGAAGTTAATCTTTTCTACGACGTGAAGCTCGCTAAGAAGTTCCAGGGTACGATATACAGTCGCAAGACCGATCTCGGGAGCTTTCTCTTTCACGAGCATAAAAACATCTTCTGCGCTAAGATGATCTTCTTCATTCTCCAGCAGCACTCTTAAGGTCGCTTCCCGTTGGGGTGTAAGCTTGTATCCTTGGGATTGTAACTGTTGCTTAATTTTGTCTATCCGAGCTTCCATTGTCTCCCTCCCCCTTGGAAAATAACCTCACCGGTCTTCAAACCACTTCTTCCATTATAGGGGGTGTCGCTTTGAGAAGTCAAACGCTTTTACTGCAAGCCCAAGGTAGTCACTGCTTGTACAAGTGAAGGCGTAACCCAGCGCATCATGATCGGCGTAACATAGGTCTCAAAACTAGAAATGCCCAGAATCAACAGTGCCATTACAAGTGACAATATGGTGTACATAGTAAAAGGTCGAGTCACTGGCGTCCGACGTTGTCCTAGCACTCGGCTACGAATCATCTGTAAGGAAAAGGCGATCGCCGCTGCACTACTTACTAACAACACAGGAATCAGTACCAGATTGTGCGGAGCCACGGAGACTAATGCGAACAGCATTCCATGCCATGAATATTGACTAACTAGACAACCGACCGTAAAGCCGATCAATACCCCTTTAAGAAAATCAAGAATCAAGATTCCCGGCAGCCCAATGACTGATAATCCAAGGATCCAGATCAGCCCAATCCATTTCAGATTTAAGGCCGCTATACTCCAGTACGAATCAGGTGCTGCGGGTAGACCCTGCTGATCAACCGTTACAAAGAAATTTCCTAGATAATCCCCCAGCTCCTGTTGCTGATCCATCGTAAGCGCACTAACGATAAGAGCTCCAAATACAACACCTACCAGAAATAATACGCCGACAAAAATATACAGAGGCGTCTGTTCCTTCATCATCAGCCTTAAATTACGCATCGAGACGTTCCCCTTTCCGGTTACATGTTACACCATATGAGAAAACGTCCCGCGATATGACTTGTCCTTAGGACAATAACTCTACTTTCCAGGTTGTACGACTTTACCGTATGTTCCCCCACCGCCTGCTGATAATTCCAATATGCCTGAGCGGGCCCGAACGATCATAGCCGCCAAATCCACTCCTACTACGCTAGCAATTTCCGCTTCTCCACAACCATGTAAAATGTTCATCTCCGTGCCAAAAGCTTGCAGTAACGCGTTCATCTTAGCCTTCCCGAGGCCTGGTATAAATTCAAGCGGAACCTGATAGTGATAAGGTGGACGGTTTGCGGGTACTAGAGGCGTCTTGCGGTCTGCGATATCTAGGATCCGGTCAAATACACCTCTCACCAATTTAAGACTGCCACAATACTGGCAGCGTTCCGATGTGACATAAGCTTCGTCAATAATACTGCCACAACCTCCGCAGTAGGTTCGGTGGTATTTACCAAGCCGGGGGTTAAGTCCGAAATTGGCTGTTACCTTCCGCCCTTCCTTACGTTCTAGTGCGAGTCGTAGTTCAGCATAAGAAGGTCTTGCCAACGCCATTACATTATACTCTCGACCTAGTTTGCCCAGTGAATGCGCATCAGAGTTCGTTAGGAATGTGAAGTCATCCAGCTCAGAAAGATAACCCGCCATTTCCGAATCTGCACTCAGCCCTAGCTCAACTGCTGCTATGCGATCCAGATCAAAGATGTCTGCCATACGCTCCGCTGCACAGCCGTACAAGCCCTTGTGAGGCGTGAAAATATGTGCAGGGATAAGAATGCCTCCCCGCCCATAAATCTCATCCTGAAGCTCCCTAGCCGGAGCATACAGGCGCTGGGAACTTAGATTCACATTCCGCATATAGCGGCTCATCCACGCACTAAAATCGGTCATGCGCTCCACGTCCGGCATGTAGGCGAGCACATGGCACTCTTTTCGCCCAGGCTCGCGGATTTCAATCTCTGTTCCCAGAATGATCGTAGTCCCTCGGTAAGCAATCCCTCCACCTTCAGCTAACGTCATCTCTCCAGATTCCAAGGAAAGCTGAATATCACGTAGAACGCCTGGTGAATGACTATCAATAATACCGATCATTTCTAGTCCCTTGCGCTCTGCAGCCTCTTTGGCAATGCCCGCAAAGGTAAGCTCGCGGCTGCCGCTGATTTTGACCGCTTGTCCTTCCGACGTTCGTCCAATATGAACATGCAGATCGCAATAGAAACTCTTCAATTCAGTTGTTAATTCCATTGGCCTGTCAGCGTGTATAGATGCCAAGCATACACTGCCATCATCGTCTTCGCGTCCGCGATGCGCCCGTCAGCCATATATTGATACGCTTCCTCCAGGGTAAGTTCCGAAACTTCTAGAAATTCGTCCTCGTCCAGGGACATATCCCCTGACTTTGCATTAGTAGTCACATACAAATGAATAATCTCATCGGCGAAGCCGGGAGAAGTATAGAAGGATTTAAGCAATTTCAGATCACCACTGTGAAATCCAGTCTCTTCTTGAAGTTCACGACCAGCCGCAACTAATGGATCTTCACCTTTATCCAGCTTCCCAGCCGGAATTTCTACTTCAGTGCGTTGCATGGGCTGACGGTATTGCTCTACAACAAGCATTTTGTTGTTGTTTAAAGCAAGCACCGCTACGGCGCCGGGATGCTTCACGACTTCACGTGTCGCAGTATTTCCATCAGGCAGTCTCACTGTGTCCACCTGTAAAGATATAATCTTCCCATCAAAAACAGGCTGTGTAGACAATGTCACTTCATCAAGCTCGGGTTTGCTGTGCAAATATTGTTCTCCCATAAAGTTTCTGGTCTCCTTTTTCTCTATTGTGCATACGGTGTATTATAGCAAACTTAAAGGGAAAGAAGGAATTTCAGATGAACGAAATCTTCAGCCGTACAAGCTCATCCGCAGTTACAATGGTAGGTAAACCGGAGGAAATCAAGGCCATTTTAGCTAGGTGGATAGAGCGGTATGGGCCCGATATGCCTCTCTCATACATTCTCTCCCTAAAGGATCAATCCAAGATCATTCCAACCAAAGCAGGGTAAATTCACTCTCTCCTTTAGGATTTAATCATACATGTGCATCCGAATATAGAGGTGTCCCAAAAGGCGATAAATTTGCTTATAGTGTCATCTGGGTCCTTTAGCCTCAAATAACTTTTTTGGATGCCCCTAAATCTGGCTGCATTAAACTCCCCATAAAAAAATACAGAGCAGCAATCCTCCGTTACGGTAGGATCGCTGCTCTGTTATTTTATAAGAAGGTTAGCCCTTCACACTCTCTTTAACAATATTTACTACAAGCTCAGCCACTTTAACGATATCTTCGGCTTTAATCCGTTCCTTAGTGGTATGGATATGCTCGTATCCTACAGCGAGATTAATGGTCGGAACATCTAGGCCATTGAATACGTTAGCGTCACTTCCTCCACCAGAGTGGAACAGACGGGGCGTAAGACCCATAGAAGTGATAGCCCGCTGTGCAAGCTGTACCACTGGATCATTTTCATTAAAGCTGAACGCTGGATAAATAATTTCACTGCGGAATTCGCATTCTGCACCGTATTCGCGGACCGTGGTCTCCAGTGCTTCACGCATCGAGGCGATTTGATCGCCAACTTTTTCCTGCACGATACTACGTGCTTCTGCGTCCAATTGAACGTGATCGCACACCACATTCGTAGGTCCGCCGCCAGCGAATTTACCGATATTCGCAGTCGTTTCGTTGTCGATCCGACCAAGCTTCATGGCAGCAATCGCTTTGCTGGCTACTTGAATCGCACTGATGCCGTCTTCTGGATTAACACCTGCATGAGCTGATTTTCCGAAGATTTGCATCGTAATCTTAGCTTGTGTAGGTGCCGCAACTGCAATCGCACCGACTTCACCATTGGAATCGAGTGCGAAACCGAAGTCTGCATCCAAATTGCTCGGATCCATCGAACGTGCACCTAGCAATCCAGATTCTTCACCCGCAGTAATTACGAACTGAATCTGACCATGTGGCAATTTTTGCTCTTGAATCACTCTGATCGCTTCGAACAGTGCAGCTAGCCCAGCTTTGTCATCTGCTCCAAGGATCGTAGTGCCGTCACTTGTAATCCATCCATCCTCGCCGAGCGTAGGCTTGATATTTTGTCCAGGAACAACTGTATCCATGTGGCAAGTGAACAGAAGCTTTGGCGCAGATCCACCGTTCTCAGCCGGCCAGGTAATGAACAGATTACCCGCTCCATGTCCAGTTCTTTCCTGGGAATCATCTTCGGTAACTTCTAAGCCAAGAGCGTTAAATTTGCTCTTGAGCACATCGGCAATCTGCCGTTCATTTCTTGTTTCACTATCAACTTGGACAAGCTCCATAAATTCTTGAATCAATCTGTCTTGTGAAATCACTGGACTTCCCTCTCTTTCGTGAATACGTTACAATGGTTGTACAGAAAGACCATCCATCTTCATGCTATTAACTTAAACTAAATCTAAAGGAGTTACTCATGCAACGTAATAAGTGGTTCAAAATCTTCATCTACGTCATGTTGTTCGCCATGATTGCCTCTACGCTCTTTATGGTTATCGAGCCTTTCCTTGCAGGATAATCTCTTCACAAGGAACATTGATAATAGCGGCTAGGGACCCCCTTGCCGCTATTTGGCTTGCCTGTTAGTTCGTTAATCAACCTTAAGCCATAGTGCCAAAGAACTCATCCTGCTCTTCATAAGGAAAGTGTCTTAGAAAATACGGAACCAATTCTTTGGCCACATCTTGAAGTTCAAAATGACGACCTGCACACTCCTCTAGGGAAGTTACTCCAAATTCAGTGATACCGCATGGAATAATCCCTTGAAAGCCGTATCCAGATATTCCTTCAGAAATGTTAAAAGCAAAACCATGGCTAGTAACAAACCCTCTTCGGAATTTGCTTTTATTAAACTTAACACCAATGGCACAGATCTTCTCGTCGCCAACCCATACCCCTGTATACTCCGGCTTCCGTTCTCCTACAATTCCGTAGGATGCCAAATAATCAATAATCACTGCTTCCAGACTGCGCAAGTACCCACGTAAATCCACCTTACCTTCTTCACCGAGCATAAGGATCGGATAACCTACAAGCTGACCCGGTCCGTGATATGTAATATCTCCTCCCCGGTCGATTTCAAACAGCGCAATTCCTTTTTCTTTGAGCTGCTCTTCATCTAGAAGAAGATGTTCGGGATGATTCTGTGAACCAATAGTATAGGTAGGCGGATGCTGCAAAAGAATCAATCGTTCCGGTTGCTCACCAGCATCAATGGCGTGCACGCTTTCCTTTTGCAGATCCCAAGCCTCCCCATACTCCATAATAGGGTCATATGAAATCTGCAGCTTACGAATATCCGAATTATTCATACCGTCAGGTCCCCTTTTTCAGTCTCATGCCTGCACAGTTTGGCTCGTTATTATTTTTTAGTAAAGTTTCGTATCTGGGGTATATCCTTCAATGTTATCCTTGACGCGTTGCAAGAAACGACCGCAAATCACTCCGTCCAGAATCCGATGATCCAGCGACAGACAAATATTAGCCATTGATCTTACACCTATCATATCGTTAATGACCACAGGTCTTTTTACAATCGATTCAAACGTTAAAATCGCTGCCTGTGGATAGTTAATGATTGGATAAGAAAGAATGGAGCCAAATGAGCCGGTATTATTTACAGTGAAAGTCCCTCCCTGCAAATCTTCCAGACTCAGTTTGCCTTCGCGGGTTTTTTGTGCCAATTCATCAATCTCACGTGCCAGCCCGGCAACGTTTTTCTGATCAGCCTTCTTAATTACAGGAGTGATAACCGAATCTTCAGTACCTACCGCTAACGAGATATTGATATCACGTTTGACAATAATTTTGTCTACAGCCCAGACAGAGTTCATAATCGGGTAATCCTTAATCGCACTCACAACAGCCTTCATCATGAAAGCCAGATAGGTTAGATTGATACCTTCTTTACGCTTGAACTCATCCTTATGTTTATTGCGCAGTGCGACCAGATTAGTCACATCTACCTCAATCATTGTCCAAGCATGCGGAATCTCCGAGACACTTTGGCGCATTCTTGTAGCGATTGTATTCCGGATTGGTGTTACATCAATCAGGTATTCCGAACTGTTGCCTCGTCCACCCTCGACTTCAATTGTTGGAATACGAGGAGATTCGCTCAAATGTAGACCCGAATGGCGAAGAGGCTCTTCCGCCTTCTTCTCTTGGGCTTGAACGAACTGTGGAGCAGGCGGTTGTGACACCACTGGGGTTGGTTGACTAGCAGAAATCGAAGCTGGAGATGTAGCTCCGCCACTTTCGATGAAGGCCAGCACATCCTTACGGGTAATTCGGCCACCCATACCAGTACCCATAACTAAAGTCAGGTCGATGTTATGCTCAGCCGCCAAAGTCTGTACCGCAGGAGAGTAGCGTGCACGCATCGTATCGTTAGCAGTTGAAGTCGCATTTTGTTCTGCAACATTATTAGCTACAACTGTATTAGTGTTAGTCACGTTTACAGCAGCAGGTGCAGTCACAGGCACGGCAATACGACAAATGACTTCGCCGACATTGACAACCTGACCTTCTTCCGCTAATAGTTCACCCATAACTCCATCTATCGTTGAAGGCAATTCAGCATTTACCTTATCTGTAATAAGCTCACATATTGGTTCGTATTGCTCTACCGGATCGCCCGGTTTCTTCAGCCATTTGCCGATCGTCGCCGATACTAGCGATTCCGCCAGCTGCGGCATAATCACGTCAGTCAACTTTTGGTTGTCAGACATCTTTTCACTCCTCAAAAGTTTTACGAAGCTTTGCTTCTTAGAAATACTGCGCAGTAAAACTTGCATCGTAAGCATAATCTTTAAGTTGTACGAAGCTTCGCGTCCACTCAACTATTTTAATATTGCGCCAGTCGAAGCATTTCCGCCTTCACTTTTTCTTTGCTAAGCATGAAGAACTTCTCCATTGGCGGGCTGATTGGCATCGCTGGAACATCGGGACCACAAAGACGGAAGATCGGTGCGTCTAGTTCAAATAGACAATGCTCAGCGATAATCGCCGCCACTTCGCCACCAATACCGCCCGTTTTATTGTCCTCGTGCACAATAAGAACCTTCCCTGTCTCACGAGCAGCAGCTATGATCGCCTCACGATCAAGAGGCTGCAAGGTCCGCAGATCCAGAATATGCGCTGTAATGCCTTCTTCGCGCTCCAATTCTTCTGCTGCTTGCATCGCAAAATGCAACGGCAAACTATAACCAATAACCGTAATATCTGTTCCCTTACGCAGCAGATTAGCTTCGCCAATTGGAACGGTGTAATCACCTTCTGGCACTTCTTCCTTGATCAGCTTATAGCACTTTTTGTTCTCGAAGAATAAAACCGGATCAGGATCACGTACGGCTGCCTTCAATAGTCCTTTTGCATCGTAAGCAGAGTAAGGTGCGACAATTTTCAATCCTGGTGTACCGAAGAAAATCGATTCCGGACACTGAGAATGGTACAGACCGCCGAATACACCGCCGCCGATAGGCGCACGTATGACAACCGGGCAATTCCAATCGTTATTTGAACGATAGCGGATTTTGGCCGCTTCGCTAATGATTTGATTCGTTGCTGGAAGCATGAAGTCAGAGTACTGCATTTCAGCAATCGGCTTCATACCATACATAGCTGCACCAATCGCCACACCAGCTATAGCTGATTCCGCTAACGGTGTATCTAGTACACGCTCTTCTCCGAACTGTTCTTGCAGGCCTTTTGTTGTGGTAAATACGCCACCTTTGAGCCCCACGTCCTCACCAAGCACAAACACGGATTCATCGCGTTCCATTTCTTCCTTCATCGCGAGCCGAATAGCATCGATATATTCCATTATAGCCATGATTTATGCTCCTCCTTTCAGGTCGGAATCACTGTAAACATGCAGCAGTGTATCTTCCGGTTTCGGGAACGGAGCGTTGTCAGCATATTCGATTGCTGCTTTAAGCTCAAGATTGCATTCAGCAATAAGATCTTGTTCCTGCTCGTCACTCCAAAGTCCCAGACCGATCAGGTAATTACGGAATCCTGCTACGCCGTCCTTCTTCCAATTCTCATCAACCTCTTCTTTGGTCCGATAAGCCAAATCATTGTCCGAGGTGGAGTGTGGAGATAAACGGTACATCATGGCTTCGATTAACGTAGGACCTTCACCCGCAAGTGCTCTTTCCCGAGCTTCCTTAACGACACGATATACTTCCAGTGGATCATTGCCGTCTACACGCACACCTGGAAATCCATAACCTAGAGCACGATCGCTGACCTTACCGCCAAGCTGTTTGTGAGCAGGAATAGAGATCGCGTACTGATTATTCTGACACATGATAATAACCGGCAGCTTATTCACTCCGGCAAAGTTACAAGCTTCATGAAAATCGCCTTGGTTGCTAGAGCCTTCCCCGAAGGTTACAAATGAGACGAATTTTTTCTTTTGCATTTTGGCTGCCAAAGCAAAACCAACCGCATGAGGGACCTGCGTGGTTACAGGACTTGAGCCTGTCACAATACGCAGACGCTTACTACCAAAGTGACCTGGCATTTGCCGCCCACCACTGTTTGGATCTTCTGCCTTTGCGAACACAGACAGCATCAATTCACGAGTAGTCATACCCACGGAGAGTACAAAAGCATAATCACGGTAATAAGGTAAAAAATAATCATTCTGCCGGTCCAGCGCAAATGCTGCTGCTACCTGACCCGCCTCCTGGCCAATGCCGGAGACATGAAAGTTAATCTTGCCAGCGCGCTGAAGCAGCAGACTGCGCTCGTCGTATTTACGTGCGAGCAGCATATATCTGTACATATCGATGACCTGGCCGTCACTTAGTCCAAGCTGCTTATGTCTGTTAATCGTTTCTACAGTATCTTGGGATTCCATAAAGAGATACCTCCTTATTCATAAAGCCTGAGTCTTACAGGATTTAAGACCAATTGTATCCTGATCTTAAAACCTGGTACTAAGACTTGGCTTGAGTTTATTATAATCCCTTTCTACCCAAAAAGAAAAGCTAAATCCCGATAGATCTTCCATCTACAGCTAACATTGCTTCTCCAATGATCTCCGAAAGTGTAGGGTGAGCATGAATAGCCTCGCCAACCTCCCAAGGTGTTGCATCCAGCAGTTGAGCCAATGCAGCTTCCCCGATTAGATCCGTAACATGCGGACCTATCATCTGCACACCAAGAATATCTCCGCTGCTTCGGTCCGCCACAACTTTAACAAACCCGTCCTTCTGACCGTATACAATCGCCTTGCCAATGGCCGAGAAGGGGAATTTACCAGTTACTACATCATGTCCCAATGCTTTAGCTTCCTTCTCAGTGTGACCCACACTCGCAACTTCAGGACGTGTGTAGACACAACGCGGTACAAGATGTGTATGATAAGGGTGAAGTTTCTCACCAGCGAGATGGTTGACCGCCATAATGCCTTCATGGCTGGCTGCATGAGCTAGTTGTAGTCCACCAATACAGTCACCAATCGCATAAATATGTGGCTCAGCCGTCTGCATACTAGCATTTACAGCAATAATTCCTTTATCAAAGCGAATATCTGTATTTTCCAGACCAATATTCTCTACATTCGCTACTCTACCTACGGATACAAGCAGCTTTTCTGCGGATAGACTTTGAGTTTGCTCTCCTTTACGGGCATCAATCGAAATACCATCGTCCGTTACCTTGCAGGTTGCAGCATCCACTGTAGTTTCAGTCAGTACTTTAACACCACGTTTTTTAAGTAAACGTTGCAGTTCTTTAGCTACTTCTTCATCCTCTTGAGGTAGTAACTGACTAGCAGCTTCAACTACCGTAACCTGTACTCCGAAATCAACCAGCATAGAGGCCCATTCCACCCCAATTACTCCGCCTCCAACAATAATGATGGAAGAAGGTAACTCGTCGAGCGTGAGCGCTTCATCACTGCTAAGAATAACTTTCCCGTCTGGTTCCAGACCAGGTAATACGCGCGGACGAGATCCTGTAGCAATAATAAGCTGGTTAGAGACCACTGTTTCCATTTCACCGTCTTCTAGTTCCACAGCAACAGCACCACTACGCGGGGAAAAAATAGAGGGACCCGTCACGCGCCCCTTGCCTTTAATTACTTGTATTTTATTTTTGCGCATCAAATATTGTACGCCCTGATGAAGTTGTTCAACTACCGCTTCCTTGCGCTTTTGTACTTTTGGGAATACAAGCTGTACACCGCTTGTCTCAATGCCATAGCTCTCGCTCTCATTGATTTCAGCATATACCTCTGCGCTTCTGAGCAGCGATTTGCTAGGAATGCAGCCACGGTGCAGGCAGGTTCCTCCCAGTTTGTCCATTTCGATGACGACGACGGACTTTCCAAGCTGTGCAGCGCGAATGGCTGCCACATATCCCCCGGTTCCTCCGCCAAGTATGGCCACGTCACATGAAATTGTCATGATATGTATCCTCCAGTCATTACACGTAAGTTCATTTTACATTGTATATTGTACTCTCTTTTTAGAGTATTACAAAACTTATAAACGTCATATCCAAATGGACTTTTTCTTACTAAAGCGTTATCATATGGTTGAATCTAATGGGCTAAGAGGGGTAGGAGACACTTATGAAACTATTAATTTCACGCTTCATTGCCATCCTTATTCTTGTGTTTCCTGGTTTAATCGCAATGAAGGGCTTCTTAATGATGAAGGACGATATTTTTGATTATATCTCTATGCATGGCGATGACTCCGTTGTTCCAGATTTCGCTTGGCTGCATTTCGGCGGAGGGTTTCTTCTCTTTGCAGCAGGTATGACTTTCCTTGGCGGCTGGATTCTAACAAGAGACCGCAAACGTAATTATGTTGGCCCTCGGTTCAAGGAGAAACAAAAAGCGAAACAAGCTGCCGCGCAAGAAACGATCTCATAAGCAGCTTAATCATCCCCTCATTGTACAACCGAAATCTATTGCACATTCTGCAATTAAACCATCCGACAACTCACTTCAAATGTATAATGAATATCCACACATTACATAAAGGCGAGAGTATTCATGGACGCGACCTACGCTTCCTTGAAAACTCCCGCCTTTTTATGCACAGCTTAAAGCCTAGCCTTATCAAGTACTTCCCTACGACCGCCTTGCACCAACTCGCTGTACAAGCCACCTTGCTTCAACAACTCCTCATGGGAGCCCTGCTGCAGCAATCTGCCCCCTTGAAGAACAAGAATTCGATCAGCTGCACGGATAGTGCCCAGTCTATGGGCAATAACGAAGCTGGTCCGTCCCTTCATTAACGCCTGAAGTCCTTCCTGAATCTTGATTTCGGTCACCGTATCGATACTGCTAGTGGCTTCATCAAGAACAAGCATCGAAGGATTGGCAAGAATGGCTCTTGCAATGGATAGCAATTGCTTCTGTCCTTGGCTTATACCGCTACCATCTGCAGAGAGCATTCGATCATAACCTTCCGGCATACGGATAATAAAAGAATGAGCGTTAGCAAGCTTGGCCGCCGCCTCGACCTCTTCATCGGAAGCATCCAGTCTACCGTAACGAATATTATCGCGGATGCTGCCCTTGAATAAAAAGGAGTCCTGCAATACAAACGCCATATGGCTCCTCAGGCTTTCACGCCGAATCGAAGTGACATCTAAGCCATCCAGCGTAATCTTACCCTGATTAGGATCATAGAAACGAGATAACAGCCCGATAAGTGTTGTTTTGCCGGCACCGGTAGGTCCTACTAAGGCAATCATCTCACCAGGCTTCGCTTCAAAGCTAATATCATGCAGTGTGTTAGAACTTCCGTCATATGAAAAAGATACCTTTTCGAACTTCACTGCACCTTCAACTTTAACCAGCGAAGTGGCTGCACCTTCATCTTTAGCTTCCGTCTCTTCGTCCAGCACTTCAAACACTCTTTCCGCTCCCGCAACCGCTGACAGTAGTGTATTCCACTGATTCGCTAAGTCATTAAGAGGGCGAGTAAATTGACGCGTATATTCTACAAACACAATAATCACACCGACCGTAATCGCTCCGCGAATCGCTAACAAACCACCGACTCCAGCCACAATAGCGAAGCTCAAATTATTGAGTCCATTCATCAGCTTAGGAATGAAGCCAGAAATCGACTGTGCCCAGTATCCAGAGAGCATAATTCGCTCATTGCGTTCATGAAAACCAGCGATGACCCGTTCCTCTTGTGAAAAAGCCTTGATAATCCGTTGACCGGATAACGTCTCTTCTATATAACCGTTTAACTCACCCACATTGCGCTGACGTTCTTTAAAAAGTGGACCCGTACGCCGAGTAATCCAGCGCATGCCTAATAACATCAACGGCACAACAAGGAACGTGAGCAGCGTCAATAGAGGACTGAGCCAGAGCATTACCCCCACCGTTCCGAGCAATGTCAAAACACTGGAAAAGATCTGAATAGCTGAGCTATTCAGCGTAGAGCTGACGTTCTCAATATCGTTGGTGAGGCGACTCATAATTTCGCCCTGCTGTCTCCGATTAAAAAATGAGATGGGCAACCGATGAAGATGGGAAAACAACTCCGTGCGCATCCGAAATACAGTCTCCTGGGCAATTTCAATCATCCATATATTTTGCAGCCAAGAAGTTAATGAATAGAAGATATAAACACTAGCTAGGCTGATCAGAAAAATCGTCCACGATCGTCCGCCAGTGCCTTCCAGATAATCATCCACAGCTTTACCAATCATATAAGGCCCGAGCAGTGCTAAAGCCGAGCTGAAGACTACCATTAACAGAACGAGAAAAAGCTTAGCTTTACGCTCGGCAAGGTAGCTCCAAATCCGCATGAGCGTGCCGCCCCAATCCTTCGCCTTTGCTTTTGGCTTCCCTCCAGCAGCTGAACCAAGGCTTCTTCCTGCTCCAAGCTCAATGACGGGTTTTGGGTGACGAAAGGGTTCAAGAATTGCTTTGAACATGCTGCTTCGCCTCCTCTACCTGTGATTCATAAATCTTGCGGTACAGCGCAGAGCTTGTCATAAGCTCGTCATGTGTTCCCTTACCGATTAAGCGTCCTTCGTCCAACAGCAGAATCAAATCTGCAGATGCAGTAGAACTAATCTTCTGAGTAATCAGGAAGGTTGTACATGAAATCTCTTTTAGTGCCTCCAGCAAAAGTCCTTCTGTCACAGCATCAAGCGCACTCGTACTGTCATCGAGGATCAAAATAGCAGGTTTCC
Source organism: Paenibacillus sp. FSL P4-0184 (assembly GCF_038004625.1). Taxonomy (NCBI): domain Bacteria; kingdom Bacillati; phylum Bacillota; class Bacilli; order Caryophanales; family Paenibacillaceae; genus Paenibacillus; species Paenibacillus sp. FSL P4-0184. Next base: position 4,101,210 of record NZ_JBBORN010000001.1, on the reverse strand, counting down.
TCACAAGCGCCCGAGCAATGGTCAACCGTTGCTTTTGCCCACCAGACAGATTTACCCCTCGCTGACCAAGCATTGTGTCATAACCTTTGGGCAGACCCATCACAGTTGCGTGAATTTGTGCAGCAGCCGCTGCGTGTTCGATTTGTTCCTGTGTAGCATGTTCATTGCCCCAAGCAATATTATCGCGAATCGATCCGCTGAAGAGCTGCAGTTCTTGAGGAACGTAGCCGATCGATCGCCGCAATCTTGAAATATCGATATCAGTGCTCTTTTGCCCATCAATGCGAATGATACCTTCTGTCTCTTCATATAAACGTGGGATTAGACCGACAAGAGAAGACTTTCCTGATCCGGTGGCTCCCATAATCGCTACCCGCTCACCAGCAGCAACTTCAAAAGTAATATCCTCTAGCACCGAAATATCACTCTCAGGATACTTGAAGCTGATGCCTTCAAATTGGACGTGACCCTGTATTGGTTCGCCCTTTGCGGCTCCGCCTTCCTTAACTCCAGCGCCTGCTGACATCACTTCTGTAATACGCTGTGAGGAGGCACGTGCTCGGGAAATTGTAACGACAAGTCCAGATATAGCTGACAACGCTCCTATGGTTCGTAAAGAGTAGTTAATAACTGCAACAGTTTCTCCTAAAGTAGCATCCCCATTTGCAATCTCAATCCGTCCAAACCATAGGATCGACATAATCGCTGCATTCACAATAAGCATAACAAATGGCATCGTTGTCTCCGTCAAACGTAGCGCAGATACCGTGGATTTCATCAAATTCCCGCTAAAGAGCGTAAAACGTCCAATCTCATGCCCCATGCGCACGAACACACGGATTAAGCGAATTCCCGTTAAATTCTCCTGGATTACACCATTCACACCGTCTAGCCGATTTTGTACGTTGCGAAATAACAAAGAAGCTTTTCTCATGATGAAGTAAAGGAAGAGAAGCAACAAAGGTAGAGCTACAGTGAGAAATAACCCCAGCTTCACATGAACAACCAATGCCATAATCACACTGCCCACCACAACCAGTGGCACCCGTGTCATAAAGCGGAGGCTCATAAATATAGTGTCCTGCAGCTGCGATACATCGCCGGTCAGACGCGTGATCAGCGACGAGGTAGCAAACCGATTGAATACTTCATATGTAAAGGATTGTACCTTTTCATATAACTTGTCCCTAAGATCAAACGCAAAGCTCTGACTCGCATGGGCAGCAAAAAAAGAACTTAATACACCAGCTATAAACGCGACTACTGCGCTGCCGATCAATACACCGCCCCAGAGCCATACTACGGAGGAATTTTGTTCTTTAATGCCCTGGTCAATAATTTTGGAAATGAGTAAAGGCTGTGACAATTCCACCGCTAGTTCAATAAGCATCATCACAAGGGCAGCTATTGCAGCGACTTTATATTTTTTGAGAAAAGAGAAAATCAAACCCATTCGCATACCCTCTTTTTCTATTCGTACAGTGCATCCCTTAAACGAGTCGACATTGTGGAGGCCTGCCCAGTTTTCATTATTGCCCGCCGCAGCGCTTTATTGCTTCGATTCAATTCCACCAAATCTGCCATCATCTCTTCCAGCAAAGCCTCAGCCTCGATAGAAAGATTTCCATTCTGCTGAATCAGAGCTAACCGTTCCTTGTATTCGTCTATTTTTTCAGTCACACATATTACTTCCTTTCCAATCACATGGTTCCTTTTATCATACCACATTCAATTCTATCGCAATGTTTTCACTGGATACAGCTGACACGAATATGATACTCTAATAAGGTCGCATTTTTAAGATTAGATAATTGGCTTATACGAAAGGATAGATGGAAGTGGCACAATTGTTTTTCAAATACGGAGCAATGAACAGCGGTAAATCTATTGAGATACTCAAGGTTGCGCATAATTATGAAGAGCAAGGGAAATCGGTGCTCATTTTCACTCCATCCATAGACGATCGGGACGAAGTTGGTTTTATCTCCTCCCGTATTGGGCTGCGGAAACAGGCCATACCCGTCGACGAGAAAACCGATATTTATAATATCGTCAGCAGTAACCAGCCCAAACCCCACTGTGTACTAATTGATGAATGTCAATTTCTAAGCAAGGACTGCATTCTTCAGCTAGTACGGATTGTGGATGAACTAGGCATTCCCGTTATGGCATTTGGACTTAAAAATGATTTCCAGAACCAGCTATTTGAAGGCAGCAAATACATGCTGATTTACGCTGATAAAATCGAGGAAATGAAGACCATTTGCTGGTTCTGCGAGCGCAAAGCAACGATGGCTCTAAGAGTAGAAAATGGTAAGCCTGTATACAGCGGCAAGCAAATCCAAATTGGCGGCAATGAAGCCTACTATCCAGTATGCCGTAAATGTCACAAGAATCCTCCACTATAAAATATAACCACAAAGTGAGGCTTTGCTTCGATGCTTACTCAGGTACTTTGCGGGGGCCCCAAATATATACCTTTAGCTAAAAAAGCATTCCGAAGCCGCAATGGCTTCAGGAATGCTTTTTTTAAAATAAAACTCGATTAAACCAGATATCTTTCTTTAAGAATATTCAAATGATGATGATCATGCCCAATCATTACGCACGCCACTGCTCTCGCGGAGATGGTTGCATTGTTAACCGTTCCCTTACGAGTCCATGCATCTTCCGGCAAAGTATCCAAAAGAGCTTGCGTTGACTCTCGGACAAGCTTGTAATGAGCCAGTAGTTTTTCTAGAGTGTGTGCTTCAAAATTTGCGGTAGGCACATAGTCCTTTTCATCAAAGCCCGCCAGCGGAGTCGTATCTCCTCTTGCAACGCGCAACAAACGATAAGACATAATTCTTCCAGTATCCGCTAGATGGCCAACCATTTGCTTAATACTCCATTTATCAGGAGCGTAACGATGCTTTCCTTGTTCTTCCGTAAGGTTCGAAATAAAGCTACAAATCTCATCCGTCTGCGTTCTAAAAACAGTACAAATGTCCCCTTCAACTGGCACTAAATCGACATACTTTGATAATTCTTCAAGATACTCACTGCTTTCTGGACGTCGATCCATGTCTAAACCCCTCTCATTTTGAATTTTTTTGAAAAAATAGGAGGAAAATTATACTGTAGTTGTTGTATTTTAGTCCATTTTATACGATACTTGCAATAATAGGGTTAGTTATACTAGAAGACATCGGGAGTGTCGGCATGATAGATTTTATTCTGTTTATATTATTTTCAGGACTAGAGACATATGCAATGTTCTTTCTGGCTTTCAAAATCTTTAAAATTGACATTTATCATAAAGAGATGGTGTTTGCTAGTTTTATCATGGGCTTTTTTTCTTATTCAGTTAGAATCAACTATGAGTTATTTCAATTAGATATCCTCACACAATATGCGCTAATGCTTAGTTTTATGTGGCTGTTATTCCGGATTCATCCCTTCTATGCTTCTATATTAACCGGGATGGTCTATCAAACATACTTTGTGATTCAACCCAGTCTTATGTATCTATTAGACTCTGTAATCAACATGTCTCTAAATACTTCGAACCCAATTACAATAAACATGATTACAATGCAGATCTTATCAGCATTAACCGCGATTCTCATTGGTATGTATGTGGGTCATAAACGTATTGGATTTGACTTTGTACCTGATAAACCCGATGTAAAAATCAAACCAACGACTAGCGAAAAAATACTATTCGCTCTTAATCTTCCTACACTAATTGTCATTACTTCAATCAGCTACTTTCTTGAATCCTTTTTCTTTTTCTTGATCCCAATTTTCTATGGAATAATATTATGGGGATATCTTTATTTCTCCTACAAAAAGGATAGAAATAATTATGAATCATTTAACTCTTAAGATTGTTGAGGTCATTAAGAAAAGCAATCCCGAGCAAACACATTCCATCGAAATCATGCATTATGCCCTTAGCATTATTCTGAATACTTTATTAATCATTATAACCTCGTTATGCATTGGCGGGCTCACAGGACAGCTAAAGGAAACATTCTTAGCCTTATTTAGCTTCATACTCCTAAGAATGTCTTCTGGTGGTGTGCATCTAAAAACCGCAAGGGCTTGCAATATTGTATCTATCTTTATCTGTTCACTGATCCCTCATATAACTTATCTAGTACATAACCATTTCATTTGGATTAATCTTTTTTCTTTGCTTGTAATGATTCTATGTGCTCCAAATCCTGATGCTAATGCTCAGATTCCTAAAGAATGGTATTTGGGTTTAAAGATCATTTCCATAATTCTGGTTTCTTTGAATTTTTGGATCCATTCGTCTGTCATTGGATTGGCATTTTTAGTTCAATCCTTTACAGTTATAATTCCATTACAAAGGAGGCCAATCAAATGAAGAAAAATTTAGCTCGTTATGCATCTAACATACTAGCTACTTCTGCTGTTGTTTTTGCAACAATTCTAAAACCAGCACTTTACAGTCCTGAAGTTCCGAAAGAACTGCGCAAGTAATCAAACAAGGATGGGGAAAAGATGCGTGTCTTACAGAAAGACGGTTCCTCTAGTGATATTCTAGAGGAAGATATATTGTATTTCTCGAATTATAAGAATACAATATTCGTCCATACGAAAGAAGGCGAATTTATTCTCCCCACCACGCTTTCCGATCTTTCCGTAGCGTATGAGGGTAAGGGATTCGAACGCCTTGACCGCAGCAACGTCGTTAATATCAACAACATAGAAGGCTATGATCCCGGACGCAAGATTGTATGCTTTAATCAAGGTAAGCAGTTCACTACCGTTTCGGAATCCAATGAACCTCGCCTAAAGAAGTACTTATCTACTCATAAGAAAGACTCTGATTAAAACAATCCCGACATGTACTGTACATGTCGGGATTGTTTTTGTTTATTAAAATCCAAAGTAAACCAATCTATTATCACATAAAAATAGTCATTATGCCATAATTCCCCTAAGATGTAAAGGAAAATTCGTAGGATGAATGACAGGAGACGGATTGTATTCCAAATGATACCATATATATAAATGTGTAATAAAAACAAATATATGATGGAGGAACCAAATGAATTACTATTTTCATCCCTCACCACGCCCCTCATCTCTTGAATCAATATCTGATGAAGAATTACTTAACATCTATAAATTAGCGCTTGAGGCACAAGCTTTACCAGATTTCATAGAGATTGTTAGAGAGATCTTAGACAGTAGAGATCTCATTCAAACTGAAAAATCATAACATCCCCATACACAAATTATTTCGCAAATTATGAAATAATTACATAACTTCCTATGGCTTCACTGCGAGTGTTCTCTAGATTGTCTTCATGTTAACATCATCAACATAAAGAAGGTAGAGCCTCCTGAAGGCCCTACCTTCTTTATATTCAGTAAGGACTACTCCCTGAAATAGAGTAATCTTCTACTCCGTAATTTCCGTTTTAAATACATTTTCCAATTTTCCGCCAAGTCTTTTCTTCAAAGGAACTTTAATATCTCTACCCAGCTCTTTGAAAAATGTTTCTACATCGCATTTCACATTTTGTGCAGTCGCAATTACAGCGCCATCACCAACAATATTTTGATTCTCTTCAAGAGGAACATCAACTTCGATATCATACTTTTTGGATAATGTCTTGATGTATCGTGCGAAGATCTCCAGCAATTCCTCGTTATTAAAATTCTCTATAGCGACTTTTCCCTTGCTGGTAAACTTCATGTTAATTTTCATTATTAATATCCCCTTTTCTGTCAAACCATTTTTAGTTGTTAGTTTATGGATCAAGATGAATAGATGGCTGCAAGAAAGGGCAACATTATTCATTTTTGAGATCATTTATGAAACACACATTATTTATAAGCACCCTTTATCTGTTGTACTTTAAACTGCGTAAATTCTTTGAGCGCTTGTATGACCTGATCCTGTTCTTCTTCCTTCAGCTCATAAACGCACTCCCGTAACCACTCGCCAAATAGAAAGGCTTGACGCCCTTTCCGAGGGCTCTTTCTTAAGGAGTCGAGGCAACCCTCAAACTTATCGTTCAGGACGTCGGTAAGATTGTATTTCTCAATCTTCTCTATTACCATTCCTGCCCCATATTCCGTTTCATAAACTATGACTTCATTAGAATCAAAGGAAACGTAAGATGTTTCTTTACCTTCCTTTGCCCTGAATTCCTTAAGCTTGTTAAATGCCGTCTCATAAATGTAGTCCTGAGACTGTTTAAGCTGTGGCAGCTCATAACCATGCTTTAAGGTCTTGATATATTCAATATCTGGCATATAGTCTGCCAAATGATACATCCGATTCTTCAGATCTGTTCCAAGTGCTTCGATGATCTTGTCCAGATTGTCTTTTAGCGGAATGCTCTCTCCACGCTCGATCTTGCTAAGCTGTGAATAACTTATGCCGCTCTTTTCTTCCAGTCCTCTTAAGGTTAACCCTCTCGTCTTTCTGATGTGCCGAATGAAATTACCCAGCTCATCGGGATAGTTCTCAAAATCATTCATGGGAGTCACCTCCCTACTATCATAACACAACATAACAATTTGTGTTGGCTTATAACAATTAATACTAGTAATTACTTGCCTCTCAAGGGTGATTCTCAGTACCAAAAACCCAATATAATACTACATCACCAAAAGATAGGAGAAGATTTGATACTTATCTGCCAGGCTCTGGATTGTAATCGTTGGTTGGGAATTACAGCGTATCGGACCGAGGGGATCTTATTAAGCTGATTTGTGCCATGTCACTCAGCTATCGGACTCAGATGCAACTGTTCATTAAAATATACTACGGTTCGGTGCAAAATTATGACAATAAGAGCTGTGATGTCCGAAAACTTGGAAAAAGACCATCCAAAAGTTGAAATAGCTGCAATACAGTCCATAATGATCCCAAACCATCTACTGTATGCAAACCATTGTGTGCTTCCAGCTAATCCAATTTGTTAAAAAAACAGCCAGTCCCAACAACCTGGAACTGGCCATAATCGTTACTCCAAAACACTCAACAGATTGAGGATCATCTGTGCACTTTCGGCACGTGTGCCGTTTTGCTTCGGAGCAAATTGCTCTATAGCACGTCCCTGCATCAATCCAAGTCTGTACACCTCGCTGATAGCCACTTGAGCCCATTGTGGTGCAGTGCCAATATCATTAAATGCTGAAACGTTAAGACTAGCTACAGATACGCTGTTCTTGGCGTATGCATATGCACGAGCCAGCATCGCTGCCATCTCTTGACGAGAGATCTTGGCAACCGGTTCAAACAGTAAAGCGGTCTGACCGTTAACAATTCCAGCTTGTTTTGCTAACCCTACTGCTTCTGCATACCATTTATCAGCAGGTACATCAGTGAAACCAGCTTCTGCTTGACCTTTTAAGCCAAGCGCACGGACTAACATCGCTGTAAACTCCGCACGTGTAACCGCACGGTTTGGATCAAAACGATCCACAGCTACCCCCTGTACAAGCTGTTTTGCCGCAAGCTGCTTAACAGCAAGGTAAGCCCAGTGATCCGACTTCAGATCATTGAATGTTTTGTCATATTCTAATACAACGTATTTACTAAAATGACTGACAGCAGCAGATAGATAACCATTCATCCATGTACTGCTCATATACTCCAACTTACCGGCATCATCCATAAAATAAATACCCAGTAAGCTTTGCTCTACAGTCGCACCGACCTTATATGAAATCGTGATCGGCTCTGCAAACTGTCTTAATGAGAAGGACTGGCCATTTTCTGTGAGGATGCTGAGCGACCATTCTCGCAGATCACTTTTCGCTCTCAATTGTGCTCCAGCTAGTGTACCTGCACGATCCAACAGATCCACGGCTGTATTACTAGCTAAAGTGTTCAACCGTAGTGAAATCGTACTCTTGGCAAGAGCCTCAGCTGAGATTAGCTTACTAAGTTCTGCCAGTACTGTAGCAGGAATCGTAACGGATAAATCCTGCATAACCACTCTAAGCGGTGCGCGTCCAAGCAGTTCTGCTGCATTGCCTGGTAAAAGCAACTCCGTAACCGATCCGTCAACTGAAACCACAACTTCTCCTTGAGCATTCTTGTTCTCTGACAGTTGAGAGGCTGTTATGGTTACTACACCCGCTTGTGCAGATGCCGACGGAGTTGGTGTCGGTGTAGCAGTCGGCGTTGGTGTCACCGCAGGTCCCGGCACCCAGCCTCCTGGTGTTGGTGTTGGCTCTGGACTTGGTGTTGGTTCCGGTGTTGGCTCTGGGCTTGGTGTCGGAGTCGTACCTGGCGTGCTCTCAGTCACTGTCAAAATATATTCAGTACTGAACCCCTTATAAACAGCGCTGACTTTTGTTATACCAGCACTCAATGCATGAATTTCCCCATTCTCACTAATCATTGCAATGGAATGATCAGATGTATCATACCTTACTCCCTCGACCAATTCTTGCTTGCTTCCGTCACTATATACCGCCTGAATAACAACGGAGCCTTTATTTCCCTGTTCCAGCGAATCCGGCCCTTTTATCGTTATTTCTGTAAGAATAGGAGCCTCATCATTTGTTACGACGAGACTATACTCCGAGGCGAACTCCCTGTAGGTTACTGAGATCACAGTAGAGCCTTCCTGATGAGCCTGGACCAAGCCCTGTTCATTGATTGTAGCAATATGCTCATTCGAGCTGGAATAATGAAGTCCATCCAATATCGGGATTCGTTTACCGGATGCATAGACAGCTTCGGTGACTGTCTGGTTGACCTCTGCTGGTTTAAGTTGTCCTTTGCCCTGAAGCTTAATCGCTTGCAGCGCATCTACAGTTATCTTACTTTCCGCAAAAATATTCGGGTAACCTGCCACTGTGACTCTCACCTTAGCTGTCCCTGGTTTTAGCGCTGTAACCAAGCCATTTCCATCTACGGTAACTACTGATTCTGCCCTTTCAGGAACGATGGACCAAAGTTTTGTCAGATGATTAGCCTCATCCGGCACTACCTTAGCTTGCAATTGCAGACTAGCACCAGGCTCAAGCTCAACAGCTGTTTGATCCAGCGTAATGGTTTTTGGAACAAAATTTCCGATCACTAAACGGTCAATTTCTACACCGTCTACCGTTCTTGCCGTAACCGTAATCTCGTTCTTCCCAATCTCAACAGCCGTATAGATTTGCTCATCTTCGTCATATATTTTTTCCTGCCAAAAACGTGGCGTCAGCGCATAGAACTTAGGACCGGAAGAACCGCCGATAACATATCGTGTGCCTTCGCCTTCTGCTACCTGCTTACCATCCTTCATTGGAAAAGTTCGCAAGTAAATATGATCATGACCGTTCATCACTAGATCCACATTATGCTTATCAAACACCGGCACCCACTTTGCTTGCACCTGTTCATTCGAATAGATGCTGCCATAGGGCCCTTGATGGAAAAAAATCACCTTCCACTTTTTATCTGTAGCGGATAGATCCTGATCCAGCCACTCTGCCTGTTCAGTGAACGGAGCACCTGAATGCTCTGTATTCATAACCACAAAATGTGTATCCTGAATGTCAAAAGAATAATTCGTACCTTTTACGCTCGCCGCACCGTTTTGCGGGTTATTGAATTGCGCCAGGTAATCCCCATCGCCATTGGTTCCCATCACTTCATGGTTCCCAATAATCGGAACAAGCGTGGTATTCATCAGCTGCTTTTGGGCTGCATCAAACCACCAGTTCCACTGCTCTTGTTCAAAGCCTTTATCCACCATATCTCCAGCGTGGACCAGCATTTCAGCATCCGGCATATAGGCAAAAGCAGCCTCAATCGTATTGCCCCAAAGGCCAAATCCCGCTTTAGAATCTGCTTGAGAATCTCCGATAAACAGGAATTTTGTAGAAGCGCTCTCTCCCCCGCTTGTAACGAAGGTTCCTTGCCCACTTACAATTGACTCCCCATCCCCCACACGATATATATATTCGGTTCCAGGGATAAGCCCTACTGCCTCCGCTTTATGAACTCGCATCGTTCCATCATTGTTGGTGTTGTAAATTGAACTGTTGCCGGTAATTTTCATTACATTCGCAGATTGAAAGCTTGTGAACTCTGCTTTTTCCACAAGTTCTACTACAGTATTCACGGTTAGCGGTTCTGTCTGCCAAGTAAACTGGCGAGAAGTCGCTGCATCCTGGCCCATCGTAACATTAACATTACGCGGGGCAGCAGTACCGTCATATGGAGCAACCTTGAACGTCATTACAGGACTATAGGTATTTCCTTTTACCGCCTGCAATTTAAAAGTTCCTTCTTCTGAAGTGACAAGGCCAGTAGTAAGTGCCCCACTTCCCCCTGAAGTTGCGCCTTGTACCTCCAATCCATCGAACAGCAGTTTCGCACCTTCAACAACACTTCCATTCAGATCTTTTACCGCAAAAGACGCATCAAAGCCCTTCGCAAGATCATAATGGTTCCAAGTGAGCATCAACTGTGTCTTTACAACAGATTCAACAGCCGCTCCAATAAAAGAAATAGGAACCCCGGTACCTTCTGTCGAAGTTATAGATCCGGATGTATTTTCAATTACAAAAGGTTTGCTTGTATCCCCAGCGAGCTGCTCCTGAGTAAAGGGACCCACATAATCATTTCGAACCGTATATTGAATTTGTCCGATGAGATCCGTATCTCGTAGATTGGAGGAATTGATATTCGTTAGGTTAAGACGCACAGTGCCCAAAGCTGGATCAATGATTGACTCCATTTGCGTTTCTGATACCTTATCCCCTCGAATTACCTGCAAATCTTTAACTGCAGCCGGATTAAAAACAAACGTAAGATTTCCTTCCTTCAGCTTGCCCGCCTTCTCTGCCGTTACATCCAAAGTGTAAGTGTTCCCGGCATAAACGACTTCTGGTGTTTTGTACACATAGAATGGAGAGCCCAAATTCACTGTGAAATACCATTCTTTTATCGTCTGGTTACCGCTCAAATCGCGAATGGCAACTTTTACTTTATGACGGCCTTCTGTAAGCGAAACCTTTGGTTTATAGGTGATTTGACCTTTTGGAGGATAAAAGCCATGCTCCACTAATTGATCGTCAACATACACACGTGTTTTGTCCGGATCGATTAAGGTCGTTCCCGGATGCACCACAGGATCATAACCATCATCCTCACCATTGACGGAAAGGGTCGGTGTAGCTGTTTTGACAATTGCGTTCACGCCAGGATAGGCATCTTTAAGCACAGGAGGTGTTCTATCCTCCTCTATCGGACCATAAATGGCACGAATATCATCAACGTAAATTGCACCTGCGCTCTTGTTAAGATTGCTTGTCTCCATATAGCGGACAGGCATATCCATCGTTAACGGGGTGGTTTTTCCCTTAGGCACGGATACTTCGACGTATTTCCAACCCGTCCAGTTCACACCATTTACCTGATCGGTAAAATCCACGGGCACTGCCGCATTATTGCCATCACGAATTTGTCCCCGCAGCCAGTGCTTTTTGCCATCTCCGTAGATCCACATACTGATCTTCTCAGGATACCCCGGAATCTGAATCCGATTGGCAGTTGAGCTTGCGGCTAAATAAGCACCCGATGTGCCTGTTTTATTAACAAAATCATATTCCAGCTTTAAGGCTTTATCCCCATTACGGACAAAATCCTGATCCGTCACTTCCTGAATCGCCACACTGTTAGCTGCTGCACTGGAGGCAATATATTTATCAATGCCATTCTCAAAATCCTCCAGCATTACAGGCGGTAACCCTACATTTACTTCAAAAGAGGTCTGGGCGTCCCCGAACTTAGCATAAATCTTCCCATCCTTCCCGTTTTCACTCGTCGCTTGAAACAGACCTTTCTCGTCCACACTTCCGATCTCGCCCTCAACCCGCCATTCAAAACTATGGTTGTCAGCTTGAATTACCTGTCCATTACGTAGCGCCTTCACAGTTAATTGCGCAGCAGCACCTGAAGAATAAGTTTTGATCTCATCAGGAAACCTAAGGTCTGTGAGCTTATCCACGACTTCGATTTCCCCACTGCCTTTGACTGCCCCAGCCTCTACAATTACCGTTCCTGTCCCGGCAGTGGTTCCTGCGGTGAAGACTCCGTTCGCATCGACAGTACCAAGGTTAGCGTCCACCTGCCAATTCAGCGTACCCGAATAAGGTGCCGGATGGCCGTTCTCGTCCACTCCTGCTGCTTTGAACATAAAGCTGGAGCCTTGCAAAATACGTTCCGCATTCGGCTGCACAACCAGCTTAGAAGCTGTAGATTGCTCTGGGGCTGTGTTGACGACCAGCAAACCGTTGCCGGTTTTACGTTCATAGCCATCAGAGCCCTGATTCATCATTTTGACACCAGATGCACCCGGCATTCTGGCCACAAAAGTAGAAGAGCCGCCACCATCCAGATTCATGGCGTTCACTACGCCCATATCCTTCAGAATGTAGCCAAGCTCATCCGTATCTACACCTTCGCTAAAACCTGGAGATCTTCCATCCACTTCGAATAGAACGAGACTTCCGTCCGCTTTTGTCCCAATGGCTGTACGTGGATGAATTCCTAAAGGCCCTACACCTTGTTGAACTATTCCGTCTTTTACCATCGGCCCTTCGCCGCCAATGGCTACCTTCACATCATTCCATTCTCCGCTAAGCGCAAAGGTCGCAGTAACGTTATCGCCAACCGATAACCCCTGCAGAACAGCACGAGACGTTCCGTTAGCAGACAAAACTACTTTTCCTTTGGTAAGCGGCGTATTGCCTTGATTGTTGCGAATCTCAGATACCTTCAGCTTCAAGGTCTGACCGCTCTTCACTTCTCCCTCGACAATATCTAGAACAACCTCGTCACCCTCATTGGTCGACTTTGTAGTTGTATTATAATCTTCCGTATAAAGAACCAGCTCATTCGTATTTCGATAACGGTTGATGCTGGTTAGATTAGTTGTTTTTCCATTAATCGTTACGTTCTTGGTCAGCTTCGGCACCCCATAAATCGAGCTGCCATCTTCTTTTAAACCGAAAGTAAAAGCTGAAATCGAACTGTTCAGGATTACACCATCATCCATAAATAATCCATTCGGAACACCCGTGGCAAAACCGGAGATTTCATAGAAATCACCGTTAATCCCTGCGATCACCCGGTTTCCAGGCGAATCCGCATAAGCGGCCATTTCTGTAACACCCTTCATACCGTATACCTTTCCATCTTTCGTACCTGCCCTCAGTTCTAAATGGCCTTGTTGCGGGTTGAACTCCACTGCATGAATCTTTTGTAAACCACGTTCATTCTGAAGATCCATCCAGGTGTACATCGCCCCAGGTGCGAGCTCTGTTTGCCGTACATCAATAACGGTTCCGTAGTTTGTTGCTGGTAAATCAGAAATGGAAGCGTGAACAAATACTCCCGGCTGCAACAACGAAATCAACAAAACAAAAATAACTGCCACATTAATTTGCCTTAGATACCTTCTCACTGTGTTGACATCCTCCCCACTTGGCTGTCCTAATAACGATCTGAGCTTGGACAACATCATAGGGTTTATATTAACTAGGAAGCGTAAAGGTTAGATAAAATTTACCAAGGCATACTGTTAACTTCTTCTAATCCCCTCCTCAAATTCATGTTTCAACCTGTTGATGAATCTTCTGACCGTTTTCGATCCTTGTTTAGAAGCTGAAACAATGGACCCCGGAGTATTATGATCTGGTGATCGTAGCTCGATCGTCTTCATGATCTTCTGAGAACCCTCAAATGTTTTTAGAAAAGAATAATCCATCCCAATCGTGATCGCGAGTCCTGACGCAACTGCATTATCAATGGCACGGGTGTTATTGCTTGTAAAAAGAATATTCATCGGCCCAACTTTCAGTAAATAACGCTCCACAAAGTCCTGTATGTAATGATCATCGTATAAAACCAACGTCTGGCCTACTAACTGTTCGGGCGTAATTATTGTATTTAGAGCTAGTGGTGATTGAGGATGTACGCCTACAACAATCTTACCTTCCATTAATTCCTCGAATACGACCCCTTTATGTTTCTCTGATAAGCCCTCTGGGGAGACCATCAGTCCGATATCCATTTCATCCTGAAGCACATTATCCAGAATTTCTTTAGGCCCCTTTTCAAAAATCTCTATTTTCACATTTGGAAAATCCGCTTTAAAACCGGATATGACCTTCACGATTAGATGCATGGGTCCCGGAATCGTAGCAATCTTCAAATGACCACTAAGCGCATCGCTGTAGATCTGTGCTTCAGCTTTTAATTCATTTACTTTCATCAAGACTTCATTTGCTTTGCCGATAATGGCTTGTCCCTCTGCTGTGGGAACTGCTCGTTGGCCTCGCGAACGAATGAACAAAGTAACTCCAAGCTCCGCTTCCAGCAGTGTTATGGACTGGCTTATGGCAGACAGGGTGATATGACGATTCTGAGCAGCTTTGGTTAATGAACCAATCTTTGCGACTTCTACGATATTCTCGCATTGCTCTAAATTCATTTGAATCACTCCCTAAGTTAATATTTACTTAACACCTATTAAATTTACTTAAATTTTAATTAATTTAGACAAGTGCTACAATGTAAATAAGTTAGTAAATAACCTTTTCACCTTATGAACCTATATTTCTAGTATAACTATATTTCTCGAGGAGGAGTCCCAAATGACAGACAAAAGAGTAGCCGTAATTACAGGTGGAGCCAGTGGAATCGGGAAACAAACCGCAATTAAATTTGCAAGTAAAGGTGATCAAGTGGTCGTTGCCGATTTCAATCAACAATTAGGTGAAGAAACGGTCGCACAGATTATCAAAAATGGTGGCGAAGCTATTTTCGTCAAAACGGATGTTTCAAAATACGAAGAGGTAGAAGCACTGGTTGAGAAAACCGTTGCCACATATGGAAGAATTGACGTTATGTTCAACAATGCCGGGATCGGCCGCGTCACTCCTGTACTAGACCAAGACCTTAAAGATTATCATAGTGTTATTAATGTCAATCAGCATGGTGTTGCCCACGGTATTATCGCAGCAGGTAAAAAAATGCGTGAGCTCAGCATCAAAGGGGTCATCATCAATACAGCTTCTGTATTTGGATTCCTAGCTTCCCCAGGTACATTCGCATATCACGCCTCCAAAGGTGCGGTCATTATGATGACTAAATCCGCAGCACTTGAAATGTCCGTTCATGGCATCCGCGTGCTTGCCGTTGCTCCAGGCGCTGTAGATACGCCAATTATCCAAGGATATAAAGATCAAGGAATGGTCGACCAGATGAAGAGCAAAGTAATGGGTAACAAATTAACATTGCCTGAACAAGTTGCAGACACTGTATACTTGCTCTCCTTACCAGAAGCTAGTGCAATTAACGGTAGTGTTGTAATGGCTGATGAAGGTTATGCTTCATTTAAATAAAAAATTTAGATCAAAAAATCCAAGGCTTCCCGAGCGGGATGTCCTTGGATTGTTTTGTATTACTCCCATGATCTCTGTTCATTGATTTCCAGCTTACGTTTAAATGCCTGCTCTAGATCAATATCCAGTTTATTGGCCAGATCAAAAATATTCCACACCACGTCGTACATCTCAAATCCCAAGTTTTCTTTCTTCTCTGCACCGGGGTCGAAGGATACGGATAGCACCTCTTTGGACAATTCCCCTACTTCAGTCATTAAGTACAGCATTCTCTGCTCAATGGAGCTCGTGTCAAAACCTTTGGTTTCACTGAACTTCTTCACATACTGTTGAAACTCAGATGTATTCATTTCGTTACGCCTCGCTTTTAGGGTATAAAGTTATGTAGTAATTAGGACATCTTTACATGAAGTATAACAAATCTAACCTCTGAATCCTCTTTTATCAATCTCCACTATACTTACTAACTGTTATGGGATAATAATAAATTTCTATATCCTTATTTATAAAACCTCTTCGTTGAGCAGCCAACAAGGTTTCGTACATATTCATTCTGCCTACAGGATTATCCGTATGTTGATAAATTTTATTTACTCTTAAACCATGCTCACAAAAGTATTTCACAAAATCATACCCATTCTTCAGCTCATTTCCCTCGGTGTCTTCACCTTGATCATGGTCAAGCGAAAGAATATTCACTTCATTATTTTCAAAAAGTTCATTTGATGGACATGCTTTGAAACTTAATTTGAACTAATACAAATTTCAGTTAGGATGACAAACTGACTTTGTAATGAATCCTGAAAACTAATATACTTAACAATATATTTGCTACGAATGAGGTGGAAATCAAGTGGAAGTTGATGATCCAAAACAAATTATATTACAGGTTGGCTCAACACTCAAAAAACTTCGAAAAGAAAAACAACTGAGCCTTGAAGAATTATCAGAACTGACGGGTGTGAGCAAACTTACCCTTGGAAATATTGAACGCGGAGAAACAAATCCAACGGTTGGAATGTTATGGAAAATCTCAAAAGGCATATCTTTACCGTTTATGGCTTTGTTCTCATCAGAAAATCCTGTAAATCTTTACCGAGCCGGTGAAGGACTACGATTTGCTAGTGATCAAAAGAATTGGGTTGTTGAACCAATATTTAAAAATGCAAGCCATGATATCGAAATGTACCGTGCATATTTACAACCTAACAGCTCTTACCATCCGGAAGTTCATCATATGAATACAACCGAAATTGCGACGGTAATGACAGGCACCATTACCATTCATGTTAATGAAGAAATCTACACATTGAATCAATATGATTCGATTAGTTTTCGTGCAGATGGTTCACATTCATATTCAAATCATACGAACAGCGAAGTTGTTCTACATATCACCTTAAAATATGGAATTTAATATTCGGAAAATTCCGGTTTGTTTTATTTTCAAATTACACAAAGAATCTTCATTCAACGAGGATTCTTTGTGTAATTTTTTTGCTCATTTTAAAGATAACCAATTAAAGACTTATGAATATAAAGAAGTTGAATTCAAATTAATATATTATAATATACCAGTTGTTATAATATATTAATTATAATATACTTATTTTATTCGCGCGAATGGTTGAGATTTTAAAGATCAGAAGAAAAGATAAAAAGATAGTACAAGTATTGATTTATTTTTAAGATAATTATGTAGGAGGAGACATCATGAGTTCGCAAAACCAATTTATTAATAGTAAAGATGAAACATCAAGTCATAAAAACCACATGCAATCTGCAAGATGGATAATTATACTGGGGATTATTGTTATTGCGGCAAATCTACGTGCTCCCCTAACCTCGGTTGGACCTTTAGTAAGTCTCATCCGGGACAACACTCATATTTCCAATACTTTAGCAGGCTTGATCTCCACAGTCCCTCTGCTTGCTTTTGCCTTGTTATCACCTTTTGTGCCTAAATTAGGTCAAAAGTTTGGAGCGGAACTCATCATTCTGATTTCCCTCATTTTTTTAACCATTGGCATTGCTTTACGTTCCCTGACTGGAGCGGTTAATTTGTATATCGGAACGGCTATCATTGGATTTGCAATCGCAGTGTGTAATGTATTATTGCCGAGTCTTATTAAACGGGAGTTTCCTAAACAAGTTGGTACGATGACAGGTGTTTATGCCATTTCCATGAATCTATGTGGCGCGATTGCTTCTGGTATTAGTATTCCTCTTGCAGTTGGATTAGGTTTGAAATGGCAAGGTGCGTTGGGAATCTGGGGTATTCTAAGCATTGTATCCATAATTTTTTGGTTACCACAAATGAAATATCGGACGAAACAAACTTCTGTTGATGGCAATAAGCAGGTGGTCAACAATCATGTAAATATATGGCGATCCCCGCTTGCTTGGCAAGTCACCTTGTTTATGGGGATACAATCTACAATATTTTATGTTCTAATTGCATGGTTACCTGAAATCCTAAAACATCAAGGCATCAGTTCTAGTCAATCGGGTTGGTTTCTCTCAATCATGCAGCTGGCACTACTTCCATTTACTTTTATCGTTCCTATCATTGCTGGGCGCATGTCTAGCCAACGTTCTTTAGTTGCCATTACATCGGCTCTGCTTTTGATTGGAACACTAGGATTAATTTACGGGAGTCCAAGTATGATTCTTTTGTGGATCATTATACTCGGAATCGGAGGAGGTTTCGCTTTTAGTTTGTCCATGATGTTTTTCAGCTTACGTACAGTTAATGCACATCAGGCTGCAGAACTATCCGGTATGGCACAATCCATTGGATACCTGCTTGCTGCAATTGGCCCGGCGTTAATCGGATATTTGCATGATGTAACAAACAGTTGGACCCTTCCACTCTTCATATTAGTTGGCGCATCTGTCTTACTCTTTATATTTGGTCTAGGTGCTTCTAGAAATCAATTCGTGGGCCCTACTAAATCATAAATTCATAATTTAAAGTAAAAGAATTGGGCGAGCAATGATTTGGGAATTTTAGATTCAATCAAAAAAACACTCCTTTATTGGATTTTCCGAACCCAATAAAGGAGTGTTTTTTTGTATATCAAGCTCTTCTTAAATTACTGTTTCATTTACTTCTGCCATATGTAATCTAGCTATAAGAAGCCATCTGAGTAAGCTTGATCCTATTGTTCTAAGTTGTGTTTTTCGATTTCACAAACAACTTTATTTCGAAATGATTGAAGTTGTTTGTAAACAGTGTTACTCTATCAACGGTAAACTCAAAATCTTATGCTCCTCAATACCTCTATTAGTAGTCACTATTTTAGTTATAAAGAAAGGTAACACTATGATAAAAGTTGATAACTTATCCTTCGCATTCCCGCAAAAAGAACTATATAAAAACATTTCATTTACGCTTGAAGAAGCACAACATTGCGCTTTTATAGGAACAAGCGGCAGTGGTAAAAGTACACTGATCGATATACTGATGGATCCAGAAAAATATTTGTTCGAAGGCAAGCTAGAGATGGACCCAACCTGCAAAATTGGGTATGTAAGTCAGTTTTCGCAACTAGACAAATCTAAAGAAACAACCGTTTTCGAATATATAGGAGAAGAATTTATTAAGATACAAAATGAAATAACAGCTATTCTCACTGAAATGGAAACATCATCAGATATTGATTCATTACTCGAAAAGTATCAATTAGCTCTAGATGCCTTTGATTTAATGGATGGAAATGATTTTGAAAGCAATATTAATAAGAAACTAAATTTAGCCAACCTCTTGAAGCTAAAAGATGCTAGGGTATCCGACCTAAGTGGTGGGGAATTCAAGCTTATTCAAGTGATGAAGGAAATGCTGACTAGTCCAGACTTAATGATTATGGATGAGCCCGATGTATTTTTAGATTTTGAAAACCTAAATGCACTTAAAAATCTTATTAATGCTCACAAAGGAATATTGCTAGTTGTTACGCATAACCGTTATCTATTGAATCATTGTTTTAACAAAATTATACACCTTGAAAACATGGAGATCCAAGAGTTCGATGGGCGATATATTGAGTATAACTTCTCATTACTTCAGACGAAAATTGAGTTACAAGAAATCGCAGTCGCTGAACAAGAAGAAATTGAGAGATACGACAACATTATTGATAATCTTAGAGCGATCGCAACCTATAATTCAGAAGCATCTAGAGGGAGAGCGTTAAAAGCTAGGGTTAAGTTTCAAGAAAGATTGGAA
The DNA here is from genome assembly GCF_038004625.1 of Paenibacillus sp. FSL P4-0184. NCBI lineage: Bacteria > Bacillati > Bacillota > Bacilli > Caryophanales > Paenibacillaceae > Paenibacillus > Paenibacillus sp. FSL P4-0184. Next base: position 4,081,595 of record NZ_JBBORN010000001.1, on the reverse strand, counting down.
GCGCGAAAAATTAAAGCGCCATTCGTTGATATTAAGCAACCGAAAATCAGTTTTGGTGTGGACAATGAAATTGAAGAAGACATCACTGTTTTAAATGTGAGTAATTATAGTGTTTCCTTTGATGAGTTGATTTTAGAAAATGTTAGTTTTGAGATGAAACCTACAGATAAAGTAGCCCTTATCGGTCCAAACGGTACCGGGAAAACGACTTTACTCCGAGATATCTTTAAAAATAATAATGATTCAATTGAAATAAATGCTGATATTAAAGTGGCTTATCTTTCTCAGCTTCAAGACGAAGTGCTAAAGGATTCTAATACCATACTAGAAGACTTCATCGATGCTGGGTTTGCAACTTATGACGAGATTAGAGCACATCTTTCAAACTATGGCTTTGAAGGAGAAATTCTTAATCAAAAGATAGAATCTTTATCTGGTGGCGAAAAAAATATACTGCAATTGGCAAAAGTTTCTGCTAGCAAAGCAAACTTATTGCTTCTTGATGAACCGACAAGCCATTTAGACACCTATACACAAATCGCACTGGAGAAAGCCATTGAAGACTATAAAGGTGCGATTCTCATGATTTCTCATGATTTCTATTCTGTAGTAAATGGTATGGATTATGTATTAATCATTGACGATAAGACGATTAGAAAAATGAGTATGCGAAAATTCAGAAAGATGATTTATGCCAGTCATTTTGATAAAGATTATTTAGAAAATGAACAAAATAAAAAAGCAGTTGAAATGAAAATAGAATTAGCTTTAAAAGACAATAATTTTGAACTTGCAAAAGGTATGGTTGACGAGCTAGAAGAGCTGATTAAGCTGCTTTAAAAATTACAATCCTCTGGTGGAAAAATGTCTATAAAAAAGACACTGATGAATAAGATCTCAGTGTCTTTTTACTGCATTGATTTGTTGATAGTTCTTTCCGCGGACAGTGGTTCACTTATCATTAAAAATCTTTCCCAATACATTTTTGGTCATAGAAATTTGTTGGGGATCTCTATATACAACGCAAATAATAAACACCATTCCATATCAACATGCATTTTCAGAATCGCATTCATTTAATCAGTATTTTTTTCAGCTCAAAAATAGTTGCCTCTGATAACAAGATAAGCCTATCGCTATTAACAACAAAAAAACTTAAAGGTATTCCAAGGTTTGTAGAAGGGTCACTTATATTTATTACTTTTACTACATCATTTATATTTAAGTCTGGGATATCTATTTTATATAATCTATAAAAAGAGTCAGAGTTATAACATGTCGCTGTAATCTCATATAATGGTTTTTTTAATTCATATTGATAAACACTATAGTTTTTAAGTCCTTTTGATGAAAAAAAGTCTTTTTTGATGATAATTTCATCTCCAATAAATTTTTGCCCTGTTGGATATTCAGAAGCATCATTATATGAATTTGCAAATCCTAAAAGCTTCTCAACTTTCCAAGTTCCATAGAAATATTTTTCAGTTTCACTATTCAAATTTATACTTTCTTGAGCACAATATACGGATGTGTTTTTTGGAATAATAGACTCATCCGTTTCAGATTTAGGCTCACTAGAAGTATTTGGATTTGATGTCATTTCAACATTTGCACAAGCCGATGCTAGCATCAACATTATCATAATACAAACCAATAATATTTTTTTCATATTTCACACTCCCACTATTTTTTCAAGTTCATATGTCTCCTTTTAGATAAAATATTTGTTTTATCAGATGCTAAATTTCCATTAGATAATCTCTATAATCAACTCTATTGAAGAAAGTTAACTGTTCATCTGCTTCTAATTCATTTTGCACAAGATGTTTTATAAGATATTCCCTGCGACGTACAGTACAACATAAAATTATCAATCTGAAATTCAAAAAAAGTCATAAACAAACACTCCTCCATTGGATTTACCAACCCAATAAAGGAGTGAAATTTATACATATACAAAAAGAAGTTTATAGGCAAGATCGTTTCAGCCTAAACACCTACCAGAAACCCACAATCCCTTACCACGCACTGCCCCTAACCCTTTCAACTAACCTTATGCTCAATCCGCAGCTTGTCTGCTACCATGGCAATAAATTCCGAGTTAGTAGGCTTAGATTTGGAGATATTAATGGTGTAGCCGAATAAATGGCTGATGGAGTCGATGTTGCCGCCTAGAGCCGTAAGGGTTTAACGATATCTAAAACCATCTACTTTCCCCATCTCACTAGGTATTTATAGGTTTTATGACCATAATTTATTGGTCTGTGAATATTGTATTATGAGTTAAATAGGAAGACAAGTTCAAAGCCTATAAACTCTAAAAAATTTACAATAAAAAAGCATAAAAAGTAGTTCAGTAGTCAAGACATAGTCGCTACGGATGCAGCGTTTTGAAAAGCGTAACGGCGCATCCATATGATATTATCACGTTTATTATCTATCTAAAAGAGAACGTATCTAGAGAAAGTGATAGGATGTTACTCATCAATAGCCTCTACAGTCGTTGCTACTTGTTCATTTTCAATAAGTGGTAAGAAAAATTCTTCATACATACTTTCGTCTGTTATCTGAACAATGTTCATTTCTACCTTGTCCGATTTTTGAATATCGAATACACCATCAAAAAACGAATATATTCTTTTTTTAACTAGCAAGCCATCTGTCTCATTCATTATTCTGAAAATTGTTTCTGTCTTTTTTCTGTCAGGTATATCTCCAATACCAATTGCCTGCTCAAAGTTCGCGATTGACGCAAAAATTTGGGTATCCTTCATCTTCAATTTATATATATTTTCACAGTTCGTTAGCTGTGCTTTGAGTGTTTTTTTCTGGTATTTTAGGTTATTATCCATATCATGTATGATAAAGTATGGCGCTTTGAACTGGTTCAAAATTTTCATTAATGAGCATATTGTTCCTTTCCCTCTTGCTCTTATAACATGGAGCGATAATCCTCTATCTTTGATGAAATGTTGTAATGCAATGTACTCTGTATCTCCTTCAACTACAACAATATTTTTCGCGAAAAAAAATTCATTTATATATGAATCTACATAGTTAAGTATCTTCATGTTGGCAATATCATTTTCGTCAAAGACAGAATTTGATGATTGATACAATTCAATCGCTTTGTTAGTGCCGATTCTAAAGACTTGAATAGAAGTATGGTTTTCTGATAAGTCAATCAACACAGGTGAATGTGTCGAAATAATTAATGGCATTTTCCTTCCAATTGTATATAAAGAACGGCTTAATGCACGAACTGCTTCTGGATGCAAGAATGCTTCTGGTTCATCAATCAATAGCATTTTATCGTCATTTTCCCCAAGTAGTCCCTGTTCAATCATATTTTGAAAAATGTAGATAAGACTCATCCTCTGTATTCCAGTACCTTGTGTTGACAATGGCATCCCTTGATACTGCTTATTTCCAATTGTAACACTTGAGTTTGTAGACTTTACTATATCTGTTATTGAAAAGCCATTGCTTTCACCACCCGTCACTGCAAGTAGTAAATCCTTGTTTGAAAATAAATTTTGTAAATTTCTCGAAACATTTTCACTAACTGCCCTTAAAGCTACGTCTGTACTACTTTTTAGTTGCGAAAGCAATTTTGGAATAGCTTTTTTAAGTTCTAAATATTCTATTTTGGATTTTGATTCATCTGTTTCATCATTCTCAAGTCTTGTTAACTCGGATGTTATTAACTGTGAATATATCCCTTGTACTTGCTTGTCCACTTCATCAGTTGTCATATAAGGAGTTATGTAATATGGAGAGTTCTCCAATATCTTATCTAGTACGGTCTTTAATGTATGACCTTTCTTTATTTCTTTACCATCTTCGTCAAAAAATTTACCATTGTCATTTGCATATTTCTTAAGGAGAGTTACTTCTTTTTCATCTACTATAAATACAGCTTCTAGCTCAATAACTTTATTCTCGTCTTGATTTGAATAGCATTCTATTGGGATTTTTGTTTTTGCTACGGTAGGAAGGTAAAATTGATTAATTGCTTCAAGAAATGTCGATTTCCCAGTGTTGTTTTTTCCAGTTAGTATAACAATGTCTTTTTCCGAGAAATTAATACTAAATTTTTCATTAAAAATTTTGTAATTTGCCACACTAAACTTCTTTAGCCTCATAAAAACATCCCCCTTATAAGAAAATCCATTTCAAATCATTGTACATTATTTTACAAATTTAGATATAAAAATTATATCTATTTTCAAAGTATTATTCGACTTTTATTATTGACAGACATTTGTACGTCACAAAGTAATATGAACGGACCATTATGTTTTGATTAATCATCGTTCTTATACTATTCTGTTTCACAATCTTCTTATAAAATCTATAGAACGTATTCTTTACCAGTCCTAATTTGTATCAATATAACGACTCAAAATACTGTCGAGTATCTGGCTGTATGTGTACATACATTTTGTTATAACTATACTCACTTTCTGACTGTAAACCATGCCCCATACCCGCTCCAACACAACAAAAAACCACTCATATTGAGTGGCTCCATAGTGTCGAAATCATTCTTTATTTCGCTCTTTAGTTGTCGTACTCATTTCTATAATTGGTTTAACTAATCAATGGATAATCGTTACAAAGCATTTCTGTATCCATCAACTTCGTCCCCTCATCTCACCCCAATGTCACCCATGACTTTCAAATTAAACCATCCCTTTAAATAATCAAAGAAAACATAGTTTAACGCATTATCATCTTGAGTACTGTTGAATATAACTCCTGTTATTCCCTTCATTTTTGCACATTGAGCAATAAATGTTGGTACTAAATATTCCAAGCCAGATGCAGTATTCGCACTAAAGCTACAATATTGCACCAAAGAATTATTTTTATCAGTTAAATCAATTAAATCAACACTTCTTTTCAATTCAAGTTTCATTAAATCGACAATGATATTTCCACCTTTAGAACATTCTTTTATTGCAACATCTTTATTATCACAAGTATACAGTTCGCCATGCCCTAAATAATTATATCTCCCAAGTCCAGAAACTCCATAGGGAGCAGAAAGCATCTCCTCTGAGGAGTATGGTATTTCTCTTTCATTAATATCTCTAAGTCTTGCTCTATATAAAATCTTGTTCTGAATAGTTCGAACTTTGATATTATTTATTTCATGAAATATTTTCCTCCCTACTTCATGTTCAAGACCCAACATAGGATAACTAGCTAAATGATTATAAAATAATAACACTTCATCCTTTGTTATATTATTAAGAAGGTCAATTGAACTAACAGTACTTACCATTGATTTTAAAGATATTTTCTCATTCGTGCTATTCAGAACTAGAAAAGAGTCAAACTTATCCTCTTCTTCCTTCAAATCGCTCTCTATTGTGTACTTAGATGGAGAAATTCCAGATAGAATATTTTTCACATCTTGTTTATTAACCTGCAAGTAAGGAAAAGCCCTTACTACAGTTTCATTTGGTACTATTAAGTTTTTGAATATACTTACATCTGATGTAATTGATGTTACACCTATATTTTTAATTACATCTGATGCTAAACCCCAATTCTTATTTGCATCTGATGTAATTGATGTTACACCTATATTTTTAATTACATCTGATGCTAAACCCCAATTCTTATTTGCATCTGATGTAATTGATGCTACACCTATATTTTTAATTACATCTGATGCTAAACCCCAATTCTTATTTGCATCTGATGTAATTGATGTTACACCTATATTTTTAATTACATCTGATGCTAAACCCCAATTCTTATTTGCATCTGATGTAATTGATGCTACACCTATATTTTTAATTACATCTGATGCTAAACCCCAATTCTTATTTGCATCTGATGTAATTGATGTTACACCTATATTTTTAATTACATCTGATGCTAAACCCCAATTCTTATTTGCATCTGATGTAATTGATGTTACACCTATATTTTTAATTACATCTGATGCTAAACCCCAATTCTTATTTGCATCTGATGTAATTGATGTTACACCTATATTTTTAATTACATCTGATGCTGCTTCTGATTTCAAAGTATAATTCTTTGGAAGTTTTTGTTTATTATCATTTGGCATTTCTATACCTCCAATATATTAAATAATTTATGTATCTCCTTAATTTTCTGTATAACAAAAATAGGAATAACGCCATCTACTTGATGGTAGATTGTTTGTCCCTGATTATATAATTGCAATCACCCATCATATTATACCATATGTTGGAACTATGTACTTTCCCGTATCGATTCTATATCATATCGAGTTTCTGCACATATGTGTTATAACCTTTTAGAAAAAAGACATTCCACCCTCCAACTGTTATCCTGTCCCCTATCTAATACTTAATGTTGTACTCTTATTATCTTGTTAAATAACAAATAAAATATCAAGATAATCTTCGACACCTTAACAATACCTTTTGTCAAAAAGTATAATTTAAGCCACATGTGTCAAAAATGCAATTCACTACGTTTAGAAACGTGTTAATAAATCAATTAAACATTTTGAAACATGTCATAAATCTGTTATATGTTTTGACATACAAATGATATAATATATTCATAAAAAACATGGAAAGGGCGATGGTAATGAGTGATATCAGGCATTTTGGCTATGTGCGAGTATCTAGCAAAGACCAGAATGAAACAAGACAATTAGAAGCAATGAAAGACTTAGGAATACTCCAACGTGACATGTACATAGATAAACAGAGTGGCAAGGATACTAATCGAACTGGATACCAGTCTATGAAGAATAGCCTTAGAAAAGGAGATATTCTATTCATTAAGGAACTTGATAGATTGGGACGCAATGCACAAGATATCAAACGAGAGTGGCAAGAGATAACACAGGAAATAGGCGCTCACATCGTAATACTTGATATGCCCATCCTTGACACTAGACAGTATCAGAATGGATTAGAAAAACTTATCTCAAGTATTGTCCTCGAATTATTGTCGTACATGGCTGAACGAGAGAGAGAGAAGATAAATGGCAGACAAGCGGAGGGTATTGCTACAGCGTTAAGTAAAGGAGTAGTGTTTGGACGTCCCAAACAGGTAATTACAGATGATTTCAAACGTACATATGTAGAATGGAAACAAGAAATGATTACAGCTGTGGAAGCTATGAGAAGGCTTAATATGAAGCCTAATACATTCTATCGTCGAGTTAAAGAGTACGAACAGCAATCAAATTAAACGTCCATAAAGGACGTTCTTTTTTCTGTATCAATCTAAATATTTGTACTTGAAGGCTATTTATCCCCATCGTAGAGGTATTGGTACTCTATCGGCAAATATCAAGAACATATAATATGCCCTTACATTTTCAGCTATTTACCTAATCCTATCTCAATTTGAGATGCATATCATTAACCTTTATTAGCTAAGGAAAATAATATAATAATACGTTCATTGCCGAATCGTATCGTAAATATTCAATAAGAGTCTAGGGAACGGATATGTTATAGCTCATAAAATACTTTTATGACCCCTCTTATCTTATGGTAAGCGTCAAATAGCCTTAATCTTAAATAAAAAGGTTTGAGCTATTTGATGCTTACATAGTTTCTTAGTTCAAATCAATTACGGAGCCTGTAATCTTAACTCCACTAGGAGTTAATGTAATAGAACTAGAACCACATTTAATAGTAACGTTTGTATCAGATTCAACCCTGATTTCTCCACCAACAGCATACATCTTAACAGCGCTGCCTTGAGTCGCGTTAAACTCCAATGCTCTCATATTCCCTAAGTCATTAGTATATTGAAACTGGAACGCATCTGATGTTTTTCGAATATACCCAGTATTACCGCCGATTCCATTACCTTGCCCCCAAATCATTTCTGGATAGCTATAGTCTAAATTTGAATTTTCTTCATTTAAATGTAACATAAACTTTGTTATATCGCTTTGGGATGACGTACCTGTATTTAGCTTTAAGAAGTTATTACGTATATACACATAATCCTGTTTTTCTCCGTTTATTTCTACTGCCTTCAAACTATTTACCATCAAATCAGAAATATATCCATCGGTTTCTTCATCAAGTACGAGTCCACCATCTATACCTGGTTCAATAATCAGTTTTCTCGCGCGAAGCGTTCCATCGTTATGAATCCAAAACCTTTTTTCTCCGTTAACTTTGATAACGATTCCTTCATTTGCATTCAATCTGATTACTTCACCATGTTCTCCGTTAATTGTGATACCTTCAATTGAATCAAATATGATTGCATCGCCTAACTCTGCATCTAGAATTCTAAGTCTTTTTGTAGACAAGTCTTCTGCGAACAGGTTACCTTCAATATCAACGTAGAACACTTTATACCACGATGGGGATTGTACAGAGCCATCATTACGCTCTATTTTAATGCCTTCTGTTGCATTCAACGTTGTTTTGTTCATCATGTTCCCTCTGTTAACCACAACGCCATTCTCAGCGTCTATAACAGTATTGTTATAGTTTCTACCTAACTGTAATGAACTTTTCTCTAAGAAGTCAGCAAGCTTCGCTCTACCACCTTCGTATGCCTTGAAGAAATCTTCCCACTTAGTATGAAAGATAAGCCTAGTACTGTGTAGGTCATTGACGATATGGGTTGTGGCATTCATATTAGCAAACACTGGATTCATATAAATAGTTAAAGAACTGTACGTTGAATCTAATTCATTCCCTGCGGAAACAAGTTGCGCTCTATCTGTATCAAGTCAAAGATAGGATGAATTCCTGTCATTATAAATAGTCGTTATGTACCAATCCAGCTGTTCTTTAAGAGTTGTGTATTGTTTCGTGATACTTTTATATTGGTTGGCTAATGTTATCTTTTCCGTTGAAACAATAACGTCATCAAGAATGATAGAGTCAAGAGCACTAAAGTCAATGTTTAATGCGTCTGCATCTAACAATACATTTCCTTGTTTCGTCTCAATTCTCAATCTCTTAGCTACTAAGTCCTCGGCAATGAGCGTTCCATCTTCATATGAAGAATTACCGATTGATGCGTATACTTTATTGACCCACTTATTTCTTTCCCACTTTTGCAATGCCAAGCCATTCGTTGCATTCAATACTGAGCGATACTTACCATCACTACGCAAAGCAATGAATCCATATTGACCAATAACAACATTATTGTAGTATTGACCCATATTAAGTCCTGAATAGAATTGTGCATCTTCAATTTTGTTACGAAGGTTCATCTCTTCATCATAGTAATTCTTAAACTTCAAGATAAACTCTGCTCTATCTGGAATTTCGCTTGTTTGGTCAGTCATCGGAGAATTGATGTTAATGTTTAATGGGTCTGGTGACACAACTTCAATGTACTGAGAAATATAATCAATGCGAAATATGCTTGTGTTAATGGTGTTGTTGAGTACAAATCAATTGTACTTGGGGTCTTAGAAAAGAATTGTGCTTCCATATCAAACACATCATCGCACTGAGAACGTTTATACTCTTCTGCCTGTTCAAGCGTTCTGTGATATCCAGAATTAATCTTGTACAGTTCTGTAATGATTTGCATCTTTTCCATTGATGTGAGTTTATTATCCATTACAATAGTGTCAAAGTCGCCAATATCGAAATAGCTATTTTCAGCATCTAATATCGTATCTCCAATATTATTGACAATCTTAATATTTTGAGCAACAAGCCCTTTGGCATAAATGGTTCCATCTTTAGGGTCTGCCCACAAGACTTTTTCCCATCCATCAGGACGCTTCACTATATCTGTGGTAGCCTTGTCAATTAAAAAGCCCTCTAACTGGTCTACTTTGACTCTGGTGACATCGTTAAATGACCAAAGACCAAATGTATCAGGTTCTTCGTGGACGAGTCCTAGCTTCATTACAAGCCTTCCATTACGGTCAAAGATTTCACCCTTGGAGCCTTGAAACTTCAACACGCCTTCTTCATCTTCGAGAGCAAGATTTACACCTATGAAGACTTTCCCATAGATTCTTTCTCCTACAATCATCTGTGTCTTAAATTGATTCGAAATAACTTCTATAGTAAGAATTTTCAAATCTGTCTTCTCTTCAATTTCATGTGTTAGATACTCACTTACTTTATTTTCATCTAACCTATATACAGATAATGTCCCACCAATACCTTCATATGAAATACTACCAAATACCGACTTATACAATTTAGAAATAGTCATCCTTTTGAGCAGGTTTTCATAGGCTAAACTGTGAGATTCTAAGGTTTTCATCCCTGCTGTCAACACATTTACAGCGCCAACAGGAATATCTGTAAAACAAACAATTTCAAAATTATTATAAGGAGATATCTGATATACGAATGTCTTACCTTCTTTAAATTCACAAAGCAAAATGTCTATTTTCTCTCCATCGTAACTTGCTTTCAATAAATTTTTAATAACATTAGCATTTTTGACCTCTTGTTTTAGGAATTCTTCAACTAAATTATAACAATAGTCTAGATTCCCAGAACAAAATAACACCATATTATTGATTTGATATAGCTTAGTTGCTTTTTCATCTATCCTATATAATTGTCCATCTAGCATTGCGGATGTTGCTGAATCCGAACCTATAAAAATATTATCATTAGTCTGTACAATAGTTGCGTTACTGATAATATTCACTCCCATTCAAATTGTATCTAAATCGTATTTGGCTTTATTAAAAGAAAGCCTACGAGCATGTAATCTACTCATAGGCTTCTGTTCATGCTCTCTCCACTTAACTAAGCTTATAACTTCGCTAGCAGATACAAGAAAAACCCTTGTTCATTTCGAAAAATATTGAACAAGGGTAAGAAATATTCTCTATTTAGTGACTTCTTCAAAGCCTATCCCTTTTTACATTAGAAGGACTAATAATAAACTCACGATATTTCTTTTCCTTTTCTTTATGAAGATTGACAATCTCATTCTCATACATAGATAACATAGGCACTGAAACACCAACTATTACAGAAAGGTCTTTTAATTTAATCTTCTGTTGTTTGCGTAGTATCTGATAACCCTGTCTTATACTCATATTAAATTCCATCTCTATTCCTCCTCAAATTACCTTCTTAACTATTTAAGTGATTCCAGCTTAAATAGTTAATCGATTTTGGCAGAGAAGAACATGCGATATACGGCATATCATACATTTTAGAAAATCAAACCATCGATGGCTATGGAAATGATTTTCTATGAGTTGCTAAGTTTCTTAAGTCCATACATCTATTTAGAAAGAATTTAGTAAAATAAAAACAGCTTTCGTATCGTAAATATCCAAATAAGGGGTTCAGCGCGTATGTGTGCATCTGTTCACTTTATATCTAAACGAAATACCAACTGTAAACCACGCTCCCACCCGCCTTAACATAAAAAACCACTCATATCGAGTGGTTAGTCCTTATATATTACATCTGCAGTTTTTTGCATAACTTTATTACTCATATCAATTGTAGCTGATATTATCCATCATAAGTACATTATATAAATAAGAAGCTCACACTTCCACAAAAAAAGAGCCCATTTCTTGGACTCTAATTTTATTAAGATATTTTGTGATGAAGTGAATCTTCATAACTGCCCAATCTTATACCATCATTAATTTTTTTAAGTAAATTACCTATTGTTTTTTTTATGAAAGTAAACAATTGATAACTAAGAGGTAGATTAGGCTTGCCCTTATTTATGGGTTTGGTTTTATTTTTAATGACGGGTAATTTTACATTAACTTCTTCTAATCTCACACCATTTTCACTTAAAATTTTAATTAGTTTTTTCCTATCTGTTTTTTTAGTTTCAGATAATAGCTCTTTAGTTACTCTTAATTTAACTTTTATATCTATTTTCATATCCGCATAACTAATAATTGTTCTTGGCAAATCTGTTATAGGAAGGAATAACAATTTTATTGAATGTTTGTTTTTTTCATTTTTGAGTTTTCTATATAATACATAGTGTATGTAGCATATCTCGATTGGAAAAGTAAGTGTTGCCCGAATGGCATCAGACCAATTCATACCTAAGCTAATAAATCTTAGCGTTATTGCTACAATTAGCGAAGATATCAATACGATAATTGCTATTCTAATATCCACAGCAGTCACACCCTTTCCTATCCTTTTTGCTGCTCTAAATCGACCAATATCTTTGATTTAAAACGTTGACTTCGTTTTTCAAATGACTGTTCATCTTTATATTTTTGATAATTCGTTTCAATTGACTTTTCAACATCTTCTTGTGCATTTAAATAAAACATTTCTCGACTATTAAAAGTGAAAATAAAATCAAAAATAGTTATCACCATACTTAGATAAGAAAGGATTTTTATAAAAATTACTGGTATATATAATCCACCGAATAACGTAATGCTGGCTAATAATTCGTTGTTAGAATAACCTAAAGTTATTGTGCCCATATAACCAACAATGCAAACTGAAAACAGGGTTAAATGCAAAAAGAATCCAGACCATCGAAAGAAGTTCGTATAACCACTATATGAGTCCATACCCAAATAATATTCCAATAACAATGGTAATGTAAAAAGCATCAGAGTATTGAGAACTACTGTATCACTAATACTACTTGTGGTATAAAGACCATCTAAACCAAATACTACTAAAAGTGCTACAACAACAACTCTAATAGACAAGTACTTTTGTCTCTTTGCCAAATTCTTTCTAATATCGTCTATACTTTTCATGAGTCACCACTCGTTTTTTGTTAGGTAAATTATACCATAATAACAACCTTGACTACAATATCATACTTTGTTACTAATTAGCAATGCTTTTATGGTTAATAAGTATCACTATTAATTTAATTATTCCTAGAATTATTAGTCTATGTATACTAACTATTTTTTCATGATATTTTTTCCATAACACTTATTCAGTTCTTTTATCATTTAAAGAACACAAATTGGATATCTATAGTCAATACCTTCATAATCTGCTGTGTAGAGATTGGATTAACTCATAATAAGCAATCGCGTTCTTATTATTTATTACTAGTCTTAATGGTATCTCTTCGTTACCTTTTACAAGTTACTGGATAAATTCGTAAGTGCATTCCCCCCACAAATAATTAACATTCTAACTCTAAAGCACGCCCACCCGCTCCAACATAAAAAACCACTCATATTGAGAGTGGCGAGTCCTTATATAGCCGTTCATACCCCTTATCTGAAACAGACCAAAAATCGTTCGGATTTTATCCCTCACTGCAACAAAAATCATCAGAAATCCTAGAGAACCTCTAATGTGTTACAGTCCATTGCCCAACTAATCAGAGACGTTCAGAAGCCTAGTAGCTGTAGTTGAACACTATTTATCCTTTTCGTAGATGTATCGGTACAATATCGGTTGTTCTCAAGAATAGAAAATTACTTTTTATAGTTACAGGCATTCACTAACTGTTCCAATATATTCATCACTAATCATTTCCTAATAAGTAACTATAATCTCTATTGTTCTTTGTTGATGACTGCTGAGTTCGTCTATATGTTTCTTCATAAGTATCATCAGATTCACATCCATTCATTCCCATCATCTCATCACTAAGTTTTGAATAAAACTTCACAACCTGCATCTCTGACTCTTCTTTTTTTAATTTTTCATTTGCTCTCTTTAGTAGTTTATCCATACGTGGCTTTCCAGATGCATTTTTAGATATAGCATCAATGCGTTTTTTAGCCTGTTTCTTTATCAAATCACACGTTGTAGTTATATATACATACATATCGTTTTCGTCTAAAAATTCGTCTGAGAACCATTTATGTAGACGAGTCTCCGTTGATTCACTTGAAGATTTCATTAACTTCAATACAGTATTTTCTTTTTTTTCAAAAATAGGTTCTTGTTCAATCGATTTTCTATAGTACTTGTTTGTTTCTTGACGTATATCTCCGCTTGAAGTTGTGAAGTAATCCCCTCTATGTTTCTTAATAAGACCTTTATTATTACAATCAGAAATAATATTTACCGCCGTCTGATGGCATACATCTAGAACACATTCCCACTCTGAATATGCAATACTGTAACTTATCTTAGAACGCCATTCAACATATGTTAATACTTTCAGTTCAATGACAGAATTTGTAGAGTAGAACATATCGTCAGTTACCGCAGTGAAACCTTTATATTTTGAGCCACCACTTTCAACTGCTTCTGTATATATAGGGTGTTCGGTATTAGGAAAAAAAATATCTAGCATCGTATTATATTTAAGTTTATCATCTTTAAAATCTAGATTTATATAGTTCTTGGAATGTAATCCAAGAAGGGCGACTTTAATTCTATTCTTCCCCCTCGGTAGATTGTTTTCATCTAGCATTATAATTGAGTTGAGTAACTCTATGTTGAGATGGGCAAGGTTTGGATTCCTTGCACTAACTAAAGTTCCAATATGATAAAATACCAGATATTCATCATTGGTGGTAAAATACTCTGTTTCATGTGCAAACATTCTATTAGGTATTGCTACGTAACTCATAAATGATATCGCCCCTTATTAGCGCACTATCATCCTCCAGCATTATGTTTTCAATTCATGTTATGTATGGTTTGTTTTTATGTTTTATTCTTTTTATGGTATCTACTGTCTAGATGATGTATGTGTGCATACATGATTTTGATAATCTAACTAAATAAATGTATGGATTAATACATCATTTAAGTCAACTATGTATGTATCCGTACATAATTTTGGTAAGTGCATGCCCCACCTTTTCTATTTCCTCCTTTCCATGTATCAATATATCAAAGATATCAGAAAAACCTGAACCCGCAAACGTCAGCTTGAAAAAACTTTTAATCATTTCTAAATTTCAATAGTGATAAGTGAACTTTAAAACTACATTAAATAAGGGGCTTGTCGTTTTTTGAAACCGTTACTACCCCCTATATTTTTGTGAGACTCATTTTTTTGCGAAATCACCAACCATTACCACAATAGCGTTTTGCACACCTCCTCTATATTTGGAGTGTTGCAAATACCTTTCTTAATTAGGAATACTTTCTTTGGCATTTGGAGAGAATAAATAAGTTGTCCTCATGAATAAAACCTCCGTTATATGAACATTATATTTCTCAAGAGGTGAAAACAATTGAAGACATTGGTTTACTCCCCATCGTTAGGGGACAAACTTGCATCTTTACCTCACAAAATCCATACCTATGAGGAAATTACATGAGTGAATTATCTAATTTGATTGGGCAAAAATTCAACAAGCTGCTTGTAATAAAGAAATCAAGTAAAACGGATAAAAATAGGAATATCTATTGGTACTGCCAATGTCAATGTGACAATGAAGAGTTAACAGAAGTCACTACAAATTCATTAAGAAACAATAGTATTAAGTCATGTGGATGTTCACGAAAGAAGGAAAAAAATCTAATAGGACAAACGTTTGGTCTATGGACAGTAATTGAATTTGGCAGATATGACAAGAAAAATTATTATTGGGTGTGCAAATGTGATTGTGGAAAACCCGCTAGACAAGTCGAACAATCCAGATTAATTAATGGGAGGTCAAAAAGTTGTGGGTGTTTAGCAAGAAGTCTTTCAAGTCAACGTCGAAAAAAAGATATTAGTGGTCGGAAGTATAATAAATTAACTGCAATACGACAAATCAATGATGGAAAATTTGGCTTAAGTGTTTGGGAGTGTGAATGCGAATGCGAATGCGAATGTGGTGAACTAACACAAGTAATTCAGGGTGATTTAACGAGCGGAAAAATTAAATCATGTGGATGTTTGAAAATATTCAAGGATTTAACTGGAAAAAAATTTGGTTGGTTATCTGTTTTAGGGAGAAGCTTAAAGAAACATCAATTTTACTCTTTGTGGATATGTAAATGTACATGTGGAAAAATCAAAGACATTCCATATTCCCGATTATTGGATGGAAGTGTGCAATCATGTGGGTGCTACAGAAATAAAATTTATAATGATATCACTATCGGACAAAAATTTGGACGTTTAACTGTTTTAAAATGGGCATATTCACTAGATGAAAGAGGAAACTTCTATACTTGTCATTGCGAATGTGGTGATACTAAAGATATACAAGGATGCTCTTTAAGAAGTGGTCATACACTCTCGTGTGGATGCCTACAAAAAGAAAGGGCAAGTGAAACTCATTTTAAGGGGACAGCTACTCTTCGCCAACATTGTAGGGCTAGACTAAAGAAATGGAGAGGACTCAGCATAGAGGTCTCAAATGATAAATATGTAATTACAGGACAAAATTCCGCGGAAGTACACCATATTTATCCATTTTCAAAAATACTCGAAGAAGTAATCGGGAAAAGTAACATAATTATCAGAGACAATATGGAAGAGTATGCTGTCGAAGAAATTCAAACTATCAACTACTGGAATGATTCATTACACAAAAAATATGGACTAGGTATATGTTTAAGTGAAGAAATGCACCGAAAGTTTCATTCAATTTACGGATATTTTGATTTCTCAATCAAGGAATTTAGAGATTTCTATAGACAAAATTCAGGAACGGAATTTATTTTAGATTTAAGCTTTCACATCCAATAATGATATATGTGCTATAAATAAAATCCGAGTCCATTTATTAGAGAAGGACTTTGTAGGAAGATAATATCGTTAGATACACGGATGATTTCTAAACCTATTATGAGATGAAGAATAACTGATAACTACTACAGACCCAGTATCGTATGGTCTCAAGGTATGTTACCCGTCTTCGGCTTTGTATATTACTGTTCGGTGCAAGACTAAATAAAAAAGAGCCTTATCAGTCACTCTAACCTGATAAGGCTCTTTTAACGATTTCTAATACCGCAAAGTGCTATAAAGAATCTACCATATATTAAACTCCACTAATTTAACCTAGTTAATGTTAGTAGCATATCTTCTATAATAAACGGCTTTATTACTTCTTTATTCCCCATATATGCTACAGGCATCAACTCAATGCCAAGTATACCTTCTTTACATAGGTCAATATTACATACTTCTTCTTCACTCGACGAATTACAGAGTTACCATCAAACATTATAGAAATCTCATTTTCTGTCTCAGTAATAGTGACATTATGACTAGGTGCATCTACATATCCAACAGTAGGTAGTTTGATATTTTCTGTGAGTGGTATCCCATTTAAGCTAATATCAGAATTATTACGTGCATTAAATAGTTTCATGCCAATTAAGTTTTCATTACTATCATATAGTAGACTACACCTCACATCAGATAAACACTTGCCAATTCTTTTGTGATTGTCTGTGGACTTTAAATAAATGTAAACGAAAGCATTACCTTCAATTATAATTTGGATTTGTATTCTCTCCTTTATCGTCAAGCTATCAATTACAAAAATCAATTATATATACAAAGATTGCTTCGAAACTGCGAAAGCTTAAAATATAATCCAACTCTATCATTTCCGTTCAACCGCTTCTCTACGTGCTTCCAAGAAAGAAATCACACCCTCACAAAGGGAGTTACAACCCCCTCTATCGAGGTCTCACAAGCGATTGCGGACACTCCAATTCATCGCATAAAACATAATATTACTTTTGTAATTTCCACTTGCTAAGTGGTGAATGATTTTGATACTTCCTCGCTATTTCTTCACGGGTTAAATCCATATAGGCTTGCTCTGTAACCGTAACTGAGCTATGACCAAGAATACGAGATAACGTATAGAAATCTCCGCCGTTCAACAAATAATGCCTTGCGAAATTATTCCGAATCATGTGAGGGTGAACATCTATGCCAGCCATCTTACTAACATCTTTTAATTGCTTCTCGAATGATTGAATACTTAAAGGAGTTCCTTTTGTCGTCGGAAATAGTAATTCAGATTCTGTGTAACGGTCTTTAAATTTTAGATATTGCTTTAATTCCCTTTGCATCACATTGGAAAAATAGACATAACGTTCTTTGTTACCTTTAGTTTTGGTCAATAAAATCATTTTATTCTTGAAGTCGATTGCATCTACGATTAATTCCAAGCATTCACCAATTCTCATGCCAGTATCTTGCAACAATAATACGATGAGTTTATTTCGATATCCATGAAACTTGGTATAATCAAACTTTTCAATCAATCCATTAAACTCTTCTTGACTTATCCCCTTTTTCTGTCTTCTTACAGTTTTTATTTGTGTGATATTCTCAACAGGATTTTTAAGTAACTCTCCTTCTTGTTTCAACCAATTAAAGAAAACCTTTATGTTACGAATGTAGTTATTAATTGTGATTGATGAAACCTCTTTTCTAAAGTCCATTCTATTTTCTGGAAAATTGACCAATTTAGACGACTCCCGATTTACTACCGTATACTTCCCTCGCTCTTGAAGAAAGGCAATATATTGCCTGATATGTCCAACACGTACTTCTTTCACCTTATCCACATCATGCTGATTCTTTAAATAAGCAACAAATAACTTCAAAGATTGTTCATAAGAGTTAATGGTCTTACGTGATAAATTTTTGTTCTGACAATATGCTAAAAAGTCTTCTAAGAAAAACTCCAAATCCGATAACTTCATACAAATCCTCCGTCTCTTTCCCTACAAAAACAAAACCCAATAAACCATATAGGTTTATCGGGTGAGATGGAAAAAGTTTATCGGTTTCAAAACAAGTTTATCGGTTTTTAAATACTGACTGTAAACACCTACCAGCAACCTACAATTCCTTACCACGCACTGCCCCTAACCCTTTCAACTAACCTTATGCTCAATCCGCAGCTTGTCGGCTACCATGGCAATAAATTCCGAGTTAGTAGGCTTAGATTTGGAGATATTAATCGTGTAGCCGAATAAATGGCTGATGGAGTCGATGTTGCCACGGGTCCAAGCCACTTCAATTGCATGGCGAATCGCACGTTCTACGCGTGAAGGCGTGGTCTTGAATTTCTCTGCTATGGCTGGATAGAGTGTTTTTGTAATCGCACCAAGGATCTCGATATTGTTATATACCATGGTGATCGCTTCGCGCAGGTACTGATAGCCCTTGATATGTGCTGGAACACCGATTTCATGGATGATCGAGGTAATGTTAGCATCAAGATTCTTGCCCTTCGTAAGCGGCACTACATTCGATCTGGACGTCGACGAATAGTTGTACATGTTAGAGGATGAGCTCATGCTGCCTTGGACCCCTACAAGCTGACGTACACGATTTGCCAGGACCTCCATATCGAACGGTTTCAAAATATAATAGGATGCACCAAGCTGTACAGCTCTTTGAGTGATGTTCTCCTGACCAAAAGCGGTCAGCATGATGATCTTCGGTTGAGGATTCAGATCCATATCACGCAGACGTTCCAAGACACCCAGACCGTCTAAATGTGGCATGATGATATCAAGAATAAGGACATCGGGAACTTTGCGTGCTTCGCTTAGCATTTGAAGCACTTCTTCACCATTGTAGGCGATACCCGTTACCGTCATATCTTCTTGTTCAGAAATGTATTCGGAAAGCAAATTCGTAAACTCCCTGTTATCATCGGCCAACAACACTTCAATATTCTGCACTGGCTGCTTCCTCCTTAATTATATCTGCTATTCGAAAATAACATTTTTTTCTTGTCTCTTAACATTTTCGACATGGAGATTGAATTCCCTTCTGTCGAAAATTATTTTTCTTTATTTTTTTTCTGGCATGGATTATAATTAAATATTTTATTTCAAAGTTCGATGATCTTCGTAATCCTTCGACAAAAAAATCTTAAGGCTAAACCGCCTTAAGATTTAATGGATACCTATTCTCCTGTAGGGTTACACCAGAATCCTTAAGCATCCATTCGATGAAGCAACCGTAGCCGGACTTAGGATCATTTACAAACACATGAGTTACAGCGCCGATGAGCCGTCCATTTTGAACGATTGGACTTCCGCTCATCCCTTGAACGATACCACCTGTCTTATCGATCAGTCGCGGATCTGTGATACGAATGACCATACCCTTTGTCGCCGGCGTCTGCTGATGTGCCACATGAATGATCTCAACCTTAAATCGTTCTACCTGCTGCCCATCTACAACGGTAAGAATTTCAGCTGGACCTTCCTTGACTTGATTGCTCATTGCCACAGGAATAGGTTCTTTATAAAGACTATGCTCGGGATTACGACTCATTTTACCGAAGATGCCAAAATCTGTGTTACTCTCCACATTACCAAGCACTTGGCTTTCTTTTAAGAAATGGGCTCGTTTCTCACCCGGATCGCCATCCTGGCTTTTAGAAATCGAAGTTACACTGGACTGAACAATATGACCGCTGCCAACAACAATTGGTGTTCCTGTATTCATGTCCGTAATCACATGTCCTAAAGCTCCATAAACCCCCTGTTTCGGGGCATAAAAAGTTAACGTGCCGACACCCGCTGCAGAATCTCGAATGTACAGGCCTAACCTCCAGACTTTGTCATTAATATCATACGCGGGTTTCAGCTTGGCTGTATGCTCTTTCCCAGCGCGTTTAAAGACAATCGTCAGAGAATTATTCGCTTTTCCAGCACGATCCACAAGCTTGGCCACCTTAGATAACTCGTCCAACTTCTCTCCATCAATGGAGATCATCAAATCACCTGGCACCAAACCGCTGACCTCACCTGGGGAAAGCTTGGATTTCTCGGATACTTCAATCAGATGATGTCCAACAACCAGAACACCTGCTGATTTCACCTTTACTCCGATCGTTTGACCTCCCGGGATCACCTTCAGTTCCGGTTTCATTCCATGCGCAGTCACCTTGGCAGGTTCACTGTTCAGTGGTGCGGCAAAACTTTGGTGGGTTCCCGTTATGCCCGATAAACTAAGAAAGAAGGCAAATAAAAGGCCTGGCATTAACTTCCTGAGGTTAGGCTTCAATGGCTGTCACGCTCCCTTTTGCTTCTTTCGCTTGACGAAAAAGGTGGTCGCCAATTGCGTACCTATAAGATAACCTTGCCCCCAGGCTTTTATTACTGTCAATCATTGTTCCGCTTAGCTTGTTGCAGCCTTACTTGCCTCGGCCAAATTAAGCATTTCCTGCGAATGGTGCAATGTTTTTTCGGTAATTTCCACCCCACCCAGCATTCGGGCCAGCTCCATTACACGTCCATCATTCGAGAGTGATTCCACTTCCGTCATGGTTCTTCCGTCCTCAACCTTTTTGCGGATTAAGTACTGATGATCAGCCATACAAGCCACCTGCGGTAAGTGCGTAATGGAGAACACCTGACAAGTGGAGGACAGCTTATACAGTTTATCTGCAATGGATTGAGCAGCCCGACCACTCACACCGGTATCTACCTCATCAAAAATCAGAACTGGAATCGCATCATGACGCGCAAAAATACTCTTCATTGCCAACATAATTCGCGACAACTCACCACCCGAGGCAATTTTGCCAAGAGGTCTTAACGGCTCGCCAGGGTTAGGGGAAATCATAAATTCCGCACTGTCGATCCCTTGTCTTGTAAGACGAATACGCCGACCCTTATAATCAACTCCACGTGGGTCCTCCAACGTGTCTAATTTAACCTGTAGCGAAGTTCTTTCCATTTGAAGATCTTTAAGCTCACTCTCCACTTGCGTGGCTAAATCAGACGCACACAGCTTCCGTGCTTCACTTAATTCAGTAGCTGCTTCCATCAATACAGACAGCAATGCATCGCGTTTGGTCGTCAGTTTCTCCAGATATTCATCTTTATTCTCAAGCAGATCGGTTTCCCGATGGATTTGTTCATAATAAGCCAAGATCTGTTCTACACTATCTCCGTATTTACGGCGGAGGCCGGTAATTAAATCGAGACGATTCTCGATTTCTTCGAGTCGCTGTGGATTGAATTCGATCTCTTCTCGGTAATCACGAAGCTGAAATGCAGCATCCTCGAGTTGATAATAAGAAGATTGCAGCTGCTCAAGCACGGATTTAAGACCCTTTTCATCATAACGAACCGCATCCTCGAGTCTGGAAATGACATTACCTATGGATTCTAAGCCTTGTCTATCGTAGAGAAGCTCATATGCACCGGATACGGAATCCATCATTTTCTCACTGTGGGATAGTTTGACCCG
Source organism: Paenibacillus sp. FSL P4-0184 (assembly GCF_038004625.1). NCBI lineage: Bacteria > Bacillati > Bacillota > Bacilli > Caryophanales > Paenibacillaceae > Paenibacillus > Paenibacillus sp. FSL P4-0184. The sequence continues at coordinate 4,059,554 of NZ_JBBORN010000001.1, read as the reverse complement.
TTCTTCGGCAAGTAATTCATCTTCTCCCGGTTTTAATGCTGCAGATGAAATTTCTTCTAACTGAAAACGGTACAAATCAAGCATTTGATAAGCCTTTTGGCTGGATTCCTGCAGCTCTCGGAGCTCTTTCTCCACTTTTGCAAAGGCTGAATACTTTTCCTGATATACCGCTTTTAGCGGCCCGATAATGGGTTCTCCGTATGTATCTAACAGTCCCAAATGTCGTTCTGCCTTCAATAAGTTTTGGTGTTCATGCTGTCCATGAATATTAACCAGCTGCTCGCCAATTTCACGTAGCATAGTAAGATTGACCATCTGTCCGTTTACTCGTGATGTACTTTTACCCTGAGAGGTGAGCTCACGGCGTATTATAAGATGCTCCTCACGCTGAGCCTCAATGCCAAGACGCTCTAAAGTATCCCAGACGGGATGACCGCTTGGGAGGCTGAAGAGCGCTTCCATCTCTGCTTTTTCACAACCGTAACGAATAGAATCCGCGGAGCCGCGCCCTCCGGCAATCAGTCCAAGCGCATCAATAATAATGGATTTACCTGCCCCAGTCTCCCCTGTGAGCACATGGAAGCCAGGATAAAAATGCACATCTACCGCCTCAACGACGGCTAGATTGCGGATAGACAAGGTTTCTAACACTAATAGAGCACCTCCGAGAAGATGATAAGAATATAATGAAATTTATACTTTCTTATAATTTAAGAAATGTAACCCATGATTTGTGAAATTACAGTCTTACTGTCCTCAGGCTGGCGGCAAATAATTAGAATGGTATCATCACCAGAGATGGTCCCCATAATTTGTGGCCAGTCAATATTATCAATCAAAGCAGCGACTGAGTTAGCCGTCCCTGGTAAGCATTTCATCACCACAAGATTAGCCGATGAATCGATCTGCACAAAATTATCCACCAAAACGCGCTTCAGCTTCTGTATTGGATTGTACCGTTGGTCAGTTGGTAGCGAATATTTGTATCTTCCATCATCCATAGGAACCTTGATGAGCAATAGCTCTTTAATGTCTCGAGATACTGTAGCTTGAGTAACCTGAAAACCAGATTCACGCAAGGCTTCTACCAGCTCGTCCTGTGTCTCGATATCCTTTTGCGTAATAATCTCACGTATCTTAATATGTCGTTGACCCTTCATTGTTGCCTCCTAAAAGTTTTGTAAGCGACACTTCCAGATTAGCAGCGACAAAACTACATCGGAAGCATGGACTTAGTTTTGTAAGCGATGCTCCCCGAATTGCTTCGGCAAAACTACTTCGGAAGCATACACCTAGTTAAATATGGACTCAGTTTGATTCTCCGTCATCTCTGCCAAGCTTAATTACTTGAATAGATCCCGCTGCAGTATTAACATACAAAACTCCGCTACATTCCGGATAAATCAGCAAGTACGGAAGCAAGGTATCTCGTAAGCCACTGCCTGTGAAATCCAAAGGTTTGCGTGGTCTAGAAAGGATAACCAAATATATTGATCCTTCCTCTTTAGTCGCCACATAATCTATAAATAACCGGCTATACATCTGCGCCCCGTTTACGTTGAAGGACAACGGGATTTTGAGCTTCCCTCCAACGACCTCGTACCCTTCATCCTCTAGTATGTCTATAGATGGGTGAGGAATAATCACTTTATTAAACGGGATCTGATCCTTCATGAAAGAACGCGGAGAATTTTGCAGCCATATATATATCCGATAAATTATAAAAATCGATAATGCTACTCCAATAAACGCCATGACGACCTTGTCAGAGCTACCCGCCACTATCAATCACCTCGGTGATTTATTCGCGTGAAGCCATGCCAATTCCTTCTTCTAAGCTGCCTTTTTAGAAGCTTTCCAAATAATTGTTATTTTCCATATGGAAAAAGAAACTCACCGGCGCGATGAGTTTCCATGAGTCGAATTTACATTAAAAGTACCCGTAGCCTGCTTAATCACTTCATCCGCTAGGGATGGGAAATCCTCCACTGGAATGACTGATGATACAGCATCTGAAGGCTGTAATGTACCTTCTTCAGCTTCCGCCAATTCAGGTGTTAGTCTCCAGTGAGCAAGAAACTCAATATTGCCTTCCCCGCCTGTAATCGGTGAAAAAGTTAATCCCTGCAGCTGGTAACCTAGCTCTGCCGCCATGGTCAGTACATTAATTAATACCTCTTTATGAACAGCAGAATCACGAATTACACCCGATTTACCAACCTTCTCCCGTCCTGCCTCAAACTGCGGCTTGATCAGCGCAGCAATATCCGCCGGGCGCTTAAGCAAAGCTTTGAGCGGTGGAAGAATTATTTTTAAAGAGATAAATGAAACATCAATACTCGCAAAATCTGGAATCGGACCCACCAAATCTGGAGGCGTCATATATCGGAAATTCGTTCGTTCCATCACACTAACGCGTTCATCATTACGCAGCGACCAATCCAGCTGATTATAGCCAACATCAATCGCGTACACATGGTTTACCCCATTCTGAAGTGCACAATCCGTAAAGCCTCCAGTAGAAGCACCGATGTCCAGCATGGTCCGTCCCGTAAGATCAATATTAAATTGGCGTAGAGCCTTCTCCAGCTTTAGTCCCCCACGACTGACATAAGGATGCACAGAGCCTTTAACCTTAAGGGTTGCCTCCCGTGACACCTTCATACCAGCCTTTTCAATGCGTTCTTCATCCGCGAGCACCAGTCCTGCCATAATGGCTGCTTTAGCCTTCTCACGGCTTTCATAAAAACCTTGCTCAACAAGTAGTACATCTATCCGTTCTTTACGGTGTTCCATGGTCATCTCCCGATCGTTCAAAGGGTTGCTAATTTCCGGCTTCCATTTAGGAAGACGAAGTTGTTTTGTAGTTATAAGCACTCAAAGCCATCATGGACTTGATACGTGCACATAGCGCCTCTACAGTAAGACCTGTTTCCTGGCGCTGTTCTTTAATAGAGCCGTGCTCCACAAAGATGTCAGGTACACCCATCAGATGTACACGAGCGTCATAAATTTCATTCTCTGCGTAGAATTCTAATACCGAGCTGCCGAGGCTTCCCGCTTGGCAAGCCTCTTCAATAACAACCATGTTGGTTCCAGCGTGAGCCAAATCAAGCAGCATGGAGTTGTCGAGTGGCTTCAGGAACCGCGCATTTACGACGCCTACCTGAATCCCTTCCCGCTTGAGTAAATCAGCGGCTTCTTCAGCCACTTGAACCATAGGTCCGCAGGCCACAACAGCATAACCTTCGCCTGTACGCAGTCGTTCCCATGATCCGATTGGAATAGTACGCAGCTCAGGATCCATTGCTACCCCTGTACCATTAATACGCGGATAGCGATAAGCAATCGGACCGTCATTATATTCAAGCGCCGTCTTCATCATATGACGCAGCTCATTTTCGTCTTTTGGCATCATCATCACCATATTTGGAATATGGCGCATAAAAGCAACATCGTACACACCCTGATGAGTCTCACCATCCGCACCTACAAACCCCGCGCGGTCAATGGCGAACATAACATTCGCGTTATGTCGGCAAATATCATGGACAATCTGATCATAGGCACGCTGCATGAAGGTAGAATACACCGCATATACCGGCTTCATCCCTTCCATAGCCAAAGCTGCACAAAGCGTAGCCGCATGTTGCTCAGCAATCCCGACATCAATCATACGATCGGGAAATTCCTTAGCAAAAGGAAATAAACCCGAGCCTCCTGGCATCGCAGGTGTAACAGCAATCAGACGGGAATCTTCCCGACCCAGTTCGATCAGCGTCTCGCCAAATACTTCCGTGTACATTGGAGGACCCACAGCTTTAAGCGCCTGACCCGACTCAATTTTGTATGGTGAAATGGCATGTGATTTATAGAAATCGGTCTCAGCGGGTTTGTAGCCCTTACCTTTAGTTGTTAGTACATGTACCAACACAGGTCCAGCCACGTTATCTGCTTGGTGGAAGGTGTCAATCATCTTCTCCAGATCATGTCCGTCTACAGGACCGAGATACGTAAAGCCGAGCTCTTCAAACAATACTCCAGGTACCATCATATATTTGAGACTATTTTTTAACTGTTCAGCAGTCTTTGCTAATCGTCCTCCGATGGCCGGAATCTTCTTAAGCAGCCCTTCTACTTCATCTTTGGCACGCAAATAGTGGCGATCTGAACGTATTTTACTTAGATAATTATGCATCGCCCCTACATTAGGAGCAATTGACATTTCATTATCGTTCAAAATAACCATCAGCTTACGCTTCTCATGGCCAATATGGTTAAGTGCTTCAAACGCCATTCCACCAGTAAGAGCACCGTCACCAATCACGGCAATAACCTTATTGTCTTCACCCTTGAGATCGCGAGCCATCGCCATCCCCATTGCTGCCGATAATGAGGTACTGCTATGTCCAGCTTCCCATACATCATGCTCACTTTCGGAGCGCTTAACGAAGCCGCACAAGCCCTGATATTTACGCAGGGTATCGAAGCGGTCTTGACGACCAGTCAGGATCTTGTGAACATAAGCCTGGTGCCCAACGTCGTAAATCATTTTGTCACGAGGGCTGTTATAACAATAATGCAAAGCCAAAGTGAGCTCCACGACTCCTAGATTGGATCCGAGGTGCCCCCCAGTTGCTGTAAGCTTCTCAATCAGAAATCGACGAATTTCCTCCGCTAAGGTAGTTAATTCATCGACTGACAATGATTTTAGTTGCTTAGGATCATTTATTTGTGGAAGCAGCACGTATAGTTCCCCGCTTTCCTAGATGTTGTAAATTATATAAAACCCATTATAACACAAACGAAACGGCTGTCGAAATACAGCCGTTTCGAAAGTTCATAATTAGTGATCACGTGCCATTAAGTAATCTGCAATTTCCAGCAGGCGCTGGCTGTCATGAAAACCACCGTTCAGAACAGCATTTCGGGCTGTTTCTGTAAGCTGCTTCACTTCTTCTCGCGATGCTTCGAGGCCAATAAAATAAGGATAAGTTACTTTATGCTGCTTAACATCACTGCCTGTTTTTTTGCCAAGTTTACCTTCGTCTCCAACCAAATCCAGAATGTCATCCTGGATTTGAAAAGCGAGTCCAATGGCTGTTCCAAATTTATGCAAAGCCTCAAGCTGCTGCTCGTTAGCACCTGCAATACGACCGCCAGCTAGTAGCGAAAAGATAATCAAATCTCCTGTCTTATGCAGATGAATGTACTTTAGCTGTGCAAGATCGGTTAGACCCTGCTCGCCTTCCATATCTGCAATCTGACCGCCAACCATACCACGAGGACCTGCCATTTCCGCCAAATCCTCCACGATGGATAGAACACTTTCCGCAGGGACGCCAAATTTACGCGAGGCTTGTACCACACTGTAGAAAGCATGGGTCAGAAGGGCATCACCCGCAAGAATAGCGGTCGCTTCCCCAAAGACTTTATGATTCGTCAGCTTCCCGCGCCGATAATCATCATTATCCATGGCAGGCAAATCATCATGAACTAACGAGTAGGTATGTACCATCTCTATAGCAGCAGCGACAGGCAGGGCAGCCTCTCGATTTCCTCCCAGTGCTTCACATGCGATAATCACCAGCAGTGGCCGGAGGCGTTTGCCCCCAGCCATAAGTGAATACTTCATGGCTTGCTGCAAATTCTCTGGAACCATCCATTGTGTGGGGAGAATAACCTCTAGTTCATGTGAGACTAGATCGCTTAAGGACGCGATGTAATCCTCCAGTGGCTGACGCACTGTTTCTCCTTCAGAGTTTCTCTCAAGCTCATGCTCAAAGCGAGTCATCGGCGTCCCCTTCCAGACGTGCACCAAACGGCTTCTTACGCAGTTCTCCGTCCTCTAGGGTAATCATTTCGATCTTACGCTCTACCTGCTCAAGCTTGCTGCCGCAAAGCTGAGATAACTTCATACCTTGCTGAAATAAATCGATGGCCTTCTCCAGGGGAACGTCGCCGTGTTCAAGCTCACGTACGATTTCCTCCAGCCGGTCCATGGCGCCTTCAAAATCAAGTTCCGCTTCCTTCGTCATCGTCTTTGCCATCCTCCTTCATTCCCCATACCTGGCAGTTCAGCTGTCCGTCATTCATCTTTATCACTACAAGATCGCCAAGCTGTACTTCGGTCAGCGATTTGATTAAATGTTCTTCCGCTTCGTCATAGACTAAGCTGTAGCCTCTCGACATAACTTTAAGAGGGCTCAGTGCATCCAGATGACGAATCTCCGCTACATAGCGAGCTCGCTTCTCCTGCAGGCGGGCCTGCATAGCACCCATCAGCTCACGGCGTATGCTTTCGGTGCGCTGACGCGCAGCGGCAACACTGCCGTGCGGATGAAACCGCTGCAGACTATGATGCAGCACAGCTTTGCGCTCGCGGGAACGGCTGAGCCGTGCATCCGCTGAGCGCTGGAGCCGCTCACGCAGCTGATCCAGCCGCTGCGTGTGCTGCATCAGCGAGCGGCGCGGGCCTGCCAGCGCCAGCGAGCGTTCCAGCCCCGCGTGACGCTCGCGTCCGCGCTGGGCGCGTCTTTGCAGCGCTTGGCGCAGCCGCTGCTGTTGCTGGCGAAGCTGCGCAGCTAGCTCGCCGGCGTGTGGCACGGCCAGCTCCGCGGCCGCTGTGGGTGTAGCCGCGCGGAGATCAGCGGCGAAATCGGCAATCGTGAAATCGGTCTCGTGGCCAACGGCCGAGATGACCGGAATCCTTGATGCCGATATCGCTCTCGCGACTTCCTCCTCGTTGAACGCCCACAGCTCCTCGAGCGAACCGCCGCCGCGGCCGACGATAAGCACGTCGGCCTCATCCATGCGGTTCAACGCTCCAATCGCCTTCACGATCGATGGCGCGGCGCCTTTGCCTTGCACCAGTACGGGATAGATTACAATAGCCACCTGCGGAAACCGCCGCTGGAGTGTAATCACGATATCTCGCACAGCTGCCCCCGTTGGCGAAGTAATCACGCCAATGCACTTTGGAAAGCGAGGCAAAGGACGTTTACGCGCTTCTGCAAACAGCCCCTCTTGCTCAAGCTTGCTCTTCAGCTGCTCATAGGCTAAATATAGACTACCAATTCCATCTGGCTGCATGTGTGTGGCATAGAACTGGTACTGCCCGTCCCGTTCATATACGGTCACATTACCTCTAGCAATTACCCGAGCACCTTCCTTCGGAATAAAGGGTAGGCGCTGGTTATGAGAAGCAAACATAATCGCCTTGATCCGACTGCTCTCATCCTTTAGCGTGAAATACATATGACCGCTACCATGATGCGTAAAGTTGGAAATCTCTCCGCGAATCCATACATCCGAAAGTAAATTATCCGAGTCTAGCTTCATGCGGATGTAACGGTTGAGTTCTTTTATCGAATAGACCTGCCGCTCTGCCGCCATGAATTCCTACCCCTATTCCAAGCCGTGACGGCGCTTAGCCGCAATCAGCGTGTTGCTCATCAGCATTGTAATTGTCATCGGTCCAACCCCACCCGGAACAGGTGTGATGTATCCGGCAACTTCTTTTGCACTATCATAATCAACGTCACCCGCAAGCTTACCGTTATCCAAACGGTTCATACCCACATCAATGACAACAGCACCCGGTTTCACGTAAGAAGCGTCAATGAAATTCGCGCGTCCGATCGCAACAACTAGAATATCTGCTTGACGGCTAATTTCTTGCATATTAGCTGTACGGGAATGGCACATCGTCACAGTAGCATTCTCACGTTGCAATAACAAAGACACTGGCTTACCTACAATATTACTGCGGCCAATGACCACAGCATGTTTACCAGCCATTCCTGTTCCTGTACGTTTGATTAGTTCAATTACACCTGCAGGTGTACAAGGAAGCAGACTGTCAGCACCAATCACTAGGTTACCTACATTTACAGGGTGGAAGCCGTCAACGTCTTTCTCCACGGAGATCGCATCAATAACAGCTTTTTCCTCAATATGCTTAGGCAATGGAAGTTGAACTAGAATCCCATCAATATCATCGCGTCCATTAAGCTGCTCTACGAGAGCCAGCAATTCTTCTTGAGTAGTAGACTCATCCAGTTTATGCACTTCCGAATGGAAACCAAGGCTGATACAAGATTTTTCCTTGTTGCGAACATAAACTTGTGATCCTGGATCTTCACCTACTAGAATTACTGCCAGACCGGGCTTCACGCCACGTTTCGCCAGTTCAGCAACCTCCTGGGCAATACCAATACGAATTTCCTCAGATACTTGTTTACCACTGATGATTGCTGCTGTCATGATAGTCTCTCCCCTTTTATATACTTTACTATTGTACAAGCATAAACGCCTTCGGCGTCCTTACGTGGACGGTAAGCGTTTATGCGAGAAATATAAAACATAAAGAATAGGTGAATAACTTATACTTGCTTATATTTTTAAAAATTAAGAATGGTCAGCTTTAATTGTATCTATCTCCTGGATCATCTTACCAAGCACACCGTTTACAAACTTACCGGAATCATCCGTTCCAAAATGCTTGGCCAAATCTATAGCCTCATTCACAGCAACCTTAGCCGGAACATCATTCGCGAACACCATTTCATACGCCGCAAGACGTAAAATTTGACGATCCACACGTGACAGACGGCTCATTTGCCAGCCTTTCAAGTAATGCTCAAGCATATCGTCAATTGCAACCTTGTGCTCCCACACACCGTTTACATGCTCCACCACATAGTGCTTAAGCTGAATTTCATCCGTAATTACACGCTCGGTTTCATTCTCCTCTGAAGCTTCCTCCAGCAGCATTTCTACAGCTTCCGCGCTCTCTACATCGTTCATTTCCATCTGATACAGGCTTTGGACAATAATCTCTCTCGCTATACGTCTTTTCATGTGTTCCTCCTAAAATCTTATATCGCATTAACATCTTTACTCAAACTTCTAAAACGTCGGGCAACCATAAATATAACTTCACACCTCAAGTGTGATAATAATTCAGACTTTAATCACATCGCCTATAATTATTTTAAGCCCAAATCCTTCGAATTCTATCCCTAATCCTTAGAGGATTATTGTCCGATGTCCGTTAAAGATATCTTTCACAATTAAAAAAACCGCAAAGTCTTTCTTCCAGGGGCATTGGACAACACAAACTTACGGCTTCCTGCTCCGGGAAAAAGACTATCGCGGTTCACTTGAAGGGACGCCAGCGTCCGGATAGACGCGTAATCAGCTCCTGCCACTGAAACAGGGGAGCCTCTGCGTTATCCTTTCTTTTGCCGAACGTATATCCGATGAACACTACCAGTGCAAAGAACAACATATCCCAAAAACCGCAAATTAAATATATCAAACCTAGACCAATGCCGAAAGTCACTCCGGCGATTCTACCCCCGTGACTTTCCCATACTTCTTTCCAAGACATAAGGGAAATTCACCTCTATTCCACTCGACTTTTGAAGCTTGGAGACTGCGTGAGGTTAGCAATGTATACAGACACATCCGCAACCGGAATTCCGGTTGTCTCCTGCACAAAATCATGCACCTGACGTTGCACTTCTGTGGTTAGTAGCGGCAATGAATGTTCACCATCCACTACTGCGCGAATTGTAATTTCAAGGCCCGCCTGAGAAACGCGAATACGCGATTTGAGATCTCTGATTCCCTTCACTTTACCGGCAGCCTTCAGACTCAGATTCTCAATGGTCTCCACTGAAATCTGGATATCCCCATACTCTGTACGCTGATCAACAGAAGGTAAAGAAGCGCGATCACGACGCAAAGAGATGTAGAAAAATCGGATGCTCAGAAGGAACAAGACAACTGCTACTACAATTGCAGTAATATAAGCTGCTGGTCCATTCTCAATCTCCAAAGTTTTAGGAATAGCACCGCTCAAGAGGAGGATGGCAATAACAGATAATATTCCGATACTTAAGCTGTAGACAAACAGCAAAAGTCTGTCCAAAATTTTTGCCACGAGTCTCATAACCTCCTTAAATTAGAGTAAACCCTCGACTTTGCTGTCGGGGGTTTATGGAAGAACGACGACTGTTATTTCACGCGAAGAACCGTTTCAGCTTCCTCGTTCTTGTCTACAGTGTTGTTGTTCTTGAATTGCACATCATGAATATGCACATTCACTTCCACAACAGTCAGACCAGTCATAGTCTCGATGGAACGCTTAACATTACGCTGAATTTCAGCAGCCACTTCAGGAAGACGGTTACCATATTCAATGATTACAGAAACATCCACTGCAGCTTCGCGTTGTCCAACCTCTACTTTAACTCCTTTAGACAAGTTCTTACGTCCGAGAAGCTCAACAATACCACCGGCGAAACCACCGCTCATGCCAGCTACACCTTTAACCTCAACGGTCGCTAAACCTGCGATCACCTCGATCACTTCAGGAGCAATCTGGATCTCACCGATTTCTGTCCGTTCGTATTCTGTCGGCAATGTACTCATTTTAGACTTCACACCTTTCAACAAAGATTCTCATAAATTCAAGCGTAAAGCACGTCTCTTATTAAACATACTATATCATTTGACGAACTTTATGACAAACAAAGCGAAGTCGTCCTAAATTTCATACTCTTCCAGAAACTTGATGTCAAAATTACCATCCAGAAATACAGGATGCTCCAACAGTTTCTGATGGAAAGGGATCGTAGTATGGATTCCCTCCACGGCAAATTCAGCCAAGGCGCGCTTCATCTTTGCAATCGCTTCCTGACGTGTGGGTGCCCATACAATCAGCTTTGCAATCATAGAATCATAGAAAGGGGAAATCGTATACCCAGGGTACGCCGCGCTGTCTACACGAACACCGAGACCTCCAGGCGGCAAATAAAAGCCGATTTTACCTGGTGAAGGCATAAAATTACGTTCTGGATCTTCCGCATTGATACGGCATTCAATCGACCAGCCATTAATCACGATATCTTCCTGTGTAAATGACAAAGGATTTCCTTCTGCAACCGAAATCATTTCCTTGATCAAATCCACACCCGTAACCATTTCCGTTACCGGATGCTCTACCTGAATACGAGTATTCATCTCCATGAAGTAGAACTGTCCATCCGGTCCAAGCAAGAATTCAAGCGTTCCCGCTCCCGAATAATTCACAGCGAGTGCTGCACGAACTGCTGCATTCCCCATCGCTTCACGTATATCCGGTGTAAGTACAGAACAAGGTGCCTCTTCAATCAGCTTTTGGCGACGACGCTGTACGGAACAGTCGCGTTCACCTAAATGCACTACATTACCATGCTTATCTGCAATAATTTGAATCTCTACGTGCTTCATACCTGTAAGGTACTTTTCCAAATATACACCAGCGTTGCCGAACGCCTTCTGCGCTTCCTGTTGTGCAGCATTAATCTGTTTCACCAATGATTCCTCGTCCTCAGCAATCCGAATGCCCTTACCCCCGCCACCTGCGGTAGCCTTAATGATAATCGGGTATCCGATATCACGACCCAGCATGACGGCTTCCTCAACATCACCTACAAGGCCATCTGAGCCCGGGATGATCGGAACTCCAGCCAGCTTCATGGTTTCCTTCGCCACAGCTTTATCACCCATACGGTTGATTGCATCTGGAGATGGCCCAATGAAGATAATATTGCAAGATTCACAAATTTCTGCAAAATCTGCATTCTCAGCTAAAAATCCATAACCAGGATGGATGGCATCACATTCTGTTAAGGTGGCTACACTCATAATATTTGTAAAGTTCAGATAGCTGTCCTTGGACGGCATCGGACCGATGCAGTAAGCTTCATCAGCCAACCGGACATGCAGTGAATCCCGGTCGGGTTCCGAATAGACCGCGACGGTGGAAATGCCTAGTTCTCGGCAGGCCCTAATAATGCGGACCGCGATTTCGCCGCGGTTGGCAATCAACACTTTTTGAATGTTCATGCGTTTCCTCCCAAAGTTTTGCGAAGCTTCCGCTCCATAAGTAATCTGCGGTATTTATTCCGGTTTAACCAAGAATAGTGGTTGACCGTATTCTACAAGCTGACCATTCTCGGCCAGTACGGACACGATTTCACCTTTAATCTCCGCTTCCAGCTCATTCATCAGCTTCATCGCTTCGATAATGCATACCGTTGTTTTCTCACCAACACGGTCTCCAACATTAACGAACGATGGCATTTCCGGAGAAGCGGCACTATAAAATGTTCCCACCATTGGAGATACAATTTTATGTAGATTGCCTTCTGCGACGGCTTGTGGCTGCTGCGCTGGAGGAACCTCACTGATTACTGGATAGGACACTTGCTGCACGCTCTGCGGCTGCGGGGCAGGCGTAAAGGGATAGGCATTATAAGGAGTCGCCAGTACTGCTGTTCCATCAGCTTCAGGGCGATCCGGTTTGCGAATTGCAAGCTTCATTCCTTCGCTTTCGATCTCCAACTCATGTACAGAGGAGGTCTGGTCCAGCAATTTAATTAATTCCTTAATTTCGCTCAACTTGAACATACATTAGTTCACTCCTTCAGCTTTCTCTCGAAGCCACTTCTTAAGCGGACAAGATAACTTTATGTATTATATCATAAACGCTAGAAATGGAAAGAGCCCGGGAGAACCCGAGCTCTTTCGTCATTTTTCCTATAATTTCACGTCTTATTATTTCTCGGAAACGTATTGAACACTAACTTTATCCTGAGACACACTCAGTTCCTTCATTACGAGATCAACGATGCTAACCGCTTGTTTTACATCCAGCTTGTCACTCAGTACGACTACTTTATAGCTGTCCCCAGCTTCTTCCTTCACGATGGCTTCCCCATATTTTTGTTGAAGCTGTTCTTCGATGCCCGTAATTTTAGATTCTTTTTCTTCAAGGTTAAGGAGCTGTTCTTGAGCAACTGCGTTATCAGCAGGCGTCTTCTCCATATCGTTAATCAAAGCCAGTAAGTCTTGTTGGCTCTTTAGATTCTTTTGCTCACGTTCATACAGGTAGTTAGTGAACATGCTGCTCGCCGATACACTTTGTGAAGCTACTTCATCCAGGATTTCTTTATCATTCTTAGCAGGGGTTTTGGATGTTGTAGTAGCCGCTGTATCCTTAGCTGCCGTATCCTTAGTTGCTGTATCCTTAGCTGCTGTGTCCTTAGTTGCTGTATCCTTAGCTGCTGTGTCCTTAGCTGCCGTGTCAGAAGTTTTACTGGAGTCTTTTGCAGCAGTGTCCGTCGAAGCTTTCTCAGAGTTACCGCTGTCTGCTGCAGCTTTACTGCTATCATCCTTAACCGCTGTAGTTGCACTGTCATCAGTAGTTGCAGTAGCTGCACTATCGTCAGTGGCTGTAGCGTTATCTACAACGCCTCCATCAGCAACAACATCTCCTTGATTGACCACTTCGTTCACAACGATACCTTTGTCGCCAACCGTTGGTAATGCTGCGTTTGCTGTATCTTTTTTCAAGGAGTCTACCTGTATAGTTCCTGCTGTGTCTTTTGGAACCGATGCACCTGAATCTTCAGTAAATAAATAGTATGCCGAGAGTACAACCATCAAACTGAGCATAGAAACCAACCATATTGTTTGTCTTTTGCCGTTCATTCTTAATTCCTCCTAAAATTTAATCTAGTGGCTGCTTCGGAAGCACTCACTTCTTGACTTTCTCCTGCTACTCTTGTTTGCGTGGTACTACTGAAATGCGCTGAATTGGGACATTCAAGCCTTTTTCGATAGCCTGCTCGATAAGTCCACGAACGACTTTGTTCTCTGCACCTTTGGCAACTACCAGTACGCCGCGTACCTGAGGCTTAATCCGCTTCGTCACAATAGGTGTTTCATCACCCGATTGCGAGTAGGTTACGATTTCGCCATCCCTCGTATATTGTGTCGTGTGACGTTTTCCACCACTGGCATCCGTCTCCTCACTAAGCTGCTGGGAGTCGTTCATATTTCGCACCACGACAATTTCTTCCGTGGATTCCACAGTGACCATGATATCAACGGTACCGACACCAACGATTTTTTCCAAAATCTCCTTCGTCCGGTTCTCCAGTGTCTGTTCAATACTCTCGAACGAGTTAGTCGCTCCAGGATCACTCTGCACCAGCGCCGTTTGGGAGGACTGATTCAACGGTGGCTCACGCCCCGTATTCTCGTTATCAATCTTCTTCACATTGACGAAGGAATTAAACAGCATAATCGCTGCACCCAGCAGACCCAGAATGATTAGCCAGCGGAAAGTATGACTTCTCTTCGGACTGCCAGCCCCACCCCCAGCCCATTGCTCCAGCTTTTTCAGCCAATTGCCCACTCCTATCCCTCCTAACATTGATAGTTTAGAAGCTACAGACTCATAACTTGACGTTATTCACAACGCCGCCATCTACTTGGATTACTTTGGGATCCAAATCCCATTTTTGTTCCAACAGCTTTACGATGGACTCCGTTTCACTTGAAGGCGTGTTATTTTCTGTTACATTTCCGTTCACTGCTTTGGGCTCATCTGCAGAAGCTGATCCATTCTCTGGATTCGTACCGATCTTTACTTCTACAGGCTCTACAGGAGCGATTGCAATCGGCGGAGCAGCAGCTGCGCTGGAAGTACCGGAAGCCCCTATGGAATTAGCTGTTGCTTGGGACATTGAGACCTTCACTGCGGAGATGACAGGAATATCTTCATTACCAGAGCCGCCGGATTTCCCCATACCGAGCGTTACAGTGACATTAACCCCGCGTTTGCCGGTCTCGCTGATGATCTGCTCCCTCATTTGCTCAGCAACCTCTTCTGCGGCCAGTTTTAGACTTTGATCCTGTCGCCCTTGCGCAAGCTTTTGACCATCTGCCAGAATCTTTTCCAAAGAGGGATCTCCACTTCCCCCTCCTGTGAATAAGCCTCCCTCTTTCTCCTGACGCCCCATGGCTATACTCAGCTCGGCTATTGCGTCACCTTTAAGGAGAGAAACGATCGGGCTAAGCATGGTAAGTAAGATCAGGAGGCTCAGCACCAGCCTTGCATAACGCTCCATGGATTTGCTTGGGAGCAGTAATTCAACGAATGATGCTAGCAGCACGACAAGTATGATCTCTCGTAGCCAATCGCCCAACCAGCTCATCGTTTCCCTCCTAAAAGTTTTGTTAGCATAGCCTTCAGAGAATTTCTACGTACAAAACTAGCTTCGTAAGCACCCGCTAAGTTTTGTTAGCATAGCCTTCAAGCTCACCTCATCATGACGGTTAAATTGCCAGCGGTTAGCATGATCGTGACGGCCATAAAAAACATTAACGATACAGCTGCCAAAGCAGCGAATACGTACACCATGCTTTTTCCGATGGTCTGGAGGCAGACCACAATCGGCGTCTCTCCTAATGGCTGCATTACAGCAGCAGCTACATTGTAGATCAGAGCAAGCACCAGAATTTTGATCGCCGGAAAAGCGCAAAGGAACAAAATGATGATCACTCCGGATAGCCCAATAGCGTTCTTCACCAGGAGTGAAGCTGAGATCACTGTGTCTGTTGCATCTGCGAACATTTTTCCGATGACCGGAACAAAGTTGCCTGTAATATATTTAGCGGCCCGGATCGTAACACCATCTGTCACTGAACTCGTAATTCCCCTGACTGAAATCACACCGAGGAACACAGTGAGCAGTACTCCTAGTAATCCAGCTCCGATATTTCTTAGCAGATTCGCCAACTGGGTCAGCTTGTATTTCTCCGACAATGCACTTACGAGATGCAGCACCGCCGAGAAGAATAATAGTGGAAAGACAATGGTGTGGATCAGTGTGCCAACGGTATGAATCATAAAAACAATTAGTGGATGTGTGACCGAGACGGTAACAATGTTCCCCATGGAAGCTAGTAACGCGAACAGTAGCGGAATCATGGCCATCATAAAATCAATCATCCGGTCGATAGCATCCTTCGCATAACCTATAGCGATATTGAAGCTGTTCACGGCAATAACGAGCACTACCATATAACAGAGCGTATAAGCCACCTTGCTGACCGTTTTTCGCTCAAAAGCGGTTTGTAGCGTCTCCAGTATCATGCTGAGCACACTGACCATGACAATCGTGACCAGCAGCCTTCCGTTGTACAGCACCTCATGCCACATAAATCCAAGAAGCCCAGATAATACACCTTGTAAGCTGAGTCCCTTATCCCCTGGAAGCAGCATGTCCATAAGTGATGGTGTTGCCCCGTCTGGAAAAAAACCTCCGTAATCCTTCATCAGTTGATCCCAGTACGACTCCACCTTATCTGTTGGCAGATTGTTCACCTGACCCTTGACCCACTGGTCTACTGGGGAGGAGTTCCCCGATCCAGGTGCTGGAGTTGCTGGAGAAGCTTTGGCCACCTGAGCTGTACCTGCAAACCATAGAATGAAGAAGCATGGAAGCAGCAACAGTATTATTTTTAATTTTGGAGGACGAAAAACACTGCACTTTTGCATAACTTCTCCTCCCTAATCGTTGCTTAGCTTCCTTCAATTGCTTTAAGCAGGTAGCAGCTTCATGACCGTTTCAATAATGATGCTGATAATGGGTACAGCTAGTACCATAATGAGGACTTTTCCGGCGAGCTCTATTTTGGAAGCAATCGATTCCTGCCCTGCATCACGCACAATCTGTGCACCAAATTCAGCGATATATGAAATTCCGATGATTTTGAACACGGTCTTCAAATAGATCATTTCCATCCCCGATGACTCTGCCACCCGCTCCAGTGTGGAAAGTATCATTCCAATCTTGCCGATTAGAAACAGGAAGATCAGAATCCCTGTGGCAGTAGCGAGGAGAAAGGCAAACATCGGTTTTTGTTCCTTCAGCACGAGAATCAATATGGTCGATATCAGCCCTATTCCAACAACTTGAATGATCTCCATAGCACGCCTATTGAAAAAGAAAGATCGTTTTTATTTCCTGCAACAGTCCGTCCAGCATTCGAATAACCATAAATAGCACAACGACGAACCCGATCACAGTAACCCAATGTGCGAAATCTTCTTTTCCCATCTGTTTAAGCACCGTGTGTATCATGGCGATAATTATGCCAATGCCGGCAATTTGAAAAATCGCATTGACTTCAATATTCATTCCTGGCACCTCGCTAAAAGATCAAAATGACGATCAATGCTCCAAGCAGCAGACCCAGGCTTTTACTCAATTTTTCATATTTGCCTTGATCCTCTCTGGCCACCGACTCCTCCTGCTTCAATTGCTGCAATGCTAACGCGATATGAGTGCTCTGATTGGACCTATCGCTTGTACCGAGAGTACAACTGAGCTGGCGGAGAATCTCTTTTTCTGTCCCCTTCAATGCGGTAGACTTCCAATGCGAGTCCATAGCCCTCTGAATGGCATCCTGGGCACTTCGATCATGGGGTGGGCTCATCTCCTCAGCTGTTTTAATAAACAACGTTTTGAGCGGTTCCTTAGACTGAATCCCAATGCGCCGCATAGCTTCAGGCAATGGGGTAAAGCCGTACATAATTTCTGTTTCCAGCCGCTGTAGCGCTGCTATCAAGCCTCTGATATGTCTTGGCCTGTCTGCATATTGTTTTGCAAATTGGAGCCCTGCTAGCGTACCAGCCAGCACAATCAGAACGGCACCGAATAGCTTAAGCATGTAAATCACCACCTAATCGATCCCCGGGTGAGATAAGAAGTAATCCGCGTTTCTGTCCATCCAGAACACGAAAGGAGAGTCCTGCTTCTGAGCGATGCAGAATGACGTATCTTTCGAACATCTTTTGTTCCAATAGCCCGCCAAGCCCGGGTCTACGAGCCAGTTCTATTACTTCTTTACCGTGAGCCGAAGCAACGACTGATATTCCAGCATGCAGCGCTTCTGTGACTGCTTCAGCGTCTTCAGGACGACCAATCTCATCAGCGATCAATACATCCGGTGACAAGGAACGAATCATCATCATCATGCCTTCAGCTTTGGGACAGCCGTCGAGGATATCTGTGCGCGGACCAACATCAAAGGCGGGAATCCCGCGTCTGCTTCCGGCAATCTCAGAACGTTCATCGACAATCCCCACCTTCAAACCGGGTCTTCCGCCTTCACGTTTCCCCAAATCTCCTAAGGAGATTTGTCTTGCGATATCGCGAAGAAGAGTTGTCTTCCCGTGCTGTGGAGGCGAGAGGATCAAGGTGTGCATCATTCGCTGCCTCCCCTTGTCCAGCAGATAAGGTAGCACTTTATCCGCGACTCCGGGAACCTCACGGGCTATGCGGACATTGAAGCTTGTAATGTCGCGTAGATGCTCCACACCACCACCACTCAGCACCGTCCGACCAGCAAGTCCTATTCGATGGCCGCCAGGAATCGTAATAAATCCCTTTCTCAGCTCTTCTTCCATCGTATATAATGAATGGTTGCTGATCAGATCTAGCAGTCTATGAGTGTCCTCCCGATCCGGCCTATAGGCTTCTTCCGGCCTTTGCGTTACGCTGCCATTTGCTCTAAGAAAGTGATATTTACCTGAATAGTTAATCTCCAGCGGACGACCTTCACGGACCCGAATCTCTTCCACCATTCCAAGTAGCGGAAGGGGAAGGCACTTTAATAGCGCTCTTACTTTTTCAGGAAACAATTGCAACCAATCATCTGCCATACAAAGTACCCCCAAGTTGTCCTCTATCTAATTGCTTTATTCCATATTTATGCTTGTACGCGCTCAATATGCCTATCATCTATCATTTTTTTAGAATCCCGATTAAGAGAAAGGCTACACCGCAACCGACCCAGCCCAGTTTGCTCCAGGACAACTGCTGAGCCATCCCTGTAAGTCCGATCGCAGTCGTCAATATCAAGATCGTCGGGCCTACCAAAGCTAGTCCAGAATTGACTGCAAGCGCCTTGTCTACCTGATTCAACCGCAGCATAATCAGTGCAGCTATAATCTCCGCACTACCCGAGAACAGCCGAAGAGTCGCCATCCAGCTTACATACTTGTCCAATCCACTCCACTCCTAACTTTTACTATTTCACAGAGAATGATATTCAGGGCTTGTTTGTCCTTCTCTTATCCATGGATATGCGATAATTACTCACTTTAGACAAGGAGAAATGACAGAATTGCAAGTCCTACTGTGAAAGAGTTCATAGTACACACCTATATAAATAAATATAATCAGTACGATAAAATTATTTTTTACGAACACTTCCATCTGTGGTATCCTTGTTAATTGGAAATATAGTGGGTTTATATTTTCAAAAAGAGCAGACTATAAAGACATAAGAAAAAGAGGGGATTTGTGTCATGCAAGTTCGAAGTTACGGGTTACCGCAAAACATGCGGACCGTAGTCAGACCACTCAAGGAAGTAGCTATCATTATTTTTTCAGCCTTTTTAATTGCAAGCGGGATGCGATTGTTTCTAATTCCTCATCAGCTTCTGAGCGGTGGGGTAGCAGGGGTGGCTTCGGTCGTCGGTTATTTAACGGATCCGAAGTACATTTCTAAACTTTATTTTGTAATAAACCTTCCTTTAATTGTCTGGGGATTTATTGCAGTGGGGAAAAAGTACATCTTACTAAGCTTGCTTTCCGTCGTGGCCACCACCTGGTTCATTACCATTATTCCTGAGGTGCAAATGACCAAGGACCCCATTCTTGCAAGTATTTTCGGCGGAGTAATTATTGCTGGGGGCGTTGGGTTTTCTCTCCGTACTGGGGGCTCTTCTGGGGGATTTGATATATTAGGCTCGATTATTTCACGTAAACGGGATATTCCCATGGGGAATATCATGTTCTTAATGGATGGATTAGTTATTCTGAGTTTAGGCTTCTTTAAAAGCTGGGATTCCGCCTTATACGCTATGCTCTGTATTTTTGTAAAGAGTAGAGTAGTCGATATGATCCATATTCGCCATGTGAAGCTGACCTGCTTTATCGTTACCAAAGAACGGGAGATGATGCTGACCCGTCTCAGAGAGTTACCTCATGGCATCACTGTCGTCAATGCAGAGGGTGGATACAGTCATGAGGGAAATACCATGCTAATGACTGTAACGACTCGGTATGAACTTGCAAATCTGCGGAGAACTATTCTTGAGGCAGACCCAAGCTCCTTCGTCAATGTTGTGGAGACTGTAGAGATTCAGGGCCGGTTCAAACGATTAGGATAAATTCAGGGATCTACCTCCCTTGCTGTTATATAAATGAAAAGGAACGCTGCATTCAAATCTGCAGCGTTCCTTTTCATTTATAAGTGATGCTATTTGCTTATTTTTTACTAGCGGAAATATACCAGTCATTCACTTCCTTAGTAATTTCATCACCGCCAGATTTCTTCCAGTTGGCCACCATCGTATCGAACTCTTCGATAGGGGATTGACCGTAAATGATCTTGGAATACGTTTGAAGTACCAATTTCTTTAATAGCTCATTTTTGGATTTCATGGTTTCAGTCAGAGGTCCTTGGAAGTAATTCTTCATACGAATATCCTTTTGCTCCAAGACGATCTTCATCGCTTCAATATTCTCCGGTTTCCGAACCGCAGCTGTAGCGATCTCATACGGTGTTTCAGGCGTACCACCGTTTGCCAGTTTGTTCATCGTCTCTGCGTACAATCCCGGCTCACGGGCACCGTCAAAGGTAAGAGAGTAGTAGATCGGTTCAACTAAATGTGTCCGGTCGCCATAGCCAGGGAATAGATCCGGATATTTCGCCGGGTCTTTAACTACAGTACCATCTGCTTGCTTGGCATAGTCATAACCTTCAGCAAAGCCATTTTCAAAAATGCCACCTTTTTGTGGATTCGCCCAGTTATCGAATAAGAAGTTATAATTACGCAGCAGTGCTTCTTGATGCTTCGAATCTTTATTGATCAGCATTCATAGGTTAACAGACGGGTTACCACTTTGTGTACCAATTTTGCCATCAGGACCGGCAGGAATTGCATAAGCTTTGTATTTTGCACCAGGTACGTTGTTCAGCAGATCACCAAACGGCCAATCTGAAAGCCAGTTGCGGCCTACAATTGCACCCGCTTGACCTTTAGTGAATTGTTCGTAACCACCATTTTCATCGACAAGACCTGCATCTTTAGTGATATAGCCTTTTTCCATCCATGTCTTCAGTGTAGACAATGCTTGCTTCGCACCTGGATCGATCGAGCCATAGCTCAGCGTACCATCTGCACCTTTGTTCCATTGTTCTGGCATGGTGCCGAAATCACCGAACAACCAGCTGATATCTTTTAAAACCGGTTGCGAGACCAAGGGTGTCTTTCTTACAGTTGCCATCAGGATCTTTGTTTACAAAAGCGTCCATGATGTTCTCAAAATCAGCAAGTGTCTTAGGAGCCTGCAGACCCAGCTTATCCATCCAATCTTGACGCAGCCAGAGAACCATGTCGTCATTATAAGCGTAATCCAGAACCGGAAGCGCCATAACTTTGCCATCGCGTGTTACTGGTAACAATGTATCCGGATTAAGCTCCATACCCTTCTTGTATACATCGCCAGCGTACTTGTCAATCAAACCACCAACATCTGTGAACTGTCCGGAGTCAATCAGCATATTGACCGTTTCCATATCGCCACGGTAAGTGATCACGTCCGGCATTTTATCACCTGAAGACAACATAAGTCTAATCTTCGTCTGATAGGCTTGGTTGGTGTCGGTGACAACCCAATCATATTTCACATCAATGCCCAGATTATCTTTCATATAAGTGTTAAGAACGTTGTTCTCCAGACTCTCGCCGGGTTTATAGTAATAGTTATTACCAATGGCCTTAACCGTTGTAAGTGTGATTGGCTCAACATATTTGCTGCTATTCCAATCGGTTTCGTCAACAGGCGCTGAAGCTGAGATCCAGCGATTATCTCCTTAAACCAGTTGAAGACGAAGAATTAATGAGCGCCGTTCGCAAAGCACTAGACGAGCTTGAACAAGAGTGGCAAGAAATCATTTCGATTCAAAAAATTAATTATACGCTTAGAGAACAGCTGCCTAAGCTACGGGAATATCTACTGCGGGATCTGATTACCGGCAAGCAGGACCCGGCCATAGGTCCACTTTCCAAAAAACTTCAAATGTATGAAGTTCCCATTGCCAGAGGCACTTCCTACAGCATGATGCTGCTGAGGATAGACACAACAGAAGGTGAGTACGATCAAAGTGATGAGACACTCATTGAATATGCACTGACTAACATTGCTGCTGAGCTGTTCGGCCCCCGTATGGCGTTATGGCATTGTACAGATATGCACGGATTTATCGTCTGCTTGCTGTCAGATAAGTCCCTTCCAAATACGATTGAATCAACAAAGATAAGCGAAAGAGGAACTCGATGTCTGGATTGAAACACAGGCCTTTCAGCTCCAACGTGCGGCTAAATCCTACTTAAAGGTAGGCGTATCCGTTCTAACGAGTAAAAGAGGCCAATTTCCGCAAGATATCCGGACCATGTATCAGTCCTTACTGGCGAGTTTCAGGCATTTCATCGGAAGGGATACCGAATTGTTCATTTCACTAGCCAAGGAACCAAACCGCGGTGAAATGCAGCAGCTAAATGAGCTCTACCTAACACCGACTCTCGGATTGCTGCTGGAAATGGGCCAATGGGAAGCAGCCAACGATAAGCTGGCAGCAATCCTGAAAGAGCTGGAAGAAGAATGGCGAGACTCACAGGAGCATATCCTTGAAGCTTATTTCGCCATTGCCTCCTCCATTTCTTCACTTATTCATCGCACCAAAAAATGGCTGGCTGACACGATCGGTGAAGATTTCTACACCGTTACTAGCGGGCAGCCTATGCAAACAGTCGATGAGTTACGCAACTGGAGTGAACGGGTCATCGCCAGCTACCGACGCTCGGTTAGCAGTGTGGAGAAGGATTCCCGAAACTCCATTATCCGCAAGGTACAGGATTACATCGCGCAGAACCCTGGTACAGCTTCACTACAGACTATATCTTCAAGCGTATATCTGAATCCTTCATATCTCTCGAAGATTTACAAACTTGAAACTGGTGAAGGAATCAGTGAATATACGCTTCGTATTCGTATGGAGAATGCAATTCTCTTGCTAGAGCAGTCGCCTGAAAAAATCTATGAAATTTCTACCTTGCTTGGCTATCAAAAACCTAGCTATTTCATTCATCTATTCAAGAAGCATTATGGCATAACACCGCAGGAATACCGCAACAAACTCGGTTTGTAAGTCTAAACAAGAAAAACGCCTGACGTCGTCCTTGGAGGTAGAGTTACAAGCTGAGTACATCCGTAATTCCATACTCGTATCCATATACACCTTCGTAGTGAGGTTCCGCTTACGGACCGAATGGCTTTATTTCGATGAAATGAGCACATATATTAGGGACGGACCGTATTGCACTTATTCCCTAATAACAAGCCCCTTCCCGGTGATCTGGGGCGAATAACAGCGCTGGCTCGTTTACGTTACCGGCGGCACATTATATTCGATTTTTCGCATACATTTGGCTCGTTTACGTTACCGGCGGCACATTTGTATTCGATTTTTCGCATACATTTGGCTTGTTTACGTTACCGGCGGCACATTGTATTCGATTTTTCGCATACATTTGGCTCATTTACGTTACCGGCGGCACATTGTATTCGGTTTTTCGCATACATTTGACTCGTTTATGTTATCGTCGGCACATTGTATTCGGTTTTTCGCATACATTTGTCCGTAGGCTCGACTAAAACATGCATTTCAGAAGATATAAGGTCCGCTCGGTTTTTAGAATCTGACGGATGACTCTTCGTTTATTTCATGTCTCCTGATTCTTCACGTTCACCCCTCCTTCCTCTTTCTTCGGAGTTATCCACATTTTTTTGTATTGT
Organism: Paenibacillus sp. FSL P4-0184; assembly: GCF_038004625.1. Lineage (NCBI taxonomy): Bacteria > Bacillati > Bacillota > Bacilli > Caryophanales > Paenibacillaceae > Paenibacillus > Paenibacillus sp. FSL P4-0184. The sequence goes on along the minus strand of NZ_JBBORN010000001.1, from coordinate 4,035,777 downwards.
ATAATTTCCTAAACAATAAAAAAAAGGGATGCCCGCAGCCATTTGGCTGTAAGGCATCCCTCTTTGTTTACTCAGCAGCTCTTATCGGCGATCTTTAGGACCTCCGACGAAAGCCTGCTCTGTTGTATCGAGATTGTAGGCGGTATGCAGCGCCTGTATGATTGATGGCAAATTGCCTGATTCAATAACGCAAGATACTTTGATCTCAGAAGTGCTGACCATCTTGATGCTTACCCCCTCTTGGGAGAGTACTTCAAACATTTGAGCCGCTACCCCTGGATGGCTGACCATACCAGCACCAACGATGGATACCTTCACCAGGTTATCCTCGGAGGTAACTTCACGATAAGGCAAAGTTTTATGAATTTCTTTAATAACTTCCTTCGCCCGATCCAGCTCATCAAGAGAAACTGTAAATGAGAAGTCAGCCTGCTCATTCTGAACACCACTTTGTACGATGATATCTACGTTAACGCCCTCATCAGCAAGCTTGCCGAAGACCTGAGCGAGTACACCTGGTACATCAGGAACTCCAAGAATACTGACACGTGCTACATTCTTATCAAATGCAATACCACTAACTACGATTCCCTGCTCCATGCTTGTTTCCTCCTTCACAACAGTACCTTCATTATGATTAAAGCTCGATCTGACGACCAGCTTAACTTGATGACGCTTAGCGTACTCTACTGCACGTGGATGTAATACAGCTGCTCCCAGATTGGCAAGCTCCAGCATTTCATCGTAAGAGATTTCCTTCAGCTTACGTGCCGTCTTCACGATACGTGGGTCTGTGGAGTAGATACCATCTACATCGGTATAGATCTCGCATACGTCTGCTTGAATAGCAGCAGCCAATGCTACGGCTGTAGTGTCCGAACCACCGCGGCCTAATGTGGTGATCTCACCGTCCATAGTCATTCCCTGAAAGCCTGCAACGATCACGATCTGTTCACGCTTCAAAGACGCTAATACACGACGCGGGTCAATTTCATTGATACGAGCTCTGCCGTGAGTTTCGTCTGTTCGGAATCCAGCCTGCCATCCTGTATAAGAAACTGCATTCCGCCCGATCCCATGCAGGGCAATGGACAATAGAGCGACGGAGATTTGTTCACCTGTCGTCATCAACATATCCATTTCACGTGCGGGCGGCTGCCCGTTTAGTTGCTTCGCCGTATCGATCAAATCATCTGTTGTATCCCCCATTGCAGATACAACCACAACGCAGCGATGTCCCTCATCTTGCTTGTCTGCGATGCGCTTGGCGACGCGTTTCATTCGTTCAGTGTCGCCGACGGAGCTGCCTCCGAATTTCATAACATAAAGTGACAAAGTCCCATTCACTCCCCATATCGGTCTATGTAGTTGCTTCTAATCGGTTTCCCGCTTTAAATCAGTATAATACGAAAACAGTGCCTTGCGTTAATGGTTTCATAAAAAATTTATTAAATTTCCCCGCTGTGAAAAAAAAGATAAGGTCAGCATCAACCCTTCAGCTGTGCTTATTTTACTCAAATTCCAGTATTTTAATGTAGGTTTCCATAGCATCTTTATCCGTTACTGTTCATAAAAAAACCTCCACCGTATAAACGGGGAGGCTCCTCTGGTAATATCTAGGTTATTGTTCTGTTTCCTACGCGCGGGAGATATATTTACCTTCACGAGTATCAACCAGCAAGATGTCTTCTTCGTTGATGAACAATGGAACCTGAACACTATGTCCGGTTTCAAGCTTGGCCGATTTCGTAGCACCTTGTGCCGTGTTTCCTTTAACGCCAGGCTCAGTTTCAACAACCTTCAACTCTACGCTGGTAGGAAGGTTGATCCCAAGAATCTCACCTTTGTAACTAACGATGTTTACAGTCATGTTCTCTTTAAGGAAATTCAATTCCCATTCCAATTGCTTTTCGGACAATTCGAATTGGTCATAAGTTTCGTTATCCATGAATACGTGGTCCGATCCACTGGCATAGAGATATTGTACACCACGGTTTTCGATAATAGCACGGCCAATCGTTTCACCTGCACGGAATGTACGCTCTACTGTATTACCGTTACGCAAGTTCTTAAGCTTAGAACGAACAAATGCTGCGCCTTTACCTGGCTTAACGTGTTGGAAATCAATAACGGTAAAAATATCTCCCTCTACCTCTACGGTCAAACCTGTTTTAAAATCATTTACTGAAATCACTAAAAATCCCTCCAAAATTTATAATCAATCTAATACATCACGCTTACTTACAGTACTGTATATTCTTTAGACGAATGGGTCAGCAGTGATATTCCGCTCTCCGTGATCACAATGTCGTCTTCAATACGTACTCCGCCAATTCCCGGCAAATAAATACCAGGCTCCACAGTTACGACCATCCCCGGCTGCATAACATCGTCGCTAAGTTTGGACAAACGCGGCCACTCATGAACTTCCATTCCAAGTCCATGGCCTGTGCTGTGTCCAAATTGTTCACCATATCCGTAGCTAGCAATGATATCACGTGCCAAGGCATCACATTCCCGTCCAGTCATACCCGGCTTGATATGTGCTAAAGTATGTAGCTGAGCTTCCAGCACAATATCATAGATCTCTTTCAGCTTCGGATCCGGTGCTCCGAGTGCGATGGTTCTTGTCACATCTGAGCAATAGCCATCAAGTAATGCACCGAAATCAAGGGTAATGAATTCATTGCCTTGAATTACACGGCTGCTTGCTACGCCGTGTGGCATGGACGAACGTTCACCTGAAGCAACAATCGTATCAAACGATGAAGAAGTTGCACCATGGGTACGCATATAAAATTCCATTTCCAAATCAACATCGCGCTCAGTCATGCCTGGCTTGATCACGTTCAGAATATGACTGAATGTAGCATCGGCCAGATCTGCTGCACGTTGCATAACGGCAAGCTCTTCCTCATCCTTGAACATACGAAGGTCTTCCACAGCTTTGGAAATTGGAACTAACACTGCCGGCTTAAGTGCTTCTGCATATGAGGTGTACGCGCTGAATGAAACATCATCCTGTTCGAAACCGATACGTACCTCTTTACCAGAAGGCAGAAGCTCGCGAACTGTATCAATGAACTTAGTTGTATGTTCTACAACTTTAACCCCCATTGCTTGGTCCGCGGCCTGTGTCATATACCTGAAGTCAGTCAGCAGATAACAATCATCACTTGTCACCAGTACATAACCGGACGATCCGGTAAATCCACTTAAATAGCGGCGGTTATAACCGCTAGTTATCAACATTGCATCCAATCCTTGATCCTGCAAAACCTTACGCAGCTTGGAGACACGCTTGTTACCCATTTTCATTCTCCTCTCGAAATAGCCACATTGTATTTTAACATAGGGATATCCCCTTGAGAAGTTTTTTCGCGCCGTTAGGCAAGCGCTGTACTTTGCTCACGCTTCCGTTCGTCCGTATACTCGATCGCTGCTGTATATCCAATGAACATTCCCCATAGCAGAAAAATGCAGAACTCACTAATGACCGTGTTCCAAGGCAGCTTGAATGGGGGCTGCATAAGAAACATCTGCGAACCGGGAATAAATATAATCGCCCACCATAAAACGCCGTAGACCAGGCCTGGCCAAGGTCCCTTCAGCTTACGGAGAAGCAGTACATACAGCATGGAGGCGATGACGGAAAATACAATAAACATCATATATCCCACGAAATGTCCAAATGCTGTTGTCAAAAACGCATGCCTGAAAAAAGGCTCTGCGATAAAGCCAGGGCTTACTTTGGTAAAACTGAACCAATAGACTAGCCAATGAAGTCCACCCCAAATTAATCCTGCAAAAAAACCTAATTCGAGTGCAAAAAGCCAAATATTTGTATGCCCCGATTGTTGTTGATGAGATTTGCTCATGAAATTGCCTCGCTTTCTTTATTTTCAATGCCGATTTATCTCTCGTTCTCTCTAGAAGATAGTATGTACAGCAAAAGGCGATCCAACTAGTAATGTCTTCAAAAATTAGTTACAATGTATTATATAAATCATATTAAATACGAGAAGGTGAATTGGTTGTCCCAGGAAACCCCCAGTTACGGCGGCCAAGCCGTCATTGAAGGCGTCATGTTCGGCGGTAAGCATATCAATGTAACAGCCGTGCGACGCAAGAATCAGGAAATCACATTTTTAGAAGTACCCAAAAGCGATAAGAGCTGGGTCACGAAACTGCGCAAGATTCCGCTGCTTCGCGGCCTTGTCAGTATAATAGATGCCAGCGCTAAAGGCTCTAAGCACTTGAACTATTCAGCCGAATCCTACGCTGAAGATGAATTGGAACCGGAAGATATCGAGAAGGAAAAAGCGAAGCCGAAGAAAAAGGATGAGGGCTGGAGCCTTGGAATGATTTTCGGGGTTGCTGTAATGGGTATTCTCTCCTTCTTGTTCGGAAAGCTCATTTTTACGCTTGTTCCGGTATTTGTAGAGGATTTTTTATTTAAAAATGTATTTGATAACTACGTACTGCACAACCTCATAGAAGGCGGCATCAAAATGATTCTCTTGCTGGTCTATTTATGGGCGATTTCTCAAACACCTGTGATCAAGCGACTGTTCCAGTATCACGGCGCCGAACATAAAGTCATCAGCGCTTTTGAAGCAGGCGAAGAACTGACTGTTCAGAACGTTCAGAAATACAGCCGTCTGCATTACCGCTGTGGAAGTAGCTTTATGATGCTGACGATTATCCTCGGTGTGATCATTTACTCCGTAGTCCCATGGGATAATCTTTGGGAACGAGTGATCCAGCGGATAATCTTGTTGCCAGTCGTAATTGGTGTATCGTTCGAAGTTCTAAAGGGAACCAATGCGGTAAGAGAAGTACCAGGCCTTAAATATCTGGGTTACCCTGGATTGTGGCTGCAACTCCTTACAACCAAAGAGCCAAAAGACGATCAGGTAGAAGTATCTATTGCCTCTTTTAACCGTATGCGTGAGCTTGATGCTGCGATTGAAGCAAGAGGATATTCGGAGGCAAGTGTGTCAGGCGGCATATTGGATCCTGCGAAAGGATGAGTGATCTATGATCAGGCATGCTTTAATTTTTTGGATTACGGTTACGCTTGCGATTTTCGGTTTTGTGATTGGAGTCTTGACTGAGCCCTTTTTTACGCTGTCGAAGCTGATTCTCCCCTTAGTACTGTTAGCAATCATTTATTATGCTTACAAAAAAATGGGACCAGGCAAATACGCTCGTAGCAGCAGTGGATCTAAGGTTAAAGTGAAGCCTTCCCAGAAGACCATGTCAAAGGTAGCAGGAATTCGCAAGACTCAAGCTGCACCAGGCAAACGCAAAAGCTATCCTTTCCAAGTGATCGAAGGAAGTAAAGGGAAAAATGATGATCAGCTTCCGAAGTATCACTAACTTCATAAGAACTCCAAAAAGCATCTCCACGTTTTTAGTAACGTGCGGGATGCTTTTTTCTCATATGGATACCTCGCTCGTTATCTTGGTCGCCACTCCTTAAAGAAATCTTCTCCTGCTTTGAGTCCAGCAGCATACATTTCATCGCTTTGCGCTTTTGTAATTTCAAATTGAGTCGTTCCAATCCCAAGCGTTGGAATTTTTACCGTACGAACAAATTTATCCCCTTCAATAAACTTCTCATCATGAGCAGAGAGCATGGTGGTTACCAGAGCTTGAAGCATACTAAATGGCCCTCTAATTTTATGCGGCTGTGGATCGGTCTTACCTACCGTTTGATAACCTACCGTAGGAATTCTGCTCCCAGGTTGTTTGCTCCCATTATTCTTGCTGTCAAATAGCCACAAAGGAAAATTACTCAAGAGCCCACCATCTACAACATACACAAACTGCTCGGCAAAGGATTTCCCTCTTCCTGCCTGCCCGTTTAGTCTTAACATCACAGGATCAAAAAAATAAGGAATGCTGCAGCTCATTCGCACTGCCTTGGCCACTTCAAAATGCTCCGGAGAGATCCCATACTGCTCCAAGCCATCTGGCAAGACCAATATCCTTCCATTTGTGATATCGGATGCGATAATAGATAATTTACCGGCAGGCAGATCACGGAAGGTGATGATCCCCTTTTTCAGTAATAATGCTCTTATCCAGGACTCCAAGGCTTCCCCAGAATATAATCCTTTCTTCAATAACACTCGCAGCGCAGGACCAACGATAGCCGTATTGTAAATGGGACCTCGCTTCAGAAACGATGAAAAGGATGTCCCTTGGATTATCCGACACATTTCCTCCCCTTCATAGCCCGCTGCTAGTAAAGTGGCTACAATCGAACCTGAGGAGGTTCCTGCTACCCTTTTAAAAGTCCAGCCTGCCCTTTCTGTAGCTTCAACTGCTCCCGCAAGAGAAATCCCCTTTACGCCTCCTCCTTCAAATACTGCGTTAATCTCCATACACAAAAATCCCCCGTTTCCCATAGATTCTATTGCTTATCTATGAGCACGGGGGAACATTCATGACTCCTTATGAATAACAGCTAAACTATTAGGATTTAAAATAAAAAGTCAGTAAGCTCGACAATCCGAACGGATTGCGGACTACGACGTCATTCGCTCTAAACATAATACTACCTGCAACCTCTTCGTACTTCTCATTATATTTGAGCTGATTAATAATTTGATCTCCACTTTGCCATTCAGCCTTTTGATCACTGGCTCCGACCTTATAACCAGCTAACCCGATGTAGAGTTTAACATTCGTATTCTCGACTTCTTTTACCCACCAATCAACTAACTTATCATAACGAGCTGTGCTAAAGGACAAACTCCAATAAATTTGCGGAGCGACATAATCAATCCAGCCCTGCCTAATCCATGTCCGAACATCCGCATACATGCTGTCATAAGCAGATACCCCTGCAGTCGTGTCCGAACCTGTACTATCATTTTTAATATTTCGCCATACTCCAAAAGGACTGATCCCATAAGAAGCCTTTGGCTTCACCTTATGAATCTGTTCTCCCAACTGACGGACAAATTCATTAATATTATCTCGGCGCCAATCAGCTTTAGAAAGCTTTTTCGTATTATAGATAGAATAAGCAGCATCATCGGCAAAAGTAACATTTGAAGGATAAAAGTAATCATCCAAATGGACACCATCGATATCGTAACCTTTAACCACTTCCATCACCGTGTCGATGATATGTTGGCGAGCCTCCGGAATACCTGGATTAATGTATTTCTTACCATCGGCATTCACAATCCATTCTGGATGTGCTTTTGCCACATGGTTACTTGCTAACGCTGAGGTGGAAGCATCCGTCGTTGCACGGAATGGGTTGAACCAAGCATGAAACTGCATGCCGCGGGAATGCGCAGCACTGACCATATAGCTTAGAGGATCATATCCCGGATTCTTCCCTTGTGTACCCGTCAATACCTTAGACCAAGGAACTAAAGTCGATGGATACAAACTATCTGCTGAAGGTCTAACCTGAACAAATACAGCATTGAAGCCAACAGCCTTTAGCTTGTCTAACAAATTATCAAACTCCTGTTTTTGTTTCGCTTCATTTCCTGCCGAAGACGTTGAAGGCCAGTCCAGGTTGAATACGGTAGAGATCCAAGCCCCCTTCATCTCCTTACCAGTCGATCCACCAGGGATAGTCGGTAACGTCGGCACTGTTGGTGTCGTCGGTGTCGTTGGTGTTTCTGGATCGACAGATTGTGGTGGTTCAGTGTTGGAGATCAAGGAAATATGCTTATTAACCTGATCCCATAACACCTGCAGTCCCAATTGCTCACTTACAAAACGAATGGGTACCATTACCCGCCCCTGCTTAATCTGCACGGATGTATCCAGCGCTACCGAAGTATCGTTTACCCATGCGTTTTTCAGGCCACTGGTCAGCTTAAGAACCGTATCTCCTTGAGTGATCGTTACAGTCTTACTATTTTGATTCCATACTACGCCGGCATTTAATCCTTTACTGATCACACTTATTGGCACCATCGTTACATTAGAAGTTGTGATATACGGAGGCACATCACTAACCAGCGCCTCTCCATCCAGTTCAATCGTAATTTGCACCGCTGCCGCGCGTGCACCAGGAGACCATAAAGGCAGAAACAACATAAGTACTAACAAGCTCAACATCCATTTACGATAATTCATAATTCCTCCCCAAATCTAAAAAATATGTATCCAAAAATAAGAAAAAACGGATAAATCCTTCAAGCAGATGAGAGAATGCCTCCTTCTAAAAAGGGGGTATCTGTCTCTGCAAAAAATATAAGAAGTACCGAATAAAACTCATACTCTCTTATATTTTTAAAAGGACTGTATCCGTTTTGACGCTAAAAACTGGGAAAGGTTGCACTAAACAAAATAGAAACGGCTATACTATCCACTGATTATGCTCACGAAAGCCTTGCTGCGCATAACTTTTAGGACAGTATCCGTTTCGGGAAAAACATTTCAAGAATCGCTTGTCAGTTCGTTGTGAATCGCATATAAAGTCTGTACACGTTCTTCGTCGCGGCGGAAATATTCTACCAATGTTTCAATACGCGTAATCGAATCCCAACTTAAGTGATGCTCGATTCCTTCAACATCATTATAAATGTATTCCTGCTGTACTCCGATCAATCCGAGGAATTCCTCCAATAGTTGATGACGATCAACCAGACGTTTTCCTACTTTTTTCCCTTTGTTGGTTAGGACAAGCCCACGATATTTCTCATAGATGAGATATTCGTCCTTATCCAGTTTTTGGATCATCTTGGTCACAGAGGAGGGGTGTACTTCCAGTCCCTCGGCAATATCCGAGACCCGCGCATAACCTTTCTCATCTATGAGCTTGTATATGCGCTCCAAATAATCCTCCATGCTGGGTGTTGGCATTAAACTTTACCTCTTTTCTATAATGAGCATGGCGCCGGGCCAAACCTTGCTCTAACAATGATACATGTTTCTAACGCACCTTGGCAAGTCCTTCAAAGGAACTTACAGATGAGTTGCACATGTTTACCATGCTTCTATTGGGGCTGAGTTAGACATAATAAACATACTCGTCATTCAAAAAGGAGCGTGAATTTATGACTATAGTGACGCCAGAGCCCTCTACTGTAAAAAGACCCAGAAAACCTACTGCACTTTTTCTTCCAGAGCTTGTTTTCTTCGAACCAAATGCTTTAAATTACCCTAAAGGTGAAAAAATAATGGAATGGGTAAAGGCTAACAATATCCCATACCGTATGACCACATCACATAATCGTATTATGAATTTCCCTGGTGAAACTGAGGTCGAGCAATATAAAATTGCCAAAAGAACGCTTGTTGTCGGCCTACGCAAAACTTTGAAATTTGACCAATCCAAGCCATCGGCTGATTATGCTATTCCCATTGCCACCGGCTGTATGGGGCACTGCCATTATTGCTATTTGCAGACTACCTTAGGAGCAAAGCCCTACATTCGCGTATATGTAAACACAGGTGACATTATAGATGCTGCCAAAAAATATATTGAGGAGCGCAATCCAGAAATCACCACTTTTGAAGCTGCCTGCACATCAGATCCTTTAGGACTTGAGCATATTACCGGCTCTCTGGCAGAACTAATTACATTTATGGCAAAAGAACCCCTTGGGCGTCTGCGCTTTGTGACCAAATACCAACATGTTGAACCACTGCTTGCTTTGGAGCATAACGGACATACCCGAGTTCGCTTCAGCGTCAACGCAGATTATGTAATCAAAAATTTCGAGCCTGCCACCTCCCGCTTTGAGGAGCGTATTGAAGCCGCTGGAAAGGTAGCACGGGCGGGTTATCCACTTGGCTTTATCATTGCTCCAATTATTTGGTATGACGGCTGGCAAGAAGGTTATGCTGAGCTACTGGCCAAGTTAGCCCAGACTCTCCCCCCTGAAGTCGGAAAAGGATTAACCTTCGAAATGATTCAGCATCGATTCACCAAAACCGCTAAGACGGTTATAGAGAAGCGCTACCCCAAATCCAAGCTAGAAATGGACATGGAGAAGCGTAAGAAGAAATGGGGACGCTGGGGACAAAATAAATATGTCTATCCAGATGAACAACAAACCGCCCTGCGAGAGTTTATCACAGAGCGGATATTCGAACATTTTCCAGAAGCAGGAATTGATTATTTCACCTAAAAAATGAGCCACTCTGGTGTGATTCCCTGTAGCCAAACTGTGATCCGAAACATTTGATCTGTAAAGAGCAGAACGCCCATAAATACCATGAGAACGCCACCAATCTTCATCAGCACATTTGAATATTTAAGGATACGTCTGGCTCCTCCAAGAAAGAAGGCTAAGACAAAGAATGGCAATGCGAACCCTATACTATAAGCCGTAATTAACGTAAACCACGTGCCTGGCTCACTTGCAGAAAGTGCGATAATCGCAGTTAAAATCGGTCCAATACATGGAGACCAGCCCGCTGAAAAACCGATCCCAAAAATAAAGGATCCCACATAACCCGCCGGCTTCCATTTTAAATCAAGCTTACGTTCGCGAAGTAGAAATTGCGGCTGAAAGATCCCAAGCAAAAATAATCCCATCACAATAATCAAAATCGCCGATAATTGCCGGATCAGATCACGCTGTCCATTAAAAAATTGTCCAAATAGTCCTGCACCAAATCCTAAGGTGTAAAAAACCGCTGAAAAACCTAAAATAAATGCCAATGTATGGGTTATTGTGCGTATACGGACCTCTTTGGTATTGCTGCCTGACTTCAATTGCTGAACGGATAATCCGGTAATATACGATAAATAAGAGGGATAAAGCGGTAAGCAGCAGGGTGATATAAATGATGCTACCCCTGCTGCTAAGGCTATTCCTGCATTGATATTAGACAAGGTAGCGGCTCTCCTTCCAGCATTCGAATCACTTCAGGGCATACCCTATATTTTATTCGCTGTTTATGCTGGCAAACCCTTTTTACCGATCAAAGTCAACACTAATAGTGATATGAGTAAAAGCACAATGGTTGCACCAGGGGCCAGATTCCAAACTCCTGCAACCACTAGTCCGCCTACAACAGCAATTTCCGAAATGATGACGGATAGAATGACCGAGGATTTAAAGCTTCGAGATAACAATAAGCTGATGGCCACAGGAATGGTCAGTAGAGCTGATACTAGCAAAGATCCAACAATTTTAATCGCAGTACTGATTACAAGCGCCGTCAGAATGGTAATCAACATGTTAAGCAGTTTCACTGGGAGTCCGCTGACACTAGCAGCATCCTCTTCAAAGCTAAGTAAGAAGAACTCCTTAAAGAACAGCGATACTACTACTACAACTGCTATCGTTACGATCCCTACTACGATTAAATCGGTATTGTCTAGCGTATAAATGCTACCGAACAAATAACTCATAACATCTGCATTATAACCTTTTCCTAAAGTGAAAAAGAGTGAGGCTAAAGCCACTCCGCCCGACATAATTATGGCTATCGAGAGCTCTGCATAACTCTTATAAGCCTTGCGCAGCTTCTCTATCGCGAAGGAAGCCACCACTGCAAAAATAAGACCTGCTCCCAGCGGGTAAAATCCTGTCAAAAAACCAAGTGCCACACCGGCAATCGTAACATGAGCCAGCGTATCCCCAATCATAGATAAACGTCTGAGCACAAGAAAAACGCCTATAAGCGGCGCTGTAATGCCAATCAGAAGACCGCCCGCAAGCGCTCGCTGAAAAAAATCGCTAAATAGAATTTCCAACTTTAACTCTCCTCCGTAGAACAATTGAAACATTTTTTAAAGCTTTTATTAAAATCTTTTTTCGATCCCTCCCAAGCCCTCCCTCCTAAGGGAGGGCCCCAAGGGCTCTGCCCTCTGGAACCCGTCAAGTGCAACTGGCGTAGGAGGTGGGGTTACTGAACATATCCGATGCTCTATGTACGCCCCCAATAATCGAAGGTTCCCTTTTACTACCAGAGTTTAACTATGACCTAAGAGAGCGTGTGCTGCAGGTTCTCCTCTGTACAATTCTGCAAATCATGAGAATGACGGGAGAAAAAGTTAATCTTACCGTTTGTTTGCACAGGTTCATTCCCTAAGTAATTCTTAATCATGTCAATATCATGCGACACCATTAGGAATGTCATATGATGATGGGCATGCATATGTGTAATTAATTCAAAGAATCCTGCTTGTGATTCAGCATCAATACCGACTGTAGGCTCATCCAAAATCAGCAGATCCGGATGGTTGATCAACGCACGTGCTAGAAATACACGCTGCTGCTGGCCGCCTGACAGCTGGCCTACTCTTTTCTCCGCAATATCCTGTATCCGCATCACTTCAAGTGCATCTTCGCACTGACGATGCTGAGCCTTAGATACTCTTCGAATAAGATTCTTGTTGTTGTACAAACCAGATAGCACTACTTCACGCACCGTTGCTGGAAACAGCGGGTTGAAGGCGTTCTTTTGTGGAACATAACCTATCCGTTCCCAGTCTTTAAATTTGCGGACAGGCGTTCCAAATAATTTGATTTCACCACTGCTTGCCGGAAGCAAACCGACGATCATCTTCATCAGTGTTGTTTTACCAGCGCCATTAGAACCAATGATACCAAGGAAGTCTCGTTCTCTTACACTATAGTTAAGATTCGAGATCACCTTCTGTTCACCATATGAAAAAGAAAGATCCTGTATATCGATGATATGCTGATGGCAGTCCAAGGATACCGATTGCATGCTTTAGCACCGCCTTTTCCTTATACTTTCCTTTTTATTGTAAAGCCATAATCAGATTTTGCAAATTTTTCTCCATCAAGGTGAAGTAGTTATCCCCGTTCTTTTCTTGCTCCGCAGTAAGACCCTCTACCGGATTAAGAACCATAGTAGACACACCAGCTTCAGCCGCTAACGTCTTAGCCAGTTTATCGGAGACAAGCTCTTCAAAAAAGATGTATTGAATTTTCTCCTCTTTAACCATCTTCGCCAGGTTTACTAAATCCTGTCCACGCGGCTCAGCGTCTGGGGATAATCCCATAATCGCATGCTGCTCAAGCTTATAGTCACGGGCAAGATAGGCAAAAGCTTGGTGCGAAACTACAATTTTGTGGTTAGGCAGCTTGGTAAGCTCCTGTTCAAACTTACTATCCAAAGCCTGTAAACGTTCAGCAAGCTTATTGTAACGCTCTTCATAACCATCTTTATGCTCAGGGTCCACAGATTGAAGACTTTCTTTTATATTGCGCGCCATGATGATCGCTGATTTCGGACTTACCCAGGTATGTGGGTCCGTATGAAGGCTGTCCTCAGAAGAATGGCTATTATGATCAGCATCATCTTCGTGATGATCCTCTTCGCCGCTTCCCCCATGATCATGTCCGTCACCTTCATCGGTCATTATTAAATCAACACCTTTACTTACTTCAACAGCTTCCACTTTACTGCTGCTATCAAGTCCTTTTAGAAAATTAGGAACCCATCCCTCAAGCCCTGCTCCATTGTACAAGAACAATTGCGCTTTGGAGGTATTGACAATATCCTGACTGCGTGGTGTCCAATCATGCGGCTCTACACCAACCGGAAGAAGATTAATGGCATTTATATCATCTCCGCCAATTTCCCGAGTAAACTCATAAATAGGATAAAAAGTAGTTACAACATTTACTTTCCCTTCAACTATACTTCCACTGCTCTTTGGTCCACATGCAGTGAGTGTAAATACAAGCACCAATGCAAGTATAAGCAGACTTATTCGTGACTTCATAGCAACCATTAAATTGATCTCCCTCTCAAATCGTAATCTTTACTATTAGAAGTATAATAGTAATCATTACGATAAGTCAACAATAAATCCTAATAAGATGATTCTGAATTTTATCCCTGCTTATACGTTGAAAAAAGGAATGTTCCCACAGCCTAGCTGGCTGAAGGAGCATTCCCTTTCTTATATAACAATTACATATATAGATTCTACATAACGAATCTTACTTCACAATAGCTCCATTTGGCATGCTATCTGGTACTGTGGCGATGGTTAACTGGTCACCTTTAGAAGCCGCTAAAATCATCCCTTGGGACAATTCTCCGCGCAGTTTCACTGGCTTCAGGTTCACAATACAAATCACTTTTTGGCCTACCAGCTCTTCCGGTGTGTAAAACTTCGCGATACCAGAAACGACTTGACGCTGCTCATAACCTAGATCCAGCTGCAGCTTCAGCAGCTTGTCGGCTTTCTTCACAGGCTCAGCTGCAATGACCTGAGCTACCCGAAGCTCAGCCTTGGCGAAATCGTCGATGCCGATCTCTTCTTTATGCTCTTCCTCAGGCTCGGATACCACAGGAGCCGCAGGTGCTGCTTCGGTCGCTTCAGCAGCCGGTTTACCAGCGCCCATGGCTTCGGCGATATAAGCTACCTCTTGCTCCACATCCAGACGAGGGAAGATTGGATTGCCTTTCACCAGCTTTGTTCCTGCCGGAATCAGACCAAAGGTCTTGCCGCTGTCCCATGTCGTTAATTCACCAACTTCGATGCCAAGCTGTTCCCAAATCTTCGCTGGGGTTTGCGTCAAGAACGGCTGCAGTAGAATGGAAGCGGTGCGAAGACCTTCCACAAGATGTCTCATTACGGAAGCCAACTCAGCTGTTCTGCTCTCATCCTTAGCAAGCACCCAAGGCTGTGTCTCATCAATATATTTATTGGTGCGGCTGATAAAGATCCCGATCGCTGTTAGCGCTACGGAGAACTCCATTTTTTCCATCGCTTCTTCTACTTTGGCATAAGTATTCTCTGCCGCAGCTTGAAGCTCACCATCAAATGCTGTTACATTTCCTTCATACGCTGGAAGCTCTCCACCGAAATACTTCTCTACCATCGCACCTGTCCGGTTCAACAGGTTACCAAGGTCATTAGCAAGATCATAGTTAACCCGATCTACAAAGCTTTCAGGTGTGAATGTACCATCCGAACCAAACGGTACTTCCCGTAGCAGGTAATAACGAAGTGCATCCAGGCCGTAACGATCAATTAATGTAACTGGATCTACTACGTTCCCTTTGGATTTTGACATTTTGCCATCCTTCATGAGCAGCCAGCCATGAGCAAATACCTTTTTCGGAAGAGGCTCACCCAGCGCCATTAGAATGATTGGCCAGTAAATCGTATGGAAACGGACGATTTCTTTGCCGACAATATGCACATCAGCAGGCCAGAAATTATCGTACAGACTTCGATCCTCGGAACCGTAACCCAAAGCAGTAATGTAATTTGTCAATGCATCGATCCATACGTACACTACATGCTTTTCATCGCCTTTAACCTTAACACCCCAATCGAAAGTCGTACGGGAAACCGCAAGATCCTCCAGACCAGGCTTTATAAAGTTGTTGATCATTTCGTTTTTACGGGATTCAGGCAAAATAAACTCCGGATTCTCCTCATAAAATTGCAGCAATCGATCTGCATATTTACTCATCCGGAAGAAATAACTCGCTTCCTTCACCAGTTCAACCGGATGACCGCTATCAGGGCTTTTTGCACCAATGATTACGCCATTGTCATCTCGAACGATATCAACCAATTGTGTTTCTGTATAGAAGGTTTCATCCGGAATACTGTACCAGCCTTCATATTCGCCTTTATAGATGTCACCTTGCTTGAGCAGTCGATCAAAAATATCCTGAACAACCTTTTTATGACGCTCTTCCGTTGTACGGATGAAGTCATCATTGGAGATGTCTAGCTTGCGCCATAATTCCTTAATGCCAACAACGATGTCATCTACGAACTGCTGAGGGGTTTTACCTGCTTCCTCTGCCTTCCGTTCAATCTTTTGACCATGCTCGTCTGTACCTGTAAGATACCTTACATCATAGCCGCGTAGACGTTTGTAGCGGGCCATTGCATCTCCAGCTACGGTAGAATAAGCATGTCCGATATGCAGCTTATCACTCGGATAGTAGATAGGTGTAGTTAAGTAAAAAGTTTTCTTTTCGCTCATTGATTAATCATCCTTTCTTTCATAAAAAGACAAAAAACTCCCGCCCCTTTAATGGGGCGAGAGTATAACTCACGCGATACCACCCAAATTTCCTGTCTCTTCACAGAGATCAGGCTTCGCCAGTTCCCTCTCGGGAACTGTCCATTAACGCTGGAACACGCCGTTATCTTACGTGAACCTCAATTGCAGTTCCCGCTCGAACACAGTTCCTCCCGGACCATATTCAATCTAACGCTCCATACCGGCTTTCAGCTCGTTCCGGCTCTCTGTAATGGGCGTACCGATTTACTCATCCGTTCCTCGGAATTCATACTATTACCTGTGAATATACCCAATGGCAAGGGCTCGTGTCAAGTCGCGCGAGCAGAATCCTTCTTCGTGGGGTGTTCCTCAAGAGGCGGAACCGGATCAAGTCCCCCTGGATTGAAGGGATGGCATCTAGCAATCCGCTTGGCAGCAAGCCATGAACCTTTAAGTGGACCATGGACTTCAATAGCTTCTAGTGCATAGGCAGAGCAGGTTGGATAGAAGCGACAAGTGGCAGGCTTAATCGGGGAAATGTACTTGCGGTACACCCGAATGGGAGCCTGAATCGTTCTACGAAGGGTCGCCATTCTTAGACCCCTTTTTTGCGATTAGCTGCTGCGACTAGTTCTTCTTCCCGGTTCTCTTCACATTCCTTGCAATAACCGAACACCTCAAATTTATGCTTGACTACCCGGAATTGATCAGGAGTATCCGTTAAATTCATCGGGCAGAAATTAATCGGGTAGGTTTTCTCGCATTGAAGGCAGATCATATGATGATGGTGATCCTGATGATTACAGCTTCCCTTGAATTTCACTCCGTCTTCAAAGACGATTTGTTCAAGTACACCAAGCTCTTCCATTACACGCAGATTGCGGTACACGGTATCAAAGCTAAGTCCGCTATACTTGCGGCCCATATGCTCATAGACATCCTTCGCTGACAAATAACCCTTATTCTCGCCGAATAACTTGGCAAGCGTTTTGCGTTGGTCGGTGATTCGCAGACCTTGCCCCGACATGACCTCTAATATTTGTTCTGTCGACAGCATACGCTCATCTCCCATAACATTTCAGTTCATTTATATTTCACTCTCTTAATAATGCCCCAAAATAAATGCCCCGTCAATGAAACAACCAAGCGTATGAGCGCTCATCAGAGTAAAATCATACATATAAATACAAAAAGTCCAGCTGAGTATTCCTTTGCGGAATATTCAGCCGGACTTTTATTTCAGGTGAATCCCAAATAACTTAATGGATGAACCTATTTTGTTATTTCTTCGCTGGCAGCGGTGTAACCAGGAAATTCACCGGCAAGTTACTACCAGAAGCTGCTGTGAACAAAATCTCCACGGAGCCGCCATAGTCGCCAGTACGATAAATCACACTGTTCATGTCAGCACTAGAGAGACTTCCTGAATTCGGCATTTGTACGATTTGACCATTAACCATAACTGGTCCCATGTAATTACCGCCACGTGGATTAAACGTAATCAATGAATTAGGTGCAACACGGTCAAATTTGATTTTGTATAACACGCCGAAATTACCTGCATTGGATGCTTCAGTACCATTCATTGGGTCTACACCGGTCAAATTCAAATCACTCGAATTGTCACCGAGAAGAAGTCTCGCAGGAGTTGTTCCTACTTCGTCGGTAACCGTGATGATGCGTGTAGAATCAGCATAAGTTCCTCGGTTATGCACGCCATCACGATCCAATATTGGAAGTGTAGGAAGTGTAGTTAGAGGATCTTTATTCGCTTCGATCATCATGACATTATATTCAATAGGATAATCGCTAAATAAATCCGCTTGGAGGGATACAATCTCGCCTGGTTTCATTGCAATTTTGTTTAGATCCGTAAGAATCGATACGCTTTCTCCTGGTTGAAGGACTGTTGTCTTATAATGTTCCCTAGTAATCATAGACTTCCAGTAACGTTCCACAGACATTTTACCAGTGCCTTCTGGAAATGAACTTGGACCGCCAAAGCCTACATACTCTGTTGTAATTGTAGTAGGGTACAGATTGTTATTCTTAGCAATCACATACACCTTCGTTTTAATATTCATATTATTCTTGTGGTGGACCAAGAAGCGAGTTCCGCCGAATGATGTTTCTTTATATGTGATACCTTCCGTATTCACTGTTTCTGGACTATTACTGCGAATAAGGTTATATGGCTCAGAAGAAAGATTATAGGCTACCTTCTGCCAAGTTGGAACCATCGATCCGTCGATGTTAAATACGCTACCCGGAGCACCGAATAATCTATAGAAATCTTCTTTACTGTACAAGATTTCATCTGAAATATTGATGGTCTTCTCAAAAGTGCTGATTGCGCCATGTGAATCTTTGACTTGAATAGCGACTGTTGCTGGACCTGGTGTAAAGAAAGCTTCTGCTTTGTTCGTCCAAGTCACTTCAATTGGATCACCGTCTGGGTCGCTGCTTAGATCCGAATAAGTGATCATTTCACCCATCTTGTAAGAATCTTTGTCTGTCGTGAAATTAGCGACTGGCGGTGTATTTGGTTTTAGTACGTTGATGGTCACAGAGTAAGGATCACTCCACTGTCCATTCGCATCCATAACGGAATAGGATACTACATAAAATCCTGGTGTATCATAGATATCTTGCTTATTTCCTTCCCAGCGTTCATCGACAATGGCCGTACCATTCGGTGAAGAGCTGGAAGTTACAAAATTCACAGGATCACCAGCATAAATTTCAGTTGGCACTGTAAAAGAAGCTTTTGGCTTCGTGTTCAGCGTAAGAATTACTCGTTTTTGCACATTATCAACGGTATAAGGAATGCCTAATGCCCCGGTGATGGACGTCAAAGGAACCATGAATGTACCATTAGTTTGGTAAGCTGGACCTTTCATCGTCACATTTTTACCATTAACGGAATAGATCTTACTGTCCGTTTTAAAGCGCATTACGTCGCTTCCTTTGGTAACAATGGTCTCTTTCGTTTTATAATCGTAAATGTATTTCACACCTACGCGTTCTACCATAGCTCGGATCGAAACGTATGAGACGCCATTCTTCACGGCCATTGGCTGATTAGCCAAATACTCAACGCCGTTTTGGTACATTTTGTTGCTGTTCATCATAAGTACAAGCTGATTACTAGCTGCAGCACGAACACCATCCGTTGGTGTAGGTTGTGTAGTGGTTTCAGGTGTTGCACTTGGGAGTGGTGTAGCAGTTGGTGCAGTTGTTGCTGTAGGTTCGGATGTTGTTGTCGGTTCAGTTGTTGTCGTCGGTTCAGCTGTTGCCCCAGGGATTGGAGTTGGAGTTGGTGTAGGTGATACGACTCCCCCTGGTACCTCAGTTGGCATTGGCGGCAATGGGTCAGTAGCTTCTGGCATTACATCCGTCGCAGATGTGGCAGCTGCTCCTACTGCATTGGTATTACCTGAGGTACTATTGACAGATTCAGCAAAAGCCGGCACTGCCGAGGCGGCCTGAGATATGGCCAAAACAGCAACTAACGTTAATTTCTTCAAATCCATGATATGACTCCTCTGCTCCTATTTGTAAATATAAGTAGGTCTCTGTCTTTTTCATACTCCTCTTATATTCCCCGCAAAAACGCAACCGCTCTCAGCGGAGCGGAAGATTGCTTTTTGCCACGTTCGTTATAACAAAACATAGTATTAGACGCATCCGACCGCAAAAAGTTTCATTTTAAAGTAAAGAAAGATTAACCCAGTATTAAAACAAGCAAAAACAACCTTTCATCCGCTACCCGAAAAATATGAGATTATCCATATAAATATGTGTATTTTACAGCAAGGTATATTCGCTTTCATTTGCTTTTGTTACAATGTATGGAAGAATATCTTTTTATGCGGGTGATGACATGTCCAAGAAAATCTCCATCCTCGTTCAATTAATCATGGGTTTCTCACTGATCATTTTCACTATCGTAGCCTTTACGATTTTTTTGTCCTACCGATCGTCATCCCAAGCCGTTCTTAACCGGTCGAACCAATATATTCTGGAGTCCGTCAAACAGCTTCAAGGTAAAATGGACGCTATTCTTCAAGATAACGACAAACTCTCTTCTACGATCATGTTCAGTCCCTTGATTCAAGAAACACTAGGAGACTTAGCAGAATCCCGCACACCTCCTACTGACGCTATGGATATCACCCGCTACATCGATCAACAGACACGTTCCATCAATTATGACATCCAGTTCAAGCTGCTCGGACTTTCAGATAATCAGGTATATACCAATAGCAGCTCCTTAAAAGTAATCTGGGACAGCGAGAGAGAAATCCGCGGCGCCTATTGGTTTCCAGCTATAGCCCAGAATAACGGCCGTATGCTCTGGTTTGGTGTAGATGTATGGCAGAACGGTACGATCCCTGTGGTCATGGGAGCTAGGCAAATTAATGATTGGAATGATTTAAATCGGCTAGGAACCCTATTTCTCGTCCTTCCTGTGGAGGTTATCCATAACGCTGTCAGCCAATTTCATCTTGGTAAGAATGAGAAAATTCAAATTGTTGATTCCTTCAACACCATTGTTTATTCCACCGATCCAGATGAGATAGGTCTGTATATGGATGATAGAATTCTAAGTCAATTCAGTAATCATAAAGCACGAATCATCCCAAATACCATAAACTCCCGCAATATGTTCGTATCCTACGCTTATTCCCCCTACAGCGAGTGGAGCATTTTTGCTTACATTGATTCTAAAGAAGCTGTTAAAGATTTAAATGGCATTCGCAGAAATATTATTTTAATTGGCCTGTTCGGGATGGCCGCAGCGTTATTATTTACCTTCTTTTTCTCGTGGACACTGTCTAAGCCGCTTCGTAATCTCGCAACCAAGCTAAGCAACGTCGAACGCGGAACCACGCTACCGTTTGTAAAAACAACCATGAATAAAGAAATGGCTATCCTATACTCAAGCTATAACTCCATGCTTCAAAACCTAGACCATACGATTGCTGACCTCTCAAGCAAACAAATCAGTGAAAAACAAGCTCAGATCGTAGCTCTTAAAGCACAGTTTCGCCCTCATTTTCTCTACAATACATTGAACACCATCTATTGGTCACTGGCTAATAAACATATGCGAGAAGAGTCACAGATGGTTATTGCACTAAGCGATTTGCTTCGATACAGCATTGATCGTGGATCGGAATTTGTTACGGTTGAGGAAGATTTACAACAACTAGAAAGGTTCATTTACCTGCAAAAACTACGCTACGAGGACAAACTACAGGTTGATCTGCACGTGAATCCTGAGGTCATGAATAGGCAGCTCATGAAGCTAACCCTTCAGCCCCTTGTAGAGAATGCTATCACGCATGGACTTGAACCTACACTGCGCGAAGTATGGCTTATACGTATTCGGGCCTATAGTGAAGGCAACTCACTTGTGCTAACAGTAGAAGATAACGGAGAAGGCATGAGCGAGGCAAGAATGGCAGAGGCCTTAATCAGCGGCGAGGTTAATCCGGAGAAGCTGCTCCACACGGGTATCGGTCTCTCCAATCTGAATCATCGTATAGAACTAATCTATGGACATGGATTTGGCCTTCATTTATCAACCAGCGAGCTCGGAGGCTTACTCGTAAAAGTCACTGTTCCATTACAGTTCGATCAAGGGTAGGGGGCGAAGTGATGAAAGTGTTAATTGTTGACGACGAAAGTTTTGTCCGACGATCCCTGTCAGACATGCTGGGAAGTGCGAACCATAATTTTAGCATCATTGGTTCAGTAGAGAACGGATTAGAAGCGATACAACTGTTAAAAGAGCAGGCAGTCGACCTTGTAATATCAGACATACGTATGCCTGGCATGGATGGACTCGAGCTTTCTAAGCATATCCATGAATGTTACCCTGACACCGAGACGATACTGCTCACTGGTTATCAGGATTTCTCCTATGCCAGCCAAGCCATAAGGTACGGTGTACGAGAATATCTGGTCAAACCAAATTCAGTTGAAAATATCCTCGAAGTCGTAACAAGTGTGTATGAACGTCTGGAATTGAAGAAGCAACACAGGCAAGTCTCGCAGCTGCGAGAAAAGAACCTTCGGGAGAAACGCCTTTCTGATCTACTTTATGGCATTCCATTACCCTACTTTGAAGAACAGCTCATACCTCCCTTTCATTCTTTTGTCATCATTACTGTAAATCACCTAGGTGATGTTATGCCACAGTACTGGTCTGAACAAGCGATGTATGCAGCCGTAATCAATATATTAGAAGAGTGTTTTTCGCTTTACGCTAATGTTGTCGGCATTCAAGAGGAGCAAGAAGCGATAATCATGTTGTTTTATCCCCATGAACAATCCGAAAGAATCGATGAGGCACTAACTCAGGAAATGATGATTAAGCTGTCTAGCCTCTTGAAATCACCTTTCTGCGCGGGTGTCTCCAACCCTCACTATGATCTTGGAGCCCTCGCAACAGCTTATCATGAGAGCCTGCAGGCATGCCAACAGCTCAAAAAGGATAGTACCCGACCCGTTATCTATTATAGTGATGTATCCATGTGCTCAGCTTCTCCACAGCTTACGGAACAACTACAGGTAAAGGCTACACGCAGGGTAATCTCTATGATGATTGAGGCTATGAATTCGCGACTCCAAGAGAACCTCTCTCTCAAAATGATTGCAGATGAATTATACATGAATCCAACCTATCTGGGCCGTCTGTTCAAAGACGATGTAGGAGAATGCTTCTCTAGTTTTCTTACCAAGCTTCGTATTCAAAAAGCGATAGAACTGTTAAATAATGTTACGCTCAAAGTTTACGAAGTTAGCGAATTAGTTGGCTTTAAAGATCCTGCGTACTTCAGCCTCATATTCAAGAAATACATGGGTATGACTCCTCAGGAATTTCAGAAGCACAACAAATAAAGACGAGGTGTGTTCTCTTGCATGTGAATGCTAAGCTGTTGACTATCCTGTTAAGCTTTGGATTGCTGCTTCATACAAGCGGTTGCCAGATCTCTCCTTCTAAGGAAGATATCGACCTTCAAGACCCGATCCAGCTGAACATCTGGCTTACGGCTGGATCAGGTCTTGAGCCGCTTATAGCAGAGTATCAATTGCAGCATCCCGAGCTAGAAATCCATATTCAGACCTCAACCTCCACGCAGCTTCCCGCCAAGCTGCAAACTTCATTCGCAGCAGGATATAGTTCCCCTGATGTGGCGGCCATTGATATTAGCTATTTGGATCGTTTCAAACAGTTCCCCGATTATTTTTATAATCTAACAACATTTGGAGCGAATGATCTAAAGAATCAATTTCTGAGTTGGAAATGGCAGGAGGTGCTCGGTAATGATTTTATCTTCGGATTACCGACTGATATTGGTCCCTATGCTATGTTGTATCGAACTGACATATTCGCGTTATCTGGACTCCCTACCAAACCTGAAGAAGTAGCAAAGCGAATCCAAACTTGGGACCAATTCCTCAAGGCCGGCACTAGAGTCTATGAGGCAACAGGCAAAGCCTTTGTCAATGACTTAGAGAATCTTTATCTAACCCTTCTGCGTCAGTCCAAGCTTCAATATTACAGCCCCACTTCCCAAGAGCTGATCATAGGAAATAATCCAGCAGTAAAAGGGGCCTGGGACTTTGCAATTCAAGCTCTGAAGCTGAATCTATCCGCAGGTATTGCTGTAGATACACAGCGCTGGGGCGCAGGTCTGCTAAACGGCGACTTTGCAGTGATGCTCTGTCCTGCTTGGATGATTGATCATATCAAGAGTAGTGCTCCAACAGCCAGCGGATTATGGAATGTAACGACCATCCCAGGAAATAGCGCTAATCGAGGAGGTTCCGTCCTTACCTTGCCTAGAACAGGCAGTCATCCAGAGGAGTCATTCGCGCTTATCAAATGGTTAACCGAGCCCGCACAACAGCTAATTTCATTTAAGTCAGAAGGGGCATTTCCCTCCACGTCCGAAATTTATGACGATCCAGAGATTCATAACTTGTCTGATCCCTATTTTCCTAATTCGGAGGTTGGACGTGTCCTCTCTACAGCAGCACAAGAAGTAGTTCCCACCTACTACGGTCCGCACCACGCCGATGTAGAAACAAATATGCTCGAGTATTTAACCAAAGCCGAGCAAGGTAAGCTAGATCCCGAGCAGGCTTGGTCACTTGCCATTCAGGTAGCGCAAAAAATAGATACTTCTTTCCGCTAACCTATTCACCAAGCGTACAATAAAGGCTATCCCCAGCGCAGTAATCATGCCGGGGATAGCCTTTTAGTTTCATTTAAAGTATTTATTTTTGAGCAGCCAAGAAAGCATCTAATTGTTTTTGTTTCTCTGCAATAATCTTATCAAGTCCGGCTTTCTTCAGCTTGTCGGCGTACTTAGTCAATACGGTATCGGGATCAACAGAACCCGTATCCAAACTGATATCGTATTCATCCATTACAGCTTTACAAGCTGCCATTTCAGTCTTCATAGAGGATGCGTCGAAGTTAAAACCGAGCGCAACAGAAGCTTTACCTTTGGAGTTGAAGGCCTTGAATTGCTCCCATTTGTCTGGAGCTTCACTTTCCCATACAGGATTCAGGAATTGGCTTCCAAGCATCCAGGCGGCAGCGGTATTATAGTCACCCGTTTTGTCAGTAGCTTTAATCGTATCACCGCTAACAACATCATAATGGACACCTTTTACACCAAATACGAGCAGATTATTGATTTCTTTATCCGTGTGCAAAAGATCTAATACCATCATGGCACGAGCTGGATCACCCGAGGAAGCGGAGATCGCTAACATTGATCCTGCTGCATCACTAGTAGAAATCGTCGGTTCGTTAAAAGCAATTTGTTTCAGTTTTCCGACCAAACCTGTAGCATTAGCCAATTCACTATCTTTACCAGGTTTAAGTGATTGTACTGTCATAAAGACATTACCGGCCTTCATTGCATCTTGCGTTGAATTTGTAGCCACAGCCGCATCTTTGTTAATATAACCTTTCTTCATATATTCACGAGTAAGTTTAATGATTTCTTTATAACGATCCAGTTCAATCATGGATTGGATTTTAGTATCCGATGAATCCTTAAGCAGAACGCCCGGAATTGAAGCATCACCAAGCGTATCGTACTGCGCCATGTACTGGGAGTTAAAAGTCTCTCCTTGCTTGAAGTACAGTGGAGTTAGGTCAGGTCTCTTCTCCTTTACGACTTTGAGCACGACATCCAAATCTTGAATGGTCTTTACATTCGACATATCAATACCCAGTTCATCAGCAATATCGGAGCGATAAACGATCCCGCCTTGTGCTGCTAGCTCCTTATTCGTAGGAACGGCATAATTCACACCATTGATCGCAGAACCTTTTAAGAATTGCGGGTCGAGATTTTTAAGAATCCCTTGGCCATATTCATTCAATAGATTACCGTACTTGCCGCTATCATCATTAAGTGGGAGGTAAGCACCTTTAGCTGAATTGGTTACATAATTTTTCCATTGGGCTGTAAAAATAATATCAAATTTCTCCTGACTGGCAATCTTCAGATTGACATCATTGTCCCATGGACCCCAGTCGATCGGTGCGATATCCAATTTGGCGTTAATTTTAGGTTCCAGAAGCTTATTGATAGCGTCTTCTACAACCTGCTCATCCTTTTGAACGGCACCGACATAGATTAACTTAACAGTATAAGGATCTAATTTCTTCTCCGGTTCAGCTGTAGGATCTGCAGCGGGCTCATCTGTTGCCGCAGCATTGGTAGCGGTTGCATTTTCACTTGGCGCTGGTGAGGCTCCTTCATTATTCCCGTTATTCCCTCCGCATCCAGCTAAGCTAAGACTGAGTACTACGATAAGCATCAGCGTTAAAAGTGTGCTTGTTCGAATAGCCTTCATGTACACCATAACCTCCCTCAAAATATTTACATATGCTGAATCGGACGTTCACACACTTGCATGGAGCGCCGAATTAAGCCATTCCAATCCTCATTAGCCTTTAACAGCACCAACGGTAAGTCCTTTGATAAAATACTTTTGGAAGAAGGAGTAAACGAATACGATAGGACCGATCCCAATAACAGCCATTGCCATTCTTACTGTCTCTGTCGGCAGATTGATTTCTACACCTTGTGCAGCTAGGGCAGCCATCGCTTGGGGGCTTGCAGTCAGGAACTGAACGTTCAACATCGTCTTATACATTAGATACTGCAGATTGACATGCCCTTCAGGTGAAATAAAGATCAAGCTGAGATACCAGTCGTTCCAATACGCCAAGGTTTGAAATAATCCCACTGTAGCTAGCACCGGTAACGACAAAGGTAAAATGATTTGAACGAAGATCCGAAACTCCGGTGCCCCGTCGATTTTAGCAGACTCAACCAGTGCCGGCGGGATTGTGTTTGCAAAAAAGGTTCGTAAAATGATGACAAAGAATGCTGAAACCAGCAGTGGCATAATCAGAATCCATAGCGTATCTTTCAAATGCATCATTTGAGTATAAACTAGATACCAGGGCACTAAGCCTCCATTAAACAAAAGTGTAAAAAACATAAAGAACGAAAAGAAATTACGATGTGGAAAATCCCCACGCGAGATAGGATAGGCATACATTGCCATAATTACGAGACTCAGAATCGTTCCAACCACCGTCACAAATAAGGAAACGGCAGCCGCATCTATGATTTGCCAATAATCTTTTAACAGAAATTCATATGACGAGATATCCCACTTGTTCGGGAAAAAGCTGTAGCCGTGCTGCACAACCGATTGTTCATCTGAGAACGATACGATAATCACGAGGATCAGTGGGACCACACAAATCGCCGTATAGATCCAGAAGAATATATTAATTAACAAATTGGAGATATTAGAAATTTCATTGGGTTGTTTTTGCCGTTTAGCTCTCTTTCCTGTACGACCCGACGGCCCGATTGCAGTTTCTGTCTGGCTCAACACGCCCACCTCCCTCTAAAATAACGCATCATCTTTACTTATTCGCCGTACTGCTAGATTTGCTAAGAATATCAGTAGAAATCCTACAACAGATTGAACGAGACCCGCGGCAGAGGACATCCCAATATCACCAATCGCCAGGAAGGTCTGATATACATAGGTGTCGATAACTTGCGTAGTGGAGTATAATGCTCCTGCGTTTCTAGTAACCTGAAAGAACAATCCGAAGTCTGCGTTAAAAATCCTACCAATCTGCAGTAGCGTCATTACGATGATAACCGGACTGATCAGCGGCAGCGTGATTTTACGAATCTGCTTCCATTTAGAAGCACCGTCAATCAGCGCAGCCTCATAATATTCGTGATCTATGCCGATGATCGCGGCCATATAAATGACCGTCGTATAGCCAATCTCTTTCCACAGCTTTACGATCACTAGAATCCCCGGCCAATATTGCGACTGCGAATACCATTCAATTGGATCAAGCCCAAAGAACGGAAGCAGTGTCTTGTTCATGAACCCGTGCTCAGCACTTAGAAAGCCGTATACTAAATAACTGACGACGACCCATGAGAGAAAATATGGGAGAAACATCGCACTCTGATGGAATTTCGATAGCCATCTGCTGCGCATTTCGTTAAACATAATCGCAAAAGCCAGTGAAAAAAATAGTGTGAGTACAATAAACGCAGTGTTGTACAACAGGGTATTTCTTGTAATGATCCACGCCGTCTCTGTCGAGAATAAATATTTGAAGTTCGAGAACCCGACCCAATCACTGCCTAGAATGCCCTTCTGGTAATTGATATCCTTAAAAGCAATTACCGTCCCTAACATCGGTATGTAGTTATTGATGATCAGAATAATAATGGCTGGGAGCATCATCAAATAGAACACCCAATATTTCTTCATCACTCTCAGAAAATTCGGCACTCTCCCCCTGCCGCGTTTTTCTACTTCTGATAAGCTGACGGAAGGATTCGTCACACTCATGTTCTGTTCCCCCATTTCCACATCGTCCCAATCTAGAGCCTTTTTCACGCTTGCTTGGCTATCGCCTTGCACTTCCTTCTTACACTCTAATTAAAACATATGATAAATTTTGGGAGTATAGGGAGCATATTATATTTCTATAAAAAAAGAGATGATTATCCTCAATAACTAAGGATAATCATCTCTACTGTTTAAAAACATTTAATTGGTTATAACTTATGTATCTTTATCACAGCTGCTGGCTGGTCGATAGTCCATGCATTCCCAAGGGAGTCCCCACATCCGCAGGAGTGGGATGACCCCATACCCACAACGAAGTGTGGTGAGGGAGAAGGAACGGAGAGGAGGTTTGGAACTGTAGGAGCGGAGCGTTCGCCTAAAAGCTTTCCTTGGAAAGCTACCTCGGAAGCATATGCTATCCTCGGATTTCAACCGCGAGCAGCGGTTTCCAATCAAGAAATCCGAGGATAACAGCGACCGGAAGTCCAAACATCCTCAGAGTGAAGCCGACCTCACCGCGTTTCGGTCACGATACTCCTTAGGAGACATCCCCGTCTGCTTCTGAAATACCTTCGTGAAATAACGTCGTTCCTGATAACCGACTCCGGAACCAATCACCGTAATGCTCTTATCGCTGTTAGTAAGCATAAACTTGGCAGCTTCAATTCGTTGTTGTGTTACGTATTCCACGAAAGTCATTGCAAAACGGTTCTTAAACAAGAGGCAGAAGTAACTGCCACTGATGCCGATCTTATTCGCCACTTCCTCAATCCCGATATCTGAATGAAGATGTTCAGTGATGTATTGAGCGGCCAAGTTCATTAGCTGATCCGGCGTTTTTTTGCCATTGTCAACTTCAGGAATCTCTTGAAACAAAGGGATGCTATTATACAGTTTATTCTTAAACTGTTTACTACGGATATTAGCTCCGATCTCACGTACCTTATTGCCAAGTTCCTCATAATGTATCGGCTTACAAATGTATTCTTTTACCCCAAGCCGGATCGCTTCCCGTGCATAGTCAAATTCCTGATACCCGGTAAGAAGCAGTACCTCACTATCCAATCCCAATTCCCGCAGCTTTCCTACAAAAGTTAACCCGTCCATCACTGGCATACGAATGTCACTCAACACAAGATCGGGTTGCTCCTCTTCAGCAATGCGCAAGGCGTCCATGCCGCTTCGCGCCATACCGACGACCTCCATCCCCATCTCCTGCCATGGCAACACTCTCTTCAGATTATTCAGAATTGGGGCTTCGTCATCTACCAATAATACTTTTAGCATAATGATCTTCCCCCTGCTCGTATTTAGGTATGACACATTGAATAATAGTACCATATCCTGGACTGGAACAAATAAATATTCCATATCTGTCACCGTATTCAATGCGGATGCGATCCGCTACACTGCGAATGCCAAGGCCTCTACGTTCAAGATTCATCCGGTTTTCCCGTTCAACTTCAACCTCTTGCTCCACAGGATCATTCACAATATATTGGAAAATAGACAACTGAGATGGTGTAATTCCAATACCGTTATCTTCAATTCGTAAAATTAAGTCCCCTTGCTTCTCCCAAACTTTCACAGAAACTTGACCTTTGTAATCAATACCCTCAAATCCATGCTGAATGCTATTCTCTACAAGCGGTTGCAAAGTAAGCTTTAAAATGCCGCAACTCATCAATTCTTGTGGGATATCAATATCGTATTCAAATAAATCCTCAAATCTAAATTTTTGAATATCCAAATAATTGCGAAGATGTTTAATCTCTTCATCCAGTGTAATTTCTTCTCGATCCTGAATGCTAATACGTAAAATACTTGCCAGTCGGTAGACCATCTCACTGACTTTCTTGCCTTCATTCTGTATAGCCAGAACATTAATCGACTCTAACGTATTGAATAAAAAATGCGGTTTAATCTGAGCCTGTAGAACACGCATCTCGGCTTGATTCTTGCGACGCTGTTCCAAATGGATTCTGTTAAACAATCGGTTAATTTTATCCATAAGATCATTAAAGCCCTTACCAAGAAGCGTTAACTCATCATTCCCCTTCACTTCTACCCGCGAAGTTAGATCTCCATCCTCAACACGTCGCATAAAACGAACAATTACGGCTATTGCACCAGTAATGCGATTCATAAAGAATAGATTGAAGATCACCGCTGCCAAAAAGCAAAGGAAGATAACCCCTACAAACCAGCGTGCAAATACTGTAACTTCTCGAGATAAAGAGTCCCATGAGGTTACAGACACTAGACTCCAAGGATAATCTTTCAAATGATACATGGAGAGAATACTCTTCTCCCCGTTATACTCTGTTTTAAAACTCTGAAACCCTTTTTTGAAGGTAATCTCTTTATTCGCGAATGACTGAATATCCTGCCCATCCAGCTTTTGATCTGGGTCAAATAGAATCATTCCGTCATCATTTACTAGCATAAACGAAACATCCTGATTACTATCCCCAATTTTTAAATTGCGAAATATCGATTCGAGCTCCCAATTTTTGATCTGTACAACAAGGATACCTATGTTCTGAAAGAAGCTCAGTTCCTTCACGAGTCGAATTTGTGTAAACACAGGTTCAGTTCCTGTAAGTTCGGGATACTCATGAGGAGCCAGCCATTTTGGCACGCCATTCAAATCCATTACTTCCTGGTACAAATCACTTTTTTTGAAAGTATCATAGGGTAGCGTTCGGAAATTTTCCTTATTAAAAAGCGACACGATTTCAGAGTTACCTCTACCGTTAAAATTGTATAAAAAAGCATAGCTAATCGATGGATGGTTAAACAACAGACTACGGAAATTGCGCTGGCTTGCATTCAAATTGAGTTGCTCAGCATCAGTCAAATCTTGATTAGAAGGATCTTCTGCGCTAAGTGCCATATGAAAAACCGAGGTAGCAATTCCGTTGTCTGTAACGTTATCCATATCTTTTAACACATTTGATATACTGTAACTAATTGCTTTGAGTGAGTATTCCGACTGTTGACTGTACTTCTTTTCAATAGAGTTATACGTCACGAAAAACATAAGCATGCCTAGAATAAATAAGGGAATGATTATCAGGCCCAAAAATGCCGTAAATAATTTATAGCGCAAATTCATCGGCTAGTGCTCCTGACTGAGAAAAAAAGTTATCCTTTTACGCCACCCGCAGTTACGCCTTCAATAATTTTTTCCTGTAAAATCGCATAAATCACAATTACTGGCAGAACGCTGAAGACGATACCCGCTGACATTTGTGCATAGTTCATCTGATATTGATCACGGAATTGAACCATACCCACTGGGAGCGTACGTAATTCATCATTTGATAGGAAGTAGTTTGCCAGCAAGAATTCGTTCCAATTGCCCAGGAAATTAACAATGAATACAGTAACCATGGCAGGTACGGTTAGAGGTACAATAATTTTAGCAAAGATACCTGGTGCCTTCAACCCATCCATGACCGCTGCCTCTTCAATTTCTCTAGGCAACGAGCGCATAAATGCAGCCAATATAATTATCGTAAACGGAATTGCATTCGCGATATAAGGGATAATCAACGCCCAGTGCGTATTCAGAATCCCCATCTTACGTACAATCGTATAAATAGGAAGCATCAATGCGTTATTTGGAATGAGCATTCCCACCATAACTAAGGTGAACAAAATCGTATTCCATTTGCCTTGGCGCATCCGAGTAACTGCAAAAGCAAACATAGACGCTAGAATGATAGATACTACAGAAGCCAATATGGAAATGTACAAACTGTTAAAAAAGTAGGTGCTGATCTTGGCATTTACCCAAGCTTCAACGTAGTTATTGAAGACGAACTCCTTTGGAATTCCAAAAGGGTTAAGTGCTATTGCATTATTATCCTTTTTCACAGAGGAGAATAACACGAACAGGAAAGGAAATAGAATAACTAGTAGATAGGACAAAAGTGCGACATGTGGCAAACTTTTTTTCAGGGCGCGTGGCATCAGTATTCAATCCTTTCTGTGCGTCGGGCTATCAGCAGCTGATAAACGGCTGTAACCACCAGTGTAAATACAAAGATCAGGACTGCAATGGCATTACCGTACCCGTACTTAAAGTTAGTGATAGCATATTTAATCATATAAGTTGCCATTACATCGGTTGAACCAGCAGGTCCACCCTTAGTCATTACAATGACGATATCCGCCGCTTTCATTGCTCCAGCAATGGACAACATGATCACAACAGAGATGATTGGAACAATTAGTGGAAGCGTGATGCGTGTAGCACGTTGGAATCCAGTTGCGCCATCAATGGCAGCTGCTTCATCCAATTCACCTGGTATCGACAGAATAGCTGCAAGTACCATTACAATGTAGAATCCGGTCCATTGCCAAGCATTCGTGATCAGGATGGATAACATTGCGAATCTTTCATCCGACAGCCAGTAAAGTGGATCAATACCAACTAAGCCTAGAACCTTATTTAAAAGTCCAATGTTGGGCTCATAAATGAAGCCCCATAGAATACCGATAACTGCTGTAGACATAATAGAAGGCATGAAGACCGCTGTCTTATACAAGCCTTTTAGCTTCTTTACATTCGATATCAATAACGAGAAGAATATGATTAACGGTACCTGTACAAAACAGGAGAAAAGAATAAAGAAACCGTTATTTTTGACAGATATCCAGAATCGTTCGTCTCCTAATGCCTTCTCAAAATTACTGATTCCGGCAGACTTGACTGTGTCAGATACCCCATTCCAGCTAGTAAAGCTGTAATAGATTGAACTAAAGATGGGATAGATGAAGAACATCGTGAACAAGATCAGTGCTGGAAGAATAAAAAGGAAAAATACCAATGGATTTCTTAGTGCTTTATTCATGACTACCTCCGGTTGCTTTGACATCTGGCGAACAATGAATGTTTTAGATCTTTGCAAACACATAATTTCTTTGAGTTTAAAAATGTACCCTGGTTCTGGCACCAGGGTACATTCAATTTGCAGCTACTTATTCAACTGCTGCGTTTGCTTCTTCTTGTACCTTCTGTAAAGCTTCGCCCATTTTCTCTGGAGTTGTCTGACCACCAATTAGCTTTTGAATTTGAATGTTACTGATTTCTGTAGTTACATCAGCTTGAACAAGTGAGTCAAATGCTGGGAACGAAGATTGTGAGTTATTAAGTACACCTACGATTTCGCTCATCAGATCATCCGTAATATTTTCATTCAGCACGTTTTGATCAATTTTCATTGCTGGCAATACGCCATCTTCAACAAGACCACGTAATTGCATTTCTTCGTTAAACAAGTTTTTGATGAAAGATTTCACAGCAGCCAATTGACGTGGATCTTTCTCAGCAGAAGCAGAGAAACCGTAGCCATTGTTTACATCGCGCATCAATGCAGTTTGGTCGCCTACGCCACCATCAACTGGAGGAATATTGAAGAATCCAACTTTACCGATCAAACCTTCGCCAGATTGTCCTTCTTTAAATACGGAAGATTTCCAAGTACCATCATACAAGAGGATTGCTTCACTACTAGTGAATTGTGTTGTATATTCAGCATACTCGAAACCAAGTTCGCCTTTTTTGAAGTATCCTTTGTCAACCCATTCTTTGTACTTCGCAAAACCTTTTACAACGTTTGGATCAGTCCATTTAGCTTCGCCTGTTGCAAACTTAGCAGTTACATCTGGACCTGCATAACGTGACCACAAGTGGTTAGCTAGCATAAGTGGTACCCAACCAGCCTTAGATGCACCAGCCAAAGGTACTTTGCCGTCAGCCTTGATGTCAGCCAATTGTTGTTCCAATTCAGCAAATGTTGTTGGAGCTTTCCAACCCTTGCTATTGTAGTATTCTTTGTTGTAGAAGAAGCCTTCACCAGATCCACCGATAGGCAATCCGTAAATTTTTCCTTCATAAGTGAAAGGATCAAGATTTGAGAATTTATCCTTAATTCCAAGTTCCTCTAGGATTGGAGTCAGATCGAGTAATTTACCTTCTTTAGCATAGATCTTAGAGTCAGGGCTTCCGAAAAGATCGAAGATCTCTGGTGGATTACCTGCAGCCATTTCACCACGTAATTTTTCTTTACGGTTTACATCCGAATCTACTCCATCAAGCTTAAAGGTCAGACCCGGTACATCGCCTTCTACCTTTTTCACTACTTCTTGCAGAATAGCTAAACGTTTCTGTTTGTCGGCACCGATTTGAGTGTGACGAATCGTCATTTCGAACGGCTCGCTACTAACCGGTTCTTCTGTTGCTGGAGCATTTGTAGCATCCGCTGAATTCGTCGCGGTAGCGTTTCCATCTCCTTTGTTAGAAGATGCATTGTTGTTGCCTCCGCAACCTGCCAGTAAAGCTGATGATACAAAAATCAGGGACAATAGCAAAGTCATACCTTTTTTCATTTCTTGTGACCCCCCATATAATGTTGTGCTTTACACTTCTTATTATAGAAAACAGATTCCATTCTCGTAAGGTTAAGATTCATCCACTATAGGGATAAAAATCTCTAATGAAAGCGGAATCAACTACACAACATGTAATATAATATAACTTTATTTCAGTAATAATTACGATTAAAAGCTTTATAGCGTGATTTAACCATACATATACTTTGAAAATAATCATAAAAACTCAATGCAATGATACAATATATATCATAACGTATTTCCAAGTCGTTAATTAACAGCAGTAAATATACCATTTTTTTAAAGCGAAAATACAAAATTACCCCTTTAAATGACATCAGACGTCCCTCATAACAAAAAAAGCCGTTCCTTCAGCAGTAAATCACTGAAGGAACGGCTCCACTTAATGTAGGTAAGAATTATACCAACGCTGTCTGCTTACGACCTTCTTCGACTAAGCGGTACGCCCGCTGAACTTCTTCATCCGTAGGGGATGGCACTCCATCCAATTCATAAGCCTTGCCAAGCATTTCCCATTTATAGATACCCATTTGATGATAAGGTAAGATTTCAAACTTCTCAACGCCATTTAAGGTTCCAATATAACGACCTAAATTAATAAGATCCTCTTCACGGTCATGAATGCCTGGAACGTATACATGTCTAATCCACATCTTACGGTTATGATCCGATAGCCAGCGTGCAAGCTTCAAGGTCCGGTCATTAGATTTTCCAGTTAACTTAATGTGTGCTTCTTCATCAATATGCTTCAAGTCAAGCATTACCAAGTCCGTAACATCCAACAAGTCATTAATCTTGTCACCTTCATTATAACCATTACTATCTAGTGTAGTGTGCAAATTCCAACGTTTCTTAACTTCCGTAAATAACTGCTTTACAAATTGTGCCTGCAAAGTAGGTTCTCCACCGGATACAGTCAGTCCGCCTCCGGAAGAACGATAGTAGTTCAAATAAGGCTCGATCTCAGAAAGCACTTCTTCCAGACTCATTTCTTTGCCTTCATCTAAAGCCCAAGTATCAGGGTTATGACAATATTGGCACTTCAACAAGCAGCCCTGCATGAATAAGACAAAACGAATACCAGGCCCGTCAACGGTCCCAAAGGTTTCCAAAGAGTGTATGCGACCTTTAATCATAGGATGTCATCCTTTCGCCACGATAGACTAACAGTCCCTCTTTCACGAAGAAGCTCCCTGTCCTTGAGACTGTCATTCCCCTTAATCGCGGCTGTGAAATTTAAAATTTTAACCATTCTCAAACAAGATATTACCGCCCTTGAGACAAGGGCGGTATCTTCCTTGCAACTATTTCAATGTAGAATTTAAATCAAAGATCTTTATAAATAGGAACGAATTACATCGAACCATGGAACGTACGGTTAATTACGTCCATTTGCTGTTCGCGAGTCAGCTTGATGAAGTTAACTGCATAACCGGATACGCGGATAGTCAATTGTGGATAGTTCTCTGGGTGATCCATAGCGTCCATCAGCTGTTCACGGTTAAATACGTTAACGTTCAAATGCTGAGCGTTATTATGGAAGTATCCGTCCATCATGTGTACCAGGTTAGACTTACAGGATTCATCGTCTTTACCTAGTGCCTTAGGTACGATAGAGAACGTATTGGAGATACCATCTTGTGCATCGGAGTAAGGCAGTTTGGCTACAGAGTTCAGTGAAGCCAGAGCACCTTTCTTGTCGCGTCCGTGCATTGGGTTAGCACCTGGTGCGAATGGTTCGCCTTTTTTACGTCCGTCAGGTGTTGTACCTGTCTTCTTACCGTACACTACATTCGAAGTAATGGTCAATACCGATTGAGTTGGCACAGCATCACGATAAGTTTTGTTTTTACGGATCATTGTCATGAAGGTTTCAACCAATTCTACTGCGATGCTGTCTACAGCATCGTCATTGTTACCGTAGCAAGGGAATTCGCCTTCGGTTTCGAAGTCAATTGCAATACCTTGTTCGTTACGGATCGGTTTAACCTTCGCGTATTTAATAGCACTCAGCGAGTCAGCTGCAACGGACAGACCAGCGATACCGCAAGCCATCGTACGCAGAATGTCGCGATCATGCAGTGCCATTTCGATACGTTCGTAAGAATATTTGTCATGCATATAGTGAATGATGTTCAAAGTGTTAACGTAAGTCTTAGCCAACCACTCCATCATCGGTTTGAAGCGTTTCATTACTTCGTCATAATCCAGATATTCAGAAGTGATCGCTGGGAATTCCGGTCCAACTTGTGCTCCGGATTTTTCGTCTTTACCACCATTAATAGCATACAGCAAAGCTTTTGCCAGGTTGGCACGAGCGCCGAAGAACTGCATTTGTTTACCGATACGCATTGGAGATACGCAGCAAGCAATAGCATAATCGTCACCCCAGTATGGACGCATTAGATCGTCATTTTCATACTGAATTGCACTAGTTTCGATGGAAACCTTAGCACAATATTTCTTGAAGCCTTCAGGCAATCTCTCGGACCACAGAACAGTTAAGTTTGGTTCCGGAGCTGGACCCAAGTTGTACAGGGTGTTCAGGAAACGGAAGCTGTTCTTGGTAACACGAGTGGTTCCATCTTCAGCCATACCACCGATGGATTCAGTTACCCAAGTAGGGTCGCCGGAGAACAGATCATTATAGTCAGGTGTACGCAAGAATTTCACGATACGCAGTTTCATTACGAAATGATCGACAATTTCTTGTACTTGTTCTTCAGTCAAAGTACCTTCTTCAATATCGCGTTCTGCATAGATGTCTAGGAAGGAAGAAACACGTCCCAGGGACATCGCCGCACCATTTTGTTCTTTAACTGCTGCCAGATATCCAAAGTATACCCATTGAGTAGCTTCCTTGAAGTTCGTCGCTGGTTTGGAAATATCCATACCGTGAGCTGCTGCCATTTCTTTCAATTCGCCCAGTGCACGAATTTGCTCAGACAGCTCTTCACGCAAACGAATTACTTCTTCTGTCATGGAATCAACTTCAAGCTCAGTTAGTTGTTGCTTTTTGTCTTTAATCAAGAAATCAATACCGTACAGAGCAATGCGGCGGTAGTCGCCGATAATACGTCCACGGCCGTAAGCATCAGGAAGACCTGTGATAACGCCGGATTTACGTACTGCTCTCATGTCTGGTGTATATGCATCAAATACGCCTTGGTTATGCGTTTTGCGAATGTTCGTGAACATGTCGACGATGTTTTGTGGAAGCTCGAAGCCATAAGCCTTCGTAGCATCGACCATCATCTTGATCCCGCCGAATGGCTGAATGGAACGTCTGAAAGGAGCGTCAGTCTGTACGCCTACGATTTGTTCCTTGTCCTTGTCAATGTAGCCTGGAGCGTGTGAAGTGATTGTGGAGACAGTATCTAGGGAAACATCCCATACGCCGCCTCTTTCTCTTTCTTCCTTGCTCAGTTGAGAAATAATCTTCCATAGTTCAGTTGTGTTACTAGTAGGACCTACGAGGAACTCTTCGTTACCTTCATAAGGCTTAATGTTACTAGCAATAAAATTGTTAACGTCAACTTTCTTGGACCATTTACCTTTTGTAAAACTTCTCCAACCGGATTTCACTTCATTTACTTCTTTTTCAATCACCGACATGCTAAATCCCTCCATCTATATTTATTATATTTGTAGAGATCGCGGGCTTGAAGGTTGATCCCGTGTCTCGTGATCCCCAAAAAGATGTGGTTGTTCCAAATTTCACAATCAACATTTCATATGTGGGACCGTTGTTTATATAAACATTCTAGTTTATTTTCTATAAAAACACTGTGACAAATATCACCTTTCGAGTGATATTTGTCACCTTTATCTAAGTCCACAACTATCCTATTCTCTATTTAACCATTTATTAATTATCAAATCTTCCGTAGAACGCATTACGGTATACATCAGCAAGCTCAGATACCAGTGGCAGCTTAGGATTGGCAGTTGTACATTGATCTTCAAACGCACGGTCAGCCAAGTAATCTACGCGGGATTCGAAGTCCTTAGGATCAAAGCCCAGTTGTTGGAACGATTCTTCGATGCCCAATTTTTTATTCATATCGCGAATAGCATTGATCAGGCTAGTTACACCTTCTTCAGTTGTGCGAGCTGGCAATCCCAGAATACGGGCAATTTCAGCATAACGCTCATCAGCTACGAAGTGCGAATATTTAGGGAACGAAGCGAACTTCGTAGGTTTTTTAGCATTGTAGCGGATAACGTGTGGCATAAGGATCGCGTTAGTACGACCATGAGCAGTGTGGTACTGTCCGCCCCATTTATGCGCCAAACTGTGGTTAATACCCAAGAATGCATTGGCAAAGGCCATACCAGCAAGTGTTGATGCGTTATGCATTTTCTCACGTGCTACTCTGTCGCCTTCCAGCGCTGATTTTTCAAGGTATTGGAATACCAGTTGGATCGCTTTAATAGCTAGACCATCAGTATAGTCACTCGCCATAACAGATACATAAGCTTCGATAGCATGTGTCAATACGTCCATACCTGTATCAGCAACTGCAGTTTTTGGCAAGCTGTATACGAACTCTGGATCAATGATAGCCACATCTGGAGTTAACTCGTAGTCAGCCAAAGGATATTTAGTGTGCTGTTCAGTTGTTTTATCGGTAATAACTGCGAAAGATGTTACTTCCGAACCTGTACCCGAAGTTGTTGGAATCGCTACAAACTTAGCTTTGTTACCAAGTTTAGGGAATTTATATACCCGTTTACGGATATCCATGAATTTTTGTTTCAGACCATTAAAGTCTGCGTCTGGATGTTCATAGAATAACCACATTCCTTTTGCAGCATCCATTGGGGAACCGCCGCCAAGTGCGATAATGCAGTCCGGTTGGAATCTGTTCATCATTGCAGTACCTTTTTCAACTGTAGTTGTCGATGGATCTGGTTCAACTTCAGAGAACACTTCGATAGCTACAGGAGTTTGACGTTGACGCAGGTAATGTTCAACTCTTTCAACATATCCAAGCTTAACCATCATTGGGTCAGTGATAATTGCGACACGTGTGATATCAGGCATTTTGGTCAGGTACTGAGTAGCGCCTTTTTCGAAATAGATCTTGTCAGGTACTTTAAACCATTGCATATTCACGGTACGACGATTCACCCTTTTCACGTTGATCAAATTGATTGCTGTAACGTTTTGCGACACGGAGTTACGACCATAAGATCCACAACCCAGAGTCAACGAAGGGATATTAGTGTTATAGATATCGCCGATCGCACCATGTGTGGAAGGCGAGTTAACGAGAATACGTCCTGTTTGCAGACGGTTAGAGAACTTCATGATTACTTCTTCGTTGTTGGAGTGGATAGCCGAGCTATGTCCCATACCACCAAATTCAACAATTTGAGCTGCGCGTTCGATACCTTGATCTGCATTTTTAACTTTGTAGCAAGCAAGAACCGGGCTTAATTTTTCAGCGGAAAGTGGATATTTAGTGCCTACACCTTCAAGTTCTGCTACCAGAATCTTTGTGCCGGCAGGGACTTGAATGCCACACATTTCAGCAATTTTCACTGCGGATTGACCTACGATTGCTGGGTTAACCGCACATTTATCTACATTCATTGCTCCACTAGTCAGTTTGGCAGCTTCTTCTTTATTCACAAAGTAGCAGCCATTAGCAATCATTTTTTTCTTCACTTGATCGAAGATTGGTTCTTCGATAATAACAGCTTGCTCGGAAGCACAGATCATACCATTATCAAATGTTTTAGA
The DNA here is from genome assembly GCF_038004625.1 of Paenibacillus sp. FSL P4-0184. Taxonomy (NCBI): domain Bacteria; kingdom Bacillati; phylum Bacillota; class Bacilli; order Caryophanales; family Paenibacillaceae; genus Paenibacillus; species Paenibacillus sp. FSL P4-0184. The sequence continues at coordinate 3,995,715 of NZ_JBBORN010000001.1, read as the reverse complement.
AAGAATGATGTCCGTTACGGCTTGATCAATATCCGCGCTCTTTTCAATGAAAGCAGGTACGTTACCAGGGCCTACGCCAAGTGCTGGTTTACCACAGCTATAAGCTGCTTTTACCATTGCAGAACCACCAGTTGCCAAGATAAGAGCAACGTCTGGGTTGTTCATCAATGCGTTTGTCTTGTCCATTGTTGGCATTTCAATCCATTGGATACAGTTCTCAGGAGCGCCAGCTTTCACGGCAGCATCATGAAGAATTTTTGCAGCAGCTGCACTACACTCTTGCGCAGATGGGTGGAAACCGAATATAATAGGGTTCCGTGTCTTAATCGAAATCAACGCTTTAAACATCGTGGTGGATGTAGGGTTGGTTACCGGTGTGATACCCATAACAATTCCGACGGGTTCAGCAATTTTTTGGAAGCTATCATAAGCGTTGTCTTCAATAACGCCTACTGTTTTATCGTATTTAATTCCGTGCCAGATATATTCAGTTGAGAAGATGTTCTTCGTAATTTTGTCTTCGTATACGCCGCGTCCAGTTTCTTCTACGGCCAATTTTGCGAGGTACATATGTTTGTCGAGTCCAGCCAACGCCATTGCATGAACGATTGTGTCAACTTGCTCTTGGTCTAGCGCCATGAACGCCTCATGCGCTTTTTTTGCTTTATCCACTAAATTCTGAATATACTCTTCAGCGGTAACTTGTTTAACTTGGGCGGCGACTTCGTTCTTAACTGCCATCTCCCTCGTCCTCCTGTCAATTTTTAGTTGTTTTTCTCTACACATTTATCTTATCACATGATTTCCACCTTGTATAGTGAAATCTTTCACAAAGTATAAAGTTTTTTTGATTTGTTTTCAAAGCGCTTTCATTCGATCATATTATAGTCTTTTTACCATTTTATGTGCTATAAAACCCTTTAAATCTTAGAATTATACTTTAATAAGCAAAATTTCAGCTCCTTTTTATTCCATATATCTAAAATCAGTACACAAAAATATATTCTCTTCATCAAAGTCAATTACGATTTTCCTACACTGTAATAATTTCCAATAGATTATCACTATTTCTGAAGATTTATAAATTTATAAATCTTCACAACAAAAAAACCGGCCCCAAAGGGGCCGGTTTTTGCATTAAACTATTCCGCTTTAATCGTATCAAAGAATTTCTCTTGTACTGTTTTAGCTGCTGCTTCTAGCTGGCTCTTGGAATCCGTTCCTTTTTTGGAGAACAGCTCTTGAATGACATTGGACATGGTTGCGTAGTAGTCCTGTGTATTGTATTGAGCTTCAGGTTTACCATCCAAAAGTCCCATAATGTCAGGGCTATATTGGTATACGTTGGTGTACTTGTCATAAACCGCTTTGGTCTTCTTACCAAACTCAGAATCTGCTGAGTAGTAATCTAAGAGTGGCGGGATAAAGTATTTACCATCAGCTGTACGTTGTTGAAGAACTGCATCCAGTGCTTCCAAACCTTTATCAGAGAAGTAATCAAATGTGATATAACGGAATGCCATTTCTTGCTCATCTGGTGTTGCATTCGGATTAATTACGAGGTAATCACCACCAAGTACCCCCGTATGCTTGCCGCCTTTTTCCATAGCAGGCATTGGATATGTGAGCACATCCTCAGGTTTCAGTCCACCTTGATTCAGTGCTTGCTCGATTACGCCATCGGACCCAGCCATTACCATAGCTGTACGACTTTGTTGGAATGCTCCTACAGCATCGCCCCAGCCAAGTGCCCAGTCCTGAGGAATCGCGTTAGCTTCCCATCTAAGTTTCTTGTAGAAATCCAGTGCTTTAACACCAGCATCGGAATTAAAGGTAGCGACAACCTTCCCGCCTTCAACCTTTTGAATTTCACCGCCAGCTTCGAACAGGAAGTTGGTCCAGTTCCAGCCTGCTTCGTTACCTTTACCCATTGGAGCAATACCGGAAATACCTTTTTTGACATCAGCTACGCCTTTAGCCGTATTCAGCATATCATCCCAAGTCCAATCCATTGGTGGGACCGCAACGCCTTTTTCATCCAGCATTTTTTTGTTGATCATAGTAGTTGTTACATAACCTTTTTGAGTTACTCCGAAAACTTTACCATCAATGATGAACTGATTTTGCAGTACTGGGTTAATTTGATCCTTAAATTCGTATTTGTTCCAAAGATCCGTAATGTCAGCAACCCAGCCCTTTTCCACCAGGAATTTAGCTTCTGTAGCATAGGTGTTAAAGAAGGTTGGTGCTTCATTCGCAGCCATTTTGATTCCGATTTCACTTACATTGTACTGCCAGTCGTCTTTAACAATTTCAACATTTGGATATTCAGCCTGGAAACGTTTAATCTTGTCATCTTCTTGCGCTCTCACTTCAGTCAAGTCAGGTGTTGGATAGTGAATCTTGATCGTCACTTTTCTTTGAGTAATGTCATCCACTGGCGCCTCTGTAGCGGTTGCTGTATTATCAGTTACCGCATTTGTTGGCGCAGTAGATGCTTCCCCGCCTTTGTTTCCCGCTGTGTTTCCGTTATTGTTGCCGCTGCAAGCAGATAACAACGATCCGGCTACAAGTACGCTTAGTAGAACGCTAGAGTACTTACGCATTGAAACTCCCCTTTTCAACTCATAATTATCTTACATAGCGATCATAAATTAGAAACCGTTTACAAACGAGGTGCATTTATATTCCTTTCATGTGCATGTTTACGATCCGTGGGTAAATTCGTCGATAATTGCTTATCCTTTCACTGCCGACAAAGCAACCCCACGCATAATGAATTTCTGGAAAATCAAGAAGACAATGATTGGAGGCAAGGATACTATAAACAGGATTGCAAATTTAATATTAGTATTGAGTGCCTTCACATTAATAACGTATTTATAAATGGCTGTCGCAAGCGTATATTTCTCTTCACTGTGCATAACCAGAGATGGCCAGAACCAGTCATTCCATGCGGTAGAAAAGATAAAGATCGCTAATGTAGCAAAAATCGGAATGGATAGTGGCACGGCAATGGAGAAAAAGCTTCTCGGCTCAGAGGCGCCATCAATTCGTGCTGCTTCAAAGATTTCCGGGTGAATTCCGTCAAAAAAGTTCTTTAACAATAGAAAGTAGAACGTGTTCGCTCCCGCTGGCAACCAGAAGGCCGCGTACTGATTTAGCAATCCAAGCTCCTTCAAATTGACAAAGTTCGGGATCATGTAACTGGTAGCCGGAATAAACAATGTCATAAGAAAGAAGAAGTAAATAGCTCTTTTGTAAGGAACATTCATACGAGAAATACTAAAAGCTGACATTCCCAAAACCACAAGAGTCACGACCATATTCCCTAAAAAGATATAAATGGTGTTTCTAAGGAACATGGGTAGATCAATGTAGTTCATCGCGTCTTTAAGGTTACTGAAGTGCCATTCCTGAGGGAAAAAATGAGGCGGGAATGAATTCACCTCTTGATTCGACTTCAACCCGTTGAATAACGTCATACAAATCGGGTACAGCATGCTAAAAACCATAACCAAAATGACTACGCACATCAAGCCATAAACAATCTTATTACTTGTTTTTTTCAAATCGTGTTCTGAAAGAATTCCTCTATCTGCGCTTTTCATCTTAGTAGTCCTCCTTGTTAAGCTTGAACTGTAAAATGCCCAAACCACCTAGGACAATGAACATTAACATGCCAAGCGCAGTAGCTGTTCCATAATCGAGTCTTGTAAATGCATATTTCACGATCAACAGCGCATAGGTAAGCGTAGTATTATTTGGCCCACCATCAAGCAGCGCCATCTGTGACTGGTACCCTTGTGAAGTACCAATAATTTGCAGGATCAGCATCAAAAAGATTAAATTACGCAGTGAAGGCAATGTGATGTACTTTATACGTGCCCATATACCTGCTCCATCAATCTCAGCGGCTTCATACCAATCTCTTGGAATGCTGAGTACAGCAGCTAAGTATATTAGCATCCCTGATCCGAACTGCTGCCATGTTTCCATAAACACAAGGGAAATCATCGACCATCTTGTATCTGTTAAGAAGGCAACCTGATCCACACCCATTGTGCCTAGTAACGCATTAATCGGGCCCACCGGATCATAAAGCCATCTCCACAGTCCATAGAGAACCACACCAGGCATTACGAAAGGAAGGTAAGCCGCTACACGTACAAAGCCCCCAAACTTTCTCAGCTCCGAGATCATGATAGCAAAAGCAATCGGAACCCAAAAACCGATAATAAGACATAGAAACATGTAATACCCAGTGTTCTTTAATGCGGTCAAAACATCTGGATCACTAAGTGCTCTACTGTAGTTCTCAAAGCCTACAAAGCTATTACCTTTCACAAAATCAACATGGTAGAAGCTGTACAGTAAGCCTTTAAAAATTGGAACCCACAAGAACATAATAAAAATAATTACGGCAGGTACGAGGAACATATATCCCCAAAAGTTTTTCTTCCAGCGGTTTTGCTTGTACGGTGTCCCCTTCAGCGTCGCCGGGTTTTCGGTTACTACTGCGGTTTGATTCATCAGGCTCCCTCATTCCATTGTTCTATCAGCATTTTTCGCAAAATGCTTCCTACCTTAAATTGTAGGAAATGAGGGTTGTACTGAACATGTCTATATCTACCGAAGTCATGAGTGTTTTTACTTCTTCAATTCGCTGGGGCTAATCCCATAATATTTTTTGAAAATTTTACTAAAATGCTCGGGCGATTCATAACCCACACGTTCCGCAATTTCGTATCTGCGAAGATCGGTATTCAAAATCATCTCCCGACTTTCCTCCATCCGGAGCTTAATTACATATTCCCACAGGTTATAACCTGTATTTTTCTTAAATAGGTAGCTCAAATAATTGGGGCTAACATGATTTTTCTTAGCCACATCGTGAATCGTCAGTCCTTTTTGAGCATAGTTCTCGTCAATATATTCTTTTGCTTTTTGTACGATCAGATTGCTATGCGTATGAAGTTCTTCTACAGAAGGATCACTCGTGTAACTGTTCCAGTTGAAATCCCCATAATAGAACACGTAATGGTCACTATGCTCATTATTCCAGAGAATTGCATTAGAGGCTTGGCGGTTCAAAACGGCCATAAACGAAAGCCCCTTTAAAATCTGGCTAATGCCAATGACTACGTTCAGATGTAAATATTTATGGATATTAAAATGTAGACTACGACCAAGTATATCTAGCCTGTTGATTTGGCCGGCAGAAGAATCCTCATAGCTTTTTTCATCCCATTGAATAATGATCGTAATTTCTCCATCCGGCGCATAAAAGGCTATCGAGTTCCATTCCTGATCCATTAATTCTTTGGCAATGTTCAGCGCAGCATAACAAAGAAGCCGTCTGTCCCGCATAGTATACTGCTTTTCCTGGTTCGCTCCAGACAGTGGCACCTTAAGTTTTAAGACGGAAAAATACGGCCCTTGTAGCTTCAGGTTATCCAGCTTCAGGAGGTTATCTCCCTCAGCTAGTACAACTCCAGGGTCAGTGAGCAATTCGTTCAAGAGCTTGCTATATTCCGGCAGCGGCTCTTCCAGTCGAAAGCTTTCGTTAATTCCAGACATGAAGACATCTAGTTCTGGTGAGGGCTTCCCCATCTTAAGGAGCACATTTCGGACCGAATCCAAAAACTGCTCACTATTCAAAGGCTTGATTAAATAGTCCTTTGCCCCGAGCCTAACAGCCATTTGAGCATATTGAAACGTCTCATGAGCAGAAATCACGATGGTCTGTACCCATGGTTTGGCTAGTTTGGCATGCTGCATCAAATCAATTCCACTCATCGCACCCATCTGTATGTCCGTAACGAGCAGATCAATTTCCTCCATACGTATACAGTCTAGTGCTTCAAATCCACTATTAGCTGTATAGATATTAGAAATATCCAGCCCGGATGAAGCTAATAAATTGCTCAATCCTTTACAAATCAATGGTTCGTCATCCACAACCAATATATTGAACATATCTGCATGCTCCCCTTCCTTAGTCCTGATTCTCCGATTTCGGAAGCTTAACTGTTACTAGCGTTCCGCCTTCTGTACGAGGGGTATAGCTGATGCCATAATCAGAGCCAAAATGTAAATGAATACGCTGGTTAATATTGCGGATACCATAACCGCTAGTGGGATTGGGGCTTTCATCATTCAATACAGCTTCTATGGCCTCATAGTCAACAGACTTATAGCCGTTATCTTCAATAGAGATCCTAACAGTTTCATCCTCACATACTGCAGTAATGATGATCTCGCCATCCTCGCCCATATTTTTAACCCCATGAATAATAGCATTTTCTATTAATGGCTGCAGCGTGATTTTTGGAATTAGGTTGCTTTTCGTATCCGGGTGAATATTCATCACAACTTGAAATACATAATCATAACGGTGCTGCTGTAGCTTGATATAGGCCGTTGCATGCTCCAGCTCTTCTTCAAGGCTGATCAGCTCCCTTCCCCGACTAAGACTGATCTTCATTAGTTTGGACAATTCCTTGATCATCTCGGCGGATTCGACATTTCCTTCTAAAGAGCTTTTCCAATAAATGCTCTCTAGGGTGTTGTAAAGCAAATGAGGGTTGATTTGTTGATATAGAAGTTGAAGCTGGGATTCCTTCTGTTTAAGCTCCATCTGATATTTGTATGTGATTAATCCGTTCAGCCTTCGGGCCATATCATAGGTAGAAGCAATCAGCACACTGACCTCATCGTTACTCCCCCTCCGTGGTGTCTCTGGAACTCGATTACCCGGCTCGTATTTTCGCACGAAAAAAGCCAGCTTTTGCAAAGGAGTCATTAATGAACGCCAGAAGTACGTAATCATAATTAGTCCAAATACTGCATAAGCCACGGTGATATATTGAATAACACTTTTCATTTCGTTCTGTTGCTGCAGTAGCGCCTTCACCGGAACTTTGTAAACCAGTTTTTGTCCAAGCGCATGGTTATTGTTAACCACATAGATAAAATCAGAGGTAATCACATCCACTGTACCTTCCAGATCCTCGGCAACAACCGTCTCCGGCAGCTCAATCACTTCTCCAGTATTATTCGTAGTGGAGGCGAGAACACGATTGTTTAAATCTGTTAAGTAAATTTCGCCGTCAGGCAAAGAGATGGATTTGAGGGATTCTCCAATTTTTGAGTCCATTTTGGTGATAACCAACACTCCAATGGTCTCCGCTTTTCTGGAAATGTTGTTTACAGCTCTCATGTAAGTAAGTGTCTTTAAATTCTCCGCTTGTGCGCTTAGCCTCTCTGTGAACTTCAGCGAGCCGCGTCCTTTCTTCTGAACAACCTCCTCAAACCAGTAAGGCTCTTCGACTTTAGAAAAGAAATAAACTCCCGCCTTCTTAACCTGTGGAAAATTGGGAGCAAAAAAGTAATAATCATTCGGATCGTATATATAAAGGGAGTAATAGATGCCATCACCACGTTCAGCCCCCTGAGAGTAACTGACCAAGAGTTTCTCTATTGTCTCATATCGTTTGACCCGCTCCAGTATGGTATCCGAGCCAGTCATATTCATTTGCTGAATCAGAGGATTTTGAATCACGGTGGTAGTGATTTTATTTACTGTATCGATATCCCGATTAATGATCGTAAAGTTCTGCTTGTTCAATTCCACATATGCATTCGTAACATGGCGCTTCAGTATTTGCTCCGCCTTCAAATTCCCAAATATGTTCAAAAAGAAAATAGGAGATATCATAATCAGGAATAGTAGGATGAGCTGCTGCTTGACGCTCAGCTTTCGAATCAATCTAATCAGCCTAGACAACACTATAATCACACCTCCGGGTTCAATAACTATATCAAAGAGATAAACGCTTACATATGTTCATTTTAAAGTTTTTTATGGTCATTTGTATGTAGTTTTTTTCTGTTGTGCGGATTTGAATGAGAGGGAATCATGGTGTCATTACGAGGAAACTTTGGACTTACGGCCGCTGTTGTCTCCAGATTTTCTGATTTATACCGCCACTGGCGGATAAAATCCGGAGACAAAGGCGGACGCTTTCGCTCCTCCAGTTCCAAAATTCCTCTCCATGACCTTCTTCCCTCTCAAAAAAACCGAAAACAGAAAAAAGGGAGGGCGGGCAGGGACCACTGCGTGGGGCTTTGGGGGACACTTATAACTGGTCATTTCTTGGAAGGATTATGAGGGTACGGTGATATAGACGTCACTTCGTGGAGCGTTTGGGCTTACGATCGCTGTTATCCTCAGATTTCCTGATTTTATACCGCTTGGCGGTAGAAATCCGAGGATAAAGGCGACCACTTCGTTTCTTCAGCTCCAAACCTCCACTTCGCAACTCCATCAACGGAACTCCTAAAAACCGAAAACAGAAAAAAGGGAGGGAGAGTGAAGGCCACTGCGTGGGGCTATGAGAGGTATTATTCTCCTCTGTTTTACACTGTTGTGGGCTTCACATTTGTTGAGCTTTTGGATGAGCGATTGGATTACCCAATGAGCGACATTACTACTTGGTGTGCGCAGTTGTACTTGATAGCTGAATACACAGCGTGAGCACAGGAATTTAAAGCAAAAAAAGACCGACCCCACAGTAGCATCAGCTACTTTGGAGTCGGTCACCTTTTTATTTAACTCAACAACTCATACAATCCTTTTACAACCATATCGGCTTCCTTCAGTACTTCCGGCTTACCTATACCTACTACCTTCATACCTGCAGCCTTACCTGCTTGAACGCCCGCTTCCGCATCCTCAAACACGACACATTCGTCCGGCTGTAAGCCTAGCTCCTGACCAGCGATCAAGAATACCTCCGGGTCCGGTTTGGCAAGTGACACTTTGTTACCGTCAACTACGGCATCGAACAGATCCGTAATGTTCAGCTTATTCAAAATAAACTCTGCATTCTTACTAGCTGAACCTAACGCAATTCCAATCCCGCGCGTCCTCAGTCCAGTTAAGTATTCTTTGACCCCAGGAAGCAGTTCCGACTCCTCAAGCTTAGAGATGTACTCTACATATAGGCGATTCTTCTTCTCCGCCATCGCAAGCTTCTCCGCTTCTTCAAATTGTAGGCCACCAACTTCCAGAAGAATATCGAGCGATCTCATCCGGCTCACGCCCTTAAGACGTTCGTTATCCTCCTCTGTAAATGTAAAGCCTAGCTCGTCAGCAAGACTCGCCCAAGCCAAATAATGATATTTGGCCGTATCTACGATAACGCCGTCCAGATCGAAAATGGCACCCTTCATATTTTGCAACATGGATTTACTTCCTCTCCGTTGTTAGTTAATGTCTATACTGTTGCTTCAGCCAAGGTTAGCCGCAAGCTCTCACCTGCACCACAGGACTTTCCTTCTCCCCCTTGTACCGAGAACACCAGAGTCCCGCTGTAGTCAGCTGCTGTGGTAACTGTAACTTCATCCTTGCTGATCCGCAGTTTAAAGGTATCTCCCCGAAGCGTAACCGGAAGCTCAACAGACTGCCAATGTTTAGGCAGTGAAGGTTTGATATGGACAGTTTCCCCATCATAATCCAACCCTGCAAAACCAAGCACCGCAGCCATCCAAGCACCACCGTTAGCGGCTGGGTGGGTACCACCGATATAAAGATCGCCTACGTACTGCTTAGATTCTCCCGTGAGATCAACAGTAGCCGTGCGCATAAAATATGGATATCCCCAATCCGGCGAACCAATATCGGCAGCTACCAAAGCGTAGATACAAGGACTAAGACTTGACCCATGCTCGGTGCGCGGTTCGTAGAATTCCCAGTTCGCTTGTTTCACTTCCTTGGTGAAGGAATGTTTGAATAGATTTAACATCAATACGACATCCGCTTGCTTCAGTATTGTTGTGGTTGTGGCTAATCCATTACCGCCACCCAAATACTCATTTTTGTTAAGTACACGGGATTTCAAATCTGGCAGCCTAACATCTTCTAAGGTGAAGTAACGGTCGAATTGTTCGATGACAAGACTGGCAGGGTCTGGCTGCGGAACATAGAAGCTATCCAGCATAGCTTTGAACTCTGTCAGAAACGGACCTTCGCTAAACTCTGTAGAGAGTTGATTGTACACTTCCGGATACTTATCTTGCAGCAATTCTGCTGTGCGCAAGGCAATCTCCAGTGTCTCCTTAACCAGAGCATTCGTAAAAGCATTATTGTTCACACGCTCATGATATTCGTCTGGACCTGTTACATCTAGAATCTCGAAGCGTTCTTTTACTGAATTATAGTAAGCATAAGAGTAGAAGAACCGGGCACATTCCCAGATCACTTCCGCCCCTCCGCTAGTCAGCAGACTCTCGTCACCTGTAAATTGAACGTATTTCCAGATCCCATGTACAACATCCCCACTGATATGAACCTGCTTATCGCGGAAATAAGTCCGCATTGGTCGACCGGTAAATACATCATTCACATTAAACAGAGTACAAGCATCGTCTCCTGTATCCTGACTTTCCCAAGCATAGAATGCTCCCAAAAAACCATATTCCGCGGCCTTCCGGCGAGCTCCGTCCAAGGTATGAATCCGGTACATCATCAGGTTGCGAGCAACCGTTGGATCAGTATGCAGGAAGAAAGGCAGCATAAACATCTCCGTATCCCAGAATACGGCCCCTTTATAGACCTGACCCGATAAACCTCGAGCCGGGATAGAAACCTTTTCCGAAACTGTAGGTGCAATAATTAACAGCTGATAAATACTGTATCTTAGAGCAAACTGGGCATCCTCATCACCTTCGATAATGACATCGCTAAGTGACCATCTTTCTTCCCACTGCTGGCGATGAGCCTGTAATAACTCGTCATAACCGAGCGATTCAGCAGCTAGGACAGACTTTACTGCTTCTGACTCCGGTACACTAACATCAAGTCCAGTATATACCGCAACGTACTTAAACCATTCATAGGTCTCACCCGCACGCGCTTCAAAAGAAATCCGGCGAATACTAGCGCCCACATCCAGTTGCTGATCTCCGAAATTAAATACGGCTCTCTCCGCCACAACTACCGGAATGTTCAATTCTCCACTAGTGGAGGAAGAGACTAGTACCTCACCCTGTGACTGTACTTTTTGACCATAGAGGTGGGGACCATTGATATCCCATACATCTACGTCAATCCCGGTCTCAATCACAATTTGGCAGTCCTGTGTACTATGGATAGAGTATTTACTAACGAGCAGGTGAAGATTGTCCCGGCTTACGAAACGATCTGCTGTAAATGTCAACATCCTACCATCAGATAGAATATAGCCAGTGCTCCGATGATGAATGGCACTACGAATATTCAGCTCCTGAACATGAGAGCTCGGTTCACGCTCTAGCACACTTAAAGGTTGACCGTTGCAGACAATCTTGGTCCATAATCCATTTGGAGCATTGACAGGTTCTCTCCACTTATCTCCCGCTTTGTCATATAGACCAGCTAAAGTTACGGCAACCAACTCAGTTTTACCGAATTCCTCAAGAGTCCCGCGATACCCCATATAGCCATTGCCTAACATATATTTGTTCCCGTTCGTCGTCACCAGTTGCTTGTCAAAACAGCTATCCCTAACCGCCCAGCTCATCGAGCCAACATCCCTTCACCTAGCGGAAGCGTCGTCCCGGATGCGTCCACCGTAATTGACTGCCCATACACTATAATATCAGTGCTACCCCCATTAATTGCGGTTAGCGTTACTGAAGTCTTGTTGACCAAAATACGTAGTAATACCCCTTCATACATCACTTGGAAGCTATACTCGTTCCAGCGCTCAGGCAATGAAGGCTGGAAGGACAAACGATCCCCATCTGAACGCATACCTCCAAAGCCATACACAATATTCATCCAAGCGGCTGCAATCGAAGTCGTGTGCAATCCTTCGCGTGTGTTACGGTTGTAATTGTCTAAATCCAGTCTTGTCGCAAATTCAAAGAACGAATAGGCTTCTTCTGGCTTGCAGATTTCGCTTGCCAGTATCGAATGGATCGAAGGTGAAAGTGAAGACTCATGAATACATCTAGACTCGTAATATTCATAGTTAGCCAGCTTCGCTTCTTTAGAGAATTGTCCATTATATAAGAACATAAACATGAGAACATCCGGTTGCTTAATCATGTCATAACGGTACAATCGATCATACGACCAGTTCGAGTAGAGCGGAAACTCTGTTACAGGAATGGAATGAATATCAATATGTGGCATATCGAAGAATCCATCATGCTCCTCAAATACTCCTGTCACTTCGTCAACCGGAATCTTCATATTGTCTGCTTTATTTTTCCAATCGGTAAGTTCTTCGTCATGAAGCCCCGTCTTTTCCGCAACCAATGCAAAAGCCTCTGGTGCCTGTTTTTTCATTTCACTCAGGGTGTCACGGGTGTATTCAAATGATTTTTGGGCCATCAAATTAATATAGCAGTTATTATTCACCATCAATTGGAACTCATCAGGACCCATTACGCCAAAATATCCATATTTCCCACTCTGTTGACCCCATTGACCGCGTGTAGCATAGAATCTACTGATCTGAATCAGCATTTCAGCACCTTTACTGTGCAGGAATTCTTTATCCCCAGTATTTTTAACATAATGCCAGATACCATAGGAAATAGCAGTCCCTACATGAAGCTGAAGATTCGAATGCTGCCAGAGATCACAGCTTTCAGTTCCGTCTATTGTAGCAATAGGGTAGCAAGCGCCATCGCAATCAACATCTTTAGCACGTTGCATAGCCTGAGGTAATGTCTTATATCTAAAGTCCAGTAAACTCCGTGCAGCCTTAGGATTATTAAACATATAGAATGGTAAGCAATACGACTCTGTATCCCAAAACGCCAAACCACGATACACTTCTCCCGTCAATCCTTTAGCGCCGATGTTGAACCCAGGATGATCACCATGATAAGTCTGATAAAGCTGGAAAATGCAAAAACGAATGCCCTGCTGATTCTCAGGATCGCCCTCGATCCGAATATCACTTGTCTCCCAGATTCCATTCCAATATGCCGTCTGATCCGCGAATATTTGAGTATCGCTCAGTTGGCTTGCACTTTCAGCAAGAGCTATCCCCTTGCTCCACAGCTCTTCAGCTGTATGGGCAGATTCACTATCCGAACAGTTGATAACCAGCTTTGTAAAATGGGTCGCTTTTCCCTGAGCAAGATCCATAGTAAAGCTTTGTCCAATAAATTTATCATATTCAACTCGCGTAAGCTGAAGCGGCTGTGAAGATTGTAACGAAAAGCTAGAGAATAGCTTGTTAGCTGTATTCACTGTTCTCGCCATAATAGCTGTGGTAGATCCTTGTTCTCCACTGCGGAGACTACTCCACATACATTCGCCGCGTTCCTCATGAATAATGCTGAAATCAAGACCTGCACAAATGTCCACGCTGCCCGAGAAATTAAGGGGCTCAAATTCCACCCGTTGTAGTCCCAGATGAGACATCGTCATACTTACCAAGCGTGTAAAGACAACTTTTAAGCTTTTCCCATCATCTAGGTGCCAGATTAGCTCCCGCCGATAGGTCCCACTACGAAGATCCAGTTTGCGCACATAATCCGATATTTTACTTTTTGCCAGATCAAGCTTTTCACCATTCACAGTGATCCGCGTATACAGCCAGTCCACCGCATTTACCATATATCTCAGCGAGCGAATAATCCCTTTATAATGATTGCCAATGTCCAATTGTTCATTTAGCCCGTTGAAATAACTGCCTTGCAGGGAATCCCCAGAGTAACCTTCCTCAGCATACCCCCGCACACCCATATACTCATTTCCCAGTGAAAAAATAGATTCCGAGGTCCGATTTCGTTCTGGATCAAAGCCCTCTTCAATAATTGCCCAAGGATCTACCTTAAGATATTTGTCTGCCACTTTAGCCATGTATGATTTCCCCTTCTCCTGGTTTTTGCTCCATTCTCAGGATATCGTTCCATACCCGTTGCGCCAATGTCTGACCTTAATGAAGATGTGTGCATTTATACGGAGTTGAAATCGAACGGATTTCTATATCATGAATTTTTGCAGTATAATATGTAGAATCTAATAAGAACAAAAAAAAAACAGCAACAGACCCATTATTTGAGAATAATGGATTGCCACTGCTGATATATAAAGAACATATACTTCTTACTCCTTTTTAGTTAAAAATCATATTACATCTAGCACTTTTGAAGTGAAAATAATCACAATGTTGAAAATTCGACACTTTTAAATGGTTTTTCTTAACCAAATCGAAGATTTTAGAGGTATAATTAATTTAAAATTTACTGAAAAACTGAGGGAATAAAGGGGATGTCGATTATGCTAAAAGAACATTACAATGTCATCGAAGCCCACGGAAATACAAACTGTTTCTCCGAACAGAATTTCAACAGACTTCTTGTTACTATGAAAGAACGCGTTGTTCCAGAGGGTTCACATCTTTTCTGGGAAGGCGACTACTCGGATAAATTGTTTTATATCAAACGTGGACGTGTGAAATTAACTAAATCAACGGATGAAGGTAAAGAACTTATTCTTTATATGTACCAAGCCGGCGATATGGTAGGTCAAGCGGACCCATTCTTCAGCACCAAACACAGCTTTACTGCAGAAGTGATTGAAGAAAGTGAAGTTGGCGTTATCGAGCAAAAGGATTTAGAAATTCTCATTTGCCAACATTGTGATTTTGCCATCGACTTTATGAAATGGATGGGCATTCATCACCGTCTAACTCAAACGAAATTCCGTGATCTGATGATGTATGGCAAACCAGGCGCACTTTGTTCCACTCTCATTCGACTTGGTAATACTTATGGTGAGAAGAGCAGCGATGGTGAGAACATCCTCATCAACAAAAAAATTACGCATACAGATCTGTCCAACATGATCGGTGCCACTCGTGAGAGTGTAAACCGGATGCTGAGTGACTTGCGTAAAAAAGACGCGGTTGAGTACGAGAACGGTATGATTGTCATCAAGGATCTTGGCATGCTGCAGGAAATTTGCCACTGCGAAATGTGTCCAAACGAGATCTGCCGAATTTAATTCCATTATAATGTACCCTCTATTCTCCTCAATGAAACATACATGACCCAATTATTCTACACATTATAAAATAGAGTGGTCAAAGGCGCCTAACATAGGCGTCTTTTTTTATACCACAAGACAAGCAAAAACGCCTTCGGCGTCCCTAATGGACGGTAAGCGTTTATGCGAGAAATATAAGGATAATTTATAGCGTGAAACTTATACTTTCTTATATTTAGAAAAAGAGCTGAACCCGAAATTGGGTCAGCCCTATAACTATAAATATACTCTTAACGCTTGGTCTGTGTACCACGCACGGGAGAGATCATCCAGTAGGCCATGCCAACGAATACGCCACCACCAATTATATTCCCTAATGTAACGGGTATCATATTGTGCATCCATCCGGCAATTGTAACGGTGTCCGGGTGATTCGGGAGCAATACAGCAACACTCAGCAGCGTCATATTAGCCACACTGTGCTCATATCCACTCGCAATAAAGGCAAACAAACACCACCAGATTAGAACCAGCTTCGCAGTTTCACTTTTAGCGCGTGAGGCCATCCATAGCGCTAGACAGACCAGCCAGTTACATAGAATTCCACGGAAAAATAGCTCCGAAAACGGAAGGCTCATTTTCTTGGCTGCAGCCGCAAAGATCAGATGCTCTGGGGGAGCCGCACTGAATAGTCCAGTTCCTCGAATCAAAAGTGCTAAAATCACTGCCCCTACCACATTCCCTACAAACACAAGCACCCAGTTCTTGACAGTATCCCAGATACTTGTTCTACCAGCTAGTGTACTAACCGTAAAGAACATATTATTTCCGGTAAACAGCTCTGAGCCTGCAAACACAACAAGAGTCAAGGCAATACCGAAGGATGCACCCATAATGAGGGGTTGGAAAGGCGATTTGGCAGCCGCTAGAGGCGCTCCCAGCGAAAATATAAGGATAATCCCAATGCCTACATATGCTCCTGCCAAAAGGGCTGCTAGAAAATATCTTGGTAAACTTTCATTCATTTGGTCTCGCTTGCTGACTGCCGCCTCGACAATGTTTTCCACACTTTGAGTAAACATAGTACTCCACCCCACCGTTTTCTATTTCATCCTTTACTACAAGCTTCGGTGTCTACAAGCTCACTGTCACAATGTCTCCGACAAGGGAGACTGGATAAGTCATAACGATACCTTGATCCGGTGCCTGAACTTCACCCGTACGAAGATCTATTTTCCAATCATACAGTGGATCATAAAGAAAGTGACCCGAAACGATCCCTTCCGCAAGCGGCCCCCCTTTTGGATGAGGGCTCCGATTCTCAAGTGCATAGATCGCTCCGTCAGAGGTACGAAATACAGCCAGCTCCACATTTCCAGCAATCACCACACGGCCAATCTGCAGCAGGAAATCCTGTACTGATCCTATTGGATACGTTTGTGTTGTCTTATTCATTGGTCTCTCCCCTTCTGTGTGCGTTATATCCCGCTAGACTCTTGTTTCTTCAAAAAGCGCAGCACGAGTGCTGCTGTCATTGAGCATTTTTTTCCAAGGATCCGTAACCTGAGTCAGAGCAAAGTCAATCCGTGCGGCCAGCTCTTTGCGGTTATCTTCATTATTCAAAATAACCATTTGAATCTGCTCAAGTCCCATACGCTCAACCCACTCGGAAGTTCTCTCCAAATAATTGCCGGTCTCACGGTAATATTGCATCACAGCGGAGCACACTTCAATCAACTCTTCATCGGTCTTAATTTTGCAGAAGGAGTCTGCGATCCGTGGCTTGATCCCACCGTTACCACCGATAAACACTTCCCAACCACCATCATTTCCAACGATGCCAATATCCTTCGTGCAGGATTCCGCACAGTTACGTGGACAGCCGTTGACAGCTATTTTAAACTTGGCAGGAAAATCAAGACGTTCATACTTACGTTCTATGAGCGCGCCCATTCCCAGCGAATCTTGTGTGCCAAAGCGGCAGAACTGGGAGCCCACACAAGTCTTAACCGTACGCAGGGATTTGGCATAACCGTAGCCGGAAGGCATATCCAGCTCTTCCCATACCTTAGGCAAATCTTCCTTCTTCACACCGATTAGATCCAGGCGTTGCCCTCCAGTTACCTTCACTACTTTCACATCATATTTAAGGGAGACATCGGCGATTTTCTTCAAATCCTCCGGCGTTGTTACCCCACCATACATGCGAGGTATCACGGTGTAGGTTCCATCTTTTTGAATATTCGCACCCATTCTTTCATTTACAAATCGGGATTCTTTCTCATCTTGATGGGTATCAGGGTTCATCATCCCTAGATAATAGTTAATCGCCGGACGACACTTAGAGCAGCCTTCCTCTTGTTTCCAACCGAGTACATTCATGACCTCTTTTGTTGTTTTAAGACCTTTAGCTGTAATTTCAGCAACAATTTCATCACGGCTAAGCGTTGTGCACCCACAAATACCTTGCTTAGCAGCTTGCTGGAAACTGTCACCTAAGACAAATTGCAGGATTTGTTCTACTACGGGTTTACAACCACCACAAGAGCGAGTAGCGCCAGTGCATGCTTTGATCTCATCCACAGTAGTAAAACCATGTTCAGTAACAGCATCTACGATCGCTTTTTTAGTTACACCATTGCAGCCGCAGACAATTTCTTCGTCCGCCATTGCTTCCACGGATGTGCTCTTCTTAGCTCCGCCACCGCAGCAGCCTGTTCCCATAACCTCCGTATAAATCTCATCGGTCATTACTGCGCCTTGTTTTACTAACTTTTGAAGATTCGCAGACTCCGTCACATCACCGAATAAGACCGCACCGACAATCACATTATTTTTGAGCAAAATTTTCTTATAAGTTTTCTTCCATTCATCTTTGCTTGAGATCACAGTGTGTTCAGTAGAATCCAAAAACTCACCTGCAGAAAATACATCCACCCCAGATATTTTAAGCTTCGTGGAAACAATCGAACCTTCATAAGGCTTGGTATCGCTACCACATAAATGTTTAGCTAGAACCATGCCTTGTTCAAATAGTGGAGCCACCAGTCCGTAACACATACCGCGATGCTCAGCACATTCGCCGATGGAATATACATTCTGCATGGAAGTTTGCAAATAATCATCCACCACGATCCCACGATTTACGGAGATTCCGCTATGTTTTGCCAATGTCACGTTCGGTTTGATTCCAACAGCCATTACCACAAAATCTGCAGCAAGCGTACTGCCATCACTAAAACGCAATCCACTTACTCTCTGTTCCCCGCTCAATTCTACCGTTTGTTTGCCCATAGCAAATTTCACGCCTTGACGCTCCAGCTCAGCTTGCAGCATCGAGGAGGCATTCCGATCAAGCTGACGCTCCATCAGATCTTCCATCAAATGAACTACGGTAACATCCATACCAAGGTTCACAAGACCTTTTGCCGCTTCCAACCCAAGCAAACCTCCGCCGATAACAGCTGCTTTGCTGTATTGTTTGGCCGCTGCCAGCATCGCATCACAGTCTGAAATGTCCCGGAATCCTACAACGCCCTCTTTATCACTGCCAGGTACAGGTAAAATAAACGAATTCGAGCCTGTCGCAATAATTACCTTGTCGTAGGGGACTATCATCCCACTATCCGTAACAACTTGCTTCGAGCCTTCATCAATTCGTGTGACCGTTGTTCCCGTGTGTAGAGTTATATTATTGTCTTCATACCAATTCCAGTCGTTTAGGATGATATCATTAAGGCTCTTACTTCCTTCAAGAACATAAGACAACATGATCCGATTGTAATTGGGGTGAGGTTCACTTCCAAAAACCGTGATGTCATAAGCTCCACCCAGCTTCAATATCTGCTCAATCGTACCTATGCCTGCCATACCGTTGCCGACTAATACTAGTTTTTCTCTTATCGTTGTCATGGTTAGGTGCCTCCTCAAGCTTATGAATACCTGATCAATTTCTCTTCTACATATTGGAATTATACGGTTCAAATTCAAGTCGTCATTGTGATTGCAGTCACTTCAATTGTGAATATTTTCACACTTTAGTGTACTGATAATTGTTAGATATCTTTTCCACATAAAAAGCCCGATTAACGATTCTGAACAACCGTTGATCTGGCTTAATGTACGATTTTTTAGCGTAAAGTCAATAAAATCTCCAATTCATCTTGAGCCCTGAGCTTCATATCCATTCCATCATCGAGTAGTTGTTTTCCGTTCACCTTCAGCTTCCATTCTTCATTACTAAGAGGAGTATAATCGTCGACGGAAAGCACCTTTTTATTGTCATCGGCCAAATGTACGCTGCTACAGCTTTTGAGCAAATCTCTTACAGTTAAATCCTCTTTAAATAACATAATATACGTATGATGCAAGTCTACTTCTACACTTCCACCGTTCAAGGTCAGCCTTACAGTTTGAAGTGGTGCTTGATGGTCCTTCGACTTCGCGGTGAAGACTAGCTGTGAATCATACCCTACAGTATTATTCCAATCCGCATTCCCAATGATTTGACCGCCCATCTGAAGCTCCCAAACCATTCCCGCCTCTAGCGAAAAATCCTTTACCGAAACAATGCTTGAGTTATCCTCAGCAAATGTGACAACATTACTACCTTTCAGTAGCTCCATGATCGATATTCCATTTCTATAACTCCCACTAAGTAACCTATCTGATGGTTTAGTAAGCAGTTCATTATCACCAACCCTTATCGATATTGTCGGTCCCTCTGATCCTGCCACACCATTATTAGCATTACTATTGCCGTCATTGTTAGTAGAGCATCCACCTATTATGAATACAATGACTAATCCTAACATCAATTTCCACAAAGATCGCATGGGCATCCTGGCACCGCCTTGTCCCGCCTAATGACCATATAGCGTCTCAGGCTTGTAAAGTTATGTATACTGTCTTTTTAAGGATAACTTAAACAAGCCATGTTCTCAAATAAGTAATAATAAGCTTACTTCTCAGTACCTTTAATTATCTCCCCAATGATATTAAAAATTGGCAAAAAACTTTGAAAGCTAACCTTTATTCCCCTCTTTTTGCTCATTCGGCGCTATCTCGTAGTCCGCGTTTAAGCATCCTTCCGCCAACCTGCCTGCCATCCATCCATCAATCGATCTTACCCATATTTTTCACGATCATTTCTTCTACCTTTTTCAACGGAGTTATCCGCTTTTCTGTACATTCTATAATTCCCTATAAAAAAAGCCCCCTAAGGGACTCTTTAGAACACTATTCATCTTCACTGAAACCTAGGGAACAATATATTATTCTCCAAATGAACGTGTTCAAAAGTCATACTCTCCAGCTCTTCCAGCCGGGCATATGTCAATCGATAGGTAGTGCAAGCATGCGCCGGTGGAGTGAAATCATCTGTTATACTACGTATTTTTCTCAAAATATCGCCCGCACCATCATGCTCACTCTCCAGCTCAGACAATGACTCACGAAGCGATGTCAGGCCTTCTTCACTAGGATTAGCAGCGTATGTCAACAGCTTAGGAAACTCATCTTCTTCTTCTTTAGCCGTATGCTCAAGTAAATCTTCCTTAAGTGTGTTGAACAAGTTATATAACTCCACCAAATGGGGAGAATCTCCGCCATGCACTCGATATACCTTAGTTACATTTTGGCTAATGAGGGGTAGCTCTTCACGAAGATAACGGTGGTGTTTGTTAATAATATGGTCAATTAATTCTTCTGAAGGTGCAGTATTCCAAACGATTTCCTCTTGGGGTACTGGATACTCTTCGAACAGCTTGTTTAGATCGCCAATGATTATCTCGTGATCCAGACCACGCTCAGCAGCTGCTTCAGCAAGAGGTTTAGCTCCACCGCAACAGAAATCAATCCGTTTTGCTTTGAAATAATCTGCCGCTTTAGGGAACTGTAATACAATATCCCTCACTAGTGCATCTGGGGTAAACCCAGCCTGTACCGATTGTGCTTGCTTCGAATCCGAAATACTATCATTAAGTTGTTTAGTTTCCATTATAGCTCCTCCTTGGGTTATGGGATTAGGTTCTGAATAAATCTTATCCACTTCTTCACCTTAACCCTGAAAGGAACTTTGACTTGTGATTGTACGCACGGAAATTGTATCTTATTTTTGAACGAAATTGGAGATTGATGTACATGCAAAGTAAACGCAAAAAGCACCTTTGCCTACAAAGGTGCTTTTTCAACTCACTTTATTGCACATAAGCCTGCATATACGTCCGCTGTCCCTTTGAATCCTTCAAATAAGGTCCTAATCCGGCAAAACGGGAGTGATCCATATAAACACCGGTCATCCATCTGCCTTCCGTCAAGCCACCATTCCATTTAAGGACAAGATCAGGTGCGGAAATCCATTCCTGAAAGACTCGTATATCCTGATCTTTGTATTCTTTACATGGCTTAGACCGCTCAATAAGGTGGAACTCATTAAGATAAGTTGGAACGAAATAAGAGGATATCGTATGCAAATCATCATCGTCAAAAAAAGGCTCGTCGCCTAAAAAGGGTTTGAATAATACGGTATTCTCGTACATGGACCAAATTAAGGCTTGAAGCACCATACTCTGGCGAATGCCGTTATGAAACTTATATTGTCGCCCATGATTCGCCGCATTTACATCCAGTGGAGGTTCCGTGGACTCCAGACAATGCCGTTCACAACCAATACACTTCCAGCCGGTCGGACTTTGAATCCATTTTTGAAAAATAGTCCCACTATCATTGTTTCCTTTGTAGAGTGAAGAGATAATGCTGTAAGGCACGCCAATCCACGCATCCCATAAGGAATCAGGAAGATGGCTATGCAGCATGAACAACGTCTTGTCATAGATGAGCTGTACTTTGATAGAAGCATTCTCTAGCTCAGCAACATCCTTTTTTCCATACGTTATTTCCCGGGAAAACAGGGTCGTCTTCGTCTTCATCTCCCTCGCCTCCTAATAGTTTTGCTATGCCTGTACTCCAGCTGAGTAGATTTGAGCAAAAACCAATACGCGAGCGTTTCCATTCAAGGATCATACAATGTTTTTCTATTATATTACAATTATTTTTAAACTGTGCAAGTTTTTTTCAAGCATAAAGGATTGGAACAAAACTGTCACTGTCTAATATTTAGAAATTGAAAAGCCCCTTCTCCACCATTCCGGAAAAAGGGCCACAACATTACTGTGAATTTTAGTCTACCCAGCTCTCAGCCCAAGACTGAATCTGCTGCATAACAGGCTGCAACGCACGGCCTTTGTCTGTTAATTCGTACTCAATACGTACGGGTGTTTCTGGGTATACATGCCTAACCAGGATACCCTCACCTTCCAAATCCTTCATCCGCTCGGACAGCATCTTATCGCTCATTGAAGGAATGAGGCCGGAGATATCTTTAAAACGCTTCGGTCCACTCATCAATGTCTGAATAATAAGTCCATTCCAACGTTTGCCTAAGAAAGAGAAGGCTGTTTCAAATCTGGGACACATCGCAAATTGATGTTCTTCCATTGTTCTCACCTCTCACTAGCGAAACTTACTATTAGTTAGTATATATAATATTAACACATTTTAACCATGATGAACATCGTTTACCGAAAAAAGTTCATCTGACTCTATTATTATATCCCCAATGTCAATCCCCCATTGGTCCTTTAGATCCCCTTAGAGCAATCGCTTCAGTTACGATTTGTGCCAAGTCATCATTTCCAAAAAGCGAAAGTACACCCAGAACGGTGTCATCAGAAATGTCCCCCGCTTCCTCCGCGGAAACCGTGAGGGCAAGTGCCTGACGCAAGGCTTCATTCCCTTCCTGCTGCGGATAAGCCTGCAAGTATAGAGCATGTGGATCGAGTCCATTATTTACACACCACTGAGCGAATACAAGAATCATCATCTCTTCTTCGCGCTTATAGCTTTCGATGATCTGTTCCTCCACTAATTTACGGTTATCCTCCATATATTCTTCTCCTTTCTCAGAGACCTCATTCAGCAAGCTGTGCCGCCAGCATATGACTAGGCAGAACCGCTGAAGCAGCAATGCTGCATAGCTCCGGTGTATTTATGTTGCTAAGAAAATTATTCACCACTCCACTAAAACCTCTTCTATCGAGTACAGTATCCCAGCTTCCAAAGCCTTGAATATGCGGTAAGGTATCTTTTTCAAAAAGAATGGCTTTTTCTAGATCCACTACTTCCACCGATCTGCCATTTCCGTGCAGCTCAAGCTTCTCCAAATCCACACCAGCTTCACGAACCATACTGTACATCCCAACTGCACTATCTTTCCAGCCTAGCATTCCAGATGCCTGCAGCAGACGACCTTCTCCACTAGAGTGAAGATGACTACGAAGCAGTTCATACTGATCTCCACACAACCACAACAGCAAATCAAGCATATGGATAAGATCATCATGTACGGTTTCGCGGCTGGTGCTTGTCTGTAGCTTCGTTCGATGTTTAATCGCACTGCAATGGCTAATTCCGCCAACTTCTTCAAGCCATTGCTTGGCGGTGACATACATTGGGGCAAAACGGCGATTAAAGCCCACTCCTAGCAAAAGCCCCTTATCTTGTGCTAGCTCTGCCATCCTTCTGGACTCTTCTAGATCATAGGAAAGTGGTTTATCTACATATACCGAAATCCCACGTTCGAGACATTTTGTTACTATATCATAATGAGTAGTTGTTGGGCTATGTACAAATACTGCATCCAGATCCCAAGATAACAGCTCTTCCAGCTTCGTCGTCCCTTTAGGAAAACGGTAGGTATGAACGGCCTGCTCCACCGTTGTCGGTGAATGACTGAGAACACCAACTACCTCGGCATAATCATGCTGAGAGAGCAGTGGTAAATATACTTTGCGGGCTATATTGCCGATTCCTATTATGGCGACTCTTTTACGTTCAGGTACAATCACTGATCCATCCCCCTCTTAACACTTCAATATATCATTCTTTTCTCTTTGTTCTCTACAAATGCTATTATACCTGCTTCTCATTCTCTGACAATTGATCTTTACTTCAATATTTACTTCATATCCCGTATGATGAGATGAATGAGTGGAAGAAGGGGCATATTATCTATGAAGAAATGGTTCTCAATTGTTCTTTATGTTTCGGGTACAATCCTTGCGTTTATCTACAGATATGACATCCTAAGCTGGATGAAAGAGGATCATAATCTTTTCAGTTCTATAGGGGTTGCAACTTTACTGGCCCTGTTTCCAGTTGTCCCTTATAAAGCTGTCATCGGATTCTTCGGTTATGCATACGGAGGTTTAGCGGGAGCCTTGATTTGCTGGTTAGCTACTAATTTGGCTGCCGCAATCCTTTTTGGTATTGTGAAGTACTTGTTTCAAAGCCAAGCGAGAGCTTATTTAGCCTCCATTCCCGCACTCGAAAAGTTCACAGTAGCCATTGAACGGCGACCTTTCGCTTCGATTGTCCTAGCACGACTCATGCCAATCATTCCCCAAACAGCGGTTAACATCTACGCTGGAGCTGCCGGTCTGCCTTTTTGGAGTTATATTGCAGCTTCCGGCATAGGAAAAATACCGGGGATTGCACTATACGCTTTCCTTGGGGATCATCTGTTTCAGGACCCTGTAAGTGCGGTTATTGCCATCATCGCCTATGCCGCTGTGCTAATTATCGCTGGACTGAGCTTGCGTCCGCGCTCTCAAGAAGCGAAGAACAGCCGATAGCGAAAGAACTTATCGGTTACAAACTGGCAGGCAGTTAGTATTTGCTTTATAATTAAATTGTGATCTATTTAATTGCATTATGTGAATGGAGGGATATCAATGAGTGAACATCAGACTAACCATATAAATACCAAGACGGAAAGAGCAACCTTTGCAGGTGGATGCTTCTGGTGCATGGTCTCGCCGTTCGAAGAATTGCCAGGTATCATTAGTGTCGTCTCTGGCTATACCGGCGGTCATACAGTGAACCCAACCTATGAAGAGGTTTGTTCTGAAACGACAGGACATGTTGAAGCTGTACAAATTACGTTCAACCCAGATATTTTCCCTTATAGCAAGTTACTTGAGCTGTTCTGGCAGCAAATTGACCCTACCGACGCAGGTGGACAATTCCATGATCGCGGGACTTCTTACGGAACTGCAATCTTTACCCATTCGGAGGAACAAAAAGAACAAGCAGAAGCTTCCAAGGCAGCTCTGCAAGCAAGCGGTCGGTTCTCTAGTCCGATTGTAACCCCGATTCTCCCGGCAACCACCTTCTATCCTGCCGAAGAATATCATCAAGGCTACCATCATAAGAATCCAGGCCACTACAAACGTTATCGCAAAGGTTCTGGCCGAGAGGATTTTATCGAAACCCACTGGACACATAAAGAGGACAAACAAAGTTTGAAAGAACGTTTAACCCCTCTTCAATATGAAGTCACTCAGAACAGTGCAACAGAATCTCCTTTCCGGAATGATTTTTGGGATCACCATGGAGATGGTATTTATGTAGACATCGTATCTGGCGAACCGTTATTCAGCTCGCAGGATAAATACGATTCCGGTTGCGGCTGGCCAAGCTTTACTCGTCCCATCCGGGACTACGCTGTGAAAGAAAAGACGGATCTCAGTCATTTGATGGTCCGCACTGAAGTGCGCAGCAAAGTAGCGGATTCCCATCTAGGCCATGTCTTTGACGATGGTCCCGGAGAAAACGGTTTACGCTACTGCATAAATTCGGCGGCGCTACGATTTGTACCGAAGGAGGATTTGGAGAAGGAAGGATACGGGGAGTATCGCATACTCTTCCAGCCTGCCTAAACATCAATCCTCAGCACATAAAAAAAAACGGTTGTCGTCCTTTTAGGATGACAACCGTTTTTTTCACTTAATATATAAGAAAGTATAAGTTTCACGTAATACATTATTCTTATATTTCTCACTTAAACGCTTACCGACTTTATAAAGACGCCGAGGGCGTTTATGCTTGTAGGGCTATTCTTTCTTTGAGTCCTCTGAGTCCTTATTAGCCTTCGAATCATCCTCTGAAACTGCCTCCTTAGGCTCTGTTGCCGCAGGGAAGGCTTGCTCTCTGTTTAGCTCCTTATTTCGCTGACGAATTCTCTCAGTCTGCTGCTCCCGACGCTCGCGGATATTTTTACGGGAAACTAATACAATAGCTAAAATAATGGCAGCCCCGATAAGTATCGGTAACGCTCCTGCAAGGATAACGACAATCCACTGAAACATCACAGATAGTGCATTTAAGCTTCCATTTAAAGCATCTGAAGCACGTTCCAGTAATGGCCCTTGCTCCTTCTTCTCTTTGACAGCAATGCTTTCATCCGTCTGATACACTCTCAATTCTACTGTAGAAAAGGATACATTCTGATTGATATAACGCATTCTACCTTTAATCTGTTCAATGCTCTCTTGAATCGAACCAAGCTCGTTCGCGAAGGCGACCAGATCAGTGGATTTCGTTGCTTTTTTCATAAACTCTGTATATTGTGCTTCCATTAGCTGCTTTGCCTTCAAACGTGACTCCAGATCAACATACTCTTCAGAGACATCCTGACCTTGAATGCTGCGCTGTAGAGATTCGTGTTTTACTTGTTCTAATTTATTCAGAAAAGGTGAGAATCCGGAGGCAGGCACCTTAAGGATAAACGTTCCACCTTGCTCGTACTGCGACATATTTTCATTAAACTCAATAATATATCCATTGGCCATGGTTACTAAATTACGTATTTCAGTCTGTGCTTTTCCATAGTCTTCTACTTCCATGTTAAGATTCGCTTTATAGATCAGCTTCTTGTTCAAGCCCGCTACTACATCACTACCAGTAAATCCTGCACTTGCTTGAACTGTATTTTCTGATGTGGAGCCCTTTACAGCCAAGTTCTCGCTGCCAGTTGCTTCTACCTCAGGAGCTGCCGAAGTGCTTTGATTCGCTGTTGAGGCCATCGAGCTCTGCGACTGTACCTCTACTGCTGCGTCGTTACTCGTACTACCATTTTCTTTCGCCGAACTATCTGCCGCTGAATTCCTATCCGCTGAGCCACAACCCGCCAAGACTACCGCAAGAATTAATAAACATAAGTAATGCAGACCCCATTTACGCATTCTCATTCCTCCAAAAATGTAATAGATACCGCTTGCACGGATCATAATATCGTTACGGAATGTCTTGTTCTAAGCAGATCTCTTCCGTCACTCTTTACTAAGACGTTCCAAAACTTGGAAGGTTGCACTGAAAAATGGAATTGCGTACAGTTTCTTATGAATTATGTTCTCTAAATAAAAAAGAGTAGCATTTCTGCAACTCTTTTAGTTTAAGCTATTATACAGAAGCACTGTTGTATACAGGCTGAGAGATTCTTCTAGTCAAACCACTTCTAGTGACATATGGGACAACATATCCATTCGAATAACCCATTTGCTTACACGCACTTTATTTGGTACAATTACCACGTCTAACCACGTAAAAAAATACCAAAAACCCTCTATTCATAATGAATGAGGGCAGAACACGGTTCTGTTCGGACAAGCTCCACCTTGTTGAACAGAGAAGTTTTTTAATAATGCTGTCTATTACAAAAGGGGAGGTGAACCCTCATGGCAAAAGACGTAATTTGCGAAGTTAACTCCTGCACCCACTGGGCAGAAGAGAACAAATGCAGTGCTGATTCTATCTTTGTAGCTTTCCACAGTTCCCAAGAACCTACACGTGCAGAAGAAACAGATTGCAAGACTTTCGAAAGCAAATAAGGTGATGATTTGAAGGGACCCTCCACGGTTCCTTCTTTTCTTTTCTCATTCTATCAAGAATGAGAATTATTATCAAGTGGCTGAAATAAAAAGCCAGGGAGAAATTCCCCGGCTATGATTTATTGTATACCTCTTATGTTATTTGGAAGCACTAACTCCTGCATTTTCTCTTGCAATAGCGGCAGCCTTTACCATGTTACGAAGTGCATCTTCCGTCTCCTGCCAGCCACGTGTCTTAAGACCGCAATCCGGATTAATCCAGAATTGTTCAGGATCAAGCACCCGCAGTGCACGATCAATATTAGCTGTCATCTCTTCTACTGCAGGAACCCGTGGACTATGGATATCATATACACCAAGACCAATTCCTTTATCATACTCCTGCTCCTCAAAGCTAACGATCAGTTCCCCATGGCTACGTGAAGTCTCAA
Source organism: Paenibacillus sp. FSL P4-0184 (assembly GCF_038004625.1). Taxonomy (NCBI): domain Bacteria; kingdom Bacillati; phylum Bacillota; class Bacilli; order Caryophanales; family Paenibacillaceae; genus Paenibacillus; species Paenibacillus sp. FSL P4-0184. The sequence continues at coordinate 3,967,561 of NZ_JBBORN010000001.1, read as the reverse complement.
TAGAGATAACATCCGCATCCATCGCTGAAATGGAGTCTATCATGTCATTAAATTCGCTATAGCACATGTGGGTATGAATTTGTGTCGTAGCCTTCACATGATTCGTCGCGATACGGAACGACTTCACCGCCCAATTCAAGTATGCCTCATGATCTTCAGCCTTCAAAGGAAGTCCTTCACGGATAGCCGGTTCATCTACTTGAATCATCTCTATGCCTGCATCCTCCAAAGCTTTAACTTCATGACGGAGCGCTAAGGCAATTTGATTCGCTACTGCTTCCCGACTAAGATCATCACGTACGAAAGACCAATTGAGAATTGTAACAGGACCAGTCAACATACCTTTAACAGGAAGGGAAGTTAACGACTGAGCATAGACGCTTTCTTTTACAGTCATAGGCTGGATAAAAGCTATATCCGCATAAATAACTGGCGGCTTAACGCAGCGTGATCCGTAGGATTGAACCCAGCCATTACTAGTAAATAAGTAACCATCCAACTTCTCCCCGAAAAACTCCACCATATCGGTTCTTTCGAACTCACCGTGCACGAGTACATCCAGACCCAGCTTTTCTTGGAAAGTGATTGCATCTGCAATCTGCTCACGAACGAACCCGTCGTAACGCTCTTGATTCCATACACCTTTACGCCATTTCAACCTTGCCTGGCGCACTTCTACGGTCTGTGGAAAGCTTCCGATTGTTGTCGTTGGCAGAAGTGGCAACTGCCACTTCTCCTGCTGCACCTTCAGGCGCTCAGCAAAAGGTAGGCTACGTTGGTCTGGTAAATCTGTAAGTCCGAAAACTTGCTCAGCCACATCCTTACGACCGCGTTCAGGAAGTGCACGGAAGGCTGTAAGGGCTTCGCGACTGGCTGTCAACGCGGCAGCAGCTTCTGCTGTCCCCTCTAAGGCTGCAGCAAGCAGGCCAAGCTCTCTAAGCTTCTCATCAGCAAAAGCTAAAGCAGCCTTAACGGTGGCCTTCAGCTTCACCTCACCCTGAACAGTAACCGGAACATGCAGCAAACTGCAAGAAGGCTGTAGAATAAGACGATCAAGCGGTACATGTACACTCAGCTTCTCGATTAGCTGCAGCTTAGCATCCAGATCCGAGCGCCAGATGTTGCGTCCGTCAATAATACCCGCTCCCAGCCACTTATCCTCAGGCCAGCCAAGACGTTCAATCGATGCCAGGTTCGTCCCGCCATCATGGACAAAATCGAGACCTAAACCTTGTACCGGAAGCTTGAACAGTGCCTCCAGCGGTTCAGCAGCTTCAAAGTAAGTCTGCAGAATAATATTTAATCCAGGCACGGATTCAGCAATTTCTGTGTAAATCGAGTTAAGTAATGATAATTCTGATTCATTAATTCCTGTAACAATCGCTGGCTCATCAATTTGTACCCAGCTTACTCCTTCTTGCTTCAGTTCCTGCAACAGCTGAACGTAAACCGGAAGAAACCGAGCAGCAATCTTCGCAATATCCGCAGATGCAAAACCTTTTGACAACTTAAGGAATGTATAAAGGCCTAAAACCACAGGTTTACCCTCAATTCCCGCTTGGGACTTGGCAAAACGATAAGCTGCCAGTGGTTTATTCTCGGTCAGACGCGGCGTTTGTGCACCGATCTCTGGAACGATGTAATGATAGTTCGTATTGAACCATTTAGTCATCTCGCAAGCGGTAGCCTCAGCATTTCCTCTAGCCATCGCAAAATAAAGATCAAGCCCAATGTCGCCACCATCATACGCATAACGTGGAGGTACGATCCCGAACATTACAGCTGTATCTAGCACATGATCGTAGAACGTAAAATCATTTACCGGAATTAAATCAATTCCTGCCTCCTGCTGAGTCTTCAAATGCTGAAGCTGAATTCCTGTCATTTCAGAACGGAACTCTTCCTCATTTATTTTTCCCGCCCAGAAGGCTTCCAACGTTTTCTTCCACTCGCGGTTTTTCCCGATTCTTGGATAGCCAAGATTGCTTACTTTTACTTTGTTCGTCACTTTGCAGCTCCCCTTCTCCATCTTCTTATTTTGGACTCGATATCACTTGCATTCCTATAAAAAAGAGCGCCCTTCCCTAAAAAAGTCAAAGGGAAAGACGCCCATAATATACCTATGGTTAACGTCTAACACCTTCCTATCCTCCGTAGGTGTAGCAGTGCTGTTGAAACAGGCAGGTCTCCTGGCTAGCGGTGTCAACATCCTTAGCAGTCTTCCCAGCAGTAGTAAATTGCCAGTGACATATGTTGCTATGGACTCTTCCGTTACAGTGGCGGGACCGCATCGGCTTCAAACCGAATTTCCCTATTAAGCCTACCGAATTACTAATTTCCGGCAAGCACCTGTCTCCGATATTGTCAAGCTAAAACGCCTTTGGCGTCCTTTTAAGGACGGTAAGCGTTTATGCGAGAATTATAAGAAAGTATTTCGTGAAACTTTTACTTTCTTATAATTTAATTGCTAAAACGCCTTCAGCGTCCTTTTAAGGACGGTAAGCGTTTATGCGAGAATTATAAGAAAGTATTTCGTGAAACTTTTACTTTCTTATAATTTAATTGCTAAAACGCCTTCAGCGTCCTTTTAAGGACGGTAAGCGTTTATGCGAGAATTATAAGAAAGTATTTCGTGAAACTTTTACTTTCTTATAATTTAATTGCTAAAACGCCTTCAGCGTCCTTTTAAGGACGGTAAGCGTTTATGCGAGAATTATAAGGATAAAGTGAGTGTCTTAAATCTGATGTCATCATACGTGAAAGCCCCCGTCATCTGCAATAGATTACGGGGGCTTTTGTTATATCGATTCCTTATAACGGATTTAGAAAAACACGAAATATACTACTGCAGCAAGTACTATGCGATATATAGCAAATGGTAAAAGCTTAATCCGGTTGATCAATTTCAAGAAGAAACGCATCGATAATAGTGCAAATACAAAGGCACTGATAAAACCTGCAATGAAGAACGGCAGGGCATCGATGGTGAAATATTGCCAGTTCTTCATCAGTGAGAGTAAACTGGCGCCTGCCATGATTGGAACAGCCATAATAAATGTGAAATCAGCAGCAGCGCGATGACTCATACCCAGAAGAACACCACCAGAAATCGTCGACCCGGAACGAGAAAATCCCGGCCACAAGGAGAAGCACTGGACCAGACCAACACCTAGCGCCTGCTTATATGTAATCTGATCGACACTCTCCGTTTGAATCTTCTTTGGTCCGAATAGATCCGCAATAATCATTAATACAGCACCGACTACTAGACCGATTAACACGGTGGATGTAGAGAATAAATGCTCGTCAATATAATCATTAAACAGAACCCCCAGCACGCCTGCTGGCACTAAACCTACAAGCACCTGTGTAAGCTTCAGGTGGCCCCCTTTTTCAAGCTGTGGTTGTTGCTCGGTTACAGGATCCAACTGCTTGCGGCTGAAACGCTTTAAGCCCAGCAATTCAATGAACCGATTTCTAAAAATAACTACAACTGCTAATATTGACCCCAGCTGTATAACCACTTTGAACGTATTGGCCGTATATTGCCCAAATAACTCTGTCGATTTTAACCACATATCATCAACAATAATCATATGACCTGTGGAGGATACCGGAGCAAATTCAGTCAATCCTTCAACAATTCCCAAAATAATAGCTTTAATAATCGTTAATAGCTCCATTTGTTCTCCTCCTTTTAATCATAACTTTTATCTATAAGTCCTTCTCGGCTCAACCTTCGGTGTTCATTTTCCGGCTGCGCTTGCGGAAGAACAAATACCCAAGGATCACTACTCCACCTGCAAGAAGCACGTACACTACGTTGGAGTACATATCCATATACATGGCGATGTCTTCCCAGGACTCACCCAATGCCGCACCAATAAGCACCAGCAATAGATTCCATCCCAGCGTACCAATCGTTGTGAAGATCATAAACACTCCAAATTTCATGCCCGACATCCCTGCAGGGATCGAAATCAAACTACGCACTAGTGGAACCATCCGACAAAATAGTACGGTCCAATAGCCATATTTGTCAAACCAAGCGTCAGCCTTGTGGATGTCCTTTTTGCTAATCCGGAGTAGGCCGCCCCAGCGTTCAACGATCTTTTCCAAGCGATTTACATCCAACAAACGACCGATATAATAGAGAATCACTGCACCCAGCAGTGAGCCAAGCGTAGCAGCAATAATTACACCAGGAATGGTCAAATTCGTTGTGGTTGTCATGAATCCGCCAAAAGGAAGGATCACTTCGGAAGGAATCGGTGGAAATATATTTTCAAAAGCGAGCATCAGGAAAATACCAAAGTAACCAAACTGCTCCATAAAATCTGTAATCCATGCTTGCATTTCGTAACCCCCATTATTCAGATCAAGTTCTTCTTCAAGTTGCGTAAATAACGGCTGCGAATAAAAAAGAAGTAAAGTCCCTGGACAGCCAAATATCCCAATAACACCGCCCCGGTCTCCACAGCAATAGATAAGTAAAACAACCGCTGAAGCGCAATAAAGGCAAACACACTATGCAAAATGGCTACCCCAACCGGAACAAAAAACAACAACGACAATTGTATCGTTACAATTCGGTTTAGCTCTTGATCTGTAAGTCCCATTTTGGACAATGTAGAATATTGATGACGATCATGATCTAGATCTGTATAGAGCCGGAAGTAAAGGAAGCTGCCTGCTGCAATGAAAAAGACAGTACCCACCAGTAAAGAAGCGAATAGCATCGTGTTGTACAATGTTCTCTGTATTTCAAACAGCGTGCCGCTAACAACAATCGCGTATGGCGAGTTACTTTCATAGGACCGTTTCCCTTTATGAGCAAGATCCGCCGCTATACCTACTGTTCGCGGGAAGTCATCCATGTAAAATCCTGTATACAAATCGGTCTGTACGGGATGAATAGCCTTGTAAAGCTCATCGCTAATCACAACACCACTGAAATCTCCCCCATCCCTTCCATCCAGCTCCGGCAATAGATATTCGGCAATCGGAACATGCTGGGTATAACCCATTTCTCGAATGGAAAGACCTTGCTTCAAGGTATATACCGGCTTTACTCTACCCGCTTGCAGACTCCGGTCTCGTTGCGAACCGATCATCACCAGTCCTTCATCTCCACTTAGAGGCTGCTCATCCGTCGTAAACCCTGCACGAAGCAGAGCAAGCTTATAATCACTGTAAGCAATCAAGGGAAGCCTTAACGTGCGATCTGGCCCGGTCTGAGATTCCACCTCTGCGTATTTAATCGGAATACTAAGTGTCTCATAGGGTAAACCGAGCGTTGTAAGCTCTTCCTTAATTTCGTCCAAATGCTGATCAAAAGGATCCTGCAATTGATTGCCTTTGGCTACATAACCAACTGCTGCGGGATAGTCCAATTTCAACTCTCTGGAAAGCGTATGGATCGATGCGAATACTCCCACTGAAGTAAAAGAGACTGCGGATACAATCGTCACCATAAAAAACATTCGGGCATTCTCTTTCCAGCGGTAAGACAAGCCCGATAAAGTAATGATATTCGTGTGGTTCCAATACAGGCGCCGGATCGCCTTAAGTAGTTTAACAGTGTAAATACTGAGCTGAGTATAAAAGAGATAGGTACCCGCAACCGTAATTATAACGACCGGGAACATCACCTTTTCAACCGAAGCCGCTTGTGCTGTAGCCGCCATAAAATAGCCCGTTAACAGCAATAAAGCAGACAGTATAGATAACACCAAGGAAACTTTAGGTTCCTCTTCTGCTTTTCGTTCTCCCTGAAACAGCCGCATCAGTGATTCATTCCCAATAAAGAAGAACGTGCTTAGCGAGATTAGAATAAATAACAGCGCAAAGCTACATATCGTTAGTACAAGCGCCTGCCATGGAAGATGAAACGTTAAAAGAGGTATCCCTAGAAAAGTAGATCCGATCATCAAAAACAACTTGCCCAGAATTAACCCTAGTAAAGTACCTGTCAGGATGGCAGAGGTGCCGATCATCATATTTTCCAAAAATACCATCATGTTCAGCTGTCGCTTCGTCATTCCATGCATCAATAAAATCCCAAACTCCATCTTACGTGACTGCAGGAATGATCCGACCGATACAAGAACGAACAAGGAGCAAAACACATAAATAATGGCTTCTGCCGCCATCATTGTATGAGCAGCTGTACTATAAACCAAGCTCTTAGAAATATCCGGATGGTAAATAAACAATGCGCACACAAAAAAGATCATCACTGAAAAAGCACTGACGACAAAATAAGCCGCATATTTACGCTTGTTACGTGTAACATTCCTATAAGCGAATTGCCGAAAGGTCATGGCTAGTTCCCCCAAGCAGAGACAACATATCAATGATACTTTGGAAGAAGGCGCCTCTGCTGCTCCCCCTGTACATTTCACTATAGAAACGTCCGTCTTTAATAAAGATGACTCGGTTACAAAAGCTCGCAGCCACTGCGTCATGTGTGACCATCAGCACGGTTGCCCCTTCTTCCTGATTCACCTCTGTCAGCATATTCATGACTTCACCTGAAGCTTTGGAATCCAGATTCCCTGTAGGCTCATCTGCTAAAATCAATGAAGGACGATGAATCATCGCCCGGGCGATGGCGGTCCGCTGCATCTGTCCACCTGAAATCTCGTATGTCCTTTTTTGCAGCAAATGCTCAATGTCCAGCATACTTGCTACTTCTTTCAATCTGCTCTCCATTTCCGTAACACGGACACCAGCAAGCGTGAGAGGCAGCACAATGTTCTCCTCTACAGTGAGCGTATCCAGCAGATTGAAATGCTGAAAGACGAAACCAAGCTCATGGCGGCGAAAGAGTGCCTTTTCTTTTCTGCTAAGCAGATTGGGATCTCGACCGTTGATCAGAATCTGACCGGAGGTCGGCTGGTCGATGGTGGCGATCGTGTTGAGCAGTGTTGTTTTTCCACTCCCCGAAGGTCCCATAATGCCAACAAACTCCCCTTTTTCAACAGAAAAACGAATATGATTCAATGCCTGAGTGGACACTTTACCCTCATATATTTTTGATAAATTATGAACATCTAGAATGGGCAAGTGTTACCTCTCCTTCTTTCGACTGGATTGCCTTCATTATACAAAGTGTATACACAGGCTGCCATTTCTCTAACTTACAATGACCTTACATTTTTGTAAGGTAGGACTCTCTAAACACTATCCGCACGGTCGTGCCCTTACCTTCTTCTGAGCAAATGCTCACCTCGTGACCAAGTTTTCCGCAGATCTGTTTCACAAGATATAGACCCATCCCCGTGGATTCTTGAAAGGTTCGTCCATTCACACCTGTAAAATAAGGATCAAACACACGCGGCAGATCACCTGCTGGGATGCCAACTCCTTCATCTCGTATCTCCAGTACTGCTCTCTTTTCTTCTTGTATGTACCCATGAAAATATACATGTTTGCCGACTTCCGTCGTATAACGTATTGCATTCGTAATTATCTGCGTAAGAACAAAACTTAGCCATTTCTCATCTGTGGTTACAGAGATTCGTTCATCTATTTTAATAGTAGGAAATATACGGTTACGTATGAACAGACGCTTCTGCTCTGAGGTCACGCTACGTACGAGGGTTTCCAAATCCAAACGTTCCACGTAAAAATCATGCTCAAAAGTATCTAACCGAGCCGTGTAAAGTACAGTGTCCAGTCCTTTTTTCAGACGGTCTAGTTCATCACCTATCGCCGTAAAAGGCGGTCCGTCTTTATCTTGAATCATCAAATGGATGACAGACAATGGCGTCTTCATCCCATGCACCCACTGATTAATAAAGTGAATATGTTCTTCCAGCTTGTGGCGGTAGCTGTGTAAATCATTTTTGTAGAGGCGGAATTGTGACCCTAGTAGTCCTCGTAAACTCACGGCAAGCGGAGAATCCTGTAATGGACCGCCAGCTTCATCTAGAGAGGTGGGTACAGTCTCCAGTCTTTCATAGAACGTACGATTGCTGATATACCGATAAGCGAGGTAGCCAAGCAGCAGACAAGTACTGAGAAGAGCAGCGTACAGACTAACACTCACACCACTGCCCCCATCCAGCCGATATACTAGTGTGATCAAGATGAGCTGTGCTAGATAGACAACAATTAAAGGGATCTGCTCCCTTAAAAATAGCTTCAATCCTCATCCCCCCAATTCGGAATCAAGCGGTAGCCTTGACCTCGAACGGTTTGTAGACCGTCCGTAATCTCAAGAGAGGCAAGCTTTTTACGTACACGGGTGACATAGACATTAAGCGTATTCTCATCCACAAAGGCTTGATCATCCCAGATTTTTTCGAGCAGTCTGTCGCGGGTAACGATAGTTCCAGACTTTTGCATCAGCTCATCTAGTATCTTGGCTTCCGTGTGACTTAAATCCACCTTGGCTTCTCCTCGAGTAAGGACTAGTCGCTCCACATCCAGTGCCATTCCGGCAACGGTTAGGGTACGCTCATTGTTGCTTCCCGCATAGGTACCGTAGGCGCGTCGCAGCTGGCTTTTGATTTTGGCCATCGCAATTTCGTAATCAAAGGGCTTCGTAATATAATCGTCGGCTCCGTTCTCCAACGCCATCACCTGATCCATTTTGCCATCGCGGGCAGATATAAAAAGGATAGGGCAGGTGGAAATCCCACGAATCTGGCGGCACCAGTAATACCCATCGTATTTTGGCAAATTAACATCTAAAAGAACCAAGTGCGGAGCGAACGTCTCAAACTGAGTGCGAACACGCTCGAAATCATTCACAGCCTGTGTTTCATATCCAAACTTATGTAAATAATCCTGCAGCAGAGCCACCAGTCCACGGTCATCTTCTATAATAAATATTTTGAACATATCATGCCTCCGGTCACAGCCTTAACATTATAGTACGTGTTCAAAAAGTACGGTTTTCAGCACCGAGAAGATTGGATGAAGGTAGAAACTGAGGAGCGGAGCGTAGTGGAAGCTACGTGAGCACCGGAAGTTTCGCCTGAATTCAATATTCGATGTCGAATAATCTTCTTGAAATACTTCGTGATCAAAAGCGGACTTTTTGAACAACCTCTTATAAGGGCTTTGCCAAATAATATATACATCGCGGACAGGGTTAGTCAAATTGTTAGGGAGATTGTATGATAGATCATCAGCGTAAAGCTAGGCAGGTCGCCAAGCGTAACGTGAGGCAAATCGTCATGCCTAACGCGAGGTAGGTATTTGATGGTTATGAATTAAACTATCCCAAGCCCAACCTCTAAAAAAGACCCGTGAATGAGCATAATCATTCACGGGTCTCACTATATAGTTAGTTGCAAATACAGTAGCGGTGGACATCACAGAGTCGATAATTCAAACGTCGAATGGTGATATCACATCGAACATAAGTAACCAATGTCTTGCTGAAGCAATTAGAACTGGATCCGGCTATTTCTACGGGATTTATACCGTTCTTTTGGCTGGACCCGCTCAATCCGTGCAAATCAAGGGCATTTTTGCCCCTCTTTCGCGCTATTCGGGCCAACACGCACAAGACAAGGGTATTTCTGCCCTTGTCTCCCCCTAATAAGCCACTCGCTAAAACCGCTTATTCTGTGCCTCGAATGTTCTACCCATCAACCTCGCCCAAACCTATCTGCCATCCAGCAGATTGCCGAGTCCCCCAAGTACGCTGCCTTCTTCTTTGCGTCCACTGTTACCGGCTGCGGACAGAATGCGGTCAGCCATACGGCTGAATGGCAGTGACTGCACCCACACCTTGCCGGGTCCGCGCAGTGTGGCGAAGAACAGGCCCTCTCCGCCGAATAGCGCGGTTTTGACACCTTTTACAAACTCAATATTATAATCCACGGAAGATGTCATAGCGACAAGACAGCCAGTGTCCAGCTTGAGCGTCTCTCCCGGCTGCAGTGTGCGTTCCATAACGTAGCCACCAGAGTGTACGAATGCAAGACCGTCGCCCTCCAGCTTTTGCATAATAAAGCCTTCTCCACCAAAAAAGCCGGTGCCCAGCTTGCGCTGAAATTCAATACCGATCGAGACGCCCTTCGCCGCACAGAGGAATGAATCCTTTTGACAGATCACTTTTCCAGCGTATTGCTGAAGATCGAGCGGGATGATTTTTCCTGGATATGGAGCAGCAAAGGTGACACTTTTTCGTCCATAAGAACCGCTGTGTGTGAATACGGTCATGAACAAGCTTTCCCCTGTCAACAGACGCTTGCCCGCACCCATCAGCTTACCCATCAGTCCGCTTCCGCGCGTCCCCCCACTACCATCACCAAAGATCGTCTCCATCGTAATTTCCTGATCCATCATCATGAAGCTTCCAGCTTCGGCAATTACACTCTCTCCGGGGTCAAGCTGCACCTCCACACACTGAATTTCCTCGCCCATAATGACATAATCAATCTCGTGAGCACTCATCCCGCAGTTCCTCCTTATTATTAAAGTCACCATGTGACTCTTCGAATGAAAATTAATACGCAAGTTGTGATTCACGGTTTCGCCAATCATAACTATCCATGTTATTCGCCTATATCCAGCAAAAAAGTCAACCAAAATTCTGGCTGACCTTAATCGTAGTATCCCTGAAAAATGCAGGTTATCCCAGCCGACAAAACGACTACATCCAACAGGATGAATACAGTACCTACTTTGACTCCTACATCCACTGATCAGCAGCGACAAAATACCGTCTCCTCCACTCGCGCCGCCAATTCGCAGACTAATCCCCATAGGTAGATGATTCAGACATATTCCTTGCGTTGTTTTTCTTACTAATATCCAAGTTTTAACCATTACCGATTCAAGAGTATCTTTTTCAAGTCTTGATAATATGTTACAATACTTTTTATACTTAAACGTTTATTTAGTAGTCTAATTCTAATGATAAAGGTGAAAAGAATGAAACCACAATCGGAATATGCAATTCTGCTATACTATAAATTTGTAAAAGTGCCGGATGCAGAACAATTCGCTCAGGAGCATTTGGCTTACTGCAAAGAGCTTGACGTAAAGGGACGAATTCTCATCTCAGATGAGGGCATTAACGGGACACTGTCCGGTACGATTGCCCAAACCGAGCAATACATGAAGGATTTGCGCGCAAATCCGCTGTTTAGCGATATCGTCTTCAAGATCGATGAGGCTGATGGTCATGCCTTCAAAAAGATCTTCGTTCGTTATAAAAAGGAACTCGTTACGTTCCGGGTCGAGGATGAACTGGACCCTAACGTGATCACCGGAGAGCATCTGGCGCCTAAAGATTTCTATGAAATGATGCAGCGCGATGATGTGGTAATTCTGGATGGTCGTACCGGCTACGAATTCGATCTTGGTCATTTCCGTGGTTCCATCCGCCCTGAAGTAGACAGCTTCAAAGAATTCCCGGACTGGATTCGCGAGAATATGAGCGAGCTAAAAGATAAACCAATCCTAACCTACTGTACAGGCGGAATCCGCTGCGAGAAATTAAGCGGGTTTATGATGAAGGAAGGCTTCCAGCAGGTGTACCAGCTGGATGGCGGCATTGTGACTTATGGTAAAGACCCTGAGGTACAGGGCCAACTGTTTGATGGAAAATGTTATGTCTTCGATGAGCGGATCTCCGTACAGATTAATCATACCGACGAGGATATCATTGTTGGTCGTTGCCATCACTGCGGTCATCCAGCTGACCAATTCATCAACTGCGCCAACGATGCTTGCCACCTTCAGCATATTTGCTGTGAGGACTGTGAAGCACAGCACAGTGGTCATTGCTCGGACGAATGCGAAGCTATCACGAATGCCGTGGGCTAAATAAAAGGGCAAGCTGGTCGCAAATGTCTCTACACGATTCAAAGACGAGCACAAGAGAGTCTTAAATTAACTAAAAGGTGGCGTACATGATTTTCACTGTACGCCACCTTTTGTTATGAGCGAAACGTCCAAGCAACGCCCCTGAGATCTTCAACCCTTTAAATCACGTCACTTATACAACAAAAAAAGTCAACCAGAAATTCTGGCTGACCTTAAATATAGTATATCCCCGAAATAAGCTGTTTATACAGTCTTATTCATATTACCGTACCATCATGTGGCTTACGCAGCGTAGACTGAATCTTTGGCGCCTTCACTAACTTTGGTTTACCTAAAGAGGTTGTAAAGGTGATCACATAACCAGCTACAACTACCGCCATCACCGTATACATCGTTTCTCTAACAGGCATATAAAAGAGTGATAATGCCAGAACGACTACGTCCAACATGATGAATACTGTACCTACTTTAATTCCCTTCCATTCACTGATCAGCAGCGACAAAATATCGTCTCCACCACTTGCGCCGCCGCTTCGCAGAATAATTCCCGCGCCTAAACCTGTCAGTACGCCAGACAAAAGAGCTGCTAATGCCAAGTTGCTCTGCAAGTTGATGACCAAACCGGAATAACGTTCCATGAGTCCGTAAAAGATTGTAAAAGCTCCTACAGAAACAAAGGTGTTGCACACGAACGCTTTCCCTTTGAACATCCATGCAATCAAGAGTACTGGAACGTCTAGAAGCAGAGTTGAAATTGAAGGTGAAATTCCTAATACATATTTGCCGAGTAGCGATAATCCTACGAATCCGCCCTCAGACAAATGGTTCTGAAAATTGATGTGATAATAAGCAAATGCAAGCAAAAATGTTCCAAACAAAATGACTGTCAACCGGAGCAGTACATTCACTCCGTAATTGTGGTTCCTCATACAGGTCTCCCCTTATCGTATATGGCGGCTAAACGTCCCACCAACCTCTACGACGGGTAAAACCGGAGGTATTGCTCCTTCGCATATATATACTCCTTCCCCTCGCAGAGGCGGTTCGTCGAGTAACAACGGTTCACGCACCTTCTACAGGGAAGCTAAGTATAAGACAGATCATAACGTTTCCAAATCGTCCTTTGGGGAATCGTCCTTCGGGGACACATGGTATCCTGATCCTTTCTGTAATTTAATAAGTTCTAAATACATTATACCACGGAGATCCCCCACTCTAAACACTTCGCTATAAAAATAGGCAGGAATCACTCCACGGTACGCAACAAACGATTGACTGTTTCGCGTCTCACACCGATCAATTGTCCAATTTCTTCCTGTGTCAAAAGCTCTGTTAGCGCTGCGCCATGAGAGTAGTCATTGAACCAACGGGTTAAGAGCTCCATACGTTCTGCGGGTGTTCCAACAGTAAGGTGATCTAGCCGAGTCTGCATAAACCGTACCTTCTCCTGAAGAAGGATGGCGATTTCCATCGCTCGACCTGGCTCATCCCGTACCTGTTGATACCATTCCGCTGAAGGAACTGCCTCCACCTCGCTCTTCATCATCGCAACCGCTGTTCCATGCGCCTCCTTTGGCGAAATGAGTGAATGATGGGGAACCATCTCACCAGGATACAAGATGTTGAATAACACCATGTTCCCATTTTCATGAAGCCTTGTTACCTTGAACAGCCCATTTTTCACCTTATATAAGAATTCGCAGCTGTCCCCTTGACGGAACAAGACCTCCCCCTTGTGCAGTATCATCTCGCTCGCTCCTTTGCCCTCTTGTTATATATATTTTCAATTATACAAAAATAAACCTCAATGAAGGAGATTATTCTCGCAAGGGTAGAGGGGCATGCGTGGTCAAAGTTTGAAGAAACGCCTTCGGCTTCCTCTTAGGGACGATGATCGTTTCTGCGAAAAACTGCCGAGCACCAGAAGAAGCGTCTGGCACCCAGCAGTTCAAATTATTTATTTTATTACTTTGCCTCAAGAGGTTTCTTCCATAATCCGAGCATTAATCCGGAAATAACAGATCCGATCAGAACGGCCAATAGGAACAACAACGCATGACTCGAAAGCGCGGCTACAAAGATCCCACCATGCGGTGCTGGAACGTTGATATTCCAAAACTGAGTGAGTCCACCTGCTACGGCTGAACCTAGGATACAAGAAGTCAGGACACGCAGTGGATCGGCAGCAGCGAATGGAATCGCCCCTTCTGTAATGAACGATAAGCCCAATACATAGTTTGTTAACCCTGACTTACGTTCTGATTCTGTAAATTTGTTCTTAAAGAAGGTAGTAGCAAGCGCTATTGCAAGTGGAGGAACCATACCGCCTGCCATTACAGCCGCCATCATGAATCCGTTAGTATTTCCACTGGTAGTGAATACCCCGATGGCAAAAGTGTAGGCCGCTTTATTGAAAGGACCTCCCATATCAATAGCCATCATTCCACCGAGAACGAGACCCAGAATGACTGCATTAACGGTTCCAAGATCGTTAAGCCAATTAATAAGTCCTACGTTCATCCAACTAAAGATCGGATCGAACAGGTAATACATCAATCCACCGGTTATCAATAGACCAAATACCGGATATAACAGAATCGGCTTTAATCCGTCGAGCGTTTTTGGCAGACCTGCAAACAGTTTGCGCAGACCGATAACAACATAACCAGCCAAGAAACCTGCAGCCAGACCGCCGAGGAATCCAGCGTTGGAATTCAAGGCCATGTAACCGCCAACCATACCTGGCATCAGGGCTGGACGGTCACCAATACTAATCGCAATAAATCCAGCAAGAACCGGAATTAGGAAATGGAAGGCACCATCACCGCCACCAATCGTCTGCAGCAGCTGGAATAGAGGGTGATTCTCTCCACCGACTTGTTCAATCAGGAAGGAGATCGCCAGCAGAATACCACCGCCGACTACAAACGGCAGCATGTGAGAGATACCGTTCATCAAGTCCTTGTATATTTTACTGCCGATACTGCCGGATTTCTCTTTCGACTCTCCCTCATTACCACTACGACCTTCATTATGGTAAATCGGTGCATCGCCGTTCATTGCTTTGCGAATGAGCTCTTCCGATTTGCGAATACCGTCACTAACCGGTCTTTGCAGTACTGGCTTACCATCAAAACGGGCCATTTCCACTTGTTTATCGGCTGCCACAATTACACCACTTGCACGCCGAATCTCGTCGGGTGTTAAGACATTTTTGGCACCTTCTGAACCATTTGTCTCTACACGGATATTAACTCCCATTTCCAGAGCCTTCTTCTTGAGCGCATCTTCAGCCATAAAGGTATGCGCAATTCCAGTAGGACAAGCAGTAACAGCTACGACGAATGCTTGGGAATCCGGGTTGCCGACGATTAGCTTTTCAGGTTCTGACTTCTTGACAGCTTCAGCAGCTTCGCTCTCTTTCTCCTTGGCTTCTCCTTCCGCCTGCTTCGCATCGAACAAGGCGGATACCTCATCTGGAGTTCGGGTATTCATCAGCTGTTCAATGAATTCGCTATCGATCAACAGTCTGGACAGCGAGGCCAATGTACGAAGATGCATGTTGCCCGCTCCTTCTGGGGCGGCAATCATAAAGAAGATCCGAGCCGGCTCATCATCAAGTGATTCGAATTCGACGCCCGTCGCACTCTTGGCAAACACAACTGTCGCTTCATTCACCGCTTTAGTCTTGGCATGTGGCATTGCAATACCGCCACCAATCCCAGTACTGGACTGCTCTTCACGCTTCAGGATCATCTCTTTAAATAGAACAGGATCATTGATACGACCACTTGCGGCAAGACTGGCAATCAATTCATCAATTGCACCTTCTTTAGTGGTTGCTTTTAAATCCATAATCATTGTATCTTTTATCATCAAATCCGTAATTCTCACATCTTCCAACTCCCTTGAGTACTTTGAATGCTGTTAGCTTACACTTCTGAGATGTTGATCAGCGGTCTCAGCTGCTCAATGAATGCTCTATCGGCCAGGTCATCAGAGAAAGCTGTTGCGCTACCTGAGGCAACACCTGCACGGAAAGCTTCCATTAAATCTCCAGTCAAAGAAAATGTGCCAACGAATCCAGCGATCATAGAATCGCCTGCGCCTACAGAATTCTTTACTGCTCCTTTTGGAGCATTGGCGTGGTATACCCCCTGTTCCGTAATGAACAAGGCACCTTCACCAGCCATTGAAACTAACACATGCTTCGCGCCAGCTTCGAGCAGCTTGCGACCATAAGTAATAATTTCTTCCTTAGTCTGTATCGTAACGCCGAATAGCTCTGCAAGCTCATGATGATTAGGCTTAACGAGCAACGGCTGATGAGGGAGTGCCTTTTTCAGCGCTGAACCTGTAGTATCAATGACAAATTCGGCCCCTCTTTGCTTGCATACAGATATCAACTTGTCATAGAAATCAGCACCCAGTGAAGGAGGAACACTTCCGGACAATATCACAACATCGCCTGTATTCAGAACAGCCATCTTCTGTAATAATGCCTCTGCCTCCGTATCTCGGATGATAGGCCCTGCACCATTAATCTCCGTTTCCTCTCCATGCTTAAGCTTGATATTAATTCGGGTATCATCAGAAACAAATACGAAATCACTTGAAATCGACTCTTTCCGCAACCATTCCTCAATATATCGTCCAGTGAATCCACCAAGGAAGCCTATAGCTTTATTCTGAACCTCAAGCTGATTTAACACGCGTGATACGTTGATCCCTTTACCTCCAGGAAGCTTCAAATCACGTTTCATCCGGTTCAAGCCACCAAGTCTCAAATCTTCAACTTCCACGATGTAATCGATGGAAGGATTAAGCGTTACTGTATAGATCATAATTATCCCTCAATTATTTTGGTTTTCTAAGCCATAGATTACCGGCTAAACATGCGGCAAATGTAATTTCTCCAAACGATCTTACAATGATTCCATACCACTCAAATTAAGACATTTTCTAACCGTAGAACATCCTCCACCTAAGGTCATACCAGCGAGAAATCTACGCCCATTTGCGTAATCTCACGGATGAACTTTTCAGACGCACCAGAATCAATAATGCAGTGATCCATTTCCGTCACGTCGGCAACCTTACAGAAGGATACTTGACCGAGCTTGCTATGATCAGCCAGAAGAATTACTTGCTTCGCAACCGAGATCATCTTACGTTTGGTCGCTGCTTCAAGCATATTAGGTGTAGTGATTCCTTCTCGTAAGTCTAATCCGTTGGTTGCAAGAAAGGTTTTATCAACTCTTACCATCTCTAAAGAGCGCTCTGTCATCGGTCCTACAAAAGCCAATGTATCCGGCCTTAACATTCCGCCTGTAATCGAGACTTCTATATTGCGACAATCCCGCAGTTCATTAAGCGCCATAATCGAATTCGTAATGACTTTGATATTAGAAAAAGCCCTCAGCTCTTTGGCAATCTGTAGCGTTGTGGTTCCAGCATCCAGCAGAATAGCATCGCCTTCCTGAATCATCTCTACGGCCTTGCGTGCTATCCTCTGCTTCTCATCCAATAATCGATCTTCCTTATCTGGATAAGTCGCCTCATAGTTAACACTCTGCAGGGATACTGCCCCGCCGTGCGTTCGTTTCAGCAACTTGGCTTCTTCAAGCTCTTTCAGGTCACGGCGCACAGTAGACTCAGACACGCCCAGTTCCTGACTTAGCTCCTGTACCGAAGCTCTTGAATTCTTTTCCACAAAAAGCACGATTCTTTGTTTTCTCTCTTCCTCAAACAACATCGTGGTTCGCTCCTTTAAGTTACAGTGCTATCCCATTTATTAAATGCGCTTATCTTTGGAAATCCATGACCATTATTTGATTATATATGACTGTTATTGATCATTTGTGCTCGTTTATGATTTTAACAGCGTTTTCATCATCTGTAAAGCGCTTTAACATTAAAAATGATACTCCGGCAAAATGTAAAAAATGGAATGATTTCATGCTTTGCTCAAGGTGAAACAAGCCCATAAGAAAATTACATACCAATTGCCTATCTCCTCACTGATGTTTAAAACATATTAATACTACATATAGGAAAAAGCGGGTGATCAGAAATGGCCAACGGAAGAAATAACAAAAAAATGGGGAGTAACAGCAATGCTAAGAGTAACGGAAATAGTAATGGAAATAACAACGGGAACGGTAATAGTGAGGAAGCAGCAGAATTAAGTGCTGAAGATTATGAAATCATTGCTGCCGCACTGGCCACTTTAGGGGAATTTTTTGCTTTTTTATCTCTCGTCAAGGCAAGACAAGTTACGAAGGAAACCGGAGGCGAGGTTAAAGTACCAGAAATATTCACCCTTTCCACGAAGAAACCTTCTAGACGGAAGTTAAGATGATCCACAAAGCCCCCGAGCGATTTATATGATGATGTTATGGTTATGTGTTGTGAACAACTTACTTGGCGTAGCCTCAGTCATAGGGTCATCCTCCACGGATATGCCAAGAACTACCTATAGGAGAGTAATCCATTCTTTTGAATCAAGTCATGTGAATTAGGGTTATTAAACTACATAGATTATATTTTGAACTTGGGGGATGTTCCTATTGCAACAACAGAAGTATTTTCGGACAAGTCTTGCTATTATCGCTTTTTTACTTATTTTGTACTTGGGCTCCAAAGTAATGTTTCTATTCGCACCACTGGCTGCCATTATCAGATTATTACTCGTTCCCATGGTACTATCAGGTTTCATGTACTACTTGTTACGACCGTTAGTAAGAGTTCTTGAGAAAAGAAAATTAAACCGGGCGTTCTCCATCCTGCTCATTTATTTCTTGTTTGCCGGATTGTTTATTCTCTTCTGGGTTCTAGTCTGGCCGACACTGCAAGAACAAATTCAGAACTTTATTGATAACACACCTTACCTTGTTCAGGGATTACAGGATCAGTTCAATGCATTAAGGGATAATCCGACACTCTCACGCTTTTTCCAGGGGGACTCCGACATAGCTGCCCGTATATCAGAATATCTTAGCGAGGCTATTACTTGGGTGACCAATTCGATGTCCAATTTGATCGGCGTAGTTTCCAGCATTGTTATTCTAATCGCTACCTTGCCCATCATTTTGTATTACATGCTAAAAGATGACTATAAGCTGTCACCAAAACTACAGGGCTTAATCCCTAGAAAGTACCGTAAAGAAGGCAAAGAAATGTTCGGGGATATCGACAGCGCACTGAGCAGTTTCATCGTCACACGTGTGGTGCTAAACGTCGTACTCGGTATTATGTTGTATATCGGTTTCCTTATCATCGGATTGCCTTATTCACTGCTGCTCGCAGTAATTTCAGTACCGCTCAATTTCATTCCTTATGTGGGTTCTTTCCTTGCGGGAGTACCCGTAGTTATTGTTGGATTCATTGAATCACCCACGATGGCAATATGGTCGCTGGTCGTCATATTCATTGCACAGCAAATCCAAGATAATGTACTCTCACCGATCATTTACGGCAAATCATTAGATGTGCATCCACTGACCACGGTCCTTCTTGTTCTTATAGGTGGGGATTTCTACGGTATTATTGGTGTGCTTATTGCGCTGCCCGTCTATATGATTGCCAAAATTATTTTTTTACGAGTGTATGAGATTATTGTTGCAGATCGAGAGGAAGAGACTGAGCCTCTCAAGCATGAGAATCTATAGCACTTACGAACTGAATGAGGTTTCATAAATAAAAAAAGGTACTTCTCCAATTAGAGATGTACCTTTTCGTGCTTCATTATTGGATTACTGAATTTAACCTCGCAAAGAACGAACTACAAATATGTGATTGCCTTTCATAAGGTTCTGTCCATCCTGAAGTGTAACTGAACCTTTGGTATGCGAAATGATGGTCGTATTCAGAGCAATCAGCCGATCTTCTTTCCAAACACTTACAGCCGATTTAAAATATACTGCATTATCAAATTGCTGCCGTTCCCTCATCACATAACCCACAGAATGCAAGACTGGAGGCAGTGCTCTTTCTCTAGGAGCCAAAGCTTTGATGACCACAATATCCCGAAATGGCACGGCAATTTCCTGATGACCGATGACCGCTACAGAAGCGGAAAGATCCCATTTGCGAAGAATGCCTTTCATGATCGTGTAAGGTTCGTCCCCGCAGTACATGATAACCGGTTTACCAACCCAATGCTTCATTGCTCCCTCCCCCTTCCCAACATCCCATTAGTTATATGTCCGAAATGAACCAATCGATTCCTTTCATTCCCTTCGACTCCAAAAACTGATTGACCTTCGAAAAAGGACGGCTACCAAAGAATCCACGATACGACGAGAGCGGACTCGGATGTGGAGACTGAATAACCTCATGACGACTTTGGTCTATGAAGGCACCTTTTTTCTGTGAATGACTTCCCCATAAAATAAACACCATCGGCGTAGTTCTTTCATTTAACTTCTTCATTATGGTGTCTGTGAATGACTCCCAGCCTAGACCTTTATGAGAATTCGGCTCTCCCTCACGTACCGTTAGTACCGAGTTGAGCATAAGCACTCCCTGTTCTGCCCATCGCAGTAAGGATCCGTGATTTGGAATTGGTACACCGATATCCTCCGATAGCTCCGTATAAATATTACGCAGTGAAGGCGGTATACGCACCCCCGGATTTACCGAGAAGCTTAAACCATGTGCTTGTCCCGCTCCATGGTATGGGTCCTGTCCCAAAATAACAACCCTTGTCTCACTATAAGGTGTATGCTTTAACGCCGTGAACAGTAATTCTTTTGGCGGATAGACTGTATGTTCCTTATATTCACTTTCCAGACTAGCCATCAGCTCCAGAAAATAGGGCTTTTGCATTTCATCTTGTAATATCTCATCCCAATCGTTGCCGAACATCCCCAATTCTCCTCCTCTAGCCGAAACCCAGAACCTTACTGCAACTATTTCCGACCATAATCTGCTTTAATTTCGCCCCACTCTTTAGTCTGCCACTTAAGCACTTTATTGTCATATGTATTGGTTTGCAACCAATGCTCTGCCCGATCAATAAGTACCCATATTTCCTCTGTTGAAGCATCGCGTGGCAAGGTTGTCGCTACTTTCTTCTGCTTTACCCACTTCATTGCATTCACAGAGTCGCTGTAGACTGTCTTATTACTTCCCTCTTTCTTCAGGAGCGCCAAGGCATGCACAATCGCTAAAAACTCACCTAAATTATTAGTGCCCTTCTTGATCGGCCCACAAGAGAAGATAATATCTCCGGTTTGCGTATCCACACCCTTATATTCGACTGGACCCGGATTGCCACGAGTTCCTACATCCACAGAAATGCTGTTGTAATCGATTTCCGCTGAGGTCTCCACTGCAGCGCTTCGTTTAAAAGAACTTGTCCCCTTAGACTTAGCCGCACCGGATGCTGATGACCCTGTTCCCCAATTACCTTTCCAGCCCGCTGTGTATGCCGCATCTGCCGCCGCTTTAGATTCATACGATTTATATTTGGCTCCGGTATAGTGATCGGTCTGCGCCTGGCATTCCGCCCAAGTGCTATAGACTCCCGGCTGCTTGCCTTCCCATACTACATAATATTTCTGTTTAGCCATTGGTACAGCTCCTTTTTTCACCTTAACTTATTGTAATCCAAATGCTTCTTCATCAAAAGAAGAATGTTATTTTTCGTGAATTTCTTCGAATAATTCATATTTTCCAGGTCATACTATACGCCAGAGATGTCCAGGCCTATATTACCATTTGTAGAATGATCGGTAAATATTATTGTGTCCACAAGCAGAAACGCCTTCAGCGTACCTCAAGGACGGTAAGCGTTTGTGCTTACACCACATTAATACTATCTAATCAGTCTATATTAAGCTCGAAGGATATCAGTACAATTACTCAGGGAGGTTATACAGATGAGAAAGATAGCAAGCGTAGCCGCAGTATTTGCAATTGTGCTGTTGGTCGGATGCGGAAACTCAACCAATAACAATGCCAATGTTACCCCTACCGCCACCACTACACCTGGTAACACCAATAACGCTGG
The DNA here is from genome assembly GCF_038004625.1 of Paenibacillus sp. FSL P4-0184. Lineage (NCBI taxonomy): Bacteria > Bacillati > Bacillota > Bacilli > Caryophanales > Paenibacillaceae > Paenibacillus > Paenibacillus sp. FSL P4-0184. Next base: position 3,945,753 of record NZ_JBBORN010000001.1, on the reverse strand, counting down.
CAACACTAATAACACCACTGATGCTGTAACCTCAGCGTCGGTAGTGGATAATGAAGAGGCCTTTAAAAAGGCAATCAGTGCGGACGGTACTTGGATTGCTGCTACGCTGAAAGACTTAACCTTCACCGAGGATCTCGTGCTGGACGGACAATTCACGAATAAAGATGAACCTGCTCGAAAAATCGCTCTCTACACACAAGATGCAGAGCACAATATTACTAACTCCTATAAACTAACTGCACCAAAACTTACGATCAAAAGTAAAAACGCCCGTATTCAAGGCGGCACATTTATTGGTGATGTATACGTCGAAGCAGATGGCTTCAGTTTAGTAAATGCAACGGTTGAAGGGAATGTTTACTTCGCAGATGCTAAGTATCAATCCACCTTCGATACCTCGGATCAAGGAAAAGTAACGGGTGTTACAGAAGTGAAAAAATAAGTAAAAAGGTGCTCTCAAGTCGATAAGACCTGAGAACACCTTTTTTCATGACTTCATTATTCTTGATAAAACCCATTTTTGAAAAAGTTATACCATCCATCGATTTGTTCTAATGGCATAACTTTTAACTTCTTCAAGACTTCTCTTGTAAATTCCAAAGAAGCCGTACCATTAGCAGTAATGATATCGTCACTCGAAACGGTCTGTTTTTCTAAAAAATTTGCGTGTCCTTTATAATTAGGAGCGAACTCTTTTAAGTAATCTAATGAATTTCCAGTGTGAGGAATCTCATCTAAATAGCCATGTTCTGCCAAAAAGGTTGATGCGTCACATATAGCCGCTATAGGAGTTCTATTCTGTATACAACTTTCAATCACTGGAGTAATCACTGAATTATCTTTCCAGCCTGTACCCCCAATTAAAATTAACATTTCAAACTGGGCGGGTAAACTATCTATAGTATAGTCTGGAATAACAGTAAATCCGCCCATAGATTGTACATTGTCGCTATTTAAAGAAACTGTCTTAACTTTGTATTCACTTTCTGGCTTGTTTAGTTCGGCACTTATATAGCCAGCTTCCCAATCTGCATATCCATTAGAAATAAAAATCAATACTTCTTTTTTCATTTACTGATCCCCCTCAAGTTTCAACAACGTATCTGCAACTTCCCGCCCGTTAACCAACAGTACAATCCGATGTTCCCCGGGATAATGACGACGAGTGGTTAAATCCGCCCAGCGATGCGTCCGTTTGCCTGTCAGAATTGTACCCCCAGGTACTGTTTTATCCGATAGTAAGAAAGATTTACGAGAGGTTCGACCTGTAGCCTTCACGAAATAAATGCCATATTCTATTCGAACACGGGCAGGAGTTCCTTCACAAATTTGAAGTTTATATTGTAATTCAGAGTTTTCTCCAATTCGCAATAGGGTAGGATCAATCGTTATAGAAGCACTCGTTATGAGTGGTGTTGCTTCGTCTGCTTGCTCCGCATATCCGAATAAAGCCATAATCTCTGGATTAGCTTTTCGGATTAAAGAACGACAACCATGCCGCACAATCCAGTCTGTGAGGGGATCTATACCTATCCAGCGGCGAGCTGTCTCAAGTACCACCTCCGGGTGATCCTTCGCAATATCGTTCAAATGGTTAGCCACGCTCTTGCGCACATATAGGGAAGAATCCGCCTTAAGCTGCTCAAGTACAGGCAGCACAGGGGCTGGATCTAGCTTAAACATGGGGAGAGCCTGTCCCCATGGAAGACGAGGACGACACCCCTCACTTGCTAACCGGCGCACATGCTCATCGGGGTGCTTCGACCATACTAACATTTGCTCCATCATCCGCTCCGGTTCACGCAAGAGAAACGGTCTAACCGCAAATTCTGCTGACGACTTCGGTGTGAACCTTTCCAGCGCCTGCATAGACAGCTCCCAATGCTCAGCCCCTTGACCAAATACCTCTACAAAATCTGGAAAGATCAAGTATGGAAATCCCACACAATCCTCAGTAATAGCGAACAGAATCGCCAGCGCTTCCTCATAAGGAAGCTGTAAATGACTTCCCAGTGTCTCCGTAATCCGCCGCATCCTTGCCTTCAGTTCGAGCGTATCCCAAGGTTCCGCCATAGCCGAAATTACAAATGCATCAGTGTCGAAAACACTATATATACTGCGAATCTTTTCGCCAAAACCATGCAGGAATTGTTCATTGTACATCGCTTTTAAAGGTTCCGCCATCGTGTATCCCTCATTTTCTTCTATAAATCATCAGAGGTTAATCTGTTATGAAATCGTAGCACACCCAATTTGACAACAGTATGTCAACTTCGGCCATTCCCTACTCTAGAACATTAACCTGCCTAGTCTCGAGATTAATCATTCGACTTCTCGTATCATTACGCGAAATATAAATAGGTTGTCCGGTAGAGTCGATCCAATATGAGATGGGAATCGAAATCCCACAATTTCGGTAAGATCCGTCAGCATGGCTTGTCCCAATAATCATCGTGTTATATTTCACAGCAATCCTAGTGGCTTCCTCGATCCATAATTCAAATTGTTCTTCGCTGAACATGCCTACCCCAATCGGATGTGCGATGAAATATAACGACTTAGCCTGTCCTTCCAAACCAACGCATCCTTGCAGAAGCTCAACACACAGCAAATAACCAATACTGAGGCCATCCGCTTCCGCAACTGACGGGCGATACAGCTGTTCATCCATCGGCGATTTGGCTCGTTCCAAAATGATGTCCCCAGAAGGATGAATCATTAGTGCTCTATCCTTGTTATTGCTGTTCCTATATCCTGTAATGATCAGCTTTTTATATGTTTTGGCAACTTCACATAAGGCCTTTACACTGGCTTCATCTGCTACATAACCTTCTGGATACAACACCGCGTCAAAAGAATCCTGTCTGCTCATTTCTTTGAGCAAATGCTCCAAATGTGGTTCGTGATTAGGTTGCGCTACGAGTAATCTCATATTTCCCCTCCAACGGTTAATTAATTAGCACCTTCACCTGTTCTAAGCTTTGCTCTGCACGACTGTTCAAAGCTCTCTTATCTTTAAGGCCAAGCTCCTTAAGCTCATGTCCAGGGTCAATGACCATCGGCTGCGAAATTACATTTTCGAGGATTTGGACGGCAACTTTACAGGCCCCAAATAACAGCTCTTTTGAGATCACTTGTTTATGAGAACCAATAATTCCTACCAGTTTCTCTGCGTAGATCAATCTAACCAGACTATCCGCACTCATCATATTCCGCGAGGCAAAAGAAGATACCTTCTCCACAATCCAGCTGTCTTGATAGTTTCTCGATAAGGCATCTAGTGCAGTAATTGCATCCCAATCTCGGATTGACAACTGCTCGGCGTACGCCAAGGCCATTTCATTGAGCCATTCTATCTCTTGTTCTCTAGGAATTTCAAAACGCTTATACTCCTTAAGCAAACCTGCCTTATGCATATCTAAAAAATGACCCAGGAATCGTGTGTATAACTCCTTGGCTCTTTGTCGCTGTTCTGTCATTTGGCGATCATCCTTTCACTACACAAATCATATCCGTCCGCAGTTTTCTTTTCAAACCAGAAAGTAAAAAAAAGACAGACAGCGAAACAACTTCGCTACCTGCCCTCGGATGATCTTCGGATTTTAATACAATTACAACCAAATTTCGCATATTTTTGACCCAAATCAAGTAATTCCTCCTCAAATTCATCCGCAAATCGTGGTAAAATAGTTCCTTAGGATTATTTATATTCATACATGTTGAAGATATCACCGGAGGGAATACCATGCCACATACACTTAATAAAAATATTGATTTTTTCATAGCCGCTTTATCCCAAACTTATATCACTGCCCTACAGCTTGACCCTGATGGAATGTATTCTGAGGTTGCCTCAGGAATCGTTGAAGAGTTCTCCGATGTACAGGTACGCCTTAGAAGATATGACGGCTCCGTATCACACTATGCTAGGGACAATACAAAATTCCAGCGCAATAAAGGTTAGATGAGAATGCATGCCAAAAAGACGTGACTGGAGAAATCATCTACAATGATCTTTCCTCCAGTCACGCCTATGCATACTCTATACCCTGCTAGTTAAGTACAATCCATTCTCCTTCGGCATTTGCTGACTGTACTTCCGCCTCTATGATTTCCAAAGATTCTGCTGCACTCTCAGGCGTACAAATGATAATAGGCTTATCTTGAATAATCGCATCCAAGAAATAGACCAGCTCTCTGTAGTAGCCCGCATCCGGGGAAAGCTCTACCGTAAAGCCTGCTCCATCATTAGGATTCACCTTGACTCCACTACCATCAAATACAACATTTCCTCGCTCGAAGTTAACCCTGTACCCCATGTAGAATCCAAAGTCCCCCTCCAGCGTCCAGTCCACCTGAGCATTGATCACCTTTGCATCCTTATAAAAATAGTGTGTAGACGCTATGTCATAACCACTTCCCGGTAGAACGTTCCGTCCCAAGGTCGATACTTTATCCGGTCTGCCGAACAGATAGTTAATCATATCCGTATCGTGAATATGCATATCCACAATGCATCCACCGCTTAGCTTCTCATCCAGAAACCAATCTTTAGGAGCCCCTGAACCACGGTAGAAATACCCTTCTGTCACTTTACCAAATTGTTCAGTTTCCACAACTTCTTTCAAATACTCATACCCAGGCCAAAAACGAAGGCACTGTCCGATCATCAATTTCTTTCCACTGCGCTCCGCCGCTTCTACCATTTTCTGCGCTTCTACTGAAGTTCTAGCCATCGGCTTCTCACAAAAGACATGATATCCTCGTTCCAGCAGCGAACAAGCCATTTCAGCATGCAGGTAAGTAGGAACTGCAATATCGATCATATCCAGTTCCTCATTCGCTATCATTTTCTCCAGATCATCATAGAGACTGTAAGCTGTTAAATCATACACTTCTTGAGCGGTACTCATATTGCCGTCCGCTTTACCGTCTTTCAATTCCTCAATTCGCAAGTCACAGATGGCTTTAAGTGTGATGGGATGCCCCTCTTCCGTTAAGCGAACATAATTATCAAAATGCATCCGGCCCATAAATCCAAAGCCAATCAAACCTATTTTCAACATAGTGAAGCCTCCCCAGCTAAATGATTAATAATTAAACAAGCTTTATCCAAGCACCTTCCAGCCCAGCGGATTGTATCTCAGCCTCAATGATTGCTATAGGCTGAGCATCGCCTTCCCCCTTACTTTAAGCTTTGAAAGTGGTACGTCCGAGAATGGCATCCATAGCTGCAGAAGTATTAAAAATAATTTGCTCCGTATAATGTGTGTATGATGGTATCATTTCACCGGTAACATAATTGTTGTATCCAATGTCTTCAAGCGCTTTCATGACTGCTGGATAATCCACATCCCCAGCGAGCAGATCAACAAATCCGTGAAGCCCACCAGCCGTCCGACGGTAATCCTTGAAATGCACCTTTTTAATTCTATGGCCTAGAATCCGTATCCACTGCTCTGGATAACCGGAATGCACGATATTCCCAACATCAAGATAGGAACCTACATAACTGGAACCGATCGTATCAATAAAAGTACGTAATTCAAGTGGAGACAGTAAGAATTTATTCCACACATTTTCAAGACCAATAGAAACGCCTGCTTGCTCAGCATCCTTGGCTAAATGACTAATCGCTTCCAGCGCTCTATCATAAGCTTTTTCATAATCAACAACCTCACAGCCCTCGATGAAATCCACACCAACAGCACCAGGAATGACAAGAATCGTATCTACACCAAGCGCAGCCGCCAGCTCCAGTTGCTTTTTGCATACGTCGATTGCCTTGGTTCGATTCGCTTCAGATTCACTAGTCATCGCATAAGACCAATATAGACCTGTTGCCAAACCCGCGATCTCCAGACCCGTTTCATTAATAGAATCACGAAGGATACGCGCTTCTTTCTCAGTGGTTTGCAGGCCAAGTTCACCTGACTCATTTAATGACAGCTCGATCCCCTCAAATCCAGCCGCTTTGGCTAGACGTACGCATTCTTTAATTTCAGTTCCTTCGCGAAACGACCAGATGTTTATTCCCTTTTTCATTTGAATCCTCCTCCTATTTGTTCTTTTCCGTTTTTCACTTCCTAGGCTTAGATGCACTTTGTATCCTTTAATTATTTATATTATACTAGATTTAAAATTCGATTTATTTAGGCGAAGAAGAGACTTTTTGCATTATTCCGGTCTATTCTATTAATCATTCAGGAGGCAGTGACATGTCTGACAAAGATCCCTCTTACCCACTGAGAAAGCAGGTACCCTCTCGTGATTGGGCACCCGGAATTCACTATGCACAATTGCAGACACTTCCGCCCTGCACCTTCCAAAGAAGAAGGCTATATGACTTCGAGCTACTATATGTTCGCCAGGGCAAATTATTAACAAAGATGGATACGGAAGAATATATACTGAACGCTGGGCAGCTAATTTTCCTCTCATCCGGGGTATTTCATCAGAATGTTATCCTGTCAGATTCAGATACTAAGCTTATTGGAATCCATTTTGATTTCTTTGGGGAATCAATTATTACACATGATGAAGATATGGTAGTTAATGAGGATGAAGTCATACACGATAAATTCGCCTTTGAAGCCGTAACTGTCCCCTTCATGCCATTGTCACAAGAACCGATCTACTCCCCGCCACCCGAATGTGTTCATGCCATGGAACAGCTCGTTCATGAATTCACTATGCGGCCTGCCGGCTATGAGTGGGTCTGTCGAGGGCTACTACTTGGTATTCTGACTTCGCTGCTTCGAACGCAAAGCTCCCGAGATGCAGCTAAGTCTTCAGTTCACACCGAGCGGATCAGGGCATTAATAGACGAGATAGAAGAGCGGTTAGCAGAACGCTGGACCAATAAATCCATGGCCACATCCATGAATATGCATGAGGACCACTTTGCCAAGCTCTTTCGTGAGGTCGCAGGTATGCCCCCCGGAGAATACCTCCGCTCGATCCGGCATAGGGAAGCGCGTAAGCTGCTGCGAGAAACGGATTGGCCGATTGAACGGGTGGGCGATCAGGTCGGCTATCCCGATATCCATTATTTCAGCAGGGTGTTCACGGCGAATGAGGGGATTTCTCCGCGGGCGTATCGCAAGTTGTCTCGGATTCTCTAGATCATGCAAGATAGACTTATGTCAAAGAGATTTCTACGCAAATCGGTATACACGATCAATTTTTTTCACCAGACTTTTCAAGAAGCATTTTGGAGTTAATCCGAGTGAATATAAAGATTATGTTCAAGCGACGCTTGGCTCAGGAAATTAAGATCCTTTCTTTTATGACGAAAGGCCTTTGCTGTAGATCAGCAAAGGCCTCTTTTTTGGTATTACATCACTTTCCGAAACAATTCTTTGTTTAACCGCTCCAGCTGCAGAAGATGATGACGATAGTGCATCTCAATAAGCAGGAACCATTCCTCCGCGCATAGTCCACCGAATCGCGGGTGAGATACGGTATTTTGTTTAGACGCTTTTTCGAGGCGCGGTTCGATCTCTCTCATTCTTTGGATGACTGAATGTAACCCTTGAATTAATTGTTCCTTACTCTCCGGCTGCTCCGGCGTATATTGGGCGGAAGGCGGAACCTGAATACGAATGGATGGAAAGCTTCCTTGTGCAAATATAGCCGCACCATCCTCGGTTTTCCCCACATGGGATACCAAGGGATCTTGGCTTGGCACCAGACATTGATCAATATTACGAAGCTGCATATACAGTGCCGAGTTAATGAGATGTTGAACCATCTGTCCGATGGACCACTCGTTTTCACTTGGCTTTTGCTTCAGCTGCTCCAGATTGAATCGCTCTACTTCTTGAATATAGTATGTCGCAGTTTCTTCAAAACGTTGTAAGGCTTCTTTTGTTGTAATCATTATATATCAGCTCCTGTAGTCATTGATTATCCAAGTATACAAAAACGCTACTGACAGCGTTATGTCAGTAGCGTTTTAACATTATTTCTAGTTCGTTTCTAACTTGATGGCGAAAAGATTCCGGCTCTAGCACAACCATGCCGCCTCCCCAGCCCAGCACCCATTGCAGCAATTCCGCTGGCTCTCGAACTCGAAAAGTAACCCGTAAGCCTTCCGCATGATCCTCTATAGTTTCCATATAGAAATTATTCGATTCCCTTACCTTATCAGCTATGTCAGAATGGACTAAGATAACCACATGAACGTTACGATCATCAGGAGGTTGGTATACCTCCAATTGAAAATCGGCTGGCCGTATAAATTTATCTTCCAGTTCAATAAGCTCCCTCATTCGGGATAACCGGAAATGACGGATGTCTTGACGCAATTCACACCAGGCGACGAGTACCCATGATCCTTGATGAAGCACAAGTCCGTAAGGAGCAACCGTACGAATACTTTGACGGTTCCCATCAGCTTCGGCGATTCTTTTGGAATAACGAAATCTTATTTTCCTTTCCTCCAATATCGCTCGACGAATGGCTTCCAGACATGCCTTTTCTTGTATTGGTGCTATATCTGCTGTGGATGCAAATAAACGAAAACTTTTGCGGATCTGTGATGCTTCACTGCGGATGGCTTCTGGCAGGATAGCTTCTATTTTTGCTTTAGAACTTCTAGCCTTATTGCCATAGTGGGCATCAAACCACTGCTCGATAAAGTTAGTCCCGATAAGCAATGTCACTGCTTCGTCCAGCGTGAAACTAACGGGTGGCAGGAAATAGCCCTCAATCAAGGAGTAGCCCTGCCCTGGCGCTCCTATTATGGATACGCCCGCTTCACTAAGTGCCTGAATATCCCGATAAATAGTTCTCACGCTCGTTTCAAACGTAGCCGCCAAATCCTCCGCTCGCAACACTTTATTACGCTGCAATTCAAGCACTATAGCTAACAAACGGTCCATTTTGTTCATACGACTCTCCCTCCCCGAGAAATTGTTTTTCTATCTCTAACGGCAATGTTAAAAATCTCTAAAAGCTTCTATATCTATAAATCATTTTTATATTAGATATTATAAACATTAATTTTACTTATATCGCTCTAAAAGGGTATAGTAATATAGGGTCTATAACCATTACTTATATATAGAGTATACCCTTATAAGAGGAGAGATCATATTGGAAAGAGTAGTTGGAACAGTGGTACGTGGACTCCGCGGGCCTATCATTAACAATGGGGATAACATTGAAGAAATCGTAGTGCAAACGGTATTGAATGCAGCAACAGTCGAAGGTTTCTCGATCGAGGATCGTGATATTGTAACCGTAACGGAATCCATTGTGGCTCGGGCACAAGGAAACTATGCGACAATTGATAATATTGCTGCTGATATAAAGGCAAAATTTGGTGAAGAAACTGTGGGTGTTATTTTCCCTATCCTTAGCCGTAACCGATTTGCTAACTGCTTGCGTGGAATTGCCAAAGGAGCAAAAAAAGTAGTCTTAATGCTAAGCTATCCATCTGATGAAGTGGGCAACCATCTTGTAGACATCGACGAATTAGATGCTAAGGGCGTTAATCCATGGACGGATGTGTTAACAGAGGCTCAATTCCGTGAGTTTTTCGGCTATATTAAGCACCCATTCACAGGTGTTGACTATATCGAATATTATAAAGGTTTGATTGAAGCTGAAGGTGTGGCTTGCGAAGTCATCTTCTCCAACAACCCAAAAACCATTTTAAACTATACAAAAAATGTATTAACTTGCGATATTCACACTCGCTTCAGAACCAAACGCATTCTCACAAACAACGGTGCTGAAAAAGTATTTGGCTTGGATGATATTCTTACACAATCCATTGATGGCAGTGGCTTTAACGAAGCTTATGGTCTGCTTGGATCCAATAAAGCAACAGAAGAAAGCGTAAAACTATTTCCAAACAACTGCCAACCTATCGTAGATGGTATCCAAGCAAAAATCAAAGAAATTACAGGTAAAACTGTAGAAGTTATGGTTTATGGCGATGGAGCATTCAAAGATCCAGTCGGTAAAATATGGGAACTGGCAGATCCAGTTGTATCCCCTGCTTACACTGCAGGACTTGATGGAACACCAAATGAAGTGAAATTGAAATATTTGGCCGATAACAACTTCTCTCATCTTCGTGGTGAAGAGCTGAAACAAGCCATTTCTAAATACATCCAGAATAAAAATGATGACCTGGTTGGTGCGATGGAAGCACAAGGGACTACTCCTCGTAGATTAACGGACCTGATTGGTTCATTATCTGATTTGACTTCTGGTAGTGGCGATAAAGGAACACCGATGATTTATATTCAAGGTTACTTCGATAACTATACAAAATAGGATGAGTACAAACAGGGAGTCTCGTAAATGAGACTTCCCTTTTTTTTACTTTTCGGTGCCCCCTTTCATATCAAGACATTGATAGATTAGGGAATTTCTCCCTGAAATTCGACTGATTTGACGGTAAAACTTGATTTCACTCTGTTTTTTAGGGAGGAATTCCCTAATTCCATTCATTTAAAGCAATTATCGGCTTTTATTAGGGAGCTTTTCCCTAATTACTCTCAATCCACTGGATAGTGACAGCACGCCAAGTAAATCCATGTACACTCTTTAAATCAAAATACACCTTTAACCGTACGGATGAACATCCGAATGGTTAAAGGTGTATTTTCTCTGTCTACTTTTTAATTAGAGTTAATTCCAGATCTCTTCAGCAATCTCTTTAATATAAGCAAGCTTGCGCCATTGCTGCTCTTCTGTAAGGTGGTTACCTTCTTCCGTGGAAGCAAAGCCGCATTGCGGGCTCAGGCAAATCCGGTTTAGATCGACATATTGCTTCGCTTCCTCAATACGCTTTAGAATATCTTCCTTACTCTCCAGCTCACCAAATTTGGAAGAGAACAGGCCAAGCACGACCTGCTGATTGTCTTTTAGGAAGCGTAATGGTTTGAAGTCACCTGCACGTTCAGTATCAAACTCCAGATAGTAACCTGAGTAGTTATTGATGTTCAGAAGTGTTTGCGCGATAGGTTCATAACCTCCGCCTACACCAGCATAAGTAGAAACATAATTGCCTCGGCATACATGTGTCGTTACAACGAGATCTTCCGGCAGTCCGGATACCACTTCTTCGTTCAACTTCGCAAGCTCGTTCGCATATTCAGCTACATTCACACCAACCTGATTCATAAATGCTATAAACTGTTCGTCGCACAGCGCTCCCCACGTGCAATCGTCGATTTGAATGCTGCGGCAGCCCGCTGCATAAAAGGCAAGGATTGACGCTTTGTATGCTTTGGCAATATCCGAAATTAGCTCTTCACGATTCGGGTATAATTCATTCGTGCTTTCCTTATTTTCTACCCGATCCAGCTCAAACAGGAATTGCGCTGCTGCAGGAATCGATTGACGCGCAACAACATCCTCACCAGCAGCGCCTTTTAAGAATTCATAATGCGCTACAAAAGGGTGGCTGCTGTAGCTTATTTTTCCGGTCAGTCGTGCGGTTTCTGGTCTGGATTCTGCTCCATTAAATTGGTAGCCTTGATCAATAATGGTCCGCTCTACACCATCAAAGCCCCAGAAGAAGTCGAGATGCCACCAAGAGCGGCGGAATTCGCCGTCGGTTACAGCTTGAAGACCTACCTCTTTTTGTTTTTGCACGAGCTTTACAATCTCGTCATTCTCTACTTCCTTCAACTGCTCGGCAGTAATTTCGCTGTTCTTGAATTTTAATCTAGCCTCTTTCAATGCCTGAGGGCGCAGGAAGCTGCCAACAATATCATATCGAAATGGAGTAACGGTTCGCTTTTTAGGTTCGGTTTGAGTGCTCATATATTAATCTCCTCGTGAACAAATTATTAAAATTAATATAGCATATCCGATTGCCTATACCGTTACACCAATGAGTTATGGCAGGTTATAAGTATTAGCTATACCTAATAAATAAACGATTGGGTGCGCTAGTATTGCCCCAGAAGCCCCTTCTTCATGGCTATTTTCTCACAGCGATCAAACACAACGAGCCCTAGAATCAAATAAACTAGCGAATTTAATATTAATACGCCATAGTCAGATAAAGATAGATCCGTTAACGTTAGATTCTCCAGCATCACCGTTCTTACCATATTCACGCCTTTAACGAATGGGGCAAAAGCTAAAAACGGAGCTACAGTGATCGGAACAAATACAAGTCCCATCAAGACAAATTGGAAAATCTGTAGAAATGCTTGAATTTGTTTCACAATAATAGCCAAACCAGCAATCATAAAACTAACGCCTACCATGCTTATCATAGTAACTATAATGATTGGGATCGTTGTCATGGGATTAAGACTCAACCATTGTCCCGAGGTTAGCATCGCACCAAACAGCAAGAGAATCATAATGACGGACTGTAAGCCCAATTGACTGACGATCCGCGTGAGCATAATTTTCCACACACCCATGGGAGACATATATAACTGCTCTAACGTTCCACGCGTCGCTTCTGTGATTACCGAATAACCAATAAAGTTCATCGTCATCATCGTTAAGCTCCAAAAGACTACACTTACAATTGAATATTGGACATTCGTATCAAAGCTGGCTGGATCTCCTATGAACATAATTCCAAAAAATGCAGCCAGAAATATAATATAAAAAGTGACTACTAACGCGATTGTGTTCGGTAGATAACGTTTCATCTCAATATATTCCTTACGAAAATTAGCATTGAACAAATGGAGCCATTTCATGAGTCTTACCTCCCTTCACAATCTGAATAAACACTTGTTCAAAATCAATGGTTATTCGATCAATACTTTCCACCATCGTTCCTTCCTCTTTCAGAAGATCGAACAACTCGTAGATATCCTGACCATGCTCTAAATTCACTTCCACGATCGTTTCATGAGAGCTTGCTTTATAAGTACTTAAAGGGAATATACTCAACAGTTTATTCTCCTGTTCAGGGCTTAATTGCTCACCTAATTTAATGGAATATGCCCTTGTTTCAAATAACTTAAGTAAATTCTCCACCCTGTCGTCAATCACAACCTCACCTTTGTTAATGATAATGGCACGGTCACACAGCTCCTGAACGACAGGCATATCATGTGAGCTAATAATGATCGTACGTTTCTCTTCCCTCACTATCGTTTTTAGAATATTTCGTAATTCATAACTAACCTCAACATCCAAACCGAGCGTTGGCTCATCCAGCAAGATGACATCCGTATTAGCTAATAGCGCCACAGCGATTGCCAGCTTTTGTTGCATCCCCCGAGATAATCCATTAACCAGCTCATTCTCCTTTTCTTTAAGGTTGAATTGCTCTAATAATTTATCTGTCTGATCGGCAATTTGCTTCCGAGAGTACCCCCGGTTACCTGCAAAATATTCTAAATTTTCCCGAACCGTAAGACGCCAATATAAATTCCGGTTCCCTTCTAATACAGCACTGATATGCTCTAGCGCTTTGAGTCTCTTCTTACAAATATCTAAGCCATTAATGGATATAGAACCCCCATCCGATTCTAACAAACCACAGAGCATCTTTATTGTTGATGTTTTCCCAGCACCGTTGGGGCCTAGTAAACCGAGAACCTCTCCACGATTTACATGAAAAGAAACATCACGAACGGCATGTATTTTCTCTTTCGTCTTTCTTTTCTCGTAGACCTTGCTAATCCCCCGTACTTCTATAATTTTCTCCACCTTATAACCATCCTCTCCCGTACGATTTAAAAGAGTGATTCCATTGTTAAATTTATTTTATTTTAGTATCTAAATTTAGATAACTGGCTCCAGATGGATACTTTCTCCGTCTGAGGAATGAGATTTGGGATAGCGCGTATTTATACAAGTACGTCAAAGAGACACAGCTCTTGAGATGTGTCTGGAATCTTATTTTCTTCACGAAAAAAACTAATACTAAGGCTTGCTGAACATTCAAATTTCCCAGTACTAAAAAAGCTGTGTGTTAATAAAAAGGAAGTGGTGAGATTTTAATAAAAATCGCCCTCTTTCATCTTGCTGATTAGACAAGATAAGGAGAGCGATCTTTTATATTATTATGCACGTTATTATCCGAAAATGCGCTTAATTCCTCTAGCAATTTCGTTCATACAATCCTCTGCTTGTGGGTAAACGCCGATTTTATCCATGAACGCGTGGTCCATTCCATTATATCGGATATACTGTGTATTAACGCCTGCACGTTGTAGTTTTCTAGCGTAGGCTTCACACTCAAGTGTCAAATAATCATACTGTGCAGTAATAATTAACGTGTCAGGCATACCGCTTAAATCTTCTACTAATAAGGGAGAAGTATAGGCGCTTGTTGCGGGAATCTTACCTTGTAAATAAATATTGTCCAGCATAGCCGTCATATCACCCATACCCATTAATAGTCCCTTGATCAGCTCATGATGATTGTTAATCGTGTACTCTTCGATATTCCATTCGAAATCATCCGTTGCTGCCCCAGCCATGTTCACCGTCGGATAAAGCAAAGCCTGGAATTTAATCATACCTGTTCCTAGATCTCTATCCTTCATCGCGCATACTGTTGATAAGTTCCCACCTGCGCTATCGCCACATACTGCGATTTGATTCGGATTTACATTCAGTTCTGCCGCATGCTCATATACCCAGGTAACAGCATCAAAGCAATCATTTAATCCTACAGGGAACGGATGCTCAGGTGCAAGACGGTAATCCACTTAAACAACAACTGCATTTGCTTTCTCAGCAATTGCTTTACAAGGATTCTCCACTACATCCAAAGTACCTCCCAGGAAACCACCACCGTGGAAGAAGACTACCGCCGGGACATTCGAGCTTTCAGCTGGAGAATAGATCCGAACTGGGATAGAGTCCTCTGAACCTTCTATATCTCTCGATTCTGTACGAATATCCGTTGTTGTTACATCTGTATTCGGCGAGCCCATCATTGCACGCATCCCCTGAACCATTGCCATTAAATCGAACTCTCCCTCAGGTGGCTTACCCATCGCAGCCATCTTTTCAGCACTTTCGATTGTTGTCTGCAAAACACGAGCGTCCATTTCTCCCTCAGCATCTGAATCTGGAAGCTTTTTAATTATCATATCTAGACCTTTGACGTTCTTAACCTCTGTCCGTCTCTCTAGTTCCGCCAACAGATTTTCATATAGATATTTTTCCATGATGTCCTTCATCTCCTAGTTAAATTCTTAGGTTTAATTAAATAATTCTTATTTAGGCTCCAATTCCCGGGCCTCTACGAGCTTTCAAGTCACTAATCATTTGGGGCTCATCTTTATCTAGCTTATAGAACAGGAATAATAGAATAACAATGACATTCGCAATTAAGGGTAACCATACAAAATTGAATTCAATTGCTAGCAAAGCCGATGGCGCTTGCACTTGATTCGGTGCATATTTCCCTAAGGCTAGAACCCAAGCTGCAATCGCACCCCCGAGCCCCATTCCGAACTTAGCACCAAAACTGCTTGCGGCAGATAGTAAGCCTGGTGCCCTTACTCCTGATTTCCATTCTCCATAATCAATCGTGTCAGCAATCATCGCGAACAGTAGACCAAATGCAAATCCCCCACCAAAATTACTGATTATGACACCTGTTAATGCAACAGGAACAGACATCATCTGTGCACCTAGATAGATAATGACTTGCCCCACAATACCAATGATCATCCCCGTAAAGACCACATTGCGTTTACCTAATTTCTTACTAAAATAAGGAACTAATATAATCGCAAGCAACATTAGAACGTTAAGGCCATTAACAAGCGGAATTAAGTCTTCTCTACCTAGGTTATATTTAAAGTAATAAATAGTAGCAGGACCCTTTGCTGTAACTCCGATAAATACGAACAGGCCAGTAGCCAAAAGGATCCACCAAGGGGTGTTCCCTTTAATTGCCTTTATTCCTTCTTTAAATGGGACGGGACGATTGCCTTCAACTTGAACACGTTCCCTTACATTTTTAAATGTAATCAAGAAAAATACGACTGCTACACCAGCATAGATCATCATCGTTAACATAAAACCCTGTTTTTGATCACCTTTTCCTAACGCATCAACAAGAGGCAGTGTCGCAATACTGACAAATATAGCTCCTACTTGCGCCAGAATCATACGAACCGATGACACTACTGTTCTTTCCTGTGAATCACTTGACATGCTTGGCAAAATCGAAGTGAGTGGCAAGTTAATACCTGCGTATAAAACATTCAGTAGAATATAGGTAATATACGCGTAAGCCAATTTTCCTGTATCCCCGAAATCCGGCGACAGGAACGCAAGAATTGCAATTGCCGCGAACGGAATCGATAACCAAAGAAACCAGGGTCTGGATTTCCCATATTTCGAAGTCGTGCGGTCAATTAAGACTCCAAATATAGGTCCGTCGAACGCATCAATAATTCTCGCTAAAAGGAATAAGGTTCCTACAGCTGCGACATTCAACCCATATACATCCGTGTAGTAAAACATTAAATATAAGGTAACCGTCTGGAAAATAAGATTAGAAGCCGTATCTCCTAGACCATAACTAATTCTTTCTTTCCATGAAACTTGTTTATTCATACATGTACCCCCTGTAAATATCATGGTAAGGAAGCTTCGACCAACCGTATTGTAATCCCTTACATTTGTGATTATAGACAATTTTCATCCATTCAACTTTCCGTTTCTTAATCAAAAATAGACCAAATTTCATGATTTTTATGATTAGTAAATTAAGCGCTTTCAATAAAATCATAAAAAAAGGCTGACCCAAATCCATGAAATGGATGCTAGGGTCAGCCTATTAGATTTCATTTAAAAGCACTATGCATCATACACAGGCCATAGTTCATATAATCGAACTTCATGAGGGTTTAATTTACATTTAATATCGAGCGAACTTTGGATATCAATCGTCTTCCTCACTTGATTGGGTACAGCCTTACGATTCAAATAGGCCACTTCATCTGCATCAAGTGAACTTGGAGCACCCATCTCAAGCCATGTATCATAGGCGCTGCCGTGATCCCGATTTATCGTAGTTTGACGAAGCTTGTATACACCACTTGGTATTCCTTGGATCACAAAACTCATCTCTAAATTATTCGTGTCTTTGAAGACGTGATATCGATTCAAAGCGTCAATTCCTAGTGAATCAGACGTCCCATACAATCGATCAAAATGACAATAATGGTACACCATCAATTGATAGCCTTGCGACGATTTTGTGAGACAATATCCAGCGCCAAGCTCCATTAGGCGATCACCAAGCTTGCCTAACAACTCATAAGCATAATAACCTGGCTTTAGAATTCCATTGCTCGTAACTAAGCCCAATCCACCATGAAAGGGTTCCTCTGCTGGTGGCAGCTCCTCCAGTAAGTCCGTCAAGGACCAGTAAGCTAAGCTCTGCAGTTCATCTAGATTCTCTAGTACATTCTTCACAATATAGGCTGCTTTATAACAGGTATCGTTCGTCAAATCGCGGTGAAATGGTGTTGAATTCCATTCCGTTACTTGAACATCAGGCACTTGCGAGAGCTTTGCTTTCAGTTTATCTTTTAACAAATGAATCGTTTCATTCAAATAATTATCGTTACTTAAATGTATCCAAGATATTGGTTTATCTACTACTCGCTGCTCTCGTACTGGATAACTGTGGAACGAAATAACATCGGGAATACAATGATTTGTGATACAGAAATCTAAATAATGATCTAACCAAGACTCTTGATATACCGTTTCTGAAAAAAGATCTGGGCCCCCCATTTGGAATTTAGGACAGCTAGCTTTAACCGCTTGATAAGTCTGAATATACATTTCGCCATAATCTTCGAACGCATCCGGCCAAAAAACTTGCAAATCAGGTTCATTCCAGCAAGCAAAATACCAATGCTTCATCTCTTCTTCGCCATAACGGTTTTTGCAGAACAAAAGTAATTGCTCCACGAGCTTTCTCCACTTCCCTATGTCCTTGGGTTTACTCAGATTACTCTTCTTATAGAAGAAAGAAGACTCACTACTCGCTAAATCTTTAGGCATGAAGCCAAACTCAATGTAAGGGCGAAGTCCAATGCTTCGTATGAAATCTATTAATTGTCCGACATAGAAGAAATTAAAAATCGGATTGCCTTGTGCATCCTCGCGATAAACCATCATCTCATCATCAAATATCCCATGAAACCTAATATGACTAAACTGGACCTTTTCCTGAATCAACTTTAAATGCGATTGCACTTCACTCATTAAAATTTCCTTCGCCTTGCTTATCGTACATATTTTTCGCCAATAAGGTTTAATCAACGTACTCTTACCGGAGAGATGCACCTTAATTTCTTTTGTGACTACACCTTTATCAAGCGTCTTATCGGATGTTTGCTGATCAGGTGAAGGCAAATACTTGAACAAAGCCTCATACGCATTCTCACGATCAAAATCCAAGTAAGTTGCATAATCATTTGAAGGCAGGTTCTCATGCTCCTCATACCTTTGCAAATCCTTACGGTATTGAATCGGTGTTATTTTATAAACTTCCTTAAACACCTTGTGAAATGATTTTAAACTCGGAAATCCATGATCCATAGCAATTTGAGTAATGGAATGATCCGTGTAAGTGATATCTCTGACAGCATGCTTCAATCGAAGCTGATTGACATACTGACTAAAGGACTTCCCCATACTTTTCTGAAAAAAACTAGACAAATATGGAACCGATAAGTGTTCCTGCTCTGCAATATCGAACAAGCTAAGTGATTTCATATAGTTGCCTTGGATGTAGTTCACGATACTTAACATACGCTCTGTGTACTTCGAACCAATTCGACTACTATTATCTTCGCGACTCTCTCTGAATTTCCAAAGCAGTACGTAAATTAGCTGGAATAGTAACGACTTTATTTTGAGCTCATAGCTATAATTTTCTTTGTTATATACCCACATCATTTCGGCTAATAAAGAGCGAATTTCATTAAATTTTTCTTGCTCTTCCTCTCCATATAGAAAGGATTTGCATAGGAACCTAACTTGATCGATATCTGCAAATTCAGTTTTAATGAATGAAATGGGAATCTGCAAGGCAAGCACCAAATTATTCTCATGGGATTGAATGGAATGAATTTCATTGCTGTTGATGATCAAGACATCCTCTTCTTGTAGGGTGAATCTTTTCTTTTCAATATAGACATCGACTTTCCCTTTGAGAACGAACAGTAACTCAATGCTGTCATGCCAGTGGTCCTCCACAAATTGCGCATTATGAAGAAATATATTAATTGGCAAATCATTGTTCATTTGAATGCTTTCATAAATGTAATCCAAAACCACCGTTCACCTCTCTTAATCCTAGCATTATACTCCGCAAATAAATTTTTATATAATAGCTTTTTTTAATTTGGATATATAAGTACATCTCCCATTCAAACGAAACACGAAAAAATAAGCCTTAATTTTGCTTAAAAAATGGATATTTTGAATTTGATCCCCTCGATATAATTACAATGTTAACGCTTTCAAAATAGATAGTAAAGGGGATATATGTATGAACAAGCGTTTATCTAAGTTATTTACTGTCATGATGGCTTTCTTCGTTTTAAGTACATTTAGTGTAGGCAATGTAGGTGCAAATGCAGATAATACCGCTAAAAAGGAAGACCAAGAGATTACTTTCTATCTGGTACGGCATGGAGAAACGATATTTAATGTACAAGAACGTATGCAAGGGTTCTCCGACTCTCCTCTAACAGAGAAAGGAATTGAAGTAGCCGAGAATCTAGGCAGAGGCTTAAAGAACATTCCGTTCGTTGCCGCGTACAGCAGTACGAGCGAACGGGCAAGCGACACGGCCGATATCGTTCTTGAAGGCCGCAATCTCAAGCTGATCAAAGACAAGCGGTTGAGAGAAATCAATTTCGGTGACTTGGAAGGCGCTTATCAAGCAGATGTTATGAAGCATACAAATGTTGCTTCGTTCCAGAAACTCGATTACACCTCGGTGAACGGCGAGAATATGCAAGGCGTGTTCGAGCGGGCTAAAGCATCGCTGGATCAAATGGTTGAAGCAAACAAAACAAAAGGCGGGAATGTGCTTGTCGTTTCGCATGGCATCACCATTCTCGATTTGGTCATGGGTCTCGACCCGAAAGCCTGGGATATGAACAAGGGCGGCTTGCCGAATTCCAGCGTAACGAAGATTCAGTGGAAAGACGGCAAATATACGGTGCAAAAAGTCGGCGATCAGAGCTATGCGGAAAACGGTCAAAACAAGCTCACGTTCTACTTCGTTCGTCACGGCGAAACGCTGTTTAACGTGCAAAAAAGGATGCAGGGCCTCTCGGATGCTCCGCTCACGGAAGAAGGCATCAAGGTAGCCGAGGACCTGGCACGAGGCTTGCACGACATTCCGTTCAGCGCAGCATACAGCAGCTCTAGCGGACGTGCGATAGATACGGCCGATTCCATTTTGGAAGGCCGAAACATGATTCTGAAAACGGATAAACGCTTGAGAGAAATGAACTTCGGTGACTTGGAAGGCGCTTATCAAGCAGATATTATGAAGCATACAAACGTTGCTTCGTTCCAGAAACTCGATTACACCTCGGTGAACGGAGAAAACATGGCTCAGGTTTTTGCCCGGACAAAAGCGGCAGTAGACCAAATCATTGCCGATAACCAAGGGTCAAAAAAGAATATCATTGTCGTTTCCCACGGCATCACCATTTTGGATTTGGTCATGGGTCTTGATCCTAACGCTTGGGATATGAGCAAAGGTGGTTTGCCGAATTCCAGCGTGACGATCGTGGAATGGGAGAACGGCAAATTTACGGTAGGAAAAGTCGGCGATACCAGCTATTTGGAAAAGGGCAAGTCACTTTCACATTAAGAAGTAGAACTGGTGCACACCTGTCTGCACAAGACAGGTGTGCACCAAATTAAAGGGAGGGGGCAGCTAGACTGCCCCCTCCCTTTACCTTCCCACTAAATTGACTTCCTGTTCATTTGAATAAAGATCTCAAGGAAATGAATTGGGGAACATGGGAATTACGGTAGCTTCAGGTGGTATATTCGGAGCTATCCTTCAACCTATGGCAGGTAACTTAATCGCTAGCGAAGGCTAGAGATATACCTACATCTTTTTGGGCATATTAGTAATGGCAGTTGTTATTCCAACAGTTATCTTTTAATTCGTTAGGAGAATATAAAATGAAAAGATTAGATAATAAAGTGGCTATTATTACAGGTGGGGCTTCCGGTATTGGTGAAAGCATGGCAGATCTGTTTGCTCAAGAAGGCGCTATCGTTATTGCCGCAGATATCAATGAGGCAGCGATAGAGAAAGTAAGCCAGAAACAGAATGTTTATGGAATGAAATTGAATGTTGCCTCAGATGAGGATTGGAAAGTGCTGGCAAAGGAAGTACATGATCGTTTTGGTAAGATTGATATTCTTGTCAATAACGCAGGCATCTCTTCTGAAAAGCCATTTGATCAAATCAATATTGAGGATTGGCAGAAAATCAATTCCATCAATGGTTATGGCCCTTTCGCTGGGATTAAACATGTCGCTCCTTATATGGCAGCCCAAAAGAAAGGTTCGATCATCAATATTTCTTCTTATACAGCTCTGATCGGTCAAGGCTTTAATCACTACTCGGCATCCAAAGGCGCAGTTCGCGCATTATCTAAAGCGGCTGCTACAACCTTCGGCCATCAAGGCGTAAGGGTAAACACTCTTTTCCCTGGAATTATTGAAACGCCAATGACTCAAGCTTTAAGTACTTCAAAGGACTTGCTAGACCGATTGATTCAGGCAACACCTCTGCAGCGTTTGGGTCAAGCCATCGATATTGCCCAAGCGGCGCTATTTCTGGCAACAGATGAATCTTCATACATTACAGGTTCGGAAATAGTCATCGATGGAGGATACTCAGCTCAATAACGATAATGACAGCCCTCGAGTTAAATGAGGGCTGTCATTTTTTCATTACAAGACCATTAGAAGATCCATATGAGTAAGAAAATAACTGCAATTATTGCCACCACGATGAACAGATTGGTTACCTCGCTCCAAAATCCGGGAACACCTTGTGTATGATATTTTTGCGCATTGACATCATGGTTTGCTTTATGACCGCCAGGGTCCGTCACATTCGGATTAGGTCCTGGATCAAAAAAGTCAGACATAGAAATCAACACCTTTCTCGATTATAAACCATATTATACCAGTTAATTCCTTTTTTTTAAACAATCTCCATTGCTCAATTCATTTGAGAATAAAAATAAGGTAAGTGTTTCTTTGATAGAGCTTTTTCGATTAGTTCTTGATCGTAGCCATATTTTTGCAATGTAGTAATAATCGCTTGTGTCCTGTCTGATCGTTGTCTTCTTAAATTTGATTCTAGCTGTATTTCTAGAGGAACCGTAGGAATAGTGTACCGTCCGATTGTCACATTCCTAAAATGATTCCAAATGAATTGTCCACCTTCCCATATCCCATCGCCATCCATAGAATCAGGAATTCCCGCTGAATTGGAGATATGAACGACTTCCACTTTAAACCCATCGATGATCCAACTCCCCTTTGTCCATGAGAAGCCCGAAGAAAAGGTCTGACTGTATGTAGGTTCTTCTAAAGAGGATAACCAGCTCTCCCCATGAGGGAATTCACATTTATCCAGCAAGGAATATTCCTTCAGAAGTTCTGCAAATTGTGCAATCCCTTCTTTATTTTTTGTATAAATATCAACGTCTCCCGGAGTCATTTCACAGCCCTGTAAAACCGAACCCACCGAGCCCACCAAGATCCATTCTAATTTCGAATTCACTTCCGATGAAAAATAAAGCTCACATACTTTTGATAAAGCTGTTTCCCAGCTATTCATAATTTCACCCCAAATTAACTAGTAAGTTCGAGTACATGAAACCTTAATAACCTCAGATGCGTTAAAGAACTATACAAATTCACAGGAGGTTTTTAAAATGAGATACAGTGCTGCAGGCGCGCGAATAACCTGTCCTTGTTGTCAAAACGATACCTTTGATCTGGATTATAAACTGCTTAACACAAGCGGAGCATCCTTTCTAGGATTTGACTGGGCGAATAAAAACGCTGCTATACTTATTTGTAAGAGATGCACCCATATCTCATGGTTTATGGAAGAACCAACATCAGATAACTAAACACTACCTGATTTTTCTACATCTTCATTATAAAATATTTCTATAGACTATGCGTCCTTGAGTTGGATGCAATTGTTCTTTTGCATCCAGTTAAATACCTCTAGATAACCATCCCCAATTGTCTTAAACCTCTTTGGATAACGATCCGAAATATTCTACAACTACCTCACGAAATTCCAAAGCAGCCCGAGAAATGTACCGACTCTTGTGCCATATTAGAGCAATTTCCCGTACCAATTCGTGATTCTCTATTTGGAGATATTTGATGTCTTCCCGTGAATTTCTTGCTGTACTTGGTATGAAGGCAAGTCCAATCTCAGCTTCCACAAGAGTGATCAACCTTGCAGGTTCATCCCCCTCATATACATATTTAGGCGTAAATCCAACCGATTGGCACACAGAGTCTATTAAATCCCGAGTTCCATAACCACTCTTAACCCCGACGAACCATTCATCTCTCAGCTCTATCAAAGATACGCTGCTTCGATCTGCCAACCGATGCCCCTTAGGAACCGCTACAAGGATTGGGTCGATAAATACGACCTGGCATTCGATGTCGTCCCCTTCTAAAGGGGGTGAGGACAAGCAGAAATCCACCTCTCCTCTATCCAAAAGTGTAACCATTTCCTTCGTAGTCAGCATCTGCACATGAAATTGAATATCAGGTCGCTTTTTTCGAAACTCGCGAAGGATATTGGGTAATGTACTGGCGGTGGTCACTGCTAATTCAAGCGTGTTATGTTCCGGGTGAGATAAATCGCTAAGCTCCTGCTTCCCCTGCTCCAATTCAAACAAAGCTCTTTCTGTACGGCGAAGAAATCTGCTTCCGAACTCATTCAGACGCAGGTTCCGCCCTACTCTATCGAATAAAGGGACCCCTAGATCCTCCTCCAAGCGCTGTATTGTTTTGCTAAGTGATGATTGAGTAACGTGCAGATTTCGCGCAGCTTCAGTCACATGTTCCAACCGAGCTACCGCGAGAAAATATTGCAGCTGTAGAAGTTCCATTTCGCACCCCATTCATTCCTTTAAGTCAATGAGAATATAACATAAAATGCGTTGGAATGAATAATTAAAATCAAGTAGGATGACATTAATACGCTTTAGGGGGACACAAAATGAGTGCTCGGAATTGGTGGTTAATGATTTCAGTGGGTCTAGGGATACTATTGAACCCATTAAACTCTTCAATGGTTTCTGTTGCTATTCCAAGATTGCAAAATGTATTCCAACTTGACTATACAGGTGTTTCCTGGATTATTTTTTCTTTCTACATTGCTAGTAGCATCGCTCAACCCGTCATGGGAAAGGCCAGCGATTTATTTGGTAGGAGGAAAATATTTCTTACCGGGCTTGTAGTAGCCTTCATTGCCTCATTATTAGCTCCATTCGCACCAAGCTTCGCGTGGCTCCTCGTGTTCCGCATTGTGCAAGCCATTGGAACAAGCATGATGGTTGCCGTTGGGATGGCTATAGTGCGAATTCATGTAACGGAAAAACAAGCGACAGCGCTGTCTGTTTTGTCCATCTTCCTATCTGGTGCGGCAGCCATTGGACCCTTTATTGGAGGGGTTATTATACACTGGTGGGGCTGGCCCGCTATCTTTTTCGTCAATATTCCATTTGTGGTAGTGAGCTTTCTATTATCTTGGAGAAATATCCCTAAGGAAAACTCGTCATTAACCGTTGCACCGGGCATGTCTCTTCACAAATGGTTCGATTGGATAGATGGATCAGGGATTCTGCTCTTCACAATGGGTCTGGTTGCCCTGCTCATTGGATTGCTCTCAGCAAAATCATCCGGGCACATTGCTTTAGGAAATGTCATTGTTTCACTGATAGGACTCGCTCTGCTAGGGGTGTTCGTACGACATGAGTTAAAAGCGACTTCGCCTTTTATCCCTTTACGCACATTTGTTAAATATCCTGCAATGACATGGGTTAATGTGGAATTCATGCTCGTTAATGTACTCTTTTACTCACTCTTTTTCGGAGTTCCGTCCTACTTGCAAATGGTTCGCCATGTCAGCGAGTATCAAACAGGGATACTTATGCTAACCTTAGGCCTATGCTCTCTAGTTACTTCTCCAATAGCAGGACGATGGATCGATAAATCCGGACCAGGACCGGCACTACTAGTGTCTGCTGTATTGATGACTGCGGGATCGGTATGGCTCGTGACATTGAATCAATCTTCACCGGTTATTAGCGTGTGCCTGGCACTGGCTGCATTCGGGATTAGCAATGGGTTGAATAATATAGGTATGCAAGCAGTTTTGTTCCAAAGTTCACCCAAGGAAATGATCGGCGTAGCATCCGGTTTATTTAATACTTCAAGATATTTGGGAACCATTCTCTCTTCCTTGTTGATAGGCATCGTAATGAGAGGCAAGTTCAGCTTTGAGGGATTTCAAGTACTTGGGATTATTCTCACGATCATTGCATTGTCTTTGGTATTCATGAGTCGGCGGCGCCGGAAGTCAGGGGAGTTGCAGGAATTGTGAAGAGTCTATTAAATCAATCTTAACTACGATACATTTGGAAGCTTCTCCATCCCTCTGTTTCTATGAATAAATAACCGGGCGGGGGATAGCAAGTAGACAACACTAATCAATCCAAACAAACAGGCACTGACTTGAAAAGGCAGCAATTGATTTCCTGAGCTTCCCAGCCAGCCTCCAATTAGCGGACCAATAACCACCCCTAAACCCTCTATGGAAAACAATAGTCCCCAGCTGATCCCTACAGAATCTTCGGGAATGTAACTGGCCATTAAAGCATTCCAAGAGGGAAGTAAAGCAGCATAAGCACACCCTAGCAGAAGCGAGAGCCCAATGGCGGCGGAGAAGGAATTAATAGAAGTTAAGCCGAACAAGGCAACCGCAAATACGCCGAACCCAATGACAAGGAACCACTTCCCTCCGACTTGATCAAACCATTTTCCCATGGGCACAAGAAATAGAACTACGCCTGCTCCTCCCATAAATAACACGATAGACAGCTGAGAATGGGAAAGACCCAGATGCGAAATAGCAAAGCTTGTTAGAAAAGGGACTAGTATCCCGCCCGCTGTAGTCTGCAGCAGCATGCCAGGGACCAGAAATCCTCCCTTTTTTACTTTGTTCCATAGAGATACAAACTGCTCACCTACGGATATATTCACACTCTGCACCGAGACCTTGTTCATCTTTACAAGACCTACCATGATCCAGCCCGCTACAAAAAATAATCCAATGACAGCAAGGGACAGTGACAGCCCACCACCAATTAACAAATTCATCATTACGGGACCCAGACCTAGACCAGCCATCCAGTATACGTACAAGGTTCCCATCTGTTGTGCTCGTTTTTCCTCTGATACCTGGCTCATACATAGGATCCAGATCGGTGAGAATCCAGCACCCAAGCAAGCAGAGGCTACAATAAGCATCCACGGACTATGCGTTGTCACCATCAATAACAGTCCAACGAACCCAAGAAAGAACCCTCCATGAAGCACGGTACGCCCAGGATATCTATCCAAGAGATAGCCGATGAAGCTTTTGATCAAGCTGTCCGTTAAATAGTGTACGGAGACCGCAATGCCAACTACTGACGTTGTAAGCCCCCAGCTCGTCAATATATAAGTGGGTAAGAACGTGATTAGGACAGCCCCTCTTATCCACTCTATAAAAAAGAGAATCATTGCGAGGCGGGTAAACGTCTGCTGTTGTCTTTCTTTCTTCCTAATAATATCCATGAATCGTCTTCGCCTGCCCTTCAACAAGCATGGATTTTGCTGCGGGAACAGAGGGCTGACGCAATTTAATAGCCTCTAAAGCTTCGGTAACGATAGCATCCGAGGCTGATTTCCGCGAAAAGACCTTCATATGCTGTTCCCTTTCATCTCTGTACGCCATATGCTCCAATCGCTGGAGCTGCTCTACTAACTGCTCCTCATTTCGTGCAATCTCTATCAAATGCTGCCCAGATAACCATTCTGCATTGCCTGCCTCCTGACCGGGGAGGGGTCGATAGACGATAACTGGAAGTGTTTGAGCCATCGCCTCAGTCAAGGTAATCCCGCCAGCTTTGGTCAATAGACAGGAAGCTATGCACATCAGCTCCTGCATTTCTTCGGTATATCCCAAAATGTGAACTCGAGGGTTCTCTTGAAAAAGCTCCCCCGTAGCTTCTCGAAGCTTATGATTATTCCCGCACAATACGATGACATCGAAGCTTGATTGAAGCAGTACTCGTTTTATTAAACCGCCAATGTCACTTAATACGCCGTAAGCTCCTGCCGCTAGTAATAGATATTGACGATTTCCTTTTAACCCATGTTTGCGCAAAAGCGCTTCACGATCCTGAGACTGTTCAAAAGCCTCGCGAATGGGAATCCCACTGACCACAAGCTTCTCTTCAGCGATCCCTGCTGACATCAGAGTCGCCTTCATGCTTTCTGAAGCGATAAAATATTTCGTCGTTCGTGGGTGAAGCCACCTGCCATGAACTACATAATCCGTCATAACCGTGAACAGAGGTATTCGACTTCCTGTTGTTGAAGCTAGTTCAGCAGCAGCCAAATAAGGAAAGGTATGAATAATAATATCCGGCTGTATCTCGTCGATGATCCTTTGTACTTTTCGTTTGCCTATAGAATGGATGAGTCTACCCATGAACTGCTCTGGCCTCATCTTGCTCGTCATTGTGTACAAGAATCCATAAAATTCTTGCGTATACCCCGTGTTGTTTAAATAGAACCTTCGGGATAGCTCATTCAAGGTAGGGTGGACTGCAGCGAATAGATCCAGAGTTGTAATCCGATTAATCCCCCGACGTCTAAATGAATGTTCGATGGCCTCAGCCACTTTCATATGCCCGTCCCCAAATGCCGACGTAACAATAAGTACTTTAGGATCTGTGTTCATGACAAAGCTCCTTTTTCTCATGGCCTCCTTTAACTCTAACTCTGAATCGTAAACTGATAGTGAAGGGATTCTCAACTGAATATTAATTTCAATATTTTATAAAGAGAGACCTCGTCGCAGCCAGTTTTTGCCCACAAAAAAACGATGACCTATGGCAAATAGCCAACAGTCATCGTTGTTGTACGCTTACTATGATTAAATACTACCTCTCGTGCACAATAATCCCTTTAGAAACACGCAGTTTCGGATATTCGCCCATGATTTCCGGTATATCTTTCAGCGAAAACTGATGGCTAATCAACGACTCAATCTGAACGATCCCCTTCTCAATTAACGCAATCGATTCCTCATGTGTATATGGATTAATGAAAGAGCCCATGATGTTCAACTCTTTTGTAAAAATTTCGAATGGTGAGACTTGAATCAACGTGTCCGGGGAAGCAACTCCAAACATTAAGACTTGTCCACCCTTACGTGATGCCTTAACCGCCAGCTCCATGGAATCCGCCCGGCCTACACATTCGATCACAATATCAAATTGATGATGGAGAGCTTCCATCACGCCTTCTGCTGTAGGAGATACGGCTTCATCCGCACCTAATTCGACTAATCGGTCATGTTTGAACACTTCCGGCTCACTGACAATGATCCCTTTAACACCCGCAGCTTTGACGAGCTGCAAGAACAATTGACCAATAAAACCACCGCCGATAATCAGGACTTGGTGTGCCTTACGGATACCCAGCTTCTTATAGCCATGAAGCACACAACCTAAAGGTTCAATCATTGCCCCTTCGATCCAGCTCATTTCATCAGGTAGCAAGTAACAGTTCGCTACAGGAACAACACAATATTCGCCCATGCCGCCGTCTCGAGTCACCCCAACAGCCTGCAAGTTATCGCATAAATGCACTTTTCCATTCCGGCAAAAATAACAGTTTCCACAATAGATGTTCGGATCAACCGATACACGGTCCCCCACTTGTAAGGTCGTAACCTCATCACCCACAGCCACTATTTCGCCCGCAAGCTCATGTCCTAACACAATCGGAGCTGTCACCTCCGCAGACCCTGGGTATCCATGATAAATATGCTGATCTGTACCACAGATCCCGCAGCATTTCACACGAAGTTTAACTTCTTTGGAGCCAACAGCCGGAGCTTCCCAGTCCTTAAATTCAATGCGCTTAGTTCCTTGAAATACAGCCGCCTTCATCTTAGCTCATCTCCTTAATTCCTAGTTTTTGTAAACCCACATCATTCATTGCCGTTACACGTAAGGTTTCCCAAGGCAGTGCCCCGGCATCCACATGATGCACACGAACCGTCTTCTCCTCACCCGGAATCAGATCAAAGAAATTATCGTCCATAATCACCCAGGGTGCATCTAGTTCGATCATCACCATCCGTGCCACAAGATCTGTGATCAAGCGGATATGTCCTTTCGCTTCATCCACAGAGATCTGAATATGTGCAGGTTGAAAATTCATGTCCTTATAGTCTCTTAAATAGAGTACATAATCTTCTGTCGCCATCTTCTTCGAACGAAGTACAGCCACAACCTCGCGCGGGCTATGCTGTTGCAGTACCTCAGCTTCAGTTAACTTGGCAAAATTAACTTTACTATTCGCTTCAACGGTAACATCGAATGCACGCTGATATACAATTGTACCATCCATCCGATAAATCGTTAATTCAGCCTCATCCTGATAAGCTTCGCGGCGATCATTGAGAGCCCATAGCTGCAGCGGTCCATTCGGATCATGATCCACACATAAGAGTACCGGTGCAAAGAATTTACGCGCATAGTGGTAGCTCGCCTTTGGTAAACCATAGTAGTCGATGACAGACCAGCTCGTTCCCGGCCAGCAATCATTGAACTGCCAGAATAAAGCCCCGCTCGTATCCGGCTTATTACGGCGGTAATGCTCAATGCCATACCTTAAACCCTCTGCCTGGGTTAGCATCGAGAATTGAATATATTCATAGATATCCTTCGGAATTCCAGTATAACCTTCCATGAGCATAATGCCCTTTGGATAATGGACATCTTTATTACGGTACTTCATTTCATCGCTATCCCAGAAGAACTGATCGTCCGGCATGTTTTTCGCTAAAGTATAACGATTGGAAGCCGCATGTAAACCGAATTCACTGGCGAATTTCGTGAAGTCTGACTTGAATCGTTTGAACGATATCCCTTCAACACTATAATCCTGTGTCTGCGGTTCACCAAACTGACGCGGCTCATTATTCCCATGCCAGACTTGCCAGTTATGGGTATCGCCCACATCACGTGAATTGTGATCATTGCCGCCAAAAGGCGAGCTAGGCCAAAACGTTCGTGTGGGATCGAGTTGCTCTAGTACTGCGGGCATGAGCTCATGATAAATTTTTTCTCCATAAAAGGGATGTGTGATCTCGCCGTTAGAGGACAGTGCCTCATACAACCAATCATTCTCGTTATTCCCACACCATAGAGCAAGGCTCGTACGACTGCGAAGACGTTTTACGACCTGCTCAATTTCGCGGTGAACATTATTCATGAAATTACGATTGTAATCTGGATACAACGCACAAGCGAACATGAAGTCCTGCCAGATTAAAATTCCTAACCGATCACATTCATCAAAGAAAATATCCCGCTCATAAATGCCTCCACCCCAAGCGCGAATCATATTCATATTGGCATCCTTGGCCATCTGAAGCAGATGTGTATAGCGGCTATCTGGCACGTTCGCAATAAAGCTATCAATAGGGATCCAATTTGCACCTTTAGCAAAAACTTTTACGCCGTTCAATACAAAAGTGAAAGCATGGCGCCCTTCTTCATCCAGCTGCATCAATTCGATCTTTCGAATCCCAAATGGCTGCTCATAGGTATCTATTAGCTCCCCATCAGCAAATAACGTAACGCGTAGATGATATAAGAAAGGCGTTCCTAGATCATGGGTCCACCATAACTTTGGATCCATCACCTGCAAGGTAACTGAATGATGAAGCGTACGCGCTGTAATCGCCCCGTCAACTGTAATCCCTGAAGCTCTGTCCAAAGCGACATTCGCTTCCGCAACATGCTCCGTCCCGTCTAATAGTTCCACACGCGCCGTATACGAACATCCGCGATCAAAGGCATGTGCGCATAAATCCACATCAACAACACCTACTTGACCCTCTATCGAAGTTGTACGGGCAAACACATGATCTAAATGTGCATGACGCCGTTTGATCAACTTTACCTCTTTCCATATGCCTGCACAGACCAGACGCGGACCCCAGTCCCAGCCAAAATGACTCTGCGCTTTACGTGTCCAAATCCGCTTCTTACTATAGCCCGACCAATAATATTGGACTTTATCGCCTGCGTGTACATGAATAGGATCAAATTTTACGGCAAGCGTATTTTTCCCTTTATTTAATTCACGGGTTACATCAAATGAATGGCTAATGAACATATTATCTGTTGATCCAAGCTCCACACCGTTGAGATATACGGTTGCATAGGTATCTAACCCTTCGAATAATAGCTCCATCTTCTCACCAGGTTTAAGATCAGAATCGTATGAAAAGACCGTACGATACCACCATACCTTTTCTTCAATCCAACGGCATTTCTGATCTTGGTGGCCAAAGAAAGGATCATCAATAATGCCTTTCTCACGAAGCGTCGTATGGATGTCACCGGGCACTGAGGTGGTCATCCAGAAATAATCAATAAACTCTGGCGATGCAACTTCAAGATCCCGGGCTTCCCCCACATGAAAATCACGAAGTTTCCAGTTTTCAGTTAATTTAATGTTCATTCTCTTCATCCTCTCTCCCAAATTAAAACGCCAAAACCACTTCGGTTTTGACGTTTTATTGTTATACGTATATCAAGCTATCTAAAATTTCTTGTACACTAAGTTCTGCGCAAGCCATTGATGTATCAGCGACTCCGTAATACATTTTAACAACATCGCCTTCCACAAGTGCACCGCAAGAGAATACAACATCGCCGAAGAATCCGTTCTTCTCATAATCCGCTTCCGGCTCCATGATAGGAGCATTGGAGCGCGCAATCACCTTCGAGGGGTCATTTAGATCTAGCAAAACTGCTCCCATGCAATAACGATGTTCCAACGTGGCTCCATGATACAGCTCCAGCCAGCCTTTCTCGGTCTTGAATGGAACCGCACCGCCGCCAATCCGGCCGCTATCCCACATCCCCTCACGCAAACCGATCAGATGCTTATGGTTACCCCAATATAATAAGTTGTCCGATTCTGCGATCCATATTTCCGGATCTCCCGTGCTTTTCGTCGTTGGACGGTGCAATGCATAATATTTGCCGTTAATTTTCTCTGGGAAAATCAATACGTCTTTATTATCCGGCCCAAAGATCATGCCGTGGTGAGTTACATTCATGAAATCTTTAGTTGATACCAGCGATTCTCCAACGCCCACAGGGGAGACTGCCGAGAAATAAATATAGTAGGTATCCCCAATTTGGGTTACCCGAGGATCTTCTACCCCGAACGTCTCCAGTGAATTGGAAGGGTACACAAATGGCTTCTCATCCACCGTAAAATGATGTCCATCCTTACTTCGAGCGATTCGGATATAAGATAATGAAGTCAAGTACTGAAATGTAGCACTAGCGGATTTATTCTTAATCACACGCGGATCAGAGAAGTCGAAGCGCTCATCATCTGTATTCAGATCCAAAATATCCAATTCATTGGTCTCCGGATTATAAATCGGAGCTTTCACAATTTTTGGATCCTTGCTAATCGGGCGTTCTGCTACACGGAGAAACATTAATATTTCACCATTATAGCTAGCAATACCGGCATTAAATGCACCAATCACTTCAAAGTCATCGTGATACGGCTTAACGTCCGCCGGTGTAATAAGTGGATTTTGTTCATAACGATAGATTTTCATGTTGTAATAACTCCCTTAACCAAATGGATTTCATACTTATAAAATTTCAAATTGAGCAAAAGGATCAGGGATTGTTGCTCGTTGTGCTTCCGCATCGCTGATTCCTGCATATATATTAGCTGTACCGTCCTCATGACGTACGAGCCCTCCGCTGAACACGACATCCTCCAAATCAGGACGTTTGGCAACGCCTGGCAAGAACTGATTGCGTACAGCGATTAATTGAATATCCGAGTACTCACCTGTTGCCGGATCGATAGCGAATACCATCGGGTAATAGTGACGATCGCCCGAATCATCAAAAGATGCGATATGCCCAAGAACACCGAGCAGTCCGTTCTTTAGCAAGTGTGCTTCATTCGCACCGCCCCACTCTTCATCAACAAACTGTCCATCCAATAACGGTGTTTCTTCGATCAATGGAATGGATAACGCTTCTAACGATGCAATGCGGGTAAAGCCGATTTTACCGCGTCCTCCTTTATCTCCTTGAGGGCGGGTCAGTACTCCGATGCTATCTTTCAGATCCACTAGGCGCAGATCTTTCATGCCATCCGGTCCTTTAAAGAATGGTTCTAAGCTCGCGATGTTCTTTCCGCGGTAGAATACTGTAC
Organism: Paenibacillus sp. FSL P4-0184; assembly: GCF_038004625.1. NCBI lineage: Bacteria > Bacillati > Bacillota > Bacilli > Caryophanales > Paenibacillaceae > Paenibacillus > Paenibacillus sp. FSL P4-0184. The sequence goes on along the minus strand of NZ_JBBORN010000001.1, from coordinate 3,912,186 downwards.
GCCACATTAAGGCATCAGCCTTTACAGGATGCGGATAAATTTGAACGCCTCCAACTATCAATTCGCCATTAATTTTCGTGAAAAAAGGATCTTGAAGTTCAAGGGTAGGCGCTCCTTCACGGGGTACCCATTGTCCATCACGTTCGACAAAAAAAACGACATCGGAATGCTCGCTGTCACGGGATTCAACCCGACCCGCAATCACCCACTCACCCTCATCTTGGAATGGAGCTGTAATATTGTAGACATCTTTATGATCTACACCTGTGAATGTTAATTTCTGTGTATTGGTTACGGATACTTCTTTCATCGCGTATTCCATGAGCAGTTGTTCACATGTCTTCACAGCATTCTTGAGCAGTTTCATAATAATAAAATTCCTCTCTAGTCAAATAATAGCGGTGCACGCATCCATATTGCGGCTTCATTCGGCAACAGAGTTACCAAGTCTGTACCGCTCACTATGTCTCGGCGGCTTGACAATATATTAGTTGCTTGCCCATCCAGCAGCTCACTAGGATCAATCTCTATGCTCTGATTATCGTAATTCAAGGCTACGAGCGCTCTGGTATTGGGTTCTTTCAATGTTCTTACATATAAAATAAGATTGCCTCTGCGTTCCAGCACGTCATAATCCCCGAATTGAAATACATCCTGTGTATTGCGCAAGTGGAGAAGCTTTTTATAATAATGTAATAATGAATTCGGTTGATTGCATTCGGACTCCACGTTTAATTGCTGATAATTCGGGCCCATGCCAATCCATGGTGTTCCTGACGTAAACCCGCCATGTGGACTTGCGTTCCATTGCATTGGAGAGCGGGACGCATCTCTTCCCTTTGCATTCGCAATTTTTAGGGCTTCCGTTGGAGTGATCCCCCGCTGTAGTGCGATTTCATATGCCTTCAATCCTTGGATGTCCCGCATATCTTCCAGCTTATGGGCTACGAAATTCCGCATCCCAATCTCTTCACCGAAATATAAGAAAGGTACCCCTTTTGCGGTCAAGGCCAACGTTGCCATAAGGCGGGCCCGTTCTTGCTCAATCTCCGCGTCCCCTTCACCAAAACGCGAAATTACGCGGTCCATATCATGACTACCGAAGAATAACGTTGGAATCTGATCTGTACGGTGCACCTTCTCCATCGTCTTAAGCTCGGCGAACAAATTCTCTGGACTAAATTCCTTTTGGCTTCCCAGATTGAAATTAAAGACCACATCAAACTTACCCGTTCCGCTGTAACGCTTCAGCATGTCCATATCTTCAGAGCCGACTTCACCTACCATGAACATTCCGCTATGCGCATGAACAAACCTGCTAATTTCCTCGATGGCATCCATAATTCCATCTTGATTCTGATCATGAACATGCTTCTGCTCACCCGTTACTTCATCCATCGGGTTATCCGGGAATTGATCGGACACCGATAAGAAGTTGATAACATCTAACCGGAAGCCACTTACGCCTTTGCCCAGCCAATAAGCCATAATATCCTTCATCGCTTCTTTAACTTCGGGATTCGCCCAGTTCAAATCGACCTGTTCTTTCGCAAACCCATGATAGTAATACTGTTCTGTTGCAGCATCCCATTCCCACGCGGTTCCACCAAAAAACGATTCCCAGTTATTAGGTACGCCGCCGTTCACAGCGTCCTTCCAAATGTACCAATCCCGCTTCGGGTTCGTCCTTGAAGATCGGGATTCCTTGAACCATGCATGCTCTGAAGACGTATGATTCAGGACAAGATCGGCAATCACTCTGATCCCGCGAGCCTTCGCTTCCTGAATAAACCGTTCGAAATCTTCCATCGTTCCAAAGTCTGGATCAATCTGACAATAATCTGCAATGTCATACCCGTTATCTACTTTTGGAGACTTATAGAACGGCGTTAGCCAAATCCCTCCGATGCCAAGTTCCCGCAAATAATCCAGCTTGGAAGTAAGACCGCCGAAATCACCAATCCCATCCCCGTTACTATCACAGAAGCTTGGCATATACACTTCATAGAATACCGTCCCTTTCCACCACGGCTGTTCCAACCGATAACCCCTCCTGTGCAGACCTATTTCAAGTTAAATTGCATGCCTTCCTGGAACTTCTTGCCGAAAATAATGAACAAGATAATGATTGGCAAGGTGAGCATCACTGCACCGGCATACATCGGACCCGGATACGATTGATACGGACCGAACATCTGAGATAATAAAACGTTCAATGTTAACATGCCGTCACTTCGGACGACGATCATATCCCATAGGAGCTCTGTCCAGCGTTCCATTAGCAGGAATAGGAATACAACGGTCGTAATGGACTTCGACATCGGCATCATAATCTTATACAGGATTTTGAAATCGGATGCCCCATCCAGCTTGGCAGCTTCAATGAAAGCGTCGGGTACCGCCTTAAAGAAGTTGGTGTACATGAAGATCCCCCATAAACTCATCGCCTTGGGAATAATGAGCGCCCAATACGTATCGAACAGTCCTACTTTTTGAATAATCAAAAAGTTAGGGATGATCAGAATGATTGCCGGAAAGAACATATGAAACAACACAAAGTTGTTAATAGAGTCTCTCCCGCGGAATTTCAGCTTCGCCAACGCATAAGCGACCATAATCGCGAACATCATCATTAAGGCTGTAGATACCAGGGAAACGAACACACTGTTAAAGAAGGCGTGAATCCATGGTCTTGTAATCCCGGTCTCACCACCTGTAAAGAGCCATTGATACGAGCGCAGCGTAAATTTCGTCGGTATCAGCTTCCGGTCTACCTGTGACCAATCTGCAAGTGAGTTCAATACCATATATAAATAGGGGAATACCATAATCACGAGCAGTACGATCGCAATCAGATAGCGGATCGACAGCCGGAGCTTGATGTTTGAATTAGACCCAACCATTGCGCTTACCCCACATTTCCAGAATTTTTCGGATTACGAAGATAGATATAAATGTCGCAACCGCAGCCATAATCGCGATAGCTGACGCGTAACCTGCCTGCAGGTTCTTAAATGCTTGACTGTATATTTCCATTTGCCATGTATTCGTTGCATAGTTCGGTCCGCCGCCTGTTAATTGGTAGACCTCAGTAAAGATACCGAATGTTGCACCAAAGGATAAAATTAAGGTTGTATAAATCGCAGGGTAAAGCAAAGGCAACGTAATTCTCCAGAACCTTTGGCTGTCCTTCACGCCATCAATTGCCGCTGCTTCATATACTTCCTGATCAATGCTTTCTAAACCTGAAGTAAGAATTAACGCATAGTAACCTGTAAATTTCCAAGCCATAATCATCGCAACGACGAACAATGCCGAGAAAGATCCGCCGAGCCAGTCAATATCAAGACCTAACCGATCCCTTAGAAACGTCTGAACAGGACTTGTATGTGACAAAAAACCTTTAACAATAAGGGATGCAACAACCCCTGAGGATAGGTAAGGCAAGAAAAATCCAATAAGAAATACGGTTTTTAATTTAGGTAAGCCTTTTACAATTACCGCTACAAAAAGCGACATGGCTGTGACAATCGGTACAAATACGATCATAAATTTGTACGTTACCCAAAATGCCGATCTTACCCCTGGTGTGCCTAATGCTTTGGTAAAGTTCTTGAATCCTACAAAATCATAAGTTGGTGAAATCAAGTCCCAGTTAGTAAAAGACAAATATAGAGACCAGATAAGCGGGCCCAAGAAAAACACAGTCGAAAAAATAAGGTAAGGGCTGGCAAAAAGCCAGCCTAACCGATTATTATTTTTTTCAATCATTATTGAAGTTCCCCTTCAATCGCCTTCTTCATATTGTCCCAACCCGTTTTCGGATCAATCTCACCACGAACGATTTTGTTAAAGGCCTCTTGACCAATAAAGGTTTGCAATTCGTTGAATTTCGGATTGTCCATGGATGGAACAGCATTCGGGATTGCTTTTGCATACTCTTGCAATACAGGCGTTTTTTCAAATACAGGTTTAAATGCTTCATTCGTACCTACATCATCACGTGCTGGAGGCAAGTTCGTTTCTTGGAAAAAGGCAACATCGTTTTGAACATCCGAGTATACCCACTTGATGAATTCTATTGCAGCAGCCTGTTGCTCTGGGCTTGCCGATGCATAGATAACAATTCCTTTAGCATCCGCAAAAGTTTTCGCATTTGCTGGATCCATACCGTCCGGAACAGGAGGCAATGTGACTTCAAAGTTCTTTTTGTACTCAAGTTCCGGATATTTCTCAGCCCACATGTTAAATGTCCAAGGACCGACATCCGTAAATACACCCACGCCATTTTCGAAAGGTTCCGTTACGTTCTGAGTCAAGAGCCCTTTCTCCTTACGAAGATTGTCCACGTAAGAAAGTACGTCTATACCAGCTTTTTCATCGCCAACAAATTGGCTACCCTCAATGAATTTGTTACCATCAGATGCTGCATTGTACAACATAAAGAAGTCGAACCATCTTTTCCATGATGTAGGATCTGCTAAGTCTGGCTTCGCCCAAAGATATTTATCCGGGTATTTTGCTTTTAATTTTTTCGTTGCCTCAATCACTTCACTGTATGTTCTCGGAATTTCGTTCACACCAGCTTCTTTCAAGATATCCGTTCTCCATCCGAACATCATCGCATTCGAGTAGATTGGAAGAACATATTGATGACCATCCGCAAATTCCCAAGGCTCAATCGTTTTGGACATATTACGTTTTGTCACAATATCATCGAAACCTGCTATTGTATCCAAAGGAACTAACGCTTTACTGTTCGCAAGTTGTGCTGCAAAACCACGGCTAATATTCTCAGTCATCGTTGGAGCACTTCCACCTGCGATTGCAGCTTGGATACTCGCCTCAGAAGTAGGGGACTCCTTGATCGCACTTACATTGATTTTCACTTTAGGATTAACAGTCTCATACTCTTTGGCGATTTTTTGCCAATATGCTTGTTGAGTCGGGTTAGGTGCAGCCCAGAACTCAATAGTTGTTACTCCATCTGCTGAAGTGCCTGAATTACTACTCTTCGATCCACAACCGGCAAGAATCGTGAATACAAGCGTAAGTGACATTAATACTGCAAGCTTTTTCTTCATAAAATAAAACCTCCCTAAAGTATAGATGCACTTTCGTACAGCATTTAGTAATCTATAAATCAATTTTTGTAACGTTACAATATCACTTAAAACAATGTTTTGTAAGCGTTACATTTGCTATTATTATAGTTTTAAGCGAAATTGTCAACCTATTCTTCGATTATTTATACAATCGACACAATTACACACACTATGCATTAACTTTACAATATTATTTTGTAATGTTATAATAATTTAGAATTGTAATGTAGTTTTGCAGCATAATCTTTAGTATTATGAGAGACAGTATGGAAGAATATTCATTACACTTCTTATTAGAAAGGACGTATCTTCGCATGAAGGTGAAGGTAACTATGCAAGATATCGCCGATCGATTAAATATATCGAAGAACTCTGTTTCTCAGGCTCTGTCTGGTAAAGACGGTGTCAGCGAAGAAACAAGGCAATTAATTATCGATACAGCGAATGAGATGGGTTACATCTATTCGCGAGGGCGTAAAAGCACTGAAGAAGAAGTAGGAACCTTTGCCATCTTGGCATCGGAATTTGCATTTTCCAAACGAAACTTTTTTGGAGAAATTTATTTGAGCATTGAGAAGGAAGCAGCGAAGCGGAATAAGCGTATGGTTATTCAATCTATTGATAAGCATTCTTCTGAGAATTTAATCCTGCCTCCTATATTATTGGATCAATCTGTAGAAGGGGTCTTGATCCTATCCCATATTACGAACCCTTATATTCAGGCAGTGACCAATACAGGTATTCCCACCGTGTTAATTGATCACCATCACCCTGATCTTAAGGCCGATAGTATTCTAACCAATAATCGCTATGCCGCTTTTACTGCAGTACAGCATTTAATTGAATTGGGACATACCCGTATTGGCTTCATCGGCAATATACAATTCTCACCAAGCTATTACGAGCGCTTAGAAGGTTATCGCCTGGCTCTATACCAGGCTGGAATTGAATACAACCCGATATGGGTAATCGATCGTGTAATAGAAGAAATGGATGATGTATTCAACGCTGTACAAGCGCTCGATAAGCAGCCTACGGCATGGTTCTGTGTCAATGACGGATTTGGATTCTTGATCAATTCCGTTGTGTACAAGCTTGGGTATCGAATTCCCCAAGATGTATCCATTGTCAGCTTCGATAATGGACAATTGTCACGAATAACAACACCGTTGACTACAACGATGAATGTAGATTTGTCTTACTTTGGACGTAAAGCTGTTGAACAGCTCTTCTGGCGTATTGACCATCCTGATGAGCCTTTTGTTGAAATTCTCCTTCCGTCTAATCTGATCGTTCGGGAATCCACACAACATCCAAATGGATAGAGATAATACATCAATCTAGTAAAAACGTATAAAATAAAAAACCTAAAGCAAGCAGAGAGTACAGCCATTACACAATAAAGCAGGACCCCTTCCTCGATTTTATTGAGGAAGGGGTCCTGCTAATAGGTTATGAAGGAATCATTAATCGCTAAAAGCGAAACAATTCAGAAAATCCGGAGACAACAGCGTCTGGAAATTATGCTTACCTTTGGCTAATCTTTATAGCTGGAGATCAGCGATTCCAAACAACTCACTTAAAGTCACGAATCGATAACCCTCGGCATCAAGCTCTTCCACCAATATCCGGACAGCTTCAATGGTTTGAGCTCGTTCGCCATACCCATCATGAAACAAAAAAATGCTTCCATTTTCGATGGTTGGTCTCGTATGATCCAGAATAAAATCGACACCGGGCTGTTCCCAATCCTTCGCCTCACCGTTTACAGCGCCAATCGAATGGTATCCGAATTCTGCAGCAAGCCTAAGAATATCATCGTTAACACCAAAAAAAGGTGGTCTAAAGTTCGATACATGCGTTCCCGTCACTTTACGAATCGTATCATCCGCCCGCTGCAATTCAGCTCTTGCTTCGTCTAAAGTCAGTGTTGTCAAATCAGGATGGGAGTAGGTATGATTGGCAATCTCATGTCCGGCCATATGAACCTGTGCTGCGATAGCCTCGTACATATTGAGCTCTTGACCGATCATAAAAAAAGTCGCTTTACCATTATGTTTATGGAAGATATCCAGCAACTCTTTCGTATATAATGGATGCGGCCCATCGTCGAACGTAAAAGCGACTACCTTCTCCTGAGTTGGGACCTTATGAACTAATGATAATTTAGCCATTATATTACTCCTTCCGATTCACATCCTATGAAAGCCTCATATACATCCATTATTGCTGCGGTATAATGCCATGTCAACGCCGCATCTAAGTACACAATCCTTAATTGAGTGTCAACACGACCACGGACATCGGCGGCAGCGTTGCCAGTAAAGCGTCGTCACTTACACTCGTAACGCCGTTAAATGACTGTGGTTTCACCCTCTCCGGTTGCCCAAATGTGTTGTGAGCATTCATATCTGTATGCGTCAGTACCCGGCCGCTAACATTCAACATTCCTCCCAACCCACGTAACCCTAGAGATATATCTACTTGGTGATGGGGGTCGATGTTACAAAGGCTGATGTCGATCGTTCCATTAGGCCGCTTCGAAGCCGATGCACTGACTTGCGGAAGAGATTCATCGCCCACACGGTATTCGCCAATCTCTAAGTGAATCGCGAGCGCCTCTGCATCCTGGTGCACCTTGAACATTTCGAACACGTGATAGGTCGGCGTCAGCAACATCTTATCACCTTCCGTTAGAATCATCGCCTGTAGTACGTTGACTGTCTGGGCAATGTTCGCCATGTGGACACGGTCGCAATGACGGTGGAAGACGTGGAAATGCAGTCCCGCAACAAGCGCATCACGCAGCGTGTTCTGCTGGTACAAGAAGCCAGGATTTGTACCCGGTTCTACTTGGAACCAGGTACCCCACTCGTCGACAATTAAGCCCACACGTTTCTTCGGATCGTGTTGATCCATGATCGCCGTGTGTCGGGTAATGAGCTCGTCCATTTGGAGCGCGAGCTGCATGGTCTCGAACCATTCCGCTTCATCAAAGCCAGTCGCCGGCCGCTTGATCTCAAATCCTCCAGGCACCGTGTAGTTGTGCAGACTGAGACCATCCATAAGTCCACCGGCTTCACGTATTAACGTCTCCGTCCAGTGGTAATCATCAACGTTAGCACCGCCAGCGATCTTATAGACTTGATTATGTCCGTAATTACGGACATACGTTTGGAAACGGCGGTATTCGTCGGCGTAGTACTCCGCCCGCATGTTGCCGCCACAACCCCAATTCTCATTTCCGACGCCAAAATATTTGAGCTTCCAAGGCTTCTCCCGGCCATTAGCCTTCCGCCATTTGGCCATAGGTGATTCGCCGTCAAAGGTCATATACTCCACCCACTCCTGCATCTCCTGAACGGTGCCACTGCCAACATTTCCGCAGATATAAGGCTCCGTGTCCAGCAGTTCACAAAGGTCGAAGAATTCATGGGTACCGAAGTGGTTGTTCTCTACAACGCCACCCCAGTTCGTATTAACCATATGCTTGCGCCCCTCGCGTGGACCAACGCCATCCTTCCAGTGATACTCATCAGCATAGCACCCGCCCGGCCATCTGAGCACTGGTATGCTAAGAGCTCGCAGCGCCTCTAGAACATCATTCCGAATGCCACGGGTATTAGGAATCGGTGAATCCTCCCCTACCCAGATCCCTTCGTAGATACAACGTCCAAGATGCTCGGCAAAATGCCCATAAATATGACGACTGATCGTTCCGCGCGACTGATCAGTATTAACAGTAACCGTAGCTTTCATTAAAATATCCTCCTTCTATTTTTGTATCCCTTATCCCTTGATTGCGCCTGCGATCATACTCTTCTGTACCTGCTTGTTGAGCAACAAGTAGATTACAATCGTTGGAATCGTAGCAATCATGAGTCCCGCTCCAATAATCCCCCACTGTGTAATGTAGGTTCCCACCATGGACATCATACCCACGGTTAAAGTTTGATAGAGTGAGTCATTAATGAACGTAGTCGCAAACATCAGCTCGTTCCAACAAGATAGGAATGTAAATATCGCAACTGTTGCAATAGCAGGACTTATAAGCGGCAACATAATGGAAAAGAACGTTCTGTAAATGCCGCATCCATCAATGACCGCTGATTCTTCCAATTCACGGGGGAGCCCCTTAAAAAAGCTGCTGACGATGAACACAGCCAAAGGGATACCAAAAGCAACATAAGGAATAATCAAGGACCAATACGTATTCAGCAAATGTAAGTTCTTCAGGACCATAAACAGCGGCAGCAGGGCCGCATGAATTGGCACCATCATCCCTAGGAGGATCAGGGTCATCGTTAATTCACTGAATTTCCAGTTCATCCTCGCCACGGCATAACCAGTCATAGAAGCAAGAATCAGTACCAGAATAATGGATACAGACGTTACCAACACGCTGTTAAAAAAATAAGTTAATACATTACCGTCTGATAAGGCTTTAACATAGTTACTCCAGAGAAATTCCTTAGGAAGGCCTACGACATCACCACTGAATATTTCACTATTATCTTTCAGCGAGAAAAATGCCAGCCAGATAAGGGGGTAAATTTGTACGATTGCCACAATTATTAGAAACAATTGCAGTAGTATTTTCCCAAAATAATTCGACCTTTTTCGCAACACCACTTTTGCAGTACTCACTTTCCTCACCTCTATTCAGTCTTGAAAAATTTATTAACAATTACTGTAAACACTAAACATTCCAGAATTATGAAAACAGATACCGCACTACCATATCCATATCTGTAAGTGTCAAAAATAGTTGTATACATCAACGTGCTCGGTACTTCAGTGGAGAATAAAGGACCTCCGCCCGTCAATACATAAATTAGATCGAATACTTTAAAGGCACCAATGACTGAAAAGACAAGACATACTTTCAGAATAGGCCTCATTAGTGGAATTGTAATTGAGAATGCAGTTCTTATTCGGGAAGCTCCATCAATTTTAGCGGCTTCGAGAATATCTTGTGAAACGGACTTTGCCCCAGCATACATCAGTAACATATGATAGCCGACATACTGCCACAGGGTCGGAATAAAGGAGGCGACAAGGGCGGTATCTTTTTTACCAAGCCAATCTTGTGCCAGATTTGAAAGACCCACGCTTTCGAGTAACCAATTCAAAAGTCCGTAATCCGCATTATAAATTTTAGACCACAGCTGCGCGATTACAACGGTCGAGATAAGCACTGGAATGAAGTATATTGCACGATAAAACCCTTCACCCTTGACCGAGGAGGCCAATATAAGGGCAAGTAAAAGCGATATAGGCAACTGAATAAAAATTGATGCTGCCGCGAACAGCATAGAATTTTTTATGGAATTTAATGCTCGTGAATCTGTGAACATCTCCACATAATTGTCTAGTCCGATAAACGCACCTTTACCGATGCCATTCCAATCTAATAAACTATAGTAACTGGAGATAAAGATCGGAACTAATACAATGGAACAAAATATGAGGAGGGTAGGCAGGACAAATATAGCAATAGCCCTCTTGTTCGAAAATACAGAGTTCATCATGGTTCTCCTCTCAAAAATGTGGTCAGAGACAGTCTCTGACCACATCTCACTTCGTTTTTTTCACAGATCAGAGGCTTAGTTCCGTTGGTTTAAGCTGTGCCATCTGTTTGCAGAATTCATCAGGAGTGATGTCTCCCGCCAAGAGTTGCGCGATTAAGTTCTTGTGAGCTTCCGCAGAATCAGCCGGGAGAATATTGTCCCACCATGCAATAAAAGAAGTTGCTGTTTTCATAATATCTGCTGCGGATTTATCAAGTTCGGACAGACCAGAAGTATCAAGAGCGTCAATGTTCCAGCTAGGAAGCCCTGCTCCGGCAAGGAAGCCCTGTGTACCGAGCTGCTCGCTTAGATACATAAGAAACTCAACGGCTTCTTTGGGTTGCTTTGTGGTATTGCTGACATAAAAGCCATCCACCGCTCCTCCGAAGATTTCAGTACTCTTTCCCTTACCGTCTTCAAATACCGGGAAAGGAATCACTTTGACCTTGCCTTTGACGGCCGAGGATGGATCTTCGATACCTGCATTTACCCAGTTGGCTTGAAACATCATAGCCCCTTGTCCTGCATTAAACGCTCCAAGCATTTCATCATAGCTCATGCTGAACATACTGCTATTGAAGAAGCCTGTTTTTCCAAGTTCCTGCATTTTAGTAGCTGCAGCAACGAAATCTGGTGAATTCCATTTGGAAGGATCCTTAAATGCCTCAATGACCGCATCATTTCCTGCTTGGCGCATCGCAATCATATCGTACCAATACATACCGGGCCAGCGGTCCTTCTCTCCAATGAGAGCCGGGGTGATCCCCGCTGCCTTTAGTTTCTCTCCCGCATCGAGCAGCTCTGAATAGGTAGTCGGAATTTTGGCTCCTGCTTTATCGAACAACTCAGTATTTACAAAAAGATTAGCGATATGGGTATAGACAGGCAGTGTATAGATTTTCCCATCAACCTCGATAGCTTCAGACATACCTGGAGCCATCTTCGATTTAATTTCGTCCGTTAAATAGCTGCTAATTTCAAGCACATTGCCGGATTCGATATAAGGCTGCATGAAGCTGCCTCCACCCATTCCATAAAAAATGTCAGGTGCTTCACCTGCGGCAAGTGAAGTCTTAATTTTGGTTTTGTACTGCTCACCAGTCGTTCCTGATCGTACAACTTGAATTTCTGGATGCTCCTTGTTCCACTTCTCAACGATTTCCGGCAATAATTTTGCAGATGGATCAGTATTACCTACGGATTGGTCCCATAATGTCAACTTAACACTTCCACTTTTCGACTGAGTTCCTCCAGATGATTCGGATGAACATGCAGTTACACTACCTACGATTCCTATAGCCAATGTTATGCTCATCGTCTTTCTTAATAACGCTTTCATCAATAAACCCCCCAAATGAAATTTGTTCTTTCTAGTATTAGTTTAGGGAAGCTACCATGATAACTCCATTCAAAATACCAACATATACCTTTCATTATTCGAACATATCCTCTTAATCATTTACCGTTTCTGTACTGATTCATCGACATCCCCGTAAACCTCTTAAACAAGATGCTAAAATAGTGCGCATCCTTGATTCCAACCTGTTCACCAACCTCGTATCCTTTTAAATCCGTATTCTTCAGCAGGCTTTCCGCCTTTTTCATACGTATGTTCGTAAGATACTCCACAAAGGTCTGCCCCGTTTCTTTCTTCATAAGCCGTCCCAAATGACCTGGACTGACGAAGAAAGTCCCAGCTGTACTAGCTAATCCTAATTTGGGATCATCCAAATTTTTCTCGAGATACTCTTTCACCTGACTGATGAGGTCCCCTTCTTTTGTTTGGTTTTTTGAATAAATAATTCTTGATACGTGAAGGACATAACTCTCCAATAGGTTCATTAATTCCGGTAAATTGTCTGCAGTGAGAATAGAGACCCATGTTTCTTTATTGGACACTTCTTCATCCTCGACCTGTTGCTCTATCGCAGCACGTTGGCATTCATTGATCACATCCATCGCTGCTAGACGAAACTGAGCTATACTGGAGAAAGCAACATCAAAGATCTGCGTTAGACTTTGAATTGCATGCTCGCCCGAACCAACGCTGATATAGAACTGCAGCTGCTGAAGGCGATCTGGATTCGACTGGTAATGCGCCTCCCTGTTTCCTACAATATCCTCGAAGCAAACAACCTGATTATTTCCAACAAAGACCTTGTATTGCACCGCACGACATGCTTCCTGATATCCAAGGTGCGCTTCTTCTATATGTATACGTTTGCGCCCGATCCCGATGTTAACATAGCATTTGTAGGATTCGCACAGATTGGTTATAAGTGATTCACAATCGCTGACAAGATTCGTAGCTTGGTTAAATGAAATGACTACAATTTGGTTTCGGGTATCTGTTAAAATAATCACTTGATTGTCGTTCTGGAAGAACGATTCCACTTTGTATCTGCATTCCATTCCCAAGAGAATCAACTGTTCCTCTGATTGCTTTACGGATGCTGAGGTAATTTCTAGAATAGCGATTTGAAAGGCCTCTTTGCTTAGGAACATCGGCAGTTTAAAATATTCCGCTTTTTCATGAATCTCTTCTTTGGAAAGATCGCCCTTTAACCACTGATATAAATATTTTTCTCTGAGATATGGAAAATTCCGCTCTAAATCTTCTTTCAATCTCTCTAATTCCTTATCTCGCGTACGCTCCTCGTATATTTTATTTTTCAGCTTATCAATCACATTGAGCAAATCTGAAGCACGAATCGGTTTTAGAATGAAATCAGAAATTCCCATTTTGATGCTCTGATGTGCATATTCAAATTCGTCATGACCTGTAACGATAACAATTTTTATATCCGGATACTTTGCTAAAACTTCCCTGCTAAACTCAATTCCGTTGATAGAGGGCATATAAATATCCGTAAAAATAATGTCCGGTCTCTGTTCATCCACCATATCCAAAGCTTCGTGTGCATTGGAAGCTTCTCCTATAATAGTTAGGCCTTGCTTTTCCCAGTCAACACGCATCCTAAGCAGGTTCCTTATCAAATATTCATCATCAACAATCAAAACCTTTAATTTTTCCATTGCGTATCTATCCCTTCGGTATAATTATCGTTATCGTCATCCCTTTTCCTAATTCGCTTTCGATTTTAATACAGTTTTTATTTCCATAAAAAATACGCAAGCGCTCCATAGTTCCCCACAATCCAAAGCTCTTTAATTGATCCTTCCTTTCAAGAATTTGCATAATCTCTTCTTCCAACATCCCAACACCATCATCAGATATGGATATTCTCACTTCATCCTTCATACTTCGTGCGCTGATTGTAATCGTTCCTTTCGTTCCTTTAGGCCGAATACCATGATAAAGCGCATTTTCAACCAATGGTTGTATAACCAGCTTGGGTATAGGATATTGCAGGCAGTCTTCATCCACGTCGAACTGAGCCTCAAAGACATCCTGATAACGGATATTTTGGATTTTCAAATAATTACGAACCATTTCAATTTCTTCACCGACCGTGATAACGTCTAAGCCCTTGCTGACACTCATACGATAATAATTTCCCAATGCCTCAATCATTTCACATAGCTGATCGTTTAATCCAGACAATGCCAACGAAGTAATGGAGTCCAGCGTGTTATATAAAAAATGCGGTTTGATCTGGGATTGCAGTGTATTCAATTCAGCTTTACGAATCATCTTCTGCTCTTCGACGATTCGGGTCAGAAGCTGATCCATTTCCTCAATCATGTGATTATAACCGTTAAACAACTGTTCGAATTCATAAATATTGCGTTCTACTTTTACTTTCATAAAATTACCCCTAGGAGCTTTGTTCATGGATCGGAGGAGCTTATGTATCGGATTAATAATACTGCGCGAAATGATGAAGGAACTAAAAAAGAAAATACTTCCGTTGATAATCAATAGAAGCAATGCCAAGAGTACAAGCGATTTATTCCGCGAATCAATTGTATTGTAGGGTGTAATACTTACAAATTTCCAATTAAATTCTCCACCTGAGAGATAAGAGATTCTATACTTCTGTGAACCAGAATTCAATGTAAGAGATCCTGAGTTGCTTTTCTGAAATTGTTGTTCCAGCCTCTCTCTGTTTGTCATAAGGATCTCTTTATAGACTGAATTATGTTGATCTTGGGTGGAATCGGATACGATGATATGATTATTTTCATCTAAAATAGCAATTTCAAAGGAACTCTGATTCAGCAGATTGGAATACGCCTGTACAAAGGCGTCGTCTTTGATATTAATAACCAAAACCCCTAAGGGAGAAGTGTTATCAATATCCCGAATCAACCGTATAAAAGATACGAAATTTTCATCGGCTCCCATCCTTGAAAAAGCTCCGCTGCCATTTAATCTTAGAATATATTTCCCTTTATTACTTACAACTTGCTCATACCATGAGGCATCCTTTATGTCCGCTTCCATAAAAGTTGGTAATTCCTGTGTTCCGACGGAAAAACGATGCCCCGTATTGTCGAAAATATTAACAGAATCAATTATAGGAACCGCTTGCATAAGATTATACAAATAGGCGCTAACTTTAGATTGTGTATCCAGATTGGAATATACCCCTCCCTGCCTTAACAAGTTTTGCAGATTACGATCGGAAAATATCATTTTAGAGTAATTGTTTACGTTTTCAATCATTAAATCAACGTTTGTCTGTATAGAAGTAATCGTTTGCAAAGAAGCCTCGTTAATTTTCTTTTGGGCTGAATTAGTAGATATTTGATTCAACACCCCATAACTGAAACCCACCGTAAGCAAAATGACTAAAAAATAGGCAAATGGTATTTTAAATGCTAATTTTTTCGAGTTAGTGTTTATCAAAGATTTTATACTTCTTATAATCCGTACCATCAACGTTTGATCCCCCATTTGTATGCCGTAATCTATCTTCACTGTTCTCCTAGCACCGATAAGCATTAATATAACATATATTTATCCAGAGCTAACACTAACCCATTTTGCTTTGCATAATGAGTATTACCTTACACAGAGAGCAGTTTCTCGTCACTTGCGTTTAAATGTTGTAACTAAAGCAGGGGAATAAATAAAGCAGTGCCCCTTCCTCCGACTTATCGAGAAAGGGGCACTGCTATTGACTTCTACTACCAATATCCTCGGATTCCCGTCTGCATACGGATCAGCGCTTCCAAATAATAATAATCTCCCCAAATCATATGGCCATCAGGCACACGTCCACCTCTGACATGATAGGAACCATGCTTTAGAAGCCCCTCCGCCTCCGGATTTCCGGATGTCGCATAATGTTCCGCTAAGGATTTCATGCTGCGGAGTAAGGCTGCTTCATAAATAGCACGATCCGGGTCATCTGCGTCCAGAAGATCCAGCAACTCCAAAAGACCGGAAGCCGCAATGGCTGAAGCCGAGCTGTCGCGAGGGGTCCCCGCTTCCACAGGCACATCGAAATCCCAATAAGCCACACTATCCTCCGGAAGATGGCTTATAAAATAATGAGCCAGGCTTTTAGAAGTAATAAGAAATTCCTCATTCTGCGTATAGCGATACGCCAGCGCAAAACCGTATATTCCCCAGGCTTGACCACGAGTCCAGGTCGAACCATCCTCATACCCTTGATGAGTTCCTCCACGAATCGCACTCCCCGTAGCCGGATCAAAGTAAAAAGTATGATAAGAGGAAGCATCCCCGCGCACAAGAAATTTTCGGCTCTTTAACGCATGCTGAAGGGCTATATCATAGTAGCGATTGTCCCCCGTTTCCTCCGCAGCCCAGAACAGCAGAGGCAAATTCATCAAACAGTCAATAATGATACGCCCCCCGTTCTCAGGATCACTCTCTAGACCCCAAGCCTGGAGAATTCCAGCTGTTTCACGCCAGCGTTTACACAACGTATCTGCAGCCTGCAGACCGACAGCCCGCGCCGCTTCACTGCCTGTTATTTTCCACTCTGCTACTGCAGTTAGTGAATACAAAAAGCCAATATCATGATGATCTAAGGCGATGTGCTGATCCAAACGATGCTTGAAGTCCCCTAGCCATGAGGCTGCCGCCTCCTTAAAGAATGAATCTTTACCATATTCGTAGGCAAGCCACATCATGCCCACATAGAATCCCTCTATCCAATCATCATTGTCTCCCCATTCGTATTGTTGCCCCTCGGCGATATGAGGCAATTTGCCCGGATGGTTAGTAATGTTACTCCCAATTTTGTGAATCGCATCCTCAATGGCCTTAGTCCACATCTTTGTTGCTCCTTTCCAATAAATCAACAGTATGCAAATGTGCATCGTTACTAGAATCGTATACAGCAATCCTTCCGTCTGACTGCCACTGAATAAGCGGCGGCGAAGCCAGACTGGCCTGATTCTCCAGAGTATTCGTTGCTCCAAAGACAGCAGATATCAGTACTTGATCTCCCGGCTCCAGTCTGGAACATAAGCTCGGAAGAAACGTCCGAGGCTTCAGCAGATTAGTATTCGGTTCGGGTAGCACGCATTCTCCCCGGTCAAAACCGCTTAGCATATGTATGGCACTGATTCCCCAGGGCAATTGCACCGAGACAGCAGTGTTAGATACATGAATGGTTTCCCGATCACTTCGTGAGAAGCCAGCAGACTGGCCAATGGCAAATCCACCCTCCGCTACGTCGAGACACCGGGCGCTATGAATGCTGTGAATACGGACATGCCACAGACCCGCTGGAATAATCCATGTCTTCACATGTACATCGCTCCAGGGATGCCAGCGTGAATATACATAATTCTCTCCAATTTCCCACGTCTCGCAGAATCTGCGTACCCGGTAATGCTCATCGCATTCACACAATGCTAATGTAGAGTCGTAAGCGCCTTGAACTAAGCCATAACCCGCCTTCGGCACACTGAATCCGAACAGCGTGGAGTAAGCAAACTTGGAATATTTAGCTGCGCTATGGGCCATATCAAAGTTAGCCATCTGACCAGAGGTATAGGCAATAACATGCTTATTTCCTTCCGGACGACTCACCAGCATACGTGCCTCTTCGAGTGGTAACATCTCTTTCAATACAGGCAGTGGTTCTTCTTCCGCTTGCCAAAAAGGATGATCATCCGGCAAGGCAAGAATAAGCATAGCTTTAAAGGCCCAATACGGTGATCCGGGGGCATTGTAGTTCTCCGTCATTACCAGATTCGGGTAAGCATATCCGATACTTAGTAATCCGTCTATTCCCATAATAGGTTTCTCAAACCACCAACGAAAATGACGCATTATAATTCCTTTGAGAACGCCATATGAAAAAGGAAGGACCTCGGCATACACCAGCGCACTCCAGAAAGAGACCTGCGCAAAACGATAGGTCAGACTACGTCCGAAAGGAATCGCACTTCCGTCCTCAGCAAACCAATACATAAAATCTTTGGCAAATTGCGCAGATCTTTCCCGGTAAACTGCAGCCCTCTGAGGATCATCATCCGCCATCAATTTAGCATATATCAGCGTATAATAATGCATAGCAAAAGCAATATAATAGTCTCTCTGATCGGTCAGCCCGTCGGAATACCAGCCATCACTCAAGTAATAGGTATCAATCTTCTCCAAATAATTATTCATTATCTCTTGATCGTAGGGCAATCCGACTTTCTTAAAGCCCACATTCACAAGAACCGTGAACATCAGCCAGTTATTCGGGTTCGAACGATCCACGTGATTGATCTGGTTCAACCAGTTATATACCTGCATTTTCTGAACATCACTCAGCGGCTCCCACAGCTTATGCGGCGCAAGAGCAAGCCCCAGTCCCAGTACAGCCTGTTCCACCATACGCTGGTCTTTGGTTGAGAACTCACCCCAGTATTCTTCATGTTCAGGGTCAGTCCCATTGACGATCCCTTCGAGGAACTTCGGCCAAAGCGCACTTTCCCCTCCCCCGCTGGCATGGGGAACAAGCCCCCATAACGGACGAGCGAAGGCTTCCATAAGCGCGGTAGCTTCATTGTATATTGATCCAGTAGCTCCCATATCGATTCCTGCACATCCAGAAGTAAATCGACTCTCCAGCGGAGCATATAGGTCATTTAAGAACATTTGTAATTCATTTTTAGTACCCTTCAGTTCCACAGTAATGGTTCCTCCAATCCAAACTCAATGCCAAGCCGCATATTCACTGGGCCTCATGCCCATTTCCCGTTTAAACAGCTTGATAAAATAACTTTTGTTGGCATATCCCAGATACTCGGAGATCTCTTCCACAGTCTTTCCAGACTGATTAAGCAGCTCTTTTGCCTTCTGAAGCTTTAGCATATTTACATATTCGATGAAATTCTGGTTTGTTTCCCGTTTGAACAAGCGGCTGAAATAGCTGGCATTCAAGTTCAGGCGTCCAGCCATGTCCTCCAGCGTTATTTTCTCCGTTACATGACTGATCACGAACTGCTGGGCTTTAATAACCTCGCTGCGTTTAGACTTGATAGAGAATATACTTATTTTCCGCGCTAATTCTTCCAAGTACTGAACTAGCCACTCTTCCAAATGCTCGAGGGTATCAATGTCACTCACCACGCTAAACAGCTTTTCTTCGGCCATAGGCAATGGAGACTGGAGCAGCTGTTTCGTCTTCAATTGCAAGTCCATCAGCAACCGGAGAACACATTCCTTAACCTCATTTGGATGAAACTTTTTCATTGCCACCCATTCTCGCCATTCCTTTACATGAACACGAAGCTCTGTTTCCCTATTCAGGGCAATATCATCATTAATAACAGCGTACAGACTTCCATATTCGGCATAAATATCATCCCGCGAAAAGCTAATCTCTTCAAAACGGTGGATGCCCGCCGCTGGAAAATAAAACCGCTGGATCTTCTCCTTTAGCATCCGCTGCAATGTTCCGCGAATTTCCTCAGGACTGCGTGCCTCAGCACCAAATATGCAGGAGACAGACAGCTTGAGATATTTCTGTACCGCAGAGGCTGCATTTTGAATGGAATGATAGATCGCTTGGTGGTCTCTGGAAGACTGATCGCTGCAGAAAAGAATAACAATCTCCTTATGGCTGTATCTCGAAATAAATAAACTGTGATCAGCCTCAAGCACTTCCTGCATAATATTCTCGACGGCAAAAGAAATCGTATATTCACTCATACGGCGCACCCGTGAGGCTTCCTCTGGACGGTCAATCACTATAAGCATTGGAATGTAGGTCTTGGCATGGATCATAATTCCGTTTGACCGGGCTTGCTCGATCCAAGCTACCTTGTCCCAAGATTGGTATAACGTATCTTTTAGAAACTTTTCTTTTAGCGCAGCACGGTTTTGTGATTGCTTTTGCTTATATACCTGCATCTCGGTATGCTGCTGCCTGTTCAGACCCACTTCCTTCACAAGTGTTCTGAGTGCATGTTCCAGCTGCTCGATATTCAGTGATTCTTTTAAAATATATTCTCCTACGTTTAATTTCAGCGCCTGCTGAGCGTATTTGAACTCGTTGTGGCAGGACAGAATAATCGCACGAATTCCGGGCTTCATCGCTCTGAATTTCTCAAGCATCTCCAGTCCGTTCATCTTAGGCATGCCAATATCGGTGATAATCAGATCCGGTGGATTCTGCCGTGCTTTTTCCCAAGCCTCAAGACCGCTATAATAACATCCGGTGAGTTCAATCCCGAGCTCACTCCATGACACGGCCTGCGACAAATAACGGATAACCGGATAGTCATCATCCACCAAAATTGCCGTCAGCATTCTCTATACCCACCTTTCCGTAGTTCAGTGGAAACTCCAAACAAATCTCCGTACCCACATCAGGTTCGCTTGATATATTCAACTTAAATGAAGCACCATAAATCATACTGAGGCGTTGGGCCACATTACGTAAGCCTATGCCGGAGAATCCTTTTCTGTCCTCTTCTGCAATTTGCTCACTACTGTATGCGGTTTCACGAAGTCTTTTTAAATTCTCCTGTGACATTCCGATACCATTATCCTTAATGGTGATAACCAAGGTTCCTGTAGTTGCAATAATACGAGCTTCAATAAAGATCTCACCACCAAACTGCTCGAAACCATGGATGATGGCATTCTCGATCATAGGCTGAATCATAAACCGAGGCACTAGTGCTTCAGCAGTTCCGTCTGCTAAATTCATTTCCAGCCTGACCTGATTGGCATGACGAAAATTCATCAAAGTCACATAATGAGATATCGTATCTGTCTCCTCACGAAGCGGGATAAACTCATTGTCTCTGTTAAAGGTCATACGGAGCAAAGACGACAACGAACCAATCAACTCGGCGTTCTCCTTGTCTCCTTGCATCAGAATATTTAACCGGATCGAATTCAACAGATTAAACATAAAGTGCGGATTGATCTGTGCCTGCAGCATTTCCAGTTCAGCTTTTCTTTTCCCTGTTTGCTCATAGGTGATTTGTTCAATCATGGACTCGATTCGATCTAGCATTTGGTCGATGGTACGGGCCAGTTGAGCCGCCTCATTATTCCCACGGATTAGCGAACGTTCGTCCAATTGACCACGACCTATTCGCTTTACAAAAGCACTTAATTTCACGATGGGCTGAGTCAGCTTAGAGATTAGAACGGTTAAGAGAACGGAAAAGAAGGTAAAGAATAGAATTTGCACGGCTAAGCTGATAAATAGAATCTGTTTATTCTTTGACAATGCCGCCTTCATAGGGATAATGCTCACCATCTGCCATCTGTTGCTGCTCAGCTCCTGGTCAACATACAAAAATTTCTCCCCACTGATCTCGACAGTATCAAGCCGACCTTCCTTTTTCCACCACGTCATTGTTTCACCAATTCGGGCTGGATCAGCATGTGAGACTACAGTTCCCTTGTCATCCAAAAGCATCATCTCTTTGCCATTGTCATTGTTCAGATAAGGGCGGAGTTTACGCTCATTGATGTTGATAATCATATATCCGATCGTGCTGCTGGAGGTCGATTGTATAGGTCTCGCAATAGTTACCCAATTGGCTGAGCCCTTATCAGAATAGTTGTAGTAGGTGTCGTGCTCCGCTCTCCAGAAAGTCGAAATCGGCTGAGTTTGTTTCAATAGTGACATCCAACGCTCGCTATAAAAGGTTTTCGGATTAAAGTCGCTATAAGGATAACTCGTATAAATAAATCCATTCTTACCGATCAGCGTCACTTTCAAATACTCTGAAAGAACGAACATATCATCCAGCATCCGCGACATACGGTTATACTGGATGATCTCTTTCGCTGAATGGAGCGACTCTGGAACAGCAGACATCATCTGCCTGATTTCGCTGTTCTGAAGCACAAAATTGGACTGCTCCAGCGTTTGTTCAAAAATGGCATTCATATTGGCACTGGACGCATTGAGAGATTCTCTTGCGCTGCCAACGGCCTTCTCCAGAATCAGATCCCGGGTTAAATAATCTGTAACCATGTAAATGCAGACTAGCGGGATCAGTACGCAAATCATTGAAGACCAGACAAGTTTCATTCGAAGTGATTGATGCTTTCTAAACACGGATGACAGGCCCCATATCTGTTTTAAATTTGGAGCAGGAGGCAGAATTGCTTTCCTGCCCCCACATTATAAGCCCCCTTGGGGAAGCGTACAATCAGTCTCCGCCTACTTTCCGCTGTTGTTCTGAACGACTTCCGAAATTTTCTTATCGATATTGGCAACTGTGACATCCAGATCCTGTTGGCCAAGGAGATACATTTCCGCTTCTGGAATAACGTTGTTCTTAGCTTCATCCGCATATTTAGCCGGAACTTGCGTCGCACCAGGTGCCGAATTCTCCATCGTATATTTCAGGGAATCAACATCAATCATAGATGGATCCTTAGAACCACTCACAATCGTATCCACCAATTTGTTCGTATCCGATTTCGCCCAACCAGAGAAGACACGTCCGCCAATTTCCAGTCCTTCTGAGGTATACCAGCGTACAAAGGTGTAAGCTGCTTCCTTATGCTTGGATTTAGCAGCTATCCCCATATAGGTTGGCTGAACAGGCGAGTAATGTTTGCTCTCACTATCCAGTCGAGGGATCGGTGCAAACGCGGTAACGAAGGTTGCTGGAATGGCATCCGTTCCACCCGATTCCGCAACCATCCAGTCACCCATCGGAAGCATCGCTGCTAAACCATTAAAATACTGATTCCGGTAGGCAAGCTTCTGCGAAATAATATCCTCGTAAGGAGTAGCGCTCTTATCTTCATACATCATCTTCTTCATCATCTGCAGATTAGCCTTAAATTGCGGGTCCAGGGCATTGGAGGTTCCGTCAGATTTTAGAAAAGTATTATCCTCAGGTTTACTCATCAGCTGGAGTTGGAAATAATCCGGCCAATTGTGCAGATAGGCGCCAAAACGCTTCGTTGCGCCCTCACCCTTGGTCATTTTCTTGGCATACTCTTCGAAATCCGCCCAAGTCCAGTCGGTCGGAACCGGCAGACCAGCCTCATCTAGCATTTCTTTGTTAAGAAGCACGAACCAGCGCTGCATAGATGACGGTAACGCATAGACTTTGCCATTGACCGTAGTGTCCACTAGATATTCATCGGAGAGCTTATACCCTTCTTTCTGAATATATTCGTCCATCGGTGCTAACACACCGATATCTGCACGCTGCGAATAGTTGGTATACGGCAGTTCGACAATATCCAGCGGGTCACTTGCAGCGGCCATCAAATCCAGCTTCTGCATGGAGGCTACAGAATCGCCTTTTTCATTCAGTAGATCCACTTCTACATGAATGTCGGGATGCGCCTTCTCAAACTCTGCGATAATCGTGCTCCACTTCGCTTTGGCTTCCGTCTGCCAGGTACTCAGCTTCAGCGTAACCTTCTCTGCTGCAGGCTCCTTATTTCCACCAGCATCAGGCGCATCTGTTGCTCCTGCATTATTTGTTTTCGCATTTCCACCGCATGCGGTGAGTGACAACGCCATAGATGTGATCATAAGCACGGATAATAATTTCTTTTTCATATAGACCCTCCTATAAATGTGTTGGGTATACCTCGCTTTACAGCCAAAGCTATGTAACTGCTTACAAGAACATCCTAACATGCAGGATAGACGAGGAAAGTTCTCATATTCTACCGAAGAGAAACTATTTTGACTTTTATTATCCTTTCACACCTCCGAGGGCAATTCCCTCAATAACCTGCTTCTGACCGAGAGCAAAAATAATCAGCAGTGGCAGAATTGCAGATACTGCACCAGCCATCATGAGGGAATAAACATCCCCGTATTGGTCCCCAAACAACCGAATACCTAGCTGAATAGTAAACAGCTCTTTAGATTTCAAAAAAATGAGTGGATACTGATAGTCGTTCCAGGTCCAGATAAAACGCAGAATAGCATAAGTAGCTACAGCGGGACGGATCAGCGGAAATGCAATTTGTAGAAAAGAACGAAAATGACCTGCTCCATCTATCCGCGCGGATTCAAGATACTCGTTGTTTACTCCCATAAAAAATTGCTTGAGCATAAACGCACCAATAATACTAAAACTGTTAATTAAGATCAACCCTAGATGTGTATCAATCAGATTCAACCAGTTAAACAGCAGAAACTGCGGAACCAGTGAAGCCTGTGGAGGAACCATGTAAAGGGCCAACACAACTATAAACATTGCATCTCTACCCGGAAAACGCAGCTTGGAGAACCCGTAAGCCGCCAGCGCGCATATCAGCACATTAATTATAGTCGTGGCCAGCGTAATATAAATGGAATTTCCGTAATAACGAGCGAAATCACCGGACCAAACCTGTTTGTAATTTTCAATAAGATTCCACTGCTGAGGCAACCATTCTATTGGAAAATTAAACACATCTTTCTCCAGTTTAAAGGAAGTGGATAACATCCATAGAAACGGTAAAAGAAATGCGATACCTAGCAGTCCCATTGCGATTGTCCAGATGGTTCTGGATAGAAGCTCTTTTCTCACTGTAATTTCTCCTTTCCGCCTTTAATAATTGACCCATTTTTTTTGCGCTAACATCTGCAGGGCTGTAATGATCAGGCAGATGAGGAACAGGACAAGTGCCATGCTAGAAGCATAACCCGTCTTCAATTGATTGAAGGCAGTGTCATACAGCTCATAGACAATAACAGTCGTGGAGTTAGCCGGTCCGCCCTGTGTCAGTACTTGTATGAGATCAAAGATTTTAAAGGAGCCGATGACCCCTGTAACCAGCAGGAAAAAGGTAGTTGGCGATATGCAGGGAACCGTGATGTTTCGGAATTTCCGCCAGACATTGGCACCGTCAATATCAGCCGCTTCATAAAGGTCCTTCGGAATACTCTGTAAACCCGCGATAAAAATAATAATGTTGTACCCGAGCTGAATCCAAATCTGGATCATCATCAGCGACGGCAACGCATAATGGATATCAGCCAGCCATTTGGGTGGAGAATCCCATCCCAGTGACATCAGAAATTGATTGACAGGCCCTAGGGAGGGGTGAAACATAACCTGCCAAACCATAGCGATGGCAACTACACTGGAAATGTAGGGAAGGAAGTAAATTACTTTAAATAAATCCTTCAGGAAAACCTGTTTATCAATCAGGATCGCTAACAGCAGAGCAACGATGATCGTAACCGGTACTGTAATAATAAAGAGCAAATTGTTCAGCAAGCTTTTCATAAAGGCATCATCATGAAACAGCCTTATGAAATTATCGAAGCCCGCGAACTTAATCCCCCCTAGACCAGCTACAAAGTTCCAGTTCGTGAAGCTTAACAATAGTGAACCCAGGACAGGGATCAGGGTCAAGATAATCAGCCCCAACATTAGTGGAGTGACGAATAAATACCCAGCGATTGCTTCGCGCGTATCCATTTTAAGATGAAATTTTCGTATCATAATTCTCCTCCTTTACTTATCCTAATTGTAGAAAAAGTAAGATGTGATCATAAGAACTATAATTGTTCATTTTGGAACTAATTTTACCGATCCTTTAGTTGCGAAATCTTCTAGACAACCAAGTATAAACACCTTTGGCGTCCTTATAAGGACGCCAAAGGTGTTTATGCGAGAAATATAAGACATAAAGTATATTGTAAAACTTATACTTTCTTATATTTGTAAAAAAAGCGCGAGCCATACTCCCGCCATCCACTACATTTCTATTTTTCCACGTATAGCAAAGAGCGTTTTACACGGACGCAACCTCTACAACACCTTTTCCATCCCTGCCAGTGCTTTTCAGCTTCTTACTAAAAATCATAAACAAAATGACGCCCATTAAGCTCGTTATAACTTCTGTTATGGTCATTGACCAGATCACGCCATGAAGTCCAAAGACAGAATGTAACACGATAATCATAGGGATAAACAATACGCCTTGTGTGATGGCCATAATGTTAGTTGGTATCCCCTGTCCGGTCGCTTGAAAAATACTCATAAACAAACCTGTAAATCCATTAAATAAAGCAGAAATCAGCATGGCTACCAAAATATAAGTTCCCATACTTAACACTGAAGGGTCATTAGAGAAGAAATGCAGGATCGTTCCTCTAAACAGAAACACTAGACCTACAAAGACAAAAGCAATACCTCCGATATAGGCAAAAGCATGTTTAATCGTTGATTTAAGTCTCGCCATATTTTGACTAGCAAAGTTAAACGCAAATAGTGGAATCAAACCTAAGAATAAGCCCATTGATAAGAACTCCGGAACTTGTACAATTCTTAAGGCCACACCAAATCCAGCAACCACATTTTCTCCATATTGAATCGCGAAGTTATTTAACAAAAGCGTGCTCACAATCACAAAACTGAATTGCAATAACTCCGATACACCTATTTTGTATACTTCTAATTGATCTCGAACAGATATCTTGAAATGCTTCAAAAACCCCCTTAAATGCTCACTTTTCGTTTCTAAAAAATAGACATAATAAATCGCGGAACCCACATTCGCTAAAACCATCGCCAACGCAGCACCTGCCACATGCCATTTCAGTACAAGAATAAAGAGTGGATCAAAAATTAAACTTAAAGCCGTACTAATAAAGATACCGTACATCGATTCTTTGGAGGCACCTTCGGAACGGACTAGCTGTTCCAAGGCAAAATTAAGCACAATGGAAAATCCGCCGGCAAAAAGAGTCAAAGCATAAGCCTTAGTAAAGTCTAGAGTAGCAGCATCTGCGCCTAGTATTCTCGTAATTGGATCAATCGCTAACATCGCTATTAGAGCAATAAGAATACCCACAATAATGCTTCCATAAAAAGTGTATCCGGCAACCTTCTTTCCCTTCTCCGTATCCTTTTGCCCCGCGAGCCTTGTAATAAATGTTCCGCCACCTACGCCAAGCATATTCCCAAAGGCCATTAAGACTGTGAAAATGGGTAGACCCAGCGTAATGGCAGTCAGCATACTAGTATTGTGGAGTAAGCCAATGAAATAAGCATTGATTACATTATAGATGGTACCTACAGACATCCCGATCATCATAGGAATGGATAAATGAGCAATTGCCTTCTTGATCGGCGCCGATTCTAAATAATATTGATTGGAGACTTCTGTTTCCATGATTAACCCTCCGAACGTTTATAGACTTGAATTAACTTTTTGCAGTAAAGACTTTAAGTTTGCTGTTTCTTCCGGACTGAGTGCTTTTGTAATGCTTGCTTCTACCCCTGAGAAAATCTCATTGAACTCCTCGACCAAAAGAGCGCCCTTTTCCAAAACAAAAATGCTCTTCTGCCGTTCATCATTTTCAGGTGTGACACGCTTGATATAGCCTTTCTTTTCTAACCCTTGAAGCATGCTGGTGATACTCGCCCCTTTTCTATTAAAGACTTCCGCCAAATCCTTTTGAATCACACCTTTTTCTTGATGCTCAAAAATATAACCGATCATGCGTCCTTGCTGTGAATTCAGCCCTAGCTCATTCAGCCTGGCGTCAGCTGTACTTTTTAGTTTCATCCCGATCTCTCGAATCAAATTAGAAAATGGTGTATTTCCAACGGGTTTGCTCATTGTTATTTCCTCCGCATTCGTATTAGTTAGAACTCTAAGTAACATCATTATCATAATAGTTAGAACTCTAACTGTCAATGTTCTAACTAAATAAAATCTCTAAAGAAAATAAGAGCGAAAGTCTACAAAAGACCTTCGCTCTTATTCGTTATTCTTATCCTTTTACTGATCCTGCAACAACCCCGTTAATAATAAATCTCTGCATAAATAAGTAGAATATAATCATTGGCAATACGCCCAATACCATCATAGGGAAAAATGCGGTCCAATCTGTAGAGAACGGCCCAACATTTTTATAAACCTCTAGTAAAATCACTGCTTTGGAAGGGCTCTGTAGGAACAAAAGTGGAGTCATGAAGTCGTTCCAGACCGCCAGCGCATTTAAGATACATACGGTTGCGATGATAGGCTTGAGCAATGGAAATACAATTACCCAATAAACGCGGAGCTTATTACATCCATCAATAGCCGCCGCCTCTTCTAACTCATAGGGAATCGTATTAATAAAGCCCTTAAACAAAAATATAGAGAACGACATATTAATACAAAAGACACTCACTAATATAACACCCACTAATGAGTTCATTACGCCTAATCCAGATACAACTTTGTATAACGGAATCAATGAAATCTGAAAGGGAACCATCAGCCCAATCATGAATATCCCATAAATTCGTTTATACATTTTTTCTGGTCTTCGTGCAATTACATAAGCGGCCATGGATGAGAATGCTACCAATAATGACACGGAAGACACATTAATAATAACGTTGTTCAGAAGCGCTCGAGGGTAATTCATTGCGATAAAGGCTTTAATATAATTGTCCAGCATGAAGCTCTGAGGTAGTCCCATTGGGCTGAGCGCTGCCTCTGCAGGTGTCTTAAATGTCGTAACAAGCAGATAATAAATCGGGATCAGCATGATAACGGCAAGAATGAGTAAAACAATTTCTAGTATGATCAGGCTACGTTTGTTCATGATATTTTCTCCTCCCATTTATTAAAGCTCCAGGTAATAACCTTGGAAACTATTAATACAAGTAAAAAGAAAATCACGCCAAAGGCAGCCGCATATGCGGTTCTTCCCTCTGTAAATCCTCTGCGAATCAACATGGTAGTAATCGTTTCTGTAGAATATCCAGGTCCACCTGAAGTCATGGAAAAGATAATATCAAATACCTTTAAACCACCGATCATACTCATCATAACGTTAAAAGAGACTGATGGGTAAAGCAAAGGAAGCGTAACCTTAAAGAATCTATGCCATGCATTAGCACCATCGATCTTCGCTGCCTCATACAAAGACTCATCTATACTTTGAATGTTTGCTAGATAGATTACCATAGCCCATCCTGTCCATTGCCATAATTGCGTGAACAAGACGGAAAATAGGGCGAGTTTGGGGTTACCAAGCCAATTAACGGGCTGAAACCCGAACAAGTGAACCAGTTGATTCAACAAACCATGATCTGCTGAGGTCATGATAAATGACCATAGATAACCTACGATTAAAATACTCAGAATAGCTGGAGCAAAAAATACTGTTTTTAATAAATTGGCTGATTTGAGCTTTAGAGATAGGGCAATCGCCAAAGGAATGGCTAAAATATTCTGTAAAAGGGTCATAACTATCGCATAAACAAATGCATTCTTAACCGCGGCCGTTGTCTGCACATCATGAAATAGCTCTACAAAATTCTTAATTCCGATAAAGCTGTAATTAGGTTTATACACAGACCAATTCGTCAAACTGTATCCAAAGTTCATCAGTGTCGGCAAAATAAATAAAATGCTAAACCCAATGAGTGCTGGGGCAATCATCAATAAATACACGTAGTGATTCCGCAGGGTTTTCGTGAATATCACCTTCATATGTGTTCCTCCCCTAAGCAGAAGGGGCTATGATAGCCCCTTTCTTCCAACATATCTAGTCTGTTAAATCTACATGGAATCTCTGATTGTTTTTGCCGTTTGATCGGCATCTTTCAGCGCTTGATCTGTTGTCTTTGAGCCTGCAAGTACTTCCTGAAGTGCCTTACCGTAGCTTTCAACAATTGGGTTTCCGCCCAACCAATACAGCCACGGACCATATACATTCCCGGCTTCAAAGGCTGCAGCAGCGTCTGCAAATTCTTCACCTAAATCCACCTCTACACCCTTCACGAAAGAACTGCCTACATTATCTGCGATCAGAGCTTTTTGAGCCTCAGGCGTTGCTGTAACTCTTAGAACTTCTAATGCTGCTTCCACATTTTTCGAATCTTTGTTAATCGCTAAAGCACTGCCCGGTCCACCGATCATCCAGCCCGGTCCTTTTTCAACACCTGGGAACGGGAACATGCCTAGTTCAAGATTGGGACTCTTCTGTTTGATCGTTTCTAATGCCCAAGGGCCTGATTGCCACATCGCTGACTTACCTGTTGCGAACTCATCCAGCGCCTGATCATAATCCATACCCAACATGTTCGAATCTAAATATCCCAACTCTATAGTTTTGCTCCAATCTTTAAGTGCTTTACTCCAGTTGTCCGCAAGCAACACTTCACCAGCATTAAACTTGTCATCGAAGCCTTTGTTTTCTGACTTGGAATAAAACTCATTCAGCACCATGCCCATGGATTGCTTCATCATAGGTTCCCAAGAGGACGCCCCCATAGACTGCGGTTTAATTCCTTTATCCTTCAAGGATTTATGAATTTGCATCCACTCGTCAAACGTTTGAGGTGGAGTCAATCCATTTTCTTTAAAGATAGCTTTGTTATAGTAAATACCTTCGAACCAGGACTGTAGCGGCGCAGCATAAATCTTATCTTTGAGTGTATAAGCTTGGAATCCTGTTTCTATATAATTACTGATAAAGTCTTGATCTGTAAGATCTAACAGATATCCTGCTGAAGCTAAGAGAGTTGTTTCTCCGCCGGTCTCAATCAGATCCGGTCCTTCCTTGGAGGCA
Source organism: Paenibacillus sp. FSL P4-0184 (assembly GCF_038004625.1). Taxonomy (NCBI): domain Bacteria; kingdom Bacillati; phylum Bacillota; class Bacilli; order Caryophanales; family Paenibacillaceae; genus Paenibacillus; species Paenibacillus sp. FSL P4-0184. The sequence goes on along the minus strand of NZ_JBBORN010000001.1, from coordinate 3,881,616 downwards.
AGCTGTGTGTTTAAGACACTGTTAAACTGATCTAAGGCAACAAATTGAAACTCCACTTCAATATTCGGAAGCTCCTTTTTTAAGAATTCCAGGTACGATTTTCGAATACTCTCCTGGTTGTAAGCCATGAGGCGAACTTTAACCTTCTTGACTTCAGTATTTGCGGCAGATTTTTTGTCAGAATTAGCATTTGGTTTCGATTCCGACTTCGCACAACCGGAAACTACCGAAATGACTAATATAGCAGTAAGCAGCAACGCTAATGCTTTTTTCATGTGTACCCCTCCGAAATTAGTATTATGATCTCTTCTTTACCTCTCAATGATAGCGCTTCCTAAAAGGGTAATAAATCAATAATATTCATGATCTTTTAATACATTATTATGGTTTTAAGCGAGCATGGAGGCCGAATGTTAACGCAGATTACGATGGAGCAAACAAATGCAAATATATTCTAACACTATATTCCGATCGTCATTTTCATATAAAAACGCCCACACAATGCCGGCATAAAATCACTGGCAATGTCGTAGGCGTTAGGAATCAGTAGCTTATGATTGAAGTTCCAATACGATGGGTTCACCCTCTATTGGGGACAAAACAGCAGTGGCTCCACCTTCCAATACATGACCGTATCGATCTTTCCAGCTTCCCTTAGGCAACCTTACCCATCGATCGGTAGCATCTTTTAGAAGTACAGGTGCGACTAATACTTGATTGCCCAACATAAATTGATCATTGATGTTCTCCAAACCTTGATTAGGAAAGACGTAATCCATGAATCTGGCGATCGGTTCACCTGTAAGACGGGCATTCTCCACCAGTTGAAGGATCAGCGGGAGATATTCATTTCGAAGCTGAACACTTTTCTTAATAAGATCAAAGTTCTCCGGACTGAGTACTCTCCATGGAGCAGCAGAAAATTGCATCGTGGGAAGCAGACAAGCAATCTCTGCATGGCGAACAAACAATTCCTCATCCAAGTGCTGACGGTTCTGATGGAAGTTCAAATATTCCCCCCCGCCAATCATATCGGTACATACAAACGGATGACCTGTTATTCCCTGTACAAGTGTGTTAGGAATCAGCGATTGTATTCCATGCTCGTCCCAGCTATGATTTTTATCGGCTAGTCTCTGCATAAGAGGTAAGCCTGCCGCTTTCCACGTCACCCGAAACTCATTATATTCGTATTTACTTCCATACTCCGCCCATAAACGAGATTGCGTATTCTGATCCGTCGGTCTATTGGTAATCATGTCATCACAATAATACACACTATCACCAGCATCAAATTTGAATCCGTCCACCCCAAATTCTTCCATTAGCACACCGAGCTGCTGATCTAGCCATTCGGTCGTATCTGGATTAGACATATCTAATATCGCCGAATACCCATTCCACCATTTGGTGATAAAAGGTTCCTTATCGTTCGTTTGAATAAGCATGTGGCGATCTCTTAGAAACCTGAATTCCGTCGTATCTGGCGTTATAAAAGGGCATATCCATAACATTACCTTAAAACCTTGTTGATGTAGGTCCTCGATCATTTGTTTGGCGTCAGGGAATTTCTCTTTGTTAAATGACCACTTCCCATAATAATCACTCCAACCGTCATCAATCATCAGAACACCGCTTGGTAAACCATGTCCTGTGATATCGGCTGCATATTTCATTACATCCATCTGATTTTGATTAAAGGTCAGTTCAATCCAAGTGTTATACTGTGGCGCTGTAAATAGATTCATCCCAATAGATCCCTTTTGGACAGGAAAGTGCTTGGCGCATGCATCGTTATATGCCTCTTTAAGAGTATTAAACTGTGCATTCAATATGGGCTCACTCTTAAAATAATCGATCGATATGCTGTCTTTTTTAAATTGAATATGGAACCCGTCTGCACACCAAATATATCTTCCCTTCGTCGAAACGAAAAATGGCATCGCTTGGTTTACGGTGTTATTGATGGTCAGATCCAATTCTATTTCAGAGTTCCCTCCAAAAGGCTGGGCCCACCCATGATGTGAATACCCGCCATACCAATGCTCGCTCTCTAACAATTCAAATGTAATATTCAACAAGATCACTCCCTCAGAGTTCTATGATCTCGTCATTGTATCATCGAGCTAACAACTCCAACACGAAATATATTATCGTTTTATATCACTTTGTTATGTGTTTATTCTTGTATTCATTAGGTGTCATACCGTGCATCTTTTTGAAGAGTTTAGAAAAGTAACTTGGATTATCATAGCCGATATTATAAGAAATCTCGTAACTTTTCATATCGGTATGCTCTAACATATACCTAGCCTTATCCATTCTTATCTCAGTCAATGAGACCCACATACTCTTTCCCGTTTCACGTTTGAATAAATAGCAAAAATAGTTTTTGCTCATCGCTACATGTTCACATACTTCTTCCAAAGAAATATTCTCGCTATAATGCTCTTCCAGATATTGAATACACTTCTCCACAGACTGATTGACACTGGAATTCCCTTTATTTTCAAGGGTAGTAATGCTATTGATCATTTTCGTCATAAAGTTTGTAAGTTGATCGATGGTCGATAGCTTGAGTAAGTCTTGATAGTTCACGTTCATGATTACATTAGAGATCGAAGAAATATATTTCCCCTCTAAAAGATATTTCCTAATTTCAGTAAGGATGTTAAAGCAAAAATCATACACATCATCCAGAGAAGAAGGATTGATATGAATAGTATGTTGTAAGATTTCAACCAACTTTTCACGAGCTGGGACAATTTTGCCACTCAGAATGTAAGACACAATCGTCTTCTCGTCTTCAATCATCTGTAATTTATCGAACGCGGTAGCCTTATAATTGTATCCGTGACCCAGAACTGTACAGTTATTTGTATATTGACTTAGGCGTTTCAATTTCTCTACTTCATCGTAAGCTAGCGGGAGTTCTTTAAGTGCATGATAACAACTGCTAAAACATACGTTAGACTTTATTGCGAACGTTTCCATGAATGAATGTATCATTTCTTGTGCACATTGCGGGGCCTGGTCTAAGTGAATTTGAGAAATTAGAATATACCACCCGTCCTCTTCATATTCCAAAATTATGAGTTCACCATATTCGCTTAAAACACTTGATAAAATCTCCTGAATATAACTGCTCTTAGAAAGAAGTATGTTACTGATGTCCATAAATTCATTAATCGTTTCATTCTCTATATTCATACTGAACAAGACATAATTATCAAAACTAAAATTAAGCTCACTGGACATCCCTTGAAGAGATCTCTCTGCGACCGTTTTTTTCATAAATCCTTTTATCATTCTGCTTTGAGAAATATGCTTATTTTGCTGAATCATCTTCTGTGTTTTTTTGTTAGAAGAAATTTCATTTACAACTTCCTTTAAAGCCATATCTAATTCCAGCTCATCAAATGGTTTTAAAATATAGGCAGACGCTCCATATTTCAATGCTTGCTTCGCATACTGAAACTCTCCAAACCCACTTAGCAGAATAATCCTAGTCTCTTTGTTTATTTCTCTGACTTGTTTAATGAACTCAATCCCATTCATACCGGGCATGTTAATATCGGTAATGATCAACTCGGCTTGGTAATTACGATACAGAGCTAAAGCTTGTTCCCCAGATTGCGCAGTTGCAATAACTTGAATACCATAAAACTTCCAGTCAATTGTATTCTCCAACATACGCACCGTCAAAAGCTCATCATCTACAATTAATGCGCTGATCATAGCTGTCTCCCCTTCTTTATCCGGTAGTATTGTTATTTCTGAATAACAATAGATATTGTGGTCTGTTTACCATATTCCGAGTTTATACGGATGCCGCAATTTCCACCGTATGAGATCTTAACCCTCTCATGAATATTCGCAAGACCGATACTACTTGATTTGCTTCCTACCTGATTGTTTTTAAGTTCATTTTCTATCTGCTCTTGTTCCTCCGTTGACATACACCCGCCATTATCGATTACAGAAATAAGGATATGCTCATCTTCTTCTTGAATTGAGATTACTAAATAACCGTGACCCTTCTTTAATATCCCATGTTGAATTGCATTTTCTACAATGGGCTGTAGGATCAACTTAGGAACTTTCACGCTTGATAAATCTTCTGGAAAAACTACCTCGTAATCAAACATATTGGGATACCTGTACATTTGAATCTTAAGAAAGTTCTCTGCGTGATGAATTTCTTTCATCAGTTCTACCATTTCATAAGGCTGGTATATGGAGTAAGTCAACATTTTACCTAGAATCGTTGAAATTTCAGATATAGCTTGTGAATCATTACTTAATGCTAATGCTTTAATAATTTGCAATGTATTATTTAAAAAGTGCGGATTGATTTGATGCTGGAGTGCCCGTACTTGGGCATCTTTCGCACTAGCCTGTTCAAACAAAACCTCGTGATTTAGATCTTTAATTTTGTTAATCATTTTGTCTGCTGTGGCAGATAAAATAAGAATTTCCTTAGTACTGTCATCGTATAAATCTACTTCTAAGCTTTCCAATGGAATCCTTTTGAATTTCTGAGCTAACTTTGTAATCGGTTTCGTAATACTTTTTGAAATGATCATGGATGATATTAGTACGGCAGCGATGGTAGCTAGTACGGAGTAGAAAGAGAACATGATCAATACATGAATGTGACGATCTACTTCATCCAGCGATTTGAGACCAATATTTTTCCAGCCAGTGATCTGCGAAGTATCATACACCACTGAATATGGAGATGTATCTGAGTCCGTCTGATCGACAATAAAGCTACCTTTATCACCGATAAGCTGCTGCTTCATTTGCAACATCTGCTCTCCATTCAAGTTATTCGAGGTGTTCCAGACGGTATTTCCTTGGGAGTCAACGATCATGATCGCATGTGAAAAAGATAAATCTCCAGAGTAAAACATCTTGTCCACATAAAAGTTGAACACTAATGTCGCGTTATAGTCTTTATGTACATTTCGGTAGTCTTTAACTGGGATGAACATGGAGATCGTTTGCTCATCTGTTTTATTAAAATAATAATCTTGTTCGTGTAAGCCTGTGAATTTTACGATGGCATAGTCATCCTGCTTTGAAGGAAACCAATCTTGCTCCCAAAAGTTATAATCACTTTTGATAGAGCCTCCAGAATGATATAAAGCGGTGCCTTCTTTGCCGATAATTATAATGTCTTTAATATCATAATTGTAACCGATTGCATTTTGCATCGCATATTCAACAGTCCACTTGTTAGCTAGCTCATATTTGTAGTCGATCTCGTCCACGGAGTTGCGATACTGGACAGCCTTTAAGATATTTTCATTACTACCTAAGACTTGGATGATCTTCTTGAGATGGCTGAAGTATGTATCCATAGTCGATATGGATTGCCCGACGAGTTGTTCTCCATTACTAACCGCATTCTCACGAAAAGTTTCTTTAAAATATTGGGTGATGGCTAAACTAAAAATACCCAAAATAACGACTAGCATCGTAATAAAATAAACATTAATTTTACTTCTCAGTGAGCTGGGTCTTTTCATGATCTGGCTCCTCCAACCTTTGAATAAATTCAAGGGTCAAAAATTCTGTTTAAACCTCATTGTACTATAAACGCCCTTTACGGGGACGTCAACGGTGCAGGTTGTTCAAAGACGGATTCCAACTTTTCCAAAACAAAAACGCCTCCCGTTCAATGAACGGAAAGCGTAATGCATGGATGTCCTTCTTCAGAATCCTGTTTTCTTGTTACTTCACAAGTTCCTCTAAACTTCCGAATAATCCTTTTGTCGATTTCAGCTTTGAAGCATTGCCGACCACCGTGAAATAATTTTGTTCCGTCACAGCCTTAAGTAAATCGGTGTACTGTCTGATATCTTCTGGTGTTGTCGACAAGATTTCATCCCGCTCTCGCTGCAGTTCGGCCTCTGTCACCTGTTCAAAATAATGTCGGTCCGCCCGCCGTCCCTGTGCGCTGGGACTAAGAGGCTGATCCAGCATAGATAAGGTACCAATGATCGCTTTGGTCATCTCATCGGGATCTGCTTCATACCCCTCAACAAATCGATAAGCCTGATCATAAACCTCCAGCGTCTCCTGCAAATTCGGATCACGGTAGGAGGTGAACATCATTGTCCCATCTCTGCGCAGAACCAGGTTCCCGCCATACGCACCGCCCTTCACACGTACGGCATTCCACAGATAGGTAAGGCTCATGATTTTCTTGAGCACCTGCATTTTGCCTGAATATGTGAATCCTAGCTTAGTGAAGTCGTATCCCTTAACCACATATTGCACCTGGCTGGAAGACATGAATCCTTCATTGTCCGCATGTCCCTGTGCCGTAATCTTAGGCTTATTTACTACTGGCCGATCCTGGATACCCAGCTTCGCTGCATTAGCTATGAATTCTTCATACAAATCAGGCGTACCAGTCACGCTGATGACCAAATTGTTTTTATTGAACAAATCCCCACAGATGCCCTTCAATGTGTCTGCCACCTGAGCTCCCTGCTGATCGAACGTCTCGGCAAGCTCGCGGATAAAGCGATAATAAGTAACGCCGCCCTGTTGTTCCTGATACGCTCCCATGTCCGAGAAATAGGACATCAGACGGCTGGCCGCAATCTCATTCCCTCTTTGATTCAGAATCGATTCCATCTGCGAGGCTTCCCGGCGGACGATTTCCTGCAGCTTGGTCAGATTGTCGAGCGCACTTGTGTAGAGTATCTCTCGCAGTAGGTCCAGTGATTCACCAATATGCCCCGCCATCACCTTCACCAGCGCAGAGAATTTAGGCTGATAACTCGCCCCCGTAGCTTTTGCAGCGCCATAGAGCTCATTCCTGAAATATATGCCTCCGGTTTTAATCCCGATTTCACTGGTGAGCTCTTTAATAGCGTAAGAGGCAGTCTCCATTTGGCCCAATACCTCTGCCAATAGCACCAAATAAGGAATTCGTTCAGGAGCTATAACCCCCGTATCCCAATAAAGCTTGCAGTAGGCAATCTTATGGGTAGCTACCTCATGGTGGATCACCTTTATGCCCTCATGGATTTGTTCATGGGTCGGCACCTGAGGTTCTACGCAGCGGTTAATATCCTGTAAAGACAAGCTCGGTAGCTTCTGTAAATCTTCGGCTGCATCCGCACGACTCTGCCGCGCCAGAAGATGCTGTGTACTCTGAACAAGCTGCTCCAACTGATCTGGTTGCAGTGACGCTTTGTATTCACTCAATTGATGCTGAGTAAATGCTTCCTTTTCCGCTGCGATCGTCTTGGACGGGTTCAGTACCACCACACTGCAATGATCGCTGTTCAGCAAATAGTCCTCAATCAGCTTCTCAAAATAACGGCCCGCAAGCTTTTCCCGAATGGCCGTGAGCACCTCTTCATAGCGCATGTGAGTAGTCGGCTGACCGTCATAGAGCCAGGATTTCATCACTTCGATATTGTAAGTAAGACCCTTCGGATACTGGTTAAAGTCCGCTTCCCGCAGCTCAAATTCCTTACTGTTGACCGCTGCCAGCACCAGCTTCTCATCTAGTCCGTCCTGGACCAAACGCTTTAATGTAGTCTTCACCAGCTCCACAAAGGCATCTTTGGAGGAGGCATTGGAATGCGTCAGCGTAATACCTAGCAGCGGTTGAACCATACTGTCGGAATAAAAAGCAAACGCGTCTTTGCCAAGTCCACTTTCGAGCAAGGCTTGCTTGAGCGGAGCTGCGTTGCTGTCCATCAGCATGCTTTTTAAAATATCAAAAGCTAGGTTCAGTTCCCGATCAGTAGAAGTTCCAATCACATAATTCAGACTCAAATAAGTCTTATCAGTGGCTGCTTCTGCTTCCAGAATCGGATAATCCGCTACCAGCTCCGTCATTCCAATGGGCTGTTGTAGGGCAATGGAAGTATCGAAGCTATTTCGTTCATAAGACCCAAGATATTCCTGGTCTATAAATTGCAGCTTTTCTTCAATATTAACGTCTCCGTAGAGATAAAAATAACTGTTAGACGGATGATAATAGTTGCTGTGCGCCTTGAGAAACTGCTCATAGGTTAGCGCAGGAATTTCCTGTGGATCTCCACCTGAAGAATGACGGTAAATCGTGTCCGGATACAATGACTTTTTGATTCTATCCATCAATACCGTAGTCGGCGAGGAATATGAACCTTTCATCTCGTTGTAAACCACGCCTTTATAGATTAACTCATCTTCGGGATGCTGAAGCTCGTAGTGCCAGCCCTCTTGCTCAAAAATTTCTTGTTGCTTATAAATATTCGGTTGAAAAACACTATCCAGATAAACCTCCACCAAATTAGAGAAGTCCTGATCGTTCCGGCTCGCTACTGGATACATCGTCTTATCCCCAAACGTAAATGCGTTCAGGAACGTCTGCATCGAGCCTTTCAGTAATTCTACAAAAGGTTCCTTGACCGGATATTTCTCTGAACCACATAATACGGAATGCTCCAAAATATGAAAGACCCCCGTACTATCTTCAGGCGGGGTCCTGAAGCTTACACTAAATACCTTGTTGTCATCCTGATTCTGCACGAACAGCAGCCTGGCGCCGCTCTTCAGATGTTCCAGCGTGAATACGTTGGATTCGTTCTCCGGGATAAATTCCTCATTAACAACCTGAAATCCATAATAAGTGTTCCCTGTGATCAAACGGCTCATAGATTTCCCTCCTCTGTTTAGGGATATGATAACTCTACATGAGCTTATCATATCCCTGGGCGATTATTCCATCAGTAGAAGGTCTCCGGGATTAATTTCTGGTTCACATAAAACAAGACCACGCCAGTATAATTACTGACAAAGCCTTGTTTTATTTCAAATGATCTTTTAATATTGCTCCGAGTTCAGCTGTGTATTTAGTCAACCTTAAGCTTATCTCTGTACGCATAACATCTCGAGTTAATCCAAAGCGTTCTTGATATCCTCGGCAAAAGATTTTGTAATACACCAAGAATTCCTCCTGTTCATCTGCCAGCACCCTGATATTCCGCTGTTTCAGCTCTTTTTGCAGCCGATAAGTATCCTGCATGATCCGGCGTTGAATGGCTTGACCAGCCATCAGATAGGCACGTTTAAGAATGTTGCTGGAGGGCTCGATCTCTTTCAGGCTCTTGCTAACCATAGTATCTATATAAGGAAGCAAAATGAGGTCTCGAACCATCGTACGTTCCTCCATAGTTATCATTTTATCTGGGTTCTCACGCTGCTGTTCCTCGTACTGCTCAACATGCTCGGTCATGATCATTTTCGTTTTCCAGCGTTCATTACCCTCAAGTTTACTCATTTATAGTGACCTCCAATCTGTTCAGCTCTTTCTAAGGCAACACCGGATTCAAGCATAGATGAAGCTCTGATTAGAGCTTTACTGCCATAACGAGCTTTTATTTGATCGATTGCACGTTCTTTGTTGTAAGCCCGAACCCTGTCATCAAAGAGTGTAAGTTGGATGACGCTATCATCTGATAGGTTAGTCAAGGAAATCGCTAATCGACCTATGGGAAGGCCCGACCAGTTGTCTGCAAATAATTTTTGCGCAGCAGCAGCTACTTCGTGTGTTAGTGATGTGGGTTCGGGCAATGTCATCTGACGCTCGTAAGCATTTGAACGCTCTCCGTCCGTCTCTAAAACTGAAATAGATACTACCGATCCCATATAACCATACCGCCGGGCTCGCTGGCATACTTCAATGACGAGCTCAAGCAGCACAACCTCAATATCCGTATGCCTGGTGTATAAATTCCAGCGCAAAGCCTTGCCATGTCCCACTGATTTGATTTGATGACGCATTCCTGTGACCACTGGACTAGGATCTAGCCCGCGCGCAGTTTGCCAATAATATTCCGCTTGAATATCACTTTGCTTACCCATGGTAGTTCGCATTCGTCGCTTAAATTCTGACAGTTCCATTCGCGCAATATCTCCAATTGTGGATATACCCATACGCCAAAAATTCTTGGTCATTCTAGCCGCTACCATAAACATATCCTGCACGGGAAGTTTCCAAAGGGTCGTCTCTAATTGGTCAAAAGAAAGTTCATATATCCCATCCTTCATCTTTTTGGCGTAGTTATCTGTCGCCATCTTTGCCATAACCTTAGTAGATCCAATACCTACCCGTGTCCAGACTCCCGTCGAAAGTAAAACATGGTGCTGAATTTTATGAATCATATCCTGCAGCGATCCTCCGAAATACGCAAGAGATCCTGTGACATCCAGAAACTGCTCATCGATACTGTAGGGTTCTACCAGATCGGTATATGTTCGGTAAATCTCTGATATTAAGAGTGATACTTTAATGTAAGTCCCCATGCGTGGCCTTATTACGATTAGCTCTGGGCATTTTGCTAAAGCTTCACCTACACGCGAAGCCGTTGTTACCCCCTTCGCTTTTGCAAGCGGGCAGGCCGCCAACACAATACCGTTCATTCTTGTTGGATCCCCCACTGCAACAGGTTTATCTCGATATTCAGGGTGGGCAGCTTTCTCCACAGAGGCGTAAAATGCCTGGCAATCCGACAGTAGAATGACACGATTCTTAGGCATGACGTTGTTCCTGCACGGGCTGCCATGAAAGAATATTTGCTGCCAAGAACATGCGAGGCGTTCCTGTAGTCAGACAGCTAGCTCGTATGCGTCCGTCACGGATACTGTGTATTTCTATTTTCCGCTGGCTGATATTTCTCGCCTTATCCTGATATATAATTTCAATTATTTGGCCGATGCTGATTTGCATGCGATCGCCTCCATAAAAATAAGAACACTTGTTTGTATTATATGCGTAATCGGGAATTTTAAGCAACAAAAAAGGTGAGGTAATTTCCCCCACCACACCAGATCTGATTTTTTTAAAGCTGAGAATAATCTAATCCAGACCGAACGAGATCACAGTTCATTAGAGTGCATCCATGTGCTATAAAAAATGAGCATCCAGACCTGCGTATTCAACAGAGATTGAACAGACAACGAAAAAAGTTTACACTTTGATAGAGTAAACAACAGTAGTAAATTATTGATCTGTACTCAAAAGCTTTTTCTAGAAAGGAATTTTGCTAATGTTCTGTTCCTCCTACACCTTTCGTTCGGAAGAAGAAGCTTCCATGCTTCTGTTTGATTCTATCGGTTGGGAACAACTCGATTCACCTGCCTACTCCTTCAACGGCCAGAACCGGACGGAGAGAAGTTGTGTTATTTTTCAGTACACATTATCGGGAGAGGGTAGAATTGAAATAGATGGGGTTGTTCATCGGTTAACGAAGGGCAAAGCTTTTCTAGTGACTGTCCCCAGCATACACAGGTACTATTATCCGGAAGAAGGCACCGAGCCTTGGGAAGTTTTATGGCTCAATCTACGGGGGCCTTTAGCGATTTCGCTTTGGAACCAACTCGCTGCTCATTGCGGTCCAATTGTAGAACTCCCCCAAGAATCGGTTTCGATAGATTTATTGTGGAGTACATTCAAGGACATTCAGGTTCATGAAGAAAGAGATTTGCATCTTTTAACGGGAAAAGTCTTTCAGTGGATCTTGTCCATGGAGAAATACCTCAAGAAACCAAATTTGTTAACCACTTATATAAAAAATGACAAGCTTCACGCCGCTATTCAATTCATGAAGGATGATCTGCATAATAATAATCTAAGCTTAGACGATGTTGCCGCTCATGTTGGTGTTTCCAAACATCATCTTTGCAGATTGTTTCAAAAAAACATCAATCTTTCACCCTTTGAATATTTAAAAAGACGGCGGATCGAGTTGGCAGCTTCCAAGCTTAAAACAACAGATTTGAGTATCAACCAGATTGCGACGGAAACCGGATTTGATAATGCCAGCTACTTCGGAAAGGTTTTCCGGTCCTATTTTGGGGTCAATCCTTCGACTTACCGCGAACAGGATCTAGCGTTCCAAACCAAACATGTATTTTTCGAAAATTGATCCATATAAAAAAGGAGCAAGCCAGTGGCTTACTCCTTTTCTTATTAAACCTCTTTGAGTACAAATAATAAGCTTTTGAAATCGCCCTCAAGCTGTGGAAGTGAGAGTCCGAAGTGCATCAGCTCATCCCCTCTGTACACTTCACCGTTAAGCTCAAGTTTGTAGTTCTTAGCTGGGTCGAGTCCTTTCAACCGCAATCTACGGAGAGGTGCATTAGGCTCGGCCAGAACTCTGAAGTACGTGGCAAAAGCTTCTTTTTTATCATCCGAAACAAACATCCACGCCGTCTGATTCCCCTCAAATGGACTAAGCAGTCGATAGAAATCACCGAACTGAATCAGCATTCTCAGTTCCTTGTACTCAGAAACCTGCTTGCGGATATCTTCGCGTTCAGCTTCAGTAAGCTTGGTCATATCTAGTTCGTAGCCGAAGTTACCAGACATCGCAACATGACCGCGTGTTTCGAGTGGTGTGATACGGTGCACCTGATGGTTAGGAACAGCCGATACGTGAGCACACATAGAGCTTGCAGGATACACCATGCTTGTTCCATATTGGATCTTCAATCTTTCAATAGCGTCCGAATCATCACTGGTCCAGGTCTGTGGCATATAGTACAGCATTCCCGGATCATATCGTCCGCCGCCGCCGGAGCAGCTCTCGAACAGAATATGAGGGAAACGGGTGACGATACGTTCCAACACATCATAAAGTCCTAGAATATAACGGTGAGCCGTTTCACGTTGACGTTCTGCAGGAAGAAGAGCAGACCCAATCTCCGTCATATTCCGGTTCATATCCCATTTCACATAAGTAATTGGAGCCGATGACAGTACGGAGCTAACCGATTCCACAATATAATCACATACATCCTTACGGGATAAATCCAGAACAAGCTGCTGGCGAGCTAGCGTTCTTTTGTGACCTGGCACATGAAGACACCAATCTGGATGTTCACGATAAAGATCACTTTCTGGCGATACCATTTCCGGTTCGAACCATAATCCGAATTCCATGCCCATTGCCGTAATATCTTCTCCAAGTTTTCCAAGACCTTCAGGAAGCTTGCGGCGATCCTCTACCCAATCTCCGAGGGAGCTATCATCATTGTCTCGTTTCCCAAACCAGCCGTCATCTAAGACAAACAGTTCAAGTCCGAGATCTTTGCCTGCTTGAGCGATTTCTTTGATTTTATCTGCATTAAAATTAAAATAGGTCGCTTCCCAGTTGTTGATGAGAATAGGGCGCTTACGATCACGAAATTCGCCTCTGCATAACCGGGTCCGATACAGACGGTGGTAGGTTCTTGATAATCCACCAAGCCCTTGACTGGATCTTACCAGCACAGCTTCAGGGGCCTGGAAGGATTCGCCAGGTTCAAGCAGCCATTGAAAATTAAACGGTTGAATGCCGATCCCCACTCTGGAAATGCCGTATGGATCCACTTCTGCTTGCGCAAGAAAGCTTCCGCTGTACACAAGGCTGAACCCGTATACTTCACCGTGGTCCTCTGTTGCATCTTTTGCAAGCAAAGCCATAAAAGGATTCTGCGTGGAGCTACTCGCACCGCGCTTACTGTCAATTCGGTGGATACCAGGTACAAGCGGTCTTTTATGGATATGACGTTCTCTCGTCCAAGTACCGGATAATTGCAGCATGTCATAATCGGAATCATGGAAGTCAACATTTGCGCTTAATACACGCTTCAGCACCACATTGTCCTTACCTTGATTCTCAATCCGTACAGAACGTGTGATCACATCCTGATTATTAAACACTGTGTAGCTTAATACAGCAATCAGTCCACTTTTGTCATCCTGAAGAAAAAGCTCCAGTGTGTCTGCTTCTTCTTCACTTTCAACATAAGTGGAAGGCAGTCCCTTTAACTCAGGCTTTCCTTTATTGATCTTATAGCTCTTATAAAGGAAATCCGTAACGGTCGTACCATCTACCAAATGAACCTCAAGCGCTGGTTCCCGGAAATCACCATTCCCATAAGACGGAAATTCACTTGGAATAGTGTCGAGGGAGATTCTCTTGTCCTCCATTGTGTAGGTCGGGCTAAAAGAGCAACGTTCCACCAAATTCAGCGGTTGCACTATTCCTTCTAACTTAGGACCCCAATAAACATGCGCTGGAAGCTCACCTCTAACGACTTCAATAACGTAGCTGGATTGCTCAGACTGTAAATGAAACACCTTGCGGCTGTCATCATAATAAATACTCATAATATCCTCCTACTCTTCTTATCAGATCTTGTTGAAATATAACTGGCTTAATTTATCTTGTTGTTTGAAGTCTATTTTAAAGATAATTGGAAGGGGATACAATCTTAATATCTATACCTTAAGTAGTAAAATATTGATCTATAAAAAATTCAATTTCATGTTATTAAGCTTTGCAAAACAATAAATGATTATTAGCGGCTATAGTAAAAAAAATACATAAAAAAAGAGGCCCCAAGTTAAGGGCCTGCTTCCTGTGAATCTTCCTATTTAAATATCAAATACGGAGCGTACAGTAAGCTGTGCACGAAGTTCTTCCGCAGTAGCTGGTTTGTCGAGATCTTTTTTAGCGATGGTAATGGTCCTAGTTGTACCACCTGACATATCAAAATAGTTATCACTGAAGATGGCATCTCTTTCCTTGAAGTCTAGGCCGACAAAACGAGCATACGCCGTAGCCTTCACAGTAATGACGAATTGTTCTTCTTCCTCGGTAAGTACAGCTTCAAGTTCAGGGTTAACGAAGCTAAAATGCTTCGGTTTAACAAACAGGACCGTGCCGCCACTCTTTGTCTCGCCCTCTACCTCAAAAGAATATTCCAGATAAGTCTCACGTTTCTTCCCTTTCGTATCCAAAATGTGGCCGAAATCAAGCTGCTCGAACTCAGCAGTACTTAACGCGGCAATCTCCACTGGCTTTGTGCCTTCCAGCAAGACCTCCGATGCCCGAGTGAGCAGCCTCCAACTCAGTTCACCAATAACTTGTTCTCTGCTTTCGTTAGAGACATGAAGGGAGACCTTCGTTCCTTCGTCATGGGCAGAAACAAGAATCGGCGCGAAGAAATGTTTAGCCGCATAATGCATAGCCTTCCACCGGCCATAATAGTCGATACTGGACCAAGAAGCTACCGGCCAGCAGTCGTTCAACTGCCAATACAACGCACCCATACAGCGACCTCTATGTCTGCGCCAGTGCTCAACGCCGCAGCGCATCCCTTCTGCTTGGATCAACTGCGAGGCATATAACACAGACTCAAAATCTTTCGGATATTTGTAAGTCTCCCCGATATAGTAGAGAATTTTCTCATTCCCGGTATTGTTCTTCTGATGGGACTCCATGACATAAGAGAAGATATTGCGATCCTCCGGCAGCGTAAACGACTCGATGGTCTTCAGGCCCGGAAAAGACTGCAACCCGAATTCAGACATATAGCGCGGATATAGCTTCCGGTAATCGGTAAACGGTTCCTTCCCATGCCAGACCCCCCAGTAATGCATATCTCCGTAATTCTCGTCATTCGGCTTATCAAAGCTACCCTTGGAGGAGGGTGAAGCACGCCAATAGAAGGTATTCGGATCAATTTCTTTAGCGATTGCCGGTAGAAGCACCTCATATTGCTTAATATAATCTGCCTTAAGCTGCAGTGAGTAATGCTTCTCCCAGTCCCATTCGTCCCAAGCCAGCTCCTGCTCATTGTTGCCGCACCACAAGCCTAGCGAAGCATGATGGCGAAGACGTTTCATGTTATCGATGGTCTCGTGAGTGATATTCTCCTCGAAGGCTTCTGTCAGAGCATAAATGCCGCAGGCATACAGATGATCCTGCCAGACGATGAGACCATATTCATCGCAGAGATCATAGAAATAGTCATCCGGGTAATACCCGCCACCCCATACACGAATCGTATTGAAATTGGCAGCGACACAGCTTTGGAGCAAGCGATCTGTGCGCTCCCTAGTCACGCGAGGTAGAAGATTATCTTCCAGAATATAGTCGGCACCTGTAGAGAAAATAAGCACACCGTTGACTTCAAAAGCAAACGATTCTCCCCACTGATCTTCTTCCTGCTTCACAGTAATGGTTCTAAGTCCAATCCGCAATTCTCTACGATCTAACTCCTGCGCCTTTTCCTCAATTACAACCTCTACGTTATACAGTGGCTGAGCACCGAGATTATTCGGCCACCACAGCTCTGGCTCCATAATTTCCAGTGCAATATGATGATCCGTCCCAATCATTTCAGACACGCGATGCTCAATGCACAGACCCGCTGGTGTGTGAACTTTAACCACAATTTCTCGATCAGCCGCTTGCCAGCTCTCTGTTCTAACTCGAACATCCAGCATGACCTTATCCTTCTCATGGAATTGAGTAATATAAACATCATCAAGGCGAGCACTGTTGTAACCCTGAATAGAGAGACTACGCCAGATTCCTAGATCAGGTAACTTTGGACCCCAGTCCCAGCCGAACATGGAGTGTGCTTTGCGCAGATGCGATATTCCCTCTACCGCATCAGCACATCCACTGAGCGGCAATTCTGCTTGCTTCCGTAGAGTGAATTCTACTGGGGAGCGAAAAATGGCGTGGATAGTATTCTCACCAGGCGTCAATACAGACTTGATATCCACTTCATACGTCCGGTGCATATTGTCACTGTTCAGAATATTAGTTCCATTCAGGGAAAGCTCACAAAGCGTATCCAACCCTTCACACAGCAGAAATACTCGGTCATGCTCTAGTACGCCTGCTTCCAGCTGAAAACTACGCTTATATTCGTAGTCGTAATTGGACAGTTCCAGAACCTCATACTCCTGCTCGCGATAGAACGGATCTGGCATTTCACCGGCATTCAACAAATCATGGTAGACAGAGCCTGGCACGCTGGCTTCCAGCCATTTCGCTTCATGAAGCCGTTTCATTTTCCATTTTCCGTTTAGATTGACAAGTTGCATATTTTCGCCTCCACAAATGTGCTATTTTGACTTCTTATATTAAAATGTTAACAATAATATGTATATATTTCTTCTATTGTGTTCGCAAAAATAGTGTGCTATTTTAACATCACTAACACTGGAGGAAAAACATGATCAAATACACCGAGGCAAGCCATATAAACCCCGAATTGCTAGCTGATCCCTTCTGGGTAGAATCTCTGAGTCAGGTATCCCCAGAACATACGCATGATTTTTATGAATTTTTTATACTCACCGAAGGCCGATGCCGGCATATCGTCAACGGGGCTGCCCAGCTTCTTCAATCTGGCTGCCTTGTCTTCATCCGGCCCGATGATACCCATCTCTATGAAGCTGACGGGGATAGCGATTGCCGCTTTCTGAACATTCCCTGCCGAAAAAGCCTCATTAATGATGCCTTTAGTTACCTGAATGAAGAAGAATTCCTGTACGGGCTATTAAATACTCCGCTCCCTAGAATCGCCATGTTATCTCAACTGGAGATGGATGATTTCATTCGTTCTTTCGAACGCATCCGAATGCTTTCTACCTTAGACAAAGTAAAGTCCAGGATTTATCTGAAAGGAATACTCGTAGATACACTTACCCAGCATTTTTTCTCTCCAGAAACCATCGAGCAGCCAGAATTCCCACTGTGGCTCGAACATGCCGTTTCCAAGATGCATCTAAAAGAAAACTTAAACAAAGGCCTTCATGCCCTGTACGAGTTGTCGGGCAGAAGCGCCGGTCATGTCAATCGTGCCTTCCGCCAGTACTTGAACCAGACACCAACAGAATATATCAACCAACTTAGGCTCAACGTGGCACGTAATCTGCTACTTACTACTGAACTACGTGTGGTCGAAATTGCTCTGGAATCCGGCTTTGACAATGTCAGCCATTTCTATCATCAATTCAAAAAGTACTATCACCAGGCCCCGCTGGATTTCCGCAAGAATGCGCATGCTAATAGACTAGTTAATTAACATTTGAAAACATAGAAAAAGGCTCCCCCTCTGCCTGAATGCAGAGAGGAAGCCCTTACAATAATTATTTTGAATTCCACAGCTCCATACGCTCTGCGTACTTCTGGTTAATGATTTCTTCTACTTTCTCATCCCCGGCCTTTTTCATTTCCGCAAGCATCTTATCGAATGTCGCGTTGGCTTCGGCTTCAGTAGGAGCAATGATTACTCTCGTAATGCTTTGATCCATAATATCTTTTACCTTCTGTGCAGTCAGTGCTTCAGGTGTTCCGCCATCAGGGCTCAAGTTGTCATATGCCGCTGTATCCCATACGGAATCTCCAAGACTCTTGATTGCCATCTGATCTACTTCACTGCGTTGATATTTAACGGCCATATCGTAAGGCTGTTCATTTGCATCCAGACCATTCTTGATAAACCACAACCATTTGCGGACACCGCTCTTCTTGACTGTGTCGTCCCAGTTTTCCTTGAAGCTATCCAAGAATGCAGGGTCCGGTTTTCTCTTGCCATCCACCATGGTGTATTGAACGCCTTCTTGGCCCCACAGCAGCAAATGCTGTCCTTCATCACTTGCCAAGAAATTGAACAGCTTCATTGTTTCTTCAGGGTGCTTGTTGTTCTTCGTAATAGCGATAGCATCCCATCCAAGTGAGCTTCTTGGTCCAAATGTCGTTTGGGCAGGGTCTACTCCAGGGGCAACAACCTTGTATGGGAAGAGCTGATTATCTTCTCCGCCATCCTTCTTCAAAGTTCCGTTCCCGTTACCTGGATCCCAGTAAGCGCCTGGTGTGGAGAATACTGCGCCAGTAGCCAGCTTTTGAACCCAAGTTTGCGTTTTGCTAATAGCAAATTCCTTCTCAATCAGACCTTCTCTGTATAATTTATTTACGTAGAGCAACATTTCACGATACTTTGGATCCTTAACATCATATTGCAATGTTCCATTGTTATCATAGTAAGTTTTCAGACCCCACATGCCTTTGAATGTTCCAAGGTTGGCGCCCATATTCTCGCCGTTCATGGTCATTGGAATGGATTCTTTTCCATCAATCGTCTTATTTTTTGCTTTAAAATCCTTCAAAATCGCTTCTAATTCATCTGTTGTAAGCGGTGCTCTGCCATCTGCTTTTTCCGGAGCCAGATCTGCAAGCAGATTTTTTCTCATCAGCATCCCGAAGACTGGATCACTATCTAGTCCATACCAGTTAGCCAAGTAATAGTTCTTTCCGTCTTTATAACGAGTCTTGGTCAGTGTGTCGCCATACATTTCCTTGATATCAGGGCCATTCTTCTCAATCAGCTCATCGAGTGGAATAAAGGCACCGCTTGTGATGTATTTATCAAGTGAAGCATCCCCACGGCTCATCACGACCACATCTGGATAGTCACCGCTGGCAAGCATCAAGCTTAGCTTCTCTGTCGGATTTCCTGTTGGCTGCTGAATGGAGATCTCAATGCCAGTCTTTTTAGTGATTTCTTGGGCAACAGCATCAGTAAAAGGCTCTCCCTTAGTATTCGAATCAAACCATGTAAGTGTAATCGGCTCTTGTTTTGTATTGTCTCCAGCCGCTTTGTTTGTATTGTCTGTTCCACCATTAGAGCCACAGCCTGCTAATAGACCCACAGATAATGCAGCAGTCATACTTACGCTCAACCATTTGTTTTTCTTTATCATAGACACCCTAATTCCTCCCATTAATTAAGTTACGTCACAAGTCTATCAAGCAACCAAGCAAGTCTGTCCGCTCACCCCCCTTCAGGGCCGCCAGCTGGACAACTCCTCTCCGGCTGGCGTTCGGTTATTTAATCATATTAACTCTTAACAGCTCCCAAAGTCATACCCTTAACAAAATACTTTTGCAGGAACGGATATACTAGAACGATAGGCAATGTTGCAACCATCGTCGCTGCCATCCGGATCGTATCGCTTGAAACAGCATTTCGCTTGGCGGAGTTTGCCAGCATTTGCGATTGCGATACCATACCTCCGGTCTGGAATTGACTCAGTATTTTGACGAGGACAGCTTGCAAGGTCTTCAGGTCTGAGCTGTAAGTAAATGCATAGGAGTCAAACCACGAGTTCCAGTGCGATATTGCCTGAAAGAGGCCCACTGTCGCGAGTACTGGTGTTGTTAACGGCAGCACAATCCGGAAGAAAATCATTAAATCATTCGCTCCATCTACTTTCGCTGACTCCTCAATCTCACCAGGTAATCCCTCCATAAAAGTACGGACAATAATCATATAGAAGACATTCATCAAGCCTGGCAGAATAAAAACGGAGAAGGTGTCGATCATATTCAGGGCTTTAAGCACCATGTAGTAAGGAATCAGCCCGCCTCCGAAATACATCGTAAAGACAAAGTAAAGGTTCCAACCCTTGCGTCCCATCAAATTCCGCCGGCTTAGCGGATAAGCAAGCATCGTAATCACAAGAACTGATAGTGGTGCACCAATTACGGTCCGTTTAACCGTTACCCATATCCCGTTCATAATTTCGGTATCTTTCAAAATTTGTTTGTAGCTATCAAAGGTGATATCTCTTGGCCAAAAGTAGACGCCACCACGCACAGTATCCTCAGCAGCATTTAATGAAAGAACGAGAATATTCCAAAAAGGTAAAAAGGTAACTAGCAACACAAGGATAAGAATCAAATATACAAAACACTTAAAGATATGATCTCCGTATCTGTTCAAAAACATCTCAAGCGCTCCTCTCCATTTTGTTATTTAGAACAACGCTTGGTCGTTCACTTTTCTAGAAATTCGATTCACGATTACAACAAGAATGAAGGCAATAACGGATTTGAATACCCCCACGGCAGCCCCGTATGAGAACATGCTGTTTTGTAACCCGTATTTGTATGCATAAATATCGATAACTTCCGAGTACTCAAGTACAGTGTTATTTTGCAACAGATATTGTTGTTCAAAGCCAGCATTCAAAATCCCTCCGACTGCAAGAATGGCCAATATCACAATAGTTGGACGTAAAGCAGGGAGCGTAATATTCCACATTTGCTTGAATCGGCTAGCTCCATCTACTCTTGCGGCTTCGTAAAGCTCCGGATTAATAGCGGAGATTGCAGCTAGGTACATAATGGCGCTAAAACCCATTTCTTTCCACATATTAGATAAGGCGATAATCCACCAGAATAAAGGTCCGTTTTGTAGAAAAGCTACCGGTTCGTCAACAATCCCGAGCGTTACTAGAAGATTGTTGAACATCCCATCGGAAGCTAGCAGCGTAATTACAATGTTAGCGGCGATAACCCATGAGATAAAATGCGGTAGATAAGAAACCGTCTGCGTAAAACGTTTGAAAAATCCCTGTTTTGCTTCATTCAGCACAAGCGCGAGTATGATCGGCGCAGGAAACCCGAATAACAAGGTCAAGAGGCTTGTCGCAAGCGTATTACGCATTACACGGTAGAAGTCTCCTGTGGTAAAGAAATATTCAAACCACTTAAAGCCAACAAAGTCAGCATGGAAAAATTGTTGAAAAAATGTTCCTCCACCCGGTTGATAGTTTGTAAATGCCATATACATACCAAACATAGGTCCATAGGAAAATAGCAATGTCGCAATTATGGCAGGGAGCATTAGCAAAAATAACCATTTCTGCTCTTTTAATCTGTACCAAAAATTATTGCCCCTGACTGTTTTGATAGCGCTTGCTTTATGCATCAAATACCCTCCCTTTTTATTTAGTGCAGCATGCCCTGCTACATCTCGATTCAGCTTCTCTCCTATTTATCTTAAGTCCGTATAGGGCTCCTTTCTATACTTCAATCCTCCGAATGATAGCGCTTTTTAAAGGAGTTTCTGAACATTCGAGCATTGGATTTCGATATTCAGTCTGATATGATAAACTTGGCTTTCCGTGAATTCACAGTAAAGAAGGGACTTCTACGATGCGTCATTTTTACAAAAAGTATATTTATATGCCTTTTATCGACCTTAGCTTTCGCTCCAAGCTATTCCTCGTGTTCGTTCTGGTCACCATTATTCCAATGATGCTTTTTGTCTATTTTTCATTCGAACTTACAAAATCAAAGCTGACCGATCAAATCTACATCAATATGATGAATTCAACGGCCCAGATCAACAAGAATCTGGAGAACAAACTGGACAGCTATGAGCATATTTCCGCTTCTATTTACTTGGATAATAGGCTAGCCACTTACCTCACGAGCGAATATCAAGATGATCCATCTTATCTAGACGTCTATCAATATATTGGCAATCGTATAGACACGGTAATGGCTGCCTATCCCGATTTTGGTAGCGTTTTCATTTATTCCGACAATCCATCACTGCCCAAAGATAATTACTATATCAAGCCGGTTACACCCGAAGTGAAGGAGACAGAGCTTTACAAGCAGCTGATGCAGTCTCACGGGAATATTATTCATCTGTCCTCACCGCAGTCACAAGATAATCCCGCAATGTTTACACTGGCTAGGTTACTGAACAATAATCGCAACCAATATCCCTACGGTATTCTGGTCTTCGAAATATCCGAATCGGTGATCTATTCTTTAATGGAGAAAGAAGCAGGCGGCAAAGATATTTTTATTGTTAATGACAAGGGCCTTATTTTATCAGCCGCCGACAAACAATTATTAAATACAAGTCTGCCGGAAATGCTTGATCGAAGCTTTGATGAATTGCCTTCTGGCAGATTTGATACTACATATAAAGGGGAAAAGGCTTTCGCCGTCTATAACACGCTCACAAATGGATGGAAAACCGTCTCTATATTCCCTTATGACAGTATCATTCAGGATGCGAAATCACTGTCAGAGCTCATCATCAAAATTTCTTTAGGCTTTATAGTCGTCGCATTATTGCTGATATACATTACTGCATCGATGTTTAGCAAGCGTATTCGAATGTTAATCCGAATGATCCGGCGGCTAGAACGTGGTGACTTCAACCCTACGAATGATGAATATTTAGGCAATGATGAGATTGGCCAGCTTCATTTTGCCTTCAAGCAAATGACTACACGCTTAAAGAGTCTAATCACCGAAGTGTATCAGAAGGAGCTACAGAATAAGGAGGCAGAGCTTGACCTGCTTCAGGCCCAGATCAACCCCCATTTTCTGTACAATACACTGGGCTCCATTTCGTCTCTTGCCCTAAAACATCAAGATACCCGCATTCAGGATTTGGTGCTTCATCTCGCCAAGTTTTATCGCATCTCCCTGAATAAAGGAAAGAGCATCTTAACTATTAATGAAGAATTGAAGCTGACGCAAAGTTACAATGCCATTCAACTGATCCGATTCAAAGGACAACTGAACATCACCTACAATATTGATGAAGCGATCTTACCTTACTCTACAGTCAAGCTAGCCTTGCAGCCTTTTGTAGAAAATGCGGTGCTTCATGCGGTGTGGAATCAGGAAAGCCCGCTAAATATCCATATCAAAGGCGTAGTCGAGGATAGTGATATTATTCTATCTGTAATTGATGATGGCATGGGGATGAGCCGAGAGACACTTCATACTTTGCTTGACGATAAACCCGGACGAGGGTATGGAATTTCAAACGTAGATCGAAGAATAAAACTGAGATTTGGTGAGCATTACGGCGTTACGGTGTTTAGTAGGCTCGGAATAGGAACCACTGTGCAAATTCGCTTGCCGCAAAAGGAAATGTAGGGACAGAAAGAGGCTGCCTCAAAGTAGTTACTCTACTTTTGAGACAGCCTCTATTAACATTACTTCATAATCAAGTTATAAATCACTTGGGTCGCTTCTGCTCGGGAAGCGATCCCTTTTGGTGCAAATAGACCTTCATTTTGACCTTGAACCAGTCCTAGGCTGGCTGCTCCCTTTACAGAAGCGGCTGCCCAAGAGGAGACCTGCTTCATATCTTTGAATGTCACATCAGTTGAAGCAACAGTTACTTTGCCATTCTTCAGCTCATAGGCTTTCATTAACATGACCGTGATTTCTTCACGGGTAATCTGCGCAGCCGGCTCGAACTTGGTCGCACTTCTGCCGCTCACGATGCCCGCCTTGTAAGCGATAGAAATGGACTCCGCATACCAAGCAGACGGTGCAACATCAGCAAAGCTAACATCCCCCCTTGTGGTCAACCCAAGGGAATGAACGAGCATAGAGGTGAACTCGGCACGCGTAATCGCACGGTTTGGTTCAAACTTGTCTTTGCTAGTCCCTTGAACATACAGCTTCGCTGCCAGCTCTTGGATTGCAGAACTAGCCCAGTGATTGGCTGGCACATCTACAAAGGTCCGTTTGAGCTCCAGAACAGCATATTTGCTGAAGTGATTAACTTCTGCTGTCATTACACCGCCAGCATAATTTGCAGGGATATATTCCAGCTTACCGTTATCCGCAATATAGTAAATGCCTCCACGCTTGGAATCAAAACCTTCTCCTACTGTCAGGCTTAGCGTAATGGGTTGATCAAACGTAGAGAGCGTTTCTATTGTGCCAGTTTTCGTGGTCACTGACAGACTGAACTCATAGACATCCCCCATGAGTCTAACCTGTGCATGAGTAGTTCCCGCCGCTGCTGCAATGACCTCATTAGCCTTATTGCTCAGTGGTACTAATTTCAGGGTTATCGTGCTATCATCCCGCTGAGCTTCCGGTAGCTTGTTCTGCAATTGACGTAGCAGATCCGCAGGCACCTTTATGGAGAACTTACCGGACTTCAAAACCAGCGTATGATTCGCCAACTGACGAACTACCTCAGAAGATAATTGTATTTGCTGTATGTCTCCCTTTATCTCCACGACTACTTCACCAGACACACTATCCACTTTCAGCATCTCTGACGTAAGAAGCAAGGTTCCTGTAGCATTATTTTGACCTGCATTGCTACCAGGGGTACCGTTATTGTTGCCCGGATTACCTGGTACTTCAGGATTTCCCGGTTCTCCAGGGGAGGCCGCTTTGACTGTAACTTCTGCCGCAGCTTTGAAGCCGCCGTCTACTGTTTCCACAGTAATTGTGGTTTTCCCAGCATTTACAGCCGTTACCGTTCCATACACTACGGTAGCTACTGACGTATCGCTCGAAGTCCAGTGTACTGCTTTATTCGCCGCCTCTTCCGGAGATAGCGTAGCCGTCAGCTTTCCGGTTTCACCAGCGGTCAATGTTAGCTCTGTCTTATCTAGCGTTACACCTGTTACTTTCTTAGGTGCAGCTGTTAATTTTACCAATTTTGATTCAGTCGGCTGCAAGGACAATGCGAGTGTTCCTGTAATCGTCGAAACCTCTCCTGTCCAAAGGTCTTGCATCGTGTACGATTCCGCTGCATCCAGTCCAGCGCGACCGAGATTCACTGCTTTGTCTGCCGCGGCATTTGCACTGTAGTTGAATAAGGCCATATAATAATCATTGCCGTCTTTCATCACAAAAGTATCCGCTGCATTTGCATTCGTATTTCCTTCCAGCGGCTTGAACACTTTTCCTTTTAACGCTAATTCGAGAACCTCCTTGTTGTTAAACAAGGCAGTCATGTACTCCTGTGCCTTTGGATCGTTAACATCATCAGAGCCGAGAAGTACGGTACCGGCGATAACGCCAGAGTTCATTCGACTGCGAGCTTCAGTTAAGCTGGAAGCGCGGGCCAACGCCAAATGATCGGGATCCGTATAGGAGTAGATCGTGCCATTTTGCCAGAAGCCATAAGTTAACGAATTCAGCATGTACTCCGTTTCATTGATCTTGCCGTAGGTGTCGCAGGAAATACGTCTGCTGTGTGCATATTGGCTTGGAAAGATTGGCGCAATAGATGCGCTAATGAACATTTTTCCATCCAAACGATCCTTCACATAAAGCATTCCTTCATTGTAAGCTTGAATCCCTGTCGTTACGGTTGGATCGAAATGTTGTCCCTCAAGCGAACCGTGCGTCAAGAAATCCAATTTGATGAAGGTAAAGCCCAGATCCTTAAATTTGTCCAAAAAATAATTCATGCGCAGTTTAGCACCTGGATGTGTCACATCCAGAGGAAAAGCCCCATCCAGCGTCGGCAGCGGTTTACCCTCGGCATCTTTGAGGACAATATCGCCATACGTATACTTATTGTCGGTACCCTCTACCGGCTGGCTCATATTGTTGCCCCAATATACAAATGGTGCCCAATAGATACCTGCATGCTGGCCATTGCCCTTAATTACTGATACAGCGTCAGCAAGCTGCTTATCATTCAAATTGTCCCAATAGGAATCCATATTAATAAATACATTACCGTTATTATTGAAATCATTTAGGTGCTCCTTATAATAATTGGAGACATCCACAACGTCTTGGTATGAAAGTGTACCTTCGTAAGCTCCCCAGCTGTTAAAACCAACAGGTACGCCTTGCGGCAACTCAGGATTCAGCAACAGTGGAGGTGTGATGATCGCATTAGCTTTTCCGTATTCCTCAAGTCCTGTGCGGTAATCACTGAATGCCCCCACCATAATCATCGGCGAAGACAATTCTGCGCCTGTAAGGATGCCATGAGGCTGGGTATCCCGTGTAACGTCGCTGGCTGCTCCGCCATAAACCGCTAGCTCATTCAGCCGATTAGAAGAACCTTTCCAGTCGATCCCGGTCTTCCACGTATCATGAGTTACCGACCCGAGCACAAGGCCGCTGCGTGTCGAGTTATTGAATATAGTCGTCATTTCATAGCTGGTATCCGCTCGGTTCATAGATTGAGATTTATAACGAATCCAAGCATCATTGTCAAAAGGAACGGTCAGTACCCGGTTATCTGCACTGGCACCGATATCCACTCCACCTGAACGTTTTACGGTAATAGGTGACATATAATTAGTCTGTAGCGCCGTATCGCTAATGGCATCCAGACGAGTTAAGAAATACTTCTGATCGTCATAAAACTTGTAAACCTGTTTGAGCGTTGGCTGTCCAGCTGAGGTATGAACAAAAGTAAGCTCCACTCCTTTGCCAAAGCCATCCTGAATTTCTACTGGAGCACCAGCGCTTGCATGATTCTCATAGCTTGTAGTCTCAACGAGAGTATCACCGAGTTTGATGCTGCTATAGATTCCTTGCAGCTTCTGACCATCCGTCCACTTGTAGCTTGCGTATCCAGACTTAGTATTAAAGGAAACCTCATATTGTCCATTCGATACGAGCGTTCCATAAGTATATTCGGTAACGGTGATGGCCCCGTAGTTATTCGAAGTCCCTGGTGTCCCCAGATCACCATCCGCTTCAACTGGAGGATTAGGATCTGTACCCAATGCCGGTTCTACAATAATTCGATCCAGATCTGGCGCGTACCAGTTGCCGTCTGAGAATTTGATTGTATTCTCGCCTTCGTTCAGGGGCAGTGTAAGCTCATATGTGAGCGCCGTATCCCAGTCTGGTGTCTTTGGCAGTTCATAATACTGCTCTGCCCCACCATTAGCGCTGACGTATAAGCTGCGCGGGTCACCTGAGAAATAAGCTACCGTGATCCGATAATCCCCTGTCATCGGAGCCGTAATCTTATTGAAAGTTAAGGAACTGCCGCCATTCAGATACCCTACCTTCTGTCCACCGGAAGCATTCGGGCTATCGCCAACTCGTGCTTCTCCAGTTAAATCATTGACCGGAGACTCCGCTTCATAACTGATCGTATACGGAATGACTTCAATCCGGTCGAAATCTGGAGAGTACCAGTCATGATCCGAGAAAGTGATCGTGTTCAGCCCTTCCTGCAAGGAGGCTTCTACATCATAAGTTCCTACCGTATCCCAACTTGCTGTCTTTGGCAGATCAACCAATTCATCCAGTCCATCATTCACCTGCATATAGACAGGTCGCTGGTCACCGGAAATATAGGAAATACGGATCAAATACGTTCCCGCTGCCGGCACAGTGACATTTGTGAACTGTAAAGTACTGTTTTTATTCATATCCTTTACAATTTTTCCACCGGAACCAACGCTGCTGTCCGCTATTTTGGCGTTGCCTGTAATTATATTTTCAGGCGCTTCAGCTTCTATGATTGCACCATGCAGCTTCTCCTTCCAGTCGCCTCCAGATCCTTCACCTGGGTCGCTGTCGTCCAGTCCACGAATTACGATCTTGTCGATGTCTGGAGAATACCAGTTGTTGTCATCAATCAGGATGCTGTTCTCTCCAGCATTCAGCGGAAGTGTCACATCATAAGTTCCCACCGTATCCCAATCCACTGTCTTGGGTGGTTCTTCAAACTGCTTATCGCCGCCATTGGCACTGATATTGAATGGCCGCGAATCGCCAGAGATATAGTACACTGTAATTTTATAATTCCCACTCTCACTTACAGTCACATGATTAAACTGCAAAGTGCTTCCTTGATACATGCCTCCGACTTTCTGCCCCCCGGAAGCCGCTGGGTGTTCAGAAATAGAAGCATTGCCAGTCATAGCATTTCCATCAGCTTCAGCTTCATAGGTAGTATTCTCCGTATCATCGGCATAAACCGTACTGACAAACTGACCGCCACTGCCTATTACCAAGCAGATGATGACAAAGAACAAAAATCCTCTTTTCATTGCTTTCCCAAACATTTAATCCCTCCGTTTGTAGGTCTCCTTGCACTTTTGTGATATTCAGGCGATATCTGTCCATCAAGTCATCAAAGGAGTTGGTTAAGAAGCATCTTGAAAGCGCTACCGATTTTCGATGAACTAAAACTCCTTTGATTGCCTTGATGAATGAAGCCCCTCACATGTGCTAGTTATAATACATGCTTAATTGTAAAAAGCAGAGGGATTAATATCCATATCGCAAGTTTACTATTCGTAAGGGAAAGTAACTTTATTTCCTATTTGCCGAACTGAAGCGCTGGCACAATCATAGACTCTTCCTATACTCGTTAGGTGTAACTCCTTGGTTCTTCAGAAATAGGGAGATAAAATAAGACGTGCTTTCGTAACCGACTCTTTGGGCGATATCCTGAATTTTGAGCGAGCCGTCAGCCAGCAACTCTGTAGCCTTATCGAGCCGGATACGTGTTAAATAATCGTGAATCGTGATACCAGTCTTGTCTTTAAAGATGGAGCGTAAATAGTTGGGCGACAAATAAACCTGATCAGATAAGCTATTGATCGTAATCGGCTGATCAAAATTCTGGTCGATCATACTGCGAACCTTGTGAACTAGCTTCGTGTTTTTGTCCATAAGACGCTCACCCAGCAAGCTCATGGCATTGCCTGCAGTGCCCAGGATCAAATCCTCAATCTCATTTAAAGTCAGTGCATTATAGATGGAATGATATAACTCCGCCCGTTTAACCCCCTCAGGAACAGGTTGATGCAGTTGCTCCAGCAGCTCGTCGACAAGATCAATCGCCCAATCGTAGATATTTTTTTTCTTGATTCTTAGTAGGGCTAGCCCCTCGAAATACTGATGCAGCTTCTGTGCGGCTTGCTCGAAATCTAGCTGATTGATAGCTTCAAACCACTCTTTTCTATTAAATGGCGGCACATGTTCACTATCAAACTGGTTTGAAATCGCCAAGGCATGAATAATTGAACCCGTACCTTTATAGAAACGCTCGTTTAGGATTTCACGCGTCTGCTTGTACAGACAATGTACCTCCGTTAATTCGGTTTCCTGCGCACCGACTGCTGCCGTCACTGTGAAATCCAGTCCACTTCGGATAGCCGCGGCCAAATCCTCCCACGCATAATACCCAGGCTGTTGGCGTGCTTCCATAAACACACCTACCTCCCCATCTTTGTAGGGCACAAATACCGTCTCTATATTCTTCGACTTGAAGAAATGATCCAGAAAAGCTACCAACCGGTTCTTACAATCCTCCAGACTCTGCTGTTCCGCCTCTGCCTCAATCGGATCGATACTGAACAGCGCCATTGCGTAGCGATTCCTCTCAGACTCACGGGTAAGCTTGCAATAGCTGGTCGCCAGATCAGCGGCATGTTCCGCATTTTTTTCATAGGAAAGCTCCTTAAGAAGGTTCGTTTTAGCGGCCTCCATGGAACGTTTCTTCATTTGAACTTCCTCACAGCGCTGCTTCACCTTTGCGATAACGCTTCCAATTTCATTCAAGTCGAGGGGCTTCAGTAAATATCCAACAGCACCTACATTTAGGGCCGATTTTACATAGTTGAATTCGTCATGCCCAGTCAGGAACATTAGCTGCATCCAGTCATAGCTCTCATGTATTTTTTTAGCCATTTCAATACCGTTCATAATCGGCATCTGGACATCTGTAAGAATAATATCAGGTCTAATGGCCTCTATCTTCTCTAGAGCCTCTCTACCATTACTCGCAGTTCCGACGACATAAATACCCATTTCTTCCCAGCGAATATAATCTCTCATCATCTCAAGGCCTATTTCTTCATCATCAACTAGAAAAATACTATACACTGATGTCCCCTCCTCTTTGTTGTCTGCATCTGTTTCTTCTATTATATTCTTTTCCCCTTAGGCTACTATGATCCAAATAAATGAAAGTTATTTTCAGGCATGAATCGTTAATTTGCAGACATCGGCAAAAGGGCTATCCGTCCATAACAGACCGGATAGCCCTTTAATCATGCGCTAATAACCCAGCATAATTAAAGCGGGGGTTCATATCACCCCCGCTGAATCATTATACCAACTCTAACTGACTGTTAAAATAGTAGCTTCCTCCTATTTCTCCTTGAACAGTAGCTCTTCTATCTCCCAACCGAAGTGTCACGGTTCCTGGCGAGTAGGTACGGATCGTAGCTTTCACCAATTGACCATTGTCCCAAGCTACATCAACCTCAGCATTTCCTTTGGCCCGCAGTCCAGAGACTGATCCTGTACCCCATGCTTTTGGAAGTGCAGGCAGCAGATGAATCTCACCCTCATGGCTTTGCAGCAGCATCTCGGCAATAACAGCCGTACCCCCGAAATTCCCATCGATCACAAAAATATTGCACTCCGCTCCTCCAATGCCCGATTTGGAAAAGCTAAATAAATTATCGAAACTGAGTCCACCAATCAAATGAGAAATATGATTAAAGGCCTTTTCCCCGTCATACAATCTGGCAAAGCCGAGACCGAACAATGCGGCGGTAAATTCCACATCCTCCAGTTCTTCCTGAACCATCCGGTTCTCAAGTGTTACTCTCACCGCAGCGCTAAGTTCAGGTGTCTTACCTGGTGTGATCTGATTACTTGGATATACCGCGAACAAATGGGCCAAATGCCGATGCTCCGGCTGCGCTTCCTCGTAGTCCTCGAGCCATTCTTGCAGCTGTCCTCTCTTGCCGATCTGAAACGGTGGCAGCTTGGATATCGCTTGCTCCAGCTGCTCCTGTAGTTCCTCGTCCGTATTCAGTAGTTTCGCAGACTTCAAACAGAACTCAAAAAGGTCTTTCACCAGCATCTGATCCATAGTGGTACCCATAGACAGCTGCTGTGCCCCATCACTGCTATCCGTAGGATAGAAATGGTTCTCCGGCGAGTTCGAAGGTCCGGTCACCAGCCAGCCGTATTTTGGATGAATGGTCATATAATCCAGGAAGAATGCTGCGGCTTCTTTTAGCACTGGATATGCCTGTTGCTTCAGAAACACACGGTCTTGACTGTATTCATAGTGCTCCATCAGATGCGTCGCAATCCATAGTCCACCTGTAACGTTTAGCCCCCAAGATGTCTCCCAGCCCGGAGCCGTGAATCCCCAGACATTCGAGAATACATGTGCTACCCAGCCTTTGCTGCCATAGAAATCGCGAGCGCTTGACTTTCCAGCATGAGACAAACCCTCAATATAGCGCATTAATGGTAAATGACTATCCCCAAGATTTACGACTTCCGTCGGAAAGTAATTCATTTGCGTATTGATGTCCAAATGATAGTCACAGCTCCACCCCATACGGCAAGCCTCACCATCATTCCATATTCCCTGTAAATTCAGCGGTAACGGGGAGTCTGCCCGTGCTCCAGCGATAGTCAGGTAACGTCCGTACTGCAGGAACAACGCGAACAACTGCGAATCCTCCTCCTGGCCCTGTGCCAGTAATCGAATACGCCTGTCAGTCGGCAGATTCACCTTCCCAGTGGTACCTAATTGGATAGACACCTTACCATATTCTTGCTCATAATCTTCGATATGATCTTCTTTTAACTGCGCATATCCTTTAATCAAAGCCTGCTGCAATGTGCTGCTGCTCTCCATTTCCCACTCCGAGTTACTACGGTTGTAATCGGTGCTGACGGCAAAATAAATTCGCGCCTCATTGGCCCCGGCAATTCTCAATTGACCGTCCCCTCTGTACATCGTACCACCGGAAACGCTTACCTTAATTTGTCCCTTTGCCCATACCCCGCAAGTGCCGTCACTATGCACATTCTCTGTGGCTTGTCCTCTGAATTCAATAGTGTCGTCATTCACGACTTGAGTCGTAAACGACTCTGAACCACCCTCCAGACTGATCGTAAAGGATACACCTCCCGGTTCATCGCTCCAAATTCTTGAGACCACCAGATCATCAGCATGGGAGGCAAAAATCTCACGATGCAGCGTTGTTCCTCTACTTTGAACCACTGTCTGAGCCACCGCACAGGTCAAATCCAGCTCTCGCTCGATAGCCGCTGCTGACCTGGAATCCGTGTCCTGTTCTGCAAAGTCAATGACAACCTCGCATAAACCAAGGTTCGTACCGAAATTTCGTTTCTTCGGCTGCAGATGTTGTTTGGCTAGACGGTCACCTTCATTATAATCGCCAGCAAAGAAGTACTTCCGCATCTCTTCCAGCGCAGCTTTGCCTCCGAAAGGAGCAGGCTCTGACTCAGCTTGACCCGACCAGTAGGTAACCTCGGTCATGTTCCATACCTCACGATACGGAGCAGCTATCACTACTGCACCTATTCTTCCGTTGCCCAGTGGCAATCCTTGTGACCAATCTGTTGCAGGGGTAGAATACCATAATCTAAAATCGCTCATTTTATTTTCTCCTGTCCATAGTAGAATCTGTGCAAGCGCGATAACCCTCTAAAAAATGTTGTTAATTAATCCGCTATATAATTTGAAACAATTCATAATTCCATCTCTTTCAAGATGAATCATACTTTCTTAAACCTATCCATTATGTTGCGGATTCACTGTATTTATCGTATCATTTGAATGAATCACTGTCTTTGTTGACCTGTTCGATTATTTGACGATTTGTACGGTAAGAAAAGAAAAGAGGGGCCGCATGAATAAACTATCTGAAATGACTCCGTATGTCGGCGCAATCATGCCTTATGTGTACGACGGCAGCAGCAATGAGCATCTGAGAGTCGGTAATGCATACGCGTTCCACTTGTTTACTGATGGCCCCGGTGAGATGGAAATCGACGGAATACGTTATCCGATTGAACGGAGGACGCTTGTCTTTCTCCGTCCCGGTCAACCCCATGCTTTTCATATCATGCCTTCTCATCCACTGTCGTCCTACAACATCTATTTTGATTTATGGGACAACCGCACTCCAGTATCTAATAACCTTTCATTTATCCATGCCCCTGAAGTCTTACAATTTGAAAAAAAAGCCACCGAAGCACCCTGTGCCGAGCTGAACGAGTTGCCTTGCGTATTTCCACTAGCTAAATATCCCCTGCTATACGATAGTCTTGTGATGATTGCCAAGTCTTACAATGACGCGCTGTTCTATCGTAATGAGACGGCCAATAGCTATCTGTACGGCTGGATCTTGAGCTGGTATAATGCCCTCCATCAGCATCAGCCAAGTGATTATCGTATTGTCCGCCTGCTGGAATATTTGAACACCCACCCCGAGCGTGGTAAGTCTATCGAAGATTGGGCACAGTTCTGCGGGCTCAAGCGGACATATTTCCATGAGCTGTTTCTACGGGAGACCGGAATGACGCCACGCGTCTATCATCATAATTTAGTCATGAGGCGGGCGGCAGGACTGCTTCTGGAGAGTGAGCTTAGTGTGACTGCGATCGCTGAGAAGCTGGGTTATCCTTCCATCCATCCTTTCTCCAGACATTTCAGTACCTGCTACGGCATTAATCCAACACAATACCGCCTTAATCCGCAAAGCCGAATACGAATGTAAGACTCCAACAAAAAAGAATACGCGCTATCCGCGAGAAGCGGTTGCGCGTATTCTTTTTTCAATGTGTATAATCAGTTGGCTTTTGCCGTTAATTTGAAGATTTTGGACTCTGCCGGTTCGAGCGTAACTACAAGCTCTCCCGCTGTTTCCCCTTGTGTGCCTTCCCATAGATCAAGCAGTTGATAAGCTGTTTGACCCTTCAGCCCTGCACGCTCCAAGGAGATAGATTTATGAGCAGAATTCGCAGCATCATAGTTGAAGACAGCAAGATAGAATACATCATCTTCTGCATCTTCAAGTACGAAAGTATCGGAAGCTTGCTTGCCAAGATCCCCTTCGACAGGGTGGAAGGTCTTCCCTAGACGGGCAACATCCATAATCTCTTTATTGCCCAGCCACGCTTTGGCCCGTGCGGCTGCTTCTTCTTTTCGGAAATCATCGCCTAGCAGAAGTACCGTTCCAGCGATGACCGAAGCAGTCAGTCGGCTCCGTCCTTCATGCCAGTCAGTGGCATCTTGGTTGTGGCTCTTGTAGAGCACGGAATGATCCGGGTCATTGTAATGGTACAAGGTATGACTCATCCACCACCCATGTGTCACCGAGTTCAGCAAATATTCCGTATCGTGTAGCGTGCCGAAGACATCACAGGAAACCCGGCGGCTATGCGCAAATGCATAAGGGAACAATGGCGCGATGGATAGATTGATAAAGAACGGCCGACCGATCACCTCTGGTGAGAGCTTGTTCTGCAAGTAAGTCATCCCATAGTGATATGCCGCAATTCCCGTCGTAATTTCCGGATTGTAATGTTGCCCTTCCAGTGCACCATGTGCCAAGAAGTCTAGCTTGACATACTCGAAGCCTTCCGAGATGAATTTATTCGTATACCAATCTATTCTTTGCAGGTTGCCTGGATGTGTCGGGTCAATGGCCAGCCCTCCATCAACATCCGGCAAAATTTCTCCTTCGCTGTCTCGCAGCAAGATATCACCATAAGTGTATTTGCCGTTTGTACCTTCCACGAGATCTCCAAACTGAGCCGGACTTCCCCAGAAGGCAAAAGGCGTCCAGTAAGTTCCCGGTCTATGACCGTTCTCCCGAACCAGGTCTAGTGCATTCTTCATTTCTTCTGGTGTGAAATTGTCCCAGAAAGCGTCAAAGTTGATGTACAGTGTGTCCTCATTCTGGAATCCTAGCGGCTGCACTTCATTTTTCAGAAAATTACTGGTGGATGTATACAGATCGTAATCAAGCTCAGCCATTGCCGCAGACCAGCTATTCCAGCCGATAGGAACGCCGCCATCCCATGACAGAGGAGCCTCTATCCAGGTATTAGCCTGACCGTACGCTTCAAGCCCTTTTCTATAATCATCATAGAACCCTACGAAAACGAGCGGTGACTCTACTCTTGTTCCTTTCACATAACCATGTGGCTGGAAATCGCGGGTCATTTCACTTACAGCGCCGCCGTAAAGATCCAGCTCCTCGATCCCTCCGCTCCGTTCGCTTTTGATACGAATCCCTGTCTTCCACACCTTGTGCGTAATGGAACCCATAATAATTCCCTGCCGGCTTTCCGGCGCGAACAATGCAGTTACTTCATAGCTTTCCGTATCCATCGGCGGCTTCACTACTGTATATCTGACCCACTTGTCGTTGTCGTACGGCACACGCAGAATGCTTGGTTCTTCGGGTTGCACTGACTCCCCGCCAAGTGACACCGATTTGGTCTGAAGGACAGCCATCCGGTTTGCCTTGATCTCTTCATCGCTTGCGATTACGATTTGCATCAATACAAATGATGAAGATTCATAAATATAGAAATGCTGCTCCAGCTGTGGCAGCAGGGACGTTTCGTGCAAAATGACTACGTGAACACCTTTTCCAAAGCCCTCACGAACTACCACTTCCTGAGACTTCAGTGTGTGGCTCTGATAATGTTCCGTGTTGTATTCCCGACCTTGCCAGCGGAATGCACTGCGAATCCCTTTTACATGAGAAGTGTTTCCGCGGGCAACGGATGCTTCACCCGTCCCGAGATCAATCTCTAGATTCACCTCATCATTGGTTACACGGATAAGAGATGCTGTGTCCGTATTCACTTTTACCGTTGTAGCACTATCAGTTAGCATGATTTGCCTCCTTGTTACTGCGTTTTGGACCTTGAAGGCGGCAGGCTCTGTACCTGTGTCCCCCAAGTATGCCCTCATTATAAAGATCAGATAAAGCGTTTTCTATACAACGATCTTCCGATCCATACCGCGATCTAACACATCTAGCACAAACCTTAATTTCCCTAATATTCATGTCTATGACAAGAAGAAGAGGCTGTACATAAAATACTGTTCATGCTCAACAATTTCGAATCCACACTCCGTTTTCACCTTCGGGCAGCTAGAAGAGATAGATTAGGGAAAACCTCCCTAAAAAAATCCAGAAAACGCTATATTCCAATGTAATGAGGGAATTCCTCCCTAAAAAACAGAGTGAATTCCAAATTCACCACCAGATCGGATGAATTTCAGGGAGAAATTCCCTGATTGTTAGTCTTGCGAGCAAAAATCTCCGAATTTCAGGGAGTTTTTCCCTAATTGTTGATCAGCATTATATTCATACAAAAAAACAGCAGCAGAACCTGTATTTCAGGTCCCTGCTGCTGTCCATATTCGTATCAAACTGACTAATATTACTTACCAACTATAAGCTTATAGGTCTGGCCTGCGGTCGTTGGAAAGCTCACCGTTCCATCTGCAGAACGTTCATACTTCATCTCGCTGCCGCCATTACTCACCATAAGCGAAGCATCTGTGCGGATCACACATTCATTGCCTAGAAGGGAGGTAATCTGTGCTTCCACGAGATGGCCTCTATCCCACTGAATGCCAACTTCAAAGCCACCGCGGGCACGTAGCCCCGCCACGCTTCCCTCCTGCCATTCATCTGGCAGTGCAGGCAGCAGATCGAGATACCCGAGGTGAGATTGCAGTAGCATCTCAGCAATTCCGGCAGAAGCGGCGAAGTTACCATCAATTTGGAACGGTGGATGTGCGCCAAGCAAATTGGCATAAACACCGCCGTGACTATACTGTTCGGACTCCCCATCCTTCACCAGCCGCAGCATGTTTGAGAGCAGGCGCAGTGAGCGGTTGCCATCCCGGAAGCGGCTCCAGAGCGCAACTCTCCAGCCCAGACTCCAGCCCGTGCTCTCGTCCCCACGCCGTTCAAGCGAAGTTTTGGCGGCAGCGAACAGCTCAGGGGTCTCTTCTTCTGACAACTGCCGGCCCGGATAGATACCGACCAAATGCGAGGTATGTCTGTGATACATATCTTCATCCTCAAAGTCTAAGGACCATTCCTGCAACTGTCCGTACTTACCAACCTGCAGTGGCAATAAACGTTCACGAGCACTTACCAATTCTGCACGCAAATCCTCATCCGTTCCAAGCGTTTCCGAAGCCTCGATACAATTCGTAAACAGCTCCCAGATGAGCGAAATATCCATAGTAGCACCTGCGCTGACTGCAGCCAAGCCCTCCGCTGTCTGGAATTTATGCTCTGGTGAAGTGGATGGGGAGGTCACGAGCCTTCCGTTACCATCGTCAATAAGCCAATCCAGTGCAAACAGAGCCGCCTCCTTCATCACAGGATAAGCGGAAGTCCGTAAATATTCCTCGTCCCCGCCAAAAGCATAATGCTCCCAGAGATGTTGTGTCAGCCAAACGCCACTCATCGTCCAGTAAGCCCAGCTTGGATCTCCGTCACCATAATCCCCCACTGGTGCTGTCTGTGCCCAAAGATCCGTATTATGATGAGCCACCCAGCCTCGGGCACCATAATTGACTTGAGCAGTCTCCGCACCCATCTTCGCCAAATTTCCGATCATATCCAGCAGCGGCTCATGACATTCCGCCAGATTACAAATTTCAGCTGGCCAATAATTCATCTCTGTATTGATGTTCAGTGTATAGTTGCTACTCCACGGAGGACGGGTAACCGCATTCCATATTCCCTGCAGATTAGTAGCCTGTGTTCCGGGGCGCGAGCTTGCGATCATCAAATAGCGCCCGTAATGAAACAGCAACTCGACAAGACCAGGGTCTTGTGCCGCGTATGTCGTAATCCGTTGCTCCGTGGACATCGACTCCGGGGCTTGTGTCTTACCTAATTGGAGCTTCACTCGGTCAAAAAGTGATCGGTAATCCTCGACATGTGCTTGAAGCAAGCTGTCGTAAGACTTTCCATTCACATCTGCCAAGTAAGAAGCTGCAATAGCAGAAGCATCTTTCCCCTCAGCTCCCGGGATTTTGTCAAAGCCATTAAAGCCTGTAGCCGCGCTGAAATAGAAGGTTGCAGCCGTTCCTCCCAACAGATGAATTCCACTACCGTCAACGGTAACTTCCCCATCCTCTGCTACTACGGAGAGTTGTCCTTCAAAGGCCATGCCCTTGCTCTTGCCAGGTTCTCCGTATTGGATCGGATTGTCACTCCAAAAATAGCTTGGATCAACATGCTCCGGTGCAGTTCCCGAGAGTACAAAGTTATCACCCTGAGCGTGAAGGCTATGCCGAAGCGAACTATCTAGCGTAGCATGTACATTCAGCGCTCCCAGTGCACTTGCAGTCAGACGCAGCACGAGCAACTGATCAGGATGTGAAGCGAACATCTCACGGGTATAAGTAACCTTACCAATCTTGTATTCAATGCGGTGAACCGCATGTTCAATATCTAATGTCCGCCGATAGGATTGATAAACACCACCATGCTCAAAACGAAGTAGTAAATCTCCGAAAGGCAGATATGATTGGGTGTACGGACCTAGCATCTCTCTAGTCAGGGTGTCCGCTTCTGTATACCGGCCCTCCTGAATCAGCTTTCGAACCTTTGGCAAAGCTTCCTTAGCACCTGGATTGTTCCCATCCTTCGGGAATCCCGACCATAATGTATCCTCGTTTAGACTGACTTTCTCCTGTTCCACACCGCCGAAGATCATACCACCCAGACGGCCATTCCCAATCGGAAGCCCTTCGGTCCATACATTTGCTGGCTTGTCATATTGAAGTTTCATTGGTTCTCTCCCTCACGATCTGTCATGAATTAAATAATGTATTCCCCCAAGTCTGCCCTCATTATAAAGATCAGATAAAGCGTTTTCTATACATCGATCTACCGATCCATATCGCGATCTAACACAACCTGCCCTAACTCATTGAACTAATTATCCTGAATGTCGACCTCGCTACAGGCGGTAAAACGTATCGCATCCTCAACACTGGAAAGACAGTTTGTCCTTTCCCCACCCATGACAATTTCGTTAGCACTGAAGACCAGTCCGCGGGTACTCTTGGCACTAAGGACTAACGTTTCACCAGTCTCGAACCTGTTGTTCTTAATAACTATATCCTGATGAACAGGAGTGCTCTCATCAACCTCTGTGTTCTCTGGCGAAATGAAAATAACCGGATGCTCGATGCCCCCGCATTCAATAAAATGATTGTCAGCGATGGTTACATCCTCCACCTTGCCAGACTCATACCAAGACTCCGCATCCAGGGCAACCAGAATCGCACTCATTTGCATCCGATCAAAAACATTCCTCTTAATCTCTACTTTACGCCGGGTTGTCACAAGG
Organism: Paenibacillus sp. FSL P4-0184; assembly: GCF_038004625.1. NCBI lineage: Bacteria > Bacillati > Bacillota > Bacilli > Caryophanales > Paenibacillaceae > Paenibacillus > Paenibacillus sp. FSL P4-0184. The sequence continues at coordinate 3,842,056 of NZ_JBBORN010000001.1, read as the reverse complement.
ATACCGCGGGTCGGTACCCGAGCGAGGTGATTATTTACGACTTCAACCTCCGGTGTCCAGGTTACATTCTCGATCACATCATGGCTGCCAATTCCTTCAGGAATAGACTGTGCTAAAGTCAATATTAGCTCCCGTGGGTTGAGACGCGTAACCTCTATCACTTCATTAGCAGCATAGGTGGTCAGAGAGCCTGAACGAACAAATTCAATTTCGTCTCCCGGATGGAAGGCCATAAAACCGTAAGTCTGCGGATGCATGAACCGAACCTTCACCCTATTCGCAGACAGCTTCTCCACGATCCGTAGATAGGTACCATGGACATTGACGACGTCATCATGAGAACCGGCAAAACGGCTGTCCGCAACAGTTATTTTACCTCGGCAGCTGGACATGTGGATGAAATCCGCAAAGCCAGTAACCGTTCGGCCTGTCTCCAGGCGCGGCGAAATATCCATGCGTTGAAAGGTGAGATTGTCGCTGAACTGCCCCACAACACCAAGTCCGTGTAAAAAATGCAGCCCCACATCGCTGATCGTGATGTTAGAGCTTTCCACAATGAAGACACCTACCTGATCGCGAATACCATCACGGCTTTGCAGGACTTGCCCGGGGACAACCTCAGGCTGATGATCAAAATGCAAGCGGAGCTTCATCGGCTCCAGCTCTTCAACCGAATCAGCCAGCTCCGACCAGTTGTCCACCCGCCAAGTCGTATTGCTAAGTAGATCATAGGTCTGCATTGGTCCTTCCGAGAAGCTCCAGCCCTCACCGATCCAGACCAGCTTGCCATCCCTGATCTCATACCGTGAATCGGAGTGAACCTGGACATCGAAATAATGAGTACCGCTTTCAGTAATCTCCATCTCTGTCACAGTCGGCCGAGCGTAGTCGGTATGTAAATTACGAATCTCTACATTTTTGCATCCATCCAGCAAGAACATAGTCTGCTTGCCATGGAAGATAAATAGAGAGCCATTGCCCTCAAATGTTAAATTGTGCAGCCCCTTTAAGAGAATTCCTATAGTCTTGGTGACATCAGGATTCTCTTCTTCACTGGTAGTGTTGGAGATGTAGTAGGGTTTCCGGATCGCCTCTTCCGGATAGAAATGATAGCAGCCATTTGGACAATCCAGCAGGACCGGCCCATTTATTTCGGCGGCTGCCTCAATAGCTCTTGTCATGGCTGGCTGAGCATCCAAGCCGGAATCCGGCAGAACACCATAATCAGTCAGGCGGATTACGATAGGAGAAGAATCGACGTTGTGTTCTGTAAAAGAAATGATCAACACCAACTTTCTTAGCATTGTAAACGCTTAATAAGAGGCAGTATAATCCTCTAGGTTAGAATAATCAATTGTACATTAGCTGCAAAATGCGCAGACTGGTGCCTTTACTCTGTTCATCCTTTTCCCCTGTAATTCGCACGGTTACTTGCAATTCCTGACGTTGTTCCTCGATTCCGAACATAGCAATAATAGGCCGAAACGCAAGCGGACACCATTCATCGAATAAGTTAACCGCATGAAAGGGACCGCCATTGAGCGAATATTCGAATATCCCACTGTCCGGGCCGTAGAGCAGCAGCAGACCCACACTCTGTCCGGTTACTGTGTAAGAAAAAGATGCCTCTTTGCTGTCTGTATATAAATGCTCCGTTCCAAATCGCCAGTTCATCAGTGGATCATCAGGGGTAAGCTCGCGTAGCTCGAACCCATCTGCATGATCAGCGCCTCTGAAATCCAGTAAATTACCGTATTCATAATTTCGCTCCTCCAGAGGAGCAATACTTAACGCGCTTCCGGTATTTGAATGTGTGTTGTCAGGAACAAGAGCTGCATCCAAATATTCCTGTAAAAAAGAAGCATACAGCGCATGTCCGTCATCATTGGGGTGATATCCATCCGGAGCCAGCTCAGTCCACTCCATTTGTCCGGCCTGGGTCTGTGCATAAACTCTAGCTGCAAAATTAACAGATGGAAGATCGTAATGCTCAGCTACTTCTTCGTGGACGGCAATGTTAAAGGGATTGCTCCCTGACAGATTCTTCTCTGCTGCCGTATACAAGAAGCAAATGTCAGTGCCGGGTGACAACCGTCTGCACTGGCGCACAATTCCTTCCAGACCTCTAATGGATTCTTCCCGGTCGTTGCCGTCATTGACGCTAAATTCAACGAATAGAAGATCAATCTTGCCGTATTCCAGGACATGCGACTGTAATCGGTGAGCACCCAGCGTGGAATTCGTTCCACCCACTCCCGCATTGATGAAGCGGAATTCATGAATCGCAAATCGCTCCTGCAGATACTTACCAGTCAACGCTCTCCAGCTAAATGTGTCTGCGTCGGAAGCACCTGCCCCCTCTGTAATGGAACCACCCAAAAAGGCGACAGTCACCGGCTCCTTTCCCGCAAGTCTTACGCTTGTATTCGGTAGTCCCCGTCTTGGAACCACAAATTGATGACTGCAATGTTTCTCTTCTATCATGACTGATCCTCCGTAAATAAAAATGTATATTTTTCCTTGAAATCAAGAAATCAGGTGCTGGGGTATATCTTACAGCACCTGATTCTGATTTCAATATTTTATTTTTTAGAAGTTTCGTAAGCCTTTTGCAAGATTTCGAGATAACGATCTAACTTCAAGTCTTTCAGACCTTTTATATAAGCATCCCAATCTTTATTAAGATCCTTGTTGCCAGTGATGAATTGAAGCTGATTCTGCTCAATATAATTCTTGATATTGGTTTGCAGTAAGCTCGCTTCATCGATTTCACTTGGATCAATCCAAATCGACCAGATCGGGAATAATTCTTTAGGCTCATGTCCTTCATACAGCAGAGTCGCATCATACAATCTGCGTTCATAACCGCTGGAAGCGTAGATGTCAGTAGCTTGAACGAAGGTATCACGGTACTCTTTTGGCATATAGAAGTGACCCATGCCGCTCCAGCCCGCATTGCGCGGCGCTTCGCCCTCCGCCATAGGAATGGTCTTGATCACTGGTTTAACATCTTTGTCCAGTGCTACATCGCCTTCTTCTGGATCAGTCCAATCAATGCCCTTCATACCGCTTCCACCATTGGTCTGTCCTTCAGAAGTAAACATGTAGTCTACCATTTTAATTAAAGCGATCTGTGCTTCCTCGCTAGCTTTGTTGGTGATGACAAATTTCGCTCCTGGGGATACGCCACCTGCATCATGAGTCGCATAGGAGATACCTTCCGGTCCGCTAATCGGTGGTACAGGATTGTAGTGTGCCGAGCTTCTATTGCCTGGATCAATATTGACGAAAATCGCAGGGTGCATGCCCGCACCAGCGCCTAGAATTTCCGCATCGGCATTTTCACCGATTTTCTTAAAGGCTTCCGCATTCTGTGTGAATGCCCCTGGATCAATCAAACCTGCGTCAAACAGAGATTTGATATAGGTCAGGCCTTCCTTCCACTCCGGTGTGACAGCCGCCGATTGAACTTTTCCATCCATCATGTTCAGATAATTGCGGTCATCATCGTATACAAATGCATTCATGAGGAATGGCACAATACGTACACCAAACTCCTCAATGGAGCCACTCAGCGGCACTTCATCTGCTTTTCCATTCCCGTTCGGATCTTGTGTTTTGAAAGCTTCCAGCACTTTTTTGAATTCTTCGGTTGTCTTCGGCATTTCCAGATTCAGCTTCTTCAGCCACTCGGTATTGAGCCACATTTTGCTCGGATAGGAGCAGTGAAAGCACTCTGTGTAAGCGACAAGCCCGTAGATATTACCATCAGGCGCTGTGTTAAGCGTTCTCAAATTATCGTTCTTTTCCATAGCCGCTTTAATATTCGGAGCATATTTATCAATTAGATCGTTCAGAGGAATCAGTACGCCCTGTTTGCCATACTTCAAAAGATCTGCCTGTGAGAACTGATCGATATAGTGAGTGAGCAGGTAAGCATCAGGGTAATCGCCACTAGCAAGTGAGATTTGGCGCTTTTCCTTGGCTCCGTCTGAAGGGTTGATTTCCCATTTGAATTTAATATTGAATTTGTCTTCCACAAATTTCGAAAATTTATTGGTAGGAACATCGATCCCGGATTCCTGAACCGAGAACACGCTGATTTCCACCGGTTTGCTTGCTGATTCCGAGTTACCTGAGTCAGCAGGTGCGGAGGATGTGTTATCTGTATTTTTATTAGCACATCCGCTTAACACCACCGTAAGAATTAATACCAGCACCAATGACAAGGTCATCATACTTTTCTTCAAATCCGATCACTCCCTTTTATAATTTAGGCAGGTACGATATCTTTCTGTCATTTTACTGCGTGCCTCTCCCCCTCTCCAGATTCTGAAAGCTGTGAATTAGCCTTTAACTGAACCGACCAGCATTCCTTGGACAAAATAACGCTGAACAAACGGATAGATAACAAGTACAGGCAGAGTAGCGATAACTATAAGTGCATATTTGAGTAGCTCAGCAAGCTGCTGCCGCTCCACCATTTTCATCGCATCCATTGTACCTGCACTGTTGTTCTGGATGATGATGCTTCGTAAGACAAGCTGAAGCGGGAACAAATTCGCTGATTTCAAATAAATCAAAGCGTCAAAGTATGCATTCCACTGTCCTACCGCATACATAAGGACTAACACCGCGATAATGGGCTTCGATAATGGAATGACAACGCTCCAGACAAACCGCATATCACTGCAACCGTCGATTTCGCTGGCTTCCAGCAGCTCCTCCGGAATGGAGGATTGAAAGAATGACCGGGCAATAATGACCTGCCATACCCAAATCGCATTCGGAATCAGCAAAGCCCAGCGGGTATCAATCAAATGTAGTTCCTTCACAACCATGTAGGTCGGGATTAACCCTCCGCTGAAAATCATAGTAAAGGTGATGATCATCATCAGAGTGTTGCGTCCGAAAAAACCTCTGCGAGATAAAGGGTACGCGATCATGATTGTCAGCACAACACTGATGAAAGTTCCTGCGGCTGTATAAAAAATAGAATTTCCGTAGCCTGTAAGGATCTCCGGAGTGTTTAACAGAACCTTGAAACCTTTGAAGGAAATATCTACAGGCCAGAGCCAGACTCGGCCGGAGGTTACAGCAGCCGGGCTGCTAATCGAGCTGCTGATGATAAAAATTAACGGATAAATTACCGCGATGACCACGAGGCTGAGTAGGATATAAATAGTGGTCAGAAATAGCTTGTCACCGGTTGATTCTTTAATTTTTTGTTGAACTGCTGCCATGTGGCTGCTCCTTTCCTACCAGATGCTGTTGTTAGTGATACGTTTAGCCAAGCCATTCACCGTAAGCAACAAAATAAGGTTGATTACCGAGTTGAATAGACCAACCGCAGTGGCAAAGCTATAATTGGCATTCAGCAAACCGACCCGGTAAACATAAGTGGCAATGATCTCGGAGTTCGCCAGATTGAGCGGGTTCTGCAGCAGATAGACCTTTTCAAAGCCAATAGCCATGACATTCCCGACATTCAAAATCAGGATGATGACGATGGTAGGCACAATACCTGGCAGATCTATATAACGAATTTTTTGAAAACGTGAAGCTCCGTCAACTTTGGCCGCCTCATAAAGCGTTGGATCTATACCGGCTAGCGCTGCTAAATAAATAACGGCACTGTAGCCCGCGGTCTGCCAAATATCGGACCAGACATAAATCGAACGAAACATTCCCGGTTCTCCAAGGAAATTGATCGAATCTAGGCCGAAGAAATTGAGAGCGATGTTCGCAAATCCAAGACGAGGTGCCATAAATAGCATGATAATGGACACCATGACCACCGTCGAGATGAAATAAGGTGCAAAAGAGACCAGTTGAACGAACTTTTTGAACCTTCCCCCGCGCAATTCATTAATCATGAGGGCAAGGATAATAGGAATCGGGAATCCCGCCAGCAGCAGGTAACCACTAAGCATGATGGTGTTCTTAAGCAGCGTCCAAAACTGCGGATTATCAAAAAATAATCGAAAATTATGAAATCCAACCCATGGACTTCCCCATATTCCTTTAATCACGTTGTAGTCCTTGAAGGCTAGAACCGCGTTCAGCATTGGATAATACTTAAAAATGAGGAAAAATAACAGAGGTGGAATCACGAGCAAATGTAGCTGCCAGTGCTTTTTCATACTTCTACGAGCATTTTGTAAAAATACAGAGCCCTTACGCTTCGGTAACGACTTGTGATGTAATACTATTTCTTTCTCCAGAACAATCCCCCCTAAGCAACCGCCAGTAGTTTATGATAGCGCTTTCTACGAGTTGATCATAATTGACTTTTATCCCCAAAGAAAAGGTACACTTGGGCATTTCAGCGTACAAATAACCCTATTCAGGGAGAACAAAATAGCTGTAGAACGGCCATTTTTCCGGAATCAGGCCTCTCTCTGGAGATTTTCAATCTGGACAATTCTACCGGCAGTTGAATAAAGCGCAGAGACAATTCAACCAACGCTTGATAGGATTGCGTTTGCAGAAATGCTATGCTGTTTTTGACAGTGCGCACTGTACATTTTGTTTTATTGGAGGTATACAATGCTCGACTTGCGTAAAATTGGAGCTTATATTTCGAAGCTTCGCAAAGACCAGGATTTGACCCAATTGGAACTTGCCGATCAACTGAATGTAAGTCATCAAGCGGTATCGAAATGGGAACGGGGCGACTCGCTACCGGATATCGGAACGCTTCCGAAGTTTGCGAGATTATTCGGCAAAACGGTAGACGACATTTTAAATGCAGGAGACAATACAGAAATTCGAGAGCACCCGCACCTAGGAACGATCGTTGAGGAGATCGCAGAGAACAGGCCGGAACAAGTTGCAGAGATGGTCAATACCGGAGAGGCGGAGCTGGAGGAGCTTGTAGAAGTAGCGCCGTTTGTAAAAGCAAGCGCTCTGCATAAGGTTACAGAACGATTAGACAGCAGCGTCCTTAAGTTAGACGTGATCATGAAGCTGGCTCCGTTCCTTGGAACAGGTACATTGGATGAACTGGTTCGTCAGGCAGAAGAAGGCGAAATTGTGTGGAATACCATTACTGGACTCGCTCCGTTCGTCAGCAGCGACACATTAAGTCGACTGGTAGATAAATCGATTGACGGTTCCTTAGAAGTGCACAATCTTGTTGGGATTGCCCCATTTCTGGAAAGAGAACATGTAGATCGCTTGGTACAACAAGCAGAAGAGAGCAGCTTGAGCTGGCATTCCGTTCAAGGGCTGGCACCCTTTATTAGCAGAGAAACATTAAGCCGCTTGGTAGACCGGGTTGCAGACGGTACTATCGATGCGGACCAGATCATAAGCCTCGCACCTTTTCTGGACAAGGAAAATCTCGAGAAGTTGATTGGTGGAGTCGAAGCTGAACATCTTAGCCCAGATCTGCTGGCAAGTCTTGCTCCTTTCGTCGATCAAGGGACATTGAGCAGAATGGTGACAAGCTTATTAAATAAAGTAAAGTAGACACGTATATCGGAGATCAGAGATTGGTGATGCATAGACCGTCGGCGATCCTCAAAGCTAACGGGAAACGTTAGTTGAACGACAACAGCGGCAGTCTAAGACTTTATTTATCAAGTCTTGGTCCGCCGCTGCTTCTTTTAATGGATCAGTCTAATACTTAATTTTCACCAAACAACTATTTATTCATCAATAGACTGTCTATAAGCGCTCGGTGAAACGCCGATTAACCGCTTGAAGGCCCGTCTGAAAGAATGTGAACTGTTATAGCCCACCCGCATGGCAATCTCATCGACCGTATACCGACTATCTTTGAGCAAAATCACAGCCTGATCCATTCTCACTTTTATCAGATGATCGGAGAAATTGACACCGGTAACCTCTTTAAACAATTGAGAAATGTATTTTTCAGGCCGTTCCACCTGTTCAGCTACCCGGTACAGACTCAGCTCTGTATCCGAATAATTCTCTACGGTATATTCCTTGATCTGCTTAATAATCTGAATATGAACATCCTTCTTTTTATTTGCAATAAGTCCGCACAGTTCTTCCATAATGACAAAAAATTCGGTCTGAATCATTTCGAGTCGTTCCGATGAACCAATGTCTATGACCCTCCGCTTCACACTCTCGATGTCCGGGTATTCTGTAAAAGCCTTTTGATCCAGAAGCTTAAGAAACGTCCCTTTTATTTCACCAACAAGCTGTTGCTTCATTTCCATGGATAATTCACGCTGTTCCATGTTCTGGGCAACAATTGCACGGACAATCCGTTTAGCCTCTTCTAGCTCTCCAGCCCGAATGGTACTGATCAGACGTTGCTCTGTATCCAGTGGATAATAGTAGGTCGTATTCTCATTTTGGGCTTCGCTACTCCATACAATTCCTTTTTTATTCATGTAGACGGCATATTCCAGAGCTTGTTTGGCTTGGTCAAAGGAAAGGCTAACCTCCGTTATTTCTGTGAAAAGATCACCGAAGCCCGCCTGAGTAGTAATACGGTACTCATTAAAAACGTACTGCGCCAAATTCTCCAGAATGTTAGTGATATTTTCTGCCTCATACGCTTTGTCGGTCTCTTCTTCCTTGGAGAAAAACAGAGTTACCACTTTGTCGGAGCCCATATCCGTCATTAGTACATCCACTCCGAGATCCGATAGGGACTGCTTCAGCAGCAAACGGGAAGCATTCAGCTCATTGAGAATTTCAACGCTGTCCATACCGGCATAGCCGTTAATCTGAACAATTCCAACATATCCAGTGTTCTGTTTCAAGTTAATCCCCACCTGCTCAGCGGCAGTGAGAATCTCATCATGCGTTTTGAATTCACCTGCTAATAACCGCTTCAGAAATGCATCCCTGACCAACGGAAGCTGACGATTAAGTTCGGTTTCCAGCAACTTATTCTTGGTGATCATATTGGCAATATTTCCGCTTAAAAAGTCAAACTCATTCTTGGCGGAGGCCTCTTCCTTGCCAAATTGCTCCTTCATGACGCTAAGCATATGGTTGATTGGAGCGCTGTTACGGTAAGCTAGTATTAGTCCGACTATCAAGCCGATGAGTAATGTTCCTCCCGTAATTTGTATCGACATTAGCTTGATCTTGTTAGCATTCTCCATCAAAATAGGCCGGGGAATCCCTGTCTGATATACCCAGCCGTTCGAATCAGAACGAGTCGTGATCACTAGATCGTCTTCATAGAACTGACTAACCTTGTTTTTATCAAAATCCGAATCAACGGTCATATGGGCCATTTTCTGCTCATCACTTCCCTGCAGGACAATCGTATTTCCTTCAGCATCGCTGATATGAACCCAGCCTCCGTATCGCTCAGTTAAACCAGATAACAGACTAGAAATGATTTTCTCGTCTATGATCACTACCGCGACAGCTGGTGAGGAATCGTTGAAACTATCCAGAGGGAGTGACTGCATATAGGTAATAACGGAGGTTTGCATGCCCCTGCTAACATAGTCACTGAGTGGCTTGATTTCACTGCGATGGGTTTTCTCAAGCACTTCTTTGGTCCAATCCTGTAGCGAAAGATCCTTATAGTTGAAATTAGAGTAGTAATGTTCCGGACGGTAAGAAGAACCTGGGGTTAGAATAAGATTATAATTGGCGAGGTAAATATAATAGTTTTGCAAAAAATCATTCGTCTGACCGAAAGTCAGGACATTCCGCATCGTTCTCCAAATGCCATACACGTTCGTCTCATTGTCTCTTTCATTCATCAGAACGTTTAGCTCCTGATTGACTGCCAATTGCCTGGTAAACCCTTCTACTTCCGCCATGCGGCGCTCCAATATTTCCTGACTTTTCTGGAGCTGGGTGACCCCGTTCTCAATAGAGATAGACTCTGTCACAGAAATCGAAGTCAGATAGGACATATATCCGCCAATGCTGGGAATGACCAAAATGACTACATAGGAGATTAAGAATTTACGAAAGATATTGGAATATTTAAGCGTAGTGACCCCTCCCCTAATATCATTTCGATAGCGCTATCATTACCATAGATTAAAACATTTTACTTAATAGTCAAGTGTGCAAACCCAATTTTTCAGATGTTAAAACTTTTAGAATTGGATAAAAAGCAGCGATATACGCCGTTATCACTGCTTTTTATTCACCATCCGAATTTTTTTATCTTTCCAATGTTAACCCTTCTAAGTTGTACCCATCGTATGGCGGGTAGAACGTGAAGGCACAAAACCGAATTCCTCCTTAAAACGATCCATAGCATACAAAGGCTTATATTCTTGACCCCAAAAATGATAATAATCCAAATTATAATCATTCCCCACCAAGGGGGTAAGGAGCTCAGCCACTGGCAAATTGCTGCTAGCATCCGGCCCAACCAGATTGAGGGTTCTTACCCCCGGCTTTAGTGGAGATTTCAGTGCCGCAGTAATTCCCTCCACCACATCCTCAGCATGGACATGCCCCAGTATGATGAACGGGAGCGTTGGCTTGGATCCAGTTTTCAAGACAGGAGGAATCCAGCCTGGGGAGGCTACAGCTCCAAAGCGAAGATTGATAAAGTCGGTATCTTTATGATTGCGATGAAAATACCGGGTCAGCTCCTCGACCATCCCCTTGCTTAGCCCATAGGCATCCGCTGCCATACAGGGATGATCATCTGGGATAGGCAGCTCAAGCGGAATAAAATCCTCAGTGAGTCCACCCACCACGGCAATGGAGCTCGCTGTGATGAACTTTTGGCAACCGTGGTCAAGCAGATATCGGTACAATCTCCTTGTTCCCAGCACATTAACAGCAAGGCTTTCCTCCTCAGTAGAGCCGCCAGTAACTGCGGCAAGATGAATCACCGCCTGAATATCATACGAGTCCAGCCTGCTCAAATCCTCCGCCGAATCAAAAGAACCCTGAACATACGCAAAAGCCCCTTCCGGAGCTTGGCGTGACAGACAAATTACTGTATGTTTATCTGCCAAATACTTGGCTAGAGCCGTTCCGATAAATCCACTTGCTCCGGTAATCAGAATATTCATGCTCATCTCCCCTTCTTTTTCTCATCTCATATCATTCAGAAAAAAGGGGCCAAAGAAGGCCCCTCCGTTCATTCATCGCTCAACTTATTCTGTCCACTGTTCTCCGCCTTGTGTACTAGGCTTCGAGATATGGTCGGTCGAAGCCTCCTCAATATCACCGAATGCCCAGTGGGAGACTGGAACATCGTTCCACCCTGACTGTGTGACACACATAAGCGGGCCCCTGCCCAAAACTCTATTGATAGCTGTAACGGCTTCCGCACGAGCAAGCTTGGAATTCGGGCGGAAAGTTCCGTCACTGTAGCCATTCATTATGCCTATATCTTGGGCTTTCTTTATCGCTGCCTGTGCCCAGTGACCGATGATGTCAGAGAAGCCGCGGCCCGATGTTGTAGAATTCGGGCTCAGCATGGCTGTTAAACTAGCCATTTCTGCACGCGTCAATGGTTGATTAGGCTTAAAAGTACCATCAATATAACCGTTCATTAGTCCCATCTTAGCTACTTTGGCAATAGCATCTGCCCCCCAATAGCTGGAGGGAACATCACTGAATGTTACGCCTGATCCAGTGGCATCTTTCTCAGCAACCTTCGCTAGGATGGTTGCCATCTCAGCACGGGTAATGGGAGCATCGGGTTTAAAGAAGCCTCCCGGATATCCGTTGATATACGCCGAATGTCGCATCGTCTCGGCATCATCCTTCCCATCAGTTCCAGATGCCGGAGTTGGCGTTGGCGTCGGAGTCAGGGTAGGTGTGGATGAAGGCTGAGCTGGTATAGACGGACCCCCTGCATCAGTCGGTGTAGGTGTTGCTGTCGGCGTTGGTGTTGGAGGTTCTGTAGGGTTCGTTGTTCCGCCATCACTGGTTGGGACTGTGAATTTCAATTGATCTGTCAGCATGAGATTACCTGATTTCTTCACAGCTTTAAGTGTGTGTAAGCCGCTTGCCAATCCAGAAATACTGTAAATCTCCTGTTGTGTCAGTCGACTCTGACTATAAGCATTCACGGTCTGAATCCATTGTCCGTCCACATAAATATCTACTTCACCTTGATCTGGACCCGTAGGTGTGATCAAGCGGATTCCAGTGCCCTTGAAGGTATATTCAAAGGAATCGCCGTCCACTGTCGTTGAATGCACATCATTAAGATAATCGCCACCAATAGTAAAGCTGAGGTTCAGCTTTCCCACTGGTTGTGATGCGAGATAAGATTTGTTCAGTGTAACACGGTCACCAGCTACCGTATAATCGGTCCCAGGAACCAGATGATATGATCCATTCGTAATGCCTATAAAGCTTTCCGGCTGTTGTAGAAGTGTAATCTCAATGTCCTGCTGAGCAGAAGGCGATTTATCAAAGCTCGCTGCGATCGGATTAATCATATTCGGAATCTCTACCTTGAGCATGTCAAGCAGCATGAATCTGCCTGATTTTTTCACAGCCTTGAGTGTGTGCTGTCCATCTGTAAGCCCAGAGATACTGTACAGAATCTGCTGTGACAATCGCCCGTTTCGATAAGCGCTTACCGTGCCCTTGAATTGATCATCTACATAGATATCCATATCCCCTTGTGATTCGTCTACCTCAGTGAACAGTTGAATCCCTGTTCCTCTGAAGGTATATTCAAAAGAATCACCATTCTGCTCCGCATACTGCACATCGTCATTGTAGTCGCCCATTCCTCTTCCACTACTGCGGGACCAAGTACCGTTATATTTGATTCCCGGATCGTCGTTATTAACCATCACATAACGGATGCCTGTAGAATCGCTAATGTGTACCGCTAGTGTCTGTGGATCACCGGCATTAAAGTTGATGTTAAGACTTGTTATGCCAGCAGATTGCTGTGCAAGATATTCCTTCTTAATGGTCAATTTGTCATTAGTCACCGTATAATCTTCGTCGCGGAGTGCCACTCCATTATTCTCAATACCACTCAGCGTATTACCATGCAGATTAAGCGAGACTGTGACATCCTTCTGTTGTTCCGTTGCTTTATCAAACCCAGCGGAAGTTGGAGTGATAGAACTGTTCTGACCCCCAGCCGGACTTTCTGTTGTCACTCTCAGCGCGTCGAGCAGCATATAATTTCCCGATCCCTTGCTTACCTTAAGCGTGTGAGGGCCGTTAGAAAGTCCTGCTACACTGTAAAGAGATTGTTGTACCTCTCTCGGTCCACTTGTATACGCATTTACAGTCTGTGCAACCCCATCGTCTAATGTAACAATCATTTCTCCTTGCGATTCATGCTTTTCCGTCAGCAGCTCAATGCCCGTTCCCGTAAAGGTGTACTCAAAAGAATCACCGTCCTTCTCGGTATAGTGCACATCGCCATTATAATCTCCATGTTCTCGGGCTGAGCTTACCTGCCATGTGCCGTTGTATTTAATGCCGCTGTCATTATCATTAATGTAAACCACATCCGTAACGGTGGTATTGCTTGCCGAAGCTGAATCCGCAGTAGGGTCAGCCCCAGAGTTAAGAGCATCCTCTTGAGGAGTGTTCGTAGCAGCACTGGAATCCTTGATTGTAATGCTCAGATCCTGCTTCCCCTCTAACAGCTCCTTGCCTCCATTTCGCTTCCAATCTCCGCTGTAGCGCATCCCTGTATCATCGTTATTGACAGCTGATGTACCGCTTAGCGCGGTTACTTTAAGCATGCGAGAGGCATGGGGTTCAAGGATGCCACCGCTGAATTCCTTCTCAAAGGTTCCCAGCTCGGAATGGCTCCATAGGTCGCGCACTGAAGCCGGACCATCAAGGCCAAGATCACTCCATTTGACTTTAACCTCCGCACCCCGACTACCCAGATTGAACAAAGCAACGCTGTAAGTCCCATCTCCATTATTGGCGTACCAGACCTGCTGCTGGGTATCCGTCGATACCGGATGACCAGGACGTCCGGCCTGATTTACGGCAATTACCTCATCATTGGTAAGCAGTTCTAGTCCATAACTATCCAGCCGTGTCATGTCATTCCCTGTATAGAGCGGCACGGAAGAAATGGACCAAAACGTCATCGCAGTCTTCCGCTCATCCTTGGTCAGACCATCCATGGAGCCGTTACCAACGTTCAGAGAATCGAAGTCGTTCCAACCGCCAGGGCCTGCATCCCGCCACCAAAGTGCTGCTTTGGGGAATAATCGTGAAATACTCGGCCATGCTGTCAACCCACTGCCGTCATAAGATTCAACATCCCAATCAATTCGCCAACCGTTAGCATATTTTTTCCAGAATTCTACGTAATTGTGGTCGAGCGCCCAGGATAGCTCAAACCAGATGTTATTTCTATCCAAAGCCTTGGACCATGCTTCTACATCGCCGCGTGCATCCCGGCTCAAGTTGTCAATCCCCGACCCAGGGGTTACGCTGTCGAATTTGACGAAATCGATCCCCCACTCACCAAGCATATCTGCAATGGAATCCACATACTTCTGGGCACAGGGATTCGTGAAATCAATTTTATAGGTGTAGGAATTCCAATAATCCATAATGGTAAGCGGCTTGGCCGTAATATCCTGAATACGACATTCGCCGCCTGTCCCATACACCTCAAGATTTCGGTTATATGCATCGATAGATACCCCCGGGATCAGATAGATCCCAATCTTTTGTCCATTATTATGAACATAGTCAATGACCTCCTGAAATCCGTTCGGATAAAGGACTTCACTAGGAATAGGTCTCCCATATTCATCCATATCGCCATTCCAGCCCGCATCAATATTAATGTATTCATATCCATGGGCTTGCAGCTTCTCATGCATCGCGTCCGACTGCTTCTTAACGCTCTCCGCCGATGTCCAGTTTCCTGCCCCATCATACACTTGCATACTGTAACTGCTCCAGCCCATATACGGCTTTTGAGCCATACTCTTTTCCGCCGCTAGCGCAACATTGCCTGTCGTTCCTGTAAAACCGAACTGTGCTGCTGCAATAATGAATACTAGGAGACTCATACCCAATCTTTTTCCCATTCGCTTCAAATCATCCTTACCCCCTCATGAAATGTGGTCAAAATTACTTTGATAGCGCTTTCTTTCGGGAAGATCATAATTGAATATGGTTTTCCAAGATAGGTACATTTCGGTATTTTACGTACAAATAACCCCAAAATAGAGGGGCAAATAAACAGCTTAACAGACATAATTCCTTCGATTCGAAGAACTTAGTAAAAACACTGTCCCCTAGTTATATTTGGACAATCATAAAATAAACTCTTGTTTCCTTGTTCCAGTGATGAAAATCACTTACTATATTGGTAAAATAAAGAATAATCTAGAGATACAAACGACATAGCAATATCCGATGAATGATATGCTGAAGAAAGGAAGATCGCATTGAAGTTGGACTTGGATGGATTAAATGCTGATTCCTTAACTTGTATGCTTAAAGCATCTTTTTCATTGGAAAATTGGGATGCGATGATTGAAATTGCAGATAGATTGATCATCCAGATTGCACTCATATATGAGACAAGCAGTGACACAATGAAAGAACAAAACCTGAAGCGGAGTATTCCCTATTATTTCGGATTTAGCTTATGTTCAAAGGGAATCGCACTGCAAAAGCTCGGTAAATACCCTGAAGCTAGAATGTGTATTCAAAAATATGCTGAATTAAGCTGGATCAAAGGAATAGATGAAGCAGGCATTAATGAAGTCAAATACTACTGTAATATTGCAAAGGCCAATACCTACGTGCTCGACCTTTTGGAAGGCAAGACAGGGGTCCTAAAGGAGTATGTTGAATTTATTAGAAACAGTGCTGAGGAAGAGTTACTACCGGGACTAATTACCATCTTGGAATCCTCGATAAAATATAACTATTCCGTAGATTGGATTCTGAGAGAATTCGAAATAAACGCTAACGACATAGGAGCACGAGGAACTCAAGAGAGTATAAGATATTTTGTGGATTACAAATTCTTGCTGGCGATGTACCACTACAAACAGGAGAATATGTGCGATGCGATAAACACAATTCTGGAAACCTTACTATTAAGTATTACGCTGAAAGATGATACAGGCATTAAGAAAGCAGCGGCATTATTTGAGATCCTTAGAGTCTATGCTAATCAATCCCAGCTCCAAGTGCATCACAACATAATGAAAACTATAATAGAGAGGGAGTTAACTAATGAAAAAGAAAATGTTCTTGCTCACAGTCGTAGTCTTGATTAGTTCCAGCTTAATGATCGCCTCTGCAAGTGCTTCCGCTGTCGATTCAGGTTCCACTGGTTCCACAATTTACACCGTTAACAATCACGGAATGGGTCATTGATTGAAATTTTATAAGTGGATTATACAAAGGAGCGATCATCCGGTTATTGGATAATCGCTCCTTTGTATGTAAATGCAAAAGATAGCTTAGCTAAAAACAGTAAAAAGTAATAGTTTCACATTATACATAATCCTATGTACTCTATCATTTTTTATATACAATAATAAGAGACAACTGATGCCTGTGCTACGAAGGTATTTACATACTAATCAACCATTAGAGGTGTACTTTAAAGATGAACAGACCTATTCGTTTTGGAATAATCGGAAGCGGCTGGCGGGCGGAAATGTATCGTAAGTTGGCTCACCTGCTTCCGCAGCAATTTCAGGTAACCGGTGTATTGATCCGCAACCCTGCCAAATACCAGCAACTGATCGACAAATGGAACCTGACCGTGTACAGCTCGATAGAACGCCTTGCGGCCGAGAGCGATTTTGTGGTCCTGGCAGTGTCCAAGACCGCTGCCGCCTCACTGCTGTTGGAGCTTGCAGCGCTGCAAGTACCTGTGTTGGCCGAAACACCCACCGCCTCTAGGCCGGCTGAATATGAACTGCTTCGATCCAGCGCCATTGATTTCCCTCTGATTCAAATAGCCGAGCAATATCCGCTGTTGCCTCACCATCAGGCAAGAACCGCCTATATTCAAGCCGGACATTTGGGCGAGGTAGGTCATGTTCAAGTCTCTGTTGCGCATGGTTATCATGGAATCAGCCTGATCCGTAAATGGCTCTCGATCACTGGCACAGCATGTGAAATCACAGCTCGCCGGCTAGAGGTTCCAATCATGGACTTCTCTTATAGGGGGAGGGAGGCCGAAGATGACCTGAAGACAGAGCAGCAGGATATCGCAATTATGGTGTTTCCCTCCGGCAAAAGCGCTGTGCTTGACTTCACTCGCTCCCAATATTTCTCGCCCCTCCGTACCAACCGGGTACTCATCCGCGGATCACATGGAGAAATTCGCGATAATGAGATTATCCGTCGCCTGGGAACCGAAGAGACCGAGTATATGAACATTAGTCGGATTCAAGGCGGACAGGAAGGCAGTCTGGAAAGTCTCTCCTTGCATGAATTGCGTGCAGGACAGCTTAGTCTATTTCAGAACCCGTTTCATCCCTCTCCCCTTTCTGATGAAGAGATTGGGATAGGACAAGCCTTATTGAATATGTCCAGCTTCCTGCACACGGGAATTTCAGCATACTCATTAGCGGATGCCTTAATAGATATCAGACTGTCATTCGCGGTCGATGAAGCCATTACCCTTGGAAGTACTATAACTTTGCAAGATGAGATCAGGCCTGCAAAATAAAAACAGGCAGATGAGAAATCCCCTTGCTGATATACAAAATAAGCTGAACACTTTAACCAGTCAATAGATTCCCAATCCATTTTCTCTGTGCCGACTTCGTTCAGTTTTGCAATACAATCATCGTAGATTTCATCTGAATCAGTTGTTTGACGAGAATCACTTCCGGAGTCCATTAGTGGACAATATCCTGCCCCCTCTGATAAATGACTGTAGTCTCCATCCTTAGGAACCGGCATGTGTACAGTGTGCACCACTCTTTAATTGGGAACTTAAAACAAAAAAACCTTGATCTCTCAAGGTTTTCACTGTGATGCCGAGCAATGGTTTCAACCATCTGCGACCATCGTCTGATTTCTTCCCCTGCTCTTGGCCAAGTATAACGCTTGATCGGCCTTCTCCAGCAGCCCCTCCCGCTCCAATGCATGAACAGGATAATGGGCGATTCCCTGGGAGATCGTAATCTGTGTCGGGATCGGACCCCTGCTTTGTTCCAGTGTCCGCCGGACTCTTTCAGCTACGGTGAAAGCTTCCTCGGGTCTAGTATGGGGCAGCAAGATGATGAACTCTTCGCCGCCGTAACGGTGGCAAACATCGTCTGGGCGAAACGAGTTAACTATAACTTTGGCTACATGTTTCAGCACTTCGTCGCCGATGAGATGGCCGTAGGTATCGTTCACGAGTTTAAATTTGTCTACATCCAGCACAATGAGCGAAAACGGTTGCCCTGAAGCAATCCACTGGTCCATCGTATACTCTAACGATCTCCGGTTCATTAAACCGGTCAGTGCATCCGTCGTAGCCTCTTGGGTCAGTTGATCCGTCTGCTTCTGAATATCCGTCGCGGCAAGCAACACAGCCTTGGTCAGCAGATCTGCCTCTCGGCTCCATTGCGGCTTCGCTTCCGGCAATACAATCTTCTCCTTGCCCATCCTGCTCACCAGATTCGCCAGGGAGACAAAAGGCCGGGCCAACTTGCACGCTACGAGAATGACGCCCATTAGGAGTATAATGAACGGAAACAACGAATACCCGAGAATTGTCCGAAGGTGGCCCATCAGTTGATGATGAATGACACTAATCGGCGAAACGACCACGATTCCCCAGCCATTGGCCGGTACGCTGGAGTATCCGGCAAGCATTTCAACGTTACGGGTGTTGCGCACTTGCTGTTCCCCGCTTTCCCCTTTCATAAGTTTCTGTACAACCTTGTTACTGCTGACATCCTCCCCAATGAGCTGCTTATCTGGGTGGTACAACAGATGCC
Source organism: Paenibacillus sp. FSL P4-0184 (assembly GCF_038004625.1). Classification (NCBI taxonomy): domain Bacteria; kingdom Bacillati; phylum Bacillota; class Bacilli; order Caryophanales; family Paenibacillaceae; genus Paenibacillus; species Paenibacillus sp. FSL P4-0184. The sequence goes on along the minus strand of NZ_JBBORN010000001.1, from coordinate 3,823,211 downwards.
CGCTTGAATCCACAATATAATAATAAGAGCCAGAATCGTCCACGTTGTTGTCGCCAAAAATCATAGACAAAATATTGTTCTCTTGCAGATAAAACGTGCCGCTCAAAATACCGCGATATATGCCATTGTTGCTGAAAATCGGCTGACTCATAAAAACGATTAGTCTCTTGGTGGTTGGGGTCATGTAGGGGGAGGATATGTAAGGTTTTTTGAATGCCAGAGCTTCCAAACTGGCCTTAGAAGTAATATGGTCGCCTGTTGTCCCCAAACTAGTCGGTACTACGTTGCGGACCAGCCCGTCGGCATCGACTACAGCGATAGAATTGAAGTAATTGCTACTATTGCGCATCAGTTCTAAATTATCATCTACTTGCTTCGGCGTTGAGCCATCGTCATCGGAGAGTGTGGCAGCGCTGTATTCCAAACTGCTGCGCATGGACTGAAATAAGGAGTCCATTGTCTTGGTCATTCGGTCAGCGTTGTAGTAATTCAAATGGAGCGTAGTCTCCATCAATGATTGTTTTTTGGACTCATATGAACCGATCAGAAGAATGCTTGAGGTTAGTAGAACCACCAGCGTAACCAAGCCCGTAAGCAGCGATGTGAGACTGAGCTTTTTACTTTGACGCGGCTCGGCTCTTCTCAGTGTAAGCAAACTATAACCTCCTTGAATCTTGAAAATAGCTTAATCAATAATACAACAAATTAAGATGTTATTCGACAATAATCAATGAACTCCGATCTCTCATACCACTGTACGTACCGTTTGATATACGGGGGTTCATGAAATATTCCATATAAAAAAACTCCTCTCCAGAACTTGTGAATTGACAAGCACTGAATAAGAGTATTATCAACCTGAGTTCTGTGTACTCGGATGTGATTCCTAAGTACAAAGGACCTTTAGCTTTTGGAGGAAGCTTTAAAATTAATAAAACAAAAAAACCTTGATTTTTCAAGGTTTTCACTGTGATGCCGAGGACGGGGGTCGAACCCGTACGGTACTCACGTACCGCAGGATTTTAAGTCCTGAAACAACCTTTATAGCCCCTTTTCTACACCACGGAAAGCACGAACACAAATCCTTTAACCACGCGGGTTGACGGCACTTTTTTTGTGTTCTGTACTTTCTGCGTTCAGAAATTTGTATATGTAGCCATGTTAACAAAAATGTTAGCAAAATGAAGGGCAGACGCTTTGCGTTACTGCCCTTTGTGTATGAAAGCGCCGTGCGAAGCACCTTGAAAACCATGCGTAATTGGCAGGATGAGATCGTGAACTACCATCATTGCCGTTGGACGAGTGCAACCGTAGAAGGACGACATAATCGTATCAAAGCTTACCAACGCCGGCACTACTTCACACGCAATCGTGGTTGTTATATGACGGGCATTTTAATTGAATGCAATCGACACCGTTTATTGAGTTGAACATATCAACCACTAATTTTTAGATTGAGCCCAATAATAGGAAGTTAATTTTTTCGTCAATAAGAATTGACTTTCATTCTAGTTGTAACTACAATAGTTACAGCTTGTAGTAACAGTACCTGTTACAGATAAAAAAGCACTGCATATTCAAGTACATGGTGCTTTCTACTCTGAAGGTCCAGCTGAAGAACTAGAAATGGAGCATCGCCATCTTTTGGTAATGATGATTTTTTTTTGCGTCCCTTCTTTTGAAGCAATCGATGTTGAAGGGCATAATAGGGCGCCTGAAAAAGCACAATAGATTAAAGAAGATGCAATTCTACGCTCTAAAAAGTTAGCTGAGAATTTCTAAGTAACAGCGAGATTGGTTAATAATAAAAAAATAAAGGTAGGCGTTTTTAATGGAGACAAAACAAGACACCCTTATATATGTATGGGATGCATATTGTGGATGGTGCTATGGATTTTCAGAAAGTATTAGAGGTTTTTACAAAAATCACCCTGAAATTCCGTTAACTGTTTTATCCGGAGGATTATTTTTAGATAATCTGCCAATAAAAAAATTCTCATATATATCAGAAGGTAATAAAAGAATTAATAAACTTACTGGTGCAGAATTTGGTCCTTCATATCAGGCTTTGTTGTCAGAAGGTACTTTTACAATGAATTCAAAAGATGCTGCAATTGGCTTTTCAGCTTTACGTTCATTAGCACCGAACCGTTTGTTAGAATTTACTTCTGCCATGCAAAAAGCGTTTTATTATAATGGAAAAAGTCTGAGTGACCCTGAAACATATCGTAAGATAGCTATTGATCATCATTTGGATCCTGAACAAGTACTAGAGCGACTAAAATCTCAAGAAACTATAATAGATGTTCAAAATGATTTCAACACGGTTCAACAACTTGGTATAAATAGCTATCCCTCTTTACTTCTACACAAGGATAACCAATTAATCCCTATTGGTGGCGGAGTAATGACGTCGGATAAAATTGAAGCACGTTTTAAAGATTGTTATATTATTAAATAATTTCACCAAAAAGGAGATAAAATTCTATGTTTAAAACAATCGAAATGAATCAAAATGATGTGAAATTGACGATATTTAGTTCTGAAGAAAATAGTTTTATGGTGACTGCAACCTTAGTTGAAAAAGCAGGACATGCATTCTTAATAAATACGAAATTTACTCAATCCGATTCGAAAGAAATTGTTGATTACCTAAATAAAAATAACTTATATTTAGATGAAATTTTTATTATTCATGGAGATCCGGACTACTACTTTGGGTTAGAAAGTATTAAAGCAGCGTTTCCAGAAGCCATTGCGTATGCCACAGAATCCACTGTTGAACATATTGTTCATTCTGTCTTAGGTAAATTAAAAGTCTGGAAAGATGCACTTGGAGAGAACGCACCAAGTAATGTTGTATTGCCTCAAGTATTTACAGAAAAAACCATTGACTTTCAAGGTTTAACATTTGAACTTGTAGGTTTAGATAATTACAGAACTAGCTTATTTAACAGAGAATTGAAATTATTGATTGGTGGCATTGATATTTTCAACGAAATACATGTTTTCATAGCAGATACTAGCTCAAAAGAAGCAATGGAAGCTTGGATTGAGAACTTGAAAGTGTTACAAGGGTTAAATGCTAACATAATCGTACCAAGCCATGGTTCAATTGAAAAATCCTTAGATAATCAAGCACTTATTGCAACTATCAATTATCTAAAAACTGCAATTAAAGCTTCCGAAGAAAGTAAAACTTCTACGGATTTTGTTGCAAAGCTTGAAGCAGCATATCCAGGCTATGCAAATAAAGGCGTATTAGAATTAAGTGCAAAAGTTGTAACGAAAGAAATTTCTTGGGGGTAATGTTATGAATATATACCAAAAATTATTACATGAAACGTATGTATTAACCGGTGAAGGAAAATTGGATGCCTTCAAAATGTATTTAAGTGATAATGTATCTTGGACAGAAGCTGCTGGATTTCCTTATGCGGGTACTTATGTAGGTCCAGATGAAGTAGTGAAAAACGTACATGAACGCCTTGGAACCGAATGGGATGGCTATTCTGCAAAAGATGAAATCTATGCGTTTAATAATCACACTGTTATCGTCTACGGAAAATATAGTGGGACGTATAAAGCAACAGGAAAATCATTTATAGCAGACTTTTGCCATCTATATGAATTTGATGAGAATGATAAGGTTAAAAAATTTATTCAAATCGTGGACAGCGCAACTGTCAATAATGCATTAAGTTCAAATTAGTTGTTTGTAACTTAACTTGTATACGGGGTAGCGTCAGGATAACCGTATTTTCCTGACGCTACCCATCGCTATCAAGCTAAGGTTTTACACTACCCATAAAGCAAAAAAAGACGTTATTCTTTCTGTAGAATTATAGGAAAGGATGGCGTTTTTTTGGCATATAGGGCAACGATTTGATCTTCGATGCCTGTTAAATCAAAAGTAGAGTTGAACAAGTAATCTATCGGATTCTTAACAAGGAGCTCTCCTGTCATACCCTCTAGAAAATCTGAAAGATTAATGACTATATCGTTTATGTTAGTGTTCTGTTCAGAAGAGACTAAGTTATTGATGACAATAATTTTGGTGAATTCTCTACTTACTGAGTAATTTTTTTTCGATTGAGTGTAACCTTAAATACATGTTTTCCATTTTTCATCTGGAACTTTGCAACTTCTCCAAGCTTAATATTACTATCGATCAAAGAGTCCATTTGGATGGTATCTTTTTCATCAACAGTAACAACTACGCTTTTTAAATCCAACGAACTGTTATTAGTAATCATCAGTTTATACTCTTCATCCTTAGCTGTTGGTGTATCACTTAAAGTATCTGAGTTGTTTTTTTCACAACCCGATAATAAGACTATAAACAACATAAAAATAGTTAGCCATCTCTTCTTTGTCAATTAAGTCGCCTCTCATTCTGATTATCCAATGCGTTGGCAAGAAATTTTAAAAAAATATTGTTTCAAATGGCGCTAAATATCTGAAATCATAGAGATTTGGAAGGAGCGACTTTCAGAGGAGGAGTTCGACGAGTTGGAAGCGTTATTAGACTTATATGCTCAAACTCATGGCATGGAGTTAACATCTATTTTCAAGTATGGATTTCGCTTGGGGGCGGGCATCATGGTCGAGGTCTTAACCGGGGAAGAGGAACTTGCTAGTAAGTTGGGTACCTTTCATGACAAAACTTCATAATTTAAGGCGTAAATCCTGTGCGCTTAATAATTGTTCTAAATAAAAATCTCTTTTGAAACTAATCCAAAAAACAAAAAAACCTTGATTTCTCAAGGTTTTCACTGAGATGCCGAGGACGGGGGGCGAACCCGTATGGTACTCACGTACCGCAGGATTTTAAATCCTGTGCGTCTGCCTGTTCTGCCACCCCGGGTGGAAATGTACTGAAGCTTTATATGATTAATTTTTTAGGCGAAGGACGGCACAATCGCATCAAAGCGTATCAGCGCCGCCAAATTTATATAAAACTATTCTCATACAAATCCCGAAAAATTTCTTCAAGAAGATTTTTTTCCATGATTTGATGGAAATCTATATTTATGAATTTATTTTCAAACTCTTCGAAATTCAAAATAGCTAAGCTGTCAGAATAAATTTTCAAAAATTTTACAACTCCATGCTCCACGTTAAAAAAAGCCTGAATATTGCCTGAAGGCGTACTTCTTTCTACAATAACATTGTATTTAGGGCTCTCTCGGTAAATCCATTTGTTATCAAAATATTTTTCCATAAGTAAAGGTGTATATGTCATTTTACTATATCTCACCGGAGCAGCAACGTTGCCGTAAACATTCTTGAAGCTTTTTATTAACGCTTCCGTCAAGCTGGCAACAGATATGTCATTATTCAGTTCCTTCAGATTGATGACTCTACTTTTTACAGAGCTTATTCCTTTTGCTTCCAGCTTTAATTTTGACGGTTTTAATATTCTCTCCAACTGCTCCAGGTTGACCTCCACCATTAATGTTCCATGATGAAATCCGTTTTCTTCTTCTGCGTAAAAAGCATGCCCAGAAAACTTTTTCCCCTGATAAGTTATATCGTTTCTACCAGATAACGCTACCTCTAATCCAAAGCTCTCAACGGCACCTTTAATGACCTCTAATTGCTTTTCGAGGTTTTCCTGCTCCTTTTTGAAAATAAAGGTGAAGTTCAGATTCCCCAAGTCGTGATATACGGCGCCCCCGCCCGAAATTCTTCTGGCCAGACTCACTTCATTACTCTTTAATTGTTCGATGTCGCATTCGGTGTATGGGTTTTGATTTCTGCCGATCACTACAGTCTTATCATTTTGCCATAGATATAACGCAACTTCGTCGTGGCAGGCGTTTCTCAACAGCTCCTCTTCCAAGGCCAAATTAAAATAGGGATCATTCTCTTGGGAAAGGACAATTTTATTCATCGAAGTGGAGTGCTCCTATGCTAAAACCTAAAACAGCCTCGTGAATGGCTTCCCCAGTAGTAGGATGAGCAAATATAGTGTGTATTATTTCTTCCTCAGTGATATTGCTGTTCATCATTATTGTGAGTGTGCTTATTAGTGCAGAAGCCTCCGGCCCAATAATGGAAGCACCCACTATTTTGCCACTGGACAAATCTTTAATTAATTTGATGAAGCCCTTTTCCTCTCTCATTGTTAACGCCTTTCCGTTAGCCTGAAAAGGAAACTTGCTAATCGATATGTCCATATTTTTAAGCACAGCCTGCTCTTCTGTTAAACCTACAGACGCAATTTCTGGCGATGTAAATATTACATTGGGCACCATACCATAGTCTACATGAGAAGGCGTCCCTAAAATATGGTCCACAGCTGCTATTCCTTCATGAGAGGCTACATGCGCCAACTGAATACGATTTGTTACATCCCCGATAGCATATATATGTTCTGCAGACGTTTGGAGGTATTCATTAACAGATATGCCTTTGCCTTTTTCATTTAAAGCAATACCCGCCTTTTCTATTTCCAGATCATCTATATTTGGCGTTCTTCCAATAGCAACCAAGACTTTTTCGCTGGTGATAAATTTTTCAGCATTGTCCATTTCAAATATAACAATAGCCTTGCCACTCTGGTCTTTTTCAATTCTTGTAACCTTAGCCCCAGTGTAGACTCCAATCCCTCTGTCCATAGCTATTTCTTTTATTTCTGCTGAGACTTCCGCATCCACCATGGTCAAAAGCCTATCACAAAACTCAATGACATTTACTTGAATTCCAAAATTGGAATAGATGAAGGCAAACTCCATGCCTATTACACCACCGCCAATAATGGTGATAGAACTTATATTCTCCTTATGTTTAAGGGCCGATGTACTGTTTAGAACAAAATCATGATCTATCCCCGGTAAATTAATATTGGCAATTTTTGAACCTGTTGCAATAATGGTATCCGTCGCTTCTATGGTATACTCATCTTTTCCATTCTTGACAAGAACCTGTTTGTCATTTACAAAGGATGCGCTACCTCTGATAATTCTCACATTATTTTTTGAAAGCAAGTAATCTATCCCTGAAACCAATGTATTCTTGATCTCATCCTTCTTATCAATTACTTTAGCCATATCAAGCTGAATATCTTTAACCGTAATGCCAAAATCTTCGGCCTTCATTATATTATGAAAGACCTCCGAGGATTTAATCAAAGCCTTGGTCGGAATACAACCTACATTAAGGCAGGTTCCACCCATAGACAATTTTTCTACAATAACCGTTTTAATTCCACGTTTAGCAGCATAGATGGCCGACACATACCCCCCTGGTCCCGCCCCAATAATTAACAGGTCTGCTTGCAACTGCTCCTTTTTACCGTAAATCATTCCTCCAAAATAATCCAGCTTAGGTTTTTCTTTTCCTGCATTTTCAGCAGTAACTTTAAATAAACACTGGCCTAACTCAATTTCTTGTCCTTCTTCAACCAGAATCTCATTTATAACGCATTTATATTTTGAATTAAACGGGGAATTGCCCTTTTTACTCTCCAATTGCAATAAGGTCTGGCCCACCGAAACTGATTCTCCGACAGAAATGTTGATCTTTCCCACTCTTGATTTTTTTTCATGCCCAGTAAGCTGTTCAAGTTTTATATCCACATAAATTCCCCCTAGTCTGCTGTGTAGTTTTATTCACATTTACCGTATCCATTAATTTGGCAACCTCCGCCAATTGCGCAGAGATTGCCAATGAAATGACATCATTACTTGAAATCTTGTTCAAATTCATCAATAGAATCTTTAAGTAATGTGACTGAATACGCCATGCTAGGTCCACCGCCGAAGGCAACAGCAACCATAGCAGATTCAAGGATCTGCTCCCTGGTCGCTCCTGCTTCCAAGGCTTTATAAACGTGAAACACTATGCAGTACTCGCAACGATTATACGCGCCAATCGCTACACTGATCAGTTCTTTTGTTTTGGTGTCTAAGGCACCATCAGCATAATTGGTTCCCAGCAAATTCATAAATGCATCTACGCTGTCCCCATTAGTCTCAGCTAGAGTAGCTAACCCGCTTGTAAAATCATGAAGCATTTGTCTTACATCCTTCTTCAATTGAATCCCATCCTTTTCATGTGAATTGTTTCACTTATGATTTCATAATAATACTTTACACTGCAATAGTTGCTATGTAAAGTATTTACGTAAAAAAAACCTCCTTATAATAATATCGAACGATTTAGTGGATTTTTGACAAATTATGAACCATCTTATCTAATACTGTCGTAAAAATATGCAGTTCTTCCTGGGATATTCCATTTGTTGCATCATCATGAAAATTTTGACCTATCGGAAGCAACTCAGCTCTTAGAGCTTCGCCCTCTTGCGTTAGATTAATTCTGATTATTCTTCTATCTTGAGAATCTCTGACTCTTGAGCATAATTTTTCTCTTTCCATGCGATCAAGAAGCCTGGCTATAGACGATTCATTAACATTCATTTTTTTTGATAGTTCTTTTTGGGATATTCCATCTTTTTCCCCGATAAAAAAAAGGGCCGTCCATTTCACTTTCGTAATTCCAATGTCTTTAAGTCTCCTGTTGAATTCGTCTACTATTTTTTTTGAAGCAGTATTCGTTATGAAACCAATACAATCATTCAAATTAAACATATAATGTCCCTTCCAAAATGGATTGATGTTCTAAAATGGAATTATACCATAGAAATGAGATAGGCTATCTGATATATGGCCATAATCGCCAATGCTTGTCAAAATGATTAAAGTCATTGATAAAGCGACCATAAATTCTTCAAGGCAGCTTTTCCATTTACTTATTAAATTTTGAACCTCAGGAGAAGCAGGAGACTTATCTTTATGTTTCGCCAATTCACGAAATACATTCTCCATGTTACCAAGAACTGCTTCTCTTGTTTCTATAAGTATCATAATAGAAAAAAACCCTTGATTTCTCAAGGTTTTTTCATTGGATGCCGAGGACGGGGGTCGAACCCGTACGGTACTCACGTACCGCAGGATTTTAAGTCCTGAAGTAGTCCTTTTAGAACCTTTTCTACGCTACGGAAAGATCGAGCATAAAGCCTTTAGCCATGCGGGTTAAAGGCGCTTTTTTGTGTTCCATACTCTCTGCGTTCAGAGATTTGGATATGCAGCCATGTTAGCAAAAATGTTAGCAAAATGAAGGGCAGAGGTTTCACATTACCGCCCCTTATGTATGAAAAAGGATCTACAGAATGAAAAAGTGCGACCAAAAATGTGACCGTTAAAACCAAATACTATAAAAACTAAAACATGAATCTTGAAATAGAGATCAAGCGACTTCTATTTATCGGTTTATATCAACTATAAACTAGAACAGAACAAGAGGAGCAAACTTACGGATTAGATTTTTTGTAATGCTTTGTAAGGATAAATAGTCGTGCGATGTTAGAAACAAATCACATCCCGGAGTTTACAATAAATCATATATTTCTAAACCTCGAAGCTTAGAATCTAAGTATCGGTTTACAGATAGATTCTTACTTCCATTAACTTTCGATTGGCAATAATCATATATTTTGCTGCCATTTCCTGTGAAGTCTTGAATTAAGCTTTGGTTTATTCCTCTTTTTATCATCTCAATTATAGCGAATTTGATTATTCCTGTTGTATCTCCTCTTCCCGTAAATTGCACCAAGGTATCTGAGATAAAAGAAGTCCCTTTGGGTTTTTCTCCATTGATGCGAGTAAATAAAAAAATGTCTTTATTATCACAATCGCTTTGCATCTGCTGTTTTATTGCCACATATTCTTGAAGTTGTGTGAAGAGATTAATCGGCAGTCGAATGTAATATCCATTAATTCTTAACACTTGCTGTTTCAAATTTAAATCTGATAATCTAAGATTTATAATTACTTGATATTTCGCTCCGGTAAATAATAGAAGTTTTATTATTATGCATGAAATGAAATCATTATATTGTGAAGGGTATCTTTTATATTCTAATATCAAGTCTCCATTTAGTAATTCTTTGATTTGCTGATCACATTCAGATATTAATACTTCAACCTCTTCTTGTGTAAGTTCTGTTTTTGAATCTTTTTTCTCTAAGTCACCACTTTCAAAAATTTCTTTTTTTATTTTGTATGTAAATGAGTCTTTGCTGTCATGGGATAAACTAAATGATTTAATTAAATTACCATTCTGAATTATCAAATTTTTAGCATCATAAATGAATAGAAAATATCTTTTTACAACTGATATATAGTGCCAAGCAACGCTTTCACTATTAATTTTGTTGCCAATTATATAATAGTTTAAGCTTTCAATAATTTCTTCTGTTTTCATTGCTTCTAGATATGATTTATAAGACTTATCGTTTATTCCCTTTTCAGAAACTAAGAACTTATAAAAAACCATTATTTTATTTTTGTATATTTCATATGAGCTATCTGATACTTGGTTCATAAAAAGTTCAATGGTTTCTTTAAAAGTCATAATATCACTCTTTCTTCAAGGAATTCCACATTAGCTTCACTTTTATTCTAAGCCAATCGCCTGATTAAAAACTGAGAAAGTAGAATTTTGAAATCCCTGAATGATAATTGCAAAAAGACCACTCCCGAATAAAATACTCACTACAATTAAATAGACGTTTAAGAAAATCAGTGACTGTGAGAATGATGTTCGTTTATTGATCCAACCAAAAAATTTAAAGACAAAACTCTTTGAACGTTCTTTTTTGTTCAAAATTAGATGTGTTGTATGAAATACTTCAAAAGAAAGCAGGAGCAAAGATAAAAAGGAAAGAAACAATAAAGATAGTGCTTGTCCAAAAAGGAATACTAAATCCATTGTATTTTGAAAGGACAACTCCATGATACGTGACACAATGCCATTCATTCCATTCTGGATTATTTGCTCTTTAACTAATCCAATTTCTTCAGAATTATAAACAGGAAATTTTGTAACACTTATAGCCCCTATAGCCCCTACCCAGCAAAACACCGGAGTCCAAAGTGCTCTTTTGTATTTAGAATCTAATTTCTTAAATATATTTTTCTTTTTAAGGATGTATATTCGATGCATAGCTAGTAAAGCCATTGCACCAAAAAAGATAGTTCCTGCCAAAAAAATAAGAGATTGATATTTTAAATAGATCACCATTGTAATAACGCTTAGAATCATTCCTATGAAAATAAAAATTTGAGGCTCTGAAGTTGACTCACTCTTCTGTACTGGAGTAATTAAAACCACTTTCTCATTTTTTTGTGTATCCGGTGACATATTCAAAAACATTTCTCGTAAATCATAGTTAAACACTTGATCCAAAGCTTTAGCAATTTTACTATTATGAAAAATTTCAAATCGGCAGCCATTCTGCTGGCATAATGCTTGACATCGAAGTATTTCATTTGACTGAGGTTCAGTATTTACAAATGCTATACACAGTGCACCTTCAGCTCTTTGCAGCTCCAAAAGCTGCTCAATACTTTTGGCGATATCCTCATAAACTTTTCCGAATTTAGAATCAGTCGTCACTTGGACATATATAAGATCACCATCGTCAGACTCCTTCCACATATCAGGTGTACCCTTTCTAGTTTTGTGGGTACCCTCAACTGCTCCACTATGAATAAGCCCATCCCATTCATGATTCATCCTTGGTAACAGCTCAAATGCAAGCCGCTGTAGTTCTCCTCCACTCAATCTCTTTAACATATACTCTGTATCTATCAAATTCTCTACCACCTCTAGTAAAGTTAAATGAAATTAATTAATTTAAGATCAGATCAAAAAGTTACTATGTCTGTTCGATGATTTTTTTATCTCTGATATTAAATTATCTTGATATATAGTCTCCCCTCTACTATGAATTATGATGTCACAATTAATAGGTATAACTGTACTTAATAATATTCACAAAATTATTAATAGTGACCCCAAAGCCTAAACTACTATTTTAAATATCGCTTTCAACAAATTAAAATGGCAAATCATCATCATCGATACTAATAACAAATGGGTTGTTAACTTCTCGGGCGGGGGAGGTTACCTCCACAACTGTTGCTGTGTTTGAATGCAATTCAGCCATTAACTCATCTAAATCTATTGTTGGAATGTCCGAAGCTTCACTTGTTTTAAAAATTTGATCGTTATTTAGTTCAGCTTTGAGTAAGTTGTTTCTCACATAATTATGTTTATTAATATTTACTTCATCCAAATCCTCTAACAGTTTCTGATGTGCATTGACCTCCAATGCAGACAATGCAACAGTAACTGTTCGGAGCATTGAATTTGTCTTACCTACGTATTTATATATCTGATTTCTATTTGATTTTTCATGACTCACTAAACCTACCATAGCACTAATTATAAGTTCAGGAGCATGGCCCCGGGCAATATTTTTTTTCAATTCTAGAAATCCATAATTATTTTCTGGTATCTCCAAAATAATACACTTCACAACATTAGTAACGGATGGGTGCCTGTAAATTGAAACTAGTAAATCAGCTATTGACTCATTAATTTCAGTAAAGTCAATTATTGTTTTGGTTATCCAAAACAATTGGTATTCTGGAATGAACGATTTTTCGAGATAAACTTCAATTTCACTTATAATAGCATCCGAAATCATCATATAATTTCTTTTAATGTTGTAATATAAGTTTTTTGTTAATTGCGGAGAATTATTTAGAACTAATCTTGTCAGTTCTATTGTTTCTGATTCAGAAGTCATCAATAATGTGAGTATAAGTTCTATGTCCTCGTCCTCAATACTTTTCCTATTGTGTAACATATCCTTTAGAAAACTAATCTCTTCATCTGTTAAATCTTCAATTTCATAATCATAATCATCAAATTCATCGGTATAGGAATTAATTATAAGTCTTCTCTTTTTTAACAATGATATCTTAACTGTTTCAATATCATTTTCCTCTTCATTTTCTACTGTTGTAATTAGAGTTTTCTCTTCATTTAAACACAAACCCTTTTCACCTAATAATTTTTGAACAGTAAATATATCATTTGTAATGGTTTCTTCATTATCAGAAAAAAAATATATATCATCCATAAATCGTATAATGAATTCACTTTTAAGTTCTCTAGAAGCCTCTATAAAACTCAAGAAATTGCTCCCTATAACTTTCATCGGAAATAATCCTTGTGGCATACAACTGGTACTTCGACCTTCATTAATTTCCCTTAGAAATTTCCCTATTTTTTCTGCTTCTTGTTGATTAATAGTTCTTGCTATGTAACTAACAATATCATGATGATAGATATTATTAAAAAAATTAGATATATCTATTTTCCCCATAAATCCATACTCAGTCTTTAACAGTTGTAACTTATTAATAAATAGCCTGTATTCTTCAGTTTGTGAACTATAACTGTCTCCATTAAATGTATATCCAAAACATTCACGGTTTGAGTAGACTTGTTTTTGGAAGTGAGTTCTGTTTCTATATACGAAATCGTATATGAATATTAAAGAAATGGGATCTAACTGAAAAGTTTGTCTATAATGTTTTTTATCCTTTAAAGCGTAAACCCAAGGTTGAATCAAGAAATAAGATTGTGCATTTTCATTAATTCTTTTTATTTGAGCTTTATTCATTATTTGCGTTACTTTTTTGTAATCATCTTCATTCAAAAGAGTTTGCAGCCAAGTTTGAGAAAAAATTTCATTGTTAATATACTCTAAAATCGAATCCACTTGATATTTTGCGATAAATAGAACAGAACGAAGTGGAAACAATGTCTTTTGAAAATCCTTCAATATAAAGTCATACGCATCACCAATGCTGCTCATATTCTCCTCCTCATGTACAATGGAAACATTTTAATAATCTAGTTTAAACGGTATGATTTCAATACAATACATTTCCTTTAATTTCATTTTCGATATTTCTTCTAACTTCTCATAAAATCTGAATAATTATAGATTATTCGAAGATATAGTTACAATACTATTGTTCATCGGAAAGAAACCATATCTCCCTACACTTTTACCTTTTGTAAATTCAATATGATTACATTTCTCTACTTGCTGAGGCAACTCCTTATTTTCAAAAATAATCACCTGTCTATCGCTACTTTTTTTAGAAAGCGCTATAAACAATGAGTCTTGCATGGATACATCGATCATCTCATCGTCTTTGTTGGTTCCATCTTTTGAATCATTTTCTTTTAGTGTTGTAACTGGAGAATCTAATAGTAACACTCGAGAAAACGGAAGTTTTCGATCTATTAAATAATTCATCAATGATACCGAGAAAGCGGCGTAAAAGAAAGCCCTAAAACCTTTACCATTATTTTTCCTTGCTTGATTATTGATTACAATATCCTGTTCCATTTCATCAAAAGTGACCTTCTCTAAATCTTCATACCCCCATTCAGTCAACGTATTAAATATCTCGTCAGAATAGTCATTTAGAATTCCTGAAGGTATGGTGCTCTTGTATTCGATTTTAGGTTGTTTTTGTTTTTTTGCTTCAGATAAATTTATCAACTCTTCGTTCTTTGACACAAATCTTTCCTCAATACTTTTCACTTTGTTTTCTAAATTGACCACCTCTAAATATGCCTTTAATACGCTACGTAAAGGAGTTAGCTCTCTTACTATGAACGCTTCAACATCTTGCTTGCACTTATTTATTTCTTTCTCATATGTTTTATTTGTCGAATCGAGTTCATTAATTTCTAAAATAGTGGACTCAATTGTTTTATTAAGTTCTAAAATATGCAAGTTTATTTTAACTTGTTCCTGCTGAGAGGCATCTAATATTTCTAAGGAGAACTCTTCGTTAAATAGATTATCGTCTATTTCACTATTACAAACTGGACAAGAATTAATGTGAATTTGATTTAGACAATCATCACCAGTTTGCAGAAATGATAATCTTTCCAGATCACTTTTATACTGATCATATAATATTTTGAATTTATCTAATAATAATGATAGCTGGTTTCGCTGCAAATTCAGTTTATTTTGTATGTTTTGTTTATCAATGATATCATTTCGCTTTTCATCAATTAATTTTTCAATTTTTCTTATCTCTTCGGAGTACTCGTTAATATCTACTATCTTTTCATAGGAGGCTAATTCTAATTGTTTTTGTAATGCGAATTTCTCTTCAGTTAATTTTGTTAATTCATTATTGATATACTCAATTTTTGAATCTATCTTAGCCTTTCTAATCTCTGCTTTTTCAATTTCTTCACAGTTTATATCATCGAAAGTTGTCAATAAAAATTTAAATACTGATTTGCAATAGGTCTCATCTGTTTTTATTTTATTAAAAACAGGGGATTCTGTATCAGAGATTATTTTAGTCTCATTAATCATGAACAGATTGACTATTGAGCGAAAACCTAAAGTCTTCTTTTTCCCACTTTTGTTACTTAGCATATATTTGTTCTCTGTTATCCCTATAAGCTTCAATAGGAACTTAGAGATATTATCGTCACCATTAGGATCATGATCTTCTTTTAATTTGTATGGCTTTGCATTATAAAAATTATTAATATCAGAGAAAGCATACACTATAGATTTCTTGTTCATGTATCTAAGTATCGTAATGGGACTATTATCTTTAAAATCTCTTATTTCTAAAAAAATATTTTCATACCCTTTACTTTCTTTAATTTCTCTTAATGTGTCAGCTCCAAACATGTAGTCAATACACTTAAAGATGTAAGATTTCCCTGTGTTCGAAGGACCATTAATTACATTAAGCCCCTTTTCCAAGATAAGAACTGCATCTTCTTTTCCTGGTGCAGTTATCCTAAGCTCCTTGATATAAAATCCATACATTTAGAACACCTCATTCTTATAAGGAAAAAAATTCGAATATTCTTTCCCCCAAGACTTAATATTTGTATTAACAAACTTTTCAACCTCAGAATCCGATAAATCCCTAAATCTCTTTTCAACTAAAGAAGCATTATTCATTAATTTCTTTGAGTATTCTTCTGATAAAGCTTCTATAAACCAATTAGTATTAATGTTTGCTGAGTATAAAAAGCCCTCTTCTTCACAATCAATGTTTACTAATCCCTTTGAGGCCATTAATAACATTCCTTTTTTTATTGCTTCCCTTCGACTAAATAATTCTATGGTCCTTAAAGGATATTCTGGATGTAAATTATCAAAAGAAACATCTGAATCCTTTGTGTAGATAGTTAAATAATCAAGAAAAATTAATCTGTCCAAACTACATTTCAATGGAAATGAGACCTTCAGTAAATATAATCCTCTTAAGCCTAATTCCAATGGTGTGTTAAATAGTAAATTACTCATTATATCACCCAGTCAATTTCATCTTCATTAGCTAGATGGTGACAAATACCCTTCTTATCTTCATTTGTTACGAAATGCAAATCCCGATCTACAATGCTCACTGATAAGTTTACTTTCGTTGACTCATGCATTGTTTTAGTAAGTTTTTTATATCCGTCATAAAACTCACCTTTCATGAAATCTTTAATACCACTATTCATCTCTTTTTTCAATATTCCAAAGTGATCTTCACTAGAGAATATATCCCTTATAGAACGTTTTAAAGATTCGGCACTATAATAATTAATTCGATTATCTTTAAAATCCACCAGTAATTCAGGTATCGCTTGAAGCATATCTAAATCAATAGTTGCTTTCTTATATTGAGAATACGCTGCCAGTATTTTATTCACATAATTGAATTCGCTTTGCTCAGGTATACTTGGTGGCAGTATTCCTCTTCCTCTTCGAGGTTTAATTGATCCCCCAAACCTAAAATAAAAATAGTTAGTTTTCCTGTGTTCTTCAATAATCCGTTCCATTGAATAAGTATCTACAACAGAAAAATCAAAGAGTTCTACATAATCAAGAAAAGAACCTTTCAATTCTATTTTCTGACCACTTGTTATTGCTTTGCTACATTTTGCATCCCATTGTTCAATAAGTCCTTTTCTTATTTCTTCAGGACTTTTAATAATTTTTAAGAATTTGGCACCAATCCCTTGCGATGCAATAATATAATATTTCTTAGGCATCGGTATATCCTTATTAAAAGTGTAGTAGCACAACTTACCGAATTCCAGCCAATACTCACTTGGGGTTAATTTGCCCTCATATCTCTTACACTGATAATAATCACACGATCCATCATCATATTCTCCGATTACATCACGCCCCATATCTCCTGCGCTTCCGATTCTATAAACGTCTTTATATAATTGCTTAGCACAAGAAATAGCCCACTCACCAATAAAGGCTTCAAATTCTTCAGGAGAAAAGCTTCTTACCCGTTGAAATGGCGGAATAGGGAAATCAAATACGGTTGGATCATTTAGAGGCTCAACTTCATCTAGTTGAGCTAATTTAAATGTGGAAACAATCATTCTGACTTTTACCCCGATTCTCTTTAATATAAATAGATAGTTATAACATTAACAAATGGGCACTACGAACATGAGACCCAAGCCAAGATGTTTGAAATAAGGATTCTATACCCTAGAAAGAATCAGATCTTCGACTTTTGAACTAAGTCAAATTACATAATTCGCCAAAAGGTTACCATGACCTTCCAAACGTGCGTTCTAATTAAGGGGATTATGTAAATATGTCGTAAATCCAAAAATTTGAAATCTATATTATACATACGATAATCAGAAATTACTTGGGAGGATAAACATTATGCAACAGCTCAAAGAGAATGATTTGAGACAATTAGTATCGGAATCATTAAGAGAAAGCAACGACAGCTACACAATTCAAGAGCTTTTCCAGCGCTTTCCTACAGCTACAGAACTAATGGATGTATCAGAACAACAATTAGTTTCTATAAAAGGAATCGGCAAAGGAAAAGCCCGGCAAATTACCGCTATGTTAAAACTTGCAAAGATGCTGACTTTACCTGATCAGGATCAACATATCATTCGTAGTCCTAAGGATGTTTTCAATTTACTCGAATCAGACTTACGTTACGAACAGAAAGAACACTTCATCTGCCTATTCCTCAATACCAAGAATCGCCTCATCTTCAAAGAAATCATCTCCATAGGCTCTCTGAATGCCGCAATCGTTCATCCCAGAGGAGTATTTCACGCAGCGATTAGACGCTGTAGCGCCTCTCTCATTTGCGCTCACAACCACCCGAGCGGAGACCCGGAGCCATCAATAGAGGACGTGAATCTGACAAAATGACTCTTAGCCGCTGGGGAAATCATAGGAATAGAAGTCCTTGATCATGTAATTATTGGTGGCAACCGTTTCTACAGTTTGAAGGAGCATGGTCATTTATAAAATATTAACTCCCATTTGTATTCCTCAGATAATCAGATGTAAAAACCTCTCTTAAATGCTTTTATCCACGGTTTAACCACACTCTGTATCAATTCTCTACTATAGGCACTGAAATCCGCACTATATCCTGTTGAGCCTCCTACCAAAAAAAATCTATCGTTTGATTAGGGGTGAAGGGAAATGAACAGCATCGAATCTATTGGGGAAAGTATCAGGATTTTACGATTGAAAAATGGTTTCAGTCAGGAGCAGCTTGCACTAAGTGCAGGGGTAAACACATCTTACATTGGGCAGATCGAACGTGGCGAAAAGAACCCTACGATCAAAATAATAGAACAAATATCGTTCCCCTGGAGATCACCTTAGTTATCTATTAACTCTGTATGATCCGAGGGGAGGTGTAGAAACGGTTGCCATCCGTCAGCTTTAACTATAACCCCTGAAAGTATTAAACAGTGTCTATTGGATGTATTATGGACAACACAAATATGTTTATTGAAGACAAGAAAGAAACTTAAAGGGCAGTTGGTCTAGTCTTTTAGTTATTGAAATAGCTTATCAATCAAATTGGAGGAAATATAATGATGAACAGCGCTTCGAAAAACATATATTAGTCCAAGAAGCTATAGTCTTAAAGAACCCTATGAAGGGTTATAGAAAATGGTACTACGGGTTTATTCCTTTATCATGTACTGCTTTTATGATGATTGGAGGCTTGAGCTTTGGTTTGTATATTGGTTTTATTATTGGATAGGCTTTGGCCTATATGATTGTAAACGGAATAGCTGACGTGAGATTATTGAAGTTAAACTTCGCTAATCATCCTATGTCATCACTGATTACAAATGAACAGTTATACGATTTAGTGTTGGATATGAAACAGTCAGCGGCCTTAAAGCTTGGAAATATTAATCAAAATAAATTATAGGAGGAATAGAAATGATGAGTGGTTTTTGGGAGCGTGTAGTGGAATCTGCTGTAGGTGCAGTGAACCAAACAATCGAAAACTCAGTACAAAAGTATTATTTGATCATATTTCAATATGGAAATCTCCTTTGTTTTTTGTTTTATAATCGATCTTATTTCTTTTTAACTTTTCAAATTGTTCATAAACTTCCTCTCGCGATATTTGTAGATACTTAGTTTCATTCTTTGATAACCATAAATCTGTGATTTTTTCTAGGTCAAGGACATAAAGTTTATCATCATTATTTGTCCTTGAGCCAAATGTACCACTTATAGAAGCGAATATTGTTGCCTTTGTTACTTCATCAAATTCTTTGAAAAGATCAAGTTTAATTCTATTTCGATTCATTCCTTTAGATATTTTCAATATATGTTTTGGATTATGTAAAGGTTGTTCTATATCAAAAGGCAATGAATTATTATCTACTAACTTTTCATAGATCAGAAGTTCATTAGGACTAGAATAGCTCCCCCCTCTAACATTTAGCCATCCGTATTCGTTCATCATTTCAATTGTTACTTCATTTTCTTTTTTCAGTACCTCATCCTCTGTACAAATACCGTTATCTATTATTTTAAGGAAATTAATTGGTTTATATATATTAGTCCACTCAGCGCCTTTTTTTGTGCCATGTTTTTTCATTCTTTTTATTAGATTGTCAGTTTGTCCTACGTAAAGCTTTCCTTCTTCTAGTAGTAATACATATATCCATCTTTGACCTTTTTCAAAAGTGAACATATTTCACATCACACATCCAATCCACATGAAATTGTTTTACGACCATCGATACACAAGAAATACTGTCCCATGAAACTGCTACAATTATTACAAACATGAGTATTATACGCATATCCAACCACTTAACTTTTGCTCGTGCTCGTTGGAGTTACTTTGTCACAGGGCTTCAACCTTAGGATTTCTCCACCAGTTGCTTGTCAGCTACGAGATGACTTGGCTCTTACTTCGGTTGATCTTTTATCTACTAGTTGTGCTAGCTTGGTAGGCACGCACGTAAATGTAAAAAAAGAATGACCAGCATCAATCAATCATTCTTTCATTAAAAATATATTCATTTGGTTTCAGCAATCTTTTGCTCCACAAGGTCCACTAACTCCGATGCCTTCATGTTCAAAGCTTCAGCAAGAGATAGCAAAGAATTTAGGGTAGGCTGGTGAACGCCACGTTCCAGCATAGATATGTAGGTTCGGTCAAGGTTACTTTGGAACGCTAATTTTTCTTGACTCATCTTTTGCTTCTTCCGAGTGCTCCTTAATACTTGTCCAAATATTTCTTCTGATTTCAAGGTAATACCTCTTTTAGATTCATTATCTAGTTGTCTTAACCATAAAATCCACGTAGTATACTCTACAAAATGATGATAATCTATGATATGATTCATTCAAGAAAAACTCTGATATGTCAAAAACAATACTCCATTTATAAAAATCACTGTTGAATACAAAGTACATTATAAAAGAAGGGGATGAGGAAATGAGAAGTCTTTTAGAGAAGCTATATCATGGTAGCTTGCATCCAGATGAAAATATCATATCTAATGACCCGCAATACTTTAAGTTAAGCCAAAAAACATCTGAAATCATAGAGATTTGGAAGGAGCGACTTTCAGAGGAGGAATTCGACGAGTTAGAAGCGTTATTAGACTTATATGCTCAAACTCATGGTATGGAGTTAACATCTATTTTCAAGTATGGTTTTCGCTTGGGGGCGGGCATCATGGTCGAGGTCTTAACCGGGGAAGAGGAACTTGCTAGTAAGTTGGGTACCTTTCATGACAAAACTCCATAATTAAAGGAGTAAATCCTGTGCGCTTAATAATTGTTCTAAATACAATTCCCTTTCGAAATTAATCAAGAAAAACAAAAAAACCTTGATTTCTCAAGGTTTTCACTGTGATGCCGAGGACGGGGGTCGAACCCGTACGGTACTCACGTACCGCAGGATTTTAAGTCCTGTGCGTCTGCCTGTTCCGCCACCCCGGCATATTATGTGTTGTTGCTTCATACGATGTTTACGTATAACGCGACAAGAAATATAATATCATGAATATCGATAACGCGCAATCCCTTTTTCAAAAAAAGTTTTATCACATTAAAAATAACCCGTACCAGCGTATGCCGACACGGGTTATTAGACATGTCGATTATCTGCGTTCGTCGCTTCGGCTTCTCATTCCGACGAGGCCCAAGAGTCCTAACAATCCGAGCCAGCCCCAGTTAGATCCTCTGCTGGTAGTCCCAGTATTCGTAGTTGTACTGGTTGCCCGATATCTACCGTCCGTTGTAGTGTTGGATAGTGGAGTTACCGTATTTCTGTTGTAGTTATCCCGGGTGTAATTTTCATTGTAGTTATTGGTGTTAGGTCTATAATTTTCCCCTGTGCGAATCTTATCTTTCATAATGCTCTCATGCTGATTCATCGTTCCAGTCGTGCCGTTCATTAGATTGCCTTCCGTATTCATCATCCGAGTGTTATTCACGGTACCATCCATGCCCGTATTCGCGTTCGGGATACCGCCTAAAGCGGCTGACCCGATTGGATTAGCGTAACTAGCTCCCATTATACTCATTGACAGTACAGTACCGCATGCAAGGCTTGTTATCAGCTTGTTCACAGTGTTATGCCTCCCTTTATGGTTAGTTATCACTGATAATTTCCCCTTGAGTGGCACTGTCTATACATGAATAGCTTTACTCTTTTACAACATTCACTGTCTTGCTCGCTGCGTCATACGTAACCTTTGCTCCAAGCGCCTCAGCCAGAGCACGCACGGGTACATATGTTACGCCGGTATCAAGAACACCATCCGTAAGTTTAGTACCGTTTAAGGTTATCGTTACTTTAACGTCTTTGTTCACCTGGTCATCCTCCCCAGTAATTCTTTTTAAAGCTTCATTGACCTGATCCGTCGTAGGACGTTTACCTGCCCGAAGTTGAGTCGTAGTTAAGCCGAAGGCCATTTGCAGATGTGAATAATCTTTAAAAGACGTCCAGTCTCCTCCCCACTCAAGCCCTAGCTGTTTTCCCACCTGTACAACCTCTTGCCAGTCCGCTATTTTATCTTTATCACCATCACGATTCATATCCCAGGAAAGACTTTTTCCATCCGGCAGCAAAAGCGCAAAGTCAAACGCAAGGCCATAATTGTGATAGCTGGTTCCACCCTTGGCGTTGGTAACTATAGGTCCAGGCTTACTTCTCCCCTGAGCATACAAGGCATTTTGTTCAGCAATCGACCGTAACCCCTGAGTAATAATGATGGGTACTCCTCTGGCATAGCTTTGCTGTATCAAAGCCTTCGCCCCTGCTGCCAAAACAGGATGAAGCCCAACAAGCCTCGCCGCCGATTTGTCCCTCACTTGATCTAAAGTCAGCATAGAATCACCCCTTGGTATAATCAATGATCCCGACTCCCCATTCGCTTGTACTAATACCCCTGCTTGCCTTAGCATACAAGCATAAATGTCTTCGGCGTCCATATAAGGAAGGACGATAAGCGTTTAAGCGAGAAATATAAGACATAAAGGATAGGTGCATAACTTATACTTTCTTATATTTTAAAAAAAGACCCCGGTATCCCCGAGATCTCCCCTGAAAAGCACCTATTCATAGCTTCTTCACCTTGGATCATTTCTACAAAAAAGGGCAAAATATTAGCGAAAGGTGGGAACACATATGGACATTCATAGCGATAGCTATAAAGTTGCTGCCCTGAGCGAGCAGGAAGAAGCACTCGAAATTATTCGAAATGCCGAAGCTTCCATTGCAAATCTGACCGGCAACCCAACGGTGACCCTAATTGCTTATGAAAAAAGTGAAGTCAGCGGTTCTCAGCATTAGACGATGTAAACCTCCACTAGATCATCTACATTGATCCACTTCCATTCCTCCGCCCACTGCAGCTTAAACTCACGCGAGTGGGTGTGAATGGAAGTCACAAAACCACTAATTGTCGTATTCTCAAAAGGATCAAACAGCACAACAGTGACGCGCACATGACTCCGTAACGATAAGGCCAGTGTACATTCGATCTCCTCCAGCTTCTGCTCATCCAGAATAGGCTTAATGCGGCGCAGCGTCTCTCGTTCATCCCTAATAATTCTTACCTTGTGCTCCGGCAGCATCATTCGACTACTTTGCCACAGTCCGTTTTTCTCCAGCTTTTTGCCCATGGTAACCCCTCCCTAATTTCTATACTTATTCCGCTACACACGAACGTATGTTTGTATTATATCCACACCTTCGCTGAATAATCAATAATCAGGAAAAAGATACCACTTTAAAATCCTCCTCTTTTATCTAAAAGTTGTATAATATTGAATATCTAATTGAGAGGAGCTTTCCACTTGAAAAAAAACAATGCCCTGCTCATCCTAATTCCCGTATTATTCCTATGTCTATACCCCCTCGTATATCGAAGCAGTACCCTCTCAGACCTCACAAAAGGAATCGTAGCTGGCTTATTTATAGGATTGGCAGTGTTACCTCTACTCAAGCTCAAAATCGCATCAAAAAGACGCTGACAGTTGAACTGTTCAGCGTCTAAATTTCGATCTATTCTTGAACTTTCTCTGATTCAGCGGTGGACTGACCATCAGCATCGATGAGTCCTGTTGCTTCTCTTGCTTCATTAAGCTTGGAAATGCCGTATAGCATCGCGACGTCAGCGTTCTGATTCAATTCCTCGAACTTCTCAGCAGTGACCTCTGCGGAATCAGCACCTTGAGAGGCCTGTTCTTTTAGAGAATAAGCACTTTGAAAAGCAATTTTGGACTCATCAAGCAGTTTACGAATGTCTTCGGGCAAGCTAGAGGAAATTTTCACTTTCTCAGCCTGATTGGATAAGTCTGTTGCGGTCTTTTGGAATTCGTTAATCTTCTTCTCCAACTGCCTGTCCGAAAGTTCTCCTGCTGAATAAGCAGCAATAGCTTCGTTGAACTCCGTTAAAGATGATTTTCCTAATTCATCAAGCTTAGACATTTCATTGTAGAAGTTTTGCACGGTTTCCTGCACTTCTTCTTCCGAGGCAGGAGCCGATGAAGTTGAATTATTATTGCTGCAGGCGCTAAGGATGACAGTCAGCATTAGCGTTCCTATTAGTAACACTTTTTTCATTATTTATCCCTCCACTTAACAGAATAATGTCGGTTTGTGTAAAGCGCAAATGAAATTTATGTAAAATGACTATTATGTTATAATTATTTCAATTGTAATCAGGGAAGGAGAGTATTTATGCCTTATTGCACAACCTGCGGATCAGAATATAAGCAGGGCGCTAAATTTTGTGGAGAATGCGGATCTAGCATTGACGGCACTGCTCCAGTGACCGCCCGCCGTCCATCAGCAAATCCAAACGCTACTCAAGAGGTCGTTCTCTGGAAAGGCAAACCAGCCAGTATCTCTGATCGCCTCAAAGGAATCGTACGCCTAAACACGACTACGTACACCATTACAAGCCAGCGCATTATGGTAAAGACCGGACTTATCGGTAAAAATGTCGAAGAGATCGAATTACTGCGTGTACGCGATTTATCCGTAGCACAATCTATCATGGACCGGATGCTCGGCATCGGCACATTAACTGTATTTTCTGATGATGCCTCAGCGCCTCAGCTTCTTTTCCGAAAAATCCATGATGCCCAAACCGTCAAAGATGTTCTGCGCAAAGCTGTTCGTGACGAGAAGATCGCCAACAACATTAGCTACCGTGAACAAATCTAAGAACCTTTCACATTAAAAAAGCCCCGAAATCCGGGGCTTTTTCGCTAATATTCCAATGCTCGAATCAGTTCGGATATCGTCTTATGGAAGATAAAACGCTCCTGCTGGAATAATCCCTTTGGGTTGGCTAGGACTTTCCCACTGCAATACAATTCGCGCGTCCCCCTCATTCTCATAGTACTCCACTTTTATTTCATGTAGCTTGCCAGCTATCAGATTCACACTGCCTTTTCGCTCCTGTCCACTCTGATTCACCCAGCTATCAATGATCAGCCCTCCATCAATCCACACCCGTACCCCGTCATCAGAGGAGGAGTAAATGGTATAGGTTTCACTATAGGCTGCAGTCAGTTTTCCACTCCACCGTACAGAGAAAGCGTCGACACGAATGGCTGGATCAGGCGAACCCTGTTTCCACGAAAATTGGATGTTAGCATCGGTTCGCGTCAGCGCAGGTGCGCCGCTAAGAGTCATGTTATTGTAATATTGCCCCCATAGTCCACTCTGCAGCACACTGTCTCCCTTAGCGGCTACAATTGCCGCCTCAGCAGCATACTCTTCCCGCGTGAATACAAAGCTGTCATTCATAAAGGCTCTAATTACCGCATCGGTATTCTTCTCATAAAGAAGCTTGCCCCAGGTCATCTGATAAGACCATTTAGGCTGTGATTTAGATAGTAGTGCAGGGGACGGTAGCTCTCCATTTTCTCCAATCGCGATCACTTTTCCACGCCCCAGATCCCATAGACTATCATAGTGACTCCCCTTAAAATCCCCATCATAGATATCTAGTGCCAGCACATCTACTTTGTCACCGCTTGGGTAGTATTCGGCAGGGTCATCACTCCACTGATTTTTGGCGTTTGGGCTCCAGACCCACAATAAATTATGCAGCTTATGATAGCTGGTGAAACGGTCAAACATAAGGTTCCACAGTCCCACGTAGTTGATCTTCTTCCCCCACCAGAACCATCCGCCATTCATTTCATGATACGGCCGCCAGAGCACAGGAACACCTGCATCATTTAGTTTTTTTAAAGAAAGGGCTATCTTATCCAGATCAGCGATCAGTGCGTTGTACTGAGAGGTACCCGGGGTTATATATTTGTCAAAATCAGCGTTGCTTATGCTCGTAGATACGTTATCCCAAGCTGGCGCAGTCCCTGGCAACTGAGCGTGATAGCTAATCGTTACGATTCCACCGGCTTTATACCAGCGAATAGCACTGCTAACGACCCAATCCCGCTGATTGTCTAATAGTGCCGCCGTCTGATTATTGATTGCCCCCAGCTCATAGCCGTGAAGGGCGGCGAATTGCCCGCTAGTATTTTTCAGCTTCCCATTGAACTCATCCGCGCTCTCCAAATAATCATGTTGTCCACTAATCCATCCTTTTCCTTGCAGAAAATAAAGGGTATTCAACAATTTCTGAGCAGAAGGTACCGTTTCCGAATCCGCCGGAGCCATTTGCAATTTACGATACGCGATTTGCCACTGAACATCGCTTACAAACCTCGATGCCGAATCAACCATATTTCGAAGATTGCGCTGTTCCATCCACTCTCACATCCTTTTAACTTTTTTAAGTTATAGTATGGGGACAATAGTGACATGAACTCAGCGAATGGACATGAAGTTGTAAAGTAATTTAGGACAGTGTAAGGAACTGCTGAATAAATTCACGGCTCAATAAAAAAAGGAGCCCGGCGGCTCCTGACTATATCTCCAATTTACCTCGTATATCTCAGCGGTAGTAATTCAGAAATATCATATTTAGCTAACCGGCCGTCCTCGGATACAATAACTTTGCAATCCTTCCCGTAATCAGCAATTAACTCACGGCACATCCCGCAGGGAGAAACTACTTTAATTTCTCTTTCCTCGCTGTCCGGATCAGAATGCCTTACCGCAACAATCGTATCAAATTCCTTGTAGCCTTCGGATATCGCTTTTCCAATCACCATCGCTTCTGCACAGACTGTAATTCGTCCCATGCTAGCTTCTACATGTACCGCTGTAAAGATTTCCCCCGTCTTAGTACGGAGCGCCGCCCCTACATGGTGTCTCTTCCATTCATAACGTCTAGTAATAATATCTTCAGCAGAGGCAATAAGTGTCTGATCTTCAATCGTAATCAAATACTCCATTTCCAATTCCGTCCTCCTCTTATTTTTCCTAAGTATATTAAATCGCACTGCATTATGATATAAGATATACTATTTTAAGTTCCAAAAAAGGAGGAGCAGATTTGAAAATACAGAAATTACTCACCAGTCTCATCATTGTTGTGTTACTTGCTTTTGGCGGTTACTGGTATGAACAGAACGGAGATCCGGCAGCCCCCTCGTCCACATCCGATTCAGAAGTTGTTCAGCTGATCTTCCCAGCAGATCGTTATCCTGAGACCGCTAAGCACATTCAGGACGCGATTGCCAAAGGGGAGTCCGCGACGTGCACGATTAACCGTGAGCAGGCTGAAGACAACCGCAAAGAATCCTTAAAAAGGATCCCCACCAAAAAAGGCTACGACCGCGATGAATGGCCCATGGCCATGTGTAATGAAGGCGGCAAAGGGGCCGACATTGAATACATAACCCCAAAAGATAACCGCGGTGCAGGAAGCTGGGTTGGCAATCAGTTAGAAGATTATGCGGATGGAACCCGCGTAGAATTTATGTTCAAATAATAAGCTAACGTGAACAGTGCTTCAAAAGAATAGCCCCATCCGGTATACCGGATGGGGCTACAACGTGCATCAGCTAGCTTAGAATAAGCAAGCTTTAGTGATGATAACCAGCAAGATGAAGAGTACCAGAATAGCTCCTGTTGAAGTAAAAGGACTACACACCGGACCTACATTTACTGGGCTTACTACAGGACCTACGTTACAACCACAATGTTCCATTCCCATAATTAATTCCTCCTAATGATTAATGACTACAGCACAAGATATGTAAAAAGGAGATAAGCTGTTTGGGCGAACTGGCAAACAAATGCTATTCACCTAATGAATTAGGTAGGCACTGTCGATAAACAGGATATACACAAAGGAGGTGCAATATGGATATAGCAGCATTATCAATGGCAATGAGCCAGGCATCCTTAGCTCAAAATGTAGGAATACAAGTCATGAATATTGCCAAAAATCAGGCTGAAACCCAGAGTCAAACGATGGTGGAAATGCTGGGCAAAAGCGTTGCTCCGAATTTAGGAAAAACACTTGATATTAGTGTTTAATTGCTTTATGCTAAGGACACACGAGAACACTCGTTCTTATGTGTCCTTATGTTTTTTACTTTACATAGCCTTCGGGCTTTTCTTTTGCTCATTTATGCGAACATACGATCCTATAACTGATTCTGAATGAGGTGAATGATATGAATAACATGAAATCCTATTATCAAATGACTGCGCTGGAGAAGTGGACAGAAGATTTATACAAGCGTCTGAACCTTACTCAGCCTTCGCAAATTTCGATTGCTTATATTGCAGAACGGCTTAATATTTGGGTTCATTATTTGGATGTAAGAAGCAAGAGCATCGAAGCATCAGCGGGGATGTACACCATGTTTATTGACAACCGGCTTCCAGCCAGTCTGCAGCGGCTAGAGTTTCTCCATGAGCTCTGTCATCTGCTCCGCCATGGTACTGATCAAATATTGATGCCAGAACATTTTACGCGGGCACAGGAGGATGAATCTGAGCGATTTATTCTTTATGCAGCTATGCCCTACTCCATGATCTCCCGCATGACATTGCCTGAGCAACGGGAAGATGCAATCAGCTATCTTGCAGCAGAATTTCAAGTGCCAAGCGAGCTGGCTTTACAGCGGATTGATCAAATTCAAAGACGTGTTTTTCAGGGGCAATTATTGGCCGTGATGGGAAGAAACGAAGAACGATTAACACATATTCAATAATGACTGCGGAGATAATAAGGTTAGTCGCAATGAAGGACCATTAATTATGGTGGAATTTCTCGCAAGGGGGATCGATATGGAAGCCATTAAAGTAATTGAATTATTGATGACTCATCCAGATTATAACGTAGATGCAGTACACCCCGAAATTCCGGATTTTGTTGGGATCGAGTCGATTGAAGTGGATCATGAAACAGGGACCTTCTCCATTTTATTGCAAGAACCCAAAGACGACTGAAGATGATTTGTGTAAGTTCATAATAAAAAGGCAGCAAGTATAGTATACCCAGGCAATTCTTTACCTACGCGGGTTTAACTATCGGCGGGAAATTTGCTGCCTTATTTGTAATTATAATTATAAGCTCTGTTATGCGACAAATTGAATCAAACCAATAAGAATTAGAATGAGGAACACACCCACAACTCCCCAAATAATAAACCATAAGATTCTCAGACCTGGTAGCTTCGGATTAGTATGATTCTCTAATACCTTAATTCGCCGCTCCAGCTCCAGTATTTTTTCTTCTTGTTGCATCATTTTCTTCCTCCCTTCTAATGTGTAAATTAAAAGATACAATAGATATGACATACCAGTCACAATATATTATCTTATAATATATACATTTTAGCTAAATGGAGGGAATTAATGAAGAAAAGAACAAAAATAATTCTATCGAAAAGAGAAGGATCGGATTTATCAATATAGCATGGCTCTTGTAAAAAGGTTTGATCCAAACTATACATATAAACATAGTGAGGAGACCCTCCCGTAAAGGGGAACTTCTATTATAAAGGTGCGATTGTCTCAACAGTCATGATATGGCTGCTGGGGCAATCGCACCTTTTTTAGATTCTAACCCTTGATCTAGACGCTAACAAATTTTCTCAGGAACATAATGTGACCAAATGCCGTCCTAAATGGTGTTATAGATAAAGGGGGCATAGAATCATGCAACGATCCATGACCCGGCCGGGAAATCATGTGATAAAGAGTTACGAAATCTACGCAGATATGCTGTTCCGGATTGCTTTGGTCCATTTAGGCAGCCGCCAAGATGCCGAAGAAGCCACTCAGGATACCTTCATCAAACTGATAGAAAAAGCACCAAAGTTCAAAGACGCTGAACATCAAAAAGCATGGCTGATCCGGGTAATCACCAATCATTGTAAAACATTACTGGGCAGAGGCTGGCGCAAGCGCGAGGTTAAGCTGGAAAATGCTGAGCCGATTGCGGTAGACACCCCCGAGGATTTGGCTCTACTGCAGTTAGTTATGGCGATGCCTATGAAGTATAAAACCGTAATCCATCTTTATTATTACGAGGACTATCCCATCCAGGAAATCAGCAAGATTCTGCAGATTAGTCAGTCTGCCGTGAAGATGAGACTTCAGCGGGGACGGCAACTGTTAAAACTGGAGCTGGAAGGAGTGGAATCACAATGAAAGAAGATCAGTTTCGAACATTATACAAGAAAGCGGTGGATTCTATGAAACCAGGTGAAGAGATGAAAAAAGAATTGATCGACAAACTGGAGCAACAGCAGGAGCGGAAACGTCCACGCAAGACGGTTTATATCGCGGCAAGTATCGTCCTCGCCGCCGGGATCGGCTTAGCTGCACCTAATATATGGCAGCAGTTAAATGGCCAGAGTACTCAAGGGCAAATCGCTCAGGTAACTCCAGGTCCAAACCAACCAGACAATTCTGGCATAAATGCGTCCGGAAGCATTGTTATCCCCAAGCTGGAACTGCCAGATACCAAATCTGGCGTTATGGCAGATATGATCGCTCTAGTCGTATATAAAGATAACATTTATACACAGTCTGCGACTCGAATCAACGCAGCCGATGCTGCCGCTCTGCGTGGTGACAAGCTGGGACGTACTACAGGTGGCATCGATGAATGGAGCGGTAAAGACAAATATATTGAGTTGGCTTCTAACATTGGCGAAACGGATATCTATTCCGTGAAGGGATATGATTCCAATTTCCTGATTATGTCCTATTCGGAAATCAACGGCGAGGTATTCGCCGAACTGTATGAGCATACAAACGGGATCACCGTAAACAGCGGCGCAGATCTATTTGGAAAGCTAAATCTGGAAGGTCGAATTACTTCCGCACAGTGGGAAAGCTTCGACAGTTGGAACAACGGACAGCAGCAGTATACACCGCTCGCTGACGACGAGGCGCTTAATGGCTTCTTGAAGGCACTCCAAGCAGCCAAACCGCTGGCAGCAGAGCCACTTATCGCGCAAGGCATCTACGACAGCGAAGACCGCAAGGTTCTGTATCTCCAGCTGGAAGACAACGCCCGGGTAGAGCTGACGCTGTTTGGTCAAGGGCTAGTACGTTACGGTCAGGCACCTGTATTCTTCGAGGTCGAGTCCGGGGCATTCCAGCAGCTATGGGATAGTATGAAACCATAAGAATGATGGTCGGAAACCGAGAGTATAGCGATAGGAACAACGATTGGGACAACTTTTCGGGCACCATACCCATTAGAAAAGTCTAGCTGGATACAAAAAAAAGGCGTTGCTGCAAAACCATTTCATGGCTTTGCGACAGCGCCCTTTTTTTGTCGATTAATATATATGTTTAAGAAGGAGTGATTAGATGGGTGGCAAAAAATAAAGTTATAGCTGGTGACTATGAAGGTAAAGTAATAATGTCTACTCTTGGAATTATAAATTTGCAAACTGGTTTTTTAAAAACAATCACAATAGACAAAAACACTGTAGAGGATTATGAGTTAATGGACGAAACTCATTCCAAAAGTGCTGTGAGTGCTGTGGGAAGAGGATTAGTGGGAGGATTTCTACTCGGACCGGTTGGTTGCTCGCTAGCCTTTCAGCTAAGAGCAAAGGAGTTCATATTATTGCAGTTCAGTTCAAGGATGGAAAGAAGAGTTTAATAGAGATAGACGAAAAAATTTACAAAGCTTTTTTGAAGAATTGTTTTTAGAGAAAGTACATTGTGTAAAAGAGCCGTAGTAGGTTAATCCTAAGATGGCTCTTTTACATGTTCAATACCGCTATGATAACGGGACTCAAAAAAAGAACGCCCACCATGGACGTTCCTGAGATTCTTATTCGTATACAACGTTTCAGCTAGTTACGCATTTACACTTTCTGTTTTACGATCCTGTTTTGTGTGTAATGTTTTCATCGCAAATCTTGCTATCGGCTGAGCAACCAACAGTTCAATCCAAAATGCTATTCCAAAGTTTCTCGGCCAGATGTGAAGGAAGTTTTTAAGTGGATCCAGGCTTATTTGTTTCGTCCCAACCCATGTGCCGATAATCGATAGTAAAATAGATAACACCGTAACATTCAATAAAGTATTCAACAGCACCCTAGCATTAAATCCATCAGTTTTTCCCATGAATTTCGGCATCACTTTTCCAACAATCGGCCCTGCAACTAATCTTACGGAAAAAACTACGATCATCCACATAAACGGAATAACCTTTAGTGTATCTATATACACTTCCTTACTGAAGCCACGTTCCAACCCCACAATAATAGGGGCAATAGTATTTACTGAAATGATTGAAATAATGAGTGAAAATAATATACCTTCTTTTCCGTTTCTGGGCAGTCTTGTGTCTCCATGCATGTTTGTCATCTCCGTGAATCATATTTCAGATGGCAGACGTATCATGAGACATATATTTTTGGCCCAATAAAAAGACCAATATCTCTACACACTGATTTAATAATCATAGCACTTTTTTCAAATGAATGTCAGACCTCTATTTAAGTTTAATAAAACCTCTCTGCTCTTTAGTGCATTCAAAAGATTTAAACTATCCCTGCAAGCGCATGGCGATAAATCTGGTATCAGTGCATCCGTTAGCAAGCTCAAAATTCGGGGTTTCTTTATGCTTTTTTCAGTGCATCCGCAATTAATCTCTCCAATGAACTCGCCTTGAAATACTTATGTACACACACTTTAGCCAACTGAGCTTGGGGAAAGGTTAATATTAATAGAAGTATGTTCGAATTCAGTAGTCTTTTTAGTGATTTGGAAAAATGAATTTAAGTCTCTTATAATAAGTTCGTTTACAAAAATGTTAGCATTAAGTTTCAACATTTTGAAATAAAAAGCTTATAGAATTAACCAGCCTGTACATCTTCACCAGTATCAAATATTGCTTTACATTTAGGACAAGATAACCATACTGAAAGACCATCTCCATAAATAGAAGGCCTCACAAAGCTATGATAGGAACGATTTATTTCAGCACCGCATTTTCCACAACGAATTATAGGTGAAGAGGAATAGTCGAGTTGTGGTCGTTTTGCTGCGTCTTCAACAATACGTACAATATCTTTATCAATAATTCCAGATTGTATCTCATTTAAAGTATCAGCAATATTAATTCTATAATGAAGAGACACATCTTCACACAATTCTTCTAAATCTGGATGCAAAACGGAACGATCCTTTTCTGAACCAAAGTCATTTTTATTGTTAGTTACAAAATACAATGGTACTTTTTGTCCCTGTAGAAACTCAACACATGTTAGGAAATTTATTGCATCACCCACACTATTTTTATTTGCTTGAAATGGCATTTTATTATCTAGCGCCAAATCTGCTACTTTTATCTTAACATCATCAATATGAGGCAGAACAAAGGAGGAATTATGTTTAAATAATTTTTCAATTCTTTCAATTCTTTTTTCAGTAGTAGTAAGAAAGTAGTCTTTTTTTTCAGATAGTTTTTTTAAAATCTCATCTAACTTCTTATTGTCCACCTCATCTAGATACTTCCGTACTTCTTTAAAACTCTTAACTTTACTAGTTATTTTACGTGAAAGATGTTCTACTACTTTTAATTGTTTATTTCGTTCCCATTCGTCAATAATATTTTTTGGGAAAACCAATCTAAGGTTTCCATTATCGATAATAATTTCAATTTTCTCTAAGATCTCATCATCTACTCCATACTCATCAATTGCTAAATAAATGAGAATATCCGTATCCAAAAAAAGAAAGTGCATAAAATCCCCTTCCTGAAATCTTATAACAACGTTTTTCCGCTTAACAGTATCACGTTTTCGTGATTATATCAATATTATCAATTCTAACTTGATTATCGGCTTATGGTCTTTATAGACAAACGCATAACGAGTGCGATTCACAACAGTTTTATAAGGTTCTCTATAACGTTGGCTTCGCCTTAATCAACCCTTTAAGGTTCTGTAAGTGCTTATTAATAACTACATGACGGTAGAAGTTTTGGTAAAAGTCACAGCTGGAATATATCTTAATCTATATGCAAAAAAAAGCTCTGTCGACTAGTTAAAGTTGACAGAGCTTTTAAAATTCTTAAGCGGCTGCGAATTTACTATGTGTTCACACTTACAACATCCTCTAATTTAATCCAATCCCAATCATCATCAATAATACGTAGCTTTATCTGATGCAATTGCTGATCTACTCGCATCACAATACCACATATCTCTTTATCCTCCACTGGGTCAAATAAGGTGAGAGTAATTTCGCTATGCTCCGCCAATGACCGGGCTAGTATCTGTTGGATTTCTTCCATCGCTTGAGGATCAAGCTGCGGTCTACTTCGTATCTCTTCTTTCCTCGAATCAGATAGTATACGCTTCTTGTGCTCCGGCATAATCATCCTGCTTCCCTCCCATAGTCCATAAGTTCTAATTTCCCAGCCATAAAGTCTCCTCCTAATACATCGTCCAGTAGTCAGTGTTACTACCATCCACACCCCATTGAATAGGTGAGTTTTCCTCAGACCTTTCTAACCTTGAATCTGGTCGTTCCCATCCCTCAACGACAACTGCACTCTCTAGCGGTTTCCCGAA
Organism: Paenibacillus sp. FSL P4-0184; assembly: GCF_038004625.1. Taxonomy (NCBI): domain Bacteria; kingdom Bacillati; phylum Bacillota; class Bacilli; order Caryophanales; family Paenibacillaceae; genus Paenibacillus; species Paenibacillus sp. FSL P4-0184. The sequence continues at coordinate 3,788,527 of NZ_JBBORN010000001.1, read as the reverse complement.
CTCCCACAGAATGTAGTTATTCTCTGTCAATTCCTGCAGCCCAGCTCGGATCTTTCCCGATGTCCGCCCACTCTTTCTCTCCAGTACCTCTAGCGTAGGCATATATCCATGATGCACCGAGCAATGCCGCATGATCATCAGAAGCTTGCGGGCCGTATCACTAAGCATACGTTTCTCTTGTAGAGGTCGCCAGGATAATATCCCAGATGCTAAAAAAAAACACGTGGTGCTCCAGTAGTCAAACAGTTGGCCCTTATCCGGTCAGTACGAATGCCGATGATCTCAATCTTACGTTGCGTAATCTTGCCCGTTTTGTCCTGGTATATAATTTCAGTGCTTTGACCTACACGTATCTTCATGTGATCGCCTCCAAAAACAAGAACATTTGTACGCATTATAATCGAACATATATTCTATTTCCGATGGATTTATAATCTTTTGTTGTAATTTTTATGAAATCAAACGTTAAAAACCCTTATTAAGTAATATATACAAAATTATGTTTGGGTTATTCTTGCTCCATCTTGTATCTTAGATTCCTATAACATATAAAAGGAGATACATATGAAAAAGAAAATTTACTTACCTATCGTTTTATCCGTACTTTTGCTGTTTAGTTTTGTCACTATTACCAAAGCAAATAGTACAACGATACAAAGTTTAATTCCTGTTATGACATCTAATACTTCTCCATCTGGAGTGGCAAGTGCAAGTAGCGAATGGGGCAGTGAACATCAAGCATTTAAAGCATTTAATAATGATTATAATGACACTGGTTGGGCTTCTAAAGAAGGTATCCCCAATGGATGGATAGCTTATGAATTTGAGAATCCACAAAATGTTAACTCATATACATTAACAGCTCGTGGCAAAAGCGAGAGTTTAGCATATGAATCTCCGAAAAATTGGACTTTTGAAGCCTTGGATGGGGAAAACTGGATTGTTCTTGACACTCAAAATAACATAACCGGTTGGAGAGTATTAGTAGACAAAGTTTTCACATTCGATAATGAAAAGAAGTATAAAAAATACAGATTAAACATTTCACAAAATGGTGGATATTCTTATTTTGTTACTATTGGCGAAATAAAAATGAACTACACTCCTGCTCCGGAACCTACTCTCATTCCAACACCAGAGCCAACTAACTCTCCTGAGCCTACTCCAACTGCTACTCCTGAATTACCCTCTGGGGATCGTGCCATACTAACGATAACTCTAACTACAGGTGTTGATAAAGAATTTGACCTTTCAATTTCTGAAGTTAGTGATTTTCTAAATTGGTATGATAATGCTTCGGGGGCAACGAAATATGGAATAAATAAGCATGATAATAACAAGGGTCCTTTCAGTAAACGAACAGACTATGTAATTCATGACAAGATACTTTCATTCGAAGTAAGTGAGTATACAGCACAATAAGCAAAAACAACCCCGCCGACCAATTAAGGTTGACGGGGTTGTTTTTGTTTATACCTCCTCATTTTTCTTCACTAATAAAATAGAAGTAATAATCACAATCAATAAAATCATTGCTTCTAAAGATGTCACTTAAAGTATTGCAGCTGAAATTTACTTGTATGGATAATAGTGTGGGATTTTAGATTGAAACTCTTTTAAATTCACAATCAGGTTATTGTTATTAAATTCAATTAATGATACACCGTCGAACTCCCCAACTTCGTCCTCATACTCACATTTAAAGTACCATTCAACAACGGTTAAACTGCCTTGATGAATAAACTGCTTTATATTCCAAACAAGAACTGTACCACGTTCATTCCAATCTTCAAACCAACGTTCTATGGCGTGTAATCCATGATATTCAGGTCCATAACATTCAGAATAGATAATGTTCGGGTCGAAGATTTTTATTAATATAACATTGTTTTTGTTAATCCAAGACTCAAAATAATTACCTATTATTTGCTCTCTTTCAATCATCGTAACCCTCCAAATGTTAGCCACATTAGTTTGTTTTTAATAATGAACCACTATTTCTTTTTTAGCAACAAATACAAACAGACCCATCAAGTAAAAGCGTAGCGCGTTATTTTATGTATGTTATGAACTCAAATTGATACAAGACAAACATGCGTCTCTTAATTTCTAAAAAACTTACCTTGCCTCTACAACCATTAAACAAATCTGTTAGGAAACATTTGTATGTTATTCAAAAGGATTTAAGTTTACTGTATAAACTTTAGATAATTCATTTGGACATTATGTATAAATGTTCTATATTTAGAGTAAAGGATGTTTTCTTCAATACAAAAAATACCCTATCGACCATTTTTACGTTAACGGAGTATTCGTTATACATCCTTATACCAAAACCATCCTAAATTCAAATTTGTTTCTCATGTAGTAAGCATCAGCAACCTTAACACTAACCGGACTCCATTTCTGGACTGGACCTCACAATCAAATATACAGCTAGCTAGATCACCACGATGTTCAAGTATATCCATTTGAGACTGTGAAAAAGCAGTCGTTAGAAATTCAGTGTCTGTCTTTAGGACTTTGTATATTTCACTCAACATGATCACTTCTAAAAAGATAAGTTACAAAGTGCTAATCCTAATACAATAACTCCTACGATCATCATAACAACACCTTTTCTGTTTTTCAAATAGTTATATCCACAAATAGATATGAGGGCTCCACACATCATTACAACCATCAAAGATTGTCGTTCCTCATTCGCAACATCATAATTATTGAACAATAATGAAATACCTGGTTTCATTTTCTCTGCTTTATGTATTTCTTAATCAAATAAAACAATACAAATCCTAACAACACCAAGCCAAGTATGGTGATCCATAGAATCGTTGGATTCCCTACGAAAAAGTATGTATTTCTGTATTGAAAATCTTCATTGTTCATCAGTATAAAAGCTCCTTGTTCTAAGAACTATCTATTTCTTCGCAACCCATCGTTTTCAACTTTGAAGTCCTTCTTAATTACTTTATTATCCCATGACTCCAGTATAATCCTGGGCCCTGACTCAAGGATATCCTTTGCTTTATCAATCTGCCCTGACTTGAAAAAGTTTATAATTTCTATAAGGTCACTTCTACTATGTAAACTTACGGCGTTATAACTAGCAAGTTCTTCACACGCTGAGGTATATTGATTTGAGGATATTACCATGGACTTTTTTGCCCTGTAATATCTCATGGAACTATAGATCTCTTGAACAGCTTCTAACCCTACTGGATAAGAATAACACTTTGCCTGAACAACATTTCGAACCCCCTCCCCGTCTGTAAACACTAAGTCAGATCCAAAATCTCTGCCTCCTCTCGTTTTATATGCATCACTATAACCCATGGCCAAAAATAAACGATATAGATATTCTACAAAGCCAGTTCCGTCTTCCATTCGGTCTATGTCCTGGATCGTAATCTTAAGTGGATCAATTACTATACTTTGGGGAGGGTAACTCTTCTTTCTAGATAAAACTTTGAATACAAAAACAGCAGTAATGATAGCAAGAATAACCAACAAAATTATCATTTTTGTCAACCAGCAACCCCCATTAATATAAGAACCTCGCCAATGCCGGCGAGGTTCTTCCAAATTGCAATGCCATTACTCCCAAACCCTAGAACCTTAATATAAATTATTTGGAACATTATGTATATATGACTGGTAAGAAAAAGTCCTAGAACTACTGTTGGTTTTTGGACTCACGTTTCCCGTTAGCGTAAGCCCTTGCTAGTCCTGAATATCATTAACTAATGAATACTTGTGTTCTTCTTCCTACTTCAATTCGTTCAGTAAATTTTCCTCCTGTATATTCTTCTATTGCCTTTTTCCAAAAGAGTTGAGCAGGCTTGTTGTTATCTATTTGGTAAACTTCCCATTTTCCCTGGTGCATATCAAATATATCTTTAGCAACCATTCTCCCTAATCCCAGCCTACGATACTTCTTCGCAATAAAAAATTCAGCAATAGAAAAATATGCGTCATCTTCTTCCCGATTTTTTAATTTGACTAAGACAAATCCAACAAATTTCCCATTGAGACTGATTAAATATGGATAATTGGGGTCTTTAGACCAATATTCATCAATTGGATAATTACCATATTTACCGTTTGCCTCAAACTGCAACTCCATAAATTCTGAGAAATCATAAATATAGAATTGTAACAGGTTGCTGAGTATTTCTTTATGTTCCAAGGTTGCTATTTTGATTTCATAGTCCATGTTTGATACCATCCCTCTGTAGATTCAACTATCGTTTCCCGTTAGTTAAGTCCCAAACAAACCATGTTGCGATAAATTACTTTATAGTGTCGTGCTCATAGATTTTGGTGGGTCGTCCCCATTCGAAATTATCCAAACCGATTTCTCTGAATCCATATTTCTCATAGTAACGAATATGGTCAGTCGTTATATAAACCTTCGTATATCCCAATTGCCCCACCATTTTTCTGGCATGCTCCAACAATACTGAACCTAAACCTTGCCCTCGCTCATTCTCGTCAATGAACAGAGGAGCAATCCATGGCGATAAATCTTTTCGAATTATATATTCCTGCTCAATCAATTGATAAAATCCAATTATTTTGTCGTTTTTTAATAGCAGAAATGTTAATGGCAAACCATCTTCAGCCGATAAACTTTCGTCAATTTTAGGTAGTACCACCTTCTGTACGTTTGGCCATTTGTCTTTAACATATTCAGCAAACTCTATATGACGCTCTGGACACTCTATTATAGATTTAATAGCATGCATTAAGTCACTCCTTCATAAATACGGTTCTTGATGAGTATCACCTTCAAAAAAAGGTGCTTTCAGATTACACCTTAAGTTAACTGCGGGAAACGGAAAGTTTATTTTAAGTTAAACTTTACTGCCTGTTAGCTTGATGAGGCGCCCGCCAGTCTATTGTGTTTTCATTGGCAATTTATACTGGAATGAGACGTGGTGAGATCCTTGGACTTCGCTGGGGTGATATCGACTTCGAAAAGAAAGAACTCAAGGTGATCCAGACGGCCAACTGGACACGTGATGGTTTAGTCATTCAACGTCCGAAAACGAATGATTCCATACGACGGGTAAAACTTTTTCAGAATATTATTGATGACCTTAAGGAACGCTACATGCAAATCGAGGATTATAAAAAAGAATATGGAGACTCATATGAGGATAATGATTTAGTATGTTGCTACCCTGGCGGGGGTTATATAAATCCAAAGGTAGCTGCTGAACGACTGGATATGACTCCTGCGATGTTCAACGAACGATACTCACACCTACTCCCAATCATGCAGGAAGAGGCCGTTGACAAAATTGAACCAGGACTGAATAAATACGCTGAAAAACAGCTCGAAACTGCAGAAAAATAATTCACGTTGGCAAATCCGTTAGCAAACTTAAAATCCCGGCCTTTCCCCATCCTATTTTCTTTATATCACTAACCCTATAGACAGCAAAAAACCCTTACAAAGTAAGGGTTTTCTCTAAGTGGGCCCTGAGGGACTCGAACCCCCGACCAATCGGTTATGAGCCGACCGCTCTAACCAACTGAGCTAAGGGCCCGGATCTAAAAATATCCGAATGTACAATTGCTGTTGTAAATAAATTGGTTGCGGGGGCAGGATTTGAACCTGCGGCCTTCGGGTTATGAGCCCGACGAGCTACCGGGCTGCTCCACCCCGCGTCAGAAAAAATATTCAAACAGCGACAATAAATAATATACATTACAAATTGGGTCTACGTCAAGGAAGAATTTATAAAAGTTCTTAAGGCAGAAATCTAACTCCGTACCTTCCCTTACGGGATCGATAAATTTCTACAAAACGCGGGTCATGATAACCGTAAATCCAGCCATCTTGCTCCAATCTTTTAGCCAAACAACCTGCTTGAAATCTGGTCCTGAACAGTTTCGCGAAGTATATCCAATTCATGATGCCCTCTTCTCCTTTTCGCAAATTTATGATACACCGCTCTGAACTTATCATGCCCAAGTTCCACAAAATAAGCCACCAGAAAACTGGTGGCTTAGGGCATATTCCAGAGTCATTCACCGATCGAGTCGAAATAGACCGTGGGATCTTTTTCAAGTGTATCCAGCATGGTATTCCCTTGCTTCTCCCAAGCTTTGAGTGCATTCTCGACGGTTTTCTTACCCTGATAAACATCAATGAATAATTGACGTCCAACATCACTAATTCGGCTAACCCCAGGCTTCTGCATCTGTAAACTAATCAATAAAGGATCCGTTGCAGGTAATGGTCGGAGCGTATAAAAAGCTTCCAAGTTTACAGAAGGGGTCTGGGCGGTAATATAATCCTTGCGGGAAGTCAGTTCACTCTTGTTATGGGCTTTAATTTTGGCAACCTCATTACTGTTGACGAACTTAATCAAATCCCAGGCATCTTCCTTATTAGTAGCCGTAGAACTAATAGCCATCATATTACCAAGCCATGTTCCAATGGCAACATCCGGTTTTTCCTGAAAGGTAGGTACAGTAACCACACCCCATTTAATGGGACTGTAATTTTTGATCTTAGCAGCATTACGGGCCACTCCCGCCAGTTCATTGAGATAACCATATTCTCCAACGACCATTGCTGCTTTTCCTGTGAGGAACAGATCGCCTTGGATTGGACTGTAGGCATTCCCTTCTGTTCCTGCAAAATCCAACCCATTTAGCTCAGGTACAATTTGTTTCTTAACCAACTGGCTGTAAGTAGTCCAAGCCTGATTCCACTGTGTGGTATTTACAGTCATGTGCTGACCCTTATTATCGTACATCGTAAGTTCTAGCGGTGCGACATAGCTCTGCATATCCCAGAATGGATCACTTAAGTAACGGTTCATCGAGAACCCGTATATCCGAGTTTCTTTATTAGACGACTTCTTCGTCACCTTATCTGCCAGCGTAAACAGTTCATTCCAAGTCATCTTGTCCGTTGGATAGCCCACACCAGCAGCATCAAAGATTCCCTTGTTATAAAAAAGCGCACTAGACGAGAAGATCGGCGCCAATGCAAAAAGACTTCCTCCACCCAGTTCACGAACTCCATTCAGCATCGTAGGCGCCATATTGCTTAAATCATACTGATCACGCGCTATAAGCGGCTCCAGCGATTGGACAAGATTATGATCCACCAAACTCTTCACTAGTGCGCTATCACCGACGATCACATCAACAGGCTTATCCCCGCCCATAATCGCTCGGATATTTTCCAAATTATCAGAGCTTGCGTCTGAGGAGGTGTTATTGTACCGAAGGTCATTCGTATCTATAGCCGGAATAATCTCCAATTTGATTTCTGGATGCTGCAACTCATACATATCCGTAAACTGCTGACGAAAAAACGAATCGTCCTCCCCAGACCATAGACTCCCAATACGCAATACACGTTGCTCCACTGAAGCCTTAGAAGGCTCAGCCCAAGCCGTATTCCACCCATCAGAGATTAAGGGTAGTATCAGCGCAGCGCATACCCCAAGGCTTAACCAGCGGCGCCACAGCCGTTTATTGTTGTTTTTATGATTCATTATTATATCCTCCCATAAAATACTTGATTCTTCTACATCTTATGGATAAATAATCCATAATCCTAGTAACAGTATAAAGCTTTAATCAAGAAGGGAAGTTACAGGACGTTTAAAGTTATACTACGATTTCTTCATATTATTCTCATAAAAATGTTACTAGGAGCTTTTGCAGATACACGATCTCCACTACTAGAAGGTTTCGGCAGATACTAGGCTGATTATAATTGCACAAAGTACAACTATAGTGCCAATTCCTCTAAGAAAAGTTAGTTTAAGTGTACAAAATACAACTATTCGTGTCTTGGATGACAGTTGAGTATGTTGTGTCTGTTAAAAAATAAAAGCCCCTCACTGAAAAGTGAGAGGCTCGCCTAAACTATACTCATTTATTTAAGCTTAAACACCAAATGATGAAGGATCTTTTCTCCAAGACTTCAGTACTTCTACGTCCGTCGATTCAATTTTACCTTGTGCAAGAGCCACATCAATCAATGTGCTGTAGTTGGACAAGCTTTGTAATGGCATTTCAGCTGCAGCAAAAGCATCCACTGCACGGTCCAGCTCATAGCTGAAGATTGCGAGTACAGCCAGCACTTCTGCGCCAGCTTCTTGCACGGCCTGAGCCGCTTTGATGGAGCTTCCACCTGTGGAGATCAGATCTTCAATAACAACAACCTTTTGTCCCGGTTTAATCAGACCTTCGATCTGATTCTGCTTGCCATGGCCTTTAGCTTTATCACGGATATAAGCCATTGGCAGGTTCAGTTTATCTGCTACCCAAGCCGCGTGTGGAATACCCGCGGTTGCTGTACCTGCGATCACTTCAGCGTCCGGATACTCGCTCTTAATAAGCTGCGCGAAGGCATCTGCAATATAGTTACGAACTTCTGGGTAAGCCATAGTCAGACGATTGTCGCAATAGATCGGCGATTTGATACCAGAGGTCCATGTAAAAGGCTCCTGGGGACGCAGTGCTACTGCTCCAATCGTAAGCAGATAACTTGCTACTTGTTCACTTCTATTTAATGAGCTCATGCTAGGGTCATCTCCTCAATAATGTTTAGTGCTGCTTGACGTGGATCTGGTGAAGCTGTAATCGGCCGTCCTACAACAAGGTAGTGACTACCCTGACGAATGGCTTTTCCAGGTGTCATAACCCGGGACTGATCGTCCAAGGAAGCACCTGCTGGCCGGATACCCGGTGTAACCGTGCAAAATGCTGGGCCGCAAGCTTCTGCGATAGCTGCGGACTCTTGTGGCGATGCTACTACACCATCTAGACCCGCATCGGCAGCCAGCTTGGCGTATCTTACCACAGTATCCGCTACCTCACCAGCGATCCCAATTTCGTTATTCATCACTTCTTGACTCGTACTGGTTAGCTGGGTAACTGCAATAATCAAAGGCATCTTAAGAGCAGCATTAGCACTAACTGCAGAAGCCGCTCCTTCGCGTGCTGCAGCCATCATGGCTGAGCCCCCTGCCGCGTGTACGTTAAACATATCAGCGCCAAGATTCGTAAGACTTTGAGCGCCACCTTTTACCGTGTTAGGGATATCATGCATTTTCACGTCAACGAACACAGAATAGCCACGAGATTTCAGCTCTTGAATAAATTCTGGTCCTGCCGCATAGAACAGCTGCATGCCTACCTTCATATAACAAGGAATTCCTTCCAGCTTATCGATCAAGGCCCTTGCTCCAGTCACATCAGGATAATCCAAAGCGATCATCAGGCGATTCGCCATTGCTTTCCATTCTACTTCTCCTACTCCCATAACCATGCTCCTATCCAGTGCAGACTACATCCACACCCTTCATTTATTAGACCCTAGGCATAGCGGAACGGTCTGCGTAAACGCAAACCGCCCTATGCTTCTTTATGAGATTAGTTCAATTGTCCGACAAAAGCAGGCATGGACTGTGACGAGAAGTTGATCGTCTGCAGCATTCTGAGAAGTGCCGTCACTGTATCCAGTGAAGTCATACATACGACGCCATTTTCAACCGCTTCACGGCGGATTCGGAATCCGTCACGTTCTGGCGTTTTGCCTTTAGTCAGTGTATTAAAGACGAAGTTAGCTTGCCCACCACGAATCAAGTCGAGAATGTTTGGCGCACCTTCATCCAGCTTGTTTACATTCATTACGTTGAGGCCTGCTTCTTCAAGCGCTTGTGCCGTGCCTCCAGTTGCAATGATTTTGTAACCCATGGAGTGGAAGCCCTTCATAAGTTCCACAGCTTCTGCTTTATCTTTATCTGCCACCGTAACGATGATAGCGCCTGTGGCTGGAATTTTCATCCCTGCTCCGATCAGACCTTTGTATAAAGCTTTTGCGTACAATTTATCACGACCCATAACCTCACCGGTTGATTTCATTTCAGGTCCGAGTGTAGGTTCTACTCTGCGCAGTTTGGCAAAAGAGAACACTGGCACTTTAACCGATACATAATCGCTTTCCGGCCACAAACCTTCTGTATAACCGTCATCCTTCAGCTTGCTGCCGAGAATGATTTTGGTTGCCAAATGCGCCATTGGAATTCCTGTCACCTTACTCAGGAAAGGAACCGTACGCGAGGAGCGTGGATTTACTTCGATTACGTATACTTCGTTCTGATAGATAACAAACTGGATGTTGACCAGTCCAATCGTCTTCAGTTCCTTAGCGATTTTAATTGTGATTTCGGCGATTTTCTCTTTTAGACCTTCATCCAGATATTGAGGAGGATATACAGCGATAGAGTCACCGGAGTGAACACCTGCGCGTTCGACATGTTCCATGATGCCCGGAATAACTACTGTCTCACCATCACAAATCGCGTCTACCTCAACCTCTTTACCTAGCATGTAACGGTCAATCAATACCGGATGCTCCGGATTCACTTTCACCGCTTCTACCATGTAGCTAAGCAGTTCAGTATCGTTATATACGATTTCCATTGCACGTCCGCCTAGTACGTAGGAAGGACGTACCAGCACCGGATACCCAAGGGATTGTGCAGTTTCTACAGCTTGATCCACGTCGGTAACCGTCTTGCCTTTCGGTTGAGCGATATCAAGGCGTGCCAGCAAAGCTTCGAATTTCTTACGGTTCTCAGCTTCATCAATGCTATCAAGGCTAGTTCCAAGAATCTTCACACCAGCAGCACTTAGAGGTGCCGCAAGGTTAATCGCTGTTTGACCTCCGAATTGAACAATAACTCCAATCGGATTCTCTTGCGCAATTACGTTCATGACATCTTCGAAGAATAATGGTTCAAAGTACAACCGGTCCGAAGTATTAAAGTCTGTAGATACAGTCTCAGGGTTATTATTGATGATAACCGCTTCATATCCAGCCTTTTGAATGGCCCATACCGCATGGACTGTGGAGTAATCGAACTCAATCCCTTGACCGATCCGGATTGGACCAGATCCCAGCACGATAACCTTTTGCTTATTAGAATGAATGACCTCGTTCTCAGTCTCATAAGTCGAGTAGTAATAAGGTGTAGAAGCTTCGAACTCGGCCGCACAAGTATCTACCATTTTGAACACAGGTGTTAAACCTTGCTCCAAACGTAGCGCGCGCACATCAGCTTCTTTGGTAAATTTCCCGTTCGCTTGTCCTTCTGCACGAATCTCAGCAATCGCACGGTCTGTAAAGCCTTTACGTTTCGCTTGGTATAGAGTTTCCGCAGACAAAGTTTCTTCGCCGCGAATAACCTCTTCAAAGTTAATCAAACCTTCAATTTTGGAAAGGAACCACCAGTCCACGTTCGTAATATCCTGGATTTCTTGCAAACCGTAACCACGGCGGAAAGCTTCAGCAATCAGGAACAGACGCTCATCGTCAGGCTTAGCAAGACGTTCACGCAGCACGCTCTCTTCCAGTGACTCTGCACCTGGCAGACGGAACCGGTGAACACCAATTTCCAAGGAACGGATCGCTTTATGAATCGACTCTTCAAAAGTACGGCCGATCGCCATTACTTCGCCTGTCGCTTTCATTTGCGTACCCAGCTTACGGTTCGCATGAATGAACTTGTCGAACGGCCAGCGTGGAATTTTACTTACGATATAGTCAAGTGTAGGTTCAAAGCATGCATAAGTCTGTCCGGTAACCGGATTGACGATTTCATCCAGCGTGTAACCCATAGCGATTTTGGCAGCCATTTTGGCAATCGGATATCCAGTTGCTTTGGACGCCAAAGCCGAGGAACGGCTGACACGCGGGTTTACTTCGATTACATAATATTGATAACTTTGTGGATCAAGTGCGAATTGTACGTTACATCCACCCTCAATATTCAGGGCGCGGATGATTTTGAGCGAAGCTGTGCGCAGCATTTGGTATTCACGATCCGATAACGTCTGGCTAGGTGCCACAACGATACTGTCACCTGTATGTACGCCTACAGGATCAAAGTTTTCCATGTTGCAGACAACGATACAGTTGTCATTAGCATCACGCATAACCTCGTATTCAACTTCCTTCATGCCGGCAATACTCTTCTCAACCAGACATTGTCCGATCGGGCTGTAACGAATTCCTGCTTTGACAGTTTCACGCAGCTCTTCTTCGTTATCGCAGATCCCGCCGCCTGTGCCGCCAAGTGTATAAGCTGGACGTACAATTAGAGGGAATCCAATTTCCTCGGCGAATTTCATTGCTTCATCTACAGTAGTGATAATGGTGCTGTCCGGTACAGGTTGATCCAATTCACGCATTAGATCACGGAACAAATCGCGATCTTCTGCTTTCTCAATGGAATCAAGCTGTGTACCGAGAAGCTTAACATTCTCTTGCTCAAGTACACCTGCACGAGCCAATTCTACAGCCATATTTAGGCCAGTTTGACCGCCCAGCGTTGGAAGCAATCCATCTGGACGCTCTTGGCGAATAATCGCAGTTACGAATTCAAGCGTAATAGGCTCGATGTACACTTTATCTGCAATATTTGTATCTGTCATAATCGTTGCTGGATTGCTGTTAATCAGTACGACTTCCACGCCTTCTTCTTTAAGGGCTTGGCAAGCCTGAGTTCCTGCGTAGTCAAACTCCGCTGCTTGGCCGATGACGATCGGTCCGGAACCGATCACTAGTATTTTTTTAAGTTTATCGTTCTTTGGCATGTTATAGAGCTCCTTTCACGGCTTCAAGCTGTAAGTTAGTTTTTGGCGCCGTGATTCTGGCGTTTGCCGCAAGTTGTGCCTGACGTGAAACAACAGGTGTCTTTGCTTTATGATCGGCAATCAATTGGAGGAAGCGATCGAATAAGTAGCTGCTGTCATGTGGTCCTGGCGCCGCTTCTGGATGATATTGCACCGAAAATGCTGGGTAACGTGTATGTTTAATACCTTCAACAGTCTTATCATTATTATTAATGTGAGTAACTTCTAGTTCAGTGTTCTTCACAGATTCCTCATTCACGGTATAACCATGGTTCTGGGAAGTGATGAAGCAGCGTCCGCTTTCCAGTTCCTTCACAGGGTGATTCCCACCGCGGTGACCGAATTTCAGCTTCTCTGTATCCGCTCCACAAGCAAGTGCAAACAACTGATGACCAAGGCAGATGCCGAAGATCGGATATTCACCAAGCAATTCGGAAATCGTCTTGACAGCGTGAGGCACATCTTTCGGGTCCCCAGGGCCGTTGGACAGTAGGATACCATCTGGGTTCAGACGGCGAACTTCTTCCGCTTTTACATCATGTGGCACTACAACAACATCACAACCACGTTCGTTAAGCTCACGTAGGATACCAGCCTTCGCACCGTAATCCACAAGTACAATTCTTTCTTTGTTGCCTGGGCTGCTGTACGAACTTGCAGTTGATGTACGAGCTACCTGATTGCGCAATTCCTCAATCGTAGTATTTCCCATCATTTCCATCAGTTCCTCTACACGTTTGTTAGAGGTGGTCAGGATCGCTTTCATTGTTCCGTAGTGGCGAATAATCCGAGTCAACATCCGAGTATCAATCTCGCTGATCCCTGGAATATCGTATTCTTTCAACAAGTCGTCCACACTATATTCAGCACGCCAGTTACTAGGTACTTCTTCATGACGGCGCACTACAAAGCCGTGTACGAAAGGTCGAACAGATTCAAAGTCATCCCGAGTAATCCCGTAGTTCCCGATCAATGGGTAAGTCATAGTAACGATTTGTCCGCAATATGAAGGGTCAGACAGCACCTCTTGATATCCTGTAATTCCTGTATTAAAAACAACCTCGCCTGTCTTCTCGCCCTCAGCGCCAAATGCGGTACCTGTAAATAAAGTTCCGTCTTGCAGCAGCAATCTCGCCTGCATTCCATTCCACTCCTTCTTGTTTCTGTAGTCTAATGCTTATGCCTTACAAGCCTTCCGGAGTGAACGTGTACACAATCGCTGCATCCGTAAAGATCAGCAACTCCGCCCCACCGGTCCGCTAGTTTTTCTCAGTCCATACGGCTTTGCCGTCTACCCATGTCATTACTGGCCAGCCCTTAAGCTTCCAGCCACCAAAAGGAGTATTCCGTCCTTTACTTGCGAAAGATCCTGGGTCTACTTCTTTCTCCTGCTCCAAATCAATCAGTGTCAAATCTGCAGGAGCTCCGATATCCATCACACCGGTGTTCAGTCTGAATACCCGTGCAGGATCAGCAGTCATTCTTTGTACTAGTAAGGATAAATCCCATTTCCCTGTTGCTACAAACGCTGTGTATAGTAGTGGGAAAGCTGTTTCGAATCCAACGATACCAAAAGGTGCAAGTTGCATGCCTTTAGCTTTCTCTTCCTCACTATGCGGCGCATGATCCGTAACAATCATATCTAGTGTGCCGTCAAGCAAACCTTCGATACATGCTTCAACATCGTGACGGGAGCGAAGCGGCGGGTTCATTTTCCAATTGGCATCAAGGCCTGGAATATCTTCTTCAGAGAGCAGCAAGTGATGCGGACACACTTCAGCAGTTACTTTAATGCCGATTTCTTTCGCTTGGCGAATCAGTCGCACCGATTGTTCAGTACTTACATGGCACACATGGTAATGAACGCCTGTCGCTTCAGCCAGCAAAATATCGCGTCCAACATGGATGGCTTCTGACTCATTTGGAATTCCTTTCAGGCCATGCTTTCTTGCGAACTCACCTTCGGCTACACAGCAGCCTTCAACCAGTGAATTATCCTCGCAGTGAGCAATGACTGGCATATCCAGTGCTGCGGCGATGTTCATAGCATCTTTCATCATTTGAGCACTTTGCACGCCCACGCCGTCGTCAGTATAACCAATAGCTCCAGCTTCTTTAAGCGCTGCAAAATCAGTCAGCTCACGTCCGAGCTCATTTTTTGTAATGGCTGCATAAGGAAGTACTTTAACGAGTCCTGCTTCACGCGCTTTATCTTTGACAAATTGTACGATTTCCGGGGTATCTGTTACTGGACGGGTATTAGGCATACAAGCGATGGTTGTAAATCCGCCTTTAGCAGCCGAACGACTTCCGGTTTCCACGGTTTCCTTGTGTTCAAATCCCGGTTCGCGTAAGTGCACATGCATATCAATGAGTCCTGGAATGAGCAGCTTGCCTTCAGCATCAATGATCTCTCCAGCTTCTGGAGCAGCTTCTTTTCCATCGATCAAGGCCGAGATAACACCTTCTTCAAGCACAATATGTCTCCGCTCTAACAAGCCTTCCTTATTCAATACGCTGGCGTTTCTAATAATCACTGTCATGATTCTACCTTTACCCACAGATCCCGGCTGCGGGCCCTCTCGTTATTATATAATAAAAATTCATGTTTGTGTATATTTATTAGTCCTTATTCATCATCATTCTTTAAACTTTATAATAAAGCTCTTTCGAGAACTGCCATCCGAACCGGAACCCCATTAGACATTTGCGGGAAAATCCTTGATTGACTGCTTTCTACAACTGCATCATCAATCTCGACATTCCGGTTAACCGGAGCTGGGTGCATAATGATTGTATCTTTTGCGAGCTTTGCTGCGCGTTCTTCCGTTAAACCATAATGTCTGCGGTAATCTTCCGCGGAAAGTACGATACCAGAAGAATGACGTTCCAACTGCACACGAAGCATCATGACTACATCTGCTTTAAGAGCTTCTTCTATGGTTACATAAGGTGCGTATTCCATAAGCTCAGGAGCCTTCATATTCTCCGGTGCACAGAATTGCACTTTAGCCCCTAGCTTTGTAAGTCCCCACAGATTGGAGCGTGCTACCCGGCTATGCATGATGTCCCCGATAATAGAAACCGTGAGACCCTTTAAATCTCCAAACGTTTTGGTCATGGTGTAAAGATCAAGCAGCGCTTGTGTTGGATGTTCATTGTTGCCGTCACCCGCATTAATAAGCGGTATGGACACCTTCTCAGCTAACTGCTGCAGCACACCTGCAGGCTTCAAACGCACAACTCCGGCATCGATCCCCATCGATTCCAGTGTGCGTACTGTATCGTAGATCGACTCCCCTTTTTCTACACTAGAAGCTGCAGCCGTAAAATTCAGTACTTGTGCACCCAGTCGTTTCTCTGCCATTTCAAAGGAGAAACGAGTGCGTGTGCTGTTCTCAAAGAACATGTTAGAAATAAAATGCGAGTTCAAAATGGGAGTTAGCTTCTCGCTCTGATTGTCCCAGTATGCTGTTCTGTCCAGCAGCCCAGTGATTTCCGACCGGTCAAGCTCTTTTATTCCCAGCAGACTACGTTCCTTTACCTTGGTAAGTGTCATGATGTTATCGTTCCTCCCGGTTTGAAATAATGTAGACCTCGTCTTTGCCGTCGTATTCCTTCAGCGCCACTTCAATCTGCTCATGCTTTGAGGTAGGTACATTCTTACCGATGTAGTCTGGTCGGATCGGCAGCTCGCGGTGTCCACGGTCAGCCAGTACTGCCAGTTGAATCATTCGTGGGCGTCCGCAATCCATCAAAGCGTCCATCGCTGCGCGGATGGTGCGTCCGGTGTAAAGCACATCGTCGAACAAAATGACCTTCTTATCATGGATGCCATCACTGCCGGAAGTAATAATGACGTTACTCTTCACTACCGCTTCACTGCCTCCTACTTCACGGTCATCCCGATAATGCGTGATGTCGAGTTCGCCGTAAGGAATCTCGACGCCTTCAATTTCCTTGATCCGCTCAGCGATACGCTGTGCTAGGTATACGCCTCGTGTCCGGATACCGACCAGCAAACAATTCTCAATCCCTTTGTTCTTCTCCAAAATCTCATGAGCAATACGCGATAATGCCCGGCGGATCGCCGTTTCGTCCATAATTACATTTTTCTCAGTAACCATAATCTTGTCACCCTCCACTTGTTTCGCCTGTTCAAGTTCCTGGAAATCAAAAAACTCCTTGCCTATAACAGGCAAGGAGTGAAATCCGCAGATGAAGAAGATGGTGGCCGCGCGCATAAAAAGACAGTCCGGTGTATACACACGGATACCTTTCTAAGAGTCGCGAACCTCGATTCACGTTACCTTGCCAGCCTCACAGGACTGAATTAAAGGCGCTATTCATTTAATGAGAATTATGACAGAACAAACCCTGCATGTCAACTTTATCTGCCTAAACTACAACACTTTCCAAGCCTGCTTCTATTAACAACAAAAGGAAGGCGGTATTATAGGGAAAACCGGAAAACCTCCCTATAATTAGGCCACAATAGTCATTATAATCAGTTTATGCGGAATTCCTCCCTATAAATTAAAGGATTTCCTTGAATACAACCAAATATGCTGAAATAGAGGGGGAAATTCCCTATATTCTAGCGGATTGAAGCTAAAACACAAAATTAGAGGGAAGAATTCCCTATCTTACAGGCTCTATTCTACAGTAGTCTAATCCACAGTAGACTAGCCACTACATAAAGAAAAGCCACCCAAGGTTTCCCCTAGGCGGCTTCAATGTCTAACTAATGTTTAAAATTCAAACTCCACATCGCTTAAGCGTCTTTGGATTTCAGAGATGACACGTCTTTCTTCCTCTTCCCCTTTTGCAATAAAGGTAACAGAGAAACGTACAAACGGACCTGCATCATCCCAAGGCACGGTGGAGATTAGCTTCTCACGGATCAGGAATTGCGAGAAATCCTCACCGGATTCGAAACGGCGACCACCTTTGACACCCTTAGGTGCTGCAACATAAAGGAAGAAGGAGCCCTTTGGTTTCTCAGCTTGGAAGCCCAGGCTGTTCAGTGCATCTACCAAAAGGTTGTGACGACGAGAATACTTGGCAGCAATCGCTTCAGTAATCTCTGGATGAGCAAGACCGTAAGCCGCAGCTTTTTGAATCGCGATAAATTGACCGGAATCATTATTATCCTTCACATCACTGAAGGCTTTAACCACTAAAGGATTCCCTGCAACAAAGCCGATTCTCCAGCCTGTCATATTGTAAGACTTGGACAAGGAATGCAGCTCTACGCCAACATCTTTAGCACCTGGCACAGAGAGGAAGCTAAGCGGCTTCAAACCGTCATAGGTCAAGGCAGCATATGGTGCATCGTGGATAACGACTACATCATATTTTTTAGCCCATGCAACTACCTCAGCAAAAAACTCAGGAGTCGCACTAGCGCCCGTCGGATTGTTTGGATAGTTCAAGTAAAGAAGCTTGGCTTTATGAGCAACTTCTTCTGGAATTTCGTTCAGATCTGGAAGGAAGTTATTCTCCTTCTTCAGCTCTACTGTAAACACTTGTCCACCCAAGTATTTAGTGTGTGTACCCAGCACTGGATAACCCGGCACCGTCATGATCGTAATATCTCCTGGGTTAATGAAGCAAGAAGGCAACATTGCCAGTGCAGGCTTAGAACCGATCGAGTGAACTACCTCCGTTACGGGATCAATGCCTTCAACACGGAATACTTCCCGCAAATAATCAGCAGCAGCTGTCTTAAACTCAGCAATTCCATTGTCCGCATAACCACGGTTTTCTTCCTTAGCTGCTTCTTCAGCAAGCTTAGCCACGATACCTGCATCAGCCATCTCATCTGGCTCGCCTACGCCCATATCGATCAATTCAATATCAGGAAAGTCCTGTTTTGCGGATGCTTTAGCACGTTTGATTTTCTCGAATTTATAAATCGAAGTGTCCTTGCCGTAGTTCGCACCGCCGATGCGGTCTGCAAAATTAGTCTGAATGAAGCTGTCTTGGTATTGTTCAATACTCATACTTTCATCTCATCTCCTGGATATCTATTCTAATTTTAGAAGAAACGGCTTCGCCGTCCCTTGGATGGCTTATGTTTCTAGAGATCCGTTTCTGTGATAAAAAATAAGGATAAAGAATAAGGCATAACCTTCTCTTTATCCTTATGTTATTAAATATGATGGAAAGCAGAGTTCAATACCATAGACTAATTATCACTTCATTTGTACTTATCTGCTGCGCAATGTGAACAGAACATCTTCCATGTCTTCCGGAATAGGTCTGCTGAATTCTTTATATTCACCTGTCGTAGGATGAATAAATCCAAGCACCGCCGCATGTAACGCCTGTCCATTCATAGCTGTTCCTTTACTGCGTCCATAAATCGGATCACCCACAAGCGGATGACCAATGAATTTCATATGCACTCTGATCTGATGCGTGCGGCCAGTTTCCAGCTGCAGCTCCAGTAATGTACAGTCACCGAAACGTTCCATAACCGTAAAATGGGTCACAGATTTCTTGCTGTTCTTTTCCGTTACAGTGTATAGCTTGCGATCGTGTGGATCTCTACCGATCGGAGCGTCAACCGTTCCTTTGTCATGCGACAAATTGCCGTGTACAACTGCTATATAGCGGCGTGTTACACTGTGCTCTTTAAGCTGTGCTGCGAGCGACGCGTGACTGGCATCATTTTTAGCCACCATAATAAGACCAGAGGTATCCTTATCAATACGGTGTACAATACCTGGACGAATCTCACCATTAATACCGGACAGATCCTTGCAGTGATACATCAGTGCATTTACCAAGGTGCCTGACGGGTGCCCGGCAGCCGGATGTACAACCATACCACGCGGCTTATTTATAACAATGACATCGCTGTCTTCGTATACAACTTCAAGAGGAATATTCTCTGGGATCAAGTCCGTAACTTCCGCTGCTGGTACGACAATGGAAACTTTATCGCCTTCTGAGAGCTTATAGTTAGCTTTAACCGGTGCCCCATTAACCCTAACATGGCCACCACTGATCCACAGCTGCACCTGAGAACGAGAAATATCCTCTTCCCAAGATTCCGTTATATATTTATCGATTCGCTCCCGCGCGTTCTCTGCTGAAACGGTCCACTCCGTGACGTCCCTCTCTTCTTCGCTCGTAGATGCCGCTTGGTGATTGACGTCTTTACTCAAATCATTCATTCCCTTCTTTTACTTCCTTTGCTTCTTTTACTTCTTTGATTTCCGTGATTTCTTCACCATTCTTAAGATCGCGGAAGGAGTCCAAAAGAATCAACCCAACCCCAATGACGATACATGAATCCGCAACGTTAAAAATCGGGAAGCTATAGCTTCCAAAATTAAACAGAAGGAAATCGACAACCTCACCACTGATCATCCGGTCTAGGAAGTTACCTATCGCTCCACCCAGAACAAGTCCAAGGGCGACCGATAGCATATTCCGCGAATGTCTAGTTTTGTTCAAGTACCAAACGATACCTGCAACCACTACAACCGTAACTAAAAAGAAGAACCATTGCTGACCTTGTAGAATCCCAAAAGCAGCCCCGCGATTACGATGTGAGGTAATTAGGAAGAAGTTCCCGATCACCGGAATCTGTTCCCCAAGCTCCAGACGTGTGGCAATGAGATACTTCGTTCCCTGATCCACCAAAAATACAATAAGAGCAATCAAATAGTACACCACAGAAGTTGTCACTCCGTTCTTATTTTTCCCGCCAAATGCGGTACGAATACTGTTATTAGACTTGTATATTGTAGCACAGCCCTTAGAAGATCGTCTATTGCGTGACACCTCTCGGGCGCTTAATCTTGGGGACTATTTTCCATCGCTAAAATAACGCCTCTCAGGTCAACCTAACAAAGAACCATCCGGTGCAAATCGGTTTGTCGGAAGGATTCTTAAAAAAGTACAGAAAGGAGCTTACTCATCATGACGCACCTGACAGTACAGCAGCTCTCAGAGCTACGCGCCCGATTAGAAAAAGACCGTGATACTATTCAGCACAGGCTTCAGAATAATGAAAATTACGGCTTACAGGAATCCATGCGGGATGGCACCGGAGAACTTTCCGAGAATGACAACCATCCAGGCGATGCAGGCACCGATTTGTATAACCGCTCCATGGATATTTCACTGCTAGAGCGGGACGAGCATGAGCTGGATGATATTGAAGCTGCTCTCAACGCTATGGATGAAGGCACCTATGGGATATGTAAAGCTAGCGGTAAACCGATCCCTTTTGAGCGTCTATCCGCTATTCCCTCCACGCTTTATTGTAAAGAGCACGCCCCACGTCAAAATGCACCTTTTACTCGGCCCATTGAAGAAGAATTTTTGTCTCCTCCATTTGGGCGTACGAGTCTCGATGAACGAGAGGATCAAAACGGATTTGACGGTGAGGATGCCTGGCAGATTGTAGAAAGCTATGGAAACTCCGATTCCCCCGCCATGGCGGAGGGTAGCAACATTGACTCCTATAATGATATGGAAATTGAAGCTGATGAGCTGGAAGGCTGCGTAGAGCCTTGGGAGAACTTTATCGCCACCGATATTACAGGGAACCATTTAATTGTAGTACCGGGACGTAGCTACGAGCGTTACAAGGATAGTGGCGAGGGAAGTTACATGCTTGATCCGCTCGAAGGCGAGGAGTAAAAGCATCGTCCCCACAAAAAAATGAACAGCGTGCGGTTCCAGTTTCATCGTGGAATGGCCCGCTGTTTTTTTATTTTTTCTGCGCTATGTCATTTTGTTAAGAAAATGTTCAGATTCAGCTGGTAAACTGATCTAACGCATGCTGAAATCGACATACAAGGAGTGTAACGTAAGTGAATCACGACTATTTTAAAAATGTACAACAACTCAGTCATGAAGATGACCGACGATATTTATTATTAATGAGAGGCTTACGCATCATACACGAGGAAAAAAAGCAGCGCAGCCCTCTCCAAAGATTAAAAAAGGAAAGGTACGGACTGGGGAGAAATATAGAAGCCCAAGGTTGGATAAATCCACCAAAGAAGATTGACCGAACCCCACTCTCTCCTACAAACCAAGTAAAGACAGCTACGCCTTAAAAAGCTATTTGAATTCCAGCTGACGCTGAACAATTCGTACAATATCCGCAATATAATCTCCGATGATCGGTAGATTCAAGGCTCCAAGAACCTGAAGAACATAGATGATCGTTGCCGCAAAAAAAGTAAAACCAAGCGCGATCCCTACTCCACGAGCCGCTCCATATAAAATATTTTTCCAAATTAGAGTCCAAGGTGAATATAACAGCTCCGTATACTGATAAATTCGTGATTTCTCTAAGATATGGGCCCATTCAAAGGTTAATCGATACATTGTATTCATTTTTTCTTCCAGTGGAATGTCTTCTGGATTGCGATGATCTGCTGTTAAACGCTCAGGGTTTTCCTCAGGAATAACCTTTTTCTCCACTCCCTTATCTGGGCTGTTCTTGTTGCCGGATGTCTTGACGGAGATTCTGTTCTTCTGATCCTCCACAGCCACAGCTCCTCTCATACGTCTATATTCGCCACAAAGTAAACGAGCCCGGTCAAAGAGAATACATCTCCTTGAGCACGAGGCTCGTTATTTTCGCGGGCGAAATATAAAGACTATATTTCCCGCATAAACAGAAGTTCTCTGTTTATACTTGTGCCGCTAGTATATGCTGTTTTGGGACAGGTAATGCAGATTTACACTTCAATATGGATACCGATGGATTTACCACCGACATCTACCGTTTCAAAAGCGTGTTCTCCGCCAAAATCAACCGTAGTCACAAGTACATTGTCTCGCAATACATTCTCAAAGGCTGTAACTGCTGCTTTAAGCTCATCGTCTACACTCAGCGTGAGTGCGATCCGTTTCTCGATCGGCAGATCCAAACGTTTACGGTAATCTTGAACCGCACGAATGATCTCACGAACCCAGCCTTCTTGTTCAAGCTCAGGTGTGATTTCGGTATTGAGCGCAACCGTAATTCCATATCCGGAAGCTGCGGCGAAACCTGCTTTAGCTTCTTTTTCAACGAGTAGCTCTTCAGAAGTGATCACCAGTTCTTCTCCCTCTGGCGTCGCAATCGCGATTGAGCCATCTTGCACCGCTTTGCGGGTAGAGTCACTGCCCAAAGCTTTTAGGAAGCCTTGCAGGAAGCCGACGTTTTTACCGTATTTTTTACCGGCAACTTTAAGATTCAGCTTGAGTGTGAAGTCAACAAATCCACTATCGCTAGTCTCTAGCACGATGTTCTTGATGTTGATCTCGTCTTTGATGATCTCTTCATACTCAGCCAAATGGAAGTCACGGTTCATCGAAACGATCAGCTCAGACAGCGGTTGACGATTCTTAATGCCTGTTTCGTTACGCACGTTACGCGCCAGCTCAACGATTTGTCTCGCACTTTCCATATCCTCTTCCAGCTCTTTATCGATCAAGCTCTCATCAGCAACCGGATAATCTGCTAAATGCACACTTTCTCCGCCGCCAAGGTTCGTGAAGATATCTTCAGACAACATCGGTGTAAATGGAGCCATCAAAGACGCTGTCTTCAAAAGCACATGGGTCAGTGTACGGTAAGCATCCAGCTTATCTTCACCTAGACCACTACCCCAGAAACGATCACGGGAACGACGGATATACCAGTTACTCAGCTCATCTATAAAGTTCTCAATACCTTTGGATGTATTCACGAAGTCATTAACTGCAAGTCCTTTGTCTACCAAAAGAATCAAGCTGTTCAGACGGGACAAAATCCAGCGGTCCAACTTATGTTCCGATACTTTAAAAGGATGATCGGCAGGATCATAACCATCGATGCCTGCATAAAGCGTCAAGAACGCATGCGTATTCACCAGTGTATCTACAACTTTGGATTTGGTTTCACCTACAAGGCCACGAGAGAAACGTTTGTTATTCCACGGTGCACTATCGGATAGAATCGCCCAACGGAAAGCATCCGTGCCGTAATCGTTCATGATATCCCAAGGATCAATGACATTGCCTTTTGATTTGGACATTTTTTGACCATTCTCATCAAGGATATGACCGTGAGCAATAACAGCTTTATATGGAGCTTTACCTTTAAACAAGGTAGATACAGCTAGTAAGCTGTAGAACCATCCACGTGTCTGGTCGATCCCTTCACAGATCATATCCGCTGGATATTGATCATTCAGCTTATCCTCGTTCTCAAATGGATAATGACTTTGCGCAAATGGCATCGAACCACTATCGAACCAAACATCGATAACTTCTGGTGTGCGAACCATCTCTGCCCCTTCGCTGAAAGGACTGCGTAGCTTGATCTTATCTACAAAAGGCTTATGCAGCTCGATATCCTCAGGTACATCGCCAATCGCCATCGCTCTCAGTTCTTCAATGCTGTGTGGAGCGAACTCTTTGCCCGTTTCTTGACATACCCAAACATTAAGCGGTGTGCCCCAGTAACGATTACGGCTGATATTCCAGTCCACCAGTTCATCCAGGAACTTCCCGAAACGGCCTTCACGTACATGATCAGGATACCAATCTACACTGTTGTTGTTAGCAATCAGCTGATCTTTGATCGCTGTAGTGTTGATGAACCAACTGTCTGTTGCGTAGTACAAGAGTGGTGTATCACAACGCCAGCAGAACGGATAGCTGTGCTCGTATTTTTCTTTACCGTAAAGCAGTCCTTTTTCAGACAAAGCTTTAACGATATCCAAATCGCAATCTTTCACGAAGCGTCCAGCAAAATCAGACACTACATCCGTATACTTACCGGAATTATCAACCACGTTCACGAAGCTGATGCCGTTCTCGCGGCAAGTCTTATAGTCATCTTCACCATGCGCTGGTGCCATGTGTACGATCCCAGTACCACTGGAATCTGTAACGAAGGAAGCACCTACGATGACATTGCTTTTCTCTGCCTTGATGTATCCGAATGGAGGAGCGTAGGTTTTGCCGATAAACTCGGAACCTTTATGTGTAGAAAGGACTGTGTGCTCGCCTTTCATTACTTCCTCCACCAAATTTTTGGCAACAATGTAGATACCGTCTTCTTGTTGTACACGTACATAATCCATGTCAGGGTTCATGGCTAACGCCATATGTGCTGGCAGCGTCCAAGGTGTAGTCGTCCAAGCTAGTACGTAGTCTCCACTGTCATCCAGTTTGAACTTTGCAGTCGCACTGAGATCCTTGACGGTCTTGTAGCCTTGGGCTACTTCATGGGAGCTTAGGGTAGTCTGACAGCTTGGGCAGTAAGGACTAACCCGATGTCCGCGGTAGAGCAACCCTTTGTCATGCACAGTAGCCAAGATGTTCCACACGCTCTCGATATATGTGTTATCCAAAGTTACGTAAGGATTATCTAGATCCGTCCAGTATCCGATACCCTCTGTAAACTCGCGCCATTGCTTCTCATAACCGAAGACGCTGTCTTTACATTCCTGAATGAATTTTTCTACGCCATATTCCTCGATCTCTTGTTTGCCGGAGATGCCAAGCTTCTTTTGTACGCCTAGTTCTACTGGCAAACCGTGTGTATCCCAGCCCGCTTTACGTACCACGCGGTAACCTTTCATCGTTTGGTAACGACCGATGAAATCCTTGATTACACGGCCCAGCACGTGCCCGATATGCGGTGCACCGTTCGCTGTTGGAGGACCTTCGTAAAATACATAGTTCGGACGTCCTTCACGATTCTCCATCGATTTACGGAACGTATTTTCGTCGCTCCATTTCTTCAGTATGCGGACATCTCTTGCCCGCGCTTTTTCTTTGACATCTACTTTTTGCATGTGATGGTCAATCCTTTCATGGTTTAGTCTGTAAAGCTCTTTTCGTCCTTGGGCAGTCTGGTTCAGCTCTTGCCTTCGGTACCCGAGCCGCGATCCCGCAGGGCAGCACTGGGCTCGGGGTGCCACTGGGACCGGCGAGTGAAACGCCGGTCTGCTCTAGCAGTGAAGGCCCCGCAGGCTAACCCGCCAGGGGAGCCTAAGAAGGGCCGCTCCTTCAGCCACATGAGTCCGTTCGCTTCCACCACCGTACCCGTTTGCACGAGGCTTTACATTACGGGTGTCCAGAGGGCGGCAGCCCTTGGGGTCCCCCTTAGAAAGGGGGATTTAGGGGGATGGCCCGCCCCGGAACAACAAAATAAGCGTCATCCCACCCCCAAAGGGGCGAGACAACGCTCGCGATACCACCCTAATTCTGCGCATGAGCACATCCTTAAGGGGAGTGTATTCAGCACAATCTCAGTCCTGCGCGTAAATCTCATGCACAGGTCCGGTGTAACGTCCGGCGGACGGCTAAGCTTACGCACGATCAACGCTTCAGCTTAACTTCTAGGGGAAGATCTTCCGGCAGGGTTCGAACAATCGGCTCTCAGCAATCGCCGACTCTCTGGAGAACGTTACCTTGTCGTACTTGTCCCGTCATCGAATACATATAAACAATATACAGATATGTTCTATTTATAGACTTTTTAAGTCTAAATGTCAACAACCGCTAGCCAAATCCGCAATTAGGAGTATACCTGTGCAGGCGGAATACTTTATTATGATCGATTTTAGCGGAAAATAAAAATAGAGGGAATAACTCCCTCTATTTAGCCGATTATAGCATGAAATTATAAATTAGAGGGAATTCCCCCTATAAATTCAATCAGCATTCATTCATCATAATGCATTAGATACGATGTAGAACATCATCCTTAAAGGTTACGTTCTCGCTTGCCTCACGACTCTCCAAGGCATTCCAGTCATCCTGTGACAACAGCTCGAGCTGTGCTTCCACCAATGTGCGGAAACGAGTGCGATAGATCGAAGCTTGCTTACGCAATTCTTCAGTCTCAATAGCAACCTTACGGGATTTGGATAACGCTTCGTTAATAATCCGATCCGCGTTCTTTTCCGCTTCCTTGATAATGAGCTGCGATTCCTTCTTGGAGTTGTTCTTCACATCATCCGCCGCTTCCTGAGCGACTAAGATCGTTTTCGATAAACTCTCTTCAATATTCACAAAATGATCTAAACGCTCTTGAATGGACAAAAGCTGATTCTGCAGCTCTTTGTTCTCACGGATGACACTTTCATAATCCTTAATTACTTGATCCAGAAATTCGTTGACCTCGTCCTCATCATAACCGCGAAGTCTCCGAGAGAACTCCTTGTTATGTATATCGAGCGGTGTTAATGGCATGCTGTGCACCTCCTAGAAATTTCGGACCTTCTAAGTCTCTGAACCATACCTGCGCAGCAGACAAAGAAGAAAGACTGTACTTCAAGTAAAGGCAGAGGATGTATCGACGTTCCAACTGCCATTCATGGTTCGCCTCTTTTATAAAATATCGGCGTCCTGCTTTAAAAATGTTTGATTCCCTCGAAATAATCAATTTCGACAAGTAAAGCTGGATTCCTGCAAGGGATTCACACAAATTTACCAACCTGAACACGGTATCGGCCCTTTTTCGTCAAACTACCAACCTCTAGAACCTTGAATCGACCAAATCCTTGAATAGATACCATGTCACCATCTTTAAGTCCGCAGGAAGGGTCTTCTTCCACTTTCCAATTTACCCGAACGCGCCCAGCCTTGATGGGAGCAAGAATTTTGCTTCGGCTAAGCCGTGTTACATCTGCGGCTATGCCATCCAATCGTAGGGACGCTACAGTCAAATCCATCATTTCCAGCTTCACCTCACTATTACGCAAGGCAGAAAGTGGCAATACCTCCGTGCTCACCTGTATTCGGTGTACTCCAGTTAAATTCATGTCTAAATAATCTGCAATATCTGCAGCTACTACCACATGACAACCATCGTCCAGAACATGAATATCACCGATTTTTCCACGTTTTACTCCAAGACCCAGAATAGAGCCCATGTAGTCCCCATGCTCTAACGCCAGAAACTTTTGCTCACCAGAGGTTATCGCAAGAACGCTCAGCTCCATGTCCTCATGATCCAGATCACGGTAATCAGGCGCAATGAGTGCTCGCTTCCGCTCTGCCTCAGGGTGGCCGCCTTCCCATCTAACGATAACATCTGGATGTCGATTGACCAGACTTTGCAGAATAAATCCTTGGCGCGGATCTAGAAATTCGGTCAGTTTCGTCTCATGATATTCTCCAGCATGGGTAACCCATTCCCAAGCCTTGTCCACAAATTGTCTTTCATCGGGATGAAAATGCCCGTAAACTTCTGTCTTCATCACTTCTGCCTAAAAAATTAAGTGCAAAATGGATTTGAGTCCACCTGCCGCAAATTCCAAGACGAATAGTGCAATGATCGGGGAAATATCAAGCGTACCAAAGAGTGGCGGAATAAACCGACGAAATGGTGTCAAATACGGCTCAACAAGCTTGCTCAGCAGTTCTCCGATAAAGTTCTCACGAACGTTTGGTAACCACGACATCAGTACGTAGAAAATAATCATGTAAAAATAAATATTAAACAGCATATCAATAATGTAATCAATTTGGGGCAAAGCTCATTCACCTCATTCTGTTATAGTCTGGATCGTCACCTAGGATTTCCGTAATGGCACCTTGAATTTCAACGGTATCTGGCGTGCACATAAATATATTGCCCCCAATTTTAGAGATTCCTCCCCCAAGGGCATAAACGGTTCCACTTAAAAAATCAATAATTCTCATTGCCTGATCATTACGGACACGCTGAAGATTGATCACTACCGTCCGGTGAGAACGGAGATGGTCCGCAATTTCCTGAGCCTCATCGTACGAACGTGGCTCATAAAGCACAACTTTTACATTCTTCTGCGAATGGATACTGACAACGTTGCCCCTTTGATTTTTGCGGGTTTCGACAGGGGCTGGCTCATACTCATCCTCTTCGTGGATTTGCTCCCGCTCCACAACTTCTTCTTCCTCCTGCAAGCCCAAAAAACTCATAAATCGGTTCATAACGCTCATCACGATCCCTCCTAATGGCCTACTAACACCGTACCTAGGCGTACCCAGGTGGCTCCTTCCTGTATCGCCACTTCAAAATCATTCGACATTCCCATTGATAGCTCCGTAATCGGTTCAGGTGTCAAAGCAAGTTGATTGAGCTCATCGCGCAGCTCACGAAGTCCGCGAAATACAGGGCGGGTAAGCTCCGGATCACCTTCTAAAGGTGCCATCGTCATTAGTCCAATTACTTTTACACGGTCTAGACTAGCAATTTCACGCAAAAATCCAGGTACCGCCTCAGGCGACAGACCAAATTTCGTATCTTCTCCAGAGATGTTTACTTGAAGAAAGACATTCACTTCTTGATCTGCGGCAATCGCCTTTTTGTGTAATTCTTGCGCCAGAGATATCCGGTCCAAAGAGTGTATATATTGAAACTTGCCAATAACGTCTTTAACCTTATTGGTCTGCAAATGCCCGATAAAATGCCATGTCCCTTGGTCCCCTAAAACCTTCCATTTGTGCTCAGCATCCTGCCAGCGACTCTCGGCAATATGCTCCAGGCCTGCCTCCAATACGGAGGACACCATTTCCAGAGAAACATATTTCGTCACTGCAATTACCTTGACGTCATTTCGATCCCGGCCGCTTGCCGCGCAGGCACGTGCTACACGTTCCTCTACCTCAGCAATTCTCTCCTGCAGTGTTAAAGCCAACTTTCAACTCTCCTTTATTCCGATCCAGCTCGTCATCCTGCCTGTAACCCCATCTTCTTTACGATAAGAAAAGAACAAATCTTGATTACAGCTTGTACACCAAGATGTACATTCGATATGAGTCGGCAATATTCCTGCTTTAATCATAATGCGTCGATTCATTTCTTTCAAGTTTAGCATGTATTTGTTCTCATCTGTGTCAGATGTTCTGTACAGCTCCACAGTACTGGCTGTTTCTGTTGGCTTACTCAGATCACCTTCCAGTCGATGAACATGCTCCATCACATAATCGTCCACCTCATAACAGCAGTCACCAATGGATGGTCCGATCGCTGCAATAATGTCCTGCGCATGGCTTCCGTAAATGGTCTCCATTTTACTCACCATAGCGGCTGCAATCTGGGCCACAGTTCCCTTCCAGCCCGCATGGGCAAGACCGACGACTTGGTGCACAGGATCATAAAAATAAAGGGGTACACAATCCGCATAAAAAGAAGTCAGCAAAACTCCCGGTACATCCGTAAGCAAACCATCAGTTGCCTGAAATGCCGAGGTTCTATCCTTTTGACCCCGCCCACGATCGGCTTCCCTTACCACTGCTATTTCTGCTCCGTGGGTTTGTTCCCCACAGGTCCAAGCTTCCGGCTTGAAATCAAGAGCTTCCGCAAGCGCTCTACGATTCGTTAAGACATCTTCCGGAGCATCCCCAACATGAAATGCACAATTCAGGCTGTCATAAGGCTTTTTGCTAGCCCCTCCCTGTCTACCCGTAAAACCTGCTGTAATTTCTTTATGCTTCACACGCCAAGGCTCCAGATGGAGCAACATAAGTGTTTCCTTCCCCTGCACAAACGGTTCCATATCCTCACCTCCGCCTTAGTGTACCACATGTAAATACCCCTACAAAATGCCGCTTAAGCTAGAACATCAAATTTACTAACTTTTAAGCCATGCGATTTCAAATCATTTTATAAAAAACAAAAAACGCACCTAATTAATAAGTGCGCCGTTCACCTCGGTCCCCTCGTTCCAAATACATCGTTTCTCGCTCGTCCTGCCCTTGAGGCATTCTTGATTCTTCAATCTTCACAAGCACTACATCAGACCCGATTTTGACAATATTTCGCCAGGGAATAATCAGATCGGTTCCGCCTCCGAACAACCCCATAAACCGAGTGTATCCGGGAATTACGATTGCATCAATGACACCTCGGCGTAAATCAAGCTCTAAGTCACTGATTTGGCCCAGCCGCTTGCCGTCCACAATGTTAATAACGTCCTTAGTCTGAAAATCAGAGATTTTCATTTTTTTGGCTGATCCTAAATAATCCTCGTTCATCTCACCACCCCTGTACAATCAGACCTATAGTCCAATATATGTTATGAAAGCTTGGCCACATGCATGAAATATCCCCACAAAGTGAGGCTATGCTTAGATGCTTACCAAGGTACTTTGCGGGGGCTCAATATAATTCCTGAAACAGTAAAAAGAGGAGATCACCCAAAATCCTTATCACGGATTCTGGATATCTCCTCATTTCAGACGATTTAAGACTTCACATGCTTTTGCATTTGCTGAATCGCAGATTTCTCTAGACGTGAGACCTGTGCCTGTGAGATACCAATCTCATCTGCGACCTCCATCTGTGTTTTCCCTTCGAAAAACCGCATGGATAAAATTCGTTTCTCCCTTTGACCTAACTTACGCATCGCTTCACGTAAGGCGATTTCTTCGATCCACGACACATCCTTATTCTTATCATCGCTAATCTGGTCCATTACATAAATAGGATCGCCACCGTCATGATAGATCGGTTCGAATAAGGACACTGGATCCTGAATAGCATCAAGGGCAAAGACTACATCTTCCTTCGGTACGCCAAGTGCTTCAGAGATTTCGAATATCGTCGGTTCCCGCGAATTCTGATTGGTCAGACTATCGCGTACCTGCAGCGCCTTGTAAGCAATGTCTCTGAGTGAACGCGATACTCGAATCGGATTGTTATCACGCAAGTAACGGCGGATCTCACCAATAATCATCGGAACCGCATATGTGGAGAACTTAACGTTTTGTGATAAATCGAAATTATCGATGGCTTTCATCAGACCGATGCAGCCCACCTGGAACAAATCGTCAACAAATTCTCCCCTATTATTGAACCTCTGGATAACACTTAGAACGAGCCTAAGATTACCATTTACCAATTTCTCTCTGGCGGATCGCTCGCCCTGCTGCTGCAGCGAAGTGAACAGTTGCCGCATTTCCACATTCGTTAGAACAGGCAGCTTAGCAGTATCCACACCGCAAATCTCGACTTTATTTCGGGTCATGATGATTTACCTCCCAAGGAGAAACATTACTGTACATTATCTCCCGGGTTGGCCATTTTATTCCTTGCTAATTTCACCTTACACCATCTTGTTAAACTCCTTACGCAGCCGCTTAATAATTCGTTTCTCCAGACGAGAAATGTAGGATTGGGAAATTCCGAGCAGATCCGCCACATCTTTTTGCGTCTTTTCTTCGCCCCCACGCAGTCCGAAACGCAGCTCCATAATGAGTCTTTCCCGTTCGCTCAGCTTTTCCAGCGCCTTTTGCAGCAGCTTGCGATCGACCTGTTCTTCAATGTTCCGATAGATGGTATCATTTTCCGTCCCTAAAACATCTGAGAGCAGCAACTCATTACCATCCCAATCGATATTAAGAGGCTCATCAAAAGAAACCTCACTCCGTGTCTTGCTATTACGCCGCAAATACATCAAAATTTCATTCTCTATGCAACGTGATGCATATGTTGCTAGTTTTATTTTTTTCTCGGGATCAAAAGTGTTAACCGCCTTAATTAATCCGATAGCCCCTATCGAAACAAGGTCTTCAATATTGATTCCGGTATTCTCAAATTTACGAGCGATATACACTACGAGGCGCAGGTTACGCTCAATCAGCATCGCACGAACAGCAGCATCGCCGCTAGATAGCCGCTGAAGCAGATACTCTTCTTCTTCCCGTGTCAGCGGTGGAGGTAGAGCCTCGCTCCCGCCGATATAATAGATTTCCTGACTCTTCAGCCCCAGTAGAAACAGCATGCGGTAATATTGCAGCTGCAGAGCAATTTTCCATTTGACCATTATTGTTCCTCCTCCAAGAAGTACACGGTTAGCGTATGAAGCTTTTAATTCCCGCTTTCAGCCATCAGAAGTTTGGTTCAGCTAGCTTTAAAGATTAGGAAGGTAGTGCTGCATCAGTGGCGCTCTCTTTTTGAGTTAAATCCGGATGTATGACCGCCCGATAGGCTCCATCTCCTGAGAGTGTCCCGCCATCCAGCCCAATTAAGACTCTTTTACTATAAAAGATATCTTCACCGAGCTTTATCGTCACAAGGTCTGGCTTCAGTGCGAGCATAAATGATGCCCCTCGGTTAATCCCCCTGTAAGGTACTAGTCGCATCCTATCCTGCCAAGCAAACGACTGCCCGTCCGTTTCTAGCAAAAGTCTGTCCGCACCATCCTGAGTGAGTCTCCCTTTCCATGCAGCAGGCAGATGCCCCTCCCAGAGCGTCGATTCCATCACCATCACCGGTATGCGGGTCAAAGGATCACAGAGACGATTACCTGTGTCTAGCAGGCCAGGACAGGAAACACTTACACCATCAATTTCAACAACCACCTCACCGATATAGGTTTCAAGCTGCTCCCTTCTGATTCGTGAAGAATGCACTGCCTTGAAGCAGATTAACACCAGGGGGAATACTGCAATGACAAACCAAAAGCCGATCTTTAAGCCGTAGGCATGCCCTCCTGAAGCAGTGAACATAATACCATTCCAAATGTCGCTGGAGCTCTGCAGCAAATAGTGAATACCAACAATTCCACCTGCGGCTGCAAAATTGATAATATAGAAAGCTCCCATAGTGCGAAGGTAGCTTTGCAGACTCCCAAAACCAAAGGCAATCCATAACATAACCACCGACAATCCAAACTTGATAAGGAAGGTATACATGAAAGACAGCTCCGGTACAAACATCATCACTACATACAGTGCGCCAACGAGAGCTGAGAGGATTAAACGCCACCATGAGATTCTCAGCTTAACCATCCAGCCTGTCAGCCACAAAAGAATTCCGTCGATCACTAGATTGGCGGCGAATATCAAGTCAATATAAACAACCAGTGCATTCACCTGCTTAATGGCGGAATCTATCCTCTAGCCAAATTGGATCAGGCTCTGTTTTTGGACGATATGATTAGTATAGAAAGTCTCGCATTCAAAGTCTGTCTAAACTTGGGGGGCATTCTTACGGTTTTTTTGTCGAGTTATAGCGCGTGGGGATTTATTCCTTCTTTATGGAATTTCTTATATCTTTTATTCACTGCGTCATTCGCTCCATCATTCGCTGGATCATTTAATGGAATAGAGGAATCCTGCAAATATACAACTTTTTGTGCAAAACTCCGCTTTATGAAGTCCAAAAACTGCAAATATACAGGATTATCCTCACTTTTGGCTAGAAATCTTTATTTGGCGCAGGAATTACTGCAGATTCGCAGGAATCATCACTTCAACCATCTACTTATTATTAAATACTGTATTTTTGCAGGATTATCTGATGGTTAATGGTTGCCGCTGAGCTACACAGTGCCGTTCATAGTCTTGCTTGATCCTTATTACATTTACGCAAAAAAAACACCGTACCGCTATAGCTAATCAGCTAAGCGATACGGTGTTCTCGTATAATCTTGATTCTATTTAATTAGTCATTATTGCCCCGAGTACGATTACGCAGGAACGTCGGAATATCGAGCTGGTCAGAAGAACTCTGATTGCCGAAAGGACGTAAATTAGCTGAACTCTTATCCGGTGCTGCCGCAGGCTCGTTATTCGTCGAGACCGGACGACGTCCTGGAGTTTCAGGCGATGGTTTATGTTCAAAGCCAGTAGCAATTACTGTTACTTTGATATCATCCTTCAGGCCTTCATCAATAATCGCACCAAAGATCATATTCACTTCAGGATCAGAGGCGGATGTAACGATCTCAGCCGCTTCATTAACTTCATAGAGAGAGAGGTTGGATCCTCCCGTAATGTTCATGATTACGCCGCGGGCGCCTTCAATAGACGTTTCCAAGAGTGGGCTCATGATGGCTTTACGTGCTGCTTCAGACGCACGGTTCTCACCATTTGCAATACCAATACCCATAAGCGCTGAACCGCGCTCTGTCATGATCGTCTTTACATCCGCAAAGTCAAGGTTAATCAGACCAGGAACCTTAATTAGGTCAGAGATACCTTGAACAGCCTGCCGGAGAACATTATCTGCTTCACGGAAAGCTTCCAACATCGGTGTTTTCTTATCAACGATCTCAAGCAAACGGTCATTTGGAATGACGATTAGCGTGTCGACCTTTTCTTTCAAAGCTTCGATTCCAAGCATTGCCTGGTTATAACGTTTTCTTCCTTCAAAAGTGAACGGGCGAGTAACTACCCCCACAGTCAAGGCTCCACACTCTCTAGCAATCTCAGCTATAACTGGTGCTGCACCTGTTCCTGTACCGCCACCCATCCCTGCAGTAACAAACACCATATCTGCGCCCTTAAGGGTATTAGAGATCAAGTCACGGGATTCTTCCGCTGCTTTCTTACCGACTTCAGGATTAGCTCCTGCACCCAACCCGCGGGTCAGCTTGTCCCCGATTTGCAGCTTGTGCTCCGATTTGGCCATATGCAACGCTTGGGCGTCTGTATTAACCGTAATAAATTCTACACCCTGAACGCCATTTTCAATCATCCGGTTGACAGCATTACTACCTCCGCCGCCTACGCCGATGACTTTTATTTGCGCCAAGCTCTCCATTTCAAAATCAAATTCTAACATATTGTTCCATCTCCCCCTCAATGTGCTTGGATGGCCGGTCCAAGTATATCTGGACTTACACTTATATAAACTCGCTGAACATGTTCTTTAGACGCTCGACAAACCCGGTCTTCTGAACCGTTTCCTGATTTGGAGTGGCGTTCTGCTTACTCCGGTTGACCGTCTTTTTGTTGCTGCTTCCACCACTGCTTCTTCCACGGAAGCTACGGACAACATTATGCAGGATACCAACACCTCCGGTAAACCCAGGGTCCCGTACACCGATATAATCCGGTACAGCGATGCGTACAGATGCAGCCAGTTCAGTCTGAGCCGCCTTTAATACGCCAGGCATCGAAACAGTTCCACCCGTTAATATATAACCTCCAGGTAGTTCACTGTAACCAAGCCGTTTCACTTCCTGTTTAATCAAATGGAAGATTTCTTGCACCCGTGGTTCGATAATTGCCGCTAAATCCTCTTGGTTAAATTCCTTCTCTACATTACTGCCAATGCGCAGCACCTTGAAGACAACGTCAGAGGCTGCATCGTCAATCCATGCGCAACCATACTTTAGCTTTACTTTCTCCGCTTGATCAGTAAGTGTACGTAGTCCGTATGCAATGTCATTAGTTACAAATTCTCCGCCGATCGGAATCGTAGAGGTTGCACAAAGGGAACTTTCTTCGTATATGGCTATCGTTGTCGACCCGGCCCCGATATCAACCAGAACAGATCCCATCGATTTCTCGTCTTTGGACAGCGCCAATCCACCAGCACCAAGAGACATCAGCACAAGATCCTTCACTTTCAGCCCTGATTTCTCAACACATCGTAGTAGATTATGTATTGGCGTCTTAGCACCCGTAATGATGGTTGCGTCCACTTCTAGACGAACACCAATCATCCCGCGCGGGTCCTGAATACCTTCGAGACCATCGACAATAAATTGTTTAGGAACAACATCAATCACTTCTCGCTCCGGAGGCATAGCGATGACTTCCGCAGCTTTAATAACGCGATCGATATCATCCTCACCGATTTCACGATCCTCATTCTGAACGGCCACGACACCGTGGCTGGATTGCAGGCCAATATGATTACCGGAAATGCCTACATAAACTTCTGATATTTGAATACCCACCATTTGCTCTGCATGATCTATAGCACTTTTGATCGATTGCACAGTTTGGTCGATATCTACAATCGCGCCTTTACGTATTCCTTCCGAATCAGCAGATCCAACGCCAATAATATTAAAGGTTCCATTGGTAACTTCCCCAATTATTGCCCGAACTTTGGATGTACCGATGTCCAAACTAACAATGATGTCATTGTTGCTCAAGTCCTATGGCACCTCCTGTTATAATCGAAATAATTTGCATAATCTTATCCCGGTCCCGGGAAACTTCTCTGTACATATTCAACATACCTAACCCTTTCCCTCTTTTTTCTACAAATTTTTTGAACGGAATAATATTCCAACATCCCTAAATGTGATTAGTTACTCATAATTTTTTATAAGAATGATAATTATCACAAGAAATATATACCTATTCGGTTATTACTAACCATATATAAGATTATATTTCAAAAAAATCGAAGAAAAAAGAGGGATATAGCTTCTTGCCCGTAAATCCGATTGTAGCATTTTTTGAACTCTATTAGTAGGGACTATTTACCTCTACTCTACTCTTGCACATCTTTTTGCTCATCGCCCTTTTGCTCCTCACTTTCGACCTGAAAAGGAACATACGAGTCGGCTTCAAGCATCGTGATAAGTCCAGGCTCCTTTGTCTCTATTACCTGATTCAAGTATGACACTTTGCTCTTCAATAAAGAGATGGAAGTGATCACCTCGAAACGGGATCTAGTATAGAGCTTGATACGATCCGGAAATGACAAGGTTGGCGAGGGAACAATCTCAGAGATATCACTTGTCAATTCATTAGAAATGCTTCCAAGCGTTTGGCATAGGATAGCCTTATTAGGATCAGCTGGATCCCAGTTGGTTAATATAGGTTTCTCTACAGCAATACCAGTCTCATTAACAGTCACCGCTGCTCCACTCGACAGAATCGCCTTCAAGATGCCGCCCTGTTCCAGTTCATAGGCCACCGCAGGGAATTCTTCAATCTTCACTGTGATTACCCCGGGGAAATCCTTCTTTACGGCCACAGCCTTAACCGTCTTAAGCTCCAGCAGAGATTGTTCCACAGACTTCGTAGAAACGGCAAAGAATTGTCCACCTATATGAATTCCACTTTGCGAGAGTAATTCCTCACTAGTAGAATACTTGCTTCCCTGAAAATCTATCACTGTAATGTGACTAATAGACGATCTGAAAAAAATCACAGCAAGAAGCGCAGTGAACAGTAGCAGCAGGATCGCCGTAATCTTACGGCTCATTTTTTTCTTAGGCTTGTCCTCTTTAAGAAGAGGTAATCGGGTTGTTGTCATTCTCATATCTCCGTAATAAGGCCCTGTCTCCTTCCTTGGTAGAACTGAAGGAGACAGGGAGCTTTAATTGGCCAAATCAAGTGGATCCGGTACGGGTACCTTGCGGCTTATGCGCGCGCCAAGCTTCTGAAACAGCTTCTCTATTCCATCATACCCGCGGTCAATATGGTGTGCTTGCTCAACGACTGTAGTCCCTTGTGCAGCAAGCCCAGCAATAACCAGAGCCGCACCCGCACGCAAGTCAGTAGCTTCCACAGTAGCACCATACAATCTCTGAACGCCGCGAATAAACGCACGATTCAAATCAATAGAAATATCAGCGCCCATCCGCGCCATTTCTTCAACATGCTTGAATCGTCCCTCAAACACCGTCTCCTTGATTACACTGAAACCATCAGCGAGAGACAACAGCACCATGACCTGAGATTGCAGATCGGTTGGGAAAGAAGGATAAGGAGAAGTCACAATTCTCTCAACAGCACGTGGACGCCCCATACAACTGATATTAATTATATCATTGCACACTGTGATTTGAACACCAGCCCGCTTGAGCACATGAATAAGCGAAGTCAGATGCCCCGCATTGGCATGTGTCAAAGTCACATTCCCTCGTGTAGCTGCCGCAGCAATCATTACGGTTCCAGCCACAATCCGATCAGGTATCACCTCATACGTACAGGGATATAGGTTTTTCACCCCTTGAATTGTAATGGTGTCCGTACCTGCACCGATAATCTGAGCACCCATGCTATTTAGAAACTGCTGTAGGTCCTGTATCTCCGGCTCTCTCGCTGCCCCCGATATTGTTGTTGTTCCCTCTGCCTTTGCGGCAGCCATCATAATATTCTCCGTTGCTCCTACACTTGGATAGTCGAGATGAATATCACTCCCTATAAGCTTAGAACCCCGACAGAATATTCTTCCGTTGCTCTCCTCGATCTCCGCCCCTAACGCCTTAAGTCCCTGTAGATGAAGATCGATTTTACGCTCTCCGATCGCACAGCCCCCAGGCTGATAGATCGTTACCTCTCCAAATCTGGATAACAGCGGTCCCATTAGAAAAATGGAAGATCTCATCTGCCGCATTAAATCCTCAGGGATATGAGATGTCCCGACGGCAGACGTATCTATCGTCACCGTATCCTCTTGATGCACGCACCTGCAGCCCAGCCGATCTAGGATGTCTAGCATAGTCTCGATGTCCAGCAGCTTCGGCACATTATGCAGTGAGTGAACTCCTTCGGCCAGCAGGCTTGCCGCTAGAATCGGCAGCGCCGCATTTTTTGCTCCATGGATACGAATGGTGCCTGACAGGGGACTTCCACCCTCAATCACCAATTTGTCCAATGTATCACCTCCGAGATTACCGCTCACCCACCACAAACACTTCCGTTACAAGCTCATATGAAATGTACAAGTATAAACGTCTTCGGCGTCCTTTAGAAGGACGATAAGCGTTTAAGCGAGAAATATAAGGATAATGTATAACGTGAAACTTATACTTTCTTATATTTCAAGAATATCCTGCACTACATCTCAGGTTTGGAAGTGTCCTGGGTGATTGTCACGATTATAGGATTATCCTATGTTCGTTCCTCCAAGTGTGTGACAGAGAGCTGCCAATAAGGAAAACCCGTATGGAAAACGATGATATCTTAAGACTTCTTACCCGCAAGTCTTCGGAGCTCGCTTGTGATTACTGCTGCAGAATCTCTTTTGCCGAGTCGTTTGGAGGCCACGGACATCTGCTCACGCACGGCTTCAGTTCCGATGATTTTTTGAACCGCCTCATATAGTGCCGTGCCGTTTAAATCTTTCTCAAGCAGCACCACAGCAGCACCTTCACGTTCCAACTGTCTTGCATTCGCCTCCTGATGGTTATTCGTCACATTAGGAGATGGAATGAGTACAGAGGGAATACCCAGCGCTGTAATCTCAGCGAGAAAAGAGGCTCCCGCTCGATTAACGATCAAGGAGGTACAAGCCAACACCTCTGGCATATTATGAACGTAAGGAAGGACATGCAACCAGTTTGGTATGCTACCCAGCTTTTGACGCAATTCCGCCCGAGTCTCTTCGAAATAAGGTTCACCTGTAACATACACATAATGAACACCATTACCCTTACCCACTTTAGGGGCCATTTCAATCATGGCTCTATTAATAGCCTTAGCTCCCTGACTGCCACCAACCACCAAAACAACAGTACTGCCATCCGAAATCCCCAGCGATGCGAATCCACGTTGCGGACTTGCTGTAGTAACTGTTGTGGCACGTGGATTGCCAGTATAGATCACATTTTTGCTGCCCGGAAAAGAGGACTCTGTTCCTTCAAAGCTTACGGCAACTGTACTCGCATACCGACTCAGAAAGCGATTGGTTAGACCTGGTATGGCATTTTGTTCATGGATCAAAGTAGGGATGCCCAACCGGGATGCAGCATAAACGACTGGACCACACACATAACCGCCTGTTCCAATCACAACATCTGGTTTGAATTCTCTTAACATTTCTTTGGACGCCTTAACACCCTTCAAGAAACGCATCACGGTCTTGACATTGTCTATGGATAGCTTGCGCCGAAAACCAGTGATGTCAATAGATTTGAAAGGGATATTCTCTTGAGGAACAAGCTTGCTCTCTAAGCCACGCGTTCCACCAATATACAGGAAGGTAGATTTGCTATCTTCCAACTCCATTTGCCTAGCAACAGCGACCGCAGGATAGATATGTCCACCCGTGCCTCCGCCGCTTAATACGATACGCATCTCTTTCACCTCGCAAAACGGGATAAGTTCAATAGAATGCCAAGGGATGTTAGCATCAGTGTAAGTGAAGATCCGCCATAGCTAATCAGAGGAAGCGTGATGCCCGTTACAGGCATTAGACCAATAACAACACCAATATTAATAATGACTTGTACAGCCACCATACAGACGATGCCAACGGCCAGATAGCTTCCAAAACGGTCAGGTAGACTCATCGCCACCTTCATCCCGCGCCAGATTAGAATAAGAAATAGGATCAACACAGCCAAACCACCGATAAACCCCAGCTCCTCAGCCAATATAGAAAAAATAAAATCTGTTTGTGGCTCAGGTACATAGCTGTACTTCTGCCGACTCATTCCTAATCCAAGGCCACCGAGCCCACCAGGACCAATCGCATATAACGACTGAATGATCTGGTAGCCTGCACCAAGGGGGTCGGACCAAGGATCAAGAAAAGCGGTAATCCGCTGCAACCGGTAAGGCGCTGCTGCAATCAAAGCAACAAACCCTGCCGCACCAGCTACTCCAAGTGAAAGTAAATGCTTCATTCTAGCCCCTGCTGTGAAGACCATCATCAAGGCTGCACCAAACATGACGGTACCTGTACCCAAATCCGGCTGGAGCATGATCAGCGCGAAGGCTGACCCAATGAGCGCAAGTGGTGGGAGCAAGCCGCGTGTGAAGGAAGTGATGTCGTATTCCTCTTTTCCTAGCCAATTGGCTAAGAATAGAATCATCCCCATCTTCATGAATTCGGAAGGCTGGATCCCGAAGGAGCTAATTCCTAGCCAGCTGCGCGCTCCCCCGCGTACTACACCAATACCAGGGATAAGCACAATAACAAGTAAGAAAAAGCAGATCAGAAGTGCCGGCTTAGCCAGCTTTTTCAGCACCCTGTAATCGGTATTCGCCGTAACGAACATTGCGACTAGTCCTAGTCCTGCAAACAAAAGCTGTCTTTTTACAAAGTAAAACGAATCTCCATAATTGCGGAAGCCCAGAACGGACCCGGCGCTGTATACCATCACCATGCCGATCACCAGCAAAGATAGAATAGGAATCAGCAACCAAATATCGGGAGCATGACGAGTTTTGTTCATCAGGAGCACACCTCTTGCATCCGTAGTAGGGATGGGGCTTATCCACCCCCCTACTTAAAGGTTATGCACCGCCTCTTTAAAAATACGCCCGCGCTCTTCATAGGATGTAAACATATCCCAACTTGCACAGGCAGGAGACAAAAGAACGATATCTCCTTCTTCCGCCAGAGCGGAAGCTTCCTGCACAGCTTGCTCAAGCACGGCAGCGGCACTCTCCCCATTATCGACGGAGATAATCTGCTTTAATCCTGCCAGCTGCGCTACATTCGTTAGCTTGTCCTTAGTTTCTCCTAACGCCACTAGCGCTTTAACACGACCGCTCAGGACAGGCAGCAGCTCCAAATAATCGGAACCACGGTCTAATCCACCAGCGATCAGCACTACAGGGCGCTCAAAGGACGTTAATGCCATAATCGTCGCTTTGGAGTTCGTTGCTTTGGAGTTATTATAATAAGTGGCTCCAGCCTTATCAGCCACATACTCCAGCCGGTGCTCTACACCGCGAAATGAAGCAAGCACTTCACCCAATAAAGAGGGGTCAGCTCCAGCAGCAATGGCAATTCCACATGCAGCCAGTGCATTTCCCACATTGAAACGTCCCGGAATGCTAATGGAATCTACATCAGCAATGATTGTTTCTTGGTCTGCAGATTCGCGATAGATGATGCGGCGCTTCAGATCGTCATCTTGACCCGTAATATAGGATGGGCTAACAAACACACCATGAGTGAGCTCCTCGGACATAGAGAACGGAAGAATAGTAGCTTTCATATACGGCACAAGTTCCCGGCAAAAAGGATCGTCCCAGTTCAGCACAGCCGTATCCGTATCTACTTGATTGGCGAACAGCTTTGCTTTGGAATCGACATAATCCTTCATGCTCCCATGATAATCCAGGTGGGTCTCCGCAATATTCAACAAACAACCTATTTTGGGGCGGAAAGTCTCCGTACCTTTGAGCTGGAAGCTGCTGAGTTCGACCACCATCCAGTTATCCTCTGTAGCTTCTTGCGCAGCCTCACAGAGAGGCGTGCCAATGTTACCTGCAACAATCGGATTCATACCTGCAGCGTCCAGCATTTGACCTACCCAGGTCGTCGTGGTCGTCTTGCCATTGGATCCCGTGATGCCAATCATCGGCGCTGCACAAAGACGGTAAGCAACCTCTACCTCTGTAACTACTTCAATGCCAAGCTCAAGAGCCTTTTGCACAGGAGGCGCAGAATAAGGAATGCCTGGATTCTTAATGACCAGACTTACACCTTCATGAATCAGTCCATCCGGATGCCCACCGCTTATAACACAAATTCCCAAAGATTCCAATTCGGAAGCTTCGGGACTTTGATCTCTTTCCTTTTTATCGTTCACCGTAACTACAGCGCCTCGATCATGCAGCACTTTAGCAACCTGGACACCGCTTTTTGCGAGCCCAAGAACCACAACTTCTTCACCACGATACATATCTGGATGTTTCATTCGCTACAACCCCTTGCTAATAAATAGTCCAACAGCGGCTAATATCAAGCTTACCGCCCAGAACGAAATTACCACACGCCATTCCGACCAGCCACCAAGTTCAAAATGATGGTGAATCGGGCTCATTCTGAATACACGTTTGCCACGGGTTTTGAAAGAAACCACCTGTATCACGACAGATAACATTTCCACCACAAACACACCGCCAATAATTAAAAACAGCAGTTCGCTCTTTGTGACAATAGCAATCGCACCTATCGCGCCGCCAATACCAAATGAACCGGTATCTCCCATGAACACCTTAGCCGGATGGGCATTAAAAACCAGAAATCCAAGAACGGCCCCGATCATTGCCGCTGCACACACGCCAGCTGCAATTGACGTAGCCTGCATCGCTACAACAGCATAAGCTGCCAAAGCAATAGCACTTACTCCAGACAGCAAACCATCTACTCCATCGGTAAAGTTAACAGCATTCGTTACTGCCATCATCATAATAATAATGAATGGATAGTAGAAAAAGCCGCCCCAGTCAAAGCTGAAATCAGTACCCGGAACGCTGATACTTGTGCTATGTCCTGCAGAAATCAGCAGACCGCACATCACAGCACCTACCAACAGCTGCCCGAACAATTTTTGACGCGCCGTAAGGCCCAAAGAACGCTTGAATACGATTTTGATATAATCATCCAAAAATCCGATCAGTCCAAAACCAAGCGTAGCCACTAGTAGTACGTAGAAATCGTTATTCACCACGGAAAATTTCAGATAAGCCAATGTAAAAGCCACGATGATTACGATACCGCCCATCGTCGGCGTTCCCGCTTTCTTTAAATGGGATTGCGGTCCGTCATCTCGCACCTGCTGTCCGAATTTCATCCTGCGCAGTAGCGGAATGAAGAGCGGAGCGGCAATGACCGCAAGGATAAAGGAAACAGCAATAGTCAATAACAATAGTTGATAATCCATGGGTGCACCCCCTCCATTTTTTTAGGTCTCTTTAATCTCTTTATTAAGGCTCTGAAGCACTTCCTCAAGCCTCATCCCTCTAGATCCTTTGAATAGTACAATATCCTTGGAGCTGCTTTTCTCGATAAGGACGGCTGTTAATTCTGACTTATCCGTAAAAGCCAGCACACGCTCGTTTCCGAATCTTTCCTTTGCAGCTTCTGAAATATGGACTGACAATGGACCATAGGTATATACAAAATCAGTCACTGCGGGGTCTAGGTAGTAGCCAATTTCTTTATGAAACTGTATTTCATCCGGCCCAAGTTCCAGCATGTCCCCCAGTAC
Organism: Paenibacillus sp. FSL P4-0184; assembly: GCF_038004625.1. Lineage (NCBI taxonomy): Bacteria > Bacillati > Bacillota > Bacilli > Caryophanales > Paenibacillaceae > Paenibacillus > Paenibacillus sp. FSL P4-0184. The sequence goes on along the minus strand of NZ_JBBORN010000001.1, from coordinate 3,744,254 downwards.
TGCGATTTTTTTGCCACTGCATTTCATAGTTTGAAGCACATCAATGGCCGCCTTCATAGAAGTCGGACTGGCATTATAAGCATCATTCAAAAGTGTAAGCCCGGAAGAAGTCCGAATCACTTCAATCCGCATGCCCGTCAACTTAAGATTACTTAACCCATTCTCTACATTTTGTTCTGTAATTCCAAAATGGCGAGCAACCGCTAGTGCAGCCAACGCGTTAACAACGTTATGCTGGCCTGGCAGCGGTAATGTAAAAGCATGTTCCTTATGAAGGCTTGACGTAAACGTCATACCACCACTATGGGACATCATCCCAGTCGGATAATCATCATTATCTCCGTTCAGACCGAAACGAAAGGACACCATCCCCTCCGGAGCCTCAAAAGTGGACTCTTGCATTACCTCAGTCAGCAGCGGTTCATCACCGTTATAAATTAGCAGTCCACCTGGCACTAGCCCTTCGACTATTTCCAGCTTGGCACGGGCGATTTCTTTGCGGGATCCCAGTTGCAGCAGATGTGACTCACCTATATTAGTAATGACTGCAACATCTGGTGCAGCCAAAGAAGCCAGCAGAGCAATTTCTCCCCGCGAGCTCATACCCATTTCAAGCACTGCAATCTCTGTATCCTCAGCCATGGATAGAATCGTGAGCGGAAGACCAATATGATTATTGAAGTTTCCCTCTGTCTTGTGCACCTTGTACTGCATTTCGAGCAAGGCCATAATGATATCTTTTGTCGTTGTTTTGCCATTACTGCCCGTAACAGCGACAACCTTCGGAGCGACCTCATTTAAATACGCAGCGGACAGCTTCTGAAGCGCCTCTAGCGTATCTTCAACAATTATGACTCCGCCACCCTCAGGCGCAGGACCTTTATCACGCTGCCATAAGGTCCCTGCAGCACCAGCAGCAATAGCTGTAGCTGCATAATGATGACCGTCAAATTTGTCTCCCGTTAGAGGAACAAACAGGCAACCTGTAGTTATCTTACGGGAGTCAGTAACGACGCCCGTAAGTGGTATATTCATAGCTTCGGCAGCAGGAAGTTCCCCTGCGCACATCACAGCAATTTGTCCCAGTGTTCTTGTAATCAATAGCTTCGACCCCTTATAACTTCTTTCGCGACGATGCGGTCATCGAAATCGTGAACCACTCCGCCAATCAGTTGATAGGTCTCATGACCTTTCCCCGCAATCAATACTACATCGCCAGAGCTTGCCATTTCAATAGCCTTCCCAATTGCTTCTCGGCGATCAACAATCATATGATACCGGTCAGAGGTGACTCCATCCTCTACTAGTCCTGCTTCTATATCCTTCAGAATTAGCCCAGGGTCCTCCGTCCGAGGGTTGTCAGAGGTTACGAATATCATGTCGCTATATTTTGCAGCTATCTTACCCATTAAAGGACGTTTCGTGCGGTCTCTGTCTCCTCCGCAGCCAAACACAGTAAGCACTTTACCTGTAGCAAATTCGCAGACCGTTCTTAATACATTTTCCAGCCCGTCTGGTGTATGTGCATAGTCAACGATAACGGCATATTCTTGCCCCTCATCTACTGACTCCACCCGTCCAGCTACCCCATCAATCGCCTCAAGACTAGTCTTGATATCTGACAGTGACACATCTTCCAACAACGCTGCCGTAATCGCCGCAAGTGCATTATAGACATTGAACTTACCAACCATACGAAGCGAAATGTCCGTCTCACCCTTAAACGTATCTACATGGAAAAAAGTTCCTTTTGCAGTGATCGAGATTTGCGAAGCTCGGACATTAGCGTTGTTATCAATGCCATATGTAATCACTTCCGCTGCAGTTTGGGTTGCAAAATAGTGGCTCGCCTCATCATCAGCATTAAGCACCGCATATTTGCGTTCTTCTTTCCAAGGTGAGATCACATTTCCTAGTCTAGAGAAGAATAGACCTTTAACCGCCCGATACTCCTCCATTGTATGATGATAATCCAGATGATCCTGGGTTAAGTTCGTAAATATTGCTGTACGGAAGTCCGCACCCTTCACACGTCCTTGCTGAAGCGCATGGGAGGAGACTTCCATTACGCAACATTCCACACCTTTGGAGGCCATATCATGAAGCGAGCGCTGCAGATCTAGCGATTCTGGAGTGGTCCCTGACATAGGGTAACTTTTGCCGTCATAGCGCATTTGAATGGTCCCAATCAGACCCGTCTTCATATTCTGGTCTTGCATAATTCGCTCAATAAGATAAGTCGTTGTTGTCTTCCCATTTGTACCCGTAACCCCGATCATTCTCATTCGGCTGCTAGGTGAGCCAAAGAACGCATTCGACATGACAGACATCGCAAAACGGCAGTCATCCACAACGATCTGTGGGATATCAAGCTCTAGCTTATGCTCACATACGATAGCAGATGCTCCAGAGGCTACGGCTTGCGGCGCAAATTTATGTCCGTCTACGGTGTGACCCGGTAAACAGATAAACAGATCACCCGGACTTACACGGCGGGAATCCGTCTGAAGATCAGTAATCTCCACCTCCCCGTCCCCATATAGACGCGAAGTAGCAAGACAAGCAGATAATTCATTAACTTTCATAGTAATCCCTCACTCTACATTTTCGGATACAAACTGAACCCTTATACCTTTATCATTATTCACTAGAAGCTCCCATATAAATCCTGATGGTTGAGCCCTGTTCTACTCTTGCCCCAGCTTTCGGAGCCTGATTGATGACCGTATTGCCAGAGCCTGAACGCGCCAGATTAAAATTCATATTTAAATCCTCATAGATATCTTGTACGGTTGCACCTGTAAGGTCAGGCACGGTCACAATCGGAGTTTCACCATACTTATAAGTTTTTGGAAGCTGATCACTGCGTTCAGGAACCTTCATATAGTGCAGTGAGTCTTCCAAAATATTTTGCACGATTGGAGCTGCAACTACACCCCCAAATTGAATCCCTTTCGGATTATCCACTGCAGTGTAGACAACGATCTGTGGATCATCTGCCGGCGCAAAACCAATAAAAGAAACAATATGCTCTGTCGGAGAATAACGTCCATTTACAACCTTCTGTGCAGTACCCGTCTTGCCACCTACACGATAGCCGTCGATAAAAGCCGGCCGTCCCGTGCCTTTGGCAACCACGCTCTCAAGTGCTGCCCGCACCTTCTTGGATGTCTCCTCCGAAATGACCTGCCGCACAAGCTCAGGCTTCACCTCTGATACAGTCTCTCCCGTTTCAGGATTAACCCATGATTTTGTTACATGTGGTTTATAGAGATTGCCACCATTGATAGCCGCGGATACCGCAGCAATCTGCTGGATAGGTGTAACCGAGACCCCTTGGCCGAAGGCCGTAGTCGAAAGCTCCACCGGACCTACTTGACTAAGCTTGAACAGAATCCCATTTGATTCTCCGTTTAGATCAATTCCTGTTTTGCTGCCGAAACCAAAATCACGAATATATTTGAAGAGGGTTTCTTTGCCCAGCCGTTGCCCAAGAGCAACAAAACCAGGGTTACAGGAGTTCTCAACTACCTGAAGGAAGGTCTGGCTGCCATGGCCGCCTTTTTTCCAACAGCGCAGCTTGGCACCCGCCACTTCGATAAACCCAGGATCATAGAAATGATCATTTTGCAGGTCTACCTTACCTTCTTGCAGTGCTGCAGCAAGTGTGATGATTTTGAACGTCGAACCAGGCTCGTAAGTCATCCAAATGGGTAAATTCCGATTATAGATCTGCGGATCATATTCCTTATATAAATCCGGTTCATAACCCGGTCTACTAGCCATGGCCAGAATTTCACCATTCTTCGGATTCATCGCTATAGCCCAAGCACCCTGCGCCTGATATTTTACCATAGCTTGATCCAGCTCACGTTCCATAATGGATTGAATCTGTTTATCAATCGTCAATTGCAGATTAAGTCCATCCTGAGGGGCAGAATACTTCTCCGATGATCCAGGCATGAGTCTTCCACCTGCGTCAGACAAATACGAAATATTGCCTGCTATTCCTTTAAGTAAATTATCGTATATGTTCTCGACCCCGGTAATCCCTTGGTTATCAATACCTGTAAAGCCTAGTATATGCGCGGCAAGATCGCCGTACGGATAATATCTTTTGCTATCCTCAGCGACAACGATGCCCGGCAACTGCAAATCACGGATGCTCGCGGCAAGTTCCATCGTAATTTTGCGGCCGCCGGGCTGTAGTTTCACCGACATTGATTTTTTAGTCAGCAAGCTCATCAGCTTCTCCTCGGTCATCCCAAGCAGAGGCGCCAATTGCTGCGCTGTCTTTTGCTTCTCCTTCACCTGCACAGGCACCGCATAAACCGTAGGCGTACTGATATTATAGGCCAGCGGTATACCTTCACGATCCAAAATTTCACCACGCTTGGCTGTAAAAGGAATATTGCGGCGCAAGGAATCTTCTACCTTGTCACTTAATTTCTCGCCTTGAGATAATTGCACAAAGCCAAGACGCACGACCAGCGAACCGAATAACACTGCCAGTCCCAGCAGCGTCCACAACATTCTCCGCCGTGTTACGACCTTCGAAACCTTCATTCCGTTCTCCCCCGCTTTCACCTATAGACATGAGCTCTTATCTTCATGACTATTCGGGACAAACAGGGGTTAGAACAAGCCTATGGCCCACTCTCCGATTCCGTACCCTCATCAGCAGTCGAAGTTGCAGGATCATCTTCACTCTTATCATTTAATGGTTTCAGCTTCAAAGTAACCAATGTTTTGCCGTTCTTTGTTCCTTCAATCTGTTCCGAGACATATCCTTCGCCTTCTACCGCAATCTCCACTTTTAGAAGTGTTAGAATCTCAAGCGCATCACGCAGCGACTCTCCTTGTAATTTTGGAATGGTAGGCTTGTCCCCTTGCTTGCTTAATAGGTATATACGCTGACCTTGAGCAAGCTTCGTTCCAGCCTCTGGATATTGGGTCTCCACAGAAGCTTCTTCACCGACAACTTCAAAATCAAATCCTTGATCCAGAAGCGTCTCTCTTGCTTCCTTCATCGTTTTGCCCATCAGATCAGGTGTGGTCCGGAGCACAGGCGCTTCAGATTCAACTGTTTTTTTACTATCCTTATCGCTAGTTTCAGTCGCTAACTTTGGAACTCCCATGTATTGCAGAGACTGAGATACGATTTCTTTAAATACAGGAGCTGCAGCTTTACCGCCGCCAACCTCAACGTTCGGTTCATCAATAATAACAATAACAGCGATCTTTGGATCATTCACAGGCGCATAACCAATAAAGGAGACCAGTACTTTGGACTTCACGTAGTCCTTACCTTCAACCTTGATAGCCGTTCCTGTCTTACCTGCGACACGGTAACCTTCTATGTGAGCGTTGCGTCCTGTACCTTTGACTTGGTCGGCAACTACCTGCTCCAAGTATTCACCGGTTTTCTTGGCGCTTGCCTCATCAATCACCTGACGCACTACACTAGGCTGAGTAACCTTAGTGTCACCGGTGTTTGGGTCCGTAACCTCTTTTACCACATATGGAGTCATCAGTTTCCCACCATTGGCGATAGCAGATACAGCAACCAATTGTTGAAGCGGGGTAACTAGCACTTTACCATGCCCATATGCAAGTGTAGCAATTTCGATAGGACGTCCAAGGTTAGGGTTAACGACCCCACTGGCTTCCCCTGGCAAATCGATTCCTGTCTTCCCATTAAAGCCAAAATCATCAATATACTGTAAAAGTCTATCTTGTCCGAGCATTTCATAAAGTTTTACAAAAAGAACGTTACTAGACCGCTTCACACCTTCCAGGAAACTGATTTGCCCCCAGCCGGCACGATTAATATCATGTAATGCCTTACTGTATCCCTTAATTCTGATAGATCCTGACAGAAATGTAGCTACGGGATCAAAAAGCTTCTCTTCTACAGCTGCAGCAAGTGTTACAATTTTGAAGGTCGAACCGGGCTCATAAGTTGATTTGATAGCATGATTGTAGAAACCCGCTGCATCAGCACCCGTATCCATATATTTATTAGGATCAAAGGTAGGCATATTCGCCATCCCCAAAATCTCCATCGTATTCGGATCAGCAGCAATGACACTCATACTTTTGGGCTTATATTGCGCATATGCCTTTTCCATGGCCGCTTGTATATATTGCTGGATTGTACTGTCGATTGTAAGCTTGAAATTACTTCCATTTACTACAGGTTTATAGGTATCTTTTGAATCCGGCAGCTTAACCCCTTGACCGTCACTTTGATAAAGCAGCTTGCCATCGGCTCCCTTAAGCTGTTCATCTAGGGATTTTTCCAGACCCATAATTGCCTTGCCATCTCGATCTGTATAGCCTAATATATGCGCAGCAAGCGAACCCTTAGGGTAATATCGTTTCTGCTCTCTAACAAGACCAATCCCAGTCTCTTGAATTTTATGCTCTTTACCTAGGGCTACATAAAATTCTTTCACCTTATCCGCAAGTTCCTGATCGATCTTCCAGCCTTCGTTACGAACCTCACGATTCTTGAGGTATTTACCGTTCTCGTCTTTCGCTTCAACCAGTTTCCGCAGCTCATCTTCTGGCTTGCCGAGTAGCTCATGCAATCCCTTGACGACCTCATCACCAATTCCCTTTTCAGCAATGACTGCCGGGTTTACAACCACAGTATAAGCAGGGACATCACTTGCGAGCACACTCCCATTACGGTCAGAAATCGTTCCTCGCTCTGCTTTGATAGTCGAAGTGTGCGCCCAAAGTGTAGCAGCCTTTTCTTGCCATTCTGAGCCCTCCATAACTTGAATCCAGAACACTCTAGCTATCAAAACAAGAAAAAAGAGGGTAATACACCCTCCTATAAACAGCGTGCGAAGTTTTATTCTCTTTACCATAAGCGAACCTCACAATTTTTTTATTGCGATCTTGCCAATCGCTCACTAATTATCGCCTTCTGTCGATATCGGATTCGCCGGAATAAAGATTGTAGCATTTTCATCCGGTGCTACGTATCCAAGATCCTTTGCCTTTTGGGCAACTTTCTGCTCCAAGTTCTGCTTCTCCATCTCAAACGTGGAAATTTGCTTCTTAGCAGTCGCTATATCCTTATCTAATTTCTGGGCCTGCAAGTTCAAATCATAAATATGAACGTAACGTGAAATCAGGGTAATAGCCACCAAAACGCATACTCCTAGCGTCAGCATATACAAAAGTTTCTCTTGCAGCGGAAGTACTCTTCGTTTGGTAACTACTTTTGTCTTCTCGCGGTAAAGGGGGTTTACCTCTTCTTTTCTTTTGGGCTGAACTGCTAAATTGCCGCGGGTATAGGCCATCTCTGACTCTCCTTTATCGTCAATTACAATTTTTCTGCAATGCGCAGCTTAGCTGAACGGGCTCGAGTATTAAGCTCAAGCTCTTCTTCAGAAGGCACAAGCGGTTTGCGGTTGATTAACTTAAGCGTGCCTTTCGCGCCACATACACAAAACGGAAAGTCAGGCGGGCATGTACATCTGCTTAAATAGCTGCTTAGTATTTGCTTGCAAATTCGGTCCTCGAGTGAATGAAAAGTGATAACGGATACTCTACCTTCTGGTGCAAGGCAACGTACTGCGCTATGTAATCCTTCTTCAAAAGCACCCAACTCGTCGTTTACAGCAATCCGTAAACCTTGGAAGCTACGTTTAGCGGGGTGTCCTCCCGTTCTTCGTGCAGCCGCCGGAATACCTTCCTTGATAAGCTCAGCTAATTCTCCTGTGGTCTCCACAGGACTTTCTTCTCTTCTGTCTACAATTTTCTTAGCGATTCTCCGCGAGAACTTCTCTTCTCCATATTGGAAAAGCACACGGGCAATCTCCTGCTCAGACCACGTATTCACAATATCAGCAGCCGTTAATAGCGCTGTCTGATCCATCCGCATGTCCAGCGGAGCATCATGATTGTAACTAAATCCGCGTTCTCCCTCATCAAACTGGGGAGAGGATACGCCAAGATCAAAGAGGACTCCATCCACTTGGGGAATGCCATCTTTTTGTGGTACAAAGGGCACATCCTTAAGTACACTCTCCAGATCACGGAAATTGGTCTTAATGAGTACAACCTTGTCTCCGTATTCAGCTAGTCTTTCTTTTGCGTTCTCCAGAGCCCAATCATCTTGATCCAAACAGATTAATCGGCCTTCGCCGCTAAGTTTGGAAGCAATTAGTGCGCTGTGGCCTGCTCCACCTAGAGTGCAATCTACATAGATTCCGTCTTTTTTGATGTGCAGCCCTTCTGTCGCTTCTTCTTTAAGCACCGTGATGTGGTGAAACAAGCTGCATCCCTCCAGGACAGTATTCGATATTGTGTTTTATAGATCAAAATTGAAATCCACCAATTTTTCGGCAATTTCGTTGAACGATTCCTCGGACTGTTCGAAGTACTGCTCCCATAGCTCTTTGTTCCAGATTTCCACCCGGTTCGAAACGCCCAGAATAACACAGTCTTTGTCCAGTTTGGCATACTGCCTTAAATTGGCCGGCAGATTTACCCTTCCCTGCTTATCCCATACACATTCTGTTGCGCCTGAGAAAAAAAAGCGACTGAATGCACGGGCATCTGATTTCATCAGTGAAAGGCTTTTTAGCTTTTGTTCCATGATTGCCCATTCTTCCATGGGATAAACAAATAAACAGGAGTCTAGACCACGGGTCGTCACAAAGGAGGTTCCAAGCAATTCACGGAGTTTAGCCGGAATAATAATTCGGCCTTTGTCGTCAATGCTGTGTTGATACTCTCCCATGAACATCCTTTTTCCCACCCCTAATCCCCGAATCCCCACTTTACCCCACTTTTCACCACTTAAGCATAATAGATTCGCCATTAAAAATCAAAAACCTTTTTCTGGTGAAAGGAATTTTTTGCTAAATCAAATGGATAGTTGCCCAAAAAACAATTCGCCACAGAAAAAAAGCCATACAATCGGAATCTTGTCCGCTGCATGGCTTTTCAAACATAAACGTCTTCGGTGTCCTTATAAGGACGCCGAAGCGTTTAAGCGAGAAATATAAGGATAATGTATAGCGTAAAACTTATACTCTCTTATATTTTACAAAAGTTGCTTCAGTTCAAGGTACACTTGGTTAATATACTTTATTGTTGTGCGTTCCGTAATTAATCGTTCAGATTCCAGCTGTCCAAATAATCCACTTGTGCTGGAGTCAGACTATCAATGTTAATTCCCAGACTTTGCAGCTTGTAGCGTGCTACCTGCTCATCCAGCTCATAAGGAACATTCTCAACTTTTACGCCAATGCTCTTATAATTATCATTTACATATTTCAACGACAGCGCTTGTAGCGCAAAGGTCGTATCCATAATTTCGGCAGGGTGTCCATCCGCAGCACCCAGATTTACAAGTCTGCCTTCTGCAAGCAGATATAGTTTACGTCCGTCGCGAAGCTGGTACTCTTCGATATTTTTGCGAACAGTACGCTGAGATACGGATCTTTCAGACAATTCAGGCTTATTCACTTCAACGTCGAAATGGCCTGCATTGCACATGATTGCTCCATCCTTCATCACATCATAATGTTCACCGCGAATGACATAACGATTACCAGTTACTGTAACGAAGAAATCACCAACCTTAGCAGCTTCCAGCATAGGCATAACTTCGAAACCGTCCATATGTGCTTCAACGGCTTTAATAGCATCCACTTCTGTGACAACCACTTTTGCGCCCAAACCTTTGGCACGCATAGCAACACCCTTACCGCACCAGCCGTATCCTACAACAACTACGGTTTTGCCCGCAACGATCAGGTTGGTTGTTCGAATAATTCCATCCCATGCGGATTGGCCTGTGCCATAGCGGTTATCAAACAAATATTTGCAATAAGCATCATTTACTGCGACCATTGGGAACTTCAACACACCTTGCTTTTGAAGAGCTTTTAGACGAATGATGCCGGTTGTTGTTTCTTCAGCACCCCCACGAATATTCTCCATTAGATCAGGACGCTCCGAATGTAGCAATGTAGCAAAATCCCCACCATCATCAATAATCAAATCCGGTTTGCTTTCCAGCGCCTTGATATTAAGAGCTTTGAACTCTTCAGGTGACGGGTTGTATTTAGCAAATACGGTAATTCCGTCCTCTACAAGCGCCGCACATACATCATCCTGTGTAGACAGTGGATTCGATCCAGTAATGGTTACTTCTGCACCGCCTGCTTTGACTACCTTCGCCAGATAAGCGGTTTTAGCTTCCAAATGAAGCGTAATAGATACTTTTAGTCCTTTGAATGGCTGCTCAGCTTCGAACTGCTCACGGATACGGTTCAATACCGGCATATGTTGACGAACCCAGTCGATTTTCAAATGACCTTCGGGTGCGAGTGACATATCAGTCACGATACTATTTTGTTTTGATGAACTCATAATGAAACCTCCTAAAAGTTTTGTGAGCGTTACTACATTGAATCTACTTCGTACAAAACTTGCTTCGTAAGCATACGCTTTGTTTTATGGAGCAATACTTCTATGTTTTACTTCGCAATAAAACTCGCTTCGTAAGCATAATCCAGGTTTTGTGAGCGTTACTTCTTTGTTTTATAGAGCGATACTTCTCTACATATAAATGATGCGATGCGTCCCACTATAATCCGGTTCAATAGCCATCAGCTCATCTAACCATGGAAGTCCGTAGCGGTTCAAGTAATACATGATATTGTACACTCTTTCTTGCAGTTTACCCAGTGGCATTAACGACAGCTCGATTCGCTCCCATTGACGGATTGCAGCTTCATTCTGTTTTGCCATTGCATCTTGGGCTTTCGCTTGTAAAAAAGTGATCTGATCTAAAATCTTATCTTTATTGTTATTCCCTAGTTTTAGCAGACCTGCCTGAATGGTTCCAAGCTGCTCAATCAGTGGTTCGTACATGGCGGAGAAAGTAGCCTTAGTTTCTTCGAAACGTTGTTCAATCCCCAGCTCATCCTGTGCAGCCAACCACTCATGTCTTTTACGATCTAGTCCCTGTCTTACATCCTCAAAGCTTAGTTGATATTTATCCATATGCTTATGAAGCGTACCTTCCACCACTGTGAAAGACATTCGCGGGATGATCAGGGGCATTTGTCCCCCAATGGTCTCAAACGCACGATGCGGAATGGCCCAATAAGCAATCTCACCTTGACCTAGCACCGTTGCTAGAACCGGCAACACATAATCCTGCATAAGCGGACGTGTCAGCACGTTGTTACTGAATAGTTCCGGATGAACCTTCACTTCCTCCAGTAGTTCATCCCGGGTGAACGATACCTGGCCCTTGCGATCGGCAAAAACGCCATCTTTCTTATGAAGCAATAATCGTACACCTTCATGTATATAAAAGAGGTTGGCATTGCCTGCCGTAACGTCAGCTTGAAGCTCATACCCAGCGTTCACGATATCAGAAGCAGAATTCATGTACGCTGTTTCCAGTGCATCATTCTGCATAATTAGCGAAGTAAAGAAAGGCTCTTCTAACTTACGAAGGTTAGGATCAGCAGAATCAAGCAGGATCAGACCAAATTTACCAAATAAAGAACCCATCAGCTTGGCAAAAGCATCCGTCATACTATCTGCTCTAAACGAAGAAGATCGAATAAATTCCATAATTTGCGGTTTAAAGTCACTATCTTGAAGTAGCGCATCCAGCTGTTCCACTACTTGCTGCCAGCTTTCATCTTCTACACGAATATTACTCACCGAGGAGCGTTTCTCCTCTGATTTCTCTATCTTAATCTTTGTAATCTCTTGCGTACGATTCAATACATACGTATGATTCACTTCATCCCAGTCATGATCCTCTCCTGCAATCCAGAATAATGGGACTACAGGTCGACCGAGCTGTTCTGCTGCTTCTTTTGCTGCCATAATGGTTGTCATTGCTTTATATACTACAAGTAGTGGTCCTGTAAATAATCCGCTTTGCTGTCCGCCAGTTACCACTAACGTTCCCGGCTGTTCTAAAAGTGCCAGTGAAGACATCACCGCATCATGTGAATTATGCTTTTCATTATATTGCCGTAGACATGCAGCTACTTGTGTCCGGTCTGCACGGAGACCCTCACTACGATCCAGCCATTCTGCCCGAATGCTTCTACTCTCTTTGCTTCGGAAATCCCCACCATACAAATGACTAACTTTTTCAAAATTTTCTATATAGTCGCGCGCGAGTGCAGATCCACCCGGGAGCGGTTCCTTAACAATATTCATTTGCTAGTGCCTCCAGTTCTACTGAGCAGTTATATGTAAATCCAAGTTCGTAAACTCTATATGATTGTATCCAAAGTCAGGGGCTGCGTCAAAAGAATTACATACCTGCAAAAAAGCAATGCAAGAGCAGCCGTTTTATTTTCTTATCCATTAAAATGATTATTAAATATCCCCACTACATACAAGAGGCGAGAGCATAACGCTCCCGCCTGTCTAATACTCGCTATAGATTTAAGCAAATTTTTTGCTTACCCAGTGTCCTTTGGATACTTCTACTAATTCAAAGTCACTATCATTGCTCTTTTCGTTAGCAGAATAAATAGGACTACCAAGCTCATCATGCAAGTGAATACGTTTCTTGTTCACTTCAATTTCCGGATCCGGAATTGGAATAGCTGACAAGAGAGATTTGGTATAAGGGTGGATAGGATTTGCATAAAGCTCTTCACTTTCCGCCAATTCTACCATTTTACCCAAATACATAACCGCTACGCGATCACTGATATGTTTAACCATGGACAGATCATGCGCGATGAAAAGATAAGTCAATCCCAGACGATCTTGCAATTCTTTAAGCAAGTTTACGACCTGAGCCTGAATGGATACGTCAAGCGCGGAAATCGGCTCATCACAAACGATGAACTTAGGATTTACCGCTAATGAACGGGCAATCCCAATACGTTGGCGTTGTCCACCAGAGAATTCATGCGGATAACGAGTAGCGTGATCATGGTTAAGACCAACCATATCGAGCAGCTCTTCGATCCGTTTTTTACGTTCTGCACGACTGCCAGCCATTCCGTGAATGTCCAGTGCCTCGCCGATGATATCAGAAACCGTAAAACGCGGGTTAAGTGATGCGTACGGATCTTGGAAAATCATCTGCATGTCACGGCGCATTGCTTTCATTTTGTTAGAAGGCAATTTATAAATGTCTGTACCATTATATTTCACACTTCCGGCAGTTGGCTCATACAAGCGAAGAATTGTACGTCCAGCAGTAGTCTTACCACAACCGGATTCCCCTACCATTCCAAGCGTCTCGCCCTCACGGATGGAGAAGTTAATATTATCAACAGCCTTAAGAACCTTGCCTTGACCTACATTAAAATATTTCTTAAGACCTTCTACCTCTATTAGGTTCTTACTCAAGAGTACTGCACCTCCTTGGCCATCGAATGCAGATTCCAGCAACGCGCCATATGCGTTTCGCTGAATTCTGTGGCGCCGGGATCGATTTGTTCGCAAACATGCATTGCTTCATTGCAACGCGCGGTGAACGGACAGCCGATCGGCGGCTTGATCAGATCTGGCGGTGTGCCGATGATCGGAATGAGCGGCTCGCCCTTCTTTTGGTCCAGACGCGGCATCGAGCGCAGCAGACCTTTGGTATATGGATGCTGTGGATTCTTAAAGATTTCCCATCTTGTTCCGGTCTCCACAACTTCACCTGCATACATTACAATAACCCGATCACACATACCGGCAACGACGCCAAGATCATGGGTAATCAAAATGATGGAGGTACCTAGTTTTTGCTGCATCTCTCTCATAACTTCCATGATCTGCGCCTGAATGGTTACGTCAAGAGCCGTTGTAGGCTCGTCCGCTATGAGTAAAGCCGGACGGCAGGCTAGCGCGATTGCAATCATTACACGCTGGCGCATACCGCCTGAAAACTCGTGGGGATATTGGTTAAAGCGAGCCTCAGCATTTGTGATGCCAACTAATTTGAGCATCTCAATACCTTGCTTTTTCGCTTCGGCCGCTGACATTTTCTGATGTTTAATCAAAACTTCAGTGATCTGTTTGCCCACTTTGATGGTTGGGTTCAAAGAAGTCATCGGGTCTTGAAAAATCATGCCAATATCTTTACCGCGAATGGATTCCATTTCTTTCATGCTTTTGTCTAGCAGATTTTGTCCTTGGAAAATAATTTCTCCCTTTTTCACTTTAGAGGGTGGGGAAGGGATCAACCGCATAATCGATTGTGCAGTTACACTCTTACCGCTGCCGGACTCGCCGACGATGGCAACCGTTTCACCTTTGCCAATTTCAAAATTCATACCACGGACAGCTTGCACTTCTCCGCCTTTAACAAAAAACGAAACATGCAAATCTTTGACTTGTAAAATAGGTTCCATCCATAACCCTCCTATTTTTTCAGCTTAGGATCAAGCGCGTCACGAAGACCATCACCGAAAATGTTGAAAGAAAGCATGGTTAAACTGATCAGAATGGCAGGGAACAGGAAGCGCCATGGATAGTACAACCAACCGGTGAGTGAATCGTTAATCATAGATCCAAGTGAAGCGATAGGAGCTTGTACACCAAGACCCAAGAAGCTTAGGAAAGCCTCAGCAAAAATTGCATTTGGTACAGAAAGTGTAATCGTTACAATAATCGGACCCACTGCGTTCGGCAGAAGGTGTTTGAACAACAGTCTCGCAGAACCTGCACCCATGGAACGAGAAGCCAATACGAACTCGCGATTCTTGAGCTGCATAATTTCACCGCGTACAATCCACGACATCGTAATCCAACCCGTGATGGTTAAGGCCAGGATGATGGTACCAAGACTTGGTTCAAGCACAACCAAAAGCAAAATTACAACAAGCAGATAAGGAATGGAGTACAAAATTTCAGAGAATTTGTTCATGATATTATCTACACGGCCGCCGAAGAAGCCCATAATACCTCCATAGATAACACCGATAAACAAGTCGATGGCTGCCGCAGCTAGACCAACGATCAAGGAGATCCGTGCGCCGTACCAAGTACGAACGAAAATATCACGTCCAAGATCATCCGTTCCAAACCAGTGATCGGAGGAAGGGGGCTTATTGGTATTCATCAAGTCATTGGAGTAATAGTTATATTTCGAGAATAAAGGAGCGATAATCGCTGCAAGCACGATCAAGCCTAGAATCCCAAGCGCGGTCATCGCCATTTTGTTTTGACGCAACCGTTGCCAAGAATCTTTCCAGGCAGAGAGACTCTCCCGCTGAATTACCTCGGCTTCTTTTTCATCTACACCGACTTTTTGAAAGTCTTCCGGTTTTAGATTCATGTTCTTTAACAAGTTATTATCAGATGCCACTCTTTAGCCCTCCTTTCCTCCACTTAATTTCATACGTGGGTCAATCAATACATAAGCAATATCAGTAATGAAACGGGCCACCATGAGTAGTACACCATAGAAAATGGTTATCCCCATAATAACGGTATAGTCACGGACACCAATAGCTTCCACGAACTGTTTACCAATACCCCCAACACCAAAGATCTGCTCGATAACAACCGAACCAGTTACGATGTTAGCTGTCATAGGTCCCATGTAAGTAACAACCGGCAGGATACCATTACGAAGTACGTGACGGCTTAGAATAGCCATCCAGCTTAATCCCTTAGCCTTAGCCGTTTTGATATAATCCGCATTCAGAACTTCAAGCATACTTGAACGTGTCAAGCGCGCTATAAATGCTATTGGCTGAGCCGAGAGCGCTGCTACAGGAAGGAAATAATAGATTGGCCCTTTAAAACCTGAAACCGGTACCCAACCCAATTTGAAAGCGAACACATACTGTAATAATGACGCGACTACAAAGCTCGGAACCGCAATCCCCAGAACTGCCAACACCATCGCGGCGCTGTCAAGAAACTTTCTGTGATAGAGTGCCGCTAACATGCCGAGAAGAACCCCAACAATAACCGCCACAACAATTGCGACGAGTCCCAGCTTCAGCGACGCTGAAAAGGTTTGACCGATCAAATGTGATACATCTTGATTCAGGCGTTTCATGGATACACCCAGATCACCTTGGATAATATCACCTAAATACTTAAAATACTGATGAGAGAGCGGCTTGTCCAGACCATATTGCTCCATCAAACGCGCTTTAATTTCTGGCGGTACTTTCTTCTCAGAAGTAAACGGATCCCCTGGAATAGCTTTCATCAAGAAAAAAGTTGCTGAAATCAGTACAAATAATGAAACCAACATATAGAAGAATTTATTTGCGACATAACGAACCATCCCCATCACACCTCCTCCGACAAATTTTTTGAGAGCATTATATTGATTTTATGAAAAAAACGGATTTTTGTCCATTTTCTAAATATGTTATAAATAACAATAAATAACAAATAGACGGAAATACAAAAAAAAGGGATATATATGGAGTTCCACATATATATCCCGAAGTATTGTGTTACTTCAGTCAACTAACTATTCTGTTTAAATTACATGAGCTAAATCTTAGTGCTCAAGCAAGTATCCACGAGTCAAGTCAATTGCACCACTGAAGTCAAGAGTAACACCTTTGAGGTACTCTTTAGTCAGGGAGTTGTTAGTGTAGTAGTACAAAGGAATCAAAACTTGATCTTGCTCGATGAGCAATTTCTCAGCTGCTGCAAACTTGTCTTGACGTACTTTCAAGTCAGTACTTGCTTTAGCTTCGCTGATCAATTTGTCATACTCAGGGTTAGCGTAACCAGTATCATTGTTACCGCCACCTGTTACCCACATATCAAGGAAAGTCATTGGATCATTGTAATCCGCAGTCCAACCAGCACGTGCAACTTGGTAGTTCAGGTTTTGACGGTTTTCAATAAATACAGCCCACTCTTGGTTAACGGTTTGCACGTCGATACCAAGATTGTTTTTCCACATATCAGCAATCGCCAAAGCGATTTTCTTGTGACCTTCACTTGTGTTGTAAGTCAAAGAGAATGTAGGCAGTTTATCCATACCTTCTTCTTTCAGACCTTCAGCAAGCAAAGTTTTAGCTTGTTCTAGATCTTCAGTGAAGTAGCTATCTTTAACTGCTGTACGGTATTCACCATCAGCACCAGCGATACCCGGAGGTACATAACCGAATGCTGGGAATTGTCCACCTTGTACTACATTGTCAATCAAAGCTTGACGGTTAATCGACATTGCAAGAGCTTTACGGATTTTAGCGTTTGTGAAAGGTTTTTCAGTGATATTGAATTCGTAGTAGTATACGGAAGCAATACCTTTACGGCTGAATTCTTTAGGAAGTTCTTTTTGCACGATTGGAATTTGCTCTGATGGAATTTCACCAGTTGGTCCACCGGCACGATCGTATTCACCGTTCTTGTAGCTGAGCAGTTCAGTTGCACCGCTGTTTACAAGGGAGAAGTCGATTTTGTTAAGTTTAATGGAATCTTTATCCCAGTATTTATCGTTTTTAGTTACAACAAGTGTTTGACCTGTAGTCCACTCAGTAAGAGTGAAAGCACCGTTAACGATCATAGTATCTTTGCTTGTTGCCCATTTTGGATTACTCTCAATGGATTTGTGTACAGGGTAATAAGTGTAGAAGGAAAGCAATCCAAGGAAGTAAGGAGTTGGGGCTTCAAGAGTAACTTCGAGAGTTTTCTCATCAACCGCTTTGACACCTACTTGACTGAAATCGGTAATTTCCTTGTTGTAGAACTTTTGAGCATTTTTGATGTAGTACAATTGATAAGCGTAAGGTGCAGCGGATGCAGCAGCAGGATCGAGTACGCGTTTCCAAGCGCGAACGAAGTCTTCTGTTGTTACAGGATCGCCATTACTCCATTGTGAATCACGGAGTTTGAAAGTATATACCAGACCGTCAGCGGAAACATCCCAGCTTTCAGCAACACCTGGTTCAGCTTGACCAGATTCAGCATTCATGCGAGTCAGACCTTCGTACATTGTTGTCAGGACAGTGTGAGCTTGGCTATCTTGAGCCAATCCTGGGTCAAATGTTGGAGGCTCAGAGCTTAGGTTGATTCTCAGTGTTTGGTCCGCAGCCAATTTCTCTTCTGTAGCCGCATTACCAGTTCCCGTGTTACCAGTGTTACCAGCATTACCTTTATTGCCGCTGTTCGCGTTGTTTCCGCCGCAACCAGCAAGCACTGTGCCGATAACAAGTACTAATGCAAGCATTAGCAATAGACTTTTACTCTTCTTCATCTAGCAGTTCCCCCTAAATAGAATGTGGTATATGGTTTATGATTATACAACCAGTGGTCAAAAAAATCTAGTGGTATGTTTTCAGAAAACTCTTTTTTTATTAAAACTTTAAACTTTTGTGACGTTGCCGCTTCACCGGAGCAGTGGAACATTACATCGCTTGTGATATGTACTTAATTAGCCCTACAAACATAAATAGTAAATATCCGACGCTCATAAAAAAGAAGGAAAGTCTCCAAACTGCCCGAAATAACCGCTTCCCATCTACTTTTCCTTTCAGTCGATTCTGAGCGCCGCCAATCAATCCAGTGGATATTAATACAATAAGTAGTATAAGATAAAACCCAAAACCGTTATTAAACAAGTTGTTAAATAATGCGGAGACCGATAATAATAAAAAAAATGTAGTCACGTCCATAGCGAGCATAAAAGTTTTCTTTTTATCTTTTTTCAAGCCTCTTCCAATGAAATAAACAATTAAAAACGGTATTATTGGAATCAAGCTTAAAGTACCGATCGAATTCATCAGCAATCCCATAGCTTCACCTCTCCTCCGAGATCGTACCTATATTCCCTCTACTAATTGGCAGATCAAGCGATGTAAAGGAACCAATGTTCCAGTGCGTTCTGCCATTTCTACAAGACTTCCATTGATCCAATGAATTTCTGTGCTTCTTGAAGCTAGAACATCTGCCAGCATGGACGAAGTATTGCCAGCCGTTGTCCTGCACACTTTAAGGATGTTATCCCACGCATCATGATCATAAATAATTCCGCAGGCATCATATACCATAGTAGCTTCTCTAAAAAGTTCTCTCATTAACTGCAGGCGCTCTTCTGAAGCAAGCAGTTCACCATTTGGAATACGCCAAATCGCTGTGAGCGGATTAATAACGGCATTGATTAGGAGCTTCCGGTAAATCATGGTATCCACTTCATTCGACAAAAAGGCTGAGAATCCTGCCATAATGAGAACTTCTATTAAATAATTCACTTGTAAATCAGTATGTATACTATGGGCTTGTCCATTCTTTAAGCTCCATTTCCCTATCCATACCTCCCCCGCACCTGCATGAATAACCTCAGTTAAAGACTTTCGCTTCGCAGCTTCTGTTGTTACGGCAGCATATAAATTAGCTTTCGGCAGCAAGTTACTGAGCATCTCCATATGTCCAATGCCATTTTGAAAACAAATGATGTGTACCTGTTGTTCCCTAAGAGGGGATAGAAATTCAGGTAAAACATTATGTATTATGTCCTGTTTAACCGTTACTATGATCCAATCACTGGGCTCACGGAGATAGGCATCTGCAAATCCCTCTATTGGTGCGGACACAAATCGATCCCCCGAAATCGAAATTGGATCGCGCCCATCCTCATAGCTCACAGTTAAGCCCTCATTTTTTAATTTCCGGCACTGCTCTACCCCTCGACACCACAATCTCACTTCATTCCCGGACTGGGCCAGCCTCCCTGCCAAAAGCAGCCCAAGTGAACCCGCACCGATTATATCGATTTTCATCTGATCCTCCTGTTGATCTCAAACGCAATTTTTCTAAGTATAGCCTTAATATACCAAGAAGAACCGCCGTTGTCGTCCTCCATAAATGACAATACAAAACCAAAACGCCCGCAAATGGCGCTAATAAAGCGAACCACTTACGGGTGTTTTAGTTTGCCTATCTTTTATTCAATACGTTCTAAATTTCCATTCCCATCCATTTTGAAACGAGTCTTCATTTCTTCTTCTTCTTCGTTTAAGAAAGCTAGCCTACGCGCACGATCCATAATCTGAATTAAAGCTTTGTAATCATCATTGACTACCCGGTAGTCACTTTGAGCAAGATTAACCTCTTTTGACAACCGCTCATTCTCAGATCTTAATTCTGTTAATTCATCTTCCTTCTCGCGCAAATCTCTCTCCAGCATTTTCAGCTGGCGTCCTGCCTCCTGGATTGTACCTTTCCATTGTCTCAGGAAACGTATAACCGCATCAATGGATAATGTGTTTTCACTTAATCCTTCGCCCCGCCCGAATTCCTCATCGGTATCCCCGAGAATCAGACCCGCTACCTGCGCTCCTCTTACCGACGGCTGCTTTTTCAGGTAACTTCTCTTTTGACGTTGGCCTTTAGCGATTCCAATTGCACCTTCATAGCTTTTTCGAACACAGCTGTTCCAGCGGAATCCGCAAGCAGCCGACGTTCTGCCGATTTTCTCACCCACTTCTTCAAAAGCAGCAAGTTGTGTACTGCCCTCCCGAATGTGGCGCAAGGTTACTTCTGCCAGTATTAGATCATCTTCTGCACTCCAAGCATCCTGTCTAACGGCTGTCATCCAACCAAACCTCCTAACAACATCTTGAAATAACCATCTCCATAACCGACAGCTCTGCCGGGTAGTGAATAGGGATAAAAGCTGCTTACTCCATTTCTATGCTTCTCATAGAGTTCATAGAATCTATTTGATACTAAATTGTATTTCCATTAT
This sequence comes from Paenibacillus sp. FSL P4-0184, assembly GCF_038004625.1. Lineage (NCBI taxonomy): Bacteria > Bacillati > Bacillota > Bacilli > Caryophanales > Paenibacillaceae > Paenibacillus > Paenibacillus sp. FSL P4-0184. The sequence continues at coordinate 3,723,574 of NZ_JBBORN010000001.1, read as the reverse complement.
CTGCCCACATCATACGCTTTAAGTAATAAATTCTCTTTTTTCAAGCGCTAATCACTTCAGTCAATTATAAAAATCACATTTTTTCAAGATTAGTGTATTTTTTTCAATGAATTCGTTTACACATTTTTACTGAACGGGTATAATAAGTCGAAGGAATATTCGTGAGATACATACTGGAAGGGGGACTCTCTCTTGGACCGCATGTTTCGGGTATTAGGTTTTTTTACATTGGCTATTGGATTGATGGCTTTCGCCGGAGGTCTGACAGAAATGGCCTTGCTTTTCTTTTTGCAAACCGCTTTTTTCGTAATTCTCGGTTATTTGAAGTTTACTGAAAAAACTTATGTCCTACTCTTCTGGGCATACATGATTTTGACTTTCACCGGTTTCAGCTATTGGACGATCTTTCAAATGGGTCTTCCACTATAAATTGCAGTGCTCTCTTGAAGCGGATGAGGTCCTTATCTAATAAGGATCACTTCCGTTTTTTTGTTTATCAGTTAATATATTATATATGAGGTCCCCCAAATACCTGTGTACGCATTGAAGGATAGCCTCACTTTGTGGGGATTTTTTGTATGTATGCTATTTTAGAAGGGTTAAACATATTATTAGTACATACATATATCCATTCAAGAAGAACCGGTTTTGCCGTCTTTTACGGACAGTTTCCGTTTCTACGAGAAATAGAAGGATGATTTATGGAGTGAAACAGATAAATTCTTATCTTAAATTCAAAAAAAGGTGGTGGTGTGGTGCGCTCCCGCAATGCCCAAAGCCGCATGATGGCAACCATACTAATTCTCTTCTGCTGTACATTATTTCCGTTACAATCTACGATGTACCTGTCTGCCGATCCTAGCGGTTCTTTTTTCAATTCCTCTATACCAGATAATGAAGAAACCCGTAAACTTCTGGAGCAGACTTTATCTTCCGCAGAAATCGAACGGGAGATCATCAAGATTACAGCCGAACAAAAAGCGCTTGAAGAAAAGGTAGATTACCTAGAAGAGCAAGCTATCCAGAAAAAATCTGCCATCGCAAACCAACAAGAGCGTGCAGGCGCGGTCCTTCGTTCTTATTATATGGGGGATAGAGACGGTCTCTTGGCCGCATTTCTATCCGCGAAGAGCATTAGCAGATTCCTGGCACTATTCGATTATTATGAAATTATTATCGGAAATGACCGCAACATTCTCACACAATATGAGGACCAATATAAGGATCTAAAGAAGACCCTCCAGACTGCACAGCGCAGCTCGAAGGATCTTGCACAGCTACGAACCGCTCTGGAGGAACAGAAAATTCGGGTAGCCGCGCTCAATAAAGAAATTGAAGGTGGGATTAAAGACAGTAGTGATCCTGATAATATGAGCGCTCTACTTCAAGAATTCACATTATATTGGGAGAATATTGGTTTGCGCGAGGTAAAGACCTACTTCAAAGCATTGTCTTCCGCAATGAATAAATTACCGCAGTTTGTCCAGAATCGAGAGGGAGTTCTTACTCGTAAGGGGATGACTTATGTTCTGAATCTGAAGGAAGAGGATTTAAACGAATTCCTTCAGTCCCAGAATAAGCTATTTAACGATTTTGCATTTCATTTTAATGACGGAACGATTACTGCCACAGGAAAAAGTGGAGCTTTAGCCCTTTCATTAACCGGTCACTACATCATACAGGAAGAACCCATCAACGGACTTATATTCCAAGTAGATCATGTTGTATTTAATGGTCTCGAATTACCTGACACCACTAGAAGAACACTTGAGGAGGAATTTGATTTAGGCTTTTACCCTGAAAAAATTGTTTCTTTCCTCCGTGCCACAGAAGTAGATAGTAAAGAAGGCGTCCTCCAAGTTAAACTTTCTATCTCATTCTAAGCCTTCCTTGATGAAATCTTTGTACCCAGCCGCATCCATTTTTCCTGTAAGCAGTAAGGATACTGCTTCAACAATCTTACTCCAGCCGCCTTGGAATTCAACCTCCGGGGCGGTTTCTTCTGTCAGTAATAATTCGACTCCAAAAGGAAGCCTATATTTGAAATCATGCTCTGAACGATATAGGACATCCAGCGCGGGCAAGCTTCCCGTGTTCTCCAGCCAATCCATTTGAGAATCCTCAGAAGTGATAAATGTCAGCCAATTCACGGCTTCCTTTGGATTTGGGGATTGAGCTGGAAGTGCAAAGGAACGGCTGTAATAAGATTCAAGTCCTCTCCCGTTACTTGCGGTCAGTGGTGCTTCAGCAACTAAAGATGAATTCCCGTGTTTTTTCCACTCAGATAGCGGTAGAGCAGCAACAGCAACGCTTCCGCTCTGAATCATATCCCAAACATCTTTGTTATATCGACTGGTAAGGTAAAAATAACTGCGAGCATTCTGAGTCCAATTTATCACTTCTTGGTTATCCGATAGCAAGCTGCTGTTCATACTCTCCATAACAGCGGACAATCCATATGGATTACGTGTATCCATTGCGAGCAAATATTTCCCTTGCTCTTTAAGCACATTCTGAAGCAATGTGTTCCACTGTTCCAGACTTCTTGGTAAGGTAGTGAATCCCAGTTCCGCAAGACGCTGTGGTGAATAAACAAGTACATAAGGATCAATATCCAGCGGCACTCCCCAATTATATCCGTTCCATTGCATCCATGGGATTAACTGAGTTAACGGTGCAGTTCCCGGAATGCTCTGATACACATCCACCGGCAATAAATATCCACGTGTAGCCCAGTCGAGAATACTTCGTCCATCCGCCATAACGATATCCGGGCTATCCCCGATGGTTAGATCATGCTTCAAAACTTCGTCTGCATCCTCGCTATCAATATTTCTTAATATTACCTTTACTCCACTTTCTAAAGTATAACGATTGCTTAAAAGCTCCAGTTCATTGAATTCCTCACTATTTAACGATACTGTAATGCGCAGGCTATCTATAGTTCCCTCTTCCCCTGAAGAGGGGTTTGTCGACTGACTTTGTGGTTTTTTCATAGGATGTGGGTCGTTATTGGTATTCAATTCCATACTGGGTGACAAGCTTGTCAGCGATAGTAGTAAAATTGCAAAAAGCAGCCAATAATTTTTGCGTTTCAGCACAATTCCCCACCTTCCCCATGATTCGTCACCCCTATTTTACCAAACCCGCCGCTGCTTGTCTTTAGAATGTGAAAACGTTCTCTTTCTATTATATAGGGGAAATGACGAAGACAATTAAAAGACTGGGTGATCTTAGCGCTAAGGGCGCTCCGTGTGCGGATTATTCTTCCGATCGCTGTTGTCTCCAGATTTATGGATTATATTCCTAAACGGTATAAATCCGGAGACAAAGGCGAGCGCTAACGCTTCTACAGAACAATTCCTCCCCCTCCGCTGACCGCGCTCAATCTAAGGCACCACAACCGTTAATTCCCTCCGCCATTTCTGGGCGGGCAGGAAAAAGCCGGGAGTGTATGCTTCTCCCGGCTGAAAAGAGGATTGAAGGTTAGAGTAGGTCTGCTGCCAATTGGGCCAGGCGGGAACGCTCGCCTTTTTCCAAAGTAATGTGTCCGCTAATCCCTTGCTGCTTAAACTTCTCAACAATATAACTAAGTCCGTTACTCGCAGCATCCAAATATGGATGATCGATTTGCTCCGGATCCCCCATAAGAATCACTTTGCTTCCTTCACCCGCTCTGGAGACGATTGTCTTCACCTCATGACGGGAAAGGTTCTGAGCTTCATCAATAATAATGAACTGCGAAGGGATTGAACGGCCACGAATATAAGTTAAGGCTTCTACCTGTATGCTGCCTAAGCCCATTAAGATTTTATCGATATCGCCAGCTTTTTTGGTGTCGAACAGAAACTCCAGATTATCATAAATAGGCTGCATCCAGGGTCTGAGCTTCTCATCCTTCTCTCCGGGTAAATAACCAATGTCTTTACCCATAGGAACTACTGGACGAGCAATAAGCAGTTTTTTGTATTTATGCTCATCTTCAACTTTGAATAGTCCGGCAGCAAGCGCCAATAATGTCTTCCCTGTACCAGCCTTACCCGTAATGGTTACAAGCGGGATTTCATCATTAAGAAGCAGCTCCAATGCCATTCGTTGTTGAGCATTTCGGGCGCTGATCCCCCAAACTGAATCATTGCCCAGATAAAGCGGCTCCAGACGGGTCGCATCACTATTCACTTTGAGAAGAGCTGATTTGCCCGTGCCTATCTCATCCTTGAGGATCACAAATTCATGAGGGTACAAGGGATACGACAACCCGAGCTGTTTAACTGTTAAAGAGCGGTGACTGTAATATTCATCAATCAATGCCGGATGTACCTGCAGAGATTGGTAACCAGTGTAAAGTTCATTTAAATCTCCAGTGCGATCTGACAAGTAATCCTCTGGCGTAATTCCTAGCACATCCGCTTTAATACGAACCAGCACATCCTTACTCACAAGCACTACGGGACGCGGATCAGGCTTCTCTTTCTCTTCGATTAAATAGTTGAGAGCTACAGCCAAAATCCGATTGTCGTTAGATACCTCACCAAACATTTCCTGTACCTTCACAAAACTGCGATGGTTAAGTTCTACCTTCAGCTTGCCTCCATGCTCCAGCTCCACACCACTATGCAAATGACCTAGCTCACGAAGTCCATCGAGCAATCGGGAAACCGTGCGGGCATTTCGACCGATTTCGTCAGCGTTGCGCTTTTTGGAGTCGATTTCTTCCAGCACAACCGCCGGAATAACCACCTCATGCTCCTTGAAAGAGAAAATCGAATTGGGGTCGTGCAAAAGCACGTTGGTATCTAGCACAAATATCTTGTTCATATTATCCCCTCCACAGCGCCTGGTTTGATTGATCATACATAACTCTTTCCGCCAAGGGAAAAGATAAGGTACAGAAACGATCTTGGCTGAAAGGAGTAATCACATATGAGAAAATCAATGTGTCTGTTGCTGGTACTGCTGCTATTGACAAGCTGCGGTATCGCTAATAAAAAGACATCACCCTCTCCTCAGAATAAACAATCTGCGAATGCTGTAAAGGGTACGGGAAACCATGAGGTTCGGCAATTGGCCAACGATGGTGCAACTAATCCTAAGGAAACCTCAAAAGCTGGTCACACCGTCAGTGTTAAGGGCGAAAGTGAAATTGCACTTAAGGACCATTTTGAACAGTTGGCCAAAAGAGTTCCTGGTGTGAATGGTGCACACTGTGTAGTCATGAACAAGGTAGCCATTGTAGGTCTTGACGTAGAAGGTTCTCTAGACCGATCACGTGTTGGAAGCATTAAATATTCTGTCGCGGAAGCTATCCGCAAAGACCCGAGAAGTGTACGTGCACTTGTCACTGCCGATATGGATCTCTCCAGCCGCTTAGCGGACATGAGCCGCCATATCTCTCAGGGACATCCAATTTCCGGATTCTCATCCGAACTGGCTGATATCATCGGTCGAATCATGCCGCAGCTGCCAGAGGATACTAAGCCGATTAAAAATGCACAGTGAGGACAAAAAAAGCCCAGTGATATTCTCACTAGGCTTTTTTCATGGCAGCAAATACTTGTCCGTCCAGCTTCTCAGCGGCACGTCCATCATAAACCTTTGCATATCTTGGGGCGGATTCAAGCTGCGCTCCATAAAAAAGCGCGTTACGCACCGCCATAATTTCAACATCAAAGCAGCACATCTTGAAAGGTACATCCTGAAGTGGATCCTGCTTTACAACGGCACTGCCGTTAATAGCATAGACAGTACCCTCACCGAACACAGTGACGGTTACTAACGGGTTGACCTTCATGTTGTTCACGAGTCTGGAACGATGATCTACAGCCAGACGCACAGTACTAGGACTAACTGCATAAATCCACGAAATGGCCGTGGACGTTGGACCTCCTGATTCCGCATCAACTGTGTTGAGAAGAACAAAAGTTTCCGATTGCAGCATCGATAACAAGGTTTCGTTCAGCTGAGCAACGGCTTCGGACATAAGTACTGGCCCCCTATGCGGCGTAAATTCATTCAATTTATTATATTATAGCACAGGCTGAAACTTGCATTCAATTTTAGGGCGAAGTGTTATTAAGGACTTTAAGGCGCCTCAGTGGATTCTGAAGTGGAATTAGCAGAAACTCCTGCTAATCGATCCTGCAAGCTTTTCTTGGCAGCCTCAAGCTCCTCATCATTAATATATACATACGGACTTCGCCACGTTCCAGTCACGGGCTTGAATTCGATATCATCTTTGGAAATCTTCCAATAAGTCGCAATCATATCTTTAATCTGCGAATTTTCGATATCAGTCTTCATATTACTATCCACTGCATCAAGCACTTTGCCTATCTTTAATACTCCACCAAGCGATTGCATCTGATCCACCAGTGAGTGAAGGACCTCATTCTGACGTTTGTTCCGATCAAAATCGTCTGAACCCTTAGTCTTAGGCTTGCAATTAGATTTACGGTATCGCACATAATCTAGTGCTTTATCTCCATCAAGCTCCGCCGGACCTTTTTTCAAATTGATATTCGTACCGTCAACGCTGTCTGTATAACACATATTATCGCTAATGTTGACTTTGACTCCACCAAGCTCGTCCACCACATCGCGGAAGCCTTGAAAATCCAGAATCGTTGTATAATCTACGTCAATATCTAGATATTTCCCCATCATTGTCTTCATCTCATCTTCTGCCAAAATACCAGAAGAATCTTCTTTCCCTTTAAAGCGAGCATAGAATTCGTTAATCTTCGTTTGCTTGTATCCATTGAGCTCAACTAAGGTATCGCGTGGAAGAGAGACAATGGTTGCTGATTTTGTCTTAGGATTAAGCGCTGCAACCATAATAACATCTGTCAATCTAGATTGATGTTTTGGTCTATTATCCGTACCCAGGATAAGCATCGTCAGTGGTTTTTCTGTAGCCGAATGTCCTGGGGCAACCGTTCCTTTACTACCTGCATTAAAGACCCCATTTTCAAGCTTCCAATACAGATAGCCCCCGTAGCCCAATACGCCAAGAATCGCAATAATGAGTAAGGTTAACAGGATTCTAACTAATCTGCCAAAAAAGCCTCTCTTTTGCGGTTTCTTCTTTTTTTTCTTAGGAGCACCCTTCACAGGCTGTTTTCTATTATTCGGTTGTTGACCACTTGCTCGTGGAGGTAAACTGCTGTTTCGTGTACTCATAGTAGAATAAAGTCCTCTTCATTTCATTTGGAATTAAAATTGCTACACTTAAATAGACGTTGCATAAGCAGTAAAAGTTTCGATTACTGTCTTTTTGCTGCAGCTGCAGCCTTTCTCTTCTGTCGAGCTTCTACGATATAACGTATCCGTACCATCAGCATTAATCCGACGGCGACCAGCAGACACTGAATGATCGGTAGCTTATCATGTTGAAAAATGAGGAGCATGCCGGAGCCGATTGCCATCATTATGTACAGCATAATCTCTTTGCCAATCGATAACTTTTGATTCACACGAAATACCTGATTATACACAAATGTAAGCAATATAAAAATAACAATATAAGCGACGATTGGATGCTCAGCAAACCAGACTTGCATAGATACCGCACTCCTCCCAAATTTAAGATACGTTTACATTATATCATCAGTAAGGGAAGTTTTTGTTATAAAAAAAACCGCCGAAAGTTACACCTCCGACGGCTCTTTACTATAATAAGCTGATCTTACGCGTTTGCTTGTGCCATTTTACGTTGCTTCTCTACACGTTCGCGTTCGCCTTTGTTCAGAATCTTTTTACGCAAGCGAATGGATTTAGGTGTGATTTCACAATATTCATCATCATTCAAATATTCAAGTGCGCCTTCCAAAGAGAAGGTACGTGGTGTCTTCATTTTTACAGTATCGTCCTTACCTGAGGTACGCATGTTGGTAAGTGCTTTTTCTCTACAGATGTTAACGATAATATCGTTATCACGGGTATGCTCGCCTACGATCATACCTTCATAAATTTCTGTACCTGCATCCAAGAAGAGAATACCACGATCCTCAACGCCCACTATTCCATATTGTGTTGTTGATCCAGTCTCACTGGCTACAAGCACACCTTGATGACGTCCGCCAACTTGACCAGCAACCAGTGGAGCGTAGCTGTCAAAAGCATGGTTCATAACGCCGTAACCACGTGTCAAAGTCAAGAAGTAAGTGTTGTAACCAATCAAACCACGTGCAGGAATCAGGAACTCCAGACGTACTTGACCCGTGCCGTTGTTAATCATGTTGACCATTTCGGCTTTGCGAGTGCCCAGACTTTCCATAACAGAGCCCATGCTTTCTTCAGGAATGTCAATCATAAGACGCTCAAGTGGCTCCGATTTAACACCATCGATTTCTTTAATGATTACTTGTGGTTTAGAAACTTGCATTTCATAACCTTCACGACGCATATTCTCGATCAGAATACCAAGGTGAAGCTCACCGCGTCCAGAAACGATAAATGCATCAGGACTATCCGTTTCATCCACACGCAAACTCACATCTGTCTCAAGTTCTTTAAAGAGACGCTCACGCAGTTTACGGGAAGTTACCCATTTACCTTCTTTACCAGCAAAAGGACTGTTATTCACAAGGAAAGTCATTTGCATCGTAGGCTCGTCGATCTTAAGAACAGGCAGTGCTTCTGGATTCGCTGGATCAGCAATGGTCTCACCAATGTTAATGTCCTTGATCCCTGCGATAGCAACGATATCCCCTGCGCCCGCTTCTTCTGTTTCAATACGTTTTAAACCTTGGAACCCGAACAATTTCTCAATACGTGCGGTTTTACTCTTACCGTCACGCATAATTACAGTTACAGATTGACCTTGTTTGATTACACCGCGGTTTACACGGCCAATAGCAATACGACCCAAGTATTCGTTATAATCCATCAACGTTACGAGGAATTGAAGCGGGTCTTCTACACTTTCAGTTGGAGCTGGGATATGCTCAACGATTGTTTCGTAAAGTGAAAGCATTGTCTCATCTTGCTTCTCAGGAACCATGCTTGATGTACCATTAAGAGCAGATGCATAGACAACCGGGAATTCCAATTGTTCGTCATTTGCTTCAAGTTCGATGAACAAATCGAGCACTTCATCAATAACTTCCTTAGGACGAGCAGCTGGACGGTCAATCTTGTTCACGACAACGATCGGTGTAAGTTTTTGTTCCAATGCTTTACGCAGAACGAATTTCGTTTGCGGCATGCAGCCTTCATAAGCATCAACGACCAGCAATACACCGTCAACCATTTTCATAATCCGTTCTACTTCGCCACCGAAGTCAGCGTGTCCAGGTGTATCCACAATATTGATCAAAAACTCTTTATAAGTAATTGCTGTATTTTTAGCTAGGATTGTAATTCCGCGTTCCCGCTCGATATCGTTAGAGTCCATAGCGCGTTCTTGTACGTGTTCGTGTGCGCTGAAGATCCCCGATTGCTGAAGAAGCTGATCGACGAGTGTTGTTTTGCCATGGTCAACGTGGGCAATGATCGCAATGTTGCGAATATCTTTTCTTGAATGCATGATTTGTATCCAAATCCTCTCATTTATCAAATTAAAACTGTTAAAATTCTTAGCATGTCACGGCAGTCTCACAAAAGAAGCGCCAGGCAGAAAGCCGACGCTTCAACATAACATTAATATTATAGTGAAAGCACTATGAAAAGCAAGTCTTTTTATGAAAAAAACAGTTGGCAAATTCCGTTTTTTTTCACAAGATCCAACATTAATTAACTTCGATACCATCTATTTCGGCCACGAGTTCTACCCCGACCTGTAATCAGCCAAATTCCTGCCACGATGAATACAATACCAATTAGATAGATCACACCCGTACCCATAAGACTGAAAATACAAAGCGCTATGCTTAGAACGCCTAATATTACAGCAATTGCAGATAGTCCCCCTGACCGTCTTGGAGAATTTATGGAATATTCATAAAGACCTACGGCAATGCCAAGCAGAAGCACAGGCCATAAATATTTCATAAGCCCCCATCCCCATATATTGCAAAGACCAAACAATAAACCATATACCGTTAATATTCCCGCGGGAATCAATACTGTTGCCGAAGCGCGGCGGCTAAAAAACAACATATGTAGAACCAATCCTGGAAGTAAAATCACTAGCGGCCAAAGGGCTCGTCCCAAAAATCCGAAGACCCCCAGCTTACCGAATAAAATCAAGACGCCCGCAGCTACAATGAATATACCTAGTCTCATGTCATTCTTGGAAGACATCCTTCACCCATCCCTTCAAATTCACGTCTACCTCATTTCCTTGCCGTCTCATACCCAGAAAACGACAGGATTCTTATTCATATATTATCTGAAACATACACAAAATGCCATCACTGACCATGCAAAATATCCCCACAAAGTGGCGCTTTGCTTCGATGCGTACTCAGGTACTTTGCGGGGGCCCCAAATATATACTTTCTGATACGTCAAAAAAGGACGATTCCAATTTATGGAGATGTCCTTGTAGTATTGCCTTTTATTGCAATTTATTAACCTAGTGATGTTGTTCTTCGTTTAACTGCTCCTGTAACAACTACTAATATTCCTAAAGCGATCGGCAGTATGGAATGCGTGGATGGGAGCAAAAAGGAGAGCATTGTCCCTAATTTTGCATCCTGAAGCATCATATCACCTGCTGTAAAGGCTAAAATATAAGCGCCGATAAATACGAGTATCGGAAATCTATGCAGCCACCCCACAATGAGGCCACTTCCCCATACTACAATCGGAATGCTGAGCGCAATCCCGATGACAATTAAAGCCAAATCGCCTTTGGCTAGACCGGCAATTGCCAGGACATTATCAAGACTCATAATAAAATCAGCCACGAGAATCGTTCGGATGGATTTCCATACGGAGGATGTTTCTGCGACTCTAAGGTCCTCCTCTTCTTCCAGCAGCAGCTTGAACGCAATCCATAGCAGCAGAATTCCTCCTCCAGCCTGGATATAAGGGATTTTCAACAGCAATACCGCAACAAAAGTTAGCAAGCAGCGCAGAATAACAGCTCCCGCAGCTCCCCACCACACCGCAATCTTCCGGTGCTTCTCCGGAAGGTCCTTACTGGCCATCGCGATGACCATAGCATTATCTCCACTCAGCACAAGATTGATCATCAATATTTCACCAAGGAGCAATAATGATTCCATTCGCTTTTACCTCCCCGAATCACATGTAACTACATGTATGTTCGGAAGTGACAAGCTATGCTTCCTGTCCAACTTTTTTTTGAGGATGAAAGCATGTATGCCCCTTTTTTTGCGTATACAAAACTAAGCATATCTTCGTGCTCATCTTAACTAACTTTAGGGGTGACTATGCCTTGAATACATCCATATGGGAGTTTGTATTATCACTGCTCAATATTATTTTTCTAGATCTCATTCTGGCGGGAGACAATGCCATAGTCATCGGACTTGCTGCGCGTAATTTGCCGAACAGCACTCAAAAAAAAGCAATTGTGCTTGGAACAGCAGGTGCCGTCGTATTACGGATTTTCGCAACGGTTCTGGTCGTATGGTTATTAAAAATCCCTTGGTTACTGCTGGCAGGCGGGATTTTACTTATTCTAATTGCCTATAAGCTGTTAACAGATGAGAACAATTCAACGAATATCAAGGCTGGTCAAAGCTTAGGGGCCGCTGTGGGTACAATCATTCTAGCCGATGCTGCGATGGGACTGGATAATGTCATCGCCATTGCGGGAGTCGCTAAGCACAATATCTCTCTAGTTGTCATAGGACTGTTAATCAGCGTTCCAATTGTGGTCTGGGGAAGCACTCTCTTTATTAAATTAATCAACAAATATCCATGGATTATTTATATTGGTTCAGCAGTCCTAGGGTTTACAGCCTCAAGCATGATTACAGATGAGCAGCAGCTATCCCCATTTTTTGAGCAGCATCCACTATTGAGAGCTCTGTTTATATTTGTGATCATTGTTGGCATCTTAATTGGAGGACACTGGAGACGCCAATCAAGCCATAATAATTCAAAAAAGCTGCCTCAACCGTAGATGTTGCTACGAATGAGACAGCCTTTTGTTTATAATATTAGAACCATTCTTCCTGTAATCCAGCCTGAGCACTTACTACATCTTTAGGCTTCTCATCTCCATACGGAGTGATCAGCACGGTCTCCGTGGCTTCAATCGCTGCGTCCAGTAATGCAGAGTAACCTGGGAGCGTAGCTTCAATCTTATCTACAATCCGTAAATTCGGATTCGTTGTAGGTGATTTAGGTACAAATAATGTACAGCAATCCTCATAAGGAAGAATTGACAGGTCATAGGTGCCGATATTCTTAGACAGCTCTACAATATCACTTTTGTCCATCATTACCAGCGGACGTAAAAGAGGAAGTTCTGTCGCACGGCCGATCACATTCATACTTGGTAACGTCTGGCTAGCAACCTGTCCAAGACTTTCACCGGTTACGATCGCGAGGGCACCCTCACGTTCAGCAAGCTGTGTAGTAATTCTCAGCATAGCTCGACGCATCAACGTAATAATCAGATTATCCTGACCTATTCCGGTAAAAGATGTCTGCACCTCTGTAAAAGGTACTAAGTGTAGCTTGATGACTCCCGCATATCGTGACAATACCCGCGTAAGATCAACCACCTTTTGCCGGGCAAGCTCACTCGTATAAGGATAACTATAGAAATGTACGCACTCCACTTCGAGTCCACGACGCATGGATGACCAACCGGCTACAGGACTATCAATGCCTCCGGACAGCAATAACATCGCTTTTCCATTCGTACCAAGCGGAAATCCACCAACACCAGCAATATTTTCACAAAATATAAAAGTATGACCTTGACGAATTTCGACTTTCAGCTCCAATTGAGGTGACTTTACATCCACAGTAAGTCCGGAATAGCCTTGCAGCAGTGGTGTCGAGACTAGCTTATTCATCTCCATGGAGCCATATGGGAACTCTTTCCACACCCGGCGTGCATTAACTTTAAATGTAGTTCCCGGTGCAGGAGCGATGATCTCCAAAAAATGACGGCTGACAGCCACAATATCCTCGAGATCTGACTTGGCCACCTTTACCGGACTAACAGATGCGATTCCGAATACATTCTTCAATGCTTCTACCAATGGGGCAGCAGTTTCTCCATTCAGTTCCACGTAAATTCTTCCAAATTCTTTGGTTAGAACCACCTTTGGATATGGCTTAATCATTTCTTTCACATGACGTAGTACCGTTTTCTCAAATCTGGCACGGTTTTTGCCCTTTAATGTAAACTCCCCGAAACGCAAAAGCAGCATATCGGCATAATCAATACTATTGGCACTGCCTTTAGCAGATTCTTGATTCATCACACTCATTAGTTACTTCATACCTCCTTCAGCAATCTTTAAAGCTCGTACCGCAGTAATTAGTGCTTTCTCAAGCGCTGCGACATCTTCTTCAGTGTGACTATCACCGAAACTGATGCGGATGCCTCCTGAAGCTACAGAGACATCTTTCCCCATGGATAATAGAACACGACTAGGTTCTGCAAGCCGGGAGGAGCAAGCCGATCGAGTAGAAACAGCCATCCCTAGTTCCTCCAGCTTACGGGCGAACACTTCCCCTTTCATGCCAGGGTATGAGAAATGCACAATATGAGGGGCTCCATCCTCTCTGCTGTTTATAACAAATTCAGGAACGCTGTGCAAGAAGCGTAACAGCCGATCCCGAAGTGGGAGCAATCGGGCATAGAAGGTTTCGCGCTGCTCAACACCCATCCGCACGGCTTTGGAAGAAGCAACAATTGCAGGTACATTCTCAGTTCCAGCACGTAGTCCCTCTTCATGAGAACCACCTGAAAGTAAGGGGAACAGTTGGATTCCTTCTTTAATATAGAGAAGCCCCGCTCCGCGAGGACCTCGAATTTTGTGAGGAGACAAGCTGTAAAGATCCGCTTTCCATCCTTTAAGGTCAACAGCAAGCTTACCATATCCCTGAACGCCATCCACATGAAATAAGGTTCGTGGATTTACGGATTTAATCAGCCTGCCAATCTCCATCAGCGGCTGTATTGTTCCAATTTCATTATTTACATGCATCACACTTACGAGTACGGTATCACGCCGTACTGCAGCAGCCACTCGCTCTGGATCAATCATTCCAGTGCTGTCAGGCGCTACAAAAGTAATCTCCCAGCCATTTTGCTGCAGCTGCAGACAACTTTCATACACAGAGGGATGCTCTATTTCCGTAGTTATCAGATGACGTCCTCTTGATTGATATTGCAAAGCAGCACCTTTAATGGCTAAATTGTTACTCTCCGTAGCCCCAGATGTAAATAGGATCTCCTTTGGTTGTACAGATAACGCAGCCGCGCATACTTCTCGTGAACGCCTGATCAGCTTTGCCGCTTCACTACCGGCACGGTGTAAGGAGGACGGGTTAGCATAATGTAGCTTCATAATTTGTTCCATCGTCTTCACCACGTCTTCATAGGGTGGTGTGGCGGCGGCATAATCCCAGTAAAGCATATATCGATTGTCTCCTTTACTTCTTTAAAGTACAGAATCATTCTTTTTTTAAATTTCGAAAAAGGATCAAACGGTGATCCCAAATACCAGCATGTGGTTTAAGGGAAATACCCGTTTGATCCTTTTTATTATACAGCGTATTCCGCGCGAGCGCGTTCTATTTTAGTGAGATAAGACTGCGTCTCTTTAGGAAGCAGTGAAAGTTTCTCCAATAATTCCTGATCATTGCTTACTCCAAGGTTAATTACCCTTGCAGGCCCTGCATTGTAAGCCGCTAATGCCATCTTTTCCTGTCCGTCAAAGCGTTTCAATTGATAAGACAGATAGCGTACACCACCATCAATATTTTGAGCAGGATTGAATGAATCAGAAACCCCTAACCCACGCGCTGTTCCATCCATCAATTGCATTAATCCTTTAGCACCAGCCGAAGAGACAACGTTTGGATTAAAGGAAGATTCTGTATCAATTACAGCTTTTATCAAATCGACTGGCACCCCGTACTTAGCACTCGCCGTTTGAATCAGATCATCATAGCTTGTTGGTTTAGTATCCGTTATTTCCCCGGAAATTACACTATCGATGCTTTCAGCTGTTCCGCCTATCTGTTGCCATAACAAGCTACTAACTGATGAAGCATCCGGAAGTGACGTCAAGAAGTTTGTATCACCGCCATTAGACGAGTTAGAAGATACAGCTTGAAGCATTGCTGCAAATTGAGAGGCTGACGCGCCCGATCTTACATTTTCATTTGCTGAGCTACTCTTGTCGGTTGCACTCTTTAAGCTTACCCATTTAAGCTGCCCTAACCCATTGGTTACAGCGGGATTAATCTCCATACCGGCGCACTCCTTTGATCCTGTTGAATCATATCTATTGGTCTAACCTTAGATTCCGATGAATTACGGCTTAATATTACAATTTATCAGAGATTATTGCTATATGCTGGAATGAAAAACAGACTTCAGACCCTGATATTTAGGTCTAAAGCCTGTTATAATTCAAACTTACCAGTTCATTTTTAGCGAGCAAAGGGTATCATCACAAAGTAACTAAGTGTGGATACAATCCCTAACCCCATCGCCCATGCCCCAAGCGTTTTTTGCTCCTTGGCATATGCATAATAACCAATCACAACTGAAATGGGTCCAAGTATGATGGACCAGAGAAACAAGGAGGCAATACCCATAGCTAGCCCAGTATAACCTATCGCTTTGCTTCCACTATATTCCTCTTCATGCTCCTTAGTTTCACTCGCCACGCGTGGTGTTGTATCCCGGATCGGCATCGAAACCGGATTCACCTCTGCGGCATATTCCTCTTGATGTTCTCTGTCCCGGCGTGGATAGTCTACTCTGCGTGGACGCAAAATAACTTTTCTCGGACCGGATTGTCCATTTGATGAACCTGATTCATGTTCCTTTTCTCTGTCCATTAGGGCGGCCTCCTAGGAGTTCGGCTTAAATGTTAAACAGCATGTTGCAGACGATGTAGCGACTTGATCGTGGTGACCTTCATTCGTCATTTCTTCAGCATATTCTTCTTTAAATCCACTGCCTGCGTGCTTGTCGATCTCAATAATAATTTCTTCTGCCCGGCATAAATTATGCTCGCCCCAATAATGACAATTGCTTACACTGCATTTGACTAATGGCTTTACACTCGACATATTTATCACCTCGGCTTCATTATGTCCGCACGATTTACCCCCTATTCGACAGGACGGTTTCCAGTTGATGTAACGATGCCCACGCAAAATTTCCCCACAAAGTGGGGGGGGGGGGGGGGGGTGCTTCGATGCGTACCCAGGTACTTTGTGGGGGCCCCAAATATATAAATTCTAATACGTCAAAAAAGGATCAGCCCTCGTCATTATGACGAAGTGCTGATCCTTTACACGAACGAGTTAACTGTTAAACCTGATTTTGCATACGTTTCTCAGTCAAATAGTCGTTCTCATAATAAGTAAGGTCATCGCGTAGCTCTTCATAGGTCTTGGTAATTTCTAGAATGATATCACGCGCCGGACGAACTGGCTTTTTACGGAAACGGATAGCATCCTGTCCAGTATAAGCATAACGTCCATCTTCAGAATAGCTTTCGTTCTTTGGATAGAAGAAGTTATTCACGCCATAGTGATATACATTATAAAGCGCTTTCTGCGCAAAAGATTCATCGAATGTAGCACGACGCAGCGCAACTCCCAGCTTCTCATAAGACATTTCCGAGAACACTAACAGATGACGGACATCGGACAGAAATCCTTGATAAAATTGTACAGTTTCTTCATCATCTTCTGTTACAAGCTGAGGCAATGCATGCTCGTTCAGAAAAATTTCCATTTTATCAATTACATCTTTAAGTTTGTCTCTCGTCGATTCACATAATTTCTGCACATTGGCTGCTGACATGGCGGTTGCTCCCCCTTATTATTCCCTGCTCTTGTAGTCAATAAAGTTAATCTTATGAAGAAATAGTCTTTAGACATATCTCTTTATTCTTGCAATATCAGGATGCAAACACAGAGAAGTCTAGCCTTCTGAAAATTAAAAGAACATCTATCGACGTATCTCCTGCAATATCAGGATGCGAACTCAAGATGCTTATTCTCTCTGATATTATCATAAAAAACGTTAGGAAGGTATCCTTTTCTAAGATGCATAAAACATACGCTCTCTTCTAAACCTATAGGCATTACAATGCGTAGAGGAGCGGAAATCATGTCACGTAAAAATCTAACGGTTGCAGGTTTGGTAACAGCTGCGTTCACAGCTGTATTACTTACCTTTGCGCTACGTCCTGACACTAATGGGACGACGACCAGAGAAGTCGCTAATGTTGCTGTACCAAATCCTGCTCCAACTTCAGCCCTACATTCAGCACCAAACCCTTCACAGGAAAAATCATTGAAGAAAAGCTCCTTATCTCAAGATGTTGATGCGACGGATCATCTGAATAGAGTGGATGTCAGCAGACATTTGACTAAGCTCCTCTCTGAAACGGATGGAATGACTTCGCTTCATGATAAATCAGTGTATGCAAAACGTTTGCAGCAGAACCACGGATTTATCACTATGCTTATGTGGATTGATTTTCGCAAGCATAAAACGGAAACCTTTAAGTCCTCTTCATTTCCTCAAGGAACGGAACAGGAGAATCAGCAGCTGCAAAAATATCTTAAGACGGCGAAATCAGCGATCCATGGTCATCAATCCTATGAATCTCCAACGTTTACAATCGGTAAAGAGAAATATTACTTTATCGCTCAGCGGAACAAAGAAAAAAATGTAGGCATCATTGCACTTATTAACCAAAAGGTGCTTGGTCGTGTGGCAGACCATCAGCTGAAGAACCTGCGTCTCATTCCTTATCCGAAGGAAGGTAAGTACCGTGTAGAATCCGTTCATACCGATAATTTAAAAGACATCACCGTTAAGACCGGTCATGAT
This sequence comes from Paenibacillus sp. FSL P4-0184, assembly GCF_038004625.1. NCBI lineage: Bacteria > Bacillati > Bacillota > Bacilli > Caryophanales > Paenibacillaceae > Paenibacillus > Paenibacillus sp. FSL P4-0184. The sequence continues at coordinate 3,705,609 of NZ_JBBORN010000001.1, read as the reverse complement.
AACGAAAACGCCAGCCATTTTTATGAGAATGAAATTGTCGTCCGTTTCCGCAACAACTCACCTACTCCGGGCCAGCTTCAAACGATAACCGCTGATATCAACGGCAAGAAGCCACGTAAGCTTGGGTATGCCTATATTTTCCGTTCGGAGAAGATGACTTATTATGAGCTCAAAGACTATTTCACCAATAAATGGCACCCCGAATATACGGAGCCTCATTATATGTATTTAACCAATGATACGATATCTAAAAACGCAGAGGGAACAGTTACTCCAAATGACATGTTATTCTCCACCTATCAATGGAATCTGCCAGCGATCGAAACGGAGCTGGGCTGGAATCTTTCTAAGGGAAGTAAAGAAGTGATCGTAGCCGTAGTGGATACCGGAGTCCAGATCAATCATCCGGATTTGAAGGGTAAGCTTTTGACAGGGTATAACGCGATCACCAATGGCTCCACTCCAGAAGATGATGTAGGACATGGCACACATGTATCTGGAATTATAGGCGCCCTGGTCAATAATGGAGAGGGAGTAGCTGGAATCAGCTGGTACAACAAGATCCTTCCGGTAAAAGCACTCGATAATTCAGGAGCGGGCACCACTTATTCTGTTGCAGAAGGAATCATTTGGGCTGCGGACAACGGTGCGAAAGTAATAAACTTAAGTTTAGGTAACTATGCGGATTCCCAGTTTCTTCATGACGCGATCAAATATGCCTACGACCGAGATATCGTCCTCGTATCTGCTGCAGGCAACGATAATACAGAACGACCAGGTTTTCCTGCTGCGTATCCCGAAGTGATTGCAGTAGCTGCAACTAATGCTTCAGGGGAAAAAGCTTCCTTCTCCAACTACGGCGATTATATTGATGTCGCAGCACCCGGAGAAAGCATAGCAAGCACTTACCCAGATAGCCAGTATGCCGCGTTATCCGGTACATCGATGGCCAGTCCTCATGTCGCTGCGCTGGCGGGTCTAGTGCGTTCACTAAATCCGAATCTAACGAATACGGAAGTTATGGATCTTATGACCAAAAATGCTGTTGATTTAGGCACTCCCGGGCATGACAAATATTTTGGCTGGGGTCAGGTCGATATCTATAAAACATTGCAAGCCGCTAGCGGCAATCAGGTTCCACTACAGCTATGGCCACAGCATGTCCAAAAACAAATGAATCAATTGAAACAAAGATTAAGTAACTCTAAGTAACAACCTTAACCACCCATCTTCAAAAATCTACCAAGCAAACGGAGAAATAATCGTAAGCCTTCCTCCATATCCGTTTCATTCATTTGTGAATAACACAAACGGATATGCCGGGAAGGGTTCTCCGCAGAGTAACAAACATCACCCGGTAAAAAAGAAATGCTCTCCTGTTCGGCCAGCTCATGTAGCCTTCCGATATCAGGTGAAGCCGGCAACTCCAGCCAGAGATTAAGACCACCCTTTGGGAGAATGTATTTTACTCCAGGCGGCGCGTAAAGCTTCAGAAGCTTCGCCGCCTTTTCCATGCGACCACGGAGTGTAACTCGTAACTGAGCCGCATAGGTTTCGTACTTGCCCGCTATGAATGGCAGTACCGCCCTTTGTGTAAGCAGCGGACTCCCTAAATCACTTGCGGACTTGGCGGCGATAAGCCTTGACAGAATATTCCCACTAGCGGCTACACAGGCAATTCTGCAGCCGGGTGCAATAACTTTACTGAAACTCTTCATATAAACTACATGCCCTTCGGAATCCATTGATTTGATCGTAGGCGGCGGAGGCGCATGGAAGTATAAATCACTAAATGGATCATCCTCAACAATAAGGCAACGATAACTGCGGGCTAATTCCAGCAGACGTTGTCTTCTTGCTATGCTCATGGTTACTCCACTTGGATTCTGAAAAGTAGGGATGGTATAAATTAGCTTAGGCGGTCTTTGATCACACATTCTTGTGAGAATATTCACCCGCATCCCTTCACCGTCCGTAGGTACAAAAATCATCTCTGCACCTCGTCCTGCAAAAACATCTATAGCCCCTGTATAACTAGGAGCCTCAAGATACACTGTGTCCCCAGGTCCGACAAAGGTACGCGCCACCAGATCAATGCCTTGCTGAGTTCCGCTTGTGATCATTACATCAGAGGAAGTAAGTGCAATTCCACGTGTTTTTAAATGATCTCTCATAATTCCTCGCAGCTCCAGATCACCTTGGAAGTTCCCATAGGTTGCCATAAGCTCCGGCTGCTGAGTAACTAATGATGCGAAGGAGTCACCAATATTTTTTAGAGGAAGTAACTCACTATGAATTGCAGCTATATGAAAGGGATACTTAACTTCAGAGTAATCAAAATTGCGCCAAAGCTGAGCTCGCGGCAAATAATCATCATATACATCCTGCCAGCGACCATCTTCCTGACGTCTAGTGTGTTCAGGGTCGGCTACAAAGCAGCCTTTTCCTTGTCTGCAATAAATAAGTCCCCGCTTCTCAAGCACATCGTATGCCTTGCTTACTGTAACCTGGCTTACTCTCAAAGCTGTAGCCAAACTTCTTACGGAGGGCAGCCGGACACCTTGCTGGAGCAGTCCTGATGAAATCCGCTGACTTAGGGTTTCACTGATTTGATGAGGCAAAGATTTACTGCCGCTGCGAATCAAATCGATATGCATGAACCCTTCACCTCCACTGTTATATTCAACGCTTTACTGTTATACAGTACTCCTATTATGATAGCACCAAATTGAAAGGTGGAGAACTCATTTATGGATATCAAATACTCGGCCGCAGCCAATCATCTAGGATCATCAGCCGTTCGTGAGATTCTAAAGGTTACACAGGGCAATGACATCATTTCACTTGCAGGCGGGCTGCCTGGGGAGGATTTGTTTCCCTTGGAGGCAGTACGAGACGCTTATAACCGTGTACTCTTCAGCGATACCTCAGTGCTTCAATACGGACTAACCGAGGGCTTTACTCCACTACGTGACAAAATAGCTGAAAGACTTACTCGACAAGGAATCCCTGTTACAGCATCTGAGATGATCTTGACTACAGGTTCCCAGCAAGCCATAGATTTATTATGTAAAATACTGCTTGATCCCGGTGATGCTGTACTTGTTGAAGCCCCCACTTATCTAGCAGCTTTGCAGGTACTCGGCTCTTACCGAGCTGATATTCATACGATAAATAATGACGAGCAAGGCATTCTGCCAGATCACCTGGAAGATCAAATACAAAAATTACGGCCCAAACTCCTATATGCAGTTCCGACCTTCAACAATCCTTCAGGAGCAACCTGGAGTAAGGAACGCCGTGAGAAAGTGGTGGAAATTTGCCGCCGCTACAATGTTCTTATCTTGGAGGATAATCCCTACGGTGAAATAACCTTTGAGGAGAATAAAGATCTTTATCCAACCTCACTAGCGTCCATCGACAGAAGTTATGGTGGCGATTATTGTGTCGCTTACACTGGAACTTTTTCCAAAATCGTAGCCCCTGCCCTGCGTACCGGCTGGATTATCGGCGATTCTAATCTAATCAAGACCATCGCCAAAGCAAAGCAAGCAGCTGATCTGCATTCTAGCACCATTGACCAACGCGCTTTAGATGAACTGCTGCTGCATTTCGATATTGAGCAGCATATCTGTGTCATCTCACGAGAATATTATTCCCGAATGAAGCTCTTATCCGCGGAACTCCGATCGCAGAACTGGGAAGGAGCTCATTTTCTGGAGCCACGAGGCGGTATGTTCCTTTGGCTAACGCTTTCCCAAGAGATCAACACGAAGGAATTACTTCCTCTAGCAGTAGAGAACGGTGTTGCTTTTGTTCCAGGTGAAGTCTTCTATTCATCACAGCCCCATAAGAATAAGATGCGTCTGAATTTCACACATACGCCACCTGAGCTTGTACCCGTTGCTGTTCAGCGTCTGGATAAGGCGTTGGTACAATGGCAGGAGAGTCAGACCGGCATTCGATCATAAGCATGACAAAACCCGTCTTCTTCATCCTTTATGGGATGAGGAAGACGGGTTTTTTTTATTTCTCAGCCATGCTTAGAGTAATTTATTTCTTAGATACTTCTATGCTATCTTTATTGAGTCTAAAATATCCATTTTCAACGAAAGACATGATTCGACTGACACTTACCCCTGTCTGAAGGGATATATTTAATACCATCGTGTCGGGTGAAGTCTCTACGATACGCCTGATTCTCTGATACATCTCATCACAACTATTGCACATCCTCTTATTGTTTCGTTCATATAAATGTCCGCAGAACCCGCAAATCTGATAATTACCCATGCTACACGTTTCCCACTTTCTACATATCTTCTTGCCACGAGCATAAACACCTTCGGCGTCTTTATAAGGATGGTAAGCGTTGCGAGAAATATAAGGATAATGTATAAAGTGAAACTTATACTTTCTTATATTTTAAAAAAGCGACGTGATCCGGTTTCCCGAGATACGCCGCCGCTTGTATGGTTGTTATTGTTATCATAACGTTGCAGTTAGGAAAGTTTGCCGTAAGCCGGGTTCTGTGCTCGTCGTGGTTCAATCGGGAACTACCCTCCCACCATAAGCGACAATCATCTATCTAGGCCGTACATTACTGCACAGCTCCAGCGACCAACCTAGACGCGCCTCAGGCTAAGGCTGCCTATTCCAATAAAGGAATCTGCTGCGTCTCATTAGGTCTTGCTCCAGATGGGGTTTACCAGGAACGAAGTCACCAGCGTTCCTCGGGGTCTCTTACACCTCGGTTCCATCCTTGCCTGTGCCGCCCTAAGGCGGCCATCGGCGGTCCATTTCTGTGGCACTATCCTTCGACTCGCGCCGACTGGACGTTATCCAGCATCCTGCCTTATGGAGCCCGGACTTTCCTCCCGTGACGTCTTCACGTCACCGGCGATTGTCTGTCAAACTTTCCGAACAACATTATATATTATACAGACATCACCTGTCTGGCACAAGTATTATTAAATGGCAATTTTATAGGAACTTAAATGGCTCCGTATTCACCTGCGAAGCATGTACAGCTGTATCGTACTTATGCTCCACCAGTTTCCCAGTCATCCACTCTGCTACTTTCTCTTTCATGATCTTCTCTGCATTATGTCCTGGATCAATCAGAGTGATCCCAGCGAGCACGGCATCCTGTGCTGTATGGTAATCAAGATCTCCCGTAACCAACACATCCGCACCGCGGAAAATAGCACTGTTATAATACTTTCCACCCGAACCGCCGAGAACAGCCGCTTTACGAATTGGACGATCCAAATCACCTACAACACGTACATGGTCAACTTTCAGACCTTTTTTTACCGTCTCAACGAATTGCCCAAGTGTGGTAGGCTCTTTGAGCTTTCCAACCCGCCCAAGCCCTAAACTGCGGCCTTTAAGATCCATCGTATACAAATCATAGGCAACCTCTTCATAAGGATGAGCCTTGAGCATAGCCTGTACCACTTTATTGCGGATATTGTGTGGCACGATTGTCTCAATACGGATCTCCTCAGCACGCTCCAGCTTCCCTTTTTCCCCGATATAAGGATCTGTGCCTTCTCCCGGAATAAAAGTCCCGTATCCCTCGATATTGAAGCTGCAATGACTATAGTTGCCGATTGCCCCTGCTCCTGCATTCAAAATGGCATCCAGTACCTTCTGATGATGATCCTTCGGCACAAACACAACCAGCTTTGACAATTGCTCGGAATGAATGTCTTTAATAGGCACTCCGTTCTCTATACCAAGAGCTTCCGCCATCCAATCGTTCATTCCACCTTCGGTAACATCCAGATTAGTATGACTGATGTATACCGCGATGTCATTTTTAATCAATTTTTCATACATTCGGCCCATTGGAGTGTCTGTTTGAATCCCTTGCAACGGACGAAAAATAATCGCATGGTGGGCAATGATTAGATTACAGCCGAGACGAATTGCCTCTTCAACGACTTCATCGTTCACATCCAGTGCAACCAGTACATTGGTTATTTCTTTCTGTAAGGAACCTAGTTGCAGACCGACTTTGTCCCAATCTTCAGCTAAATGCTTTGGAGCCAGCTGCTCCATATATTGAATTACTGTTTGTCCTTTGGCAAGCATTGCAGCACCTCCGTAATCTCCTTGATCTGTTCTCGAATTAATTTTCGTTTATTCTCCGCAGATTCGAGTTCTGAACGTGACAATGAAGTAAGAATGCCTTCCAATTTTTGAACCTCTCCCTGCCATTTGGCAAAAAACACTTCATTCGGTGCTTGAATCAGAAAAGGTCCCATCTGTAGCAAGGTCTCCTGACCACGAACCATAGCGGAATCGCCTAACGTTACCTCTCGATATACATTGGCATTTGTAATTCCGGCACCTGCATCCTCTGGTACAGCTGTTAACACCTCATATAGCTTGCCGTCTTCTTCCAGAATACTTTCAGCAATAAGAACCCAATTATTATTTAACAGCCAGCGGCGCAAAATATCCTCGCCCACATTCGGCTGAAGTACCAGTGTTGTAACATCCCTTAGCTTACCTTGACTCTGACCACGGTCTAAAATCGAGGCAATTAAAGCCCCTCCCATGCCAGCGATCGTGATACAATTAACTTCACCAGGTTCCAGTACCTCAAGGCCATCTCCTCGACGCACCGAGATTATCTTCCCTAGTCCGGCCTCTGCAACGCCCTTACAAGCAGCATCAAAGGGACCCGGGTTTACCTCACCTGCTACTGCGAATACAGCCTTACCGCTTTCTACAGCAGCCACAGGAAGCAGAGCATGATCAGAGCCGATGTCTGCCAACCTGCTTCCTTGCGGAATTTGTTCCAGCAATTGCTGAAGTCGATCTGATAATTTCACATTGTTCATGTTGCCACCCACGTTATCCATTTTTTTCGAAACAAGAACAGCAGGGCCAAGCCTACCGCAATTTTTAAAATTAGCATAAACGAAATCCACTGTGGATAATCCTGCCTCAATAAAAGAGCATCGAGTTCTGGCATCATCCATAGTGATACTCCCACTGCAAAAAAAACACTGGCAACGCCTTTAACTTTGTGATGTAATAGCCAGCTCAGCCACACCATCATTACACAGAGTGGAAGCCATAAGAGCTCAAGCTCTAGCATCGAAGCCTCAGGGCGTTTTCCACCGAAGAATCCCGCATATAATAAGGCCCAAAAAGCATAACCGCAATACTGCAGCAAGCCTATACGGAGCACAAATCCCAGAATGCACCATAACAAGCCACAAGCCCCAATTAGAATCGGTCTCCAGAGCTGAGGATCAAGATCATGCAAAGCAATCAGCCATAGCCCAAAACCAAGCGATAACACACTGCTCAGCCCCGCCAGGATAAGACTAATAACATGATTTCGGTTCCTGTAAACCGCTGAGTATCCATAACAAATAATTAATACGGATAGTGCTGTTGCAAGTTGCAAAGGCCAGGGAAAAACGCTAAAATAAAGACTAATCAAGAAAATCAAGGAAATAATTCCAAAACCAAACAGCCAAATTTTGATGTTTCCCTGCTGTAGATTCTTCAGCGAAATCGGATTGTTATCCTTCGCCGCAGCTTCATTATCATACAGGTTGGTTAAGAAGTCACAATATTGCTCTGGCAGCAATTTGTTATTTCTCCAATACTGTATCTCTTTTATAATAATTTCGCGTTTTTCCAAATTCACTGGCTCATCCTTCTTTCCAGATACACAAGGTCAGCACTTTTAGGGTCGTAATTCAAATAAAAGAACCTCCTGCTACTGAGCAGCAGAAGGTCCAGTTCATGAAATACTATTCAAGGAAATCCTTAAGCCGTTTACTGCGGCTAGGGTGACGAAGCTTACGTAATGCTTTAGCTTCAATCTGGCGAATCCGTTCGCGGGTAACACCGAATACTTTGCCCACTTCTTCAAGTGTTCTCGTCCGGCCATCATCTAGGCCAAAACGCAGACGAAGTACATTCTCTTCACGCTCCGTGAGCGTGTCCAGTACATCCTCCAGCTGTTCCTTCAGCAGTTCATAAGCTGCTGCATCCGCAGGAGCCAAGGCTTCCTGATCCTCAATGAAATCTCCCAGATGTGAATCGTCTTCTTCACCGATCGGTGTTTCGAGCGATACTGGTTCTTGGGCAATTTTCATGATTTCTCTAACTTTCTCAACCGTCAGCTCCATCTCAGCCGCAATTTCCTCTGGCGAAGGTTCACGTCCCAGTTCTTGCAGCAATTGACGAGAGACACGAATCAGCTTGTTGATCGTCTCAACCATGTGTACAGGAATACGAATCGTACGTGCCTGATCCGCAATCGCGCGGGTAATGGCCTGACGAATCCACCAAGTTGCATACGTACTAAATTTGAACCCTTTGTTATGGTCAAATTTCTCCACCGCTTTGATCAGACCCATATTACCTTCCTGAATCAAATCAAGGAACAGCATACCGCGTCCAACATAACGTTTAGCAATACTTACTACAAGACGTAGGTTCGCTTCAGCGAGACGACGTTTGGCTTCCTCGTCACCATTCTTAATACGCATAGCAAGCTCTACTTCATCGTCAGCCGACAACAGCGGAACGCGTCCAATTTCTTTTAGATACATACGGACAGGGTCATTAATCTTAATCCCTGGCGGCAGTGACAAATCATCATCAAAGCTGAACTCATCGCCCTCTTTGTCTTCATTGTCCTCATTTGGCCGGAGGCTGTTAACCTCCTCATCGTTCTCGTTTACAACTTCAATCCCCAAATCACTGAGTTGTTCATAGAACTCCTCCATTTGCTCGGGGTCTTGATCAAACGGCGATAATTTCTCCATAATATCTTTGTATAGCAATGATGATCTTTTCTTGCCTTGCTCAATAAGCTGATCCTTAACCTGATCCAAAGTAAATTCTGCTTCCAATTCAGTATGCTGATCGTTCGCCATAATTCGACTCCCTCCTCCCTAGGTACATCCTGTCAACATTTCATTGTCTCTCTAGGGCTATAATCTCACTTGCTATTTGTGCCGCACGCAAAAAGTCACCTGACTTTTCCGCCTGAATCATCTCTTCACGCTTCTGATCCATCTTGCGCTGCAGTGGGTATTTCCGTACTTCACGGATACAATCATCCAGCACCTGCATATTCCAGTCTGGAGGTGTATCCATCATGGAAATTGATGTTGCAGTTTTCTCTAGACGATCATCCTGAAGCGATGATAGAAACCGACTAATGCCGGGTGGTTTGCCTTGCGCGTAATAGGCATATAGATAAGCGGCAATTGCCGCATGATCATCGATGTTGAAATCTTCTCCGAGGCGTTCGCCCACATACGTGGCAGCTTCCGGGTCCTGAATCATAAAGGACAGTAGACGCCGTTCCGCGACATGATAAGCGGGCAGCAAAGTTGGTGTCTGCACTTGCCCTTTTTTATGCCTACCATTATTCCACCTTTTGTCGTTATTATCCCCTTCAGGGATGTTTTTTTGCATCGATGCCCTAAGTAAATTACAATCCTGCTTCAAACTATCATATGAAAGTTCCAGCTCAGAAGCGATTTCCCTTAGGTAAACCTCTCTCTCGGTCGAGGAATGTAACGAAGCAATGACCTCCAAAGCTTCTTTGACGTAGGCAATTTTGCCATCTTCCTCTAGGAGTATATGGTTTTTTTTCAGATATATAAGCTTAAATTTTATGGATGAAACCGCTGAATCAATAACCTGATCCATAAACCTTTCTCCACCATGCATTGAGATGAATTCATCTGGATCTAGCCCGCTTGGCAGTAAGGCGATCTTTACACGCAAGCCACTGCCTTCAAGCATTGGAATGGACTTCATAGCAGCTGCTTGTCCTGCCCGGTCACCGTCATAAGACAGTACAATTTCATCGGCCAGACTCTTCATCAGTGCTACATGACTTTCAGTTAAAGATGTTCCCATTGTTGCTACACCGTTATGCACACCTGCTTCCCAGGCCGAAATGACATCTCCGTATCCTTCAAAGAGGACGATTTGCCGCGTTTTGCGGATGGATGCTTTGGACTGGTGCAAATTGTATAAAATCCGGCTTTTGTTAAACAATCTACTCTCTGGAGAATTAAGATACTTGGGTTGTCCTTCACCAAAAATTCTTCCGGCAAACGCAATCACCTTGCCTGTGCGGTTCGCAATCGGAAAAATAATCCGACCACGGAAACGGTCTATATAGCCTTTACCCTCACCTCGGGCAGACAAGAGTCCACCTTTCTCCATCTCAGCAAGGTCAAAATTCCGTTTCTCCAAAAATTGTAGCAAAGTATCCCAGCGGTCCGGAGCATATCCGATCTGAAACTGGTCAATCATTTTATCGCTGAAGTTCCGGGCTCTTAAATACTCCATTGCGGCTTTGCCGTGTTCCGTATTCTTCAGCAAGTAATGATAAAACTTTGCAGACCATTCATAAGCTTGAATCAACCGATCGCGTTCCGGATCAGGAGGAGACATTAGGCCTCCCTTACCTTCAGGAACGGGAATATCACTTTCTTCAGCCATTATTTTGACGGCTTCGGGGAAGGTTAATCCTTCGATTTCCATCCTAAATTTGATGGCATTTCCACCCATGCCGCAGCCAAAGCAATGAAATACTCCCCGGTCGGGGGTAACTGTAAAGGAAGGGGTTTTCTCCGAATGGAACGGGCAGAGGCCCCATAAATATTTCCCCTGCTTGGACAAATGGACTACCTTACCGACTGTATCGACAATATCATGACGTGCAAGCACGCTTTCGATAACTTCTTCCGGAATATTCCCGTGTCCGCTAGCCACTTCAACCACCTTCAATTCTTAACAAATAAATATAATTCGCTATTGCTCCACATTCTCCTGCAAAAGTATTAAAAGTTTTGTCATTTTATGTTGAAAATATATTTTTTCTTCTGCCGTTATAGGTTTTGGACCCTTAGAATAATGTCCCCGTCTTCGTTCCACGGCCCTGGCATGCCTGCCTTCCAACATAAAATCCATTTTGGAATCGTCATATTCCTGGCCACGAAAAGAAAGAACACTGCAACGTTTCCCGAGGGCAAGTGCTGCGAGACCATAGTCCCCAGTCAATACCACATCTCCAGCAGAAATATGATTGGCAATATATAGATCGGCGCTCTGATCTCCCCGGTCCACCTGCACAACCGTTACACCCTCTTCAGCTTTCAGTGCATGGTCATAAGAAGATACCATCAGTACCGGCACACCAAAGGCGCGGCCAACTTCAGCAATCTCTTTTTTGACCGGACAAGCATCCCCATCCACGACTATAGTTCTAGACCGGGACTTCTTCTCCATGATCATCACCAATTTCCTGTGTAATATATATACGCCCTTACCGCAAGAAATCCTTCTTTCTATGCATAAATACGGAACGGATGTCAAATGACGCATTGGCACCGTTCCGTATATTTATACCCCAAACCAACATTCTATACCATAAGACACAAACTTTTCTTATAGATGTTGTTCAAAAAGCTGTCCTTTGATCAAATGTCGAATCTTGAATTCAGCCGGGAACTCCGGTGCTCAGTCGTTTACCAAACGAGCTTGCCAAAATCAGCAAACGCCTTGGAGTCAGCATCAATACCAGCTAGCAAAGCTAAACGGTTAGCACGTACCTGCTCATCCTCTGCCATAACCATAACGGAATCGAAAAATGCTGTAACAGCATCTTTTAGACCCGAGAGAATACGGAGTGCTTCTTCGGCATTATTCGCGGACATCGCTTCAAGATACGGTGTGTGCAATTCCTGCCATGTATTGTACAGCTTCAGCTCAGCATCTTCTTTAAGTAAAGAAGGATCAATCACTTCGCTGGTTGCTTTAGCTGCCAAATTACTGACACGAGTGAGTGAATCTACTGTAATTTTAAAGTCTGCTTGGTCTAACACAGCACCCATAAGCGCACGGCTTCTGCCCACAACATCTACCACGTTGTCAAAGCCAGCTGCTGTAACAGCGTCCACAACATCATAGCGTACATTGTCGGATAAAAGTCGTTTAACACGCAGACCGAAGAACTCGTACAGGTTTATACGTAGTTCATCGTCAGAATGTTTCGAATTCCCTGAATTTTTATGAATTTCAATCGCTGCTTCAAAAATCTCGCGCAGCGTAATCGGCAATTTATGCTCCAGCACGATTTGAACAATCCCAGCAGCCTGGCGACGCAGTGCGTAAGGATCCTGTGAGCCTGTTGGAATAATACCGATGGAGAAGCAACCTACAATCGTATCGATCTTGTCCGCAATGCTGACAACTGAACCGGCATCTGTCGATGGTACTGCATCACCCGCGAACCTTGGCTGATAATGCTCAAAGATTGCTTTTGCCACAGTTTCAGGTTCTCCTGCTTTGCGTGCATAATCTTCACCCATGGTGCCTTGAAGTTCTGGGAATTCATAAACCATTTGAGTCACAAGGTCGAATTTGCAAATATCAGCAGTCCGACTTACTTCAGAAAGGGTCATATCAGACAATCCCAACTTTACAGCAAGACGATCGGAGATTTGGCGAATACGACGCACTTTATCTCCAACACTGCCAAGCTCTTCATGGTAGACGATATTCTCCAATTTGGCTAGTGCATCGTCAATCTTCATCTTTTGATCTTCTTGATAGAAGAATTTGGCATCTGATAGACGAGCACGGAGTACCTTCTCATTACCCTTAGCAATAACATCCAAAGATACTGCATTCCCGTTACGCACCGTTACGAAGAAAGGTAGAAGTTTACCCGCTGCATCAAATACCGGGAAATACCGCTGATGCTCACGCATCGAAGTAATCAGCACATCCTGTGGAATGTTCAAGAAAGATGGGTCGAAGGTTCCGAACAACACGGTTGGTGTTTCAACTAGGAACAGTACTTCCTCCAAAAGATCCTCTTTGATCGCAATCGTCCAGCTTTTTTCTTCAGCCAATTGATTGATTTGTTTCAGGATCAATTCTTCCCGTTCCTTCACGTCTACAAGGACATGCTGCGCACGCATGCTCTCAACATATTGTGCAGGCTCCGAAATTATAGTCTCTGTACCCAGAAAACGATGTCCACGGCTCACATTACCCGCTTTTACATCCGTAATTTCCAAATCAATAATATCTTTCCCGAAAAGAGCAACTAACCAGCGGATCGGACGCACGAATTTAAAATCGTAAGCTCCCCAACGCATGTTTTTCGGAAAAGTCATCGCATTTACAATCCCTAAAAGCCCTTCTGAAAGAAGCGAAGCTGTCTCTACCCCAGCACTATTTCTAGTAGCATATATATACTCTACTCCAGCTAGCTCTTTGAACGTAAATTGCTCCGGAGATACACCCTGACTACGGGCAAATCCTAAAGCAGCTTTACTCCAGTCTCCGTTTGCATCCAGTGCGATTTTGCGTGATGGTCCTTTGACTTCTTCGCTGATATCTTCTTGTTTTTCAGCCGCATCCTTAACAAAAACAGCAAGACGACGTGGCGTTGCATAAGCAGTAACTCCAGCATGGGTAATCCGTGCAGAATCCAACCACTTGGATGTTCTATCTTGCAGCTGTTCCATCGCAGCGCGGATAAAACGTGCAGGAATTTCCTCCAGACCGATCTCAAACAGGATATCTTTAGACACGGTCAGCACCTTCTTTCTTCAGCAGCGGGAAGCCAAGCTTCTCGCGTTCCTCAAGATATGTTGCCGCTACAGAGCGGGCAAGATTACGCACTCGGGTAATAAATCCAGTCCGTTCAGTAACACTGATGGCTCCACGTGCATCCAGCAGATTAAAGCTATGTGAGCATTTCAACACGTAATCGTAGGCAGGGAACACAAGATGCTGCTCCATCGCTCTACGCGCTTCTTCTTCGTACATGTTGAACAGTGAAAATAGCATTTTTACATCAGATACTTCAAAGGTGTAAGTAGAATGTTCAAACTCCGGTTGATGAAAAACATCACCATAAGTCATGCCGCTAACCCATTCAAGATCAAATACATTTTCTTTATCTTGAATGTAGGATGCTAGCCGCTCCATTCCGTAAGTAATTTCTACTGCAACTGGATTGGCCTCAATTCCACCGACCTGTTGGAAGTACGTAAACTGAGTGATTTCCATACCATCTAGCCATACTTCCCATCCTAGACCTGCACAACCCAGTGAAGGGTTCTCCCAGTTATCCTCAACAAAACGGATATCATGCAAGAGCGGATCAATGCCGAGTGCTTTCAAGCTATCCAAGTAAATCTCTTGAATGTTATCAGGCGATGGTTTGATAATGACTTGAAATTGATGATGCTGATACAGACGGTTCGGATTCTCCCCATAACGTCCATCGGATGGGCGACGTGAAGGCTCTACATACGCAACTCTCCATGGTTCAGGACCTAGTGAGCGTAAAAATGTCATAGGGTTCATCGTACCGGCGCCTTTTTCAGTGTCATAAGGCTGTACGATAATACAGTTCTGTTCAGCCCAGAACTGCTGCAGCGTCAAAATCATCTGCTGAAAGTTCATAATACCGTCTCCTTCGCTTTACAAGTTTTTTAGTTCATCTTGCTTAAAACTTCTTACCATGGAGGCGGCATTTTTCGCTCCTGACAGCAACAAAAAACCCCCGCCCCCATGCCTGATTAACAGACATAGGGACGAGAGCTTAACTTATTCTCCCGCGGTTCCACCCTACTTGATTCCAATCCTTGATTCAGCAATATCACTTGCTAAAGACAAGAACGAAATCCACTTTCATTCGCCGTATCCGTACTCCCGGGTGCCATGTTCATGAACATTGTCCCGCCAGGCTCTCACTACCCCCAGCTCGCTGAATCGCGACAATATCGCTCATTACTTTCCCAATCAATGCACGTTCTCCCAAAGTGGAGCAAAACGGCGATAATCTTATAATTAAACTGTTCCTATAGTAACGGAAAAATCAGATTTCGTCAAATCTTGTACTTGTCGAGCTGATCCAGGAAATTCTGTGATTTTAGCTTTAATCCAAGCTGCACATCCATAAAGGCACGCATAATTTTTTTTAGCTCATCACGGCTGCTTTCTTTGACATCCACATTCCCTAATCTAGTTAGATCAAGTCTGGCGAATAAGCGTAGTAATTTCAACGCACGAGCAGAGACCTCCATTGCTGGAGGATCATTATGTTTACAGCTGCGGCAGAGTGCTCCACCAAGGCGAGGGCTTATCAGCAGTTGTTCATCAGGCTTTTCAGCTCCACATATCACACAGGTGTCGAATTCTGGACCATAACCGGCTGCTTGCAAAATCTTCATTTCATAAACATTTATGATAACTCCAGGTTCCTTATCTTCTTCAAGTGCGTTCAAGCAGGCCGTAAGCTGGCGAAACCAGAAGCTCCCCGTCTCCTCATCATGCAGGACTTTATCAAGCAGTTCACAAGCGTATGATGCATATGCTGCTTTAATCAAATCCTCACGCAGAGGGTGGTGAGACTTCGTGATCTCGCCGGAATTCAGCGTTCCAAGACCTCCGTTATTTCTAAAAAAAACAAATTCTCCGACGGTGAACAGCTGGATCAGTGCAGCATGGCGGCTCTTAACCTTCTTAGCACCTCGTACCAGAACTCCTACTTTCCCGGCGTTCTCGGTGCAAAGCGTAATAATTGCGTTCCCCTCGCCGTAGTCCATGCTGCGGATGACGATCCCTTCCACCCTGTGTAGCATGCCTCTTCCCCCAACCATTCGGCAAGCAACCAGTCCTTATTGCGCTTCTTCATCACAGACCTTCTCTTCTTCCACTAGCTGTAATCCACTGTCTTCAAGTGGATAGCCAGCTTCCTTGTATAGCAGGTAAGCATCGACGTCTCCTGTCATTGCAAAATACTTCCACGAAAAGTTTCGCATTCGTATTCATCCTTTCTTGGGAAAGACGATGTCTCTTCAAGAATTAGGATGTGCGATGAGCCAGGTTCTATCCTTGCAATTCCTGCCAAACGAGGAATGACGGATAAAGATCTTAAAGGTCTTTATGGAAGCCCAAATCCCGCAGAACGCGGTCCTGATTACGCCAGTCTTTTTTCACTTTTACCCATAGCTCCAGAAAAATCTTCGAACCCAAAAGGTTCTCAATGTCTGTCCGAGCACGTCTGCCAACCTCTTTCAGCAGCGCACCTTGCTTACCGATAATGATCCCCTTCTGAGAATCACGTTCAACAAAAATAACGGCAGACACATGCACTACACCATTCGGCTCAACCCTCATATCTTCGATAGCCACAGCAATGGAATGCGGTACTTCTTCGCGCGTCAAATGCAGAATCTTCTCACGAATTAGTTCTGCGCACACAAATTGCTCAGGGTGATCCGTAATTTGATCTTCTGGGTAGTATTGCGGACCTTCTGGTAAATACTTAGCGACTTGCTCTAACAGCGTGTTAACATTGCTACCCATCTTAGCAGAAATTGGAATGATTTCAGCAAAGTTATGCAGCTTGTTGTACTGAGCCATAAGTGGGAGCAATGCTTCCGGCTCTATTTTATCGATCTTGTTGAGTACAAGAATAACTGGCGTCTTAAGTCCGTTTAATTGCTCAGCAATGTATCGGTCTCCACCGCCCAAACCATCTGCAGCATCCACAAGGAACAGTACAGCCTCAACTTCACCCAGCGTGCTCATTGCAGTTTGGTTCATGTAGTCGCCTAGCTTGGACTGTCTTTTATGAATACCTGGTGTATCCAGGAACACGATTTGCGAATTATTCGTTGTATAGACCCCATGGATTTTGTTTCTAGTGGTCTGTGGCTTATCCGACATGATTGCAATCTTCTGTCCAATAACCTGGTTCATGAGTGTCGATTTGCCTACGTTCGGTCTGCCGATAATTGCGACAAAGCCTGATTTGAATTTCATATTATCTTCCTTCCATACTTTCCTTCTAGTTCAATCTTTTTCAATCATTAAATCTTTTTTAAAGCTTTTTCGATCCCCCTAAATCCCCCTTAGCCAAGGGGGACCCCAAGGGCCCCGGCCCTCTGGACACCCGGAAATAGGCGTACCTGCAACGTTCGGCGGGATTAGAGAGACGGTCGTGCATGAGCGCTTTCGTTTATTAACACGGTTCGCATTAAGCTCACCATGGATAAAGATTACTGTGATGCAGCTTACAGGCAGGGTTTCAAGTTACGATGTGCAAAGAATCGCTAGCGGCTTCGCCGTGGCGCTTACCTCGTAATGTTACTCTAACAACATATAATTTGCATCATTCTAGCTTAATTGATGATGACTGCACATTTAATTGTACTTTGTACAACTAATTTGAGTTTGAGTTTATGTTTTGGTGTTTTAGTTGTATTCTGTGCAATTAAATCCTGTCTTAAGAGCCAAATATGGACTATATCATAAATTTAATTGCACTATCTGCAACTAAATTCATTGTTGTGCGAAAGAGTAGCATTTAACTGTACATTGTGCAATTAAAGTAGCAACCTTCGTCTAACTATACCTGATTTGCTTTTAAACAGGCATTAAATCAAACTCTCATTTTACTCTGGAGCTTGTCCTTGCTTCAGATCTACGGGACCAAAAGCGCCGGGAAGTAATTCTCCCACCGTCGTTTCAACAATATCGCCCTTCATGTTTCCAAGGATAACCTTCATGTCGGGTGAACACAACTCAATTAGAACTTGGCGGCATACACCACAAGGAGATACGGGGCCATCGGAATCGGCAACAACGGCAATTGCCTTGAAAGAACCGATAGCATGACCGTCAGCGATGGCACGGAATAACGCGGTGCGCTCTGCACAATTGGTTGGGCCAAAAGCAGCATTTTCTACATTACATCCGTGATGAATATGACCGTCCTGATCAAGAAGGGCGGCTCCAACTCCGAATCGGGAGTAAGGAATATATGCCTTAGCACGTGCTTTAATCGCTTCTTGCATAAGAAGAGCGGAATCCATATTTGGGTCCTCCTAAAGTTTTGTTAGCGCTACATCGTGGAATCACTTCGTACAAAACTCGCTTCCTAAACATCCAGTAACCAAAGAGGCGGAATCGCAAAACGCGGGTCCGCCTCTCCCCTGAATTGAATTGTAACCTGATTATGACATAAGTCCGGTAATCCAGTCCATCACCGGGTGGTAAAAAACATAGACCCCGACTAAGACAGCAAACACCGCCGTAAGAAGCACAGCTCCTGCGGCGGTATCTTTTGCTCTCTTAGCCAGTGGGTGAATCTCCGGCGAGATCAAGTCTACCGTCGCTTCAATTGCTGTATTGAGCAACTCGGCGGTTAAGACAAGCGTGATTGAGAAGAGCAGCAACATCCAACTGGCCAGCGGAAGTCTGAACACGGCAGCGGCAACAAGTACAACCACAGCCAAACAGCAATGCACCTTCATGTTAAGCTCGGATTTGAATGCCGACACGATGCCTTGCGATGCAAACCGAAAAGAGTGCCAGAACTTCTTATGTCCTACCGCCGTGTTCTTCACCATTAGCGAGTCAACCCAACCTGAGCTAGTACTTTCTCTTGCTTAGACATCATTTCAGCCTCTGAAGCTTCATCCTGATGATCATATCCTAACAAATGCAGAAATCCGTGCACAAAGAGGAAACCAAGCTCACGCTCCAGCGAATGACCATATTCCTGCGCTTGCTCCTGAGCACGAGTTACGGAAATGATGATATCTCCCAGTACATCCGGAACATCTTCCAGTGCTTCGCCTTCTTCTACTTCGTATATAATGTCCAGCTCGTCCTCTCCGCTTTCATTCATCGCAAAAGAAAGTACGTCCGTCGGACGGTCAATTCCCCGGTATTCCAAGTTCAACTCATGAATACGAGTGTTATCGACAAAAGTAAGCGCAACCTCTCCCTGATCGATCCCTTCCGCTTCACCTGCTTTTTGCAAAATGCTCTCCAGCAGTGCTATGAGATCGTCCTTTATCTCGTATTCTTCTTGCTCGTTATCCCAAACGATCTCCAAACTCATGGGTTAGCTGCCCCTTCCTCTTTTTTCGGCTTACGCACATCTTCTGGGTATTCGATCCGTGAATGGAAAATCCCCATGACCGTTTCTTTCAGCGTCCGTGCAATAATGTCCAATTCTTTAATCGTTAAATCACATTCGTCAAACTGATGATCATCCAGTCGACTTTTAATAATTTTCTCAATCATCGTTTCCACCTGAAGGACGGTTGGTTTGCGCAAGGATCGCACCGCAGCTTCAACACTGTCGGCAATTCCTACAACAGCCGATTCCTTCGACTGGGCTTTCGGGCCAGGATAACGGAAATCTTCCTCGGTAAAATCAGGCTCTACACCTTTTTCTTCCGCCAGCTTCAGGGCTTTATGGTAAAAATAATGCAGGAACGTCGTCCCATGATGCTGCTCAGCAATATCACGAATCGGTTTGGGCAGCTTATATTCTCGTTGCATCTCCACCCCATCGCGGGCGTGAGCTACAATGATAGATTTACTAAGCTTCGGTTCAATAGAATCATGTGGGTTTTCCATATTATTCTGATTTTCAATAAAATAAAACGGACGTTTTGTTTTACCAATATCATGATAATACGATCCTACCCGGCACAATAGGCCGTCTGCTCCAATCGCTTCTGCGGCCGCTTCTGACAGGTTACCTACCATTACGCTATGGTGATAGGTTCCTGGTGTTTCCGTAAGAAGCTTGCGCAATAAGGGATGGTTCGGATTAGACAACTCTACCAGCTTCAGGGCAGATAGAATACCAAAGGTAGCTTCAAAGAAAGGCATCAGACCAATCACAAGCACTGCAGTCAAAAGTCCACTCGCAAAAGCAAAACCAACGGCATACAGCGTGCTTACATCTTTCCATTCACCACCAGCTAAGAGGGTCAGCATAAAGACGGTCACACAGCCAAAAAGGGATACCATAATCCCGCCTTTTAATAATGTGGAACGCTGGCCTGCACGATGAGTGGCAAAAATAGCTACATAACAAACAACAATTGAAAAGAAGCCAAAGGTAAAATCAAACACCGAATTCTGCTGAACATTCAAAATGATACTGGCGAGTATACTGATCAGAATAGAACAGAAATACGCTAATGTCATATCCAGAAGCATGGTAATCAGCATAGCACCAATGGCTACTGGAGCCAGATACCCGAGATAGGAATGGACATCCGTCTGCAAAATTGCGGTCAACCGCATGGAGATGATCGTAATAACAAACACAAGCACCAGCATTAATAACTGGGAATTATTATACTTGAAGCCCGCGGTTCCGCCAGAGTAACGGATAAACACCATTAGACCCGCAGATAGCATGGTAGCAAGTAATAGCAATCCAACCTGAGGCCAATAGTTGACCTCATTGCTTAGCAGGCCATTCTCATCCAATAGGGCGTACAGCTCAGGGGTGATTTTTTGCCCTTTAGCGACAAGAACCTCCCCTTGCTCAATAAACACATCAGGTGTGTTCTCACGAGCCTGTACCTTCGCTTCCTTCGTTGCATCTTCGTCATAGAACTTATTGCTTGTAATAACGAGCCGGACTAACTCTTGCACAACCTCACGCGCCGTACGCTGACTCAGAGAGCTGATACTGACCTGCTCCGCCACTTTGGCACGGGCAGTCTGGGCGTCCGTGATTTGATCGTTCATCAGCCTAGTCACAATATCACGAGCGACAGGCTTCATTTCGATAATGTCCTGAGAGGTTAGTCGCGGAATCTTAATGTAAGTTTCATCTGGAATGACATAGGTCTGCTCTTTTATGACAGATTGCATTTCCTCCAAAAGATGATCGGAATAAGTGCCTCCACCCCGATTTGAGGCTATGAAATTCAAAATAAAATCATTGGCTCTCTGCGGGATCTCATCACGATAAATCTCAGTCTTATCGCTTTGCGAAATCAAATCATCCTGATTCAGGCGATCAATCCGGTCCAGCAGCGATGTCACAAGATTATCGGCCCTCATCGGGATGATTTTATACTTTGGAGATACACCTTCGGCCGCTTCTTCCGCCGCCTTTAGTGTTGCCTTCTTGTCCAAAATTTGCTTGGGCGCTGTTATCTCCTTAGCGCTGAGCGTATTCTCTTTAATATCGTACCGCTTAGGGAGTAACTCGGGCGACAGACTAAAGTAGAACACAAGTCCGAGTAACAGGAAAAGAGCATAGCGTGTCGCCGCGCTATACTTCCATCCGTTGTTCGTATATACAAATCCGCTTAATTTAGATGGTTGCTTTGAAGCCATGAAGACAATCCCCTTTATTGGAGGTTTTCGGCAGAGCGGTCATAGGCAACGATAATTTTCTGCACCAGGGAATGCCGTACTACATCCTGCTCCGCAAAATAAACAAAACCGAGTTCTTCTATGCCGGATAAAATCGCTTTAGCCTCAATCAAACCGGATTTCTTGCCGCGAGGCAGGTCAATCTGGGTAACGTCACCCGTAATCACCATTTTGGACCCGAAGCCGAGTCGAGTCAAAAACATTTTCATTTGCTCAGGCGTTGTATTCTGGGCTTCATCCAAAATAATAAATGAATCATCCAGCGTACGACCACGCATATAAGCGAGCGGAGCAATTTCAATCAATCCCCGTTCAAGTGCCTTAGCCACCTGATCGGGCCCCATAACGTCGTATAAGGCATCATATAACGGACGAAGGTATGGATCTACCTTTTCTTGCAAATCCCCTGGGAGGAACCCTAGACTCTCTCCTGCTTCTACTGCTGGGCGCGTAAGAATGATACGCTTAACAGAACCTTCTTTAAGTGCCGTAACTGCAAGCACTACCGCCAAGTAGGTCTTACCCGTTCCTGCAGGACCGATTCCGAATACAATATCACGCTTCTTGATCGTTGTCACATAATGCTTCTGGCCAATCGTTTTGACACGGATAGGCTTTCCACGAAAAGTTGTTGTAATTTCTCCCTTGAACAAATCGAGCAATTGATCGACTCGAAAGTCTTTCGCCAGCTCCACAGCGTACTGTACATCACGTTCAGTAAGTATGTAACCGCTCCGAATGAGGGACAGTAACACATTAAACAATTGTCCCAGCATGTCTACTTCCCGCTCCGCACCACGTATCGTTAACTCTGCTTCACGGGAATCAATAATAGCAGGAATTTCACTCTCGATGATTTTTAGGAATCCATCTTGCGGGCCGAACAGCGATTGCGCTTCTCCCGCATTTTGCAAAGTAATACGAATGCTTGCAGTCTGTTCTGACAAGTAGCCTCATTCTCCTCAATTGTTTACTATTGGCAGTTCTTCGGAAATTTTTTCTTCTACTTCAAAGATCACTTTCATATAAACTTTACCATTCTCTTTCT
Source organism: Paenibacillus sp. FSL P4-0184 (assembly GCF_038004625.1). NCBI lineage: Bacteria > Bacillati > Bacillota > Bacilli > Caryophanales > Paenibacillaceae > Paenibacillus > Paenibacillus sp. FSL P4-0184. Next base: position 3,683,330 of record NZ_JBBORN010000001.1, on the reverse strand, counting down.
TCTCATGCAAAACTTTTTGACTTTTGATGACGCTATCAACGCCATAACGTGCCAAAATATCATTCTTCGCTCGCTCTATTCCCTTTTCAAATCCAGCCTCTGGAGTTAATGTCTCACTTGTTTCACTAATCTCCATTTCTTTCTCAGTCATTAGGCCCAGCGGCAGCTTAATGGACCGCCAGGACAGCGGATCGTGCTCAGTAAGTGTTCGTGATTTCTCAAAAGGAGAATCGCCATAACCCCATAGCTGGATAGCCCATTTACCAAGCACCAGATAGGTTCGGTCCTTACGCTCCCCTGTATATGAGCTATTTGTTGTTGTAAGAGGCACTTCTACATTGTATTCATGCCACACTAGACCCTTAACCTCACCTTTAGCCACCACATACTGTACATTCTCTTCGTCGCCTAAAGCACCCGAGATCAGGATATCCCCTTTTTTAACCCGTGAGTTACGAGCCACAACCGGTCTGCCCTGCTCCGCATATATTTCAGTTACCACCGCATCTGTTCTGCTAATCAAATGCCGCTGACTAAGTAGAGGTTTGATATCCGGCTGTTTAGATTCTACCACCTGAATTTTAATGCTCGTCCCCGTCCGCTGCACCCCTATCCATGAAACGCCGGGTAATTGGGCTAGGAGCCCCTTAGAGAGCTTGTCCGGCTCATCCAGACGCCATATCCATTGAAAAGGATACACCCCCTCCTGGCGAGCAGCTGCCAATATATCCTCGGAGGCAATTTTTTCATTTCCCTCGACTCTAATGCTCCACACCATCGTAGATAACATAAAGAGCATAATCCCGAATATCAATATTCCCATGCCAAAAAATTTACGTTTCCAAAGCCGCGCCATCAAAAAAGGCAGTCCGCTTCTTCCTGTAACGTGCATCCGACAGCCTGTCTTCTTTAAAATCGGACGGAGGACATAAAAATCATTCAGAAGCAGCTTAAGGGAAGCGCCGCCCTCCGCGGGCCTCACATCCCAAATCACTATACCTGCTTCAGAAATGACATTAATGAATCTCTCCACCTGAGGCCCCGTCACATGCAGTGTAACGAATCCCCGCAGTGATGAAAGAGGTGGTTCCTTCATGATTTCCCCTCGCTTTCTTTATATCTGATCTCTCCGATAATGCCTTCTACCGCCAGCTCCTGACCAAGAATATTGCGAATGACAAGATCCTCGCCTGTGATTTCAAGCGATCCTTTAGCTAACGCGAGCTTAAGCTGGCCTGAGGAAAAATGCAGCACGCCGCGATGATTCTCGATATACAGTTCCTTATTGCCGATCAGGGTGATCCGGGGCATTTCCTGTAGTAAGTCCTGTGGTAAATCCAACACCCCGTTTGTCCATCCCCGCAGCCTGCGGCCAATACGGGTCATAAGTAGACGCTCCCCCTTCCTGCCTTCTGTACACCTTATGCGGCAACGCTTTTGTTTATGAGAAGAACTCATAAAGGAGCACCTTTCAGGTATAAAAAACATAAAAAAGCCTCAGCTTTCCTATCGTTAAGATAAGAAAGCTAAGGCTTAATTGTTACTTGACCGAAAATTACGATCTTCGGGAGGAATGCGGCTGGCGAGCACGCGGAGGTCCTAGAATCTCCGCCCAAACCACACCATTACGCAGCTCATCCCTATTCCCTGTTCTATTTGACTGAACATCTGTATCAGGGGATGAACTCTTCGTCTTCTTCGACCTGGGATCTGCTCCAGCTATTCCATCAAAAGCAGATTGAAGACGCCGCACCTCTTCCTGCATTCTTTGTGTGCGTAACTCAACTCCGTCATCAGCATGCTCCAAAGACATACCTTCTCCAGTAGAATAATCTGGTGTCGGGATGTACGCAGGCTCTGGAAAGGCAGGTGATGCGTCATACTCACGGGAGGATGTAGTAACAGGAGCAGGAAACCCGCTACCAGACAGTTCTGGCTGATCTCTGTTCCCGTCTACATCCTTATTACGGTGGAGAGGATTCCCGTCTCCTCCGCCAAAGGTCGGCATCCCTCCGCGTGTAGTACCTTTGGGTTTGTTCTTCGTAGCTTTGTTCACATTGGATACAATCGCGAAGATAATAACCGCAACAATATAGATCCAGCTCATGGAGATTCACATCCCCTTTTATTTATTATTGTTAGGACGGTTATTATCGTCCTGATCATTCATTTTGCCGAGGGAACCGCGCATTTGGGTATCTGCCTCGATATTTTTGATGTTCATGTAGTCCATCACACCGATTTGACCATTTCTGAGTGCCTCAGCCATCGCCATAGGCACCTGAGATTCAGCTTCCACAACCAGCGCCTTCATCTCAACTACACGCGCTTTCATCTCTTGCTCATGAGCGACAGCCATTGCTCTGCGTTCTTCTGCCTTAGCTTGTGCAATACGTTTATCCGCTTCTGCTTGTTCGGTTTGAAGATACGCACCGATGTTCTTGCCTACATCGATATCCGCAATATCAATAGAGAGGATCTCAAAAGCAGTACCTGAATCCAGACCTTTCGACAATACCGTCCGAGAAATCAAATCCGGGTTTTCCAAGACATCTTTATGTGAATCACTTGAACCTACTGTCGTTACAATCCCTTCACCAACACGGGCAATGATTGTTTCTTCACCCGCACCACCCACGAGACGGTCGATATTGGCACGTACAGTTACACGTGCTTTTACCTTAACTTCAATCCCGTTTTTAGCGACAGCCGCAACAACTGGTGTTTCAATTACACGAGGGTTAACGCTCATTTGCACAGCCTGAAGCACATCGCGTCCTGCAAGATCAATAGCCGCTGCGCGTGTAAATTCCAAAGGAATATCTGCACGTTGTGCTGCAATAAGCGCATTAACCACCCGGTCTACGTTACCACCTGCGAGATAGTGGCTCTCCAGTTGATTAATATTCAGTCCAAGACCTGCCTTAGTCGCTTTAATCATTGGATTAACGATTCGACTTGGTGTTACACGACGCAGTCTCATCGCTACTAGGGTAATAATACTAATCCTAACCCCTGACGCCAGTGCAGAAATCCAGAGCATGACCGGGAAGAAGCTTAAAAAGACACTCAACAAAATGACTACGACTACCGCAATCAACAAAAAAGTAATTAAAGATGCTTCCATAACTTTACAACCTCCAGTAAATTATTGTGGAGCTACTATTCGCCATACCCTTTATCTTTTACCTTATTCCTTAATTTCCTTCACCACAATCCGTCCGCCCTCAACTTTCACAACAGAGACCGGTGCATTAACGCTAATAAAGCTGCCTTCAGTAACGACATCTACTCGCTCGCCGCCAATCATAGCCGTTCCGGATGGACGAAGTGGAGTAATACTGTTTCCTATAGCTCCAACTAAGCTTAACTTTTCTTCAACAGGTACAAATCCCTGATCTTTAGAGAGCGTATCCTTTAAAATAAACCTATTCCAAATTCCACGTTCTTTAAATGCGACAGCCACAATCACAATGACTACTGTTGCAGCCGCGAATGCGATACCGAGACTAAACAATGCATGTGTGAAGCTGTATGCTGCGCGTACGACACCTGCCACAAGGCTCACGGAACCAAGTATCCCCAATATCCCAAAGCTCGGCACGAATAGCTCCAGCACAAGCATGACAAGTCCGATTATGAACAAAAGCCAAGTCTCTGATCCGGCAAACCCTGCTACAGAATTTCCGAAAAAATATAAAACAAAGGCTAATGTCCCAATAATCCCAGGTGCACCGAAGCCCGGAACGATCAACTCAATCACAATGCCTGTGATCCCGATGAATAGCAAAATCGTCATAATAATCGGATTCGTCAGAAATTGCGACATTTTCTCGGCACCCGTATGCTCCACACGAAAAATGTCATCTGTAGTATAACCTAACCAAGTAATCGCCTCTTCTGGAGTGGTTGTAATTTGATCAGCATAACCAGCTTTTAAAGCTTCGTCACTAGACAAGGCAATAATTTCGCCCTGCGCTTTAGATACGCCAAGATCTGGCTTATCCACAACCAAATTACTATCGACCATTCCCGCAGCAATATCAGGATCACGCTCATTTAGAGCAGCGGCTCCAATCATTTTTGATTTCCAGTAGGAGACCATCTTCGCGTCATCTACTTTCTGGCCGCTACTATCTACTAGAGATGCAGAACCGATCATGCTGCCCGGCTTCATGATGATTGCACCTGCGTTAAGTGCTATGTAACTGCCTGCGGAAGCGGCATCACCTTTAATAAAAGCAGCCGTAGGTATGTCACTATCTCTTACCATCGTCCCAATCTGTTCTGCTGAACTCACCAGTCCACCCGGTGTATCGACCTCCAGTACAATTAGAACCGCTCCATAATTAGCAGCTTCTGCGAACCCTCTTTCCAAAAAGCTTTGCAGACCTCTTTCAATTTTCTGATCAACCGGAATAATAAACACAGGGCCTTTCTTCATCTCACCATTCGCAGCCTTTGGTGCTTTTGGTACCGTTACATCAGCGCTGACGTTCGGGATAAACGGCGTTAAGAGCAATAGCAGTAAAACAACTGGAATGCTGGCTAACATAATTTTCCGTATTCTTTTCAATGTTTTTACCTCCCTTCTTCAACTTGACCCGGGACACATAAACTTTATTACGTTGTAAGCGTAATTACGTTTCAAAACAAAGAAAAGCACCCCTTTTACAAGGGGTGCTGGCGCTATATTATTGCAGAAATTGCTGAACCGCTTGGTTCACGAGTTTACCATCGGCGCGACCTTTGACCTTAGGCATCAGTGCGCTCATGACCTTACCCATTTCACTTTTCGAAGAAGCACCGGTTTCCTGGATGGTCTGCTGTACAATTGCTTTAATTTCTTCTTCGGAAAGTTGCTCGGGAAGATACTTAATAATAATCTCGATTTCTGCCTTCGTACTCGCGGCAAGCTCGTCGCGACCCGCTGATTCAAATTCTTGGAGGGCATCTTTGCGCTGTTTGATTTCACGACTAAGGATATCAAGCACTTCGTTGTCGTCCAATGTTCTCTTCAAATCTATTTCAAGATACTTTATTGTAGAACGAACCATTCGAATCGTGGAGAGCGTGAACTTGTCCTTACTCTTCATCGCTTGCTTCATATCTTCGTTCAATCTCTCGCTAAGATTCATGCGTGGGTAATCCTCCTAAAACTTTCTCTTACGAGCAGCCTCAGACTTCAGCTTTTTCTTAACGCTTGGCTTTTCGTAATGTTTGCGTTTCTTCACCTCAGCCAAGACACCATCTTTTGCGATGGAACGTTTAAAGCGACGAAGTGCAGCATCAATTGTCTCGTTTTTGCGAACTTTCGTTTCAGACACAGTTTCCCCTCCCTCCGACCATACCGTCCAAGAGCATAACACGGTTTATCAAATTCCATTATAGGTCAAACGGAAATAGGGTGTCAACCTTCGTGTTATTCTTTTTTTCTGGCAAGTTCTTCAACATTTAATGTTTGTACTATGCGTGAGAAGCTGAGTTTCCTGTGAGAGCTCCCAGCTTGGCCCCACCAAGCAAGTGATAATGAAGATGAGGCACAGCTTGTCCACTATCTGGACCACAATTATTGATCAAACGATAACCAGATTCGGCAATCCCAAGGTCGATAGCGATCTGTTGCGCTACACTGTGAATTTCTGCAATTAGCGGAAGATCCTCAGGTGTGACATCATTCATGGAAGCAATGAACTTCTTTGGAATGATCAACACATGTACCGGTGCAGCCGGCTCGATGTCGTAGAATGCAAGAATACGTTCGTTCTCAAATACTTTTTTGGAAGGAATAGTACCCTCAATAATTTTGCTAAACACGGTCTCCATAGAGTGCTTGCCTCCTAAAAATTGGTGAAATTTCACTTCATCATAAGATAATCATACAGGATAATCACCAATTACGAAAGACGCTAGAAGATTCAACATCCACACTCTAAAACTGTATCTATTACAGAATGAAATCCGTTTACAAATGAAGTTGAGCTATATATATACCCGTAGGGCCTAAAAAGGCAAAAAAAAGAGAAACACCCTTCACAGCTTATAAAGCTGATTCGGCGGCGGACGTATGAAAAGGAGTACATTCCCGGTCATACGTCCGCCGAGGTGTTTCTAAAGTAATGTCGGCTTAGCTGTATTATAACAGCGCGTTGATGCTGTATCTGTGATATCGATCACACAGTTTAAAATGCTTCACATTTTTTCCAAAAGGATACGAGACCCCCCTCCACCTTGTTCAGCAGGAACTACCACCAGCTTGCGCGGCAACCTTGCACGAAGCTCTGGAACGTGGCTGATAATACCGACAGACAGCTGGTCATTATGCAACCTTTCAAGTGAAGTAATCACTGTATCCAGCAGCTCTGGGTCGAGAGTACCAAACCCTTCATCCAGGAAGAAAAATTGCAACGGATATTGCCCACGCAGCTGGATCTGAGCTGAAAGAGCAAGTGCCAGCGAAAGGGATGTTAGGAAGGTCTCTCCACCAGACAGGGTTGAGACAGGTCTTCTCACCCCGCCGTTCCCGTCATCACGGATCACAAAGCCGCCACCCGAATCAACCTCCAATGCATAACGCTGCTTACTCAGGAATCGAAGCCGCTGGGAAGCGGACTGACACACCTGCATCAATTGTTCCTCAGCAATGTACTCAACAAAGGCGTTCCCACGTAAGACCGTCTGTAGTTTGGAGAGTTGATCTTGCATAGAAGCGTGCTCAATCCGCTTAGCTTCGAGCTCCATCCAGCGAATATGTCGATGCCGCAGGTCCTCCAGATCACGCTCTGCACGCGCTCTTGCCTGAAGAGATACTTCATCCTCAGCCTTGCTTTCTCTTAAGATCCCCTGACTTTCTTGCCATTCTTCTTCACTTAAGCTGGCTCCGTCAAGCTTCTCTTCAATATTACGCAGTTGCAGCGAGACCTCAGCTTCTTCGGCACGATGAGCACGTACGCGGGAATAAGCCATTTCCCTTGCTTCGGATGTGAGCGCTGCTCCTTCAACCTCAGTGGCTGAACTAAACGGTGAAGAAGCCAAGCTTTGTTCCCAATGACTGGTAGCTGCTACGTAATGTTCACGCGCAGATTCCGCAGCCTGGCGAGTAATCGCTGCTTCCTTAACCTCATGCTGAGCCTTCTCCGCCGCTGCGAGATGTGACTGCTTGCTTGTCTCCAGAGCAGTTAACAATTCCTGCAGACGTCCTTCACATTCCGCTAGAAGAGGAGCAGCAGCACGACCATTCGTCCACTCCAGTAGACGGTGTTCTTTTTCACGCTGCAATTCTTCCTTGCCTTCGATCTGTGTGATCCACTGAGCCAGCTCTTTATCCAGCCCCGTTATGGTCTCTTGAAGGTTCTGCACTGAAGCACTTTTCTCCTCCAGAAACTTGACACTGATATCAAGTCGAGATCTAATTTCTTCAGCTTGTGCATCCTTAGCTAACAGATCACGGTAAGCTTGTTCCACTTCTCCAGGTGCCAGATCCGGGAACTGCTGTGTCCAGTTCTGCCGTAGAGCCGTTAGCTGGGCGCTGAGTTCCTCAGCTTTGGCAGCAATTCCTTCTACCCAGCTCTGTTCCCCTGCGACACCTGCCGCTTCTTTGAGACACAGCTGCTGGACCTCCTGCATCGATTGCTGCCACTGCACCGCAGTTCGGCGTAGTTCACCTGACTGTCCTTTTAATCCCAAATGTGCAGCTTCAAGTTCTGCCAAGGCTTTTTCATCTGGAATGATTAAATCGGTGGAAGTAACTGCACTACTTACTTCTGAACCTGCAGCTGCAGGGTGGTTTGCCGCTTCGATGACTTCATTTCCAAATACTTGCTCCAGCCATACTTGATCCTGTTCGCGAAGACCACGGAACAGATGACGAGCTTCCAAAGCCCGTCTAGACAATGTTCGAACTTGCTGAAGCTTCATTTCCAGTTCTTGTTGCTCTAAGCTATCCTGCAATAATGCAGGTGAAGGATGATGCTCGCTGCCGCATACAGGGCAGGGTTGTCCTTCTTCCAGCTCCTTAGCTAGTGCTAACGATAATCTGTGAAGCTCTTGATCCTTCATAGCCGCTTCCAAAGTGCTGACATGTTGCTCCAGGCGCTCCGCTGCGGCGCGCGCAGCTTCTTCTGTCGCCAGCAGCTTCTCTTGATGCAGCGCCGCCTCGCGGATCAGTTGCCCGCGAGCAGCTTCCTGCAGCTCGCGACGGCCCTCGGCCTCCGCGAGTCGCGCCTGCGCAGCCGCAAGTGCAGCGGCACGCTCGCGGCGCTCCTTCTCTGCCTTATCCCACTGGGATTCGGCGGAGTGTAGCCCTTGCAGTCTCTGCATCGCTTCTTGCAAAGACTGCCGCTCCTGGGAGCGGACACCGAGCGGCTGCAAGCTCTGCTGCAGCTCTTGCTGGCGCTTTTGGCCCTTGGCCAAAAGCTCACGCTCCCGGGCCATTCCCTCCCGCAGCTCCGCCAGCTTGCGGGAGGCCTCTTCGCGGCGCTCGCGCAGAGCCGCGAGTTCGCGCCGCAGGGCGCCGAGCTCGGACTCGAGCTCAAGCGCGCGGCGGTAGGTGCCGGCTCCCTCCCGGAGGGCCGGCTCTTCCGCCGCAAGCGCGGCCTGCGCAGCAGCCGCGACAGCAGCGGCACGCGCCGCCTCCTGCTCGGCGGCGGCGGCCAGCACCTCTTGGCCCTCCGTGCGGGCCAATCGGCTCTTAAAGGCTTCTTCCGCGCTGCGCCATGCTTTCAGCGCGGGAAGCCTTGCCTCGGCCTCGTCAGCTTGGCCGAGCTTCTGTTCAAGGAGGAGGATCTCCTCCTCCTTGGCGAGCAGCCCCTGCCGCTGTAACTCGCGGCGGGTCCGTTCCTCCTGGAGCTCGCGTATACGCGCAAAACGCTCCGAGACCTGCAGCGCCGCCTCCAGTTTGCGGCGGCATTCCGCAGCATAAAGGGTGGCCTGCTCGAGGCGCTCCGCCGCTGCCTCTACATCCCCTTTTCCTGCGCTGCCAAGGCCCTGCTGCTCCGCTTCCAGCGCGCGAAGCGCAGCCTCATTCTCCTTCACCCGGCGGCTAAGCTTGATCGCAAGCTGATCCCCATACTGTTCCAGATGGAACAGGCGCTGCAGCATTTGCCGGCGATCTACGCCACGAAGCGATAAGAATTCGGCAAATTTCCCCTGCGGCAATACAACCGCTCGCGTGAAGTCATCCATTTTTAGACCGATATGCTCCTCCACACAGCGCGTAACATCTGCGAGCTTATCCGCCATAACATTATCTCCGTCAGATGTAATTTCGATGAAACGGCTAATCGTGTTGCTGACGGTTTGCTCTCCTGTACGTTTGAATTTACGTTCAACCCGATAACGACGTGCCCCCGCGGAAGAAGTGAGCTCAAAGGTAAACGCTACGCTGAGTAAATCTTCAGAGTGGTTCATAATCCCCTGTGTTCCATTAACGGCACGTTCCACTTTCCCGTACATCGCCAAAGTAATAGCATCCAGCAAGCTAGACTTGCCGCTGCCCGTAGGTCCAAAAATCCCAAACAGACCCGTCTCACACAGACTTTCAAAATCTATTTCTTGCATTTCTCTATAACTCTGTAATCCTGCTACTTTTAATAGAATAGGTTTCACCTTAGTTCTCCTCTCCTTCCTCTGGCTGACGCCGTTCTTCTTCGGTTAGCTGTAAGAACAGCTCTATCAAGCTATCCTCCGGTTCCGCTCCACCTGTCTGACGCTGATAGAATTTACGGAACAATTCTTGCACCGGCATACGTGAACGGGAAGTCTGTTCAAGCTCCATCTCCATTTGCGGGTAAATTGGACGAATATGAATAATTCCCTCGCGTGACTTGCGCAGACGCTGTATATCATTCATCGACATAGCTTCACTAAGCCGAATCTCCAAATCTATAAAAGCAGAAGCATCTCTACCTTCATCCAGCCAGTTATATACCTCCTGCAATCCACCTGTGGAGCTCCATCTTACAAGCGGACGCCCACAGCGAAGGTAAATTTCTTCAAAAATTGGCTCACCGCCCGGCGCAACATCAATCAGCGTTACCGATTTGGCCTGTCCTGCTTCAGAAAAACTGTATGCCAGCGGAGATCCGCTGTAACGGATCATTCCTTCCCCTTTGACACGCTGAGCGCGATGAAGATGTCCTAGTGCAGTATATTGCGCTCCACAAGCCAAAGCAGAAGGATCAACGGTATACGCTCCACCCACTTGAATCGGACGTTCCGAATCACTTTCCACACCACCAAGCACATAAATATGGCTCATCGCTAAATTTACGGTCTGCGGCGTAAATTCCCGTCCCAACAGCTGCATGAGCTTGCCTACCCGTGCGCTATAAGCCAGTCGAAGCTCCTCTTCTCCGCTATCTCCTGCAAGTAGTTCACCGAGACGCGCCTCGGAGGGATAAGGAAGAGCTGCGATTTTGGCGATCTCACCCGTGCGTGCAGCATGAACAGTCACTGGCTCTGAGGTAGGAAGCCCCACTAATGTAATCCCCTGCCTTAATACAAGCGGTGAAACTGAAGATACGCGCTCCGGTTGATCATGGTTTCCGGCAATCACAACAAGGGGCCTGCCCCCTGCAGTCAGCCTTGCGGCAGCCTCATAGAATAGTTGTTCTGAAGCCGCTGGTGGATTAACGGAATCGTACACATCTCCCGCCATCATTATCAAATCCACTTTATGAAAATCGGCGATCTCCACCAATTCATCTATGAACTGCTCTTGCTCCTTCTGCCGGCTTCTTCCTTCCAGCGTTCGGCCGAGGTGCCAATCTCCCGTATGCAATATCCGCATCTTCGTCCTCTTTCCCCGCTCCTACGCGGTAATGAATAGATTTATAATTTCACAGCATGTCCGCCGTCAAAAAAGTACAGCCAAATCTCGCTGATCGGTTCTCCCAAAATATCATGTAATGCCTTGCTGTATAACTCTAGCTGAAAACGATATTTTTCGTTAAGAGCTTCTAACCCACCCTGATGTTCTAAAACAGAGTCCGTCTTATAGTCTAACAGAATAATCCGGTCCTCTTCGCGGAACAGGCAGTCAATGACCCCTTGGATCAGCACTCCTTCACTAAAGCCTTCATTATTATTTCCATGGCTTAGCTCTGTGACGGCTTTATTCATATAATCGAGCCCTCCATAAGCCTCGCCTGCGGAAAGCATATAACTGAACGGCATTTCTCTAAGCTTCCAAGAAGAATCTATTAATCTACGACCAAGTTCATTCGTATAAAAAGTCTCTATCTGATCGGGGGATACCGCCTCCACCTGCTCAGCAGTTAGAATAGCTAATCTCTGCAAACGGGCTAATGTTTCTTCCACAACTTTAGGATCAACAGAACCCTCCAGCGGAATATGCTGCATAACCGTATGGTAGGCTGTCCCGCGCTCCGCTGGGGTTAGACTGCGCTTTTCCATAAATTTCGGACGCCGCAAATGCAGACTGTCTGCTCCTGCCACATCTGTACGTTTATTGTTTTCTGTTGAGGTGACAGGATAGCCACTTTCCTCTAAGAGATCATAAGAAGGCTGGTCCTGCATCGACAACAAAGATTTCAACTCTGTAACAGAGGTTTTGGCAGGAATACCAGAGGCAGCCGCAAACGGATAGGGCCATTCTAGTCTTCTAGCAATTTCATCGCTATTCACTGATCCATAGACACTTACAGATTCACCTTTTTGCAGCGCCTTGAGTACAGATTGACGTTCTTCTGCTTTGTCCTCTGAGTTATCCGAAGGAAGGAACGCCCCGGAATTCAGTTCGGAAGCATTCTGCACACTGATGCTCCAGTTTGAGACATCGCTGTGCAGCACTGTCGAGACGGTACCTTCAGAGCCGCCTAGCTTCCGAAGAATAGCCGCCGCCGGATGCCGGATCAATGCCGGTCCAACCCAGTCCAGATAGCTGCGTCCCCGGGCTAGTAAATGATCCGCAAGCAACAGCTCATCCCGATTCTGCACACTGCTCCAGCTAGCGATTTTGCGTGGCAAATCTCTTACGGTGCCTACTAGAATCATCTTATCTCTCGGACGAGTTAAAGCTACATATAATACCCGCATTTCCTCAGCCAATAATTCAAGTCGTGTACGACGATTAATAGCCAAATAAGGAAGCGTAGGGTAGCTGACCCGTGTTTCCCGCTCCACAAAACGTGGCCCAAAGCCAAGCTCCTTGTGCATCAGGAAAGGAGAATGCAAATCCTGCCGATTAAACTGCTTCGCCATGCCCGCTATAAAAACAACAGGGAATTCCAAGCCTTTGGATTTATGGATGGTCATAATTCTGACCCCATTGCCCTCTTCACCGCCACCACCAGCTACACCAAGATCTCCGCCATTCTCACGAAGCCGTGAAATAAACACCAGAAAACGGAATAATCCACGTGCCGCAGTATCAGTCTCAAATTGAACAGCCCGATCATACAAAGCCTTAAGATTGTTCTGTCGCTGTGACCCTCCAGGCAAGCCTCCAACCCATTCCAGGTAGCCGCTCTCACCATAAATACGCCAGATCAGGTCACTGAGACTGCCTTGTCTAGCCGCATCTCTCCAGCTTTCAAGCCGTTCTAGAAAATTCTTAAGCTTATGCTTCAGCTTTAGGCTGATTTGCGGTAATGCTCCACTTCCAGATTCCACCTCATTAATGATTTCATCATTATTATCTGAGGTAACTTTCTCTTCCGCTGCACTTGCTGTTTCTATCACATGAGCTGAGAAAAGATCGTATTCTTCCTCAGCTTCCTTTCCATCTTGCATGTTCGCTGCCATTTGTACAGCATGATAGAAAGAACCATGGCTGTACATCCGAACTTTAGCCAGTTCCTCTTCAGTTAAACCAACAACAGGTGAACGAAGCACACCAGCGAGTGGAATATCCTGCTGAGGATTATCGACTATTTTTAAGAGTGAGAGTGCAATTTCTACTTCTGTAGCTTCAAAATAGCCTTTATTCAGATCCCCGTATGCAGGGATTCCCTCCATCCGAAGCTCTTCAATAATTAAAGGGGTCCATATTCTCGCCGAACGAAGCAAAATCACGATATCACCATAAATCACTGGGCGCATAATCTTAAGCCCTTTATCATAAATCAGTAGCGGAGATCCTCCATTCAGGCCAGTCATCTGTGAAATGCGGCGAGCAATCGCCCGTGCTTCCAGTTGCGCAGTCTCACTCTCAATAGCTTCGCTTTCCTGAAGTGGAGTCTCACTATCCTCAGTCTCTTCTACTTTACCTGCTGCCGCACCGCGATCGATCAATAATAGCTCTGGTGCAAAAAAAGTATCTGGCCCCTTTTCTGCTGCACCCGGGAAATTCGCTCCATACACAAGCTCAGCACGTTCGTCATAATTAATCTCCGCCACTGCCCTGTTCATAATCTGCCGAAAAATCATATTTACGGCATTTACAACCTCCATACGACTACGGAAATTACGGGCTAGATCGATAACCGAACCGCCGGACGATTCATTAGGCTTCTCAGATAACTCACTTAACTCGGATTCGCCAACTGTATTACTGCCACCTCCGGCATTCTTAGAGCCAAAGCTACGGTATTTATCCAGGAACAGCCCCGGCTCTGCCAGACGGAACCGATAAATACTTTGCTTCATATCTCCGACCATAAATCGGTTACCAGGTGTTTCGCGGGATATAAGCCGCACAATCTCTTCTTGCACACTATTCGTATCCTGATATTCATCTAACAGAACCTCATCGAATTGGGCACGGTACTCCATCGCTGCATCAGAAGGCAGGGAATGGCCTGGTAGAGAATCTGGATGGCGCAAAATTTGCAGACAATAATGCTCCAAATCACTAAAGTCGACGAGACCCCGTCCTGCTTTTTCGATTCGATAACGTTCACCGAACGCTATCACCGTCTCAGCAAGCTCTGCCATAAGAGGAGCCGCCTCGTTCAGTTCTCTCAAAAAAACATCTGCAGGACGGCCAAACAATGCCTTCTGAAGATCTAAAATACTCTTCTTCACACTATCGCGCAGCTCTTTAACCATTTCCTGCAGTCCAGGATCTGTCGAATCCTTCTTACAAGCTTTCAATTTTCCAAAGTATACTTCCATGAAAATATCATATAATTCTGCCCATGGCCGTTCATTCACAGCCTCCTGCAATGCATTTACCATCTCAAGGTCAGTCGTCAAATTCTCGGCATAAGGCGCCGGACCACCCGGCTGTAGCGCGATCTCTCGGCCTTGGATAAGCTGACTGGCTGCACCCGCAAGGGTCAACTTCGCTTCTTCAAGAATACTTAGCACCCAAGGAGTTCGACCTAAGCTATCTGTGTCTGGTAATGAGAAATCAGCTGCGGTATCACGAAGCCACTGCTCTGGCCAAGGATGGCTGCGGGCATAATCATGCAGTCGCTGTATGAGCGCATGTACCGCATCATCGCTGCGTTCACCACTGAACCAGTCAGCAAGCTGTACAAATACGCTATCCGCGCCATCTTCACCTACTTCACCGTATTTTTCCTCCAGTAGTTCTTGAAGCAGCTCCTGCCGCATCATCTCTGCTTCATGTTCGTTCAGGATACGGAAACCAGGATCTATAGGAATAATCTGATAGTAACGCCGGATCACTTCCAGACAGAAGGAGTGTAGTGTTGTAATCGAGGCTTTCCCGAGCAACGACAGCTGACGGCGTAAATGGTCATTCTCTCCATTCTCCTCAAGCTCCCGATCTAGTGCTTCCCTAATCCGCTGGCGCATCTCGGCAGCAGCAGCTTTGGTAAACGTAGCTACCAGCAATCTATCTACGCTAAAGCCATTCTCTTCCTTGCTGATTTTGCGAATAATCCGTTCTACAAGTACCGCTGTCTTACCGGAACCTGCCGCCGCGGCAACGAGGATATCATCACCGCTCTCAGCGATGGCGCGCCACTGGTCATCACTCCATATGCTTCCTACCGGTTTCGCTTCTATTTCAGACTTCATACTCACGGTGTAGTTCCTCCTTTGCGGGACAGCAGATCCCAAATAACGTCCTTCCCTGGCTTACCCAGATTGTTGTAGCCATTGCCTTCCACGGCTTCATCGAACTGGCAGACGGGTCTAAAGGAACAGAATGTGCAGGCTGTCTCTTGCCCAATCCGGTATGGCTCAATCGCCACATCACCTTCCGTAATGCGTGTCCCGATATCCGAGATCGTTCCCCGAACGGATGATAATAAGTGTCCCCATTGCTCTGGTGTAGCTACAGAAGCACTACTATAAAAACTGCCATCAGCTTTTACTGCTACAGGCACGATAGAAGAATACCCTTTGTCTAAAGTCGTATCCATCAGGGATACTACCTCGCGGTCTGCTGTAAGCAGTCCTTTCATCTTGAAGCGTTTCAGCAATTCTTGTTCTGCCTGTTCCTTGTTCATCCCGTTAGATGAGGTTAACAGTGGGTCATGTACGTGGAAATACAGTGTCCCTGCTGGAAGCGCCGGTTGCCCGAGCCATTGCTCCGAGTACGTAAGCAGCACATCCAGATAGGTCAGCATCTGTAGCGATAATCCATAGTACACCTCGTGCAGCTTGAGGTCTTTTTGACTCGATTTATAGTCAATCACCCGCAGAAGAATTCCATTCTCTCCTCGGGCCATGTCTACACGGTCAATCCGTCCAACAACCTCCATCACACAGCCATTCGGCAGCGTAATTCTTAAAGGAGGCAACTCCTTATCCGGTCCAAAATCCAGCTCCAGCCCTACCGGCTCAAAGCTGCCTCGGCGGGCATGCTCGCCCAGAATTACAGAAGCACGTCCAACAATATTTTTCAGCTTGCGTGAGATGTATCCGTAACGTTTAGAGCTCATCAGAATTTCACCCTGCAGCATCGGCGATAAACGTTCTACCGTCTCACTTGCCTCACGCCGACATTCCTCTGGAGACAAGCTTCCCCAGCCGCGGCCCTCTTCTTTCAGTCTTACCGCCATGTCACTTAACGCAGCATGGAACAGTTGTCCAATATCAGGTGCTTGCAGCTTATATAGCTGGCGTTCCTTCAGTCTAAGTCCGTAAGATGCAAAATGGGAGAAGGAACAAGCAACAAACTTCTCCATCCGGGACACACTGCCTCGCAGTGTCGATCCACCGTACAATCTAAGGCTTGTTCCACGTTTTAGCTTAGTTCCCACGTTACGGTAGAACAATGAACTGAGCAGACGTTTCAATTCGAGACTACGAATATCATCAGCAGCGAACCAGTTATACACATCCCACCATAATTCAGGTATCTCCGTCCCCTGGCGCCACTGGCGTAGCTGCATAATCAATGCACGAAGACTCTGTTCTGGATGACCAATGTAACCGAGGTGAATGGAATCTCTGACTTCTTCTGGTAGTCCTGCAGGTGGAAGTGCTGCCAAGCTGTGCTCATGAACCCTTGGGAACATTCTATGCAAATGACGGATTACCTCAGAGGGAAGAAGCGCCTTGCCCTCATCATCAGCAGTGGCGTAGCTAATCCAGAGCTTTCGACTTCCTGTCGTTAGCGCATTATAGATCAAAAACCGCTCGTCCAGCAGCTTACGAGAAGCACCAGGAGCAAGCTCCATACCGGCGTTCTCAAGCACAGAGCGTTCGCCTTCCGAGAGAATTCCATCTTCCTTAAACTGCGCAGGCACAACACCTTCATTAAATCCAAGCAAAAAAGCGTATTTAACTCCCGTTGGTCGAGTCCGATCCATGTTACCAACCAGTACTTGATCGAGCGCGGGAGGAACAAGTCCCTTCTTAAGCTCAGCAAGTCCTGTCTCTAGGACTCCGGTGAACACATCAAATTCAAGTCTCTCGTTGCCCATCATCTCGACGATCTGATCTAGCAGATCAAGCACTGCACCCCACAGCTGACTATGTTCTCTAGCCTTCTCGGGTTGCCCCTTCTCCATAGCACCGACACTAAGTTTCTCCAGCTTTCGGGCAACATCCGTCTCATCAAGCAGCTTGTACACTGCGGTACATAGTTCAAGGCCGCTTCTACTCTTCTGTATCCGTTTCTCAAAAGCAAATAGAGGTCCCGTTATACTAGCACGGCATCGCTCCATTGTAGCAAGCAGTTCTTCATCCATCTGTCTGCCGCCTTCCAGCGACAAGCTAGGAATCCCTTTCCATGAACGGCCATCCGTCCAGCGATACCCTTGAATCCCACAAGCCAGCACATAATTCTCTAAGGCGTCCATATCCTCACGCGTAATACTACCGTCCAGCGGTAGCAAAAGCTCAGTCTTTACACAACGGAATACATCCTCGAAGCGCCAGCGTCGACGCACCACATCCAATGCGGAACGTACAAACTCTACCAATGGATGGTGCAGCTCATTTACCTTCTGGTCCAGAAAAAAAGGTACTCCGTAATCTTGGAACAACGGTTTAATCAGTTGCTCGTAATCTCCAATATTACGCATCAATACGGCCATTTCACCATATTTTGCACCTTCATCTCGCGCCAGTCTGATCATTTCACGCAGTGCTCCCTCAACCTCTGCTCTGTGAGAAACTGCTGCGCCTATAGATATCGCTTCATTTGCCAGTTCATCTGCACCCATCCAGACCTTTCGGCGGTCATATCCCCTTTCGAGATGAGCAAGAACAGGACTTTCTTCAAAACGCGGAAGAACCGCTGGCTCTAGAAGCTCGTCCCACACATCAATGCCTAGCTCTTCAGCTATTCCACGTAGTTTAATGTAAGTAACTGCAGTTGGATGAAACAATTCAAGCTCATTCAACTGATCTCCATAGGGATACGAACGATCAAGTGTAAGGGACACGGTCAGCTTCGATGCTTGCTGCATCAATTCACGAAGCACTACGAATTCCTGCGGGGTAAAGCCGTGGAACCCATCAACCCAAATCTCCGCCCCACGAATGTAAGAGGAATCAGGAATATGCTCAGCTAGTTCCGCTAAACGATCCTCTTCGTCGATATAGAGGCGTGACATTTCCTTCTCTAAATCACTGAATACCAGTTGTAAATCATCCAGCTTGCCTTCAAGAATAGGACTTCTTGCAATAGCGCCTCGCATTGCGGATAACTGCTCCTCTAAATCAGAGGAAGCCAAGCAGCAACGCTTCATCTCCGTATGCAGTTGATTCAACCGTTCGACAAAACCCGGTCTATCGGCAGAGGCACCGAATAATTTCAGTTCCTCTTTACGGCGACTGATGATTTTGTAAATCAACATCTTTTTACCTTCTTCACTGATAGGCAGACTAGCGCTGCCTCCAGTTTCCTGTTTCACTCGATAGGCAAGCCGAGAAAAGCTCAGTGTCTGCGCCCGAATACTCCCCTTCACATTCCCTACGGTCAGAAGCCCCCGTTCTGCTCCAAAGGAACCTTGTTCCGGTACAAGAATAATGATTGGCGCGCCAAGAGGCTCCTTCTCTAATGAAGATGAGATAGACTCCCATATTTTTGTTGTCTTGCCACTACCAGAGCGGCCTAGTAAAAAGGTTACCGACATAAATGATAGACTCCTTCCGTAGCGGAGAAAATGTATATGAAACAAGGTGAAATACTCACCGTTTGATAATGTCCAAATGAAAAAGTTCAGTCGTTCCTCGTCCCCTCAGTATAACATAGCTGCACAAATCAGAACATGCGTTTGCTAGTATTTTCTAATGATTTACAATAAAAAAGCTACGAAGTAAACAGCAACTATCGTATTTTGGTGACTTGCTGTTTAGTATTTCTAGTTTGTTAATACCCGGTGCGCAACGTTCGATGCTTTCTGTTTGGAGCGTAGAGTTAGGGTTCGAGATTCGGGTTCGCTTATAGCGTTAATCTGCCAGTTAGCTTAATAGATAACATTGAACTATAGTTAAATATTTATCTAATCGGCGAAGTATAACGTCCTTGTCCTCAGTCAGGGGCAAGAAACGTGATTCCTTAATCAAAAAAAGCCGCTAAATTAGCGACTTTCAATCAAATATTTTTCTTTTCCTAAACCTTTTCCTTTGTATTTAAACTAACATGAGCGTTTCTTAATGAACAGTTGTATCTGATAATCCCACTGCAATATTCCAGTCACAATAATGTTATGAAGAACAAAATCTGGACACACATCGTATTTCGTCTTTGCCCTTTCAAGTAAATTTTGTAATACAGCATTCTTATTCTCTTCGGTACAGATTGCACACAGATAGTCCCCTTCAGGTAGCACAGTCAGCCCCTCTAAAGACGGATATTTCAAGCAAACAGCAAATAATCGTGTTATTCCTTCAGTCGTGAACATTCCTGCCATATCTTCAAACAGAAATTGTGAATGCAGAGACGTTTCAATTTGTTGATAGAAATGTCTGTGATAGTCCCATAAATTCTTAAGTGTGGGGCTTTCCATTTTATTCGAAAGCATAATTACCCTTTCCTCTATGTGTCTGACAAAGTAATTTTCACTTTGACTATAACCGTCATGGAACTTATTTTCATAATGTAGATAGGCACGTTTAATTTTCGATTTTGCATACTGCAGACGAGCAATTTTATCGTCTGCTCTTTTTTCTGCTTGTTTTAGAAATGCAATTACTTTAGAGAGATCATTCTGCTGCAAAATATCTTTTATATCCATTAAAGTAAGATCCATTGCTTTGAGCAGTTCAATGGTTTGCAGCTTTACGAGCTCCTGCTCGGAATAGTATCGATATCCCGACAATTCATCTTTATAGCATGGTTTGACTAATCCAATACGATCATAGTGCCGCAAGGTCTCAGTGGTCATCTCTACGATCTCTGCTGCTTGCTTAATTGTAAAATAGTTGTTCATATCTACCCTCTTGACCTTTTTGTAACACAAAAGTTTATGATGATTAAAACATATGCAACTGATAAACACAACGAAATACAAAATGAATTTATTACCAGAGAGGAAGGCAAACATGAAGAACTAAATCATGTATTACTCTAATGCTTTGTTGCATATCGGAACTTGTCTGCATAGCAGCTTAAGATTGGCATTCGTAGGACAGGCTATATTTAAAAGAAAAATGATTTAACGAAGGAGCGTTTTATAATGAAGAGTACTGCAAAAAAATTAATAACTACTATAGGCATATTGGTGACACTATTGATATCATTAGCAGGATGTTCCTCCGACTCCACTTCCATGGAGGAAAAAAATTACACCATACCTGCCAAAAAGATTGATAGCTTAACAATTGATGTAAAGGACAAAAAAATAAATATCCTCCAATCTAAAGATGAACAAATTCATATTGTTTACTATGAAAGTGAGAAAGATTTTTACAAGATTGATCTATCTGACGATAAAGAACTGTCAATGGTAAGTGACAGTAATAAGGAATGGAACGACTATATCGGAGGAAAAGGCTCGCAAGTAACCAGAACTATTCAGGTATCGATACCTGATGCAACTTTAAAAAATTTGACTTTAAAAACATCAAATGAAAGTATTGTATTACCAACAATCGTGTTTTTAGGGACAGTGGAAGTAAACATAAATAACGGAAATATCCAACTGGATAAATTGAATGTAGGGACGGCTATAACCCTTGAAACAAAAAACGGAAATATTAGCGGTTCAATTTCAGGGTCATATGATGATTTCGCGATCTTAAGCAAGGTAAAGAAAGGAGATAGCAATTTGCCTGCCAATAAAGAGAATGGTTCGAAAAAATTATCTGCTTATACAAATAACGGCGATATTACCTTACAATTTTCTGAGTAGCCAGTAGTTAAATATTGGATCGTATGAAGTCAGATAATAACCGATAAAATTTCCCTCTTGTAATGGAAAATCACCTTGATAAAGTTGTTGATCCGACCCGTAAATCGATTATCTTGTGATGTACCCGAGGCCCAAAATTAAGCTTGATCGTGACTTCCATCAAAATAAAGTATAAGCCGCATTACAGCGGCTTATACTTTCTGGATTACATTCGGACTCAGGAGTCGCCATTCATGAATTTCGTGCTGTTTTGGCAACTTTTCGGACTAAGCGGACATACCTTGTTAATCCCGAATCCTACTCTTCTTAGAACATAGCAAAAAATCCGTAAAATAGAGGCCTCAATCGAAGACTCCTTTTACGGATTAAAATCCATTACCTATATGAACAGCCAGCTTATTTCTTACTCCGCACTTCAAAAATCGCAAACTTCAGATAGTGTCCTTCGTTAACGCCTAGAATCTGCGGATGGTCTTTGCCTGCGGCACGCCATTCCACAAGTCTCAATACTTTACCTGCATCTTTAGCTGCGTCGGCAATCGTCTCAAGGAATAGATCCGGCTGCATGTGGTAAGAACAACTTGCAGTAACCAAATATCCGCCTTCGTTCACCAGCTTCATGCCGTGTAGATTGATATCCTTGTAACCACGGCAAGCACCTGCTACTGCACTTTTAGTTTTCGCAAACGCTGGAGGGTCTAGGATAACTACATCCCAAGTTTTACCTCCACCTGCTGTCATCGGCTTGGAGGTATCCGTTTTGGTTGTTTTGCCTCCGGATTTAGCATTTGTAGACGCTACTGTTGATTCCGTTCCGCTTGCAATCGTCGCCCGCTCCGAACGTTCCTCCAGACCTTTTACCTGATTGCGCAGGTAAGCAAAAGCATCATCCACTACAAATTCCACTCGATCACTAAAGCCATTCAGCTCCACATTGACCTTGGCACTCTCTATGGCATGAGCAGAAACGTCAAGGCAGGTTACTTTTTTCGCGCCATACTTGCAAGCATGCAGAGTGAAGCTGCCTGTGTGCGAGAAACATTCCAGCACTGTAGCACCATCCCAATAAGGGAAGGTTACGTGTTTACCACTCTTGTTTACCGGCAAAGTTTGTAACGAGCCATCTTCTGCTTCGATTTCTTGCAGCGTAATGCCACTTCGTCCACCCCAGCCCTTCATGAGTGGGGCAATGGATGCTCTATTCTCACGCTGATCAAAGAAGTAGCCTGTCTTTTGGCCCTCTTCGATATCTACTACCAGCTTAAGGCCATTCTCACTTACGGTAACATGACGTGGGCATTCCCCGTACAGCACACCTGTAGTCTGCTCCATCCCTTCCAGTTCGCGCACGCTAACATCACTGCGTTCATAAATACCACGCGGTGCCATAATCTGTACAAGTGCTTCAACAATCTCTGCACGGCGCTTGTCCATTCCAAGTGTAAGGAGCTGCACAACCAGAATATCCCCGAATCGATCCACAATAAGCCCTGGCAAAAAGTCCGCCTCTCCATAAACCAAACGGTAAGCATCTGCCCCAGGAAGGAAACGTTCTCTATGCTGTAGACAATTCGTAAACCGTTCTGCGAAAAAAGCGGTGTCCATGATAGCCAACGGTCCCTGTGATACAATTCTCACCCGAATCTGCGATGCTGGATTGTAATATCCTACAGCCAGAAACCGACCTTGATGGTTAAGGACATCAACTAATCCCCCAGCCTCTGGGTTTCCTTCTACTGATGCAACTTCACCTGCGTAGACCCATGGATGGCCCTGTTCCAGTCTTTTTTTACGATTGCGTTCTAAAATAACCGATGCCAATGACTTCAACTCCCTATTTTTCTAAAAATGATTTTATACATGTCCTACTTGTTACTTTCATATATTGGTGTACAACCCTCGTCCAAAGGAGTATGCCCTATGTTCCGTGAACTGCTTTTCCCTATCATATATGGTCTTATTATCTTTCTGGCTGGCATGAAGCTAATGGAAACAGCCTTGTCCAAGCTCGCAGGCCCTCTGATGACTAGAAGCCTTAATAAGGCTACCTCTACACCAATCAAAGGAATGATTGCCAGTAGCTTGCTGTCGGCCCTGCTTCAGAGCAGCACGGCTGTAACCGTGTTGACGATCGGTATGGTGAATGCCGGCCTGCTCACCTATGCTCGTACACTAGGCATTATCTTAGGTAGCAACATCGGCACTACTTTGACCACAGAACTGATCGGACTTCAGATCAATTCCATGGCCTCCCCATTGCTGGCTACCTCGCTGAGTCTGTGGGCAGCTGCGGTTATAGCAGGCGAGTTACCACATACGTCACGGGCGGTAGCACTGTGCCGGAAAATATCAGAGCCGCTGCAATTCATCAGCCTGGCTGTATCAGGATTCGCCCTAGTCTTATGGGGAATCGCAGTCATGCAATCCATCGGCGGAACTCTTCAAGAGAGTGGCCTATTCCTCTGGTTCCTGAATCATGCCGCCACAAGTGCCCTATGGGGACTCGCCGCAGGTGCCTGCTTAACTGCCCTGTTACATAGCAGCGCAGCAGTTATAGCCATGGCCATGGGTATTGCCGCCTCGGGTGCCATGCCGCCAGAGCTCGGCATAGCCATCGTGCTGGGTGCTAATGTCGGTACCTGCGTCACGGCAGTCATTGCTTCCATCGGCGGCTCATCTTCCGGCGTCTTCGTCGCTTGGTCGCATGTTGCGCTCAATGTAGGCGGTGCGCTACTGTTTCTACCTCTAATCGGTCCCCTACAAGCAACTGCTGCATGGATTGGCGGAGGAGCCGCCTCACAAATTGCCCATGCACAGACTATTTTTAATGTAGTATGCTCGCTAATCGCACTGCCATTATGTTACCTGCCTGTATGGTCAAGACTGGAGAAACGTCTTCAATCGTAACAATATACTGTAACGCCTGATCCCAAACTTTCCACAACTGTACTATTATACTTCAATCGAAAATATTATAAAACCGCGATCCATCGTAAAAAGTGATTACCGTCGAAGATATTGCGATCAGAGCGAATAAGATTAAAGCAATATAGTCATTTCTTGAGAACGGACGACTGCTGTACCAAGTCCGTTTTCTATTAGTTCCGAAGCCACGTAACTCCATAGCCGTACTAATATTCTCAATTCGCTCAATGCTAGTCAGAATCAAGGGCATTAGAATCGAAATGATATTTTTAAGCCGCTTAGGCAGCTTTTCTTTTCGAGAAATGTCTATTCCCCGTGCCTGAGCAGAGAACGATATATTCTCATAATCTCTTTGGATATCCGGAATGTACCGCAGCGCAAGCGATACAGAATATGCAATTTTATAATTCACGCCAATCCGGTTTAAAGATGCTGCGAATTCACTAGGATTTGTCGTTAGAAGGAACAACAGTGCCATAGGAATGACTACTGCATACTTAAGGGCAATATTTAATTGATAGAATAGCTGCTCATATGTAACGGTATACCGACCTACAAGATGAACAATATCATGACGTGAACCGTAAACCTTTACACCTTCCAAAGGAGAAAAAATAAAGATAGCTATATGATTAAGCACAAAGAAGATCAGGATAAAATATAGTACGAAAGCATAATCCTGAAATTGAACTTTAGAGACTCTAAAGGCAATCAAACTAAAAAATAGCATCACTATTAAACATCTTGTATCATATGTAATCATCCCTGTCACAGACCAGACTATAAATAAAATCAGCTTAGTAGCGCCTGTAAGACGGTGAATAGGTGAATCTTGCTTCGTAAAAGTTAACATTGTGGCCTTCATCCGCCCCGGCTCCTCCTGTCGTATGCAATAAATCTTCTTACGAACTCTTCTGGCTGATCCAATTGGACCTTCATTGCCAATGTAAATAGTGAGGTCTCTTTCAAATTAGCATTCTTCACTACTTCTATATTGGTTAATACTCGCTCAGGGCTATCATCAGCAAGCTTAACACCATCAGACAACACTACAGCTCTATCGGCATACTCCAGCATAAGATGCATATCATGCGTAATCATAATGACCGTCATTCCCTGTTCCCGAAGCGTCAAAAGAAATTCCATCATTTCGTTGTAGTGCCTATAATCCTGTGCTGCAGTCGGCTCATCTAATATGATCACTTCCGGCTCCAGGATCATAATAGAAGCAATAGTCACACGTTTCTTCTGTCCGTAGCTGAGCGCAGAGATAGGCCAGCTACGAAAAGCGTATAGACCGCATATTTTCAAAACATGATGCACTCGCTCACGAATAATCTCCTCGGACACCCCTCGTAATTTAAGGCCTAGCGCAACCTCATCATATAAAAGCGTCTTAGAAATCATATGATTAGGATTCTGCATCACGAAACCGATCCGCTCTGCCCGCTCCTTAATCGTATCCTTGGCAATATCCCTTCCGTTCATCAATATCGAACCGGAAGTGGGCTTATAAAAGCCACAGATAAGCTTAGATACCGTGGATTTCCCAGCACCATTTCTCCCAGCTATACAGACCATCTCTCCTTTATGAATAAGAAGGTTAAGTTTATGAAGTACTGGTCTGCTCTTCTCATAACCGAATGAAACATCATGTAACTCAAGGATAGGTAGACTCTCACGTTTATCCTGCTGCGAATTATTATTATCATACCAGTACTCAAGCTTGCTGGAGCAAGAGTCCAGCCGAATTTCATCTATATGCTGTGGATTCATATCTGATGCAATCGTACATCCTGCATACTTTAAAGCCGTTAAATAGAGAGGTTCCCGAATACCTACTTCTGAAAGTAAGCGAGTGCTTAATAGCTCAGCGGCTGGCATATCCGCCGCAATGCGTCCGTCATGGATCACAATAATGCGGTCCACCGCACGGTGAAGTACTTCCTCGAGTCTGTGCTCGATAATAATAACCGTTTTACCGGTCTCTTTTTGCACTCGGTCAATAAGCTCAATCGCTTTTGTGCCGGTATATGGATCTAAGTTTGCCAAAGGCTCATCAAACAACAGGATGTCCACATTACCAACCAGAACACCAGCTAAGGTTGTTTTCTGCTTCTGACCACCTGACAATTCCTGAGGTGACGCTCCCAAATATTCGTGGATATCCACGGCTGTTGCCGCAGCCACTACCTTTTCTATCATTTCGGCCTGTTGAACCGCGTGATTCTCCAGACTGAAGGCGATATCCTCACCAACCGTTAATCCAACAAATTGTCCATCCGGGTCTTGTAGTACAGTCCCGACCTGATCCGACAATGCCGCAATACTAAGTTCTTTCTGCTCCAGACCCATAATTCGCAATGACCCTGACATTTCACCTTTATAGGCAAAAGGGATGAGTCCGTTTATACAATGAGCCAGTGTACTTTTTCCAGAACCAGAGGGTCCCACAATAAGTACCTTCTCCCCTTCGGCAATCGTTAAGTTGATATCTGTGAGTGTAGGCTCCTGCTGTGCTCGATATTGAAAACTAAAATCCTTAAATTCAATCACTGCTTTTTTCATCCTTGACCTTCCTCTTAGCTTCGTTTGAAGAATTTCACTTCCATTATATGTTTTACAGCCATAAAAAAGCCGGTGATCTCCACCGGCTTTTGGTTTGGATTATATGCTACTCAGGCTTCTCTGGTCAAGCTGCCTTGCTTCGTTCTTGTCTTTGCATATGCAATTGCGAGTAGTGAGCCAATCACTGCTACAGTGACTATATTGGATGCTCCGGCGATAAGTCCTTGTGAGAATACTTTATTCGCTGGTTCCGCATAGATTAGAATATCCAGTACAGGTGCTACTAAGAACCAGGCGATTGCGTTTGCTACAATCTGGGCCAGATTAAAACGAATCAGTTCCTTTCGTCCGAACTCCCCGTCATGAATCCCAATTCTAGCCACAAGCAGACCAACAACGAGCCCAACAATTCCAGAAGCGATCACCCAACTGAACCAAGGGGAACCATAAAAAATCGCATCCTTCAGTGTATGTCCGATCAGACCAATGAGTAATCCGGCAAACGGACCGTACAACAGTGCGAACAATGCCAGTAAAGCGTATGTAGTCTCAATGTTAGTGTTTGGAATTCCGGATGGAATCGAACCGAACCTGCCCAAAATAACGAATAAAGCAGAACCGATACCAATCGCAACAATCGTCTTAATCGATAACACCTTTTGTTTTGCCATATTTTCATCTCCCCCTACGCTTCTTTTTTATTTTATGTAATTATACATCGGAATAGTCGGAATTAATATAGATTAAAATAAAAAAATCTGCAAAGCAACATTAATGTTGGCTTTGCAGACCCAGACCACTTATAGAGTTATTATATGATTTGCTTTATCTATTTCACAGTAACGGTTACCGTCACTGTCTTGGTGCCAATCTTTCCTTTAATGGATGCCGTTCCTTTGCTCACAGCTACAATCTGGCCGCTAGCAGATACTCTAGCTACAGAAGGCTTAGAGCTAGTCCACGCCGCACTTCCAGTAACAATAGCGGTCTTCCCCGTATCATACTGCGCAATCACAACCGCATTCTGAACAGCTCCCGGAGCCATCTTCAGTCTATTTTCGTTGACAGTCAACTTCAATAGCTTAGGAACTACATTAATTTTGACACTAGCAGCGAGCCCTTGATAAGAACCTGATAACGTCGCAGTTCCTTCTGTTATGGCTTTAACAGATGTACTTTTAACCGTGGCAACTGCTTCATTCGAGGACTCCCAATTCATACTGCTGGAGATATTCCCCGTCTTACCATTAGAGTAGTAAGCCGTTACCTTTATGGATTTAGAACCTTTAATATTCAATTCAATCGCATTCGGTTCTACAACAATTTTAGTAACCTTTTGTTCAATAGTAACTGGGATACTAATAGTCTTATTAGCGTAGGTTCCCTTTAAAGTGGCAGAACCCTTCACCAGTCCTTTGATTACCTTGCCGGAAGAGGTTGTCTTGATAATTGCATTCGTACCGGTAATCTCCCATTCCATAGTACCTGTAGCATCGAGTTCATTCCCATTTTCCATCACAGCTTTGATTTCAGGAACAGCCTTCTCTTCACCAGTAACAATCACAACGTTTTCCTCTGGTCCGAGCAAAATATGAACCTTATCTTTAACTGTAACACTCACTACAACACTTTTTTCCCGGATAGCCGCTTTGGAGGAGGTAGGATTCTCTGATTTTATTTTGCCGACAATATTAACAGTACCAGCCTTTTCAGCAACGAGCTTGCCATCTTTGATGGTGGCGATCTCATCGTTGGCAGAAGTCCACTCGATTTCTTGACTGAGATCCAGCTTCGTTCCATCTAGCTTGGTTCCGTTGACCTTTGGCAAACTAACGGAATCCTCTGTGTACATGTCCAGTTCCTTTTTATCAGCTTCCAACTCAGTAATCGTAGGATATACCGTCAACTTAAAGCTTTTACTAATCCCTCTGTACTCTGCTTTAATAACCGATGTTCCCACTGCTTTTGCGGTGATCGCTGCAGCATCAGTACCCGCAGTAACCGTCGCCGCGAGTTGGTTGTCCGAACTCCATACTGCACTACTGGATACATTCGGAGTGGAATTCGCAGCATCTCGAACTTCTGCTTTGACGTTCAAGCTCTCACCCATAAACAAGAATTGATCGCCTGATGGAGTTAGCAATAACGCCTCATAAGGAGCACGTACATATACATCCAAAGTTTGTGTAATTCCTAAATAAGTTACTGTAATTACAGCTTTTCCCGCGGCTAATACTTTGATTTCTCCCTTGTCTACCGTAGCAACACTGGTATTGGAAGAAGACCATTCCGCTTTCGTGGAAATATCATTTGCGGTCGATTTTGTAGTCTCTTTGGTAAACGCAGCGATTTTTACCGGATTATCGCCAACGAGCATTTCAATTTCCTTAATTACGATGCCCTTATCATTTTTAAGTTCAATTCCAGAGTAAGGCAATTTGACTACTGCTTTAAAGGTTGCTGTTAGATCCTTGTATTTGGCAGTAATGGTTGAAGTACCTTCACCTGCCAGTGTGATCTTACCTTCTGCAATCGTCAATACGCTTGTATTGGAGCTGCTCCAAGTGGTATCAGCCGTTACATCCTTGGCAGAAGTTGCTGTTTCGCCACCAATCGCATTGGCTTTGACCAACAGTTTATCCTCTTCGTCACCCAATTTGTAGTTCCCTTCGGAGCTATATTCGAGCTTTAATTCTTTGATCGGATGTGATACCTCTACTTCTATAGTAGCGAGTGCATGATTATAAGTAGCTGTAATAATAGCCTTTCCGCTATCTATCGGAGTCAATAAGCCATTTACTACTTTTACAGCGTTAGTGTTAGAAGAATTCCATACCACTGCACCAGTCACATCTCTTTTGGAGGAGGACCCTTCCACATTCGCATATACCTTCAGTTGCTTTGGCGTTTGTCCAACCGTAAGCTGCACTTTGGCTGAGCTTTCAAACTCAATCGAGTTGATATCGCCGGCAGCTGCAAAGACACTTACCGGAAAAACCGCAGTAGCTAACAATATCATGATGAGGAGCATTTTCGTCATTTTCCTGTACACAGTCATTTGTTCTCTCCCTTAGGTTATAATGTCGTTTGGTGGTTTATCCCCACACTCTTTTACTTATATCGACAATTGTACACCAAGTGTTTACCCTATAACTCCATAAAGCCAAATTCAGGACTTTCAGACTAGATAATCAGGTGAAGGGTTGATCAATATATTAGGAAGTAATATGCTAGCTACTACATTCTTTTTTTGAACCAAGGGGGCTACGATGAGTATAGAGAACTTTCAACTAGAGACAATCCCTACTCCAAGAGAGGAGTATAGCTTCCTTAAAGGGGTAAAAGATTGCATTCCCACACTACTCGGTTATTTGAGCATTGGACTTGCAGCAGGTGTTGTTCAAAAGACCGCCGGGCTTAGCATTGCTGAGATTGCCTTGATAAGTCTGATGCTTTATGCCGGTTCAGCACAGTTTATAGCTGCTGGAATGATAGCTGTTAGCAGCTCGCCTGTTGCTATTATCGTTACGATATTTATCGTGAATCTTCGTCATATTTTGCTTAGTGCAGCTCTTTCACCTTATTTCCGGCATCTTACCCCACTGAGAAACATGCTGGTTGGAACCCTGCTGACAGATGAGACCTTTGGAGTTGCTATTAATCAAACAGTGAATAAGCAACAAATCAGTGAAAAATGGATGCATGGCCTTAATCTCACTGCCTATTTAAATTGGTTTATTGCGAATATAGCAGGAGCTTTTTTGGCACAGTGGATTTCTGATCCAGATCAATTCGGTCTACAGTTTGCTTTACCTGCCATGTTCATTGGCATCCTTGTTATTTCCATGATTGATCGTAATAAAATAAAACTTGATTTAGTTGTCGCAATCCTAGCAGTAATTATCGCTGTAGCTAGCTCCTTCGTATTCTCCGGTAGTGTAGGTGTCATTATTGCAACGGTCATTGCATCAACAGTAGGGATGGTGCTTGAAAAATGGAAGTGAGATGGGATGTATTTTTGATTATTCTAGGGGCGGCTTTGGTAACCTTCATTCCAAGGGTGGTTCCATTAATGATTCTAAGCCGATTCGAATTGCCTGAATGGGGAATGCGCTGGTTAAATTATGTTCCTATCTCTGTTATGGCGGCACTAATAGGTCAGGAGATCCTCTTAAATGATGGAAAATTCTCACCTATAGCTAATAACGTTGAGCTTTTTGCGGCAATCCCTACTTTTTGGATCGCTATAAAGACCCGGAGTTTGCTAGGAACTGTACTTACGGGTATTATTTCCCTTATGATCCTGCGGATGTTTTTTTGATCATGCAGGGGACCCCAAAAGCAATGAGTTACTGTGGCTGCTGGTCCCCCCGTCTCTTATCTGACCACTTCTTGGCGCTACTCGTAAGAATTCGTTTTCAGGAATAGCTGCATTATTTCTGCGTAACGATCAGGATTCATCATGCCAGTTTCGTCCATAAAAGAGTTAAAAAGATGACATAGTACCAATCATTTATAGTGATTGTAAGCGAGAGCTTCTCTTTCAGACGCTCCGCACCACCTTCTCAGCGATATCTGGGGGATTTATACCCCTCTTTTTCACCTTTCACACCTTCCGGGCGATATCTGGGGGATTTATACCCCTCTTTTTCACCTTTCACACCTTTCGGACGATATCTGGGGGATTTATACCCCTCTTTTTCACTTTTCTCGCCTTCCGGGCGATATCTGGGGGATTTATCCCCCTCTTTTTCACTTTTCACGCCTTCCGGGCGATACGGGCGCAGTTTTGGGCTTCTTTGCAAAATCACTGCTAATATATGTACCACTTTTCCAAGAATATTGTCCCTGGAGTCCGAAAGTATGCTCAAATGGCTAAAAAGCATGCTGGTATCTCCATAGAAAACCGCAAGATTAGGAGAGAGCTATGCCTCTCCCATGTAGCAGCCACGTCTCAGCCATCCGGCAGCTATTTCTCTGCTATGCGGTTGCATTTCTCAGCTAACGCCAAACACACAAAGGAGCAATTCTCCATTAACGGGAGAATTGCTCCTTTGCTGTCTTTTAACTAACATCTATTCCTTAACGAACAGCCAGCTTAAGACCGCTCTGACTAACCCCGACCAATTCGCCTCGGCATTCGTTCACACCAGCTTCGGTGATCTTCACCTCACAAAGTTCTCCTTGAAGTGAATCCTCTCCATCAAAGAAGACCTGCAAATAGTTGTCGCTGAATCCATGCTGGATATTACGGCCCGGAGCTCCTTTAGCGGATCTTTCCGGAATCACACTAAGCGTCTGTCCTACAAACTTACGGGCATATGCTAATTGCATTTCTTCGGATAGATCAATCAGCTCCTGCACGCGTACATTTTTGATCTCCTCATCGATCTGATTCTCCATCCGCGCTGCAGGAGTACCTGTCCGCTTGGAATACGGGAACACATG
The DNA here is from genome assembly GCF_038004625.1 of Paenibacillus sp. FSL P4-0184. Taxonomy (NCBI): domain Bacteria; kingdom Bacillati; phylum Bacillota; class Bacilli; order Caryophanales; family Paenibacillaceae; genus Paenibacillus; species Paenibacillus sp. FSL P4-0184. Next base: position 3,651,705 of record NZ_JBBORN010000001.1, on the reverse strand, counting down.
CATCTCCGAGTAATTTACAGCCTTCATGAAATCGTATCCGGCACGGAACATCTCATCGGTCTCACCCGGGAATCCAACGATAACATCCGTAGTAATCCCGACATCTGGCATCGCCTGGCGGATCAATTGCATTTTGGCGTAATACTCTTCTGTCGTATATTTACGGCGCATCGCTTTCAGCACATCATTATGACCGGCTTGTAACGGAATATGCAGATGACGGCACATTTTGGAGGAGCGGTTCAGCACCTCAAGCAGCTTCTCATCAATCTGACTAGCTTCAATAGAACTGATACGCACCCGTTCCAGACCATCTACCTTATCTAGATCCCACAGTAAATCGGAAAGACGGTAATTATCAAGATCATCACCGTAACCTCCGGTATGAATACCCGTTAGTACAAACTCCTTATACCCTGCTTCTACCAATTGATGCGCTTGAGCTACGATGCTTTTTGGATCACGGCTGCGAGAAAGTCCACGCGACCATGGAATGATACAGAAGGTGCAGAAGTTGTTACAACCATCCTGAATCTTCATAAAAGCACGCGTCCGATCCGCAAAGCCTGGCACATCCATCTCTTCGAACTCGCGTGTCTTCATAATATTACGCACAGCATTGACCGGCTGACGTGAGGCTTCAATATTCTTCACATGTGTCATGATCTGATCGCGGTCCTGGTTACCGATGACAAGGTCAACTCCAGGAATATCTAGAATCTCCCCAGGAGAGGTTTGTGCGTAGCAGCCTGTTACGGCTACGATGGCCTCTGGATTACGGCGCACGGCACGTCGGATCATTTGACGGCTTTTTTTGTCACCTGTGTTAGTTACTGTACAAGTATTAATCAGATATACATCGGCGGGACCCTCGAAATCAACCTGCTCGTAACCTTCATTTTTAAATAGCTGCCAAATGGCTTCGGTATCATAGAAATTCACTTTACAACCTAAAGTATAAAACGCTACGGATGGCATCTCTTAAGCTCCTCCCATTTCTCCAGATTCATATAATATACAAGCAGCGGCAACCATGCCCGCTGTCTCACAGCGCAGAATTCGCCGTCCTAGTCCTACGGATACTGCCCCGGCTTCTTCTGCCTTGAGGCATTCCTCCGGAGTAAAACCTCCTTCAGGACCTACCACAACCATAACTTTCCCGCCAGACTGCGGCGAAAGCGATGCTAACCATGGAGCGACGCTGCTTCGAAGCTGTAAGCCTTCCTCTTTTTCATAACAGAAATAAACAGCATCATACTCACTAAAAGTCTGCAAAAGCTGCTTCCAGGACAACGGTGACCCTACAGACGGAACGATGTTCCGATGAGCCTGTTCGGCAGCTTCCTTACAAATTTTACGCCAGCGATCCAGTCGTTTGCTTTCTTTACGCTCGTCGTATTGCACTATTGTGCGTTCTGACAGAAAAGGAACAAAGCCTACAGCACCAATCTCTGTACACTTCTGAATGACAGTTTCCATCTTATCGGCTTTAGGCAAGCTCTGAGCGACTGTAATTTTAATTCGAGGTTCATGCGTCATCTCCAGGGACTCCAAAATGTTCACAGTGACTTCCCCAATTTCAATCTGCGCAATCTCTACTAATGCCTCACGGGAAACACCATCGCTAACAATAAGCTTGTCCCCTGCCTTACCACGCATCACTTTAGCGATATGACGGGCGTCTTCCCCATCAATTCTCACGGTATCCGCACCAAACTGCTCCGGTGTAACGAAATATCGCTGCATCTCATCATCATCCTGTTCATAAATTCAGTAACAAGTATAAACGCCTTCGGCGTCCTTATAAGGACGGTAAGCGTTTAATCGAAAAATATAAGTCATAAAGTATAGAGTGATACTTATACTTTCTTATATTTGAAGAAACGGCTTAGTCGCCCTTATAAGGACGTCACCCGTTTCTTCAAGAAATATAAGGTTCGGTCAGACGAAAATTAACGATCAAATTTTGATCAAATTACATAATACAATGTTTGACAAAGGTTGAACAGACTTTATCCCTTGCCTTAGCTGCCAAAAATTCTTAGAGACAGCTGTACAAATGTTCTCGACATTTCACTAGCCCAACCTGCGAGCGGATCAATCGTATACGTCCGTAGCCCAGGAATAAACAGAATCAATAAAAAGAGAAATACAGCCCATTGTTCAAATTGCTGTAATTTGCCGCGGATCGAACGTGGGGCGATATCTTCCACAATCCGATAGCCATCCAGTGGCGGCAGCGGAATAAGATTGAACAGAAACAGAAAGAAGTTCCATTGAATGAAGGTGCCAAAGAATAAGTATACAGCCTCGAGCATGCGATCATTCGAGATATTATCTAGAACTCCAGTTGCCGCAAGTGCACCGTATATTATAGCACCAATAATTCCTAAGAGCAGGTTACTGATTGGTCCTGCAGCCGACACGATGACTCCCATGAGACGAGGACGACTAAAGTTATCGCGGTTTACCGGAACCGGACGTGCCCAACCGAAGCCAGCAACTAGCAGCAGCAAAATACCAAAGAAATCGAAATGAACAGCAGGATTAAGCGTCATGCGGCCAAGTAATCTTGCTGTTGGGTCACCGAACTTATTCGCGAAATATGCATGACTGAATTCATGTACTGTAAAAGCAATTAAAATTGTAATGAGCAGGAAAGGAAGCTGATCTAAATCTACTCGAATTATATTTTGTAATATATCCATCTTTACCTCTTTCCGGCTGTAAACGCCACCCAATCTTCCTCACGGGATATTTCAATAATCTCAAAACCAGACGCTTTCAGCGCGTTCGCTACAAGTCCTTCTTTATCTTTATATATACCTGAGGTAATGTAGAGGCCTCCAGGCTGAAGCGCGCGGTACACATCATCCGTAAACAATACGATGATTTCCGCCAAAATATTCGCAACTACAATTTGTACAGGCAATGTCACGCCAAGGTTGCCTTCTTGCTCTTGCTTAGCAGGAACGGCTCCTTCTAGTGAGTGACCAGGTCTAGCGGATGGCCACATCTCTCCAGCCGCTGTATCAGCTACGCCTTCCCCGCCCAGCAGCGATAGAAGATCGCTCTCTTTTACCGTTATGGACGATTCAAGCTTGTTAAGGGCTACATTCTCCCGTGCACTTTCCACAGCCACCGGATCTAAATCTAAGGCCAATACGGATTTTGCACCTAGCAGCATCGCACCTACAGCCAGAATTCCTGAACCGGTGCCGACATCGATAACTTCTTCACCACCGCTAATATTCTTTTCAAGTGCACGGAGGCACAGAGCTGTTGTAGGGTGAGTCCCAGTACCAAATGCCATGCCAGGGTCGATCTCAATGATGGCTTCATCTGGACTCTCAGGCGTATATTCCTCCCAGGTTGGTTTAATGGTAAGCCGTTTGGATACGCGTAGCGGTTTGAAATATTGCTTCCAAGCATGCGCCCATTCGTCTTCATCCACAGTCTTCCAAGAAATCAACGCTTTGCCTGGATCAATCCCGTACTCATGCAATTCGGCTACCCGTGGAGTCAATTCTTCTATAACAGCATCCATATCTGTGGAATCGGCATAATACCCTTTTATGACCGCTTCCCCTTCAGGAATATCATTCAAAGGTTGGTCGTACAATTCACCGTAACGTGTATCCCGTTCTTTATTCAGTGTGCCGGATTCCTCGATAGAAACCCCACCCGCACCAGCTTCATATAAAAAATTCGAAATCATTTCCTGTGCTTCTTCTGTTGTATGTATCGTCACTTCATGCCATAACATCTTTATGTAATCCTCCTAAAAGTTTTGTGAGCATTTGCTTCATTGGTTTACTTCGTGCAAAACTCGCTTCGAAAGCATAGGCTTAGTTTTGTGAGCATTTGCTTCATTGATTTACTTCGTGCAAAACTCGCTTCGAAAGCATTCGCTTCATAGTATAACATTTCTTATTGGTGTAACGCCAAACTACAGCTCAACAACCTGCGACGTCCTCTTTACGCCTACAAAAGCAGTTGAGCGAATGATCATCCACCATCCCCGATGCCTGCATAAAAGCATAACATATTGTAGTACCCACAAACTTCATGCCTTTCTTCTTTAATGCCTTACTCATCTCATCAGACTGAGCCGTCGAAGCAGGTACATCTGCACGAGTCTTCCAATGATTAATAGTTGGCACACCTCCGACAAAGCTCCAGAGATACTCTGCAAAGCTGCCATATTCCTCGCAAATTCGCAAATACACACCCGCATTACGAATGATAGCATCAATTTTTAATCGATTTCTAATAATCCCTGGATCACTCATTAGCTCTGCAATTTTGGCTTCATCATAATGGACAATCTTATTCGGATCAAATCCGTCAAATACCTCTCTGAAACGCGCCCGTTTTTTTAGTACCGTGTACCAGCTCAGCCCTGCCTGCATCCCTTCCAGCATAAGCAATTCAAACAGCTTTTGGTCACCATACAGAGGCTTTCCCCACTCTTCATCATGATAGGCAATATATAGAGGATCATCATTGACCCAAGCACAGCGAGTGACTTCCATCATTTCCCCCCCTTTAATTATTCATAGCTAAACCTTTACAACGTCTACTCACTGTATACGAAAAAAAGGGAAGAACACAAGGTTCATCCCCTAAAAAAGTTATTCTATTTCCTTTAATTATGCTTCTTCTAACTCTTATAACTGGATCTGCACTCTCGTTTCTTTATCCGGATCATCAGTTGTATAGTAGAACATATAGATAGTAGCTTCTGTACCTTTAAAATTCTTATACACATCAATGGCCTTGTTGTTTCCATCCCCCGCGAAATTGACGGTTAGCGGTTTACCTAGGATGCGCTCCTTACCAAGCCCGATATGTGTCTGGTTAATTCCACCGAAGCGAGCATCTTCACTTCCAGTTTCTACATAAAGATCGGATCCCTGCATATAGTATGTCCACTTCACCGGATACCCGTTGAGTTGCTGGATAATCGTCTGTTTCTTTTGAGAAATGTTCGTTAAAAGAAGCGGTATTTTGTCATCATTATTATTTGTAATTTTATAGCTGCCATGCTGAGTCACCTTATATTTAGCTACAAAGGTAATCGGAGTCTCTTTCGTAATTTCAAGGTCGACTGGCCGTTCGAAACGAAGCACTGTCAGCTCCGGCTCACCCTCTGGAGATCTCCATAAATTCCCCTCAAGCGTCTTGCCTGCTACTTCAAGAGCATACTTTTTATAAGGGAAGCCATTGTCTATATCCTTACTTCTAACTGTGACTCGAATTTGAGTAGGCGACACAACCATATTCTCCAGCGTGTAATCAGTCTCACCTGCCTCGAGCGGCAGATTTAGACTGGTTTTTATCGTCCCGCTCTCCATCTGCTTTTTGCTTAATTGAAGATCGAATGAAAGTGGTCCATTAACATCTTTTTCTTTCTTCATATATTGCAGCTTATAAGTCGTTTGACCACCGGAAACATCCTCCGCCTTAAAATATTGCTGGGACGTATATTCCCCGTTTTCTCCCGGTGTACCGAAAGTACCTCCAGTCAGCGAATTTATGAGCGTTCCGTTTTTGTATGCAACAATATTTGGAAAGGCCCATTCTTTTGCTTCCGGTTGATCAAAAATAATCGCTGAAGAGAATAACATTTTCTCTTGACCTTGGGTAAATGGCTTCACCTCTATGCTGCGCATCCCTTCCTGTCCAATAGGGAAGCTCTGTGTCTCCGTCGAGTGAATATCCAGCGGCAAATCTAACGATTGTTCACTAAAAGCCTGAATATCATTTGTAACTAGCTGAACATTCACAGTGTCCTTCTCTGGTGTCCATTCACTTTCGAAATAACCGTTATAAATTTGGTTCTTTTCGTCCCAGTTCAGATAATTGTACTCTCCAGAACTATTTCCCCCCTTAGTACCTTTCAGGGTCATCTCAGTGACACGCCAAGTTTCACTGTCCTGTCGTTGTCCAACATCCAATGTGAATAAGATGACCGTTCGGTTCTCATCCACGATGGCGGTATGTAGCTTTAGCGTCACTCCGTCCTTTGTCACCGATTGATCCAGCTTTTGACCGAGGTTTTGTGCCAGTGCCGCCTGAATACCACCTCTTTCACGGAGCATTGTATCCCAATTATAATGAACTGCCGCATATACTGGCGCCGCCGCTAGAAGTACTGAAAACGATGAAACAAGTGCTATTTTGCTCCAGTTTCTCCCCTGTTTCTGGCTACCACTGCTCATCCGAGTGTGAAAAGATGTTGTATTTTTATGTTCAATTCTCTCCCACATGCTTTCAAAATCAGGATATGTTACACTTTGACCCTCATTTAACTGATGCTCCAGCATATTCTCCAACTTTTTCATAAGATTCGCCCTCTTTCCGTTCAATTTGAACCCCAGCCTCCAGCAAAATTCTCCGCAATACCTTTAGCCCTTTATGCAGCCTTGATTTGGTCGTCCCGAGCGGGATGGATAGCAGGTCCGATACTTCAGCCAAGCTGAAATCATGCATGTACCTAAGCGTAATCACCATCCGAAGTTTGACTGGGAGCTGGCTCAAATATTTCGCCCATTCCATTGTCGTCTCCCGCTGCTCAATCAATCGTTCTACAGGGATTTCAGGAGACTTCTTAAATAAATAAAGATTGTCTGATATTTTTTGTTGTAAAGTACGCTTCCGTTTCAAATGATTCAGGCAATGGTTGACCGTTATTTTCATAATCCAAGCCTTCAAATGCTCTACGTTCTCACGATTCGTGTGAAATACGGTAATGAACACATCCTGCGTCAAGTCCTCCGCATCCGCGGCGTCATGCACCATATAGTAGCAGGTCCGATATACATCCTTGTTGTAGGCTTCGAATAATTCCCGATTAGTCTCCAAATCTTTCTCCCTCCTTTCTTATCCGTGATATCTATATGACAACCAATCTCTGGAAAAGGTTCGTTTTTCTGAGCATAAACTATAGATGCTAGTAATAACAGATGAAAGATAGCAATTATACTCGCAACACAAAAAGCCACTCCCCATAAATCTGGGAACTGGCTTTCCTTTATATTCACGCTAACAGCATACAGAAATTAAATGATATTCATAACCTCTCGTGCTTGTGTATCTAAATCCTGGGCTGAGGAAGAGATATTATTGAAATCATCTAAGGCTATTTGAATCTGCTGTTGACTAGCTTCTATATTTTCTTGCACCTGGTTTGTTCCTTTGGAGATCTTATTGATTTCCAGCGTAATGGCATCCACACTATCTTTCACTTGAATGATCGAATCCTGCACCATGGAAGATAGCTTCCTAACTTCTTTTGCAACCACGTCAAAACCACGCCCAAACTCCCCGGCATGTGCCGCTTCAATTGCTGCATTAAGCGCTAACAGTTGCGTTTGCGAAGCAATGTTACGAATAGTTTGTACAATTCCCTGAATCGATACCGCTTGTGTCTCCAGATTAGCTAGAGTCTGTGTATTTTCAATGGATACTTCGGCTATTTTATCGATACTCAGCAATAGTTCTTGACTACGTTCAATGCCTTTCTCGGCTCTATGATTTAAGCTGTCCGACATCTCTTGCATCCGCTGTACTACAACACTCATGTTATTTTGTCGATCCGTGATATTAGTCGCTATCTTAGATACGCCAATGACCTGTTCATTATTTTCATCAAAGACAGGCATATATGTAGCTTCCAGCCATACCGCATTTCCTTTTGCATCCATTCGTTCGATCTTATCCTGTACACTTTTTCCTGAAAAAAGATCCTGCCAGAACAGCTCATAGCCCGGGCTATTTACAAAGTGAGGAAAGCAAAACTCTTTATGATGCATCCCATACATCTCTTCTTTGTTATACCCCATCGAACTAGCAAAAACGTCATTCACATAAGCCACTCGTCGATCAAGATCAAACCTTATAATCGCTAAATTTTTTTCTAAAGATCGGACAACAAGCTCATCGGTAACTCCCTGAGAGTGTACCATTCCCATATAATAATTCCTCCTGGATATCTACAAGTTACTCGTCGCGTCATCATGAAGTATATCTGAACAATTATACGCTCTTATCACGCAGAGAGAAACACATGATTTTCATTAAAATGCATCTAATTCGTAATAAAAATAACCCCACCAACGTTCGGTAGAGTCCAGCTTTCATCCCGGATGTTTATACGCCGATTTCTGACGAGGGGCAAGTAATATCGAGATACTTCTAAGTGATGATAATTGGGAAAACCCCAGCCGTAATTCCAGCCAGGGTTCGAAGCAAGTTCCTATTAATACTAATTTGTCTCTTGCAAAATGCACATACCAAACGTTCCAGCAAACATAGCCTTTTATATGTACATTTCCTTATTTCTTGGATCCGTAATCTCCGATCTTAATTCCCCATACCGAATCCTTCTGATAGGACGCAGCCTCCTTTAAACTTGGAAGTCTTGCATCCAGAGGACTATGTCTTTCCAAATACATCACAAACGCCTGGCGAACCCCAATCTCAGCATCCAGTTTATTAAGTTCGTTCGGGTGTTTCTCCATCTCCGCTAATTCTACTTCCCAACGGTATAAATCGCTTGCCTCAGATCGTTCCAGCCGAACTTTTTCAGTTAGCTCCCGCAGCTCACGGTAGGCCTGTTTTACTTTTGAAGAGTACAGTTGCTTCTGATTCATAAAAGTTAAGAATGCGATAAGCAGTGCTAAACCTATCCATAAAATAACGTTGTCCATATTCTCCCCCCTGCTTGGGCTATTCTCCTAATTATACACATCAGAACGCAAAAATACCCCACATTGTGAGGTATCTGCCTTAGCTTTTAGCATCTATTCTTTTTTCATAATTTCATGCAGCTGACGTTTGTCTGCTTCTAGAGCCCGAGCCTGGGCTTCGATATCCTCCAGATCTGCCTCCGCTGCTGAAAACTCTACGTCCTCTGCCTTCGCCTCGTACAGCATTTTCATCTTCTCGGTCTTTGAGAATATTTGCGAGTTCTCTCTATCCATAGTATCGATCGTCTCCCTTCTTATTAAGAAAATTATTATTCAAATCATCCCGCCTGCTTCTTCAATTAAGCGTAATGCTTGATCATGGGACTCCGAATTCAAGATCACCGTAAGTAAAATATCTCTACCCGTCGGTCCTCCATCTCCGCCATGACTCATCCCACTGGCGCTGGTATCAGCAGCAGCTAGTATGCCTGTGTGTGCACGCTCAGCAGTCATGGAGTCCATTCTGGCAACATTGCCTGTCACTGGGTTTACCCCTGAGCTAAAGCTCGTGCCTCCATATCTACTGAAGCGATCAACGGAAATTTCAATGGCCCGAAGTGCACGGAGCTTACGAGCAACACCCTCCGCTTCTTCAGGACTTTTAAAATAAGCCAAAATAGATCTTTCCGACATCTTATCCCCGCTCTCGCTTGAAATTCAGATATCTGTTGCATTCCTTTATATTGTCTTCATTTCACTTCTTTTATGCCCTTTTTTTCTCATACTCCACTTATTTACTGGGAATTCGACATTTTCCTCGACGCTTCCCTGCAATATAGTACTAAAGTTGTATATTCGATTTGAAGTTATAGCTGTAGAATAAATTTAATTTTCATAATTTTTTACATTTTACGCTGAGGAGGAGAACTACAGATACACACTGCACTATAAAAATTCATTTGGGAGGATGAACTTATTTGAAACGTACCTTTAAACACTCTATTCAAAAATTTGGTATTGGGGCGGCGAGCTTCGGACTGGCTGTTTCTGTCCTTTTTCCATCCGCTGCATTTGCGAACTCATCCCTTGAAACATCAACTAACCTAGCTAATAATGTACAGTCTCAAAGTGTGACCCCTCATAACTACGCGGGTGTGCTCAAAGGTTCAGCACCAGTATCCGTGATCGTGGAATTAACTAATAAACCAGTCAGTGTGTATGAAAATGAGGCTAAAACTTCTTCTTTACGATCCTCAGTCTCCTTACAACGCAGTAAAATTATCTCAGAGCATAAAAGCTTTATTTCCTCAGCGCAGAAAATCGATGCCGACATCGGTTTTGAATACAGTGAAATTTTTAACGGGTATTCCATTACGTTGCCAGCCAATCAAGTAAACAAGCTGCTAGAGCTTCCGGGCGTTGCGGCTGTTTATCCAAATGATGAAGTACATGCGTTAGCAGACAGTGTTGAGGTAGCGACTTTGCCTGTTACACGTTCCTATTCAGACAGTGGCAATCTTATAGGCGCGGATAAACTACATGCATTAGGTTACACGGGAGAAGGAGTAAAGGTAGCCGTTGTCGATACCGGCATCGATAAAAATCACCCTTTATTAAAGGATAATTATAAGGGCGGTTACGATGCCTATGATCAGGATGATGATCCGTCAGAAACACCACCTGATGCTAACTTCCCTCCAAAAGCAGGTAACCCTTACGAAACTTCACATGGCACTCACGTAGCCGGTACAATTTTGGATGTTGCACCTGAGGTAGATTTGTACACATATCGCGTACTCGGCCCTTATGGTTCCGGGCCCACAGCGGTTGTAATCGCGGGTATTGAGAAAGCGGTCGCTGATGGAGCTGATATAATTAACCTCTCACTGGGCTCTGATGTCAACCAAAGCTATTCCGCAAGTTCAATCGCGATAGACAACGCCATAAAATCGGGCGTGAATGTTGTAGTTGCCGCCGGTAACGCTGGACCGGATGTAGGAACATTGGGCGAACCTGCTGGATCTCAACTCGCACTTAGTGTAGGTGCTTCTACTACCCCAGTGAATACCCCATTCTTTGATATTGGCGATGTTAAAAAAATTCCAGGGACCTTAGCAACTTACTCCCCAGACTTAGTTGATAATATTGCTGGCAGTAAGATCGTTTACGCTGGTCTTGGAGGTACTTCCGATTACACAAATTTGGACGTCAAAGATAAGGTAGTCCTTGTCGATCGAGGTGTGCTGAGTTTCGGAGATAAATCTCTAAATGCCAAAGCAGCTGGAGCCAAGCTTGTCCTAATTGCTAATAATGCTGCTGGTGAAATCAGTCCCACCCTTGGTGCGCCCGGGATTTACATTCCTACCTACGGAATTACTCAAGCAGATGGGAAAAAGATAAAAGCTCAATTGGATGCTGCTAAAGATATTATCAGTTACTATATAGGGCTTGAAGTAAATCAGTTAGCAAACTTCAGCTCTATGGGCCCGGGGATGCCGGATTATCTAATCAAACCTGATGTTGTAGCTCCTGGAGTAAATATCAACTCCACAATTCCTAGCTGGAGTGGGGATTACGAACATGCTTATGGCTTAAAAAGCGGTACAAGCATGGCAACCCCACATGTTGTAGGGGCTGTAGCTTTGCTACTGAGTGAAAACTCTGATCTTAAGCCAAATGATATTAAAGCGTTGCTGATGAACAATGCGGATCCTATTTTTAACCGTGATGGGGATGCTTACTCACTATATCAACAAGGTGCCGGATTAATTAATTTGGAGAAATCAGCAAAAGCTGAATCTATCGCTAAAGTTGGGGAGAGCTTAATTAGCGGCCTTCCTGGGACTGTAGAAATCCCTTATTACACAGGTTCCTTGTCCTTTGGCCTGCTCCCAAAAGGAGCTAGCGTAACGAAATCAGTCTATGTGGAAGACTTTAATGGGAATGAATCAACCTATACTCTTTCCACCGAATGGCTTACAGAAGCGCCTGGTGACATTAGTATTAATATTGCACCAAACAGCGTTACCTCAGGTGTAGATCAATATGCACAATTTACACTAAAGGTATCTGACACAGCAAAAGAGGGTGCATATGAAGGGATCCTGTTCCTAACCTCTGATACTGAAACTCTTCGTCTTCCCTTTAATGCACTTGTCGGCGATAAATTCAACTTAGAGCCTGTTAATCAGCTTTCTTTTGAAAGTCCACAGATTTCTCCTAATGGGGATGGACGCTCAGACGACACCACCTTTACCTTCTCTGTCAATGAAGAACTGGATGGCATAAGTTTCGTAGCCTCTCCAATAGATGCTCCTGCGACAGTTTTAGGTGAAGTTTATTCTATCGATGAAAAGGTCTATCGTGGCGTTTACGAGATTACAAATTGGGATGGAACGTTAACAGACCTGGAGACCTCCGCCAAGTCCACTTTAGCAGATGGTCATTACTACATCACTCCTGTGCTTCCTAATGGGCAACTGCTCGAGAATCAAAAGACCGAGTTCACAATTGATACCGAGAAGCCATTAGTTTCCGGCATCACACTTGAGGAATATGAACGTGAAGCGCCAACCGATCCTGGTGCGGCTCAAATCAGCGGTTTTATTGATGATGACCTAATGGCCTATTATATTTCTAATACACAACCTATTGGAAACTGGTTTACCGTGTACGCCGAAGGTAAACATTATGATGGGAATACTTATAAATTTGGCGGTGTGATTGCAAATAACGGTGCTTTTTCCATTGACGTTCCTGTTAACGAGGGACTTAATGAGTACAAAATCTATGTGGTTGATAAAGTAGGTAACGGCGCGGACGACGATGATTATGCTCAGCGACTGCTTTATAGCACTGGAGATGGTATTTTCAATGTAACTCCGTCTCTATCTGCAGCCACCATTGATGTGGGACAACCGGTAACCGTTGATCTTGGGTATTCCGTGACAGATGAGGTTTATGGCGTCTATGGGGCTTCATTCGCTGTCATTTACGACGATTCCCTTGAAACACCGGTAATCCAGCCAAGCGTACAACTGGCTACGTATCAAGAGGAGAATTTCTCAGGTATTCCACTTACAGAATTCTCACAAACCTATAAGCTAGGAGACGGCCGCAAGCTGACACAGTATAGCGTCAATCTGTCAGGTGGTGCTTATCACGGCTCAGGCTCACTAGGCAAAATAACCTTCAAACCTACAGTAGAAGGAGCCTATTCCCTCGAGCTGTATGATGTGCAGATCTGGAATGATGCTACAACATCAACAATCCCATCTGGTGTGAGAACGTTAAGCGTAAGTGTTAAGACACCTGAAACACCGAAGCCAACACCAACTCCATCACCTGATTCGTATGTACCTACAGCAACCAATGCTCCTGCTTCTGGAATCGCATTGAAATCTGGGAAGCTAGTAGAGACTGCAGATCCAGCAGGTGGCAAGCCTTCAGCGGTGTTCAACATCTTAGACACTGCATTAGCCAATTCGATCCAGAATGCAAAAGATAAAACTTCTGTTCTTGATCTTAGCGATGTAAGCTTCAATAAATATAGCCAAGTTGTTATTTCTCTTACCCCGGCCCAAGCCGAGCAGTTAAAGAAATCAGAGTATGCACTCCGCCTAAACGGTAGTGGGTTCAATGTACTTATTCCAGCGGCGACTCTTCCGGATTTCATCAACAGCACTGGTTTGACCCTTACGATTAGTCTGACAGATGCAGGTAACACAGCAGTCTTAGCAGGTAGCTCGGCTGCAATAAATATCGGTTCTTCCATTCTCACTATCAAAAATGGTTGGACAACCGGAAAGCCGATCATCCTTCAGCTTAATCTAAAGGCCAGCAGTCTTCATGATGCAAGAAAGACTGCCGCTTATGTAGAATCAAAGGATCATAAATGGTCCTATCTACTACCTGGTTCTATCTCTAAAGAAGGGATTCTACAGTTTAACGTTACTGGTGACGGTTCTTACAGTGCAGCATCCCGAAAAATAAGCTTTAAAGATATTGGCACACACTGGGCTCAAACCGATATCGAAATCCTTGCTTCACATGGTATCATTGCCGGCAAAGGAGCCGATGGCAGCTTTAAACCTGCTGACACTTTAAATCAGGCAGAGCTTCTAACGCTCTTCGACCGTCTACTTGGAAAAGGTGACACTTGGAGTACTCGCATCAAAGAAAGTGGATCTCGTGATGTGCTGACTCGCGAGGAAACAGCTCTTATCATCGCTAAGGCTCTTGGTGCTGATCTTACAGTAGCAAAGACACCTTTAAGCTTTAAGGATGCAGATAACATCGCTGCGGAGGCACGCAACGCTGTAGCCTATGCTGTAACCAAAGGTTATCTCAAAGGTGTTACTGCGGACAGCTTCAATCCACAAGGTACACTGACTCGTGCACAAGCAGCAACAATTCTGAGCCGTGTATTTGAGGACCTACGTTCTTCAAACAACATCTAGTTGAATGATAAAAAAGCTGTTCCAATGCATACCCTGCATCGGAACAGCTTTTATTCAATTACTCAATTAATGAAGTTAGAAATATCAGTCCCCGCGGAACGCACGCTTCACACGATCAAAGAAAGATTGCTCATGCTCATGTGTGTTTTCTCCATTTAGAGAGGCGAACTGTCGCAACAAATCTTTTTGCTCATCATTCAGCTTGCTAGGTGTCACAACAATGACTCTAACATGCTGGTCACCTTGGCCAGATCCACGTAGACGTGGAACACCTTTACCTTTAAGGCGGAAGAAAGTACCGGTCTGCGTTCCCGCAGGAATCTTCAGCTTCACTTTTTCCGTTAAGGTAGGAATCTCAATCTCATCGCCAAGTGCAGCCTGTGCAAATGTAAGTGGAACCTCGCACATAATATCATCGTTCTCACGTACGAAGAAATCATGCGATTTGACACGGATGACAATATACAAGTCTCCAGCAGGACCACCGCGTAAGCCGCCCTCGCCTTCGCCAGTCATGCGCAGCTGCGCACCGTCATCGACACCGGCAGGGATGCGTACATGAATCTTACGCTGCTTCTTAACTTTACCCTGTCCGCTACAAGTCGTACATTTTTCCTTAATAATCTTACCTGTACCACTGCAATGTGAACATGGACGACGATTACGCATCTGTCCAAGTGGTGTATTCTGTACGAATTCCTGTTGCCCACTACCATGACAAGTGGAACAAGTCTCTGGTTTAGTACCCGGTTTAGCCCCGGAGCCGTAGCAGGTATCGCAAGTTTCCGTACGTGGAATAGTGATATCAGTTTCTTTACCGAATACCGCTTCCTTGAATTCAATGGTCATCGTATACTGCAAATCCCCGCCACGCTGTGGTGCGTTAGGATCACGACGTCCGCCGCCGCCAAAGAACATATCAAAGATATCACCTAGTCCTCCGAAGTCGCCACCGCCGCCTCCGAAGCCGCCCATACCTTGGTTAGGATCAATATGGCCATATTGGTCATATCTAGCTCGCTGTTGCCCGTCGCTAAGAACATCGTAAGCTTCTTTTACTTCTTTAAACTTAGCTTCAGCGTCATCTGCTTTATTCACGTCTGGGTGATATTGGCGCGCCAATTTCCGGTACGCTTTCTTCACCTCGTCGTCTGAAGCATCTCTACTGAGGCCAAGCACTTCATAATAATCGCGTTTATCTGCCACTGCTTTCACCTCCGTACATTACATACTCAAATTCCTAATTACCTGTCAAAGAAACCATTATACGATAAAACCCCAGGATCTGACCATCCAGTTCCAGCAGATGTTTATTCTTACAATATCAGAAGGCGCATTCGCGAAGAGTGTGCAAACTGATATTACAAAAGGAAAGTCAAAACACGGGATGACCCGGTTTTGACCTTCCCTTCTTAACTATATAAGAATTTATCAGTTACGCCCTATACACTTATCGTTTAAGGTTACCCTTGATTCTTATCTTCGTCAACAACCTCATAATCAGCGTCAACTACATTGTCTTTCTTAGGAGCGCCTTCAGCAGCTCCAGCGCCACCTTCAGCACCTTGCTCTGCTTGAGCAGCTTGTTCGTACAGCTTCATGGACAACTGTTGTACAATCTCAGTCAATGCTTCTGTAGCTGCATTGATTTCTTCAAGATTGTCAGTTTCAAGTGCTGCTTTCACTTTATCTTTAGCTTCGTTTGCTTTTTCAACTTCGGAAGCATCAGCTTTATCACCAAGATCTTTGATCACTTTCTCAGTGGAATACACGAGTTGGTCAGCGCTGTTCTTCGCTTCTACCAATTCTTTACGCTTACGGTCTTCCTCAGCGTGAAGCTCGGCATCCTTCATCATTTGTTCTACTTCTGCGTCGCTCAGACCGCTGGAAGAAGTGATAGTGATCTTTTGGCTCTTGTTAGTGCCTTTATCAGTTGCAGACACATTCACGATACCGTTGGCATCAATATCGAAAGAAACTTCGATTTGTGGTACGCCACGTGGTGCTGGTGGAATCTCGTTCAGCATGAAGCGTCCCAATGTTTTGTTGCCATTCGCCATTTGGCGCTCACCTTGTAGCACGTGAATCTCAACGCTAGGTTGGTTGTCAGCAAAGGTCGAGAATACTTGGGATTTACTTGTAGGAATTGTAGTGTTACGCTCGATCATCTTCGTGAACACGCCGCCTGCAGTTTCGATACCGAGGGAAAGCGGAGTTACGTCGAGCAATACAACGTCCTTAACATCACCAGTCAATACACCCGCTTGAACAGCAGCACCAAGAGCTACAACTTCATCCGGATTCACACCTTTGTGTGGATCTTTACCTGTAAGCTTCTTAATTGCATCTTGTACAGCAGGAATACGTGTAGAACCACCAACCAGAACGATTCTGGTAAGGTCTGCAGGCGTCATACCAGCATCAGACAATGCTTGACGAGTTGGTCCCAAAGTACGTTCTACTAGACCAGCAGTAAGCTCATCAAACTTCGCACGAGTCAAGTTGATCTCCAAATGCTGAGGCACTCCGTCAACTACAGTGATGAACGGAAGAGAAATAGTGGTTGTCAGTACGCCCGACAATTCTTTCTTCGCTTTTTCAGCTGCATCTTTCAAACGTTGTACAGCAGATTTATCTTTGCTCAGATCAATGCCTTGCTCTTTCTTAAATTCGGATACCAGATGATCCATAACCACTTGGTCAAAGTCATCGCCACCAAGTTTGTTGTCGCCGCTTGTAGCTTTTACTTCAAAGAATCCATCGCCCAGCTCAAGGATAGATACGTCGAACGTACCGCCACCAAGGTCATAGACAAGGATAGTTTGATCTTCGGATTTCTCCAGACCATATGCCAAAGCTGCAGCTGTTGGCTCATTCACAATACGCAAAACTTCCAAGCCTGCAATTTTACCTGCATCTTTAGTAGCTTGACGTTGGCTGTCATTGAAATAAGCAGGAACTGTGATAACTGCTTGAGTAACAGTTTGGCCAAGATATGCTTCTGCATCGGATTTCAGCTTTTGAAGAATCATTGCTGAAATTTCTTGTGGGGAGTAGTCTTTACCATCGATGCTTTCTTTATGGTTAGTACCCATGTGACGTTTAACAGAGCTGATCGTACGATCAGGGTTAGTAATTGCTTGGCGTTTAGCTGTTTCACCGACGATACGCTCGCCGTCTTTCTTAAAACCTACCACCGAAGGGGTTGTACGTGCGCCCTCTGGGTTTGGAATTACAACGGCTTCGCCGCCTTCCATTACGGCAACGCAAGAGTTCGTGGTTCCTAAGTCAATACCGATAACTTTACTCACAATAATTTGCCTCCTCTAAAGGTATATGGAGCATTCGCTCATTAAAATAATAAAATATTTAAAAAATTCGATTGGTACATGGTGGACAGATACTGCCCGTCCTATATATACAGATTACATGCTGACTTTGACCATAGCAGGACGAAGGACTTTATCTTTCAGGAGGTATCCCTTTTGGACCTCTTCCGTTACGATACCCTCTTCGTACTCCTCGCTCTCCACCTGCATAATAGCCTGATGGTATTCAGGATTAAAAGGCTGTCCTACTGTTTCCATAGCCGTAAGTCCCTCGGACTTCAATACCCCATCTAGCTGACGGAAAATCATATTAACACCCTTCACGAAAGCTTCGGATTCTGGGCTGCTAGGAGTAGTCACTAAAGCACGCTCAAAATTGTCCAGTACTGAAAGCAATTCAGTCACGAGCTTGGAGGTGGCATATTGAGCCAACTCTTCTTTCTCCTTCTGAGTACGACGACGGAAGTTATCGAAATCAGCCTGCGCACGCAGCGCACGTCCTTGATATTCATCAGCGAGATCCTGCAGACGTTTTACCTCCGAACCTGTGTCTGAAGCACCTTCACTAATTTCTTCTGCCGTAAATGAGTCGGTTTCCGAAGCTACATCAGCCTCAGGTTCCTCATTTATCAAATCATCTTTGAATTCATTAGCATCTTGAACTTGTTCCTTTTTCAAGTTGTCTTCACCTCCTTAAAATCATTCATTATAATCATTCACGTAATCAATGTTGACTCTGTTCACTTATACCAGTGTGCCAGCATCGCTGTCAAATCTCGGGATAAAATGCCCAAGATCCCCATCACTCTTGCATATTCCATTCGTGTCGGACCAAGGATACCAATGCTCCCCAGTGCCTGCCCATCAAGAGAATAAGTGGCGGTGATCAGACTGCAGTTAGCGAACGCTTCATGATTGTTCTCCGTCCCTATTCGGACCTGGATACCTGTTCCGCCTGTTGTAGGGGCCAGCATTTTGAGCAATGTAGGCGTCTCTTCCAGCAGATCAAGAATGCTTTTCACCTTGTCAACATCCTTGAACTCAGGCTGTGTAAGCATATTCGTCGCTCCACTAAGATAGATACGCTGCTCTTGATCACTTTCCAGCGCAATGTCTAGCACTTGCATTAATTCTTCATAATGTGAGATGTGACGCTGCATTTCCTCGCCAAGCTCGGAATACAGCCGAGTCTTCAGCTTATAGAGTGGTACATTGACCAGCTTACTATTCAGTAGGTTAACCACTTTCTCCATCTCGGAAACGGATATCTCCGGCGGAATGTTCACCGTACGGTTCTCAACTTGACCCGTACTTGTAACAATAATCGCTACAGCGGTTTTATCATCTAGTGGTAACAACTGAAAATGACGCAATGATGTATGAAAAACCTCCGGTCCCAGAAGGATGGAAGTGTAATTCGTCATATTGGAAAGAATCATCGCCGCATGTTGGATTACCTGCTCCATCGCATTCAGCTTCTCGGCAAAAAAAGCGCGGATCGTGCCCATCTCTGCCGTTTCGGCGGAATTCCACGGTACCAAATGATCCACATAATATCGGTATCCTTTATGGGAAGGTATTCTCCCCGCCGATGTATGAGGCTGCTCGAGATAACCCAAATCCTCTAGGTCAGCCATTTCATTTCGAATAGTTGCAGGGCTGTACCCTACATCACCCCGTTTAGAAATGCTGCGAGATCCTACTGGTTCTGCCGATGAAATATAATCATCTACAATTGCATTTAGTATCATTCTCTGGCGATCAGTTAACATGTTATCCCCTCCTACCCGGCTATTGGCTCCGATTCGTTAGCACTCGACTCAGATGAGTGCTAACCACTAATACAAAAATACCAAACTGACATTGACATTGTCAAGTCAGTTCAGCATCTTAAGTACTGCTATTTCATCGCAGGCATGCTGCTTTTTACAATTCACGCAATCTGTCCATACCTTTTCGGGAAAAATCTCTTTCTCGACAACTTCGAATCCGTTTCTAAGAAAGAAATCTACGGCGTAGGTTAGTGCCATGACCTTAGGGATTTTCTGGTTTCTGGCTTCCTCAACCAACTTCTCTAAAATCATTGAGCCTACACCTTTGCCCTTACCTTCGTCATTCAGACCGATCGAGCGAATCTCTACAAGATCATTCCCGAGTCTGAAGAGTGACCCACAGCCAACGAATCTGCCGCCAATTTCTGCAACAACGAATTGATCGATCTGGCGTGTCAGCGCCTGCCTGGAACGGGGCAACATGATCCCGCGCTGTGCGTATTCTTCTATCATCAGATACAACGGTTCAACATCTTCTATCACAGCATTTCTGCAAATCACCTGTGCGTCTCCTGCTGGAGACGAATGGCGGATCATTTCCGTCTTGGCAAGCACTTTAATTCACCCCTCTGTTGATAATATGAATAAATATACAACAGAGTGAATTACAATTCAAGGGGTATTTTAAAATTAAACTTCTGTCAGTGCGCCTACAAATTCCGCGAAAACATCGTTCCCGAAAAGGATCCCTTGCTTGCTGAGTCGGTAAGTCCCCTCTTCGTGCTCAAGTAGACCCGCATGCAGCATCTTATGCAAGGATTTCGCAAATACATCCTCTATCGAACGCCCAAATTGCGCTTGAAAAGCCTCATTAGAGACGCCTTCATGCATACGTAAGCCAACCATCATAAAGTCCTCCATCGCTTCTGCTTCAGTGATTGGGTATGCGTCTAATCGAGGCAACCCTTTACGTGTAGCTTCAACATAAGGATTTACACCCTTAACATTAATATGACGCTGGCGCCCAACATATCCATGTGCACCTGCTCCGAGACCATAATAATCTTCATTACGCCAGTAAGTGATATTGTGACGACTCTCCATACCTGGTTTTGCGAAGTTACTGATTTCGTATTGGTTATAGCCCGCTTCCTTCATAGATGACATCAACAAGAGGTACATTTGCAGTTCATCTTCTTCATTAGGAAGAGGAAGTTTGTTCTTATTAAATAGGGTGTGAAAAAGAGTGTTCTCCTCCACCTTCAAGCTGTAAATAGAATAGTGGGGTAAATCAAGCTCCAAGGCCTTACGAATACTTTCGCCCAGCATCTCTACAGTTTGGTTCGGCAAACCAAACATAAGGTCAACCGACAGGTTGTTAAGACCAACTGCACGAGCATTCTCCAAGCTGCGGTATACATCGTCAACATTATGAATCCGGCCAATGCCCGTCAGGAGTTCGTTCTGAAACGCCTGAACACCAAAGCTCACCCGATTCACGCCGCCTTCTTTCATAACCGTCAACTTATCTTTATCCGTAGTTCCCGGATTTGCTTCCATAGAGAACTCGATATCTTTATCCCAATTCGGGAAATGTGTGCGAACTGATTTTAGAAAATAAGCCATCTCATCGGGTTTCAGTACAGTTGGAGTACCTCCGCCGACAAAGATCGTTTTGATGACACCCGGTGGGGTGTTCTTAACGGTCTGCTCCATTTCTCGATCCAAGGCTTCGAGATAATCCATAACCGGCTGATCCTTGAGAACGTAGGAATTAAAATCACAATAAAAGCACTTATTGGTACAAAAAGGTATATGAATGTACACGGCCTCAGGGGGACGGCCATTAGTATTCGTAGTCATTAGCTGTCTCCTTTATATAAAAATATCGTTTGACTAGTGTAATCTAAAAAACAAGAAAAGGGAAGCCTGACGGCTTCCCTTCGAGGGGCGATCATTTATAAATGATCTCTATTTTAAAATACAAAAAAGTATAAGTTTTACGTTATCCTATATATTTTGTATTTCTCGCAGAAACGGATACCGTCCCTATAAGGACGGCTAAGCCGTTTCTTCTTAATATATCCGCATTTCCACGAGTTCTGCACGTTTTCCTCCGTTGGTTTCATGAACAACGATCCGAACAGCATCCGTAAGGACAGGCTTCTCTAAACGATGTACGTTCTTCCGGCGATGATTGTCTTTGACGCGGAACATGACTTGCCACACGCCATCAATGAGCAACTCTACATCGTAAGCCTTTACTAGTTCAGGAATCACTAGAAATGGCGTTTCATGGTGATGTAGGTTGATAAGATCCTCATTAACATCATCGTTAAAGGTAAAATGAATTTCAGAGACTGAAGCAGCATCCGGGAGACGCGCCTCTACCCACTCCGTTCTACCAGCAGTCATCGGCTCAGAAACCCAGCTATGTGGCCCTGCAAAAGGTCGAACATACCCGTCAGTGACTTTGGATGCAGCATATGCGGATGTTTCTACCGCAAAGCAGAAATGCCTGCGTACAAGCTGTTTCATGCTCCACTCCATCACCGGCTGGTCTGGCTGATGATCCTCCAGCGCTGAATCAACTACAGGTTTAACGCCTCTCTCAAATGTAATAACACCTGTGATTGGGGTTTCTGAAATATGCAATTGAATATGCTCATTAGCTCGAATAATAGCGAAGATATTACATTCGCCGATTGAACTCCACTGCTCCTCTTGTACCGGAACATCAATCCATTGCTGCTCTCCAGCTTGTACTATAACAACATCAACCTGTCTAGACTCTGCTGGAACATAATTTTCCTCACGCCCAGTCGTCCATAGCTCAACGGTCAGCTCTGACTGAGTACTTGCTGACACAAGCAGCTTCAACCCAAGGATATTTCCTTCAACCGGAAACAAAATTCCTACGTCATGAGAAAGCTCATAAGCTTCAGCTGGACGATCCAGTAATATGCCTTTCATCGTACTAGACGCAAGAATCTCACTATTTCTCGCGAGGTCTAGCGGATCTTCGTTGCGCAATCCAATAATCGAAGCATCTTGCTTTAACATCACCTGTTGCAATTCATGCATATGCTGCTTGCGAATTTCACGAGGGGTTACACCTTTGATGACGGATAATGCTGCACCTGCTCCAGCCGCTTCACCCATGATCGCACAGGTTGCCATGACGCGTGTTGTTCCAAAAGCCACATGAGATGCGCTGATATTCCGACCCGCGAAGAGTAGATTTCGCACATTCTTCGAATAGAGCGAACTAAATGGAATATGATAAATCCCATCCGCATGCAGATGTTTCGAGCCGCTCTCTTCTGCGTACATCCCTTGCGGTGGATGCAGATCAATCGACCATCCTCCGAATCCAATCCGGTCTTCAAATTCACGCTGCGCAAGAATATCATTTTGCGTTAAGATCGTATCGCCAACAAACCGTCTGTATTCACGTTTACCCGGAATTGAGCCAACCCACTCCAGCGTCATATTTTCGGCATCAAAATGACCTGAGTTTTTAATGTAATCCCAAATCCCATAAATAACAGAGGATAGCTCATCACGTATACGTTCATTCTCATCCACCGTATCAAGCTCACCGCCCCACTCAATCCACCAGTAGTGACAGCCTGAATCTCCACTCCGAATGACCCGACGGATCGGAATCGACGTTGTTGTAATATCCTTCGCGAACGATGGAGCAACATAACGTACCGGTTTTCCTGTATCCTGTGTATAAAACAATAATGTACTGCCTAATGTAATGTTATCAGGCACTTCAGGTGCCCATTCCTCATTAAATTCATGGCGGGCTTCACGTCCTAATCGGAAATCAGCTCCTGCCAGGAAGCCAACCAAACCATCGCCCGTGCAATCGATGAACGCCTCACTCTTGAACGTAATCAACCGCTCAGATCCCATCATCCAACCAATCACACTGCGAATCGTCCGATCCTCTGCCTCTCCTTCCGCTTCCACTTCGCGTACATCGGTATTTAGGAACAGGCTGATATTCGACTCTGCCTTCACGGCTTCGAGTAAGGTTAGATCCCATAAGTATGGATTTCCCTCCGGGTTCCGGTATTGATTCTCGATGAATAACTCACCCATAATGCCTGTCTCACGTGCATATCGATTTACACCATGTCCTGTTGCACCACATACCCATACCCGAACCTCTGAACTCGAGTTACCACCAAGTACAGGACGGTTCTGCACTAGTGCTACCTTTAACCCTAGGCGCGCTGCAGCGATCGCCGCGTTCATTCCTGCAAGTCCACCACCGACCACTGTTACATCGGATTTAACCGTTTCTGTTCTCATGTTAGTACTCCTCCTAAAGTTAGCCTTTCACAGCCGAACTTGAAATCCCTTGAATAATGTATTTCTGACCCACAAAGAAGATAATAATCATTGGAATAATCGCAGCCGATGAAGCAGCCATCATCCCGTTGTAGTCCACATTGTTCTCAAGAATAAAATTCTGCAATCCAAGCGGAATGGTATATAGTTTAGGGCTTTGCAAGAATACAAGCGCATTCTCATAATCATTCCATTGCCAGGAGAAATCGAGAATAGCAAACGTTGCTATTGCTGGCTTCGCTAATGGCAGAATTAAGCGGAAAAATATCTTATAATGCCCCGCCCCATCTAAAAAAGCAGATTCCGTAATTTCCTTGGGGATGCTCATAAAGAACTGCCGAAGCATAAATACACCGAAGATTGAGAACATGGCGGGTAGGATCAGCGCCCAATGCGTATTGTAAATTCCAACCCAGTTAAACATGATAAACTTTGGAACAAAAAGTACCTGAGGTGGAACCATCATCATAGATAGATATATGACAAATAGTCCATCTCGACCTTTGAACGAAGTACGTGAAAATCCGTAAGCGGCAAGGGCAGATAGAAACACCGCCCCCACAGTTCCAATAATCGAAATCTTAAGTGAATTTAAATAATACGGAACAAAATCATGACTTCCTGTCCACACCCGAATATGATTGCTCCAGTTGAGAGATGAAGGCAGCCATTTATTAAACACCTCGGCAGGTGTCTGAAAGGATGTACTGAGCATCCATAGGAAAGGCACAATCATAAATAGTCCTAGAACAAACATGATGATCGTTACTGGCAGTTTCACCTTCATGTTTCCTGCTTTTTCATTCATACCGCCTGCTCCTTTAAATTATGGTTTCGGGGCCCCCCGCAAAGCTTCACTTTGTGGGATCATTTAGTAATGAACCCAGCGCTTTTGGCCGATCCACTGAATGACTGTAATGACGAGAATGACGGCGAACAAGAACCATGAAATGGCTGAAGCGTATCCCATATCGTAATAACTGAATGCTGTTTTATAAACGAATAGTGATAAGACCGTCGTACTTCCGCTAGGACCTCCAGCCGTAATGGCTTGAATAATCGAGAACGATTTCATCGTCATAATTAATCCGGTAATCATTAATAAGAAAGTTGTGGGACTAACAAGAGGCCATACAATTTTCCATGTTGTTTTGAATGTGCTTGCACCATCGATCCGAGCAGCCTCCAGCTGTTCTGTCGAAATTTCCTGTAATGCAGCTAAATATATGATCATATTGTAGCCAAGCATCAGCCAGATTTGTACGATATCAATGGCATACATTGCGGTTTCCGTATCCGCAAACCATCCTGGCGGCGATGTTATGCCAATCCAGCGAAGCATTTCATTGATGGGTCCCTGTGAAGGCTGAAATAGCAGCATCCAAACAAATGCAACGGCTACTCCACTGGAGATATACGGTAGGAAGAACATTCCACGTAATACGCCTTTAAGATACACACTGCGGTTTAGAAATAGCGCTACAATAAATGCGAGCACCATCGATACTGGAACCGATATCAGGAATATCACCGTATATTTGATCGAGGCATAGAAATTATCGTCATGGAACAATCGTTTGAGATTATCCAGCCCGGTAAATTGCCAATTCGGATTTGAAAATTGATAATTCGTAAACATGAGGACAAAGGAATAGATTGCAGGAATAATAAAGAATAAGAGAATACCAATCATATTCGGAAGAATAAAGGTCATGCCGATCCAGCCTTGTCTGTCCATCCAGCTTCTCCGCTTCACGGTATCGCCGCCTTTCGTATGCTGAAAAATGGGTACACGAAAGAGAAGAACGAAGAAATCTTCCTCCTTCTCTTTTGTGCTAACTATTTCATTATTTCAATAACTCTTG
The DNA here is from genome assembly GCF_038004625.1 of Paenibacillus sp. FSL P4-0184. Lineage (NCBI taxonomy): Bacteria > Bacillati > Bacillota > Bacilli > Caryophanales > Paenibacillaceae > Paenibacillus > Paenibacillus sp. FSL P4-0184. The sequence goes on along the minus strand of NZ_JBBORN010000001.1, from coordinate 3,626,222 downwards.
CGAACGGGTTTGCATATTCTTCATCGTGGTTTCAATATCTTGCTTATTTAAGAAGTATTTTTCATACTCTTCTTTACGTGCATCAATGGCTTGTTGAGTTACATTTAGCTGGAAGGATGGAAATTTGCCGAATACAATTTTATTCATTGAATCTGTATCATATTTGTCTTCCACACCCTTCATGAGAAGGCTCATTGCTTCCTTACTATCTACACTCTTAGAGGCTGGAATACGCCCCCCGCTTGCCATTGGCAGCATACCGCCATCCGCATACCATTTTGCGAACTCCCAAGCTGCATCCAGGTTCTTGGATTTCGCATTAAGAGCAAGCATGTCACCCACACCGCCCGAATATTTATAATCCTTTTGATCTTTATTCACTTTTGGAATAGCGGCGAACGCGGTTTTGAAATCATGCGGATAGTCCTTCAAGTTGTTCGCATTTCGGAAAATAAACTCACCTGCTGCCAGCATTGCCGCTTTGCCTTGAAGGAACATGGTGTCAACCGGCATTTTACTGGTCAGTTGCTCGCCATATTCCGGTGTGGATTTGTCCACGAACATCATGTTATGCAATATTTCCAGGTGTTCTTTCCATAGATCATTCCCAAAGTTTGAAGTACCATCCGCCTGTTTCACACCCATTCCAGCAAGCGTACCGTCCATCGTTGTTGAGAAGGAGGAATCTGCCTGCAATAATCCGTACACACCAGGCTTCGTTAGCTTCTTCGCATACTCCTCAAGATCTGACCAGGTCCAGTCCACCGCAGGAATCGGTAATCCTGCTGCATCCAGCATATCTTTGTTCAACCATACAAACGCCATGTTTTTCTTTGTAGGAATCCCATAGTACTTATCATTGATTTTCCACATTGCTGCGTCCTCGCCGATCTGGCTGTCGATATCATAATCTGTTTTCGTGCTTAGATCCAAGGCAACGCCTGCATCCATACGTTTCTGTAAATGAGCAAGATCGTAGTTCATGAAAAGGTCTATGTTTTGATTGGTCATCAAGGCAGTATCCAGCTTTAAGTTTCCAGCATCGTCATTTACATTACGGATATACTCGACTTGAATGTCTGGATTATCTTTATTCCAGTTATCAATTACAGCTTGAGGCCCGGCTTCTGCAGGAACTGCCCCCCACATCGTAAGCTTTATTTTCTCCTTTGCTTTTTGTCCATTTGCACTGCCCTGCGCATCATTACTTCCACTAGTACCACAACCAGCCAGCATCGTACCTGCTAATAAGACAGAAAGCACTGCAGGATACCACTTTTTCTTCATCGATATCTTCCCCCTTGGAAGGATTATGTGTTGTGCTCTACGTCTATAACTTTATCATCAGAGCGGATTCTGGGGGATGAACTACATTTGGGAAACTATAGAACGTTTTTTGGTTCTTTGCGAAATTCATTTGGCGTGACGCCACACCACTTTTTGAAAATTTTAATAAAATAATTATCGTTCTCAAAGCCCACCTGCTGCCCAATCTCACTAATCGTTAGCTTCGTCTCTGCAAGCAGCATTTTTCCAGCCTGAATACGCCGCTCTTGAATATAATTCGTCAACGTTTTCCCTGTCTTTTTCTTGAATAAGTCACTTATATAGCTGGCATCCATTCGTATCAACTCTGACATGGATTTGAGCGAGATGTCCTCAGAATAATGCTCTTCAATATAAGCAATTATTTTGTTCATCTCCACATGATCTGTCGGTCCCGTTTGTTGCTTCTCAGGAAACCATTTATCGGCTTTTTTCATCTTCACCATTCGCTCCAGCTCGGCATGAACCTTATCCATGGTCTGCTTCAAACCTTGGAGATCTAAAGATAGCTTCAGAATGTAGTCCGAAGCTCCAAATACGAGCGCTTGCCGAGCGTATTCAAATTCACTCAATGCGGTCAACATTACAAATCGGCAGTCGAAGCCTTCCTCTCGCGCAACTTGAAGGAGCTTCACCCCATCCATCACTGGCATATTGATATCCGTCACTACCACATCTGGATGTAGCTCACGAATCATTTGCAAGCCTACTTCTCCATTCTCCGCCTCACCTATAATTTCAAACGGGATTCCAGCCTTTAAGAATAGCTTCCGTATACTTTTAACCGCGGGTTGTTCATCATCCACAATTAACGTTCTCCACATGTGAGCTTACCTCCATCGTAAGGTTTTGAAATAAGAAGTGGAAAATGGATAATCACTTCAGTTCCTGTGTCTGATGATACAATGTCCATGCCTGTCCGTTGATTCTTGAACAACAGCTCTAAGCTCTCCCTAATATTCTGAACACCGATTCCTTTTCGTTTCCGTGCAGCCTTATTCAGCTGTGCTCTATCTATCCCCATGCCGTTATCTTTAACCTGCAGATATAGTTGCTGTCCAGTCACCTTAGCGGAAATATCAATTCTCCCTTGTTTCACAGACTGACCGAAGCCGTGAATCAAGCTATTTTCAATTAAGGGCTGAAGACAGAATTTAGGGATTAATGCGTATTGTAGTTCCTCGGTGATATCATATTGAATCTCAATCCCATGTCCGAAGCGTTGCCGCTGAATCTCCATGTAAGATTCAATTAGTACGATCTCATCCTTTAACAGAATCAAATCCACTTCCGTATTTAAGGTTGTTTCCAATATTTTGCCTAGTGCAACACAAATTTCATAAATTTCATCATCATCTTTATCTAAGGCGATGCTCTTTATCGTATTCAATGTATTTAGTAGGAAATGTGGATTCATCTGCGAGAGCAACACCTGAAATCGAACGAATTGCTTCTGTTTTTCTTCAAGCTGAAGACGCTGCAACAGCTCATTTAAATCATGGATCATTATATTGAAACTCTGAGTCAGTGCAAGAATCTCTCCCCGCCCTTGTTCGGGTAATTTCATTTTGAGATTCGTTTTAGCGGTCATCTCCATCTTCTTCTGCAGCTTCTTTAGCGGCACTGTAATCGTCGATGATATAAAATAAGTTAATAGAACAAATAGCAGTAGTATGACTCCAAATACAGCAAAAAATCGTTGCTTCTGCTTATACACCTCAAGAAATAACTGTGCTAGCTGTACCTTTTTAACGACATAACCATTCAACTCTTCGATGTAGCTGTATGTGTATAAGCTTTTCTCCTTCGGATCGATGATGGATGCAGCACGCTCTGTCTGCCGCTGGTGGTCACTCTTCACAATACTCTGCGCAATATCCGGAGAAAAGGTCTTATCCTTATCCGGGTTAAGCATCATTCTCCCTGAGGCATCGAGCAGAAAAAAAGACCCTTCCTGTTTACTCCCTAACGTTGATCTAATAAACCACTCCTCATAATCGATACTTAGTCTTGCATAGGCATAAATGTTAAAACCATTATCACGCATAACCTCATAGAGGCTAAGCATTTTCTTACTTGTCGTACTTTCCCGGACCACATTATTCTTGTCATTCGGATTCCATATATATCGATTCGCTCCTTCTCGCTTCAATGCTTGAACCCAATCCTCCGATTGGATTTCGTCGTAGCTCAAGGTTTCCCTCGGCATAAAGGAAGTGTATGCGTTTCCATGAAGGTCGATTAAAGTATAATACACCGTCGCTCCACTCATGAAGAATGTATTTTCAATCGCTCCAAACTTGTTTTCAACGAGTTTTTTTCTCGTGATTTCATCCGATTGCTCGGGATTCTTCATTATCGATAAAATCGTTGTATCTTGTTCAAGTAATGACCCTGTTTTCATCACGAGACTCATGAGATCAACAAAACCATTCTTAATCCCAATAAGCTGCTCTATGTTCTTCGTTTCCGCATTATCCTGAAGCATTTGTTCTGTCTCTTTGAAGTTATACAGAACGAGCATGGCAATGGGTGTTAGTACCAACAGTAAGAAAGCTAACAAAATCCGATTCTTAAAGGTACTTGGCGTAAGTTTCAAATATAATCGTTTCAAAAGAGGACTCCCCTTACAGTGTATGTGCTTACAATCCTTCCACCCTATTGTAATCTTCTCCTGCGCAAAAAAATAGAGCCGGGATATTCTCCCGGCTCTACCTAATTTCTACTCGTCGATCTTCAGTACTGCCATGAATGCTTCTTGTGGTACCTCTACGCTACCTACTTGCTTCATGCGTTTCTTACCTTCTTTTTGTTTCTCTAGCAGCTTCCGCTTACGCGAAATATCACCGCCGTAACATTTTGCAAGTACGTTTTTGCGCATCGCCTTAACGGTTTCACGCGCAACCACCTTCGTACCCACAGAGGCTTGAATCGGCACTTCGAACATTTGACGAGGGATAATCCCACGTAGTTTCTCACAAATGATACGACCGCGGTTGTATGCACGATCACGGTGAACGATAAAGGACAAGGCATCGACCTGCTCATTGTTAAGCAAGATATCCATCTTGACCAGATTCGAACGACGGTATCCGCAAATTTCATAGTCGTAAGAAGCATATCCTTTCGTACCGGATTTCAACTGATCAAAGAAATCATAAACGATCTCTGACAGCGGAATCTCGTACGTAATCGTTACACGATTAGTATCTAGATATTCCATATTTACGAACTCGCCGCGTTTGTTCTGGCACAGCTCCATTACAGTACCTACGAAGTCGTTAGGCACAATGATCGCTGCTTTAACATATGGCTCTTCAATGTAGTCAATCGTTCCGATTTCCGGATAATGTGACGGGTTGTCGATTTGAATCATTTCGCCATTGGTCAGCATAATTCGATAAATAACACTCGGTGCTGTTGTAATTAGCGGCAAATTGAACTCGCGCTCAATCCGCTCTTGAATGATCTCCATATGCAAGAGTCCAAGGAATCCGCAACGGAAACCAAATCCAAGCGCGCTCGAGCTTTCCGGCTCAAAGCTTAGTGAAGCATCATTAAGCTGGAGCTTCTCCAATGCCTCACGAAGATCGTTATAATCGGAGGTCTCAATCGGATACAAACCGCAATATACCATCGGGTTGATCTTACGGTAACCTGGAAGCGGCTCAGCAGTAGGATTCTTTGCGTCAGTGACAGTATCACCGACACGGGTATCTCCAACATGCTTGATCCCAGCTACGATAAATCCAACATCCCCGATGTTCAATTCATCGACAATGGTCATACGCGGCATAAATGCGCCAACTTCAATGACCTCGAAGGTCTTCTCAGTTGCCATCATCTTAATCTTCGATCCCGCACGGATCTTACCGTCCATTACGCGCACATAAACGATAACGCCTTTGTAAGGATCGTAATGAGAGTCAAAAATCAACGCTTTAAGCGGCTCTTCTGAATTACCGGATGGCGCAGGAACCTGCTTCACCACCTGCTCCAGAATTTCCTTGATTCCGATACCGGCTTTGGCAGATGCCATAACCGCTTCACTGGTATCCAGCCCGATAACATCCTCAATCTCCTGCTTTACCCGGTCAGGGTCAGCATTTGGCAAGTCAATTTTGTTAAGCACAGGTAGAATTTCAAGGTTATTATCCAGTGCTAAATACACATTGGCCAGTGTCTGCGCTTCAATTCCTTGAGCCGCATCCACAACCAGCAGTGCGCCTTCACATGCTGCAAGACTGCGGGAAACCTCATAGGTGAAATCGACGTGTCCCGGTGTATCAATCAAATTGAGATAATACTCTACACCATCGTCTGCACGATAGGTTAAACGCACGGCTTGCAGCTTTATTGTGATACCACGTTCGCGCTCCAGATCCATCTGATCGAGTACCTGTTCCTGCATTTCACGCGTGGTTAGTGCCCCCGTGTATTCCAAAATGCGGTCAGCTAGTGTCGATTTACCATGGTCTATATGTGCAATAATCGAGAAATTGCGAATTTGTTGTTGTCTTTTCTGAACGTCAGTCATTCCTTACCCCCACAGACAGCCTGATATTAATCCACTTATTATAACAGTACAAGCTTACTCCATCAATCCCGCCCTTACGTAAAACAGAAGAAACAGCTATTCACGTACCCGTGAAATAACTGTTTCTCCTGAAATCATTGTGATTCTTCCGCCGAATCGAACAATGAGACTACCCAGCGTATGCCCTTCTGAGAAGCTTGCTGCAGAAGGCCTGCCGTTTTATCCGCTATCACATCGACTGTCGGCTTTTGTTCCTCAGGAATCAGAATCTGCTCTGGAGTTTTCGTATTATACCCATCTACCACCTTCTGAGGAAGATCTGTAGTTGGCGCAGGATTGCTATTCTGAGGCAATGGAGAAACAGGCGTATATGCACCTGTGATAGGGTCGATCACCATCGGAACATACACATAAGTCTGCCCACCTTGTGTAACCCCATTCTTAATCGGCTGTGATTGCATGCCCGTCACTTGACTGGTTGGCGTAGTCGATAGGTCGGTCCAGCCTGGCAACAGCTTAGAGACAGTCGCCCCTCCGTTGCCGCTGAACTGCATACCTAACAGTATGCCGACCCCTGCCCAAATACCGACCATAACCAGTTTTTTACCGAAACGAGACATGTAAGCCACTCCTTTTTAAATTCTTGGTAATAAGGCTGTTTATTCTAATTAAATTTCTATAGCTTAAGAAGCTCCGTTCGACTTTTGAGGTGCTGTAGCATTGGTTTGTCCCTTGCTCTCTTGGGTTGTGGGATTCTTCGCCTTGCCAGCTGCGTTTACCTTCTCCGAGTCATGACTGCTCCAATACACATCCGCAATAGCATCTGCCAAGATATCAGCCGTACGTTTTAATTCCTCTGCTGTATTATCAATACCGCCCACTTCAATCAAGACACTATTAGGTGAGAGGGTTTGGTTGTACTCCCCGTTGTTTCCTTTACCCGCAGCTTTTCCCCATATTCCGCGAGATATTCCTGGGTAACTCTTTTCAATCGTTTGATGAATCTTGTTCGCAAACTCTTCGTTCTTCTTCCAATCTTTATTCGCATGTCCGATAATAAAATACACCTGAGCGTAACTTTTCCCATCAATCACTGCAGTTGTTTTGCCATGACGCTGTGAGTCGCGGTGAATGTCGATAAGTTCACTCATTTCTTGGTTTGAGCTCATTGCAGATTTAACCAACATTCGAGAGTATTTGTAAGAAAAATTCCAGTTATAGTCGGCAATTTTTGTTAGAAAATCTTCTTTGGCATGAACTGTACCAATCCCGCGTTGTTCCAATCTTTTCGTAATATATGATCCTACCAGCATTACATTTTTAGTTGAAACCGCAGAGCTTGGATTTTCGTTCGCTACTCCTAGTAGAGGGTTATAGGCCTCCCGAGGATGTGAATGATAGATAAGGATCCGTTTAACTGAGGTGTCCTTGGTATTATCTGTCTCGCTTTGCGGATCACTCTTATCCATACCTCCCGCAGCTCCTGATGGCTCAGGAGACGGAGCTATTGTCGCTTCAGGCTGCTGTGCTGGAGTATCTTCGGGCTTGTCCACTTCGTTTGGAACCGATGGATCAACCTCTTCCCCTCCACCCTCAGCCAGTTCATCCGTTCCCGGATGATAATCAACAGGAGCTCCTGTAGAGCCACCCGAGCCTTTTCGTAAAAGAAATGGATCATCCGCTGCCAAGCCTGGCACTTCACGAGAAACTAGACTCTTCGGATCACTTGGATTCACACTGGTCAGCAATTGAAATACAAAGGAAGTTACTTTTTCACCTGAAAAAGCGGAAGGCTCTTTCCCTTGCGGTAAATGGGGGACCTCCATCCCCAACAGCTCCATGAAAAATCCACTCGATAGGGAGGCCGCAAGCCCCTTCATAGATGGAATGGGTGAAGAGTTCAACTTCTGTCCGGCCAATCCACCAGCGCCAAGCAGCATAAAAAATACTAGCGAACCTCCGGCCAACAGCAGCATCGTTCTTCCCAGCGATAAAGCATCCAGCACTCTTCCACGTAAACGGCCGATGTTCCAAAGCTGAAACCATTTTTTATTCATTATATTTATGTCCTCCTCCAGCCCTCTGTAATCTCTTATACTCCAAATCTATGAGCGAAAGAGAAATAGTAGAACCGTAAATGAGAGAATAGACATAGAGTCCGGCGAGATACTGTACATCAGCATCCCGCCGGACTTGTGCTAGCTATAATTCAATTAGTGGGTATAAGCGCCGACATTCTCAGGATCGACCGCATCATGCAGGGCCGCGTTCAGACCACTGGCTACAATATTGGCGATGCCTTCAATAAATTCATCGATTTCCTTCGGTGTAACGATCAAATCATGTCCTAGTGGCTCAAGTACTTCCTTCACTAATGACAATCGTTCCTGCTCAGAAATATCGTCTAGCATCCCCATAATTTCCTTAGTGTGACCAGCTCCTTGTCCGAAATGATTCTTCATCATCTCCAGTACATTATTTACAATGGTCGAAGCATAGCAAACTGTAGGAACACCGATAGCAATACAAGGAACACCCAGAATTTCCTGCGTCAATCCACGTCGTTTATTACCAATCCCCGAACCGGGGTGGATACCGATGTCGGCAATTTGAATCGTCGTATTGATCCGTTCAAGCGAACGGGATGCCAGCGCATCAATAGCAATAATAAGATCTGGCTTTGTACGATCCACGATCCCCTGTACAACCTCACTCGACTCGATACCCGTCAACCCTAACACCCCGGGAGCAATAGCACTTACCTTACGGTAGCCTGGAGAGACCTGATCCGGCACGAGCTCATAAAATTGCCGAGTAATGAGCGCATTCTCCACCACCAGCGGCCCCAATGAATCTGGAGTCACATTCCAGTTACCGAGTCCAACGATCAGTACAGATGCATCCTTACCAATCCCAATCCTAGTCAGGAAGTCCTCGAATTCGCGAGCAAAGACTTCAGCTACTTTTTGCTGCAAGCCAGTATCTCCATTGCGCAATGCTGGTACCTCAAGCGTGACATAATTCCCAATCGCGCGACCTATCGCCTGTGATCCGGCAGCGTTAGCCACACCAAGCCGGGTAACTTTTATCCCATCAGACTCTTCCACTTCTTCGTTTACACCAGGGATTGGCGTCCTTTGTGGCCCTTGAGCCATTTCCTTTGCCTCTAACGCCAAGTCCGTGCGTACCGAATATAGCTGCAGATCCGGTTCCATTGTTCCAGCCTCCTAAAAGTTTTGTGAGTAGACACTTCCTTGAGTTACTTCTAACAAAAACTCAAATTGCAAGCTTCTGCCTATGCTCTTTTGTCGATAGTGTGCGAGAGAAAGCCCTTGTTTATGCAGGTTAAAATGGTTTAATTTGAAAGCTTTAAGTATTGCTTTTTACTACCGGTCATGCTAAACTATTTTAAGTTGTGAATCATTTGATAATGATTTCGAATGTCTTACAGGAGGTGAATGCAATGCCAAATATTAAATCCGCGGTTAAACGCGTAAACACGAACGAAAAACGCCGTGCACTGAACGCTTCCCAAAAATCCGCGCTTCGTACAGCTGTGAAAACTGCTGATGTAGCACTGACAGGTACGGAAGTTGAAACTGCTCAAGCTGCTTTCCAAGCTGCTTCCAAAAAGCTGGACAAGGCCGTAACTAAAGGTCTGGTTCATAAAAATGCGGCTGCCCGCAAAAAATCCCGCTTGGCGAAGAAATTGAACGCTCTTAAGGCTCAAGCCTAGGACGACATTCATAATGAGCAATTGAAGAACCTGACCGCTATGTTTCATACGGTTGGGTTTTTTTGTGTCTACTATTCTATAAATATAAGTAATAGTTTCCTTTAGACGTTAGTTGAATGAAAAAAAACCACCTTAGGAAGGTAGTTTTCTTAAATGATCAACTTTTCTCTTTTGAATAAGTTACTTTTATTCCGATTAGGCATTTTTCATAGATGGATCATCTCCATATACTTTTTCCACTGCTTAGTTCAAGTACCTAGCCGCAACATAAACAATTCCAGACCAAGCACTTTATCTATAGCTCCTGTCTTCATCTTATAATCCAGATCAGCTAGTGCACTTAAAATTTGCCGCAGACGTTCACTTGAGAACTTGTGGGCCTGCTCCCCTGCAAGCTTTACTGCATAAGGATGAAGTCCAATTTGAGAGGCAATCTGACCTTGCGAATAACTATGTGCTGATAAATCCTTCACCTGTAAAATAATTCGGAACTGCCGCGCAACCAGCGCAGCAATCTTAATGGGTTCTTCCCGCTGCTTCAACAGCTCATACAGCGTATCAAGCGCCTTATCTAGACGCAGATTAGCGATATCCTCTACAAGCGTAAACACATTTTGTTCCGTTCCGCGATGCACCAGACTCTCTACTGCCTCTGCGTCTACGGTTCCGCCCTTACCAGCGAACAAACATAGCTTGTCCATTTCCGCGGATAAGCCCTGCAAACCTGTCCCGGCATTAGTGATAAGAATCTCTGCGGTGCCAGGTGCCATCGTACAACCCCGCTCACGAATCCCTTTCTCTACCCAGCGTAGCAGCTCTTCTGCCCCTAGCGGGTTGAAAGCTAATACCGTACCCGCCGTTTTAACAGTCTTCACAATTTTCTTACGCTCGTCCAGCTTGTCACTATTCACCATAAAGACGATCACACTGAAATCTACAGGATGCTGCAAATAATCACTTAAAATATCTATACGATGCTCAAGTTTGGCATTTTCTTTTCCCGCTGTAAATAACGATGCGTCCCGCACCAGCAATAATTTACGCTCTACCATAAAAGGTACAGTCTCAGCTTCTTCTACCACAGCCTGCACCGGCGTCTCAGAGAGATCAAAGGGAATAACCGCAAAATCGCGATCCTCTTTGGCAATCAGCTGGTCTTCCAGCAATGCCGCGAATTCATTCATTCGAAATTTTTCACTGCCGTACAAAAGGTACAGCGGTGAGATTTTCCCTTGTTTGATTTCTTTTATCGCCGTTTTGGCATCCATTCCGCCACTTCCTTTTCCATTCATCTAGCCCAATTTGCCCAGATTCCTATTGTAGCAAAAAAAACGACATAAATGCACATGCAAAAACGGAGAAACTCTGGCAGCCATGGCCAAAGCCCCTCCGTTTAAGCGGCGCATCTATATAAACGCCGGAGTGAGAAGCCCTAGAAACTTCCCATCCGACGGTCATACCGATGTTCTTCAAATCCTATACTTTCTAGTTCCTGTCCGGTTGCTATAGTATATTCTGAAACTTCGAAAAATGTTCCAGCCTCAATTTAATTTGTTGACGTTGAAGATGGAGTCTTCGATGGTGTCGCCCCAGGTGATGTAACCGGCGTTGAAGAAGCTGCTGCTTCCTGTACAGTGTACACCTTAGTGGTATTCACACCATCCTTCTCCGTCACATACGTGAACTGCGAGCTATCCGCCGACCATTCTCCAGAAATCCAATTTCCTTCTAATGGATAAGAAGTCACTGCTATCCTATCTTCCACTGAACCTTCGGGTGAATTCTTATAAATAACAAGCTGTAATCCAGCAAACTCAACGGCATAATGCCCATCAGGGGAAGTCCAAGTCTGTACATTAGAATCATTAGAAATGTTAAAACCCATAACGCCCATTCCGAAGTCATCAGAAGTCTTTAATGATTCCTCCGTAGGTGGCGCTGAATCAGCTGCGATCCCTTTATCCATAGAAGCAGATTGATCCTTCTTATCAGCTTTGGACTGATTATTACCGCCAGCACTAGTATCCGGAGTTTGAACTTTCGTTACAGTATCCGGCTTCGGCGTCATAATCTTCTCCGTAGGATTGGGCTTCACATTATTTGTTGGTTCTGGTATCGACCGTCCTCCAGATCCAGCATTAGTTTCTGTTGGAGAAGTCGGCATCGACGCAGGGTCTACCGGCCCCATCGCTCTATCTAATGCAGCGTTATCTTCATTCACATCAGGAGCAGCTGGTAGAGCCCCCGAATCCGTTCCACTATTAGCAGGCGCAGCCTCATATGATTCAGCAGAAGTAGAGGCTTGCGATCCAATAGCCATATTATTAGCACTATCGCTGGTCGCTTTACTACTATCCTGCATCATTTGTTCTACCTCTGCCCCAGGCATTTTATCCGGCATATTAAAAATAGCGATCCCTAATATTACGGCAGCTGCGATAGCTCCAATGCCTGTCCGTGCTGCTATAGAGGTTCCCTTGGAAGGTTTACCGCGGGAGCTTTCACGTGAAAATGGAACTACAACTGGTTCCTCGGTTCTCACAGCGCTTTGTTCACGACTGCTTCGATCCAATTCTGCAAGCTGAGGTAAAATAGAGTCAACCAGACTAAACGGGGGTTTCACGTCTGGCAACTGCTCCAATTCTTTGGAGAGAAGCGTCAGCCGCTCAAAGACTTCCGCGCAGGAAGGACAATTATCGATATGACGGAACATCTCAACAATCTCATCTTGGCTCAAGTCTTGGTCTATATAGCGGTGCATCCATTCCATCACCTCCGCGCATTTCATCCCGATACACCACCTTTCTGGTACTCCTGAAGTCTATTCTGCAGCTGCTGTCTGGCCCTAAACAGATATGATTTCACTGTATTCAAAGGCAAATCCAGGCAGTCTGCAATCTCGTTGTAAGAAAAATCTTGTAAATAGCGCAGGACGATGACTGTCCGATGATGCTCGGGCAATTGATCAATCGCTTCACGTATATCCTCAGCTAAATAAGAGGATAGAACCTCACGTTCCACATTGTGTTTATCCTGAAACACCATTTCATGCTCATCAATAGAAACTGTAGGTTTAGTTCTTCTGAATTTATCAATGCAAATATTGGTAACGATTCGCTGAACCCACGTTTTGAACTGGGCCTTTTCCTCATATGAACCGATTTTGGTATAAACCCGGATCAAGGCCTCCTGAGATGCATCCAGCGCATCTTGTTCATTATGCAAAATGTAGAAGGCGGTTTTATATACATGCCCTTCAATTTCTCGCAATAGGGTGATTAGAGCGTCGCGATCGCCCGCTTGAGCGGCTCTGATGAGTCCCTGCTCCACCACGAAGGTTCCCCCTCTCTATGCAATCTTACTGACGCGCAAGACTGCGAATTTGTTGCAACCCTGTAATTAATATTTTTAGAATACCAAACTTTTCTTAGAACGTCATGTTAAGCCATCTTTTATAAAGCGCTATCGCACATTTCATAGCATTTCACAGCCAATAATCCCTACTAAGCATACAGGGGAAACTTCAATCATTCAAATACTCTTTTGAATAACTTTATAACAAAAATGACACAAGTATAAACGCCTTCGGCATCTCAATAAAGCCGGCAAGCGTTTAGGTAAGAAATATCTCCCATTTCCAAAAGAAACGGCTTATCCTCCTGTCGGAAAAGAAGCCGTCAGTAGACAAGAAATAACCTTAGAATCGAGCACATAACTCTATTTATATAACACAATCTTGCAGAGCATGAACACTGCGTAGTTGTCCCTAGTTTCATCATCCACAACATACGCCTCTCCATTCTCAAAAATATGAGGGTTATTGTAATTCCTCTCTAATCTATAGATCTGGCCTTCCGTCACCTTACAACCATGGAATGCCGACGCAATTTCTACGTATTCCGCATCCTCTTCATCAGCTGCAAGATACAGCTTTTTATCATGATAAGCAGGCATATACTCACTCCCGGTCCGATAATAAACCTTTCCAATTCGTAGACGTCAGTCAAACATCATAACTCTTCTACTTTATAGTTTATTGCCTTTGTCCTCATTCTATACTTTATGAAAACATATAATGTAAGAAAATCTGAATGCCGGAAAATATGTATATAAAAAAGGTTGTACGGCTGACATGCGTCAGCTATACAACCTTCAATAAATCTATCTATTCGAATTAAGAAAAAACAGAATTAAATACCTTTTACCTCTTTAAATTTCGCCACATACTGAGCCGCAAGATCGGTAATTTGATCGTATCGACCATCCTTCGCAGGTGCAGTCAAATTACCCCCGATTCCTACTGCTATACAGCCGTTGGCAATCCATTTTTCCATATTATTCAGATCCACGCCACCTGTTGGCATAATGTTCACATGCGGCATAGGGCCTTTAACCGCTTTCACATAATCCGGACCAAACGCACTGCCAGGGAACAACTTAAGCACATCCACACCAAACTTCAATGCTTCCTTCATTTCATTTAATGTCATGCAGCCAGGCATGTACGGAATACCATAAAGATTACACATTTTAGCTGTCTCTGCTTCAAAAGAGGGACTGACCACAAATTCCGAGCCTGCAAGAATGGCTATTCTCGCCGTTAAAGGATCAAGTACAGTTCCTGCTCCAATCACTGCGCGATCTCCGTACTCCGCTACCAATCGTTTAATCGCCACATCCGCATCTGGAGTAGTAAAAGTTACCTCAATATTATTCAAACCGCCTTCGATACAAGCAACGGACATTTTAAAAGCTTCCTCAGCACTATCAGCACGAATAACGGCTACAACTCCAACCGACGCCACATTCTGCAATACTTTCATTTTCTTCATCAGTAGACTCCCTTTCTCTTGGTACGATCATAGATGAATATGAAATACTAATTCAGATAAACTTTTTTATTAAATTTACTAATCAAAACGATATAATCTATAATCAGATAGTAATAACAATACAGTTAACAGTCAATACATTTTTATGAATATAGAAATATAAATTTATATAATTGACCAACAAACCCTTGTTTTATAAGGATTAATTGGTCATTTGTTTTCTTTTATCCAAAACACCTTTTGGATTAAAAATCATTCTTTTATTGTACAAAACCGATTTATGTGATAATTTCAAATTATACATCATTATACTGGGATAAATTCATTACCCTAGGAGGAACTCAAATGAGTAAACAGTTGGATGCCGTCACTTTCGGAGAGCCGATGGCGATGTTTTATGCGAATGAAACGGGTCCCCTGCATGAAGTATTTTCGTTCTCCAAAGCGTTGGCAGGTGCCGAGAGCAATGTTGCTACAGGCTTATCGCGCTTAAATCATCCTACAGGTTATGTTACGAAGCTTGGCGAAGATAACTTTGGTCACTTCATTGCTCAAGCAATGAAGAAAGAGAACATTGATACCACCAACATTACTTTTACTAAAGAAAATTCAACGGGTATGTTAATCAAATCAAAGGTTGTTACAGGCGATCCTAAAGTCGAATACTTCCGCAAAAATTCCGCAGCCTCCAAGCTTAGTCTGGTTGATTTTGACGAGGCATACTTTAATGCTGCAGGACATTTACACGTAACAAGTATCTCCGCCGCCTTATCCAAGAGCTGTCATGAATTCTCTGTTCATGCTATGGAGTTTATGAAGCGACAAGGAAAGACGGTCTCTCTCGATCCAAATCTGCGCCCTAGCTTATGGCCGGATACAGAAACGATGGTGAAGACGATCAATGATCTGGCTACACGCTGTGATTGGTTTCTTCCAGGACTCGGTGAAGGTAAGATTCTTACAGGTCTAAGTACGCCAGAAGAGATTGCGGACTATTACCTGGCGCGTGGTGTCAGCTTAGTCGTCATCAAGCTGGGACCTGAAGGCGCTTACTATAAATCCGCTGAAGGAGAAGGTTATGTAGACGGGTTTAAGGTAGAGCAGGTCGTTGATACCGTAGGTGCAGGTGATGGGTTTGCCGTTGGTGTAATCAGTGCGATGCTGGAAAAGCTTCCGATTGTTGAGGCCGTCAAACGTGGCAATGCGATCGGTGCGTTAGCCGTTATGTCGCCTGGCGATATGGATGGACTTCCGACCCCTGAGGAGCTTGCGAAGTTTATGCAGCAGGAGGTTTAAGCACATAGATTTGAGTATAGTCATTAAAAAATGCCGTCTCACAGTTGAACTGTGGAACGGCATTTCTTTGTATTTTAAAGCCTATGCTTATTTATAAGACTTCACAGACTGCCCTTGTTGCAAGGTCGGCGGAAAACGATAAGTGATAGGAACCGAAGCACCTTTATCCTCGATACAAGAGAGTATAATCTTAGCAGCTTGCATGCCCATTTCGTAAGCAGGCTGACGAATTGTTGTAATGACCGGATTATAAATTTGCGCGAACTCCGCATCATCTATACCGATGACAGACAATTGTTCCGGAATAGCGATAGCATTTCGATTCGCATATTTCAAAATCTCTGCTAGCGTGATATCATTCGTAGCCAATAGCGCTGTCGGAGGTTCCGGCAACGCTAAAAGGCGCTTCAGTCCTGCAGCTAATTCTTCTTTTGGCACACTACAAATATACTCCTCACGTAGCGTTAGGCCCGCTTCTTCCATCGCTTTTTTATAACCACTGATCCGCTCTTTACGAGGGGTAATAGCATGTTCCCCTAGCGGCAGGGTGACCAGAGCAATTCGCTCATGGCCTTGCTGTGTAAGCTGTCCCACACCTATCTTGGCCGCCATTTCATTGTCGAGCAGCAAACTCTGCGTAGTGATTCCATCTACCAGACGATCCATAAACACTAACGGAAAATCCGCCTCTATTAGTCGGCTGTATGCAGATGGATTGTTCCCCGTCGGAAAAATAATCAAACCGTCCACCTGGCGGGCAACTAAGGTTTCGACGTACTTGCTTTCTTTTTCCGCATTCTCATCGGCATTGCATATGATTACTTGGATTCCGTGTTGCTGCAGCTCGTTCTCGATCGCCCGGATACATTGAATAGACAGCGAATAATCGATATTAGCAACGATGATTCCGACCATATGAGTCCGATTCTGTTTCAAACTGCGTGCAAGTCCATTCGGTTGATAATTAAGCTCCTCAATCACAGCCTCGATCCGATTCTTCGTCGCTTCACTCATATATTTAAAACGTTTGTTCAAAAATTGGGAGACCGTACTCTTCGACACTCCCGCTTTTTGAGCCACATCATCAATCGTTAACTTCTTCATCTCTTCGGCTCCACTCTTCTCAAAAGAAAATACTTTATCAAAAAGTATAGCTTTTATTGGGTGAATTATCTACTAAGGAGTAGAATTCAAATAATCCATATAAAGCTTATTTTGTTGCTCTTCCGATAAAAAAGCCCAATTCTCATCCAGCCACCCCAATCCATTTTTCAGAAGAATATCCGCTTTACGTTGTTCCCCGTCCACTCTATAATCCATGATTAATGCTTGCCCTGTAATCTCTTTAAACCTAATTGCTATAGCGGGTGTTGGAATGCTCATGGTCTCCATATCATAAAGTACGGTTTTCTCTTTGTACTTTTTATCCCCTGTATCTTCTAAGTAACTAAATACGAGTTGCTCATGCTCCTTATCAACAGCAATTATTGACTTGTAATCTAATAGTGTATAATCAAAGGATTTAAGCGCGATAGGTACCACAGTTTCCCCTGCCGCTGCTTTTTTAACATTAAGTATCGAAAACTTACCATCCTCATACATACCTACACCAAGAGTCTTTTTGTAAGAAGTTAACAGGACATAATCTCCCGCTCCAAAAACCCCACTCAAATATTGATAGGTACTTGCCCCTCCCGCATAAAGAGGAAAAGTATATATCCTATTAGCCGAAGAAGCCGATAGCTCCGTCTGGTCCTTCGAGCTCAGGTAAAGGGTGAACGGCTCTGTAGGATGTGTGTACTTTGGCTTCTTGTAGTCAACCATCGGGGGCGGCGGCGACCAGAGGATTCCCGCTGTTGTCTCAACGGCATATGCTTTAGTCTTATCTCTGCTCATTGGCAAAGGCATATAATATTTCTTACCGCTAATCTCAAACTCTGCTGGACTTGTCGGAGGCTCTAACGCTTTGTCATTAGTAGCAGGAGTAGAAGAAGGTAGTATCCCTGCAGCTTGTGACTGCACCGATGAAGATTGGACTGGACCATGACTCTTCCATGCGCCTATAGGCAAGTTAAGTGCACCTATCAACAAAATCATAGCCACACTGGTCAGTAGCACACTTTTGTTTACTCGATAACGTCTGTGATTTTTATTTTTAAGCGTAGCAGCCTGTTCGATCTGAATCATCAGCTCAGGTGTAAAGCCATCTTCAATAAAAGGCCTTTTGCCTGCTTGTGCATACCAATCAGTCTGTCCGATCATCACTGGATTACTATTATCAGCTTTGCCTTTCATTCTCTCTCCTCCTTCTGGATGGCTTGCTTAACCTTCTCCCTCGCGCGCGCAAGCCGAGATTTCACAGTCCCTTGTGGTACATTCAGTAAATCGGACATTTCGCTGATCGATAGCCCATGCTGAATATCCAGTACTAGCACCTCTCTGTTCTTATCTGGTAGGGTCATAATAATTTCCCAGATTCGGTTCGCATACTGTTTGCCGAGCGCTTCTTTTTCTGCAGACGGAGCAGTTATAATGACAGGTTGATCCCCAAATGGTATGAATCTGCGCCAAAAGCTATTTTTACTCCAACTAAAGGCTGTATTTCTAGTAATCGTAAGTAGCCAAGTTTTGATCGACGATTGTCCCCGGTACTTCCCCACATTTTTATATGCCTTCAAAAACACTTCTTGGCTAATATCATTCGCTTGCTCACGGCTTCTACTTAAGAAAAAAGCATAGTTCCACACATCTGATCCATACTCCTCCATCATTTCCCGCAAGGTCATTTCGGACGCATACGCTTCTGCATATGGCATATCTTCGCTTAGCATGTTTCGTCTCACCCCTTGCCTAATATGACTTTTCAAACTTGAAAAAGTTCCCTATAAAATTAATAATTGGGTTGTTCTTTACTTAACAGTATAATCAGTAAGTTTGTCTATAAAAAAACACCACCGATGAGCGTTTAAACCGTTCATTGGTGGTGTGTGGATATATGATAGGGATGATCCGAAACGAGGCGACCTCATGAGAACGTCTACTTCAATCTCGAACATTCTGCAATCTGTGATTCCCAAGGAGAAAATCCTGCCGTTCCTTCAAGATCTTAAATATGTTGATGTGGCGCGGAAATTCACTGTCTACGACCTCTTTGTTTTTGGCTGAAGCTTCGTTCCAGCAGTGGGAAGGATATCGAGATGGTGAAGCGCGAATGGGTTTGGGTAGCCTCAGAACGGTGGACCATTCCACGCTCTCTAAATAAGCTAAAGATGTTCCTTTTGAGCTTTTCAAGCAATTCAGCTCTACACTGCCTTACTCGTTTAGGTGTTACTTAAGTTCCTGTTCGACCAAGGAAATGCTGTGGTGCATTGGAGCATAAAGTTAACGTTTGCCGATTTTGATCGTTTATTTACGCTGCAAACTTTGCCTTTAGAATGGAAGGCTTTTTTAGCTAATCAACAGACGTGCACAAAGTGTAATCAGAGGCCGTTTGCAGCGCATAATTGCTGTGGCAGTATGATTGCTGTGCGACGTATGAGATTACTGTGCTGCATATGATTGCCGAGCTCAAACCCAAAAATCCCCTTGATGACTTACCCATCAAGGGGATTTTCCATAGTACGTTATCAGTTTAGGTACTGCTGACAGATCCAGTGTTGGGGGCAGCCGGAGCAACTTAATCTGTGTGACCTGAATATTCCCACACCTGCAACCAAACTTCTGTAGTAAAGCCCACTTTCTCGTAGAAAGGCTGCATCGAACCTACGTAAACTTTACTAGCTCCAAGTTGTTTTAAACGGTTAAATCCTTCGTGCAGGACCGCCCGCCCCAGTCCCAGCTTTCGATAATTAACGGATGTGCCTACAGGCTCCAGAACACCAATTCTATTGCTGCTGTCCCAAAAAATATTACAAAAGGAAACCACTTCGCCCGCGTCATTCACAACGCTAAGATCCAGCTGCGGATTATAGCTTGGAGCGTTACTCATATTCCCATAATGCAGCAGCGTGAGCTCTGCCTCCACCGTTTCTGCATAGTCGAAGGCCATAACATGTCCTAGCGCTTTTGAAGTAGCTTCGATCTCATCTCCGCTGCAAATTCTGAATCCAGAGGGGAGCTCCACAGGAAATTCCTTATCCAATCGCAAGGAGTTTACGCTTTCCTTACCACCCGTTAGATGATACCCCCTCTTACGAGCAACCTCCGCCGCAGAAGTCATATTCTCCGGTATTGGCACATACAGCTCTACGTAACCAGCATTCTCTTCCTCAGCTTTTTGTTCAGCAAAAGCGAACATTTCTTCAAGTAATTTTTCCGGAGGATTTATCTCGTCACACTGAAAATAAAACCCATCGTCCCTGCACACTACAGCAGCAACCTCCCCATTGTCATACTCCCATAAACCCACTTTTTGTTCCCACTGCTCCAGCGTTCCACTTCTCGTCTCCTGAAAAAAAATAACGAATTCCCAGCGGTCTATAAGCCAGGTATTTGGAGTCTTTAGCTTACTATAACTTTGAATAAGAAAATGACGTACCTTTAACAGATCTTCTGAACGGTAGCTTCTAAAACTAAAGTTCATTTTCCACGCCCCTCTCTTTAATTTCATATTAAGGGGGATGCAAAATGAAGCATATATCATAAATAGTTATTATTATTTTATACTACTGAATATGATCCGTACGTTCACAAAACAAACATTTTTCGAGTGGAAACTATGAGTTGAGAAAGTCTACTTCATTATCGAATATTCTGCAATTGGTGATTCCCGAGGAAAAGGTACTCCATCTTCTTAAAGAGCTGAAGTATATTGATGTGGCAAGAAAGCTTACTGTATATGATTTGTTTCTATTTTGAGCGAAGCCACCTTCCATCAGTGGGATGGATACCGGGACGGAGAGCAGCGAATGGCCCTTTGTTGGCAACGTTCTGTAGATCATTCTACTCTCTCCAAAAAAGCCAAAGACGTTCCTTTTTAAATTATTCAAGCGTTTGCTAGATCTTATGATTGGGTTGTGCAATCAAAAGACTCGGCGTGTACTCGGCATTCCAAAGGAGTTGCTGGTCGTTGATTTTACCACAATTACGGTAGGGTTGGGACGGCTGCCTTGGGCTCCACACAAAGGTCAAAAAGCGTGTATTAAGCTACACGTAGGGATCATTGGAGACCACGGAAAATTGCACAAAGTTACCGAAACGACGGGATATGAACCTGATCCGAAGAGCCGCCCAGACTTATTGGACTGGAGATATAATTTGGTAGCAGACCGGGCGTATGGCAAGCATAAGGTATTTGACAACTATCAAGAGCAAGAAAATCGGTAATTTTGTGATTCGGCTTCGTAACAATACGACCTTCCAGAATCCGATTCCAAGAGAACGCAAACGCCCTTTCACGGGAACGATTGAGCAGGATTTGACCTGCCAATTATGTAAGTCACTCAGAACCGATTTCGGGTGGTGATGCTAAAAGATCCGAAAGGTAATCCCGTCATTCTCGCTACAAATCTGCATTGGCATTCAGCCGAACGAATCGCAGAGAAATAGGCTCTTTTCCTCATTTTGAGTGTACAAAATACAATAGAATGAAGATCCAGCTACTTTGGAGTGCATTCTATTGCACAAAGTGCAATGGGAGGAGCTAGGCACGCTCCCCTCTCCTTTAACACTCTATCACTCTCCTAAACCCCCATCCTTCTTTCTATCCTGTTTTCTAATCTACTACCTTTCCATCTACCCACCTTCTCTACCTCCCCTCCCTATCCCCCTACCTTTTCCTCCACCAACTTATATCGCACTTCAACCCCCTCCGCCCGCACCCGCATCTGTATCTCCCCCTGCTGATCCGTCCGGAAGATAGCCGCATGTCTATCCAACAATCGCTCCAACACCTCAGGTTTCGGGTGACCGTACAGGTTGTTGACTCCCGCAGAAATCACCGCTGCTACAGGCTGCCAGAAGTCAAGCCAAGCTTCGCCAGAAGATGTCTTGCTCCCATGGTGAGCCACCTTCAGCACATCAATGACAGGTCCAGCGCTGATGCCCTTTTGCTTAGCCTGCTCTACAATCTCCTCCTCGGCTTCCAGATCCATATCTCCGGTGAATAGAAAGTTCCTACCATTCATTTCTAAGCGAAAAGCTACCGAATCGTGGTTCTGCTCTTCAAGTAAAGGAATGCCATTCTGATAAGGAGTACCCGACGCTTCTCCACCCCTTCCCTCCGGCCATAAAAAGGACAGCTCCGTCTTATCATCCGGGGAAAGAGTCATTCCTTGATGTACAGCATACAGCTGAACATCCTTCTCTAGTGCAGTCCTCATCATCCCCATATAAAACTCGCGATCAACTAACGTTCCATTAAAAAGCAACGCCGAAACCGGAATCTCTTCCAACACGGCTTGGAGTCCTCCGGCATGATCCTGATCTCCATGTGTCAAAATAATCGCATCTAAACGGTGAATACCACGTTTTTTCAGCAGAGGCACCAGCACTTTAGCTCCAACCTCAAACGGACTTCGGCGAACGCGCCACTCTTCTTTTTGACCAAAGTTTAAGGTTCCACCACCGTCCACTAGAATATGTGCTCCGCTCGGTGTAGTGATGAGAATGCTGTCGCCTTGTCCGATATCCAGATAACTAATTGTACTTCTACCCGCTTGACCATCCGACTGATAACCCCTATACAGCAACATCCCCAGTCCAACTGCCAATAGTAGAACAATCTCTCCGCTCCAGCGTCCAACCTTAGAAGCACCAATAGCAAACCGTGCATTCTCCACTCTCCCAAACCCACCGTGACTGTTCACAGATA
Source organism: Paenibacillus sp. FSL P4-0184 (assembly GCF_038004625.1). Taxonomy (NCBI): domain Bacteria; kingdom Bacillati; phylum Bacillota; class Bacilli; order Caryophanales; family Paenibacillaceae; genus Paenibacillus; species Paenibacillus sp. FSL P4-0184. The sequence continues at coordinate 3,603,684 of NZ_JBBORN010000001.1, read as the reverse complement.
AACCAGCCTCCGCTAATGGTCTCGTCTCATCCTCCATATATTGCGGTGCAGAACGAGCTTCCTTTCTTCGCTTGGCAACATACAGCAGACCATACAACAAAACATAGTACACCCCGATCCACAGCAGTGAAGGCGAGCCCCAAATCAAAACTCCACCAGCAAATTCGTTGATCCATTCCACAGCGTAAAAAGTAAAGTTATTCAGCAGCTCCGTAACATGTGCCAGTACTTTTGCTGCATCTTCCCACAGTCGTCCAAGCAGTAGCGCAAGTGTCCCAAGCGGCAATACTACAAAAGTAATAAAAGGCACAAAGACCAAATTGGCGACAAAGGACAGTAGCGAAAACTGATTAAAATAATAAACCGTCAGCGGAAACGAAACCAACTGTGCTACTAGAGTCACAGAGACGGCACCTTTTATCCAGCGTGGCAGTGTATTCAGAAGAGGATTCATAAGCGGAACGTAGACCATCAAACCTAAGGTCACCAGAAAAGACAGCTGGAAGCTGACACTGAGCAGCATATAAGGATTCCAGATCAACATAACCAGTGCCGATGCCGCCAAAATATTCAGTCCATCCTTCAGCATCCCAACTCGTGCAGCGAGCAAGGCAATCATACTCATCAGCCCCGCACGCACAATGGACGGACCCGCACCAGATAAGAGGACGTATACCGGAACGAGTATGAAAGTGAGCGTTAGTGCGGTCTCTTTTGTCAGTCGTAAGCGCCTGAACAGAAATAAAAGAACACCTACATACACGGCTACATGCATACCTGAAATAGCGAGAATATGCGTCAAACCGAGCTGAGAGAACTGCTTAAAGGTATCCGGATCGAGATCATCCTGCATCCCAATGATTAAGCCCTTCATATACCCAGAGTGGCGTCCTTGAAAAAGATGGTCCAGCTCTGCCCCAAGGGCCGTTCGCGCGCTGTCATTTAAGCGAAGAATCGTTAACGGACTCCATGAATCTGGCACGGTTACCCTTACATTTTCCGCTCCCTGCCCCTTCAATAGCCAATGGATCTTCTTCGTATGTAAATAGGCACGATAATCAAAGCCTCCAAAATTACGCGCTACTGCCGGCTCTTCCAGCACGCCATTAAGCAGCACCTCATCCCCTCTTCGCCACTCCGCAGCGACAGCGATTTCTTGCTCAGCCAGAAGTTTGATCTGAACTGCGATTAACTCCCCTTGCATCTTGCTGTCCTTTCCATCCAAAGGATCGGATGAATTATCATCCCCCTCTGCAAGCAGATTCATATGTGAGAGCTTCATTATAAAATCAACCCGATCCCCATCCCGTTCCACGCCGGAAACGATCGTGCCTCTAGCTTCCACGGGACTCCCATTCAGCTCTGCAATCGTGCTACCCAGCGGTTCAGGAATTCCGCTAATATTGCGAGCTTCGTTCCACTCCCAATATCCAGCTGCTAAAGAAATGGACATACACAACACAGCTATGTATTTCCAGCTCATTGTTCCCCACACCCTCAGACTTATCAGCAAAAATATTAATCCAGCCCAAGCCAACAGCATTCCGTTCCCTGAGTTTAAGCAAGCCACTGCGCTTCCAGCCACCCAGCATGCCGTAAAGCTTAGTAAAGGTCTTTCCTTCACGTGCCCATCCCCCTTTCACAATACTGGATACAAAAAAAGAACCTCTGCATACGCCATAAAAGCGCACGAGAGGTTCTTCCTCAAGCCATCTTATTAAATTGGTGTTGTGCAGTTCAGCTATTCCGATACTTTGATCATCGTTTCACTTGGCGGCTCATAGTTCTCCAATTGACGAAATATGATACCCTTGGCAGCCATCATCGCTTCAACCTTTTCCATATCCTTACGGTAAGGTCGGTAATACACGATTTCCACGATACCACTGTTCGCCAGCATATTTGCGCAGGTCCAGCAAGGCTCATCTGTCACATAGACGGTACTGCCTTCCCGATCGATTCGGTCTGTAAATAGCAATAAATTCTGTTCCGCATGAATTGTGCGAATACAGCGCTGTTTCTTCACCATTGTCTCTACGCCATCCACGATTTCCATTTCATATTGCTCCGAGAGCATACAGCCTGCCTCTGAACAATCAGGTACGCCCATTGGCGCCCCGTTGTACGCTGTTCCTAGCAACTTCTTGCCTTGTACCAGCACAGCACCCACATGTCGGCGATTACAGCGTGAACGAGTTGAGACCATGCAGGCAATGTCCATGAAATAAGTATCCCAGTCTTTACGATAAGCAGCAGTCATAATCAATCTCCATATCCTTCTAAATAGTTGTTAACTATTGTAGCACATCCCCGCAAGTATTCACTAGGACAACGGTTGTAGCACATTTAACAGTACCTTCAATACCCTTTTATCTTCAAAATATTACTAAAGGCTTTAGCTTTTCCAGCATTTTGGGCCCGATCCCCTTCACCTTCCCCAAATCTGACAGACTACGAAAAGCCCCTTCACGGTTGCGGTATTCGATTATAGTCTGGGCCTTCTTCTCTCCGATGCCCGGAAGATCCATCAGTTCCTTAGCACCCGCAGTGTTCACATTTATTTTACCTTCCTGTGAAGCGACTGACGTGGTAATCTCAAGCCCCTCCAAAGCATTCTCTCCAGTAACTGTTGTCCCCTTTTCATCTACTGGAGTCGGGACAGTATGATCTACTTGTGCAGTATCCTTCACCTTCTGAGCAGCATCAGACTTATCACTAACTTCAGCCTTTCCAGCACTATCATTTTTCCCAGAAGCATCAGTCTTCCCAGTAGCTTCGGCTCCCACTGTAACTTTCCCAGCACTTTGCTTATCTACCTTCGTCTGCTGGCCTCCCACTTTGCCCTCTGTAGCCGAAGCTTCATCTGGCTCAGAAACTCCAATCGCTTGTTCCATGCTTCCATTCAAGGTTTCCCATCCGGCAATGCCGGAATCCCCCTTGCTCTCTGCAGACCATAGCAACCCACCACCCAGTAGAGCTACAACCACTCCGAGCACTATATTCCCTTTATTCAAAATGCACTCCCCCTCACGAAAATTCGTCCTATACTTTTTTGTGAATCTTCATACATTCCTTTAATTGGAATTCCCTTTAATAATTCATACAAAACCTGTCATTTGTCCAAGGCTATCCTGCATACATATAACGAAGAGAATTCATGTCAGTTAGTAAAAAGCAATGCTAGAAAGGAGGAACCACAGGTGAAAGTAGGATTTATCGGAACAGGCAGCATGGGCAGCCTGCTGATCGACGCCTTTCTTTCTTCCGGAGCGCTAGAACCGTGTGATGTGCTTGCCAGCAACCGCAGCCTGAACAAGCTGCTGGAGCTTGAGAAGCGTCACCCCGGCATTTCCATTTGCGGAAGCAATAGGGAGACAGCGTTAGGAAGTGATATCGTTTTTTTATGCGTAAAGCCACTTGAATTTAAAACATTAACAGATGAGATCGGCTCATGTCTCCGGAGTGAGCAAATTGTCGTATCCATTACAAGTCCAGTTCAATTGCATCATCTGGAATCCGCTTTGCCGTCCAAAATTGCCAAGATCATCCCAAGCATTACGCACTGCGTCAAGAGTGGGACTTCACTGTGCATATTTGGCAGCAGGCTTAATAAAGAAGACAGGCTTGTACTGCTACAGCTATTGTCTTTCATAGGTGTTCCATTAGAAATCCAAGAAGCACATACCCGAATCGCTTCTGATTTCTCCAGCTGTGGACCTGCGTTCTTAAGCTATTTCATTGAGCGATGGATAGAAGCAGCCGTTGAGGCCACTGGAATTGAAGAGACATTAATCAGTCGACTCGCTGGTGAAATGCTGCTTGGAACAGGCAAATTACTGACAGAAGGGGAGTTTACCCCGCAAGAGCTTCAAGAACGGGTCGCTGTTCGCGGTGGCATTACCGCAGAAGCGTTAAACCACTTACGTACCAGTCTAGATGGTGTATTTGAACGCCTCATCACGACAACGCATGATAAATATGATGAGGATGTTATTAAGCTTGATGAGCTATTCGGACACAACACTATTAATCAGGGTCCTAAAGAACGCTAGAACAACAAAGCCCGCAGCACGGATTTCTCCGATGCTGCGGGCAGAATTGCGTTCTTCGCTTAACCCACTACAATATTTACAAGCTTGCCAGGAACCGCAATAATCTTGCGTACGGTTTTACCTTCTACAGCTGCACTCACATTAGGAAGTGACAGCGCATGAGCTTGCATTTCTTCCTGACCCATATCCAGCGGAATCAGGGCGCGTTGTACGATTTTACCATTAACTTGAATAACGATTTCAACCTCAGCATCGACTGTCCATGCTTCATCATAAGTTGGCCAAGCCACGTAGCTGATGCTTCCTTCATGACCAAGCAGTTGCCACAGCTCTTCAGCAATATGCGGCGCCAGTGGTGACAACATTTGCACAAAGTGTTCGGCAGCTTCATGGGACAAGGTTTCTTGCTTGTAGGCATCGTTAATGAAAATCATCAACTGGCTAATCGCCGTATTGAAACGCAGATGTTCGAAATCCTCAGTGACTTTCTTAATCGTTTTGTGCCAAGTACGTTTGAACTCTTCCGTACCGCCATCTGCTGTGATTTTAGAATTGAGCTTACCTTCCTCATTCACGAACAGGCGCCATACACGGGACAAGAACCGGTGAACCCCTTCAACACCCTTTTCATTCCAAGGTTTGGTTGCTTCCAGAGGGCCCATAAACATTTCATAGACACGCAGTGTATCCGCACCGAAAGCTTCAACAATTTCATCTGGGTTGATGACATTTCCGCGTGATTTACTCATTTTTTCATTATTATTTCCAAGAATCATGCCTTGGTTAACCAGCTTATGGAAAGGCTCTTTCGTTTCCACTACGCCGATATCATAAAGCACCTTGTGCCAGAAACGTGCATAGAGCAAGTGAAGTACAGCATGCTCCGCTCCGCCAATGTACAGATCCACTGGAAGCCATGCTTTTTGCTTCTCAGGGGAGCACAGCTCTTGATCATTTTTCGGATCAATATAACGCAGGTAGTACCAGCAGCTGCCCGCCCATTGCGGCATGGTGTTGGTCTCACGGCGAGCCTTCATACCAGTCTCAGGATCGATCGTTTCCACCCACTCTGTTACATTGGCAAGCGGAGACTCCCCAGTACCCGAAGGTTTAATCGCCTCTACATCAGGCAGTACCAGCGGCAGCTGATCAACCGGAACAGTCTTCATTGTACCGTCTTCCAGATGCAGAATTGGAATCGGCTCTCCCCAGTAGCGTTGACGGCTGAACAGCCAATCACGCAGACGATAGGTTACTTTACCTTTACCTACGCCCTTCTCTTCCAGCCAAGCAATCATCTTCGCAATCGCTTCTTCATTCTTAAGCCCATTCAAGAAATCAGAATTGACATGCGGTCCGTCTCCGGAATACGCCTCTTCTTCAACGTTGCCACCTTGTACGACTTCCACGATATTCAGGCCGAATTGTTTAGCAAATTCCCAGTCGCGAGTATCGTGACCTGGAACCGCCATGATCGCACCCGTTCCATATCCAGCAAGTACATAATCTGCAATCCAGATCGGTGCCTTGGCGCCATTCACAGGATTGATTGCATACGCACCCGTGAATACACCGCTCTTCTCTTTAGCCAAATCTGTACGTTCCAGATCGCTCTTATGAGAAGCTTTCACACGATATTCTGAAATCGCTGCACGTTGTGCTTCTGTTGTAATGGCATCAACCAGTTCATGCTCTGGTGCTAATACGCAGTAGCTAGCTCCGAACAATGTATCTGGACGTGTTGTAAACACGGTCAGGCTAGCATCGTGACCTTCAATTTCAAAGTTCACTTCTGCACCTGTGGATTTGCCGATCCAGTTGCGCTGCATATCCTTGATGCTTTCAGACCAATCCAGCTCTTCCAGATCTTCAAGCAGACGCTCAGCATATTCAGTAATTCTCAGAATCCACTGACGCATCGGTTTGCGGACAACCGGATGTCCTCCGCGCTCACTTTTACCATCAATAACTTCTTCGTTGGCAAGTACTGTACCCAATGCCTCGCACCAGTTAACAGGTACTTCTGCTACATAAGCCAAGCCTTTGTTGTACAACTGGATGAAAATCCACTGCGTCCATTTGTAATAATCTGGATCTGTAGTGCTGATCTCGCGATCCCAGTCGTAGGAGAAACCCAGCGATTTGATCTGACGACGGAAATTATCGATGTTCTTATCTGTAAAATCACGTGGATGCTGACCTGTATCCATTGCATACTGCTCTGCAGGAAGTCCAAAAGCATCCCAGCCCATTGGGTGCAGCACGTTAAAACCACGCATCCGTTTGTAACGGGATACGATATCCGTTGCTGTGTAGCCTTCTGGATGACCTACGTGCAGTCCTGCACCTGAAGGGTACGGGAACATATCCAGTGCATAGAAATTCGGTTTGGTTGGATCTTCACCTGTCTTAAAACTTTTGTTCTCATCCCAGAACTTTTGCCACTTGGGTTCAATAGCCTGCGCCCGGTAACCGCCGGCAGGTATACTGTTTGTTTGATTGTCGCTCATTGTCTGCTCCTCCTTGGAGTGTTACTACTTAGATTTCTTAACCAAGCATAAACTGCCATCGGCATCCTTATAAGGACGACAAGCGTTTATGCGAGAAATATAAGACATGAAGTATTTCGTGAAACCTATACCCTCTTATATTTACAAAAAAACCTCCCATCCCTAGCGTATTATCGCTAGGGACGAGAGGTTATAATTCCCGTGGTACCACCCTAGTTAGCGGCTAAATATACTTTATTCTGCCACTCACTTTGCACCCTTTAGCGGGGGTGAGGCGACGGCGGTTCACCTAGGACATCCATTATGTCTAGTGGATATCCTGAAACTTGCGCCGTTACTCCGAGGTGAGTTCACTCCGTTCCGTTAACCGGCTCGCACCTTAGTGCCGGCTCTCTGCAATAACGGTATAGAATTAATACTCCTCATCATCGATCAACTATATATACCGACTGTTCATCAGTAATATTCCCCAACATTATATACAAAACTGTTGACTATAGTCAATGTTTTACCCTATTTACACGGGCTTTCGTTTGATTAAATACGTCATAAAGTGTTGAATAACGACTTTTGCAGCCGCGAAGAACGGTACAGCAAGGATAAGTCCGATCATTCCCGCCAATTCACCGCCAACCAGAAGCGCAAAAATAATGAGCAGCGGATGCAAATGCAGTTTCTTTCCCACCACCTGTGGTGAAATAATGTTACTTTCCACGATTTGGCACACTGTGTTAACCACTGCAACCAACAGCACTAAACGAAAAGAAACAGTAGAAGCCATTACAATGGCTGGTGCAGCCCCCAAAAAGGGACCCATATACGGAACAATATTGAACACTGCCACCACACTCGCAAACAGTAAAGCATACGGCATTCCGATGATGGCATAACCGATATAAGCAAGCACACCTATAATAATGCAGACCAGAAACTGTCCACGAATGTAGTTACCGAGTGCATCATCGATATCTTTTAACAAAGTTACAATAGACTTGCGCCGTGCGCGGGGCAGACAAGACACCACCGTCCGCTCAAACACATCAAAATCCTTCAGAATATAGAACACTAGAAACGGTACGATGAAAGCATTGAACAGCACATTAATCGTTGTCCCTATATTATCGAGAAAATTAGAAATCCCTTCGGCGAGACGACTTTCCAATTGGAAAAACCAGTTGTTCATCCCCATCTCGACCCCGGGCGGGATTAGTCTAGAATTCATATGTCGCATCAGCCCTTGGGCTTGCAGCGTCATCTCTGGCAAATGTTCATTCAACTCTTCAAGCTGCTCGATAAACATCGGGATAAGGTTAATTGCGATCACTGCAATCGCCGTTAGGAATACTGCATATATAAGTAGAACAGCTACACTACGCGGCATCTTCCGTCCAGCCAGCATACTAACGACGGGATTCAGCACGTAGGAAATAATCATAGCTGCCAGAAATGGAGCGAGGATTGCCTTCAAAAATACAAATATCCCCTGCAGCATCGGACGAAGCAACCAAACAAAATACAAAATGATCAGGGAGAGCAGCACTCCGATCATCCAGCGGAACCACTTACTTTGGGACCATTGCTCCATGAGTGTACCCTCCTGCGACTGTAGCCTGGACTAGCTTCGTAAATAAGTATATGTATGGCCGCAGCAAAATAACCATCAAGCACACAAAATAACCCCACAAAGTGAGGCTTGTCCTTCGATGCTTTGCGGGGAACCCCCAAAATAACCCCACAAAGTGAGGCTTGTCCTTCGATGCTTTGCGGGGAACCCAAAAAAAGCGCCAATAACCCTGCAGCTGATTTCAACTGAAAGGAGATTGACGCTTTAAGTACATAGATCATTCTTGCTTACAAAGCAAGATTCATAGTTAAGACGACGCATGAATTTGCGGGAAATCTTGAGTCATATCATCCCCGGAGAAGAGATCGTCCAGCGAGCTGAGTGTGCCATCTTCTTCAACTTGATACACCGACATTTTCTCGCCGTTTACCGTCAATTCAATGAAACAGCCCCAGCAATAGAACTGGTGGGAACCAATCTTTCCGATATCTTTGGAGTTACAGTTTGGACACTTCATATAATACATTCCACCTATCCGTTAACAATATTAATGGCTTTTTGTAGCCGTTCTTCGCTCATTGCAGGAACCATTAGAGCATTCTCACCAATGGACATCTCATCAGAACAAGGCAGCCATTTGCGGCCTTCGATCAAATCAGTCACAAGCCCGTCACTGATTTCCAGCGCTCCTATTGTGTTTCCCAACTTTTGGTCAAAATAAACATCCGATATTCGTCCAAGTATAGTTCCAGTTGTAGTCAGTACTTTCAAATCCTTAAGTTTGTTCTTTCCTAGTAGAAAAGTACAAGGTATATGATCGGCATCTGTCTTATCAATCGACTCTTTACTACGAATCATGACAGCATCCTCGCCGTAGGCCACAATATCTTTCCATGCCACAAATTTCACATGGCCACCAAAAAAAGATTTGCTTTCCAGTTCAATACCCGTAATATTCCAGTTTGAATCGAGTAGGATATCGACAATCTTGCCGATTTCATTCCCCTCTTCAACTTCAAATACAGCCAAGCCGATCAGATCTTGTAGTCTCATGGCTGCCTCGGTCCCCTCACTTTGAGTGTACTTACGAGTTCTCAGAAAGCCAAAAGCCCGAATCGCCCCGATACAGATCGAAACCTAGAGTAACTAGTCTCATTTACGTAGGCGATTCAAAATGGTTTCAACTTTTCGAGCAACGTACTCGATTTCTTCAGTAGTATTACCCAAACCGATACTAAATCGAATCGCAGACTCTAAAATATTTTGGGGAAGTCCCATTGCTTTCAGAACATGAGATATTTCCAGGGATCCTGAGGTGCAAGCCGAACCACTTGCTGCCGCAATTCCCTCCATATCCAGGTTCATCAGCATAACATCTGTCCCAGCCCCTGGGAAGCTCAAATTCAGAATACTAGGCAAAAACTCCTCGGTATTACCGTTAAGCGAGTAACGCTCCCGTCCAATCAGAGTATTCAGCTCCTCGAGCAGGCTACTGCGTAGGAGCTTCATATTCTGTTGACGTTCTGACAGCCCCTTAACCGCTATTTCAACGGCTTTGGCAAACCCAGCTGCTCCGGCTAGATTCTCTGTTCCGGCACGTCTGCCGCGCTCCTGAAGGCCGCCATGAAGTCTTGGATGCAGTGGCGCTCCGCTTCGAACGTATAAACCACCGATCCCTTGAGGTCCATTGATCTTATGAGCAGTAAAGCTCATGTAATCTACTGGAAGCTCTCGGAGTGTAATAGGGAGTGCACCTAGAGCTTGTACAGCATCTACATGGAACAGAATTCCCCGTTCTCTAGCAAGCTGACCAATCTCCTGAATAGGCTGAACGGTGCCTACTTCATTATTGGCATACATTACGCTGATCAACACCGTGTCTTCCTGCAATGCAGCCTCTACGTCTGTAACAGATACCCTGCCCGTCGAATCCACAGGGAGATAGGTAACTTTGAAGCCTTCCTTCTCTAGCTCTTCGCAGGTATGTAACACTGCATGATGCTCGATCTGGGTGGTGATAATATGTTTTCCTTTATGGGAAACTGCAGCTGCTGCTCCATAGAGCGCTAAATTGTCGCTCTCGGTGCCGCCTCCAGTGAACACCCACTCGTCAGGGGAACAGCCCAAAAAGGCGGCGATATTATCGCGCGCCCCGTTCAATATTCTTTTAGCTGAACGCCCGAACTGATGTACACTCGATGCATTTCCGTATTGTTCTGTCATTATATTCAGCATGACCTTAGCCACCTCGGGATGAACCGGGGTTGATGCGGCGTGGTCCAAATAGATGGATTTCATATTCATTTCTCCGCTTCTAGAGTATAGGAAACTAGTTCTTCTAAAAATATAAGAAGGTATAAGTTTCACATTATACATTATCCTTATATTTCTCGCTTAAACGCTGACCGTCCTAAAAGGACGAAGAAGACGTTTATACTTGGAACTATTAAATTATACCGCGCGAGAAGTGAGTTTTCCACAAGCGAAAGAACACAATATTGTAATCATTTCCCTATGAAAGCTAGGATTATAGTAGCCAGTTCTCTTCAGAGGTTACCTCAATGCCATTTTTTCTAAGTAAAGCTGTAGTAACGCCATTTCCGGCTATTTTCTTCCCTTTGAATTCCCCATTATAAATCATACTGCTGCCGCAAGAAGGACTATTTTCTTTAAGCACTACCATCGTAGCTGATACCTCTTGGGCTTTTGCAAGCGTAATATAAGCACCCTCTAAATACATATCTGTAACATCTGTACCTGATCGATCCACTACTTTAGCCGTCCCTGCCAGTACATCCTCGCCATTCCCAGCAATGATTTCGGCTGGTTCTCTAGGCGTTGAGAATCCTCCCAGCAACTCTGGACACACAGCAATCGCTTGATTCTCATTCAAAAGCTTCTGAATTTTCTCATCCAAACAATCCGTACCATTATATCTCACCTTCATGCCAGCTAGACAAGAGCTTACCAAAATCACCAATGAGCACCTCTTTCTTCATTCATTCCGCTTCGTTTATAATAAGAAATATTCCGAGCATAACATGATGAAATTAAGCTGTAAACGGAGTGAACTTCTAATCTACTGACTGGGGAGTGTAAATAATGTGCGGACGTTATACAATAACTGTCACCATGGAAGAGCTGATGGTCAGATATTTTGCAAATGATTCAACCATTATCCACTATGCCCCAAAATATAATGTTGCGCCCATGCAGCAAATTCCGGCAGTCATTCATACAGGCTCCAGCAATAAGCTTGGGGAACTGCGTTGGGGTCTGGTTCCTTCATGGGCAAAAGATGACAAAATCGGCAATAAAATGATCAATGCCCGGGCAGAATCGCTGCTGGAGAAACCTTCTTTCAAGCGCTTAGTAAGCTCACGCCGCTGCATCATCCCATCTGACGGCTTCTACGAATGGAAGGTGCAGGGCAGCAGCAAACAACCCATGCGGATCGTGATGCGCGATGGAGGTATTTTCTCTATGGCCGGATTATATGATATTTGGATGGACCCTGAGGGTAATAAACTAAGTACCTGCACGATTATAACGACTACTCCGAACGAGCTTATGGCTGAAATCCATAATCGCATGCCGGTTATTTTGAAGCCTGAGGATGAGACAGAATGGCTGGATCGGGGCAATCAGGACACTACCTCTCTAATAAGACTCCTGAAACCGTATGATCAACAACTAATGCGAGCCTATCCAGTTTCCACGGCTGTCGGAAATGTTCGGAATGATGCGAAGGAATTAATTGAAGAGGCGCAGAAATAGAAGGATAAATTATAACGTAAGCATATAAATTCTTATATTTAAAAAAAACATCTTAACCCTGCGGCATAACCGCAGAGTTAAGACCATCGGCGCTCGATCTTAGACCGGCGTCTCATCAATTGATGAGACATCTGGAGAAATCTATCCGCATACAGTTTTGATGATAAGTTGTTTCGGATATGCCACTCCCCATTCACCCTGATCCTGGCTCGCAGCGCTGGATCATGCATTAAAGATAGAGCCGCATTCACAGCTTCATCCAGGTGCCCTCTTCTGTATATTTTTCCAGTATGATTATTAATGACAAGCCTTCGAATGCCATCTGAATCCGTAGTAAGTACAGGACAACGACACAACATCGCCTCTGCTACCGCATACCCAAATCCCTCGAGAATAGAAGTAGAACAGAGCAATCCTCCCGAGTCACCAATAATGCTCATATAATCTGCCATTTGCCCGTGAGGAACATTGGAATGCGAAATCAAACGTGAGGAAATCCCTGTCTCGGCTACAAATTGTTCGAAGCTCTCTTTTTGCTCCGGCTCAAACAAAGTATCGTCCTGAAAAATCCATAAATAAAGCTCGGGATGGGTCGCCAGCAGCCGTTGTCCGATTTGTAGAAATTCTCTCCAGTTCTTATTCGTTTGAATTCGTCCCACCCAGCCGAGGATGGGAAAGCTTTTTGCGGGATAATTGGTATATCCAAACTGATCGCAATCGATCGGATTGTCAAAGCAATATTGAGGAATAGATGGAAACCCACCTTTAAAAAGCGTCTGCAAATGGGTCGTTTCAGGATAGAGCAGCGCATCTGTTAACTTGTGAATCCGCTCACTAAAATTACTAATAACTTGCTCCGCTTCATCTAATGTCCCCAATCCCTGCACCTCAAAAACAAGCGGCCCCTTGTAACCAAACCCTCTGAACCTTTCCGCTAAGTAAATATCCGTACACACTACAATCAAATCAAAGGATTCTTGAGCAAGCAATCCCCTGATCTCGTCATCATTATTGGTAATATAGGTTTGAATATTAGGAATATTCTGCTGCCCTTTTCCAGGGTGTGTGTACAACAAATGACACTCTACACCGCGATCATGTAACGCTTGGCAGCGCACACGGTTCAGGGTTTGCATGCCTCCACTCGGGTTGAAGAAAGTGAACAAAATCTTCATTACGATCACTCATTCACATATTATTTTAGGAAAAATAAATCTTCAGCAAATCATACAAATCTGCGCTTCGAAACAGCTCATTATAGTAGTGAGTTTTGGTCGATGGGACATGTCTATGCCGGAACCCAATCAAGCTATGATCATCCGTATAATAATTGGAGATTGTGTCCCCACCGGTAGTAATCAAAGCTTCCAGCATGTATTCAATATCGAGTGCTCCAATGAAAATCTTGGGACCTAAAACTATCGTGTAGGGAGTGGACATGTGCTCTAACGCTCCACAAATCGCGTGCGACTCCACAACTCCTGGCATATAAACGAACTCAGTTGCAGGATGAGGGATTGAACCCAGTAGAGCCGATGGTTGACCCGTAAGTGATAAATCCAGCACCCGACACTCATAATTGCTATACGTCTGTTCATACAGATTCTCTATCCTCGCTATTTCCTCCGCACCAGCATTTACTACAGGAAATAAGATGGTAATCATAGGACGAATCCCTCTACGGAATCGTGCCTGATGGCGGGTCAAGTGGTACGTATATCTCCATCTCCGATGATTCTCAGTGGAATGTAACTGTGCAGATACACTAAAGGTAGAATCCACACGATAATTCACCAGCTCCACGGGGATAAAGCGAATATCACAATGTTCAGCCAGTCTTAGCCAGTAATCATAATCCTCCACCGGCTCCATTCCGTACCCCCCAACAAGCTTCGCAACCTGCGATTTGTACATGAAAGAAACACCAATAAGCGAGTAATCCAGCAATCTCTCTTTGGGCTGTGATTGGTAATTTCGCTGGGTAGCGAGTTGATGTTCGTTATGAAGTAGGTTTCCCTCGTTATCTATACTTTGAAAAGAACTGTACACGATTCCTAGCTCCTGCGGCCCCTTTACTAGTCCACCTCGAAGGATTTCGAGGAAACGGGGTTCATAAACATTATCGCTGGAGACCCAGCTCAAATACTGAATACTGGGTTCGCTAAACAAAAGATCAAAGCCCGTATTCAGTGCATGTGCGATACCCCTGTTCTGTACATAAGAGATAATAGTTACCCTCGGATCCTCGGCAATTATAGATCTCACAAGCGGTTCCATTTCTGGCGCACCATCAATTACAATGATCAGTCGAAATTCGGTGAAGGTTTGGCGCAGAACAGACTCCAGAGCTTGCCGGAGAAATTCCGGCTTTTGGGTATACAAAGGCATAACTACTCCTACATCCGCCATGATTTTTACCTCTCTCTACATTGGAGTATAAAATTAGTATATTTAAATTCCACCTTTGTGCCTGTGTGAATGCCTTTATGAGATTTATTGCGCCTAAAAAAAGAAGCAACCACCCTGTTTCTATCGGTGGTTGCTTCTTGATTACTGCATGATTGTCTAAACAATTACTCTATACAGGTATAGAAAGGGCGGTAATCTCCGTTAATTCCGATTGAAGCACTCTCTGATCGGTAACAAGATTTCCGAACTCATCCAATCCGTACGTAGAGCATAGTACATTTGCTAAAGGAAAAGGAGTACTTATCTGAACCTCGTAAGCGACATTCCCCGCAATGAAGAACTCTCTGATATCAGAACTCATTGCTGGAACATAATAACCTGTGACATAAAGCGGTGTTAGTGCAAGCGTTGAATACGGAACGCCGAAAACTTCGACGATTATCATTGCACTCGCGTTGCTTGTGTTGCGAACGCTGACCACTACATTACTTGCTGCAGTACCAGTAGCTCTCGTATTAGTAATAAGACCGGTTGTAAAAGCCATTTCCATCACTCCTCCCCTCATTTTCTATCAATTTATTCGGGAATAGTTTGTAAGTTGCGAGGCAAGAGGAAGGGGAGATTCATGGAATAATAGCATACCTCTCATATTTCCAATCTCCGCGATTTTTCTGATTTCCTTGTCCAAACACAATGAATCTCAATTCATATATATATAGCAAACTAATAAAGAGGTGAAGCTCATGGCAACAACAACAGGCATCATTACGAACACAGGGACTACCCCAGCATCCAACGTGAACATTAATATCGACAATGACAACCTTAGTTTTTCATCTAACGTAGTCTATCACGTTTACGTATGGAATACCTTGGTTAGTAAGGCTTTAGTCTACTCCAACTCATTGAATATTAATGCTAACACCAGCCAGTTTCTCGGTTTTAATATCGCAGGCAATTCAGCTTATGAAGTCCAATTTCTCGTAACTGGAAACGCACCAGCAGACACGATTATTACGGTATTCGGAACGGATTCGTCAGGAAACGTCATTCCTCATCAAAGAGTGCTGCAATCCGAACTTACTTTCATAGCTCAGCTGAACCCGTAAGTACCGAAAAATCTATGACGAAAGGAGCTTTGCATGGTTAATATTCAACTTTCGCCGAGCACAAGTGCTCAATTTGAGCCCACCATCGCGGTAAATTGGCTTAATCCTTCGGTTATGGTCGCCGTAGCTGTAGATCTTCGAACAGGCCCTCCCAATATAGGTTTGTACAAATCTATTGACGCAGGTGCCACTTGGACAACAACGTTATTGCCGTTACCGACAGGATTTGCAGGCATCGAAGCACCACATATTGATTATATTTTTCCGACCACTTTCGTAGTATTAGCCCACGCCTTCGATTCAGACGGTCTCAGCGGGTCGATCGTTTCCTATACATCTGCCGACAACGCCTCTTCATTCGGACCGCCAGTCATCGTGAATCAAGGGTTTGGGCAGTTTGTAAATGATGATCAGGTGGTCGTTGTCACCGACAAAGCTGGATCAAGTCCCTTTTTTGGAAATGTATATACTGGTTATACGCATGATTACAACACACAATTCATACCGGGAAATACGATATTCTTCAATCGTTCCCTAGATAACGGTAATACCTATTCCAGTCCCTCCCTGCTGTCTTCGGTCGAAGAATTCGAAGAATTCCCCGGTATAGCAATTACATTAAATGGGATTGTTATCGTGGGATGGATCAATCAGCCTCCCGGTAATACTGATCTTAAAATTCGCACATCCTCAGACGGCGGGGTCACTTTTACTCCTGAAACCATGGTCGCCAGCGTTGTAGTCCCACCAGATCCATTGCCGGGATATACATTTAGATGTCTGACATACCCTTCCCTCGCAGCAGATATTTCTAATGCACCGACGACGCGAGGTAATGTCTATGCTGTATGGCAAGATTTTCGAGAAGGTTATTCTGATATTTTTCTTGCTATCTCCACTAATTTTGGTGTAGATTGGGGGGCACCAATATCCATTACAGGTAGTCCGTTGGGCTCCCAAAACTTTTTCCCAGCCATCACCGTGTCCCCTGCGGATGGTGCAATATTCGTTACCTATTACACTAATCGAGTCAATCCCCTCAACCTTGATGTATATCTAGCTACATCTAGAGATGGGGGTAAGACGTTTATAAACACCCGTATAACGACAATATCCTTTGATGTCACCGGCATTCCCCTAATTGGGGACTACATCGGCAATGCCATTGTCCCCCAAACAGGCCGTCTAGTGAGCGTATGGACGGACACGCGGACCGGTACAGAGAACATCTGGTTTGGTGATAATCAATAAGCTATTAATAAACTTCTGATGATTAATTAAAAGGATGCCGAGCGAATATAGGGCATCCTTTTTTTTGCGTAACGAGAGTAACCTGGACCTTTCTCCCGGTAATCGAGAAGACAAGCTTCATTGATTACTCTGAATGTGGTTTTCCCATTAAAAAAGCCCCCAAAAAGGGGGCTTAAACATTGATAATACTATAACTTTAAGTTTTTATTCCATATACATTAACTATATGTAAAACATATAGTTGTCCGCCAAGCTCTCTTCTTTATAATTAATCAAGTCATGAAGAGTCGTGGAATCTAGTACGTCGGCGATGCTATCGCGAATACGCAGCCATAAATCGCGTTTTGCTGCATCATCTTCTTCAGTAAAATCTACTGGAGAAATTGGGCCCTCTAGCACACGAATGATGTCACCCGCTGTGATAGCACTAGCCTCACGTGATAAAATGTATCCACCGTATGCACCACGAATACTTTTTACCAGTCCTGCGTTACGCAGAGGAGCAATTAGCTGCTCCAGATAGTGTTCAGAAAGTCCATTTTTCTCAGCGATACTCTTAAGTGAGGTCGGTCCTTCACCAAATTTCAGTGCAAGCTCCATCATAATTGTTAGTCCGTAACGTCCTTTGGTTGATATTTTCAAAGGGGCACCTCTTTCGGTTTAGTGTCTAGTTATTGTATACTATTGATTCGGTAAGTCATGCGTTTGTCATATCAAGGTATTCCGATGATTACTCTTAGTTTATGTTATCATATTCGAAGTCACAAATGAAATGGCAAACGAAACATTTTGCAAGAATGTTCACCCCTGGTGGACATTTTTCTATTCTCAGCCTCTTATTTTAGGCTTTACAGTAGACAGGTATGTTATAATACATTTTGAGCCGGGTGTTCCATGAATGACCGGTATTTTGGGTACAGAAATGGTGATTACGATGACAAAAGCAAAACAAGACACCCGTGTCGTCGTCGGCATGTCCGGAGGGGTCGATTCCTCCGTCACGGCGCTTCTGCTCAAGCAGCAGGGCTATGACGTCATCGGCATCTTCATGAAAAATTGGGACGATACCGACGAATTCGGAGTATGTACGGCCGAAAGCGATGCAGAGGATGTTCGCCGCGTATGCGAGCAGATTGATATTCCTTACTATACCGTTAATTTCGAGAAGGAATACTTCGACAAAGTATTTTCTTATTTCCTCGATGAATATAAGGCCGGCCGGACGCCGAATCCAGACGTCATGTGCAACCGAGAGATCAAGTTCGGAGAGTTCCTGAACAAAGCCCTTCAGCTTGGCGCCGATTATGTAGCAACTGGACATTATGCACGTGTTATAGAAGAAGATGGTTTGTACAAGCTACTCCGCGGTGTAGACAACAATAAAGACCAGACCTATTTCTTGAATGCACTGGGACAGTATCAACTCTCTAAAGCAATGTTCCCGATTGGTCATCTTCCGAAACCGGAAGTTCGGAGAATTGCCGAAGAAGCTGGACTCTATACTGCCAAGAAAAAAGATAGCACAGGCGTTTGCTTCATCGGTGAGCGTAACTTCCGCGAATTCCTCAGCCAGTATCTTCCAGCACAATCGGGTGATATGGTAGATATAACAACTGGAGAAATCAAAGGCCGCCACGATGGACTTATGTACTATACATTGGGTCAACGCCAAGGCCTTGGCATTGGTGGCTCCGGTAACGGTGAACCTTGGTTTGTAGCCGAAAAAGACCTTAGCCGCAACATTCTTTATGTAGTTCAAGGAGACAAGCACCACAGCCTGTACTCCACTAGTCTGATTGCCTCCGGTGTAAACTGGATTAACGGGCAAGAGCTAGGTCTTGAGCCGCTAAAATGCACCGCCAAATTCCGCTATCGCCAGCCTGATCAGGGCGTGACCCTTACAGCACGGGGAGACGGAACGATAAACGTAGACTTTGATGTTCCACAAAAAGCGATAACACCTGGCCAAGCCGTTGTCTTCTATCTCGGTGAGCAATGTCTCGGTGGCGGAACGATAGAATATGCCGAGAAGGTTGTTCCTTCAGCGCAAGCTTAAGTGTATTCTATAACTTACAACATTAACTCTAATATACGAAAACCTAAGAAATAGCTGTATTTTATACAGCTATTTCTTGTGTTCAGAATCCCTTTTCGATTTAGTTGTAGTATGTACAGTTAAAATCACGCAATATCCCTTATTTATCTTCACATCCGGAAAATAGATGTATGAAGTACAGTTATATTACATTCTTAGATCTAACATTTAGGTTTTAGTTGCATGAAATACAACTAACCGACTTTGAAGCGAATATTAACCAAATGAGCGATTCAAATAGAATCAAACAAATAGCAGTTCAGGAAGCTCTCCCTGAACTGCTGTTCTGTGTTGTTTCTATTTACTGAGCTACTGCAGCTTTATCCGCAGAAACTGCTATGTCATTATAGTAAAGTCCTGTTCCATCACCTATTCCATAATTCAGTATACGGTTGTTGACCGGAACTAGGGCCGCACGATAAAGCGTAGGGAATACAGGAATCTCGTTAACCATAAACTGTTGCCATTCTTTATAGATCTCTTTACGTTTATTTACATCGAATGCATCCTCGGAGACTCCTTCGGTGAGCAAACGATCATTCTCTGCACTTGAGTAACGCGGGAAGTTAAAGATCGCGTCTTTACCATAAAGACCTGTTGGGTCAACATCAATCCCTACAGTCCAAGCACCTTGGTAAACATCCACAGAAGGATCATCCTCACCATTTTGTCCAACACGATCATAGAACGTATTAAATTCTACCATCTCCAAATTCACATTCAGACCAATCGCTTTCCAGGATTGTACATAATATTGAGCTAATGGTTCTGCAATGTCCGATCCTGTCATCGAGATGAAATTAATTTTCAGCTCACTGCCATCCGGATTCGTTCTAAATTCACCGTTAAGTTTGTAACCAGCGTCATCCAAGATCTTCTTAGCAGCTTCTGGATCATAAGGTACACCTGGATTAGAAGCATCATGGAATTCCGGATGAGAAGGTGGAATTAAAGTTGTAGCATTCCAGCGAAGACCACTATAGAATTTCTTACCCACTGTATCATTGTCTACAGCAGCCCACATAGCTTTACGCAGGTTCACATCCGCCATTTTAGCTTTAGGATCGGTAGCAACGACTTTTTTCTCTGCATCCCATTTACCTAGCTTAAATCCAATATACGTATATGCACGGTCAACAGCACCGAGATACTCGACATTTGACATTTTTGCATTATCTGGGAATTGATCGATAGGGAAGGCATCCACCAAGTCAACTCCACCAGACTTCAGTTCTTGCACAACAGTCGTAGGGTTGATTACCTTCAAAATTACTTTATCCAATTTAGGTGCGCCGCGCCAGTAATCTTCATTCTTAACGAATACTACAGACTCACCAGGAACGATACTTTCCACTTTAAAAGCTCCGAAGCCAATTGGCTTTTGACGAACTTCAGGGGATGAGGAGATTTTGGCAACATCCATACCACCAAAGATATGTTTAGCTAATGGATAAATCCATATGCCACCCGTTAACAGCGAAGGGGAAGATTTAAGATAAGTAATTTGCAGCTTCTTCTCACCCAGAACTTTAATACCAGAAATAGTCTTTGCTTTTCCGGAGTGGTATTCTTCCATACCTTCAATATTCGTAAAGTCAGAACCGTAACGTGGACCATCATATTTCGGATTACCAATAACCTCATGCGCGAACAGCCAATCTTCTGCTGTCACTGGCTTTCCATCCTGCCAGTTCACATTGTCGCGAATCGTAAAGGTAAAGGTCCGTCCATCTTCTGCTACTTCATAAGTTGCTGCACCATCATTCGTGTACACATAGTCTTTGTCCCAAGTTAACAAGCCTTCATCGAACCAATTCAGCACTTCAGCATCTGGAGCTCCAGAATAGAAGTTCAAGTTCAAGGTACCTTCAAACGGACTGTCGGAAACGAGTCCAAAAGTAATTGTTCCACCATCAATAGCTTCACCTTGATTAGTCTTAATGTTACTGAAATCTTTAATGTTATAAAGTCCGTCTTCTGCTTCAGGTGCTGCCGTCGCTTCTGCGGTTTCCGCAGGAGCACTGGCACTTGGTGCTGCTGTTGACTCAGCCGCTCCGTTGTTGTTCTTGGAGCCGCAAGCCGCAAGAGCGAACAACATTACTAACATTAATGAAACTAGTAAAGCTTTTGAACGAATGGCTTTTCTCATTTAATCATTTCCTCCCTTATTATCCTTTTCTTTGTCTTGCGTCGGTCGCACGTTTGAGCGCTTGACCCACATTATTTATACTCAACATCAGTACCAAGATCAGCAGTGATGCGGGTAACCAGATCCACCATCTGAACTCAAGCGTTTGCGGATTTCTCGCATAGCTTACAAGAGTACCCAGACTGGGTGTACTTTCTGGAAAACCAAAACCTAGAAAGGATAGGCCTGATTCCAATCCAATATTAGCTGCCAAATTTAAAGTCATCGTGACGATAATGATTGAGCTTAAGTTCGGCAGCACTTGTGTGAACATTATTTTCAGATTGGAGGAACCTAGGGTCTTAGATGCCTGAACGTAATCCAGTTCCTTCTCTTGTAACGTCTTGGAACGAATTAACCTGGCAATCCCCATCCATAGAAAGGCAGTCATGATAAAGGAGAAGGTTAGCGTATTGTATTTAGGAACTGCACTCACAAAAGCTATAACAATCATTATAAAAGGCAAAATCATGAAGAAATCTACAACACGCATCGAAATATTATCTATCGTTCCACCAAAGTAACCTGAGATCAAACCTACTAGAATACCGATGACTCCCGTAAAAAAAGTAACCATAAAAGCAATCGACATGGAATTTCGTGTGCCTATAATTAATTGACCGAATACATCCCGTCCTCCATAATCGGTCCCTAGCCAGTGTACAGCCGAAGGCTTCTCATAAAGGGCGAACAAGTCAACCGTAACAATTTCTTTTTGATCTAAAAATAAGGAAATCCCATAAACAGCGGCGATAATCGCAAATAGGAAAACCAGTGAGACCAAAGCCAATTTATCCCGGATAATCTCTCGCCAAACAATTCTGAAGCCTGATGGACTTTTATCTGTTTCCTGCAGCAGAGCTATCTCTGCGCTTGTCTTTGCCATTTCATTCACCTCAAAGTGTTCATCTTCTTATTTAATCCGGATACGCGGATCTACGATACTTAAGATAATGTCTGATAACAACGCACCGACGATGGCAGCAACCCCATACAGAAGAACTAGGGCCGTTACTACGCTGAAATCCCGGATCGTTATCGAGCTGAGGAACAGCATACCCATACCCGGATAGCTGAAGATACTTTCAACGAACACCGTTCCGCCGATCAGTCCAGTAATCTCATATCCGAAAAATGCAGCAATTGGCAGTAAGGAATTTCTCAATATATGTCGATTATAGACGCGCGACTCTGAAGCACCTTTTGCTCTTGCCGTGAGGATGAAATCCTTTTGTTTCGTATCAATGATCTCATTCCGCAAATATTGTACCGTTCCTACCGTTGCAATCAGTGCCATTGATAAAGCAGGGAGTAGCAAATGGTATAACTTACTCCAGAAGTGGCTTAGCGTACCCGGAACTTCCCCAGGACTAACACTGCCGCTAGTAGGAAACCAATGAAGATGAAATCCGAAGAGCCATACCATTAAGAGAGCGAAAATAAACAATGGTGCGGCAAAGCCAATATAGGTGTATCCAGTAATGAGGCGATCCAGCCATGAATCGTTATAACGACCACTAGTAATACCAAGTGGAATAGCAATAAGGTATGTAAGGATCAGCGTGACAATCGCCAGCCAAAGTGTATTCATGAGGCGTTGACCGATAAGCTCTGATACAGGCATTTTGAAACGGAAGGATTGACCAAAATCACCTTGAATCGCTTTAGTGATCCAATCCCAGTACTGGATGTACCACGGATCATTTAAGCCTAGTTTTTCTCTCATCGCATCGATGGCCGCAGGATCAATATTTGGATCAAGCATCCCTGATAACGCATCTCCCGGCATCGCCTTCGCCATTAGAAAAACAAGAATACTTAATAGAAATATTTGAGGAATCATAATAAGAATTCTACGAACAATAATCTTCCACATATTCTCAACCTTTCTCAGGCAAGGCTACCAGATGAGTCTCGGAAATGGATTTCAATGGATAAGGCATGCCTTGTTCATCAAAATAATTCCGGTGCGCTTGTTCATATTCCAGACTTACTGATTTTCTAAACTCCGTCTGCTTCTCTCTTTGCTTAGGATCAATATCAGGAATGGCAGCAATTAGACGTTTGGTATAAATATGGCGAGGATTGTCAAAAATATCTTTAGCAGTCCCTTGCTCCACATGACGTCCTTTATACATAATCCCAATGTGATCACACATATGCCTAATGATTCCGAGATCATGACTGATGAACAGAAACGTAAGATTCAGTTCTTTTTGAATATCCTGCATAAAATTGAGCACCTGTGCCTGTACGGAAACATCCAGCGCAGAGACAGGTTCATCTGCAATAATCAACTTCGGTTTGAGCGCAATAGCTCTTGCAATACCGATCCGCTGCCGCTGACCGCCAGAGAATTCATGCGGATATTTAAGAATATTTTCAGGACTTAATCCAACCTGCAAAAGCAATTCCTGCACACGTCTTTTTTCTTCGCCCGGAGACATCTTTTCGAAATTACGTAAGGGTTCAGCAATAATATCCAGCACACGTTTCTTAGGATTCAAGGAAGAGTACGGATCCTGAAAGATCATCTGAATGTCCTTGCGAATATTTTTTTGCTTACGTACACCCTTTGAAGCCAAATCCTGTCCTTCAAAAATCACACTGCCGCTAGTAATAGAATTGAGTCCAATGATTCCACGACCAGTAGTCGTCTTACCTGATCCGGATTCACCAACCAAACCGTAAGTTTTGCCTGCTTCAATAGTAAAACTAACATTATCAACTGCCTTGACTACGCCAATTCCCCTTCGAAAAACGCCGCCGTGGATTGGAAAATGAACTGCTAAATTTTTAACCTCAAGAAGTCCCATTGTAGATTGCCTCCTCGTTAGTATCCGGGAAATGAAAGTTATTATGGCAGGTGCAGCGAACAAAATGCCCTGGGGCTACTTCATGCAGCTGCGGATTTTCCTCATGTTCCCATTCCGGAATCCAAGGTGTTCGGGCCGCGAAACGACATCCTTTACGCGGAAGATTCTGTAATGGTGGGACAATTCCCTGAATCACATGAAGTCTAGACTTCTCTTCTTTAACGGTTGGAATGGAGTTCAACAAGGATCTTGTATACGGATGCTTCGGATTAGACGTTAATGTATAAATATCTGCGATTTCTACGATTTGCCCGGCGTACATTACCGCAACCCGATCAGCCATTTCACTGACAACCCCTAGATCATGGGTAATTAAGATAATGCCTGCTTGCATATCGTTTTTTAATTTTTTTATAAGTTCAAGAATTTGCAATTGGATGGTTACATCTAGTGCCGTAGTCGGCTCATCGGCGATCAAAAGCTTGGGGCCGTTGGCAATCGCAATAGCAATCACAACCCTCTGCCTCATTCCACCAGATAATTCGTGGGGGTACTGCTGATATGTATGTTCGGGACGGGAGATTCCAACCTTGGTCAAAAGATCAATGACCTTCTCTTTTCTTTGCTTCTTCGAAAGCTTGGAATCATGTAGGATGAGTACTTCTTCAATCTGTGAACCGATAATCATGAGTGGATTTAATGCGGATAAAGGATCTTGAAAAATCATAGACATTTCTTGACCGCGCAGCTTGTTGAGTGCAGCAGGAGACATAGTAACGATATCCTGACCTTTGTATTTGATTTCTCCGTCTATTTTGGCCCTTGTGTGCAATCCCATAATTGAAAAGGCGAGCGCACTTTTTCCTGAGCCGGATTCTCCAACAATGGCAAGAATCTCATTTTTGCGAACGGACAGGGTAACATCGTCTACTGCAGCATAATAGTCATCTACGATTCTGAACGATGTGGACAAATTCTTGATTTCTAGTAATTCTTCGCTCAAATTAATCCCCCTAACGGCAAAAGTTTCAAAATTTACCCAATGAAATATTATGTAAATTTTGATATAACAGCATTCTTTTCATGAAACATATCAAACATTGACTGTTATGATTATTAACACCATTAAGAATAGTACAAGTACTTCCATCGGAATTAAAACTTGTTTCTCCGTAACTTTGTAGTTCATTTTAATTAACTTATGGTAAATTATCAATCTTTTCCTATAAAAAAAATTCGTTCATGTGATTAAAAGTAACGCAGACAACAAAAAAACGGCTCTAGGCCGCCTTTTTTTGGAATAAATATTTTTTTGTGTTACATTAAATTTATTTGCTTATTAGCATTAAAATGGAAGATACTACAGTCACTGGTGGACTATTGTTCTCGTCGGAGTCGTTGGTTGTGACGGATTTTAATTTCATTCCCTTGCTCGGTCGCTTGATAAAAGACACGCTGAGAAATCTCCTTAGGCAGATACTCCTGTTTCACATAATGCCCCGGAAAATTGTGCGGATATTGATACCCTTCATGCCCTAGTGCAGTAGCACCTTTATAGTGTGTATCACGTAAATGTAGCGGTACCTCAGCGGATTTAATCTCATCCATACTCGCCATTGCATTTGAAATAGCAGTATAGACGGCATTAGACTTCGGACTCTCCACCGCGAAAAGAATGGCTTGCGCAATGTTCAGCTTCGCTTCTGGCCAACCGTTATTCCTATAGGCTTCAAGCGCACTCACCGCTTGGACCATAGCCTGGGGATTAGCTAAGCCAATATCCTCACTGCTCGCTGCAATTAGTCGACGAATAAAAGTCATTGGGTCCATCCCCAATTTCTCTACCGCATACAGAAACCAGAACAAGGCAGCATCACTAGAACCTCGAATGCTTTTGTGAAAAGCAGATAGAACATCATACTGCGTCGATTCATCTGCCTTCACAATGGGGCGCCGAATCGACTCTTCCGCCACCTCCAGCGTGATATGCACACTCCCGTCTACCTCCGGAGCAGTAGTTAACGCTGCTAGTTCCAGAGCATTTAAAGCCCGCCTGATATCTCCATTAGCCATGGTAGCAATATGCAGCAATGCTTCTTCATCGACCTGAAGCTCCATGAATCCAAGCCCTCTATCCTTGTCTGCTAAAGCTCTGCGCATCGCGACCAGACTGTGTTCACTCGTTAGCGCCTCTAGCTGAAACAAGGTAGAACGGCTCATAAGTGCTCCGTTAACGTAATGGAACGGATTCTCCGTAGTTGCGCCAATAAATGTAATGGTACCTTTTTCTACTGCTGGCAATAGCGCGTCCTGACGTGAACTGTTAAACCGATGCACCTCGTCCAGAAAAAGAATCGTCTTAGAACCGTAAAGTGTTTTATTATTTTGAGCTCGTTCAATGACCTCCCGTACATCCTTCACAGAAGCCTCCACCGCATTCAGGCGTACGAATTCACCTTGTGTGTGATGAGAAATGATATGAGCTAATGTTGTTTTGCCACATCCAGGAGGTCCATAAAGCAAAATCGAAGAGACCTGGTCTGCCTCGATCGCTCTTCGCAACAGCTTTCCCCGGCCTATGATATGTTCTTGACCAATATATTCATCCAGATTCTCCGGTCTCATTCGGTCCGCAAGCAACCGTCCGCTCCCGTTGTCCTCTCCCATAGAAAATAAATCCATAACTCCACTTCCTTGCTATATTCTTATAAAAGCCAATGTACATCTCCCATTATCATACCATAGACTTATTTTTCACAAAAAAATAAAAAGAGCATGATCTCGTCTTAGAAAGGCGGGAGCCATGCTCTTTTTTCAAAATATACGAAAGTATAGGTTCCACGCTATACTTTATCCTTATTATTTCTCGCATAAACGCTTACCGTCCTTATAGGGACGCCAAAGGCGTTTATGCTTGAATTGTACGCTAGCAATTTATTGCCAGCCGCATTTTTGATATTATTTTCCGAATGCTCTCTTCCGACAGATGATACTTCTTCTGAAGCTCTGCTACGGAATCGCCTTTTCGATGACAACTGAAAATTTCCTCATTGCGGTTTGCTATCTCTTTCCTCGAACCGCTGTTCTCGCCCCATCTAACCCGCTCTTCCGTTTTCTTCGGGATGTAGAGCAGTTCACCTTGGATGTATCCCTGAAGCTCTTTGAGCAAGCCAGGGGGGAGCACATCCTTCCCATTTACATAACTCAACTTGCATTTCCTCCTTCAACAGGTGTGTTCCTATGCGTCCGTCAACTACTGATAAAGTAATTTCCACGTCACCTGCCTCCTTTCTTCTCCTCATATTTGGAAAAATCCGTAATTTCATTATATAAAAACCTCTTGGTAGCGTCTACATTCTAATTCACATTTCGTAATCCTAATTGATAATCGGTACATATATCTCATGTTTTGAAATAAGGAGGCCTTACGGCCTCCTCGCTTTAAGCGGGTTTCCGTCTTAGACGGAAACCACCTCGTATACTGAAATCATCTCACTCAGCCTCCTTCCAGAAGTGTTCTTGCCCGGCCGGACACTTATTATTAAGCCATACCCGTAGGGGAGTTACAAGTTCAAAAACAGTTATAACTGTTCTCCACCAGTCTTAGCTCCCCTCAGAATCGCTTTCAGCCGCCGTTTGCACATAGGAAGGTATTTCCCCATTATGGAGTAACCACAGCTCGTGAAGCGCTCGTGTACAGCCTACATACATCAGCTTCGCATCCCATGCTGTCGCTCCGTAATGTTCTTGATCGGCATCTGCTAAGATGACCGCATCAAATTCCAAACCTTTAGATAAATACACAGGTAGTACCGATAATCCACCCTGATATTGCGTCATACTACCGTCGATCAGATGAATATCTTCAAAATGCTGCTCCAGTTCAGCGTACAGCTCTGTGGCTTCACGTAGACTACGTGTCAGCACAGCCACCGTACGATATTCCCTTCCAGACAGGGACTTCAGTGCCGATTGTATAGTGCTCAAACGAGCATTTCCTTCAGCTTCCCGTTCTCCGACTATTTCACCGTAGGCGATCATCCGAACAGGGTCCCCACTACGAAAGACAGGAACAGCCAACAACGAACTTTCTACTCCCGAGGATAGAATTCCATTAGCGAAGTCTATAATTTCCATGGTTGAACGATAGCTGCGTGTCAGCGCATGGTAAGCCGTGTTCTCAGGGGCAAATAAGGTCTGCATCTCTTCCCATGCGTGAACACCTTTATAAGCGTGTATACCCTGCGACAGATCGCCTAGAATGGTAAAGGAATGTCCACGCACGTATAAATCCAGCACGGCAATTTGGAAGGGGGAGAAATCCTGGGCTTCATCGATCACCACATGATCAAAACGAGTGCCGCCTTCGTTCCCATTCAAAAGATAATAAATATACAACAGCGGTGGTAAATCCTCTTCACGTATAATCCCTTTTTTCAGCTCTTTTGCCGTTTCCTTCAGCACAGCTGCTGGAATATTCTCAGGTGGATCCACCGGCCAATCTTCCGGGACTTTAGCCGCACGAAAGATTTGCTTGTAGATCGTCAGTGGATCATACTTAGGCCATTTTGCACTGTATGCTTTTTCTCGCGCAGCACCTTTTTTCTTGCGATCCTTCATAGCTGCAGCTGACGGACTTTTCTTCAGCTCCATCTCAATCCAGCGATGTATCCGTGCCATTACACGTTCCTTACGCTTCGCTGGCGGATAAGGAGCGTACTCCTCATTATGCCAGCGCAAGATCATGGAGCGGCGCAGTACAGCACCTTCCCATGGGATAAAATCACCCTCAGGTACCGAGCTGCTTTCCAATAGCTTGATGCTGGACTCTATTATTCCCATCAACACCGTAGAACCCTTGAAGCGTCCAGGTGTCTCTTCTGTAATCACAGGCATGCCGCCCGGAGTTTCGAACCAACGGTTCATCGTCTCCGTAGCATCTTGCTCTGGAAGCTCCAGACCTAGTACATTTGCAGCCCAATCCGGGAAAGTGCTCTGGGCAATATTTCCTACACCAAGTTCAGGCAGTACATCCGAAATATAATCCAGAAACATCCGGTTCGGTGCAAAAATAATCATTTTTTCTGCAGAGACCTGATCTTTGTATTGATACAGCAGAAAGGCTAACCGGTGTAGTGCAACTGTAGTTTTACCACTTCCTGCTACGCCCTGAATGATCAATGCTGTATTTTTGGCGGCACGGATAATCTTGTCCTGTTCCTCCTGAATGGTCGATACGATATCGCGGAGACGATTATCTTTGTTCTCACCCAGGCGATAGACGAGAAACTCATCTGACACCACAGGTGCGTCACTCTCCCGGTTATACGTATCTGCGACCCGCTCCAGAATCTGCTTCCGGATCACCACGTTGCGCTTGAGGTATACCAGTCCTTCTATCAGCCCCTCAGGAGCTTCATAGGAGGCAGGCTCCGTACCACCGGTAAACGAATAGAACAGGCTTGCTACCGGTGCGCGCCAGTCGATGACTAGCGGACGGTCGCTTACCTGCTCGCGGTCTACGCCGATTTTGCCTATATAGAGTGCCTTTCGCTGCTTCTCATCATTGCCCTGAAAATCAAGCCGTCCGAAATAAGGCTCCTGCCGAAGCTTGGCAAGATCTTTGCGCTTCTGATCACGGTTCGCTTCTAACACCTGTTCCGTATAATCATGTCCCGTGTATACCGGAGTCTGGTTAAGTTTCTCCAGTAAGGTGTCAATCTCAGTAAGCGCTTGATTCAGCCTGTCTTCTTCCTCTTGATAGGCACTTTGAAAGTTGTCTTCCAATTTCAGTTACCTCCTAAAAGTTTATCGAGCTTAAATTTTCATTCTCCTCATTCCCTCTTCTCACGCAAAAAGGATACCCATTGTAGCATAATCAGCACTAAAATACCAAATCTTTCAAGCGAACATACGACTACAGCACAGCTTGCAAAATAAAGTTAGCTACAAATAAACCCGCAATCCCATACAGTGCAGGAGGTACTTCCTTGCCCTTGCCCACCGCAAGCTTCACGATCGGATAAGTAATAAATCCAAAAGCCATACCATCTACGATGCTATAGGTGAATGGAATCATGACCATGATTAGGAAAGAAGGAAAGAGCTCTGTTAAATCTCCCAAGTCCATTTCACGCACATTCTGTACCATAAGCCCACCGATTACAATCAAGATCGGAGCGATAGCACTGTCTGGAATGTAGGAGAGCAGAGGGAGGAACAGGAATGTCGCCCCGAACAGCAGCCCTGCCACGAGTGAGGTCAGTCCCGAACGTCCACCTGCAGCAATACCTGCATTAGATTCCGCAGCGGCTACTACAGGACTGCTTCCGAAGAGACCTGCAGCGATATTGGCAATAGAGAGTGCTCGTAAGCTACTCTTGAAGCGCTCAGGACGCCCTGCCATCATAGTCTGTGAGGCGACTAGCCCAATATTTTCAAATACAACAATTAAGAGCAGTAAGAAAACAGCAATCCAGAACACAAGGCTCACTATGCCGCTCCAGTCCATTCCCAGAAATAAGCTTTCATAACCCGTAAATACATGACCGGATGCCTGCTTATCAGGCGCGTGAGCCGCTCCCAGCAAGTAGGCTAGACCTGTACCAACCAGCATACTTATAAGCAAACCACCGTTGGTCCCGCGGATAAACAGTACTAAAGCGAGTAACAAGGTTACACAGGAAGTAATAACTGCTGGATCGCTAAAATGTCCTATAGCAACAAACGTGGTCTGATGTGCAATCACAATCCCGCTTTTTTGCAGTCCTATAAAGGTCAGAAAAAGCCCTATCCCGACCGTAATGGCATGCTGTAGGTTTTGAGGAATCGCCTCACTTAGAATCCGATAGAGCGATGTGAAGGCCACGATAGCGAATAACACACCGGTTATTACGACTACAGTAAGCGCCTCTCTCCAACCTAAATTCATAGAATGTACAAGTGTGTATGTGAAAAATGCGTTTATCCCCATTCCTGGTACCACGATGATCGGTGTCTTCCCACCAAAGGCCATCAGTAGACAGCCTGTAATGGCAGTCAATAGTGTAGCCACCATTGCTGGTCTAAGCGGCATACCCGCATCATGAAGAATGGCAGCATTCACCATCACAATGTATACCGAAGCAAAATACGAAAGGATCCCTGCAGCCCACTCCCGTTTCCAGTCATTCTCAGGTGCAAGCCCTACACTATTTCGCCAAAAATTTGATTTCATGTACAAAAACCTCCACTGATATTAAGTTCCGCAGGCGGATTTTACCCGGATAATAAGGCTTATAATCAACGGTTCATCCCGGTTCAACTATTATGCCTATTTGTGGTCTGCATCTTGCAGACCCGCCTGTTAACCACAACAAAAGGGCGTACGCAACTGGATTTCAGCTGGTCGCCCTTTTGGTCCATTTTACTACTACTACTACCGCTATAATTGAAACAGCTTCAGCTCAGCGATTCACTTACACGCTGACGCCTCCAGCCTCAAGCAAATCACGCACGGCAACACTGACCATGATCAGGCCTGCTACCGGCGGAACGAAGGCGTTACTAGCTGGTGGTTGTTTCGCTTTACGTCGATCCGGCGCATTCTCCGGAACGATCTTATCCGTAACATCCTGACGTGGCTTCATTGGCGGCTCCGTAGAGAAAACCACCTTCACGCCTTTCTTAATTCCTTCCTTACGCAGTTTCTGACGAATGACACGCGCAATAGGGTCATAAGTTGTCTTGGAAATGTCCGCTACCTGGAATCTTGTAGGATCCATTTTGTTGGCAGCGCCCATGCTTGAGATCATTGGAATTCCACGGGACAGACATTCTTTGATCAAATGAACCTTATAAATAATCGTATCCGAAGCATCGAGTACATAGTCAGGTTTTAATTTGAACAATTCCTCATAGGTTTCTTCCGTATAGAACATGTTGAGCGCAATCGCTTCGCATTCGGGATTAATCAGCTTAACACGGTCTACCATCAGTTCAGCCTTTTTCTGCCCAACCGTGGTGGTGAGTGCATGAATCTGCCGATTCACATTAGTAATGTCTACCGAATCCTTATCAATCAGAATCAGTCTGCCGATGCCGGTACGCGCCAAAGCCTCAACAGCCATACCGCCAACACCGCCGATGCCTAGCACCGCTACCGTGCTGTTCTTCATTATTTCCAGACCTTCCGGCCCGATCGCCAGTTCCGTGCGTGAGAACTGATGTAGCATGAGGTTCAGCCTCCTTCAAAAGATTTGGCGAAGCAGAAATCTGCCTCGCCCGCTTCGATTAGTTAATTATTCTTTTTCTTTCTTCGGTTTAAGCGCCAGCTTAATGTGAAGCTGCTCCAATTGTGAACCATCTACTGGCGAAGGTGCATCCATAAGTAGATCTGTTGCACTTGCCGTTTTCGGGAATGCGATGGTTTCACGCAGATTTGTACGACCGGACAGTAGCATAACTAGACGATCTAAACCGAAAGCGATACCACCGTGTGGAGGTGTACCATATTCGAACGCATCCATCAGGTAGCCGAACTTCTCATAAGCAACCTCTTTCGTAAATCCAAGGGCTTCGAACATCTTCTCCTGTACTTCGCGTTTGTAAATCCGCATGGAGCCTCCGCCTACTTCATAACCGTTCAGAACGATGTCATAAGCTTGTGCACGGATCGCACCTGGATCTGTGTCAAATAGATGCAGATCCTCTTCACGTGGACGAGTGAACGGATGGTGTTCTGCTACATAACGTTTCTGATCTTCGTCATATCCAAGGAGTGGGAAGTCTGTAACCCAAGCGAACTTGAACACGTTATCGTCAATCAGACCGAGCTGACGTCCAATTTTAACACGAAGGGCGCCTAGAACGTCTGCTACAACCTTTTTATTATCAGCGGAGAAGAGGAGAAGGTCGCCTTCTTCAGCGCCTGTACGTTCCTTCACAGCCGCAATTTCTTCTTCGGAGAAGAATTTCACAATCGGCCCTTTGAATTCGCCGTCTTTCACTTGAATCCATGCCAAGCCTTTCGCGCCATAGCGAGCAGCATAAGGTCCGAGGTCATCGATTTCTTTACGAGTCCAAGTGCCACAGCCTTTAGCATTTAGACATTTCACTTCGCCGCCTTTTTCGATTACAGAAGCGAATACCTTAACACCGCTAGTAGCAACAATATCGTTCATTTCTACAAGCTCTAATCCAAAACGCAGATCAGGTTTGTCAGAACCGTATTTGCCCATAGCATCAGCATAAGTCAACCGTTGGAACGGAAGCTCAATATCTGCTCCTACAGTTTCCTTGAACAGACGCTGCATCAGCTTCTCCATCATACCAAGCAGTTCATCTTGTGACAGGAATGAAGTCTCAATGTCGACTTGAGTGAATTCAGGCTGACGGTCAGCACGCAAATCTTCATCACGGAAACAACGAGCAATTTGGTAATAGCGCTCAACGCCGCCGACCATCAACAATTGCTTGTAGATTTGTGGAGATTGCGGCAATGCGAAGAATTCGCCTTCATGCACACGGCTTGGTACCAGATAATCACGCGCGCCTTCCGGTGAGCTCTTAGTTAGGATCGGTGTTTCTACGTCGATGAATCCTTCACTGTCAAGGAAATCACGGAAAATCTTAGAAGCTTTCGAGCGAAGCAACAAGGTTCTTTGCATCTCCGGACGACGAAGGTCCAAATAGCGATATTTGAGACGCAGAGACTCGTCTACTTCCACACCATCTTCGATGAAGAACGGAGGTGTCTTAGCTGCGTTCAGCACTTCAATGTCCGTAATTTGAACTTCAATTTCACCTGTTGGCAGGTTGCGGTTAATGGTTTCCTCATCACGTTTAACAACCTTACCTTTAACAGCCAGGACGTATTCACTACGAACCTTATCAGCAATTTGTAAGGCTTCGCCAGAGTAGTCTGGGTTAAATACAACTTGCACAATACCGCTTCTGTCACGCAGATCAATAAATAGTACGCCCCCAAGGTCGCGGCGAGTCTGCACCCATCCGTTCAAGGTTACTGTCTGTCCAATATGTTCTGGTGTTAACTGTCCACACTGATGACTTCTTTGCATAATTTATCATTCCCCTTCATGGTTAAAAATACATTTTTAATCTTTCTCTATACAGTCACCATAAGACGTTAGTCAGATGGTCTAAACTAGTGCCTGACCCAGCTCATCCAGCTTCACAGTGCGCTGCTCCCCTGTATTCATCGACTTCACGGTAATTACACCATTCTTCAGCTCATCTTCGCCAAGAATCGCAGTATAACGTGCCGACATACGGTCTGCGGATTTCATCTGTGCCTTCATTTTCCGGCCCAGGTAGTCACGTTCTGCTGAGAACCCTTGGCTGCGCAGAATATATAGCTGCTTAGAGATTTCGATATCAGCTGCTTCACCGAGAGCTACGAAGTACACATCCAGTGGCTTCGCCGTCTCCAGCTCTACCTTCTGATCCTCCAAAATGAGGAGAATTCGTTCAAGTCCAATCCCAAAACCAATACCCGGTTGATCCGGTCCACCAATTTCTTCAACCAAACCGTTGTAACGGCCTCCGCCGCCCACGGTATCAATCGTACCAATACCTGCTGCTTTATATTCAAACGCTGTATGCGTGTAATAATCCAGTCCTCTTACAAGGCGAGGGTTAATGGTGAATTCCACACCCATGATATCAAGGTGCATCTTCACCTTTTCAAAATGAGTCGTGCACTCTTCGTCCAGACTATCCAAAATGGAAGGCGCATCTGTAAATTTATCTTGATCTACCTTACAATCCAGCACGCGAAGCGGATTACGCTCAATACGACGCTGACAGTCACTGCAAAGGGTATCCTTCATTGGTCTTAAGAAGCCCAATAGCTTCTCCCGATAAGCTGCACGGCTAGGTGCGTTACCGACAGAATTGATTTCCACTCTTACATCCTTAAGGCCAAGATCCTTATAGAATTGATAGCCTAAGGAGACTACTTCCGCATCAATAGCCGGATCCACAGCTCCAAAAGCCTCAATACCAAACTGATGGAATTGACGATATCTACCTGCCTGTGGACGCTCATAACGGAACATAGGTCCGATATAATACAGCTTACTTACATCAGGTTCACCGTAAAGCTTGTTCTGAACATAAGCTCTAACGACACCAGCCGTTCCTTCTGGACGCAGCGCCAGATCACGATCGCCTTTATCCTTGAACGTGTACATCTCGCCTTCTACAATATCCGTTGTTTCGCCTACTCCACGCTCGAATAACCCCGTATTCTCGAACATCGGTGTACGGATTTCACGGTAATTGAAACGACGGCATAAATCTCTAGCCTTCCCCTCAATATACTGCCATTTCTCCACAGCTCCCGGAAGCACATCCTGCGTTCCTGTAGGTTTCTCGAATCTTTCTTTAGCCACAGTCTATCCCTCCTAAAAAATACCCCTCTAAATCTGCTCTCTTCATCACTTCATCATGCTAAACAAAACAAAAAATCCCCCGCCCTGTTTATAAAAAACAGGGACGAGGGATTATCATAACCAATAATACACCCGTGGTACCACCCACATTCCGGATCAGAACCATTCTGAATCCGCTCAAAGCGGTTAACGCCCGCCTACGCATAACGGCTACTGATAGCGGCAATATGCATTGCCCACTTTCGCCGTACGTTCTCGGGGAGGTCATTCATTCGCTCATCAACAGAATCCTTGCAGCCAAGCAGAAACGATAGATCATCCATTGTACTGGATATCATCTGAATCTACAGGGGATTCCTCTCTGGAGTTGTGGGTCCTCGAATTACTTGTTCCCGTCATCAAAACCATATGATAAAATCGTATATTTTTAAATTCTACTGAACTACTGCGCTAAAGTCAAGGCAGGAAATGCGAAGCTGAATAAAAAATTCGACAACTTTCAACTTTTGACCTTTAACTTCAACCGTTACAA
Source organism: Paenibacillus sp. FSL P4-0184 (assembly GCF_038004625.1). Classification (NCBI taxonomy): domain Bacteria; kingdom Bacillati; phylum Bacillota; class Bacilli; order Caryophanales; family Paenibacillaceae; genus Paenibacillus; species Paenibacillus sp. FSL P4-0184. The sequence continues at coordinate 3,567,988 of NZ_JBBORN010000001.1, read as the reverse complement.
AAAAAATGACCTGCAGCCAAATGCTGCAGGTCCATCATCATATATTATTAAAAAGGGGGTCATGCCTTTATTATAAACACGCTATATTAAGGAAACATGTATGTAATATTACGATTATATTACATTCATGAAAGCGGTTTATTTTAATAGATTGTTGTTAATCGAATTGCTCTACAAATGCTCCTTTGCCCCGAAGGGTTTCCACAACCTCATTATAATTCTCTTCTGCAACACTTAGGTCCATCACATAACGAAGTTCACTTAAATCCCCATCCTCGAGCTCTCCATCTGCTACATCCGCACTAACCTGGTCTTCATCCACGCTATAATGGGTCTCAGGCTCATCACGCGTTTCGGAGGCGGCAACACCAGGGGCCAACATAGCTCCAGCTGCCGGAGTGCTACCCGTTCCAAGCGTCCCTACTGTACCTGCGGCTAACGTCGTATTACTAAACGGGGCTATCGGAAACAGAATTCTACGATCTTCCCCAATAGGGTCTGTGAGTGGCCATACCTCCAAGCCATCTACCTTGTAACTAATCAATGCTATTTTAGCACCTTCTGCTTCATTTTCCGTTCTAAAATATGCTTGGATTTTTCTGGTCATTACCATTACCTCCTTTAGATTATAAGACTCAGTGTTATAAATTGCTATTGCAGGACCTTCAATATTTCACGAACGAAGGCAGGCTCATCTTTCGGGGTACGCGAAGTAATGTAATTACGATCAACTACCACTTCTTCATCTTTAAACTCCGCACCAGCGTTCACAACATCATCTTTCAACGGAGGATAACAGGTGATGGTACGTCCTTTAAGCAAGTCTGCACTGATCAGAATTTGGGGTCCGTGGCAAATAGAAGCGATAGGCTTACCAGCTTCGTTTGCTTCTTTCACAAACTTCAAAATATCTGCATTTTGCCGTAAATTTTCTGGGGAAGAACCTCCAGGAATTACTATCGCGTCATAATTACCTGCTTGAACGTCAGCTATGGCTTTATCGGCTGCGTAGGAGACTTCCTTCTTTTTGCCTAGTAAGGTCTCACCCTTCTTTAAACCAATAATGTCAGCTTGATGTCCTGCCTTTATAACTTCATCGTAAGGGACCTTCATCTCAGAATCTTCAAAATCATTAGCTAGTAAAAATGCAACATTACTCATGTGATAAGTTCTCCTCTCTGCTTGTGCAAATGAATAGGTACTTATTGATCTTTCTTGTCGTCTATTACCCTTATCACAATGATTTCTAACCTCTAATCAGAAAATATCCCCGGTTAACCGCATCAAAAAGCCGCCTCCACCACCCCTTTCAGGTACGCGGTAAGAGATTACGGCTTCTTCCTTTGATCACTTGAGATTCAATTTCATCTTCCGTCTTTTTGGCTAATGCATAGGCTTCTACAGGACTCCCTGTCGCTAGTGCCGGGATACTTCTCCATACCCATGCCTTCTGTGAATGTCTCATTGCTAAGCTCCTTGCATCGTGCGGGATAACTGTCTACCTTTAGTTTATCCAGCTCCAAGAGGCTCTATCCGCACAAGATTCTACTTACAACACAACAGAAACAAGCAGACTTTTACGCGCAGGATACTTGTAGCCATCAGAAGCAGGAGGCTTACTGGAATTTCGGCAAATACGTTTGAGCTGGTGTTTGCTTTCAAATTCCCAATTGGATCGCTTTTGTTGCGCGCAAAATGTAGAATAGGCGTATCAATACAACAATAGCGAGGTGGAAAGGATTAACAGCATGGATAAAAGAGTGCTTGTCGTAGACGATGAATGCTCTATCGTGAAAGCGATCGCCTATGCACTGCGGCGGGAAGGCTTTCAGGTCGAAACGGCCGCTGACGGCGAAGCCGCGCTTAGGCTCGTCGAATCGTTCCAGCCGCAAGTGTTCGTACTGGACGTTATGATGCCAGGGCTGTCTGGTTATGATGTGTGCCGTCGGCTGGAGAACCGGAGAGGGATTGGCATCCTATTGCTCACGGTCAAGAACGACATTGTAGACAAAGTACTAGGCCTAGAGCTGGGTGCAGATGATTATATGACCAAGCCGTTCGATATTCGGGAGCTCGTCGCCCGAGTTAGAGCGCTGCACCGTCGAGTCGAGAAAAGTGCGGAACACGCTCCCTCCGACAGTTCAATTATGATTGGTGCGGTGACAGTAAACCCGTCACATCGTGACGTACAGGTGGCCGGTGAGAAGGTGGGGCTGACGCCCAAAGAATTCGAGCTGCTACACCTGCTCGTCCTCCATTCGGAACGGGTATACATGCGCGAGGAACTACTAGATCTTGTCTGGGGGCTCGACTATGACGGGGGTACGCGCACTGTCGACATTCATATACAGCGAATCCGCAGTAAGCTGGGCGACGAAGGTCAACGTCTGCTCCAGACCGTATACGGAGTAGGTTACAAGGCCACCCGGGAGTCCTTATGAGGGTGAGCTTACGATGGAAGTTCTCCCTGCTGCTCGCCGGCCTGTTGTTGTTCACGGTGAGCGTGCTTAGTGTGCTAGTACTACGCAGTATCCGTCACAACCAACGTACTGGACTGGAGCGTGAAATGGCGGAGATGACGAACCGCGCCGAATTGACGGTGAAGATGAGCTACTTGTCCGGGGAACAGGTCAGCTTGAAGGCATTCATGAAGTATCGTGGCATGGATCTCTCCAATCGTTTGGGGCAATCCAACGGACTGCACGTCCGACTGTACGATGAGACCGGTGTCGAGATCGGGAATTCGCTGCCTCTCGTTCCTTCCCCCACTATGCCGGATGCGCTGCAGTATGCACTCCAGGGCAAGGTTGCTTATTCGGACGTCCAGGACGTGCTATATTATTTCACACCCATCATGTTCGAGGAACAACTGATCGCTGTAGCCGAATTCCAGAGACCCGTGGGCGAGCTGCACGCCTTTTACCGGCAGACAAGAACAATGTTCCTCCTATCCGGGTCAACCGTTCTGCTCGCCAGCTTCCTGCTCGGCTTCCTCTATGTCTACCGACAATCCAAAGCTATAACTCTGCTCAAGCAGACAGCGAACAACATTGAAGCAGGAGCGTATATTGATCATGCACCACTAGTCCGTAAGGATGAACTTGGCGAATTAAGCGAGGGCATTTATAGCATGAGCCGTGAGATCGAATCGAGTATGAAGAAGTTAGAAACGGAGAAAGCGAAGCTATCGCTTGTCGTAGACAAGCTACAAGTATTGGAGCAGCAACAGAAGCAATTCATTAACAATATTAGTCATGAACTTAAGACACCTCTCACTTCTATCACTGCATATGCCGATCTACTGGAACTGTACCCAGATGATCCTTTACTGTTTCAGCAAGCGATGGAAAGCATTCGCAAGGAATCGTCTAGACTGCACAAGCTAGTGGAAAACGCGCTGCGCCTTGCCTCACTGGAGAAGTACGAATTCGAATATCAGGCTGAAGCCGTGTCACTTGATATCGTGCTGGACGAGCTCGTCTCTCTTATGCAAGGCAAGGCTGACAAATTCGGACTAACCTTTCAGCTTCACACAGTACCTGCCACCATATGGGCGGAACGCGAGAGTTTAATACACATCTTCGTTAATTTACTGGACAACGCGATCAAATACAACCTCCCCGGTGGAAGCGTCAATATTCGATTGTATACCGAACAGAATCACGCAAAGGTAGAAATTATTGATACGGGAATTGGCATTCCTTTCGAATCCCAGGAGCGAATCTTTGAACCCTTCTACACCGCGAACAAGGCGCGTTCAAAAGAAACGAAAGGAAGCGGCTTGGGACTTGCTCTCGTTCAGCAATGGTTGGAGAAGCAAAGAGGAATCATACAATTGAAACGGTCAGACTCCACTGGGAGCGTGTTTGAAGTACAGTTTCCCCTCTATCATCATGATTCTGTATAAGTCCCAACTCCTCTCTTCTCCAAGTCTCGATCCGTTTACAACTTGGAAACAATTCGAAATATTGTGGAGACATCCTGTTGGTACACTCTTATCAGATTTATAACACAGCTTAGAAGGAGATACATCATTCATGAAGATGAAACAAGTTGGGATCGTATTACTAGCGGTTGGGATCGCAGGCTGCAGCAGCACAACACAGAATAACGGCGGTGGAGCAACTAATAGCCCACCAGTTACCGTCATCGACAAGAACAAGCCAGAGAAGCCTGATTCGCAAACCGATAAACCAATCACCATGGATCAACTCGAGCGACTTGACGGCCTGTATGCGCAAGATTGGCTGAACGAGAACGAATTGTTAATTGCCCAGACGAATCCGGACGCGAAGAAGATTGATTCCGACTCCGGTCCAATGAAGCCTGCCCAGCTGTACATTTACAATTTGAAAACGAAGCAGGTCAAGGCGCTGAAACCGAGCGAAGACCGCGTGCATGAGAGTCCGATTGTCTCGCCGGACGGCCAATATGTCTTTTTCCATGAAAACACCTCGTTCATGATGGACGGGGGTCGCGGTGTCCTTGTGCATTTGCCAACCGGAACTAGCCGAATAATCACGGATAAGGATAAGGGCGGACAGGAATGGGGCCAGTGGACAGACTCCGGCCATCTGATCGTCGGCAACGGTAATGGTGCTATTCTGCAGGTTGGGACAGTTAGTAAAGACGAGGTATTGCTTAGCAAAGATAAAAACGTCATGTTCGATTATGCAGCGAAGACCGGGAATACGCTCTTCTACGTCAACCCTAACCCCGATAACACACTGTCGGCCTACAATCTGGAGACGAAGAAAGAGACGATCGTGGACAAATCCGTCTGGAGAATGTCGCTGTCCCCTGACGGCAATCAGTTAGCCATGCTGAAGAGTACGGGGGATACGGAACGCACGCTGTTCCTCATGAACTCGAACGACACCTCGAAGCGGACTAAGCTCGCCGTGACGACTCAGATGTACGCTTTCGATTGGTCCCCAGATAGCTCGTACTTGTCGTTCGCCGTGTATAACAAGGACAGGGACGGCATGAACGGTGTCTACGTTGCGAATGCGAAGACCGGCAAGATCGAGCAACTCGGCGATTTCCAGGATGTCGCAACCGTCGCCTGGAGCCCTTCGGGCAAGCAACTAATGGTCTCGACGAGCACATTTTTGGATAATAAGCCCAAACTCACGACTTATCGGCTAGTGTTGAAGTGATTAACAAGATTAATATGTTGATTACACCAACGGAGAACGAATATTACAATAACAAAAAAGCGTCCAACATATTAGTCAAGACTAATATGTTGGACGCTTTTTAAATTTGAAATTTGTTAAGGTCTTGATAAATAGGAAGCAATCTTCGACATTTTTTTCATTAACTGCGGCTATCTAAAATGAGAGTAACCGGGCCCCAATTGGTCAGCGACACATCCATCATCGCTCCAAAAACCCCCGTCTCCACTTGAAGGCCGCCAGCTCTAAGCTCTTGGTTAAAGTAATCATAAAGTCGCTCGGCCTCCGCAGGAGCTGCTGCTCCCATGAAATTCGGCCGTCTCCCCTTACGACAATCCCCGTATAAAGTAAACTGGGATACTGAAAGAATCGCTCCCTCAGTCTCTGTGACACTGTAGTTCATTTTACCAGCATCATCTTCAAAAATTCGTAGTCCTGCTATTTTATCCGCCAAATATTTGGCATCCTTTTCTGTATCCTCATGCGTAACGCCAACTAGCAGCATTAAGCCTTTGCCAATTTCTCCGGTCACTGCCTTATCCACGGTTACTTTGGCGTCCTTACAACGCTGTACTACAACTCTCATCGTACTACTCCGCTCCTTGCCCTATTGCATGATCCGATTCACTGTATATACATCCTTGACTCGTTTCACTTTATCTACAACGGATTGCAGATGTTCCGTGTTACGAATGAGAATGGTCATATGAATCATTGCCATTTTATTCTTGTCAGAGCGCCCAGTGACCGCAGAAATGTTCGTTTTACTCTCGGAAACTGCCTGCAGCACTTCATTGAGCAGTCCATTACGATCATGACCTGTAATCTCAATATCCACACTGTAGTTTGCTTCCATCGTACCTTCCCATTCCACTTCAATCACCCTTGCTGCTTCTTCTCCGTCACCCTCACCCGGAATATTAGGACAATCCTGGCGATGTACAGATACACCCCGGCCCCGTGTAACATACCCTACAATGTCGTCACCCGGTACCGGATTACAACATCGTGCAAAACGGACAAGTAAATTTTCAATTCCCTTTACACTAACACCATTGGTCGGTTGATTACGTTTTTCGCCGGAAGACTTGATCTCCTTCATCTCTGAAGTAAGCTCTAAATGATTAGCAGCTTCTTCCTGCTCTTTGCGCAGCTTTTCCGTCAAACGGGAAGCAATCTGCGAAGCGGTAATCCCACCAAATCCAACGGCAGATAACATATCCTCAACATCGTTAAAAGCAAATTTCTTCGCTGCTTCTAAAAGTTTATCATCAGAAATCCATTCAGAAACCTCGACATTCAGACGCTTCAGCTCACGTTCAATCGCTTCGCGACCTTTTTCGACATTTTCCTCACGTTTTTCTTTTTTGAACCATTGCTTAATTTTGCTTCGCGCATGTGAGGATTGAGCAATCTTGAGCCAGTCGCGGCTTGGTCCGTACGAATGCTTCGATGTCAGTATCTCTACAATATCGCCCGTCTTCAACTTGTGATCTAACGGTACGATCCGCCCGTTCACCTTAGAACCAATCGTACGATTACCCACTTCCGTATGAATACGGAATGCGAAATCAAGTGGTACAGAACCCGCAGGAAGCTCAATAACCTCGCCTTTAGGCGTAAACACGAACACAAGATCCGAGAAAAAGTCCATTTTGAGTGATTTTACGAACTCTTCGGCATCCTTGGCCTCATGCTGAAGCTCCAATATTTCGCGAAAAAAAGGCATCCGATTCTCAGGATTCACATTATTGCTGGTTCCTTCTTTGTATGCCCAGTGTGCTGCTATCCCGAATTCAGCCGTGCGATGCATTTCCCAAGTACGAATTTGCACTTCGGTTGGCTCTCCGCCAGGACCTACCACTGTAGTATGCAAAGATTGATACATATTGGCTTTGGGCATAGCTATATAATCTTTAAATCGACCTGGCATTGGCTTCCAAAGGGTATGAATAATTCCGAGGGTTGCATAACAATCCTTGATATTATCCACAATGATACGGATGGCCAGCAGGTCATAGATCTCATTAAACTGTTTGTTTTTCGTACTCATTTTGTTATAGACACTGTAGATATGCTTCGGACGACCTGAAAGATCACCTTCAATGCCCATTTCATCCAGCTTGGCACGAATACGGCCAATTACGCTGTCGATAAATTGCTCACGTTCAGCCCGCTTCTTATGCACTAGATTAGCAATGCGATAATACTGCTGCGGATTCAAGTAACGAAGCGCAATATCCTCCATCTCCCACTTAATCGCGGAAATCCCCAAACGATCAGCCACAGGACAGAAAATCTCCAGCGTTTCGTAAGAAATACGTCGCTGGCTCTCTTCAGATTGATACTTTAACGTACGCATATTATGCAGACGATCCGCTAGTTTGATAACGATGACCCGGATATCCTGCGCCATCGCAATAAACATCTTACGGTAATTCTCGTTCTGCTGCTCTTCCTTTGAGCGAAAACGGATGCGTTCCAGCTTAGTTAAGCCATCGACAAGCATCGCGCAGGTATCGCCAAATTTCGCGCGGATTTGTTCCAATGAGACCGTCGTATCTTCCACAACATCATGCAAAAGCGCCGCAACAATAGATATAACATCCATTTGCATATTGACGACAATATCTGCCACCGCCAGCGGATGCAGAATGTATGGCTCCCCCGACTTGCGGATCTGCCCGTGATGAGCCTGATCGGCAAATTCATAAGCTTCCCGGATGCGGAGAAGATCTTTATCTTTTATATAGGCGCCAGCCTTATCAATTAATCGCTCTATGCCCATTCTCGTCGTATCCGTTTCCTTTCTATAATAAAATGAACCCGCAATCATTCTGAAATCTGCAGGTTCCAATCATTTCGCAAGCAACTTACGCTCTTGTTCAAAGTTGTCTATAATTATGACGCTTACGAGGGATTACGTCAACACTTGCCATCTCATGGTACTCAAGAAGTAAAAGTTATGAAAATCGGACAAATTAATAACACTTGTGAAAATGTTGTTGTAAAAATGTCCAGTTCTATTTAATCTAGTAAAGGCGGATTTTCGCTGGACAACATCATATCCATTAAGAAAGAGGAGTGAACTCCATTGCAACGCGAAATTCAAGTTAATGAAAAACTTCCATGGGGCCCCGGTTTTCTATTAAGCCTACAGCATTTGTTCGCCATGTTTGGCAGTACAGTGCTAGTACCTAACTTGTTCGGGGTTGACCCTGGCATGATTTTGCTGATGAACGGTATCGGCACACTGCTATACATTTGGATTTGCCGTGGTAAAATACCTGCCTACCTTGGCTCCAGCTTTGCATTTATCGCACCCGTATTATCAGTGCTTGCTGATCATAAAGATGATCATATGAAAGGGTACTCGCTTGCTTTGGGCGCTTTCATCATCACAGGTGTTATCTTTGTGCTCGTTGCTTTGATCATCCGTTATGCAGGAACAAAATGGATCGATGTTGTCTTCCCTCCAGCAGTAATGGGAGCTATCGTAGCAACGATCGGACTTGAACTTGTGCCTGTTGCCGCCCGAATGGCAGGACTTATTGCCCCTGAAGGTGTTGCAGTTGCAGACTGGACTCCAGATGGCAAAGCAATCACACTTTCTATGGTGACACTGGGCGTAACCGTAATTGGAGCTGTACTCTTCCGCGGTTTCCCAAAAATCATTCACATCCTCATCGGTATCGTAACTGGTTATGGCTTAGCTTATATTCTGAAAATGGTGGATACTGCTGCAATATCTAATGCGAATTTTTTAGCGCACCCTACCATTGTTACTCCATCCTTCGATTGGAATGTAATCCTGACTATCATCCCAGTATCGCTAGTAGTAATCGTTGAACATATTGGACACTTACTTGTAACCAGCAATATTGTTGGCAGAGATCTGGCTAAAGACCCTGGACTTGACCGCTCCCTGATGGGTAACGGGATATCTACAATTATCTCCGGTTTTATCGGTTCTACTCCAAATACAACCTACGGTGAGAATATCGGGGTTATGGCATTAACTAAAGTTTATTCTGTATATGTGATCGGTGGCGCAGCAGTGATTGCGATTCTGCTATCATTCTCCGGAACTTTCTCCTCCGTTATCGCTAACATCCCAACACCTGTAATGGGTGGTGTATCACTACTGTTGTTCGGTGTAATTGCCGCATCCGGTCTGCGAATCTTCGTAGAGCAAAAAGTTGATTTTTCCAAAGCCACTAACATGATTATGGCTACGTTGGTGCTTGTTGTCGGAATTAGTGGTACAACTCTTACTATGGGTAGCGTAAAACTCAGTGGTATGGCTCTAGCTACGATTGTTGGTATCGTTCTAGCCCTATTCTTCAAACTCATTGAAGTTCTTGGACTGTCTAATGAAGGTGGAGAAAGCGATAAAGCTGCTCACTAATTTATTTATGAATTAATAATTCAAAAAGACTGCTCCAGATCCATTTTATGGATTGGGCAGTCTTTTTTCGTATCTCTTTTGACCAAAAAATCGAAAAACAGCAACCCTCCGCTAGTAGTAACAGAGAATTGCTGTTGTTTGCACTTTTCCACATTATTCGATACATAAATCCCGATTTATTTCCCGGGAAAAGACAAGTTTATCGCATTAATCTTCGTAATCAACTAATGTAATAACTTCAATTCCAGAAAGCTTATTACGTCCAGCAAGCTCAACCAATTCAATCAAAAACGCTGCGCCTACCACTTTACCACCAAGCTGCTCCACAAGGTTAACCGAAGTAGCTATAGTACCTCCTGTTGCTAACAAATCATCAGCAATCAATACATTTTGTCCAGGCTTAATGGCATCCGTGTGAACAGCAAGTGTGTCTTTACCATATTCAAGATCATATCCAACCTCGATAGTCTCATACGGCAGTTTACCACTCTTACGAATCGGCACAAAGCCTACACCCAATGCATAAGCAAGAGGTGCACCAACTACAAAACCACGTGCTTCCGGTCCAGCGATCACATCGATTTCTAAGTGGGATACAAGAGCTTTCAAGGCATCAATCGCTTGGCGATATGCATCACCGTCTTTTAACAAGGTGGTGATATCTTTAAAACTGATACCTTCTTTTGGGAAATCAGGAATCACGCGAATACTATCTTTAAAATCCAAATTTTTCATCTCCTAAAAGTTTTGTTAGCATATGCTACTTTGAGTCCGTTTCGGCAAAACTTGCTTCGTAAGCGTCTGCTTTGTTTTGTTAGCATATGCTACATTGTGTTCGGTTCGACAAAACTTACTTCGTAAGCGTCTGCTTTGTTTTGTTAGCATATGCTACTTTGAGTCCGTTTCGGCAAAACTTACTTCGTAAGCGCCTGCTTTGTTTTGTTTAGTCTTTATGATACGCCTAAACGGCGTGATAACATCCAATCCTGCAGTTCAGACAAGCTACCTTCCATGAAGTACTGCTCCATTTCCGCCATCTGCCCCAGTCTAACAAAATGTCTTGATGCTGTAAGGCTTTTAGCTGTAGGCTGCGTAATAAAGGCCACACTTCCTTGACTTCTTTCGATAAAATCCAGCTCCTCGAACACATCTAGCATATTACTAAGCATTCGAATACTTAATGAGGATTGTCGACTTAGCCGCAGCAGCACTTCATGTTCTGGCGTTGCAACAGCAGTGATCGAAGCCAGCAATTTATAGAGTATTTTAAAATGATCCCGTGTCGGAATGATAAGTCGTTCTCGGCCATCCTTTATAGAATGCAATAACGCAATATTATCAGCATTAGGAAAAGCCTTCAGTAACGCGTCTAGTTGTTCAGGAGTCTCCGGCATATCCAGTAGACATAACAGTGAGACATGCCCTGATTCCTGAATCGAATCATCCTTAATCGCGGCGCTAATCCCATCTTCTTTATCATATACCCAGAAGGACATTCCTATCAATTCAGTCTGTGAAGACATACGTCCACTCTGAAATACTGCTGCAGTACGATATGGGCCAGCACCACTATAGGGAAGTAGCAGCTCTCTAATATGTGCAGCCTGCCGTTCAGCGTCAGCAGCACCACGAAGATCAAATAATTGAGCATCCTGAACTGATAAATCCTGTAGCATCAGCTGTGGTTTCCTCGAGCCATTCCATTCGTTGATCGACAGTTCAGCCAGCACATTGATCGGGGTGCCCACAGGGAGTAGCTTAGCCAAATCCCCTTTACCAAAAGCCAAGGCTTCGATCGTACTCTTACCCTGTTGCAAGACGATCTTCAAGTGTTTTCCTTCTTGCCCCATGGTGCGTGTCTCTTTCACTGTAGCCCCGCGAATGATGAACTTTGGCAATGGATTCGACATCCCGAAAGGTGCAAGCCTTTCCAATTCAAGCGCGGTCTGTAGGGACAAATCGGAAATCGACACTTCTGCATCAGCAGAAGCAACAGGAACGAAATGCTCCGGTGTTAACACAGTAGCAGCGTATTCATTTAATGCCGCAGCGAAGGCTTCTAAGCCGTCCCGATGCAGACTCATTCCCGCGGCTGCTGGATGACCACCGAAATGATCCATTAAGTTAGAACAAGAGGATAACGCCGCATATATATCAAGTCCAGGAATAGAGCGGGCAGAACCTTTGCACATGCCGGTCTCCGGATGAATATCCAGAATAATTACAGGTCGATAGTAACGCTCCAGCAGTTTAGAAGCCACTATGCCTACCACACCCACATTCCAGCCTTGTTCAGCAAGGACTATGATGTCTGGTATTTCTCCACCCTGAGTCATCTGCTCCAGTTTTGCAGTGGCCTCCACTACAATTCTTTCTACGACCAATTGGCGTTCTTTATTAAGCAGATCAAGCTCCCCAGCCAGTTGCTCTGCCTCATCAGTATGCTCGGTTGTAAGCAACGCCACTGCACGTCCAGCATGATCCAGACGACCACTCGCATTGATACGAGGCGCCATTCCAAAAGCGATATTAACCGCACTCACAGTACTCATGGTCACGCCGCTAACACCGAGTAAGGCACGAATACCTGGGAATCGAGAATTTCGCATACTCACCAAACCGTTTCGAACAATCTCACGATTCTCACCCAGCAGCGGCATTAAATCTGCTACAGTACCGATAGCAGCTATCTCTGCCCATTCTCCGGGAGTTTCCTCCCCTAGCATAGCCTGGGCGAGCTTATAAGCTACACCTACACCTGCCAATCCTTTGAAGGGGTAGAGGCAGTCGGGCAGCTTCGGATTAATCAACGTATAAGCCTCTGGGAGAAGCTCTGGTGGCTCATGGTGATCCGTAACAATCACATCAATCCCGAGTTCATTAGCGTAAGCAATCTGATGATAGGCGCTAATGCCAGTATCTACAGTAATGATCAAGGATACACCCTGCTGTAAAGCCCAATCCAAAGCATGATTATGCAGCCCATAGCCCTCATTAGAACGGTGCGGGATATAAATATCAAAGGAAGCGCCTAAGTAACGCAGCAAATGAATCATTAATGCTGTACTGGACACACCATCAGCGTCGTAATCGCCGTAAATCAGAATATGTTCTTCTTCTTTTAAAGCCTTTCTAATTCTGGGAACCGCTTCGGCCATTCCTTTTAGAAGGAACGGATCATGCGGAGCTTCCACACCGCCATCCATGAACGATAGAGCCTCATGTGGCGTATCAAGTCCTCTAGTCACTAAGAGTGAGGATAAGAGCGGAGAAATAGAAAGGCTCCGGGCCATATCCCTTACGACGTCGGGATCGGCTGCCGGAGATTGCCATCTTGTTTTTGAATAAAGCAATAGCGCTCACCTTTCTCTCACCTTGCGAACTACTGAAGCAGCGTCGGAATATCATTATCCACCAATTCATAATTACTTTTGTATGGATAACCAGGATCATAAGGAACTACGTCCATATGTACCTCACCAACATGAACAAACCTGTGCTGCAGCAACTTTCTTGCACATTCTGAAATATCCTGTGCTTCCATCACCGTAATACGCGGATTTACACTGATCTTCACTTGCAGATTCACATAATTCCCTTGCTCAAGTGCCTTCAAATGTTCTACACGAATAACACCATGAACACGTTGTACGGTTTCAATAAAATTAGCTGCCTCCTCAGAAGGTAGCTCCTGTGCATTCTTAACACTAACAGTATTAACAATGAGCAAATAACCTTTACGTAAAATTAAGCATCCTGTTAAAAGTGCAGCAATAGGGTCCATATAGAGTAGAGGATGCCAATAGGTACCCCCCATTGATAACGATATCCCAACTAATACTGTGATAGAAGTATACAAACTGAAACGATGACTATTGGCATAAGCAGCATGACTGCCATCACCTATTTTTTTAAAGTACCGATATTGATATTGAAATACAGCTTCTTTAAGTACAATAGATAACAAGACAGTTACAAGTGCAAGTTCTCCGCGAGTGGATGACTGTCCCTCGGTTAAGTCACGGATTGCAGAGAAGGCGATTTGCAGCCCCCCCATAAGAATTAATACCGAAAAAAGTATAGCTAAAAGCGGCTCCTTATTCCCTCGTCGCTCTTCTATCCGCTGCTTGCTCTTTCTGCTTTGTTCAGAGCGCCATGGGAGAATATCCGCCAATTTAGCTGCAGCATCTGCTCCAGAATATAATGCATCGCCCATTAAAGCCTTGCTACCTGAAATATAGCCAAAACTCCCCTTAGCTACTGCCAAAGTAACATCGCTGATGATCCCTGTCCAAGCAACCGTCTTGCTTTGCGGTGATCGTTCTTTATTCATACGAGGCCCCCCTTACCACTAGCAAGTAATCTCATGATGATACAATACACATGACATACTACCCCAAAGATTTCGAAAGCCGCGTCGCATTTGACGCGGCTTTCTTAAATTATAAAGTTGATGTTTTTTTCATTCAAGTGTAGCCATGTTATTTCTCTTGAGACATTACCCTTTAGCCGGGCTCTTTACCTTTATCTTCTCACGCTTCTTAAGCAGTAGCCAGACCGGACTTGCAATAAAGATAGAGGAGTACGCTCCGAATAGCAATCCGATAACCATCGCAAGCGAGAACATCTTGATGGACTCGCCTCCAAGAATCAACAGGAAGAACGCCGCAATAAATACGGTAAATGCTGTGTAAAGAGAACGCATAAGAGTTTGAGCCACACTCTTATTCACAAGCTCTTTTAAATCCTCATAGGTTTTTTGTTTACCAAAACGCAAATTCTCACGGATACGGTCAAAGATAACGATCGTATCATTGATGGAATAACCGATAATCGTAAGCACCGCAATAATAAACGTCAAATCCACTTCCAAGCGGAAGATGGAGAAGATTGCAACGACCATAAAGGCATCATGGATCAATGAAACAATAGCTGCCAATGCAAACCGCCATTCAAAACGAATACTTACATAAATGATAATCCCTAGACAAGAAATGAGAACCGCATAGATTGCATTGCGTGCAAGTTCTTTAGACATTTCAGTATCCACGGTGTTAATCTCAAACGATGCTTTTTCGTCCAGCTTCAAGATCTCTGCTTTAAGAGCTTCATCTTGTTGCTCATCGAGCACTTGATCATAACGAACGTTAACCCGTTCACTTCCTATCGTAATGCTTGGCTCACTTGAAATCCCAGTTTTTTCAACTGCTGAATTAACCTCTTCCAATGTCAAATTCTTAGACAGAGAGATATCAACATTAGATCCCGCTTTGAAATCAACGCTGTAATTCAATCCAAAGGTTGCTAGGAAAATCAAACCTGCCACTGTAAGGGCGATGGAAAAAACATAGAAAAATTTACTCAGATGTACGAAATCAAGCTCTTTCTTAAAGCGCACGAATATCACTCTCCTTAACACCGAAACTCTTCGGTTTGTTCAGCTTACCGGCTTTAACAAGCTGGCTAAGCAACCAGTGGGAGAAATAAAGATTCGTAGCGATACTCAGAACGATTTCCACGATCAGTACCAATGCGAAACCTTTGACTGCACCTGTACCGAAGGCGAACATGACACCTGCCACAATAACAGTTGTGACATTGGAGTCCATTACTGTCCGGAAAGAGGATTTATTACCTGCTTTAACAGAGGAAAGTACACTTTTACCACTGCGCATTTCTTCTCTTATCCGTTCATTTGTAATGATATTGGCATCGACGGCCATCCCTATACCCAGAATAAATGCGGCTATACCAGGCAACGTCAATGTGAAGTCTGCTAAGACAAAGACTACAATTAGCAGCCATGTATGCAAGATCAGCGCAAAACTAGCCAAGAGACCTGGCAAGCGATACATACCGATCATGAAGATAAGAATAATCAAAGAACCCAAAAGACCGGCTTTGATCGTTTGATCAAGCGATTGTTTACCAAGTGTTGCACCCACACTTTGGGAGTATTTCTCAGTAAGTTTCAGTGGCAACGCACCAAGATTAATAGTGTCAGCCAATTCACGTGCTTCTTTAATTGTATACTGACCAGAAATAGACGCACTACCATCGGTAAGTACTGCTTGTACCGTAGGGTCAGATAGTTTGTTCTCATCCAAATAAATTGCGAGATTCTTTCCCAAGAGGCGTTTCGTAATCTCTGCAAATTTATCCTTGTCTTTTATTTTGATACTGATGATTGGCTGATTCAGGTTATCTCGTCCAACCTCTGCCGCACCTTCAACAAAATCACTACCTACCAGTTCGATTTTGCTGTAAGTACCTTCAGCGTCACCTTCAGCAGCACTACGGAAAGTCAGAACTGCAGGTTCCTTCATCTTCTTGCGAACCTCGGCTTCATCAGTAACGCCTGCAATTTTCAGACGAATACGGTCAGTACCTTCAGTTGTAACCTCTGGTTCACTGGTTCCGAGCGCATTGGCCCGTTTTTCTAAACTTTCTGCTGTTTTCAACAGTGAAGCTCGGGACAACGCTGCTCCCGCTTCCATAGGCTCAGCATGGTACAAAATCTCAAATCCGCCTTTCAGGTCAAGACCAAGTCTAACCTTGTCCAGCAGTCCAGGAGTAGTAAATGCCATGACGCCTGTCAAAACGAGCACGGTAATAATAAAGCCCATTAGTCTCTTCATGCTCTAGCTAGTTCCCCTTTCATTAACTCAATATTCCTATTATAGCTACACGTGAAATGACCGTCAATTCACAGCATAGACATAGCTATACTCACACAAAGAAACGGCCGCCCCTGCTCATATTAGCAAGACATCCGTTTAGATAGGAGATGTGAAGTTATTATTCTCTTACTTTACTGCTTTATAAGGCTTTTCGCAAAAAAAGAAGCGAGATGTTTATTGTTTAGTTCAACCCCCGATAAGCTGCAAGAGTCAAATAAGTCATGTAACTATTGGCTTTTAAGGAATAAATATCATTTACCAGCTTATGCAAGGGGGGCATTCCATCCTTATCATAATTACGACTGATACAATCCCAAATATCCTTGCTGGTTACATACTCATAGCCGAGGAGCCGGAATTCTTCAGCTTTGCTGCGGCACATGGCTTCGATTTCTTCACTATGTTGATCATGATTCCACTGTTCCGATTCCACGTGATGACACCTCCAAAGATCGCTCGTGTTCGTATGCTTACCATAGGTATTCGACCCAAGTTCTCTGCTTTCCTCCTTCCGTCACAAAAAGTTACAACTACTAAAACAAGGCATGCCGTGATAGGGGTATAGCATATCCATAAGAATAGACAAGTTGGCCAGCGTTTCATTTCATTTGGGGAAGAAGGCGTGACCTTTGAGGAAACAGAGCTTTATACAAGGAACTTTAATCTTGCTTGCCGCCGGCATCATTAATCGAATGCTTGGATTTATACCCCGAATTGCTTTGCCACGCATCATTGGAGCAGAAGGTGTGGGTCTATATCAGCTCGCGTACCCATTCTTTATCGTGTTGGTTACTGTTATTACAGGCGGACTTCCCCTAGCTATTGCTAAGATGGTGGCGGAAGCAGAGGGAGAGAACCGCCCTGAGAAATCGCGGCAAATTTTACGGACTGGCCTTACTCTTAGTGTCGGACTAGGAATCTTCTTTACCATTGTTGCGCTGGTCAGTGCTTCATGGGTCTCCAATGTGATCTTAACAGACCACAGAGTTTATTATACTTTTATTGCCATGATCCCAATGATTGGAATTGTTGCTGTATCTGCGATATACCGCGGTTATTTTCAAGGTAGGCAGAACATGATTCCTTCCGCACTTTCTTCCGTTTTCGAGTCTATCGTGCGAATATTTTTTATGCTGTGGTTCTCTTGGCTGCTGTTACCCAAAGGTATCGCTTTTGCAGCTGCAGGGGCGATGCTAGGCGTAACCGTGGGAGAGATTGGCGGAATGTTAGCCATTCTGTGGCAATATTATGTCATCACGAAAAAGGATAAAAAAACAACCCCTATAGAACAGCAAACGGTTGAGAAGGAGGTTATACACTCTGGTTCAGATGATGTAAAATCAACCTCTCCCATACTACGACGTTTACTAGGTGTATCTATTCCTGTTACAGCAAGCCGGCTTGTGGGCTCTTTTTCCTATCTACTGGAATCTATAATTACCGTACGAAGTCTTGCACTAGCCGGAATCGCAACAGCCGCCGCGACTGCTCAATATGGGTCTTTACAGGGAATGGTTATCCCCTTACTGTTGCTTCCCGGTGCGTTAACTTCCTCTCTCGCAGTGTCTTTGGTTCCCTCCTTATCCGAGGCTGCCGCGAGAAAGGACTTGCCTACCATTCACAAACGAATGCACCAAGCTCTTCGACTCGCTCTTGTAACAGGGGCTCCCTTTGCTGTTCTTATGTATGTACTGGCAGTCCCACTATGCAACTTGTTATACGGAAATCCGGACACCGCTCCTATGCTAAAACTAATGGCCCCTTTCGCTTTGTTCATCTATGTTCAAGCACCCTTACAAGCTGCACTTCAAGCTATGGACAGACCGGGAAGGGCACTCATCAATACTCTTATTGGGGCAGTAGTCAAAATCATTCTGATTGTTATATTAGCTTCACAGCCAGAATACGGAATCTACGGCGCAATCATCGCCATTATTGTGAACAGCGTTCTTGTTACTCTACTGCACGGGTACAGCGTAGTCAATCTAATTTCATTATCCTTACGAATAACCGATACCATTAAGACCTTATGTGCAATGATCATTATGGGAGCAGGCGTGCGTTATGTATACATCTCCATTCCCATTGCAGAAGCACAATGGATTCAATTTTTATTTGCCTCTGCGATAGGAATGGCCCTGTATTTCGGTCTCAGTCTATTAGCTGGCCTTATTTCCCTTCGTGATTTAGATCGACTGCCTTTCATTAAGCGTTGGCTTTAGAAAGATTATCGATTATCCAAACGGTCAACATAAACTCGGCCTTTATGGTCTATGGAGCAAAGAAATACATCCCGAAAATCTGATACACCCTTTTGGCGGATCTGTGTTCTTAACCAGAACCTTGTTTTTCCTATCATCTCTAAATTATGATCCTGGACCTTTCCATCCATAATCAATGGAATAGGAAGCCCTTCATATCTGATTTTGTTCTTTGGCAGCTTAACTTTCTGACTGCTTACATCTGCATCCTCATCGGTCTTATTGTTCTCAGCAACTGAACTGCTATTGCCTGTTTGATTGGAAGATGAAAGTCCTTTGTCTTTCTCGAAAACGGTAAGCTGACCACTGGGCTCCAGAATCGCAAACTCCACATCAGCAGGACTGGCGATGTTCTGACCACGCAATTGCTGCAACAGATCATCAATATTGTACCTTTGTTTACGCATCTCTCCCCGGTGCAGCTTGCCTCCAGAAATAAGTATGCTCGGTTTACCGTCCATTAACAGCCGAACCTTTCTACTCTTAAGACTGAGCTGAGCAACCACAACTTGAATGATCACCAGTGTGGCCATCGGAACCAGACCTTCGTAAATCGGGCGATTAATATCCTCGATCACAAAAACAGCAATCTCAGCAATCATAATTGAGATCGTTAGATCAAATACAGACAGCTTACCGATTTCCCTCTTCCCCATGATACGCATGCACAGGAATATGAAGAAATACATCAGCACGGTCAAGAAAATATGGGTAGTGATATGCTGGGACATATAGCTTCGCTCCCCTCCACTCTCACCCGCAGACTTGTTTTCTCGGGTGGATTAATGTAACCCTATTCTGACCGCTCAGCACAGGGAACATTCGGAAGCTTACATATTAATTAATGGTAAAAAGGCTACAATGCCCATTCTTGTACTATTGGGGCAAGCCTCCCCATACAATGAATAATAACTTATGTAGATTATTTTTCTAAAAAAACTTTAGGAGGTTGTACCATGTATTTAATCCGGCGCCTGTTCTCATGGAGAATAGCCAATCCTGTATTGTCTGGCCTATGTCGATCATTCCTTTGGATGCTGCTTGGCGCGTTTGTCCTCTCTCTTTTATTATGGGGCAGCGGTCTGAAGGAGCAGGATCTCTCAATGTACACTTATATAGTACACGGCATAGCCGCAGCATTCGGAGGACTAACCGCCGGTCGCAGAGCCACGAACAAAGGCTGGTATCAAGGAAGTCTTACAGGAATCTTTTACGGGATTATCGTTCTGTTAATTGGATTTCTGGCACTGGATAGCTCACCCTCTGGTGTTGACCTTCTTTGGGTTCTAGCTGCGGCAGCAATTGGTGCACTTGGCGGAATGTTTGGGGTTAATTTACAGAAAAGCTAAAATTATTATTCCATAAAATTCGAAACATTCCTTGGAAATATGTTAAACTGTGATCATCTGACTTCATAAAGAGAATCAAGGAGGCTTCGAATGCTTTGTTTTACCAATCAATGAATCATATTGTTTTGTACACAGTTGCATTAGTAGTGATATTAGTATGGATTGGCGCTCGTCGAAATCCAATCATGGCATTAGTTGAAATCGGAAAAGAGATGCTGCAATCCTACAAGTTTTTGCTATTGATGGTAGGCATGTTTGGTGTACTGGTCTTGAATAAATACGAACTACAAATTGAAGAAAAAATGCATCTTACCTCAGACTATACATCATTTGTATTTGGACTAGAGGGGCATTTTGTCCAAGCTGTTCAGGATATATTCTATAGTCCATGGCTAACGCCTATCATAGTTTTCTTCTACATCTTCATGCTTCAATCTGTACTAGCAGCTTCTCTAGGTGTCTATCTGTTAGATAAGAACCGTGTGATGCTGTACGCAACCTGCTATGCTATTATCATTAACTATGCTGTAGCAATTCCATTCTACCTATACTTCCCTGTAAATGAAGTATGGTCCTATGTACCTGCAGGCGTTAGATTTACTATGCTGGATGTATTTCCGAAGTTTGAGCAAGAGTACCGCCCTCTATCCGGTCTCAACAACTGCTTCCCGAGTCTACATACGTCCATTTCCGTTACGATGGCATTACTGGCATTCCGTTCAGGAAACCGCCGGTGGATGGTCATTACGAGTATTTCCGCAGTCGTAATCGTCTTTGGTATATTCTATCTGGGCATTCATTGGCTTACAGATATGATAGGCGGCACTCTGCTAGCAGTCCTAGCTTCAACAGTTGGTGTACAGCTTGCCAAATTAACCTTACGGGGACGTGAAGAATCGCTCACCGTTCGCAGCCGAATAACGGATATGCGTTAAACCCATAGATCACGATGAAAGATGAACGTCAAAAAAGCGGTGTCATTCTCTTAATGAGAAGACACCGCTTTTTATGTACTTTTAAATAACGAAACTATACTTTCTCCTCCACGTCCGTGGCAACGGAGTGACTAATGGAACCGCGATCAAAGGTCAGTTTAGTTACATCATTGACCCGTAGAACCACGATATCATCGGAAATCTCCATGATCGTACCGTGAAGACCACCAATAGTAACGATTTTATCGCCCTTTTTCAGAGACTTCAACATTGCATTACGTGTTTTGGTCTTCTTCTGTTGCGGACGAATCAGCAAGAAGTAGAATACTACAAACATAAGTACGAATGGACCTACAAGACCCAGTATACTACCTCCGCCTGTTGCTGCTGCATATTGAAACATATTTCTCCCCCCTTTCAAAGCACATTAAAACATGGACCTCAACGAAGCTTTAGAAGCCTTTAAGATTATCATATAATCCGTATTTAGCAAAAAACTCATCGCGAAAATCAAGCAGCCGATCTTCCTTGATGGCTTCGCGCACTTTACGCATCAAATCCAACAGGAAGTGCAAGTTATGGTATGTCGTCAATCTAAGTCCGAAGGTTTCATCGGCTTTGATTAGATGGCGCAAATAAGCGCGGGAATAATTCCGGCATGTATAGCAGTTGCACTCCGGATCAAGCGGCCCAAAATCGCGGGCATACTTTGCGTTGCGTACAACGAGTCTTCCCTGACTGGTCATCGTTGTTCCATTACGAGCAATACGGGTAGGCAGAACACAGTCGAACATGTCCACTCCCCGGATTGAACCTTCCAACAGCGCATCCGGTGAACCAACGCCCATCAAATAGCGAGGTTTGCCTTGTGGCAGCAGGGGAACTGTATAATCCAGCACTTCATACATTAGCTGCTTGGACTCTCCGACGCTGAGCCCTCCAATAGCATACCCCGGGAAATCCATGGAAGTCAAATCTGCCGCGCTCTGACGGCGAAGATCCTCATACATACCTCCTTGAACGATAGCGAACAGCCCTTGATCATTCGGGCGAGCATGACTTTTCAGGCAACGTTCTGCCCAGCGTGTTGTACGCTCCAATGATTTTTTCACGTAGTCATATTCCGCTGGGAATGGAGGACATTCATCGAATGCCATCATGATATCAGAGCCAAGTGCGTTCTGAACTTCCATAGCTACTTCAGGAGACAAAAACTTCTTATCCCCATTTAGATGGGAACGGAAATGAACGCCTTCTTCGGTAATCTTGCGCATGTCACTAAGCGAGAACACTTGAAACCCGCCGCTATCCGTTAGAATGGGACGGTCCCAGTTCATGAACTTGTGCAGTCCGCCTGCTTCACGAACAATATCATGGCCCGGTCTCAGGAACAAATGGTACGTATTGCTCAAAATAATATGAGCATCCATCTCTTTCAGTTCTTCAGGACTCATTGTCTTGACTGTAGCTTGTGTGCCGACTGGCATAAATGCAGGTGTCTCAATCACACCATGTGGAGTATGGACTCTTCCAAGTCTTGCTCCGGATTGTTTGCACGTTTTGATGTGCTCATAAGTAATTGCTGCCATAAGTTAACCCATCCTCTTACATTAGTAAATAAACATTGCATCTCCAAAGCTAAAAAACCGGTACTTCTGCTCTATCGCTTCTTCATAAGCAGCTAGAATATGTTCCCGACCTGCCAAAGCACTAACCAACATCACCAAAGTAGACTTCGGCAAATGAAAATTAGTAATTAACGCATTAACTACACTAAACTTATAGCCCGGATAGATGAAAATATCCGTCCAGCCACTACATTCCACTAGTGGACCGCCTTCGCATTGTCTTCCGACTGTTTCAAGTGTTCGACAAGAAGTTGTCCCTACCGCTATAATGCGACCACCTTGTTCCTTGGTAGCATTTATAGTGTCTGCTGTTTCTTGAGACATTACAAAATACTCTGAATGCATAACATGCTCTTCAACCTTCTCAACAGACATCGGACGGAATGTTCCGAGACCTACATGAAGTGTAATATAAGCAATATTTACACCCTTGGCTTCAATCTGATCCAACAGTTCTTTGGTAAAATGAAGCCCTGCTGTAGGAGCAGCTGCTGATCCTTCATGCTTAGCATAAACGGTCTGATATCGTTCCCGATCATCGAGTGTTTCCTTAATATAAGGAGGCAGTGGCATTGTTCCCAGCCTGTCCAGAATCTCCTGAAAAATACCCTGATAAATGAACCGAAGCGTTCGTCCACCCATATCAGCCTCGTCCTCAATAACAGCACGAAGCTCATCACTAAAGATGATAACCGCTCCTGTCTTGAGCTTTTTACCTGGCTTTACAAGAGCTTCCCAACGATCGTCTCCCAGATTCTTAAGGAGAAGTACTTCGGCTTTAGCCCCCGTATCTTCTTTAGCCCCAAACAATCTGGCAGGAATGACTCTCGTATCGTTCAGAACAAGCGTATCTCCTGGTTGAAAATAATTAATAATATCGGTAAAATGCCGGTGAGCCAGCTCCCCGTCCTCCTTATTTACTAAGAGCAGTCTAGAAGAGCTACGGTCAGAGAGTGGTGTCTGGGCAATTAATTCTTCCGGTAAATGAAAATCATATGCGTCTACATTCATGGTCTGTCTTCATTCCTTAACTATAGTAACGTTCTGATAATAGTGTTGCAATATCTGCTTGTAATCATACCCGCTGTCAGCCATGCCTTTCACGCCCCATTGCGACATGCCTAGACCATGACCGTATCCTTGGCCAATGAACAGAAAGCCCGAACTGTTAGTAATCGCTCTGGCTGAGGAATCCCCACCCATCACTACAGTTCCACTACCGTTCACATTAACCTTACCTGATGCAGAGAGTACACCTGCGCTCTGTGAACTTCCAATCGTGCTGGTAGCACCGTCAGCGCCTAATACAGTATAACTTCCGGCTGGTACAATATCAAACAATGTACTTGGCAATCCATTGAACGCAGAACGGAACATATCAGGATATTTCACATCCAGTGCCTGACCATTTGCTTTCACCTGAATCGCTCTTCCAGAAGGACCGCGCTGAGTGACCTGCAAATTAAGGATGCTAGAAGGGAGCGCGCTAGTTGTTTTACCTTGCAAGCTTTTTAGAAGGTCGGCAGAGGTATATGGCCCTTTGATCCAGCTATAACTACCGGACTCATAGACTTTGTCTAGAACAACAGCATTCTCGCCTGGATTCAGCTTACCTACCGCACTTACACTACTTTCAACAGCAGGAAGCGGGCGTACATTGACATCTTTAGTGGTAGCTGTCGCTATATCCAGTCCCGCTGCAGTTTTATTTCCTGTCAATTTAATGTTATCCTCACGTGCGTATCCAGAGGTGCCATTAGCGAGCAGTAAATAATACCACTTCTTAGCGGTCGCGGTAGCTGCGACATCCTCTTTGCTGGGAACGCTGGCAAATGCATCTCCACCATTTCCCCATACCTCTGATGGATCAGAGGTTACTCCGCCACTGTTCGAGGAGAACACAGCCTCTATAACTTTACCACCGCTCATCAATACTTCACCGGCAGTAGCATCCACTGCCTTAATAATAACTGGAGCCTCTGATCCGATTCCGTTATATACCTGACTCAATGTAGAATCTACTACATTCGCTACTTCGAAACGGTTGCCTTGCGCCATTGCATAGCTTCGGGCGGCGACAGCCTGAGCCTTTAGAGCTTCATCCGGCCAACTGGAGGAAACCTCTCCTCCAACCACTGCATACAAATATTGTTCCAGTGGCACTTCATTGATAACCGCTAGGGAACCTCTCAAATTACTTAGTTCCATATTTCCACGGTAGGTACGCTTGGATCTTTCTTCGAGCTGAATTCCAGCCTCATTGCCAACGGCCAAAAATTTAGCATCATTTCCGGAAACCATATAATGATTAGCCTGTGTCTCGCTACTAAGGTCCAGCCCAGCATCCAGACGCATGATTAACCCAGGTGAAGTTGCAGCAGACATAGCAAGCTGTGGCAATGCTGCAGACACTGCGGTCTGAACAGCACCCAAATCTTTGTCGTTCGCAGCTTCGCCTACCCATACCTCAAACTGAGCACTGCCATCACTTCCTGAGAGAAATACCTTCCAGGCATCAAAACCAGCAGCTGTAATACTACTCAGAGCAGTATCAGCTTCTTGTTCCGAAGAATAGCGACCCGCCGATAAATGCTTGTCCCCTTTCAACGCAGGGGTTTGATCAGCAGGAATGCCGAGTCCTGCCTTTACTACACGGGTAAGTCCATCCTTGGCAGCAGCTTCACTGGCATAGACTCCTGTATACAACTGATACACATTGGTTCCATTTCTAGAAATCATATAAATTTGAGGCTTATCAGAGGTGGACTGAAGCTTTTTAGCCGCATCGGCAGCTGTTTTCCAGCTTGAAGTCTCCATTACCTTTACTCTATAACCATCCACACTAACACGAATTCTGCTCTGGGCAGGCACCGATAACAAAGGAGTGCTCCCTGGTTGGTTTGACATCAAAGTGAAGCTTTGTGTCGATAACATAGTTACTACTGGCACGGTAGATTTATATTTACTACCAATATCGGCATAAAGGGCAACTCGTATCGTACTATTAGAATCGGCATGACTGGCACCCGCAGGGATCAAGAGACTTCCCACAGCAATCGCAGCTGCTAGCAATCCTTTGCTTAGTGGAGCTATTCCTCCCCATTTCATCTTCGTATGCTTCATCCAGCATCCTCCTTTTAAATGTAGTTACTGACTCAGTGCTGCTCCGGAGGGAGCGGAAGGCCTAAGTGATGATAAGCGGCCGGGGTTACAATTCTTCCACGAGGGCTCCGCTGCAAGAATCCTATCTGCAGCAGGTAGGGCTCATAAACATCCTCAATCGTCTGACTTTCCTCACCAATTGTAGCAGCAATCGTATCCAGCCCTACAGGACCGCCACGAAAGCTTGAAATCATCGCTCTTAACATCTTATGGTCGATGCTGTCCAGCCCACGTGGATCCACTTGTAGCATCTTCAGGGCTTCCCCAGAAATCTCAGGGGTTATAATCCCATCGCCGCGCACTTGAGCAAAATCACGGACTCGCTTCAATAGTCGGTTCGCAATCCGCGGCGTTCCACGGGAACGAAGCGCTATCTCTTCTGCCGCATCTCCGACAATCTCAATTCCTAAAAGATCTGCATTTCGAGCAACAATGAAGCTTAGCTCATCTATGGTATAGAACTCCAAGCGGCTGACCACTCCGAAACGATCACGTAGTGGCGCTGACAGCAGGCCAGCACGGGTGGTAGCACCTATAAGTGTGAAAGGCGGCAAATCCAATCGTACCGAACGGGCACTTGGCCCTTTGCCGATCATGATGTCCAGCGCGAAGTCCTCCATCGCCGGATACATAACCTCCTCCACCGTCCGGTGTAAGCGGTGAATTTCATCGATAAACAGCACATCGCCTTCCTGCAGGTTCGTCAGCAGGGCGGCTAAATCTCCCGGCCGCTCTATCGCAGGACCGGACGTTGTTCGTAAATTCACACCCAGCTCATTGGCGATAATGTTCGCGAGTGTTGTTTTACCGAGTCCTGGAGGCCCGTAGAGCAGCACATGATCCAGCGCTTCACTTCTCATTTTGGCTGCTTCGATATATATTTTCAGGTTTTCTTTTACCTGATTCTGTCCGATATATTCTCCCAGATAACGAGGGCGTAAACTTAATTCTACCGCTTGCTCGTCCATCATCAAATTAGCGGATATAATCCGTTCATCCATTCCTATCGCTCCCTTTCTTCAAGGATGTGTTCGGCTTTACTTAGCAATATATAATAGCCCAAGTGCTTTCTTCATCAACACATCTACAGTCCCTGTCTCTGCGCCCTCTTTTTTCATAGCGAGCCACACACGGTCCAATTCACTTTCGGTATAACCCAATCCCTTAAGGGCATCCCTAGCCTCTTGCCAAGCTAACCCATCCGCTGCTTCTTCCATTGGAACTGCAAATAATCCCGTTTGCATGGAAGCCATACTGAGTCCGTCCAGCTTGTCCTTCAAATCTAGGATCATCCGCTGCGCCGTCTTCTTGCCAATGCCCGGCAGTTTCGTTAAGAAGGTTATATTCTCTTGGTAAATTGCCGAGATCAACTGATCTGGAGTTCCACCTGTCAGTATTCCGAGCGCAACCTTCGGACCGATCCCAGATACCTCAATCAACTTGCGGAACAATTTTTGCTCCTCCCGAGTCGGGAACCCGAACAGAAGCGTCGCATCCTCACGTGTTTGATAATGAATATAGATCATTACAGGCCCTTCTACTTTAGCAAAAGCATAAGGGTTCGGGCAGAACACCCGATATCCTACGCCCTGCACATCCAGTACCACATATTCCGACTCTAAATGAACGACGGGTCCTCTTAAAAAATCTATCATTTTCGCAATACCTCATTTAATTTAGAATTAAGACTGCTCGAATGGGCATGACATACCGCTACCGCGAGTGCATCCGCTACATCATCCGGTTTAGGGATCGCCGATAATTTCAGTAGCAGCTTCACCATTTCCTGTACCTGCCGTTTCTCTGCCTTACCATAACCAACTACAGCCTGCTTCACCATCATAGGTGTATATTCCGAGACGGATAAGCCACGCTGTACAGCAGCTAATATCGTCACTCCGCGGGCCTGTGCTACTGGCAATGCTGTTGTAACATTACGTGCGAAGAACAACTTCTCTATCGCTACAGCATCAGGTTTATATTTATCAATGAGCTGACCCATGCCTTCATAGACATGCAGCAGACGTTCTTCCTCAGGTGTGTGAGCCTCAGTCTGGATACAACCATATTGGACCGGGGTCAACTTATGACCTTCCTTATCCACAAAGCCAAAACCGACAATCGCCAGCCCTGGATCAATTCCCAAAATGCGCAAGCACGATCTCTCCTCTATAACAGGCAGTTTATTCCACCGTTTTCATCCATTACTCCGCTACGAAGCGAACATATGTATTCCTTCAAACCATTATAGCAAAAATACCCCTTCCGGGAGAAAAAAAGTTTACCCTCTAATGCGAAATGACAACTTTAGGCCTACAATGAGAACCTCAAACTTTCTTATATTTGCAAAAAAAAGCTGCCCTATAGCCATTAATAATGACTTTAGGACAGCTGATATGCTTAAGGATGCTATTGCTTATTCTGCATGACATGTTCGGCAGCCTCACGCGCATAGTCACTGAAGGTGGACAATACGCTGTTGTACTCTTCAATATCTTGTACACGAATGCCCTCATGAAGCTCTTTCCAAATACTTTCCGGCAGAGAGGATTTCAAGGAACCCATATCCATTTGAAAAAAGGTCTTCAGAACCTTTTCCTGTACCGGAGGGCCTTTAAATAATTTCAAGTTCCCAAATGCATCGACCCCGATATAGGCTTCTTTTTTCGTTAGGGTTGATAGATCATTCACTTTTTGCTCCAGCCACAAATCTCCATCGCTGCTGATCCAACCGCTCCATGCAGGGTGTTCGTGAATTATCTTTTTAAGCTGAAGCGGGTTTTTTTCACCTGGCAATGTCTGAACTTCTTCCCCAGATACATACGATATTTTTAAATGAACGGTTCTGCTGAGTCCGCTTTGAGCGATCGTCTGCAACAGTTGCTCGTTTTTTATGGTGCTCTTCTCTTTCTCCTCACCGCTGTCCACGCCTACTTTAAATACAGCTGCGGCCAACTCGCTTTCGGCACTATCCGTCCAACTAGAATCCGTCAGCAGTCCACTGATTTCCTCAGGTACCTGCATACTGCGCCATGCCAGTACAGTAAGAGCTAAACAAGCTGCCCCTACCCAAAGCGCCTTTTTCCAACGTCTCCATCGCTGCCAAAGTTGTTTTTTTATGCGCGACACGTTAATCCCTTCATTCTGGTTTTTCCCTATTGTGACCTGAGAAGGGATCATTTATGCGCTTTTCTGTGAATAATCGCTATTTTATCCTAATTGCAAGGTTGACCTTGCAGTATCGTTCAAGCGTTAGGAATAACCGGCAGCTTCACATGACTTGGATATTCACTATTATGGTAAACAGTCTGCAGCACTGTAATCGCCTCTGAATCTTCATACGGGTTATCACCAGTATTCGTATTCGGGAAAGCAACGAATTTACTGGAAGAAGTAATCGAAAAACGAATTCGGTGTCCTACCGCAAATCTGTGAGCAATATTCGGCATGAAAATATCGTATGCCTCCACTTGCCCTGGCGTGAGCAGCTCTGGTGCATCAAACCCATGACGATATTTAGCTCTGACAATATAGTTAGATAACCGGATAGAGTCTCCATGTTCATTCACATCACTAAGCGTAACTACCCAATCCGTATCCTTACCTGTGCTAGCGGCGTAGATGACAGCAGACAATTCGCCAGCAATAGTCAATTCTTCCGTCAACACCTCACTAGTGTACACAAGAATATCATTTCGGAGCTCATATTTCCGCAAATTTTCAGGCTCCCGCTCACCGCTATCATTCATAGGATCATTTGGGTTATAGACATAAGTATCTTCTGGAGAGTGTTCCTCTGGCGCTATGAGCAGCTTCCCGTCTCCTTGTCCTGAATTAGCCCGACCAGCACTGGAAAGATAAAACGGCGTAGTTGTAGCTTCAACTGGTGTCCAATCCTCCGACGTTCTCCACTGATTCTCACCAACGACATAATAAGAGGCTCTAGGCTCCTGATCTATTCCGTTCGGAATGCCTTTGAGGAAGCGGTCGAACCAGCGCAGTACAGAAACATCATAATCATAGACGACTGCATCATTGCCGAAGCTTACTCCCTCATAATCTCTGGCTCGGTTTGGCCCATGCTCCCATGCACCCAGACGGATTTTACGATTTGGCACATCATGTTCAGTCAGCATTCTCCAAGTCTCCGATACGCCAGGGCTGTCGCCATCATACCAGCCTGAGATCACATACATAGGGACCTGCACTTGATCCCCACGTTCCGTAAAGGTACAGTTTCTCCAGAAATCATCATACTCCGGATGCTGGCTCCACAAATCCCATGGTCCGGATGCTTTGCCGATCATTTGCTGTGGAATCTCCTTAATCGGTCTCGCATCGACGGCCGATTCTGGGTTCACCGTAATGCCCCCAAAAATATCAAAATCCGTCCGGGTACCCACAGATTGTGCAAGCGTCCAAGACAAGAGTGGCCAAGAGCAAAGCGTCCCACCCTTACGCGCTGTATCTACAAACGGTGAGCCAACATTCACTTCATCCACAACAGCCTTCAAATTAGGGTGCCCACTGGTCGCCGCCGAGACAACCACAAAGCCGAGATAGGACGCGCCCCACATTCCAACATTGCCATCTGACCACTCCTGCGCGATAATCCAATCGATCGTATCGTAGCCATCATCCCGTTCATTATAAAAAGGGATCAATTCCCCCTCCGAATCCGCCCGACCTCTTACGTCCTGTGATACCACTGCATAACCTTTGTTAGCCCATCTCATAAAAATCTCCTTTTTCCCATTACGGTCATAGCAGGTTCTCACAAGAATCGTCGGCAGCTTGGTTCCCGGCTGAATGCCCTCAGGAAGAAACACATCCGTAGCCAGTCTCACGCCATCACGCATCGGAATCAGATCCGTACCCAAATCATTTACACCATACTCTGGCTTGGACAAAAGGGGATCATCATAAACAACCAGAGGCGTCAGCTTCTCATATCCTGCTTTAACAATCAGCTCGATGCCATACCGATTCGGCGTAAGAAAGGCAATAATCTCACCATCCAAGGTCACAATATCCAGTGCCGTCTCTTTTCGTAGCGCCCATACTTGTGAAGTAAGCTCACGGCCATCCAATACAGCCTGATACTGAATATGCTTTTGATAAAGATCACCATTACTTAGAACTACCTCATCATTGACCCATTCTGCTTTAGCGTAAGCGTCCAAGTGTTCGTGGATTTTTTGAAATGGAAGGACGGTCTTGAACTGGCTATCCAGCGCATTGTATTGCATTTGTGTTCGTCTGCGTGGATCAACCTTAGCGAGCAAAATTTGTTGTTCCGTAAAATGTATTTTCCCTGAATAAATGCCAGAACAGTAGAAGTTAAATGTAGTTGTGTTCAAGTATGTTGTCATCTATTTATCCCCTATCCCCAAATTTCTTCAAACACGCGCAGCCAGTTGCCACCCATAATCTTTGCAATATCCTCATCCTTATAACCGCGAGCCACTAGACCTCTAGTAAAGTTGATAAAATAGCTATATTTTTCAAGCCCAGCAACGGTTTCAGTAGAAGGTCCGTCTCCTTTGGCAAATCCTAGCTTAGGTGCAATATGTTCTTTAAAATAAACCAAGGACCAAAGCACATCACTCATCGGCCAATCCGTTCCAATCCCGACATGATCCACGCCTACAAGCCGAATCACATATTCGATATGATCCAGCACATGATCAATGGTCGTATGGTTAGGATCTTCATGAACAAACCACGGCATAGCAAAAATACCGATAACTCCACCCGTCTTCGCTATCGCGATAATCTCTTCATCACTTTTACAGCGCATATGTGGATAGATAGCCTCTACACCCGTGTGTGAAGCAATGACCGGAGTCTTAGAATACTGGCAAGCATCGAGCGTGGTCTGTTTTCCACAATGTCCCGTATCTACAATGATCCCGAGCTTGTTCAGACGCTCAATGAATCTTTTTCCATAATTCGTAATCCCAGCGTTCGACTGTTCTGCACAGCCTGCACCGACCTGATTCTGATTGTTATAAGTTAATTGTAAAATTCTTAAGCCAAAATTATGTAACACATCTAATAGGTCCAGATTGGTACCTAGGCCATCCGTTTCTTGCGCTGTGATAATACCCGCCTTATGGCCATTACGCTTGGCTGCACGTATGTCCTCTGCGGTTAAAGCTTTAACTAACCAATCTGCGGAGTCAAACTGAAGCTGAACTTCAGCCATGCTATTTATCATGCTTTCAAAGGACTCTAAATGAAGTTCCCGGTTACCCGCGGTAATTCCCGATTTATACCATTCACTTTTATACTCGGGGATCTCACCGCTGGCCGATAGCTTTGTGATCATTTTTGCTGGCATGCTGCTGTATATCATTGGCTCATCTTTATAGGGCTCACACAGCTCTTTTATTTTTTTAGACACAGACTCTGGAATTGCGTTTGGAGATAAGGGACCTTGAAATAGCAAATCAATATTAATGTTCTGTTCATGCAAATGTACGGCCCGTTCTTCGTCTTGCTCCGTTAACTTGAAATCATACAAACCTTCATATGTGCTCATCATGTGGTCGCTCCTTAGAATGCAATTTCAATACCTTTTTGTAATTTAACAGCTTCATTATAAATGAAATTGGCTGCTGCTAAATCCTCTATTGCAAGTCCTAGTCCTTTAAAAAGAGTGATCTCATCAGCTTTAGCTCTGCCCTCAATATTACCGCTGATCAGTTCACCGATTTCACCGATAATATGGCCTGAAGTAATTACGCCTTCGTTCAGCGGAATTAAATAATCCCCAGATTCATTATGCGCGGATTCAAATCGGTCTACATATAACTTAGCTAACCGTACGGTCTCCGAATCCAGCTCACGATCCGCTGCTCTGCAGGCTCCAACCGCATTGATATGTACTCCAGGCTTCAGCCATTCTCCTTTGAGCACAGGCTCTGTAGATGCCGTTACGGTACAAATGATATCTGCTGGATTAACTGCCTCTTGAATAGACTCAGCCACAAGGATGTCCACACCATATTTACGGCTCATTTCTGCTTGGAAATCTCTTGCCTTTGCAAGTGTCCTACTCCAAACTCTGACCTCACGAATCGATCGAACCAGTAGCATCGCATCCAGATGACTTTTGGCTTGCTCGCCGGTACCTAGAATGGCAAGCACCTCTGCATCTTCTCTAGCCAGATAACGAGTGGCTACTGCACTAACAGCTGCTGTACGAATTGCGGTAATCTTCTGTCCATCTACTACAGCTTTCAGAACACCGGTAGAAGAATCGAATAACGTAACAAGCCCTTGATGGGAAGGTAAACCTGAGCCATGGTTGCTTGGAAATACACTGATGATTTTGGCGCCTGCTACTTCTTCACTCTGCAAAAAGCCCGGCATTAAGCCAATCAGATTGCCTTGGTGCAGCGGGAGTACTTGTCTTAAGCTCTGTATGACTTGTCCTGCGGACAAGTCATACAAAACGGATTCCATCACTGTGATGCAAGACTCCATTGCTAATAGCTCAGCCACTTCATTTTGATTAATAACTAGCATAAGACAAACCTCCTTTACTTCATTGTGGCAACAAATGTGGGAACGCAAAATTATTCTTTATATCATAACTTATACGCTTTAAATATTCATGTATAAAGCTGAAAATCAGCAATTTGTCTTACCACGGGCTATTAGCTATACTTAATATAGTTCATATTCTATTTTAAGGAGCTGACGATTGATTATGTCTAGTAAAATAACTTTAGGTAGAACAAATTTGCAGGTACTCCCTCTCGGACTGGGTGCCAATGCTGTTGGTGGGCATAATTTATTTCCCGGCTTAAATGATGAGACTGGTAAAGACATCGTTCGCAACGCTCTTGACCATGGGATCAATTTCATTGATACTGCCTTTATCTATGGTCCAGGTAGATCCGAGGAACTTATTGGAGAAGTGCTGAGAGAAAGAGGCGGCCGTGACAATGTGGTTATTGCTACTAAGGGCGCTCACAAGATTACTGGCGATAAGGTTACGATCGACAACTCTCCAGCTTTTCTAAGACAGTCTGTGGAAGACAGCTTGAAACGCCTCCAGACCGATTATATCGATCTTTACTATATTCATTTCCCTGATGAAAGCACTCCTAAGGATGAAGCTGTTGGCGAGCTTAAGAAGCTGAAGGATGAAGGAAAGATCAAAGCGATCGGGGTCTCCAACTTCTCCATTGAACAGCTGAGAGAAGCCAACAAGGACGGGCATGTGGATGTTCTCCAATCCCATTACAACCTGCTGCACCGTGATGCAGAAAAAGAACTGCTCCCTTACACGCAGGAGCTTGGCATTTCTTTCGTTCCTTACTTCCCACTCGCGTCCGGCCTTCTTGGCGGCAAGTATAAGCAAGGCGATACGTTCAGCGACAATAGAAAGAACAACCCAATGTTTCAAGGAGCGACCTTTGCCAAAAACCTGGAGAAGGTGGACAAGGTTCGCCAAATTGCCGATGCCAAAGGTGTTGAAGTCGCACATGTGGTGCTAGCCTGGTATTTGACCGTACCTTCCATCGACGCACTTATTCCCGGAGCTAAACGTCCGGAACAGATCGTATCGAATCTCCAGACTCTGAAAGTTCAGCTGACACCAGATGAGATCAAAGCGATTGATTCAATCTTTAAGGCGTAATAGCGCCTTATAATGTAAAGGGGGTTGTCCTTGAAGTCATGAAATGGCTACTGGGGCAGCCCCTTTTCTAAGGAATAGCGTCACTGGAGTCCGCAAGCCTTAATAAATGATCAAGACTCGATAGCGCAGCTAGCCAACAAACAAAAATACAGGGCAGCGGATTCTTATCGAATATCCTAAATTCTTTGTATTAGTAAATATTGTTTGCTATACTTTCTCTGTGTATCAGTAGACTTAAATTTTTATACAAAGGGGAATTCCTTGATGATTATTCAACCTAAAACACGCGGATTTATATGTACAACAGCCCATCCAGAGGGATGCGCCAAACAAATAGAACAACAAATTGAATATGTAAAAGCGCAAACGAAAATTGAGGGCCCTGCGAATGTACTTGTCATCGGTGCCTCTACCGGATACGGACTGGCTTCTAGAATTTCAGCTGCTTTTGGTGCTGGCGCCAATACCATTGGTGTGTTCTTCGATAAGGCTGCGGAAGGTCAGCGCACCGCATCTGCAGGCTGGTACAACTCCGCTGCCTTTGAACAACAAGCAGCAGAGCTTGGACTTAAATCACACAGCATAGTTGGCGATGCCTTCTCTGATGCGATTAAAGAGAAGACCATTGCATTGATTAAAGCTGAATATGGCACCATCGATTTAGTTATTTATAGTGTCGCTTCACCTCGTCGTACCCATCCGGTAACAGGAGAAACCTTCTCCTCCGTTATTAAACCAGTGGGAATAGCTTATTCGAATAAAACCTTGAACTTCCATACAGGCGAAGTATCCATGACCACCATTGAGCCTGCTAATGAAGAGGAGGTACGTCAGACCATCGCTGTAATGGGCGGCGAAGACTGGAGAATGTGGATCGATCAGCTTCAAGCAGCTGATGTCCTTGCAGATGGTGCTACTACCGTTGCTTACTCCTACATCGGGCCTGAAATCACTCACCCTATCTATCGGGACGGAACAATTGGCCAAGCCAAGCACGATCTGGAACAGACTGCGATCCAAATGAATGACCTTCTTTCATCAAAAGGCGGACGTGCCTTTGTATCCGTTAATAAGGCGCTCGTAACTCAGTCCAGCTCAGCTATTCCTGTAGTGCCCCTATATATCTCTGCACTTTATGAAGTGATGAAGGAAAAAGGCCTGCACGAGAACTGTATTGAACAAATGTATCGCTTGTTCTCTGAGCACCTATACGGTGAAGGCAAGGCTACTGCGGACGGAAGCTGCTTGATCCGCATTGACGACTGGGAAATGCGTGAGGACGTTCAGACAGAGGTTATGAAACGTTGGGACGAGCTGACAACTGATAATGCAGGTGAGCTGGCAGATCTTGAAGGCTACCGCCAAGATTTCTTCAATCTGTTTGGCTTTAGAACAGATGGCATAGACTACGAAGCAGATATTGATCCTAATGTCGACATTCCGAATATGTACTAAAATGATTCTGAATACTTCCATATGCTAATTATGGATATATAAACAAAGAGGTTGTCTGCAAAAGTAGTGAATTCTACTGATGTGGCAGCCTCTTTTTTGTACTTTGCTTACAACCTACCTATACGTCGTAGGGCATATTGGCTTAGCCTCCCACTTTGTGATATGGTTTGATAGAATACTGCAAGTTCTAACTTACATTCTAAGGAGTGAATCACTCATGGTTAAGAAAATAAGTGTAGCGAATGGTGTACTTGACGTATCCCAAATTTCGCTTGGCTGTATGCGGATTGCGGATTTATCTGCAAAAGAGGCTGATACACATGTACATAGTGCGTTGGAGCTCGGAATAGACTTCTTTGATCATGCCGACATTTATGCGGACGGCAAAGCTGAAGAGGTATTCGCAGGGGTACTTCAGAACAATCCTGGTATGCGTGATAAAATGCTGATCCAAACCAAATGCGGAATCCGCAAGGGCTATTTTGATTTTTCCAAAGAGCATATCCTACAATCCGTAGAGGGTAGCCTAAAACGCTTGAAGACCGATTATATCGATGTGCTCTTGCTTCACCGTCCTGACACGCTTTTCGAGCCGGAAGAAGTGGCTGAGGCTTTTGACATTCTGGAGAACAAGGGATTGGTCAAGCATTTTGGTGTCAGCAACCAGAACCCGTTACAAATCGAGCTACTGAAGAAAAATGTAAAGCAACCACTGCTGTTCAACCAGCTGCAATTAAGCATTATGTTTACGGGTATGATTGATACCGGCTTTAATGTGAATATGACAACCTCCGGTTCGGTTGTTCATGATGGCGGGATTTTGGAGTACAGCCGTCTTCATGACATGACCATTCAGCCATGGTCGCCTTTCCAATATGGCTTTTTTGAAGGTGTATTCTTGGACAACGACAAGTTCCCTGAATTGAACGAGGTCATTAACCGTTTGGCAGCTGAAAAAGAGGTTACCAATACTGCTATTGCCATTGCCTGGATTCTCAGACATCCGGCAAATATGCAGCCTGTTGTAGGTACAACCAATACGCAGCGATTGCGGGATATTGCCAAAGCATCCGATATTACACTCACCAGACCAGAATGGTATGAAATTTACCGCGCTGCGGGTAATATCCTTCCATAAATATCAAAAGCCACGAAGTACGCTAATATCGTACTTCGTGGCTTTTTTTTGTGACTATAATTGATACCGTATAACTCATATAAAAAAAGAAACGGCATCTGCCGTTTCTTTTAAGGATGGACTCTCAGGGGCTCGAACCCTGGACAAATAGATTAAGAGTCTACTGCTCTACCAACTGAGCTAAGAGTCCACAATATAATGATTTACCTTGCTATACTTGAAAAGCAAAAGCCCTTAGCTTAACGCATAAGAGCTTCGCTTGCTAATTGATACCGGCGAGAGGACTCGAACCTCCACGGTTTCCCTCTCGATTTTGAGTCGAGCGCGTCTGCCATTCCGCCACGCCGGCAAAGTATGAAGTTAAAATATGGCGCGCCCTGAGAGATTCGAACTCCCGGCCTTTTGATTCGTAGTCAAACGCTCTATCCAGCTGAGCTAAGGGCGCAAAATTTATATGGAGCGGACGACGGGAATCGAACCCGCGACCCTCGCCTTGGCAAGGCGATGCTCTACCGCTGAGCCACGTCCGCACACGATATGTATTAGTGTCCGACTCACTTAAGAAGTGAGCCATGAAGGACTCGAACCTTCGACACCCTGATTAAAAGTCAGGTGCTCTACCAACTGAGCTAATGGCTCATGAAGCAAGAAAAATGGCGGAACCGACGAGATTCGAACTCGCGATCTCCTGCGTGACAGGCAGGCATGTTAGGCCAACTACACCACGGTTCCAAAAGATATAATTGCTTGATGAAAATTGGTTGCGGGGGCAGGATTTGAACCTGCGGCCTTCGGGTTATGAGCCCGACGAGCTACCGGGCTGCTCCACCCCGCGTCATTAAAAATATTTAGCTATTCATTACCATAAGAAAGCTTCATGGTGGAGGCTGAGGGGATCGAACCCCCGACCCTCTGCTTGTAAGGCAGATGCTCTCCCAGCTGAGCTAAGCCTCCATGTAAAGAAGCAACTCAATTATCATAACACATTCCAACCTGTAATGCAACATTTTATTTCAGAAGAACAATTACGTTTTAAAGAAATTGGTGACCCGTATGGGATTCGAACCCATGTTACCTCCGTGAAAGGGAGGTGTCTTAACCCCTTGACCAACGGGCCGTATTGAAAACAAAATGTTTTGACAACAAAAAAGATTATATCATGTATTTCGAAGTATAGCAATACCTAAATTAATATATTTTCACTTTTCTTCTATAATAGGCGTTAAAGTGATATCAAGCTTACTAGCTATCATCTTTACGACTCCTAGAGTAGTCAGGTTATTTGTGTCTAAATGGTCTTTGAATACGTCCTTATTAAGCCCTGAGAGGCATCTGTCGATCTGTTGAACGGCCCACGAGTCATTCTCTTCACCTCTAACACCCAATCTCTTGAGCAGCGTCTCTCGTGAGGCACACAAAGTAAAATGATGAACCTCTAATCCCTCATTTATTAGATTACCAGCAATGTCCATCCAATATTCTGGATTGACTATGGTCATAGGTACGATAATCGTTCCCCTATATTCACTAGCTATGTATTTTAACATGGAATGGTTAATTTCACGCCAAAGATAATAGTCCTGAAAGTCACTTTTTGTCATCACATCGGGAATGTTTGCTCTTATGTAATACCCTACATTCTCTGGATCGTATACAAAAGAATCAGGAAGTCTGCGATGTAATTCATATGCAGTTTCTGTCTTCCCCGCACCAAAAGCTCCATTGATCCATATAATCAAGATCTTTATCCCCCATGAATAATCTATTAGTGACTCTATTAAACCACTTTATCATAAAAACTTACAAGCAAATTCACTCTACAAGGCACAACAAAAAGACCACTGTCGATTACTCAACAGTGGTCTTGCGTGCTTGGCAACGTCCTACTCTCCCAGGACCCTTCGGTCCAAGTACCATCGGCGCTGGAGGGCTTAACGGTCGTGTTCGGGATGGGTACGCGTGGAACCCCTCCGCTATCGCCACCAAACATGCGTCTGTGAAACAGACGCTGCCGCGTGAAATTTCGTTCATCACCAGAAGT
Source organism: Paenibacillus sp. FSL P4-0184 (assembly GCF_038004625.1). Classification (NCBI taxonomy): domain Bacteria; kingdom Bacillati; phylum Bacillota; class Bacilli; order Caryophanales; family Paenibacillaceae; genus Paenibacillus; species Paenibacillus sp. FSL P4-0184. Next base: position 3,529,101 of record NZ_JBBORN010000001.1, on the reverse strand, counting down.
GAGAATGAATTTCTAAGCGTGTACAGGCTTGATGCCTGAAAACTGAATCCGAATTGAATTTGCATTTTAAGTATAGGATAAGCCCTCGACCGATTAGTATTGGTCAGCTCCATGCATTACTGCACTTCCACCTCCAACCTATCTACCTCGTCGTCTTCAAGGGGTCTTACTAATTGGGAAATCTCATCTTGAGGGGGGCTTCACGCTTAGATGCTTTCAGCGCTTATCCCGTCCGTACGTAGCTACCCAGCCATGCTTCTGGCGAAACAACTGGTGCACCAGCGGTACGTCCATCCCGGTCCTCTCGTACTAAGGACAGCTCCTCTCAAATTTCCTGCGCCCACGACAGATAGGGACCGAACTGTCTCACGACGTTCTGAACCCAGCTCGCGTACCGCTTTAATGGGCGAACAGCCCAACCCTTGGGACCTACTTCAGCCCCAGGATGCGATGAGCCGACATCGAGGTGCCAAACCTCCCCGTCGATGTGGACTCTTGGGGGAGATAAGCCTGTTATCCCCAGGGTAGCTTTTATCCGTTGAGCGATGGCCCTTCCATGCGGTACCACCGGATCACTAAGTCCGACTTTCGTCCCTGCTCGACTTGTAGGTCTCGCAGTCAAGCTCCCTTATGCCTTTGCACTCTTCGAATGATTTCCAACCATTCTGAGGGAACCTTGGAACGCCTCCGTTACTCTTTAGGAGGCGACCGCCCCAGTCAAACTGCCCGCCTGACACGGTCCCCGTACCCGATTAGGGTACTAGGTTAGAACCTAGATACGATCAGGGTGGTATCCCAACGGCGCCTCCACCGAAGCTTGCGCTCCGATTTCTACGGCTCCCACCTATCCTGTACAGATCGTACCCAAATTCAATATCAAGCTGCAGTAAAGCTCCATGGGGTCTTTCCGTCTTGTCGCGGGTAACCTGCATCTTCACAGGTATTAAAATTTCACCGGATCTCTCGTTGAGACAGCGCCCAAGTCGTTACGCCATTCGTGCGGGTCAGAATTTACCTGACAAGGAATTTCGCTACCTTAGGACCGTTATAGTTACGGCCGCCGTTTACTGGGGCTTCGGTTCATAGCTTCGGGTTACCCCTAACCACTCCCCTTAACCTTCCAGCACCGGGCAGGCGTCAGCCCGTATACTTCGCCTTGCGGCTTCGCACAGACCTGTGTTTTTGCTAAACAGTCGCTTGGGCCTTTTCACTGCGGCCCCCTCGTGCTATTCACACTACCGGGGCACCCCTTCTCCCGAAGTTACGGGGTCATTTTGCCGAGTTCCTTAACGAGAGTTCTTCCGCGCGCCTTAGAATTCTCTTCTCGCCTACCTGTGTCGGTTTGCGGTACGGGCACCTTCTCCTGGCTAGAGGCTTTTCTTGGCAGTGTGAGATCATGACCTTCGCTACTGTAATTTTCGCTCCCCATCACAGCCCAGCCTTAACGATGTGCGGATTTGCCTACACATCAGCCTCACTGCTTAGACGGACATATCCATCAGTCCGCGTCACTACCCTCCTGCGTCACCCCATCGCTCATAGCGGATTACGGTGGTACAGTAATTTCAAACTGTTGTCCTTCGACTACGCCTTTCGGCCTCGCCTTAGGTCCCGACTTACCCTGAGCGGACGAGCCTTCCTCAGGAAACCTTGGGCTTTCGGCGGATCAGATTCTCACTGATCTTTTCGTTACTCATACCGGCATTCTCACTTGTATGCTGTCCAGCGCTCCTTACGGTACACCTTCAACCCACATACAACGCTCCCCTACCCCAGATACATACGTATCTAGCCATAGCTTCGGTGGTGTGTTTAGCCCCGTTACATTTTCGGCGCAGAGTCACTCGACCAGTGAGCTATTACGCACTCTTTCAATGGTGGCTGCTTCTAAGCCAACATCCTGGTTGTCTGTGCAACTCCACATCCTTTCCCACTTAACACACACTTGGGGACCTTAGCTGATGGTCTGGGCTGTTTCCCTTTTGACAATGGATCTTAGCACTCACTGTCTGACTCCCGGCAATAAGTATATGGCATTCGGAGTTTGACTGAGCTTGGTAATCCTTGCGGACCCCGCACCCAATCAGTGCTCTACCTCCACTACTCTTATACCGAGGCTAGCCCTAAAGCTATTTCGGGGAGAACCAGCTATCTCCGAGTTCGATTGGAATTTCTCCGCTACCCCCACCTCATCCCCGCATTTTTCAACATGCGTGGGTTCGGGCCTCCAGTGCGTGTTACCGCACCTTCACCCTGGACAGGGGTAGATCACACGGTTTCGGGTCTACGTCCACATACTCAATCGCCCTATTCAGACTCGCTTTCGCTGCGGCTCCGTCTTCTCGACTTAACCTTGCATGTTAAACGTAACTCGCCGGTTCATTCTACAAAAGGCACGCCATCACCCATTAATAGGGCTCTGACTTTTTGTAAGCACACGGTTTCAGGTTCTATTTCACTCCCCTTCCGGGGTGCTTTTCACCTTTCCCTCACGGTACTGTTTCACTATCGGTCGCCAGGTAGTATTTAGCCTTAGCAGATGGTCCTGCTGGATTCATACGGGGTTTCACGTGCCCCGCACTACTCGGGATCCGTCTCGGAGAGAACACAGTTTAGGTTACAGGGCTTTTACCTCTATCGCGGGCCTTTCCAGACCTCTTCACCTACCATATTCCTTTGTAACTCCATGTGAGACGTCCCACAACCCCTAAGAGCAAGCTCTTAGGTTTAGGCTGTTCCGCGTTCGCTCGCCGCTACTGACGGAATCACTATTGTTTTCTCTTCCTCAGGGTACTTAGATGTTTCAGTTCCCCTGGTCTGCCTCTACATCTCCTATGTGTTCAGAGATGAGTAACTGCGAATTACCACAGCTGGGTTTCCCCATTCGGACACCCCCGGATCAAAGCTTGCTTACAGCTCCCCGAGGCAGTTTCGTTGTTCGCCACGTCCTTCGTCGGCTCCTGGCGCCTAGGCATCCTCCGTGTGCTCTTATTAGCTTAACCTTCGCTCCGATGTTTCGCTTGTTCGCACAATTGAAAATCTTCGCTTCCAGCTAATAACTAACGTACTTGTTTACACAAGTTTTAGCTAAAAGATGTTCTAAAACGCAAATTCGTTTCGGTATCCAGTTTTCAAGGATCAAGTCTTACTTGAGAGCTTAAACTCTCAAAACTGAGCAACGAGTGAGTAACAGGCCTAAACCTGAGATTTGGAAGTTTAACTTCCGATTTGAATGTCTTCATTGCAGAAGACGATTCTCCATAGAAAGGAGGTGATCCAGCCGCACCTTCCGATACGGCTACCTTGTTACGACTTCACCCCAATCATCTACCCCACCTTCGGCGGCTGGCTCCCTTGCGGGTTACCCCACCGACTTCGGGTGTTGTAAACTCTCGTGGTGTGACGGGCGGTGTGTACAAGACCCGGGAACGTATTCACCGCGGCATGCTGATCCGCGATTACTAGCAATTCCGACTTCATGCAGGCGAGTTGCAGCCTGCAATCCGAACTGAGACCGGCTTTGATGGGATTGGCTTCACCTCGCGGTTTCGCTTCCCGTTGTACCGGCCATTGTAGTACGTGTGTAGCCCAGGTCATAAGGGGCATGATGATTTGACGTCATCCCCACCTTCCTCCGGTTTGTCACCGGCAGTCACTCTAGAGTGCCCAACATTACTTGCTGGCAACTAAAGTTAAGGGTTGCGCTCGTTGCGGGACTTAACCCAACATCTCACGACACGAGCTGACGACAACCATGCACCACCTGTCTCCTCTGTCCCGAAGGCCGCCACTATCTCTAGTGGATTCAGAGGGATGTCAAGACCTGGTAAGGTTCTTCGCGTTGCTTCGAATTAAACCACATACTCCACTGCTTGTGCGGGTCCCCGTCAATTCCTTTGAGTTTCAGTCTTGCGACCGTACTCCCCAGGCGGAGTGCTTACTGTGTTAACTTCGGCACCAAGGGTATCGAAACCCCTAACACCTAGCACTCATCGTTTACGGCGTGGACTACCAGGGTATCTAATCCTGTTTGCTCCCCACGCTTTCGCGCCTCAGCGTCAGTTACAGCCCAGAAAGTCGCCTTCGCCACTGGTGTTCCTCCACATATCTACGCATTTCACCGCTACACGTGGAATTCCACTTTCCTCTTCTGTACTCAAGTCACCCAGTTTCCAGTGCGACCTCAGGTTGAGCCCAAGGTTTAAACACCAGACTTAAATGACCGCCTGCGCGCGCTTTACGCCCAATAATTCCGGACAACGCTTGCCCCCTACGTATTACCGCGGCTGCTGGCACGTAGTTAGCCGGGGCTTTCTTCTCAGGTACCGTCACTCCGGTAGCAGTTACTCTACCGGACGTTCTTCCCTGGCAACAGAGCTTTACGATCCGAAAACCTTCATCACTCACGCGGCGTTGCTCCGTCAGACTTTCGTCCATTGCGGAAGATTCCCTACTGCTGCCTCCCGTAGGAGTCTGGGCCGTGTCTCAGTCCCAGTGTGGCCGTTCACCCTCTCAGGTCGGCTACGCATCGTCGCCTTGGTGGGCCGTTACCCCACCAACTAGCTAATGCGCCGCAGGCCCATCCCTCAGTGACAGATTGCTCCGTCTTTCATTCTTCCTTCAGGAGAAAAAAGAAATTATCCGGTATTAGCTACCGTTTCCGGTAGTTATCCCAGTCTAAGGGGCAGGTTGCCTACGTGTTACTCACCCGTCCGCCGCTAAGTTAGTTTGAAAGCAAGCTTTCAAACTAACTCCGCTCGACTTGCATGTATTAGGCACGCCGCCAGCGTTCGTCCTGAGCCAGGATCAAACTCTCCAATTAGTATTGAAAAGAGCGATATGCTCATTTTGAAACATCTGACGAGAAAATTAATTCTCTAATTTTGGATTTCACTTTCGTGATTTCCCACTCACTCGTTGTTCAGTTTTCAAAGATCAAGTTCTCGTTGGCGCCGTTTAATGTCTCAGCAGCAACTTTTATAATATATCATGTTTTCCGATGAATTGCAACACTTTTTTTTCAAAGTCTTTTGTAATTTCATCCGGACTAACATTCACCAACCGAAAGTTTATATCTCCTCTTTGCGACTGGATTTATAATGTAACATATAACCCACTCTAAAAACAACCCCTAAATTCAAAAAACATAAATAAGTACTTTCGCCTCAGTCCTACTTCTCGTTCCCATCTTCTCATAAAAAACGTGCAGATTCTAATAATCAGAACCTACACGTTAAATAGAGATTGGATGTTAGTTTAGAACTGTATTAATTAGAAATCCACGGATTTCTGCGTTTCTTTGAGCTCTCTGTACGACCACCAGCATTTGAACGTTGAGACTTCACACCTGTATTGTTTTTCTTACTGCTGTTTTGACTCGAGGTCTTTGCTTTTGATGCCGTTTCCTTCGTTGCAGTTCCCTTGCTCTTGAGAGAAGCGCCAGAAGTAGATTCCTCACTCACTGTTCTAACAACTTCGGGAGTGTCCTGTACAAACGTTTCAGGATCTTGGATTTCTGGAACCCGATTATGCTGCGAATAATTACCAATACCTGGATACTGCGGATTAGACGGAATACTCGACATTATCGGCCCGCCAAAAGCTCCAAGAGGAGATGCTGGAACTATTCCCTGATTAGGTGTTCCCGCTCCATAAGCAGAGAATGCATTTGGGTTTCCATATACAGGATAGGTATTATATACGGGCATTTCATATGAATAGGGTTGAACATGCATTCCCCCACACCCACAAGTAGTTGGCCAAGGAAGGTTCGATGACATCCCATACATCGGGTTCATCCCTGAAACATTAGCCTCCATATTGTTAGATGCAGCATTTGGATTCCATTGTTCTGGACTCACGTTAGGCGCAGCATTCGGATTCCATTGTTCCGGACTCATATTAGGCCAAGCATTCGGATTCCATTGTTCTGGACTCATGTTAGGCCAAGCATTCGGATTCCATTGTTCTGGGCTCACATTAGGCGCAGCATTCGGATTCCATTGTTCTGGACTCACATTAGGTGCAGCATTCGGATTCCATTGTTCTGGACTCATGTTAGGTGAATACATATTTTCTGAAAAGTAGTATGGAGACATGCATTCAGGTCCATATGACGCCGGTTGAACATAACTTGGTGCCCAATTCATGTTCATATTAGGGCTATTTTGATAAGAATCATAGAGATAAGGATTTCCTCCTAGTCCTGGATATCCCATGTTGTCACAAGCATCTGCCTTTTCCTCTTTGCAAGCCACTGGCTTCATCTCAGCTTTTGCTGCCTCATGATGAGCTACAGGCTCTTGATTTGGAACTGTAATCTGAACAAATAAGCTCTGCATTTCAATTTCTTGCACAGGAGCAACTTCCATCTGCATATTCGGCGCAGCATTAGGTGCAGCATTTTGAGTATTAATAGGGGCTATGTTCATCGATGGGTGCGGTGCAGAATTGTACAAAGGCGAGATATTTGGCGATGATTTAGGTGCAGGTTTAGTTTCCGCTTTAGCTTCTGGTTTATTTTCTGCTTTTGCTTCCGGTTTAGTTTCTGGTTTGACCTCTGGTTTAGTTTCCGGTTTTGGTGCAGGAACTACCTCAGCTACTGGCTGTTCTTTTGGACCCGTATATTCCTTCCCGCCAACTTGTGTTTTCTCAGAAGCATTAGAAGGCATGTAGCCTGGCTGTACGGGTGAAGCGTTTGATGTCTTTTTAGGAATGTTGACTACTTCCCCTAACATCAATACATTCGGATTCTTTAGCTGGGGGTTTGCTTCAACCATATCTTTTAAAGGGATTCCCCACGCCTTAGATAATTTCCATAAGGTATCTCCTTGTTTGACTGTATGCTTGTAGTAAACTTCACTGTTATCCGGTACGGATACAGGAGCCGTAGGTATTTTTACTTTTTCACCAAGTGCCAGCACATTCGGATTACTGATCTGTGGATTAGCTTCAATAATTTTTTGTAACGGCACTCCGTACTTTTGCGATAATGCATACAGACTATCGCCTTGTTTGACAATGTGTATTTTCACGTAGCATTAACCTCCTAAAAGTTTTGTGGAGTATTGCTTTCTTACAGCTACACAGCAAAACTGGCTTTGAAAGCAAACACCCTTTGGATGGAACATTGCTCTCTTACAGAGTTATATGCGGTACAGCCGCCTCCTTCGTTACTACATCTTATGCAGCCCATGGGCGAATGACATCCCTGAAATAAAAAAAATCCTTTCATGAGACATGAAAAGATTTACCAGAGACCTCCGGCCATCTTCTTCATATGCATGAAAGGATATCTAATGCCTATTCAATACTCATTACACGACTAGCATGTAAAGAGAAAATTGTACGATTAACTGTTATTCCCAAACCTTGTAGCCATCTTTGTCAACAACATTGCGGAACTCTTCAAGCAATTTCAAAGTGATTGGACCCGCTTGTCCTTCACCAATGATTCGGCCGTCAATTTCACGCGCAGCAATAACTTCAGCAGCAGTACCTGTGAAGAATACCTCGTCCGCTATGTAAACATCATGCATAGTGAATGGTTCTTCTTTTAGCTTAATACCCAATTTCTCACATAACTCGATGATCGCCAGACGTGTGATTCCTTCAAGCGCTCCCAAATAGCACGGAGGAGTAAAGACCACACCATTTTTGATGATGAAAATATTATCTCCAGATCCTTCAGTAACATATCCTTGAGCATTCATCATGATTGCTTCATCGGCTTCTGCCAGATTGGACTGGATTTTCACTAGGATATTGTTGAGATAGTTAAGCGATTTAATCTTCGGATTCAGTGCATCCGGAATATTACGACGTTGGGATACAGAAACAGCACGAAGCCCATTAATGTACGCTTGCTCTGGGTAAATAGCTAATTGTTCAACGATAATGATTACGCTGGCTTTAGGGCAACGGCGTGGATCAAGACCCAAGTTACCAGGACCACGGGATACGATCAGTCGAATATAACCGTTACGCATGTCGTTAAGGCGAATCGTTTCAGCCATAGCTTCCAGCATCTCGTCATAAGTGAGCGGAATGTCCAGCATGATCGACTTCGCCGAATCATATAGTCTGTCCAAATGCTCTTTACATTTAAAAATATTACCATTGTAAATACGAATACCTTCAAATATGCCGTCTCCATACAAAAAACCGTGATCAAAAACGGATACCTTTGCATTTTCCTTAGTTACGTGTTGTCCATCCAGATAGATCCATTGTTCAGCCATGAATTTACTGCACCTCCGCTTTCTCTTCCTCATAGGTGTATGTGGGATACGAGCCCAGAATCCGAACCTGACAGCCTAAAGCACTAATCTCTTCAATCGCTCCTGGTAGCAGGACTGATTCTATCGGTTCCAGCACATCAATATAAAAATAATAAGTACCCAACTTCTTTTTCGTTGGTCGTGATTCAATACGCGATAAATTCAGCTTCCGCCAAGAAAAGGCAGCGAGGACCTGATGCAAAGCACCGGGAAAATCCTCCGGCAGCGTAACTAGGACACTCGTCTTTACACCATTGCTGCTCCGTGGAAGATCAATCTTCTGCGGACCGACAAGGACAAATCGTGTGTAGTTGTTGTTGTGATCTGTAACTTTCCGATCAACAATCTCCAGCCCATGAGTTGCTGCGCCAAGAGCAGTACCAATCGCAGCCCAGCCCTTGTCAGGATTGTTCTTAACGATTTCAACAGCTTCAGAGGTGCTTCCGACCGACTCCAGTTCAGCCCAAGGTGCATGCTTCCGAACAAATTGCATGCATTGTGCCATTGCAACAGGATGCGAAAGGATTTTTTTAATTTTAGTGAAATCCTTATTGCCGTTCGTATCTCTGAATTCCAGCGGGTGACCGATGAGATTCTGTATCGATGGAAAGATCCATTCAGCCTGCATAGGCAGATCGACCTCATTAATGAGCCAATCAATATGTAGACTAACTGAGCCTTCAATAGTATTCTCAATCGGGATAACGCTGTAATCAGTGGTGCCACCAGCCGTAGAGAGAAAGACATCGGAAATTAGCTTGTGATGCACAATTTTTACAGGCTCGCCGTTAAACAAATGCAGCAGCGCTTCGTGAGATACCGAGCCCTGCGGCAATACCGCTATTGATTTCATAACCGTACTTCTCCTTTTATCATATCCAAAAATGATACGTTTTGCATCTCGTTTCTTTCAAGAAGCTCTGATGTAACACCTGAAGTACAAGGCATCAGCCAGCAAGTCTGAGCAGAGATGCCGTGTTCTTGCATCGTATTCATCAGGAAAGCCTCAAGCTCTCGTTTACGAGTCTCATGGCGATCAACTAAACACAGTAGGGTAGGACCGGCACCGCTAAGTGCGATTCCTAAAGCACCATGGTTAGGTGCTTCCGCGAGCAGCTTCTCCATGCCTGGAATAAGCGCTGCACGATAGGGCTGATGCAGACGATCCTGCATCGCTCTACTGATCAGGTCAAGCCGACCTGATGCAAACGAGGCTGTCATTAAAGAGGTTCTGCTGATGTTGTACACAGCATCACTAACTGAGATTTCTGTTGGAAGCACTCCCCGTGCTTTTGTGGTTTCCAGCTCGAATTCAGGAATAACCACGAGAACCTCAAGGTCTTGAGGTGGATCAAGGCGAACGTAATCCGCATGATCACCGTCCCACACTGCGGTAATGATGCCACCAAATAAGGAAGCTCCTACATTGTCAGGATGCTTCTCAAGCTGGGTAGCCATATCAAACAGCTTGGCATCATCGAGCGGAGAGCCGATCATCGTATTAGCTGCGACCATGCCCCCAATGATGGCCGAGGCACTGCTGCCGAGTCCACGCGTAAGCGGAATCTCAGAGTACATCGAAATAGATATTTCAGGCACCGTAACGCCAGCTTCTGCAAATACCATTTGAGCGACCTTATAGAGTAAATTACTCTTATCCCGAGCCACTCCCTTCATCTCGTCACCATATAGATGAAAAACTGTCTCCTCTGCTTCCTCCATCTCAATCCAGGCATACAGCGGCAATGCCATGCCAAGAGTATCGAAGCCCGGACCAAGATTGGCAGTACTAGCAGGTACTTTAACCCTTGCTACTCCATAAGTACTCATAACAGGTGCAATCTCCTTACTCATTGTTTAAATATAGAAAGTATAGTCCATCTACAGTGCTAACCTTCCACACGATAATGACTCTTGATCCGGTGGATGACTTTCAGTTCCTTAAAGTGGCGCAGCACTTTATTCATACTTGCTTTGCTGGCGTTATGGGTAACAATAATAATCTCCGCATCAGGATTATTTGGATTGGCTTGTTGAACTACCGAATCAAGACTCACATCATACTCGGCAAACACCTGAGTAATCTTGGCCAATACACCTGCTTTATCATCAACGTGTAAAAGTAGGAAGTTTTTATAAAAGATATCCTCATCACTCTTAAGCTTCTTCTGCTTATAAGGTACTTTTTGCTTCAATCCATTAACACCCAGCTTGAGGTTCTTAATAATGGCTACCAAGTCAGCTACTATCGAAGTTGCTGTTGGCATTGCACCCGCGCCCGCACCATAGAACATCGTTTCTCCTACCGCTTCACCATACACATAAACTGCATTGAAGACACCATTTACGGATGCAAGCGGATGACTTGTTCGAATCAAGGTCGGTTGAACACTGATACTAAATTCCTCATCCTGACGTTCAGCGATACCCAGCAGCTTGATTTCATATCCGAGACGCTTCGCAAAAGCAATATCGGCTTTACTCACTTCTGAAATCCCGCTCACACTTACATCATGTAGCTCCACGTTAGTGCGGAAGCCTAAGGTTCCGAGAATCGCCATTTTGCGGGCAGCATCCAGACCTTCAACATCGGAAGTTGGATCGGCCTCTGCATATCCTAGATCCTGCGCTTCTTTTAACACATCATTGTAGGATGCGCCTTCTTGGCTCATTTTGGTTAGTATGTAATTAGTTGTTCCATTTACAATTCCAATAATCTTCATGATCTTATCTGAAGAAAAGCCTTCGATAAGCGTCCGAATAATCGGAATGCCACCCGCAACGCTAGCCTCATAAAAGACATCACATTGCTTCTCTTGCGCCTTAGCCAGAATCTCCGAACCGTGCAGCGCCATCAAATCCTTGTTCGCAGTTACGACATGCTTACCGCGGTCCAAAGCTTCAAGAATATATTCCTTTGTTCCATCGACACCACCCATCACTTCAACGATTACATCAATTTCAGGATCACGAATAACATCCCATGGATCTGTTGTTATTTTGGCAGGGTCAACCTCAATATCACGTGGCTTATTGGAATTATTCACCGCTATGCGCTCAATGAGTATTGGAGAGCCTACTTGACTGCTCAAATCCTCTTGATTTCCTTCCACGATACGAACTACACCTGTACCAACTGTTCCCAGACCCAGCAACCCTACTTTAACCGGCTTCATCTGTATCCTCCTAAAAGTTTTACGTATATAACTTCTCTATCCCTGTCCAACGATTAGGGCGCGCTTCACTCCCGGAATATTCTTCAGACTATCAAGCATCTCTCCGAGCTCCTCATTCAAATGTGAGATTTCCACGGAAATCACCACATTCGCTCGTCCTTGTAGCGGAATACTCTGGTGAATCGTCAGCACGTTAGCCCCATGCCCCGCCACAGATCCTAGAACCTTGGAGAGCATCCCCGATTCATGTTCCAAATCCATGGAGATCGTAACAATTCGCTCACGTTCGAGCTGATGGATCAGGTGAATGCCATCCTTGTATTTATAAAAAGCACTTCGGCTTAATCCTACCTGTTCTACACCCTCATGTACGGTCTTCGCATCCCCGGCCTCAAGCAATTGTTTGACCTGCATTGTCTTAAGTACGGCATCAGGTAATATGTCCTCACGGACCAAATAATAGCGTTCTTTCACGAACGTCCTCACCTCAAAGACTTTTGTGTTTTCTTAGTGGACATTATATCGGAAAAGACTTATAAAATGCAATAACTTTATATGTATACTCTGAGGCCAGGGAGTACGGTGCAGCAAAACCCCCGGATTCCCGGGGGCAGCAGGCAATCGTATGTACACTAACTGTATGGAATCGTCGTCCCGCAATAGTCACAGATTTTATCCTGCCCAGGAAGCACTCTACTCTTAGCACCGCAACTCGAACAAACGATGGATTTCGGCAGTTGGACAGGTGGCTTAGGCCTATTCTCCGGTAATGACTGCCGCCCAGATGATGGCTGGTTCTCTGATGCCGCGGAGGGCTGTGCCCGGTCAGGATGCACAAGATTGGGCGGTTGTTTATCTAAGAGCTTAACACGTCCTTCATAATAGACAAGATCAGAAGCAAGTAACCCCCATCTCACCAAATACCGTAGGTCTCTACGTACATCATCTTCACTTTGTTTCGTGATATCAGCTAAATTACCAATATGTCTAACATCATCCACTATGATCAGCATGAGATACTTCTTGCACAGAAAATCAAAGTTTTCTGTTGCGAAGGTAGCCCTCCCTGCAAAGCTGTCCGCCGGAATTATAAAGATCAAGTAGAGGACCACCAGAATGATCAATAAAGTGAACCACTTAAAATCCCCTTTGTAGGTCCCCACGGCGAAGAGGACGGCAAGTTCCATAAAAGCTCCCATACATACATGATAGAGCAATTTGTAGTTAAATGATTTCCGCTCATTCTTATAATGAGTGCTTACAAAACGAAGCATCGCAAGTACAAACCCAAGTGGAGCAAACAAATAGGCAATCGCCATGATGATTCGATCAAACACTGACCGGTCTCGCTTGTTACGGTAGCGAAGGTTATTCTCAGGCGCACGCACCAGTGCTTGTGCCCGTTTGGAATAAATAAGCTTCGGCGGCAATTTTACAAATGGATTGTCTACACGTCCTTCATAATAAACAATATCTGGAGAAAGTACTCCCTGATCTTTTAAATATTCCAAAACCTCGCGGACGTTCTCTTCACTGAATCCGCGAATATCGGATAGGCTGCCGATATGCCTTATGCCGTCCACAAGAACCAAAGCGATATAGTCATTGCAAAGATAGGTGAATCCCTCTCTCCATCCTACGGCCCTAACTGACAATTTGATGGCGGGAATCCTAAACAATGCGTAGATAATCACCAGCCTGATCAAGAGTGCGACATAATCGATTTGACCGAGTAGCTTGCTAATAATGAAATAGATCGCCAATTCTACAAAGGCACCCATATACGCATGATAAAACAGGTTAATATTGCTTGCTTTGCGCTGTCTCTTGGAATGTGTAGATAATAACCGAATGGCAGCCAATATAAAGCCAACCGGAGCAAATACATACGCAAACACAATAGTCGTATAATCAAACGCCGTCCGCTCATATTCGTGCTTATATATCGGTTTGCCTGTTGTTGGTGGCTGCCTTCGTATATCCAATTTACTCATCTTTTATCTCCCCTAGTTAAGTTATATCTACAATGCTCAGGGAGAACCTTGGCATTAACTGTACGATATCATCGTGCCACAGTATTCACAGCTCTTAGACTGACTAGGCTGAACCGTGTTCTGTGCTCCGCAGCCCGGACAACGGATGGACTTAGGCAGCAGCGGTGAGGACTGCGGTTGAGAATGAATCTGTTGTCCCGAAGCTTGGGCTCCGAAGCCTGAAGTCCTTTCAGGATGTACAAGATTAGGTGCTGCCATGGATGGATCTGGCGTCTGACGCCCCTCGGAAAGTACAATATCAATATCCAAAAATCCTTTATTCTTTAGATATTGGACATCTCTCCGTACATCACTTTCGCTTTGACCTATCCGTTCAGATATACTGCCGACATATCGGATATTTTTATTTTGAATCAGCTCTATATAAGAAGTATTAAGCTTAGAAAGTGTATATTTAGCTTTTGCTGTCACACTCGCAAGAATAAGTGCCGGAATCAAAAATATGACTGCAAGGAAAATCTGGATCGTTAATAATTCGGAAGTTCCAGTATTTCCACTCATGGTATCCACAAACATTGCAATAGAGAGTTCAACAAATCCTCCGATAAATACATGCATGATCAGATTTAGATTGGTGGGTCTCCGATGATTTTTATAATGGGTTAGCATCAAACGTAACAATGCAAGAACGAGTCCAATGGGTGTGAATAGATAAGCCGCTGCAAGAATGACATAATCAAACCCAGTCCGGTCTAATTTAATCAGAGGAACCGCTGCACTCCCCGCTGGGGTCGGTGACGGCTCTTGTATGTTCAATCTGTTCATGTAGTTATTTCCTCCTATTTAAGTGCCGCTAATTCCCGATTTCGCCGCTCTAGTGTAGCTTTAATACTGTCGGCCATTTCGTTGATTTCAGCTTGCCAGTTCTCATGTGGCTCATTTGTCATGAGCAGAAGCTTCACATGATCATGCAACAGGGAGATCTGCTGATGCATGATATCCTCAGTAGCATATAAAGATGGATCTGATACAGGATCACTGAACTTGAATTGATCTCGTAACTTATTGAGCAATTTTACAAGCTGTTCAGTTTCGGGATTGTTCCAGCTGCTTGCCAGCGTACTGATCTCGTTTATTTCACTCTGATGCTGCCGAAAAGCTTGCAAGGACCTCTGCATTTGCTGTTCTTCTGTTCCGGCATTCCATCCATAAATCCCGATCACAGCTAGTGTGATTCCACCAATCAAAAGAATCAGCAGTTGAACGGCAGCATACCACAGAGGGGACAACTCCAGTAGCCAATCGAAGACAATAGCCGATGCGAATACTCCAACCGCATAAATCCCCGTGATGAATGCACCGCTGAGAAGAACGGGTGAGGTCCGCTGCACACTACCTGCAGTACGGAGCCAAAAAATACAATAGCCATACACCACACTCTCCGCCAGCAGAACAGCAACTAGCGAAATCACGAATCGAAACAGTGATTCAGAGAAGCCTAACCCTATAAAGGAGAACACCGTTAGTATTATAGCAGCCACATAAATAATGGTGATGATACGAATATAGCTTTTGCCCTTGTTCATAACGTCCTCCTTCAGCCTGCTTTTGTTCCACACTCTGCACAAAATTTCTGTCCAGGCTTCAGCTCATGCCCACAACCTCCGCATTTAATAACCAAGCTATCTCCACAGTGAGGACAGAATTTCACCCCTGGTGATACCATTTCTCCACATTTACCACAGGCTTTAGGCATTTCTTTTCCACAAGAGACACAGGAAGATGCACCCTCAGGATTATCTGCTCCACAGGTTGGACAAGCACGATAAGGATTGCCACAACCAGGACAGAACTTGGCTCCTGCTTTCAATTCATGACCACATTCCAAACAATTGATCTTGTTTCCGGACGATGCGCTTTGCTGAATGCTCTCCAGAGCATGCCCACAGCCACTGCAGAACCTTCCCTCAACAGAATTCATAACCCCACACTTCGAACAGGAGCGCTCTTGACGCACAACTGTAGTCCCTGAATCAAAACTCATCCCTCGGGTCATACGATTCACCATATCCATAGCCGGTCCAGCGAATCCCATACCAAGTCCAAGCCCCATCCCGGTGTTCATCATGCCTACTCCAAGATTACCAGGATTACCTGCTGCTTTTTCCATCGTGTTAAAGCCGCGCTCCTGCTGATAGTTGAAGCCGATAATATCCATTTCTGCTTTTTTAGCTAAAGCTTCCTTTAATCGAATCGTTGCCGGATCATCATCAGGAATATTAATGGAATCAATATAGAAATTATTCAGCTCAAGTCCATTATCCAGAAAAGTTGATGCTAGCCGCCCCTGGATATGCTTTGAGATCTCTGCAACATAGGCATTAATCTCCAGTATACTGATTTGCTTATGTACAAGGTAGGATGAGATCAGTTCATTTATATTTGACATAAGCAAGCCGCGGAAATAATTCACGAGCGTATCGTGATCAAACTGAGGAAGCGTTCCAACAAGCTGCAACAAAAATTTGCGCGGATTATCAACCTTTACACCAAACTGTCCGAAGGAACGAACAGAAATCATAATTTTGTATTTAGGATCCTGGAGTTGTAAAGGTGCGCTGGTTCCCCATTTAACATTCATCGAATTGGTCTTGTTCACATACCATACTTCTGCTGTGAACGGCGACTTCCCACCGAAAGGAAGATTAACGATATTAGATAAAATAGGAATATTGGCGGTGCTCAGGGTGTGCCGCCCTGCCGTAAAGGAATCAAGCGCTTGTCCGCCCTTGAATAGGATCGCTTCCTGAGATTCATTAACGATTAGCTGAGTCCATGTCCCTAGCTCTTGGTTAGGATATTTCCATGCGAAAATCCCCGGAGGACCGTCGTACTTCACCACTTCTATAATTGCCATCTGCTATTCCCTCTTTCATCATCTATGATATATGAATAACGTATGCGTTCCCGGATGGGAAATTGTGTATTTCGATATTAATTGTATACGATATATATCGTGATTTGGGTTCTTTTCACGAAAAAAATATACTCGATATGGAAATAAAAAAAGCGCGGCTTGCGTCTTCCTTTACAGGAGAACACAAGTCGCGCTTTGTAATCAGCTAAATATTAATAGTAACTGCTATTCTCTACGAACTCGAATTCGAACTCACCAATACGGACAATAGTCCCCTCTACAGCTCCACGTTTACGAAGCTCTGCATCTACACCCATATGTCGCAATGTCCGGGCGAGCTTTAGAATCGCATCATGTGTGCTAAGCTGCATACGTTTCAACATTTTCTCGATACGAGGGCTGTTGACCACATATGTTTCATTATCACGTGTAATGGTGAACGAGTTATTATCTTCCGCTTCTAGCTTATAAACCTTACGTTCAGTTGTTCCTGATACTTCTTCAACTACCGGTGCCACCGGAATACTATCAAGAATATCCGTTGCACGATATAACAGTTCCTGAACACCCTGACGGGTAAGCGAGGAGATTGGCATAACCTCAAGATCCGGACGCAGCTCAGCTACGCGTTCTCGAAAGGCGATGAGATTTCCCTCTGACTCTGGCATATCCATTTTATTCGCGGCCACGATCTGAGGACGATCAATTAGAGCCGCATTGTATTGCTTCAGCTCGTCATTAATGAGAACCCAATCCTCGAAGGGATCACGCCCCTCTGAACCAGACATATCCACTACGTGAATAATGATCCGTGTACGTTCAACGTGGCGTAGGAATTCATGGCCAAGCCCTATGCCTTCACTAGCTCCCTCAATTAATCCTGGCAGATCCGCCATTACAAAGCTTCGTCCATCCCCAACATCTACTACACCTAAGTTCGGTGTAATTGTAGTGAAATGGTATGCACCAATCTTTGGTTGAGCTGCTGATACGACCGACAGTAGCGTAGATTTGCCCACACTCGGGAAGCCTACAAGTCCCACATCAGCCATAACCTTAAGTTCCATAACAATATACCGCTCTTGACCCTCTTCGCCGTTCTCTGCTAGCTCTGGAGCCTTATTAGCTGCTGTTGCAAAACGAGCATTCCCACGACCCCCACGACCCCCACGGGCAACAACAACTTGCTGACCATGACGAGTCAAATCGGCGATGATCTCATGAGTATCATCGTCAATTAATATGGTTCCAGGTGGAATCCGCACGATCATATGATCAGCGTTCGCCCCATGCTGACTTCTGTTACGTCCTTTAATCCCTTTGTCCGCTTTAAAATGGCGCTGATAACGGAAATCCATCAGCGTACGCAAGCCCTCATCTACTCGGAAGATAACGTCGCCACCACGGCCACCGTCACCACCTGCTGGGCCACCATCCGGTACATACTTTTCCCGACGAAACGCAACGATACCATCCCCGCCGTCTCCGCCCTTAACATAAATCTTAGCTTTATCTACGAACATTAATGTTCACCTTCCTCACATTTCAAGCGGCAAACGCAGCTCTACATAAGCCTTGCTGGGCTTAAACTGCTCCGCTTTCATGATTTTCCCTTGTACTATATTATAAATTTGCCCTTTGAGCTGCTCGGGATTGCCATGCTCTCCCTCACCTTCGAAGGAGATAAGAATGTCTCCTCCATCCTGAATAAAGCCAAGACGCAGCTTGCGCGTTTCACCCTGAGGAGCCAGTCCGTTATATTGATAAGCTCGTACGGTCTGCATGATCACTGAAGTCAGCTCATCTCCTGCTTCCCGGTTTAGCTTCTCCTCCAGTTGCAATCCTTCCTCCACTTGAACTTCCAGTTCCAGACTAGTCCGGTAAGTTCGGAAAGATTGGATATAGAAGACCAATGAAGGAATGCCCAGCTTCGCGATACGACTATCAAGCGCTATGCGTTCCTTTATTCTTTCCACACACTCCACGGATTTATCAGGCTTTCCAAGCTGAATATATCCGTAAAGAATCTGCAAATCATTCATCCAATCATGACGATGATGATTCAGTGTCCGAATCGCCGCCTGTTGCAGAGTGTTCTCTTGTATACGCAGCTCCCGTTCCCAATGACGCTGATTCCAAATCAAACTGAAAGCAACCGTTGCTGCTACCCAAATTCCAAGCAACAGACACGTCAAAAGGGAGGTATGCCAATACACGAGTCCTAAAGGAAGCATTACGGATAACATGACTGCCCAGATTGCACTTTTCCAGGATTTCATTCTTTCTCCCCGTCCCTCAGTTCGCAAAATTCATGACTTCGTTTAGATTATTACCCTCATCAATTACCATTTCCTAGTATAACACAGCAGTTCCCTGTAGTTCACCAGAGATAACCGTGAGATTTCACATATGTCTAAGGATGTTTATGTTTTCTTAAAACTCTGAAGGTCTACATTTCTAAAGTGCTCAAAGGTATCCACAAACGCTTCTGAATATTCTACAAAAAAGCCTCCGGCACTCATGCCGGAGGCTTCTACATGCAAATATGGTTCCGTAAGCTTACGCTTCCAGTGCCGCTGCTACCGGAGCGACATCAACTGGGTATACGCTCACTTTTTTGCGATCGCGGCCCCAACGTTCGAACTTCACTACGCCATCCACCAATGCGAACAACGTATCATCTTTACCGATGCCTACGTTAGTGCCTGGGTGAATTTTTGTTCCGCGTTGACGAACCAAGATGTTACCGCCGGTTACTGCTTGACCGTCAGCACGTTTCACGCCAAGACGTTTGGAATGGGAATCCCGTCCGTTTTTTGTGGAACCTACACCTTTTTTCGATGCGAACAATTGAAGATTCAATTTCAACATGTTGTCAACCTCCTTCTTTAAATATTTACTTGCTCTATTTGAAGATACTTTCCGTATGATTCTGCGATATCATTTAGCATCACGACCATGGATTCAAGCAGCAATTGCACCTTCGCGGAAGTATCGAAATCATCAATGGAACCTAATGTTCCACTTAGGAATCCGTTCTTCATGGATGTATCCATGGAGATTCCGGTCAAAGTCTCAATCGAATTGACGGTTCCAACCGTTACGGCCGAAACTCCGGCACATACGATATCTTCGCCACGCTTTGCATAACCCGCGTGCCCTTTTACCTCAAAGCCAACGATAGTTCCTAGATCCGAAGATCGTGTAATCCGTACGTTAATCATTCACGCACCTTCTTACGCTTGAATCTTCTCGATAGTTACTTTCGTGTACGGTTGACGATGGCCTTGTTTCTTGTGGTAGTTCTTCTTAGGTTTGTATTTGTAAACTACAACCTTAGCGCCTTTACCATGTTTCTCGACTTTAGCTGTTACAGACGCGCCGCTTACGAGCGGAGTTCCTGCAGTCAGACCACCTTCGTTAGAAACAGCCAATACACGGTCAAAAGTTACACTTGCGCCGTCTTCAGCTTCCAACTTCTCAATGAACAAAACATCGCCCTCTTGGACTTTGTATTGTTTACCGCCAGTTTCGATAATTGCATACATTTTACTTGCACCTCCTCATGTCTCAGACTCGCCTAGTCTAGGTGGCAGATTCCCGTGGGAACTGCACTTATGTACCCGATCGGAGCGGTTACAGCATGTGCAGGACCGAATCAATCAAACACATACTTGAAGATATTATCATACTTATCGCCCATCGTCAACTCATTCCATCCATTCTCCAACTTTCCCAGTCCCTCCGCAGCACTGACAAAGGATAGGTGCGAAGCTGGCTGAGTCATGTCTTGCCTTCTTCCGGGTCATCTCGAGGAGTCCAAGTCTTGTCCAACCGAGAATATGGGTTTTAGTTCGATCCTTGCAGATCACTTTCTCCAGCCGCTCGGTAACCATTTTACGGTGTATCTCTTCTTCCATATCAATAAAATCAACAATAATGATTCCGCCCGTATCTCGTAAACGGATCAGACGACCAATCTCCTCTGCTGCAAGCAAATTAGTATTCGTCACCGTCTCTTCAAGGGATGCTCCTCCAATGTATTGCGCAGTGTTCACGTCAATAACGGTGAGCGCCTCCGTCTCATCCCAGATCATTGTCGCTCCGCCCTCCAGCGTGATCTTGCGACTGAAGCTCTTGTGCAACTGTTCCTGAACCCCATAAGCTGTAAAAATGGACTCCGGTCCATTATATAAACTCACAGGCTTGTACCCATCAGGTGCCATGTCATCCAGAAATGCCTTGGCTTCTTTAACTGCAACTGGAGAATCTATAATCAACTGATCACGCTGTGGATTAAAAGCATCTCTTATAAAGCGCTGAACAATACTAAGATCACGATGAAGTAGAGCTGGGGCTTCTGCAGTTTGTGCCCGACGTGTAATGTTATCCCATTGCGCACGTAAAAATGAAAGATCACCCTCCACTGCTTCATGCGGCTCATCCTGAGAGACGGTCCGCATAATAACCCCCTCTTCTTTCATTCGCAGACGTTCACCAATTCCTTTGAGCCGGCTACGTTCTGCATCGCGACTTATTTTTTTGGATACCCCAACATAATCGGCAAAAGGCATGTACACCATCCAGCGACCGGGCAATGTATAATGGGTCGTTACACGCGCACCTTTGCCGCCACTAGGCTCTTTTCTTACTTGTACAACAATATCCTGACCCGGCTGCAAAAGCGTCTCGATAGAAGGCTTCACATCCGGCTGTCTATCCAAATGAGGGTGCAAAACATCATCAACATATAAAAAAGCATTCTTCTTCTGTCCAATGTCAACAAAAGCAGCCTGCATACCTGGAAGTACGTTAATCACACGGCCTTTATAATAACTTCCGACCAGCCCTTGCTGCTGATCGCGTTCAGCCGCGTACTCCACAAGCCTTCCGTTCTCCAGAAGAGCCATTCGGGTAATGTGCTGCGTGCAGTGAACGATCATCTGTTTCATGGCTTCACCTCTGGTTTCGTTCATTCATTCATCCCTTCTCACGCTCTGCATAAATACACTACATTCCGAAGTAGGTAGATATTAAGCGCTGTTCCGGCACAACAGCAACAACATTTCCTTCGCCGTTTAATACATAGATAAAATGATATTGATTACGTTTAAATAGACGCAATATAGCATCTAAAGGTTTCGCAGATAAGGCAACAATTGGACGAGCCACACTTCCTGTCCGCAAATGATACTCATAAACCGCCTCCCTATTCATCAAAAACGCAACAAATCGGTACGGTAAATTCCGATGATCCGTGAGATTTGAATACAATAAAAAAGCACCGATCATAACCATGTTCAGCCTCAAGCCTCCACCTGCTCCAAGAGGCAATAGCGCATAAACAATCACAAAAATGCTTGCAGCAACACTCACTCGTCCGCTCCATAGCAAAGTATAGTAATAAGGAAGAAATAAACTGACTGTAGCCTGAAGTACTTTGCCTCCGTCAAGTGGCAGAACAGGCAAAAGATTAAAGAGCGCAATGATGGCATTAGCATTTATAAAATAGACTAAAAATTCCTGATTACCATAACCTGCTTGCTGAAGCCCAAGAGCCATAACAATCATGATGCCATTTTGCAGTGGACCGGCAAGTGCAATACCAATCTCACGACTAGCGGTGAGCCGCCCATGATCCTCAATAACCGCAACTCCGCCAAACGGAAGAAGCTGAACCGATTTGACTGTAACACCAACTAAAAGGGCAGCCACCACATGTCCCATTTCATGAATGAGGACAATCGTAAATAAAGTTAGCAACTCCAGAAATTGTCCTGTGAGTACAGAGAACAACATAATGATTACGAACAATGGATGTAGTGACAGATCAATCCCTAAGATCCTAATCAAACGATACCACTTCTGTAGGATCAATATAAGTCTTGTCTTTCATCACTGCAAAAAATAGCGTTGGAGCTGAGGAGCCCTCTTTCTCCAGCATCCACCCGAGTTCATCTCCACTCTGAATCCAGTCATCAATCTCCAGCTTAGTGCCATTTAAATGTCCGTATTCTGCTGTGATTCCTCCAGAATGTTGAACTGCAATTCGAATGCCACCGTCCAATTCTTTGGAAATGGAAAGAACACGTCCCATGTCTATACTCTTCACCGTCACATTTGAGGTTGAATCGATTTGAGGCATAATTTCTACACCTTTTAGCGTGGAAGCAAAGGGCTCCACAATGCTTCCAGCTACCGGAGCACTAAGCTCATGTTGAGCTGCTGCCTTTTGAGCAGGTTCGTCTTTGTCACCAAAAATCGGTATGAACGCCGGTGCACCATTAAAATTCTCCTCATACCAGACCCGCACTGCTGTGAAATCCATGTCATTACTCAAGGCATCACTAATAAAGGCTTGGACTTTATAGGACCATGGCTGGTGAACTGCAAAAACTCCCCACACCGCTCCAAACACAAGCACACTGGCTATAACCCGTCGAATAAAACCGGAAGAAAATTTAGAACCTCCTCCTCCTGGTTCCTCCCAGCCACCCCGTCTCTCTTTCCACATCACTTCCGGATCAGGCTCTATAGATGATTGCTCCTCATTTTTCTTAAACCCCGTACCCCACTCCTTGAAGCTCGTACTCTTTTCGGGCATAACGAATAACGGAGGCACCTCTGCTGTTTCTATATTCGGGATTTCCTCCAGCAAACTACGAATACGCTCCTTGCGGCGATTCTTGATATCTGATTTGAGATCCATGTTTATCCCTCCGGACGGGCTTGTTTTACTTCCATTTTATGAAGCACGGAAGTCTCTTTAGAACAAGCCCACCCAAGGTGGAGCACTTAAATACCACTAAATAAATAAATCCCACCCATAGATTTCTCTAGTGGTGGGACCGTTAATGCTTCTATAGTAAGATTGCTTGGTGCAGAATTAAGCCATACCGAAAAATTTCTTGAACTTCTTAAATGCTCCCGGTTTCCGATCAAGTTGCATTAGCGGCACAGCATCACCTAAAATTCTACGAGCAATATTGCGGTAGGCAATAGCTGCTGACGAATCGGGATTCATAACTGTAGGCTCTCCACTATTTGCGGCCTTAATGACCAGTTCATCATCCGGAACAATTCCGATAAGATCAATATTCAACACCTGTAAAATATCCTCAATATCAAGCATATCCCCAGACTTCACAAGACCTGGGCGAATACGATTTACCACCAGCTTTGGCGATTCCACATGTGACTGCTCAAGCAGTCCGATAATACGATCCGCATCCCGCACAGCAGCATGCTCTGGTGTGGTAACCACGATCGCTTTATCCGCACCGGCAATCGCATTGCGGAAGCCATGTTCAATCCCTGCTGGACAATCAATCAAAATATATTCATATTCCTTCTTCAGTTCGAGAATAATATCTTTTACTTGTTCAGGAGTGACGGACGTTTTATCCTTCGTTTGAGCTGCGGGCAACATATACAACTCATCAAAGCGTTTGTCTTTAACCAGTGCTTGATTTAGGCGACAACGACCCTCCGCTACATCCACAAGATCATAAATAATACGATTCTCAAGCCCCATTACTACATCCAGATTACGCAGTCCAATGTCGGTATCGACGAGACATACTTTTTTACCCTGCAGTGCAAGTGCGGTTCCAATATTGGCTGTTGTGGTTGTTTTGCCAACTCCGCCTTTGCCCGAGGTTACGACTATCGCTTCTCCCATGGAGGCTACACCCCTTTAAACACATTTAAATCCTGACGTACTTTGACTAAATTATGAATTTTATCGATTTGCATAGCTCCGTTCGTTAAATATGCAAACTCCATACTGCTTTCTCGGGTTTCCCACTCATCGGGAGGACGACTGATAATATCAGCAATTCGCAGTTGTGTCGGAGACATTAATGAAGCAGCGATAATCGCCTCTTCATTTCCATCTACTCCAGCATGCGCCATACCTCTAAGTGATCCTAGAATATAGATATCGCCTGAACAGGTAATAGTTCCTCCTGGGTTCACATCCCCCAGATATAAAAGATTTCCATCATGGTGCAGCACCTGACCGGAACGAAGAATCCCGCTCATAAGAAACAACGCGTCATTATCCTCACTGCCGGGCACTGGAAGCGCCTCTATGGAACGAATCAGTAGATTTCCCTGTCCCTTCAGAATCTCCAGCACAGCTTCCTTATCTTCCTCAGTTACGGGACGATTGCCCAGCTTAATATCTACATGGACAATCGGTCCAGTCAAAATATTTTGATGGCTGTGCTCCAGCTTATAGCGAAGCTCGCTCAGAAGATCTTCGAAGGGACACTTGTCGTCTAGCAGGAATATCAGGCCATCCTTGATGCCCTTAATCCTTACATGCTTGGATTTTACTGTCATATGCCTGGCCCCCTATCCTCATTCATTCGTGCCGGGCCCCTTAAATTCCTGCTTTATTAAGAAAGAAAATAGAAGCTTCTTTATGCCGCTTCTTCCGTACTCTTCTCTTTCTTGATCAGCTCAAGCTGGCGTCGTAACGGTATGTAGAGGATCAAAGCAATAGCAAAATGAAAGAGCATCGTTGGTAGCATATGATTCAAAATAGCCCAGCTATAAGGCTCCTGATTGAGATTGAATACACTATAAATACCAAATAACACACTATCCTCTAGCAAGCTTCCGAGCAGAATCACAGTCATCATAAGAGGCAGTGGAGCACGCGGAATCTGAAACAGAAGGCCGATTAAATAAGCCGACAGACCCATCGCAAAAGAATGTGCTCCTAGAATTCTGCCATAAAAAACGACATCATGTAATAGTCCGAAAGTTAGGCCCAGTATAAGCGCTGTATGACGATGATGATATACAGCCACGAACAATAGCACAACGAACACTAGATTCGGAATAATTCGCATCTGCCATACATCTGGAATCAGCCAAGGCAGAATGGTTCCCTCCAGAATGAACAAGAGGAACAGTAACAGAACAAGAACAGATCTGCGCATATTCACTATTCAGCACGCTCCTCCGTAAACACAACAAATAGATGCTTCCAATCCATAAACTCTGCAGAAGGTGTAACAACAGCTGTAGATGTCAGCCCATATTCTCCTACTTCAACACTGTCAACAGTACCGATAGTCAAACCACGTGGATATAACCCACCGATACCGGAGGAAACAACAACATCATCTTTTACAATAGGGTCTCCTGGTGGGATCTTAGTCATCAGTAATTTATTCGTTTTCTGATTGTAGCTCTCGATCATACCAAAGCTCTTGCCCTCTTTACCCACGGCTGTTGCTGCTATCGGAGGTTGGGAGTTTGGATCATTAGTATCCATCATTGTAATCAATTTCACAGTAGAAGTGAAATTACTAACCTGACTGATAACACCCACCAGACCATCTACGGAAATGACAGACATATTAGGTTTAACTCCATCTTTGGAGCCTAAATCAATCACAATAGTACTGTTACCAGGCTCCGTAGTTTGGCTAACTACCTGAGCGATGTGCCACTCATACTTATACAATTTCTCTTGTTCCTTTGTGAACCTCAACTGCTTATGCAGATCTTCATTGATTGCCTGAATGAAGTTATACTGGGCTTTATCACGTGCATATTGGGCGGCTAGAATCTTCAGCTGCTCATTTTCCTTAGAAAGATCTTTCAGATTTCCGATATCTTCAAACAAGCCCGCTACATATCCAGCGGGCTTGTAGAACATTTTTTGCACGAAACCAGTAGTATCTCTAAGAAAGTTCTCCGGCCAGGACAAGGAACTCCTTGATGCCAAGCTGAAGCCCATCACCACAATGAACAGCACCAGTGTAATCAACAGAATAAACAGACGTTTATTGCTTAAGAGTTTAAACAGTTTCAACACCCTCTAACAACAGTATTTCTCCCATAACAGGGGTTGACGTACACAAGTGGCAATACATAGGCTTATCTCTTAGAGCGAAGACTGGAACTGCTGCGACTCTTGAACAAATGGATATTATCAAGCGCCTTTCCTGTTCCAATCGCTACACAATCCAGAGGGTTCTCAGCGACAATAACTGGCATTCCAGTTTCACGCGCAAGCAGTTTATCCAAGTTACGAAGCAAGGCGCCTCCACCTGTCAAGACAATCCCGCGATCCATAATATCTGCTGCGAGCTCCGGTGGACATTTTTCCAAAGTTACTTTAACAGCTTCAATAATAGAACTCACTGTATCGGACAATGCTTCACAGATCTCATCAGAAGTAATTGTAAGCGTCTTTGGCAGGCCTGTAACGAGATCGCGTCCGCGAATTTCCATAGTCTCAGCTTTCTCAAGTGGCAAGGCAGAACCTACATCCATTTTAAGCTGTTCCGAAGTACGTTCACCAATCATCAGATTGTACTGACGTTTGATGTACTGAATGATGGACTCATCCGCTTCATCACCCGCAACACGTACGGAACGACTAGTAACAATACCGCCGAGTGAAATTACAGCAACTTCAGTAGTACCTCCGCCGATATCAACAACCATACTTCCTGTTGGCTCCCATACCGGTAGATCTGCACCAATCGCTGCAGCAAAAGGTTCCTCGATAATGTAAGCTTCGCGAGCACCAGCTTGTCTAGTAGCATCTTCTACAGCACGTTGCTCTACAGCAGTAATGCCGGATGGTACGCAGACCATTACATTAGGGTGACGTTGGAACATAGAACGTTGTTTCTGTGCTTGACGAATAAAATATTTTATCATCGTAGCCGTTGTGTCAAAATCAGCGATAACGCCATCCTTCATCGGACGGATCGCACGAATGTTTCCCGGTGTACGACCGATCATCTTTTTAGCGGATTCACCCACGGCTTCAATCGTCTTAGTGTCAGTGTTAATGGCTACAACGGAAGGCTCTCTTACAACGATCCCCTTACCGCGTACATAGACAAGCGTATTCGCTGTCCCCAAGTCAATTCCTAAATCTTTCGTAAAACTACCCAACATGCTAATTCTCCTTTTCCTAAGTAAATCTTCACATTTATATTACATGTGTCCTTTTTCTTTCAAGCTTACAAAGCTGCTATCACCGATAATTAGATGATCTAACACGTCAATCCCGACAATCTCGCCTGCCTGAAGCAGTCTTGAGGTCAAGGAGATATCCTCCGGACTAGGCGTTGGATCACCACTAGGATGATTATGTGCGCATATGATAGAGGCACTACTACATTTTATAGCTGCTCGGAATACCTCACGAGGATGAACAATCGAAGCATTAAGACTGCCCATAGACAACGTTTCTTGTCCTATCACATGATTCTTCGTATTCAGAAACAAGCAGACAAAATGCTCCTTCTGCAGATAACGCAATTGCTCAGTCAGTATCTCCGCAGCGTCCTCAGGACAACGGATAATGACCGGCATGTTAAACCTGGAGTTCGCAAGGCGCCTTCCAAGTTCGATGCCTGCTTTTAGTTGCACGGCCTTGGCAGGGCCGATACCTTTGATTTCGGTCAGTTCTTCGATGCTAAGGTCAACTAGCCCACGCAGGCCACCGATTTTCCCCAGCATCTGCTGTGCAATATGAATAGCCGATTCACGGCGTGTTCCCGTACGCAGCAGAATGGCTAACAACTCCGCTTGACTTAATGATTCCGCCCCATAATGCATCATGCGCTCTCTTGGTCGTTCTTCATGGGGGAGGTCCCGCAGCATTACTGATTGCGACTCCATCCCTATCCCTCTTTCCCAAGCTTCCTACCGGTTCAATACAGTTATACCGAACTCGGACAGCATTTCGCCAAGAAGCGACAGCGGCAATCCGACAACATTGAAATAACAGCCTTCAATTCGTTCCACCAAGATGGAGCCAAGCCCTTGTATCGCATAAGAGCCAGCCTTATCAGCGGGCTCTCCCGTAGCTATATAAGCAATAATTTCATTCTCCGTCATTGCTCTCATCGTTACGGAAGTAACACGGTGCTCCACTATAGTCTTTCCATGCGGAAGTCCAATACAGGCTACACCCGTGTATACCTTATGATTCCGGCCCTGAAGTCTGGTAAGCATCGATTTACTGTCCAGCTCGTCCACCGGTTTGCCTAGCACAGTGTTATCTAGTACAACAATCGTATCACTACCAATAATTACTGCGTTACGCTCTCCTGCTGCAGCCACTACAGCCTCTGCTTTTCGCAGAGCCAAACTCCGCACGATTTGCTCCGGCGTAAAGTCCGGTGGTGTGCTTTCGTCAGCTTCGCTGGTAATGACCTCAAAAGGCAAGCCCAGTAAAGACAAAAGCTCTCGTCGACGCGGTGAACCTGAGGCTAAAATAATGTGTTGTGAGTTGTCCACGTTGTAAACGTCCCTTCTTGATCAGTAACGAGAGTTACAGTCTTCGGTACAGCCATACAGCTGTAATAATACCGACGAGACTTAGCATGCACAATTTCAAATGAATAGTGATGTCATAGGTTATAATGTCCAAATCGGCTCGCGGAGACCACTTAAGCACAGTCGATGTTGTTAGAAAAGAAAGAGCCTTTACCGGCTGCAGTAGCTTGGCGATCCAGGCTCCAGCCAGCCAGCCTAGAATTAGAAATAACAGCAGTGTTCCTACATTTTTCTTCTTCATCTCAGTCTTCCCTCGCCATTTTTTGACACCCTAATTATTATACGGTGAAATTGTGATCAATACAAACGTAAAATCCCTTACGGTAATGTTTACCACCATTTGCACTAAAAGTTGCGGAGCGATACCATCCTCCGTATCAATTATAGTTTAAGATATATAGGGATAATTTCCTCTTTCGCGCCAAAACAGCAAGCCCCCACATCTGGAGGCTTGCTGTCTTTAAAGTCAACAATTTATCAGTTAATTCATTGCAGTTAGTAGCTGTTTCTGGCTAGTCAAAAAGCTCAGCATCGATTCTTGCACTTCCCAAAGTAGGCCCTGAGCCTTGTTCTTGTTATATTCACTCCAGGCTGATATCCCTTGGCTCATTGATTTCTCTAACGCTGCGCAAATGCTTTTGGCTTCAGGAGATACGCCTTGTTCCAGCACTTTTACTGCTTCACTCCATTGCAGGTGGAGATCACTCATAGCGGGGGTATTTGCTGTCGTACTAGTTTGACCAGCGCTTAGTAAAGAAGCAGATTGACTACTTAGTTCACTGAGCAGCTGCCCACTCACGGAGAAATAGTTCTTCACTTCCTCTGCATTACCGGTATAGGCAAGCTGTTCTGCCTCGGGAAGCGCCACCTCTCTCACATACAGTTCAATACCCTGATTCTTTAGTCCGCTGCTTAGTAGCTTGGCCTGTTCACGGTCGGATGACATTCCAGCATACACACGATTGCCGTCAGCAGGGTCCATACCCGCAGCCAATCCTGCGGTTAACAACTCCTGGCGAGCCTCTTCAGCGCCTGCAGGTGTACTGAATACTCCGTACTGCAGCAGATAATAGCTTTGCGCAGCTACTTGAACTGGGATGGTGTTCTTCCCTGCATTTTCAGTACCCGTCACTGGTAATCCTGATGTACCTACACCTGCCGGATCTTTAGCTCCACTGGACTGCACTGAAGTAGCCGCCATGTCTGCTGTCCCATTTCCAGAGCTACTGTCCATATTCCCTCCGTAAAAGAAAGAAAGTGCAGCATAACCAAGCAGTACCCCTGTGCCGATGGCTCCCGTAACAGAAAGAGCTAATTTCCACCAATACGAAGGACGTCGAGTATGATAAGAGCCTCCGTAACTGCCAGAGGATACATTCTCTAATTTATCTCTGCTATCCGAAACCATATCTGACAGAAGATACGATTGCTGTGTATATCTAAAATCCTTATCCTGTTCGTCCCATTCTTCCTGACGTGGATCTACAGTACCCGAGTAATAGTCATAGGAATCTTCCGGTGGTGCCTCATGCGTGGAACGAAAATCAGGCTCATAAAGCCATGTTTGCTGTGCTGGACCTACCTCTTGACGCAGTCCCTCAGCGTACTCTTCAGCTGTGCCCAATCCGCCATTTGACCAGCGCTCCACCACTTTAGGCTTTGGTTTAGGCTCGTCCTTGTTCACGTCAAATCGGAATGTCATTCTTCCGTTATTCAACAGTTACACCTCACCTCATCTAATCTATAAGTAAATATATGATAGACAATAGAGAGATATGCTATTTTTAAGCCATAGGAATTATGAAAGATTATGCAGATTCAGTTTACATTACATGTACCTTTTATATACTATATAAAAAGAGCTAAAAGTGTACACTATACTAGGTAAGCTAGAAATGATGCTTTAGTTCACTACTGATTAGGAGGGCTTCTTCTGAAACAAAAAATTCAAGCAGCTATTGTAGGCTACGGAAATTTAGGAAAAGGTGTACGTAAGGCTATCAACCAAAGTGAAGATATCGAGCTAGTTGCGATCTTTACGCGCAGAGAACCTGGACAACTGGAAGCCGGAGAAGCCGGTGTGAAGTTCGAACACATCTCTGCCGTCGAACAATATAAGGGTAAAGTGGATGTTATGATTCTATGCGGAGGATCGGCTACCGATCTGCCAGAACAAACACCAGCCATTGCCCGGATGTTTAATACCGTGGACAGCTTTGATACTCATGCCAAAATCCCCGAGTTCTACGAGACCGTTGACGCCGCAGCTAAACAAGGTGGAACACTCAGCGTAATTTCTACTGGTTGGGATCCAGGCTTATTCTCAATGAATCGTCTGCTAGCTGAAGCTATTCTTCCACAAGGTAAAGAATACACCTTCTGGGGCAAAGGCGTTAGCCAAGGCCACTCCGATGCGATCCGCAGAGTAGATGGAGTTAAAGCTGGTGTACAATATACCGTTCCAGTACAAGAGGTTATTGAGGCCATTCGCGCTGGTGAAACACCAGAGCTTACCACTCGCCAAAAACACCTTAGAGAGTGTTTTGTAGTGGCTGAGGCAGGGGCAGATCAAGAACGCATTCGTGCAGAAATCGTGAATATGCCGAACTATTTTGCAGATTATGATACTACGGTTACTTTCATCACTGAAGAAGAATTGGCAGCTCAGCATAGCGGAATTCCGCACGGCGGGTTTGTTATTCGCAGTGGTGTAACAGGGGAAGGTACGAAGCAGATTGTTGAATTCGGCCTGAAGCTGGAGAGCAACCCAGAATTTACAGCTAGTGTTCTCGTGGCCTATGCCAGAGCCGCTCAGCGTATGAGTCAAGAAGGACAGAGTGGAGCGCGTACAGTATTCGATATTCCACTTGGAATGTTGTCTCCGAAATCTCCAGAAGAATTGCGCCGCAACCTGCTGTAAAATCATACAAGAATGAAATAACCCGCGTAGGACCTTAAAACGTCCTCGCGGGTTTTTTATATACTGCAGGCAGTGCCCTTTTCGGTACCTTTTACACAAGACTAAGAATCTTATTCTTCACATAATTCACTTCGTAATCCTTCAACAATGTGCGATGCGCCCGATCAGCAATAATCGTTGCCATCTCAGGATTCTTTAACAACGTTATTACACTAGCAACAACATCAACTGAGGTATTAGCAAGCAAAATATTACGGTTATGCTCACAGTTCAATCGCTCGCATACTATAGAACTTGTAACCACCGGCGTTTTGAGTGCCCATGATTCCAGAATGTTTCTGGAGACTTCACAACCTTCAAGAATAGGCACAAGAACCGCTTTAGCACGACGTATATAATCAGCAGACGGTTTCAAAGGTCCAGTGATAATAACTGATACATCATCCTTTACAAGCGACAATACATCCGTATGAACCTCATGACTGGTGATGTAACACTTGATATCAGGCACTTGTTCTTTAATCAAAGGGTAGCTTTTCTTAAAGAAGTTTTGGGCAGCCTTAATCCCCTGTCTGGTGTTCATATTCCAGTGCAGAACCATTGAATTTTCTTTTGCAACAGGCTCAGTAAAAGCGTCGTATTCATTCATTTTTATGAAATGAGGAACAACATGAACTTTACGGGCATCCGCAAAGGATAGAGATTTGAATGAAAGGGCATCCCATTCCGAGGTTGCCAAGAGTACACCCGTTTTATTCATTAGTCTCCGCTTATTCCGCCGAACCAAAGCCTCATTTAGTTTATAATAAGGATTACTGCTGCTCGGCTTCCCAATTTCTTTTCCAACGGCAAGCCCGCTCTCAAAACGATACGTATCTGTAATAACACTGGCCTCAGGAAGCAGATTACGAACCATATCAATGCAATTTCCCAGCAAGCTATGCGATATAAATACATGTCTGTAATTATTCGATCTACAAAGTTCCATGATGGTACTCTTCATGTCTTTCTCCGCATGACTCCGATTAGTGAAATTCCGTAATATATGTAAGGGACGCAGCATAGATCTCCACGAGGTAATGCACCCGTTAATGTAATGAACCGTTAGTGCAGTTCCATCATTTGTAGACATATCCTTGTGCGTACTGGCATACGTCAGCAAATCAATATCAAATTTCCCTAGCAAAATCTCGAGAATACTCCCTGTTCTCATTTCTCCTTCTAGATCCTCTGCGCTTTGATTATGTGCTGAAAGGAACAGCATTCTTTCTCGCATGACTCTGGCTCCTTGAATTTTTTATATAAATTCTCTCTACTTATCACTGCAACTTTAGATGCAGTTCAATAGTAACTCATTTCACATAAAATTTTTGTCGATTTATAGGGAAACCTTTAAAATTTTTATATATTTTCATGCTTTATTCGAAAATCATTGCGATAAACCTATATATATCGCTATTTTTTTGAAGAATGAAGCAAAAAAAACATTTTTCCAGCAATACACGAACATGAATTTTCTATTTCAAAATTTTATACTCGTTAGGTATTCTGAACCATTCCTTATGCAACAAAAAAAAGTGTCTTCCTCGTCTAATGACGAAAGAAAGACACTTTTATATTTCGTAGCTTCTAACGACGCAGTTCCTGCCCTTTTTCTTAGCCTGATATAATGCGTTATCACAAAGTTTGTAGAGATTGTTCAGAGAAAAACGCTCGCCTGATTCTATCGTAATGACCCCAATACTTATCGTGTAGTGCAGCGGTACGCCATGAATCATTGAACCTATAACAGCTGTGCGCATTCCTTCAGCAATGACATCACTACTCTTCTCATCGGCTCTGTGCAGGAGCACTGCGAACTCTTCTCCCCCAAATCTTCCGATCAGATCACCATGGCCAAGCTGTTGCTCTATTTTAGACGCCAAATCAGTTAGTACTTGGTCACCTGTATTATGGCCGTAATTATCATTTATGCTCTTAAAGTGATCGACATCCAGCAGTAAAAAAGAATAGGGCAGTTTCTTCATCGCTGAAGCAGCTATTAAAGGCCGAGCACGCAGAACGAACGACCTGCGATTCAAAATACCGGTCAACTCATCATAAGTTGCTACCCGCTCCATTTCTGCAAAGGAATCCTCTCTATAAAGCAGCATAATTCCCGCGGTTCCTAGAAACATATACAAATAAATCCCGAGATAAAAAAACAAATAAAGAAATTGTGCAACTTGTGTATTGATTCCTAATACGGAATACAGCGGTTCCAAGGCTCTACCCGCCAACGACAAGATGACAAGACAATATAGCAGTCCCATTATTATTTGTAGCGAAGTCTCCATGACCTTCAGACATAGTATATAAGCAGGATAGGCTATAATCAGAACTCCACCCAGACAAGCGACTGGAATAACGAGAGGATCCTTTGGCATCAACAAATACATAAGCACCACAACGAGAATGGATACTCCGAATAATATAGAATAATATCTCTCCACCTTGCTCCCGAATACTCTGAGAAGCATTAGAAGCGCCAAGCTTTCGAGCGTGCCTCCAGCCAGAGCAAGAAGTGCTATGATCGGTAGACTAAGCGGTGTATCTATAAAATCCTTCAGTAATAAGAGGATCAAGGCTGCTAGTTGCAAATATTTTGCTGTGATAAACAATGAAGAAGTCTGTTCCTGCGCATAACGCAAACGATACACCACGATAAGCAGCACCGTGAACGATTGCCACAAAAAGAGACACACCAGCAGTGTCTGGAGATCCAGATGCATATAAGTGAAGTTCACCTCCCCTAGTATTCCTGACTCTCAGTATACATATCGGTATCTGATGACTCTATTTCTTCCCTCTTGTTTGGCCTGATATAATGCCTTGTCGCTTAGCTTGTACAACTTATTTATCGAGATCTCCTGATCTGGCATGATCGTAATTACACCTATACTAACTGTGTACCCCTGTTGAACCTTATTAGTGGAATTATTCATTATCGTCTCACGAAGCGCTTCAGCTTTCTGATCGCAGCTTTGCTCATCTACCCCACAGAGTATGACTGCGAATTCCTCGCCCCCCAGTCTGCCAAACAAATCGCCATTTCCGAGATTATCTTTAATCGTCGATGCGAACTCTTCCAGCACAATGTCACCGGTATCATGACCATA
Source organism: Paenibacillus sp. FSL P4-0184 (assembly GCF_038004625.1). Classification (NCBI taxonomy): domain Bacteria; kingdom Bacillati; phylum Bacillota; class Bacilli; order Caryophanales; family Paenibacillaceae; genus Paenibacillus; species Paenibacillus sp. FSL P4-0184. The sequence goes on along the minus strand of NZ_JBBORN010000001.1, from coordinate 3,494,336 downwards.
AGTATCGTTGACCTGTTTAAAATAATCCAAATCCAATAGCAAAAATGAGAAGTACTCCTGCGCTCGAACTGCCTTTTCAAGCTTTATCTCCGCTTCCTGAAGAAATGCCCCACGGTTTAGAATCCCAGTCAAATCATCATAACTAGCTATTCTTTTTAGTTTGACGAAGGAATGCTCATTTGAGAGTAGAATAAAACCGGCAGCCCCCACAATAAATAATAAATACATCCCCAGATAATACAAATACTGCGTAAGATTGGTGGAGAACACATTCATCTCGGGCTCCCAAATCAGTGCAACAAGTGCCCGCATCAGCATAATCGCTGCAAATACATAAAATAATACACCTAATATTTTTTGAAGAGGTGTAGCCTTTTTATTCACAGTTAGATGATAAGCCGGATAAACTACAAACAGTATAGACCAAAGTGAAGTACAGGCGATACGCAAGTTGGTTTGATTAAAAAATAATGCGATAATACTAAAACTGATTGCACTCAATATCGAAAGAATGATGTAATATCGCTTTATTCTTGGCCCCAGTACTCCCATCATCAGCAGTAACGCTGTAATTTCGAGACAGCACCCTCCAAGCATCAGAGCATTGCTAAGCGGAATGGACAACGCATGAGGGAGATAATCCCATAATAAAATCGAAAACCAAAAGAGTAGCTGCACTTCCTTTGATCGGATGAACAAGGTGGAGGCTGTATCTTTAACAGCGGTACTTCGATAATTGGTTATAAGCAGCAATATAAATAAATTTCCGAAAATAAACAAATAAATCAGTGTTCTAATTTCAAGCAGGGAGCTCATACGTCACCACCTATGCGAAAATATCCCCACAAAGTGCGGCTTTGCTTCGATAACGTATTCAGGTACTTTGTGGGGACCCCAAATATACGTTGAAAAATCGATCCTCTTCTGACAGCACTATAGCACTTTATAACTATATCAGTAAATACGTTAACAATACCAAAAAACACTTCCCTCTAAACTCCCTTCAGATAAACACAAGGATTATCTGAAGGAAATTTTGGGGAAGTGCTATTGAATAGAGAATATAAATATCCTCGAATTGACCTCAATTTGCAAACTTAATGCTTCTTCTTCAAACCGTCTGCCAGTGCGTATCCGACCTTCCAGATATCGCCTGCGCCCATCGTAATCACCAGATCACCTGGAGCAATACGAGGTGTCAGATCAGCTAGCACATCTTCTTTGGTTGGCAGATGTCTCGCGCCCGCATTACTGTTCTTAACGATAAGCTCAACCAGCTTCGCAGAAGTAACACCTTCGATTTGTTTCTCTCCAGCCGGAGAGTAAATATCAGTGATGATGACTTCGTCAGCTTCGCTAAAGGCACGGCTGAAAGCATCTAACAGGAAGAAAGTACGTGTATAGCGCTGAGGCTGGAATACCGCAATAATCCGTTTCCCTGTTGCCTTAGCAGCACTGATCGTTGCCTGAATCTCTGTAGGATGATGCGCATAATCATCAATGACCAGAATGTCATTGACTTCTCCGAGCACTTGAAAACGGCGCTTCGCACCATGGAATTTCACAATCGCTTCAGCGATTTTCTCGAAAGAAATCCCTGATTTCAAACAAGCGATTACCGCTGCCATTGAATTATAAAGATTGTACTGCCCGGGAACGGAGAGTTCAATCCGTCCAAGCACTTCTCCATTATGATTCATCGTGTACGATACTTGACGATCGCCTAAAACGATATCAGTGGCAATATAATCCGCAGTGTTCGACTTGATGCCATAAGTAATCACCTTACCTGTTACTTCAGGTAAAAGAGAAATCACATTCTCGTCGTCAGCGCATACTATAGCAGTTCCATCTTCGCGCGTTTGGTTCATGAACTGCACGTATGCAGCCTTAAGACGGTTAAAGTCTCCGTCGTAATTTTCCAAGTGATCCGCTTCAACATTCGTAACGATCCCAAGCCAAGGGTGATAGTGCAGGAAAGAGCCATCACTCTCATCCGCTTCCGCTACTACAAACTCACCTTGTCCCGCCTTTGCATTCGTACCTACATTCATAATCTCTCCACCGATAATATACGTTGGATCAACGTCGCACTCTTCCATCACAAGTGCAATCATGGAGGAGGTGGTAGTTTTCCCGTGTGCTCCAGCAACGGCTACCCCTTTACGTTCATTCAATAAACGGGCTAACATTTGCGAACGATGCAGAATTGGAATCTTAAGACGCTCAGCTTCCACCCATTCCACATTATCACTAGACAAAGCCGTAGAGTATACGACTAGATCCGCACCTTTTACTTGTTCTGCTGTATGCCCGATATAAATCTTGGCACCTTTAGCAATCAATTTATCCGTTAATTCTTGGGCAGCCACATCGGAGCCCGTAACTGTATATCCCATTTCTAGCATTACCCGGGCAATCGCGCTCATTCCGTAGCCGCCGATCCCTATAAAATGCACACGTTCAGTAGTATCCAACAGTCGTCACCAGCCTTTTTCAGTATCGGGTTGCTGCAAAAGTGTACCGCGTACGTCAGAGATTAAATACAGCGTACCAGATACGACGGCAAGGTCATCCTCCGCTGTAATCGACTTCAGTAGCTGCAGCGCTTTTCCCCAATTATGTTCTACTATGATTGCCAAGTTTTCCTTGGCATATTTCTCCCGCAGACTTTCTGCGATAACTTGCAGATTCTCCGCGTCCATTTTGTTCTGGAAATCCGGTTCGGTCAGGATGAGCGTATCCACTATAGGCAGTATATGCTTAAAGTAGGATTCATGATGCTTATTTGACAGCATTCCCATAAGTAAATTTAATTTACCGTATTGATAGAGCTGAGGCAGACTTTTTGCAAGACTCTCCGCACCTTCCGGATTATGTGCTCCGTCCAGTACAATCCTTGGAGACTTGCTTACCTCTTCCAGCCTTCCAGCCCAGAATGCGTGGCGCAAACCTTCAAGCACATCTTCATCCTCAAGCATAAAGGCCATATACTGACGCAGAACCTCAAGTACCATCATGGCAGCTGCCGCATTGCTAATCTGGTGCTCGCCTTTCATTACGATCCCAAGTTCAAGCGAACGAAAGGGACCCTTAAAATGAAAAGTCTGCACATCCTCCCGGATTTCAGTAGCCTCATAGCTAAAATCTTCTCCGGCAAGATAAAGAGTAGAGCGGCAAGCCGCTGCTTTCTCTTTCAGAACCGCTACGACTTCCGGCTGAGTTACGCAGCTAACAACAGGTACGCCCGTCTTAATAATTCCGGCTTTCTCCATTGCAATCTTCTCTAACGTATCTCCCAAAATATCCATGTGATCATGACCAACATTAGTAATCACAGAAACAATCGGAGTCACGATGTTCGTTACATCCAGCCTTCCCCCAAGCCCGGTCTCCCATACGACAACATCAGGACAAGAGACGCCCGCAAAAAATAGAATGGCCACAGCTGTAGTTACCTCGAACATCGTAGGTGAGCCAAACTCCGTTTCCGAAATTTCTTGGACTAGTGGACGTAATTGGTTAACCAGTTCGACAAGCGTTTCTTCAGAGATGTCCGTATTATTATATTGGAACCTGTTCGTGAACTTTGTAATATACGGAGATGTAAAGGTGCCTACTGAATAGCCGCTTTGTATAAGTGCACTAGTCAAAAAAGCACAAGTTGAACCTTTGCCGTTCGTACCCGCCACATGAATAAACTTCAGCCGACGGTGCGGATTTCCCAGCTTGTCCATCAACATCTCGATTCTATCTAAACCTGGCCGTATCCCAAAAGGGATTAGGCTCTTGATCCAATCAACCGCTTCGGTGTATGTCGCAAGAGGGGCGGTACTTCCGCCCCGATTTAGGTCATCCATGTCTCTTATCCTCTCAGCTCTGCGATGCGGGCAAGTACTTTCTCACGTTTAGCAGAATAATCTGCCTGCTTCGCCCGTTCCTCTTCGATAACTTTAGCAGGAGCTTTGGCCACGAAGCCTTGATTGCTCAGCTTTTTCTCTACGCGTTCTACTTCGCTGTTCAGCGTCTGTACTTCTTTTTCCAGACGAGCGATTTCTTGTTCAATATCAATGAGTCCCGACAATGGCAGAAGCAGTTCTGCTCCTGTTACTACAGCGGACATTACCTTATCCGGCGTTTCTGGATTCAGGCCAGCTTCGAAGGAAGATGTATTACAGAAGCGTCCAATGTAGTTGTCGTTACGGGTGATAATACTCAGCGTCTCTTCATTACCCGCTTTGATGATCAATTCAACCTTTTTGCTCATCGGTACATTCACTTCAGCCCGGATATTACGAACGGCCCGGATTACATCCATCAGCAGGTTCATTTCCGCTACGGCCTGCGGATTCTCCAGAGCAGCATCATACTCCGGCCATGCAGCCAGCGTAATCGTCTCCCCTTCATGCGGAAGGTGCTGCCAGATTTCTTCCGAAATAAACGGCATAAACGGATGAATCAAGCGCATTGTGCGGTCTAGTACATAGGCAAGTACAGACTGTGTCTTAGCTTTGGCCGCGGCGTCTGATCCGTAAAGTGACAGCTTCGCGAACTCAATATACCAATCACATAGATCGTCCCAAATGAAGTTGTACAGCTGGCGACCGGTCTCACCGAACTCGTACGAGTCAATTAGACGCGTAATCTCACGAGAAGTTTCGTTCAGACGGTGCAAAATCCAGCGATCAGCAGTACTTAGCTCACCCGAAATGTCAATATTCTCAAAGCTTACGCCTTCCAAATTCATCAACGCAAAGCGTGATGCATTCCAGATCTTATTGGCGAAATTACGCGCCTGCTCAACCTTTTCCCAACGGAAGCGTAGATCCTGTCCAGCTGTACTTCCGGTAGAAATCATGTAACGCATTGCATCTGCGCCATACTTCTCGATTACTTCAAGGGGGTCTACGCCATTCCCGAGTGATTTGGACATTTTTTGACCTTCGGAATCCCGTACCAAACCATGCATCAATACATCTGAGAAAGGTTTTTCTCCGGTAAATTCAAGAGCTGAGAAGATCATCCGCGCTACCCAGAAATAAATAATATCGTAGCCTGTTACGAGCACATCGTTCGGATAGTAGCGTTTGAAATCTGCACTGTTCTCATCTGGCCATCCTAGTGTGGCAAAAGGCCACAGATTAGAGCTAAACCAGGTATCCAGTACATCTTCGTCCTGTTTCAAGTCGGTTAGACCACTGATCCGGCGCGCTTCTTCCTCGTCATTTGCCACAACCAATTCACCAGTAGACTCGGAATACCATGCTGGAATACGATGTCCCCACCACAGCTGACGGGAAATACACCAATCACGTACGTTCTCGATCCAGTTCAGGTAAGTTCTCTCGAAACGGTCCGGTACAAAGTTAACCCCGTTCCCATCCTTCTGTGCATTGATGGCAGCTTCAGCGAGTGGCTGCATCTTCACGAACCATTGTGTGGACAAGTACGGCTCAACAACCGCTCCAGAGCGTTCACTGTGGCCAACTTGATGCACATGATCTTCGATATTGATCAGCACACCTTGCTCCTTCAGGTCAGCAGTGATAGCCTTACGACATACACTCCGGTCTTGACCTTGGTAAGGTCCTGCTTCTTCATTCATCGTACCGCTCTCATCCATTACGTTAATCTGCGGTAAGTTGTGACGTTGACCCATCTCGAAGTCATTCGGGTCATGAGCTGGTGTAATTTTAACCGCACCACTACCAAACTCTTTGTCTACATAATCATCAGCGATAATCGGAATCTCACGGCCGATAATCGGCAGGATCAACGTTTTGCCGATCAGATCTTTATAACGATCGTCTTCCGGATGAACAGCAACCGCTGTATCACCCAGCATGGTCTCCGGACGTGTGGTCGCCACTGTGATAAATCCGCTACCGTCTTTGAGCGGGTAACGCAGGTGATACAAGTGACCATTAACTTCTTTATATTCAACCTCGATATCCGACAATGCTGTACGAGCCGCAGGGTCCCAGTTGATAATGCGTTTGCCGCGGTAGATCAAGCCTTTATTATAGAGCTTAACGAATACCTCGCGTACAGCTTTCGACAACCCTTCATCCAGGGTAAACCGTTCGCGGGAATAGTCAAGGGAAAGCCCCATCTTAGCCCACTGCTCATGAATGGTGTTCGCATATTTATCTTTCCACTCCCACACCTGTTCCAGGAACTTCTCACGGCCGAGATCATGTCTAGAAATCCCCTGCTCACGCAGCTTTTGCTCTACCTTTGTCTGCGTTGCGATACCGGCATGGTCCGTACCTGGTAGCCACAACGTGTCGAAGCCTTGCATCCGTTTTGTACGAATCAGGATATCCTGAAGCGTAAAATCAAGCGCATGACCAATGTGCAGCATTCCCGTTACGTTTGGCGGCGGGATTACAATGCTGTATGCTTTTGCATCTGGACGCCCGCCTGCACGGAAATATCCACCCTCTGTCCAGTAGGAATACCACTTGGTTTCTGCCGATTTTGGATCATACGTGGTTGGCATTTCATTCTTAGAATCATTTGCAGCGGCAGCATCTGCCGCTGTATCTTGCAAGTTCGGCAACTCTGCCGCTGTTAGATTGTTTTGGTCAGCCATTCTCTGATACCTCCACTTGGTTACTTGTAGTTGGTTTCTAAAAAACAAAAAGACCCCTCGTCTCAAAGGACGAAAGGCCATTCTTTCGCGGTACCACCTTTGTTTCGCGCCAATGAAAAATAAACCTGCACTTCTCTCACCTTACGGTTCAGAAGCTTAGCGCGACACTCGTACAGATAACGGCTGCTACCGGCCACATCCTAACTTATCTTTCATATCCATGAAGACAAGCTCAGAAGGGCGACTCCGGGGCGACTTCGGTGGCTGTATCCTACGGAATGTCACAGCACTTGCATTCCGCTCTCTGAAGGGCTGACCGCCTACTCTTCCCGTTCCCAGTCTTTACTTAGATATTGCTTACTCCATAATACATTTTGAGTCATCCCTAGTCAACCTGAATAGGCTTCTACAGCGGGACTTTAAGCGGAATTTCGACTTATAGCGTGCATATGTCGAATTTTCATTCGATTCATCACTCTGCGTTGGTTAGATACCCCACATTCTAACGTTCTCCGGTCACACAAGAATAAACGCCTTCGACGTCCTTTTACGGACGGTAAGCGTTTATTTGAGAAATATAAGGATAATGTATAACGTGAAACTTATATATTCTTATATTTGACAAAAATCCCGATCTACTATCAGATCGGGATTCACCTATTCATATGAGTACGCATTGTAATTCAATTACGGAATGTACAACACTTGCCCTTCTTCTACACTCTGCCCAGACAATCGATTATACATTCCCAGCTCCCGCGCACTTAGCTGATACTTCTCTGCGATTGTATCCAGCGTTTCTTCACGCTGCACGATGCAAAGGCGAACCTTACGGAATAGGTTAGCGCCATCTGCTCCAGCAATGAATCTGCTCTTCCACTCCGTATTATTTCCGGCCTCTGGAATGATCGCTGCAGCCGATGCATTTCCTTCAGATAGGAGAGCCTCTTGTTCTTTACGAGAACGACTAGAACTGAGTAATGAAGAGAAGGTGAGATGCTCTTTGACTGGAGCCTCTGCTTCTTTCTTGCTTCCTAGCGCAATCTTAAGATCTTGCTTCTCCTCTGACTGTGGCACAGTCTCTTGAGAAACAAGAACTTCATTCGTATTCTCGTGGATCGGCTGAGCATTCTCTTCTTGTGCATGAAGCTCATTACTGGCCTCGTTTTCCGAAGCGAATACAGCAATATCTTGATCCGCATCAGCATTAGCTGCTGGAACAGCGGTTTCTCTTGAAGCAAAAGTATATTCAGCTTCTTGCTCCTGATCCGCTTGACTCGCCTGGCTAACTTGATTCAGCTGAGTGGCCTCAGCTTCATTCTGTGACTCAGCTTTAAACCAGTAATCCGCTATTCCTGCTTTGGAATCCTCTGTTTGCGAATCCAGACTATGCGTCCGCGCTTTCGCGCCCTTGTCCTTCTCATGAGCGGATGAGAAATTCACTATAGGGGACGAATGACCAGCTCCACTCGAGACCAATGAGGGCTCTGATGCACCTGCATTAGCTTCAGCATGCTCATGTTCTTCTACGGCAACCTCTGATGCATCCTCGCCAAAGGTCCACTGTGAATTTTCATAAAGTGCATCAGTTTCGTGTTCTTGGTTCACTGCAGATGCTTCGATTACCCTGTCATCACTGAGAGGGGAATAGGCAACTGTGTACTCTTCCTGCTGCCAGGCCGGTTGTGGTTGAGGCTCCGCACCACCGATTCCCCGCAGGGATAATACGCCTGTTATATTCACAGTACGCATCGTGAGCAGATCAATATCAAAATTCTCGATCTCCACCCCAATATCTTCAATCGAGCTGACGCGTGTAAGCGGAACAGTGATTTCAACGGGAATGGCGTGCTCCAGACGCTGTGTTCGGTCATCTTCGCTCCGGTAGAGTCCGGTAAGCAACAGCTGACCATATAACTCGGCACGATCCTCCCGCTGAATCACCTGGATTTCCGGAAGTAGTTCAACCTCCTCCAGCTCAGCTATTCCCGGAAGCTCTTCCGATAGGTGAATGCGTTCATAAATATCAAACCGCAAGCCGTGGGACTGATCAAACACGGGATATGTCCTCCTTCTTGGCATAATCTAACCCTGAGACAGGCCCAGAGTATAAGCCCAAAATGTTACTCCCCACATGTATATGCTTCAAACAGAAAGGCATGACAACTTTGGTAGCACTAACCGGACAGGATGCTATTAATTTCATAAATTCAGGGACTATTCGAACCTATCTGCCGGCCAATAGATGAACTACTCCGCATGAACAAAGTATTATATGCTGCTTTTGCTATTAGGACATAGATAGATGCTTCTTTCTGAAAAAACAGAAAATTATATACCCTACGAAAAAATAGATAAAAAAAGAACCGTAATACCAGCATTTGCTGATACCACGATTCTCAGGTTTATAACGTAGCCGTCAAGGCGCTTCAGACAGCAGCTCCCGCAGCTGAAGCATATCCTCCGGCCACGGATCGCTTACTTCCAGTTGTTCACCGCTCCAAGGGTGGCGGAAAGACAGCAGCTCGCCATGGAGCGCATGTCGGCCGGCAGCGCTGGAAGCCCAGACCGGGCCGCCATATAGCGCATCCCCATACAAGGGATGACCCATATGGCTGAGATGGACGCGAATCTGATGCGTCCTTCCGGTCTCCAGCTGCACATGCACCAGGCTCCCGCCATGCAGTGCTTCGCGTCCGATGATTCGAGTCACGGCGGACTGTCCGCCGGGTGAGACTCTTCTCCGCGCCGCATGATGACGATCGCGCCCTATCGGCGCGTCGATCACTTTAAGCGTAGGCGGCACTGTGCCTTCGACGATCGCGGCGTAGAGCCGCGAGATGCTTTTTTCACGCATATTCTCGTCTAGGACAAGCTGTGCGAACTCATTCTTCGCGTACATCACCGGACCTGTTGTATCCTTGTCTAGGCGGTGAATATGCCTTACAGCTGCACTAACACCGGTAGCGACATAATGCGCAGCTACAAGGTGATCCAGCGTTACACCTAAGCCACTGCCATCCGGATGAACCGCCATGCCTGCCGGCTTGTGGGCAACCAAGCAAAAATCATCCTCATACAGCACCTCAAGCTCTTCCCATACCGGTTCAATGCCGGCTTCACGATCCGGAAAAAGTGCCAGTCGCAGTCGATCTCCCTTCCACTGAATGCCCCCCTCACGGCGCAGACGCAGATGAAGCTTCTCAGGCATACCTACAGTTTCCAGCAGCCACTTATCAATTGCAGCTTCAGAATCCTCGGCTCCTGTAATGATTTTGCCGGGTGTTACTTCCAGCCACTCCCCACGTCTAGTCCAAGCTCCACCACCGGTTCGTTCTCCGGCTCCAATACTCAAAGGGCCTTCAGGGCATTATAGTGGCCCTCAATGGTATCATCAATATCCTGCTCACTATGCGCAGCCGACACGAACATGCCTTCAAACTGTGAAGGTGGCACGCTAATGCCTTGGCTCAGCATATGACCAAAATAACGACGGAATAGATCCGTGTTGCTAGTCTTGGCCGTTTCAAAGTTAGTTACTGGTCCTTCCGTGAAGAACGGACAGACCATCGAGCCCACGCGGTTAATTGTCAGTGGAACACCGGTCTCGATTGCATTCTTTTTCAAGCCTGCCTCCAGACGCGCCCCTAATTGTTCCAGACGATCATAAACTTCCGGTGTCAGTAGCTTCAACGTCGTGAGTCCTGCCGCCATCGCTAATGGATTACCACTAAGTGTGCCAGCCTGATAGATCGGTCCCGTAGGAGCGATTTGCTCCATGATTTCTCTTTTGCCGCCATAAGCGCCGACTGGAAGTCCTCCACCGATAACTTTGCCGAAGCAGGTAATATCCGGAGTAATGTTGAACAAGCCTTGAGCACAGCCACGATTGACACGGAAGCCTGTCATTACCTCATCAAAAATAAGCAAAGATCCATTGTCTGAAGTTAACTTGCGAAGTCCTTCCAGAAATCCCGGAAGTGGTGGTACAACACCCATGTTGCCGGCAATCGGCTCCACGATCACTGCGGCAATCTCACTGCCAAAATGTTCGAAAGCAATCTTAGTGGACTCTAAATCATTGTATGGAACTGTAATCGTATTTACTGCCACACCTTCGGGAACACCTGGGCTATCCGGCAAACCTAATGTGGCTACACCGGAACCCGCTTTAATAAGCAGACTATCTGCGTGACCATGATAGGAGCCTTCGAATTTCAAAATTTTACTGCGTCCTGTATAACCACGTGCCAAACGAATCGCACTCATCGTCGCTTCCGTTCCGGAGTTAACCATACGTACGATATCTACAGAGGCTACACGTTCGACAACGGTTTTTGCCATTTCAGTTTCAAGTAAAGTTGGTGCGCCAAAGCTTGTCCCTTTTACTGCCGTCTCCTGCAATGCCTTTACAACCTCAGGATGCGCATGACCCATAATCAGCGGTCCCCATGAGCATACATAGTCAATAAAGCTGTTGCCGTCGATATCATAAATACGCGAGCCGATCCCATGATCCACATAAATCGGAGTCAGACCTACGGATTTGAACGCCCGTACAGGGCTGTTCACCCCACCGGGAATATATTGTTTTGCTTCATCAAAAGCCTTGCGGGACGCTTCCTCTTTACGCGCCATTGGCTCATTACTCATCTATCTTCACTCCTATTCTGTTCTTGGTCACACAGGTATAAGGCAACTGCCTATGCAGCGATATCATTGTGAAAGAAATTAACCACGCAGCCAGCGCGCAGCATCTTTTGCAAAATAAGTAATAATAATATCCGCTCCGGCCCGTTTCATGCCAGTCAGCATTTCCAGCACAACCGCTTGCTCGTCAATCCAGCCTTGCAGCGCTGCTGCTTTTACCATGGAATATTCGCCACTCACATTGTAAGCCACAAGAGGTAAATCGAACTGGTCGCGGATCGTACGAATCACGTCCAAGTAAGCCAGAGCCGGCTTCACCATTAACATATCTGCGCCTTCCAGCACATCGGATTCTGCTTCACGGAGCGCTTCGCGCAGATTGGCAGGGTCCATTTGATAGGTTTTGCGATTTCCGAACTGTGGTGCTGAATCCGCAGCTTCGCGGAAAGGGCCATAAAATGCCGAAGCATATTTGACCGAATACGACATAATCGGCACATGTTCAAAACCATTCTCATCCAGTCCCGCACGAATCGCGTGTACGAATCCATCCATCATATTCGAAGGGGCAATAATATCTGCTCCAGCTTTAGCTTGGGATACCGCCGTACGGGTCAACAGCTCTAGCGAAGCATCGTTGATGACATCACCGTGTACCACACCATTTACCGTATGCGTATGCACCATCCCGCAATGTCCGTGATCCGTAAATTCACAAAGGCAGGTATCTGCAACGACCAACAGTTCAGGGTACCACTGCTTGATCAAGCGAGTAGCCTCTTGCACAATTCCATCCTCTGCGAAACCGGAAGAACCGATTGCATCCTTCGTTTCAGGAATCCCGAATAACAGTACAGCCGGAATGCCTAGTGCGGCAATCTCGTCCACTTCTGCTTTTAAAGTATCCAGCGAAAAATGGTACACGCCCGGCATCGAGCTAATCTCATTCTTCACACCTGTTCCATAAGTCACAAATATAGGCTGTACAAAATCCAGTACATTCAGTACTGTCTCCCGCACCATACCGCGAATTCCAGCAGAACCGCGTAGACGACGGTGACGTGTAATTGGAAAGCTCATTTGTTCATCCTCCTGAAAATAAAATATATAACCAAACCCTCGATCGTTGACTAACTGCGGCTGCTTAGTTGTAGTTTGTGCAGTTATTTTGATGTTATATCGTAACTGTAAGCTTTAGTTGCACTCTCTACAGTTATTTATTACAAAAGAGCGAAACTCCCTGTTTTAGCCCGTTTTTAATTGCACATATTACAATTAAAATCGATCTTCGCTTATATCCAGGGAATTTAAGTGTATAATGTGCAACTAAACCTCAATCAGACCTCATGCTAACAGACCTCATACCAGTCTCGTAACCAGATTAAAAGCTATATTTCCACTAGATTGCATACTAATCCAAGTACCCAACATCTAATATATCACTTAGAACTGCGTGAACTTTATACATACACACATAAACTTACTCACCCATACACACACCAGTTAGTTTACAACTTCGCCGTCCATCATACTCTGAGCTTCAACAGTACCTGCGTTTGGTGGCCAATTTAATGTTACTTAAGTTACTTACAATAGCGGCGTGGCGCTTCCGAGCTTAGATACAACTACAGACGATGTTGTAAAGCCGATGTTCTATTGGCGTCAATTCAAGCTTTTTGTAGCTGAGTCTCCGCATTCCAGCGGCAGAGTTCCTGCACCAGACTATTAATAGTTGCTTCTTCAGGAAGCAGTCCCGGAGTAAGCCCCGCCTCCACTGCAGTCTGCTCGGTTAATGGCCCGATGCAGGCTATTTTCACATTAGCTAGCAATGGGAGTGGATCTTCCAGCCCCATTCGTTTAAGAATGTGGATGAAGTTGCGCACCGTTGAAGAACTAGTAAAAGTCACCGCGTGAACGCGCCCCTCCTCCAGCAGCTTCAGCAGCTCGTCGTCATCCTCACCCGTCACAACCGTCTCATAGGTATCGACGTCTGTGACTTGAAGGCCAAGCTCTCTCAGCTTGTCCGGCAGCCAGTCGCGCCCCAGATCGCCGCGCGGCAACAGCACGTTCTGCCCCGGCAGCAGCTGGGGACCGAACTTCTCAATCAGACCTTCCGCCTGAAACTTCGCCGGAAGCTCCTCAGCAATCACCCCGCGCTGCGCCAGCGCGGCTGCTGTACCCGGCCCCACCGCTGCAATCCTTGCGCGGTGAAGCCCCCGAATGTCCGCCCCCTGCTCCGCCAAGTGGCGCCAAAAAAACTCCACGCCGTTCGGGCTAGTGAAGAATACCCAGTCGTACGATTCCAGCGCGCCAAACGCCGCTGCAATCTTCTCCTTCTTCTCTGCGCCTTCCGGCATGATCGTCTCGATCACCGGGAACTCGTAGGGTTCCCCGCCGAGTTCCTCAATCATATCCACCAGCTCGCTCGCTTGGCTGCGAGCCCGTGTCACCACGATGCGTTTGCCGAATAACGGCATCGCCTCGGCCCACTTGAGCTGCTCCCGCTGCAGCACCACGTCGCCAACGACGATGACGGCCGGCGGCTGAAAATTCGCCGCCTTCACCTTCGCCTCAATATCGGCGAGGGTTCCCGTCAGTGTCTCCTGATCTGCGCGGGTACCCCAGCGCACCAGCGCCACTGGTGTTTCTGGCGGACGCCCATGCTTGATCAGCTGGGCGCTGATATATCCTATTTTAGCTACGCCCATCAGGAACACTAACGTCCCCGTGGCATTCGTTACTTTATCCCAATGAATGGAATGATCCAGTTTATCTGGACTCTCATGTCCGGTGATAATCGACAGGGAAGAAGCATGATCGCGGTGCGTGACAGGTATACCCGCATAAGCAGGTACGCTGATCGCCGACGTGATACCCGGTACGATTTCGTAATAGATCCCATTTTTGCGCAGCAGCTCCGCTTCTTCACCTACGCGGCCAAAAATCGTAGGATCTCCACCCTTCAGCCGCACCACTGTTTTCCCCTGTAAAGCCAGATCAACTAACAATTGATTAATCTCTTCCTGCTTCATCGTGTGGCGATCCGGCAGCTTGCCAACATAAATCTTCTCGCCGCCGGGCTTCATGCATTTCAGCAATCTAGGACTCGCCAGCCGATCGTACACCAGCACGTCGCTTTTTCGAATACACTCGAGGCCTTTTACAGTAATCAGCTTTGCGTCCCCGGGACCTGCACCTACCAAATAAACCTTCCCCGTCAATCCCCTCATCCCCTAACGTCTGACAGTATCTTCTCCGCTCCTCTTGCGATCAGCTTCTTAGCGACTTCTTCGCCGAGCTGTACCGGATCCACTCCAGTGCAAGTTTCTTTCAAAATTGTTGAACCGTCAGGTGTTCCCACCATCCCGGTTAAGGAGATTATTTTGTGCTCCGCAGTAGTGGCTTCCACAGCTGCGTCAAGCACCGCATAAGCGCCAATTGGCACTTGGCAGCCGCCGTTCAGCGCGCCAAGGAACGTGCGCTCCGCCGCCACCGTCAACGCTGTATCGGCGTCGTTATATAACGCCAGCAGCTTCCGCAGGTCGGCGTCATCTGCGCGGCACTCGATGCCGAGTGCGCCCTGCCCTACAGCGGGCAGGCAAACCTCCGGCGGCAGGTAGGCGCTCACGCGATCCTGCCAGCCCATGCGGGACAGCCCCGCCGCTGCCAGCAGGATTGCGTCGTATTCGCCGCTCTCCAGCTTGCGCAGCCGCGAGTCAATGTTGCCGCGCACGGGCTCAATGACCAGATCAGGCCGCAGCGCAGCGAGCTGGCTGGATCGGCGTAGGCTACTTGTGCCTACGCGTGCGCCCTGAGGCAACTCGTCCAGCGAGACGCCTCCGTTAGAGATCAGTACATCGCGCGGATCGACGCGCTTCGGCACAGCACCGTTGATCAGCCCCTCCGGCAGCTCGGAGGGCATGTCCTTCATGCTGTGCACCGCCATGTCGATTTCCTTTTCCAGCATGGCCTGCTCGATTTCCTTCACGAACAACCCTTTGCCGCCTACCTTGGACAAGGTGACATCTAGGATGCGGTCCCCTTTGGTAACAATCTTTTTCACTTCAAAAGTGAATCCAAAACCATGCTCCTCGCTCAGTCGCTCCAGATCCGCAATCACGTGTCCTGTCTGCGTCAACGCAAGCGCACTCTGTCTACTCCCCACAATAATCTTACGCATTGTCCATTCCTCCTGATTACGTCTGCCTCTTACTCTTCACCATAGACCGTATATAGTAATCCAAACTAACCAAAAGCTACTCCGCACTATTAAAAGGGCATTTTTGCCCTTTATTTAGCTCCTTCGTCGGTTATAGCTCAATTTAGGGGTATTTTTACTCCTCTTTTGGCTGATATGAGCGTTTTAGAGCAATTCAGGGGTAGTTTTACCCCTCTTTCGACCATTTCAGCCACTTTCGCTCAATTCAGCGGTACTTATACCGCTCATTCGACTATTTCAGCCACTTCAGCCGTACTCATATCATTAATCTAACCTAATTTTGTAATCTTCACAGTGTCCACGCGCACTTTTACTTCGCCCGATGATCAGCAATCCAAGCATCCATATCCTCCGGGCTCCACGCGATAAAGCTACCGTTTCTCATTTCATTCAACACATCGAGCGTCCCAAGCTTCCGCAAAAGTCTGCCACGAACTTCAGCAGAAGATTCTGTTTCCTTAATCCGGGTTCGCATGGTATGTACAAAATCCAAATATGGCTCATACGCCGCATCCAGCGCCTCTTCAAGCACACTTTTAATCTTCGCAGCCGCAAGCGGACCAGCACCCGAAGTAGATACAGCTACCGTCAAACGCCCCCTACGTACAACTCCGGGCGTGATAAAATCCCCCGCTTCCGCATGGCTAGCCACATTCACATGAATGCCAAGTCGCCTAGACTCCTGCGCAACCTCTTCATTAATCACTCTATCGTTAGTGGCTGCATATACGAGAAAGGCCCCACGGAGATCTCCGGGAGCATAAGGGCGGTCATGCCAGGTCATGAGACCCTTTTTCACTAAAGAGGCGAGCGTATCTGTCAAAGAGGGACTAATCATCTTAACCACCGCTCCAGCTTCCAGCAGCCCACTCACCTTCCGTTCAGCCACGGCACCACCGCCAATAACCACAACCTGTTGCTTTTCACAATCCAGCATTATGGGCAAATACCGAGTCATGCTCTTCACTCCCCGCTCCAACCGTGAAAACCAGACAAAGAATTCAACAAAAAATTCAAGATAGTAAAAGCATATCCTAAAATCGCCCAGCGAGCCATACTTACTCCACTTTTCCGCCCGGATTTCTTAAAGATAATATAAAATATGTAAATTCCAAGGCCAATAAGTGTCGTTAGTACTTTTAAATCCTTCAATAATAGTGTCCGTCCCTCAGAAACAATAGATAAGCTAGCCACCACCAGAGAGATTGCCAGCAAAGGAGTCCCCACTAGAATAGCGGTGTAAGAATATTTATCTGTGGTCTCCAAGTTCGGCAAACGACGAATCCGATCACTCCATTGCTTGCTTTTGAGTCTGGTGTGCAGGAATAAGTACAATATTGCAAATACCGTCCCAAGTGTCAGTGCAGCAAAACTCAAATTGGCCAAAATCACATGCATTGTCAACCAGCCATACACCGAGCTCCAAGTCTCAAGCGTATGTCCCCCCGCCGTCAGCCACACCCGATTTAGGAGAAAAACACAGAATCCAGCCACACTAAGCAGCAGAATCGTAAACTCGCCTCCACGTGTGAAAGCCACCGCAAGCGAAGTCAGCACAATACTAAATGCAAACCAGAACAAGAAATCATAGGGCGTGAAAATGGGCAGTCCCTTCTCCTGAGAGAAACGAATCCCCAGTCCTGCAGCTTGCAAAAGACCCACAACAACAAGAAGCCCCGTGCCTAACCGCTTCCCACTCGGGTTGCGATAAAGGCAATCCGAGAAAACAAACAGCAGGCTCAGGGCATATAGCAGCAGAGCGGCATCATATATTCCGTTCAGCAGTTGCATATCACTCACCTACCCAACAGGCCTGCCGGAGCAAGCACCGTCTTAGGCACAGAAAAATCGCCGCTACCGGCAGTACGTTCTGTGGAACTAGACTGCTTAACCGGGGCGGAATCTCCGCCATCTGAATTAGATTCGAGCTGTTCCTGTAGCGCAAAGATTTTGGAGAAATAATCAAGAGCTTCATTCCCCTGCTTGCCACCGGACATCTCTTTAATTACATTGATTGGATCATGCATCATTTGGTTCACAATGCTTTTGGTCAAACGACGGATCACCTTGCGCTGATGCTCGTCCAGCTCAGGCAGCTTATTGAACAGACTCTCCATCGTTTCCTCATGAATCGCATTCGACTTATCCTGAAGCGCCCGGATTACCGGTCTCACGCCAAGTGTCTTAAGCCACAGCTGGAACTCATCCATTTCCTCACCGATCATCACTTCAATCTTCGCAGCTTCACTCCGGCGCATTTCCAGGTTACTCTCCACAATGCCCTCCAGATCGTCAATATCATACAAAAAAACATCTGGCACATTAGCCGCTGCAGGATCAATATCACGGGGTACAGCTATATCAATCATAAAAAGCGGCCGCGAAGGACGACGCTTCATAGCATTCGCTACCTGATCTGCCGAAAGTACATAGCCGTCAGCTCCCGTTGAGCTGATCACGATATCTACCTCATTAAGAGTTTTTAGCGCATCTTCAATCGTGCTTGGCTTACCCGAGAACTTCTCTGCCAGTTCAATCGCACGCGACAGCGTACGGTTAGCGACAATCACCTCAGCCGCACCACTACTATATAGATGCTTTACAGTGAGCTCGCTCATTTTACCGGCGCCGAGAATCAGCACTCTTTTACCAGTGAACATGCCAAAAATCCGCTTGCCCAGCTCCACTGCCGCATAACTGACAGATACTGCGCTTTCGCCGATTGACGTTTCACTATGTGCTCTTTTGCCGAGTGTCACAGCTTGTTTAAATAACCGATTGAACCAAGTTCCAGTTACACCCTCAGCCTGAGCTGTGAGAAAAGAACTTCGTACCTGTCCCAGGATCTGTGTCTCGCCAATCACCATGGAATCCAGGCCGCAGGTCACGCGGAACAAATGCGCAATCGCCTGCTCGTCTTCATATATATACATATGCTGTGCAAATTGCTCGTTTTTCACTCCAAACCACTGCTCCATAAAGCCGCGGAGGAAATAACCTCCCATATGAAGGCGGTCCATGACCACATAAATTTCCGTACGGTTGCAGGTGGCTACTACGACCCCTTCCAGCACACCCTTCGTCTTCATCAGTTGATGAAGCGCTGCCGGAAGATCACTCTCCGCAAAAGCAAACTGTTCCCTTACCTCCACGGGAGCCGTACGATAATTCAGGCCAACGACGACGATGTGCATCGATAGTTCACCATCCTAGTCTCTATTCATTACTGTAATACAGTTATATTAAAGAATATTTTTACATAATATTCACTTTCACAACATCTCAAAACACTGTGTTAAGTATATCACACGAAAATACGACTTTTTACAGATTTTTTGAACGCTTTATGAAATCCAGATAATAATTATTATAAATAAAAAACCGCAGGTTCGCTACGGTTAGGATGGGTTATTTTGTGATTAATTATTAGTTGGTGGAAGTGAGGTTGGAAATTATCAATTCTAATTTGCATATAATGGGAACAGATCATGATTCGCAGTTCTCGAATATTACATATAACCCTATCTCATTCGGTAAAGTGTACCCCTACAAACATCCGAAACGAGGCAACCTCATGAAAAATTCCACTTCATTATCGAATATTCTGCAATTTTCCCAAAGAAAAAATATTTCCTATCCTCGAAGAATTGAACTATATAATGTCGAAAATAAGTCTATGGTATATGATTTTTTCTACGTCTGTCTAATTAACAAGCATACATAGTTTTCTAGAGGATTTAAATGAGTTTTAGTATCTCAGCGGAAGGAAAGACGCTTTGTACCTTCGAGAAGTCGAAATTCCCAAACTTTCGTTCGTGGAAATAGTTTTTCGTAGACTACACAGCTCAACCGTTTCAGCATATTCTCTTGTTTAAAACGTCATCTACCCAAATAACAAATTCTCACCTACGCCAGATGTAGAGATTCCAGCTACGTAGTCCGGTCATTCGACAGTGACGTATTTGGGTTCGGTGGAAGAATCGTTCATGGTCATTATTGGTCCTTTGCAGGTATGTTGTATAATAGCCCGCGAACACAGTCAGCGATTAGCGGCTCTGGCGCACTGAAAATATGCGCAGCATCTTTTAAAAGCTTTAAACATTGCTCCACCTTCTCGTATGACGAGGGAAGTCGTCCAGTTTTTCAAACAACTTCTGTAGTTTCTGGCTGTAGGTGAACCCCCTTTTTTAGCGCTTCGTTGAGGTTGATTCAGAATCGCCAAGGCTTGTTCGTAAACCGAATACTCGGGAGATCTAGAGGTAGATTCCCATCTTCGAGCAAGACAGCTCGCTCCGCAGCCAGATCGTCTCTAGCAATGGCAGCATCTTCGGAAACCTCAGGCTGAATCTACTTTTCCAATTGGCGAATCCCGCGCAAGTTCTTCTTAATCCCAGTCTTCGGTCCAGATCCATGACGGGTTTGGCAATATCTTTGAGAAAATGGTACTGGCAATACAGAGCACTTCAGGCCACAGACTGGATATGGCCAAACGAATCGAAGTTCGCCAACGAGGGCAAGGATGTCGAAACCGTAAGAGGTGTGTTTCATCACCATCACGTCTGCTTCGGCAGATCGAAAATAGGATCAGAGATACGGGCACTCGGGGTTTGGACAGGCATAGGCCATATTCCAGATATCAAAGATTCCGTTAAGCCTATTCACATATTTATGCCAAGCTGTATGATGCCGCTTCAGTTTCGTTCCACAGTGCGGCATTGCCATTTATCACTATAAAAATAAATCCTCTTTTCCGAGGGAATCCTGTTTTAGTTGAAGGAATACGACCCTCCTCCTTCCTTGCCCTTAGTACCCCTTTGGGAGAAGCTCTTAACAAGGTTAGTGAAACGGACAAACGTAGTTTTTTTGGGCGAAGCCACCTTCCAACAGTGGGAGGGGTATTGGACGGAGAACAGCCGATGGCCCTTGTTAACTATGTTCTGTAGATCACTCGACCCTATCGAAAAAAACCAAGGACGTTCCTTTTAAGTTATTCAAGCGTTTGCTGAAACACTTGATCGGGCTATGCAATCGAAAGACGCGGCGAGTACGCGGTATTCTGAAAGAGCTCCTGATCGTTGATTCCAATAACATTACTGTAGGACTGAGACGGCCGTCTTGGGCTCAAAGGCTAAAAATCGGGTGTTAAGCTTCAAGTAAGGATCATTGGAGACCAAGTGAAATTGGAGGAGTTTCATAGACCAACTAGAATAAAATAACAAATTTAATAAAAGACACCTCAAATCACCGAGATGTCTTTGTTAATAAGTTTATTCAAATAGGCAACTATGAAAGGGAGGATAAACAAACTTCTGAAATAAATTAAATTTGAAAATCCAATTTCAAATGATAGGAACAAAACAAATATGAAAATTGAAAGGCTCTTTGTCAAATTTCTTCTAAGGAACTGATAGAATCCTAAAAATATGGCTAACAAGGTGAAAATTGATCCTCGGAGAGCGTATTCAACAATACCTGAGTCAACATATTGGTATGTACTAGAATATCCAAACCCTATTCCACTGAAAGGGTTATGGGTTATGTATTTAATGTTCTGATTTAGCGTACCAGTTGTAGAATACCTAACTAACAACCCATTATTTGTTGAAAAAAGCTTATCATTTACCTTTTGAAAAATAGTTATATCGTTAAATTTAACAGCTATAATTATTGATAATATTACCGTACTCATAAAGAATACATGCTTGCTTTTCTTGAAAAGTAGAAAGGCTATTGCTAAAAAGCAACCAAGAAAATAAACCAATGAGGTACTTGATTGTATGTTGTACAAGAATACCATATAAAACAAACTTATAAAAAGATGAATTTTTCTTTTCAGAAAATAGTAAGTAATAAAGTTAAGTATAAACAAAATAAAGTAATAAAAACCAGCAATAGAGTGTGTTCCAAACGTTGAGACTGGCTTTCTTTGGGCAAACATATTTGGCAATAGTTCTATGTAAAAAGCTGAAAACCAGTTATGTAAAAAATTCACGACTGGAGTGAAGTTAAAAATAATTGATATTGAAAATGTAATCAAAATGAGATTAACAATCTGTAAAGACTTTCTGTATTTATCAATATTGGCTTCCAAGCCATTAAAGTCAAGAAGAAAGATCAAAGTCAACATTAAAAAATATAGAGAATTACCGAAGCGATATTCAGTCAAATAAGAAGTTAAGGTAAATATAAAAAGCAAACTATTTATTAATAGAAGGATGTAAAAAGATTTGATCGGGATATTCTTTTGTTTGTCCAAAATATACAATAAAGATAAGAGAAGGAGAGTGCAACCACCAAAAACGAATGCATTCGTCATTTCTCGGTTGATAGATGTAGGAATTAGAATACCTAGTATAAATAAAAATGGTATTAAATTATGCTTCATTACGAGGCTCCTTTTAGGCAGAATAACAAGATTATACCAGTTTATATAGTTAAATTATATACAAAATGTTGAATAAGATCATAGTTGGATCATAGTAATTCTGGGTAACTGACTAGTGGATATTTTTTTGGTAATATACCTATGGATCATGCATAAATAAAATCTCAGGCCATATTAATAGACATTAAATAAGCTGAAGCACGAAAATAATATTGTACGAATTAGTGCATGGAGTAGTTGTAAGTTATTATTTCACTTCATAGAATTCTCAACTTAAATAAATGTTAGGATGGAACCCTCTAAACTTAGAAATACCCGACGAATACAATCGTCGGGTTAAGGTACTTATACCTATATAGAATTGATCCCTTTTGAAGGTGTCCGTTTTTCCTAGAATAGGCTATAAAATAAATATACTGCATTAACTAGCGAAACCAATTTTTAATCTGATCAAGAGTACTTTTTGCCTCCGGCCCATTGTAGCCGAAAGTATTTCCGATTATTTTCACATACTCATTAAACGTTGTTTCCCGACTCTTACGATCACTCCACCAGCGCTCTGCATTATAAACTGAGGGAGATCCTACATACGTAAGCTCAATCTTTGATTTTTTGTACACACGATCAAAAAGAAACTTAACCCTCCGCATATGAAAATCCGATGAAACAACAATCGCAGATTTAAAATCGTGTTCCTGCATTATAGGGAGAGTAAACTCTGCATTCTGGTAAGTGCTTTCGGCTGCGTTCTCGGTAAAGATTAAATCCTTCGGTATTCCGAGTTTAAGAGCGGTTTGGACCATGTCACCCGATTTACTCGTTGACTCTTTGGCATTGGAAAGAATTATATAAGGAGCATAGCCTGCTTTATATAACTCAGCTGCCTGTTCTACACGGCCTTGGCCTCCGCTAAGTACAATGATTACATCGGCTTGTTTGGGAGATTCAGATAGAACTAAGAAGCTGCCTGCACTAAAGAGTCCAATAATCAACAATAGTAAGCATATGAAAAGGACAAATTTCCTATTAATTAATTTACCTTTTCTTTTCTTAATAGATAAGTTACTCATGGATCACTTATGCGATTCGTTACTAAGGATTTGTTGCCACCAGTCAGCATTATCAATATACCACTGGATCGTCTGAGCAATTCCTGTCTCAAAAGTATAAGTTGGCTTCCAACCTAAATTCTCAAGTTTTGTTGGATCAATGGCGTAGCGTTTATCATGTCCTAATCTATCTGTTACGAATTCAATCAAACCATCAGATTTCCCTAAGGTACTGATAATCGTCTTAACTACTTCAAGATTAGTTCTCTCATTATGACCACCTACGTTGTAAACTTCACCACTTACTCCTTGGTGTACAACAAGGTCAATGGCCGCGCAGTGATCCCAGACATGGAGCCAATCACGAATGTTTTTTCCATCGCCATAGACAGGGACCTTCTCGTCATTTAATACTCTTGAGATCGTTAGTGGAATCAATTTTTCAGGGAAATGATAAGGCCCATAATTATTCGAGCAGCGCGTTATGTTCATTGGTAAACCAAAGGTCTCATAATAAGCTCGCACTAGCAAATCTGACGCAGTCTTACTTGCACTATAAGGACTGTTCGGCTGCAAAGGCGTTTCCTCTGTGAAAAATACAGTAGGATCGAAATCGAGTTCGCCATACACTTCATCCGTAGAGACATGGAGGAATTTAGTAATGCCGAATTTTTTTGCTGCATCCAGTAGTACCTGTGTCCCCATAACATTTGTACGAACGAATACCGCAGGATCAGTAATTGAGCGATCCACATGGCTCTCTGCAGCGAAATGGACAACATAATCAAATTTCTCCAACTCAAAAAGAGACATTATTGCCCCACGATCAGCAATGTCAGCTTGAACGAACCGATAATTCGATTTGGACTCAATATCCTTATGCTTCGTTAGGTCACCCGCATAAGTTAGCAAATCCAAATTCACAATATCATAATGTGGATATTTATCTATCATATACTGTACAAAGTTGCCTCCAATAAATCCGGCACCACCCGTAACCAGCATCTTTTGCTTACTCAATGAATGCACCCCGATCTATTTGTTTAACATTAGTTATCATAAGTAAAGTTCAAATTAGCCTCTTTTAATAAAGGCGCCTTCTCATCCTTGGCAGACAGTACCGGTGTAACATGAATAGGCCATTCGATGCCAATAGAAGGATCATTCCACAGAATACCCCCATCACATTCTGGGGCATAAAGCTCATCGCACTTATACTGAACCTCTACGTCTACTGTTAGCGTCATGAATCCATGAGCGAACCCTTTTGGAATAAGCAGTTGCTTCTTATTCTCAGCACTCAGTTCAATGCCAAACCATTTACTATAAGTAGGACTACCTTTTCTGATATCTACGGCTACATCAAAAATAGCACCACGTGTACAACGAACCAGCTTTGTCTGTGCTTTAGGATGTAATTGATAATGCAAACCACGTAATGTTCCTTTAGTCGCAGAGTAAGATTGGTTATCTTGTACAAAATCCATGTCAATACCGTGCTCTTTGAACTTAGCTCCACTATATGTCTCCATAAACCAACCTCGGTGGTCCCCAAAAACAGCTGGCTCAACGACTAATACGCCTTGCAATATGGTTTCTATAATTTTCATCGCTGCCACACTTTCAGTTATTAGTATTGTATTTTACCTTTAGCTACCTTCATCAAATATTGACCATACCCAGTCTTACTCAACTTCTCCCCACAATTCCACAAATGTTCTTTGGTAATCCATCCATTAATATATGCAATTTCCTCAGGAGCAGCGATCTTGATTCCTTGATGATCTTCAATAGTCCGTACAAAATTAGTTGCGTCGACAAGACTTTGATGAGTTCCGGTATCTAACCAGGTAAATCCCCGACCTAGAAGTTCCACATCAAGCTGACCAAGATTTAAATAAGCTTCATTAATGGAGGTAATCTCCAATTCCCCACGTGAAGAGACCTTAACATTCTTAGCAATCTCAATGACTCTATTATCATAAAAATATAAACCAGTAATCGCATAGTTAGATTTCGGCTGAGCCGGTTTTTCTTCCACGCTCAATACTTTTCCATCTTCATTAAATTCCACAACACCAAATCGCTCTGGATCTTGTACATGATATCCGAATACTGTTGCTCCTTGCTCTTTAGAAGAAGCACGCTGCAACATCTTTCGCATTCCATTTCCATAATAGATATTATCTCCAAGGATCATGGCAACCGAATCATCACCGATAAAAGATTCACCCAAAATAAAAGCCTGAGCTAAACCGTCTGGACTTGGTTGAACTATGTATTGTAATGAGATACCGAATTGAGAACCGTCACCTAGTAGACTTTCAAATCTAGGTGTATCCTCCGGTGTTGAGATAATTAAAATGTCTTTAATGCCTGCTAGCATTAATGTGGATAGAGGATAGTAAATCATTGGTTTGTCGTAAACGGGGAGTAATTGTTTACTTGTAACCATTGTTAATGGATATAGACGTGTGCCGCTACCGCCTGCAAGGATAATGCCTTTCAAAATGTCCTCACTCCTCTTGTTTCGCTGGATAAAAGTTTTCATATCATATCTTTATAAAGTGTTTCACATTTTTAATTGTGCCAGAAATATCTTTTCGTTTCCCAACTAGATACAATGCATATGCCATGGCATATATTATGACTGATAACCATGAATTCAACATCCATCCTGACAATATAAATATAATGGTCATAGATAATTCTACTAGTATATCCTTACAGATTGAAATCTTTAATATTTTAGATAATAGAATTTCAGACAATATACATTTAAATGCTAAGAGTATTACGATAGACAATATTGCTAAGCTCAAATTTTTAAATACTATTGTAGTTAAAATGGTAATTATAACGCTAAGTACTAGTGTTATTATATTAACTTTCAACATTAATTTTTCTTTTCTTAATGTCTTTAGATATGTATTTATCAATAGTGACATTTTACCTTCATAAACGCACATAGGGAACACAATAGCCATGAACTTTAAACTATCTGCATACTGTGGAAGCCACGCTGTTAGAGCTACTTTAAATGGATAATATATTATTAGAACACCCAACAAACATACCATTAAAATGGTTCTCATAGTCTCATAAATATGTGACAGTTTCTTTTCATCAGTTCTCCGTAAAATCGGAAACATTATTATCCCGACAGCATTAATAAATAACATCAAGAGATTAGACACACTTAATGTAAGAGATACCTTTCCAAAAGTTGACACATCCCAAGATCGTTCTATTCCGAAACGGATTACCCCTATAATAAACATGCTTGCTATAGTCGCAAACATTAATTTTATCCCAATGTTTAAATTAGTAGCGGTTTCTCTCCAGCTAAAGTAGAAAGTCGAAATTCTACGAAATACAATATCCCTGCAACAATACATTGCATATAACAAAGAGAATAATTTGCCTATCAAGTCAGCTAATATCATTAATTTATAATTACTTACACCAAACACTAAAAATACAGTAATGAGGAAGCAGTACAGTATTCTATCCATCATTGTAATCTGTGCATACTCTTTAATTCTATTTGTGCCTTGTAGGATATAAAGTAACATAAATCTGAGGTTGACTAATAATAAACAAGCTGTCACCATTCTAATAATAAATACTCGATTCACATCAAAAACATACAAAGCTGAAATACTAATTATTACTATTCCAATTATTAATTGGAGTAAGAGTAGCATATAAAACTGCGAGAAAAATAATCGTTTATCTAGTTCGTTATATTCTTTACCACTGTATCTTAGATAAATCCCATCGTTCCAACCAAAGTGCAAAAAACCAACGTATGAAGAATAAAACATATAAAGTTGCCAATACCCATACTCGTTTATACCAATAAGCTTTGGAATTACTAATATTACCAAAGTCGAGACGATTAAAGAAACAAAATTTGATGTTAGAGTGTACGAAAAATTTTTCATGAAATTCACAACTTTATAATTCAACTCTTTGCCCTCAACATTCTATAGCAAATTCACACTGCTAACTTTAAATTACATAATGGTAATTATAGTTTTGTAAAATACATTAGTTAAATGGTTTTGTCCTTTTATATTGAATTCCCTCAAATGATACGTTCTTTTAAATCTATTTTTATTCTTAACAGACAAAAAACAGTCTAAGACATCTAAACTCTCCTGATCTAACTCAGTCTTATAAATTTCAAAAAACTCTTTTGCTTGTTTAAAGCTCTTTTCCATCATATTTATATAATCATTGTAGATTTTGTTTAAATTATTTCTTTTTAGTTTCATTATAGAATTAATAACATTAATTTTTTTTGCACCAATACTGTTATTATTGTGCTGTCTATACTTAATTAATGGTTTATCAATGAATACAATTTCACCAAAGCAACTCGCTAGTATAGCTAACCACCAATCATGCATTACTGCATTATTAGGAATATTCTTTACTAGATTTCTCAACTCTTTATTTATCATCATTGTACAACCTGTGACAATATTTTGAATGACTAAATAGTTAATTTCATTAAATTTAAAATTAACTTTCTGATCTAGTTTCATTGATTTACTAACCAATTCAAGATTCTCATTAACAACTTCTAAATCACTATGAACTAGAATTGGCGTATCAATACCAATCTTGTTTTCAGATTCTTTCATCACCTTAAGCGAAATATCAATCTTGTTCTCATCCCACACATCATCTTGATCACAAAACATAATGTAATCAAAAGATGAATCCACTTGTACTAATAATTCTAAGAAACTTTTACATGGCCTTAAATTTTCTCCACTAGTAATTACTCTCTGAAATCTACATGGATATTTTTTAGTATACTTTTCTATTAAATCAACTGTTTTATCAATTGAATAATCATCTCTTATAAAACAAACCCAATTCTTATAAGATTGTTTCAATAAAGATTCCAATTGGGCCGCTAAATATTTTTCTCCATTATATGTGGACAACAATATCGCAATGTTGTTGTTAAACATATATCATCCCTCCATTTCCATTACAATATAATCTATTCTGAATTAATGAGAAATGTTTTATAACACCTATTGGCAGTAAAGGTAACCAAACAAAATCAAATTTGAGTCAATAAAGATTAGTAGCATTTGCAATCAAAAATGCGGATAATCCGGTCAATACTGGTATTACAACCATTGCAAACATATCTTGATATTTTACTTTTTTTCTGGTTTTGGTAATTTAGCACAATTTATCCTTCCCTTGAATCGATATATATGAATACTAAAACCTAAATTAATAAATCCAATAAAAATTTTCGATTATTTTTGGAGTTAAAATCTTGCAACCATAGTTCCCTTGATAATAATGATTTTTCTTCCCAGTCCTGAAAATTCGAAACAATAGAAATTATTGCCTCATCCCAACTGGAGTTGTCATTTATTAGAACTCCATTACCTTTTTTAATTACTTCCTTATTCATACCAACATTTGAAACAACTACAGGCAACCCACACCCTATTGCTTGAACTGCTTTAAAAGCACATTTGCCTAATGTAAATTCATTCTCAGTTAGAGGCATTAAACCAATATGTGAATTTAACATTTCTTTAAACGCCAAGTCTCTGTTCCATTTAATATTTTCAACAATCAAGTATTTAGTTGTAGTTCTTAATTCGATATTACTAATAACTTTGAGCCTAACTTTTTTATTCTCAACCAGTCTAGCCAAAACTTCTAGCTGAGGTATTATATTTTTCAAAAACTCAATGTTACTTTTTGTTCCCACCCAAATTAAAATAATTTCTTGTGAAAATGATTTTTTTCTTTCTTTATTTACAATATTTAAATCTATATTTTCCATCATAATATCTGTAGTGTTTAAAATAACCACTTTTTTTTCATTCATTATTCTACTTTTAAGGAAATCATTACCTACAATAATGGTTTTGGCATAATTATTTAAAAGTATTTCTTCATATTTCGATATTTCTTTAGAATCAAAAATATTATCATCTAGGTCCCAATATACTTCATAAGCATTTTTCAGTATTTTAGTTAACAACAATTTTCCTAGTGGAGTTATTATTCTAGGAAAACACTCCCTTTGAATTATTATTTTATATTTACTTTTATTATTAGATATTTTCATAAGAGCTTTTAATCTACGAATATATCCTGGTATTAAAGAATATATCAGCATATAAAATAAATTCACAATTCGTTTTTTTGTTTTTTTTTCATAGAATAAATTCGATTCAAATTCTACCAGTTCATAACTAGTTAATCCAGAATGATTTAAATATTGAAATATTCTATAAAAAGTACTCGGACGGTACTTTATATTCCTTACAAATATGTAAGTTTTCATTTTTCCCCCATAGGATCTTTATTATTTGCATATTTTTTATAAGTTCTCCTTATACCAACTCACTGCCAATTCAATACCAGAATTAAAATCATAATCCGGATTATATCCTAAAAGTTTTTTCGCTTTAGATATATCTGCATTCGAGTGCTTAACATCACCAGCTCGGTCTGGCCCGAAATTAGGTTGGATATCTTTTTCTAACAATTCAGATAGCTTATTATACAAATCTACCAAGAACACTCTACCACCAAAAGCAATATTATAAACCTCGCCAGCAGCCTCCTTAGGAGCAAGCATCCCTTTTAAGTTTGCTTCTATTACATTTTCGATATAAGTAAAATCTCTTGACTGTCCTCCATCACCATTTATAGTAGAAATCTCATTATTCAATAGTGCTTTTACAAATTTAGGAATGACAGCAGCATAATAACCGTGTGGATCTTGTCTTCTACCAAAGACATTAAAATATCTAAATCCTACTGTTTCTAGACCATATATCTGAGTGTACAGTCTTCCATATTCTTCACCAACTTTTTTAGTGAGTGCATAAGGAGACAATACTTTACCTACCCTATCTTCAATCTTAGGAAGATTTGGTTCATCACCATAAACTGAAGAACTAGATGCATAAACAAATTTCTTTGCTTTATTTTGTCTTGCAGCTTCCATCATATTTAGTGTACCCTTTATGTTAATTTCCTCATAAAGAAGTGGCATTTCAATACTCCTTGGTACACTTCCCCATGACGCTTGGTGTGTAATAAAATCAATACCCTTGCATGCATGCATACAAGTATCCAAATCTCTAATATCCCCTTCTAAAAGTTCAAATAAGGGGTTTTCTAAGAAAGGAGCTATATTCTCTCTCTTTCCTGTAGAAAAATTGTCTAGACATCTCACAAAATATCCCATATCTAAAATAGCTTCACATAAATTAGAACCAATAAATCCAGCTCCACCAGTAACTAAAAATCTACTACCTATAGGAAACTCCAAATTTTTATATCCCATTTTTATAATCTCCAATAACGGTAATTTAAGTTTTCTGTTTCTCTTCGATCTAGTACTGCCTTTACATCGATAATTATTTTTTTGTTATTGTCTACCTTTTTAAATAGTTTATCAAAATCATTTAAATTCATATCCAAAAACTGTTTATGTGATACCGCTATAATAATTGCATCCATATTATTTATATCTCTAATATCCGTGAATTTTATCCCATATTCTCGTTCTGCTTCTAAACTATCTGCAACTGGGTCATAAATAACCGGATTTATTTTGTATTCTTTTAATTCATTGACTATATCAATAACCTTGCTGTTTCTTGTATCAGGACAATCTTCCTTAAATGTAAAACCTAATATCGCAACCTTTGCATCATGTATGGACAAATCTGCTGTAATAAGGTTTTTAACAACGTTCTCGGCAACATACTTACCCATTCCATCATTTATTCTTCTCCCAGATAATATGATCTGTGAATGATAACCCACTTCTTCTGCTTTATAAGTCAAATAGTATGGATCCACGCCAATACAGTGGCCCCCTACTAACCCAGGACTAAAATTCAAAAAATTCCACTTGGTTCCTGCTGCCTTTAAAACAGCTTCCGTATCAATCCCTAGTTTATTAAATATTATTGAGAGCTCATTCATAAAGGCTATGTTGATATCTCTTTGTGAATTTTCAATTACCTTTGCTGCTTCAGCAACTTTGATACTTTCCGCTTTGTACACTCCTGCTTCTATAACCATGCTGTATACATTTGAGATTTGTTCTAATGAATTCCCATCCATCCCTGCGACTACTTTTACAATTGTTTCAAGCCTATGTAATTTATCTCCTGGATTAATTCTCTCTGGGGAATAGCCAACTTTAAAATCAACACCACACTTTAAATTGGAAGTTTCCTCTAATATTGGTACACATATATCCTCCGTCACACCTGGATATACAGTAGATTCAAAAACGACAATTGAGCCCTTGGTAAGGTTTCTCCCCAACGTTCTACTAGCAGAGATAAGTGGTGTTAGATCAGGAGTTTTATCCTTATTTATAGGTGTAGGTACTGCCACTATGTGGAACTTTGCATTTTTCAAGTATCTTTCTTCCCATGTGAAAAATGCTGATGTTTTGGCTATTTCTTCATTTCCTACCTCTTTGGTTACGTCGATTCCTTGTATGTATTCCTCTACCTTACTACGTGAAATATCAAACCCTATAACATCTGCTACTTTAGCAAAAGCTATGGCGAGCGGCATACCTACGTAACCAAGTCCAATAATCGATATTTTTTCTTCCTTGCTTCTAATACCCTCGTATAGTGAAGTCATATAAGTCCTCCAAACAATTTTATAAATCGATCAAGATTCCAGTCCTAAATGTTTTATTATACTATCATTTACTTTATTTACATCGTACTTCTGTCTACATATATTAAGGCTTTCCTTTGCTTTGCTCTTCAGATCATTTTGATTCTCTATCAAATAAATCATTGAATTAGCAAGACTTTCGACATCTTTAACGGGAACCAAAAAGCCATTTAGACCATCAACTACTGTTTCACGACACCCAGGAGCATTTGTAGTTATAATCGCTCTTCCCATTGCCATTGCCTCTAATACCGTTCTAGGAGTACCTTCTCTATAAGAAGGTAGAACAAACACAGACGCACTCTCTAGAGATGGCCGAACATCCTTAGTCTCTCCTAAATAGTTAATAACTTTAGAATCTATGTAAGGTTTTATGTCCTCAAATGCCAAAGCATTAGGATTAACATCAAAAGGTCCCACTAATGAAAATTTCGCTCTAGGATATATTTTTTTCACCATATCTGCCGCCTGTAAGTACTCTAAAACCCCTTTATCCTTGATAATTCTACAGATCATTAGAAATGAAATTTCCTTAGGTAGTGGCTTTGGGCAAAAATATTCAAGGTTGACTCCAGAACCATTTATAAGAACTGTTTTACTCCTACTAACTAGCTTATTAGATACAAATTCATTTAAATCATCCGGATTTTGAAATAACACTTTATTACAACTCTTCAATGCAATCCCGTATAGAAATTTACTTATTGCCTTAAGAATAAATGCTTTTCTTCCTTTAGCTACGAAAACAAAACCCAATCCTGTAAGCATTGAATAAATATTTTTGACACCCGATAAACGTGCTGCTATAGAGCCAAATATAACTGGTTTTATCGTGTAATTAAATACTAAATCCGGGTCCTCTTTTTTCATTAATTTAAAAATTTCCTTTAAAAGCAGAATATCATTTAATGGATTAGTACCCGTTCTAACAATCGGTAGTCGTGCAAATCTAGCTCCTAGTTCCTCTATTTCTTTTTCAAAACCAAGTTCTGGACCTACAGCAATTACTTCATGCCCTTCTCTGACAATAGCCTTTATTAGATCTCCTCTAAAGTTAATAAGTGAAGGCGTATATCCTGCTATAATTAGTACTTTCATCTTATAACCGCTTTAAATGTTTCATTTATAGTATTAACTACTCTTTCTACGTCTCGACTTGACATTCCAGTACCAGAAGGCAAACAAATTCCTGACTGAAATAAACTCTCTGATATATCATTACTATGACTAAAATAATAATTTTTCTTAAATAAAGGTTGCATATGCATAGGTTTCCATACAGGTCTAGCCTCTATATTCTCAGTCTCTAATTGATAAAGAATTTTCTCACGAATATCAAGATTATCCTTAGTAACAGTAAATACAGATAGCCAATAATTCAATTCACCATTACTTGAGATAGGCATGGGAATAATTGGAACTTTATTTAATAGAGTATTATAAAGTTCATTGTTGAGTCTTCTCTTTTCTATAAAACTATCTAACATCTGCAGTTGTCCCCGCCCAATCCCAGCACAAATATTAGACATCCGATAGTTATAACCAACTTCTTTATGCTCATAATGTTTTGCAGGCTCCCTTGACTGTGTAGCCCAAAAACGCATTTTCTTTATTGCTTCTTCATCATTGGAAACGACCATGCCACCACCTGATGTGGTAATAATCTTGTTACCATTAAAGGAGAAAATGCCAATATGCCCAAAAGATCCACATTTCTTACCCTTATAAGTAGCACCAAGCGCTTCAGCTGCATCTTCTATAACCGGAACTCCATAATGTTCACAAATCGGAAGTAGAGAATCATAATCGGCACTTTGTCCATATAAATCTACTATAATAACTGCCTTAGGCATTTTATTTTCTTTTTTAGCCCACTCAAATGCTTTCTCTAAAGCAATCGGAGACATATTCCAAGTTTCCGGTTCAGAGTCAATAAACACTGGATTAGCGTATTGATATAAAATTGGATTACAACTTCCTGCAAAAGTTAAATCAGAACAAAATACATAATCTCCAGGACCAACATCAAAATATTTTAGAGCTAAGTGAATTCCAGCTGTACCAGAAGATAATGCCAATCCATGCTCCATTCCAATGTATTTACATAATTCTTCTTCAAATTTATCTACATTTGTTCCTAACGGAGCAATCCAGTTAGTATCGAACGCTTCTTGTATGTACTTCATTTCATTCCCACTCATATGAGGCGGAGATAGGAAAATCCGTTCATTAGACATTTTATCGTCACCTTTTTTTATATTTAAAGTTATTGATCTTAGCTAACCTAGTGATCAAGTTTCTTATCAGAATTACTATTTTTAACACGTTAAGAGATCACATCGATCAATTAATTTAGATTCCTTAACGCATATTGAAATACAGTTTTTTTCATACAAGAAACTATATATATAAGGAAATCCATTGTTATTCAGTACATCAAATGACTCGAATGGTATAGATAAGCCTTTACCTATCCATTTAACATAAGCTTCCTTTTTAGTCCATATCAATGCAAATCTCTCATCTTGGTCTTCTTCATTATTTAAGATATAATCTTGCTCCGATTTTGTGAAAAAACGTTCCACAATAAGTCTATTGAAAGATTTAATGTTTTCAATATCTACTCCCACTGGCTCATCGGCTATGGCGCAAACTAATACTCCATTTGTGTGAGATATATTGTAATGAACTTTTGGGTAGTCTCTTAGATATGGTTTTCCAAATTCCGCTTTATGTATTATGAGGTTATCACCATCTGTGTTTAAATATTTGCCTAAAATCCGTCTGCAGATCATTTCCGAGTGCGCTTTCGCATTTTCTGTTTCTTCAAAATACAATTTAATCACTGAATAAAACTCCAAACTTGTTAAGACTATAAAGTCTAAATTTGTGCACCGCTAATTTTGTAGGTAACTAACGATGCACCTATACAAAAACTCCCTTTATTCCATAAAATCAAGTATATCTTGTACTGACTTAAAACCCTTAATCTGAGCACCAGACAGTTTTTTATTAAAGTTCTCATCCATTACAACGATCAAGGAAAGAGCTGCCATCGAATCCCATTCTTCTATATCTGTTAAAGCGATATCCTCATTAAGCGTGCCTGAATCTAGCTCCATCATTTCTTCTAATAAAGTGATTTTCTCTTGATTTGTCATTTTGTTACCTCCGTTTATTAATTTTTCTTTTTAATTACCCTATGATAAATAGCCACCATCAACTATAAATCCTGTGCCAGTAATAAATTTTGATGCATCACTTAATAAATATGCCATAGCGTTTGCTATATCTAGTGGCTCACCCATCCCTAAATACTGTCTACTTAAAACGTGAGAACCAACAGCGTCTTCACCTGCATTCTCGACAAACATTTTGTACATATCTGTTTTTATGAATCCAGCAACTACTGTATTTACTCTTATATTTTTATGTGCAAGTTCCTCAGCCATACTTTTAGTCGCTGCATCCATAGCTGCTTTTGTAGCACAGTAAGCGACTTTCGACTTATCACCAGACTGACTACCTATTGAAGACATTCCAATAAAACTCGCGCCTGCGATATAGTTCTTTTTTTTTGAAATACATCTCACTAATTCCACATATGCGTAGAAGTTAATTAGCATCATATCATGTAAAAAGTCACTCGTTGTCATTGCAAGTGGGCGCATAGTTGCTATTCCCGCGCTGTGGATCATTCCGTTCAAAGCACCACATTGAGTAACTATTTGCTTAATTAACTCCTCAATTTCCTCAACCTTTTTCAGATCAAAACAATATAAAGCATGTCCATCGCCTTCTAACATATCTAAAGTTTCTCGAAGTTTCTCTTCATTACGAGCGACTAAAGACACTTTAGCTCCCAACCTACTAATTTGAATTGCAGCCATCCTACCAATACCTTGTGACGCACCAGTTATTAGTATATGTCTACCAGTTAGATCCATTGGATTAATCACGTTTGAATCCTCCCGCTGGAAAGTATTCATCCGTGTAAATGATAGGTAAAATATTAGAAACATTTATCTTAGCCGAAACTACTCCCCAAGATAATCCAACACCAAACCCACACATAAGAGAATTGATTTCATTCTTCGTATATCCCCCGCCATACATTTTGGCAAGTGTAAGGGGTATCGAGGTTACACTTGTGTTGCCATAGGCATCGATAGAGATAGGTACTTTATCCATTGGAAAATTTATTTTTTTCGCAATTTGCTTCAGAATAAAGAGATTTGCTTGATGTAATACCAAACAGTCATACTCTTCTGGAATTGAATTTTCAGATTCCAAAAACTCTTTAAGAAGATTTGGCACTTCTGAAATAGTAAAATTAAAGACCTCAGTTCCATCCATAAATAAATCATTATCAGAACGAACGTTCCCATCTTCCCACATATATCGTTCACTAGTTGCAGTAGGATTGCGATAGCCACCGCCATGCATGATTATCGCTCCATATCCTTCCCCACTTGTTCTAACTGAAGCTTTAATTTCAGGAGCATTTTCTTCTTTTTCCAGTAGTGTTGCAGAACCAGCATCACCAAACAACATTACAGAAGAACGATCTTCAGGGGAAACTAGTTTACTTAAAGTATCTCCCACAATAAGTAGGGCTCTATTTATATTAGATGTCTGCATACAAGAACAAATTGTTTGCAAACCGTAAACATATCCGGAACATCCCAGGTTAATATCAAAGGCAAGACAATCTTTTGTTAAACCAAGACGCTTATGAAGTACACCTGCTGTTGCAGGGATTCTATAGTCTGGTGACTGAGAAACAAAAACCAATGCATCTATTGATAAAGGATCAATAGCCTTTTCCAACATCAATTGTCTGGCAGCTACATACCCCAAATCAGAAGCTGTCTGATTTTCATCTGCATAATGCAGTTTATTGACGCCAGTCATTTTCTTGAATTTCTGAACTGATTCATCTCCGAATATCGCAGCAAAACTGTCGATCTCTACTTCCTTTGTGGGCACTGCAACAGCAATACCAGCAATTTTTATGTTTTCAAAATTAAATTTAATCATTGTCTGCCTCCCTTACCAGGTAATTATTGTACTGCCCCAAGAAAGACCTACACCAAAACCAGTGATCAATACTTTATTACCTTTATTCAACCTTCCTTCTTCCTCAGCACGTTTCAATGCAATCGGAATGGTTGCTGATACGGTGTTCCCGATATCTTCTATATTAATGTAGAACTTTTCCTTATCTATCTTTAACTTCTTCCTCAAGAAATCCAACATGAACTTATTTGCCTGATGAAAAACAAACAAATCAATATCACTTAAATTCAAATTATGCTTTTCCAGAATATTCCCAACACTTTGTGGGACCGCCTCAATTGTAAAATTAAATACCTCTGCACCATCCATATACAAGTTATCCATTGAACGTATTGATCCGTTGTCCTCTTTTTCTATTGCTGTTACTTCTGAACGTGGCAATCTAGATCCACCAGAAGGAATAATTAATGCATTTTTCCCACTTCCATCAGTCCCCAAATCAAATTCACCTATGTGATGTCCATTCTCACACACTACAGTTGCAGCACCTGCATCACCAAATATAGTTCGTGTACTCTTATCTAAAGGATGTATGTATTTTGAATATGTTTCCGCTGTGAGTAACAATACATTTTTAGCTATCCCCATATATATGAAGCTCTTAGCCATCGCCAACCCATATATATAAGCAGAACATCCCAAATTGAAATCAAAAGCTCCTGCTGTTTTAGGAATACCTAATTTATCCTGTAATATACAAGCTGTTGTTGGTAATTGATAATCCGGACTTTGAGTTGCAAATATAATAAAATCAACATCCTTTGGAGTAATGACTCCAGATTCAAATATTTTATTAGCTGCTTTTTCTGCTAAATCGGATGCACATTCTTCTTCTAAAACTACGTGACGTTTTGCTATGCCTGTTTTAATGAGAATTTTCTCAGCTGTCCAGTCATCGTATATCTCCGCCAGATCATCATTTGATAATTCTTTTTCAGGAAGGACATATTCGATAGCTTTAATTCCTATATTCATTAATTCACATCCTTCAGATATATCAACATATATAAAAGCGTACTATTAAAATAATATCTTTTTCGCTGGATTCCCCATTACTTTAGTTTTTTCTTTTATATGTGTAACGACTACACTTCCGGCTCCAAGAAATGCATCATCGCCAATTTTTCTACCTGGTACTATTGTTACGTGACTTCCCAAAAACACTCTCTTTCCAATTTTCACTCCACCCGTTATATCACAATAGGAAGAAATAGTAGAATAATCACCAACTTTTGCATCATGGCCTATACCTGAAGAAAGTAGCGTTACAAAATCCCCAATCACAACATTAGCTGTAATACAGGAATTAGGATAAGCAATTAGCCCTTCCCCAATTCTATTATGATCTCCAATTATAGCTTTGGGATGAATTATACTTTCAAATGAAGCTCCTTTTGATTTTAATAAAGCTACAATATTTTCTTTTATTCCTGGGTTTGCAATGGCACAAGCATAAATCTCGTTATAATTAGGTTCCCATTCCTTAATACTGCCAATAACTTCGTAATCGCATTGTAAATCGGCTAAAGCATTAGAATTATCATCAATGAATCCCTTTATTGTCCATGTTTTATTAACCTTATTTATATCTTTAATCCATTGCAATAATTCTCTTCCAAAACCACCCGCACCCACTATAATTAAATCCTTCATTAAGCTGCAAACTCCTTATAAACGAAATTCTATTCAGAAGTAAACTCCCTGCTTCCGATAAATGGATCCATCGTTGCTGTCGTCTCTGAACTAATACCTTCTCTAACAACAACCTTCTTAAAGGTTAAAAAGATATATAACCAATCTCCAATAAAACTTATTTTGTCTATATACTCGATATCCAGATTAAATTTTTCATCCCAACTTATAGAATTCCTTCCGTTAACCTGAGCTAACCCTGATAACCCTGGTCTAACCTCATGACGACGTTTTTGATGTTCATTATAAAGAGGTAAATAACTAACTAATAAGGGCCTGGGCCCTATTATTGACATATCCCCTTTGAGAATATTAAAAAGCTCTGGCAATTCATCCAATGACGTAGATCTTAAAAAAATTCCAAATTTGGTTAGTCTTATATTATCCGGTAGAAGATGACCATTCGAATCCTTTTCATCAGTCATAGTTCTAAATTTGTACATTGTAAAAATTTCTTCATTAAGCCCAGGTCTTTTTTGTTTGAAAATCACTGGACCGCCAAGCTTTATCCTTACCAAAATAGCAACAGCTACAAAAATAGGACTCAGAACAATTATTGCAATTAAGGACAACAAAAAATCCATTGGCCTCTTAATAAATCTTCTATATATACCCTTCTCATTAGACTGTTGTAAGTCTGTATTTATACTTTTTTTCAGCTCAGTTTGCATCTTAGTAAAACCCCTTTATACACTAGAACCATCTTTCTATCTCTAAAACTCTGCTGTAAAGTATATTAAGAAATAGCGAATTATTAATTCGCCATCCCCTCAGCCAAATCTTTACCCAACTGAAGCTGCGATTCAAATTCACTTCTATATTGACTAATGATTGCTGTGCTATATCCATTATTGTTCAGTTTTTGTTCAGTGTCTGCAACTATACTATTGAAGCTAGCAGTAAACGCTGAAAGTTGTTGTACACCTTTAGCCTTAATACTCTTTTTACTCGCTTCATCTTTTGCCCCGAGATATTCTAAAGCAATACTCATTAATGTCGATTGGCTTTGATCTTTGAGTGCAGTAAGTTTGGCTTCCGTTTCACTAGTAATGGTTTCATAAGAAACCTTTCCAGTACCCGCAGTACCAACACCAGCTGCACCAGTTGAATCCGTTGGTGCAGGTGTCACTACTGGAGATGGGTCCTTCCCATTGTTACCAGTCGAACTATTATTGCCACCTTGCTCTTGATACGCCTTAGAAGCGGCAGTAATGGTTTTCGTCTTCTGATCCCAGCTAATGTTATGACCTACAGATTCCGATAAAAAACGTAGAGGCACATATAAGGAGCCATTCAAGATAAAGCTGGATTGCCCCGTTGGTAATGCCTTGGTTGCACCGTTAAATACATAACTTGCCTTCACTTGGTTGAGTACAAGATTCTTAGATACTGCTGAAGCACTATTCCCGTTGGTTGCATTCATTAGATACTCTTTAATCACTACTAGCTCAGAGCTACTAGGCTCTGCTACAGTAACCTTAACGTTTTTAGCATCCCAAGCTACACTCTTTTGCAATGCATATGACATAAAGCGTAATGGAACATAAGTTGTATTGTTGTACATGAATACATATTGACCTGCAGGAGTCCCAATACTTGCTCCATCAAAAATCATATTCACGTTCATACTTTGTACTTTAACCGTGGCTGTTGCCGCCTTAGTTGTTGCATTTGGTACCGCTGCTGCTGATACGGAAATAGGAGCGGATGCCGTTAAGGGTGCTAACCCTATTGAAGCTATTAACGATAGAGCTATGACTGGTAGCGTTGCTTTAGACATACTTATTCACTTCCCTTTTCTTTCGCTTTTAATTGCTCTTCTTCTTTAAGAATTTGATCACGTGTCTTCCCTTGACTCACACCGTACTTCTTAGCAACCTGTGAAAGCTCATTGTACTGTTCTTCGGATACTTTACCGAGGATGATACTGCGTGCTTCCCGCTTCTCGTCAATGGTTAAGCCACCTTTGGCCAAATCTTTTAGTCGATTGATATCAGATACACTTAGTTGACCGAGTACAATAGCAGCTACATCTGCTTTATCCTTCATCGTTACATTCTCTTGAATTTCTTTAGCTTTATCTGTTGAAACCTGTGCCGTATATCCATCTGAAGAGGTATCTTTTTGATCTGTTGATGGAGCTTTCGTAGGTTCACTAGTAGTAGAAGCTGTTGTATCTTTTCCAGTTTCTCCAGTATCTTTGCTTCCCTTATCATCTGTTGATGGAGCAGGTGTTGCAGAAGCTACAGGTTCGACCTTATCATCTGCTACTGTATCTTCAGGTGCAGTTCCTTGATCTTGCCCACCACTAACTTGATCCTCAGACTCCAGATCAAAACCATCTGCCATTGAATTCATCAGCTTATCCACAGCATAATTAGCAGCGAACAGACCACCAACACCTAGAACTACAATGATTGACAGCGTCCATAAAAGGATCTTTTTCCATCGTTTGTTGAACATTTACGTATCCCCCTTTATGAATAAATTAGCTGATAGCAACTTGGGCAACGGGCTGCATGGGTACAATCTGATTAATCACTTCACGTATAACTTCTGGTTCTTCAGCAAGAACTCGATCCAATCGTTTGAATTCCAGTTCTAGCTGATTCAGACTTATCACACTAGGTCTACCGAT
The DNA here is from genome assembly GCF_038004625.1 of Paenibacillus sp. FSL P4-0184. Lineage (NCBI taxonomy): Bacteria > Bacillati > Bacillota > Bacilli > Caryophanales > Paenibacillaceae > Paenibacillus > Paenibacillus sp. FSL P4-0184. The sequence goes on along the minus strand of NZ_JBBORN010000001.1, from coordinate 3,453,317 downwards.
AAAGATTCTCCCATGATCTGTAGAGCCTAAATTCTCTTCATCTGTTAATAGTTCTTCATATAACTTCTCGCCCTCACGAATACCGGAGAACTGAATATCAATATCCCTATAAGGTTCATAACCAGAGAGTGTAATTAAATCTTCTGCTAACGTTAGAATCTTTACTGGTTCTCCCATATCCAGAATGAACACTTCGCCACCTTTGGCAAAAGAACCCGACTGGATTACAAGCTGAACAGCTTCTGGAATCGTCATAAAATAACGGACCATTTCTGGATGAGTAACAGTGACTGGTCCACCAGCAGCAATCTGCTCTTTAAAGGCCGGGATTACACTTCCACGACTGCCAAGCACGTTCCCAAAACGCACGGCTGAGAACTTCGTTCTACTTGTGGTATGCAGACTTTGCACATACATTTCAGCAATACGCTTAGTTGCACCCATCACACTCGTTGGGTTAACCGCTTTATCCGAGGAGATCATTACAAATCTCTCCGCACCATATTTATCTGCACAATCCGCAACATTCCTTGTTCCGAAGACATTATTCTTAATGGCTTCTGAAGGGTTCCGCTCCATCAATGGGACGTGTTTATGTGCTGCCGCATGAAAGACAACATGTGGCTTATGGCTGCTGAATATGTCCATCATCCGACTGCGGTCCTGTACATCCGCGATTACCGTAACAATATTCAGATCCGGAAACTTCTTACGAAGCTCCATTTCAATCATATAAATGCTGTTCTCTCCATGTCCAAGCAACATTAGCTTGTCGGGACCAAATGGGGCAATCTGCCGACATAGCTCTGAACCAATAGATCCACCAGCCCCCGTAACTAACACAGTCTTGTGGTGTACATATCCTAGAATACTGTTCAAATCTGCTATAATCGGTTCACGACCTAGTAAATCTTCAACGCTAACATCTCGCAATTTCTTCACTGATATTTTTCCCGCGATCAGATCGTTAAGCGCCGGTATAATCTTAAGTTTAGCCCCTGTCTTCTTCGCCAGATTAATAATTTCAGAGATTTCAGTACGTGAAACGGAAGGCATGGCGATAATAATCTCATGAATTTCCCGTTCTTTCACAATAGCGGGAATCGCGTAACGATTGCCCAACACTGGCACACCCAATATAGACAAATGATATTTATTGATACTATCATCAATGAAACCTACTAGCTTCGTATGAGCGAAAGAAGGTCCCATCATTTCCCTGGCAATTAATATTCCACAATCGCCTGCACCTACAATTAGTGTATGGGTCTTAGTGTCTTTGTAATTGATTCGATCATTATGAAGTACTCTCCACAAAAATCGAACTCCACCTACTAATAAAAGAATAGTCTCCATCGACCGAACTTCTATGGCAAGAGGTACTCTATCCGGCAAAATTAGATACGCCAGTGCAAATGAAAATAAAGACCCTACTACAATAGCTTTAGAAACCGATATAATCTCACCGATACTGGCATATTGCCACATTCTTCGGTAAAGACCGAAGTATATCAGGCTTCCACCGAATGCAAATGTTGCAATCACACCAAATTGCAGCATCTGTACAACGTATTCCTGAAGAGCATGGTTAGGGTACCGAAACAAATAAGATGTCACAATACTGAACCAAATGATCGCAAGATCAATGAAGAATAAAAGAATCACTCTAGATTTCGCTGTCATTTTCAGTGCCTCCAAAAACAACATTATTGTTAAAGAACAAATCAATTTCCATAGTAGTAGTAATAGTAACCTTCGCTGGCTTTACGTTTTACATTATTGAGAACCACGCCAAGCATTTTTGCACCTACACGATCGAGGTTAGCTTTAGCTTTTACAGCAATATCCCGCTTTACCTTGCCATAGCTGACAACCATAATGACACCATCACTCTTGGAAGCCATGATCTGTGCGTCTGTAACCGCCAATAACGGTGGAGTATCAATAAGAATGACATCATAACGCTGGCGCAAGTCCTGCAAAAGAGTACTCATCCGATTAGAAGCCATCATTTCTGCTGGGTTTGGAGGAATCGGTCCTGAGGTCATAATGGAAAGATTGGAAACACCAGAATCTTGGACAGTATCCTCAAGAACCGCCTGCTGCGACAGTAGTGAAGATAGCCCAAATCGGTTACTAAGCGAAAAAGTCTTATGTGCTGTCGGTTTTCGCAAATCACCGTCAATCAACAATACCTTCTTATCTGCCTGTGCGTAAGCCGCAGCTAAATTAGCAGAAACTGTTGATTTACCTTCCTCCGGTCCGGACGAAGTTACCATGATTACTTGAATAGTCTCATCCACAGAGGAAAAATCAATATTCGTGCGTAGCGCGCGAAACGCTTCAGATACAGGGGAGCGAGGGTTCGTAACGGTAATCAGATGTCTTTGTTTATTTGGCAGCTGTGACATGTTCGAGTTCGCCCGCCTTTCTGGATGTTTGCGTCTGTGCCTGTGTTGCGCCTTGTTTGCTTTCTTCTGAACCCAATCTTGTAATCATCGCTATCGTTGGTAGACCAAGATATTTCTCAATATCGGCTTCAGTCTTCAGCGTATCGTCCATGTATTCCAGCAAGAAAGCAATCCCTAAACCAATCATCAAGGAAACGATGAAAGCTATAGCCATATTCATTAAGACATTCGGTTCTACGGGTCCTGGCTCGTTAAGTGGATTCACTTTGGCCTCATTCAGAATCGATACGTTCTCCACATTAAATAGGTTAGGAATCTCATCCTTGAATACAAGTGAAATGGCATTCACGATTTCAGCGGCTCGCTGATACGAATTATCTCGAACGACAAGTGTCATCACCTGCGTATTATTGACAGAGCTCACATTAACCTTTTTCAACAGCTCTTCTGCAGTAATATCGAACTGCGGATAATCTCTCGTAACAATATCAAGGATGGCTGGAGTCTTAATAATTTCCTTATACGTATTAATCAATTGAATATTAGTATTAATCTGGTTTAAATCAAGCTGCGCTGCTGCCGATTGAGTCGGTGTCTGGTTAACGATAATCTTAGTGGATGCTTCATACACCGGATTCTTAATATACAGACTGTACACACCAGCAACACCGCACACCAAAACAACTATGCTAACAATCAGCCATAGTCTCTTCCTGACGATCTGAAAATAATCGCGAAGATCCAATTCTTGTGATGACAAGTGTAATTACCTCCAAGCTATTTCTGAAATATTTCGTTACTATATTACAGCACTTCCCTATTGGCAAAAAATTGCCTCCTCTCACCTACATGAGAGGAGGCTGTATACTATACTTTTAAATTTACTTACTTGAAGTTAATGGTACGGTAGATAATTACTGCTGCTTCAGCACGAGTTGCCGTATCGTTCGGGTTGAACTTACCAGCATTTCCGATAACCAAGTTATGATCTGCTGCGAATGCTACGCCATCTCTCAAAGATGCGCTGATCTTAGCAGCATCGGAGAATTGGCTAATTGCCGTTACATTCGTTGTTGCAGCCGGATTGATAGATTTCACTGCGCGGGCGATCATTGTTGCCATCTCTGCACGTGTGATGGTTGCATTAGGATCGAACTTAGCCGCACTGCGGCCAGTAATGATTCCTTTTTCTGCTGCAACTGCTACATATGGTGCATACCAAGCAGTTGAGCTTACATCGCTAAAGCTTTGTACAGCTGAGTTGTTCTCCAGGTTAAGCGCACGAATCAGCATTTTAGCGAACTCTGCACGAGTTACATTGCTCTTCGGTGCGAATTTACCTTCGCCTACGCCTTCAATCGCGCCTTTTGCAGCTACGACTTGAATTTGTTTGCCAGCCCATGCTTGTACACTAGCAATATCCGTAAAGTTTACTTTATTCTCAAGCACTGCATAGGATGAGAAAGTATCACGTGGTTCTACGATGAACTCTCCATTAAGCACTCCACCTTGGAATTGCAGGCTGCCGTATACAAGCTTCGCTACGGACAGCAATTCTTTATCAAGACCATCAGTATTCTTAAGCGGAAGTTTAATGGTGATTGGTTGTTTGAATGTGCTAGTCGCTACACCATCCACACTGAGTCCGAACTCGTATACATCCGAAGCCAATTTCAATTGCGTAACGGAAGTCACGACTTCTGGTTTAGCAGTTGTTACAGACAACGAGATTGCTGTGCTGAACTGACTTACAGGAATTGTTACGGTTACTCCATTAAAGGTTACTGCGATATTCGCAATGCCATTCGTCTTAGCTGCTTCAACAATAGCTTTGGACAACGGAACTTCAACAGTAGGCGCAGTGATCGTACCAAGATTCAATGTCAGCGTAAGGGCAGTACCTTCTTTACCAGCAGCTTTAGCTGCAGCAGCAAGATTAGCCAATGCATTGATTGTATCGGTATCTACCAATTTCACAGTTGCTTTACCATCTACTACTTGTACCAGTTTAGATACATCATAAGTAGCTGCAGCTGCCAATTTCTGATCCACAGTTAGTACAGGCGGAGTCGTTATGGAACCGGAACCTGGAGTGCTAGGATTAGTCGGTGTAGTTGTAGATGATTTAAGATAGGCATTATAGTAAGCTTTCGCCAGAACTAGCGCGGCTGCTTTTTCATTAATGAGTGTTGATTCAACGTTATTCTTGGTTGCTGCAATCATATCTTTAGTAATTTTAAGTTCTGCAAGAGACGCTCTCAAGGAATAGTTCGCAGTACCAATGGTGCTGTCGAGAACAATAGCCTTCACTTTATTCGCGAGTTCACTGTTCGGATGAGCAATAAGATCAATTAGATCCGTTTCGGATTTTCCTTTTAGTAGGTTGATTAGTTTCTGTTCAACACCGTTTGAACCAAAGATGAAGCTGTAAACTTCTTCAACGGAAAGATCTGTAATACCAGCTTGTTTACCGATCTTCTTCAGTAGTGTTTGATAAGCCTCATAATTTGGGGACTTCAGAATATCTGTCACTGCGGATAAATCCGGAGTATAGATAGATGATACTACTTCTAAATAGAGATCAAACAATGTAGTTTTTTCTGCATCGCTAAGCTCAATTTGAGCCAAAACAGGCGCGAAATCTTTTTCCAGTTGCTCACGTGAAAGACCTTGAAGCTCAGTACGGAAATCACGAAGCGTCTGTTTATCTGCATCACTAAGCGTGCTATAAAGCTTCGTTGCACGCTCCTTCAAGCTTGCAAAATCCACGTTAGTCGCAGCAGATGCTGTTCCAACGATTCCAAACTGAGCTGCCAATCCTTTGCTGCTAAGCGGAAGCCCTGCTACTGCAACCGCTGCCATGCTAACTGCCAATGTTGATACTACTAGTTTCTTTTTCAAAGTCACTAAATATCCACCTCTTTATATGTATTTAAATTCCTTTTGTTACTATAGTCCTAGACTATTTCACCTTATGTCTACACTATTACGTATATCACGATTCACCCAATAAAACCCATTCTACCACTATTAGGTAGATTAGTCAGCCCTTTCGGGAAAAAATGCCAAACAATTTGTGTCGATTCCCCCTTTTTTGTACGTGATTACCACGAATAACCTCTCCATTTGCCACAATTTGCTGAGAGTTCTCGCGCATATAGTCGCGCATCCCAGGACCTAATTCTTTCTCTAAAACCACATAAGCAGCATTTAATCCAAAAGGACGATGAACACTGTCATGTGCATCAGAGGCCAACACATGTACTGCATTTCTACGACATAACTCCAGGGATAGCTTCTGAAGTTTATTCCCGAAGACGCCTGCAAGACTTTGTGCGGTTACCTGACCAAGTGATCCCAGCTCTATCAATCTTTCTAACTTAGAAGGATCGGCAGCTACTTCAGCATTACGCTCCGGATGGGCGATGACCGGAACGAACCCTTGAATGATCAACTCGTGACAGATTTCTTCCATGTTGCGTGGGACTCGTGAAGAAGGCATTTCTAGCAAAATATACCGCGAGTCTGCAAGACTTAGCAGTTGCCCCCGCTCCAGATCATCCAGTAAATCTCCGTACACTCTGATTTCCTGACCTGGAAGAACAAGCAGTGGATTGCCATGCTGACGAAGTTTCTCATTCATCAGATCCACTGCTTCTCTTATACTAGCGGAGTTATTCATATATTGACCGTTGGCGTGATGTGGTGTGGCAATGACGGATGTAATCCCGTCCCTATAGGCGTCTTGCGCCATGGCGAGAGCGGATTCCCAATCAGTAGCTCCGTCATCCATAAAGGGTAAGATGTGGCAATGGATATCTTTCATATGTTATCTATCGGTCCCTTCACATAGAAAATTTAGTTTTACGACAAAAAAATACAACCATTCCCAGATGGAATGGTTGCTTGATTGTAAATGAGTTCTTGTCTTATGCTTCAGTAGGTTCCTCTTGCTGAGGTTCATTTCCATCTATTTCAGCATTTTCAGAATCTGGAGAGGAGAGAACATACCCATCGATCAATCCCCAAAGTTCTTCTTTACCAAGGCCAATCTCTGAAGAGAATGGAATGAAATTATCCCCTGGCAGCACGCCAAGCTCCTGCTTCATGATCTTGATATGCTTTTGCCAGCGAGTCTTCGGAATCTTATCCGCCTTAGTCGCTACTACACACATAGGAAGATCATAATGCTTCAACCAGTCGAACATCATCTTATCATTGCTGGTCGGCGGATGACGCAGATCCACGATGAGCAGAACAAGCTTCAACGTATCGCGCTCAGATAGATATTTTTCCACCATCTTGCCCCATGTTGCACGTTGCGTCTTCGACACTTTAGCATATCCGTAACCTGGAAAGTCAACAAAATACATGCTGTCTTCATTGATACGGTAATAGTTCATATGCTGGGTCTTACCTGGAGTGGAGCTTGTCCGAGCCAGATTCTTGCGGTTAATCATTCGGTTAATGAGGGATGACTTCCCTACATTGGAGCGCCCTGCCAGAGCAACCTCTGGCAAAGCATCATCAGGGTATTGATCAGGGCCAACGGCACTGATTATAAATTCGGCAATATTAACTTTCATAGGACTTCCTTTCTAATGCACACTACTCGGTGGCTCACTGCTAATTTCATTATGATGCTCAACTAACGCATGATGCAAGACCTGATCCATGTTAGATACTGGTATGAACTCCACATCATTGCGTACGCTCTCTGGAATTTCTTTCAGATCACGTTCATTGTCTTTGGGAAGAAGGATCTTTTTATATCCAGCACGGTGTGCAGCTAAAGACTTTTCTTTCAGTCCACCGATCGGCAATACACGTCCACGTAGGGTGATCTCACCGGTCATAGCCACATCTTTCGAAACATAACGCTTCGTGAGTGCAGAAATCAAAGCGGTAGCAATCGTAATCCCTGCAGACGGGCCATCCTTCGGAATCGCACCTTCAGGAATATGGATATGAATATCAATCTTCTCATAAAAATCGGGCTGGAGCCCCAGCTCCTCCGCCTTCGAACGTGTATAACTGAAAGCGGCCTGCGCCGACTCCTTCATTACATCGCCCAGTTGTCCAGTAAGTGTCAGCTTGCCCGTTCCCTGCACAACAGTCACTTCGATCAGCAGCGTATCGCCACCAACCTCAGTCCAGGCCAGTCCAGTTACTGTGCCAATCTGATCTTCAAGCTCCGCCATACCGTAACGGTATTTCGATACACCTAAGTAATCCTTGATGTCATCCGGCAGAATGACTACACTTTCTTTTTCCTTAGACACAATCTGTTTCGCGGCTTTGCGGCATAACGCTGCAATCTGCTGCTCCAAATTACGCACACCGGATTCACGAGTATATTCGCGCACGATACGCAATAAACTGTCGTCTTCGATGATCAGCTGATCTTCTGCAAGACCATGGTTCTTCTTCTGCTTCGGCAAAAGATAACGGCTACCGATCTGCAATTTCTCCAGTTCCGTATAACCCGGAATGAATAACATTTCCATCCGATCGAGTAGTGGACGCGGAATGTTATGCACTACATTCGCTGTTGTAACAAACATAACGTTCGATAAATCAAACGGCAACTCGACGAAATGGTCACTGAACGTATTATTCTGTTCTGGGTCCAGTACCTCAAGCAATGCTGAGGATGGGTCGCCACGGAAATCTGCAGCCATTTTATCAATCTCATCTAGCAGGATAACCGGATTAATCGTTCCCGCTGTCTTCATCCCTTGAATGATTCGGCCTGGCATCGCACCCACATAAGTCCGGCGATGACCACGAATTTCCGCTTCATCACGCACACCGCCAAGCGAAATGCGAACGAACTTACGATTGAGTGAACGGGCGATGGAACGAGCGAGTGAGGTTTTGCCCACACCTGGAGGCCCTACAAGACATAGGATCGGACCTTTTAGCTTCTTCACCAACTGCTGAACCGCTAAATACTCCAATACCCGTTCTTTTGGTTTTTCCAAACCATAGTGGTCCTCATCGAGTACCTGTTCTGCCTTCTTGATGTCAAGGTCATCTTCTGTCTGTTCATTCCAAGGAAGACCCAGCAGCCAATCCACATAATTGCGAATTACGCCACCTTCTGCTGAGCTCACTGGCATTTTTTCCAGACGATCGATTTCCTTCTCCATCTTCTCTTTTACGCGTTCCGGCAAATTCTTCTCTTCCATTAGATTCCGCAGCTCTTCCGCTTCTCCCACCCGGCCTTCCTTCTCGCCGAGTTCTTTCTGGATCGCTTTCATTTGCTCGCGCAAATAATATTCCTTCTGCGTCTTCTCCATCTGCTTCTTCACACGTTGATTGATCTTGCGTTCAAGCTCCAGCACTTCACGCTCATTATTAAGAATATCAAGAAGCTTCTCTAGCCGTTTACTAACATCAATAGTCTCTAGAATTTCTTGCTTATCCTTAATCTTTAGCGATAAATGACTCGTAATGACATCCGCAAGACGACCCGGCTCCTCAATATCGGATACAGCAGCCAATGTCTCTGGTGTCACTTTTTTGGATAACGTTATATAGTGTTCGAACTGATTAAGTACTGTACGCATCAGCGCATCACACTCTTGATCGCCATCTTCCTCTTCTGGTAGCTCGCGCGCCATAACCTCATAATACTCATCATTATCGATATAATTAATAATTTCGGCTCGTTCTACACCCTCAACCAGTACACGAATCGTACCGTTTGGTAGCTTCAGCATTTGCCGCACATTCGCGACGGTGCCGACCCGAAAAATATCGTCCTGACCAGGCTCTTCAATATTCACTTCCGACTGTGAACACAGAAGAATTAAATTATCTTCAACCATAGCTTTTTCTAGTGCCCGAACTGACTTCTCACGGCCCACATCCAAGTGAAGAACCATGCTTGGGTACACAAGAAGACCTCTTAGCGGTAATAAAGGAAAACGACGACCTTTTGTTTTATTTGTCATCATCGCTTTCGCACCTCCCATGGCTCTCAATTAATCTCATATGAATTCATTCTAACAAAAGCAGCCCCAAAACACCAACAAAGTACTTGCAATTTAAGAATAAACAACCTTATTATCCTTAAAAAACGGCAACGTTTCTCAAAGAAATGTAAGGATTATGGAAAGTGTGAATCTATACTTTAAAAAAGGAAGCAGCAGACACGCCTGCGGCTCCCTTTATTTCACAGTGGCAAGTCACGATTTACTTATCGAAACCATAACACACCCTAGCTTACATTTTAGGTAATAATTTAAGCTCAACCCTTTGCAGACTCGCCAGCGGCATCGGCCTTCAAAAGTGAAGGTGCTGCTGAGAATAGCTCTCCAGCTACTGCTGGAAGCCTTACATCTGCTGTATCGGCGCCAAACAGATGACGGAATACTTCCTCCACCGTTTCCATTGGAATGACGCGTAGTGGGGCGAGGTCAGCGAATAGGGACTGCCAGTTTTCTTTTGGAATAAGCACCGTAGTAGCTCCTGCCTGAAAAGCAGCCTCCACCTTCGCAATTACACCACCAACAGGCTTCACACGCCCATGTATGCCTATCTCACCAGTGATTGCTACGGTATTATCCACGGGAAGACCACGAATGGCGGAGACGATAGCAACTGCCATCGCAACCCCTGCTGAGGGTCCGTCAATGGGTGTTCCACCTGGAAAGTTCACATGCAGATCATAACGGTCTGGTTCCAGATTCATGGTACGCAGTACGGTCAATACGTTCTCAACGGAGCCTTTAGCCATGCTCTTTCTCCGAATCGTGCGAGAACCTCCACCGATCTCTTCCTCATCCACCACTCCGGTTACGTGCAGTCTACCTTGACCGTTCTGCGCAGGTGCTGCGGATACTTCGATCTCAAGCAAGGTACCCATTCCCGGCCCATACACTGCAAGTCCGTTAACCAATCCAATCTGCGGCGCGGAAGGAATCTTGCGCTCTGTTCGAAGTGGAAGCTGGCTACTGCCTGCCACCCATTCTACATCAGCAGCACTTAGCGTATCTCTCTGCTCCGTTAACGCTAATCCAGCTGCGAGCTGAATCATATTGACTGCCTCCCGGCCATTTGTTGCATATTGCTGCACAACAGTAACTGCTTCAGGGCTTGGCTTCAGTCCGATCTTCTGTATCGCGTCACGCGCGATGACTGCAATCTCATCCGGCAATAGCGGACGGAAATAAATCTCCATGCAGCGTGAACGCAGCGCGGGAGAAATCTCATCCGGGGAACGCGTAGTCGCGCCTACTAACCGGAAATCAGCGGGTAAGCCATTTTGAAAAATATCATGAATATAAGCCGGAGTATTATTGTCCTCCGAATTATAATACGCGCTCTCTAGCAGAACCTTCCGGTCCTCCAGCACCTTTAGCAGCTTATTCATCTGAATGGGGTGAAGCTCACCGATCTCATCCAGAAAAAGAATCCCGCCATGCGCCTTCGTCACCGCTCCGGGCTTTGGCTGCGGCACACCTGCTACGCCCATGGCTCCAGCACCTTGATAAATAGGATCATGTACCGATCCGATTAACGGGTCGGCAATACCACGCTCATCAAAACGAGCGGTCGTCGCATCAATTTCAGTGAATTTGGCGTCACTTTTAAAAGGGGAAAGGACATTTTTTTTCGCCTCTTCCATGACCACGCGCGCCGCTGCAGTCTTGCCGACTCCTGGCGGACCATAAATAATCACATGCTGCGGATTAGCACTACATAGTGCGGCCTTCAGGGCGCGGAGCCCATCTTTTTGCCCAACAATATCTCCAATAGAAGCCGGCCTAGTTTTCTCCGACAATGGTTTGGTTAGTGAAATCATACGCATTTTCCGTAGTTTATCCAGTTCCTTACGCGACTCTCGGTCTACCGCCGTCTTGTTTGTCTTCTGACCCCGCAGCAGATTCCAAAAGTATACGCCGATAACCAGCGCGAAAAAGAGCTGCACGATCATCACAACTATACTTAATTCCATAGGTCATCCTCCTGTTTCGTTCAGTCTACCTTTCCACCTTTGGCTACTATTAGGTAGTATAGCCGTTTCGGTAATTAGTAAACGCACAATTGAGGATTTGTTGAATTGTTGTACGACCCCCTCCAAGAATTATAGGGAAAAACTCCCCGTAGTTGGAGGTGACGAGTCCTAATAAGTTATATACAAGGAAATTCTCCCTATAATCCATTGATTTCACGCTAAAACGGATGATTATCGTTAATTTATAGGGAACTTTTCCGTATAAACTCTCTTTTTTAACAAGATTGCTCTATTTACAGGGACATTTTCCCTATAACAAGCATGCAACCATAGCTATTTTTGAAAAAGTGCCTTTCTCTCCTCTTGATACCTCCTCTACTTACCATCAATCCCAGTAAAAAAGAATATCTCGAGCTAACTCATACCCAACATTTCTAACACCATTCCCTCTTCTCACAGGCTTCAACCAGCCCTTTTCGCACAACTTCATCAACATCAAACGTACCGTTTTGGGGTCCAAAGCAACATACTCTGCTACATCTTTGGGACGAACTGTCCCTGCTTGGCGAACCACTAATCGCATAATTTCCTTCTCAGCAAATAGTAATTTTCCATGCGGTGCATCTACAATTAAGTAACGACTTAGCACCACACGCAGCAGTGTAATGCATAGCTCAGGACGCTGTTCCACATCGTCATAGGCAAATGAAATTACTTGGTAACCCATTCCGTATAGAAACGTCTCACGATTTAGCTCATTACAATACTTCAGCCTGTCCATGTCCCTCACATGCGCAGCATACCCTTTGATCTCGAACAAGAGCTTGATAGGCCCCGGCAAAAAAGCATAATCCGCGAAATAAGATCGTCCGCGCCAATCCAGCACCTCATACTCCGGATGTAGATCATTGAAATCCCCACGAAGCGGCCACCATACATTCTGTAAAAACATTTCTTCGGCATGACGATGCCCTCTCTCTAGCCTTCCTCGTCGTTCCCCATTCCTGTTTGCTAGATGTTTCTCAATAAATGCTTCATGGGCTTGTTCATAATGCATTCAATGTCCCCCCTTAATCATTAATTCCACGCAAAAAAAACGCCCCGTTCCCACCACCAGATATACCGGGGTGTAACAGGGCGTTCTTCGCCACTTATTATGAATTGAATCATTAATTCGTAAAAGACCAAATTACTTTGATTGCACCGGAGGTGCAAGATTAGCATGAGCGCGACCTGGGATTTCACCAGTTTCCTCATACGCTACAACAATCGCATCGATTTCCTTCTTCAGCTCGTTCACGAGTTCCGCTTCAGGCACCTTACGAATCATCTGACCGTAACGGAACAACAAACCTTCCCCACGGGCACCAGCAATACCAATATCCGCTTCACGCGCCTCACCAGGACCATTAACGGCGCAGCCGAGCACGGATACTTTAATAGGCACCTTAAGCTTCGAAATGTATTCTTCCACCTCATTAGCGATGGAGAAGAGATCTATATCAAGTCGTCCGCAAGTCGGACAAGAAATGAGTGTTGCCGCGTTAGAGATCAGACCGAAGGTCTTCAGCAGCTCGCGTGCCACCTTAACTTCTTCCACTGGATCAGCGCTAAGCGAGATACGCAGGGTGCTGCCGATGCCCATAGAGAGCAGTGCACCGATACCCGCGGAGCTTTTTACTGTACCGGCAAACAAGGTGCCGGATTCTGTAATCCCGAGGTGCAGCGGATAAGGAATAACTTCCGCAGCCTGACGATAAGCTTCGATGGCCATTGGCACATCGGATGCTTTTAAGGAAACGATAATGTCGTGGAAATCCAGCTCTTCCAAAATCCCAATATGATACAGTGCGCTTTCTACCATAGCTTCTGGAGTCGGATATCCGTATTTCTCCAAGAGATGATTCTCCAAAGAACCGGCGTTTACACCAATCCGAATCGGAATTCCTTTTTCTTTACACGCTTTAACTACTGCTTCTACTTTCTCCCGACGACCGATATTGCCCGGATTAATCCGTACTTTATCGATGCCGTTCTCAATAGCCATCAGCGCGAGCTTATAGTTAAAATGAATATCCGCTACGAGTGGGATATGAATCTGCTTCTTGATCTCCTTAATCGCGGCGGCTGCCTCTTCATTGTTGACAGTAACGCGTACCAGTTGGCAGCCTGCTTCCTCAAGCCGTAAAATTTCGGCTACAGTAGCCTCCACATCAGCTGTTTTGGTTGTACACATGCTTTGAATCGCAACCTCGTTGTTTCCCCCAATAATGAGCCCGCCAACATTGACAGGACGGGTTTGGTGTCTCAAGAACATGATTTTTCTCCCCCATAACGCCAAAGCTCCACCCCTTCGCAACCGCTAGTGAAGCGGGATAAGCGGAAGAAAGGTGGAGACAGTGACATGTATTGTTAAGGCAAGCGACTTACGCGCTTTCCTCTTTCTTTTTGTCTTTCTTAAGGTTCAATTCAGGCAAAGCCTTCTCTTGAACGACCTGCTCCGTGATCACACAATCCTTAATATCATCGCGTGAAGGAACTTCATACATCACATCAAGCATGATGCTCTCAATAATCGCGCGCAGTCCACGGGCTCCCGTATTGCGTTTGATCGCTTCCTTGGCAATCGCTTCGAGTGCCAACGGTTCGAACTTCAGCGCTACGTTATCCATTTCCAGCAGCTTGATGTATTGTTTCGTGAGTGCATTCTTAGGCTCGGAAAGGATACGCACCAGCGTATTCTCATCAAGCGGCTCCAAAGTCGAGATGACCGGTAGACGGCCTACAAATTCAGGGATTAATCCGAATTTGAGCAAGTCTTCAGGCAATACCATCGACAAATATTCGCCAGGCTTGAGATCCTTTTGTCCTTCAACCGCTGCGTTGAAGCCAATGACTTTTTTACCGATACGGCGTTTAATCATTTGCTCCAGACCGTCAAAGGCACCGCCCACGATGAACAAGATGTTCGTCGTATCAATTTGAATAAACTCTTGATGAGGATGCTTACGACCACCTTGTGGAGGTACGGAAGCAACCGTTCCTTCGAGAATCTTCAGAAGTGCCTGCTGTACACCTTCACCGGATACGTCACGAGTAATGGACGGGTTCTCGGATTTACGTGCCACTTTATCAATCTCATCAATATAGATAATGCCGCGTTCGGCTTTCTCCACATCATAATCTGCCGCTTGAATCAGCTTAAGCAGAATGTTCTCAACATCCTCGCCGACATAACCAGCTTCCGTTAGGGAAGTAGCATCTGCAATCGCAAACGGAACGTTGATAATCTTCGCCATCGTCTGTGCGAGCAAAGTTTTACCCGAACCTGTTGGACCGAGCAAAAGAATATTACTCTTCGTCAGTTCAACATCTTCGATTTTGCTTTGGCTATTCACACGCTTATAGTGATTGTAAACCGCAACAGACAGCGATTTCTTGGCTTGCTCTTGACCGATTACATATTGATCCAAAATATCGCGGATTTCCTTTGGTTTCGGAATATCCTTCAGATCAAGCTCTTCCTCATGACCGAGCTCTTCTTCCACGATTTCCGTGCAAAGCTCGATACATTCGTCACATATATAAACGCCCGGTCCTGCTACAAGCTTACGAACCTGCTCTTGTGATTTGCCGCAAAAAGAACATTTCAATTGCCCTTTTTCATCATTAAATTTAAACATCTAACCACCCCTTTAAGATTTCATCGGTGAAGAAAGAACCTGGTCAATAAGCCCATATTCCTTGGCTTCTTCCGCGCTCATGAAGTTATCGCGGTCTGTGTCCCGTTCGATTTTTTCAAGGGGCTGACCTGTGCGATCTACATAAATTTGATTCAACTTCTGTTTCGTCTTGAGGATCCAGTCGGTATGAATCCAAATGTCGGACGCTTGACCTTGAACACCACCGAGCGGTTGATGAATCATAACTTCGCTGTTAGTCAGCGCGTATCTTTTGCCCGGAGCCCCAGCTGTTAAAAGGAGCGATCCCATGCTTGCCGCCATCCCTACACAAATGGTTGAAACATCCGGTTTGATATATTGCATCGTATCGTATATACCCATGCCGGCTGTTACTGAACCACCGGGTGAGTTGAGGTACAAGTGAATGTCCTTCTCGGGATCATCTGCTGCAAGGAACAGCAATTGAGCAATAACCAGATTGGCGACATCATCGTCAATCGCACTGCTTAAGAAAATAATGCGATCCTTGAGCAATCTGGAATAGATATCGTATGAACGTTCCCCACGACTTGTTGATTCCACAACCATTGGTACCAGACTCATGCCACCAACCTCTTTTCTCTATACAGATTAGTCTTATCGTTTCAAAAATATTTTAACACGTTCACGGCCCGATGTCATTTTTTCACTACAGCAGACCTGTCCACCGCTTGTGATAGTGACGTCATCACGCCAATTTCCTTAATACCATACGCTCATACGGATACCTATGTAATCACATATATCTGTGCCCGAGGATAAAAATAAGGCACGTAACGAAACTTACGTGCCTTATCATATCTGTATGGAGGCCGATTGCTCGGCCGTTCTAGGTAGTTTGAAAAATCTTACTCAGCTTTAGCGTCTTCAGCAGCTGGTGCTTCTTCTACTGCTTCAACTTCAACACTGTTGCTAACAAGGAAATCAATGGTTTTGCGCAAAGAAAGTTCTTCGCTCAAGCTGCCCAGTGAACCGTTAGCTGCCAAGATGCTGCGAATTTCTTCTGGAGTACGTTTGTAAGCTTCAGCCATAGTAGCCAACTCTTCGTTAACTTCTTCTTCGGAAACTTCAATGTTCTCTTGTTTAGCGATAACTTCCAGTACCAGATTGTTGCGAACGCGTTTTTCAGCATCGCCTTTCATTTGGTTCTGCAAGTCTTCACGAGTTTGACCCGAGAAGCTCAGGAACATATCCATGTTCATACCTTGTTGACGAAGACGAGTGTCGAAGTCACGAACCATGTTCTCAACTTCGCTGTTGATCATTGCTTCTGGGATCTCAACTTCAGCGTTTGCTGCTGCTTTATCAACAACTGCGTTCTCGCGAAGGCCTTTCAGTTCATCCTGTTTACGGGATTCGAGCTGAGCTTTCAGATCTGCTTTGTACTCTTCCAAAGTTTCGAATTCACTTACATCTTTAGCGAACTCATCATCGAGTGCAGGAAGTTGTTTGCGTTTGATTTCGTGCAGCTTCACTTTGAATACTGCTTTCTTACCCGCAAGGTTCTCTGCATGGTATTCGTCAGGGAAAGTAACTTCAACATCTTTGAAATCTCCAGTGGACATTCCCACTACTTGCTCTTCAAATCCAGGAATGAAGGAATTGCTACCAAGTTCAAGAGAATGACGCTCAGCTTTTCCGCCTTCGAACGGTACGTCATCAACATATCCGTCAAAATCGATCACAGCGATGTCGCCGTTAGCTGCTGCTTCTTCTTCAACTACTACGAGTTCAGCATGACGCTCTTGCAGACGAGCAAGCTCAGCGCTCAGCTCTTCTTCAGTCACTTCAGCTTTTTGTACTGGAACTTCCAGACCTTTGTAATCGCCGAGCTTCACTTCAGGTTTAACCGTGATCTTCGCTTTGAAGATAAAGGATTGACCTTTAGCAAATTGCTCAATATCAACTTCAGGACGGTCTACAGGGAAGATGTCAGTTTGTTCAACTGCTTCACCGTAAGCTTCAGGAAGAAGAATGTCGATTGCATCTTGGTACAAGCTTTCTACACCAAAACGGGATTCAAAGATCGGGCGTGGCACTTTACCTTTACGGAAGCCTGGTACGTTAGCTTTCTTAACGACTTTGTTAAAAGCTTTATCAAGTGCTGCTGCAACGCGTTCTGCGTCAACTTCTACTTCAAGAACTCCAAGGTTCTTCTCTATTTTTTCCCATGTTGCTTTCATATTATACTTTTCCCTCCAAAATATAGGTTCACAAGTTTACTTCAAAAAATGATACAATCCACGCACAGAATAACCATTATATTATATACAACATTACTTTATTTATCAAGTAGAGAAGTCTTTACAAAACCCTTGAGCGCACGATAAGCCCCCTCAAATTGAAAGCGCATGCCGTCTGTAATGCCGTACATTCCGCGAGTCTCCTCCTCCTGCCGTGTACCGTTTAAGCTCTCAGATACAAACTGGTGTAACGCCCCCGCCCAAATATCTAGTAGCGCGTCTTCCCCATCCAGTATTTTCCGATACTCTTCCGATCCATAAATCGACATAACGAACTGGCCCCAGAGCTCCTGTGCAAAATAATACAGCGTAGGCTCATGTACCTCCGCCTGCTCGGCTACCCGCTCGAGCACCTGACTCACCTGCGGCGGAAAATCCTCTGTCTGCAGCGGTACACTTTCAATCTCTACAATTGCTGATTCGTGACCACGAATCAGATTCACTGTTCCCTGCATCCCACGCCGCCGAAGGGTCTGCAGGGTCCGAAATTGCAGCAGCGGGTGAACATTATCCCCCTGCAGCCATGCCGTCAGCGCCTCATCGACTCCGCCGCCTTCCAGATATGAAAGCTGCTCTAGTGCTAGGATTGTCGCCTCTGACAGCGGCTCATTCATTATCCGCTGCAGCAGCTTTTGAGGATACCCCGCATCCTCAGTCATTTTTGATTTGGCCAAGAGACGGGCCATATCTTCTTCCCTTAAATCTTCGTCTTCGGGGTGAACGGCTCCTTCTGCATCTCCATTCTGAGAGGCGTAGGGGAAAGCTGTTTCGAGCCATTCCAGCAGAGACCGCCATTCCTCGTAATTTCGTTCTTCCTGTCCTTGACACTGCAACAAAAAACGCAGCAGCTCCATCGCTTCCCCGTATCGTTCACTCTCCAGCATCACCGTAAGCTGGATTTGATAATAGTCCAGTGTCTTGGGAAACAGGACGATATTCTCTTTTGTGGCGGGGGAATCTGAATCTTTAATGAGGGCACCTCCTTATAGCTAATTATGTGAATTGAATTCTAAAACGTCATAAATGTTATTAAGACCTTAAGCTTCATCCGAAACTTAATAATTGTAGATTATAGCATACCCCGTACTCTTTTTAAAAAACAGCTTGAAAAACATCGGCGTACATGATATGATAACTCCTGCTTGCTTTTCAGCCAGCAATCATGTCCCGGTAGCTCAGCTGGATAGAGCATGCGCCTTCTAAGCGCACGGTCAGGGGTTCGAATCCCTTCCGGGACGTCAGAGTAACAGCCTTCCTTCGGGGAGGCTGTTTTTGCGTTCAGGGGATGCGAACCTGGGAGAAGGCGTAGCCCTAGGGACAGAGCTAGGAGCAGAGCCTAAGCAGAGCCTAGGGCTTAGGGTTCCATGAGGCTCAGGCCTCGATGTAGCTCACTTTTCAATGGAGCTCAGGCTTCTGTGGAGTTCAAGCTTCGATAAGCCCCCTACTACGATATACACCCACGTAGCAGTCAGATCATTAGACAACGTTCCGCTTAGATTCTGCCTAACTCGAACACTCTAATTGCATTTTGTGCAACTAAAAGGTTCCCTTTCACCTCAACAACTCGGTTTAACTGTATTCCGTACACTTATATTCTCTGATTAACTCCTAGATTGTCATTTTCTCCATTTTTAGTTGCACAAAGTACAATTAATCCTAAATAAACCCTACACCATGATAAATAGCTGCATAAAGTGCAACTAAAGCCACCTCTAACACCATTACTCATTACTCATTACTCACCACATCATACTTTATCCTTTGAGGAAATCGAGGCACATTACGAAAAAGTTTTTTTACTATTCGTATGCTGGGAAGCAGGAGCACGCGGAAGCAATAGTGCAGGATGTGTTTGTGCGAATATTATCAATTTAGACATGAAAGTGAAATGTGCGATATTGTCTCAGCCTTGCCGCGAGTGTTTCGCGAGGTTATTCCTTTGGCCGTATCCGTAGGGAATGCTACATTAAATAATTCATCATAAGAAGACAAAAAAACTGTCACCCACCGATATCCATTGCCGGGTGACAGTTTTTACGTACCTTTTGAACGAATTAGTGTCCTTTGCGGCGATTTCCCAACCACAACGGAAATCGGAATACAAAATTGATAAACAAAACTACAAATACAAGTACGGCTGCTGACTTATCCGCAATTTGACGCGCATCTTCGACAATCGCCTCGGATTGTACATACCATAGATGCACAGCCAGGGTCTCACCCGGCGAGAACAGATTGAAATCCCACATTTCTCCCGAGGTACTGAGACCAGCGGTAAGGATAATAACCGCAGACTCCCCGAAGGCGCGTCCAGCAACGAGACAAATCCCAGTAACAATGGCAGACATTGCAACGGGCAGGACTACCGTGCGGATCACGTGGAATTTAGTCATCCCAAGCGCATAACCAGCCTCGCGGATCTCCCCGGGGACAGCACGTACCGCTTCCTCTGTCACTCGCGCAAGCATAGGTAAATTCAGCAGCGCCAAGCTGACGCCTCCGCCAAGAATCGTCAGACCGATATCGAAATATTCCGCAAAAATCGCAAGTCCGAGCATACCGAACACAATCGATGGTACTGATGACAGAGATTCTACGCAAATACGTAGTGCGCCTGTAAATTTATTGTCTGGTGCATATTCAGCCATATAGATTCCCGCACCCAAACCAATTGGAACGGAAATAAACAGCGAGATGAATAAAATGTAAAAGGAGTTAAACAGCACCGGGCCAATCCCACCACCTGCGTCAATCTCTTCAGGCTGTTTAATCAAGAAATCGGGCCGAAGTGCCGGTAAACCTTTACTAAGAATCGTGAAGAGCAGCCAGAAGATCAGCAGCATGACTAAAGCCCCAAGCGTATAAAACCCTATGGTTGCAATTTTATTGTTTCTTTGAGCCCGCGCTGTATGCTTTGTACTTGCGAATCCGTTCACGCTGCATCCCTCCTTTTTCTACCCAGCACGCGGATGATCAGAATTAATACAAATGATATTACTAGCAGGAGAAATGCCATCATATGTAGCGCATAGTTCCATGTAGAGTCAAACTCTACATTGGAGATTTGCATAACGATGTTACTAGTCAGCACCGATGCTGGCGTGAATAACGTCTTCGCCAATTGCGGTGTATTCCCGATAACCATAACTACAGCCATCGTCTCACCCACAGCACGAGTCATACCTAGAATAACCGCAGAGATAATTCCCCGGCTAGCCGCAGGCAGTACTACACGCATGATGACCTGTAAACGGGTAGATCCAAGCGCATATGCAGCATCCCGATATTTGCGCGGCACAGAGACAATGGCATCATCACTGATTCGGCAAATCGTTGGCAGCACCATTAATGCGAGCACCAGCGCAGCAGCTAACAAGCCATCGCCTAAGCTCTCCCCACTAATTCTGCGCAAGAAAGGAAGTAATACTGTTAAGCCTATATATCCGTAAACAATTGAAGGAATACCTACCAATAAATCTAGCACTGGACGGATAAAAGTCTTCATCCATTTTGGAGCAATCTCTGCACAAAGTACTGCCATCCCTACCGAAATAGGAACTGCGATCAGCAGCGTTAATGCAGTTAGTGAAAGTGTATTTACAATGAAGGCAGCCGCTCCAAAAGAATCCTCTTCCGGCGTCCAGTTAAAGGAAAAGAAAAAGTCCGCAGGCGAGAGATGGCCGAACAGAAGCATAGCCGTTTTGCCGATAAATAGAATTACAAGTCCAAGCACAAAGCAAAGCGCAAGAATGCTGAATAAAAAATAAAACTTAAACAATTTGTTGCTAAACAAATGTCTACCATGACGTTTGGGATTAGCGCTAACCTGCGTTACGCTCTCTTTTCCCCTAGTTGCCAAGCCTTGGACTGGTGCCCCCATACTTTCCCTCCTGTAAGCGGCCACCCCCGTATCAAGATCGGAGCTGGCCGCTGTTACCGTTCAATATGATCTTTAGATGTTATTAGCCCTTCATTGCTGCGATCGGAATAAATTTAAGTTTTTTCAGGGAACCTTGTTGGAACTTCTTGCTTTGTACGTATTCGATGAATTCTTTTGTAGCGCCAGTAGGTTGGCCTTTAGTCATGTAGTAACCATAAGCCCAGATCTTATAAGATCCATTGATCACGTTGTCTGTAGTAGCAGCTATACCGTTGTGTTTAACAGCTTTTACGTCGCCACTTACATATACAAGGTCGATATAACCGATAGAGTTAGGAGTTGTTCCTACGGCAGTCTTCATGTCACCGGATGAACCTGTTTCTTTGTAGTTCTTAGCTTTTTTAACGATATCTCCGCCATCCAAAGCTTTAGCTTGATAGTTTACGCGTGTACCGGAACCGAAAGAGCGAGTGATAACCACGATGTCAGCATCTGCACCGCCTACTTCTTTCCAGTTCGTGATTTTACCTGCGAAAATACCTTTAAGCTGTTCAGTTGTAAGGTTATCTACACCAACATTTTTGTTAACGATTGTAGCAAAAGGAATAACTGCTACTTTGTTTGCTACTTGACCGTCAAAAGCTTTGAAGCCTGGTACGTCGATGCTAGCATCCCAGTCGCAAGCGCCGATATCAGCGATGCCTTTTTTAACAGCTTGAGGTCCAGTTACTGAACCTTTACCTGAGGCTGCGATTTTCACTTTAGGGTGCAGCTTTTGGAATTCTTTTGCCGCTTGAAGCGTCAATGGAAGAAGTGCGGTTGAACCGTTAACTGTGATTTTACCTTTAAGTGAATCGGCTGCTGCTGCAACCCCTGCGAAAGATGCGGTTACCGCAATTACAGCCGTTAGAGCCGTTACTGTTAGCTTTTTGAAAATCTTCATTTGTATTATTTCTCCTCTCGGCTCTACGCCGTTAAAATATGATTAGGGATATTTATTATTTCGACAGTTGCAATGCTTTACCGCCTTGAACCACCCATACACCGCCATCACTTACGATAGCAAGCTTGCTTCCATCATTCGAAACAGCAACTTCAGATACATCTTCAGTGGAGCGGTACAGCTCAGTTTTTGCACCTTTACTATCGATGGAGTAGACTACTGTGCTTCCGTTTGCCGCTGTACCCGCTACAACCAAGCCATTGTTAACGCCAGTGGACCAAGTTACTTCGACATCAAGTGCAAGGTTACTGCTTGTTCCGTCTGCTTTGATAACCTTCAGTGTGTTAGCCGCATTGCCATCAGAATCTGCGCTCAGATATACGACGCTACCATCGGCTGAAATTTCAGGGTATAGCTTGTTATCCGGTGTAGTCGTAAGTGCAGCAGGCTTAGCATCTTTTGTAGCAAGATCAAGCTTGTAAAGCTGCTCTCCAGCAGAGCTGAAGTCTACAGTAAGGGAATCTTCTGTGCTGTCCGCATCGTTTTTAGCAACACCCGTCAAGTTAACGATATAAACGGCGCTCTTTTGGTCAGCGGAAATGCGCAGTTCGGATTTATTTTCTACTTTGTCTGCCAATACGGATTTAACTTCACCAGTGTCTACAGAGATTTTTGCGATTTTCTCCTGCTTGTCACCTTGGATAAAGTAAATACTTTTACCATCGTTCGACCAAACCAGATCTGTTTTTACACTATTGTCAGTACCAAGTGTCTTAGTAGCTCCGCTAGACAGGTTAATCAGATTCAACAAACCAGTCTCATCATTGAAAGCTCCCCACTGCCCATCCGGCGATACTGCAAAATCCACCGCACTGTCATTCGACGAAAATACTTCATAGTTACCTGGCTCTGTGCTGAACTTGATAAGTTGAGCAGATTCAGCATCACTTTTGTTCGCAATCAGACTTCCAGCTGCTGTCCAGTGCAAAGTATCAAACAATCCTTCAGGACGAGCAAAGCTTAGAATCGTGCTAGCGTCAGCATCCAGTTCTCCACCTAATGCATAAACTAACTTTGAAAGCTCTACATAGGTTTTACCGTTATAAAATACTGGAGCAACTGTGAATGTCTCGGAATTACCATCTACTTGATAGCTCTTTGAGCCTGTTTTGAGTTGGACATTATGTAATCCTTTGCTGTCATTAAGTTCAAACCCGCCAGCTCCAAGTACTAACTTAGCTCCAATTTCACCAGCTACCTGATTCAGCGAGTACAGCTTGTAACCACTGCTATTAATGGTGTTAAACACAATCGGCGTACCATTTACATTCCAAGTGGCTGTACCTT
Organism: Paenibacillus sp. FSL P4-0184; assembly: GCF_038004625.1. NCBI lineage: Bacteria > Bacillati > Bacillota > Bacilli > Caryophanales > Paenibacillaceae > Paenibacillus > Paenibacillus sp. FSL P4-0184. The sequence continues at coordinate 3,429,806 of NZ_JBBORN010000001.1, read as the reverse complement.
CTTTAACTGCTGTTTTTGCAGCGGTTTGATTGGTAGCCACAGATTTTACATTACTGCCGATGCTAGCTGCAGATACACTCCCAACGCCTACAGTTGCAAGAAGTGCTGAAGCGAGCGTTGCGCTAATCCATTTACTGTTTTTCAATTAGATTCACCCTTTTCGTATAGGTAACTGCTAATGTCATTTTCGTCTACAATTGTCAACTCTGTTGCAGAGGAATGTTATGGAAATATTAACTATAATTATTTTTTTGAAAAAGTAGGTATATTAGCGTACTAGACTGCTAAATTCAGATAAACCAAATGGACTAGACACGAAAAAGCCTCATGGGGGATAGCTCTGCGGGGTGCAGTAGCTTTTACTCCATGAGGCTTTTTGTAAATGTGATCTACACTAACTCTTCATTTAAATGCTTTTCCAACGTTCTCCGTACAGCTCCTGGGCCTTTCAGCATCTCGTAGAAGTAACTTTCAATCTTGCTACCCAGACCGATTTCATATAACGGTACACCAAAGATCTTCTCATTTTCTAGAATTCTATGCACATTAGAGGTCGAATCTCCCAAAGTCACTCCCTGCAGATGCGCTTGAAGTGACTCCATTAACGGATCGGGACTTAGCTCAAATGAATTCCCTTCATCATCCACTCCGATCAAATAGCGGCACCAAGCAGCAATTGCTAGTGGAATCGCCGTCAATTCAGCTGGATGAAGATCTTCGCGTTGTACATAGGATTTGATCGTTTCCCCATAACGAATGCCTATCTTCTGCGACGTATCTGTCGCAATTCGCTGCGGGGTGTCTGGAATAAATGGATTCGCCAATCGCTCTTGCAGCACTTCATCCAAAAACTGCTGTGGACGTAGAATGATAGGATCTACAACTACAGGCAATCCTTCCTTATACCCAATCCGCTCGACTAATGTACGTAGGGTCTGATCCTGCATCTCATCCGAAATCTGTGTGTAGCCTAGTAGACAGCCAGTGACCGCTAATGCAGTATGCAAGGGGTTTAGACAGGTGGTAACTTTCATCGTTTCTACCCTGTTCACGGTCTCACGATCTGTGAATATAATGCCGGCTTCTTCTAATAAAGGTCGCCCATTCGTAAACTTATCCTCAATGACCAGATATTCACTAACTTCTGCGTTAACAAAAGGCGCGGTATGAGCGTTCCTCGAGGTAATAAGTATATCCATGCCGCCAATCCCCTGCTCCTGTAAAGCATTACGTACTACCTCGGATGGACGTGGTGTGATTTTATCGATCATCGACAAGGGGAATGTTATGTGACTCTCGTCTTCGAGGTACGCAACAAAACCTTCCTCCACAATCCCTTTCGCAGCCCATGCCTTGGCGATTGTAATCACGCTATTTTTCAACATATCCCCATTGTGCGAACAGTTATCCATACTGACAAAAGTCATCGGATACTGCCCCTTAAGATATCGACGGTACGCTAGAGAAGCGATCACACTCATGCTGTGGGATGGCTGCTCTGGCCCTTGCTCCATATCCTTCTTCACGATATCAAGGTACATTCCATCAGGACCGGTCAAGGTATAGCCTTTCTCTGTAATGGTGAAGCTGGCCATCTGCAGGCTCGGGTTTTCAAAAATTTCAACCAAACGGCAGTAATCCTCCGCTCGATTCTTGTTTGCCATAATAGCTTCGGTAATGCTGCTAATGACCTTTTTTGTAAACTCGCCACTCGCATTCATTAGTACGAGAAGTGTTAAATGATCATGTGGTTTATAAATCTTGTCAATCAGCTCGTAGTCAGAGGAGGTAGCGGCAATAATACCTGTATCTGCTTTTCCAAGCTCCAACAGCTTCTGGTGAGCATTCGCAATAAATCCCCGAAAAATATTTCCCGCTCCAAAATGAACCCATTCCGGCCTAACGCGCGTATTCTCCGCCACCTGCTCATAATCAAACTGAGGAAGCTCCACGTCAGCGTCCTTCCATGCCTCTGCACATGATTGAATACTCTCTCTTGTCAGAAGCAGCATTCACTTCACCCCCATCGTATTGTCGAGACTGTCCCATACACCAAGTAAATACATGATCCCCATTGCTCTATCGTACAGCCCGTACCCCGGGCGGCAAGTCTTCTCTTCACCCCACAAATGACGACCATGATCTGGACGCACATACCCCGTATATCCATTCTCATGATACGCTTTAACAACCTCTGCCACATCCACACTGCCATCCCGTCCACGATGAGACACCTCAATAAAATCTCCGTTCTCAAAAACCTTAACATTTCGAATATGAGCAAAATGAATGCGATTACAGAATTCCCGAATCATAGCCGGCAGATCGTTCTTCGGATTCGTACCGAGCGACCCAGTGCAGAAGGTTAATCCATTATACGGACTATCTACTGCGTCAAGTAAACGACGGATCGTATCACGGCTGCGGACAATGCGGGGCAAGCCAAAGATCGGCCAAGCAGGATCATCGGGATGAATAGCCATTTTGATATCGACTTCTTCACAGACAGGAATAATGCGCTTCAGAAAATAGACCAAGTTCTCGAACAGCTTCTCTTCCGTTACATCTGCATAAGCAGCGAATAGCTCATCGAGCTTCGCAAGACGCTCCGGCTCCCAGCCAGGCATCGTAAATTCGCCGGCCCCCTCGAGAATACGATTCACCATGTCGCGAGGGTTCTCATTAATGGCCGCATTTTCATAAAAAAGAGCATTCGAGCCATCTGGCAATTCCTTGTACAGCTCCGTCCGAGTCCAGTCAAAGATAGGCATGAAATTGTAACAGATCACTTTAGTACCGACCTTGGCTAGCTTCCGTATGGTGTCTATGTAAATATCGATATATTTATCACGCGTCGGGAGTCCAATCTTGATATCATCATGGACGTTCACACTCTCTACTACGGCAGTGCTAAACCCTTTGCTCGTAATTTGATCCGCAACCTTTTGAATGTCATCCATTTCCCACACTTCGCCCGCTACCTTATGATGTAGTGACCAGACAATACCCATTACCCCCGGAATTTGCCGGATATGATCAAGCGTAATGTTGTCATTGCCTTCTCCATACCATCTCCATGTCATTTTCATCTAGATAAAACCTCCTATAATTTCATATGTCGAGATCTTGTATACAAGATAATATACTCAAATATTAGATTTAAATAATACCTTTTGTCAATGACATAAAATCAATAATCACCAACTTGTATACAAGATTAAAAAAATATATAATGAAATCACTATCTTATTTCAGGATCCCGTTTCAGATATCAGCACTACAAATTCAACGGCAATGGAGACGCAACCTCATGTCCACCAAAAATGATATTTTGAACCTATTAAAGCACGAAATTCTTAACCTAACACTAAAGCCTGGATCCATTCTAAGTGAGACCGTGTTATCCGAACGGTTTCAGATATCCAGAACACCTTTGCGCGATGTACTAAAGCAGCTATCACTAGAGTCCTATATTGATGTGTATCCGAAGAAAGGGAATCTGGTTTCATACATTGATTTGGAATCTGTCGAGCAAATGATTTATTTAAGAAGTGTTTTGGAAAAAGATATTATCAAGGGTCTATGCGGTAGCCTTACTCTTAAAGGAATTATAGAACTTAAAAAGAATCTAGAAGAGCAAAGAAATGCCATACATCAAGAACATGCCACTGAGCACTTTTTTTCTTTGGATGACGCCTATCATAAGACGTTATTCACATTAGCAGGACATGAATTTTTGTGGGAGCAAATTAAGTTCTCCCATGTGCATTATGAAAGATATCGACGCTTGCATAACCTAAAGCAAGAAAAGCTGGAGAAAATTTTGAGCGAGCATCACATGATCCTGGATTGTATGACAAACCATGAACCAGACAAAGTGGATGAGCTAGTCCAGCATCATTTACGTGAGGATATGAACTCTTCATACTTACTGGAGAATTTTGCAGATTATATTAAAGCGTAATAACGTATATGATCAGAGCCAACTCAGAACTAAAAGACCGCCCCATGCAGTCAAAATCATGGCTTTTGGGACGGTCAACCAATCATGCGGGAGATCGACGGGATGGAAATCCAAGGACTCAGCATTCGTCACTTCTAAAGTACTCTTGGCGAATTCCCAGCCCTCATTAAATAATCTTTTCTGATTCAAGGTGTATCTTCCTTTCTTCTCATAGGATTATGAAACAAAGGGATGGAGCAATAGAAGGAGTGGCCCTGCTGGACACACTCCTCCTACTGCTAATATTTAGTATATTGTACGTTGATGCTGGTCTGGGATACCGCTTTTTCGATAGAAATACGTATTGATGATATCTCTCCACTCGCGGGCATGTAGTACCTGTTCGTGCAGACGGTCTGCCACCTGCCCAAACCTGCTGCCATCCATTTTCCCCTCAAGGGATTGCCACTTCTCTTTCAGCCCTGCTGTGCGATCCACGCCATCAAAATGCGTATCATAAATATGCTGGATGACCGTTTTACCAGATTTAAGAGTATGCGTATACGGTACATGATGAAAGAAGAGTAATAGCTCATCTGGACAAGTAGCTACCGATTCATACAAATCTACATTCGCTCCTTGATACTGAGCAACATATCCCGTACCCGTCTTTATTGTCCGGTCTACACCAATACCTTGTAAGTCTGCAAAATGATACGTTCCCCATTTCGAATATTCATATCCATCCACATTTGGACCGTAATGATGATCAGGATTGACCATCCAGCCTACCCCAAGCGGCGAAGTATAAGATTCATAGATATTCCAGGAGGTTAACAAGATCTCACGAATCGTATCTATTAACTGCTCATCCTCCGCACTGAACGTGAGCATTGTCCATTCCTTCGCGATTTGCTCTGCACTTAATTCCGGATTCCAAGCGAGACGACCGTAACCATATAAATTGGCCTGCGCTAACAAATGCCCCGTCCAGTTATGATCATTACCAATATTCGAAACAGCAGCGAAGCCGCTATATTTATAACCGTACATGGATCCATCGACGACCCGTTTCACCGATGACTCCGAATCCGTTGCGTAAGTATTAAAATCAAGAACTTCCTTCCATTGAGGGACGAGGTAGCAGACATGGCGCTGTTGGCCTGTGTATTCCTGTGTAACCTGAAATTCAATCATCATATTCGTATGCTTCATGGCACCGAACAACGGAGACACACCTTCCCGTACTTGAAAATCCATCGGTCCATTCTTCACCTGCAAAATAACATTATCCATGAATCGACCATCTAGCGGTTTAAAGTGATCATATGCCGCTCGTGCACGATCGGTGGAGCGATCCCGCCAATCCTGCTTGCAATTGTAAACGAAGCAGCGCCAGATGACGATTCCCCCGAAAGGCAATAAAACTTCAGCCAGCATGTTCGAACCTTCTGCATGATCACGATCATAAGTGAATGGACCTGGACGATTCTCTGAATCAGCTTTTACGAGGAACCCACCGAAATCTGGAATCAATTTATAAATTTCTACCGCCTTTGCCTTCCACCATTGGCGTACATCAGAATCTAACGGATCAGCTGTATTCAATCCGCCGATTTCGATCGGGCTAGCATAGTTAATACTTAGGAACAGCTTCACCCCATAGTTACGAAAGATATCGGCAATCCTCGCGATGTCAGGAAGATAGCGCTCCGTAATAAACATCGTTTCAAACCGATGCACATTGACATTGTTTATAGCAATCGCATTGATCCCTATCGAAGCGAGCATTCTCGCATAATCTTCCAATCGATCAAAGTCCTTAGTGATTTCGTTGTCTGAGTAGAATATGGACTTCCCTGCGTAACCACGTTCGATGCTTCCATCGATGTTATCCCATTGATTCATCATGCGGAGCGTATTTACCGGCTGATCCAACATATCCAACGCCTTCATAGATTGACCCGTTCCAAGCAAGCGTAGGAATGCAAATACACCGTACAGTAAACCCACGGGTGTGGAAGCACCAATTGCAATACAGTCCTTCTCCGTGTTTGTTCGAATGGCATATCCTTCTGATCCAATTGCTGTCCTTGTAGCCTCGCTAAAGGTATGCGTAATCAACGGATGATTACTATCAAACGTACCGATTGCAATACAAGCTTGTTTATCTTTATCCTGAGATTCAGCAATGGTAGCTTCTATATCGAGCATTCCTAGTATGCCACGTGTTAGTTCTTGCACAGCACTTTTGATCACTGGATGATCTTGTTTGACTGTCAAAATGTTATAGCACCAAGGAGAATAGCACTCTCTTACTGCACTCGATTGAATATATGGATATTCGAGCCAAGCTTTATACCCTGCGTTATGTAATTCTGTCTGTTGTTCTGCCATAATTCGGTGTCCTCCATTAGTGAGTAAGACTTTTTAATCTAGATGTTGCTAGCTGTGCAATGGTTCTCTTATACTTTTGTAAACGATAGGTTATCCGCATCCCTACTAATAGGAGGAACACGAATGTGACGTACCATGAGCAGCAGGACTTACAACCGTTCCATCTCTATTTTGTATATAAAAGAACAAGTACAAATACAGACGACTATCAAGGTACATTCCATGCTCATCAGGGTGTTGAAATTCTTATTGTTCATGAAGGTAAAGGGACGCTGATCATTGATCAAAATAGCTATGAAATAAAGCCAGGGATGATTTGTATTTTCCAGCCGTATCAACTGCATCATATTCAAATTGAAATTAATGAGGCGGTTCCGTTCGTGCGTTCGATCGTGCATTATGAGCCCAGCATATTTAAAGCTTATTTTGAAAAGTGGCCCATCCTACAAAGCTTTTTCAATCATATTCACAGCGGCAATTTGGCCTCACCTCGATGGTATGAACAGCAGGACCTGCAATCCCTGATAGTTCTTCTAAAGGATCTGGATAAAGCGCTTCCAACTTTGTACAAAAATGATTTCATGGAAGAGGTCTCATTGTTTCTCATCACGTTCCTACGTACTTTAAAGCCGCTTTGGGATACACAGCAGAAGCCGGCCTCCATGGAACAATTGCTTCGTAAACCACATCAGGCAGAACGTATTATGGAATGGCTACAGCTGCATTACAAGGAACCTTTGCGGCTCGATCAAATGAGCAAGGATCTGCATCTTTCACCCCATCATTTATCCCACTTGTTCAAGGAATGTACAGGCAGCAGTATTTCCGATTATTTAACGGTCAAAAGAATGCAGGAAGCCGTTCATCTTCTGACTTCAAGCAAATACACAGTTGCACACATCGCCGAGGAAGTGGGAATTACAAATTGCTCTCATTTTTGCAAATTGTTCAAAACCCATTTCGGCACAACGCCTAATCAATTTCGGAAGCAATGGCATTTGCATCATTGAGTTGTCGAACATCCCAGCTGTATTCCTTATTAACATCATATCAAGTTGGTTCGTGAGCAGGTATTCGCATCTTGTGCAAAAATGCCGCTACTTTGCGATTTACACCTAATTGTAAGTTAGTTTCAAGTAGCGGAAATCTAACACTTTACATTTACTGGATTCCGGAGCACAATAATGAGTGAGCGCTCACTCATTATTGTTGTGCAGAGCACTCAGTAACACCACTTTGTATCCCAGACTATTCAGAATCGAGGAGATGAATATGGGTTCGGAAGTTCCAGTCATTTCAGTGAGCCATGTTAGTAAAGCCTTTGGAGACAAACAGGTGCTCGAAGATATTTCACTTCAAGTGGAGCGTGCGGAAACCTTCGGCATACTAGGACCCTCTGGCTCCGGAAAAACAACGTTAGTAAAGCTGCTTACAGGTATCGATGAGGCGACCTCAGGTGAGGTAAAGGTGCTTGGTGTTACCATGCCTAAGTTATCCATGCTGCAGCAAATTGGATACATGGCTCAATCTGATGCCCTATATACAGAACTCAGCGCAAAAGAAAATCTGGAGTTCTTCGCTGCGCTATATGGACTAAAAGGTGCGGAGCGCGGCAAACGCATCAAAGCTGTTATGGAACTAGTAGATCTTCAGGAGCATCTGCGCAAAAGAGTAGATCAATACTCTGGCGGAATGAAACGCCGCCTATCCCTGGCGATTGCGCTGCTCCATGAGCCTCCGCTACTTCTTCTTGATGAACCAACAGTAGGTATCGATCCTGTACTCCGACTATCCATCTGGAAAGAACTAAAAGCTCTGAACGAGAAAGGTACCACGATTGTACTCACTACGCATGTCATGGATGAAGCTGAGAAATGTGATCGCCTTGGAATGATCCGTGATGGCAAGCTGCTTGCCGCCGACACACCTGCCGGACTGCTTGAAGCCACTGGCTCAGCTTCTATTGAAGAAGCCTTTCTATATTATGGAGGTGTCCGTTCATGAGAATCCGAGCGATCACCTTACGGATTTTGCGACAATTTATTCATGATAAAAGAACGATGGCCTTAATGTTCATTGCACCGCTCATCGTTCTAAGTTTAATGAGCTTGGTATTCAACGGGGACGCCTATGAGCCAAAAATCGGAGTATCCGGTGTGCCACTAAATATCTCAGCTGCGTTAAAAGAAGAAAATACCACAATTAAAGAGTATGCCAGCGAAGAGATAGGGAAAAGTGCTCTAGTAGAAGGAAAGATTGACGCTTTGATCACTTTGGACGGAAACGTTGGGAATTCAGGAGTCATCCCTCAAGTGTTGTTAGAGGGGAGCAACCCTACAGCCAACAAGGCGGTAATTATGACGCTTCAAAAGCTTTCTCAGAAGCTCCTTCCAAGTACAGAGAAACAGCTGCAATTACAGCCCCAGATCAGCTACTTATACGGTTCTGAGAATATGAAGACGATTGACCGCTTCGGTCCGATTATGATTGGTGTATTTGTTTTCTTTTTCGTATTCCTGATTGCCGGTGTTTCTTTCCTGCGAGAGCGGACTACAGGCACCCTTGAACGTTTACTTTCCACTCCTTTAAAAAGATGGGAGATTGTGCTCGGGTATGTATGTGGTTTCGGCATTTTCACCGTATTCCAAGCGCTGTTGATCTCATGGTTCTCTATTCAGATTCTTGGCATTATGATGACGGGAAGCTTTGGTTACGTAATGCTGATCACCTTACTCCTGTCGATGACAGCTTTGACGCTGGGCACGCTACTATCTGCTTTTGCAGCCAACGAGCTACAGATGATTCAGTTCATCCCGCTTATTATCGTGCCACAAGTTTTCCTCAGCGGACTGTTCCCACTCGACACCCTACCGCTGTGGCTACAGCGCATCGGCTACGCAACCCCAATTTATTATGGATCAGAAGCGCTTATGAACATCATGATCCGCGGCAAAGGATGGAATTCCATCGCTCTGGATGTCTATGTACTGATCGGATTCTCACTATTATTCATGGTGCTGAATGTATTGGCACTGCGCAAACACCGGAAAATGTAGCCTCACTAAGAACATTCATCGGTTGAACGGAATGAACCAAGTTTGGAGGATAATTGTAATGAAAGAACATGATTCTGCGGAACAAAATATAGAAGAGCAGTGGATTGAAGAGCTGCTGGCCATAAGTGAAGAGGATAAACTGACACCAAAGCAGATTTCCATTTTGCATGCGGCGATTGAGGTGTTCTCCGAAAAAGGTTACGCTGCTGCTGCGACTAGTGAAATTGCTCAAAAGGCAGGCGTAGCAGAGGGTACGATTTTCCGATATTACAAAACCAAAAAAGATTTACTGCTCTCCATCATTGGCCCTACCATGAGTCGTATGCTCGCTCCTTTTGTACTGCGGAATTTCAACGGGGTACTCGATGTTCCCTATGACAGCTTTGAAGAATTCCTACGATCATTTATCGTCAATCGTCTGGAGTTCGCCCGTAGAAATTTTAAAATGCTAAAGATTCTGATACAGGAGATTCCTTTTCAACCGTTGCTCAGAGAACAGTTCGCAGAAAATATTCTAAGTAAGGTGCTGGAGCGCGTCATCGAAATTGTTGAACACTTCAAGTCAAAAGGTGAAGTCATTGAATTACCCACACCCGCTATTCTACGTTTCACTATTTCATCCATTGGTGGGTATTTGCTTAATCGCCTGCTGCTACAACCGGAGAAGGACTGGAACGATGAGGAAGAGATTAACCTGACGATCCGTTTTATTATGCACGGGATTAGTGGAGTAGCAGCCCCTATTTGATGCGCACGCCCGTTCTGTTATCATAAGGACTATATAATAATCGGACTTTTCGAAGAACAAGTTACGAGGAAGGAATTATGTTATGGGCTTTAGTGTGACAGAACGGGTAATTAAGCTGCTGTGCGGCAAGTCTATTTTTGAAAAAGGATTGGCTTATTACCAGTCTGGAAGCGTTGAAATAATAGATGTTGAAGAACGTAATGAATCCATCCCAGATCTTCCCCGCTCTCGTTATGAAGCGCTCGTTCAAGGGGGCATTGGCTACGAAGTCATGGTTGTCATCGATATCGACGGTGATGTCACGGCAGAATGTACTTGTCCTGCTTACACGCATGGAGGGCCTTTCTGCAAACATATCGCAGCCGTACTGATCAGCATCGATGCCCTTGAAACTGCTGGAGAACGGCCAGCTCATACTGGAACTTCTAGCCTTTCTACTATTGAAGATACTGGAGTCTTAACACCACGTAATGTTACGGATTCTACGCGAGACATGGGAGGAAGGTCCAGAGACCAGCATCTGGTGAGCAGCCTGCTAGGCATGTTCAGTAACCATAAGCCGCGTCCGAGCGGTACTGGGGCTTTTGTGGATAATAGGATCCCTTTAAATGTCGAGTTCATCTGCAAGCCATTCACTTACAGCTATAGCACTACCATGCTGGGAATAGAAATGAAAATCGGCTCGAAACGACTATATGTCGTTCATAGAATAAGAGGTTTTCTGGAACGTGTACATCGTGGAGAAACCTTCGAATTCTCGAAGCATTTCGTCTATGATCCTGCCATTCACAGCTTTCGGAAGGAAGATAACATCGTTCTTCAGAAGCTAATTGAAATTGTCTTCAATGAAAAAATGTATCGCGATAACGTCACTAACTACTCTCCATATGGTGGCAACCTGGGGGGAGATCGCCTGCTGGCTATCCCTCCTTTTTTCTGGGAGACGCTTCAGCCCGCACTTTCAGAAGTTTCGTCGGTATATCTGCAACAAGAAGAGGTGTTGTACGAAGGCATTCATATGTCTAATGAAGCACCGCCCCTTAGCTTTGCGTTCGAACAAGCCGAAGGCGAAGGCTACCATCTGGATATTCAAGGACTGGAGCAGATCTCAGTTCTGGAAGATTACGGACTCGTGCTGTCTGAAGGTAAGCTGTTGAAGCTAACTGCTCAGGAATGCATGCGCCTATCTGAGATGAAGAAAATGCTGGAATCCTCTCGTCGAGATGGCATCGATATTGCCCCCGAACAAATGGAGCCTTTTATGGACAAGGTTATTCCTGGTCTGAAAAAACTGGGAAACGTGCATATCGCCGACTCTATTGCTGATCGAATTGTGCAACATAAGCTTATAGCCAGGCTCTATCTGGACCGCGTGAGAGATCGACTGCTCGCCGGGCTAGAGTTTCAGTATGGTGACATTATCATCAATCCTTTGGATGAAAAAGCCCATGTTCGCGGTACGGACTTGATTCTTATACGCGACGGTGAAGGAGAGGCCCGAATTCTGGAGCTGATGGAGCATGAATCCTTCGCCAAAACCGAAGGCGGGTATATTATGACGGATGAGGACGGTGAGTACGATTTTTTATATCACACGATTCCGTTGCTTGAGCCACTACTAACGGTCTATGCGACCACCGCTGTTAAAGAGAGACTGTTCACGGGAACCACGCCACCCAAGGTAAGCATTAGTTGGAATGAGAAAACCGACTGGCTTGATTTTAAATTCGACATGGGTGGTATTCCCGAATCTGAGATTGTGATGGTCTTAAAATCACTTCAGGATAAACGTAAATACTACCGCTTGCCCGAAGGGGCACTGCTACCGCTGGAGAGCGAGGAGCTCCAAGAAATCATCACCTTTATGAACGAGATGGGCATTAGAGAAGGTGAGATTAAAGGTGCGCAATTTTCTTTACCAGTCGTTCGTGGGTTACACTTAACCTCTTCCGATTCTCAAAGTGACTCAGTCAAACTGAGCAGATCCTTTAAAAGATTACTTGCGAATATGCACAATCCTGAGAACCTTGATTTCCCTATACCAGAGAGTCTAGCTCCTGTGCTCCGGGATTATCAGCAGTATGGATTTCAGTGGCTGAAGACGCTGGCCCATTACCGTTTCGGGGGAATTTTAGCGGATGATATGGGTCTTGGCAAAACGCTACAAAGTATCGCTTTTCTGCTCTCTGAGCTTCCGGATATTCGTCAGAGTGGTCTGCCCGCTCTTATTGTCGCTCCTGCCTCTCTCACCTACAACTGGCATAATGAGCTTAAAAAGTTCACGCCTGAGATTAAGGCTGTTATTGCAGATGGAAGCTTAACAGAACGCGGTCGGATTTTAAAAAATGCAGCGAACGCGGATGTAATCATCACCTCTTACCCACTGCTTCGCAGAGATGTTCAGTTGTATGCTAAGAAATCTTTTCATACCCTGATTCTCGATGAAGCGCAAACCATAAAGAACCATACGACGCAGACCGCTCAAGCAGTTATGGCTCTTCAAGCCCGGCATCGTTTTGCACTTACTGGGACTCCTGTGGAGAACGCGTTGGAAGATCTTTGGTCCATCTTCGGCACTGTGTTTCCCGGGTTGTTTCCAGGTAAGAAGGCTTTTCACGATTTGCCGAGGGAAACTATCGCTAAACGGGCACGTCCCTTTTTGCTGCGCCGCTTAAAGAGTGATGTGTTAAAAGAATTGCCTGAGAAAATCGAATCACTCCAAGCCTGTGAGCTGTTCCCTGAGCAGAAGAAGTTATATGTCGCTTATCTCGCCCGTTTGAAAAAAGAGGCTCTAAAGCATCTGACCCAGGATAGCTTCGGTAATAATAATCGGATTAAAATCCTTGCTGGACTCACCCGTCTGCGCCAGCTATGCTGTCACCCGGCTCTATTTGTGGACGGGTATGAAGGAAGCTCCGCCAAATTCGAGCAGCTGTTTGAAATCATAGAGGAATGCCGCAGTTCAGGTAAACGAATGCTAGTATTCTCCCAGTTCACAGAAATGCTCGGTTTGATTGGACGTGAACTCGGCTATCAAGGTATTCCATATTTTTACCTAGACGGTCAAACGCCTGTGTCTCAGCGCGTAGATTTATGTAATCAATTTAATGAAGGGGAGCGGGATATTTTCCTTATCTCCTTAAAAGCTGGCGGAACTGGACTCAACTTAACAGGAGCAGACACTGTCATTCTATACGATCTATGGTGGAACCCTGCCGTCGAACAGCAAGCTGCAGATCGGGCTCACCGAATCGGACAGAAAAAAGTAGTTCAAGTCATTCGGCTCGTCACCCAAGGTACTGTGGAAGACAAGATGTATGAGCTACAACAGAAGAAAAGGAACTTAATCGATGAAGTGATCCAGCCAGGTCAGGAAGGGTTATCTACCCTTACAGAACAAGACATCCGAGAAATTCTGATGATCTAGGTGTAATGATGGTTGGAGAAAAATAGGGATATCCTTCAGCCAAACGGCTTTTCGGATATCCCTTTTTCTGTAGTAAATACGTCATAATCATCATCAGATTATGCGATTGTAACTCCTGCACTAGCGTAGCCTGCAATGGTTGTAGCAACGTCGACTCCGGCTGATACTGTTGAAGTAAAGACCAACAACAAGCGCTCTCCCACAGTTACAGGAATGCTCAAACCTGTGGTATTACCACTGCTAATTGTGCCAAGTGAAAGGACACCTGTAAATGGAGGACTTAATGTGACTACAGCACCAGGGACTGCAGTAAAGGTATTGTTAGGGGTAGAAGAACTGTATAATTGAGCAGTGATTGTTACTGTAGAACCTAATAAACTAAGCGCTGCTGTTGTGCTGAAATAGGCCGCCAAAGAAGTAATCGTTCCGGTGCGTGGTACTGAGAATGCAAAGTTCAGCAAGGTTCCGGCCGCTCCGGTGAGATCTATCGTACCGCCAGCAGCACTAATATTCGTCGCACTACTTCCGAATCCTACGATACTTGAAGTATTCAGCAAGCCTCCTAATACAGTTGTCATAGCTACAGGAAGACCAGAAGCATAAGGAATGATTGCACCTGAACCAGTAGGTCCCGTTGCTCCGGTTGTTCCTGTCACTCCAGTCGCTCCAGTTGCGCCAGCACTTCCTGTGGCTCCTGTTGCACCTGCGCTTCCTGTCACTCCTGTTGCACCTGCGCTTCCCGTCGCTCCTGTTGCACCTGCGCTTCCCGTCGCTCCTGTTGCACCTGCGCTTCCTGTCACTCCTGTTGCACCTGCGCTTCCCGTCGCTCCTGTTGCACCTGCGCTTCCCGTCGCTCCTGTTGCACCTGCGCTTCCCGTCGCTCCGGTAACTCCTGCGCTTCCTGTCGCTCCGGTAACCCCTGCGCTTCCTGTCGCTCCTGTTGCACCTGAACTTCCCGTTGCTCCGGTAACTCCAGCGCTTCCCGTCGCTCCTGTTGCACCTGCGCTTCCCGTTGCTCCGGTAACTCCTGCGCTTCCTGTCGCTCCTGTTGCACCTGCGCTTCCCGTCGCTCCTGTTGCACCTGCGCTTCCCGTTGCTCCTGTTGCACCTGCGCTTCCTGTCGCTCCGGTAACTCCTGCGCCTCCTGTCGCTCCTGTTGCACCTGCGCTTCCTGTCGCTCCGGTATCTCCGGTGGCTCCAGTGGCTCCTGAATAACCTATATTTTCACCATACAGTTCAGAGTAGACAAGCCGATGAGCAGTCACTAATTGACCTGTGCTGCTTTTTCCCCATACAGAGATTTGAATAGGATCGTCTATCAAAGTTGGTGTTGAAAATGAAAATTCGAATGAATCAAAATTTGCATAATAATCATTTGTTAGTACTTCATTAGGTCCCACAGTATGAAGTTCACTAACATATAGTGTTCTTGTACCGTTCATATAATATCCTTCGACTTGAATCAACGACGCAGTGACATCACTCTGATTAACAAGTTTAATAGTAACAAGCTGAGTGGGTCTTTCACCGCTTACCAGATTGTTTTCTATAGGTCCAGTAGATAGATAACTCAAGTTATCAACTCCTTTATTTTTAAATAGATTGCCTGCAAAAAATTCTAAATAGTAGCGTTACTATAATCATTCCTCCGATCTACTCTAAATTCGCTAACAATGAGCCTATTATATTTTTCAGTTGGAAATTTTCGGCTCTTAATAGTAATATTCTTTTCTCTTTTTAATGTGTGGACATCTATCAAAAGTTACTACTATACATATTGAGTGCTATTGGAAAAATCTAAAATCTATCAATATTCAATAGATTTTAACTCTTAGGAGCATTATTCCGTTCTGCCCAAAACTTGTCCCGTTAACAAAACAGAGGAGAACTCAGTAAGCCTTACTTACGGCTACAGAGTATCCCCTCTTTGTACCATCAACTCAGAGATAAATTTACGTCAATTCATGAACAGACCAAACTATACCCGAAGTATTGGCACCGCCCAGATTCAAAGGAACCGTCAAGCCATTAGAAACATAGAACAAACCAATAACATCACCTGCTGTTAGTGCAAATTCTCCAACCAACGTTACAGTCCCACTTCCCAAAATAGCTCTCAAAGATAAAACGATCGCTACATTCGCATTTAGTAAGGAAACAAGCCACTTACCAAATCAGTTATAGTAGGGGATGTTCTCCGGACTACGAAGGATGGAATCCTAGCACCAAGACTTACTGTGATTGTAGTAGTTGTGGAATAATTGATAGTCGCTACAAATGGATATTTACCTGTAGCCGGAATAGTATAGTTGCCAGAAGTTACATTGAGTTTCACACTATCATAATAAGATGTCGTTACACTCTAACCTGTGATTTGAGATGATGTGGCAACTGAAAATGTAGGAAAAAATGCTGAGAATCCCTCTTGTTGGACGTTCGGCCCAGGTGCATAAGTATCTCCTGTTGCTCCGTTAACTTCCTGTGTACGCATCACAATAACCTCATCCACCAGGATGTTGCAAGCGGGAACCCTCTGCGACAAGCTGAAGGATAACTGGGCAAAAGCAGTCGTGGGTGGTGCAATAATTGTTACGCCCTCGAAGGTTTGCCCTTGCAAGGCCGTGAAGAAGTTGGTCGGCACAATCAACATTAGCCCCGTACCCAAAAAATGGATATTGAATGGCCATAACCATCTCCCCTCGTCTCATGGACAGAATTACGTACTGACTCCTACCCCAAAGGGGGAATCACCAACCGTGATAGATGTAATTTGAGTATTGGTAGATCCACTGAATACTAAAACCGAATCAGCAAATTGACTCGATGCATAGATTGTGTTTGTAGAAGGGTTTACTCCCACTCCGTCAGTTCCTGGCGAAAATAGAATGAGCGGAATATCTGTAAGTATACTATCAGCTAATCCGTCAATTACCGTAATATTGTTGGAACCTGCTGCATAAATTCGATTGGTTAAAGGATTTACTCCTATACTTGTTACGCTGGTAACAGGAATCGTAACAACTGCGGTATTTGTTAAACTGTTAATAACTGTTACATTACTACTACTAGCGTTAGCAACATATACCTTATTCGAGATTGGGTTAACTCCTATACCTACAGGGTTATCTCCAACTGGAATGGTAGTAAACACACTGTTGGTGATACCGTCTATTACCATTACGTTGTCTAAACTTTGATTTGTCACATAGATGCTATTTGTAGATGGATTGACTCCGACTGCAAACGGCCCGCTAAAACCGGGTATAGTAGCAATTACAGTATCGTCTGAACCATTTATTACTGAAACAGAGCTATTGTTGTTGTTTGCTACATAAATCCGATTGGTAGAAGGGTTAACATCTACTCCCAATGGTCTACTTTCAACGGGGATTGTAGCAATTACGGTATTGGTAAAACCATCGATCACTGAAACATTGTCTAATTGTGAATTTGCAACGTAAATCTTATTAGCGAAGGTGTTGACCCCAACACCAAAAGGACCATCACCGACATTAATTGTACCGATTACGGTATTGGTTAGACCGTTAATCACCGAAACGTTATCGCTTTGATTGTTTGCAACATATATGCGGTTCACTGGTGCAAAAGAGAGTCCCGTTGCTCCTGTTACTCCAGTTCCTCCTGTTATTCCCGTTGCTCCCGTTACTCCTGTTGCTCCGGTGCTTCCGGTTGCTCCTGTTATTCCCGTTGCTCCGGTGCTTCCTGTTGCTCCCGTTGCTCCGGTTGCTCCTGTTGCTCCGGTGCTTCCGGTTGCTCCGGTGCTTCCGGTTGCTCCTGCTACTCCGTTTGCTCCGGTGCTTCCGGTTGCTCCTGCTACTCCGTTTGCTCCGGTGCTTCCGGTTGCTCCAGTTGTTCCCGTTGCTCCGGTTGCTCCGGTGTCTCCTGCACTTCCCGTCGCTCCTGTGCCTCCGGTGGCTCCTGTAAATCCAATATTATCACCATATAATTCAGAATAGACAAGCCTATGAGCAGTCACTAATTGACCTGTGCTGCTTTTTCCCCAAACAGAGATTTGAATAGGATCGTCTATCTGAGCTGTTGTTGTGAATAAAAATTCAAATGAATCAAAATCTGCATAATAATCATTCGTTTTCACTTGATTAGGTCCCACAGTATGAAGTTCACTAACATATAGTGTTCTAGTACCATTCATATAATAGCCTTCGATTTGAATCGCTGCCGCAGTGACATCGCTCTGATTAACAAGCTTAATCGTAATAAGCTGGGTGGGTCTTTCACCACCTACCAGATTGTTTTCTATAGGCCCAGTAGATAAGTAGCTCAATTTCCCAACTCCTTTTATCTTTAAATAGATCGACTACAACAAGATTGTCCTACAAAAAATTCTTAATAGTAGCGTTACTATAATCATTCCTCCGATCTACTCTAAATTTGCTAACAATGAGCCTATTATATTTTTCAGTTGGAAGTTTTCGGCTCTTAATAGTAATATTCTTATCTCCCCTTAAGATGTGGACATCCATCAAAAGCTACTACTATACATATTGAATCCTACTTTAAAAACTCTGGAAATCTATCATCATTCAATTAGACTGAAAATCTTGGAAGCATTATTCCGTTCTGCCCAAAACTTGTTCCGTTAACAAAACAGAGGATAACTCAGTAAGCCTTACTTACGGCTACAGAGTATCCCCTCTTTGTACCATTAACTCAGAGATAAATTTACGTCAATTCATGAACAGACCAAACTATACCCGAAGTATTGGCACCGCCCAGATTCAAAGGAACCGTCAAGCCATTAGAAACATAGAACAAGCCAATAACATCACCTGCTGTTAGTGCAAATTCTCCAACCAGCGTTACAGTCCCACTTCCCAAAATAGCTCTCAAATCTAGAATAAGCGCAACATTCACATCCAACACAGGGAATAATCCACTTACCAAATTTGTTGAAGTAGGAGAAGTTCTCTGAACTACGAAAGCTGGATTAACCCCACTACCAAGACTAATTGAGATTGAGGCAGTTGTGGAATAGTTAATGGTCGCTTCAATAGAATATCTACCCGTTGTCGGAACTGTGTAATTTCCCGTAACGGGGTTAAAGGAAGGATCAGAATAGAAAGGAGAAGCCACAGACCATCCAGTCAGTTGGGAAGAAGTAGAAACTGACAAAGCTGATAGGAACGCAGAGAATCCCTCAGCTTGAATATTCGGCCCTGTTGCTCCTGTCACTCCAGTTATTCCTGTTACTCCCGTTACACCAGTCGCTCCGGTTGCTCCAGTCGCTCCAGCTGCTCCGGTTGCTCCTGTCACTCCAGCTGCCCCTGTTGCTCCAGTCACCCCGTCGGCTCCCGTTGCCCCGGTCACTCCATCGGCTCCTGTTGCTCCAGTTACACCTGCCGCTCCCGTCGCTCCAGTCACTCCGTCGGCTCCCGTTGCTCCAGTTACACCTGCCGCTCCCGTTGCCCCAGTCGCTCCAGCTGCTCCGGTTGCTCCGGTTGCTCCTGTCACTCCGTCGGCTCCCGTTGCTCCAGTTACACCTGCCGCTCCTGTTGCCCCTGTCACTCCAGCTGCTCCTGTTGCCCCTGTCACTCCGTCGGCTCCCGTTGCTCCAGTCGCTCCAGCTGCCCCGGTTGCTCCAGTCGCTCCTGTTGCTCCAGTTACTCCAGCTGCTCCGGTTGCTCCAGTCGCTCCATCAGCTCCGGTTGCTCCAGTCGCTCCTGTTGCTCCAGTTACTCCAGCTGCTCCGGTTGCTCCAGTCGCTCCAGCTGCTCCGGTTGCTCCTGTCACTCCAGCTGCCCCTGTTGCTCCAGTCACCCCGTCGGCTCCCGTTGCCCCGGTCACTCCATCGGCTCCTGTTGCTCCAGTTACACCTGCCGCTCCCGTCGCTCCAGTCACTCCGTCGGCTCCCGTTGCTCCAGTTACACCTGCCGCTCCCGTTGCTCCAGTTACACCTGCCGCTCCCGTTGCCCCAGTCGCTCCAGCTGCTCCGGTTGCTCCTGTCACTCCGTCGGCTCCCGTTGCTCCAGTTACACCTGCCGCTCCTGTTGCCCCTGTCACTCCAGCTGCTCCTGTTGCCCCTGTCACTCCGTCGGCTCCCGTTGCTCCAGTCGCTCCAGCTGCCCCTGTTGCTCCAGTCGCTCCCGTTGCTCCAGTTACACCTGCCGCTCCCGTTGCCCCAGTCGCTCCAGCTGCTCCTGTTGCCCCTGTCACTCCATCGGCTCCCGTTGCACCAGTCACTCCATCGGCTCCCGTTGCTCCAGTCACTCCATCGGCTCCTGTTGCTCCTGTTGCTCCATCGGCTCCTGTTGCTCCTGTTGCTCCTATTGCTCCATCGGCTCCTGTTGCTCCTGTCGCTCCATCGGCTCCCGTTGCTCCTGTCACTCCGTCGGCTCCCGTTGCTCCATCGGCTCCAGTTGCCCCTGTTGCTCCAGTTACACCTGCCGCTCCCGTTGCTCCAGTTACACCTGCCGCTCCCGTTGCTCCAGTTACACCTGCCGCTCCCGTTGCTCCAGTCACTCCATCGGCTCCCGTTACTCCTGTTGCTCCTGTCGCTCCATCGGCTCCCGTTGCTCCTGTCACTCCGTCGGCTCCCGTTGCTCCATCGGCTCCCGTTGCCCCTGTTGCTCCAGTTACACCTGCCGCTCCCGTTGCGCCAGTTACACCTGCCGCTCCCGTCGCTCCAGTCACTCCATCGGCTCCCGTTGCTCCGGTCACTCCATCGGCTCCCGTTGCTCCGGTCGCTCCATCTGCTCCCGTTGCTCCGGTCGCTCCTCCGGCTGCCCCTGTTGCACCAGTCACTCCGTCGGCTCCTGTTGCTCCTGTTGCTCCTGTCGCCCCGTCTGCTCCGGCTGCCCCTGTCGCACCAGTCGCTCCGGCGACTCCAGTTGCTCCATCCGCACCCGTTGCCCCTGTCGCTCCATCTGCTCCATCCGCACCTGTTGCTCCTGTCGCTCCATTTGCACCTGTAGCACCAGTTGTCCCTACCGTTGCTCCGTATAATTCTGAATGGACAAGTCGGTGAGCAGTCACGACTTGACCTACACTATTTTTTCCCCATATAGAAATTTGAATAGGATCATCTACCAGGCTTAAAGTCGTAAAAATAAATTCAAATGCATCAAAATCCGCATAATAGTCCTTTGTTACAACTTGATCAGGCATAACGTTAACAAGCTCACTAACATATAAAGTTCTTGTCCCATTCATATAATAACCTTGGACAAGAACCGTAGAAGAAATAACGTCGCTTCGGTTATCGATTTTGATCGTAACATGTTGAGTAGGTCGTATACCTCCCACCATGGTATTATCTATCGGCCCGGTAGATAAATAGCTCAATTCTCAACACTCCTTTAGATTATTCCTGCATGTTTTTCCCATGCTACTACGCGATGAGAATCTACCAATCCCCCTGAATTCTGTTTTCCCCAAAATGAGATCCCTATCTCTTCTTCAATTTCTTCTAAGGTTGCAAACTCAAATTCAAATGCGTCTAAATCAGCAAAATAATTCCTAGTTAAAACTTGGTTAGGTGCGAGACTCACCATTTCATTCACATACATCGTTCTTGATCCATCTAGTAAAAACCCTTGAATGACTAGATTATAAGAATTAAGGGAATCACGATTAACTACTTTTACTGTTACCATTTGCGTCTGTCTGATCCCCAGAATTGGACTATTATCTATAGGTCCAGTTGAAAATAAAGCCATCTCTATTCACTCCTCCCTTCCACCAGCAGTTCGAAAGATTAAAAACTACAACACTAGTAACATGGTTCATAACTAATAGCTCTATATAGTAATATTCTGTATTTAAAGTTAATGTGTGGACATTTAAGCAAAGGAATTGCCACCCGAAAAAAAGACAACCTTCTATTCTTTGAATTTGTAATCTACTAATCGGACAATCTAAAACTCAAGCATCTTCTAGACTTTACTGAGTAACACCCTATTGCTTTTTTCTAAATATTCGTTATACTGATAAAAATTATTCAAGCATCGATGAGCGGGAGAGTAGTTAACGTGTTCTAGTCCACAGCGAGCCGGGTAAGTGCAAGCCGGTACAGATCACCTAATGAAGCGCACCCGTGAGATGGACTTCTGAACCTAAGTAGGAAGTCCCGGCTGAAGACCGTTATCCTGTAAGGTGGCTAAACATCTGTTTAGCAACGAGAGTGGTACCGCGAGCGCTAAAGCCCTCGTCTCTTTTGAGACGAGGGCTTTTTTGTATTTTTAAAGGAGGGTATAAAATGTTAAGTCAAATCATCAAACACAGCATTGAACAAAGTGTAAAAAAAGTATTCCACACCTTAGAAGTTGCCTACCCAAACGATGTTGCAATTCTGATCGAACAGCCAGCTAATCTAGAGCATGGTGATTATTCCTGCAATATTGCTATGCAGCTAGCCAAACTCCTGCGTAAATCCCCTCTCGACATAGCAGAGTTAGTAAAAGCAGAAATTAAATTACAAGAGAGTTACACGGGTCTTTTACAAAAAGTCGAAGTAGCTGCTCCTGGATTTATTAATTTGTATATGAATTGGCAGGTGTGGGCTAAACATTCCTTTAATCTGCCTGACAGCACAAGGGAAAAGGTCATCATAGAGCACACTTCAATCAATCCAAATAAAGCTGCTCATGTAGGTCATCTGAGAAATGCTTGCATCGGCGATGCGCTGGTCAGAATAATGAAAAGAACCGGACATAACGTAGAGGTCCATAACTACGTGGATGATCTGGGCAACCAGCTGGCAGATACAGTCGTTGGTTTATTAAATGTACCTTTAGAAGGGGAACATCAACGTTTCGGTGATTATTGCTGGGATCTATATGCCAAAGTGAACAAAGAATATGCACGGAATCCAGAGATCACTCACAAGCGCACGGATATGCTGCATGCCCTTGAACAGGGTGATGGTAATGAGGCGTGGCTGGGCAACCTAGTCGCTGAACGTATTGTGAGAGAACATATATCGGAAATGAAGCGTTTTGGTATTCACTATGACCTGCTGGTGTGGGAGAGCAATATTTTAAAAGAGGGCTTCTGGACAGCCGCATCTGAGCTATTGAAGCAAACGGCAGTTTTTGTACAGGAGACTGAAGGCAAACTTGCGGGCTGCTGGGTGCTAAAGCAAGGGACAGAGGTTAGCAGTGGAGCGGAGTCAGAGGATCATCAGATGGATAAGGTGCTTGTGCGTTCGAATGGGATTTTGACATATACAGCCAAAGACATTGCTTATCATCTCTGGAAATTCGGTCTACTATCCAAAGATTTCACCTACAGTGAATTCTCGTCTGGTTTATGGACCACAGGTTTAACTGGAACCCCTGAGCCTTATGGACATGCCGACCGTGTTATTAACGTGATCGATTATAGACAGGAATATCCGCAACAAATGGTTAAGCAGGCTTTAGGAGCACTAGGATATAACGAGCAGGCTGAGAAGCTCCATCATGTAAGTTATGGCGTTGTTTCTCTCAGTCCGGCCTCTGCTGCTGAGCTGGGGATAGATGTTTCAGAAGGGAAATCTTCTTATGCCATGTCCGGGCGCCAAGGAATCGGCGTTAAGGTGAGCGATTTAGTAAAGCTTATGGAACAGAACATAGAACATTCGCGCTCCGATAAAGAGGGTCTTTCCAGCCATATCATTGCAGCTGCTGCTATTCGTTATTATCTGCTGCGGTTTAACCTGGGAACGGAAATCGTGTTTGATTTCAAACAGGCTACCGAAATATCCGGTAATACCGGGGTTTATCTGATGTACACCTATGCCCGTGCCAGCAGTGTTTTGAGCAAATCTACAATCCCATTCATCACAGATGCCTCAAAGCTTCAATTTCCACTCGAAATGGAAAAAGCAGAGCTCGCTTTGCTGAGACAGCTTAGCCTCTGGCAGGAGACATTGTATTCTGGCAGCATAGAATTGACGCCGAATATACTCTGCACGTACGCTCATACCTTAGCCACACTTTTCAATAACTTCTATTCTATATGTCCGATTTTAAAAGGTGAGGAGGCTACCATCGCGTTCCGCCTCTGGCTCACTTCGAGATTTAAGGACACTTTAGGTGATGTGCTAGAGGTGCTTGGGTTACCGACACCGAGCCGTATGTAGTACAAAAAGGGCAATCTCCACGCTTATCGCGGAGATTGCCCTTCTTTTATTATCTTACTTATAAATGTCTATCACATTTCCAGCTTCTACGCAGAGGCGATCAAAGTCCTCACGTTTGATACGGATACCGCCACTACGGTAGCGATTAAGCGTACCTTCCGCTTGTACTTCTGTACCGTTAACAGTAATCCGACTGTTATCAGAGCCCGAAAGGTGATAAATAAAGTCTACCTTAGTGCCTGCATATTCAAAGCTAAAGCGCATTCCGTCCAGCGACTCCGGCAGAATTGGATCGACGATTAAATCTCCGCCTTCCGTACGGATCCCCAGTGCATTCGAGATCAACTGGTTCATGTAGATCCCAGGACCGCTTGAATAGATTCTCCAGCCACCTTTAACCGCTACGTCACCATTACGCAGTTTATCGAAATTCTCCTGTGCCTCGTAACGGGTGTTAAATTTACCATCCGAGCTACTGAAATAAGAGTTAGCCTGACGGAGTTCAGCGTTTGGCACCACGTCGCGGATTCCGATCGGATTGATCGCCGCTAGGCCATTCCAGACCTGATCGGTTTTCCCTAGCTTAGCCATAGCTTCTACATAACGGATGTGTGCATGTACATATTGAAGTCCAATTTCCCGACCAAAGTTAGAAGCTTGCTCCGCACGTTTGAAATGGGTGCTTACGCCGCCAACATATTGAGCTGGACGGTTCATCAGACGAACGCCGTCTGGACAGAACAGTTTATCCTGGATTACTTCATAGTGCGCTTCAGCTTGTTCTGGTGTAAGCAGCTCACTGATCATACTGCGCGTCATTGGCAGCAGACGGTATTGGATCCCTGTTTCCGTATCGCTTGGATGCACCATAAGCTTCACTTGCTCTGGGTCCTCCATATACAAGAAGCCTGGAATTACCTCAGATTGAAGCATATGTGTGTTGAAATCCTCACGAATTCCCTCCACCATCGCTTTCAGCTCTTCCGAACCTGCTGGATCAACTTTATGAAGCACTTCTGAGAACTGATTCAATGTCTGATAGGTAAGCGCCACTGTCCAACTGCTAACCATGTACTGCTTCAGCTGTGGATTTGCAGGCTGGAGTGTATCATCCCAGTCTCCATCACCGTACGAGGACAAATGCGTGTCATGCAGGAAGTGATTCTTAATATAAGCAACTTCCTTCCGTGCATGATCCAGCAGCGTCGCTTTTTCCTCTGTAAAATCAAAGCTATGCTTACGAGTATAAGGTACAGTCGCTTGCAAAATACTGTAGTCTTGCGTTACCGCCAAATAGTCTCCAAGCACTTTGAGTGGCCATACAATAATATCTCCATGGCTCTCCTCTTGCTGAATCTTCGTATATTTATCAAACATGAACCACTGTGGCCAGTTACCATCATCTTCATATTGATGAGCATACAGGGTCAGCAATATTTCACGAACCTGATCGTATTTTTGCGTAGCCATGAAGTATTCCACTGGTCCCTGACACACGTCACGGGTTCCCCAAGCAGCGCCGCCGTATTGTTCCAATCCGTGAGGGACTGAATAATGGACGAGCATATTATGTGTATACCACCAAGCCAGAGCATTTACCTTAAACAACTCACCTTCGGACCCATCACCTAACGTCAAGCGGAAGCCATTCATAACCCCGCTGTAGAATTCGCGGTATGCGGAAATCTCCTCTTCAGCTGTACCGCTGCTCGATTGAATCTCCTTACCATCCAGAAGACCTTGAATGTTCAATGTCCACTCACTGCTCTCCGACAGTTCCAGAATAGCTAGCGGTGCATCAGACTTCTCAGCATGAGAGACAAGTCTACCTTCATTTTGAAGAGTGAAATCCGCTCCCTGTACCTGGAATTTATACTGCAGATCAGGATATTCTCCTGCACTTAGTGCGCTTCTATCAGCCGAGAAGGTTATGGTTCCTCCTTCTTGCTTGAATTGATATGGAAGCTCGTATTCATTAACGTTCATAGTGATTTGATTAGTGACTAGATAGCGATAAGCTTTTCCACTTTCCGTACGCACATTCAGGAATATCTCCGGAGAATCTGCAGTAGTGTAGTTCGTAATAATGAAGCATTCGCCATCTGTTCTGTAATACCAACGGGCATAGTTGAAACCAACCTCGAACAATGAAGGCATGGTCAAGAGGCGGTATTCGCCATTCCACTGCACATAGATTCGTTGTCCCGAAGCTTTTGGAATATTAAGCGCATTTCTAGGATTGGACATTAGCTTGTTGAAATTGGTATTGCCAATGACTACTTGGGAGTTAAAGATCCCGTACATATAAGAAGTTGTCGTGATAACCTTATCGTTAAGTCGAGCGTTGTCCCCACTCATTAGAATATGACCATGAGGACGCTCTACCTTAAGTTCCTTCTCTTTCAATACAACATGCTCATAATTTTCCGTGAAGAAAGACAGAAGCTGGTCTCCCTCTTTTTCCTCTTGATAGCGAACCGGGAACAAGGCTTCGATCTCTTCACTCGTCAGAGAATTTGCAGCTAGTGGTGCTCCCAGATCTTTTGTCAAGAAAGAACGTTCTAGCGGTGCTTCAGCTTCTAAAGGCAACTCTTTTACCGTTTCCCAAGCCGCAGCAACATCCTTCGTGAATTCTAACGAGGTAATCGCTTCTGGATGATCTTGCTTGAACAATCCATAAAATACAAACTGGGCTTCCCCACTCAGCTTCACCCGCTCCGATTGCAGCGCAGTATAAGCGAATTCATATTGATAGATTTCATTACTTAATTGCTCACGGCTCAGGCTTTCTGGTTGATTTGTCTCTTTATAAGACAATCCAAAGAATTGGAAACCATCTGTTGAGAAGCTTGCTGCCTTAGTGATTGCACCTTGCTGCAAATATGGGAATTTGCCACCTTGCGGCTGATTCTGTCTGGAGCATACGACATATCCCTTTGACTCATCCTCGAATACGGCATGGTCAATATATTGTGACAGGTAGGCCTCATTACTGCGAACTGCGCCGATATCGGCAATACCCACGTCTTGTCCGTACACGAGATCCACATCTGTATCTTGACCTGTAAGCTTCACGTCCCAGAACCAAGCGCCTTGAGCCGTCGGAGTAAAAATAACCTGATACTCGATATTTTCCGCAGTACCTTCCCAAACCAAGCGGTTCCCAGCCTTACGTACAGTGCTTGAGGAATGAATGCCCAGCAAAGGAACAGCTTGAATGCTTCCATTACTATGAATGCGTAAATATAGGTTGGATAAGGAGCCATCCACGATATTAGGCAGCAATTGATTGATCATTGTCCGTTCATGGAGAACTTGGAACAAGTCCCCGCTGTTTGTAAAAGTGAATGATAAGTCTCCAGCGTTTAAATGGATGTTAGAATTCATATTAGTAGTCATATTCTTGCACTCCTCTATTACGACAGCCTGTGTCGTATATATTCTACTTAAGCTAATGTTAAGCGAAAATCGCGTTCTTTAACCTCTTGGCTATTTGGACCCACAAACAATTTGAATTGTCCCGGATCACTGCTAAAGCTTAAATCGCTATGATAGTAACGAAGCTGTTCTTCTGTAAGCGTAAAGCTCACTTCTTGGCTTTCTCCCGGGGAGAGGCTGATCTTGGCAAAGTCTTTCAGTTCCTTCATTGGTCTAACAACTTCTCCTGAAATGTCTCGGATATAGAGCTGCACTACCTCTTCACCTTGTACATTGCCTGTATTAGTCACCGTAACAGTTACTTTAATAGGCTGATCCTTCGTCATTATTTCACCGGAAAGGATCGGTTCACTGTAGCCAAATGTCGTATAGCTAAGACCAAAGCCAAATGGCAGGAACGGTTCATTAGGAATGTCCAGATATTGTGAGACATAACGTTTGTCCGCACCCGGTGCATGTAGAGGACGTCCAGTGTTGAAATGATTGTAATAGACCGGAATTTGCCCAACAGATATAGGGAAAGACATCGTTAATCTTCCTGACGGATTCTCGTCACCATACAGTAGACTGGTAATCGCAGCACCGCCCTCGCTTCCTGGGAACCAGGCTTCCAGAATGGCATCCGCATTCTCGATCACACCACTAAGATCCAGTGGGCGTCCGTTAAACAACACCACCACAATAGGCTTACCCAGCGTCTTCATACGTTGCAAAAGCTCACGCTGCGCTTCCGGCAAGCGGATATCCGAACGACTTCCAGCTTCTCCGCTCATATCCGAATGTTCTCCAAGCGCCAGCACAATCACATCGGCTTCCAGCGCTGCCGCTTTCGCCTCCAGCCATTGCTCTTCTGTAAAGCTCTCAATCCCGGAGCCTTCTGCAACGGTAACCTTACCTGCAGCTGCACGAGCTTCAAGAGCTGGAGCAAGACGGCTAGCTTCTTCTGTTGAACCCAACCAGGACCATGGTCCAAGAATATCTCCGTTATTAGCAAACGGTCCGATTAGCGCAACCCGCTGCTCTGTCGCAAGCGGCAGAACCTGATCATTCTTCAGTAGAACGCAGGATTTAACCGCTAATTCTCTCGCTGCTGTCCGGTGAGCATCACAGAAAATCACCTCGCGCTCCTTCTCTATATCTGCCCCACGTAACGGATTCTCAAACAAGCCCAGTCTTTGCTTCAATTTCAAAATACGAAGTACGGCTTCATCAATGATACTTTCATCCACTTGCCCGCCAGCTACAAGAGCTGGCAATTGGTGCACATAACACTCTGTCATCATCTCAATATCCACGCTAGCTTTGATAGCTTTAAGTGCTGCTTCAGCCTCATCCTCGGCGACACCATGTGGGATCAGTTCCTTCACCGCGCCCCAATCCGAGATCAACACGCCGTCAAAGCCCCATTCCTCACGCAGCAGCTGACGAAGCAGCTTAACGTTTCCGCTTATTGGAATCCCGTCAATCGTGTTGAACGAAGTCATAACCATTTCTGCACCCTCATCCAGTGCTGCACGATAGGCTGGCAGATAATATTCCCGTAGCTGACGTTCTGATAAATCGACTGTATTATAATCCCGTCCGCCTTCGGATAGACCATAGGCTGCAAAGTGCTTAACGCAAGCCGCCAGACGACTTACATCACCCGTCAAGTCATTTCCCTGAAACCCGCGTACAAATGCACGGGCAAACCTACCATTCAAATAAGGATCTTCGCCGGTAGACTCCATCACTCTTCCCCAACGCGGGTCCCGAACAAGGTCCGCCATAGGTGCAAAAGTAACGTGTACACCAGATACTGCCGCTTCTTTAGCAGCAATCTCAGCGCTTAGCTCCGCCCGTTCCATATCCCAAGAGCAACCAATCGCCAGTGGCACCGGAAAAATCGTCTTAAAGCCATGCACGATATCCGCCATCATCAGCAGTGGAATACCCAATCTATTTTTACGTAAATGAGCTTCTTGGACGGCAATGACTTGCTCTGCGCCCGAAAGTCCAAGTACTGAACCACTGTTCTCAATCATGTGATCCGTAATCCCCATGGATGCCATAGGGCCAGTGATTTGCCCTCCTTCTTCCGCT
Source organism: Paenibacillus sp. FSL P4-0184 (assembly GCF_038004625.1). Taxonomy (NCBI): domain Bacteria; kingdom Bacillati; phylum Bacillota; class Bacilli; order Caryophanales; family Paenibacillaceae; genus Paenibacillus; species Paenibacillus sp. FSL P4-0184. Next base: position 3,400,613 of record NZ_JBBORN010000001.1, on the reverse strand, counting down.
CCTTCATAGAAATTAGCAGCTAGCTGCTGCAATTGTGCTATTTTCTCTTCAAGCGTCATCTGGTTCAACAGGGACGTCAGTTGCTGGTCTTTCATCTCAAATCCTCCATAATATCTCTTTCTGCAATTGCTCATTGCTCTTAGTTGTACAAAAAATCAAAAGCTGTCTTCAGATGTTCCTCCCAGAATCTCCATTCATGTGTTCCCGGAGTCTCAACATATTGAAATGTATAGGGACTCGCTTGCATATGCGAAGCAAATTCCCGGTTCATCTCCACAAATGGATCTTCCGAGCCACAGCAGGTCAAAATTGAAGGCAGCTTACGTTTATCGTCGACCAATTTAGCCGCTAAAGCATACAGATCTTGATCCGGCTTAACTTGTAAGCGTTTTCCGAAAGTGCCTGCCATCTCCCTCGCCATATCCGAAGACATTTGCGGGTCTTTCAATCTTTTCTGAATATCAGTAACGCCTGATAAGGAAACTACTTTGCTGTAACGATCGGGATAAGTAAGCGCACATTTTAGCGCCCCATATCCGCCCATCGATAGACCGGCAACATACGTCTTCTGCGGATCATCATCCAGTCTCAACATTCGGCCACAAAGCTCAGGAAGCTCTTGCGTAACATAGTGAAAGTAATCCAGTCCGTACTCCATATCTGTATAATAGCTTCTGCCTACCTGAGGCATTATGACTGTGCAGCCATATTTGTTAGCATACTGCTCAATGGTGGTCAGCCTGTACCATGTACTAGCATTATCGCCAGCACCATGTAACAGATAGAGCGTTCCTCCGGTGGTGTTGCCCGAATCGACGGGGGAGATGATACTGATGGACGTTGTCATTCTTAAGGTAGGAGAACCAGTCTCAACGGTTAGAAGTGCCATATGTCATCTCCTTACGGAACCTTTTTTAAAATATAAGAAATTATATGCTTACGCTATAAATTATCCTTCTATTTCTCGCTCAAACGCTTACCGTCTTTATAAGGACGCCGAAGGCGTTTATGCTTGTTTATTAATCTTCTTACAAGATCCCCGCTTCACCAAAACAGACTCGAATACCACATGTTTGTTCTCCGATTGTCCCGAAATCAGGTCAAACAGAATTTCAACACTGGCTTTCGCCATATCCACCCCAGGTTGGCTAATCGTATCCAGCGATGGGTGATAGTATTCTGCCATCTCTATACCGTCAAATCCGATGATCGAAATATCATTTGGAATCGATAGACCCAAAGACAATAAAGCCTTGGCAGCTCCGATAGCGATGGTATCTGATGCGGCAAATACAGCGGTGATATCTTTTTTCTTATTCAGCAGTCTTTTCGTAGCCGTAAAACCAGAACTTGGACTGTATTCACAATCCTCCACCAAGGAAGCATCATACTCAATCCCATGATCCTCAAGCGCCTTAATATAACCCATAAGACGACGGTTTCCGGTAGTATGCTGAACCAAAGGGAATCTGGCCAAAAAGCAAATGTTCCGGTGTCCGAGTGAAATTAGATAGCTCACAGCTTTATAAGACTCTTGCATATCATCAATGATCACACTGGAGAATACGGCAGGATCAACATCCTTCGTAGTCGTGATGGTAGTCAAAACGAATGGGATCGGCAATTGTTTGAATTTTTCTTCAGAATGGTCATATGTACCACCCATAAAGATTACCCCGTATAAATTCTTTTCCTTCACAAGCTGAAGAGCAGCATTGATCTCATCCACTCCATCTTCAACATGCTGGATCAGAAGCGGGCAGCCGCGCAGATTCACTTGACGCTCTACTTCTTTGATCATGTCTGCAAAAAACGGATTTGCAATCCCCTTAACCATAAGTGCTATCGTATTAGAACGCGTTTTTTTCAAATTGCTTGCATTTCCATTTGGAATGTAATTATGTTCTCTTACAACAGCCATTACTTTAGCTCTGGTTGCATCACTTACGACACCGGAGTTATTAATTACCCTGGAGACCGTGGCGATACCAACGCCTGATAGCCTTGCAATATCCTTGATATTCATAATTCCCCCTGTTTCACCCCTATAATGAGCTCCCCTGCACCTGATATAATCAGCTTGGTGGAAACGCATGAAATGATGGGAAACGTTTCCCATGACATCATTTTGACTGTTTTCGGATCTAAATCGCTTAATACGTTCATTATGGACAGATATTTTTTAGAAGTCAACCTATGATTTTTGACTAAAAATGATTCACATCTCAAATTTGTTTTAAATTTTAATTGTTTTGATGTTAAATAGTAGTCTTTCTGCTTGCATTGACTTTGAAATAAGAATAGAATAGCATCGATTTAGCTATTTAATATCTAGTCAGAGGAAACGTTTCCACATCATTTTCTATGATTTCGACTACCAAACTTCCTAATCCCAGATTGGAATCTAAGAAAGAGAGGGCTACATTTTATGTTAAACATGACTCGCTTCGAAGCCCAGATCCGCGAACGTGGATTGAATGTGTTCAATGTTCGTGTGCTTCAAAATGGAACGTTAGTGGGAAAAGTGGATCTCGCAGAGGATATTCGGCGCTTGCAGCATTCGGTCAGCAAATCTTTTACATGCATGGCGGTGGGTCTAGCCATCGAAGAAGGAAAACTATCACTAAATACAACACTTAAGGATGTGTTTCCAGAATATGCATTCACTCATAAAGAAGTCCTTCCTTCCATGCAACCTGGGGAGTTGACCTTGTTCGATTTACTATGTATGAGTACAGGGCATGATTCCCCACCGTTTTGGGTTGAAGAAAGATTGGCCTTGAAGGATGTAAATTGGATACAACATTATCTATCGCTACCTTTAGACAGACCTCCTGGGGAACAGTTTACCTACAGCAGCGGGGATACCATTATGATCTCTGCAATGGTTCAGGCCCGTGTCGGACAAACCGTAAAGGATTACCTCGTTCCCCGTCTCTTTGCCCCACTAGGCATAGAAAACGTCGATTGGGAAACGGCCCCTCAAGGGATCACCCTCGGTTGTGCCGGACTTCAGATCAATACGGAAGAACTAAGCCGATTTGGACAGCTTCTTTTGCAAAAAGGAATGTGGAAGGGACAGCAGCTTATTCCCGCAGCTTGGGTTGATTTTGTTACACAAAAGCAGATCGAAAATAACGGAGCTGGTGATTGGGGCCAAGGGTACGGCTGTCAATTCTGGTTGTGTACGCACGATGCTTATCGTGCCGATGGCGCTCATGGTCAATTCTGCATTGTTGTACCGGATGCTCAAGTAGTAATCGCTATTAACAGTATGGAAGATAATATGCAAGCTATTCTAGATACTGTCTGGGAGGGGATTTGGCCGCTTCTTTAGCGGTGGGCATATGCAAGGCAGCCTTCTCACGGGAAGACTCAAGGCGCCGAGAAAGTAGTGAAGGCTACTTTCTCGGCACCTTCTTTTCGTATAATTAGGCCAACCCAAATTATAGGGTTGGCCTTTTTGAGAGTAATTAGGGAAAAGCTCCCTCTATTTAGCCGATAATTGCTTGAAATGAATGAAAAGAGGGAGATCCTCCCTAAAAATCGGGGAATATCTATATTCGCCAACGAATTAGTTAAATTACAGGGAGGATTTCCCTAATTATTAGTTTATTGAGTAGAAAGCTCTGAATTATAGGGAGATTTTCCCTAATTATCTGTCAGAGCTTCAGTTTACTTACTTTGGCGAGGATGCTCTGCACGCAAAAACAGCCCTCCCGAAGGAAGGCTGTTACTTGCCCCGAGCGGGATGCAGCCCTTTCGGACTGACTGCGAAGCTGATCCTATCGATGCTTATGCTCCGACGAACCACCCGGGCTTCTCTTTCCCTGCACGCAAAAACAGCCCTCCCGAAGGAAGGCTGTTACTTGACGTCCCGGAAGGGATTCGAACCCCTGACCGTGCGCTTAGAAGGCGCATGCTCTATCCAGCTGAGCTACCGGGACATATAAGAATTAATGATATGTATTGACGCAACGATATTTATTATACCTTATTCAGCAGAATTTTCAAGATCAAACATTTTGGAAAATAAGTAATCTTAATCCTGTTTTAATAATAACAAGGGTATCCTAGCTATTTTCATAGCTTACGGATACCCTCATTTCTACTCCATATTACTCCAGATTCCGAAAATGCTGCTCCAGCTGCTTTTTTAAATCTCCGTATGTCATTAATTCTCTCTGAAACTTGGAACGTTCATCTTCTGGCGTCATAATCATACTGCCTGTAAACGCGCTAGAAGTCACATCTTTAAAAGCATCATGCATATTGTTATCAAACCAATCGGTAGAAGTGTCTGCGTCGTTAGTGAGGATACGGACAATCTCATAGCCTTCTTCACGCTGATCTTCTACGATATACACCAAAAGCGCAGGATCACTAACAGCACCTGGCAATACACCTACTTCTGCACAAGGCGCACCATCATACTCCATCATTCTGCGAATTTTGGCATCTTTAATATAATACACCTGTCATCCTTCCCTCCTGGCAAATTCCTCTCTCCCCTAGTGTTCGGATAAGGACATACATTTTATGCCTTCCTTCGGCATATATCTGTATTACTTGGCAAAAAAGTAAGGACAACAATCGCACAAAAAGAGAGGATGAACCATCATGTGCGGAATAACCGGATTTATCCAGTGGCGCGGAGATCTCACGCAGCACTCGCAGTTGCTGGTCAAAATGACTGAAACTTTAGCAAACCGCGGACCCGATGCAGCTGGAACTTGGATTTCTGGTCCTTGCGCATTCGGTCACCGCAGACTTAGCGTTATCGATCCAGAGAACGGCGCGCAGCCTATGATCACCCGCCATGACGAACAGGTATACGCGATTGTGTACAACGGCGAATTATATAACGCACCCGAGCTCAAACAAGAACTTAAGCAGCGGGGTCATCAATTCCGTACCCAGTGTGACACCGAGGTTCTGCTGCATGCCTATATCGAATGGGGACCGGATTGTGCAGAGAAGCTCAATGGGATCTTTGCCTTTGCAGTGTGGGACGGACTTCGGGATCAGGTCTTTTTTGCACGTGACCGCTTAGGTGTGAAGCCTCTGTTCTATAGTAAAGTGGATGACGTCTTAGTTTTCGGATCAGAGCCTAAGGCGCTACTGCAGCACCCCAAGGTACAGCCAATAGTCGGGCCCGAAGGGTTAGCGGAAATCTTTATTATCGGTCCAGCTCGAACACCCGGACACGGTGTTTATAAGGATATGCAGGAACTTCGTCCGGGGCATGCCATGATCTATAGTCGCGAAGGTCTACGTAGTTACGCTTATTGGAAGCTGGAAAGCGCAAAACATACTGACAATGAAGCAGAGACAGCCGCTAAAGTACGTGAACTGCTGCAGGATACGCTCGAACGCCAACTGGTCTCAGATGTTCCTGTCTGCTCGCTCTTGTCAGGAGGGCTGGACTCCAGTGCGCTGACAGCACTTGCAGTGGACTACTACAACCGAAACGGCCAGGGACGAGTGGATACGTATTCCGTCGATTATGTCGACAACGACAAGCACTTCAAGAGTCATACTTTTCAGCCCGGAGCAGATGGTCCATGGATTAAGCGAATGGTCGATGAATTAAATACGAACCATCACTATATCTCATTTGATACACCAGAGCTTGTAGAAGCACTTGATAATGCGCTGTACACACGCGATTTACCTGGGATGACCGATGTGGACTCTTCTTTGTATTTATTTTGCCGTGAGATTAAAAAGAATGCTACTGTAGCCATCTCCGGCGAAGCTGCCGATGAGATTTTTGGCGGATATCCTTGGTTCCACCGGGAGGAGATGCTCTCCTCGGGCACTTTTCCTTGGTCAGTTGCTCCTAAAATGCGTGCAAGTCTATTATCCCCTGAAGTTAATGAATGGATTCGGCCGCTGGAATATTTGGGTGACAGATACAGTGATGCAGTAGCTGAAGTCCCAACATTGGATGGGGAGACAGGTAAACAAGCACAAATGCGCGTAATGTCCTATTTAAACATCACCCGCTTCATGCCTACTTTGCTCGACCGTAAGGACCGAATGAGTATGGGCGCCGGACTAGAGGTACGTGTTCCTTATTGTGATCATCGCCTCGTTCAATATGTCTTTAATATTCCTTGGGAAATCAAGAACCTGAACGGTCGTGAAAAAGGGATTTTGCGCAAAGCGCTTGAGGGAATTCTTCCAGATGATGTGCTATATCGTAAAAAAAGTCCTTACCCGAAAACCCACAATCCAGCCTATTTAAACGCAGTGCGAACACAAGTATTGAACATTCTAGATGACTCTACTTCGCCAATACTTCCTTTAATCGATGCCGCCAAAATCCGTGAGATCGCCGCTTCCCCAGAATCCTCTACCAATCTGCCTTGGTTCGGTCAGCTCATGTCCGGTCCTCAGCTGTTTGCTTACCTAGCTCAAGTAGATCTCTGGCTGCGTAAATATAACGTCTCCATCCAATAAGCGACAAGCCAAACAGCAAGCCCCCGTATCGGTGGCTTGCTGTTTGGCTTGTATTCGTAATTTTTAGAAATTAAAATTGTCCGGATCCGGACCGAAACGATGGTCTCTGTTTAAATCTTCGATGGCTTTAACATCCTCATCACTTAACGTGAAGTCAAAGAATCCCGCATTCTCCTTAATTCGATCCGCATGTACCGATTTTGGAATCGTAATTACGCCTTGCTGCAAATCCCAGCGAAGTACAATTTGAGCAGGGGTCTTATCATACTTTCCAGCCAGCTCTTTAAGAAGGGGGAGATCTAGGTTTCCTTGCATTAGCGGACTCCAAGCTTCAAGCTGGATTCCTTGCTCATTGGCATACTTCAGTAACTCGCGCTGAGTCAATAGCGGATGGAATTCCACCTGGTTTACCACTGGAACTACGCTAGTGTCCTCGATGATATCCTTCAGATGATGAATCTGAAAATTGCTCACACCGATAGATTTGATGAGACCCTCTTTTTGCAGATGAATCAGAGCTTTCCAAGTCTCCCGATACTTTCCTGCCACCGGCCAATGTATGAGATACAAATCTATATAGTCCAGCCCCAGCTTGCGCCGGCTAACCTCGAACGCTTTCAGCGTTGATTCATAGCCTTGATCAGGGTTGCGCACTTTCGTCGTAATAAACAGTTCATCACGGGCCACTCCACATTCACGAATAGCCTGACCTACACCTTCTTCGTTATTGTAACCAGCAGCCGTATCAATACTGCGATATCCAAGCTCCACTGCGGTCTTGACCGCGTGAATAACCTCTTCCCCATCTTTAGTCTGATACACGCCAAGGCCTAGCCACGGCATGGTCACTCCATCATTTAAAGTCGGACCTCCCGAGAACGGTGCATTCAATTCACTCATCGCTTAACCCTCCAAGCTTATTGTTATTTCATTAATCTTACTTAACCTAAATTCACGCTTCAGAAGCAAGCGCTACCACAAAAGTATAGCAGACTGCTTCATCATTCCCAAAATCCTCATAAAAAAACAGGTGCTGTGTAAAATCAAAAGAGGCTTGCATCTTACCCGCAAGCCTCTAACCTGTTTATCCAACTAAATTATTCTAATCTTATTTAGACATTCTCAAAAGCAGGGTCACCGCTTCCGCTCTCGTCACCGGATCATTTGGAGCAAATCGGTCATTTCCTTTGCCTTGGATCAGACCTGCCTCATATGCCGCTGCTGCATAATCTTTCCCCCAGGCAGGAATTTGACCAGCATCAGCAAAAGGCAAGGTTGTCTTCGTACCGCTCTTCAAATCGAGCGCACGTGCAACCATCGCTACAAATTCGATCCGGGTCACCTTACCATCAGGACGGAATGAATTATCCTCGTATCCCTTAATAAGTCCAGATTTGACTGCACTGGAGATGTAAGGTTTCGCCCATGACGGAATGCTAGTTGCATCTTCAAACGGAAGAGTTGTAGTGTCCGTATCCGAGAGTTTCAACGCACGGCCAAGCATAACCATCAGCTCACTGCGTTTCACCACAGCATTCGGACGGAATGTTCCGTCTTCATAACCCTTGATAATTCCACGTTCTATTGCGGTAACAATAGAATCGAATGCCCAGTGATTCGAAATGTCCGGAAATTTCGGTAGATTAACCGAACCTCCGTTGTTTCCGGTGTTCCCGTTATTACCATTATTGCTGGTGTTTCCGCTGTTGCTATTATTACTATTGTTACCGTTGTTGCTATTGTTTCCGTTATTGCCCGAATCTTCATTTGCCTTGATAACCGTTAAGACAAACGTCTTCTCAACCTGAACGCCGTCTTTTTCCAAAATTGCTTTCAACGTCACTGGAGTAGAAACAGTCGGGCGCTTCACCTTACCCGTATTAGAAATTATATTCGGCTCGCTTGAAGACCAAGTGATTGAGCTACCGCGCTTTCCTTCCGCTCTCAACACCACGTTTTGGGTTACCGAGTCACTGGAGTCGCCGGTAGCAAATCCAATGGTAAGCTCCTCTCTATCAAGCTCTACATCGGTAGGCTTAGGTAGATCACTCAAAGTGATTGCTAATGTTTTTGTACTGAGCGGAACGGTAACGATACCTTTCGCGTTATCAACAACACCCCCAGAAGACTCCAGAATGTTGTTAACCATACTAGGCAATTGAATGCTGATTTGTGCATTGCTCGTATCAGCCTTGGCTTGCTCCAGACTGGTCGTAAATGTAACCACAAGCTGGTTTGCTTTTCTAACCACATTGTATCCTACTCTTCCACCTTGGAATGCAGGATAGTTCTGAACATCCGCTACCACATTGTTGTTCTTATCGGCATCCGTTACCCACTCTTTAGGAATACCACGTCCCACAATAATTTCGTATTTTGTGTTCTGATCGTAGATACGCTCAGTGATCAGCGAGTCCACCAATACCTTTGAATTGACGGCCTGCCCCCACATATGCTGGGCCGATCCGCCACCGCCAGGCGTACTACGCACACCAAGTTCATCATTGGTTGCCGTCCAAGGGCTAGATTCTGCGGTAGGGTAAGCTACGCCTTCCCACCAACTAAACGGTCCACTCATGGAGTTTTCAATCATAAACTCGTAAGCTTTAATCCCCATGTCTCTGTATTTCTCACCGCGAAGCGCCGCGCTGCCGTAACCGGCGTTATACGCACTGGAGTAGAAGCCATGCGGATAACCGCCAAAGTTATAAATAGAATCGGTTGTCCCTTCCTTGACGCGTCGCTCCATACCATAGGTATAAGTATCATCTAGCATCGTCAGGTTGATATTGTCCTCTGGCTGGTTCGCACCATACAAATATCCATCCCACAGCCATCTTCCGAACAGGAACATGGAAGCCCAGTTGGCATCCCGGGAGTCCTTCATCCGGTTCTCGTCATTACTTTGCACAACAGATGCAGGAATATAGTTTAGTGCTTTGTCGGTAATTGTTTTTTGCAATTTGGCCGTGAAAGCCGCGAGCAGATCCTCGTATTGAGCGTTAGCCCACTCTGCCTCTGCCAGATAACTTGCTTGGCCTTTCACCTTATACAGCTCACGCGCGATGTATTCATAAGATGCCAATCCTGTCAGAGCGGAGTAATTGTCAATCGTCCAATACCCCAATGAATCTATGGCTTTCGTTTCTTTCATAATTCGACCATCTCCAGCGCGGTCGCTTTCAATGCTTCTTGCTCCGAATTTTACCCGCTTATCGAAAACGGTACCCTCTGATCCGTCATCCGCTTTCATCTTTTCATCAAATAAGGATGTATCGCCGGTTTTGCTCAAATATACAGCATACGTCCACGGAAGCTTCCAGTTGGCATCCCAGAACAGGTTTGGGTCCACTTGACCGGTCTCGATGTTAATTCCGCCAGTAAGAGGTATGCTTTCCAGATACTCTCTTGCGTGTGCAAAGTCACCGCTCTGAATCAATTGAACAACAATCCCGATGGTATCGTGAGAGTATAGTCTGGCATAACCATTCTCACCCACATGCAGATAATTGCCGTCTTTAATAATCATATTGTAAATGTAGCCTGCTTTAAAAGCATTAACCAGCTCTTTATTCGGCAGATCGATATCAACTATTGTGGACAGTCTGTTATTCCAGTAGGATTTCATCTCACTGTAGTTGCTGTCAAACGTACCTAGTTTCGACACTTGCTCTCTCGTTAAGGATGTAAAGCTCGTTTTCCCCGCATCGAAATATTCATACTTATCCCCTTCAATAGCAAACTCTCTGACAACAGTCTCACCAGGTTTGATCGTATAAACTTCGTTTGCAGCCTGATTCATCGGAACCAGATTGGCAGATACAACCGGCAGCAGGCGCGTCTCATCCGAATGATTGGTAACCGTCATTCTGGAATAATTAATCACGTAGTCCTTGCTTTCTACCGTCTGCTTGTTGCCAAACGATTCAATTTTATAGTCCATATTATCTTTGGTAAACTCATTTATAAAGACTGGCAGATAGCCTTCGGCATTATACCATTTGATGCCTGACGTATTTGTCGCACCGAACGTAACGATTTGTTTCGTTGCCACAAACCCATTCTGCATAGGGCGGGTTCCGCCGATCTGATAGGATCCGTCAAGGAAAGCCAGCGTGGCGTTCTTGTCACCCTCAAAACCAAAACCAGCGGTCATTTTAGGGTTCAATTCGTACTGATATTTCATTTCCAGTTGCAATCCATCCATTGCATTCAGTACTTTTGAATACACCTTGATCCGTTCTTGCTCGGATGCACCGATATTCAAAGCTTGTGCTTCCTGGATCGCTTGATGCAAAGCATCTGCCGACTGGCTGGTGTAGCCAATCAGGGCCGCTTGGCTGATCGTCTCCATCTGTTTAGCCATTACATCCAGGTTCGTACTTAGCACTAGGTTATTAAAAGCAGTTTGCACCTGATTTAATGCCGTATCAAGCTCTAACTGTTTAACATCCACATCGTTCAAACGCTCATGAGCGCTGCTCAATGCTATCTCCAAGGAAGACCAGCTCTGGAGCGTGTAAAGCTGTCTGTTATATTGCTTAAGCTCTTCAATCAAGCCCTGCAGCGGGCCCCGATCCACGTTACCCTCTTTCACAATTCTCATGATGCCCGTGCCCAGACTCGCTTCAGATTTAAAGACACCTGATGTCGATTTACCAAATGACTCCTTTTGAGATTCAAAGTTTTTGGACATGATGACCCAGCGGTATTCCCCGGAGCCCCGCTCTTGTTGAGTCAGAACAAGCGCATATCGCGTATCCTGAAGGAGACTGTAGCTCAGCTCCGCAGTAGTGAGTCCTCCGTCCACAATCCGGTTTTTGTCCACTGTCGTTTGGACTAGTGGATCTCCAGTCGGCAGCCCTTCACTGTTTACTGCATGCAACTTGATAATCAAGTCGCTCACAGGCTCTTTATATCTTTTGACATTGATCTGAACATACTTCATATCAACAGCTTCCTTCACTGTGAAGGTTTGATATCTGTCCTGTTGATCAGTTTTAGCACCGAAAGTATACTCCTTGAACGCTTTATCCGTAAAATCGATTACAATGTTCGATTCTCTCTTCACCAGACCAAGCTGCGCTGCTACCAAAGCATTGATAGCGCTGTCAACTTCCGGCTGGGTTGCCTCTGTTCGATCAAGTACAAGTTTGGCAGCAGCCAGCGTATTCACCAGAACCTGCCACGTCTCATTTGTATAAAGACCTTGCGTCATATTGCTAACTCTGTTGTATTCATTTTGCAGCGGCAATTTATCCGCAAGTGCCACACTGCTTAAAGCCAATCCAGAGAATGACATATTTCCGTTCTTCGCTACAACCTTTGTCAAACGCCCTTCAATTTTCAGCTTCACATTAGCAGGCACGTTGACTTGATACTTATAGTTCTTGGAAACAGAATCGCCATAGACGTTTCGGGTTACCGAAAGTATATCATCAGTATAGATGTTAAGATCTATATCCGCTTGCCACAACCCAAGACCAAATACAAGGGTGGAATCCTGCGGCTGTGCTGCTACTTCAATATCCCAGCCAACATTGTTATAGCTCCCTTTGTCTCGGCTGGACTTTGGATAAAATAAACCTGTTCCCGTGTCATTTAAACCATATTCAAATCCTGGCATACCATTACTCCAGGTATAGGACATGTAATCGGCATCAGTGCCTCTGTTCAATTTGCCCTCAGTTGCCGTATCCCCATATACACTGAAGGTGACCGAGTTTGGGCCTGCCTTCTGAATTCGTTGAAGCTGATTCAAGTTATCCGCTTTAAAATGCAGCCAGTCGATATCCCCCGTTTGTGTTAAATTCAGCGGAAACTCGCCATTGACCACGCCTTCATTAATCTTAGGAGCGGGTGCTGCGGGTGCTGCCTGCATAGAGTACACAGGACCGATGGATGTTATGAACAAGCACATGAGTACAATCTTTGAAATGACACTGTTAAGCGACCTTTTCATTTTCCCCTTTGACCTCCTTATATGATTGTGAAAAAAATGGTTGGACTTTGGTTATGGCAAAGTCCAACCGCTCGATAACTAGTTTTCTCCGTATTTACTTTGGAGATCATTCAGCAACTTCTCAACCGTCAAGCCATCTTGCTTAAAGATGATTTCCTCTACGCCTTTAAGCAGATCCGCATGAAATGCTTTGGTTTGTTCAGGGTAAGCAAATGGCATACCGACTTTTTCCATATTATCGAATACTGCTTTCAATTCAGGATTCTTCTCCAAATATTTAGGAAGCAGAGAAGATACTGCCGGTGAATATCCAACCGCCTCAATCGCATTTAATTGAGCCTCATCACGCAGCGCATACTTGATCACTTGCATAGCTTCTTCCTTATGCTTGCTGCCGTCCAGAATCGACAAGCCGTGAGAGTAAGCGCTTTGTGCTTCTACCGTACCTTTAGGCATCGGCAGAGCAATCAATCCCATATCAGGGTTAGCTTCTTTCAAATGACCTACATACCATGGGCCAGCTGTGGACATAGCCCCTTTTTCTTGACTGAATACTTCGCCGTCCCATGGAGCCCCTACTTCGATTGGAGCAATAGCAACCTTATTTTTGAGGAAAAGGTCCACGAAGAACTGCACACCAGCTACGTTTTCTTTGGAATTGATCGTTTTTCCGAAGCCCCAGTCTCCGCCGAAAGCGTGAACATATTGAGTGATGTGGAATGGATCGATACTGCCGATAATACCTTTCACACCATCTTTAGTCATGGATTTTGCCAACTCAACAACCTCATCCATTGTTTCTGGATATTTAGTGATTCCTGATTTTTCAAACATCTCTTTGTTGATCGCCAGCATAGAAGTAGAAGAATCGTAAGGAATTCCGTAAAGTTTATTATCATCTGTCCAGCCTTTGTACAGCGATCCAGTAATACGTTCTTTATCAAACCCCACTTTGTCGATCATCTCATCGAGTGGAGCGAGTACGCCTTTCTTGATATACTCATAGTTTCCTTCATCCGACATAGCAATGATATCAGGTCCTACCCCGGCAGCAATCGCCGTTGGAACCGCTTTCCAAAACTCGTCACTCGTTGGGTACATTTGCATCTTAACTTTAATGTTTGGATGCTCTTTATCAATGCCATCTACCATAAATTCGAAGTTCTTTTGTTCGGATGCATTGGCCCAGTATGCCATCGTGACTTCTACGGTTTCTTGCTTCTCCGGCTTTGCCGCTCCAGCGTTCTCTGAAGCTCCGTTGCCAGAGTTACCGGTATTGGATTTGGTGCCACACGCTGCAGTAGACAGCATCAACATCAGAGAGCACAATAACAGGACTGACTTCTTTCTCATTTGTCACTACCCCTTTTATTTAAGAAGATTCACCGTAAGTGGTGTTATCTTCATCTTAGCTTCACAGCAATCGAGAGCAAACAGAGGATCTTTACATATCTTTGTGATTTTTTACTTTCCCATACTAGTCTTTCGGTATTCGTTCGGTGGGAGCCCATAAATCTTCTTAAAGCTGATATAGTAGTTATCAATGCTGTTAAACCCTACCCTCTCCGCGATCTCATACGTTTTCAGCTTTCCTTCTTTAAGTAGCTCTAGAGACTTTTTCACACGATAGCCGTTGATATATGGAATCAGCATGGAACCCGTTTGCTCCTTAAAAATACGACTCAGGTAACTGTTATTCAGACCGACATAACCAGCTAGCTCATTCAGTGTCAAATCTTGATTGTAATTCTGGTGAATATAATCAATGACTCTTTTTATCTTGTAGTTCGTAGATGTCGCCGCATCCGTATAACTCTCCTGTAGACTCTCCAACTCCTGGATCAGCAGCAGATGAAGATGCTCCAAACGCTCGGCTGACATGATTTCCTGCATCCCGGTATAGTCTTCCTCCCCACTGTCCTCCTTCATATGGGACTGAATCTGGCAGTGAAGATTCACGCACATTTCCAAGGTGGCATGCCGACCTAAAGATCTCTTCTCCTTGATCGTAGCAAACATCTCATGAACTATGGCGATAGCAGAAGATACGTGCTTTTCATCCATTTCCTTGCGAATACGCTGTTCAAACAGGGTAAACAGTGCCTTATCATTCATTTCCTTGATGCTGCCTGGTTCGTAGACAACAACGTTGCTGCAATCCTCATAAAATAGCATTTCAGCAGATTCCTGAGCTTCATGATAGGCTTTGGGAATATCAAGCAGACGGGCATGCAGCCCGCTGATAAGAAAACTAACTTGTATGTTCAAAAACTGTTTCAATGTCTTTTCAATTTTACGGATAAGTCCCCAGCGTTCTTCAAGAATCTCATTCATACTTCTGATGCCGGAATACGTTTTTATAATAACCAGCTCGTTCGGACTCATCAGAAACAGCTCTAGCTCGCTGTACCGATGCAGCACCTCTTGCAAAATGTTGAGGATCGAAAAGCCGAGTAAATGCTCCATTCCCTTATTGTAACGTTCCTTCACCTTGTCATACTGATCAATCAACATGACGATGCAAAGCACATTAGGCTGTTTCAGATTCAAATCGTACAGCTTTGTCTTTTGCTCAATTTCCCACTCATGACGAACAACACCGATCGCTAAATCCCGTAAAAAAAGCGTTTTCAACTCATTTCGGTTCTTCTCCATAGTTTGCTGTAAAGAAACAAGATGATCTCCCACAGGCTGATGATTCACCTGTGCCCGGACACGCTCCAACGCTTCAAATACAGCGGACTGGGTCAGATTCGGTTTATGAATATAATCGCATGCACCTAGCCTAAACGCCTCTTGGGCATACTCAAACTCATTATGGCTGCTGAGAATAATGACTTTGCAGGAATGTTTGGTATGCCGGAGCTGCCTTAGAACCTCAAGCCCATCCATCAGTGGCATTCGGATATCCAAAAAGACCACATCCGGATGAAGCTCATCCATTTTTTCCAAAGCCTCTTTGCCGTTTGCAGCTTCGCCTATTAGGTAATAGCCATGTTGTTTCCAGTCCACAAAGGTCTTAAAATTCATTCGGATAAAGGACTCATCGTCCACAATCATGATTTTCATGCGGATCCCTCTTTTCTCGTTCCAGCGTGGTTCTGATGATGCTCCATAGCAGGAATCAGGATAAGAACGGTAGTTCCTTCCCCTTTTACACTATTTATAGTCACCCCGTACTTTTCTCCAAAATGAAGCTTCAATCTTCGGGAGACATTGCCCACACCAATAGAATTCATCGTCTGCGCGTCCGACATTTCCTGCTGCAAGAGTCTACTTAGCTGTTCTTCTGAGATCCCCATCCCGTTGTCCGAGATCGTAAACTGAATATCGCTGCCTTTTCTCTGCACGCGTATACTCAAGTTATATTGACGGGAATCTTCTGCAAAACCGTGAAACACCGCATTCTCTACAAAAGGCTGCACCATAAATTTTAACGTTCTGCATTCCAAAACATCCGGTGCAACATCGATTTCAAAATCAAACACATTAAAGTACCTGAGCTGTAGCAGTTCCAGATAGCTGTGTATAAAGGCCGCTTCTTCCTCAATAGAAACAAACTCCTGAGTATTACGTGTGGAAAAGGACAGAACTTTGATCATGTCATCTACTGTTTCCGTAATGTTGTTCGCCATTTGAGCCTGCGCCATCCATTTAATCACGGAGAGCGTGTTATAAATGAAATGCGGATTAATTTGATTTTGCAGCGCATTAAGTTCTGCACTCCGCTTCTTCTTCTCTTCAATTTTGGTTTGCTCAATCAGTTCTTTGATTTCGGCAGTCATCCGGTTAAAGGAACGCGACAAATGTCCCACTTCATCCAGACTGTCCTGCTGAGCAGTAACATCAAAATCCCCTTTCTCTACCTTGCGCATTAGCCGATTGAGCCTTCGAATCGGATTGGTGATGCTCCCAGATATTAGATAAGCTGTTACGAAACCCAATACAATCAACAAAAGGAGCAGTAGTGTGGAAAAATTGCGTATCTGGTTAATTTCGGTGAGCAGCTTGTCACGAAGAACGATGCTGTAGAATTGCCACCCAGACACATTGGACTCATCGTGAACAACATAGTAGTTTTCATTGTCCGGCTTCATTTTCCCCATGACCTGACTATATTTCATCCCAATCATGACCGGATCTGAACTGAACACAACCATCCCTTTTTCATCCACGATGAACTGGTTTACGTCCTGTTTGTCACCTAGTCCGCTGAATAGCTTTTCAAGCTTATCCATGCGGAAATTAACGAGCAGCACACCAAGCTTCTGATAGTTACCCACATCCACCAGTACACGGCCTACAGATACCACAGAGCGGGGCTTGGCATACATCTGTTTTTCCTCATGCATGCCGACCAGAATGGGTCTCTCCGCATTATTCACAATGGTTCGGTACCACGGTTCAGTCACCGGACTGTAATTATAATTGAATGTCGTATCATAACCCCTGCGATAGATTAATGAATTGTTTACAGGGTAGATCAGAATGGAATCAATATCGGGATTAAATGTCATCAGCTCTTTAAAAACGTTATCGCTTATGTAACGAAAATCCATACTTTTTTCAAAAGTCTCATAGTTTACAGCAGAATAATCCTTCGACAAAATTTGCATAAGCCTTTCATCATAAAAAGGCTGCTCCGAGGATTTGAACATACTGCTAACAAACGAGTCCGCAGTGGATACCATCTGCTGATTGGTCTCCTGAAACGATTTCACAATGCGGGATTCAAAAACAGACATAGCGTATATGTAAAAGTAAATACTAATGACCACGAGAGGAACAATCATCAACAGCGTGTAGGTCAAAAACAGCTTTTGCCGTATGTTTCGATCCCGAAACCTACTCCATTTCCGCATGATGAGATCCTCTCCTCTTGTAATAATTTGTTGTATTTTGACGAATTAATCTTATGCTATATCCTGGTTTGCTTCAATAGCAAACTATGTAAGCTGAACTATTCATACGAATTCGTTCAACTTACATAGTATTTTGAGATTTAACTTTTAAATTAGCGTCCGGCCATATGCTGCTGAATCTCGGACAAAGATAGCTTCGATGTTTCCGAGATAATATAGTCCGCTTTCGACAGAATCTCAGCATCACCAACCCCTACGGCAAACATCCCCGCACTTTTTATCGCCTGAACTCCAGCCTCTGCATCCTCTACTCCAACACAATAACGGGGGTCAACCCCTAGCTCCTCCGCTGCCTTCAGAAAAATATCCGGAGCCGGTTTTCCATGAGCCACACTCTCCGGATCGGCAATCACATGAAAATATGAATCTACCTTCAACTGCCGTAGCAGTGTGCCGGCATTACGGCTGGCCGAAGCCAACCCGATCGGTATTCCGGCATACTCGAGATCATGGAACAAATCCAGGATGCCTGGCAATATTTCAGATTTATCCACAGCCTGAATCAATCGCTTATAATTGTTGTTCTTCCGATCAGCCCATTCCTTTTTTTGTTCCAAAGTGAAGGCTGCACCGCCGTCCGGTAGTTGACTCAGTATTTTTTCCAAGGAAGCCATGCGGTCGATCCCCTTGAGCTGCTCATTAAATTCCAGGTCAAAGGGAATACCCAGCTCATCTGCCAGCTGTTTCCACGCTTCATAATGATATTTCGCCGTGTCGGTAATTACTCCGTCCAGATCAAAAATCATGGCTTGAATCTCCTGATATTCTTTATTCACTTCGCTCAGCCTCCTTCATGTCTGTAACGATACGATCCTTCAACACGTATTCCCGGCCATGAATGAGCAAGGTAAGCTCACCCAATCCTGAAGTTAGGCGCTCCACCTCCAGCTTGCCACGGGTAACCGTCACCTGCAGACGCTCACCCTGCCAGGCAAGCGGGAAAGACAAGCGCTCCCAGGCCTGTGGAAGTTTCGGATTCAGGCGAAGAGAGCCCTCCCAGGAACGAACCCCGCCAAAGCCCATGATCGCTGCCTTCCAAATGCCGCCAATCGAAGCTGAATGAATACCTTCATCGCAGCTATGCATGTTTGTACCCAAATCAATGCGGGCTGCCTTGGCAAACATATCGTAAGCCAATTCCAGTTCATTGACATCGCTAGCCAGCATACTGTGCGTGGATAAGCTGAGCGAAGAGTCATGCAACGTTTTCGGCTCATAATAATGCCAATTCGCCGCTTTAGTCTCTTTAGAGAACCAGTCCTCCAGTAAGTAAAACAAAACGAGAATATCCGCCTGCTTCGAAACCTGTATTTCACTGAGCTGGGTCATGCTGTAGTCGGCAAGAATGGAAGCCACCTGATCCTGATCACGGTACTTCTCCAGATCAATAATTTGCTTGTTCAAATAAGTATCGTCCTGCGGAATGATGAACGAATGCATATCTGGCTGCGGAAGATAGATCAGCTTGGATTTATCCTCCCATTCCTTCAACCGCTCGGATAGAACCAACTGACTTTCTAAAGTCAAGTAAACATCGCTTTGCGCTTGCATAAGCTTGCGGGTGCATTCGATTGCTTTTGTCATATTCCAGTAGGCCATATAGTTGGTGAATGCATTGTTAGAGACATGTTCCTTATATTCGTCCGGACCAATCACATCACAGATATGATACTTCTGTTCCTTATCGCTCCACTCCAGCCGGCTTGCCCAGAAAGTCGCTGTTTCGAATATAATCTCATATCCGCACCGATCCATATATTCCTGATCACCGGTAGCCTGATAATAATGCCACACGCCATATGCCACGTCCGCTGTAATATGCTGTTCGATTTTGCCTGTCCAAATAAAGGTTGGCTTTCCGGTAACGATATCTACAGGGCCCCACTCAGGAGTCTCTTCCTCGCCGGTTGCTGCGGATTCCCAAGGGTACATCGCGCCGCGATAACCATTGTCACGCGCTTTTGTTCTCGCACCGTTCAAGGTGTGATAACGATATTCCACCAGCTTACGGGCTGTTTGCGGGTCGGTATACAAAAAGTATGGCAGAATAAAAATTTCTGTGTCCCAGAATACATGTCCCTTGTATCCCTCTCCTGTCAGTCCCTTGGCTCCTACAGAGAAACGACTGTCATGAGCAGGTGTCATCAGAAGCAGATGATACTGTGAAAAACGGATGGCCAACTGATCGAAGACGTCGTTGCTCTTGATCTCAATGTTGGCTTTGGCCCATACGCTTTTCCAGGCCTGCTCGTTTTCATTAACAAGTACATCAAAGCCTTTTTCTTCCTTCTTGCTGAGATATTCCCGGGCGGTATCCTGCAAAGCTTGATGCGCGGCCCCCCGATCTCTCCACTCCTTATCATAACTCGTATGCACCGAAGCCACCTTATCCAGCGTAATGCACTTGCCGACTTCCGCTTTAAGCTTGTAAGTCAGTGAAACTCTTCTGCGATCCATGCTCGGAGCTGGCGCAGTTGTAAGACGTACACCCCCCTCATACATCTGATGGACACAGGTATGTACAAATTCAATATTCGACTCCGATGTCGTTGCGGTAAGCTGGAGCAGCTCTTTATCAAACACCCTCCGCTCACCTTCTATAAAATGCTGTGCGCCCGAATTTGTCATCTGCCCGTTGATACCGGAACGAATTGAAATTTCCGCGGATTTCGTCAGCGGGGTAATTTCCACCCGCATACCCATTAGATGCCGGTCCTGTAGCGATACGAACCGCAGGAAAGTCATCTTAAACTGATCGCCGTTCTCGTCCTCCCAGAGGATGTCACGCCGGAGCTCTCCTTGCCGTAAATCCAGCTCCCGACGGTAGCTGTGAATTTTCCCTTTTTCTAAATGAAATGGTTTACCGTTCAGACGGATATCGAGCTGCACCATATCTGCGGCATTCGGAAGCTCAGTAACCTCCTGATTGGCAAAGCGGTTAAACGCTCCTGCAACAAACAAGTTGCGGCGTTCACCCGGATAGGACTCCTCTGTAGCAGCTCTTAGCCCAAGATATCCGTTACCCTGACAAAAAATCGTTTCAAACTTCCCTAAAAATCTAGCGTCAAACTCTGTTTCCGCAATCACCCAACCGTCATCGAGCGCATTTAATCCAGTATATTCAATCACTTTACATCCTCCTGTCTGAACGTATTCTGTATTAACCTTTCAATCCTGTAGTGGCAATGCCTTGCACCATATGGCGCTGGAACATCAAAAAGACGATAATGATTGGCAGGGTCAAGAGTACAACACCAGTCATCGTGAGGTTTGGCCATTCAAAATAACGATTCTTAAGTGTGTTCAGACCAACAGTCATTACATACCAGCGGCTGTCATTCACCAAGGTCACCGGCCATACGAAAGAGTTCCACGTACCGGTAAAACTGAAAATGATTTGTGTGCCAATCGCACCTTTGGATAGCGGAAGCATGATCCTGTAGAAAATACCAATCTTGCTCAATCCATCAACCTCCGCCGCTTCTTCAAGCTCCTTCGGCACTGTCAAAAAGAACTGACGCATCAGAAAGACAAGGAAGCCCTGAAACAGAAATGGAATAATGAGGCCTTGGTAGCTGTTAAGCCATTTCATATCAACGATCATGGAGAAAATCGGAATAATCATCACTTGGTAAGGCACCATCATCATCCCGATTACTAGGAAAAACACTACACCTCTGCCCCGAAAATTAATACGAGCCAAGGAGTAGGCAGCCGTCGTATTAACAAACAAGTTACCAATCAAAATACCGAACGTTACGATGATCGAGTTCTTATACCAAATCAATATATCCGAGGTTTGGAAAATGTCCCTGTAGTTTTCAAATGTCCACTGGCTTGGCAGCACAAGATGCCCGATGTCTGCTTTGGACAAAAGCGATGTATAGATGGCATAACCAAACGGCACTACGAAGAATATGGAGAATGCGAACAGTAGTACATAGCGTAAAATATGAGTTTTCCGGTTAAGCATCATCTAAATCTCCTCCTTAAGAAAGCGTTTTTGAAGCATAGACAGCGCAATAATAAGGGCGAAAATAATAAATGCTGCAGCACTACCGTAACCGGAACGGTTGAAGCTGAATGCCTGGCTGTAGAAATAAGTTACTATTGTACTCGTTGCACCGGCCGGACTTCCGAGCGAGCCGTTTCTTGCCAAGGCATAAGGCTGGTCAAACAGTTGCATGACGTTAATAATCCCGGACATTATGACAAGGAAGGTTACTGGTTTCAACATAGGAACCGTAAGCTTCCAGAACTGCTGCCATCCATTTGCTCCGTCCACACGACCCGCTTCATAAATATCGTTTGGAATGGTTTGCAATCCACCCAAGTACACTACCATGTAGAATCCCACATACGTCCAAACGGTAAGGATCATTAAGAATGGAAGTGCATACTTAACGTTGGCGTACCATGAAACGTCGGGGAAACCAAACCAGGTCAGCAATTGTGTTGCAATCCCTTCATTCTGCATGAACAAATACATAAATACAGTCGTCACCGCAATGGTTGAGGTGATATAAGGCATGTAATACAGTGTGCGGAACACACCTTTAAGGTGCATCACCTTGTTGAGGTTTACTGCAATCACCAAGGCGATGATCGCTTGTAGCGGTACCGCTACTACTGTCAACAATAAGGAATGACTCAAAGCCGTCCAGAAGTCCTTATCCTGGACAATCTCAACATAGTTTCCGAATCCGATAAATTTGGCTGCATCCGGATTTAGGAAACTGATGTCTTGGAAGCTGTAGATTAAAGATTGTACCAGTGGGTAATAAAACCAGATTCCCATCAAGATCAAGATGGGGGTGACGAACAAGTAGCCTACGAACGTTGATGAACTTCCCAATCCGGTCAGTCGTGACCCGAACCCGCGCTTGGGTCTGGACGATATGCGCTTAGTTTCTAAATTTGGCGTCATGGTGTTACTCCTTCCACTTACGAACCCCTTGTTCGTATGTTTTTAGTAACTCCATCATATAAATTGCCCGATTCTACTGGAATAGAGGATATTTACAAGACTCCGAGGATTTTTACATTGTGCATCGTCTGATACCAACGACAGAAAGCAAAAAAGTAGCGAGCCTCCGATGACCGGAGACTCGCTACTTTTTGCTTCTTTAACGTTTAGACAGAAGTAACGCTTTATTTCTCAATCAGTTTGAAATCGTCAAAATGGAATTCTGGAGAAACGATACAGGATACCAGGACCGGTTCTGATCCTAACGGGCGAGCCGCCTGCCATACGCCTGCTGGAACTACGACCTGCGGCTGTTGACCTGCAGCAATATCGAGACCCAGAATAACTTCCTGCACATTCTCAGGCTTATCTCCATTACCTCCGAGACTAAGCACTATTGGACTACCGGAATGCCAGAACCAAACTTCATCGGACAAAACAGTATGCCAATCAGATTGTTCCCCCTCGTGTAGCAAAAAATAAATCGAAGATGCCGAATGGCGCGATCCGGAATAGCTATCCCCAAGCACTTCCTGCGGAATTTCAAATTCGGAGTTCCAAAGTCTTTTGTACCAACCGCCCTCAACATGGGGCTGTAATCCGAGCAGTTCAACTAACGGTGAGATTTCTTTTTGTGTCACGGTAGCTTCTCTCCTTCAAAGTTTGCATGAGCAACAATAGCTTCGTATGCATAGGGTTGTTTTTGCTTTTTACTTTAACGGAAGAAGCACGAATTGTAAAATCTATTTACTATCCTTGCTCGCTTTGAATACCTCAGCAATCGCCCCAAGACTTCCCAGCGTTTCAACAGCGCTTGTTGGCAAGAACACTTTATTGGCAGGACCTTTGGCGATTTCAGCCAGAGCCTCGAAGGAGCGATATGCGAGCACATGCTCATCCAGACCTGCTGAGCGAATCAGCTCAATGCGTGATTTTTCTGCTTCAGCCACTGCTTGAATTGCTTTCGCCTCACCATGAGCTTCCAGCTCCTGTGCTTGTCTTGAACCCTCTGCTTGGCGGATACGTGCTTCCTTGTCGCCTTCCGCTTTCAGAATCTTGCTCTGCTTATCCCCTTCAGCACGCAGGATCATATCTTGCTTGGCAGCTTCCGCTTCCAAAACAATCGCCCGTTTGCTCCGCTCCGCTTTCATCTGCTTATCCATTGCTTCTTGAATATCGAGCGGCGGCTTGATATCGATGACTTCCACACGCTCGATTCTTACGCCCCACTTCTCTGTAGCCTCATCAAGCGCCAGACGAATATCAGTTGAGATTTTTTCACGCCCAGAAAGCGTTTCATCCAATTCCAGCTTACCAATAATTTGCCGCATAGTTGCCGTTGAAATGTTTCTTACCCCATATACATAATCGGAAATACCATACGTAGCTTCCTCTGGTCCCACTACCTGATAGAAAATAATCGTGTCGATCTGCACCTGCACGTTATCCTTCGTGATCACCGTTTGCGGAGGCACATTCGCTTGTTGAATTCTTAGATCATGGTAAGTACGTACCTGATCAATCACAGGTATCAGAATGTTCAGACCCGGCGTCAGTAGACGATTGAATTTACCCAGGCGTTCCACTACACCTACCCGTTGTTGCGGTACGATTTTGATCGTTAATGCCACAAATACTACGACTACCACTAGAATAATTGAAATAATTGCCCATTCCATTAGTTCATATCCCCCCATCGTTCTACTTCAATAATGGTCGTGCCTCGCTTCACTACTCTTACCACTTCGTCCTTGCCCAAAGACTGGTCAGAGCTCGCGCTCCACGTATCTCCGCCTACCTTCACTTGCCCGTAGCGCCCCTGCTCAATCGGCTCAATGACGACTCCTTGCCTGCCTACGATTTCTGTGCCTGTATCCTTGAACCCACGTGAACTGCGAAATTTAGAAACCAGTGGTTTCGAGAATATAGTCAGACCAAGTGCGACCAGTGATCCGAGAATCACCTGAAACAAAATGGCTTCAGGAACAATCAACGACACCAAACCTGCGGCCAACGCACCAATACTAAGCCATAACAGATAAAAAGTAAGCGTCATCATCTCAACAACAAACAGGACACCGGCTGCGATCAACCAAAACACAACCATCGGTGAACCCACCACCTTCCGTATGATACTACTATAACGAAAAGAAACAGCGATGCGTTGCGTAATTCCGTAAAAATATTGCAGGCATGTATATAATTTATATTCATAACATCGGAGGTTATGTGTTCTGCATGAGTTTCCTTAAAAAGAGGACATGCACCTTTTCTATCAAAGTTCACCTAAACAAGTATCCATGAATTAGAAAAATGTCCCCCTATATTAACGAATTTTATCCCTAGCATAATCCCTCTCTATGCTTGAAAATAAGAAATGCCTTCACCCATAAATAAGAAATTAATCCTAATTATTGAACTCCAAACCCACTCTTCTACTCACCCTACACCCCTTCAACAATGTTACATCTACAAGTTTAACAAAAAGGAATTCTTAGAACAGCAGTTTAGAAAGCGCTTACTTATTGCGTGAGCTTCATGTAGACCGCTATTTTTTTGCTGCTAAATCTATGAACAGGGCGTCAGTAGAGTGAGAGATTTGCAAGGGTGAAGGTACAGGTGAATTTCAAACTATGGGAGGTGAAGGTTGGGATTTCTTGCCGAAAAGAATTTCGAACTACACATTGAACCTTGGAGGTATAAAATCAATGATATTCACGAAAAAAAGTTCACGTAAGACCTTTGCGATCGCGATGATCGCCGCACTTGTTCTTACACTTTTTTCAGCCCTGGGTAGTAGTGCCAAAACGGCCAACGCCGCACAGGATTATAAACTGGTTGGTTATTACGCTTCTTGGGCCGCTTACGGGCGGGCTTACAATGTATCAGATATCGATCCCACCAAAATGAATGTCATTAACTACGCCTTCGCAGATATTTGTTGGAATGGCATTCACGGCAACCCTGATCCTACCGGCCCTAATCCGGTAACATGGAGCTGTCAAAATGAGCAAGCACAGACCATTAACGTTCCGAACGGCACGATTGTGCTGGGTGACCCGTGGATTGACACCGGAAAGAGCTTCGGAGATGACAAATGGGATGACCCCATCAAAGGTAATCTGAAGCAGCTATGGAAGCTGAAAGAAAAGAACCCGAACCTGAAAACGTTGATCTCCGTTGGGGGCTGGACCTGGTCGAACCGTTTCTCGGATGTGGCGGCTACAGCCGTAACCCGTGAGGTTTTTGCCAACTCGGCGGTAGACTTCATTCGTAAATATAAAATGGACGGGGTCGATCTCGACTGGGAGTACCCAGTCAGCGGTGGGCTCGCAGGCAACAGTTATCGTCCCGAAGACAAGGAAAACTATGTACTTCTACTGCAAAAAATTCGTGAGAAGCTAAATGCTGCCGGTCAGACCGATGGCAAAACCTACCTGCTGACCATTGCTTCCGGTGCAGGACCGACGTACGTCAATAACAATAATCTTGCAGGTATTGCTTCCATTGTTGACTGGATCAATATTATGACCTATGACTTCAACGGGAGCTGGAATAAGACCACCGGTCACAATGCTCCTTTGTACTATGATCCAGCCGCTTCTGCATCAGGCCTGACCGAACCGCAAAATTTCAACGTCGATAAAGCGGTAACCAGCTATTTAGCCAATGGCGTACCCGCGAACAAGTTAGTGCTTGGTATGGGATTCTATGGCCGTGGTTGGGGAGGTGCTCCTGCCGCAGGAAATGGCCAATATCAATTGTCCGCTGGTATTTCGTCCACGGGTACATGGGAAAAGGGTAGTTATGACTTCTATGACCTTGAAGCTAATTACATTAACAAAAACGGCTATACCCGTTATTGGAATGACATTTCTAAAGTGCCTTATCTCTATAATCCAACGAACCAAACTTATATCAGCTATGACGACGTAGAATCTTTTGGCCATAAGATCAATTATCTCAAATCAAAAGGCTTAGCGGGTGCTATGTTCTGGGAGACAAGTGGTGACCGTAACAAAACACTGACCAACAAACTGAACGCCGATCTTGGCGGCGGAGTAGTGCAACCGACACCGACTCCAACGGCAACAGTAACTCCAACACCATCGCCGACGCCTACAGCAACTCCATCGACAACACCAACACCAACGGTAACTCCAACACCAACGGCTACTCCAGGACAATGCGCAGCGGCGTGGAACCAGACTGCCGTATATACTGGCGGCCAGCAAGTTTCTTACAACGGTTCAGTCTATGAAGCTAAGTGGTGGACTCAAGGCGATCGTCCCGACCTTAGCGGTGCTGCTGGAGTCTGGAAATTCATCAACGTATGCGGGACAGCAACTCCGACTCCGACGGCAACAGTGGCACCAACCGCAACTCCCACACCAACGGCCACTGTAACACCGACAGCAACAGTAGCACCAACCGCAACTGTAGCACCGACAGCAACTCCGGCTCCAACCGCAACTGTAGCACCGACCCCTGGGAGTTCTAGCTGGATTGTAGGAATCGCTTACAAAACGGGTGACATCGTTAGCTACAACGCCAAAACGTATACTTGCCTCCAGCCCCATACTTCACTTCAAGGCTGGGAACCAGCGACCACACCCGCACTTTGGAAGCTGAATTAAGACTCATTATTAACGCGAAAGGATCATCGTTCCTAATCTACTCCCGCAGTTATATTATCCCTTTTGGAGGAATGTTAAATGAACATAAGTACACGTAATAGGCGAAGTAAATCCGCACGCTACATTGCGGCCTTAATGAGCGCCATCATTCTGCTTCCGCTTTACACAAGTGCAGGTGGATCGTCGCAAGTAGCCTTAGCAGCAGGGACGACGCCTACTGCTCCAGCTCCGGCTGCAGATCATCCGCGTAAAATTGTAGCTTACTTCCCGGAGTGGGGAGATCAGGAGAACAAAGGATTTTATACTGTCGATAAAATACCGTGGGGCAAAATCACTCACATTAACTATGCGTTCGCCAAGGTAAACCCTCAAACGAACAAGATTGATCTGATGGACCGTACAGCAGCTATCGAAAAAGACTACCCTGACCAATTAACTAATTTGCCGTATAAAGGACATTTTAATCAACTCGTAAAGTATAAGCAGTTATACCCCGATGTCCGCACCCTGATTTCGGTTGGTGGTTGGTCGGGTTCTGGTGGTTTTTATAACATGGCCAATTCGGAAGCTGGCCGCGAGACCTTTGCCAACAGTGTTGTGGATTTTCTACGTACCTACCAATTCAACGGTGTGGACATTGATTGGGAGTACCCATCTGGTACTGGTCAATCAGGTAACCCGAATGACTTCGGTGTGGCTGAGCCGCTGCGCACAGTGAATTACAACAACTATGTTCTCCTCATGAAAAAGCTTCGTGAAAAGCTGGATCAGGCAGGCGCACAGGACAATCAGAAATATGACCTAACCATCGCTGCAACCGCCTCCTCTTGGATTCTGGGCGGAATGAAGCTAGGGGAAGCTAACCAGTATTTGGACTGGGCGAACCTTATGACCTATGATTTCCACGGCGCTTGGAATGGATATGTTGGGCCGCATTCCGCCCTGTACCCGGATTCTCGTGATACTGAAACAGCTGCGCTGGGCACTCCGGTTCTGAATACCGACTGGGCCGTTCGATACTATTTGGGTACGCTTCCTCCGGAAAAAATCGTCATCGGAGTTCCTTATTACTCACGTGGCTGGAAGAATGTAAATGGAGGCATCAACAACACCGGTCTTTATGGTACAGCTCCTACAACCGGAGGTGGAGCCGACGGCGTATACGGAATCTGGAATGATCCTGCACCAGAGCAGCCGGCTGGCGCAAATCCAATCTGGCATGTGCTGAATCTGCTCAAAGATCCAGCGAACAAACGTTATTTCGATCCCGTTACCAAAACTCCATACTTGTTTAACGCAGACAAGAAGGTCTTTCTTACGTATGAAGATAAGGAGTCACTCGGCTACAAACTGGATTATATCAAGCAAAAAGGCTTGGGAGGGATGATGTTCTGGGAACTGACCGGCGACTACTCTGAAAAGAGTGATGGCACTTACACGTATGGCAACTCGTTGACCGATTTTGCCTATGACCAGCTTAAGTCAGCCTCTTTGCCAGGTGGAACTCCAAAGCCACAACTACCTGCACCTACGAACTTCAGTCTTAGCTTCAGTGGCGCTTACGATCATCCGAATTATACCTACTCCCTGAAAATAACGAATAACACAGGCGCGGATATCTCCGGTGGCTGGAAGCTGGAATTCGATCTACCGACAACAACAACCTTGACCTCTGCATGGGGAGCCGGTACTGTAGAGCAAATCTCTACGGATTGGGACTTTAATCGCTATCGTATTACCGGGACTGCATCTCAAACGATTGCAAACGGAGGTACACTGGAAGTTCCAGGCATGATGAAGCTGAATTTCTCGGGTGGTCCGCAGCGAATTACACTGAACGGAAGCTCGTCCCAGCAGGAATACGACAAACTATATGGAGGCATCACTCCAACGCCTACACCTACAACAACACCAACTGCGACACCGACACCAACTGCGACACCAACACCAACACCTGTGCCTACCGTAACACCAACACCGACCGCAACGCCGACACCTACTGTGACACCAACGCCGACTGCAACCGCAACACCTACTCCAACGCCGACCGTTGCACCAACACCGACTGCAACCATAGCACCTACGCCAACGCCAAATCCAGGAATATCTGCCTGGGCAGCGGGAGTCGCATACAAAGCGGGTGATAAGGTTAGCTACAATGGGTTAACGTATACATGTCTACAGCCCCACACTTCACTGCTGGGCTGGGAACCGACAGCGACACCCGCACTCTGGAAGCTGAACTAATTCAATAAAATTATAAGCCTAGCCTTACAAATCAAAAGAAGCTTGCAAATCAAGGTACACCCCTTGGATTTGCAAGCTTCTTTATTTCATCTCATATGCGACCGCATAGAGGTTTAGGATTAGGAATTCAAGTCATCTGCAGCTGCCAGCTTCTCCGTCAGCAACCTTAGCGCAGTGCCTCGGTGGCTAATCCGCTGCTTCTCTTCTAGCGTTAGCTCTGCCATTGTCTTTTCATATTCCGCCAAGTAAAACAACGGATCGTAGCCGAAGCCACCACCACCAGCAGGTTCGGATGTGATCCATCCCTCCACTGCACCTTCAGCGGTTAACTCCCGTCCTGAGCTTGGATCGTATAAGGACAATGTACAGACAAACCGAGCTGTACTTAGCAAAGGCTGTCCGGTATCCTCGCCCTGTTTTAGCTTCTCAAGTTCGCTAAGCAGCTTCAGATTGTTCTCTTCATCCCCCGCATCTTCCCCTGCGTAACGTGCAGAGTATACACCCGGTTTGCCATCCAAAGCGTCTACGCAAAGACCCGAATCATCGGCGAGTACCGGAATTCCCAGGGCATCGCCTACGGCTTTGGATTTTTTAAAGGCGTTCTCGGCAAAAGTGGCTCCGTCTTCCACCACATCGGGCAGATCCGGATAGTCGTACATACTTTTCACTGTCAGCCCTAGCGGGGCAAAAGCATGCTCGAATTCGCGTACTTTCCCCTTATTCTTCGTCGCAACAATAAGAATACCGCCGTCAGACTTCATGCTACACCTCTTGGCCCGGCTGGCCGGAAGGGATTTTGAGAGCGATCGCTCCAAGCGCTTCTTTCTGCGCAGCAATCAGTTCATAGATTCCCTTCTCACCTAGACCCAGCAAAAGATCCAACTCTTGACGAGTGAACGGTCTTTCTTCGCCAGTCCCTTGAAGTTCAACAAAGGCACCGCCGCCAGTCATAACTACATTCATATCTACTTTTGCTTTGGAATCTTCTTCATAATTCAAATCGAGCAGCGTTTTATCCCCTACAACACCGACACTGATTGCCCCCAAGAAATCTGTTATAGGAAACACAGGCAACTTGTGCTGAAGTGCAATTTTGTTAATAGCAAATGCCATCGCAACAAAAGCACCTGTAATCGAAGCGGTCCGCGTACCACCATCCGCCTGAATCACATCACAGTCCAGCGTAATACTACGCTCGCCTAACGCATGTAAATTAACTACGGAACGAAGCGCTCGTCCGATCAGCCGTTGGATCTCCATAGTCCGTCCGGTAAGCTTACCACGTGCTGCTTCACGCTGATTACGGGATTGAGTTGCCCGAGGAAGCATCGAATATTCAGCGGTTACCCAGCCTTTTCCTTGCCCTTTAAGAAACGGAGGCACTTTTTCCTCCACAGTAGCCGTACAAATGACTTTGGTATCTCCCATTTCAATGATCACGGAGCCCTCAGCATATTTATTCGTTTGGGTTGTTATTGTCAGCGGCCGTAATTGGTCGTCGTTTCGCCCGTTTGATCTCATCTTTTCTGCCTCCTACATCGTATAACTAAAAGTTTAGCGTGAGTCCCATTTCCCCGTCATAAATACCGAGTAACACAATGCTTGGGACGTAACGTCTTTTTGAGCAACTTTTATTCTACCAAAGAGGAGGCACAAAAGCATCTTTTAAACCTTACAGGGTCATTCTATAACGGGATCTCATTCAAATATTCAGGTGCGGAAACAGGTTTGCTGTAGTCCACATTATCCGTATCCGTTATTGATTCCTTGCCGTTCAAGCGAATTTGTACCAGAGAATCATCCGAATTTTGCGCAACCGTCAGTACGACCGATTCCAGCATTTCAGCGGGTACACCTTTACCATCTGTGAACATATCATCCGTCAAGGACACGGTAACTACACCGTTCTGCCCAGCATCAACGGAATCAAGTATCGTCCCCTGTGTCATGACCATTTCCAGCCCATTTCCGGATTCAGGACCTGCAATCAATTCGTTCAAAGCAGCGGTCAGCTGTTCTTGTCCGGCGGGTACAAAGCGGGTTACAGGTACATAATATTGGATACCGTCAGGAGATGTTGTGGAAAAATAAACAGTAACCGCACTGGAGTTCATCAGAAGTGGACCTTGCTTCGGCAAGTTTATGCCCATTGTGCGGGTTAATGGACGATCCAGCGGAGTTCCTTGAAGCGGCATCTCTGTGAGCTTTTTACCATCTACCCAGAGCTGTACGCTTTTAATGTCATCTTGACCGGTCAGCGTCCAAGTGATAGCTTCGAGGATTTTACGCTCATCCGCAGCATCATAGTTATTAAATTCTTTATTAAATTCCACAACAGCTAAATTCGACTTCTTGTCTACCGTAACATTTTGGACTTCCGTTCCAGCTGGAAGAACGCCTAGGAATCCTTCAGGCACTGATGAGGCATATTCTCCCTTGCTCACTAATGCCATTAACGAGTTTTTGAGTGCGCTGGAATCTTTGCTCTTTGGCAAGCTTAGGGATACAGGAGCGAGTAATCCATTACCATCTTCCAAAAATACAGTTGTCCGATCTCCGGAAGCATTGCCCTGTGAAGTTTTGGTGCTGCCTTTAACCGCTGTCTGTGTATCATCCTGTGTCACAGGACCGAATACACCTGAATCCAACGTAGTATTCCCACTAGTCTGTAACATTTGTGCTTCAACCTCTGGTGGCGGAGCATCAATCGATGCCGATTCTGAACCAAACAGCCCACACCCGGACAGTGCCAGTGGAACTGCGAGTAAGCATACTGCGGAGATTCCGCGGATTTGTTGCATAGGTTTCATCATTTATTACCCCTTTCAAGGTTAGATATCATTTGTACTGCTATGTATACGAGACCTTTGTCCAAAAAATAACAACAGCTTATCCTAAATTGTTGGAAAAGCCTGTGAACTACTTCTTCATCTCAAGTAGGGCCTGGATTTCAGTTCGCTGAAACTTCCCTCGCTGGACAAATACTTCCAGTAAACGTACAATCTGAGGTAACAACAGTCCTTAACATCATACTAACGTTTGCTGTAATGAAATGACTTACTAAACAACGAGGTGACTGAACATGGCTGATGACAAAATCGAAAAAATTCCGTACAGTCTGAACAGCAAGGCCGTCGCAGATGCGACCAAATTCTGGCTGAACAAGCGTGGAGTAACCCTGGAAGAAATCGCGGAACTCGTTATGTTCCTGCAACAGAAATACTATCCGAATTTAACGATGGATGAATGTATCCATAATGTAGAGATGGTGCTTAGCAAGCGAGAAGTACAAAATGCTGTACTAACAGGCATTCAATTAGATGTAATGGCAGAAGAGGGCAAGCTGTTCTCCCCACTTCAAGATATGATCGAAAATGATGAGGGATTGTACGGCGTAGATGAGATTCTTGCCTTCTCTATCGTGAACGTATACGGCAGTATCGGATTTACCAATTATGGCTACGTGGACAAGCTGAAGCCAGGCGTTCTTCAAAGGTTAAATGACAAAAGCACCGGACAGATCCACACCTATCTCGACGACATCGTTGGTGCCGTGGCGGCGGCAGCCAGTAGCCGAATCGCACACCGCAAGCAAGCGGAGCGCGAAATTGAGCTGGATCTGCCCCACACACCAGAGGATCGCGAAGAGGCCGCTAGGAAACTTGCAGAATATGATGAAACTCCGGAATGAGGAGTTTTAGGTACACCTTAATGATGAGTTTCAGATCGACTATATGAAACTCTGAGGAAAAAGCGATTGTTTCACAGCCCTGCGGGCTGTTGAGACAATCGCTTTTTTGTGGGTAGCGGACGAGGAGTTCTACGATGGTGCTTCTGCTATGGGGGTTCTACGGTGGGGGTTCTACAGGAGCTCGTTGCCTATAGGGAAATCCTCCCTATAAAATAACGATTTTGGCTCAAATCCAGAGATTATACGGAATTCTTCCCTATAATCTCTATGAAAACCTTAATCTATAGCCAAATCAGTAGAATTATAAGGAGAAATTCCCTATAAACAGATTTAGAATCATTAAACGCAAAATTATAGGGTGAAATTCCCTATAATTACTACCAACGTTTAGCTGCATGACATACATCATTTAGTTGCTCGACTTTTGAAACGTTTCGCCCATGCTATCGGACTCAGGAGGCGCTACACTCATAAATCACCCTGAATCTGAACACTTACGGTCTCCAGAGATGCTATTCGTTCAAAAATGACCCAAAACACTACTCTGTACAAGTAATAACGCCTTTCCGGTCCGATACTAACCTCAAAAGCTCCAAAATCAACGAATAGCGTCATCTGAGTCCGAATACATACGCTAACGCATGAATATGGAAGCGATCGAAGGATGGAAAGAGGGAAGGAGGAACAAGGTTACTCAAATACAAAAAGAGCAGTCCCCACAATCAGGACTGCTCTTTAACAAGTTATACTTTCCAGTACAATTCGATCTTGCTTGCAAGATGCTCTCTAGCTGATATGTTCTCCAACACTTTCAGCTGCGGCGAACAAGAAACCGCCGTCTGCCTCCAGCATGACTGCCCGTCCCCGGCGTACCAATTCTTCCAAATGCGCCAGGGTCTCACTCATCGCAAAGCGCATCTGATGAACAGTCGTTACTCGGCTGCGAAACAGAAATTCGCACACCGCGAATCCGCTAAGCGGGCCCCTGGTGAGCAGCGCCGCCGCTGTATCCAGCCGCTCCTCATGATGAACGAGCAGGCTGCTTACCCGGTGCGCGAAGCCAGCGAAGGGCTCGCGATGACCCGGGAACGCCATGCTGACCGGGTAGCTGCCCAGTTCCCGCAGCCCCTGAAGGAACGTCTGCAGCGGCTGTGGATCGCTGCCTGGCAGCAGGCTGACATTGGGCGAGATCTGCGGGAGCACAGCGTCCCCACAGATCATAAGCCCGCTGTCAGCATGGTACAGGCTCACATGCCCCGGTGCATGTCCGCCGGTAATAATGAGCTGCCATTCACGGTCGCCCATCTTGAAGGGCTCCGCCACATTGAAATAAGAAACGGCAGGCTGCGGCTCCACTTGGGAATTAAAGCTTTCCAAGTGGGCTTTAATCCCGTTCGACCACTGCTCCGTCATCCCATACCGGATGAAATAATCCGGTAAGATCTCATTTATGCCTACATCATTGTCTACGCCATTTCCCGTATCTTCATCCATGTCATTCCCCTGATCTTCACCAGTGCCCAAGCCCCACATCAACCTTGCCTCCGCATGGGCGCGCTCCGTCATCCACACCTTACAGCCACTCTGCGACTGCAGCCAGCCGGCTAATCCGTAATGGTCGGGATGGTGATGCGTAACGACAATATCCCGTATATCCATCCACGACAAGTCCAGCTCCTGCAAAATCCCGAGCCAGCAATTCTCTGTATCCGGGCTGCGCGGACCTGGATCGATAATAGTTACTCTACCATCTTCATCCGAGAGGATATAGCTGTTCACTTGACGAAGAGGCGAGTCCATGGGTACCGAGACTTGGAGAATGTTCTTGTCCCATGAAGTAATCTCTGCCTTAGACATAGAGCGTTCACCACCTTTAAATCTTTTTCCGGAAACCATTTAGGGACGTGTTCCACCAAAGATCATCCGCGTGGACCTTTCTGCATCATAAACCTCATCTTCATAGCTGCCATGTACAGCTTCGAGCTGCAAGCCCGCTTTCTCAATCATTTCCTTGAACTCCTCCAGTGAATAAAGCTTCACACGCTCATGATATTGACGAGGCGTAGGGTCATTCTTAGTGGTTAGAATGATGTCCTTCTTCACATAACCATCCTCAATCCGGCGTGACTCATCTATCAAATTCTCTCCGTCCTCACGCGTAGAATGCGGCACCAGATGACGAATCACATGCGCAGGATTCAAAAAATCAATAACGAACTTGCCACCTGGTTTCAGCAGACGATAAATTTCACGCAGAACCTTTACTTGCTCCTCATCTTTTTCAAAATAACCAAAAGAAGTAAACAGATTAACTACGGCATCGAATCCTCCATCTAGTGGTAAATCACGCATGTCGGAACGGATCCAGGTTACCTTCTCCGCCCCGACTTGAGATCGAGCTTCACGCAGCAAGACCTCCGACAAATCCACTCCGGTAACCTCGTATCCTTCCTTCGCAAGTGCCAGAGAATGACGTCCCATCCCACAACATAAATCCAGCACTTTCGAACCTGGAGGCAGTCTCAACCAGGCGATCATCTGATCTACTTCTTTACGTGCTCCACCGAAATCCCGGTGCTTATATACGATCAGATAGTCCTCACCAAAGCTCTTTTCATACCATTCAGTCATGTTGTCTCTCCTCTCCTCCTACAGGCGTCATCCCGCAACTCCACTTCATGTATGCTAATGTATCGCCATTGTACAGTCTTTTGCTGACAAACTCAAAGAAGAGTCATCATCTTGACCTCTTGGGCTTTAATGACAACTCTTATTGAAACTTCCTTTACACACGCTGCTGCAAATAGACCCTTGCTTCATAAGGACGAAGTTTGAAAGAACGAATATCCTGATCTTTTGACTGCGGATAATTACTGATTAATAGCTCCAGCTGATCTGGATCGAACCCCGCTGGCCATTCGAATTCAGGCTCTCTATCAAAAAAATTCAAAATAACCAACAATCGCTGATCCTCTAAAGTTCGGGTATACGCATAAATCTCAGTATGCTCTGCAAGCAGTAGCTCATATGATCCGTACACGATCACCTTGTATTTTTTTCTTAACGCTATCAGCTGCTTATAGTAGTTGTAGATAGAATTCGGATCTTTAACCGCATTGCCAGCGTTAATCTCCATATGGTTGGAATTCACTTCAATCCAGGGCGTCCCCGTTGTAAAACCGCCTGCATGTCCATCGTCCCATTGCATTGGGGTACGGGCATTGTCCCGGCTTTTATGATGAATCGCAGACATAATCTGCTCTTCTGGAACACCGTTTTTTCGCTTTTCTTCATAATAATTAAGTGTCTCCACATCCCGGTATTCATCAATGGAATCGAAACAGACATTCGTCATACCGATTTCTTCTCCTTGATAAATGTAAGGAGTGCCTTCCAGCATATGAATGAAGGTCGCAAGCATTTTAGCCGAAGGAATCCGGTAAAAGAGATCGTTCCCGAACCGAGACACCGAACGCGGCTGATCATGGTTACATAAATAGTTCGCATTCCAGCCTCTCTCATGTAAAACTGTCTGCCAGCTACTCATGATCTTTTTCAGTTCAAGTAGACTCCAGGGAACCACATCCCATTTCCCACTACCCGGCGAAGCGGCATCCAGAAACATATGTTCAAACTGAAAAGTCATATTCAGCTCCCGGCGTCCGTCACCTACATAATCCAGCGCCTGCTCTGGTCCGAGCCCCGAGGTCTCACCTACCGTCATAATATCGTAGAAATATAACACCTTATCGTATAGATTCTGTAGCAAGGTATGCACATCCTCCAGATTGGAGAACATACCATAGGCCCTTACAGTAGGTGTTCCGCCCGGGTTGTCTGCATCTGGATACCCTTTCGTCTTCACGATA
Organism: Paenibacillus sp. FSL P4-0184; assembly: GCF_038004625.1. Lineage (NCBI taxonomy): Bacteria > Bacillati > Bacillota > Bacilli > Caryophanales > Paenibacillaceae > Paenibacillus > Paenibacillus sp. FSL P4-0184. Next base: position 3,363,854 of record NZ_JBBORN010000001.1, on the reverse strand, counting down.
TGTGCAATCGCATCAAAACGAAATCCATCCACACCCTTCTTCAGCCACCACTCCACCATTTCATGTAGCTTATCAATGACCACAGGATTCTCCCAGTTCAGATCGGGCTGGTATTTGGAGTAAAGATGTAGATAATATTCATCCGTCCGCGGATCAAGCTCCCATACCGAGCCACTGAAATAAGACTCCCAGTTGTTCGGGGGGCCGCCATTTTTACCTTTTCGCCAAATATAATAGTCCCGTTTAGGATTGTCCTTCGACGACCTGGATTCTACAAACCAAGGATGCTCATGTGACGTGTGGTTCAGAACCAAATCCATCATCAGCTTCATTCCACGTGTGTGCAACTCCCTGAGCAACCGGTCAAAATCATCCATCGTACCGAATTCCTTCATAATGTCACAGTAATCACTGATATCATACCCGTTATCATGGTTAGGTGATTTATAAATAGGACAGACCCAGATCACATCTACACCTAGGTCCTGTAAATAATCCAGTCTGGATATAATACCTTGCAAGTCTCCGATTCCATCTCCGTTACTGTCCATGAAGCTGATCGGATAAATCTGATACACGACGCTTTCTTTCCACCATTTGGGGTTCATAACTCGGTTACCTCCTATTTAGCTATATGTAGAGTTTAACCACACAGAGCCTAGTAGATAACAAATCCCCCTACTTCCCTAATCCCTTTTGATATTGTGAAGGTGTAAGTCCAGTCCATTTTTTAAAAGTAGCACTAAAGTGACGCTCTTCACCGTACCCTACCAATTTTGCAACGGCGTACATCTTTAGATTTTGGCGGAGCAGCTTTTTCGCTTCTTCTACCCGGTATTGGTGCAAGTAATCGAGAAAATTCACACCAAGCTCCTGGCGGAAAAGTGAGCTTAAATAAGTATTAGAAACATAGGCTTCTTTCGCGACATACTCTAGTGTCAGATTGGTATTGTATTTATTGCGGATGATCTCCATAGCAGTGACTACTGTGCGATGTAGTGGACGATGTTTAGAAAAAGCCTCCACCACATTCTGCATGACCTTATTCAAAATCGTAGACAATTCTTCCAACGTCTCTATCTGTGGAGCCTGCTCCATCCAATTGACCAAATGCTGCTTCCATTCGAAGCCAGCGACTTGTTTTTCCTGCGCGAGTCTCTTTAATCGAACTACAAAAGCAGTTGCTCGAATATTCACTTCTTGCTTAAGACATCCCGGATTGCTACGAAAACGATCCAGCCATTTCTCCAGCAGATCGAGTGCGAGCTCATTGCTCCCAGCCCCCACCGCCACAAGCATTTCATCCTCCAGCACATTTAATTCAGAATCATCTAAAATCCCGATTTCCTGTGGAGCGCCACCTATTACTCCCGTTCCTTCTGTATAGTAATAGACACCACCTTTTCCGTTCAAAAATCGCGATTCCATCGCCTGAAGGGCTTCTTTATACGACAGATGCGCTTCAGAAATATCCGAACGACAGGAGCCAACGGCAATACTGATTGACAGTTTGAGATATTTCTCCAAATTACTCTGCAGCTTCTCAATCTGCTCTTTCAATTGGAGGGGTGCTCGGTAAGGCTTGCGAGAATCGGTTCCGGCTAATCCGCTGCCAATCCATAGCAAGTTATTGCCATCATGAAAAGTCTCTATTTTTCCTCTATAGATAGGCGACAAGGTCTCACTGATAATATTTAACGCTGCGTAACGTAGAAGTACAAAATCCTGTCCTGTTCCTGTAGCGGAGGGTGGATCAAAATCAAAGCTGACCAGACCAATTTGTGGTCCTTCAAAGCCAATCGCCATAGATAACTCTCCGATCAGCTCCTGTCGCCGTTCTAGCGGAACCGGGGGATGATAAATCCATTGAGACAGAACCTGGCTTTTGACAAGCGGTGCATTTTTATGCCAAGAACGATCTCTTTTAAGCTGTTCATCCTCCTGATTTCGTTGTCTTTCAATGAGTTCCTTGGCCTTCAGTACCGTCTTCAGAATTTCCTCAGGTCGGCATGGCTTCAGCACATAATCAACAACACCGAGGGAAATCGCTTGCTTCGCATAAGAGAACTCGTTATATCCGGATAAAATAATCGACCGGAAGCCGTAACCTCTACGCCGTGCGACTTCAATCAGCTCGAGACCACCCATTTGTGGCATACGAATATCCGTTAACAAAAGATCGGGCTGTTCATTCTCCATCAAAGCCAGCGCTTCACTTCCGTTCCCCGCCTCACCCATGACCTCAATCTGATGTGACTTCCAATCAATCATATTCACAATGCCCTCACGGATCGTATCTTCGTCTTCAGCAATCAGCAGCTTCATCATTTATGGCCCCTCCACAGTGATATGAATAATAATACGTGTGCCTGCCCCTTCCACACTCTCTAGTTGTAAAGAGGCTCCTGCAAAAAATAAGGCCAGTCGTTCCTGCACATTCATGAGCGCAAATCCTGTGCGTCCAACATTGTCTTCCTCAGGTAAAGAATTTCCCCTTGCTAAACGTTGATGAAGCTCTAGAAGTCTATCTGCCGTGATCCCTGCACCATTATCCTGTACCTCAAGCACAATAGTCTTCTCTATACGGTAAGCTCGAACGGATATCAGCCCGCTTCCAGACAGCGGCTCAATCCCGTGAATCACTGCGTTCTCGGCTAGTGGCTGCAACAGCAGCTTTGGTACTGTGAAATCCTTGATACTCTCATCCAGAGAAATTTCGAATTCAAAACGCTCCTTAAAGCGATTTTTCTGCAGGAACAAGTAATTGGTCACCAGCTCCACTTCCTGCTCCAAAGTAAACGTATCCCGTCCATCATTTAAGCTCAGTCGGAACACTTGAGAGAGAGAATACACCATATCGGCAATTTCTTTATCTCCCTTCTTCTCAGCTTCCCAACAGATTGTATTTAACGTGTTATATAAAAAGTGAGGCCTGATTTGAGCTTGAAGCGTTTTCAACTCTGCCTCCTGTTGCTTCATTCTTGAGGCGTATACATCATTGATGAGCGATTTAATCCGCTGCACCATTAGATTATAACCATGCCCGAGTAAGCCGATCTCGTCATTTCCTTCAAAAAATACCCGCTGCGTGAAATCACCTGTCTGCAGTCTGCGCATCGAACGGGAAAGCTTCTTCAGTGGTTTCGTGATAGCGGCAGCTGCCAGCCAAGTAACCATTAGGCTAACTACTAAACACAGAACAGCAATCGTCATCGTGACCTGTAAAATCTGACCGAGCTCTTTAACAAGCTGCCGCTTGGAATGAGCCACCACCACATACCAGCCTGTCGTCTCCGATTGCAGATGTGACACAATCCACTGTTTATGATCCGCTGTAGATTCCAGCCTTTTTTTCACAGTCAGCTTAGGGTCGCTGTCCGCAAAATACGGAAGTTCCAGATCTCTTTTGCCAATCCAGCTCGGATTCGAAGCCGTAATAATCAGCCCATCCCGATCAATCACGAACATATCTACATCATCTTCAGCATTGTCGAGATATTGGCTCCCAATCTTCCCTGCATCCACACCGATCACAGCGAGTCCTGCCGGCTTTAAGGTGTAAATATTCATGATGATTCTGGAAAGCACAATCTTATGATAATGATCGCCTACAAAAATGCCGTCCGTCGGCCTGGAGAGTCCAAAGGTTGGGCTACCTGCTGCTTTAATAGCTTCTTTATAATACGAGGTTTTGATGAAATCTGAGTACTTCATACCTGTCGTCAATCCTGCCTGATTCGCAGCAAAAGGCTCTGCTCCATTGTTATTGTCTAAAGAATACAGAATCAGCGATTGAATTGAATTGCCTGCAACCATAAGATTGGTAACGGTCTTAAATACAGAATTACGTTCCTTTTGTGCTTCAGACGATGCTAAGAGCCGCTGCACACTTTCATCCAGAAAGAGTGTATTCGAAAAAGATATCATGCCTCGCACCATCTCATCGATCTGCTCTGCTGTTTTTTTGGTAAGATGATCCTGCGACTGTTTCATTTTCTCCACCACCTGCTGTGAAGAGATCTGATACGAGTTCCAGCCCATTGCGAATATGGTCACCAGAAGCAGGGGGACGAACCATAACAACAGCTTAAATTGGAGCGGAAGATGGCGATAACGGCTGACTAAGCGAAAGTTTCGATTCATGTGAACCACCTTCTTATATACTAGAAAGATGTGTAAACCAAGTATAACTGAAATCATTACACCCTGAACCGGCTTTTTACATTCGCTAAAAAATGCCTACATCATTCTTAAATATGAACCATGTTTCTATTAGCCAGAAACTCTTAAGATGAGGATGCAAGCAAAAACGCCTTCGACGTCTCTTATAGACGGTCAGCGTTTATGCGAGAAATATAAGGATAATGTATAGCGTGAAACTTATACATTCTTATATTTCAAGAAGAAACGACGTTGTCGTCTTCCTTGATGGATAACAATCGTTTCTTCAAAATACATCATTCTAAAAAGGTGGGTTTTTGATGAAAAGTAAAGGAATCAAGCTAATGCTTATGAGTCTAATGCTTCCAGCTCTGCTTGCAGGCTGTGGTGGCGGAAATAACAATGCTAAAGCTACAAACGCTCCTGCAAATGACAAAGCCGAAGCTACTGCCGAGGCCACAGCGAACGCACCAGCCGAAAAAATTACACTGAAGTTCTTCACCGCACTTGCGGATCGGGCAAACGGTTCAGGCAAGGTGGAGCAAGACATTATCGACGCTTATATGAAAGAGCACCCTAACGTCAAGATAGAAGTGGAAGCGCTTCAAGATGAACCTTATAAATCAAAAATCAAAGTATATGCTTCCAGCAATCAGATGCCTGATATCATTCAAGCTTGGGGTCAGCCTTCTTTCCTGAGTCCTCTGCTCGATAATGACTTACTGCTTGAACTGAACAGCGCTGACTTCGAAGGTGATCAGTTTGTTTCTGGTTCCATGGACGGCTTCAGCAAAGATGGCAAACTGTATGGATTGCCACGTAGTGCCGACTATATGGTTATGTTTTATAACAAGAAAATCTTTGCTGACAACGGCATCGAGGTTCCAAAGACTACGGCTGACCTGCTCGCAGCTGTCAAAACATTGCGTGCAAACAAGATTAACCCTATCGCTATGAACGGTATGGATGCATGGACACTTCCAATCTGGTATGAGTTTGTTGCTCAACGTCAAAATGGTGATTTTAATAAGATGGATGAAGCTGTTGCTCGTAAAATATCCTTTAATGATCCTAGTCTTGTTGCAGCTGCAACTGAAATGCAAGATTTCGCAAATGCTAAAGGTTTTGCCGACGGCTGGCTGACCGCCGATTACGGTGCAGCGCGTAACTTGTTCGGACAAGGACAAGCCGCTATGTTCTTTATGGGCGCTTGGGAGTCTGGCCTAGCTACAGATGTGAACTTCTCTGAAGAATTCCGTAATAATGTAGGCGCATTCGCTTTCCCTGGTTCAGATAAAGGTAAATCAACGGATGATGCTGCTTGGTACGGTGGTGGATATGCAGTAAGCAAAAACTCCAAGCATCCTGAAGCTGCTGTTGATTTCTTGAAATATTTCTTCGCTCCTGAGAACTGGTCCAAGATGTTATGGCAAGCTGGCGCGGGTACACCTGCGCAAAAATTCGATGAATTCTTAACTGGTAATGAAACTCAACTCCAAAAAGAACTAGTGGATGTCTTCAGCTCGATGACCTCTTCTAGCGGAACTCCGCTACAGGATATTGGTAACGACGAGTTCAAGCAAAAGGTAATGGAGGCTCACCAAAGCCTGCTCTCCGGCGCTATGAATACAGCGGAATTCGCCAAAGCGCTCGACGCTGCGTCCGATAAATTGGCTGGTAAATAAACTCTAATACTACTAAGTACATGAATGACGGCGCTTCTGATTTAACATCATAAATAGTGGCGTACAACCCCCGACTTCCCCCAGAGGTCGGGGGTTTGTTGTTCGAGCATAAGCCCCATCGACGTCAGAGAAAATTATCATTCCATAATTTAAAAAATGTGTACAATCATCTGAAATATACGGCATGTTCCAGGGTCTGGCTTCCCGTTACGATGGTAGTAGATAGATTACTCTTTCAAAGGACGGAGATTTCCATGCACAGAGTGTTAAGCGACAAAAAAGCGATATTCCTACTCATCGCACCCGGGCTATTCCTGTTTGCTTTTATGATTTGCATCCCTATCTTCATGAGCGCTTATTACGGCTCTACGGACTGGGGCGGGATCGGCAAGTACAATTTTATCGGCTTTGATAACTATCGCGAAATCCTATTTCATGACAAAGTATTCTGGACTTCACTGGGCAATGCCCTGTTACTGACCGCTGCTACTGTATTCTTACAGCATCCCTTTGCAATTCTCATAGGGATATTCCTGACCAATTCCGGCAAATACGAAAAAATATTCCGGACGATCTTTTTTATCCCCGCAGTAATTTCTGTTGTGGTTACAGCCAAGCTGTGGAGCGGGATTTTTCATCCCAATTACGGATTGCTCAACAAGTTGCTAAGCGGCGTTGGGTTGGATTCACTCACACATGATTGGCTTGGAGATCCGAAGACAGCGATCTGGTGCATCATCATTGTTGTAATGTGGCAAGGATTTGGATACGCACTGCTGCTATATTATTCAGGTCTGCAAGGCATTCCAAGTGATCTAAGCGAAGCCGCAAAGATCGATGGCGCGAACAACTATACCCTCTACACGCGCATCATCATACCGCTTCTTTCGCCTATGATGCGAGTTGCCATTATCATCGCGGTTACAACCTGTCTTAAGCAAATGGAAACCGTGTTCTTAATGACCAACGGTGGCCCGGCGAACAGTACGCAATTCTTAGGGAACTACCTTTACAAAACAGCCTTCTCATCGTCGCTTTACGGCTACGGTAATGCCATATCCATCCTATTCATTGTGTTCTGCCTTGTACTGACCGTAATACTCAACAAGGTTCTGAAGAAAGATATCGGAGAGTTTTAGAATCCCTGTAACCGGAGGAAATCATATGAATAATTCATTAGCACCTGCCGCTTCGCCCCTCAATCTGAAGCTTCATAAACAGAAGCGCAGTAAACCTACAACTGGCAAAATCCTAATGATGGTGTTTCTTTGTCTCATTGCTTTGATTCAGTTATTTCCGCTCATCTGGCTGATCGATTACTCCCTGCTAAAGAGTGGTGATTTTTTCGGAAGCTCTTTTCTGAAATGGCCGTCCCCCCCGCAATGGGAGAATTATAGAAACGCTTTTACCTATGGGCGTGTACCACGCTATTTTGCCAACAGTCTTATCATTACAGTAATTACCGTTGCGCTGTCCGCACTAGTGTCACTGATGATGGGGTATGCGTTCACCCGTATGAAATGGAAGCTAAGTGGTATCGTGTTGTCACTTATCATGATGGGCATGATCATTCCCATTCACGCGACACTACTGCCGAACTTTATTCTGTTTAACAAGCTCGGAATGCTGAACAATATGTACACACTGATTCTGCCTTATTCAGCTATTGTCATCCCAATGAGTGTGCTCATCATGACTGGTTTTCTAGAGACCATCCCTCGTGCGATTGAAGAGTCGGCGGTTATCGATGGCTGCGGCATTTACGGTGTGATCTTCCGCATCATCTTCCCTATTACGAAACCCGCACTAGCTACCATCTGTGTACTCAATTTCATCAGCACATGGAATGAATTTATTATGGCGAACACCTTCCTCACCTCGGAGGATCTCAAAACCATTCCATTCTCCATTATGAAATTCGCCGGAGAATACTCGTCCAACTACGGTGCTCAATTCGCTGTTATGACGATCATTGCGATCCCAACCATCCTGATCTATCTGCTCTTCACAGAACAGATGACTAAGGGAATTACCGCTGGGGCGGTTAAGGGCTAACATAAAAAGCGTGGAGAACTCTAGCTTCTCTTATTCCTCCAACATTTTATTGACATTAACTTTCAACTCGTATATGATCTCCTTAGGCAAAATCACAATGAATTAAATCAAAAATTTAATATATCCCGTAAAGGGGAGTAGCTGTTAAATAAAGTCGTCAATACGAGAATATGAGGATATTCTCCGGCTTTATTGGCAATTCAACATTGTTAGCGAGACCTTTACCAATCAGGTTAGACCTTTATTCCAAAGGCTAATCTGTTTGGTAAAGGTCTTTTTTATATAAAATTGGTTAAAATGGTAAGGTAAGTATCTTTTAGTAGATATTTGCATAAGAAAAGGGAGGACAACAGTAATGGATTGGGGATTATTATTAGAGTACGGCTGGGTATTACTAGTTCTTGTAGCACTTGAAGGACTACTAGCCGCAGATAACGCACTGGTATTGGCAATTATGGTTAAACACCTTCCTGATGAGGAAAGAAAAAAAGCACTATTCTACGGATTAGCCGGAGCCTTCGTGTTCCGCTTCGGTTCACTATTTGTCATCTCTTACCTGGTTGATATTTGGCAAGTACAAGCCATCGGCGCACTTTATTTACTGTTTATCGCGGGGAACCATATCTTCCGAAAACTATTAATCAAGAAGCCCGTTACGGATGAAGCAGCTGAAAGCGGTACGGACGGCGCAGTCAACAAAAAGAAATCCAGCTTTTGGTTTACTGTCTTTAAAGTAGAAGTTGCTGACATCGCCTTCGCGGTCGATTCCATCCTAGCCGCAGTTGCACTTGCGGTTGCACTACCTGCAAGTGGTCTTCCAAAAATCGGAGGCCTTGACGGTGGACAATTCCTCGTCATCTTTGCCGGCGGATTTATCGGATTGGTCATTATGCGTTTTGCAGCTTCCTTCTTCGTTAAGCTGCTTCACACCCGTCCAGGTCTTGAAATTGCAGCCTTCTTCATCGTAGGCTGGGTCGGCGTTAAGCTCGCAGTCATTACCTTGGCACACCCTTCACTTGGTGTTCTTTCCGAGGATTTCGCGCATAGTACCATTTGGAAGGTCACCTTCTATGTTGTACTCGTGCTCATCGCTGCAATCGGTTGGTTTATGAGCAGCAAGGTAGAAGAGAATGTTGGAGAGAATCCAGTTAAAGAAGTAGATAAACAGCTCCATTAATTGTATTTGAATAGCAAAAACAAATATAACCCGAAAGACACACCCCTTCTGTAAAGGTGTTTGTCTTTCGGGTTGTTTTCTTTTACTCCCTATTTTGCTCCTCATACAGAAAAGCCTGCTTCCACCATCAAATGGGAAGCAGGCTCTGCATTATATATTCTTATTGACCAATGATCTGATCAGTCTTACCTTGCAGTTCCACTAGCTTCATAATCACCGTAGCCGCCAGTGCTTTCGTTACCGTCTGCTGCGGATTAAACTTGCCGTTGTCATCCTTTAGGATTCCCAATTTCACAACAAGAGCCACCGCTCCCTTATTGTTTATAGATGCACTATCACTGAACTGACTTACCGTTACATCTTTATCAAGATAGGCTGTGAGTTTGTTGTATTTCAAAAAATTAGCCAGCTGAACAGCAAGCTGTTCCCGGGTTAACTTACTATCAATTTGCAGGCTTTGATCCTTGTTGATCCACTTACGATCTGCTGCATAAGTAACAACATCATAATATGAATTCTCAGGCTTCACACCTGCCACAGTTTTCCGTTCATTATTAGCAATATAACTGCTGAAATTCGGATTAGAAGCCTTGGCAAGATAGGTTAACCAATCGCCAACTGTTATTTCTTGATCTGGGTTTACTTTACCATCGGCATCCGGAGTAATCACATGATATTTTACTAATTCTGATAAGGGTTGTTCTGCTGCATGACCTTTGATATCCGTTGCAGATATTTGAGCATCTTGCTGACCGAGGTAATCATAGACCGCTACCCATTTTCCAGTGGCTGCATCTAAAACCTGATATAATCCATTAGATTCATCAAAAGTTGTATCATATACCAGCTTCACCTTTGGCGCGGCATAGCTATTATAACTATAGTATCCACCAACCTGAGTATATTTCAGCTTAGTCTGATATTTAGGTTTATAACTTTCGAGCGCTTCCTTCTTGGAAATTGTTGCATCAGGAGATAATGTGATTTCATCGATACCGTTTATCCGATTCCCCATGTAAGCAATCAGTCTGCCGTAAAGATCCAAGTTTACCGTAAGGGTACTGTCACTCACAGGAATGCCTTGATGATATCTAATAAACTGATATCTAAATCCTGATCCGTCTGAAGTAACGTTTGAGTTATCTCCATATTCTACAAGCTTTAGCTTCTGACTCGCCTGAGGATATAGGCTATTTATTATACTAAGTACTTTAGTCTTAGCTTCAGCCTCACTAAGCTTCTTCCCTCCAGCAGGGGCCGCCTCTTCCTTCTTCTTATCCTGAGTAGCACCATAAGCTTGAACCTGGTACTGTAATATTTCACCGGTCTTTGCATCGATCTCGGCAGAGGATTGTTCTGGAAAGCCAGCCCCAATGTAGCGTTCATTTCCACTAGCCCCACCCCAGTATAACTGCCAGATCTTCCGATCTGTATCCTGATAGTCATTTCTCAAGCTTTGGGAGATCAATTTACGATCTGCTGGAATATATGCAACCTTCTTTACAAGCTGTTCCGCTTCTTTTGCAGTAAGCTCTGTAGTTGAAGTTCTTGCTTGAAAGACATCCTTGCTCTTTGCTACATCTGAATACACGACTGCGGTAGATACGGATTCTTTTCCTTCATAATCTATTCTCTTGCCTGTCAATGCATCGATAGGATATAGAGACTGATCCACTGGGCGCCAGCCTAGAATCCAGTTGTTAGGTTTTCCGTTCTTATAAATAGGAATGTAAAAAAGGCCTACATCAAACTGTTCCGCAAATTGCTTCTGTGCTTGCTCCAAGGTAATCTTCGGCTGTGCAGACGGATACTCAAGCCCTTGAGAAAACTTAGAGAATTGAATAACATTTCCATTGCCATCCACAGCTATGTTAATGTTATCCGATCCAGAAGGAAGACCATTCTTCATGACACTGAAGTAATAGCTGTATTGAACAGGACCGAATAAAGAGTTCGAAAAATAATTATAACCAGCATTCTCATTTAATTGCAGATCACTGCTCTTAACCGATGAGGCTGCCTTAGCCACAAAAGCCTTGGCGATCTCCAGTGCCTGAGTCTGCGATACTTTCGGTGGATAATAGGATTCGTTATTCTCACGAGGGTATGAAATATACGTACTGATGATATCTCCATTAATGGCATCTACCTCACTGCTAAAGCCAAATCCCGAATTCCCCTCTTGAATCTGCCACTGAATATTCCAGATCATTTGATTTGTTGGAGGGGGGTAGCTTTGATTAGATCCCAGTTGTACATTGTTTACCGTAGCATCTTTTAGGGATGGGAATAATTCTTTTAGCTTCGCAATCGCTTGCTCCTGCGTGAATTTCACTTTTGTAAGATCTGCCTCGGAGTTCGTTGTAGTCACCGGTGCTTGTGCGCTAACCTGTGTTACCGTAGTGTTGCTACTAACAGATGTAGAATCGGCTGCGGCCAAGCTTGGAGGTAATAATAACGCGAGCGCCACTGAAGTGATCAATACCGTTTTAGCTGTCTGATGAACAAAGTGAGTATTATTGCTTTTCAAAAGAATTCATCCTCCTCTAACACGTGATTCATAACATTATACAGATAATTTCTTATATTTTCCATATTTAATTAACGACAGGAAATTACAACGTTTATGTAATACACACTATATAAGCTATAATGGTAGGCAGCTACAGCTTCAACTCATCTATGAAAGGGGGCCATTCACATCACTGATTGGAACCTTCAGCCGCTTATAGACGGTATTACTGGCCTAGAAATTCGCAGTTGTCTAATCGTTCAACATGGAAAACCTATACTGGAGCATTATCGCGAGCCAGAAATCGCTAAAGAGCTAGGTAAAATTAACTCATGCACCAAAAGCGTGCTCGCCGCCTTAGTCAGCATAGCCATAGATAAACAAATCGTTCCGCCACCTGATACACCTGTTTCTCTATTTTTCCCTTCATTAAAAGAGGATCAAGATCCAAGAAAAAGAGAGATCACTATCCGTCACTTATTAACGATGACCGCAGGCTTTAACTGGACGGAGTTTGGGGGGCAGAATTCCTTTCCAACCATGACTAGAACCGCAGACTGGATAAAGTTTGTGCTCGCCCAGCCGCTATCTCATACGCCAGGCACTGAGATGAACTATAACTCCGGCTGCTCTCAGCTCTTATCCGCTATCCTGCGTGAATGTTCTGGACAAGACGTTGCAGCATTTGCTGAAGATCAGCTATTTCAGCCGCTTGGCATCGAAAGCTATCGCTGGGACAGTGATCCGCAAGGCATACACACTGGTGGATTTGGCCTTTATATGGTGCCTGAGGATATGCTCAAATTCGGTCTCCTTTATTTGCAAGAAGGGCGCTGGAAGGATCAACAGCTCATTCATTCGGATACCGTTCAGAAGTCCACTCACCCTTATGTCTCAGCCACGCTACCGCAGAAGGGCTTCTATGGATGGCACTGGTGGGTATCTTCATTCAATGCAGGTACGGAGCAGCAGCCAGAGGAGATCCCTTATTATTTTGCGCTTGGCTTCATGGGCCAGCATATTATTGTGGTTCCATCCTATGAGCTGGTTGCAGTCATTACTGCGGATAAATACAAGAAAGGCTCACCAGCTAATGTGTTCGGCCGATTTATCGTGCCAGCGCTTCTTGGGCAATAACGACAGGGGGATACCGCGCACTCCCATTATGAAAGAAGGAAGCCTGGTTGCAATGACCCGGCTTCCTTCCTGTTTTTATTCAGCTTCGGGGCTAAAAGCTCAAGTCGTTAATTTTGCATATACAACAAAAAATAACATCATTTCACCAATGATCAGGTAATTAGGTATAAGGAACAACAAATCTACTGCGAAAAAAACACCAAGTAAACCTAATAATAACGCCAAATGAAATATCCCTAACCGTTGCTGTATACGTCTGTATTTATGGAAGACCAACGAGGTAGAGAAGAAGTAGAGCAGGACCGATCCAAAAATAAAACATACCATAAATGTGTAATTTAATTGTTCTAAAAATAGCAATTGGATTGAAGCTGCAATCATGCTTAAGGATACATAAATAAATAAATGCCCATAAATTATGGTTTGCCCGGCAGTCTCTATCGTTTTGTCCACTTTCTTTTCAACATTATCAAAGTATTGCCACCACATAGCTATAATTAATAGAAAAGTTAATAATGCAAATAAAATAGATTGCCACGTCCAGTGGCTAGACTGTAAGACTGCAAGTATACTGACCACTGATTCACCAAGTAGAATGAGGGTAAACAACGAGAAACGTTCTAATAAATGATGAGTATTTATCGGGCTTTTCACCAAGTATCTCCGACCGATTAATGGAAGCAAAATGTCTATAGTAATTCCCGTATACAAAACTACATAACGTATCCAGGAGTCAAAGAAAAGTGATAAAGCAGAGATCACTAATCCAATCCAAAATCTGCTTCCCAGATAGCGGGCAGTGCCCTTTCTATCATCCTCTTCATTCTTATTTACCGTAAGATATTGAATGGCAGTCATAGCTCTTAAGCCAACATAACCGATTAGAAATGGCATATAGTATTGATCAAAGTTAACCGATAAGCTGGCCGTCATTATTAATACAAAAAATAATTGTAGAATCAGAAATATTCGGTGTGAAAAGATGTCCTGTCCAAACCGATTTACAAAAAGCGATTGTCCCACCCAGGCCCACCAGATCGGAATGAATATTAAGATAAATTTAGATAAATATTCAAGTGGAATTGTACCCGCCTCTACATGCAACAAGACATGACTCGCTTTTGAAACTGCAGCTACAAAAAGCAGATCATAAAATAGTTCCAGCCAGGTAACTTTCTTCTCAGCAAAGGCTGCTGTGCCGTGCTCAAATCCCGATGTGCGCTTATTCATCGTTTTACTCCCTTAGTTTGGATGTGTATCCAATACAGTTTATCGAATACTTATCCATCTTAACCGAATTGATATACTAATTTGAAGCCCCTTTGTTGCCACTCTAAAATCACACAAAAAAAGCTCCCCCTTGCCTAAACTCGACAAAGGAAAGCTATAGTTATATCTCCAACTACATTTAATTCCGCCACTTCATAAACTTGTAATCAAGATAATCAACAAGTAAGAAGAGGACAAATCCCACCAAGCTGAACAGCATAATTCCCGCATACATCTCCGGATAATCCAGTCTTAACCAAGCATCCATAATGAAAAAGCCCATGCCATGCTCAGTTCCATAAATCTCCGTGAAAAAGAGTACAGATATCGCTGTTCCAAGCGAAATACGAATCGTACTCAGAATGACTGATAGTGCACCCGGCAGTGTCACATGCCAGAATTTCTGCACTGTACTTGCCCCTATACTCGTTAAGACATCATAGGTATTCTCAGGAATAGCCTTCACACCATCCCTAACGGAGATGATAATCTGGAACAAGAGAATCAGCATGATCATTAAGATTTTAGACGTTTCACCAAGCCCGAAGAATAGCATCACTACGGGAAGCAGGGCGATTTTGGGAACAGGATAGGTTAAATAGACGACAGGGTCAAGCAGCTTATTCCAAGTCAGCGAACGTCCCATCAGAAGACCAATGAGCAGTCCAATGATTAACGCCAGCACTACCCCTGCAAAAATTCTAAACAAACTATACCCCACATTTAAAGCAATCTCCTGACCACCTAAGTGAAACGTAGCGTTATATACAGCGAATGGACTCGGCAAAATCGAATGATTCATAAGCAAATAGGCAATATACCAAACCACATTCATACAAAAGAACACAAACAGCAGTCTTATTATGTGATGAATCCGATTTTTTCTCACCATATCTCCTGCATTACCTTTCTGATTCGCTTAGTCTGCTCAAAGAAATCTACACTGTCCCGCTTATCTTCATGCTTCATCTGAAACACCAAATGATTATCAATCATTTCAGGTGTAGCTTCTTTGTTGGACGGCATGACGATAATCTTTTGTCCCAGCAGAATCGCTTCTTCCACATCATGAGTCACAAATAATGTAGTAGTCGGGTGAGCCAGCCAGTTATCTAAAAAGAGCACCTGCAGCGTTTCCCTAGTAATCGCATCCAGTGCGGAGAATGGCTCGTCCAGCAGTAAAATGGTGGGCAAAATGGCGAATGCTCTGGCAATTGCCACTCTTTGCTGCTGTCCCCCACTGAGAGATAGAGGATAACGATCAGCTAAATCAGAGATTCCCATCGATGATAGCCACTGATTAATCTGATTCTCCCGTTCTTGCTTGGATGTGCTCGCAGTATGCGAGATTTTCATCGCGATTTGAATATTATCATGTACAGTTTTCCATGGAAGAAGCCCGTAGTTTTGCGGTACCAGGCCGATCAGAGTTTCTTTATCATGCACGGATTTTTCATTAAAAAGAATTTGCCCCATATAGCTTGGCAGCAAGCCCGCAATCGCCCGTAATAAAGTTGATTTTCCGCTGCCAGAGGGTCCGATGATCGTGTAAATCCCATGCTCCGGTAAAGATAGATCCATCTTTCCTAAGGCCAGTTGACCTGTCTTATACTCTACTTTAAGGTCCTTAATGACGAGTCCTTTATTTCTTGAATTGGACATCAGAAATCACATCTTCAGCCGAGATATTTTTGCTAAGCAAACCTTTTTCCCGTGCCCAGGCAAATGCGGCTTCTACTTCTTTCACATCCACTTGATTGGCAGGGACATAATCAGGCACCTTGATCTCATCTTTCAACGTTTCTGGATAACCAACTTCTTTGATCACAAGATCGATATATTCGGATTGATCATGAGATTTCATATACGCTACCGCCTCGTCATAAGCAGCATACATATTGCGAATCGCATCTGCCTTAGCATCAATAGCGGTTTGTGGGAAAGCCAATACAAATGGATTCACTCCCGCTGTATGCGTGGAGCTAAGCACGCGCAAGCCTGAAGCTTTACCCATAGTTACAAATGGTTCCGGCAAAATAGCTGCATCTGCCTTATTATTCTTAAGCAATTCTAAACGGGTAGGGATTTGTGGGACCTCAGTTACCGTAATATCATCTTCTGTTAAACCCGCTTGTTTCAGCATCATCGCCACAGTATATTGTGTGGAAGTATTTTTGGACAAAATCACAGTTTTGCCTTTCAGATCCTTCACATCTTGGATGGCGTCATTCCCAGTCAATAAATCGAATTCACCAAAAGTTGTGCTAGTGATCTTCACATCCAGCCCGGCTTCATTGTAGATAGAAATCGCAACCAAATCAGCACTGATCCCCTCTAACTTGCCTGCTTGAAAGGCGACATCACGGTCTTTTGCACTCTTGAACGTTTGGATATCTAGGTTCACTCCATGCTTCTTATCAAAACCTTGCTCATGAGCAATTACAAAAGGAATCGCATCAATCGAAGGCAGTAAGCCAAGTGACAAAGTAACAGCTTCTTTTGAGTCCTCTGCTGCGTTACCCTCTGTCGATGCTGTATTCGTGTTATTCTTTGAACCACAACCTACTGCAAGTACAGCGACGACAACGACCATCATCGACAACATCAACATTCTTTTTAATGCTTTTTTCTTCATAAAACTCTCCTACCTCCATTAATCTTTCTATAGTAGACATGCCCCTATTCTTTGCAATCTGCAAAAGAGCATGCAAAAAGCCCTTAAGCTGTTCCAGGACGCTTCAGGTATTGTAATTTTACATCAGTCATCACAGCTTGTATATTCATAAATTTAAATAGTTATATTTATCACATACTAAGATGCAAAAAAAATCCGAATCAGCCTGCAAGGAATCTCCCCTGCAAATTGCTCCGGATTTTCGCTAACTACACCTCATAGTTCACTACATAATTCTGCAGCTCTGTATTGTAAAAGCCTACACTATACTCAGTTACCTTGCCCAGCTCATCATAAGAATAACGAGTTCGCTTCAGCAAGGGACATTTCTTATCAAGGAGCAATATCTCCTCTACATCAGGCGGAGGAACGGCAACGGAAAATTCATCACGCAGTTTCTCTAAGGAAACGCTCCGCTCTTCAAGCAGTTCATACAAGGACTGGGCATTTAAGTCCAGTAGATCCAAATCATCCATACCATTTACTAAATAATGCGTGTAATGAACGTATGGAATATCACCCAGACTATATATGCGTTCCAAGCGTATACAACGTTCGCCGAATAAACGAAAGGCTTCGCTTTCGACTTCATTATATACTCGCTCCGCCTTCAGCCATTGCTTCCGAATTTGGTGCCCTTCATCCACTAGAATTTCCGTGAATTTTTTCCACTTGGACAGCTTGGATGATGAGGTATTACGGATCACCTTCGTCCCCTTGCCGCTACCCTTCTCCAGAAATCCTTCTTGGACGAGCTCCTGAATGGCACCACGTACAGTAATCTTGCTGACATTGAATTCCTGCTCTAGCTGAGGCTCGGAAGGAATATTCAATCCAATAGGATAGACTCCGTGTAGAATCCGATCCTTTATAATATTTGCAATTTGCATATATAAGGGCTTATCTTTTCGGGACAAACTCAAGAGGTTCACTACCTTTCTACATCGCCTACGGATAGAGTCATAGCTCGAAGTATATCCGCTTCTGAAGCCATGGGAGTGTCGCCCTCGACAGTGTGGGCTAACATACTAGCGGCAGCGGCAAACCGTACTGTCTGCTCAGGTGTAAATCCTGTTAGCTCGCCATGCACAATTCCGCTCGTATAGGCATCTCCAGCCCCTATTCTATCATAGACGAGAAATCTCAGCGTATCCGAAAAGAAGAAGCTCTGATTCTTATAAAGAAACCCACGCAGTGAATGTGTGTTGTCGCCATGAATACTGCGATGGGTGCCTGCAATCACCGAGATATCGTAATGCTTCGCAACTGCTGGAATCAGTTCGATCAGTTGCTCTTCACGTTCAGCTTGTTCAGTGCTGATCCCCAAGATAAAGATTGCGTCCTTCTCATTCATCATTACGATATCGGCCAGCTGCAGCATCTCCTCGTAATGCGGCTTCGCTTGTGAATAGCCTTCCGGTCCCCACAAGGACGGACGATAGTTGCAATCAAAGATCACAGTCCCACCTTGCTGCTTGACAGCTCTAGCCAAGGATTTCATATGATGACGTACACTATCGTTCATAGCCAGCGTAATGCCGCAGAAATGGATCACATCCAGACTTCGCGCAATCTCTTCATAATTATAAGTTTTCTCAGGAGCCGTATTGAAGCTACTCTCCAGACGATTGCTGTAAGTCACCTTGCTTGGACGTGCTCCAAATCCATTCTCCAAGAAATACAAGCCCAGATATTCTCCTCCTCGTATAACGAGGCTAGAAGAGATGCCCAGCTTCCGCAAATACGCGGCGGCGGCCTCTCCCAAGGAAGTAGTCGGCAAACGGGAAATCAAATAACCTTCATGCCCGAAGCGTGCCAGGGCAGCGCTGACATTAACCCCGGTACCAGAGAATGAATAGTTTAAGCTGTTTCCCTGTGATAGCAACTGAACTCCCGGCACCTGCAGACGCATCATCACTTCTCCGAATGCCCCGATTCGTTTAGGCATATTTATCGGTCAGCCTCTTCATAATTCCAAGCAAATCACGCACATCCTGGGTCCGGGTCTGGCCCGATTCTTTATCGATAATGGATGAGTAGACATGCGGAATCACTTGTGGCACCCCTGCTTCAAGCGCAATCTCTAGTATTTCCTCGAAATTGTCCATATCAATTCCACCGGTTGGTTCGAGTGCGAACTCTGCCTCAGCACAGGCCTTAGCGACAGAGCGGTATTCCTCTTCACGGCTTAATCCCTCCATCGGGAAATACTTCAGTGCATTACCACCCATATCCCGAACAAGCGCAATTGCCGATGCTATAGGTACAATCGCCGCTTCACTCTGCGCAGCGCTGAAGACTCCTGTAGAAATATTCACATAACCAGCGTGACCAGAAGGGGCGATCATGCTGTTGATCCAGCTGTCTTTCCCACCAAGATTAGCGCGTGTAGCTCCAACCAGCGGGAATGCCTGGTTAATATGACTACCCGGATAATGCTTAGCAATCTCGGCCACAATTGCCGCTTGGCGATTATCTCCTGCACCTAAGCCAATGGATACCGCATCTTCAATCTCTTGACCATATTGCTTCATGGCTGTTACGGCTTCTTCTACCGACTTATAATCCTTAGAGAGCACACCGACCAGCACATATCCTTCCGCCGCTTCATAAATCTCTTTAGCATTAGCGATATCTTTAGCGAGTACATTTAATGCGGTGCGGCCCTTATAAAAACGTTGTGAAATCGTCATCTTATTGTCCCCCTATTAATTTATGAATGCTGTCTACAATCACGTGCAGATCATCCCCCAGAAGCGGCCGTGGATCAATATCGAAATATCCCTGCTTCACTCCATAATCGCGGGTGTAGATCGAAATCTCGCCCTTCTGCAACCCCTCCACCAATTCTTTCGCCGTAATTCCGGCCTGCTGTGGATCAACCTGAACCCGGCCGCGATAGATGGCACGGCCCGCCTCGTCCTGCACAATGGTTACAAGAATTCCCGGAAGATCATTCAACACCATCAATCCCTGCAAAGACGCTTTCTCGGTGTCACTCTTGTCTTCCTTGACCATGTATTCCTCTAGTGCTTGCAGCAGACCAAAGGAAGTTTCTTTACCAACCTTCATACTGCGTCCTATTCCATACAATTGGACCTTAGCCCATTCCACATAATTACGTTTTCCGGCGATAATACCGGATGTAGGCCCTTCAATAGCTTTAGAACCACTATAAATTGCCAGGTCAGAGTATTTCACATATTTACAGAGGTCTTCTTCCGCTGCGGCATCTACGATTAGTGGAATGCCCCTACGGTTTGCGATCTCCCATGCTTCTTCGACGGATAACATATTCTTCTGCACCGCATGGTGGGACTTCACGTATAGAATGGCAGCCGTCTGCTCACAAATGGCATCCTCTATATGCTCGGCCCGGCCTTCATTCGCATAACCGACCTCAATTAGCTTCCCACCGCCTAGATAGACCATCGTTTCCACAGGAGCTCCGTACTGTACATTATGCCCCTTCAGAATGATGATTTCATTGCGTGGAATGGCTTCTTGGTGCAAACGTTCACTGCGGCGCCGATTGCCTTGGGTCACTAGCGCCGCAACGGACAATGCAATACCGCTGGAGGCTGAGTTAACGATAAGCGCTGCTTCAGCGCCGAGAATTCGTGCCGTGTAATCTCCGGCTTTATCCACCAGATCCGCTATTTCCACATAACTCTGTCCGCCTTGCTTCATCGCCTCCATCACTGTGTCAGACGGAGCCGACACCCCCAAGATACTCATTCTGCCGCTTGCATTGATTACGCGTTTAAGCCCGTATTTCACATTTAATGAATTCCCCACCTATAACCACTCCTTTTGCATGGATTACTTTATCCGTCATTCTTTCTTCTCCTTCAGAATCAACAAGCACTGCAGACTTATGCTGCAGGGTGAAGAGAGTCAAGTTTGCAGGATCTCCCACCTGAATTCGGCCCAGCTCCGGCCTGCCCAGCCATTCCGCCGCATTGGAAGTAACCGCTGCCACAATCTCATCCAGAGCATAGCCCAAACATAGAAACTTGGAAAGTACATTAGAAATGCTAAAGACAGGTCCCTTCAATCGGTTCACTCGATAGATATCCGTGCTAATCGTATTCAATCCAATACCATTACGTTTAGCAGCCTCAGCTACCTTAAAAGAGAAGCTTGCTGTTCCATGCCCCACATCGAGATGAACTCCCCGTTCAATGGCCTCAGTCAGTACCTGAAGCGGCTGACCATCCGCAGCAAACAAATTATTCTCTTTTCCGTTGAGATAATGGGTCACGATATCCTTACGCTGCAAAAGGGGCATAACCTCTCTGATATCTGGCGGTGCTGAACCGATATGTACCATTAACGGCAACCCCGTCTCCATTGAAAGGCTTCGTGCAATATGCAGCGGCTCAATCCCGCTCGCGCCGACAACGCTCTTGCTGATCCTAGCCTTTAATCCCACGATTATCTCCCCGTAGGTTCGGACGGATTGCAGGATCTTCTCCTTATCAATCCATTCCAAGTTGGACAATTCATCAATTCTTAGCAGTCCGATCCGCGAGATATTTAAAAAAGCCAGCACATTCGTCTTAGCCTGAGACGCGTCCAGAGCCAGATCACCTATCCGATCCGCCCCGCAGCTACCGGCATCGACTAGAGTGGTCACCCCTTGCCGGACACCGATCTCATCGATCTCGTCACCATACGGATCAAATTCGCGAAAGGCATGCACATGCATATCGATCCAGCCACTGGATACGTACGCGCCTGAACCTTCCCACTCCTGCCCCCCATGCGCCTCACCTGCCGGGGTGATCTCAGCGATCTTGCCATTTTCGATTACAATGTCGATCTCTTCTCCGCTTACTCGTTTCACCTGACGGAGCACGTATCTTTCATCCATTGTTCTCACCTTTTTCCATATAACATTATAATGTTTAAAATAACACGAATAGCGTATTAAGTAAATATAACGTTATAATGTTTGTACGTAAAATTAGACGTGGTTGTCACAAAATTAGAGAAACCTGATTATCGGACGGATTCTTTGTAGAGAGTAATTAGGGAAAATCTCCCTGATTATAGCCGATAATTGCTTTTAATGAATAGAATTAGGGAATTCCTCCCTAAAAATCGTGGTAATATCTATATTCACCAACGAATCAGTTGAATTAGAGGGAGATTTTCCCTAATTATTAGTCAAATAAGCAAAAATCGCAGAATTTTACGGAGATTTTCCCTAATTATCTATCAGAGCTTCCGTTTCACTTCTTCAGTAGTGCTAGAAGTCGATTTGGCTTTTACCTGCCCATAATCTACAGAAGCAAGCTGCAAATGACCGAAACGCAAAGCAACGATCCTCCAATAAAAAGGAGAATCGCTGCTTTCTCAATCTATGAATTTAATAATCCTACATGGATCTTTATAACTGCCTTCTTAATCTTCATGCCCGGTTGACCCATCCCAGGTCTGTGTACATCATGCGGGAAAAAGACAGCGAACATCCCCGACTTCAAAGTTAACAAAATTTCATCGGATGACGGAGGATAAAGCGCATAATCTGCTTCGGCATCGTAAGGCTTAGTAGCCTCGATCCCTTCTTGCAGAGGGGACCAACCGATCGTTTCTTCACCTTCGATCAGATAATGCACATCAATATAAGCCTCATGCTTTTCAGCAACCTGTTCCTCTAGCGACTTCGCCTCAAGCGCCATAATCGAAACGTATATCTCGTTACCGCGGATCTCGATTCGTCCGAGATCAGGTTCATGTTGTAAGATGACTTTCAATTCCTCAATTGCCTCTACAATGACTGAATTCTCGTATCTGCTATGCTCTTCCCAAGATGACAATGAACCTAAGATCATATTGTCTCATTCTCCTCACATCTCAATTATCTACAGAGGTTGTTCAAAAAGTCCGCTTTTGATCACGAAGTAGCCCAAGAAGCTTACTCGACATTGAATATTAAATTCAGGCGAAACTTCCGGTGCTCACGTAGCTTCCACTACGCTCCGCTCCTCAGTTTCTACCTTCATCCAATCTTCTCGGTGCTGAAAACCATACTTTTTGAACTCGCACTTATAGGAGCTTCTCACTAACTGCCGCAGCGGTTGTTTCTTTATTGATAATGGACTGCTCACTAGTCTTTTTGAAATATTCCACATATAAAATATCCAGCAGATAGAGTTGTGAGATCTTAGCAGATAATGAACCGCCCTGCAGAGGACCCTCATTAGCACCACAAAGTAAGGTAAGATCCGAATACGACGTTAAAGGTGACTTTTCAAATCTCGTAATGGACACCACCTTAGCGCCTCGTTCCTTCGCCTTTCTTGCAACCTCGATACTATCTTTCGTTGAACCGGAGTAAGAAATGATTACAGCTACATCTCGGTTAGACATTAGCGCCGCAGACATCATCTGAAGATGTGAATCCATCAAACACTCCGTTTTGTTTGTAATGCGCATAAATTTAATTTTGGCTTCCATCGCCGTGATTAATGAAGAGCCCACGCCGAAAAATGATACTCGTTCCGCGTTTATCATATAATCAATAGCTTCATTGATTTTCTGTATATCAATTAAATTATAGGTCTCGTTCAGTGCACTTACATTTGTGGTCAGCACTTTGGAAGCCACAGCTTCAGTAGTGTCGTCCATTAGAATTTGATCCGTAAGCTGCGGGATCTCATTCTCTACAGTGATACTATGAGCGAGTGCAATCTTGAACTCTTGATACCCTTTATAACTTAAAGATTTGCAAAATCGAAAAATACTTGATTCACCTACATCGCACGCATCTGCAAGATCAGTAATCGACATATAGACAACACTTCTCGTGTTCTCCAGCACGTAGTCCGCTACCTTTTTCTCCGTATTCGTCAAATTATTGTACTTGGAATGAATAGAAGAAAAAATACTGATTGTTCGCAAATAAGCCCCTCCTTTACAATGATTTAATGTGCGAATAAAGAGGAAGCGCCAAGCAAGCCTGCCTTATTCCCAAGTGAGGCCTTAACAATTCTTACACCCGCAAAACTCTCCATAATTAAAGACTTCGTCCGTTCCTCGACCCTTTGAACTAAATCTTCTTGCTCCATAACACCGCCCCCAATAATTATAGCGGATGGATTGAAAATATGAATAATTGAGGCTAAACCCACGGACACCTCAGTTACCCATGAATCCAAGATCTGTTTCAGAGCTTCGTCCCCTTTGTGAATTTTATCAAAAAGGACTTTTCCGTCTGTACATTCGGGATCTGCCTGCTGAGCCATCTTGACTAAAGCAGTGGTTGAAGCATACTTCTCATAAAAAGGCAGTCCCTCCACCACATCTGACAATGGATGTGTCAGGATATGACCAAATTCGGCCGCTACCCCATCTGCTCCTTTATAGATTTGGCGGTTCAATACAATGGCACCACCAATGCCCGTGCCAAACGTCAAGCATAAAAAATTGTTAAAGTTCTGGGCAGCACCATAATGAGCCTCGCCTAATGCTGCTGAATTCACATCGTTCTCTACCATAACAGGTTTATGAAAATGATTAGTTACAATTTCCTTAATCTTCATCCCTGTATATCTAGGTATATTTTCGTTAGCATAGACTATAATTCCTTCTTCAGCATTGACTTGACCGGCCGTACTTATAGCAATGGCATCAAAATCATCATTTTCTGCAATTTTATCAAGCAATCTTGAGATTACATGCGGCCCTCCCAAGTGGCTCTCAGTTGCATACTCCTTAAAGTTATGAACATTCCCAAGTTTATCGCATATACACATCTTGGTATTGGTACCGCCAATATCTACAGCGAGAATTCTCATCCTTATCTACCCTCTCCGGCAATCTACTGAATAGCGTTTACAAACCTTTTGGTAATCTCCATTGGTCTTGTAATCGCTGAGCCGACAACTGCTGAATAAACACCTAGATCGAACATTGTCTTCAGTTCTTCAGGAGTGGAAACACCGCCTTCAGCTATCACAGGCACAGAGAAGTTGCTTACGATTTGCTTGACTAGCTCGAAATCTGGAAGTGACCGCTCTTTGGTGTATTCTGTATATCCGCTTAAGGTAGTACCCACAAGATCAAACCCCAGCTCAACGGCTTTAGCAGCTTCTTCAAATGTAGAGCAATCTGCCATAAACAGTTGATCTTTATAGGTCTCTCTTAGGTGAGGAAATAGTTCTGAGATGGTTGATCCATCCGGACGAGTCCGGTCCGTCGCATCCATAGCAATGATATCTACCCCTTCGCGGTAAAGCTCATCTACTTCCTTCAGGGTTGGTGTAATAAACACTTCAGAACCTTCATATACCCTTTTGATGATCCCAATGATCGGTAGATTCACTGTTTTCTTAATTTCTTGAATATCCGCTACGCTATTTGCCCGAATGCCTGAAGCACCGCCCAAGTATGCTGCATAAGCCATTCTTCCCATTATAAACGGACTATGCAGCGGTTCTTCGGGTAAGGCTTGACTGGAGACGACTAGTTTATGTTTTATCTTTTTAAGTACATTATTTTCAGTATTCATCAGTAACCCACTCCACATCTTTATTTATTCTTTAACTGCTCCTGCTGTAATTCCATTGGTGAAGAACCGTTGGAATAACATGAACACTAGCAACATCGGAATTGCAGCAATGGTGGCTCCGGCCATTTTATATGCGAAATTAGGATTCAGATCCTGCATTAAGGTTGCAGTACCAACCATTAATGTTTTCATTTTGTTCTCTTGGCCTATAACCAGCTGCCACAAATAATCATTCCAGACTTGCACAAAATTCAGAATAAATAAGGCTCCAATACCAGGTTTAATAATAGGCACCATGATGCGAGTGAAGATTCTCCATTCATTTGCACCATCTATTCTCCCGGCTTCTCTCAAAGCGTTAGGGGTTAAATCGAAGAATCCTTTTAATAGGAACACTCCAAATGCGCCCGCAACGTTCGGCCAAATCATACCGTTATACGAATTCACCATTCCAAATTGCTGTGTAATCCGGAATAAAGGCACGATCATAATTTCCTTAGGAATCATCAAGCTCGATATGAAAATAATGAAGATGATATCTTTACCTTTAAATTTGATCTTTGAGAATGCATAGGCAGCCATAGCGCCTACAATAATAACGATAATCGTAGATACGCCTGAGACATAAATACTATTAAACGTCCATCTCAAAGCCGGTTGGTTCTGAAACACATCCACATAGTTGGAGAATGTGATCGATTTAGGCCACCAGTCTGGAGGCATCTTCACAACATCTGAACTGTTCTTAAGAGAACTAGTGAATAACCAATACAATGGAAAAAGATTAAGGAGCGCGAAGAGGACAATGATCACATTCGATATCACATCAAACTTCTCTCTCTTCTTCTTATTTCTTATTTTCGACATGTTGTATTCCCCCTCACTTCACCTTAATCATGCTTCGTAGCTGAGGCACAGATAATAACAATGTAATCACGAACATGATAACGCCTACCGCAGAAGCTACGCCGAGTTGGTTGTACTTAAAGGCATTATTATAGAGGTAGTACATCAAGGTTACCGATGAGTTGTTCGGTCCACCGCCGGTTAATAACTGGATGACTACAAATATTTTTAGAACAGCAATAATATTGATAATCGTAATATAGGTCGTTGTTGGTCCTACAGAAGGAATGAGGATCTTCGAAATTACTTGCCATCTGCTTGCACCGTCGATTTCTGCTGCTTCAAAAAGCTCTTTAGATACACCAATCATCGAAGCAATATACAGAATAATGGCTTGGCCCACGTTAGTCGCGAAGGTCACAAAGATCACCACTGGCAAAACTGTCTTTGGATTTCCTAGAAGATTGATCGTCCCAAGACCCATATCTTTATATATAAAAGAAATAAGTCCATTAGCAGGATTCAGCAGGAAACTCCACACCATACTCATTACAACCATGGATACCATGACCGGGATATAATAGCTCCCTCTTATAAAGGAAACGTACTTAGCGTTCTTATCAAATACAGCCGAGGCTACAAATAATGCAAAGCCCACTGTAAGTAGGACGATAAAGACTACGAATATAATCGTATTGAAGATCGCCTTGAAGAATACCGGATCATTAAACAATGTGGTGTAATTAGCCAGACCCACAAACTTCTCACTATCATAATTAATTTGGTATAAACTCAGGCGCATCCCTTCTAAGATCGGATAGACAAGAAAGGCTAAGAATACTATCATCTGAGGTAAAATAAACAGATAACCTGTAATATTCTCTTTTAGGTAATTACTACGTAGTTTCATATCGTTTACCTTTCTAATTAGCAGCCCTTCGAGCCTCTTCAGACTCTAAAGGCTGTTAATCGTTTATTGTTTACCTGTTCTTAGATTATTGGAAAATGACAGAGCTAGCTTTATTCGTATCAATCACTTTATTACCATTGGTCTGATAATCTTGTACAAACTGTTCTGGTGTCTTTGCTCCCATGTAAAGCGCCTGTAGATCAGGGTACAAAACTTCTCTTAATTGGCTATATCCTGGAACGTTGCCCGTGAAGTTAAACAAATATTTTGAGTTGGCATCATAAGCAGCAAAGAGAGGATTCTCCGACTTAAGTTCTTCAGCCACGGAGCTTCTCACAGGAATACCATTCTTAGAGGATTTAACTAATTCAGGATCACTTGAAAAGAACTTCACGAAATCTTTAGCTACTTCAGTCTTCTTCGCATCTTTAGACTTGAATACACTAGCACCCACTACATAAGTAAAGGATAGAGGATCTCCGCTTTCGGACGGAATATTAGCAAGACGCATATCAAACTTTGGAGACGTGCCGGATTCCATATTTGCTTTTGTTCCATTGAACAAGATTGGATTGGTGAAACTGATCGCTAGCTGCTGATTCTGGAACATGGCATTGGCATCATTGGAGGATACAGATTCAGCACCTGGATTTGTATATCCACCGTCATATAATTTTTTCAACCATGTAGCAGCTTTAACTCCATTCGCATCATTCAGAACAATATTCCCTTGATCATCGAAGAACTTGTTGCCGAACATTCTTAAGTATGCAAGGTTCCACGTATCTCCTTGATTATTCACAGCGTACAGTGCCATTGGATAGGCATTAGAATATTTGTCCTTCGGAAGATTATTTTTCAGACCATCCAAGATTTGTTGATATTCATCCAAGTTCCAAGTCTTAATTTCGGACTCTCCACCGACGAACTTTTCTAAACCAGCCGCTTTAAACATGTCTGCGTTGTAGACCAAAGTGCCTGGATTGTGTTGGAATGGGTAGAAGTACACATCTTTTCCGAACGTTACTGCATCCCAGTAATTTTGTGCGATATCACTTTTTGCGTCCTCATCGATGATGTCAGTCAAAGGCTCCAAAGCTCCACGGTGAACATAATCGCCCATTGGGAATACGCTTTCAAAGAAGACATTTGGTGGCGTTCCTCCGCTCAAGTTAACATTGAGGAGTTGGTCTCGCTGATCTCCGGCAATGACTTCGACCTGAATGTCAGCATCATATTTATCATATTGTGCCTTGAATTTCTCAGCAGCAGCCTTAAGGAAGCTATCATAGTCAGCACCTTGTTCCGTTGCATCCACAACACCCTTCCACTGAGGGGTCAGCCATACTTTAATCGCCACTTTTTCCTTGCCAGATTTAGCAGTATTATCGGATGTATTAGAGCTTGCTGCGTTGTTACCAGAGCATCCTGAAATCAGTGAAATAATTACCATTAATGCAACCATTGTCGAAAGTAAACGTTTCTTCTTCATTTTAAATCCTCCCCTATTCTAGTATCCGTTTGACATGATATTTCACTAAATCAGCCATGTTCCGATGTCCTTGTATATCAAGATGCATGTAATCTATTTCATTCATCGATACATATTCTCTGGAATCAATAAAGTGGATATCTGTCCCCGAAAGCAAAGCTGCAAGATGCTGAGAGAGCTCCAAAGATTTCTCGCTACAATTACTTCCCATTGGCTTACCAATAGGAGTATTCAAATACTCTGCCCCAATGGGGGGAGGAGCGATCACAAGCACTTCTGGAGCTTTCCCGGCTGGACCTGCCCCGCTCCCTCTAGCTTTATGAGCGAGTCTAACAATACCTTGTGCGATGTTATAAGAAGTTAGTGCAAATCTTTCTTTCGTATCATTTGTCCCAAGCATGATCACCACCAAATCAAGTGGTGCATGTGACATGAGGCATGGATAGAGATAAGCTATTCCGGCTAACCCTTCAAATAGCGGATCGTCACTAACACTAGTTCTACCAGGAAGCCCTTCCTCTATGACTCGGTAAGTGTTGCACACTTCTGATTGTAGAAGTCCGGTCCAACGTATTTCATCATTAAACCTTTGGTCCGTCTCTGCGTCGTAGCCCCAAGTATTGGAATCACCAAAGCATACGATGGTTCTCTTCATTGCATTAACCACAATATTTTTCGATCGCTTGATCAATCAATTTCATAATGTCTGCGATTGGACCAGCATCTTCAGCGGCTACCCCTTCAAGCGGTGCTCTTACACTACCAATGTTTACGCCTCTTAATCTCAGAACCTCTTTAATTTCCGCATACATAGAACCCTTGAGGGAACAAAGCGCGATGATGATATCGTTGATCTCACTTTGAAGTTGTCCTGCTTCCTCAAACTTGCCGGCAAGTACAAATGCATTAGCTTGCAAGAACAGCTCCGGCATAACTGCATAAGTACCACCAATGCCAGCATCGGCTCCCATGATTCTTCCCGCAACATACTGTTCATCCGGTCCATTAAAGACCACTACATCTTTTCCACCCACTCTTTTGAAGCGTTCAATATCCATAGGTGGCATAGAAGAATTCTTAACGCCGATAACTCTTTTATTAGTAAGCAGTTTCTCGAATAAAGCTGGAGTTAGTGTATATCCCGTAGTCTGAGGAATGTTGTAGATAATGAACGGTAGAGGAGTTGCCTCCATAATCTCGCTCCAGTATTTAGTTACTGCACTATCAGGTAATTTGAAATATATAGGTGGGATTGCGGATAGTGCATCATATCCTAAGCTCGCCGCATGTTTTGCTAATTCGATACTATCTCTAGTGGAAGGGGCTCCTACATGAGCAATCAGTGTCATTTTACCTTTCAGGTTACTAGCTACATAGCTAAGTACCGCTTTGCGTTCGTCCAGACTCTGGTAAATACATTCTCCAGAACTGCCTCCCACATAAACACCTTGAACTCCTTTTTCAAATAAGTAATCACATAAGGCATGTGTCCGGGATTCAGAAATATTTCCTTGATCGTCATAGCAAGCATAGAAGGCAGGTATAATTCCGTGGAACTTGTTGAGTGTCATTGATAATCCCCCTTAAGATGTGAACGGTTTCTTTTCTACATATTCAAGATATCACTTAAATTAGGTTCTGTAAATTATTTTCTCTATTTTTTTAAAAATAAAATTTATTTCCACCAGAAGAACGGTCATACTAGAAAAATAGTTTCATTTAAGTGAACGCCCATAAAATAAGACCTTATAATTTCCAATTAAAAATAGAATATCGGACGATATATGCAGCTCTAGTTATAATCAGAGTAACACTATCTACGACCTTAAAGTCATCTGACAGATTGGTAATTACTAGAAATCCTTTGCAACTCTCAAGGGCAATAGATTATCCTTTTAAATTTAATATAAGTGTCTCCTACAAGGAGACACTTTTCTCCATAGGAAGCACAAACCCTAATTAACACACAATGTTCACTTAAAAACTGTGTTTTTCACGTGGACACAGCTTTAAAAAACTAATTTCTATGATATAATGAAAGCGTAACCAGAACAATACAAAATATATTGTTTCTTCGCCAAAGGAGGCTGGAGGAAATGCTAGCAGGTCTTAAAGAACTTAAAAATTGGGTAACGGAAAATTGGAATCCAACGATGAATTCAGGTAATGAGGATTATCAAAAAATGGAATATTCTGTGCAACGCCACTTGCACACTCCAAGATCCCCAAAACCACTCACCTATGAAGAAGAAGCTCGTATCAAGACTGTTAAATTCCATTAATCTCACCACCTTTAGATACAGATTGACCCTATAATAGAATCTTGTCCTAAGGCCGCAGATCCG
The DNA here is from genome assembly GCF_038004625.1 of Paenibacillus sp. FSL P4-0184. Classification (NCBI taxonomy): domain Bacteria; kingdom Bacillati; phylum Bacillota; class Bacilli; order Caryophanales; family Paenibacillaceae; genus Paenibacillus; species Paenibacillus sp. FSL P4-0184. The sequence continues at coordinate 3,333,073 of NZ_JBBORN010000001.1, read as the reverse complement.
GAAGTCATTCCAGTAGAGCGGTCTTTTATTATGCCTTGAAATTATGTAACGAAAAACCTTTTCCATATTGACTCGATTTCTTGAATCAAATACATACCAAAAAACCTCCCTCTCCATGACGGCATCCCATCACTTCGAAAGAGGCTTCCTAGTACCATTTAATCTTATACAGACATTTCTCCTTTCTTCTGCAAGTCCGAAAGCTTGACAGCCTGACCTGCGTTCAATCTCGAATGTTCCGACGCGAATGCGATCAAATGACTCTGCAGGGATGCCGTCGCCGAGGTCAAACCTTGCGATGGATTGCTGTCGAATTGACGCACATTCCGCAGGAATGAGCTTACCATACGGTCATCGCCGCCTCCATGGCCATCGCCTTCCACATTGCAGCCAATCTCAACCTTCTCGCCCGATACATAGCGGTACAGCGTGAAAGATCCTTTGTCCATATCCCCGATGATCTCACCTTGTGTTCCCATAATTTGAACCCGACGCGTGCCGCTCTGTGTCAGCCCTGACATGATGAACGATGCATTCGCTCCGTTCTCGAACTCCATGTTGACTACCTGGTGATCCACGACATTATTATCGCAGCGATACACGCAGCGACCCCACGGTCCTTCCTTCAGCGCCTTCAAGATCCCCTCTTGCGACAAATCATTCGTCATATAGCGTGCCCAAGGGTGTTCCGGGGGCTGAATATATATTTTCATCGCCGAGAAGGCGCATTCCTTCTCAACCTCACAGCCGTTGATACAGCGATCCGCGGAGCCTTCCGGAGCGTTCTCCGCCCTGAAATGCAGTAATGATCCGTACGAGCTCACGCTTGTACACGGTTGATTCATAAGCCATGAGATGAGATCCAGATCATGGCATGATTTGGCCAGGATCATGGGACTCGTCTCCTCCGAATTGCGCCAATTCCCGCGGACATAACTGTGTGTCATATGCATGTAGCCCACATTTTCGGTTAATTGAATCGTACCTATCGTTCCGAGTTCACCGTCTTCGATGCATTTTTTGATCCCAGACCAGAACGGGGAATATCGCAGGACATGGGTTACGACGAGCAATCGCTTATACCGAAGCGAAGCTTGCTCCAATTCGATGCATTCTTCCATGGAAGGAGACATCGGCTTCTCTAGCATGACATGATAGCCTAGCTCCATCGCTTTCATCGCTGGTATATAATGCATCCGATCGAGCGTAGCAATTATCATCACGTCCGCAATTTGACCCTGATCGAATACTTTCTCCCAAGAATCGTAGACATGTTCTGGGGCAATTCTATGAATCTCTGCAAATCGATTTCTACGTTCATCATCCGGCTCAGCTACGGCAACAATCTTTAATTCATTCGGGAACTTCTCCGCGTAGGGCCCATAAATATATCTTCCTCGACTGCCAGCGCCAAGTAATACAGCTGTTAATGTTCTCAAGACTACTCCTCCTCTTGCGCACCTAGTGTACTTCCATTGTAAGGCGGTAGGAACGGAGGTAAAAGAGATCGTTACTGACATTTCATATACATTTATTGACCTTGATTCTGTATATGGATCCTTGCCATACGGAAATCTTGCGGCGTCGTTTCGTTCTGCTTCTTAAAGAAGCGAATAAACGCAAGCGCTGAGTTGTACCCCAGGGCAGCAGCAATTTCATTCACTTTCATCGATGTGTTGAGCAGCATATCTTTGGCGATCAGGTTACGATAGTCGTTCACATATTTAGATAACCCCATTCCAGTGATTTGCTTATAAAGTCGGGACAAATAAGATGGATTCAAGCTCACGTAATCGGCCAGCGCATTTAAGGAGATATCAGTGGAAATATGTTCTTCAATATATCGATGTACTTTATTCACGACCTCTGTTGGCAATTGCGTACCCCGCAGCGCATTCCATTCGAAGAAGCAATCCGCCATTTGCGAGAAGTATTGAATCAGCTCCGACCATGATGCGGAATCTCCATAGCGATATAACTTATCCAGATCCATCAGCGTATTGATGTAATCCCGAATTTCTCGATTCTTATGGATATAGAACAGAAAAATAGCTGAAAGCGAATGATACAGTTCGATCTTCCGCTCATTCGGCGACTCCTCATCATTCCAAATGGACGTTAGTTCGGCATACAGCTTGTTAAATTGCTCCCGATGATTATTCTCGAGACAAGACATCAGCAATTGAACACGGGCGTGATAGAAGGCATCGTGGTAGTTCCCACTCAGATCACCGTTCACTTCTCGTTGAATGTCTTTATCGGTCAATATGACTTCATTAAATAATCCATGTCCTTGTACCAGGCCGTATTTGATCGAGTGAAACCGATCAGATATGTTATCCCATGTCGTTGCTTCACTTCCAAGAAGGAAAGAAACCGATAAACTCAGCAATCTCTTGCAATTTCCCTGCACATTCTCCAGAATACCGCTCGTATACCGATGAGCTCTGATCCAATCCTGATCCCCGTATTCGATAGACGATCCATCCGGGATTTTCGGTTGAATCATCCAGACGATTTTGGATAACTCGAATACAACGGAATAGCATCTGACCTGCGTGGACAAATACTCATCGCAAATGTTCTGTACGGCGTAAGTCAATAACGCTTTATCCGGCGTCGTGAACATTTCTTTCCATGCGTCTACCCTGCCTATGAGCAAGTAAACCGGCAATGTCGCATCAAGCGGGATATCGATTTCTTTGAACGCCTGCTTTAATTGGCTATCCGATACATGCTTGCCTTGAAAGAGCTCCCACACATACTCTTTTTGCAGGGAGGGCAATGCCAGTCTCATTTTGGATTGCGCTCTAGCAATCATCTGTTCTTGGTTATTTTCTTCTTCAATTTTCTCAATCGCCCGTTCTACGGACTGAATAATTTTCTCATCACTTTCGACCTTCAGAATATAATCGAACCCACCGTACGTAATTGCGCTCCTTGCATAATGAAAATCATTGTATCCTGTTAAGAAAATAACTTTGCAGGCCGGCCACTGGGATTTGATTTCCCGAAGCAGCTCAATCCCTTCCAGTCCAGGCATCTTAATGTCGGAAATCACGATATCAATACGATGATGAGACAGTACCTCCAGTGCTTCTTCACCTGAATATGCCTTCATAACCTCGAGTTGTAAATGATCGGTCTCATTGAATAGCTCCAGAAGACCATCGACAATAATGGGAAGGTCATCGACGATTAGCAGTCGGTACATGCTGATTCCTCCTCTAGTTCGCGCTCAGATTGATTCTTACTTGAAGTCCACCAAGAGCAGAACGTGACACTGTAATGCCATATTCCTCACCGTACCGCAGCTGTATTCTGCGATGCACATTTATGATTCCGGTTGTTTCCTCCATCCGAGTGGTGGATTGACGCAGTCGCTTCTGAAGCTGTTCGATCTCCGCATCCGAGATGCTTCGGCCATTATCTTCGACATAGATGGAGAATACATCACCCACCCGCTCACAATGAACCCATAGCTCACCCTGCTGAATCATATTGCCCAAGGCATGCTTATAAGCATTTTCGATGATCGGCTGCAGAATCAGCCTCGGCACGAAGAGATCGGGAACATCACCTTCGAACTTGACTTGAATACGGTCTCCGTAACATATGGTTTGCATGTCTACATACGTGCGAGAATGATTGACCTCCAGCCCCAGCGGAATATCATCCTCGTCATCGCGAGTAATGAACTGAAAATATTGTCCGATGTACAGGCAGAATTGATAAGCCTTTTCCTTCTGATTCTCGGATTTAATTAACCGGCACAATACAAAAAAACAATTATATAAAAAATGAGGATTAATTTGCGATTGCAATCGTTTCAGTTCGGAACGCTGGTTCCTGATTTGCTGCTCGTAATTTTCCTCGATTAGTGTTTTCAAGGATCGGATCGTATTATTAAAAGCTTGGTACAAATACCCGAACTCATCGGCTCCACGATCGATCACGATCGGTTCCAGCCTATTCTGCTGAACGCGCCGAAAGGAATGCACAAGTTTCATTAATGGTCGATAGATAAATCGTAATAGAAAGTAGGAGAAGAAAACGACAATACCCACAGCTAGCGCGCAAGCCCACCAGAACAATGTTCGATAGATCTCAAGAGAACCCAAAATCGTTTCTTCGGGAATGCACATAATCGAATAGGAATTCCAGAGACTGGAGTATTTATATACCGTAAGAAACCGCTTACCATTATACATAATCGTTTCGTATCCTTCGTCTTTTTGCAATTCCCGCTTATCCGCTGCGAAGGATTTCATTTGTTCCAGCAGTTCCGGATCCATGTCACTCTCGATCTCCCAACCCCGTTCCAGATTGAGCAATACGCTCTGTCCACCACGCGAGCTGCCGATTTGAGATAACGTTTCTCTGATTTTGGTAGTCGATAATTCAACCGCTACGATATAAATCGGATTTTTAACGGTATTAATGGGGTATTGCATGGAAATAAATAATCGATCGTTCCAGTAAATGAAAGGTTCTTCGTATAATCTCTTGTTTTGCTGCATAGAAGCATATTCCTGCTTATTCATCGAAGTTTCAAATTTATTGCTAAGAATCGTTCGGTCGATAAGAGGGATATACGCCCTTGCTTCTTGAATAAATGGACTTGAGTTCTTCATCAATTCAAGTCGTCTTTGGATATCTAATATTTTTTGCGCACGATCGTAATAACTCATGTAATTGCCTGTAGTTGCAATTTCCATCAAGTCTTTGTCCATCACATAGTTCGGCAAATAACGGCTGATCCGGTCTGCTTCCTTGTCGAGTGAATCCAGATAGAAGCGAGTCGTATTTAGAATAGACTCGGAAATTTCACTCCGAATATTGTCCGACCCCTTCTCATTAATCAACCAGGTAATCGCCATGAGCGGAAACAAGGCTGCCAGAAAGGCAGCCATTATTTTCTGGAATATAGAGGAATCTTTAATCAAGAATCGGATTTTCATCGTTTGTTCTCCTGCAATGCAATGTCTTAGTTTGAGTGCCCTCTTTTATTCTTTGACACTCCCCATCACAATTCCTTTAATGAAGAACCGCTGCAAGAACGGATACACGATTAGAATCGGAAATGCTGCTACGAATATTTGAGCTGCTCTGCTCGTACGATCGGACAATTTGATCATTAATTCTGCCCTCTCAGGTTTAATAAAGCGGAAATCCATTTTGATAATGATCGTCTGCAGGAAAGTCTGCAGCGGATAATTCTCGGGATGATTCATGTAAATCATACCATCAAACCAGCTATTCCAATGCCCCACCATGGTGAAAAGACCTGTCGTTGCCAATGCCGGCAACGATAGCGGCACATATATTTTCCATAAGGTAGTAAATTGACCCGCCCCATCGAGCAGCGAAGATTCCTCAAGTTCTTTGGGCAGACTGCGGTAGAAATTCAGCAGCAGAATAACGTTGAACACCGTGACCGCTCCTGGCAGCACCAAAGCCCAGATTGTATCGAGCATCCCAAGGTTCTTCACGGTTAAATAGTTTGGAATAAGCCCGCCACTGAATAAAATCGTGAATACGAAAAACCATGAATAGAAGGTCCGCAGCCGAAATTGGCGAGAATCTTTGGATAATGGATAGGCCGTGATAATCGTCAGGAACATGCTGATTGTCGTTCCCATAAGGACCCGCTGAATCGATACCCAGAATGCGCGTAAATATTCAGGTTTTCCAAATACGTTAGCATAAGCAGCCGTTGTGAATTCAACTGGCCACAGGATGACTTTTCCGGCGGATGCTGCCTGCCCGGAGCTGAACGAGAGCGCCAAAATATGAATAATAGGCATGAGGCATAACAAAGATACGGATGCCAGAAAAATGAAATTACATATCAAAAACAATTTTCTTCCGAATGACCTGTTAGTACGCACGATCTGTCTCCCTTCTGAATTACCGCGCTTGCATTAGAAAATGCGGTAATTCGCTACACGATAGGCTAAGATATAGGACATAGATACGAATATGAAAGAGATGACTGATTTCAGCAGTCCTACGGCCGTAGCGAAACCGAACTGTGCTTGCTCAATCCCCATACGATATACGAAGGTATCGATAATATCCGCGCTCTCATAGACCGGAGGACTGTATAGGTTAAAGATTTGATCAAATCCGGCATTCAGTACATTCCCGATACTAAGCGTAAACATGAGAACGATAATAGGAAGCATCCCGGGTAGCGTCACATGTAACGTCTGCTTAAAGCGTCCTGCACCGTCGATCTCCGCTGCCTCGTACAGTGACGGATTAATACCGGTAAGCGCAGCCAGATAGACAATCGTACCAAATCCAAACTCTTTCCATACATCCGATATGACCATGACATAAGGGAACCACTTATTGTCTCCCAGGAAAAAAACAGGGTCGATACCAAACAAGCCAAGCACTTGATTGAGAATACCGGAAGATGGAGACAATACATCGATTAGAATACCGCTTAACAAGACCCATGATAGAAAATGCGGCAAGTACACGAGCGTCTGGAAGGTCCGTTTGACCCATTCTTTCCGCAGCTCATTCAGCAGTATCGCTATGGTGACCGGAACGACCATGCCTGCTACAATTTTCATCACCGCAATGTATACTGTATTGAAGAATATCCGGCCGATATCGGGGTAATCCATCAGTAACTGAAGGTTTTTAAGACCAATAAATGGTGAGCCGAACAACCCTTTATTCGGTACGTATTTCTGAAAGGCCATCGTAATGCCGGCCATCGGGATATAACTGAAGATGAGGACCAATACGATCCCAGGAACCAACATCAAGTGAAGCGGCCACTCCCTCTTCCACATACGCGTTAATACATTCATGCCATCCACCTCGCTATAGGACTAAAAATGAAGAACTAGGTTAAAGAAAAGAGAGGTCGTTTGTGTCCAACCCCTCGATTCTCCTGCTATCATTGTTTGTGAGTCGCGTACCATTCATTGACTTCTTTGGTCATTTCGTCGCCGCCAAGCTTTTTCCACTCTTCCACGAATTTATCGAATTCATCCACGGATACTTGATTCATCATAATCTTGAAGTATACTTCATCCCGCTTCTTCTTCAGGATTTCTTGTCGATCTGCCATGGTTGGAGTCGGTGCGCCGTAGAACTTGTTTTGTAGGTACTGTTTATTGTTCTGAATTTCAGGAACAAGTGAATATGCACCTTTTGGACCTGAGATCAGATATTCCCACCACATGTTGATATCGGTACCGTCAACATACTTCATGGCACGCTCGTAACGAGTTTTTTGATCTTTCGTCTCCAAAATGCTCTCGTCTTTGTTCTCGATCGCTTTTGGCAATATTTCACCGTTATTATCCTTTTGTTTACCAACACGAAGCGGGCTTAGAAGCCAGTAGTTGTTGCCTTTCTCCTTCAGGTCTTTACCATACTCATACACTTTCTGTTCTGGCGTCGGATGATTATCCACGACAATCCAATGGTTCAGCAATTTAATAACGCCTTCCGGATGCTTCGCTTGCTTGGAGATAACATAATATTCGTCAACACCCAAACCTATCTGCGATAGTGCAGGTTCGCTATCCACCGATGGAATCGGGAATACGCCCCACTCTTGTACGACTTTACCATCCTTTACTGCGCCTTTTGCGAGCTGAGCCGGTACCCAAGACTGGCCGTATACGATACCTGCGTTGTTGTTATAGAGGAGCTCTGCTGCTTTCTCCACATCTTTAACGACGAACTCAGGATCAATTAATCCTTTCTTGAACATCTCCTGCAGCGCCTTAAGTGCGTCTTTCACTTGAGGCTGAATGTCACTGTTGACCAAATTGCCATTTCCGTCTTCCATCCAAAGATTTTCATAAGCATGGTAACTATTCAAGAATGCTATTAGTCCTGTAACAGCTGTGGACTGGTTGTTAAATGGATCTTTGCTAATTACAATTCCATACGGTTTCCCAGTGCCGCCTGGATCTTTTGTTTTGAACGCTTCGGAGATCGTCAAGAGATCTGCCATCGTCTTCGGTTCCGGCAGGTTCAATTTCTTCAGCCAGTCCGTGCGTACATAGAGGAACTGATACTGGTACGGATTATAAGAACTTGGAATCCCCATGAGTTTACCGTCGAAAGTGGCGGTCTTCAGTTGCATTCCGCCATCCATCGACAAGAATTTCTTCGTCTCATCCGTAGCATTCTTGTCATATACGTCCGTGATATCCATAATCATATCCGCTTCGGTCAGCTCTTTCAGCTGTGTAGCATTAACCTTCATGAAGTCCGGAAGGTCATTGGAGGCGATGGACATCTTCACTTTTTCCTTGAATTGAACGTCATCGGCGGACACCCATTTATTCGTAAGCTTCACACCGATATCTTTCTCATACGCATCATAGACCGAGTTCTTCTCAAAGCTTTCGCCCTCATCGAATTTGAGATACTGATCGCTTGCCGAAACTGTTGAAACTTCAATCACTTCATTTTTTTGTTCCACAGATGTCTCAGGCTGCTTCTCAGGCTGCTTCTCCCCTTCATTTGTGGTTTTGCCGCATGCCGTGATAGTTAAACTTAGGATCAATGCAACGATCAGAAGTATTCTACTTTTTTTCTTCATATTACCCCTCCACATTGTCTCAAAATAGGTCGTGCATCTACTTCATGCTGCTTCTCTTCCTAGTTCTAGTATAGGAAAGGAAAGGACCCCCATCTATATACTAGTCTTTACTTTCGTATACACCTCTTGACTACCGTCAGGCTTGTCCCTAGAACGCACAAGAGAGAGGGAGTCTCCCTAGGTTAGGTTGACTCCCCCTTCGCTTCGTTGAAACGTCCGTGTATTAACTCGAATATTCAGCTCCCCACGATATTTGACAAGAGATGACGCGCCGCTTCTTGCTTCATTTTTCGATAAACCTAAGCGCACGTTCAGATTGATATTCAGCTAGACCTTTTGCGAATTGTTGATCGGGAAATCCTCTATGCTGTAGCTTTAAACCCGCTGAAGTTAATGATATATGGTGATGCAATTGATAAAATAACAGCCTATCCGGATCAAGCTTATCGTTCTTAAGATACCGATAGAAATCTCCAAATCGCATCTCCATAAAACTATGCTCATGCTCAATATCAAAGAACGCTGCTCCTTCGATATCGATCAGAAAGGGCTCCAGCTTATCATTAACCAATACATGGTCAGGACCCAGTTCCCCATGAATAAATCCATACTGCTTTCTAGGCTTAATTCTTGATTCAAGCTCATACAACTTATCGAGCAGTTTACTTTGATTAGACCCGATCTTCTCCATATGCTGAGAGGCGTAAGCTAGCTGTACTTTCGCATTTTTCATTTGTAATGAATGACATTGTTCTGTACTGATCTCGTTAGAATTGGCTTTCCCAAAAATCTGCCTTTCGGTGGTATGCATTGTAGTAAGCATATCCCCCAACTGCTGAAACACTTTATCTTGAACAGCTAATTCGGAATGTTGGAAAAAGGTTTCTGCCTTACGTCCATCTATATATTCAACAAGCGCATAATCAAATGGGTAACGGTCTCTTTCCTTATTCAGATCATAAAGTGCTGGGGTCTGAATTCCATGTTGTGTTAAATACTTATTGTTTAATTCAAACAAATCACTTCCATAGGACTGTTCATTTATATCTTCATTCGCTTTTTCTTCTTCAAAATAATTCATGGAAAGATCCCACACATACAAAACGCAGGAAAATCCATTACTGCACTCAATCTTGTAGACCACCTTTTGTGCGCCACCATGCATTCGTGAAACACGAGTAACTAAATAACTGGTGCCAAAAATCCGTCCAATATAATCCTGTAAGTCGGCCTGATCGAGATGATAGGTAACGTCCATTAACAACACTCCATTGATTAAGTTTTGCCGGCTTCACAATAGTAAATAAAATCCAGCCCAAAGTATAGACTTTTTCTTTCTGATCAATTATGATGTTGAATAAGGTCTTGAAAAAAATAAGCATACAAAAAGCCTTTGGATTTTATTCCAAAAGGCTTTTTTTTGATGAAATTTCTAGCGAAACCGGCATATCCTTAAGTTATTTATAATTACTCAACTATCGTGTCCTGTCATCAGCGCTCATCGTGTATACATAATATAATCATCATTCTAACTCATCGCTGTTAACAATACGGCAATCGTATTAAACACACCGTGAACAATCATACCAGGCACGACCGATCCCGTACGTTCATAGGTCCATGCAAGCACAACTCCACTAATAAAATTCACGGGCATGGCATTCATAGTGGGAAAATGTGCAAAAGTAAAGATTAGCGAACTAATCACAATCGCCCATCTCATACTAACACGAGCCCGTAGCCAACGATATATAAATCCACGGTAAAATATCTCTTCATAAAAGGGTGACACGATCCCTGCCGACACGATACCAATAATTATAGTAAATAGAGTGACATTTTGCTTCAGACTCTCTGTTTTGCTGTTGTCCACCGTATTCCCAAGAAAACTCGTGAGATAGAGAGTGGCCACACTAAATACGATGAGAATGAGTGTCCACAGGGCAATCCTCCACCAATCTTTCGCCGGAAACCCCTTTACTCCTACCTCTGTCCAGGACATTTTCTTCGGTCGTAAAGCAATGAAATATAATCCTAACAAAAGTACAATCGCGATGGTAAGCCCTGTAAGAGTCCCTGAGTAAAGAGTATTCCCCAACCATTGCTCATACATTGACTGTACCGCATACTTGATAACGAATATAACGAATACAAATTCAAGCGCAAGTAAAGCAATAAACTCACGCCATGTCCACTGATCCATCTTCTTCCACATTTCCGTACTGGTCATCCTTAATCCCTCAATCCTCTGTGATATAATTTAATGATATTAGGTGACGTTACGTCACCTGCAAGCATTATTTTCGGGAGGAAAGAAGAATCATGAATAGATGGACAACAGGACAAGTATCCAAACAGCGGAACATTTCCGTTCGAACCCTACGTTATTATGATCAAATTGGTCTTCTTACACCGAGTTATAAGGAAGATAACGGCCGCCGTTATTATTCAGAGGAAGATTTATTCACTCTCGAAAAGATAACGTTGCTTAAATCACTATCACTACCGCTTGAAGACATTCAAAATGTAATGGACAAGCTATCTTTTCGTCATATTCTAATCGCACATCATAATCATCTTCAGGAGCAGCTTACTTCTCTTCAGGGCAGTATTGCAAATACTACGTCTTTGATCAATATGATTGATCTAGAAGGTACACTCTCCTGGGATCGGGTTTCTCATCTGGTCCATAACGTACAACCCATTTCTAAACAGTGGATCGATTATTTCAACGATGACGAAAGTGCATTTCTACAGAATGCACTCCCCAATCTCAACAGTAATGACCAGACCACTCAGCAATATGCCTCTTTGCTGCGCCGGATTGAATGGTGCATACAGCAATCTGTTCCACCTGAATCTGATGAAGGTTATAACATTGCCTGCGAGTTAATGAAGCTATCACACGAAACCTTTAATGGAGACGAGAAATTGATGGAGAAGTTTTGGGAAGTGAGGAAGCTCCCTACATTAGAGTCAGGACTATATCCCGTATCCGACGAAGTGCTGAACTTTGTGGAGATTAGCATTGCTCACGTTCAAGAAAAAGGGACGGGACAGAAATAGGAATTGAGGAATTTATTGAAATCATGAGTAGCCCCTTTAAACTGAATAAGCGGCGGATCTCTAAAGGAGGATCCGCCGCTAACACATACTAAAAAAATCGAACTTCATATTTATGACTACTTCATAATAATTGCGATAATCCCTACTATAATACACAAAATCCCACTTATAAATTGTCCTAATCCTGAAGCTTGTCCCATTAGTATGAAATTGAATATGTTTTTACTTTTTCTATTTCCCCCAAATAAACCCTCTTCTTTTCTCATAAGATAAAGACCCCAAACTATCAAAACTACCCCAAAAATAAATAATATACTAAGCAATTATATTCCTCCATTATTTGTTTCATATGCGCATATTTACGAAAAATATTATTTGTCATCTTCATCAAAAATAAACGTTTCTTCAATTGATAAATTAAAAACTGAAGCTATTTTATACGCAAGTAGCACAGATGGATTATACTTTTCTTTTTCTAATGAGATGATTGTTCTAGAAGATACACTTACTTTATCAGCTAGCTCTTGTTGAGTTATTCCTTGTTCTAATCGTAATTCTTTCACTCTATTTTTCATTAAATATCTCCTTGATTAAAGGACATGATTATAATATTTTCTAGAACAAAATTCACTAATGATTAAAGATATTAAAACAATTAATAATGCAGTATTTGTAGGAATTACTACAAAATTAGTTAAAAACATAATAATTATAATTACATACATCAAAAAACGCATTGAAAAGTGAGAAACTTTTCCATCAATTAAAATATCTCTTTCATCATATTCCTTTGACATGTTCCGTTCCAATATTTTGTTATTGCGGGATTTAAGGTAAGAAATTATTGAAATCAACAAAATTATTCCACCTATGAATAACATGACATAACCATAATTAAATCCTTCCGATGTATCGAGATATAATTGAATAAATCCCAATACCATTAACAAGATTGATAATAAAAGTCGCTGTATGAATAGTTTTTTCAAATGTAATTCTCCTAACTAACTTATTCTTCTGAAGTGAAGTTCGTTTCATATGAAGTTCACTTCATGTGAAGTTAACTTCATAATATCTTATTTCAAAGTAAATAACAAATGGTAAATAATAGCGCTTTAAATAACAGATTATTTCATCATTTGAACAATTTTATTGTAATAGTGTTTAAGTAATCTGCCCGTTAGCTGAATAAAGGCAGTCGATCACGTTGACTGATCGGCTGCCTTATCGTGTTTATTGAGCTATTGATACTCGTTGGGAACATCTTGTGGTTAAACTTGACGCTCAGTATCCATGTCCTTTTTATACATTTTTTCCGCTTCAATAGGACTCTCTTTTGCCGTCATATGGCTTGGAATTACCCGATAAACTTGAACCGGACCGCCGAATACAGCTGATCTATACTTCTCCACATGCTGCTTGGACAGGGGGCGATTATAGTAACCTGGTACATACTTATTCATCATTTCCTGAAGTACATGAGTGGCTTCATCCAAATCCGTGATCGGTTCTGCTTGTCCGAATATCATTACGCTCATATAAGCCGTATCCGTTTTCGCAGGTACCGGATCCGTAATGGTTCCATATTCCTCACATACCGTAAAACACACCTCTGAATTATCACTCATCACCTGATTCCGCCTTCCGTCTCCAGCCCCGTGAAAATAGAGTTTCCCTTCTGTCCATACATAATTAAGTGGCACAACATAGGGGAGTTTGCCATCAGCCAACCCAAGATAACCCAATCTCGCTTGCTGAAGGAACCCTTCAATCTTCTCTTGATCCAGGCATTCCCTGCTCTTGTAACGAACCGAATTCATATCGATATCTCTCCTTTAACTCTAGCGTGCGGCAACGACCAAATTGCGAATACCAGCGTTGTTACGGTAGTATATCAATGAATGGATTGCATTAAAATATCCAAAAATCACCGTTTAAAGCAATCCATAATTAATATTATTATGATTGGGCTTCTATTTGGAGGTGTGTACGATGATGAAAGTAATTCGTAATGATAAGAGACCGATCTGGCAGCAATTGCTTGATCAAGCAATTCATAATATTACTAGCGGAGTCTGGGCGCCAGGAGAATTACTAATACCTACCCGCGAACTTGCTCACATCGTAGGTGTCTCACGCTCAACTATACAGATCGTCTATGAGGAATTGTTAAGTCGAGGTTATACAGTTACCTCTCGCCGAGGAGGAACGCGAGTTAGTAGATGGAAGCAATTCAATGTGTCAACGAAGGAAATAGAAACAGAGGGTCCCACACCTCCTTCACTCTCCTTGTTAGACTCAGCTGTTGATCATTTACATGACTGGTTCAGAGGTAAAGAACAGATAGAAGTGGATATTGATTTCAGTCCTCATGAACCCTATTTGGATGAACAATTCCAAAAGAACTGGCGGCAATCGCTGCTCCACGCATCTGCTGAAATGGATTTATCAAGCTGGGCTTACGGTAATTGCTACGGTTACACACCTTTACGTGAGCAAATACAGCGTTATTTATCCCTTGAACGGGGCATACATATCCAAACTAATCAGATTCTGTTGACCTCAGGAGCTCAACACAGTATCGACTTAATCGCACAGTCGCTTTTAGCTGATGGGGATACAGTTTCAGTAGAAGATCCAGGTTTCCCAGCTGCTTGGATGGCGATGAAATATCGACGAATGAATGTGGTACCTGTTCCCGTTGATGAGTATGGTCTAGTGGTGGAGCATATTCACCCTCAATCCAAACTGATCTTTGCCACCCCTTCTCACCAGTGCGCAGTAGGGGTCGTTATGTCGGAGACCCGTCGGCAACAATTACTACATAAAGCGGTTCAAGAACGGTTTTGGATCATTGAAGACGATTATGATAGTGAATTCCGGTATCGTGGGGAGCCGCTGCCAACGTTGTTTAGTCAGGCACCCAATAATACTTTGTATCTCATGAGTTTCTCTAAAATGATTGCTCCTGGCATTCGTATTTCGGCTATTATAGGTTCATCCGAGGCAATTGCTCAACTAGCGAAGGTACAGGAACTGACTTACCGTCATCTTCCGATTATGGATCAGCTAACACTAACCCATTTCATTAAAAATGGTCATTTTATGCGGCATATGAGAAGAGTCAGAAATGTATATCGAAGAAGACACGAGGTCATGACAAAAGCTATTATGGCTAGTGGTTTAGGGGAGCGTTTTACACTCAGTGGAGTAGAAACAGGATTGCATGTGTTACTTGAGGCTGAGGAATCATACGACGAAGAAACTGTGACAAATTTAGCCCTACAACATGGAATACGTGTTTACCCTCTTGGACCCTATTGTCTGGATAGCAAAAGAAAGGGATGGGTATTGGGGTTTGCAAAAGTAGATGAAGCATCAATTGAGCAGGGGATATATCGCCTTGCGGAGATAATCCTATAAAATCATCTCCGCAGGATTAGATAAATTAAAAGAAAGTATGGACTTTAAATTACTTAGTCTGATGGTTACAGTTACCGTGAATCCCTTGGTTACGCCCTCATTTTAAGATACTTGGCTTATGCAGATAGCAAATAATACAAGCCTCTATCCCGCCACTCGGAATAGAGACTTGTATTATTCTTACTCCTTTAATACTCTCCTTTGATTACAAAATACGAGCCACGGATTGTACCGGCTAGTTTAGACTTCTGCCTAGCAAATTTAAACTTCTCTTCTAACTCCTTTGGTATCTCCATCCCCTCAGAAAGCTTAAAACCAACGGCTCGCTTCTTAGGATCATCAACCGTATACATGACATTAACCTCGAGTCCATCTTCATAAAAGACATAAGTGAATTTAATATTTTCCACTTGAAAACGCGACGTTTCTAAAGGTTTTGCCGCAAACTCAATATTACGTTCTTCTTTTAAAATTCGGCTCACATAATCAAGGTTTTCCTGGCTTTCGTTAGCTGGGACAACTGTAAATTCATGCTTGTACTTGTTCATAAAGTAACGAGCTTCATTCGCACGTAAACCAGCAAGCGCCTCTGCTACAGGTGAAGACTCTACTCCGACCGTAGACACATTTTTAAAATCAACGATATACGTCATTTCCATCTCTCCTTTTCTCTCATTATTCCCTATCAATAGAATACAATAACTAAAATTTTAACTATATTATATCAAAAATAATCCACTTCACATGTTCAAATCTATGCCCGTAACTTTCTAAAAAAGAGCATCTGCTGCAAATCGGCCAAGACTTATAGCCTTCGTCCTTGCAGCAGATGCTGACGGTCAGCTAAAAACCGTATCATCCATATATTGGTGCCATCGAAAACAAACCTTGAAACGGATTCCTACCTGACGCATTCTCTCAACCTTCTGTGTGACCGAGCCCCTGAATACTGTTGTGATCAATCGAGCTCCGCGCGGGAGAAGAGATCCAGGATCAACGTCTCATCTTCACAGGCCTGCTTCAACCGCACCGCGAACTGCTTAATAGCTTCGCTATTCTCCGAATAAGCACAGAACATATCCGCTTCCGGGTCAAAATGAATCGTATCTACCCATTCAGGCATATATTCGTTCACAAACACAGCCGCCAAAGAAGCCCAATCGTACCCGTTGCCTTCAAATCCTTCGTCTGCCCGGGCCTCGAACACTTCCGATCGGTAGCTACCCACATTTAGAATGACAGACATGCCTCCACCTTGCTGATCCACGAGTATAAAAGGGGCAACGTCCTCTTCTGCGGATTCTGCTTCCAGCCGTGCAATGACCTCAGAGCGGGCTTGATTCGTGAAGCAAAGCACCCCGTTTTTCTGAACAATCAGCCCTTCCCGTATCCGCCCATCCAGCCAATCGCTGATCCAGCCCGGAGCATACCCGCCTTGACCGAACTCGCCGCCAAAAGCGATCATTTCCTCATATACATCCAGATATTGTTGACGGCTCGTATTTGGATAAGAGCTTGTGTACAGCCAGAACTGCACATCGTACATCAGAGCAGAAAGCTCATCCGCATGAAAGGAAAAGTGTCCCTTCTCTTCTACGATTCGGGTACAGACTCTACGGATCTTCTGCTCAAGCTGATCTACCTCAGGCACATGGCTGCACAGCTTGGCAAGCAAAGGCGAGAATTGGCCTACGGCTACTTTGCGCAAATCCTCCTCTTTATCTTCTTCAGAGGTGTCGTATTCCTCATCACTCAGTAGGCCGCGTATAAACGTCTCGAAGTCTTGGGCCAAGAACGTAATCTCATAATTGTCTTCCTGATCCACATGAATCACCTCGGGTTCGCCGTCCCTCCCACAGTTCCGGTAATCCAGCATCACGACATCATGGCCTGCCGAAGGGCAGTCACAAATTACTACGCCGATGTCAGGATACCCCCACTCCTCAATCATGAACGGGCTGCCGAGATCGCCACAGAGTGAATAGCTTTTCTCGCGTCCGATGCCCATAATGCCCGTAATCGCAATATGATCCTCAGCCCATGAGGTCGCGTCCTCCGTCGGAAAACAAGTATTATAAGGAACTCCCCCATTGTGCTGCTTCATCAGACTGATATAAGAGGCAGGAAGCTTGTAACCCAGTTCTTCTTCTACAGAAGCAATCAGATCATCCGTAGGCGGGGCAGAAACATATTCTTTTAGCGCATAATCGCTATCTTTCCAAAATTCGGAGAGGTCCATCCCTTCAAAAGGAGTTGCAGTCGTCCCCGAATCATTATGTTGCTCTCTGATTGCCTGTCTGGCTGCGGCGTGCTGTTCTTTGCGTAGCTTGCGCTGGCTGAATTTTAGAAATATGGCCGTATTCTCATCATCCGGATCGAGGTCATGGGCAATACTCAGCACTCTCACCGCTTCCTCATATCGATTCAAATAGTAGTAAGAATATCCCACACGAAAATGCCACAGATGGTCATTCTGCCCCTGTTCCGCAATCATCGCGAAGTGTCCAAGCGCTTCTTCATAACGTCCCAAATTGTTATACGCTCTTGCCAGACTGCTGACTACCTCGTAATCTCTGTCCGCTGGAGGAATCGTCATCAAGGTGTCTACAATCTTCTGGTGTTCATCATCTTCATGCCACTGTGTCAGCTGTGCGATTAGTTCTTTGTCCATGGTCTACCTCCCAAAGCTTATAATCAAATTACTAGAATATAGAGAAATATGGTTTTCCCTATTCTACCAGATGGGATGTAGGTATTGAAAATCGAAATAGGTCAGCTAAACGTAGCCATGACCCCAGCAGGAAACGGTAACTATACCTACCCTGTAAATCACCTGCAACACGGGGATACCATCGAGTACTCCTTTACCTATAATCCGGGGCTAGGGGCAGTCGATTCCCCGACCTTAACGTAAATCCATGGGGTAACGCAAGGAACACCGGAGTAAAGTGGATAAACCCTAGACAAAATGCATGAACACGAATAGGCGAGGAGGAAGTATTGGTGCTTCCCTCTCGCCTGTTTTGTTGTTTCTGCCATGCTGGTCTCCTCGGTGGAAGATCAGTTGCCATGCGTGATGCGTGACCTCCTTGACGACAAAGCTCACCTCTTAGAACGTCATCAAGCCTAACTATTTACACCAGCCTCTATCTTCTGATCAATAAATTGCTTGAATCTTGTAAAATACTGCTCTGATGCCTCCCAGCGCCTAAGGTCCAAAAAAGACATGTCCTGCTTGCCATATTGATTGGGCGGCTGATAATGCCGGGAAACATAAGTTCCATGATCCACTGTATAAAAATAATACGCCTCATCTGGAGTCTTGATTTCAATCCGAGCATGCAGGTAGTCTCCGTCCTCGTCCGTATGCGCATTACGGAAGCTGTAATATTTTGAGCCGTCCCAGAACCCGTCATCCTCCTCTTCTTCCGAATATAATTCCTGAATTACAGTGTGTTGCAAAATGTCTTGCACATATTGGACCTCAATGTTTCGTAAATAAAGCTCAGCCATATTAATACAGGTCAGCAACATAGTCCAGCAATCGCTAATCTCCGCTAGTTGTTCCTGAGACTCTTCTGTAATGTGCTCCCACTCAGACCCCTCATCTATAGTTCTCCTCAACAAACCGATGGAATGATCTTGCTCCAGCCAAATATAATAGTGATGCCGGTTATCTTTCATATAAACGCTGAGATCCCGCTCATCCCCGTCTGCATCAATATGCTCCAGTTGAACTTTGAAAAATACGCCTTGCTCCTGAAAATCAAACGATGGTTTGTCATCCGTCATTAAAATACACTGAGTCAATTTCAATATATTTTCCTCATTGATTGTGTTATGGGTAAAATATAAATGAACAGGTTTCTTTCTCGTGAGGGTTTCATTTACTTTTTTCAATGCGGAACGCCCTTCTACAATAACATTCACCAGCGTGCAAAAGGAAAATTCCATGTCCTCCTCATCCATATCCAGAAAAACTTCATCAATCAACACCTCATGAATGTCCACCGGAAGCTCCTGAAATACGCCGTCTCCCTCCCATACATTTACTAAGCATGCAATAGATTTCTGCCCGTCTACTTTGATGCTGTACTCGTCATCCTGAACTAAAACCGCAGCGCTAAGATCACCTATAACAATTGTTTCCCCATGATTGTAGGTGCCGCACAATATTTCCTCAACCATCAGATTGCCCGAAACATAGATTTCCTGACCGCCTACAGCTATATTTTTCGCATTCAAATTACCGGTTACCATAAGCCCTATAGCACCATCTGTTTCTTTATTATAGAGATTGTCTACTGTAAAATTCCCATCGATAAAAATGATGATTACCTCTTTTTGTTGCGGGAAAGCCTGCTCCCAATCCAGATTAAGAGAAGGCAGCGTCAAATCCCCTTCATAATAAGCGGCTAGCTGCTCGTCACTGAAATCCTGGTAAAACTTCGCCCACCAAGATCCTTCCGGAAATTTATCTGCTAGTTGACTAATAGGAATGAATCGGAAAAGATTGCTCATACATTATTTTCCTTTCATTTTCAAATTTCCATTATTCTCTCATATGTAAAAATAAGGGTCAATCTCAAGTTTACAAACCATCCCCCACAACAAAAAAAGGCCATCCTTCTATGGGATGGCCTGACAAATCAGAAGTACAATAGTAATCACCGTTTATTATTTTTTCAAAACCGGTATCCAAATCTCACTTCTGAAGGTGGGTGAAGATATATCCTTACCCTCATTCCATAAAATCTCCGGGCCTCTTGCCAACTCATAATTAGCGGTAGGGAACCATTCAGAATAGATGCGTCCCCAGACATTTTGCAATGTATCGGGAAATGGTCCAACGGCTTCGAATACAGCCCATGTTGCTGCAGGAACATCTAGTTTCGTTAACTTTTCGGGGCATTCCTTGGTTGTAGCAACGCCAACATAATGGTCAAGTTCTCCCTTTTCTTCCATTCTCTCTTCAGAAAAATTCATCGATGCTTGAATCAGTCCCTGAGGTTCGACATTTGAGAGCTTTTTGAGCTGGTCGATGTCATCGCTAGTTAAGCTTTTCCACATAGATGCGATTTCCGGATTTACGCCATTAAATTGGATAGGTACCCTTCTCGTAATGCCAACGATACAGAATGACTCTTTTTCAATGATACGATAGTTCATTGCACTTCCCCCTTGAATCGTTAATTGAAAGGTCAAGCGCGGATAGGCTTTTAATGAAGGGCCATGCAACTTTACCGAAGAGGGCGGAATACCGTGCAAGCCTTGGAAAGCTCTAGAAAATGCGTCTGCTGAGCTATATCCATATTTCACCGCCACATCCATAACTCTTAATTCTCCAGCTTGAAGCTCAAATGCCGCAGATGTCAGGCGTCTCCGACGGATGTATTCTGATAGCGTGATGCCTGCAAGAAATGAGAACATTCTAGAAAAATGATATTCGGAACAACAAGCCAACCTAGCCGCTTCCTTCAGGTCTATATTATCAGCAAGATTCTCTTCAATGTATTGTAGAGCCCCGTTCAGATTTGCAAGCAAATCCATTCGAATGACCTCCCTTCACTAACAATATAGCAAGTATCGTCGGCATCCATCCGACATCTCATGCACAGTTTTGCTGGGTACCTAGGAGAAACTTGCCGCTACTTAAGATACGGTTCACCGCGCATTTAAAAAAGAGGTGCGAAAAGCCGGTTCATCACCGGACGCTTTTCGCACCTTCCCTCTCTTGCCTAAATTAACGCGTCGAAATGGCCCTCCGAGTTCACCGTCGCCGTCCGGGGATCGGTCAGACCGATGCCCTTGAGGCCTCCCTTCCACTCAATCCGCGAGAGGGGGAGGTGATCTTGAAGCGGAGAAGCCGGTACAAAATTTACGGGGGCGCTACTCCCGCTTTTCTGTACGAGTTGGGACTCCAGCAGCCGGATTTGCCGCTGCAGCTGCTCCCGGCGATAAGGAGTCTGCATCTCACTTCCTTGTGCCGCATTCACTTTATCCAGTTCCATCATCAGCCGGTTCCGCTGTTTCTCCAGGGAACTGACATCACTCTGTGTACCGCCGTAGGCCGCAATGGTCTGTACAGAGCTGATGCCTGATACTGTCTGTGCCGCCATGATCTTTCCCTCCCTTTCCTCGGCTCCCAATCCAAATTCAGCCAAATTTGAAAGTTCTAATCATCTTTATTACCCAGCAGGCCCCGTCATGACAACATCACAGCCTCAATTAGAGAATAATCGTCATATAGTCTCAGTCGGCCGCTTGTTTCGACCCTACCAAAGACCCATCGAAGGCTGGCTAAAGTCCCTTCAGAGCTCCCTTACTCGTCCTTCAACCGCCGCTGATACAAAATGACAGACACTACTGTTAGCACAACTGTCCATGCCAAGGTAATGAGGAGGGGGTTTAATAAATCTCCCGTCATAATACATTGGTTGAAATTGCATTCCGTCCTCCTGATCAGCGACACTACTTGGATATATAAAACAATTATAAAGCCAGGATACTTTTTTGTCAGTTTCTAACTAAAAACACAACGTCATGTCCTATCTAAACGTTCGTCCAGCCGTTCATGTTCATTCGATTCCTTTCACTTAACAAGTATAAGCGAGGAAAATGGGGGTCACTTTAAGACTATCTGTTATGCAAGAAGGGGCTCAGCATATGACATATGGAGAAATTCTATTTCGTACGGCAACGTCTTTCGTTGCTCTACTAGTTTTGACGCGTCTTCTAGGTAAAAAACAAGTCGGACATCTAACGTTTTTCAATTATTTAACAGGGATCACCTTCGGCTCCACCACTGCGGAAATTATCGTCAACAGACAAATCACGCTGCTGCAAGGAATATCTAGCTTGGTCTTATGGTCGCTCTTGGCGTTCAGCGTTGCATTGATCGGACTGCGCTCTGTCAAAGCACGTGAGATTCTCGACGGCCAACCTACGATTCTCGTCAAACAAGGCAAGATTCTGGAAGAGGCATTAGCTAAGCAGCACCTCAACATCGACGATTTAAGCATGTTACTTCGGAATAAGGATGTCTTTTCACCCGAAGAAGTCGAATTTGCAATTCTGGAACCTGACGGTAAACTTAGCGTGTTGATAAAAGAAGAACTGCTGCCTGCAACAAAAAAAGATATAAAAGTAAACGTTGCACCTATTCACAATATCCCAACTGAGCTTATCGTTGATGGTAAAATCGTAGAAAAGAATCTTAATAAAATAGATGTCTCCGTTGTCTGGCTCAACCAACAATTAAAGAAAGCCAACATTTATTCTTTAGATCAAGTATTTTACGCAGAGCTCCAATTGGACGGGAGTCTGTATATCGACAAATACCAGGATATAAATCCATAAAAGACCCTCAAAGAGAACAGCCCCCAGACTGTTCTCTTTCGCTGTCTGCCTTAGAAGCAGGTGAACGAGCGAATCCGATTCAAATCAATACCGAAGTACCCCCAGAAGAGACCGAACCATCTGAACCCTGCAACAGAATTACGCCCGACGAATACCGGGAAGAACCAGAATTGCTCGCCGTTGTTCAGCCAAATGTATGTGTTGCGGAACAAACAGCCTCTGATCGCACCGGGGTCGATGGCAAATGCAGTGGCCGACATTTGCGGTACGAATTGCGGTGGAGGTGCCGTCGGCGCTTGAACGCCTCCCGGTGCAGCTCCTGGAGGTCCCGGAGTCCCAGGAAATCCACCTGGTCCACCTGGTCCACCCGGTCCTCCTGGTCCTCCTGGTCCACCCGGAAACCCTGGGAATTGGCCGCTTCCCGGCGTTGGAAAAAATCCCATATATGATCACTCCTTTCAATGAGTAGGCACAATCATCATATGCATTCGCGGAAAGAGTGTTTGGGCGAATGCCAATAAATAATCCGCGCCTGCCGAAGCTGAACAGTAATGAAATTTAGCCGCCTAAAAGCCTTTTTCACCTGCTTCGGCTCATAAATATGGACGAATATCCGCTTATGCTGATTCCTAATTTGTCTTAGAATTACCGTAGAAGTTTAAAAAAGGCTGTGATTCTAATGTTAATCAAAAGAGACAAATGGTTGCAATATCGCATCCTTCGCAAAGGTTCCTCTCTCGCCGGACGGCTGCCAGAGACACAGTTGCTTAAGAAGAACGCATTAACGAATATGCTGCTTCACTATCAAAGCGTCGTATTGAAACCCCGCAACGGGAGTTACGGAAGGGATATCCTGTTCATTAAACGAAACGGTGCAAACGCCTATCGTATTCATAACGAAAAGAAAGTCTTCACCATGACAGACAGCGATAAGTTACTTAAATTGTTCCGTAAAAAAAACAGAGGTCGTGGATATATTGTCCAAAGGCGTCTGCAGCTTGCCCAAATTCAACATAAGCCATTCGACATTCGGATAATGGTTCAGCGACAAAAGAGCTCTTCATCCCCTTGGAATGTGACAGGTTCATACGCGAAAGTTGCGGCGCAAGGATATCTAGTCACGAATGTGGCTAGCCGCACCATTCCAGTCCTTGAGGCACTCAAATTAGCCCGAATCGGAGATCGGAGCTTGCTTGTCAAAGCGGAACAGATCGCATTATTGGCAGCCACACGACTGGGAGAGCGTTACCCAAAGCTTAGACAAGTCGGGTTCGATATAGGCATCGACAGGAACTGCCGGATTTGGATCATTGAAGGCAATTATCAACCAGACTTACGCCCATTCCGGCTCTTGAAAGATTCCTCAATGCATCGCAGAATATTATGGTATAAGAACCATTAAAACGAGAAAAAAGACGACCAGCCTCTTATCTTTGGCCTGTCGTCTTTTCATGTTTGGTGCGTATCCTTGATAATCCCCCGCTTGCAATTTTACTTACGTCTTTTGTTACTTACAACACGCGTCACTTGGAACTTATTTACCCCTACCTGTATAATGGCAAACTGGCTGTAAGAAGTGCCGGAAGACGTATAAGGTTCCGCTTGAATATTTCCACTCGGCGTTCTAACCGTTGCAGTGATTCTAGTCACCAAACAGACTCCACGGCTAGAAGCTTTCCAAGTCTCGTCACGCTGAACATTATAATTGTCATCACTACATAAGATGGATGCATATTCAACTTTTCCAAATGCATTAAACGATGTGGAGTTAAAGATCTGTACGGGGTCATAACCGCCAGCTTTTCTATTTCCCATCCTCAAAACCTCCCTTATTATCGATATTATTCATTAAATGCAATTACATCGTTTTGGTAAGGTATAAATGTGGACAAGAAAAAAAAGTACGTTTATCCGATGGTCACAACCCCTTCTCTTTTACTTCTATTATCTTTTTACTAAACTGATACTTCACAGTAACATTCTCAATAATCTCAGTATTCTGGTAGGCAAGAGAACCTTCAAATACTAATGTATCATTGTCTTTCCACACCAGGTTATCAGCATAGCTATAATTCTCATGATCGGTGCGAATCCATGTATCTAATTCTTTTTGTGCACCATATTTGACTCTAGCAGATTCTATTAACTCTGGACTTGTCATTCCCTCTTCAATATTGCTAATTTGAACGAAATTACTTTTATTAGAGCATGTTACGATCGCAACTAACTTATGATTTGGAGAAGGGATTATTTTTGTAATATACATAGATGGTGCAGAAAAACTTAAATATTCTTTAAGCACATTGTCTTTTATTCTCCAAATGACATTTTGACTTCCATAATCCGAATAATTATTAAACAACGTAAATATGATACTTCCGTCTGCTAGCTTAACAATATAAGGGCTCCGATAACTTTTCGACAAAATATCTACGGCAAAAGCAGCCGCATCAGCGATTTTTTGATTCTCATTTTTTATAAATGGCTGAAGTTCTTTTAACGCTTTTACTCTCAACGTGGGATCATTAAAGCTTTCTACCAGCCTATTAATAGCAATATATACATATTCATTATTATCACTTTTTAAAGCATGTAGAAATTTTTCCGCATCATATTGAGTAGCAGGCTCTAACTCCATGTCTTCAGCATTTAAATAACGTATGTAAGGCTCTGAATTTTGATTTTTATAATATTCAGTTGCTAATAAAGCTGAAGCGGTTGAACTATATAGGACAAGACAGGCAACCAAAAAAACCCACTTTTTAGAAATTACTTTTTTCCTTTTCTCTGTTCCATTGTGCCCAGCCGCTTCAATTAAGTTTTCATCAATGAGTCCGATCTCCTTAAATAAATCTTCTTTTTTCATAGGTTAACCCCCTCTTTGTCTAGATGAACTCGAAGTTTATTTCTTGTCCTAAATAATATAGATTTCACTTTACTACTACTCATATTAAATCTCATAGAAAGCTCATCTATTGAATAGGAATACCAGTACCTTCCAATAAACATGTTTCTCGCTTGCTCATCTATGCCATATAAAAATTGATTTATTAAGTTTGCGATCTCACCTTCTTCATACTCTGTTTCTACAGTATCAGGCGAAGCTAGACATTCTTCTAGTTCCGTTAGAATGACTTCAAACTCACGATTACGTTTTTTCGCTGTATTATAACCATACTTATCAAGCGCAATATTACGGGTGATCCTCCCTAAAAATACCGAAAAATTCCTAGGCAGACTAGGCGGTATCGCATTCCATGCCGCTAAGTATGTATCGTTCTCACACTCTTCAACATCCGAGAAATTTGAAATAATGTTTCTTGCAATGACTCTGCAGTAAGCCCCGTATTTATTTTTAGTCTCTAAAATGGCTTGCTGTGAACGCTGTAAGTATAGGTGGATTATTCCTTGGTCTTCCATTCGTTTTTCTCCTTTTAAACACTCTTATCTATATAGTAGAGAATTCTTAGAATGGGTTGCACTTATATTAAAATTTACACTAATATATAAAGACAACCCCCTCCTAAACAAGGAAGGGGTCTTTGTAATAGATCTGCCTTTTGGTCATCTCTACAATCCAAAATGTTCTCTAACTAACCTAAATTGTTCTTCCACGCTCATACTTGGTATTCTTTCAACGGTTTTGATCCCCATTTTATTACAAGCAGTCTTAATCTCATTGGAGAACTTAACCATAGATTTGTTACCGTGTTTAATCGTTTCTTCTGGATTTATCGTGTAGGCGTTAATACAATCTAAAATCATCTTATGATCTTCTCTGAAGTAATATAATCTCTCTATCTCTTCGTCGGACGTATAAAAACAAATCATTCTCTCTTCTGGGATAAACGGTAGTATACGCTCAGGCATTATTCCCAGATCAATTATTATTGGTTTGTCATTAGACATTGTTAACAAGTCAATGATAAAGAAGTCCATCATCTCTTCGACGATTTGAAATAGCCACTCGCAGTGCTCATCTACCGGTTTATTGAACCACTTATTCCAATCCAAATCTGGATTAGGAAATTGAAGGGCAGGATATTCAACAGGACTAGTGAATGGTCTATATTTTAAGACATCATCCCCCAATGTTTGAAAGCCTAATTCCTCTACAAATTTCTTGGTCATGGTAGTCTTCCCAGCACAAGGTCCTCCATTAAGCCAGTAAACATGTTTTAATTGTTCCTTCAAATAATTATTATTTATCTTCATCCGGTACACCCCATATGTTTTGTGTAGTATCTTACTTTAACACGTTGGTTTCGGAGAGGTGGCGGATTCTTATCTTCCTATAACAGTGAAAACACATCGATATTCTCCTTTCTTGGCACAAGTAGTTATATTCTACGCGTTGGTAGTCCTATTAGCGTATAATGCACACCATCAAGATTATCGTTCTCAAACTTAACTAGTGAAATAGAACCCTTTTCAAATGAATAAGACAGCAGCGCGCAGTCTTATCTTTTCCAGTATAATCACATCCAACAGTCATTGTTTACATATGGTATATTGTACCATTTAATATTTCTAATAGAAGTGTCTTTAATGATCCTCTACAATGATTGCGTAACTTCTATGAGACTTTTATTTCCCGATTCAGAATACTCCATCACCTTTTGAGCTTCTTCAAATGAAAATATTTGATCGACAAATAGGCTTTATTTTTCCTGCTTATACCGTATATTTCATCACCTATTTTATTTGAAAAGCAATGGCATAACGAGAGAAAACACCTCCACGTTGATTTAAAGGTATATAATACCCGTACTTCAACGTAAGGTGTTTACTTTGTTTCATTTATTTTTAAAGATTTTCTTTATAAAAGGCATTCAGTTTTTCAACAGCTTGTCTAACTGGTTCTGGTTGATCGTATAGGTCATAGTGGCTTACATTTTCAAGAATGAACAAGTCCTTTTTCGTTGACGCCGCTCTATTATACAGCTCCTGACCATCTTTGTATGAACCAAATGCACCTTGTTTATCACCTACAATGAACAGGTGGGAGAATTACTGGAGAAGAATATCGCGATGGCCTCACGTTATTAAGCTGATGATACTTATGATACGATTCACCGCACTGTCTATATCGGTAAGTTTTAGGGCCATCCTTTGACGGATGGCCCTTCTTATAAATTGAACCAACGTCCTACCAAGGTAACCTGATAGGTTAATTCGCTTAACCAAGCGGTCATTGTGGATATTTTATACAAAAAGTTATACTGCAATTGACTAGTCGAAATGATACAAATTGGAGGTTATCCAAATGAATGTTGAGATAGGAAAAAAAATAAAGACTCTTCGTTTACAAAAAGAAATGACTCAGGAAGAACTAGCAGCAAAACTGAATCTGTCATCCCAAGCAGTATCTAAGTGGGAAAATAATGTAACCATGCCTGATATTCAAATTCTTCCTGATTTATCCGTGATTTTTGGTGTTACAATTGATGAATTATTTGCATTAACCGATGATACCCATTTAGAACGAATTGGAAATATGATTAGTACTGAACATTTTATATCTGAAGACGACTTTAGCTATGCTGAACAATTTTTAAAAGGAAAATTAAATGATGCGCAAAAAAAATCCTCATGTCTCACCCTGCTAGCTCAGTTGCACATTCATCGTTCAGATGAGCACCGTGAATTGGCTTCCCATTATGCCAAGGATGCACTGCTACTAGCTCCGGACAGCAAAAGTAATCATAATGCTTTGCGAGATGCGGAGAATGGAATCATTTTTGATTGGAACTTTTCAAATCACCATAAACTCATTGCGTATTATAAGAATTTCGTGTCAAATCACCCGGATTACTGGCAGGCTTATGTTTGGCTTATGAACTACTTAATCGCAGACGGCAGATGTATTGAAGCAAAAGAAATTCTGGAACAATTGAACCAAATCCATCCTGGTCATTTATATCAAAAATATGGAGGGCTGATATGCAAGGAAGAGGGCGACCTTTCTCAGGCGCTGGCTCTCTGGGAGCAAATGACTGATTTGTATCCTGAGGATTGGCTTGCATGGTCCTCCAGAGGAGACTGTATGGCTAAACTTTGCAGGTACGACGAAGCTATAGAATACTATTCCAAAGGTTACGAACTACAGCCAAGTCCAAAGTATACAGATGCATTTGAAGCTATTTCTCATATATATATAATAAAAGGGGAATATGATAAGTCTATTGAAAAGCATCACGAAATAATTGAGCTACTAGAAAGGGACTGGAGAGTCACAGAGGGTAAGACCGTTGATTTTTATAAGAGAGAAATAGAAAATTTAAAGATAATGCTGAATAAACAAACCTAACATTATTAAAAATACCAAATAGCATGTACGACTGGCCCTTTCCGCCAAAACGGCGGAGGGGTCTTTTGCTTTTAGTAAGCAAAACTGCCCCACCAGATACTACATTATTTTTGTAAACCCGGAATGCTTGGAGAATCCCGTGTGCGCTGATTTTCCCAAGCGGTGCAATCCTCAGATATCTTAGGTTTACTTTCGTTGTAACCTTCTAGCTACCTACCCGATCTAATATTTAAGTAACGTTACGAACATCCTAAGACTTTTAGTCAAGAAAGCAGGTAAATCTTTGCATATTAATCCTATTGTCGTCAAAGCCAAAGCTGGGGACTCTGAAGCATTCGTGCAGTTGATGCAAGAGATAGAGTTACCTCTGTATAGAACTGCAAGGTCCATCGTCAACAAAGAAGAAGATTGTGCAGATGCCCTGCAAGAGACGATGCTTAAAGCCTTTAGGTCCATCCATACACTCAGAGAGCCCGCTTTTTTCAAAACGTGGATCTTCCGGATTCTGATTAATGAATGCAACAAAATGATCAAAAACAACGCAAGAGCCCTCCCTTATGGAGAGCTTCCCGAAGTCCCTTCCATTTCCAAGGATTATGAGAAAATCGAAATATGGGATGCCGTTCAACATCTTGAGGAGAATCTACGGATTGTCATTCACCTTCATTACCTACAGGACATGCCGATCAGTCAAATTTCCGACATTCTCGAAATTTCTACTGTAGCCGTGAAGACCCGGCTGCATCGCGCCCGCAAAAAGCTAAAGCATTCATCTCAATTCAATCAAGAAATGGAGTTGCGACATGGTAAACACTAAGTTAGAAGAACAATTAAAGAACTGCCAAAGCCTACTTCCCGATCAGTTATCGGATATTGCCCGCTCCAAGCTGAATGAGACTTACCAAATCATCAGGGAAACCGATAATTCCATTTCCCCCGTTCAGAAAAAGAAAAATGTATCTAAAACTTTTAATAAATGGTTGATTTCCACTGCAGCCGCTGCAATTCTTGGAGTTACAGTCCTTGCTTCCGGCTTTGTATCGCCCGCAATGGCTGATGCACTCAAGCAAATTCCGGTTTTGGGACAAATCTATTCATTATGGGGCGAAAACAACGGAGATCCCGGTGTTCAACAAGCCGAGGATTTAATCACAAACATAAACCAAAGCGTGACCCATGGGGATGTGACTATGAATATTCCAACATTGTTATTTGACGGGACCCGAATTCTTATGAACATAACCACTCCTGGAAACAGTCTGGCTTCGGAGCCCAATTCGCCGCCTTCAGATGCCAATAAAGGAGCGGTGGATAAGTTTGAGGTTCTCTATAAAGGCCAACCTCTGCTCTGGAGTTACGAACATATGGACGGTGAGACTGCTTCCAGCATAATGGTTCAGGTTTTGAACACTTATTATGAGCCGAGCACAACAACACAGACTGTCCAGTTCCCTGATCAGTTTGACTTGACTGTAAATGTGACGTTAAAGGGTTACGATGTCCCGTTCGAATTCGTTCTGCCTGTTACAAAATCAAAGCCCGTTACCGCACTAACTTCAGAGGAGACCAAGCATCACGATAACATTAACTTGCAGATCAGTAAGGTGGAAATCACCCCAATCACAACGCAGTTATCCATTGAGTACAAAACCAAACCGGGCCAGAGCAAAGAAGAAATGCTCGCTTCTATCCCTTCGAAATATAAGGGTGCTAACGGGGGCGTCATCGCTCTTCAGTTTGACATTGTGGATGAACGTGGTGTTCAACTGAAGCCTGTCGGTGCTCACCCCATAAGCGAATCTTATAATATTCGTTTTGAACCCTTCAAGACTATACCGAGTACCGTAACCATCAAACCGTACTTAGTCGTTTCCGAAGGTCAAGCCCCGGCTGGGACTGAAGGACTGTGGGAAGACAACAATATGGTCAAGGAATATATCCCTGAGCTGGAGACTGTATTTTCGGTGCAATAGTTCATTTGTAAAAGGGACCTTATTTTCTAGGATGAAAAGGGTATGCAAAACTACAAAAGACGAAGCCATAATGGGCTTCGTCTTTTGTAGTTTATTTAGCTGAAGCCAGCTTCGATATTTTCTCCGCACAGCTCATTTCCTTATCACTCTCAGACTTAGGCTTATAATCGGCCAGTTAGATTCATCCTTTGTGATAGTCATACGTTTGCCCACCTAAAAATGTGAATGACGTTTCCTATGATGTGATGCGGAATCCGACGGATTGCTGCTGCAGCTTCCAGAGACGGTCGTACAATCCGCCTCGTAGTAGTAAAGCTTCATGTCGTCCCTGCTCCACCAGCCGGCCATCTTCCAGCACAATAATGTTGTCTGCACCTCGTATGGTTTTCAGCCGATGCGCGATAACAATAACGGTTCTGCCCGTAATCAGCGCATCAATTCCCTTCTGGATTTCGGCTTCATTCTGCGGGTCAAGCGATGCAGTAGCCTCATCCAGCAATACAATCGGAGCGTTCTTAAGAATCGCACGAGCAATGGAGATCCGCTGCTTCTCCCCTCCGGAAAGCGTACTGCCACCCTCGCCTACCGGCGTGTCATAACCTAGCGGTAATTTCATAATGAAATCATGGCAACGGGCCATTTCTGCTGCTTGTTGAATATCCTGCTGCGACGCGCCCGGCCGCCCAAAGGCAATGTTGCTTCCAATGGTATCTTGGAACAGGTACACATCCTGAAACACAACCGACACTGACCCTAGCAAATGTTCTGGATCAATATCTTTAATATTGCGTCCGCCTAGCAGAACACTTCCCTCGTCAGGATCATAGAAACGCGAGATCAAACGCAGCACTGTACTCTTTCCGCTGCCGGAGGGACCCACGATTGCAGTCAATGAACCTTGCGGCATTTCTATGCTTAATTGTTTGAGAACAGGCTCACCTCCATAGCTGAAGGTAACATTGTCAAAGCGAATGGTACTGCTATCGGGAAGTGGAGCTGTAGTCCCTGTCATTACCGGCTGGCGAAGCAGGTCTACGATGCGTTCACCCGCTTGTTCGTTGTACCGGAATTCAGCATAGTTGGCGAGCGCCGTCGTCAGTGGATCATAGATGCGTGTGCCGACAATAAGGAATACCGCCAGCTGCAAAATACCGAGCTCCCCGCCTAACAATAGATGCACACCTACGTATACCATTAAGGTCAGACCCGCACGAAGAAGAGCCATAGCCGTTAGAATGACCGGTCCGAATATCCCTTCAAGCTTCACACTTTCCTTCATCAAAGTTCGAAAAGAGCTATCCAGACGGACATAGCGTTCTCCCGTCAGGTTGTAGGCTTTCATCACCCGAATACCATTCAAATACTCCTGTAGCCGATTCGCGGCGTTCAGTTTAGCTTTCATATGATTCGTCCCTAATCTGCGCCGCAGTCTGCCTGACAGGTACATAATTAGGAGGGCAACCGGCAGTGCCACGAACATGGAAAGCGCCATCCGCCAGTCGAGGAATAGTAAACCCGCAAGTGCGAATATCGGCAGTACAAAAGCCCCTGCAAGCTGTGGCAGCAGATGTGAAATTCCTGTCTCAACCAGCGTGAAATCGCCCATCATCATATTGGCCAAATCACCAGGATCCCGGCGCGTCAGGTAGCCTAGCGGAAGCTTACGCAGATGTTCTGCTAATTCCGCCCGTCCCTGTGCCGCAACATTGTAAGCCCCGCGGTATGCAGTGCGGTATGCGGGGATCTCACTCAGGAACATCAGCACCATAACAGCGGCTAGTCCCGCGCAAATCCACCAAAGCCGTTCTATCTGAAGCTCTGCACCCACCGTAATATAAGGAGCAAAAATCAACCGCACCGCCTCAATTACAAGCGCAAACGGAAGCACACTAACTATGTTAGCCAGTAAGGAAAAAAGTACAGGCTTCAGCAGCTGCTGCGGTTTGCCAGCAGTAATATTGTGCAATACCTTCATAGCTGTTCCCCTCCTTTTTCCAAATGCCAATCTCCAGCGTCACTGTAGGCATGCCACATTTGAGTGTAAAGTCCATCGAGATCAATCAAACGATCGTGATCTCCGCGCTCCACGATTTGCCCATCTCGCAGTACCAGAATTTGTGCGGCTTCACGAATAGAGGAGAGTCTGTGCGCAATAACAATTACCGTCTTCCCGCGCATAAGCTCCGTTAGTGCCAGCTGCATGTGATGCTCATTTTCCGGGTCGGCAAAAGCAGTCGCTTCGTCGAGTACAAGTACCGGTGCATTTTTGAGGATAGCCCGGGCTACCGCAATACGCTGCTCTTCACCACCGGAGAGATAGACGCCACCTTCACCGATTAACGTATCGTATCCCTGCGGAAGCCGAGAGATGAACTCGTCGCATTGCGCAGCTCTTGCTGCAGCCTGGACTTCATCCAGCGTGGCTCCCGGTTTGCCGACGGCAATATTCTCATACAAAGTGTCATAGAACAGGAAGGTCTCCTGAAATACAAAGGCAACTGTATTCATCAGTTCATGAATCGCCATATGACGGATATCCACTCCACCGATACGGATCGCACCCTCTTGCGGGTCCCAGAACCGCGGCACCAAGCTGGCCACCGTCGATTTACCTGATCCTGACGGTCCAACCAGCGCTGTAACCTTCCCTTGTACTGCCCGGAAAGAGACCTCGCTGAGCGCAGCCACAGCCCCCTCTTCTTCACTGTAGGAGAAGGTTACGTCCATAAATTCAACGTCGAAAGCTTGCGGTGATAGCGGCTTTGCAATTTCTGGTACAGGCTGCTGTGCCAAAAGACGATCCATCCGCTCTACGCCTTCGCCGATATCCCGGGTGCTCGAAGCCAGCATAAGTAGCTTATAGAGCGGAGATGATACGCCTGGTGCCATAATTAGAAAGAACAGCAACACAAGCGCAAAGGACATGGAATCCGGCTGGCCGCTTAGCATAAAAACACCCACCGGTAAAATAAAGGTAAACGAGGAGGCCAGCAATGTTTTGAACAGAACATAACCTGACTGATAACGGTCCGTAAACTCCAGACAATAATCACGGTATCTGGTCATATCACTGTAGAACTTTCGGAAGGAATGCACCGTCTGCCCGAACACCTTCACCGCTGGCATCCCCCGCACATACTGCACCGCCGAAGCATTGATCTGCTCCAAAGAATCATGATACTGCTTCACACTGGTTTTTCCCTTACCGCTCATCATAAGTGCTGACTGCACAACCATTCCTATGAGGATCGGTAGAAGACAGGCAACAGCTAACGGCGGACTCAGCCAGAACATCGCCACAATCATCAGCACCGTAGACGCCAGCGCGCTGACTAGATCAGGGAGCTGATGCGCTACGAAATTTTCCACCTTGTCAACATTCTGTTCCAGCGTCTTCTTCACTGCGCCGGTCGAAGTTCCATTCAGGAAGCCGAGCGGCAATCTGCCTAGATGTTCGGTCATTCGCACACGCAGATTATACTGAATACGAAAAGCCGCAATATGCGAACACATAATACCGCAATATGAGGTCACCAACCCTCCAACCAAGCCGCCGAGTGCAATCCATCCCCAGCGGATCATTGCATCACCGTCAACCTGTCCAGGAGATGCTGCATGCCGCAGTAGCTCGGCCAAGATGAAATAAACTGATAAAAATGGTACCAGCATTAGCACGGCGCTGACAGATGACAATACACCAGACAGGATCAGCAGGCCTCGCTTCTCTCCGGCAATCTCCAACAGTCTCGACATGCCAGTTTTGGTTTTACTCACAGCTGTTCCCCCACTCTTTATAATTACGCACAAAAAAAGTGCACTGAGAATGATTCTCTGTGCACTAGTGTATAGGAACGCTCTTCATGGTTGCTACCGTTTCCGGGATTATAATCAACCAAATCAGGAACATCTGTTTTCGATGCGAGCTTACATCCTTGTTCCTAAAGAACGCTGTCTGCCACTGATCAGATACTCTCCAGGACGCACACCGAATTTTTTACGAAAGGCTGCTGAGAAATGGCTGACATTCACGTATCCGACTCTGGATGCTGCTTCACTTACCGTCATATTTCCATGTTCTAGCAGCTGCTGTGCCCTTTGCATCCGTTGTTCGATCACATAGGCATGGACAGTATAACCGAACATTTCCTTAAAGCCCTTCTTCAATTTGAACTCATTGAGGCAAATAATGCGAGAGAGCCCAGCTAGCGTCGGTGGATGTAAATAATCACGTTGCAGAATTTCCTTGGCTAGTCGCAGGCTCTCCATATCATCTCTAGATAGCTTGACTGTGTGGGAAATCCGATCAGCTTCAAATAAAGATTCATTGAGATAGACAGCCATTAGCTCCAGCATTTTCCCCTCCAGATAGAGTTCCCGCATACCCTGACTATAGGAACAATCCGCAATTTGAGACAGAATGAGTCGGATAGATGGTGTGATAGCGTTTTTGCCAAAAAACAACCCAGCTCCTCCTCCGGCTTGGAGCCGTGTATCCTCGGTCAGTCCGCTGGTCATCCGCTCAAATTGTGCCGGACTCATATCTATGCTGAGGAATCTGTAGCCCGCTCCTCTAAGGTATATACAATTTTCACTTCTTACTCCGCCGTGAAGCAGCACACTTTCTCCTGTATCTATGGCAAAATAGTCCTGCTTCAGCGAGGTCCCCCATTCAATTCCATGTCCCATACAGAATATCAGCTCCGTACGAGGTGTTCTAAACTCGCCCTTCGCTTCGATATCCCGATTAAATTGGAGATCAAAATCCGTCATCTGAAGATAACGCTGAGTAAGCAGGCTCCGGCAGCTGCCCTCCCCTAACTCGACCGGTGGTTTTATCTCAAAGTGGCTTCCGTCCAACTGGTAAGTAATACTAAACCCTTCGCATCTAAGCGTCTTATGGGCATCAATCGTTTCCGCTTCATTCAGACCATCGCTACGCTTCATGCTCATCCCTACTTCCCCTTACTTTGGATTAATTATATATGTATTGAGAATGATTATCAATTGAATGTTCTTTTAGCAAATATGCATAAACAACAAAAAACCTTCCCACCCCTAAAGGTGAAGAAGGCTTAAACGCGTCACTTCTGAAGACATGGCCAGCTATATTTTCAGCTCCATAACCACCTGTGAACGGCCTTTAACGTTTAGTTTTTACATTACATTGGTGGTGGGGGGAAGATATAAATGATATTTTTTTCAGAAAATTCAAAAATACCAGATAAATATGCAGACTTTTTGAATAAGATTGCAACTTTCTTTGGGGAAGAAGAGAATTTCAAAGGTATAGTAAACGACACTATGGAAATCTTAAGACTGTCGTTTAAAGATGATATTTCCGATGCAGAATTGTTAAAGCGCGCAAGTCTTAATGGTATCATTAATGATCCGGATGTCTTTATGGAAATGATAAGTGACAATCCTGATAAAACCAAAATAAAAACAGTTTATATGGAAGAACTCAATGCTTTGTATTACACGATAAATGACATTTTCAGAACACTATGAGCAAAGAAAGAAGACATTCACCCGTATTTCGGAGATGAATGTCTTCTAACCCAATCTGCTTTGCACTGTGTTCTGCCGATTATATTACATCCTCAGATTCCAAAGTCAGCCGGAATCCGTTCTTTCTCTCCCTGACAGCAAATCCCCAGGCTTCGGGTGCTTTCCAGGAGGTCTAAATACAAATCAAGCCTCTGATATCTTTGCTTTGCCCATAGAAAATAAAGCGAATGATGATGTATAGTTGTAATTGTATTAGACTTAATCCGTAATTTTCACATTTCCAAATACGGCCTTATTCCTCGAATCATCCCCCGGATTGCTGAGCGCTATGCCAATATACACCTTGCGATTCATCGGGATCTGAACAGTTCCAACCGTCTGCCAGTTATTCCCGTTCGTCGAAATAGCCCCTTTGAAGGTATTTCCGCTTCTGGTCAGCTTTAGCCATCTTGGAGCCGAGGCAGCCGCAGTATGATCGACCATATTGCCCGCGGTCTCTGCACGATACTGGAAGGTTGCCCCATTCTCAGGGGTAAGCATCATATCTACGTGCTTCGAATTATGACCCAGCGACTCCCGAATCATAATGCCGGCCTTGGCCCAGCCGTCCAATCGGCTAGTGGACTGCACTTTAACAATAATCTCCGCATTGCCGCTCACGGACTGGTATATATAATTCAGTTGATCTCCATTTCCCCAAATATCCGTAGAGCTGCTGCTGAGTGTATATTGCTTATTGGATGAATTGTAGGTAACGTTTCCCGGCATGGAACCGATATTTCGAGCCTTCCACCCTGCTGGTAATTGAGCCGGATAGTCTTGTTCTACCGGAGGCGTCCAGCCTGGCGTCGGCCAGGTTTCACGTTCCTTGATATTGGCCAATTCATCTTCTGGCCAGGCCCCGTAGGCAAAGAACGACAGGCGCTTCACACCTGGATAATTCTCGCGGATTCCCTTGTAAATCTCCTGATATTGATCATCTGTCCAGTCATTATCCAGCGTCGCAACAATTTCCACGTCACTGCCGCTAATCCGGTCGCTCGTATCCTTCAGGATTCCGTAGGAAGTGCTGTATACCCAATCACTATTGAACTCCCAGTCATCAAAGTACGCCATCGGTGCGACAAAGTCGATATCATCTTTGAATTTGGCTACATTCTGTCCAACCTCTGTAAATTCCGGCGGCAAAATATACACACCGAGCTGCACATCCGGATTTGAGGATTCGGAAATATCCTCACGAATATCGCCTACATACTGTCCAATTTGTTCAGTTCTCCATTCATTCCACTGCTCACGCTGAGGCGAATCCGTATCGAAGTCAATGCTGAGCGGGGAATACCCGAACTGCGCCTGATACTTCGCAACCGTGTAATCACTGACGTCCATGTTGTAATTGTCGAAGCGGATCCAGTCTAGCACAACGCCATCCACATCATAATTCTCGATCACTTCCTGAATAATGGAACGCTCATACTGCTGCACTTCATGGTGAATCGGATTGACGAAGTATTCGTTGCCGTTAGAGCCTGTGAACGGAGTCTGAACCCCGTTAACCAGCGCTTGCATCTGCCATTCATCGTGAGCAAGGAAGGCTTGCTGATCATGGAACTGGGGAATCCAGGCATGAACCTTAATTCCTGCAGCATGGGCTGCTGTAATGACAGCCTGCAGGGCATCGAAATTCTCGTAGCCTTGCGCGATCGGAGCGATATCACTCTGATAAAATACACTTCCAGACGGAACCTCATCATCTTCATCCTGCTTCACGTTCATGCTGATGACATCGACACCGTAGCTTGTGGACAGCTGGATGAAATTATGGACATCCGCCGTATTCTTAAACTGGTTTACGGTCCGTACAATCACTTCCGTTTCAAAAGGGGGATTACTCTCCACATCGGCCTTAGCCGGCACGGAACCACCTGCTATCGAAGAAACCAATACGAAGCTTAACATTGCTATGAATTTCGACCTCAGCGCAAATGCCATAATATCGCCTCCACAAGTATAAGATTTTATAAAAGTCTTATTTCGTCGCGTTGATTTTCTTGACATTCTCCTGCCATTTTTCGGTTCTGAACTCAAGCAGCTTATCCAGCCCCGCTTTTTGAGTGTTCTTTTTGGCTGTCTCCAGTGCCGACAATACCTCTTCATCCGACTTCGCCTGAACCATTTGTGCGTAAGCAAGGGTATAAATATCCCCTACATTCTGTGCAATGATGCCAATCTCCGTATCCGGTAGCGGATCGGTATTCACAAATTCCGTAATGTCCAGCGCGGTTTTCCAGGTCACCGTGGACTGCGCCACTGTCTCCCATGATTTCTGGTTCGCGGAAAGCAACGCCTCTAAGCTCATTTTCGCCGTATCAATAAAGGTCGTATTTCCCGCCCAGTTAAAGTCCTCGAATTTTCTCATCGTTTCGGTACGCTCGTTAGCAGGAGTCGTCTTGTATTTCTCGTTCGGAATTGGTGCTCCGTCTGCGTCCTCCTCATCCCAGTACAAGCCTTTAGGACCGAAGAAAAGCACCTTCTGTCCCTCCGGACCCGTAATCCAGTCAAAGTAAGCGAAGATGGCCTCCGGATCCTTGGCCTTTTTTGTAATGACACTGACGTTCCAACCCAGCGTCTCGAAACCGCTTACAAATACTTGCGTTTTGTCTAGTCCGGCTTTATGAATCGGCCAAATAATTTCATAACCGCTGTCCGGATTGTTCGCAGTCAGTGCACGGTGTCCCTCGGCTCCATACGTAGTGATATTGGATTCGACCATGACCGCTACCCGGCTGGTATTGACCTTTTCTTTGACCGCGTCCTGGGTTTGCTGCAGTGCATCCTGCGTAATCAGCCGTTCACGATACAGCTTATTGATATACAGCACCATCTCCTCGTAAGCGGGATCGTCCAAGATAGATGACAGCTTATCGCCTTCCGGATATCCCATGAGTGAAATGAACTTACTGGTGGAGTTCTCCTTAAAACCGCCATACATAATTTCCAGACCTGCCCCCTTCTCGCCAACCTCCAGAGGTACAACATCCGGATACTTCTCTTGCACCAAGCGTAAATATTGATACAAATCATCAAAGGTCTCCAGCGCCGGTCTGCCGAGCTCATTATAAATATCTTTATTCACCATCCATCCGCCGTTGCCGAATTGCCCAGATGTATACCAGTTGGGAATTTGATAGATTTTTCCGTCATCTGAACGGAGCAAATTCAGGGTGGATTCCTTCACATATTTCTTGAAGTTCGGATACTTGTCATAGTAATCATCCAGCGCAACAAGTTGCCCTGCCTGCACCAGCCGTTCCACTGAGGATCCCCGGTCAGTAAAAATGACATCCGGTAAATCACCACCGACGATCATCGTGTTGAGTTTTTCTCCGGCCGCACCTCCCGATTGAATCGGTTCAACAGTAACCTTACGGTTCTCCTGAATCCATTTTGTCGCCTCATTATCCCCCCATGGTGATGTCGTAAGCCAGTCGTAATTTCCATAAAAGCTGAAGGTGACGGGCTTAATCCCGCTGCCGTCATCCGTGGCGACCTCGGTATTCAGATTTTTCTCGCTTGTGTTTGGTGAAGTGTTAGAATTCCCCCCTCCGCTACAGGCAGCGAGAAGAAGCACCAGTGAAGTCAGCAGAAGCGATACCCATTTCATACGATTGCCCATTCTTTTCCCTTCTTTCTACATAATATGGAGACTGCTATTCTTTCAATGAACCGATCATTACGCCCTTAACAAAGTACTTTTGGAGAAAAGGGTACGTCAGGATAATCGGAATAGTAGCGATCATCATCGTAGCCATGGTCAGTGACTTCGTAGTAATCGTCCGATTTCGGTTCATATGATCCAGCGCGATGGCATTCGATGAACCAATTTGGGTCATAATGTTGGAGTTCATAACCTGCCGCAGCAGGGTCTGTATAGGAAGCAGTTCGTCTTTCGTAATATAGATCGCTCCCGTAAACCAGTCGTTCCAGTAACCGACCGCAGTAAATAAAGCAATCGTGGCCAGCACCGGGCCGGAGACGGGAATAACGATTCGGAAGAAAATGCCGTAGTTACTGCAACCGTCGATTTTGGCCGATTCCTCCAACCCCTCCGGCAAAGCGTTGAAGAAGGTGCGGATGACAATCATATTCCAGACGCTGATGATGCCGGGGATAATCAGAACCCAAAAGGTGTCCAGCATACCCAAAGAGCGAACTAGTAAATAACTAGGGATGAGCCCTCCACTGAAGAACATCGTAATCATGAAGAACACCATATATTGTTTTCGAAAAAGCAATGTTTTCTTGGACATTCCGTAAGCTAACAGCGCCGTGAAGAAGACGGACAATGCCGTGCCGCCGAGCGTTCTAAGAATGGTGATCAGAAAAGAATTCAGCAGGCGATGATCCTGAAACACAATATAATAATTTTCCAGGGTAAATGCTCTCGGCAACAAGGTTACACCGCCGAGCGCCGTATCGCTCCCTAGATTAAAGGAAATGACCAGCGCGTTCCAAAATGGGTACAGCATAAGTAGCGCCAGCAGCGTCAAAAGGATATAAATAGTCCGCTGCATGATTTTGTCGCCCAGGCTTAGTCTCATTGTTCACCTCTCCTAAAAGGTTTATGGAGCATTACTTACAGTCGATACATCCCAATAAAACTTGCATCGGAAGCATTCGCTATGAGTAGTAGTACCTACCAGAGACTAACATCTGCCCGGCGCGCGATTTTGTTGGCCATCACCAGCAGAATGACACTGATCACCGCTTTGAAAAGC
Organism: Paenibacillus sp. FSL P4-0184; assembly: GCF_038004625.1. Classification (NCBI taxonomy): domain Bacteria; kingdom Bacillati; phylum Bacillota; class Bacilli; order Caryophanales; family Paenibacillaceae; genus Paenibacillus; species Paenibacillus sp. FSL P4-0184. Next base: position 3,292,072 of record NZ_JBBORN010000001.1, on the reverse strand, counting down.
CCTACCGCTGTCGCATAAGAGAATCTGGCATTTAATATCCCCACACGGTACACATAGGTGTCGATAACATCGGAGTAGGGTCGCAGGATTGGATTGGTTGCCAGCAGCAAAATGTCCTCGAAGCCCGCACTAAGCAGACTGCCGATGGCAAGAATCATAAAGATGATGATAATGGGGGTAATGCTGGGGAGTGTAATCAAGTGAATTTGCTTAAATCGGCTTGCTCCGTCTATGGAAGCGGCTTCATATAAAGTCGGATCAATGCCTGCAATCGCGGCCAGATAGACAATGCTCCCAAATCCGACCTCCTTCCACACATTTACACTTACTAGAATAGACCAGAAGTATTTGGGTAATGCCAGGAAGTTAACTGGCTCCCCTACCAGATTGAATCGCTCCAGCACATAGTTTACCGTTCCGTTGTCAACAGATAACAGCGAAAATACAAAACCGGATACAATAACCCAGGACAGGAAATACGGTAAATAGCTGACGGTCTGGATAACGCGTTTAAAGCCCATATTCCCGATCTCATTCAGCATCAGTGCAAGAAGAATCGGTGCTGGAAAAGAGATAATCAATTTAAGCAAGCTAATCACAATGGTATTTCGCATCACATTCCAGAACTCCGGCGCCTCGAAGAACATTCTGAAATGCATAAATCCAACCCAGGGGCTCTTCATAATGCCGCCAAAAATATCGTATTGCTGGAACGCCATAACCACGCCATACATCGGAATGTAGCTAAAAATGAATACAAAGATAATTCCCGGCCAAACCATGGACTGTAAATCCAATTGACTGGTGAATTTCTTCCATCTACTTGGTTTCTCGGCCGTGTTCATCCGTTTTTCCTCCTCTGGACGATTCTAGTGAAACAACGGCAAAAACGCTTTGTTCTTCTCCAGCATTTCATCCAGCAGCTGTTCAGCTACGGTGACCGAGGGCACGAGCGGATGATGAACCATAGCCTGCAGGGCCATATCCCGGTCTCCATGCACAGCCGCCTCGATGGTGAGGCTCTCGTATTGCTTGACCGCGGCCAGCAGGCCTTTGACGGGCTGCGGAATTTTGCGCAGCGGAATCGGCAGCGGACCTTGTTTGGTTACCACACAGTTCACCTCAATGGAGGCATCGTCCGGCAAGAAGTCAATCATTCCGTTATTCCTTACATTCAACGTCTGGATATCGCGGGAATCATTATAAATGGAGCGCATCAGCAGCACTGCCGCCTCCGAGTAATAGGCTCCACCACGCTGCTCCAGCTGCTTTGGCTTCTCCTTTAGCTCTACGTTCCGGTACAGCTCAAACAGCTCTTCCTCCACCTTCTTCACTACCTCAGCGCGCGATCCGGTCGTTGCTGCTGCTTCCTTCTGTTCCGCAAGCATCGCGTCCGTCATGTAGTAATAGCTCAGGTAATAAGAAGGGATGGCTTTCAAAGCATTCAGAAACCGATGGTCCCAGGAATCAAACGGCACATTACTCGCCTTGTAGTTCTGGGGGTAATCAATGAGCTCCTGTAGCTTGCTTTTACCGTCAATTACGATATCGGATACCCAGTGCAGGTGGTTGATGCCGACAAACTCCGCATAGATCTTCTCTATAGGAAGTCCGAAGAACTCAGAGAGCCACTTTTGAAAACCGATCGGCGAGTTGCACAGGCCTACGCTTTTTACCGATGAATATTTGTGAACAGCTTCAGTTACCATACCGGCCGGATTCGTAAAATTCAGCAACCAGGCATCCGGAGCTAGCTCCTCGATGTCCTTGCAAATATCCAGAATAACCGGAATGGTCCGCAGGCCTTTCATCATCCCTCCGGGACCCGTCGTCTCCTGACCGATGACATCGTATTGAAGCGGAATTAATTCGTCCCATTTCCGCGCTTCCAGCATACCTACCCGGATTTGAGTGCAGATAAAGTCTGCTCCGGCGATGGCCTCCCTGCGCTCAAGCGTCTGGGTCACGGTAATCGGTAGTCCGGACTCAGCAATCATACGCTTGCTTAATTCCGCAATCGTATGCAGCTTCTCCTTTCCCGCCTCAATATCCACCAGCCATACTTCGCGGACGGGAAGCTCTTTATGGTGCATGATGATGCCTTCGATAAGCTCAGGCGTATACGATGAACCCGCTCCGATGACAACGAGCTTCAAAGTCTCCTTCATAATAATAGCCCCTCCTTACCCAGTGATAGACGATCAAGAACCTCCTGATTCACACGCACACCGCTGCTTTCCATTGCCAAAACGACCGCGCCTACAACCGGTTCCCGGGTTAGAATCCTTAAAGTGCCATTTGGAGCCGAGTGCTTCACTCTCTGTTCAATGGTCCGCCGGATGATGCCTGAGCGATCCCCCTTGGTCAATAGGCTGCCTGCAAGTACGATGTCAAAGGAATCCTCCTCCATAGCCAAATGGCGGATTGTCGATACCGCTGCCAAACCGAGCTCATCCCCTTGCTTGGTTAGCAGTAGGGTGGCAACCTGGTCTCCTTCATCTGCCGCTTGAAACAGCAGCTCAGCAATCTGGGGAGGCAAGTCTCTGGAATGATCCAGGTAATCCTCCCTTAACTCCGAAACACTGGAATAGCCCAACAAATGAATTAAGCGTTCGCTTAAGACAGTCTCTTTCTCTCTTCCATCATCCGCCCGAAGAACGCTACGGAATACCTCAATACTTAGATCATAGCCGCCGCCGTAATCACCGAACCGATAGCCAAATCCACCACATTGGTATGTAACGCCTCGCGGATTTTTACCGGCGCAGTTCACTCCCGAGCCGCAGATCAGCACGATTCCATAATTACTCTCTGTACCTGATCGCAAGGCAATCCAGGTATCGCAGGAAATCTCAGTTCGGGGAAGGCCAAGTCTGCTGATGATTGGTCGTAAAATTCGAAAATCGGATTCTCTGTCCGCTCCAGCCAGACCGAACCAGGAATACTCCATCTGATCCTTTGTCAGCCCTGACGCCATAATCGCTCCTGATACAGCCTGGTGCAAACTGTTCTCCGCCTGCTCACGATTATTTTGATGATTCCCGTTCCCTCCCTTGCCTACACCAATGACCGTTCCCTGTTCATTTGCAATCATTGCATAAGTTTTGCTGCCCCCTGCATCGACTCCCAAAAAGTACTTCACAGTTCGTTTCACTCCTAATATTTAGGTTAACCTTACAGATGCGGTGGATTCACGCACGAGAAGCTGAGGAGCGAGCTTCGTTACAACAGCTGGCATCACCTCCCCATTGATTAATTTCATCAGCAAATCAACACCAATGCTGCCCATTTGCGCCTCAGGCTGTCTGACTGTCGTCAATCGGGGATAAAATTCACCTACGAACTGCTGATCATCAAAGCCAACCACAGAGATATCCTGAGGTACCAGAATCCCCTCCTCACGTAGGGCTTGAACAACACCTAAAGCAATAAAATCGTCTCCTGAAAAAATGGCTGTCGGCAGCTTATCTTCACGGATCCATCTCTTGGCCACCTCATAACCGCTACTTACCGTAAATCCGCAATATTCCGTGCCGAAAGGCGTTAGTCCCGCTTCATCCAGCGCCTGTACATAACCCCGCTTGCGCTCTGCTACACTCAGGAACACCGAAGGGCCACCGATATAGGCAATCTGGGTGTGTCCAAGACCAATCAAGTGCTTGGTAGCTTCATACCCCCCTTGATAGTTATCGACGACGACACTGGGAACATCCTCATGCTGGAGCTGGTTATCCAGCAAGACAAACGGAATATTTTTTCTTTTCAGCTCCTCCACATATTCTTTTTCCTCAAGCGGAGATAACAGGATAATCCCGTCAACGCGGTCCTTCTGAAACAGGAAGTTAACGCCTTCATCCTCATTCTCGGCTATCGACAGGGCCAAGAAGTAACCTTGTTCTGCCAGCTTACGGTTCACCACACGAATCACGCGGTCATAGAAAGAGTCGTTAAAGTTGGTAATCGACATACCGATGACTCCCGTCTTGCCACGCACGAGACTCCGCGCCGCTGAATTGGGCTGATAATTTAATTCCTCCATAGCACTCAGCACTTTCCGCCTATTGCCTTCACGTACAGAAGGTGAATTGTTAAGAACTCTGGATACGGTCACTACAGAGAGCCCCGACTTTTTGGCTACATCATGAATGTTCATCTAAGCTTCTATGCCTCCAAGTTCAATAGTTTAAACGTTATAACTTTTAGGGAAATAAAAAAGGACTAACTCTTCTCGCCACAACTACGTCCTGACTGAGAATCGAACATTGAATGTCAGTTTCATCTTTATCGAAAGTATCAAAATGATTTCAAAAGTTTAAAGGTTTTAACTTTAAGATGATTTTACAACCATTCCCAATATCCGTCAATCCATAAAATGTAGTCAAATTTAATATTCCGGACACTACAAAAAACCTTCCCTCACCCCTAGAGGTGGAGAAGGCTTAAACGCGTCACTTCCGAAGACATGGCCAGCTATATTTTCAGCTCCCCAAGCTTGATCAGCTCGACAACCGCTTGTGAACGGCCTTTAACGTTTAGTTTTTGCATTACATTGGAGATGTGGTTCCGAACTGTTTTTTCGCTGATAAATAATAAACCAGCGATATCACGAGTCGTTTTGTCCTGCACGAGAAGCTCGAAAACTTCGCGCTCACGATGAGTCAACAGAAATTTGCTGTGGTGTTCGTTCCCCTTCAATGGTGTCACCCCTCCTTGCCCTGGGTTTGTTTGGTATAACAAGGTAAAGGGATACAGTCAAAACATATTATGTATTGATGAAGTTAATGGTGCTGTCATAACTACAAAATGGGCTTAACCATCCGAAGCTTATTACACCGCTTTAGTGAGGACATTCACCCGCAAAACTTGAAATCTCTTGGATAGAATCATCTCCTTACAGGGCAAGCTACAACTTGTTGTTTCTTATTAAAAGGAGGTGTAAACATGAGCAACTCGAAAAATAATCAACCTACTAAGGCAGAGGTACAAACTACGAAATTAAACAAATTGCCACTAGTCGGTAAATTCGAACCGGAATTTTCTGCTGAGGAAGCCGCAGAAGTATTCAAAAATCATCCCACTACGGAACATGAATCCCATAATGAACAATAAAATAAAGACGACACAGAATGGGGCTGTCGAATAAGTAGCTTTTTCCTATAAATGAGACGGTCCGGTTAATTATAAAAACTGTAAGCAACACATAGCAGCGATTCATACATTATTGGAGAATCGCTGTTTTGTGTTGTTGGTCGTTGACTGCCCGCTTCAACAGTGTATTCATCATCTCCTTCAGAGGGTTACGGACCCAGATGACGTTATTAGTATATTTTTCCTTTTGAGCTAAGTTTCGGACTCCAGTGCAGCTATTCCTCAGAAAGAGAGTAATATTGGGTGTTTTTTAGGTCAATAGAGACTATGAGGTCCGATAGCTGCTGCGTTCGCGCAAATAAATGATCAAATCAAACGAAGTGTTAACTTGCTAATACCCGGATGTAATTAGATATATTTCTACAAACTCAACTCCCAGTTACGGGAGTTTTTTTATCTTGCAAAATATAACTATGAAATACATCACAATTTTATATTGACAGTAAATGTATACGGACTTATGATAAGTCCAGCATAAATGATAACGATTATCATTCACATATAAAAAAAGGGGTGCTTCATTCAATGAAATTCACATATGCCGTGCCTGCAGGTCTACTTGCAGCCTCCATACTATTTACCGGGTGTGCCAGTAACAACAATAACAATAACAGTAATAGCAACACTAGCAATAATAACTCTGCAAATGCTGCTGCTAACAGTACCAAGGCAACAAATACATCTGATACTACTACAGCAACTACTGCCGACTTTACATCAGCGGTTGAACAATATCGTACATATGTCATCGAGCAATGTGATGAATTTGTAAAGCAAACAGAAAATTTCACGAACGCAGTTAAAGAAGCAAAGATTGAGGATGCAAAGGCACTTTATGCACCAGCCCGCATGTATTACGAGCGAATTGAGCCGATTGCAGAAGCACTTGGTGATTTGGATCCGAATATTGATGCCCGTGAGAATGACGTAGATGCTGCTGAATGGCGCGGCTTCCATAAGCTTGAAAAGGCACTCTGGCAGGATAACACTACCAAAGATATGACCGAAGTTGCTGACCAATTATTGAAAGATGCCCAGCTTCTGCGTGCAAAAGTAGAGACCGTAGAGATCGATGCCAATCTGCTCGTTACTGGTGCTGTAGAACTGCTTAATGAGGTTTCTTCTTCTAAAGTAACAGGTGAGGAAGAACGTTACTCCCACACAGATCTGTACGATTTCGTTGCTAATGTTGAAGGCGCCCAAAAGATATACGAGCTGTTAAAGCCAGAACTGGCGAAAAAAGATGCTGAGCTGGAAAAAACGATTGGTGAACGGTTTGCAGCCTTGCAAGCTGAGCTTGCTCCTTTCAAATCTGGAGATGGATATGTTTCCTATGAAGAGCTGAAGGAAGAAGATGTGCGTAAGTTGAGTCAGAATTTGGATGCCTTGGCTGAGCCATTGTCCAACATGGGAACTATTCTAGGAGTGTGATCATCATGAATAAGCAAAATAGATCTACCGGTTTACCAGCGAATGCAGAGGGTGCCCCTCTCAATGAAGAATCCAACAGCAATCTTATATTAGATAAAAAACTAAGCCGCCGCGATATGCTGCGGCTTACTGGCGCCACTAGCCTTGGTCTATTATTAGGTGGTGGAGGTGTTGGTGGAATTATGGCTGCGCGCAATGCCGTAGCTGAGCCAACAGTAGCCTCCGATGCTGATTCCATTCCTTTTTACGGGAGTCATCAGGCCGGCATTCTAACCCCTGCGCAAAATTTTATTTACTTCGCAGCCTTTGATCTGACCACAACGAAGCTATCCGATGTAAAAAAGCTAATGCAAGCATGGACAACTGCCGCAGCTTCTCTTACTACTGGCAGCCTCATTGGCGACGTCAATGACAACCCTAATCTCCCACCCTCCGATACAGGTGAAGTGGATGGTTTAAACCCTTCACGCTGTACGCTTACCTTTGGTGTCGGCCCTTCTTTTTTTGACAACAGATTCGGTTTATCTTCCAAGCGTCCAACCCTATTAGCAGACCTTCCAGCATTTACGGGAGACAACCTGGATCCTAAGTGGTGTGGTGGAGATATTTGTGTCCAAGCATGTGCTGATGATCTGCAAGTGGCCTTCCACGCCATCCGAAATCTGGCACGTATCGCCCGTGGCACAGCCGTACTCCGCTGGACACAGGAAGGCTTCCAGCGCACAGGAACAGCAGATCCTAAGGGAGCGACGCCGCGTAATCTTCTAGGTTTTAAAGACGGCACAGGAAATCCAGATACTACGAACGAAGCAGAAATGAACGAAGTGGTCTGGAACAGCAGCAGTGACGGTCCTTCATGGATGAGCGGCGGCACTTATATGGCAGTTCGCCGTGTACGTTTCCGAATTGAGGTCTGGGACCGTTCCTCTCTGAGCGATCAAGAAGCCACCTTCGGCCGTTATCGTCATAGCGGAGCACCTATCGGTGCAAAGGATGAATTCGATGATCTGAATCTGAAAGCGGCTGATGCTTCCGGGAAGCCCGTCATTCCGCCGGATTCACATTCAGCCTTAGCGCATGGTGACGGCACAGTCAAAATGCTGCGCCGCTCTTACTCCATTTCCAGCGGATTAGATATCGCAACAGGTCAACTCGATGCAGGATTATTATTCATCAGCTTTCAACGAGATTTAATGAAGCAATTTGTTGCGATCCAGCAGCGCCTCTCGAAAAGTGATCGGCTAAACGAATATATGACGCATACAGGCAGTGCGGTATTTGCCTGCTTCCCAGGTATTCGCCAAGGCGGCTACATCGGGGAAGCACTTTTAGGCTAAGCCAGGCCTAATTTTCCAATCGAATATTCCTGTCCATTATTGAAAGGGGATTATCCCGATGTACTCTCTTAATAAACGGCTGCTATCGAAGGCAGCCATACTGATTCTGTTTAGCATCATATGTATACTGATGCTATCTAACCCGGCAGGGGCGGAGGGTGATGGCTCGGTCGACGAACTGCTGCCGCCTGTCGGCAGCGCGCTCGTCGAAGCCGGCCAGAGCCGCTGGGACGCGGCCGCCGCCGATGTAGAAGCGTTCGCTGCGCTGTGGCGCACCGCGAACGCGAACACGCCGGACCCGGCACTTGCCGGTCCGGCTGCCGCCGTTGACGCCGCGCTTGCAGACGCGGCGGCGGCCCTTGCGGCGGGCGATGGTGCTCCCGCCAAAACGGCACTATCCACGCTCGCAAGAAGCGTGGACGCGTATGTCACCGCCGCCTCCGGCACGGACGGCGGTGACTCTGGAGCCGCCGGCCAGGAGACGGCGGCGAAGCTGTTGCCCGCGGCGGAGCGCACGCGGGATGCGGTGCGCAGCGCCGACTGGAGCGCGGCAGCGGCAGCGTACCGCGACATCGTCAGCGGATGGAAGCCGGCAGAGCGCAACATCCGGGCCGACAATTCCGCCGTCTACAGCTTGCTGGAGACGAAGATCAGCCTGCTGCGCATTGCGCTGCAGGCAGAACCGCTCCGCGAGGAGTCGGCGAAATCAGAAGCAGAAGCCTTATATCAGCTGCTTGCTGATTACAGTGAAGGCAAAGCAATAGATGCTGGGGATACTTCCGGTAAACCAGCATCTATTGAAGGACTGATCAGCCATCTGAGCAAAGCTTCTTCCACCGCCAAAGCAGGCAACAGCGCAGAAGCAGCTAATATCATGGAGCAATTCATCGTAGATTGGCCCTCTGCTGAAGGACAAGTACAGATCGCATCTCCAGCGGTCTATACCAATATTGAGAACGAAAGTGCAGCAGTCACTGGCTATCTGCTCTCTAATCCACCTAAGCTAGATCAAGCCTTAAAGATCATGGATAATATGGTCACTGAGCTGACTCCTTTGGCTGGTGAGACAACCTATAATGCTTGGGATGCTGCGCTAATTCTTCTGCGTGAAGGACTGGAGGCGATCCTCGTATTGTCTGCCCTTCTTGCCTACCTTAAACGTGATGGCAACACAAAAGCACAGAAGTGGATTTGGTCTGGCGCAGCTGTAGGACTTGTAGCGAGTATCGGATTAGCCGTTCTACTCACCTATACCATTTCCCGCGCCGCATCTGGTGGAGCACGCGAGATGATTGAAGGCATCACAGGTCTTGTAGCCGTCATTATGATGCTTACCATTGGACGCTGGCTGCATAGTAAATCAAATACCGCAAATTGGAACAACTATGTTGGACGGCAAGTGGATGGAGCATTAGCCAAGGGCAATCTCTGGTCTTTGTCCTCCGTAGCAGCGCTTGCGATTTTACGTGAAGGAGCAGAAACCACCATTTTTTATGTAGGGATGGCCCCTTCCATTAAAGTGTCTCAATTGCTGCTAGGGATCGGTAGTGCTCTAGTCATTCTAGCAATTGTAGGTTACGCAATTATTGCCTTAAGTGCGAAATTGCCGATTGCCGCCTTCTTCCGTACAGCTACACTTCTTATTTACTATTTAGTATTCCGCTTTCTCGGAGAGAGCATTCACTCCCTTCAAGTCGCAGGGAAACTACCCGCACATGTACAGGATGGGTTACCTTCTATTAGCTGGCTCGGGATGTATCCAACTTGGGAAACTTTAGTGCCTCAGCTGCTTGTCCTTGCGTTTATTGTGTGGGAGATGCTGCGCAATAGAGCACCAAAAGCGTCACAAACTGTATAACTACAAAGAAAAAAACGGTTGTCATCTTTTAACGATGACAACCGTTTTTTGTAGATTTTAAATGAAGCCGATCCTCGGACCTTTACATTAGAAATGAAACTAGATGTACCGGTCCGTCACGCCCGTTAGGTTACGCCGGTTTAGTCCGGTAATCCCTTGCAACTACAGTCTAATTTATGAAATGGATTCCATAGCAAGCTTTTTATTTGCAAAGTAATTTACGGACGATATGATAGAATAAAAAGACTAGACACTACACACAAGCACCAAAGGGAGGCTGTTGTTCTCGAATGGCTAATATAAAAGAAATCGCCCGTATGGCTGGTGTTTCCGTGACAACGGTCTCGCGAGTACTCAATAATCATCCTTATGTAAGTGAAACCAAACGAACCGCTGTTTTAAATACGATTGAAAAGTTAAACTACACGCGTAATATGAATGCCGTGCATCTAATTACCGGCCGTACCCACGCCATTGCCGTTATTATCCCTAATATCAACCTTTTTTATTTCTCTGTAATTATTGAAGGCTTAGCCCAAGAAGCGTTGCTAGCGCAATACCGTTTGATTCTGTGCCAGACCGATTATCGTCATGAAGAAGAACTCAAGGTACTGGAGATGCTGCGCAACAAAGAAATTGACGGCGTGGTAATTGTATCTACGAGAATGAGCTCAGAAGTCATTGATGAATATACAGCATATGGCCCGATAGTCATCTGCCAAGATAGAGGTGAACGCCGCTTCTCTTCTGTGTATATCGAACATTATTCCGCTTTTCGCTCCGGCCTGCAGTACTTGCATGATAAGGGGTATGAACAGATAGGTTACTGTGAAGGCAGACAACATGGCAGCAGTAGTTCTATCCGGCAAATTGCCTTTAGTGACTTTCTAGCCGCTACAGGCCAGCCTTTTCAGGAAGATTGGATGATGTATAACTGTATGAATGAAGAGGACGGTGGACGTGTACTGCACCAACTGCTGAAAATGAAGAACCGGCCTAATGCCCTAATTATTTCAGGCGATCATGTGGCAGCCGGTCTAATCATCGAAGCGTGGAAGAACGGTATCCGTATTCCTGAGGATCTGGCCGTCATCGGATTTGACGACCAGCCGATCGGACGTCTTTTAGGTCTAACCACCATAGATAACCAGTTACCCGAAATGGGCGTTACAGCTTTTCGGATCATCTATGATCAGATCCAAAATAATGACAGTCATCCTGTACACCGTAAGCTTGAGTATCGCATTATTGAACGTTCTACGGTATAGCACGTTTCAAGTATTGTTCAAAAACGGTCCACCTCGCAGTCTTCTGTGAGTGGGCCGTTTTTATTTAAATAGAAGAGAGACTAATAATTCTCGCATATTATCCTTATTGTATTCATTTTTACCCCTTGCATCCGGATAGATTTTGTTTTATTCTGAGTATGAAAATAATTTTCTTATTTTAAGAAGTAATTTTAAAAATAATTTTAAAAAGCTACATTAGAAGTCGAGGTGGATTGATGTCCCCAATTTTATATGCACTTGAGCATGAAAAGTCCAAGCTGTCTCAAATGGAGCGCAAGCTGGCGGAACGGATCCTGTCATCACCAGGTGAAATCGTTCATATGGGCATCACAGAACTCGCGGAGCAATGCGGTATTAGTCCTGCTACTATCACACGTTTTTGTAAGGTTCTACATTTTAAAGGCTTCCCAGATTTCAAAGTAAAGCTGGCGGCTGAAATTGCTCATAGCGATGCAGCGCCTCAGGATGGCAGTTCTTCTTATCAGGATATCGTTGCAGGTAACCCGCTTTCCGTAATTGTGGAAGCGATGCAAACGAATCACCTGACATCCATCCGGGATACTACTTCACTCCTAGATCTGGAACGATTACAAGCAGCCGTTAATTTATTGTGCCAAGCACGGCGAGTGGATCTTTACGGGATGGCGACTTCCTCCATTGTCGCACAAGATTTCTATCAGAAGCTGATCCGCATTGGCGTGAATTGCACCGCTTTCGCTGATTCCCATATGCAGATTACATCTGCCTCTTCGCTATCTGAAGGCGATGTCGTATTCGCAGTATCGTATTCCGGAGAAACCCCAGAGACCATTGACGCTTTAACTTGTGCCAAAGCCAGCGGAGCAAGCACCATCGCTCTAACCTCTTACGGCAGCAGCACCTTGGCAACTCTGGCTGATATTCCACTCTTCTCCTCTTCTCTGGAAAAAGGAATGCGCCGAGGAGATATGGCTTCACGTATTGCCCAGCTACACATCATTGATATTTTGTTTACTGGAATGGTCAGCACCCGTTTTGGGGATTTTATTCCTAGACTGGAGCAATCTTATTTGAATGTCCAACATTATCGAAACAAACGAGGAGGTCAATCTTAATGAATATTCTTAAGTTCAATAGTGATGAAGATTTTGTACAAACGGGTGCGAATCTTATCGCCAGCCTGCTTCAAAGCAATCCAAAAGCGGTGCTCGGTCTAGCGACCGGAAGTTCCCCAGTTGGTGTTTATGCCAAATTGGTTGAAATGCACCAAAAAGGACTTGTAAGCTTCTCGAAAGCCACTTCCTTCAATCTTGATGAGTATATCGGATTGCCTGTTGATCACCCGCAGAGCTATCGCAGTTTCATGAACGAGCAATTATTCAATCATATTGATATTGACCCAGGACAGACACATATCCCTAACGGCAATGCAGCAGATATGGAAGCGGAGTGCCTCGCATACGACAAAATGCTGGAAGAGAACGGACCGGTTGACTTGCAGATCCTCGGGATTGGAAGCAACGGCCATATCGGGTTCAATGAACCAGATGCCAATCTGAGCAGCAAAACCCATGTCGTTGATTTGCTTGAAGACACACGGGAAGCAAATGCCAGATTCTTCGACTCTTTGGACGATGTACCGCGGCAAGCAATAACCATGGGCATCGGCGGCATTCTGAAAGCTCGCCAGATTCTATTGTTAGTACGCGGTGCCGGCAAAGCTGAAGCCATCCGGAATGCCGTTGAAGGTCCGATTACTACCCAGTGCCCTGCATCTTTACTGCAGAGCCATCCGAATGTAATCGTCCTTGTAGATGAAGGAGCAGGAAAATGGCTGAAATAAAGAAAGAACCAGGAAAATTACTGTTTGGTAAAGTGCTGACTCCCCAAGGATTAATTGAGCATGGCGTGATTGCCGTATCGGGTGAGCAAATTCATTATGCCGGCGAGGCAGCATGGCTTCCAGAGGCTTACGCGCACTGGCCAGCTGATGGTCAAGCTTCGGAAGACCTGCTCATCCCTGGATTTGTAGATGTGCATGTACATGGTGGAGCTGGCCACGACTTTATGTATAGTGATGCTGAATCTTTAAATACCATCACTAAATTTCACAGCTCCCAAGGCACAACTACCATGCTGGCTACGACTATGACTGCCTCTAAGCCAGCCATTGACCAAGTATTTGCCGAAATAAACGCATATCGCGCCACTGAGATGCCATACACACAAATCGCGGGCATGCATTTGGAAGGACCGTTCATCAGCCCAAAATGGTCCGGTGCACAAAACCCTGAGCATATTGTTCTTGCCAATATTGAGTGGCTGGAACAATGGGAGAATGATTATCCGGGCATGATCCGGCAAGTCACCTTGGCTCCGGAACGCGAAGGTGCACTAGAAGCTATCCTCTGGCTCCGTAAGCACGGTATTACCGCCGCTCTCGGTCACACCGATGCTTCCTTTGAAGAGGTTATTGCCGCGGCAGATGCCGGGTTAAATCAAGCCGTGCATATGTTTAATGCAATGACACCGCTACATCACCGCAAGCCTGGAACTGCTGGTGCTGTACTATTCGATAAACGCATACGTGCGGAGATCATCGCCGATGGCATACATGTTCATCCTGCAGCGATTTCTCTAGTGGCTAATCTAAAAAAAGATAACAATTTGTTATTAATTACAGATGCCATGTCTGCAACTGGTCTTAGTGATGGTGAATATACAATCGGTGATTTACCTGTGCTGGTTCAAGATGGCATCGCCACACTTAAAGATAACCCTGCCGCTTTGGCGGGTAGTACACTTACCATGATTCGTGGCTTCCGTTATCTCATACAAGAAGTAGGGCTCAGCTTAGAAGAAGCCTCCCGTGCTGCAAGCCTTACTCCGGCGATATCCATTGGAATGGAGCGTTCGATCGGTTCCTTGGAAGCCGGAAAACGTGGTGATATCCTGCGTCTTGACGCTGAATTGAATTTGCGAGGCGTATGGATTGGCGGTCGCCCAGTTACCCTTTAATAAGGTGGTTATATAATAAAAAAGCAACAATTCTCGCCACAAAGGTGAGGACTGTTGCTTTTTATTGTTTATAAAATCGAACTATTGATTAATAATTACGCGTCGGGAAAATTCGCTCAACCATCGTTCGGAATTCATCCACAAAACCCTTGATTGGATGACCCGCACGGGCCTCTTCTGCATAAACGTTAACACGCTCTACAAAGTCTGGGTTTGCTGATACATATACATCCTTAATCGTTGCATCATGTTTTTTAACTTCAGCAGCGATTTTCGCTTTAATTTCTTTAGTTACTGTATCTGTTTCTTTCATATTCATAGTGTTATTTGTACTGTTCATGTGAGTCGAATGAGTACTGTTCATGTGTGTGGAATTACTTCTGTAATTCGTACCATGCGTACTATTGGTGTAGTTTGGAGTGGTACTGCGAATACCCATCCCAGTCCCCAAGCCATCTGTCATTCCGGTCCCGGTTCCGGTTGTATTTCTGGTTCCCATGCCCATTCCGTTACCAATACCCATTCCCATATTGACATCATGTTTCGAACCGTTGCTATTCAGCAGAGGTCCATTATTATAAGTATGAGTTCTTGTCCCAGTCGTTCCTGTACCTGTTCCCAGACTTCCCATTCCGGTTGTTCCATTTCTGTGAGTACCCATGCCAAGTGTTGCAGGTCCAGTGCTGGTTGTACCAGGGACTGTATTCACAGTGCCTCTCAGAGCTCCGTTCGTTCCATTCGTTACGGCCCCTGTATCATTCATTCCATCGCGTCCTATTTTCACTCTTCCTGTACCCGACATTACTCCAGTCGGTCCATAATTGTGAGGAACTGTCGACGATTTGGCTCGATAAGATGTAGTACCCTTGGCCCGAAGACCAGTAGTTGTATCATGTAACGTTACGGCGACATACGCATTTTTACCCGCAAGCATTACGTTCGCAGTGCGAACTTCAGGCATAGCAGCAATACGATCAGCAAGCTCCTGACTGACCTCCATTTTAGTAATATTATGCGTACCCATTGTTCCTCCGCGCACGGAGTTTACACCGATACGTCCGTCATTTACCCCCCGGACACTATTAGTTTGCACATTAGTCTTTCCTGCCGTGTTCGTCCCACACCCTGTAATACTCACCAAGCCTATAAGTAATGCGGCTGAGACTGACATGCTGATCTTGGATCGCATCATGAATTCATCCTCCATCTCTATTGTTGTATGTGTGCAGCGTAACAGTCGTTAGCATGACCTTCCGAAGAACAAGCTATCCTGAAAGGATTTGGAACTATGTCTGTTTACCGTCACCTGCGAATGCACATCGGCGTATCTTATAAACAGTAAGCCGTATTTTAACGAGTCGGCATTGCTCCGCAAAAGTCAGGAGGCACGTGCATGAAAGTTTTATTCACGTTTTATATACCGAGTGGCGGGGTGGAGACTTTAAATAAGCTGCGGTGCGAGAGTCTCCAGCGTAATGGGATCGAATGTCATGTTTTATATCTAATGCCTGGTTCAGGAAGCCAGAATAAGGCTAACTTTCCGGTCTTCATTTCCTCTATAGATGAGGAGATTAAAGAAGTACTTGAGACACATAACTATGATGCCATTATTGTTACATCCGATTATTTATTGCTTAAGCGTCTGCGTGAGCTCGGTTATGGCGGTATTTTGATATACGAATCTCAAGGACTTGGAAAACGGAGTCATGCGGAAGATCTAATCAAAGACGCTATTCCTTATTTCCGCTCCTACTGTAACGCTGTCTTAATCCCACCAACGGATCATTTACTGGAGCTGTTTATTGAAATCTGTCCATGGCTACATCGGTATGTCATTCCCAATATTGTTGATGTTCAGTCCTTTCAGCACATCCCTGCTGAGCCTCCCGATGATCCGGTCATCGCTTGGGTCGGGCGTCTGGAAAGCAACAAAAATTGGCGCGAATATTTGAGAATTGCCCATCAAATTCGCCTTCACAAACCAAACCTTCATTTATGGATGTTTCATGATCCTGAATTAGCCACAGAGGATCAAAAGCAGCTCTTCCAAGAAGAATTGCAAACCTTAGGTCTGAATGACCGTCTGAGTACCTTTACCAATATTCCAAATCATGTGATGCCGATTTATTATTCCTCGATAGCCAATTCTGGTGGGTTTCTGTTATCCACCTCAGTTACAGAGGGATTTGGATATGCCGTTGCGGAAGCCATTTGCTGCACTTGTCCCGTACTTAGCACGGATTCCGACGGCGTTAGATCTTTTATTGTGCATAATATTTCAGGTAAATTTTATCCTCTTGGCAACATCCAAACGGCCGTCAATGAAGGGCTAGAGCTAATGAACAATATGCCAATGCGAAATGCACTCCGCCAGCAAGGAAGAAATTATATGGTTTCACGTTACGGTACGGAAAAATATGCGCAGTCTTTTCGTGAAATGATGAACTCCTTTGCCATCTTCTAACTGCAAAAGAACCTTCAAACCACTTTTTTTGTGGATTTGAAGGTTCTTTTATAATTCTGGGACATACTAAGATGGATTCCTTGATACAATCTCAAATAACATATTTTGAAATATTCGTGTACTTTTTTCCCAAGTGAAATCCTGTGAAACCTCTTCACCCTTACGAGCCAATCGTTGGCGTAAAGACGGATCTCTGATTAAGGTTATAATGTCATCTGCAAGCCGATTCTGAAACCGGTAGGACATTAAACAGTTATGACCATGTGTACAATATTCCTTATTCCCACCGGCGTAAACCGTAACGAGCGCTGCACCACAACGCATAGCCTCGATCCCTGGTAACGAACCTGTATCAAACGTACTCGAACTTACAAAAATGTCGCTCTCACTATAGTGGAAACAGAGTTCTGTATCATTCGCTGGAGTTCTTATTTGGTAACGTTCGTCGTTCACTAGGGCTTGTAGCGTTGCAGACTCCGCTTGTTCTTCGGGAGGAGAAATTAAATATATTTCAACCTCTGGATGGTGGGCTTTAACCTTGTTTAATTGCTGAAGTAAATAATCCTGCTCACGGTGAGCTGAGAATCCGCCCTCTGGTTTGCGCATAATCGCGGAAATTACCAGCCTTTTATTACGATCACGGATTTTCGTATTTTTAAAAACAGGACCTACCCCGATCGGTACGATTCTCCCTTTAATCCCATGGTTCATCTGGACAATTCCTTGTTGCCAGTGTGATAGAACCAGTAGGTTAGATGCAATATTATACGATGAAAAAGAACGGCTATTGTCAGGTAAAAAGGTAGGCTCATAACAAAGCGCCAATCGAACATGAATGCCTTTCCCCTCTTCACTTGCCCTCTGTGATACCTCGACTGTGGTATAGAAGTTGGAGATAATCACATCTCCTGCTGGAAAATCGCTTGCTGCCAGTTCTCCTTCTTTTGCATAGATCAGTTTACATTTCATCTCGTATTCTACGACACCATCACTGGGTAAGAGGATCGTCACTTCATGACCCATTTCTGTCAGACGATTAGCCAGCTCCGTGAGCATACGCTGCGCCCCGCCCCTAGTTAGAGTTAGAACAGGAAATATTAATTTCATTTCCCTCTCTCCTTTTGCAACAAGCGTGATAGAACCCGGCGATGTCTTGCTTGTACCTGCTCAATCTCCTTTTTTTGCTCCTCTTTGTGAATCACTGAGCCCATTTCGTTATGAACTCGGTAATCAAGCAGCGGTTCCTCTATATAAGACCATGTATAATACGGCAAAATACGCAACCATAGATCATAATCTTGAGTATACAACAATTTCTCATTAAATTTCCCTACTGTGCGGAAGATATCCATATGGAGAAGAACCGTACTTCCATTCACCGGACAGCCTAACATCATGGTCTCAATAAACTGTGCCCTGCTGTCAAAAATCATACTTATCGTCTCTGAAATCCGCTCACCCTGCTCGTTTACATAATAATAGGCTGTATAATTAAACAAAGTATCTGTGCCCTTGAGCATTTGCATCTGGTGATTGATTTTATTCGGATGAAATAAATCGTCAGCACTTAGCCAGGCAAAATAAGTTCCGGTAGCTACTCCTATCCCTTTGTTTAGCGCGGAGGCGGTTCCTCCATTGCTTTTTCGTATATAAATAATCTTATCCCTGAAGGGCTCAAGCTTCTCCATCCAAAGAGTAGATCCATCATCGATTACAATGATCTCTATGTTCGAATAACTTTGTTCCAAGACGCTTTGAATGGCGAGATCCACATATGGACAGTTATAAAAAGGAATGATCACTGACACTTTAGGTTCTTCACTCATGCGCTCACCTCCTTCACCTGAAGCTCGCTCTTTACACTGTTTTGCAAGCCAATAAGGCATCTACCGGAGCATGGTCTTCACCATACGCCTCACGAAATGATGGGTTTTGAGCATGATGAAAGCCTTTAAGTACAGTTACAGCATACCCCAGCTCCATGAAGTCCTCCGGCTCCCATCCGCTCCGATGCTTTTGATAATGTTCTCCTTGCAAGTGATAATGGTCCATTCCCTCCTGAGGAAAAAAACCCCGAGGTGTAAACACAACTACACGATTATAGGCGATTCTCTCGGCCATTCCGAGTAATCTCTGTCCTTCTTTCCTTTCAAAGTGTTCTATGGAATCGATAAAAGTGACTGCCGAGAACGTCTTAGGAAGAAATAATTTATCCATATGACTAGCATCCCCATGCACTGGAATAATGTGAGGTGATTTATATTCACGATGCAGTAGGTAAGGTCTGTGAATTTCTAGTCCTAGGACAACTGCGGCTTCATACCGTTCAAGCAGGGTACCGGTGCCGCTGCCGATATCCAGTATACTTTCACAGAATTTCAACTGCTCCAATAAGATTGGTAGAAAGTCATTCACTTCAATTTCCCGATACATAACCTTCTTACCCCCCCATCGAAGAGATCAAGTGTTGGAGCGGACCCTTGTAGCGAGCGTTGGTTGCAGCTGCCTCTGCCATAATGACATCGTAATATTTAAGCGTCCCCATCCCTTCATGATTACGGTAAGCGGTGAGTGACTGATTCAGCATCACAGGTGCATACCCGTTCAGAATCGCGCGGTACCATAAATCATAGTCATGTGTATAGGGAAGTGATTCATCAAAAAGCCCAATCGCTCCAAATACCTCTCGTTTGAACATCACCGTGCAGCCATTAATTGGGTTCCCCTGTAAAAAGCAACGTAAATAATCGAGGTGACTAGGAAACAATAGCGATGCGTTCATCTGAACTAGTTGAGATTGACCGTTAATAAAATTGAAGTTGGTATAGGAGATCAACAAATGGTTCTGCTCCATGAACAGCACCTGATTATTGATTTTGTCTCGATAGAATAAGTCATCTGAGCTGAGCCAGGCCACATAGTCTCCGCTTGCATGCAAGATGCCGTGATTCAGTGCAGAGGCGGTTCCTCCGTTACTTTTCCCTAAATAATGAATTCGCGGAAAATACGGTCTAATCAGATCTGTGTGAACGGTCGAGCCGTCATCGACGACGATGATCTCGTAAGGTTCCCAAGACTGTGAAAGCACACTTTGCAAGGCATGCTCTATATAAGGGCAGTTATAAAAAGGAATCACTACCGATACTTTCGGTCTCATAACATCCGTCCTTCCCAGTTCACGCGGCAATAGTCCAAAATATCTGTTAAGGACTGGCTAAACTCAATTCCCGGCTTCCAGCCTAATGAAGTTACATTTTCTTCAGGTGTTGCAGAGGCATCTGAAGTTATTAGTTTATCCCCCGCCACTCCGTTAACCGGAATAGAGAGAGCAGCTTGTTCTGGTCCCCAGTCCATCGGAATTGAGGCACTGGAGCAGCTTATCAGCTGCTCCGCAATATCCCCAAGTTGCCGCTGTGTCCCTGAATCAATTCGATAAATGGTTCCATTAGTTCCCTCGCGCAATATAAAATCATAAGCTCTTACAGCATCGCGTACATCCAGAAAATCACGTAATGCATAGCGAGAAGAAAGTTTAAAGGGAGGGATTTCTTCGCCTGCATGCACTTCACTACGAACAATATGCTGTGCCAATAATGAGCAGAAACCAGTAGAAGGACCGGGACCGATTAGGTTGCAGGGCTCAGCCAGCAGAACGGGTTGTTTAAACAGCGTCCCCCAAGACAGAGACACCAGCTCTTCTATTGTTTTGCTGAGGCTATATGGGTGTGGGGGTCCTGCCGCCACACCCGGTTTGAATTTAAGTCGCGAGCCTGCTACAAGAATTCGACTGGTAGGTAGACTTCGCATGGCTTCTAGCAAATATAAAGTAGCCATCACATTCGTCTCCATAAAGAGCAAAGGGTTACGCCAAGACTCGGGCACCGAGTTGTTTCCTGCCAAATGAAGGACAGCCTCCGGTGTAGTTTCCTTGATCATCTCAGCTACAGCCTTCCGATTGCTTAAATCACAGTAGTAAACCTTCACTCCTTCTGGAAACAAAGCGGAAGACAGGGCACCCGCTGTGGATGGCGGACGCACCACAGCGGTAACCTCAGCGCCTCCTGCCAAGAACAAATGAATGGCATGTCGACCGGTGAATCCGGCCGCCCCGGTAATCAGTAGTTTTTGACCTTTCATGGGGACATCTCTGACTGTTTCATCCAGTCAGCCAGTTCTTGCAGCATCAATGGGTACGAAGGCAACGGCAAATCAACATCCGTTCTTGTATTCACTAATGTTCGATCTTGAACATGTTCATCCTCAGGGATGATTTCCACATCCTCTTTATGAAATGCAGCCTGAATATGCTGAAGCAGCTCATATTTGCTTACCGGCTTCGGATGCGCTAAATGGATCAGCCCCGATACCGTGGAATCCAGCAGCGTATCCATTGCCTTAGCTAATTGGAGTGTAGTTACTCCGTTCCACATCACCCTGCGGTATCCTGACACTTGACCACGCTGTGCCAGAAACCAATCCATCAAACCAATGCCGTCCTGGCGGATTTCCGGACCAATAATCGAAGTCCGGATCGTAAGATGCCCAGGTTGCCGCACCTCGCCAAGACTTTTCGAAATCGCATAGGCAGAGGTTCCATCAGGAACATCCTCTTCTGTGTACCCCCCGCGTGTTCCTTCAAACACGCAGTCAGTACTGATATGAATAAGTCTTGCATGAACAGCTTCCGCCATCCGCCACAAGTGGTGAGGAAGAAAGCCATTCACGTGGTAAGCCCCTATTTTGTCACGTTCTGCGAATTGATTGAGTACCCCCATCGCATTAATGATGCAATGAGGGGAGACGATATCGACCAGCTTCTCTACTCCGGCTATATCGTTCGCATCTACATACAGCCCGCCAAGATCGCTCTTATCCCGGGTTGTATGGAAGACGTGATGCTTGCCCTGGCGGCGAAAATAATCCGCCAGCATATGCCCCGCCATACCGTTTCCACCAAGGATAAGCAGCTTCATTGCAGGAAACCTCCTCGAATCAAGATGCTTTTGATCTCTTCCTGATCCATTAGATTCGTCTCGGAGCTGAAACTATTAAAAGAGACATGAGGATAAGCGCTGTAATGTGCCTTTAACTCTGGCATGTTCAGCGTAGGGAGAATTACTAGATACTGTTCATCGTAGACAACGGTTGTTAAGCTTTCGAAATCGCTCATTAGAATCTCGTGTATTTTCTCCCCCGGACGAATTCCGGTCTCGATAATACTTACATTCGGCTCTCCAGAGGCCTCGATTAACACCTCAGCCAGGTCGATAATCCGGCAAGTAGGCATCGTCATGACAAAGATTTCTCCACCTAAGCTAACCTCAGAAGCTTTAAATAACAGCGTAATCGCATCGCGTAGTGTGAAAAAGAAGCGGGTCATTTTCATATCGGTAATACGTACCTGTCCCTTGTCCTTGATCTGCTTCATGAACAAATGTACTACGCTGCCGTTCGTTCCGAGCACATTACCTCCACGTACGGTTACAAAACGGGTGTTTGAGCCAATTAGATTGGCATAAACGAACAATTTTTCCCCAATCGCTTTGGTCATTCCATAGAAGTTCGACGGGTTTGCAGCCTTATCCGTAGAAATGTAAATGGCTTTCTCGACGCCATTCACAATGGCTGCTTCGATCACATTCTGAGTGCCTACAACATTGGTTTTGAGCGCTTCATAGGGCTGATCTTCACAGACCGGAACATGTTTGAGTGCCGCCAAATGGAAAATATAATCAACGCCACGGCACGCGGCGACCAGCGCATCCTTGTCACGGATATCGCCAATGATAAAGCTGAGTCGTTGATCCTCGAACTCCCGGCTCATCGCCACCTGAGCGGACTCACTGCGGGAGAATACGATGATTTCCTTAGGATTTTGCGGCAGAAGTTGCCTAATCAGCTCATGCCCCCAGGAACCGGTGCCGCCTGTGACCACAATCCGTTTATTATTGAACATGCAGGTTCCCTCCAAGCAAAAATTTAACTACCTTTACCGAAACATCCGGAGTCAAGTAACCTTCCGGAGCCTCCCAATCCCGACGGAGCGCCGCCATCAGCTTGACGCTACGTAGAATACTTTTCTGGTCAACACCTGACACCACGTTACTTCCGCAATCTACCGTTTCGGGACGCTCTGTTGTTCTGCGAATCGTAACGGTTGGTACTTTCATCAAGCAGCATTCCTCCTGTACGGTCCCACTGTCGGTGATGGCACACAAGGCGTGCTGTTCCAAATAAACAAAATCAAAAAATCCGAAGGGCTCATGAAATTCAACGAGAGGGTTCATTGGAAGAGAAAATTGCTCAGTTAGTTTGGAGCGAGTGCGAGGATGAATGCTGCATATTAAACGAATTCCAAAATGCTCAGCCACTGCGTTAAGACCTGACATAATTTGTACAAGGGACTCTGGATCATCTACATTCTCTGCACGATGTGCTGTTACAAGGAAATACTGCCCTGAGGTAAGATTCAGCTGCTCCAGAATGCTGCTAGCCTGGATTTTCGATTCAAAATGAGTCATGACCTCATGAATCGGATTTCCTGTTAACACAATACGTCTGCTTGGGAAGCCTTCGCTGATTAGATGTCTTTTGCTCTGCTGTGTATATGGCATATTAATGGTCGAAACGGCATCTATGACACGGCGGTTTTTCTCTTCGGGCACTTTTAGGTCATAGCAACGGTTGCCTGCCTCCATATGCACCACCGGAATACCCATTCGTTCGGCCAAAATCGCGCATAACGCGCTATTCGTATCCCCCAGAAGTAAGACACGGTCTGGTTGTTCTTTCTGTAAAATGCTCTCTAGCCCTCCGAACATGGCGGCAAGCTGGCCGCCGAGTCCTGCTTGCTTATCCTGCAGCACATAATCCGGCGCCCGCAGTCCCAGCTCTGCAAAGAAAATGCCGCTGAGACTGGCGGTGAAGTTCTGGCCGGTATGCACCAGGATGTGCCGCTCAGCATGTTCGTCGAGAAGCGGAATGATAACACTGAGGCGGATGATTTCAGGCCTCGTGCCTAAAATCGTCATGATCTTCATGAGTTCACTCCCCTGCCTGTTTGATGATGGTCTGACTTGGCTCAGTCGGGTGGACTGAGACTGCTAGAAGCGCGGTTTGGGCTTTTAGCAGGATTGGTAGAATAGTAGATTGAGACAATCTGCGGGATTTTTACCGTTTATTTGGCGGTTTCGGTCGGATTCGCGGCAATCTACGGGATTTTCACCGTTTATTTGGCGGTTTCGGTCGGAATCGCGGCAATCTGGGGCATTTATACCCCTCTTTTCGCTCTTTTAGCCGAATTTGCGGCAATCTGGGGCATTTATACCCCTCTTTTTGCTCGTTTAGCCGAATTCGCGACAATCTGGGGCATTTATACCCCTCTTTTTGCACGTTTAGCCGAATTCGCGATAATCTGGAGCGTAAATGCCCCTCTTTCCGCTCAGCTTGCCACCTTCGCGGCAAGCGAGGCACTTACGCAGCGCGCCGCCGCCCACCCCGGCGGGCTCGGCGGCGCTTGCCCCCGGCGGTGCTCCGCCGCCGGGCAGAACCCTTACGCCGCTTGCGAGCAGCGCGGCGTAAAACCAACGGGCGCCCGCTTCGCCGGCGCGCCCGGGCTTTGCCGCGTCGCTTGCGGGCGACGCGGCTCGGCAGGCCCTTGCTTCGCGGCAAAGCCGGCGACGCAGCGGGCAATTCAGGCAGGACAGCGGGTGGTTCCACCACGCTTTCAGCCTCGCGCACCGGCGGTGCGCTGCAATAGCGGAGGCTCCACAACTCCGCAAGACCCTGCAGGCGGCTCCGATAAGCCGCCGGACCATAAACGGCGTCGACGCGCTCCCGCGCTTGGGCGCCTATGGTTATCGCCAGCCCCGGCTGCCCCAGCATGACGTTGACTCTTTCGGCCAGCGCGGAAATGTCCGACGCGGGCACGAGATTTTCGCCGCAGCCTGCTGCGTACAGGATTTCCCGCAAGCCCCCGGAGTCGTAAGCGACTACGGGTTTTCCAAAAGCCATTCCTTCCAAAGCAGTCATTCCAAAGCCTTCGCGGACCAGACTGGGAACAACCAGCACATCCATAGCGCAATAAGCAGATGGAAGGCATTCAGCATAACCAACAAATTTAAATCGGGTATACAGTCCCTCAAGCTTTACCTTGCGGACACAGCGATCATAGTAGCTTTTGTCACCAGCTGAACCTATGACAACAAATTTCGCACTAGGATGGACTGCGTACACAAGCACAGCCATTTTCACAAAATGTTCCAATCCTTTTTCCTTATTAATAAAGGAAGAAATATAACCGACCAGCTGCTCCTGCGGTTTAATCTTTAGCTCTCGCCGTCGTTCGCCCCGAAGCTTACTCCAAGCCTCAATCATCATTTCTTTGTCATTCCAAGAAGGCGGAAGCTGGATCACTTTCTCCGCTCTGACTTCCTCTGGAAAGCAAGCTGTTACCGTCTGTGAAATAGCCAGAATCTCATCACTATTCCGATGAATCAGATCTACACTAATGGGTGTATATTCATTGTCTGTTATCGTCTCTGATATTTTCCATACCACCGGAATGCCAAGTGACTTGGCAGCCATTGCTGGCAAAGCATGCACACAGGTACTTGTAATAATAAACGCCGGGCGGAGAGAGGTTAGCCAGTCTGTTAATTCGTGATACTCCCTGCCTTCCTGGAATTTACGAGCATCTGCCTCGAGCCCTGCATAAGGAGTATACATTCCGTATAAAAGAGGAATCGAGAGCAGTTGTACACTTATTCCGAAGCTTCGAGCCTGAGCAGTCAGCTTGCCGTCCTGAGGTGCAACGAGAATACAATTAAAGTACGGAGAAAGTTCCTGAGCGAAAAACAACAACAGCTTCTCCGCTCCGGTAATACTGCGTGTATTAGATACATGTGAAAAGAGGACGATTGTAGCTTTATCAGCCATGGCGTTTCGGCGCTCCCTAACGAGGGCCTGGAGCAGCCATTCACCTCCCTAAAAGTTTTACGAAGCGTTGCTCAAGTTTCTTACTCCGTAGTAAAACTCGCTTCGAAAGCATCCACTTAGTTTTACGAAGCGTTGCTCAAGTTTCTTACTTCGCAGTAAAACTCGCTTCGGAAGCATTCGCTTAGTTTTACGAAGTGTTGCTCAAGTTTCTTACTTCGTAGTAAAACTCGCTTCGGAAGCATTTGCTTAGCCTGAGCCTCGCCCTCTCAGCCCATAACCCACCTTCGCCTCCGCTCAGCTATCCAAGCCGCTCCATCAGCTTCTTTTCATCAGGTTACAGGCATACGCTGAGGTCCGGTTCTACAGTATATCGAGGAAAAACAGATGCCGGCACGACACCTGTCCCCTGCTAAGCGCACATTTCCATATCCAGTTTGGGCCAAAGTCTAGCCGTAGATTACTGTTAGCATCTGGTGAATACGTTTTGCGTAAGTGTGATCCTTGAGCGTCCGTTCAAAAGCACGCAGCGCGATTGCCCGGCGTTCCTCCTCATGGGTTAAGTAATAACGGATCTTATCCATCATTTCCTGAGGACTCGCAAAGGTCACAATTTCTTCATCCGGTTTGTAAAAAGATCCCATATCATCTCTGGCATCTACTAATTGCAACGTGCCCGTTGCTGCAATTTCAAAGGTACGTGGATTCGGAGAAACGGCGGGAATCGAGAGCGTATTGTTGTTAACTACTTCATCAATGTGCGAGCGGTGGAGGTTAATGACGATTTTGGAGCCGCTGTAAGCTACCGCCGTCTCTTGTGGGGACATCCATTTGCCAATTTCAATACGGTCACCGTAGAGCGGAGCCTCAGGCAGACGATCCCACCAGATTCCGTTAATCACCGTGTTATAGTTCATCAGGTCCGGGAGAATCTCACGGAAGAAGTTGACCCGGTTCCAATAGGCGGAGCCAATAAAGCTAACTTCCCGATTGACTGACGAACGTGTTGTAGTAGGACGGTAATGCTCCAGGTGAGCAGCAAAAGGGAGATAATGGACCTCAGGGCAACCAAGTCCCCGATAGAAATCAATACAATTACGTTCAAGTGTGAATACAAAATCGTAGTGAGCCACAATCTTGACCGTAAAGTCAGTGTAATAAGGATCATCAGTAAGCCAAATAGCTGTCCGAATGCCACTAGTGCGAAGAGCATCGATCTGCTCAAGAGGTAAATCCATACCGTCTAGCACCAATACCAGATCCGGTCTTTGCGCTGCAGCCAGCTCTACTAGATTTTGACGCACATCCGTAATCGTGACTTGAGCTGTTAATTTTTGCAGTGCGCAAAGAACCGCATCATCTAAAGGAGAGTACGGGTAGCCTTTGCCAGAAGCGACATACATGACATGAATATTCCGTACAGGAAATACTTCTTCAGACCGACCATTCAGGATCGCAAGGCGCCCCCGTAAATAGCCCTCGTCATAACCACCCTTAAAACCACTCAGACGACCACGCAGCTTTTCTTCCTCCGGAGGTGTAAGAGGTAATGGGGGGGTAGGCATAATAAATTCATTATTGTTCATAATCCTCGCTCCTTTATCCCGTTATAGATTTCATACACGTGAAGCAATTACATTCAGCAAATGAGGCAAACGCGCAGTGAATGTATGGTTTCGCATGGTAGTCCGCAATCCCCGTAAAGCATAGATTCGCCGCTCTTTTTCATGCTTCAGATAGTACTCAATCTTCTGCTGCAATTCCTTAGCGGAGCCAAAAGTATCCAGATCATAACCAGGCCGATAATAATTGCCCAGATCATCACGAACATCCGTAAGCTGCATAGTACCACAGGCACTGATCTCATAGGTGCGCGGATTAATAGAACGAGAAGGAAGGCGGTAGCTATTCCGGTTATCCTGACCCTCTTCCCACGGGCGGTGAATATTAATGACTATTTTTGCACCACTGTAGTAGTTCGCTGTCTCCTCAGGCGGGATAAAGCCATTGCTGATAAAAGGTGTAAGTTGATCATAGGTTGCGAGGCGTTCCCAGAACCCCCCAGCGATAAGCACTTTTTTCCCCTTAAGATAAGGTGCCAGTTCGTCAAACAGCTCTGTCCGATTACGAAATGCATTACCAATAAATACAATGTCATACTGATATTGCGGGCCGGTACGCCGTGGGTAGAACATCTTTGGATTGACACATAGTGGCAAATAATGAACCGATGACACCCCAAGGGATTGATAAAACTCTACGCAACCCAGCTCATGTGTAAATACGTGATCATAATGCTTGCAAATGACTGAAGTGTCCTCTGTAAAATAAGGATCATCCACAAACCAAATGGCGGTTGGGATGCCTAGCTTTCTTATCTCCGAAATCTGTTCTAAATGATTTTCCGGGAATACATGAAGCCCATTCATCACTAACACTGCCCCAGGCATTTCCCGTGCCGCGGTTTCTAGCATCGTTTCAGGAGTACTTATTACAAGCTCACTTACAAGCTGCTGCAGCGCCTCCGTTACGCCAGTGTCGATCGCCTGAAATCCTTGAGGAACATACATTAACTTAAATGGTCGGCTGGCTTCGACCCCTGGAGTATTCAGACGCTGCACAGCCTCACACATGCCAAGACGATATCCTTCGTGATAACCGTCGCGATATTCTCGCGGATGCTTTTGTTTTTTTCTCTTTCTCGCTTTCACGGCCTTCACCCTGCCCCGTCGTATTCTCAAGACAGTATAACTATATGCGGAGTCAGCACTCGCCTCATGGACATCTGTCTTTACTAGAACTAAATTGGCAGATGTCCCCTGTCTTTTGCCCGGCTTGCCCGAACCTTAGATGATTTCATCCACTCACAGGATGCTGGTATACTATAAGAGGTAGTTCAAAAAGTCCGCTTTTGATCACGAAGTACCCCAAGAAGATTACTCGACATCGAATATTGAATTCAGGCGAAACTTCCGGTGCTCACGTAGCTTCCACTACGCTCCGCTCCTCAGTTTCTACCTTCTTTCAATCTTCTCGGTGCTGAAAACCGTACTTTTTGAACACGCACTATAATGGTCTAGCTTGAGACTTACATCTCTTCATATCTGAGCGGAAATGATTATTTATAGCATTCACAAGGGGGACACTATGAACAACACCACGTTGTACTTGCGCCATGCAGAACTGCTTCGTGATCAGGTTCCATCATTCCAAACCTATCCATTTCATCTGCCAGCCGTAAGAACACTGGATCGGCTTATTTTTCAAAAGCCAGTAACCTTTCTTGTCGGGGAGAATGGCACAGGGAAATCTACCTTGCTAGAGGGAATTGCTGCTGCGTGGGGCTTTAATCCTGAAGGTGGAACACTTAACTTCTCTTTTAACACTCGTTCCTCGCATTCGAGTCTCTATGAGTATTTCAGAATTGCTAGAGGGGTTAGACGTCCGAAGGACGGCTTTTTTCTACGCGCGGAGAGCTATTATAATGTGGCTTCCTACATTGATGAATTAGATGAACAGCCTAGTTTTGGTCCACCAATCAAGAACTCCTATGGAGGCAAGTCCCTGCACGAGCAGTCTCACGGAGAGTCTTTTTTCGCAGCGTTCGTTCATCGTTTCGGAGGACGTGGTCTTTATATTCTCGATGAACCTGAAGCGGCTCTATCTCCTCTACGGCAAATGTCTCTGCTGGTGCGTATGCATGAGCTAGTGCAACAGGATTCACAGTTTATTATCGCGACCCATTCTCCCATTCTAATGTCCTATCCCGGAGCTGAGATTTTTCTTCTAGAAGGTGAGGGCATAAGGTCTGTCGCCTTGGAGGAAACAGAGCACTACACCGTGACCAAAGCATTTATGAATGACCGCCAGGGTATGCTGCGTGAGCTATTAGAGGATGAACAAGCATAAACACTTTCGACGTCCCTATAAGGACGGTAAGCGTTTAAGCGAGAAATATAAGGATAATTTACAACATGGAACATATAAATTCTTATATTTTAATAAAAACAGCAAGTCTCCATAATCGGAAACTTGCTGTTTGAATTGTTCCATAAATTAACGTCTTACAATTCCCACTACCTTGTGTACAACCCATCCGAACATGACTACAACCATCATATCGAAGCACACATTAAACAAGAATAAATGCTTACCGATGTCAGCCCTTCCGTCCCCAAGAATCGGAACCAGGAAGGAGAAAATCCCTATCAGTCCTAATAACATCAGCAGTTCACCAGCAACTCTTCCCTGAACATCCCGACTACGGAAATATTGGAACACCGCCCCGGCAAAATACACCAGATAGAATATAGTGAGAAATCCGAGCGTATGCGGAATATGCTTGTTCTTGAATTCGCTCCACCCGCTGTAAGTGTACGATAATGCACCTGCTGGCTTATTTTCACTCTTCTCATAGTTCCCTAGATAATAAGGACGAATCGCCATACTGTTACTAGCAGCATATTCCATATTATCTATTAACCGTCCTGGATGTTTTAAGTAGAAGAACAATACATCCTTATGGGATACCCGGTCGTAGAAATCCGGTACCAGCGAAGGATCATCCTGTTTGATCACTGTATCGGTCTGAAAATAATTCGTGCCCGCAAGTACCTCCAACCGCTCCGGCAATCCGAGATCCTGCAAATCTCCCTTCACATCTGGTGATTCGTTTAATATCCCAAAAAACACAGTCTGATACAGGTTAATATGCTTCAGCTCTTTTGGCGCCGTCACGTACATAACGATGGATACCAGAAATATCGCAATCGAAAAGCGTAAGGCCAGCTTTCTCCATTTTCGCTCACCATCAAGCGTCATAAACCGCAGGAAGATCAATGCAAAGGCAATCCCAATCGGCGCATTCTGAATTTTGGAGGTGACCAGAAACAGTATCGCAATAAAAAATAAGGTTAACCCCTTAGTCGTAGGCTTTTCTTGGCTAGTGAGTCTTAACCCCAGTGCAAAGGTCAACAGCATAAACACCATCGATACCGGTTCTCCAAACAAGGAGTTAAAGTATGCCAAATACCCAATATCATAGAATACAAACAAAATAGCTGCACCTAGCAGCAGCCCCGTAACATAAGAGCCGCGAGCATTGTACTTCACCAGCAGCCAGGTCGCCACCAGTAAAAGAAGACCGTAAACTGCACCGAGCAATCTAACATCAAAAAAGCTGCCATGGATGAGCCCGCCGATCAACCTCGGTACAAGCACAATCAAAATCTGTGAAGAAGGATAGAAGCCCCTAAACAAATTCTCATACGCAAAACGAGAATGGCTAAAATTAAAAAACTGGTCGGTATACGATGCTGCAGTATCATAGTAGTTCAGACCGATGGTATTCATCATACGCAGGAAATCTCCATTATCAGCAACCCCAATAAAAGGTCCTACGAATAGCAGATAAATAATGAGACCGCAGCCGGCAAGGCTTACGAGATACTCCGGTTTCCAGAACTTTTTCATGATTCCCCCTATCTCTGTGGTAACAGCTTCACATATTCGTCGGACAAATTCATTAGCTTCAATACATACTCATAATCGCTCTGATATTTCGAGAAGTCCGTTACCGGCTTGAGCGTATCCAGCGACACAGCTTCACCATCTGCAAATCCTTTTCCAGGGACATAGAGAATGTCATCATTAAAGAAGGAGCCGGAAGGCAAATAATATCTCATCCCTAACACATTACGATCAATGTTGAGCAGGTCATGACCAAAGGCTGTATAACCTTCTTGTTGTAGTGAAACACCCATTAAATTAGCAATCGTAGGAAGGATATCTAGTTGTCCTCCCGTACGCTCTACTACCTTCCCTTGCTCCATTCCCGGCACACGCACAATGAGTGGAATATTAAAGCGGCTGATCCGGGAATCATATGGAACACCAAGTGCACTTTCCACTTGCTCTGGCGGAACGTCCTGAGGCTGCAGGCCAAAGTGGTCGCCATACATGACCAGAACAGTGTTATCCCACAATCCATTTTCTTTCAAACCTTCTATTAAAGTACCTATGGCATAATCAGTATAGTTTATAGCGGTCAAATAATCACCAAGCATCGTATCCTTCAAATTATCAGGCACAGTGATTTTCTTAAAGGAATCTGGGATTTTGAAAGGATGATGACTGGATGCTGTCACCATCTGTGCGTAGAAGGGAGTTCCCTTCTTCTTCAGCTCTGTCAATTTCTCGACACCCGTAATATACAGTTGTTCATCGGAAGCACCAAACGCATTAAAATGATCATTCGTAAAATAATCTTTGTCATAATAACCATTAAACCCAAGCGCCGGATATAGCTCATTCCGATTCCAAAACCCTACTTTATTCACATGAAAGGTGTATGCCTCATACCCTTTATCTCTTAGCAGTCGTGGTAAGCTTGGCAATTCTCTGTCCCCGAATCCGGTAGACATGGCCAAAGTACCAATCGGATAAATAGACGTATTGCTCATGAATTCAGCGTCAGATGTATTCCCTGGACCAATCTGCTGGTAAACATGAGGAAAATAAAGGCCCTCATCCGCTAACTTATTCATGACTGGCGTCAATTCTTGACCATCCAGGGATTGATGTAGTGGGAAATTCTGAAAAGCTTCTAATTGTAGCACAATTACATTTTTACCCTTTTGTGAGCCAAAATAATCAGGAGTCGTACCCGCTGGCTTGTCACTATAAGGATAGGAAGATTGCAGCGCGTCAACCTTCGCAATCGTATCCTTAATATCACCCGTTCCAATGAGATTGTTATCTTCATTAATCTTAATCGCAGCAACGACTTCATAATTTAGAAATCCGGCAGTTTCCGCCTGTACAAGCTCATTTGTAATCCCCCGTGCAGAGTGGACAGAATATGCCGATAAAGAAAAACCTCCAATAATGGATACCAGAATCACCACCACTTGCACGAATCCTGTCTTCCGGGAACTAAAGCGTTCACGCGGGTAGGTCTTTCCTTGTTTCCATCTGCGAATCAAACCATAGATAGCGAAGATGACAAAATCCGCAAAGAATAAGTAATCAATACTCTTTATGGTAGATTCTACGCTTGCCTTCACTTGAAATACCTGATTGATTTCAGATAAGGCCAGGTAGGTTGGAACAGAACCAAAGTGATTAAAATATACAGCGGCTGCGAACAGCAACAGCGATAAAAAGCCGTTAAATATCCAATAGACGGTTGTTCTCACCCTAGATGGCGTAATCACCGTTAAAATCCCCATAATAAAAAGGACTGGCGCTACATCCGCTGCAATCCATTCCCAAGCAATTCTATCAAAGAACAACACTCTCAGAAGCAACAGCTTTAACCATAACAATATAACAACGATAAAAAAATGGGCGCGATCCGGCCCTTGCTTTTTCACTTATAATCCCCTCTTACATGTTCATTTGTTCGAAATATCAAATCTATTCTAGTAATTTGTAAAATATCAGGTTGTTCTAGTATAACAATACTTACTTTTTTTATCAAAATGGTAGAATTATCTTCCACTCGAAAAAAGAGATGCCCCGCTGCTCTTTCGGCATTGGAACATCCCTGTTAACTATGAGTTGATCAATCTTCAGACGATTGAAGTATACTTAAGCAATCTTTTAATAGAACGGTTCGCTTCATTTAACACAACTTCCTTATCTACAGTCTTCAGCAGACCTCTTTCCATCACGATCTCCCCGTCGATAATCGTAGTTTCCACATCTGCCCGGGTAGCAGAATATACAATTCTAGAGATGGGATCAACGTCGTAGGAGGGGAAGGTATGGAAATTGAAGAGATTCAGGAGCACTAGGTCTGCTTTTTTACCCACCTCGATACTGCCGATCTTATCTTCCATCCCTACCGCTTTTGCCCCGCCTATAGTTGCCATACGAAATACACTGCGGGCATCCATCGTTGTAGGTCCATGTTGAGGCTTCTGAATAATTGCCGCGAGCCGCATTTCATTAAACATATCCAGATTGTTATTACACGGTGCACCGTCTGCACCCAGACTTAGTGACACATGATCATGGAGCATCCCCGGTGTATCAGCAATTCCGGAGGCTAGTTTCAGATTTGAGCCAGGGCAATGACTTACATGAACTCCACGATCCCGCAATATGCGCCGCTCCTCAGCATCCAGCCATACACAATGCGCCAGTATTAAGCGCTCATTAGCTAATCCTAGATGGTCCAGATAGACGATGTTACGCATCCCGGTCATCGCCTGTACAATCTCAATCTCCCCTAAATTCTCAGAAGCATGGGTGTGCACCTTCACATCATACCTTGCGGAGAGATCTCGTACCTCGGTTAACAAGGGTTCGGTGCAGGATATTACAAAACGCGGAGAGAACGCATATTGAATCCTTCCATTGCCATAGCCATTCCATTTTTCAAGCAAATCCACACTTTCCTGTAAAGAAGAAGCGGTATCCTCCTGCAGTGCTTCAGGCACATCTCCTCCTTTTTGATCCATCATCACCTTACCGGACAAAGCACGTATTCCACTTTTAGCAATGGCCTGAAAAGCATAGTCCGTATGGTGAACAGTCTCCATATCAACAATCGTAGTGGTTCCGCTGGAAATCAGTTCTCCAATACCGAGCATCGCCGAATAATAAAGGGATTCCTCATCATGCGCTGCCTCTAACGGCCAAATCCGTTTACGCAGCCAGTCCATAAGCTCCAGATCATCTCCCTTCCCACGGAATAACGTCTGGCATAAATGAATATGCGTCTGAACAAAACCGGGAATTAACGTACGGTTCGTGGCATCGATGACCTTTTCGTCTCCCTGCGGGATCAGACCAATGCCGATTTCTACGATGATATCATCCTTAATTCGAACATCCCCGACAATAATTTCCTCCTGTTTGTTCATTGTAATGATCTCAGCATCTTTGATCAGAATACTCCCCATTGTCCTTATCCCCCTCATTGTTCATTCGTTTGCCGTTTCACGGTGTAACACAAAAAGGCCACAAAAATATGCCGTAGCATATTTTCGTAGCCAGAAATTTACGGTTTCCGGTAGAGACCCTTAAACCAATTATTAAGGATATACGAAAAGAGAAGCTATTCTATTCCAAATTTGAATAAATCAATCATAAGACAAAGACAGGTTTAATGTCAACAAAAGTTACTTAAACTAACACAAATTTCTTGATTAGATCTATTCACAATTAAAAACAATGATTATCTCTATTCGTATGTAAAAAAACCTAACTCAAATTATGATTTTCCACACTACTTATCAATGTTTCTTAAGTTCCGCTTTTATACTCGTCCTATCACCCGAACCGATAGCTTCGCTTTTAATAAAGTAATAGCGAGGAGGAGATCAAATGCCAACAATTTCTCAAACCCCAAATGAGTTGCAAGCATTCATCGCCGCTGCTGAAAAAGTATGGTTCGAGGTCTACGATTCTGCCGATTCTCGCAGAGTGATCCGCGTTGATGGCGCCGATTATTATCGTCTGCCGGTTAGATTCAGTACCAGAGCTAAGGTCATTTCGTATTTTAGAAAGTACTGGGGTATTACAATGAGCAACACCATGTTCTGTAATTTAAAAACCGTTTTTAGAAACAACAGGCTTTATGTAATATCGGGAGATACAGGAACCATTGCTTTTATCCCAAGAAGACTCACTGTTACGGGTCGCACATCAACAAGGATACGCCTTACAGCAGTTCTGTCCATTGATGATATGAGCGATGAAGATATCGTTAACGTTCGTTACCTGATCGGCGTATCCGGTAGAAGGCTTCTTATCCTTAACCGGGATCAAAAAAATACCGATACTCGATACCAGACATGCCGTTAAGGGAATAAAGAAAAAAGGTCCAGAGGTTAACCCTCTGAACCTTTTTTTATGTTAAATCTTCCTAACTATGTTCCGGTTTCAGCACCTTCTCGAATACTGGAAAGTTCGCCGTACGGTTCGGAAAACCCACTTCACCTCTATGGTCATAACCAAGGCGAGGATAGATTTCCAATGCTCTAGTATTCTTCGCATAAGTATCCAGCCGAATACTTGTGTAACCATTACGCGCTGCGTAATCCTCCGCGAAAGCAATTAGCCTAGTCGCAATCCCTTTTCCCTGAATATGTGGATGAACTGCTAAACGATGCATAATCAGATGTGGCCCTTGATTTTGCTTCCACTCGATCTTGTTATATTCCTCAGAAGCATTCTCATCCAGTACAAGAATACCCGCGATAGCTTGATCTTCTTCACATACATATAAGGTACCCTGTGCGATATCCAGTTCGATAATCTCTTTATTCGGATAGCTCTCATCCCACTGGTCGCTTCCAGCGGCCTGCATAACTTGTACACATTTTGAGATCAATTCCATGATCTCTTCGATCTCATCCTGTCTAGCTTTTCTGATCCCATTTATTACTTGCATCCTGCTATCCCCTCTTTCTTATCGACATCTGAAAACCTCTGAATAGATTCTCGTTTTAGAAGTCTATCATATTCGGAGACAAATTCCGATAGTAGGATGATTCCAGAGAGGATGCAATCCCTCTAAGCTGAGGGACACGAAAGATCAGAATAACACGTCATAGATTAGATCTCCGGGTCCCTTCCTCTTAACTTACCTGCCGCTGCTCAATTAAACTCCAGCTTATGCCCGTCCTCGAAGCCCTTGGCGAAACCGGCGTCGAACCCCACGTTGTATGCTTCTGTGTACCCCTGCTGAAAGGCGTCTGCCGGTGGCGTTTCCGGCGAAACGCCAAGATCCGGGGGGAGCGGAATGACCTGCGGGGCAGGTGGAGCCTCGATAACCGGCACTACATGAACTGGTGCTTGTATAACCCTCACCTTTCGAACAAGCTTGCGGCGGAGTCTTCTTTTCTTTCGTACCAAAAGACCCTTCTTCGTCTTTCCATAACGAACGATTTTCCGAGAAAGTCCTCTGCGGGGTTTGCGGGCTAGACCTCTACGCACTTTCGTTTTCCGCGAGAGAAGTAGTGTGCGTCTGCGGGTTCTGCCTGAACGTAATGTTCTAAGGCTCTTTTTCTTCATGCTTCTATTCCTCCTGTGCTCCATGATCTCTGGAGGTTCCTACGGCGTATGCCTTGCTCAGCCATGGCGCAGCAGGAATTCCCCGTTTCGGTTGATGTAGTGAAATCCCGGACATCATCCGGCACATCGCGCTCTGATACCCACTTAAGATTCTGATATTGTCGCTCAATTTGCGGGCCGTCAGCTCAGATTGCCCCGTCAATTCGGCGATGCTCTCCAAGATGGCCGCCAAAGCAGCCTGACTGCGCGAAATGGAGCGGATCATCTCCAGCTTGACGGCATGTTCAGAGAGACGGTCCCCGCTCATTTGCTGTCTTCTCCAAAACTGAACCCATCACCTGACATGTCTCCAAAACCTTCCCCGCCACCATCATCTTCACCACTGCCCAGCACTGCTTTTAAATTGCTGTAGAGTCCATTCTCCAGTTTAGTCAGCCCTTCGACCATTTCCACGATAACTTCGTGAATGGAGAGGGATTCCTTCAGCTGCTCTTCATGAGATTCGAAAGCTCTAGCGTGGATATGATGTTGTGCCCACTGTTTTACCTTTTCAGCTTCAACCGCCTTAGCTTCCAGAATCATTGCAATGTTCCACTGGATAGTGGCGGTCGACTCCAGCATTTGCAGATAAGCCTTTTCTCTGCTCATCATCCGCCTCCTGCTCCTATAGCGTTACTCTTCTTCTTGGCCGTTCAATTCCTTAATTACTCTGCCTACCCCTTCAGCCATCGCTTCTTCCAGATCTGCAAGTGCGTTCAAGTAAGCAATAATATTCTTGTTTACTTGAGTTGAGCTTTCGATCATCCCGCTGATACCGTCAAAACCGGGATCTGCATCTGGCAGATCGTGGACAATTTGCGACATACGGACAGCCACGTGGCGCTCGGCATCTAATATCCGCGCCATCTGTTCGTGCGTATGGGCCATGTGCTGCAGGACTTTTGTTATTTTATTCTGCACCTTCATGTCTCCTTTGCTCAAACGCCCTGCTACAGCATATGCGGCAGAAGCCGGGACGGT
The DNA here is from genome assembly GCF_038004625.1 of Paenibacillus sp. FSL P4-0184. NCBI lineage: Bacteria > Bacillati > Bacillota > Bacilli > Caryophanales > Paenibacillaceae > Paenibacillus > Paenibacillus sp. FSL P4-0184. The sequence goes on along the minus strand of NZ_JBBORN010000001.1, from coordinate 3,254,569 downwards.
GCCGAGGATATAAAGGCAAGTTACGTGTCTAAACAAGCGGATTGGCGGACACTGGATACTTTAGAAAATTGCAACAGGCCGTGTAAATGGAAAATAAAAGGCCAACAGCCCGGTCCATTGGAACGGGCTGTTGGCCTTTTGGATTAATAATATTTATTGATGATTCTGTAAAAGAGAACCGCCGTTTCGGCGCGGGTTGCAGCTCCCGTTGGATGGAGCAATTTCCCTTCACCAAGGACAATGCCCTCCCTGACCAGTACGGCTGCTGCCTTCACGGCGTAATCAGCCACTTTAGAGGCATCCGCAAATTTGCCAAGGTCGGAGATAGAACCGGCCTCTGCTAATTTTCCTGACTTCTGCAATGCTCTTACGATGAATACCATCATATCCTGCCGGGAAATCTCTGCTCCCGGATTGAACCTGTTGCCGCCGACTCCGCTGGCAATGCCCAATTGTTTGGCGATTCCCAGCGCTTCATAATAGTATGCGTCCTGATCGGCATCCGCGAAGCTCACTTCAAAACCAGCCTTTAAATTAAACGCTCTGACCAGAAGCAATATAAAATCCGCTCTTTTCATCTTGGCGCCCGGTTCAAAGAAAGTACTCGACGTTCCCTGAACGATTCCTTTAGCCGCCAGAGCTTCAATAGCCTCCTTGGCCCACAAATGGCTGCCGATATCACTGAAAACAGGTTTCTTTGGCTGCAGTTCCGGTGTTGGTGCCGGTGTTGTCGACGGACCTTCACTTGGCTTCGGAGCTGCCGGCGTTGGCGTTGGAGTCGGGTTACCACCTCCGCCGCTGCCCGAGCTACCGTCCCCGCTGGCCTTTAATGTAGATACGATTCTCACATTGCTTATCTTGGACGTATTTCCTGCTGCATCAACAGCTATAATATAGTATTTGTACTGGGTATCCGCAGATAAACCGCTATCTCTGTATTCTGTTGCCTCCAGTGTCTTGATTTCAACGTCATTGCGGTAAATCCTGTATCCCGTTACTCCCAAATTATCCGTGGAAGGTGTCCATTTTAGATCAATGGCAGAGCTGGATACCGCTTCCGCTCTCTCTATTGTTGGTTCCATGGGAGCCTCAGTATCAACGATGGTTGGTGTCCACCAGTTGCCGGATGCCACAATCATGCTGAGCAGACGCAGATTATTGCCAAAATATAAATCGTCTTCAGTGGAAACGGCCGCATTATAATCCCATAATTTATTCAGCCACTCCTGATTGGATGAATCGATCATGGCGCTGACCATCATCGGTGCGGAGAAGGATGTGTCTGCATAATCATTGATTGCTTCCGTGCCGTCCAGCTTATATCCCGCAAGGATCTTGGCCGGATCATTATCCGCCTTGGCCCGAATCCAGCGGTTCAGCGTGGTGAGCTGCTCTTTAGCCCGGTTATCACCTGTCAGGAGATAATCCGTACTGATCCGCCAGGGAATACGGGAAGAGTTGTAGTTGTAATCCCCGTCATTTTCCGATTCCAGGAAGTATCCATCCGGGGTATCCCATATCTTCTGGCTTACTGGTTTGTATTGCCCATCCGTATCATCCTTGAATACAAAATCCGGCAACAAACCGGCTTTTGGACTGTAATTTTCATACAGACTATTAATGATGTTGTACGTCTTATCGGTAACACGATCCCAATTGGGGTCTCCGGATACATTTTTAAAATCTTTCAGATGCTGCAGCATAAAATCGGATGGACGTGTAGCATTGCCGAACATGGAATCATTGTCACTGACCCAATCCGCCAATTTCAATGTCCACTCGGAATGGTTGACATCGCTTTTCATAATGGCGTTGATTACCTTTTTGGCCTGGGACAAGTAGTTAATTTCCCCGCTGCTGCCCCATTGGCTGTCGGCAAGCAGAAGGGCGTAAGCAATATCCATATCGCCGTCGGTTGCCGAATCCACACCATTGATATCAATAATTTCCGTGCCGGTATCCGCTTGCTGCCATGCCATTAAATCGGGATTGATTTCACTTGGATGTGCTCTGAAATAGCGATACATTCCGTCAAAATACTTCTTAGCCTCCGGATCATGACCCGCGAGCAAAGCGGTAATCAGCATTCCGTAGCCATGCGCTTCTGAAACTGTAATCTCGTTATTCTCAAACCAATCTCCGTCGCTATACCACACGTAATACTGGTCTGACTGATATGGATTTTGTTTCAGATATTTTGTTTTCCACTCGTTATATAATCTGCCCACCGTAGCGTCCAGTTGGGCCTGAGTCAAGTGATTCGGCTTAATGGAGCCGGCCACATAAGACGTATGCTGCGGAAATGCCTTATGGACACCCTCTCCAGTGGATGAAGGTTTGGTCTTTACTTGAACGGTATTGCTCGCCAGCGATTCCTTCTCTTCTGCATTATAGGCCTTCACAGTATAACTATAGGCCGTATCCGGAGTTAACCCGGTATCGCCGTAGGATATTTCCTTCGTCGTGCCGACCTTGCTGCCGTTGCGGTATACATTGTAGCCCGCTGCCTGAATATTGCCGGCCGATGCCGTCCATTTCAAGTTGATTTGGTAAGGAGAAACCGCAGTTCCTTTTAAATCTGAAGGTGCTGAAGGCGGCTCCGACTCGCTTGGACCTTCGATTGTACTGACTTCGACCGGATCTGAATTGATTCTTGTGCCGACCGCTTTGACAATAAATTCATATTTTTTCGCAGGATTGATATCATCTACCGTGTAGGTGTATTCCGTTTGACCTTCCGCTGCTGGCACATATATACTCCAGTGTGTCTTCACCTTGTCATTCTTCTCATAAATCCGGAATCCTCTTACAGGTTCTGTACTTGTGGAAGGTGCACTCCAGGTCAGAACCGCCTTGCTGCCGTTCAATTTCACCTTCACCGCTTCCGCCGGGTCCGGCTTGGTGTCCGTTCGCTTGATCCCATACTTGTCATATGCTTTTAGGCCGTCGCCAACGGTGTCCGGCTGATTCTCATCCGCTACGGCTGCGGTATATGCTGTAAAGGAAAGCACCCGGTCTGTGATGGAAACATCCGTAAACATCTTCTTCTCCGGCTGTTCGTCGATGGCTGCAAAGTAATCATCATAAGGAACCGGATTCCCGTTTTCGTCCTGAATCTCGCGGGGTTCTCCATTCTCATCCAGTTCATATTGATTGTTCTTATAATAGAATTTATTTCCGAATGCATTAGACATGAGATAGACCGTGCCTTTGGGGTTGAGCGCATTGCCCTCTCCATCAAATGTCAGCTTCTCCTTGGGAATAACTTCATCATTGTACATTTGGAAGGATCTCATATACATATGATCATGGGCCTCGAACACCATATCGATGCCCATCTCGTCAAAGGCAGGAATCAGGTATTTCTTGTAAAACTGGACGCGATCGTCTTCCCATTGTGCAGAATTGTCGCCTGCTGCATAGGGGCTTTTGTGAAAAGTAACAAACTTCCACTTCTTGTCGCTGCGGGCGACCGTACTCTTCATCCAGGCCACTTGGTCCCAGAATTGGTCATCTGCCCATTCCACATCTTTCCCATTCTCTGCAAGTGCCCCCGAATACTGCGAATTGAAGACAAGATAGAGTGCATCACCGTATTCAAAAGAATACACAGAGCCTTCATGGGTATCCGCAACAACCTGTTTCGGCAAGTTGAAATGGTTGTAGAAGTTGTTATTCGGCGTCGTCTCGTCTCCGTCATAATCCATGACCTCATGACCGCCAAGTACAGGCACATATGGCACTTGCAGCAATTGATTCTGGGCTGCTCCGAGCATCCATTGCCACTGCTCCTCCAAATCACCGTTATCCACCAGATCTCCGGCGCTGATCAAGAATTTAGGGTCGCCTATATAATCAACTGCTTTCCGGAAGGTATCACCCCAAGGCTCAAAGTCAGACTTGCTGGAAGCCTGTGAATCGGAACCGGCGATAAAACGGAAAGGCTGGTGGCCGGCAGCATCGGTAGTGAACGAGCCGATAGAGCTCCAATCACCTGATTTACCGTTACCTGCCCGAAACTTGTAAGCTGTTCCCGGTTGAAGCTGGTCTGCAATGACTTTATGACTAATAAATTTCGTTTTATGGTTCGTGCTTCTGTCGCTTTTACTCATAAAGGTCTCAATTTCTTCGGCCTCTCCCTGATAAGTCAAAGCCCCGTTCTCCGGGAAAATGTTCCCCATAACCTTTGAGGCTTCTATAACCTGCACCACGGTATCCGTCATTGCATCCGTGTACCAGGCCAAAGCAATGCTCGTCTTTGGATCTCCGTTAAACGTCATATTGATGGATTTTGGAGCAAGAGGCGAATCCTGAACGCCAAAACTCCAGGAAACTTCCCGAACCAGCGGCACAAGATCTGCCCCCTTGATAAGCTCCTTGGGTATAGTTACTGTGTAAGACTTCCCATAAGTCAACGGAGGATGGTTTATCCGCAAAGTATTTCTGTTTAAGACTTCAAGTGTAACCCCATCAACCGGTTGATCGTTCTCATCGGCAAATCGGACAGCATAACCCGGATCAAGGGCAATGGCCTTGTTGAATTTGATTTCAACGGGAGCTTCGGGAGACACATTTCCAGAACCGTCTGCAGGCTGCTGGACAAGATCTACGGTAGGAATGACAGGTTCTTTCCCCGGGATTGGCTCGCCGGACACCTTGATATTTCGGATTCTACTGGAACCTGAACCCCCTATGCCCTCATCATTCCCCCTGGTGTTGTTATCGGAGCTGACGATCCAGCGAATATATAATATTTCCCGATCATTGCTGTTCGGAAGGGGAGTATTCACCAATCTGCAGGTATCGCCCGGGCAATCAAAACTGGAGACGGCCATTTTAAGATTCGTATTCGGCACATCCTCCCACGTTTGTCGGTCTACACTCGTCTGCACTTTAAAATCACGCGGACCTGACCCGGATGAATTTTGCTCAGAGGATAAGGTGATCTTCTCAAACCCGGTTGTAGACACGGTAGCAAGCCAATACTTTTTCCCGTTTCCATTGTCCCAGCCCTGATAGCTGATCGCTTTCTTGCTTACATCCACATCCTCGAACACACCGCCTACATTGCGAAAAGTAGACGCTGTCTCATAGATGCCGTATGTAGCCGAGATTACCCCCACATTTTCAGCGGCCTCATCAAACACCCATTCGGCTATCGTCTTTACACCGGTTATTGAATCTGAACCGACAGCATCTGGTGCAGGTGCAGCATTTGCAATCTGGAATGGCAGCAGTATAAGCACGAGCAACAAAGAAATGGATTGGTGCAGCCTTCTTTTCAAATGACCCTTCTTTTGCACTCTCGTTCCCTCTTTTCGCAGATAATAGTTTAAGCGCTTTAACTTTCACTTGCAGCGGACCCTGATTTTCTTTTCCCCTCCTTAAATACGATTTATATGTAAATATAGCGCATTCATTTCGATTCAATCTCTGCATATTTTGTTATTGTTAATGATTTTCTACTTTTACCGCTATTTAATTTCTATCCTGTTCAACAGGTCAATGAACGTGATACGATTGATTCAGGTATGGATCATGTTTCTGCGAGGATCATTCCCGCCGGATTGGAGATGACACCCCTGGAAATCAACTTCTATAAGTCTGATCCCTTTCACATTAGCCGAGAGAAAAAAAATGTCTCAAGTATGCCTTCAAATCATTATCATGATGCTTATGAAATTCTCTACTTAGTGTCTGGAGAGCTGTACTATTTTATAGAAGACCGAACCTTTCAAATCGTCAGCGGGGTTTTATTGTTCATTAACGCTAATGACCTGCACAGACTGATTAATGTAAACGGTACGATGTACGAAAGAGTTACTTTATTGTTTAAAAGGGAGTTCCTTCGCGACTTTTTTGCGGACAGCCCTCTTCCATGCGACCTCTTCTCCTGCTTTCACTCCAAATCAAATGCGATCAAGTTAAGCGGCTACGACCAGATCTTTGTCGAGAATCTTTTTAGCAAATTGATTCATGAAGACACCAAGAGACCTCCAAATTTCGACTACTATCGGAAAATCCTGTTGATGGAGCTGCTGATCTTCATCCAACGAAAAAAGCTTCCGGATCAAAACGAACATTTTGTAGAAACGAACCGGACCCATAAGAAAATTTCCCAAATCATCCATTTCATCAACGGTAACTTCGCTGAGCCTCTGTCTCTGGAATACATATCGGACAGGTTCTCCATAAGCACCTCCCATTTAAGCCGAACGTTCAAGGACACAACCGGTTTTACTTTCAGCGAATATGTAAATAACACCCGCCTGAAAGAAGCCCGCTCTCTGCTGCAGGACTCCAAATTAACCGTTTCGGAAATCGCTGAGCGTGCAGGATTTGGTAACCTGACCCATTTTGGAAGAGTATTTAAAACCATGACCGGAACCTCACCGCTCAAATACCGCAAACAGAACCGGGTTGATGAAAATAATATCTCTACGCAAGCTTGAGATCAGGTCCTTCGTCCGGACTGCTGCGCCAATCAAGAAAAAACGGGAGCCATCCATAAGGACGACCCCCGTATCTCATAGAAATATAAGCAAAGTATGGTGAAAGATATACTTTCTTATAGTTTATAAAGAAGGAGTGCCCGACCCAAGGCCGGCCACTCCACGTTACCGCTGCCACTTATGGCAGTGCATCCTTCAGCTTCTCTCCCGCCTCCCGCAGAGACTGGAACGTCCCCGCATCGCTCCACCAATCCTTGAGAACATCATAGCTGAGCCTGCGGTTAGCAGCATATATATTATTTACATCGGTAATCTCCAGCTCCCCCCTCTTGGAAGGGGATACTTGGCGGATGATGTCAAACACAGCTTCATCGTACATATAAATACCTGTTACGCAAAATTTGGTCTTGGGATGCTCGGGTTTCTCTTCGATATAAGCAATCCATGCAGAATCTTGACTATCGAACACGGGAACACCGTATCTACGTGCGTCGTCCACCGGCTTCAGCAATACCTTTGCTGTACCTTCAGGCTGCCGGAGATAGCTCTCCACGTAAGGCGTCAGATCATCCATAAACAGATTATCACCAAGCAATACGACAAACCGTTCCCCAGGGAAAATGAATCCTTCTGCTAAATCGAGAGCCTCTGCAATGCCTCCAGCAGCTTCCTGAATCTTATAAGTCAGAGATACACCAAATGCTGCACCGCTGCCTAAAAAATCCGTATACAGACCAGCAGACTGCTTGCTGATGACCAGAAGAATGTCGGTAATTCCTCCCCGGCGAAGCCGATCTATGCCGTAACAGACCATAGGATATTTGCCGACCGGAAGCAAATGTTTGTTCATAAGCCGGGTCAGCGGTTGAAGTCTGGATCCTGTTCCGCCCGCCAGTATGACTCCTTTCACTTACTTTCCTCCTCTTTATCTAAGTCCTTTGCTTTCGGATCTGCACTTTATATGAAACTCGTTGGATCCACATTCCATTTGTTCATAAAGAGCTTACGATTTCGTTCCACCAGCTCCTGTAGCCCGGTGTGGTATACCTGCTTGAAGCTCGCACTTCCTTCATGGTGTACAAGGCAATCCCCTGCGATGAGCAATCGATATCCCTTTAGCCTGGCGCGATAACAATAGTCATCATCCTCGTAATGTCCAGGTGAGTAACTCTCATCCAACAGACCTACGGAAGTAAGTAGCTCTCTTTTGAATAAAAAACATAATCCTACCAAACGTTTAGTCTCCAACCATTTTTGAGGATTGGAACGGTTAGTTATCTCTGCAACCTTATGAAAATCTAACAGACTTTCATAATCCGTCTTCACCTGTTGACGTCCACTCGCATAGTTTGTCACTGGCCCAACAATACCAACTTCAGGAGCACTATATAGCGATCTCTTCAGATTAGTTAACCATCCATGGGAAACCACCACATCATTATTCAGCAGTAACAATTCATCCCCTGATGCTAGCAGTAGACCCAAATTGCAGGCGGATGGAAAGCCTCGATTCTCAGGCAATGAAATAAACGTTATACGATTCGCGCGGCAATAGGCATCCGTTCCATCTGATGAAGCATTATCTACAACGATGATCTCGTAAGGCAGTGGAGTATAAGCACGTATCGATTCCACACAGGACCGCAGCAGTGGCAACGCGTTGTAGGTCGGAATAATAATACTAGTCATCGTCATATCCGGTTCCTCCAAGCGGCTACTTGTCTGCGGTATTCACGCTGCGTTTCGCTATTAAGTAGGCCCCCATCATCTTGACGGGAAAGCACCTCAAGGAGAGCCTCTGCGTGATCCCCTATGATCAGTTTCTCCACAGCATTTCCAGCGCCTATGTTCGCTTGACGCAGCCGATTATGCTTAATCACATTCACCGTTCCAACTTTCTCCACCCTTAGCTTCTCTAATACAGAACGAGCTTGGGCTTTAGGAGGAACTATTAATTCACGGTAGCCTATAGTCTCAAGTGCTCTCCGGGAAAGCGCGTGAGGGACAGCCGTCATAGAGCTAACTCCGAGATCGTACCGTCCAAGAGCATAATTCAGAAACAGCTTGCTGCGAGTAACATCATCGCATAATCCAAAAGAAGGCATCAGTGGATCCAAATCATTAAGAGCCACGTCAATTCCACCATCTACAGCAGCTGTGAATAATCCGAGCTGAGATGCAGGGATAACCATATCTCCGTCCAGGAAGAGCAGAATATCTCCTCGACTCAGCTTCGCACCAATAGCCCGCCCTACATCATGTCCAACTGACTCCGGACAATGCACAACTATTGCTTGACGATGTTGTCTGGAAATGGGAAAGCTGCTATCGCTGCAACCGTTAAGCACGACGATAATTTCAGTAGGTCCCAGCCGCGATACCTGTTGCAGCAGACGTCCCAAGGTCTGCTCCTCGTTACGCGCGGAGATAATAACTGACAAGGTCCCACGTAAGCTCGGTAAATTCAGTACCTCGCGACCTACCTTGGATTGCCGAGACAGAATCGGTGGCCGAGCGGTAGGGATGCCTCTTTTTACCGAACGATTCGCTACCCTTTGGCGGGGTGCCAGTGTTGTTTTGGCCTGACTAGATGCTGAACGTTTCTTTACCGTACGAGTTGCTGTTCCTCGTCGAACGGCAGAGCTACCAGACACTTGTAACAGAGCAACCATCATCTCACCATCTCTCTGCGCCGGGTTCCGTCGGTGAACCCCGCCCTGTTTCCCCGGTGTTTAAGCAAGAGGGATACAGCCTCCATATGATCTGCTGTAATCAACTGCTGCAAAGGATCTGTGCCATCTTCCTTACGTCTGACCGCATTCAGTTTCCCTACATGCACTTTGTGAGCAGCTACCACACGTAAACCACTCAGAACTGCCTGAGCATGTGCCAGAGGGGGACGAGATAATGATTGACTCCCTAAGATTTCAAGCGCTCTTCGGCTGATTGCGTGCGGAACCGCCGTCATCGAACATCCTTTTAGATCCGGACGGCCAAGTAAAATATTAAGTGCATGTTTGGACAGCACCACCGGATGGGGCGAAAGTCTCCTTACCGGTCCGGAATAATCATTAAGCGCTATGTCTGCGCCACCACTAATGGCGGTGACGAAAGGACGTAGCCCCGAGGCAGGAATCACTAAATCTCCATCGGTAAACAAGAGAACCTCTCCCTTAGCTACCTCTGCTCCGACACTGCGACCAGCGTCGTGTCCCAGCGGCAACTCATAGGAAATAACATGCGCACCAAGCGAAAGGGCAATTTCTGCCGTTTGATCGGCTGATCCGTTGACGATTACAATAACCTCGCAGCGCGGATGGACCCTTCTAGCTCCGGATATCACTCCCGCAATGGTCTTCGCTTCGTTCATGGCAGGAATAATAACAGAAACATAGGGATTTGGATGGTTAACGATAGGGATTGCGGCGACTTGCCGCACTGGGCGTGAAGTCCGCCGTTTGATCCGAGAGACCCGCCGTCCCGTGCGGCGGGCAGAAGTACGTTTGGGCTTCATGCTCATCCACCTTCCTTACAGAGCCTATTCGTCAGGCTGAGGGTTACATCACAGTTTATGTACTACGCCGAACAGGGTAACGGCCTTTGTCTCCTGTCATGTGGAAAACAGGACAAATGTACTCACCCTCTTAATTGCTAGGAGGACAACACAACAAAAAGCGCAGCCATCGGCTGCGCTTAGCATTTTGTACATCATCATTGCGAATTAATCAAACACACGATCATCCACTGCCGGTCTGGCTAATGGAGCGCCGATAGCAATCCAAGAGATGACCCCATAGAAATGCGGAGTTTCGCGCAGTCGCACCACTTGTATCACTGCATCTCCATTGGCTCTGCTCTTTAAGGAAGCATAGAAGTAAGGCTGATTAGTCATTGCGACGAGTACATAACCCGTATGACCAAAGTTCTCATCGAACGATACAGTGACCTCCACACTTTCAGCATCCCCGTTGAACATAAAGGCTGTCATCCCAAACTGCTGAAGCGCCTCTCGCTTCCCTGCTGTCTGAATCGGACTGAAGGATAGATGCTCAGCATTCACAGAACTCGGTGCCAAATGGAACCCATTTACTGCGCCGGGGGCAATATGATAATCTTGAACGCTCTCTTCCTCTAGATGACGCGCTTGAATAGAAAATGAAGAGATCTTCGAAGCAACCACCGCTTCGTCCTGAAGCTCTTTCGTGCCTACACTACCCTCAATCAGATGAACGGAATCAATACTGCCTGCCTTCAGCTTGGCTCCATCGATGCTTGCATCCGGAAGCAGCGCTGAGGTACGAGTTTCATCTGCGAGATGCTCTAATTTGATGATACCGGGCTGCAAGTGCCGATCCTCTACGATTTTGTCAGCCAGATGCTCTCCGTACACACTCCGCGACTGCAAATGTAAAGCATTCACTGAGCCTTCGGCTAACTTTTCTTCAGTAATACTACCTTGCGGCAATAGATCGGAACTGCGGACCTCTTCTGACAAATGCTTCAAGGTGATGCTGTCTGATCGAATGTGGTGACCATCCACCGCTTCCTCTACCAAATGCCCACCAAAGACGCTACCTGGGGCCAAATGGAATGATTGGATAGTTCCGCCTTCAATCTTTCCACCTGTTATGCTGCCATCCGGCAACAGATCGGAGCTGTGCACCTCTTCTGACAGATGCTTCAAGGTGATACACCCAGATCGCAGATGACGGCTATCTATCGTATCCCCCGCTAAATGCCCCCCATACACGCTGCCTGGGGCCAGATGGAAAGCATGAATGGATCCACCCTCCAGCTTCTTACCAGGAATGCTACCATCTGGCAGCAGATCAGAACTACGAACCTCTTCTGACAGATGAGCAAGAGTAATCTCTCCGTGCCGGATATGACGGCCTTTTACTGTACTTGGACTCAGGTGACTTCCATTTACACTTCCAGGCACAAGATGATTTGAATCTACGGATGCTTTTGCCAACTTCTCTCCGGTAAGGCTGCCGTCCGGCAGCAGATCAGAACTACGAACCTCTTCTGACAGATGAGCTAGGGTAATTTCACCGTATGCGATATGACGTCCTTCTACTGTACCCGGGCTCAGATGACTACCATCCACACTTTCTGGTACAAGATGAACTGAATCTACGGATTCTTCTGCCAGCTTCTCACCCGTAATGCTACCATCTGGCAAGAAATCGGAGCTGCGTGTTTCTGGTGCTAGATGAGCCAGGATAATCTCACCGTACCCGATATGACGTCGTTCTACTGCACCTGAGCTCAAATGACTGCCCTCTACACTTCCTGGTGCCAGATGGTTTGAATCTACGGATTCTTCTGCTAGCTTCTCACCGGTAATGCTACCGTCCGGCAGGAAATCGGAGCTGCGTGTTTCTGGTGCTAGATGAGCCAGGGTAATCTCACCGTACCCGATATGACGTCGTTCTACTGCACCTGAGCTCAAATGACTGCCATCTACACTTCCTGGTGCCAGATGGTTTGAATCTACGGATTCTTCTGCTAGCTTCTCACCGGTAATGCTGCCGTCCGGCAGTAATTCTGAGCTGCGTGTCTCTGGTGCTAGATGAGCCATTGTAATCTCACCATACCCGATATGATGGCCTTCTACTGCACCCGAACTCAGATGACTACTCCCTACACTTCCAGGTTCAAGATGAATAGAACTAACGGATTCTTCTGCTAGCTTCTCACCGGTAATGCTACCGTCCGGCAGCAATTCAGAGCTACGTGTTTCTTTTGCCAAATGAGCTAACGTAATCTCACCATTTCGGATATGACGGCCTTCCACTGCGTCTGGACTCAAATGACTGCCATCTACACTTCCTGGTATTAGATGATTTGAATCTACGGATTCTACTGCCAGCTTCTCACTGGTGATACTACCGTCGGGTAACAATTCAGAGCTGCGCGTTTCTTTTGCCAAATGAGCTAATGTGATTTCACCATTTCGGATATGACGGCCTTCCACTGCGTCCGGACTCAGATGACTGCCATCTACACTTCCTGGTATTAGATGATTTGAATCTACGGATTCTACTGCCAGCTTCTCACTGGTGATACTACCGTCGGGTAACAATTCAGAGCTGCGCGTTTCTTTTGCCAAATGAGCTAATGTGATTTCACCATTTCGGATATGACGGCCTTCCACTGCGTCCGGACTCAGATGACTGCCATCTACACTTCCTGGTATTAGATGATTTGAATCTACGGATTCTACTGCCAGCTTCTCACTGGTGATACTACCGTCGGGTAACAATTCAGAGCTGCGCGTTTCTTTTGCCAAATGAGCTAATGTGATTTCACCATTTCGGATATGACGGCCTTCCACTGCGTCCGGACTCAGATGACTACCATCCACACTTCCATGTATTAGATGATTTGAATTTACAGATTCTCTCGCCAGCTTTTCTCTGGTAATACTGCCGTCTGGAAGCAAGTCTGCGCTACGTGCATCTTTGGCTAGATGAGCTAAGGTGATTTCACCGTACCCGATATGGCGGCCTTCTACTGTATCTGGGCTCAGATGGCTGCCATTCACACTTCCAGGTATAAGATGATTTGAGTTCACAGATTCTTCCGCCAGCTTTTCTCTGGTAATACTGCCATCTGGGAGCAAGTCTGCGCTACGTGCATCTTTGGCTAGATGAGCTAAGGTGATTTCACTGTGCCCAATATGACGTCCCTTCACTGTATCCGAGCTCAGATGACTGCCATCTACGCTTCCGGCCATTAGATGAATAGAACCTACGGATTCCTCAGCGAGCTTCTCGCCGGTAATACTACCGTTAGGCAGTAGCTCAGAGCTAAACGTTTCTTCTGCCAAATGAGCAAGTGTGATTTCACCATGCTGAATGTGACGACCTTCTACTGCACCCAGCCTCAGATGACTTCCGTCTACACTTGCAGGTACTAGATGAATAGAATCTACGGATTCTTCTGCGAGCTTCTCTCCGGTAACACTGCCTTCTGGCAGCAAGTCGGAACTACGTGCATCTTCGGCTAGATGAGCCAGCTTGATCTCACCATGCCCGATATGACGTCCTTCAATCGTATCCATACATAGATGGCTGCCGTCTACACTGCCCGGTGAAAGATGCTGGGAATCCACAGCCCCTTTGGCCAGCTTAGACCCGCTAATGCTGCCCTCCTGTATTTGAATCGAAGAGATGGAATTAGGAATGATATGACCATTTCCGATGGACAACGGCCGGATATGCGCCCCGCCGATACTTCCCGGATTCATATGTCTGCTCTGAACCGCACTATCGCTAATGGATTTTGAATGAACTGCATTCACAGATAAATGCTCTGCCTGAACTGCCGACACTGCTAATTTACTGGAATCCACACTTCCATCAGCAAGCTTAGCTGATGTGACCGATAAATCACTAATCTTATCCGTCGATACACTTTCCGGGGACAGCTTTAACGATGTCACCACATGATCTGCTAGATGATGTGGCTGCACTGCCCCAGCGGCCAAATGAATCTCTCTCACCGCAGCAGAAGCCAGCTTATCTCCCGAAACCGAGCCGGACTGAATCGCAGCAGTAGTCACACTATTTTCTCCGAGATGTCTCCGTTCCACAGCTCCAGTGGCAAGATGATCTTTATCCACTACAGCATCCTGCAGGGCACGACCGCTCACGCTGGCATCTGCTAGATGTTTCTCCTCCACTGCACAAAAAGCGATATGCTCACCACTTACCACTTCACGAGCAATCGTACTTCCAATGACCGATCCTGCTGCTAGTTTAGCCGAGCTCACCACTCCGTCCGCTAACTTGGCGGAAGTAACGCTCTGTGGACGCAGGTGCTCCGCACCCACAGACTCTGAGGCAAGCTTTTCTCCAGTAACAGCACCAGAGGATAGATGTTCCGTATGAACAGCTTCATCCATAAGCTGCTCTGAGCCTACCGCTTCCGAAGCTAAATGGGAGTGGTTCACAGCCTCACGTTCCAGATGATTAGAGGAAACAGCTTGCATAGCAATTTGCGGTCCGCGTATGGCGGATTTGGCAATATGTCTGGTGGTTACAGCTTCATCTGCTAGCTTATGTGCGAGTATGCTTTGATCAGCGATTTTCGATGAGGTGACCGCTTGCTCAACCAGCTGTGCAGTACCTACCGCACCCTCTGTTAGCTTTAAAAAGGAGATACTTCGGTCAGCTAGATGGCGACTCGTTATTTCCCCGTCGCTGATATGGGAACCGTGTACGCTTTCTGCACTTAGGTGGATGCTTCTCACTACTTCTGCACCTAGCTGCTTGGAACCAATAGCACCATCCGCTACATGTGCGCCTTCGATTACACCCGACTGGAGCTGCTCCTTGCCGATCAGCTTGCTGGCAAGCTGCCCTGGTCCGATCGCTCCCGGAGCCAAATGTCTAGCGGTTATCAAAGCATCGCTAAGATGGCGACCCTCAATCACAGCATCAGCCAGTTTGGAGCTACTGATTTCACCATCGGCTATTATATCGCCAGATACCGCTGCATCAGCTAGCTTGGAACGGTCAATACTCCCGTTTGCGATGTGGCGGCCTGTGATGCTGCTGCTTCCTATCTTCTCACCAGTAACCGCTCCATCTTCCAGTAGATCAGCCGTAATAATCAGATCGCTCAAATGACGGCTCTCAATTGATTTATCCGCAAGTTGACCGCCGCCGATAATCCGATCAGCCAGCTTCTCTGGACTAATACTACCGTTCTTCAGCTTCTCTCCACTGATGGAATGATCCAGCAGTTTACCGCCACTTACGCTTCCTTCAGCTAAATGTTCACCCACAATGGATTCAGGCGCGATTTTCGAAGAAGTAACTGCCTTGTCCGCGATATTGATGCTCTGTACAGCGTAATCTTGCAACCATGGTGTACCAATAATGCCGAACTTCAGCTTAGAACCGTCAATGGTACGTGGAGCGATTTT
This sequence comes from Paenibacillus sp. FSL P4-0184, assembly GCF_038004625.1. Lineage (NCBI taxonomy): Bacteria > Bacillati > Bacillota > Bacilli > Caryophanales > Paenibacillaceae > Paenibacillus > Paenibacillus sp. FSL P4-0184. The sequence continues at coordinate 3,239,179 of NZ_JBBORN010000001.1, read as the reverse complement.
AGCTCCTGTAACTGCTGCATCCGATAGATCATCTGTATAAACGGGCTGGAACCGTTCTTTCTCGGGAGCGAACCATATGGTTTCAGAAAGATTATCCACCTGTTTCTGAAGCTGCACCTCCACCATAGGCTCCGGCTGCAGGACTGGAGCAGAAATGAGTTCCTCTTGAACGACTTCAGCTACTCCTCCTCCACTTACCTGAACTTCAGCAATCTCTGAATTGCTGACTCCGTCACTGATACTCCCTGAATCCTTAGAGCTGCTTTTGGTATCCAGCATACTCAGTTCCTCTGTATTGGGATTATCTACAAAATAAAGTCGTTTTTGTGGACTGCGCGGCTGCTTTTTTTTGGAACCCCTCACAAGCAGTCTCCTCCTTCCATCTATTGTTTCTCCTAGGCATCATATGCAGCGGTATGGGCTGATGACACCCTTTTGCGATAAGCCCTTTATAAGATTCTGATGAAATTTATACTTTCTTATATTAAAAAAAAGGCTTCTGCCGCCGCGCATTCGTCCACCCTGACACGCGGGTACAAACATACAATGACAAGAGTAGTAAAAGCGGGAATCACGTGACCGAGGAAACAGGAGGAACAAACATGGGGCATAAGCTCATTGGAATACTACTAAATGCCGATATGCACCGGGGCGTTCCCCGGCTAAAAACAGGACAGGAGTCTCTATCCAACTATGAAGAGGCGGCCGCTGCATACGGTTTAGTCCCCTGCTTTCTGAAGCTCGCGGACATCGATACAGACTCAGGCTTCAGTGCCGCCTATATAAAGGGATCTCATGGATATAAAAGCGTAGTAGTGCCTACGCCCAATGTCATCCACAACCGGGCTATATACAGCCAGAACAGCCCAGGAATGCAACGTCTGCTGCGGCACCATCCTTTGGTGTACAATACTTGCAATCGATACGGTAAGGATGAGATCCATGAACTGCTTGAGCAGCATGAAGAGCTGCGTGAGATTTTGCCAGCAACAACTGGCGTATCTGGACTCAAACAAATGATGAATCGTTACCCCGATCTTATTCTTAAGCCTTGCCGTGGAAGCATTGGGAATGGGGTCATGCGACTGGTTCGTAAAGGGCCTCAGCGCTGGAGCTTAAATTATCACTCCCCCTCTATGCGGCGCTGGATAAGCACTCCTGTATATCAGGGGGCGCTGCCAAAAATGCTCCGGGTACGCCTTGCCTCTGTCCCTTATCTCGTGCAGGAGCGTATTCCCCTTGCTGAAATTGGAGGGCGTCCCTTTGATTTACGCGTCACCGTTCAACGTGGCTGGGGAGGCGATTGGCAGGTTACCGGTCTCTTTGCTAAACTAGCACCCCCTGGGGGGTTTGTCTCTAATATAGCTCGTGGAGGAGAAGCGTTAAGCTCTTCCTTTGCGCTGGAAAAAGCCTTCTCTAGAGGAATAGCGGCCCATATCCGTATGGCTGTCGAAACACTTAGCCTTGTTATAGCTCGTTGTCTCGAACAAGACCTTCCAGGGCTGGCCGATATCGGACTGGATATAGGCATTACAAAGGATGGTCGCATCTTCTTCATAGAATGCAATGGCCGCGACCAACGCTATGGATTTCACAAAGCCGGCCTTACGGAGATTTGGAAGGAGAGTTACCGAAGACCTATGGGATACGCACGTTTTTTACTAGAAAAGAACAGCCTCATATATAACAGTTATTGATTTGTCTCCTATTCTATGTCAATATAATGCAGAGCAGATGGCGGCCACATACGACCGTACTGCTGTATTATGGAAGGGAGATGGGCATGGTAAAACAATTGCTGCGGCTAATGACCGAGCTATCCTCGCACCGATGGCTTTCACGGTTAATGGGGTCTTTTTCTCATAGTAGACTCAGCCGTTTTCTAATCCCGGTATTTATTAAGACTTATCAAATCCCCTCCGCCCAAGCGGAGAAGAATCCTGGAGAATATCTCACTCTTAATGAGTTTTTCAGCCGCCGGCTGAAGCCTGGCATGCGGCCTATTGCAACCGATGCTGACGCTTTAGTTAGTCCCGTAGATGCAATGATTACTGCTATGGGTGACATTTCCTCTGGTACGATTATGAATGTAAAAGGGCAGGATTATAAGATCGAGGATCTACTAAATCATTCTCCGCATCTGGAGCTATACAAGAGAGGTTTTTTCTTCGTCCTTTATCTAAGTCCTACGGATTATCACCGGATTCACTCTCCCCTTACTGGACATAAGGTTGAGAGTGATCATATTCGTGGACGAGCCTATCCTGTCAACGATTTCGGCATGCGACATATGAAGGGCGTACTGAATCGCAATGAACGTCTTATCACGTATATCGCCGGAGACTACGGAGAAACAGCAGTAGTAAAGGTAGGCGCGATGAACGTCAGCAGCATCGGGTATACGGATGCTAACGCTACCGAGTGGCAAATCGGCGATGATCTAGCCTATTTCGAGTTCGGCTCCACTGTAGTACTGCTTATGGAGAGCGGTACTTTTACCCCGAGACCCAAGCTTGAGGTCAACACGACGGTAAAGATGGGGGAAATGCTGGGGACGCTACATCGGCCGCTTTAGTAAAGCTACGATATAACAAAATAAGGGTATCCTTAACCGATTGAAAATCGGCGCCGGGATACCCTTGTTTTGTTTATTTCACTTTAGAGCTTGTTACGCTAGCATAGTAATCCAGTACATTGTTGATGATCACAGCTGCTTCAGCTCTTGAGGCCGAAGCTGTCGGATCCATTTTTCCACCGCTGCCTCCATTTACTATACCAAGATCTTTGAAGGCATAGACCGCTTCTTTAGCATAACCCGCAATAGAAGCATCATCTGGGAAGTCATGGTTAGTCGCTTGCGGCAATTCAACATTCAGTTTCTTCAATGCATTGAATAGAATTACACACAGGTCCTGACGGCTAATGCTGCTATTAGGAGCAAACATGCCATTACCGATACCATTGATCAGTTGATTAGAAGTCCCAATCTCAACATAGTTTTTATACCAAGCATCTTTCAGAACGTCAGTAAACTGCTTTTGATTCTCGCCCATGCTGAAGTTGAAGCTTTTTACTACCATGGCAACAAACTCGGCACGGTTTACCTTCCCACTTGGATCAAAGCTTCCGTCTGTGCGTCCGCCGATAATATTTCTCTCCACCAGCGCTGCAATCGCAGATTCTGCCCAGCTAGGAATTAGAGTAGCATCTTTAAACTTATTCTTAAGCTCTTGTCTGATTAGCTCCGGTGTCTTCGTTTTTCCATCTGTTATCGGAGACTGAGGCTGCTGTTCTCCAGGTTTTACGACTTCTCCAGGAATCGATGGTACTGAAGGTACAGCTGGGGTAGTCGGTGTTGGTGTACTTGGTTGACCACCAGCTCCACCGCTGTAAGGTTTAACGATCACAGAGATCTGTACCTTCAGGCCAAGTGGATTAGCTATACCCTCAGGGAAGACAAGATCCCCCTTGATGGTGTACGTTCCTTCCGTATTACCGTTATAGCCTTCCTTGTTCCACTGAACAGAAACGACCTTATTCATCCCGGTATTCAGGGTTACTGATACTGAAGCTGGTAGCTCCAGTGCGTCAAAACTGGTACCATAAGCAACGCTTTTACTTGCTAGTGCTTGCACTGCCGTGATTTCCGGTATCGTAATGACCTCCGGCAGTACTTCGATCGTAATGGATGCCTTCAGGTCTTTGGGATTGCTGACACCTTCCAGAGGTACTAGCGCTCCTTTCAGGATATAAGATCCTTGCTTATCGCTATTGTAACCTTCACTATTCCAATCGATGGATATCGCCTTTGTCTCACCGTTGTTCAAAGTAGCTATGACCGATGATGGTAGCTTCAATCCATTAAATGGAGTGCCGAATGGAACGCTCTTACTTTCCAAATCCTGCACTGTGACAATCTCAGCGACACGAATCACTTCGGGCATTACCTGAATGGTGATGGAAGCTTTCAGATCATTAGGGTTGATCATTCCTTCTTCTAATACCATAGTACCGCTCAGCACGTATGATCCTTCCACATTGCCGTTATAACCAGCAGGGCTCCATTTAACAACAAGTTCCTTCTGCTCATAGGTATCAAGCGTTACTGTAGCTGAAGACGGCAATTCCAACTTATCAAAAGCGGTGCCAAATTCAACATTTTTGCCCTCCAGCTTCTCAACTTTAGTAATCTGGATAGGTTTAGTGCCTTCTGGCAGTACAACCACTGTAATAGAAACAGTTTGATGGGTACTATTCAATACCCCCTCAGGAAGCTCAAAGCTACCTGCCAGCGTATAACTCCCCGCTTTTCCACCGTTGAAATCTTTACTATCCCATTGTACAGGCAAGTGAATTACCCTTTTGTTGCCCAATGTAGCTTCCACTGTAGCTGGTAAATTCAATTCTCCTGCAGCAGTTCCGAACGGCACACTCAGCAGTTGCGGCTGAACAATCGATATAATTTCTTTAGCATGGGTATCTTCTGTCCATTTGGCATAATACACCGTGCTTATGTTCATTACCGTTTCTACGGTTAATGCATTACCAGTCCCTTCTTTATTATCAAACCAGCCAGCAAAAATGTAGCCTTCACGTTCCGGTACCCGAGGTAAGGCGCTTAATGCTTCACCTTTAAATGCGGTTACTTTGGTAGGATCCGGTGAGTTCAGATAATTCTGATCGAAGGTGACTTCAATCGGATCAGCATAAATGAGTTCAACATATTGTAAATTTGCATTTAATCCGTTAAAAATCATATACACATTTTGTTTTCCAGTCACTTTGGTTCTGTCTAGGAAAGTTTCCGCTGTCAAATAATGATCAATGTAAGAATTTCCAGGCGTTTGTTTGGTGCTTGCCATTCCATAATTCCCCCAAGCAGCGCCTGCTTTCTGTGCAAAACTAATGCTTGCAAATTCATTACCAAGTTCAAAAGAACCTCCGCCGCTGTAAGCATCAGCGTATGCTCTTCCTTGTGTAGTAGCTCTTTTAACTGGTTTACCCGTATTGTCAGCCTCTGTGTAGAATTTAAAAGATGGAGACGATCCGCCTTCACGGGCATACTGCACTCTTACTTCCACAAGATTAGTTAAGTCAACCTGACCGAAATAAACAAGGTCATTAGAATTGACATAACTCATGGCGTCCGTACCACTTTCGAATCTGAACTGGGTATTCGTTGCATAAATCCATGGTGCATTATAAGGATAGATTCTAATACCGCTCTCTACTTTCAGCGTTTCTCTCGGAGCATTATTGATTGGCATAGACGATATGCTTAAATCTGTTATAGCCGATTTCAAGGAAGCTATGGCTTCTGCAACAACCTCGTCGTTAATCGGCTCAGCAAGAACAGCCTTAACCTCATCCAGCACAGTGTTGAATTTGAGCTTTTTGTAAGCTGTGTATGCATTCATATCGATATTTTGAGCAGCCTTGATATCCGCATCTAACGCCGATGTGTCTACATTGTCCTGCTTCAGCTGGAAGGTTAGCCAGTTCAGGTCAATACCAGCACTCTCAAATACAATTCTAAGGGTATGCTCACCCGCTGACAGCTGAATATCAGGGATTCTGAAGGTTTTCCATACCCCTTTAGTCGTGGTGAGGTCGAAGGTACCCAGTAGCTTATCGCCATCATAGATGCCAAAGGACATTTGGGCGACATCCGATTGGCTAGAGCGAATTCGTGATGTGACTTTGTACATGCCTTCTTTCTCTACATTTACCTTATAGGAGATGGCTTCTCCCTTACTTGTGTTGGTGTAGCATAATCCGCCGTCTACATCATTACTGCTTACTGGCGTGATTATCGGAGTAATGGAGGCAAATTCCGTCTCGGCTACCTTCAATTTAGTATTTTTCCCAATCTTCTTTACTGCCAAAGCTACATCACTGTTGATTCTGACATAATCAAAATCAACAACAAATGGATCTGTAAGATTCTGACTTCCATTAGATGCAAGTAATCCAAACTTCGGATTGGCATAATTCGCAGTTGTACTGCCAAGTGAAATATATTCCTTGCCGTCAGCGCTGACATAACCGGAATAGCTGTTGCCTATTTTTTTCAAACGTAAATACAGCTCTTTCTTTTCTCCAAAAATACTGGTGAGCTGACTGGCAGACAGTTGTCCGATGGTAACAGGCTCCGTACCTCCGGTTTCTTTGGTCATACCGATGATCTTACCGCTACTATATTCATACTTCACCCAGATATAGTTATTGTTATCCTGTGAAGCCGTGATGCCGAAGCCGTTATAATTTTGATTTGGCGCTTTGCTCATATTAATTTTCACTGTTGCTTCCCAGTTGCCGAAGGCCTCCTGCTGGAAATAGTTCTTCAAATCTGCATGATCACTCCAGAAGTCGCCTCTTTCAGCGATGATTCTCAAATTGCCGAGAGCAGTGCTCAAAGACCAATTTTTGTTGTTTTCTGTATTGGTAGCAGTCTCTTTATTAATCGTCCAGAAGTTGCTTAGATTTGTACTATCGAACTCATCGCTCTGTGGTGTCGTACCAAACTGTATCACATAGGAATTCGCCTGATCGGAGCTGATACATTTGATCGTCACTCTTTTATTGATGAGATCTACGTTGGCCGTTGCTTTTACACCATCATTCGTTTCAAACGTAACTTCAGGTAAAGTAGCCCCGTTACTGAGACCTACATCATAACTGAACCTAGTCTGTGCAAACCCCTCAAGCGGCTTACCATCAATAGAGATATTCTTTAAATAAGCATAGGTCGGATTCTCAAAAATCGGTTCCAAGCCTTCCTCCGAAGAGAAAATAACCTTATAGATCCGTTTCTCTCCTCCGGCCGATGCAGAAATTACAGCAGCCGGTCTATCTTTATCGGCTTGTCGTATACTTACGTCTACACCAGCTATCGCCGTAGCTTTGACTTCAGGATAGCTGCTAGTTTCAGTCGGTTCACCAAAGGCTTTATAGTCGAGTTTCAATGGATTAAATATTTTGATCTTTTTTCCGCCAACCGTAATATCAGAGAGCTGTGGATCTCCTGATTTGTCCGTATTCACCCGGAACCAATCTCTTCCCGGCGTATAATTGACCACATAATCAATCTTTGCCGTTCTTGCAAAGGCTGGAGATTTCATCAAAAAGCTCGTGATATTCTTGGCAGAACGCTGCAATTCTCCCAGGGTCAGACTGCCGTTAGCAAGCGATGTCATCGTATTAAAGGTACTGTTATTCCGATTCTTATGCGTTTCTGCATAATCGTTCGGAATTACCATGTAAAGGTCATTTTGGGCACGGACCATGGCTTTGCCGTTGGTTTCATCATAACGATTGGTAGTGGCATAGAAGCCCTGATCCTCACTCATCTTCGCCCACCAGTCTGTCATGACAATCCCGTCAAATCCCCACTCTCCGCGGAGAATGGTCGTATTCAGATCATAGTTACTGGAAGCCCAAGTTCCGTTTACCGGACCATAGGACGTCATCACTGAACGCGCCTTTCCACTCTTTACTGCCATTTCATAACCTTTCAAATAAATCTCGCGAAGCGCTCTTTCAGAGACAAGTGCATTCACAAGATGTCTATCCGTTTCCTGATTGTTCGCTGCGAAATGCTTAATAGTAGGCGATGTACCGTTCTTCTGAAGACCTCTTGTCTGCGCAGCAGCCATGATGCCTGTCAGTAACGGATCCTCTGAAAAATACTCAAAGTTTCTTCCGTTCAGGGGACTTCTGTGGATATTGATTCCCGGTCCAAGCAGCGTATCGATATTGTTAATCAGCATTTCTTTACCGAGAAGATCGAACAATCTTTCATTCAGCTCGGTGTTCCACGTACAGGCAAGCATCGTCCCGTTCGGGATACTGGTTGCCTTCTCTGCATTGGTCTCCATCCGGATTCCTGAAGGACCGTCGGCAGCACTGTCGATAGGGAGTCCGAATTTCAGCAGATTTTTAGTGACACCACCAAAAGCCGCAGCGGTTCCGGCAGTAACTTTAGGGCTAGACATCCCTTCCCCTAAAATAATGGCCCCCAGATCGTTGTTGGACAATTGTGCAATGAACTGATCCATAGTCACTTTCTGATTGTATACATCCAATAAGGTATAACCCTTGTCCCCAGTTTGTGGAATGGACGCAGGAAGATTTTGCTTGATTCTTTCATCCAAGTCGGTAGTCCGTGTCGGTACCTTTTCAGTGACAGTGGTAAAAGTACCATTTTCATTCGGTTGTCCTGGTTTGATACGATCAAATTCCTTAGTTGGCGCGAGCGCTTCCTGCAAGGTTTCTACAACCTTCAAAGCATTAAGGCTGTATACTCCTTGCTTGTCGCTGTCACTTACACTGTTGCCTACGTAAATATTATAGTCACCAGCTTCTAGAACATAAGATGAATCATGACCTGTAATTCCACTATCATCATATGAGGCCATATCTTTGGTGTCATACGTGATGGTGATCGACTGTGATTCCCCAGGCTGTAACAGCCGGGTCTTAGCAAAAGCAGCAAGCTCCTTGGCCGGCTTGCCAAGTTTACCTTGTGGTGCACCGTAATAAATCTGTACAACTTCTTTGCCTTCCACTTTACCTGTATTCTGAACAGTTACAGTCACTGCAACCTCATTCTCACCAGCGTTGACATTATCAGTCGTGATCTTGAAATTGGTATAGGACAGTCCGTACCCAAATGGATAGAGCACCTTATCCGGAGCAAAGGTCTCAAAATAGCGGTAGCCTACATAAATATCCTCACTATAAGAATTCTCAGTTTTGCTGCCAAAATGTGCAGTAGAAGGATAGTCAGCAAGTGTAGCTGCAATCGTATCGCTCAATTTTCCGCTTGGCGTAACATCTCCGGTCAGTACGTCGGCTACTGCGCTACCGCCTTCCATCCCCCCTTGCCATGTGTACAAAATAGCAGCTTTGGGATAGTTTTTAGCCCATGACATATCGATAACGTTGGCTACGTTCAATACGATGGCCACACGGTCGAATTTGGCATAGACCCGGTTAAGCATGTCTACTTCAAGGTCTGTCAGCTTATAGGCACCCTTGACGTCCGTATTATCCTTATCTTCACCGGCTGTTCTACCGATGATGACCACAGCTGTATCCGTTTTTGCTTTTGCTGCATCCACAATTTCATCGGATAAAGGCATTTCTGCCTGTGACCATGGCTCTGCTGCCCAGCCACCACCGCCATTGTTGAAAGGATTCTTTTTGATCCAGTCGGCATAAACCTTCGCCAGATCTTCATTTAACTTGAGACTGGGATTGTTCCGAAGACCTTCCAGAATGCCATTCACATAATCTACTCTTACCGCACCGCCAGATCCTGTGCCTGACTTGTAATAATGCGCTTGTATGCGGCCAAATACCGATACATTTTCACTCATCTTGATAGGGAGCACTTGTTCATTCTCATTTACTTGTGATCCTGCTGGTTTATACTCCGGATTTTGCAGCAACACAATACCTTCAGCGGCCACTTCTCTGGACACATCCGCTAATCCCGGGAGAACCTTAGCCAAAACGGGAGAACTGGTACTAGGCGTTATGATTGAGGTTATCAGAATGCAGCAGAATAATATTTTAAGTAAGCGATTACAATTATTCCTCATACTTATCACCATTCCTTTCGATTAAGGTACAGCTTAGGATAATGGGTCATCGTAAAGAGCGAGATTTCAATTAAAAATTTCTAATGCATAAACGTTCGCTTCATAAACCGATAGGATGATTTTACTTTCAGGAAGGAGTTATTCTCTAAGAGCGCTAGCCGCTGTGGAGTAAGGCTTATTCAAGCATCAAGTGTGTTACTGATTAAATCTAAACCGGTTTAGATTTTTCGCATAATTCTCCTAACTCATACTTACAAATTAAAACGTGCGAAAATGTTCATTAATTCCTCCTTTACTTTTTAAACTTACATTGAATACTATCATCAGAAATATCATCCTAACATAGAAAATCCTCATAGATTTATTGAATATACTCATGTATCACAGAATTCAAGTTTTTCAAAATAACTAAAAAGGCTCACTCGGCCGATGCTAAACTTATAAACCAAAGTTAAGATGGGCCCATTATAAAACAGCTACATTAAAAATAGCAGGGAGAATCAGCATCGCTTAATGCCGATTCTCCCTGCTATAAAAACCAAATACAAGTTCGTGGACTTTCGTTGAAGTAGAATTATTTTGCAGATAAAAGACTCTCAGTAATGTAATTTAACTGCGCTTCAAGCGTAACGGGATCACTATATGTATCAGCGGTTGGGTCCAGTTGGAATACGTTGCCTGTTTTTACGGCAGGAAGATGCTTCCATAAGGGGTTGTCATAGACGATTTTCGGATCACTCGTATCGCCAGCCCATGGGCATGTGAATACAATATCTCCAGCAAATTGAGGCAGCTTCTCAAGGGAGATTGTTGCCCAACCAGTGCCACTGTCTATAGCTTCTTTCTGCGCTTCAGGAGGTGCTTTCAGGCCAAATTCATTATAAATAATTTCTCCACCGCGCCCGTAGCTGTGACCGAATACGAATAATCCGCCGGAAAACGGATTCAGGATAGAAACGGTTTTGTCACCTACAGCTGCTAACACCTGAGGCTTCAACTCGTTGATTTTTTTGTTCCATTGTTCCACCCAAGCTTTAGCTTCGGCTTCTTTCCCCGTTAATGTACCGAAATCAAGCATTTGATCTCTGATAGTTTTTGCACCGTATTGAATGGCTACTACTGGCGCTATTTCGGCCAGCTTGTCGAGTCCTTCCATTCCGGAGAATACAACAATAAGATCAGGGTTCAGCTCTAAAATGTGTTCAAGAGATGGTTCATCCCCAAGGCCTTGAACGCCTTCCAGCATTCCTTCAAAGTAGGGACTGTTTAAGACACCATTCATAACACCAACCGGTTTGATTCCTAACGCCAAGAAGTATCCAGTGTCGAAGGAGGTTAAATCGACAATCCGTTTCGGATGTCTGGGTACTTGAATGTCTCCGTTACTTGCTTGATATGTAACCATGTCCACTTCGCTGGATGAGTCATTGGTGTTTGATGAAGATACGGCACTCTCTGTCCCATCTACTGAGGAGGTGTTATGCTCAACTGCTTGTCCGCAAGCTGCTAGCAGTAACGTTATAACCAAAGTAAACACAAGCAATAGATAAGTTTTTGGAGATTTAAACAAAATAATTCACTCCAATCGACATATTATATAATGATATTGATAATCATTATCAATGTAACTATATAGTATTATTCTATTCTTGGCAATGGAGAATGCGTTAGCATCTACTGCATTTACCTTTTGGACACCTACTACACACTAAAAATAAAAGGACAGCCCCATGGCTGTCCCTTAATCTTTTCAAGTCATTATCTACTCTATACATCTGTTACGCCTATTACACATGTCCTTGCTTAGCAACATCACGCGCCTTGGCCGCAACCTGTTCCGGATCGCCTAAATAAAAGCGGCTGATTGGATTAATGTCCTCATCCAGTTTGTACACGAGTGGTACTCCTGTAGGAATATTGAGCTCCAGCAGTGCTGCCTCATCAATATCCTCCATAAATTTGATCAACGCTCGCAGTGTATTGCCATGGGCTGAAATGAGCACCCGTTCCTTTTTACGTACAAGGGGAACGATGCGGTTTCTCCAGAAATCACCCACACGATGAACAGTATCTTCCAGACTCTCGCCTCGCGGAATATCCTCCGGACGAATACTGCTATAACGAATATCGTTTCGGGCATACCGAGGATCATTAAGCTCAAGCAGTGGAGGCCGAACCGATAAACTCCGTCGCCAGAGATGCAATTGTTCTTCACCGTATTTTATCGCCGTTTCACTTTTACTAAGTCCCTGAAGTGCACCATAATGCCGTTCATTCAGCTTCCAGGACTTTTGCACAGGAATCCACAGCAGATCCATTTCATCGAGAACATAGTTGAGTGTTTTGATCGATCGTTTGAGTACCGATGCAAAAGCAAGATCAAATGTATACCCTTCATCCTTCAAAAGCTTGCCAGCAGCCTTGGCCTCCTGAATACCCTTCTCGGTTAAATCCGGATCACTCCAGCCCGTAAACAAATTCTGCACATTGTACTGGCTTTCACCATGACGTATAAGCACGATTTCGTACATTTTATCTCTCCTCCCACCTATATGCTCTGGAACTCTGTTACATCATGCAATAGATCACCGTGATAATCTCTAGTATGGGCGTTTTTTGGGCAATTGAATGTAAGCTATGCAACAGAATGCAAAATTACCCTCACAGGAGATTCATTCTATTGTATCAAATACAACGAGAGGAACGATAAATCCTTCAGTTTGCCAAGCATAAATGCCTAGCGGCACCCTTATAAGGACGGTAAGCGTTTATGTCTTATATTTCAAAAAAACCGGAAGCCTGTTGGCTCCGGTTATTTAAAGTCTTTGGTCATATCCAGCGATTGTATACCTGTTCAGTTTAGAACCAGCTATCTATGGCAAAAGCACTCGATTGTTTTAATCTTCTCAAACGGTTTCTAAAAAGCCCTCCGCCTCCACTTTTACAATCGGTGTTGCAGATTCGGCGTCTGATCATCATCCCATGCGTCTCCCCTTCCAAGAAGTTATGTAAATTCTCTGTAAACTAAACTGCAAAGTATTTACCCTTGGATGAAATAACTGAAACAATGAATGAAAATCAGCGGATCTCAGATGGACTTTTTCCGGTATACTGCTTGAACTGGCGGCTGAAAAAGAAAATGTCACGGTATCCAAGTGCATCCGCTACCTCAGTAACATTCATTCCAGCGTAGAGCAGCAAATGCTGAGCACGCTCAATCCGAGCTCGAATGACATAAGATTGAACGGAAGAGCCAGTAAGCTCCTTAAACTTAATGGAAAAATACCGCGGCGACAGCCCTGCACGTGCAGCAAGATCCTCTACGCGATGCGAAATCCCGGGATGTTGGCTCACATAGTTCGCTATTTCGTGAATAATCTCTGTTAAATGGTTGCTAGCATAACGTTCTACAGGCTTCACTCGGTCCTCCCTAAGCAGATGAATCATTAGTTGCTTTAGAACAAGCTGCCCTTCTTCCTCAGCCGCGTACGTATCCACTAGGAACAGCCGGACGTAACGAGCAAGCAAATGCTCAAATTCAACGGTTTCTGCAAGTACGCGATAGGGCAACGGAACATCTGTCACCTCTCCGGTGACATCAAAATGAATATATGTAAGGACAAGTGGTCTTTGCGGATTATGAGTAGCGCTAGTATGGTCACCCGGACGGAACAAGAAGCAGCTCCCCTTGCCCACTTGGAAGGGTTCACCGTTACGAATAACCGTCCCTTCCCCGCTCCATACATAGAATAAATCATAATTTTGCAGCGACTTCTCTCTTTTTTGCCATTTCCAGCTTGGTTCGCACACAATCTTCGCCAAGGCAGGTAATATAACAAAAGAGGATGGCGATGCGTGCAGCATAACGTTCCCTCCCAAAAGTTTTGTTAGCATAATCTACTTGAGTTACTCCGCAAAACTCACTTCGTAAGCATTCACATTGTTTTGTTAGCATAATCTACTTGAGTTACTCCGCAAAACTCACTTCGTAAGCATTCACATTGTTTTGTTAGCATAATCTACTTGAGTTACTCTGCATAACTTGCATCGTTAGCATTCACTTCGTTTTGCTTCCCATCCCCACCATCATACCTTGTCATGTTGCAGTTTGTACATCTTCCCACGCCAAAAGCAGGCGCTTTATTCCTTCCTCCAGCTCCACAGCATTTAGATGGGCAAAAGCAAAACATGCGGCTGGCTCCCCCGGCGAAACTTGATATAACGCCACATCTCTGAAATCCGTGCCGCGCCTGCGCGCTGCCGCCCGGAATGCCACGAACTCTTCTCTATTGCGTAGCCACCGCGCATATACTTGCAGCCCCGCATCGCCAGGCAGCAGCTCAAACAGCTCATTAAGCTGTTCTGACAGCATCGCCCTAAGGATGCGACCGCGTTCACCATAAATGCGGGTCATCCGACGCAGATGACGGCCATAGCCGCCGGTATTCATAAACCGTGCCAATGCCCGCTGTTCCAGCAGTCCGACTGGTAAAGGCTCATATAGCGCCTTAGCGGCGATCGTCGGCTTTACCAGAGAGGGTGGAAGCACTGCAAAGCCCAGCCGAAGACCAGAGAACATCGTGTTTGAGAAGGAGCCAATATACACGACCCGTTCTCCGCGATCTAGCGCTTTTAATGGCTCGATTGGACGTCCCGACCACCGAAACTCACTGTCATAATCATCCTCAATGATTACCGCTTCATGTCGCTGCGCCCATTCCAGCAAGATACGCCTCCGTTCCAAAGGCAGCACCACACCTGTTGGAAATTGGCGACTTGGTGTAACAAACAACAGACGCGCATCCCAATCCTCCGGAATTAGACCGCTATCATCCAGCTTTCCTACCAGCAATCGTCCCCCATTGATCTCTACCGCTCGGCGAATCCCATGGAAACCCGGATCCTCGACAACCGCTTCACCCCCTGCATCCAGCAGCAGCTGGGTCAAAATAACGATGCCTTGCATCGAACCGCTAAACAATACGATATGCTCTACATCCGCACGAATCCCGCGGGTAATCCGCAGATGCGCAGCGATAGCTTTGCGAAGCCCTTCATCTCCTTCGGGAGGACAAGTGCTTTGCAGCAAACCGCCTTCTTTCCCTCCAGCATACGTTAGCGCACTGCGCCATTCGGCGTAAGGAAAGTGCTCCATCCGCATACCGCCGCTAAGGAAGCTTACAACATTCTCGCTATGCTGCTCATACAAGGGTGTCGGGCGCGTGAGTAGTCGTTCTCCCCATGCCGAAAGTGTGATCGTTCTCTCAGATGCAGGGCCTCCCCCAGCAGCATCTGCCCCCTCACCCAAAGTCACATTTTCACGCTTATTATCTCCAGAAGCTGAAACAAAGCTATCTTTTGATACGAATGTCCCCCGTCCAGTCACCGTCCTTACATAACCATCAGCGAGCAACATTTCATACACCTGCGAGACCGATCCGCGTGACAAGTCATAGTGCATAGCCAGACTTCGTGTAGACGGCAGCTGAGTGCCACCCGGGAGAGTTCCCTCCAATATTCCAGCGCGAAGTGCATGATATAACGCTAAATATTTGTAACGATGTATCGCCAGATATTGATCGAATGCCAGCGTGATATTCATTGTTCCCCTCCTTGGCCAGCAAGTGGTCCATTAAAAACTATCTTAATTGGTCCTTTTTAATTGTCAACTACTCTACTATTCTTGAAAGAACATCTACATCGGAGCAAATGCTCTACACTATTAAGAAAAAGGACGTGAACCCTATGCGCAGAAAAGAATTTCAAGTAGATCAGGAGGAAGAATTGATCTCTTTTCTAGACGGAATGAGCTTCGGTTTTCTCGGTACAAGCGATGAACAGGGGCTACCGCGGGTGACACCGCTGAATTTTGTATATACAGATGGTTGTTTCTATTTCCACGGTAGTCATGCTGGTGGCAAAATGAAGGCGATCCGCAATCAGCAGAAGGTCTGCTTTACAGTAGCGGATGAGTATGCACTTATTCCGTCTTATTTTAGCGATCCAGAGATGGCCTGCCCAGCAACCGCGTATTTTAAAAGTGTTACCGCCTACGGCACAGCCGAGCCCGTCGAAAACATTAGCGAAAAAGCCATCATACTCTCCTTATTTATGAAAAAACTCCAACCCGAGGGTGGCTATAATCAGATAGATGCAGAGGACCCTAGATACCGTCCCCGTCTAAAGGGAGTTGCCGTTGTACGCATTACCCCCGATGAGATCACTGCGAAGTTTAAGTTTGGGCAGAATTTGAAAGAAGAAGGACGTTCCGGGGTCATTTCCGGACTATCTGAAAGAAATCATCCACGTGATGAAGAAACCATTGAAATGATGAAAAAATACTGCCCTTACCATTCCGAATAATAGATACGGATAAACCAGTTTCTCGTACAAAATAAGCACTATGTATAGTGCAAAACTTAAACTTCCTTAAATTTTAAAAAAACGTATCTTTCCAAGTGACGGTTGCAGGCGGCGGTGATATAATGTTAGGCAATGTTAACAGTATGTTATCCCCAAAGAACCCTGGAAGGATGAAACTGATGAATCCACTAGCTGGACAATTAAACGAAAGTATCAAAGCAGGAAATGAACATGTGTATGATATGCTCTCTACGCTTGGCAAAGAAATTTATTTCCCAAAAGAGGGCATCCTGAGCCAATCCGCTGAAGCAGGAGCTCACGCCAAGAAATATAACGCGACCATCGGTATTGCTACTGAAGGTGGCGTGCCTATGCACCTCGGCGTCATCCAGGATAAACTCTCCGCTTACAGCCCTAAGGATCTGTATAGTTACGCTCCTCCAGCAGGTAAACCAGAGCTGCGTACTGTATGGCGTGAAAAGATGCTGCGCGAAAATCCATCGCTAGAAGGTAAAACCATCAGCAATCCTGTTGTAACCAACGCCCTTACTCATGGGCTTAGCATTGTCGCTGACCTCTTCGCAGAGCCAGGTGACGCTATCATCTACCCGGATAAGAACTGGGAAAACTATGAACTAACCTTCGGAATTCGCCGTCATGGGGAGACCGTTAATTATCCACTTTTCACAGAAGAAATGACCTTTAACAGTGCGGGTCTTGAAGATGCTTTGCTGGCTCAAAAAGAACGCGGAAAAGCGATCGTTCTGCTGAACTTCCCTAACAATCCTACAGGGTATACACCAGGGATTAAGGAAGGCGATGAAATCGTCGCAGCTATCCTTCGTGCGGCTGAGGAAGGCATTAACGTGGTTGTCGTAAGTGATGATGCCTACTTCGGACTGTTCTTTGAAGACTCACTAAAGGAATCATTATTCGGTAAGCTTGCTCATCTGCACCCACGTGTGCTTCCAATCAAAATTGACGGCGCAACCAAAGAAGAATTCGTCTGGGGCTTCCGTGTTGGCTTCATCACTTATGCCTCAGAAGACAAGGACTTGCTGGCTGCATTGGAGCAAAAAACATTAGGTATCATTCGCGCCACTATTTCCAGCGGTGCACACCCATCACAGACCTTCGTATTAGATGCACTGAAATCTCCACAATTCGAAGAACAGAAGGAAGAGAAGTTCCAAATCATGAAGGGCCGTGCGAATAAAGTAAAAGCGCTGCTCGATAGCGGCAAATACGGCGATGATGTATGGACGTATTATCCTTTTAACTCCGGCTACTTTATGTGTCTGAAGCTTCACACCGTTTCGGCTGAAGCCCTTCGGCTTCACCTGATTCATAATTACGGACTAGGCACTATCGCTCTCGGTGAAACAGATCTGCGTATTGCTTTCTCTTGTATCGAGGAAGAACAGCTCGAAGATCTATTTGATCTTGTATACGCAGGTGTTCGCGATTTGGAAAAAGCTTAACAAATCTTTCATATTCCCTATAATCAGCTCCGCTTCTGCGGGGCTGATTTTTTTCTGGACTCCTCCGGCATTGGCCTATACATGCTTCTCTCTTCGCACATACAATACGATGTACTCAAGTACAACACACACCGAAAGGGGAATGAACATGAGCGAAGAAGTAAGAGGCGGACATGGATGCTGCAGCCCATTCACAAGCACTGGCGCCATTCTGGTTCTCTTTATCCTGTTAGTTATCATCAGCCGTTCACTCTTTGTCTAACTAGAGATGACAGTCTCGGGAAAGAGCCTTAGGCTCTTTCCTATTTCCACGTAGTACACCTCATTCCCCACACAAAAAAAGGCTCCCTCATCCGTAGAATCCTCTACTTTTGAGAAAGCCTTTTTTATTTTGAAATAATCTCTTACAAATCCTCGTCAACCATCCGTGCTGCTTTGCGGGACAAGTATCCCTTAAACAGAAAGGATACCAGAATCCCTGCTGCAAAGGTACCAATCACTGGTAGTAGGCGGTCGCCTATAGAGGCTAAGAAAGGTAAACCAAGAATAAGTGCCACTACCAGATGCGCGCGGAATACGAATTGCGTTGTGTTATCCGCCTTACTGCCTTCAGGAAAGGGATACACTGTCAACCAAAAAGACTCACTATGCAATTTGCGGAGTGCCGACAATTGTACACCAATAATGAACAGGAAGAACAAATAGATGGCTGTACCGAAGTAACTGTCATGGTTCAACCAATTCAGCAGCAAAGCCAGTACCGAAATCCGCATAATGATTCCGAAGATATCTCCTCGGGCGAAGCTTTTGGTCAGCAGATAGCGGTAAGCCGTATCCTTACGCCAAGGCAGCCGAGCCCCCCATTTGGAAAGATAGCGACGAGGATATACCCGTTGCTCACGGCCCGGTACATCCACGAACCAGCCCAGAACCATCAGGGCGCGTCCACCTTGATTTTTTTCCATGGCGATTAGTCTTTCCCAAGGTACGGCGTGGCGTCCAGGTACGGATAGTGCAACCAGATAGGCTGCTGCTAATAGCGCCATAAATATCAGGCTTCTACCGGCAGGCTGCCACAACCAAGCGGCAATAATTAATCCTCCTACTGCCCAGCGTAAGAAAGTGAATATGCTTGCCATCGGACGCGACAGCATAGCTATCTCTTTCCATAAGCCGTAACTCGCGATTAGCTTCACAGCAATCAGAATCAATATTGTAAATAACAGCCGCTTAGGCGAGTCATCTGTACGTATGTACAACGGCCAAAGGGTAATGAGTACAAATAACAATCGAACAATCTTCCATACGTTCCCACTCACCCACGAAGGTGCGAAATATTCCTTCATTCGATGTCCTTGAGGCAATAGAAAGATCGTATCCGGAGTCTGCAAATAGGTGCGGAAGCTGCTATTTACTGCTGCAGGCAGCAGTATTGCAAGCATAATCCAGCGGATGGGAATGCCTTCAGGCACATTCTGTAACAACGATGTATACCAAGCAGAGAAGACAATCAACACAAAGAGGAAGACCATAGCTACGCCGCTTTGAATGATATATCCCACATAAGGAAGCATACTTCCCATGAATCGACCTCGCCGCGTGCGCCGCAGCTCTTTCAAATCCATATTATTTCCCTCCCTGAACCAGCTCGTAGAACAGCTGCTCCAAAGTCAGCCCCTGTAGTCCAGTGGTTGCCGCAATTTCTGCCAGCGTTCCCTGAGCAATCACCTTACCTCTATGCAGCACAATAAAGCGGTCGCAATAATTCTCAATGGTAGAAAGAATATGAGAGCTAAGCAGAATAGAGGAGCCTGATTTTTTCAGATCCATCATGAAATCAAGCAGAGAGCGAATCCCGAGCGGATCCAGTCCTAAAAAGGGCTCATCGATCACATATAACGCAGGGCGTGCCACGAAAGCGCACATGATCATGACCTTCTGCTTCATCCCTTTGGATAGATGAGTCGACAACGTGTCCATCTTATCTTCCATATGGAACAGCTTGGCTAGATGTAAGGTGCGAGTTTCGTAGTCACTTTGTTCTACCCCATACGCTCTTGCTGTAAATTCAACATGCTCACGTACTGTCATTTCATCATACAGAAGAGGAGATTCAGGTACAAAACTCAAAGCATTGTGATATCCGATGGGATCTTCAGCACGAGTCTTACCCTTTACTGTGATATCGCCCTTATGGGGCGACATCAATCCTAGAATATGCTTCATGGTCGTACTTTTTCCTGCTCCATTTAAACCAATTAAACCAACCATCTCGCCAGGCTGCACCTGAAGTGCAATATCATGCAGCACCGGCTTATTCAGGCTGTATCCACCACTGAGGCCCGTAATTTGCAATACGGGAGAATTATTCATTGACCGTCACCTCTCGGAGTTTTGTCTTTCAACCACTTTGGTGCTCCTTTATTCTTACGGTTCTTCTCACGTTCCGCATTGCTGCTGCGTTTGCTTCGAGCAGGAGTAGCACCTCCACGCGCGCCTGCAGAAGGATTCACACTGCGCTGAGAATCGCGCTGTGGTTCTACGCTAGCCTCACTTGTCTGGATCGTAGCCAGTCTTTTAACAGGTTGCTGCTCTGTGCTGGTTGTAGACGGCTGAGTTCCTGCATTCCCAGATGTTCGCGCCTGTGGCTTACTGCTGCGCGGAGAAGAAGCATCGCGGCGTTGTCCGCTGCTCTCATTTCGTCCCCGTCCACTATTCAAAGCGTTGCGCGCTTCATCTGCTGCTAGCACCTTGCCACCGACCATTTCCCGCTCTTCAAGGGCAATATCCAGTTCACGCGCAAATTTACGCATAATAAAGGTCTGCTGCTCTGTCACAATCGTTACGGATAATCCGCGTTTTCCCATCCGACCCGTACGACCCGCACGGTGTACATAATGCTCGGAATCAAAGGCAGGATCAAAGCTAACTACCAGTGACAAATTCTCAATATCCAATCCTCTGGCAGCTACATCACTGGCAACAAGCACACGGAATTTCCCTTCGCGGAAACGTGACAATACATTACTGCGCGTTACTTTATCAGCATCACCGTAAAGTGCGGCTGCGGTCAGTCCAAGATGGTTTAGCTTAGCCTCTACCTCTGCAATATCATCAGTCGCATTCACGAACACAATCGCCTTATCTGGATTGTAATGACGGATGACCCGACGCAGCATGTCTATTTTGTTGCGTTCTTCAGTAACAACGTAGTGATGCTCTAAACTCTCTGCTGTCATGACACCAGGAGCAATTCCAACCTCTGCCGGGTTCTTCATTTCACGATTTGCCAAGGCTTTTGTCTCCGGACCAATGGTTGCAGACAGCATAACGAGCTGGCGTGAACGCAGTGCGCTGCTAACAATTTTCGTTACCTCTCCGGCCCCGCTTAGCTGAAACATTTGGTCCGCTTCATCTAGAACAATCGTGCTGACTTCATGCATCTTTAACTTGCGAAGACCAATCAATTCGCGAATCCGGCCAGGGGTTCCCACAACAAGCTGTGGATGCTCACGCAGTTTGTCAATCTGGCGTTTGATGGCTGCCCCGCCAATAAGACCCATAACTCGAATCCCACGGTGTTCGCCATAACGTTCCGCCTCACGTAAGATTTGCATCGCCAGCTCCTGTGTAGGGGCGAGCACCAGCTTTTGGACCACCTTCTGCTCCGGATTGATCGTTTGAAGCAGAGGCAACAGATAGGCCAAGGTCTTACCCGTTCCAGTCTGGGAAGCAGCAATAACATCTCTTCCCTCCAGCAGAAGTGGAATCGTCTGCTCTTGTACAGGGGATGGAGCGTTAATACCGAATTCCGACAATCGGGCAACTAGGTCTTCCTGAATGCCGATAGCCGCAAAAGAAGCTTTATTCATAAGTGTAATTCATCCTTTTCGCTTGAGATAATATCTTCATTATATGCCAAAAAGGCCTCTCCACCAAATGGAAGGCCAATAATGCTGACGGCAGGCTCTATTTTCTGTTCATCGCATTATAAGTAAGCTTGTCCGCCAGACGAGGAAACAGACCGTAAAGCCGAATACCAAACCCTGCCAGACCCGGAAGATCAATCTCTTCTTTGCCAGTTTCCATGACCTTTACGATCTTGGAAGAGACATGTTCCGGTGTCATCATCATCCGAGCTACGCTCTTTTCATAATTGCCGGAAGGGTCAGCCGTTTTGAAAAAATCAGTGGCAATGGGACCAGGGTTCACAGCCGAGACGATGATTCCGCTCTTCCGCAGCTCTTGACGAAGTGCATTCGTGAATCCGAGAACAGCATGCTTGGTGGCTGTATAGGCTACCGATTTGGCTGTACCGATCTTCCCTGCCATAGAAGCCACATTTACGATCTGGCCACTTCCCCGCTCTAACATATGTGGAACAACAGCCTTCGTACAGCGAACAATCCCCATATAGTTAACATCCATCATATCATCAAACTCATGAGGCTCCATCTCTGTAAAAGCGGCGAATTTACCGTACCCAGCATTATTTAGCAAAATATCAATTCTGCCGTAAGTCGCCAAAATTTGAGCAAAGGTCTCTTGTACACCGTCGGCATCTGTTACATCGCATGTATACAGTCCAAAAACGCCCGGAATACCGGCCGCCGTTTCTTTCAACTTCGCTTCGGAACGTGCCACAAGGATCGGAATCGCACCTTGCTTACTAAGCATTTGTGCGGTTAATGCACCAATACCGCTGGATGCTCCTGTAATCACAACAACCTTATCTTTAAGTACCATAAAAAGTATTTCAGCTCCTAACTCTTGCCTAAGAGATCATCACCTGAATATCCATCTCTCCAACCCCATCCATCAACAATGGAATACTAAGTGCTCTGCGAGGCAAAAAGGACATGCTCTCAAGCTTCATAATTTGGGGAGGACTTATATCCACTGAAACCCCCTGATTATATAGAATCGTACTAGCATTTCCACTGATCATATTGCCCAGCTCTGAAATTGCACTCTGACCCATCTCATCCATCTCCGTAATCACATACCCGCCCATCATAATCGATACCATTCGCAAGGCTACCTGCTCTGCGATACCAAATATAATATTTCCGCTCAGCTGGCCTGTCATTCCCACTTGAATCCATATATGATTATCGATCAGTTCAATTTCTTTGATGCCTAAATTCCCAGTGGAAGGCGAGACCTGAATCACTTGTTCTATAACTGTCCGTGCAGATTCTAAAAACGGATTAATTACTTCTGCTTTCATGAAAGTCCTGTCTCCCCCTTTATCGTGCTTTAGTCATATACCAAAAGTCCCAAGTAATATGGATTTATTATACTTTATATATCGGCACAATTCAGCAAAAATTAATGTACATGTCGAATTCGAACCCAAGTTTGTTTATGTTGCAACATTGCTCTGTCGGGTATTATCTCCTATAATTTAAATCAAATGCCAACATGGAACGTAATATTTCACCCCATCACTTTCATATTTGCTTGTCCAAAGGAGGTATTCCATGAACATCAGCCAGCTGGAGACACTAATAACGATCTCCAAAACGATGAGCTTTCGCAAGGCCGGAGAACTGCTTAACTTGACCCAACCAGCGGTTTCAGCACAAATCAAGAGCCTTGAAGAAGAGTTCAAAACACAGCTGGTTGACCGGAACCAGCCTGTTACGTTAACCGATCGAGGAACTGTATTTCTGGAGCATGCGGAACAAATTGTGACGATTGTCGAGGAGCTTAAACAGAGACTTGCGGACCTTGAAGATAATCCCCAAGGACATATTATTCTCGGCACTACTACCTCTATCGCCATTCAAATTTTACCGCGTATTTTGTCCTATTTTAAAGACCAGTTCCCTCATATCAAAACATCTATTTCCTCTATGTCCTCGTCTCAAATTTATCAACATGTCGAGAATGGCATTGTCGATGTCGGCATTGGCTATTTGATCGGACGAAGTCCGAGCATGACTACTTCCATTCTTTATTATGATACATTCGAGTTGGTTGTCTCACCTAGACACCCCCTGGCTCAAGTTAAGACTGCAGGTATAGAAGCCCTAAACAAAACCCCGCTAATTCTGCTCTCACCAGATACAGTGGGCCGTAAATTTGCCGACGAGGTATTCTCCAAGCATGGCATAGAGCCACAGGTAATTATGGAACTGACGAGCAGCGAGGAAGTGAAACGGATGGTAGAACTCGATTTAGGTGCAGCCATTATTTCCAAGCAGTCAGTGACCGCTGAGGTGCGAGCCGGTTCCCTCAAAATTGTGCCTATTATTGAATTGGAAGTCACGCATCCTGTTGGCGTCATAACGAAGTCTGGAAAATACGTGAACTCAGCCATGAGACAGTTTCTCAGTGATCTCAAAGGTATGCCGGAGACACAATTTATTGGGTCTGAATAAAAAACACCCAATAGTGGAATCGATACTTCTGAGCTAATTGCATAACCTTGTTTAAAGGAGTTGATCTTGATGAAATTTGACCTGCATACACATCATTTTCGCTGTGGCCATGCTGATGGAACGATTAGAGATTATATCGAAGCTGGAATTTCAGCAGGTTTAGGGGTAATAGGCATTTCTGATCACACCCCATATTTCGGAAGCCCTTCCGAGCAAGCTTTTCCTCTAATTGCTATGGGTAAGTCCGAATTCTCAAACTATGTTGAGGAAGTCCTCTCCCTCAAAAAAGAATACGAAGGAGTAATCGACGTTCTGCTAGGGATTGAATCAGACTACTTCCCTGAGCATGCCGAGCTTTACCGCAAAACATTATCCGCCTACCCTTTTGATTATGTGATTGGATCGGTACATAGTGTTGGTGGCGTCAGTATCTTTAACAAGGGTCGCTGGAAAGGGCTTAGCAAAAATGAACAGATTCGTGTGAAGTCTGATTATTATCGATTGATTGCTGATTCCGCCCGCAGTGGCATGTTTCAAATTCTCGGACACATTGATGCAATGAAGGGGAATTATCCTGCTTTTTCAGAAATTCCTGCTCCAAAGCCAATTGATGACTGTCTGCAAGTAATTAGTGAATGTGGCGTGGCGATCGAAATTAATACCTCAGGCGGAACCAAGCTGGTTGGTGGTTGGTATCCATCAGAAGATATACTGGAGCGCGCACATCATTTTGGCGTTGAGGTTACTTTCGGTTCGGATGCGCATAAGCCGTCCCGAGTCGCAGAAGACCGAGATGCGGTAGCTGCACAGCTAAAAGCGATAGGTTTTACACATTGGGTTTATTACAAGCAGCGCGAGAAAATTAAAGTTTCACTGTAAAGATTTCTTATATTTTGAACAAATGCACCAAGCGTTATTGGTTTAGGGGTGGGGTTACCCTCCGTTAAACCAATCTCCGCTTGGTGCATTGTCGTTTATTTATAGGTTATCGCAAGTAAACCCTTGCTGCTTCAGGGTGCGCTTCGCATCCCCATATTCCGGGTTGATATCGTAAAAATGAGCAATCGTGCTCGTCCAATCTCTCTCCGTTAATCCCTGCTGCTGCATATATTCACGGTGGGTTTGATTATACGCCTCCAGGAGGCCTTCCACATCCGGATTGTATTGTTCCTCATGAAACACCGCTTCCAGCGGCAGCCGCGGCTTCTGTGCGGTCTGTTCGGCTGGATATCCGACACAGAGCCCGACGATAGGGAATACGTACTCCGGCAGCTTCAACAGATCAATAACGCCTGCTGTATTGCGCCGGACACCCCCAATAGGGATGATCCCGAGTCCCATGGATTCTGCCGCTGCAATCGCGTTAGCCACTGAGATACCAACATCTGTAGCTCCAACGAGCAGAGCATCTACATCTTTTACCGCTTCAAAAGACTTGCCTTCCACTTTACTTGCTAATTTCGCTCTATAGAAGTCCATGCAGAACACTAGAAAGACAGGGGCTGCTGCTACATGCTTCTGATTGCCGCACAAGACCGAAAGCTGCTGCTTACGCGCAGGATCCTTGATAGCTATAATGGAGACCTGCTGTCCATGAACCCATGAGGGCGCTGCTTGGGCCGATTCGATCATTATCTTTAGCTTATCCGGCTCCACTTGTAGATCAGAATACTGCCGGAAAGAACGGTGATTCATTAACGTCTGTATTACATCATTCAAAATGTTACGCCTCCTTCTCAATTCATTCGACTGTTTGTTAATCATAAACGATCGGATGAGGTCCTGACAAAAAAAAATGGACCCGAATCATCGGGTCCCAAAGCAGTATATTTTTAAAAGGGGGTCATGTACTTAGTTTAACCGGACACTGTTAGAGTTTCATAACGGCATTATTTCATTTGTGTAACAATGTGAATACTTTCATTACATCATCCAAGGAGCCTACTCTGGGCATCACTCGCTCCAGCATCATGCCGTTCTTAAGCATTACACGTTCGGATCTAATATTATCTCCTCGGCAGCGCCCTTCGATCCGTGTGATCCCAAGCGTATGAACACTGTAATTTAAAAATAAGCCAACCGCCTCTGTCGCCAATCCGCCTCCCCAGTACGCCGGGTCTAGCATATATCCTAACGTGGCCTTGCCCTCACGGCGGTTCCAATGCTGTAAAGCAACAATACCGATCAACTTCTGCTGCTCCTTTAAATAGATACCCGCATGTAACGCGCAAGGATCGAATGCGAATAACATCCGGTTCACCAGCTTCTCCACCTGAGCAAGGTCTGATCCAGCTCCGGTGCGTATTTGAATATGAGCCTGCACTTCTGGGTGGGAGAGCAGTTGCTGCAAATGACAGGCATCCTCGGGCGGAATCATCCTAAGGTCAACCGCCACACCTTCTTGCGCCTGGAACGATACTGCCTCATAAGTGCTCATACTCTCTCCTCCTCCATGCCGCTAAAATATCAGCCTATTCATCCGATGAATGGCGCAATGTCAGCACCGTTAACTCAGGCCTACATAGAAAACGAAAAGGCATGACTGTTTCGCCAAAACCTCTATTCACATACACTGGCATGCGCTTGGTATCTGTATAATACAATCCATTTATGTACTTTTGAGACCCATAAGGGGTGAATGGCGCACCTAGAAACGGCAGGCGAATCTGTCCTCCATGGCTGTGCCCGGATAGCTGTAGATGAAAGGAATGAGCCTGTGCTATATCAGCATAATCCGGTTCATGCATCATCAGAACGGTAAAGGTTCCTGCAGGTACACCCTTGAGTGCCTTCACAGGGTCAGGCTCGCCATGCAGCAGATCATCCAGTCCGGTCACAGCCATAACTGCCCCGCCTCTTTTTAGAAGATAAGATTCATTCCTTAGCACCCGGAAACCAGCAGATGTAAACAACTCGATAATCCGCTTCGTATTCTTGAAATCATGGTTGCCTAGCACCGCATATTTTCCTAGTGGAGCATTCAGCTCTGCCAATACAGGTATGGCATCTACAAGATCCTCAGGGTTGCTGTCCACGATGTCACCTGTAAAGCATATAAGATCCGGTTCCTCCTTAGCGATACGTTCTGCAAGTCGAGCCAGATCACGGGCATCCTTATTAAACCCAAGGTGAGTATCACTGAAATGGACAACCTTCATGCCTGAAAAAGCAGAGGGAATATCTTTGAAGGACAACTTCAGCTTAGTAACCTGAATCCAGTTGGGCTCCCCTTGCCAAGCGTAACCACTTGTGAGCAAGCCTGCGCCGATTACAGTAGCCGCACCTCGAACCAGGAATTGCCGTCGGGTCATTGTTGTCTTGCCCTTAGATCGACGTCCAGAGGCACTAGAGTGGGTGCCTTTACCTGAATGATTATTTTTCTTATTGGGAGAAGCCCCAGACGATTGTATCTTCATACGGAGTTTCTCCTTCCCTTCAGCTTTCGTTTAGAGCCGTCAGTACAATTCTACATTCTTCCTCTGGCGTATCACGGTATGCGGGTGCGATGCCTCTATTAGCAATTTCTGATCGTTGGACTCGTTTCAGCATAAAGGCTACTTCCACCGTCTTCTTAAAGGGAAAAGGATCCAGCACTAACGTTGACTTATCTTTCCACTCCACGGTTATCGTACGACCTGACGTAAAACTGAAATCTTCACTGCCAGAGAATCCTTCACGCCACCATGGATGCTCCTCAGATTTCGGGCTACCCGGTTCATTTAAAGCCAAATATAGAGATAAGTCATCGCAGAATTCCAAAAGACGGGCATCATAATACAGCTCATCTTCACCAATCGGTTTGGATACTTCCAGTTCTCGGTGAATACGGGATCTACGTTCCTCTTCATGCTCTTGATATAAAGTCAGTTCTGGATAATCCAGTCCCGAAATCTTAATGAGTCGTTCAAAATGCAAGCTGCACAAAAGCGCTCCATAAGGTGTCCGCGCCTCGATCTCATCAAGTCCTCGCTTATAAAAGGTCAGCTTCGGCACTACAGGAAAATCAATAAAGCTGTAAGGCGCGTGTTCCGCATCGTTCCAAAAGGGCGTCTCATCCAGATCAATCCAGCCCCGGTCATGTTCAGCTACCGCCCAAAGCACCTCATCCCGGCGTCCTTCTTCTGGCACATGCTCTTCCTTAAACCAAATGGCAAGCTCTCCAGCTAACTTCCCGTGATCATGCTGTTTAACCATTACAATTGCTCCATCATGCTCCCGACAAATCACGATTATTCCTCCCTGTTGTTCCACACCTAACGTACGTTAACAATGGATATTATAGCATATGCTATTCATTCTTCTGAGCTAGACGAATTTCCTATTCCCTACCAATTATAAACAAAAAAGCTATCCTCAGCGAATATACATCCACCATTGAGGATAGCTCCATATTAAAGATCCGGCGGTACTACTTATTACACACCTAACCAGCGTTTGAACATATGTTTTGTCGTCTGCTTATTAATTTCTGCAATGGAGGTGGTAAGAGGAATACCTTTTGGACAAGCGCGCACACAGTTCTGTGAGTTACCACAACCGTCAATACCGCCATCTTCCATCAATGCGTCCAATCTTTCATCCGCATTCATTTCACCTGTAGGATGAGCATTGAACAGGCGTACTTGAGAGATTGCTGCGGGTCCGATGAAATCCGTCTTCTCGTTGACATTCGGACAAGCTTCCAAGCATACGCCGCAAGTCATACACTTAGATAATTCATAAGCCCACTGCCGTTTCTTCTCCGGCATACGTGGTCCCGGCCCAAGGTCATACGTACCATCGATTGGAATCCAGGCCTTTACTCGTTTCAGTGCGTTGAACATCCGGGTACGGTCAATCACTAAGTCACGCACCACCGGAAATGTCTTCATTGGCTCAATGCGTACAGGTTGTTCCAGATTGTCTATAAGCGCTGCGCAGGCTTGGCGAGGTTTGCCGTTGATCACCATCGAGCAAGCTCCGCATACTTCTTCTAGACAGTTGGAATCCCAGCATACCGGAACGGTGCTGTCACCTTTGGCATTCACAGGGTTACGCTGAATTTCCATCAAAGCACTGATTACATTCATACCCGGACGATAAGGGAGCTCAAATTCCTCAACATAAGATGAGCTTTGTGGATCGTCCTGGCGGGTGATGATAAACTTTACGTTTTTGGGAGCTGTAGCAGTTTCCGCCATAATGGTTCCCTCCTCAAATTGCCTAATTTTATTTCATTAAGCTTGCCTCGCAAGCTGTTTCACTGCTGGGAAAGATTAATCCTTCGAATAATCACGGACCCGTGGAGGGATCAGTGAGACATCGACTTCGTCGTAAGAGATTTGCGGACCGTCTGCAGTCCAAGCTGCTTTCGTGGTCTTCAAGAATTCCTCATCATTACGATCCGGGAATTCCGGTTTGTAATGAGCGCCGCGGCTCTCATTACGCATAAGCGCTCCCAGTGTCATCGCTTCGGACAGCTCCAGCATGTTCCATAGCTGACGGGTGAAAGCTACACCTTGGTTATTCCAGCGTGACGTATCGTTCATATTGATATTGCGATAGCGTTCTTTAAGCTCTTTGATTTTGCCAATGGTCGCTTCCAGCTTCGGATTATGCCGTACAACCGTCATATTGGCGGTCATCCATTCGCCCAGTTCCTTGTGAATCACATAAGCATTCTCTGTACCTGACATCGCTAGCAGAGACTCATATTTGTCCGTCTGCTTTTTGTGGAAGCTATCATATACAGAAGAAGAGATATCTTGTGACGATTTCTTCAGACCTTTAATGTATTCAACAGCCTTTGGTCCAGCAACCATACCACCGTAAATGGCAGATACCAGAGAGTTAGCGCCTAGACGATTCGCTCCATGATATTGATATTCACATTCGCCTGCCGCAAACAGACCAGGAATGTTTGTCATTTGGTTGTAATCAACCCACATACCGCCCATGGAATAGTGCACAGCCGGGAAGATTTTCATTGGTATTTTACGAGGGTCATCCCCCATGAATTTTTCGTAAATTTCAATAATCCCGCCAAGCTTCACGTCCAGCTCTTTCGGGTCCTTGTGAGAGAGGTCCAAATACACCATATTCTCACCGTTAATGCCCAGCCCTTGATCCACACACACATTAAAAATTTCACGTGTAGCAATATCGCGCGGCACCAAGTTACCGTAGGACGGATATTTTTCTTCGAGGAAATACCACGGTTTCCCGTCTTTATAAGTCCAGATACGGCCGCCTTCGCCACGTGCTGATTCCGACATTAAGCGGAGCTTGTCATCTCCTGGAATAGCCGTTGGGTGAATCTGGATAAATTCTCCATTGGCATAATGTACGCCCTGTTGGTACACCGCACTTGCTGCTGTACCCGTATTAATTACGGAGTTCGTTGTTTTACCAAAAATAATACCAGGCCCGCCGCTAGCCAAAATAACAGCGTCTGCAGGAAAAGTCTCAATTTCCATCGTCTTGAGATTCTGGGCACTTATGCCGCGGCATACACCTTCGTCGTCGACGATGGCCGAGAGGAACTCCCAGTTCTCACGTTTCGTTACAAGACCTTCGGACTCCCAGCGGCGCACTTGCTCATCCAGCGCATACAAAAGCTGTTGGCCTGTCGTTGCGCCAGCAAATGCAGTGCGGTGACGCTTCGTTCCGCCGAAACGACGGAAGTCGAGTAATCCCTCAGGTGTGCGGTTGAACATTACGCCCATCCGGTCCATAAGGTGGATGATACCCGGTGCTGCTTCACACATCGCCTTGACCGGTGGCTGATTCGCCAGGAAGTCACCGCCGTAAACGGTATCGTCGAAGTGCTCCCAAGGGGAGTCCCCCTCCCCTTTCGTATTTACCGCGCCGTTGATGCCGCCTTGCGCACAAACGGAGTGTGACCTTTTTACAGGCACTAATGAGAATAATTGAACATGCGCACCGGACTCCGCCGCCTTGATGGTAGCCATCAGGCCGGCCAGACCGCCACCCACGATAATGATATTTGCTGTTGCCATGATAGTTCACTCCCTTTATTGAAAATATCAGAAAGGATTCTGGAATCTAGTCCTGAGAGGATAATTACTTAGATGAAAGTCTTTATGGACTGAGCTATGGAAGCTGCGGTTTGAAATTCAGCATCACGGAAAGTGACTAGCGAAATGAGGAACATAAACGTTACAAGAACAAATATACCGAGACAAAGGTAAGAGGATACCCGCTGTGAACGAGGTCCTACCGTGATTCCCCAGCTGATCAAGAAAGACCATAGACCGTTTGAGAAGTGAAAGCATGCTGCAACGATACCGATAATGTACAGTGTCAACATCAGTGGTTGAGTCACGATATCATGCATCAGACCGCCCAGCTCTTCATGCTCTACACTACCAACTGCCACCTGAACCCGGGTTTGGAACAAATGCCAGACTATAAAGATAAAGGTAATAATTCCTGTAATGCGTTGCAGCGTATAACGCCAGTTTCTTTCAATGTTGAAACGGTTCAAGTTCGGCTTGGATTGATAGGCAATATACAGTCCATATACGCCATGGTACAGCAGAGGTAGCCATATACCGAACAATTCCAGGAAGAAGACAAGCGGCAGGCTATTCAGCCATATCACGCTGTCAGTGAAACCGGAAGCGCCACCCTCTACAGCCGCAAAATTCGTCATCATGTGCTCAATGAAGAAAGCTCCAAGCGGGATAACGCCTAGCAAGGAATGAATCTTTCTGGAATAAAATCCTTTCATACAAAGTAACCCCTTTCCGATTAAAACAGCGTTTTCATTATTGTGTATTCACCGCCGGAACTACATTTGACACAGGATAACGTAGAATATGTCATGACAAAACGTCTATATTTACCGCTATCCTTGGTTTCCCGGACTTTGTTTTCTTTTTCACAAAATGTGAATATCTTGTGTCACTTTTCATGTTACTCCTTTTTCCCTTATAAGGGAATTGCAATCTAATTATTAAACGTTATACAATAAACGCATAAGAATAGATTTTATATGATAATAATTCTCATTTAGAGAAACAACATTTTCCGACAAATCTTTTATTTCCTTATGGAGCAAGAAGTATTGTCTTCATGGCTATGAATTTCGTCACTACTGTTTATAGATTGCACTACGAGAGGAACATAAATATGTTTGACGATTTAGATGTTTTTGCAGCGGTTGTGGAGCACTCCAGCTTGAATCGGGCCTCCCGCCAGCTCAATCTGTCCCAACCTGCCCTATCTCGTAAAATCTCCAAGCTGGAAGAACGGCTGGGTGTCGCGCTATTTAATCGTTATGGCAAGCGTCTGGAGTTAACCGAGGTTGGGCGTCTTACTTATTCCTACGCACTTGAACAACGGCAGCAGCGCTCTAAATTTCTGGAGGCTTTGTCAAAATACAAAGAAGGCGAGCCTAAGCTCGTCACCTTAGGGGCGTCACTTACCTCACTGCAGACCACTCTGCCTCCACTAGTTAACGCATATATGGAGAAATACCCAACTGCGGAGCTGAAGCTAATCACAGGCCGAACACATGAAATTGTCTCCTCTGTCAGTGAAGGAAAGTCAGATATAGGTCTGATCGCTTCCTCTATTCAAGAACCTGGACTGCGCTGTATTTCTCTGTTTGAGGATCAGCTTCGACTGGTTGTTTCTGAGCATCATCCTCTGAATCAATCTACCAAGCTAACCATGGATGATCTGTCCCGACTGCCTATGATCCTGTTCTCCAAAGGCACCTGGTACCGACGTCTAACAGATGATCTGTTCCAGCGCTGTGGAATTGATCCAGACGTTCGGATGGAGATTGACTCCTTCGAAGCCATCGTGCGGCTGCTGCCGACAGTCAATGTGGCAGCGTTACTGCCCAAGTCTTATCTGCGTCCGCAGCTGTTAAACGGCGGTGGGCTGGTCTCTCTGCATATTAAAGAGCTGGAGCAGACTCAGCGAACTACCTGTCTGATTTACCGTGACGATGGGAGCCTGAGCACAGCGGCCCGCAGCCTCGTGCAGGTCACAGAAGAGATGTTTCTGACGGAACGAGAGAAATAGTACATACCTCTGAGTGCAACCTTAATTAAAAAAAGCCCCCCGTCCCATGTAAAGGACGGAGGGCTTATCTATTTAATCTTGGTTTACAACTTCATCCTCAAATCGATCAATACTTTCATTAGAACCAATGAGTACCATAACGTCGCCCTCACTCAAATGATCATGTGCCGTTGGAGCCACTATAATTCCACTTTCCCGGTTCAGGGCAACAATACTGCAGCCATATTTCGCTCTTGTATTTAAATCTGACAAGCTTTTCCCGTTCATGCAAGACGGAACGGTTAGCTCGACAATTTTATAATCCTTGGACAGTTCAATATAATCCAGCAAATTGGGTGTCACGAGCTGATGTGCCACACGAATGCCCATATCCCGCTCCGGAAAAATAACCCGGTCCACGCCCAGCCTGGACAACGCACGACCATGAAGGATCGAGATCGCCTTGGCTACCACTTGCTTGACTCCAATCTCTTTTAACAAAATCGCCGCCAGAATACTTCGTTCCATATTGTCGCCAATCGCTACAATCCCACAGTCAAAGTTCCGTACGCCGAGCGAGCGCATAATTCCTTCATCTGTAGCATCAGCCACTACCGCATGCGTCAGATGATCGCTCATTTCCTCCACACGCTCCTCATGGTGATCAATGCCGAGCACCTCGTAGCCCATTTCCATCAGCTCAAGTGCAAGGCTTGAGCCAAAGCGGCCTAAACCGATTACTACAAATTGCTGTGCTTTCATTTCGGATTAACTCCTATCCAATAATTATTTTACCTTCTGGGTGCTTATACAATGGTTTACCCTGTTTAGGTCCAAGCGCATACACTAATGTTAATGGACCTAGCCGACCTGCAAACATGGTCAGACAGATCAGAATCTTGCCGAAGACAGACAGTTCAGGTGTCAGCCCCATGGTTAGTCCCACTGTGGCAAAAGCTGAGGTCGTCTCAAATAATATCGCTAAGAAATTACTATCCTCTGTTGTGGACAGTAACATCGACACCGTGAGGACCAATAGCAAAGCGAGTAATGTTAGCGTCAACGCTTTATAGATACGCTCTTGCGCCAATCGATAACGGAACAGTACAACATCTTCACGTCCGCGCAGCATCGCGATTACTGCACCAATCATAATCGTAAAGGTTGTAGTCTTGACCCCGCCACCTGTTGATCCAGGAGATGCACCAATAAACATAAGAATAACCATAAAGAACTGTGAGGCTTGCCGCAATCCGGCAATATCCACCGTGTTGGCGCCAGCGGTTCGGGGCGATACGGACTGAAAGAATGCCGATAATATTTTGCCGCCGAAATTTAAATTCCCCAGTGTGCGCTGATTCGTAAATTCAAATATAAAAATAACCAAAGCGCCGATAAGAATAAGCCCTGCAGTGGTGGAGAGTACAACTTTGCTATGCAAAGATAATTTACGTTTGACACGAAACTCCACCAGATCCGACATGACAATAAAACCAATACCGCCAGAGACAATCAGAAACATCACCACGATGTTCACTAGCGGGTCATATACATAATCGGTTAAACTCCGGAAATCCCCGAAAATATCAAATCCAGCATTATTAAACATAGACACCGCATGAAATATTCCAAAATAAATGGCCTTTCCAAGTGGCATATCAAACGCCCAGCGTATGGACAGAAGCACCGCTGCACAGCCTTCGATGACCAAGGAATAAATAAGTACTCTCCGGATCAGTCGAACAATCCCCTCCATAGAGCCTTGGTTCATTGCTTCCTGAAGGATCAGTCTGTCCCGCAAGGAAATTTTGCGTTTCATCATCATGGCAAATAAGGTCGCCATTGTCATAAACCCTAAGCCGCCCACCTGGATAAGCACCATAATTACGGTTTTCCCAAAAATGGTGAATGTCGTCCCGGTGTCCAGCACCACAAGTCCTGTCACACAGGTGGCCGATGTTGCAGTAAACAACGCATCAATAAAACTAACATCATTCCCGCTGGTACTCGAAATGGGAAGCATTAGCAGCAAGGCTCCAATCAGAATGATCGATGCAAAACCAAGCACCATAATCTGAGGCGGAGAGAGCTTCAGGAACTTTGATTCAGAAACCCTGCGAAACTGTGAAGCCACTACGCTCACCCTCTTATCAAAATTTAAAGAATTCCAACAAAAAAAGCACTGGAAAACCAATGCTACCCTTGGTTCCTGCAGTAAATTAGCCTACGAGGTTAGCTGACGGATTCGGACTGTGCAGGCTGCCCTATTCGTTCCTAGAACGAAATTCACCCCTGATGAATAAAGACAACGCCTATGGCGTATAATCATCTTTTCATTACTTCTTATGGTTCCCCCGTTTTCACCTGAAATTCGGCTATATACAATTGCATACAAATTATATATGTTATTTCGATAAATCACAAAGACACTATTAATGGTGATTCATATGAAAAATGCGGTTTGGAGAGGATGTACCACTAGGAGTGCCTTTTCTCATCACTTTTCCGTGTTTTCCCTGCAATTGCATCGATTTTCATGAAAAATGAAGAAATAATCACCTTAAATTCATGGTATATATTCAGTTACCTATTCTATAATATCTCTATTACCCATAAAAAGAATATACGATGATTTTTGTAACTATCATGGCACTAATACTATAATGGAACATAACATTGTCAGTTTACAAGGAGGCGTTACATGAATCCCGTTGGCCAGCCCTTACAGCAACGTGCCCTCTCCAAGAGGCTCATCATCTCGGGCATTATCGGTCTTATTCTATTTATTATGTTTCAGATTGCTCCCTCGGTGCTAAATAGCCCTGCCGGGGAAGATACTACTGTCATCAGTAAGGCGGAAGCCAGCGACAAAGCCATATCATTCGCAGAACAAAAGCTGAACTACACCAAAGCACCAACCGATCAGTGGAATGTACTGTACGATACGGACTCTTCCTTTTATGGTTATATGTCCCGCGAGAAGCTTTTGGAGGACTATACAAAAAAGAAATTGGATCAACGATATCCTTTTGACATCTTTCGTGTAACACTTAGTCCTTCAGAGGAACAAGAGCCACTGATCTCCGTTGACCTCAATATGTACACTGGCGCAGTTGTCGCCTTCAAACAAAGTGCAGAAGGATCAGGTACCGGATTACCAAACAATGTATCCACCAGTGCAAAAGAAGAGGACAAGGGTACTACCTTATCACTTGCACAAAAAGAAAATCTTGCCCGTCCCTGGCTTCAGGAATGGGATGTAAATCCCGCCAAGCTGCAAATTGAATCGAATACGGGAAATTACGGGCTCGTGTATACAGATCGTTCCGTTCAGATCGGCGAATCCTTACTACACTATTATTTCGATTTCACTGGCGAACAGGTATCCAGCTTTAAAGCAGGATTCACCGCTCCATCCTGGCATACCTCCTATGTAAAGGACCAGACCTCTCTCGCGGAAAAGTTTACTTTATTCGGCTACGGTTTGCCTACTTTAGCTTTAGGAATTCTGGCACTCATCTACAGCATACTTAGAAGAGAACATACCTCCTTTAAGCGTGGAATATTCCTAAGCTCAGCTTATTTTGTAATCATGATGATCAGCACCTATAATATGCTCCCTGAATCCTCAAGCGAAGGACTCGAGGCTCAGATAACTTCCATCATTATGTTCATCATTTATGCCTTATATAGCCTCCTAATGTCCTCCCTGCTCTATTTTTCTTTAGTTGGAGGGGACGGCCTATGGAAAAAAGAAGAGGGGATGAACCCATGGCCTCGTGCTAAAGAGCCTGGCTATGGAAAATATGTTTTGGATAGTATCCGCGCTGGATACGTCTGGGCATTCGTGCTGCTAGGGGTGCAGACTCTTATGTTCATCGTATTATCATTTACCTTGCAGAACTGGTCCACTACTGACGCTACTCAATCTCCTTACAACATGAGATATGCTTGGCTGCTGCCCATCGTTGCATGGCTCGCTGGTTTATCCGAGGAAGCTATTTATCGTTTTTTCGGAATTCCTATGTTGAAAAAAGTATTCCGTAGCACGTTCATTGCTTGCCTGATCACCACGCTGGTTTGGGCGTTTGGCCATACGCTGTATCCGATCTATCCCATCAGTTCCCGTCCTATTGAGCTGACGGTGATCGGTTTGCTTTTTAGCTATATTTTCCTTCGTTACGGCTTTATTGCCGTCATGTTCAGTCACGTCGTGTTTGACAGCATTCTGATGGGCGCTACGCTGATCTTTATGAAGGAAAGCGTGAATGTAGGGGCTGGTATCTTCGCGATTATCATGCCGTTCATAGTTGCCTACATCGTCTATCGGTTTAATCCACCGCAAAAATCAGAACCTAAGCCGGTTGAACCTACATCTGTAATTTAAAGAAGTAATGGGTGGATAACCTATAATAAAAAAAGGTGTCACAGCAGAAAACTGCTGTGACACCTTTTTTATATTTACGTATACATCATTCCAGTATTTCGAATGCCTATGTCGCTGGCTCTTCATCCTTGAGCGCCTCAAGAATTTGACTAGCCAGCTTTTCGCCAATAGAAAGTGATTTAAAATCCTCTATGGAGGCCTCTTTAATTTTCTTTAGCGATCCGAAATGCTTAAGCAGCGCCTTGCGCCGCTTCTCGCCTATACCTGGTATGGAGTCCAGTTTAGAAGTAACCATGGACTTCCCACGTTGTTCACGGTGGAAGGTGATGGCGAATCTATGCACCTCATCCTGAATCCGTTGCAACAGATAAAATTCCTGACTATCCCGAGCCAAAGCGACAGGTTCTGGCGGATCTCCAACCAAAAGCTGAGCCGTCTTATGCTTATCATCCTTGACGAGACCACAGACCGGAATGAATAACCCCAGCTCGTTCTCCAGAATATCAATAGCTGAGGATATCTGCCCTTTACCACCATCGACTACGATAAGATCTGGTATCGGCAGGTTTTCTTTCAGCACCCGTTCATACCGCCGCCGGATGACCTCGCGCATCGTTCCATAATCATCCGCACCCACCACCGTACGAACCTTATATTTACGATACTCTTTTCGTGCAGGCTTGCCATCAATGAAGACAACCATCGCAGAAACCGGATTAGTCCCTTGAATATTCGAGTTATCGAACGCCTCGATCCGGCTTAAGCGTTCGAGCCCCAAGCTCTCGCCTAAGCTCATTGCAGCACCAGAGGTACGTACTTCATCTCGTTCAATAAGCCGGAACTTCTCGTCGATTGCGACTGTAGCATTTTGGCAGGCCATACCGACCATCTGCTTCTTGAGGCCACGCTGTGGCACTAGCACTTTGGTGCCGAGCCACTCCTGTAGAATAGAGGCGCCACCTGCAGCATCAACGACACCTGCTGCTGATGCTTCCGCAGCGGCCATTTCACGGGCCTCAACTTCTTCAGGCGATTCGGGGGTATCTTCCCCCTTTTGTAGATCTTCTTCGGCTGGAGCAGCAATGACAATCGCCGGTTTAGCTTCTTTATCAACCACTGCTTCCTCGTCAAGCACATCCGGCAGAAGAATCTCCTGCGGCAGAGCAGGATTATCACTGTAATACTGCGTCACATAAGACATAAAGTCACTGTAGGCTTCCCCATAGAACGGAAAGACAGAGGAGTGGCGCTGAATCATCTTCCCTTGTCTCATGTACAGAATCTGTACACACATCCATCCCTTGTCTACCGCATAACCAAATACGTCACGATCCTTAGTATCTGTGGTGTTAATCTTTTGTTTCTCCATCAATGCATCAATATGGATAATCTGATCCCGCAGTTCCTTCGCCCGTTCAAAATATAATTCCTCAGCAGCTTCCTGCATCTTCTGCTGTAGATCCTTCTTAACCGCATCATGACCTCCGCTCAGAAAAGCAGCGATATCTTGCGTAATCTGCTCATACTCGGATTTCTGCACTTCCTTCTCACACGGCGCCAAGCATTGGCCCATGTGATAGTAAAGACAGACTTCCTTTGGCATTACGCCACATTTACGGAGCGGATACATACGATCGAGGAGCTTTTTCGTTTGCTGTGCAGCATAACCATTAGGATAAGGGCCGAAATATTTTGCTTTATCTTTAATCACCCGGCGTGTGACTTCAAGCCGAGGGTGAGTTTCATTCGTTATTTTGATATAAGGAAATGTCTTATCGTCCTTCAGAAGTACGTTATAACGCGGCATATGCTTCTTAATCAGATTGCACTCGAGAATGAGCGCTTCCATGTTACTGGACGTAACAATATATTCGAAATCAGCAATGTTAGCGACAAGCCGCTGAGTTTTACCATTATGACTGCCTGTAAAATAAGAGCGAACCCGGTTCTTAAGCACCTTCGCCTTACCCACATAAATAATGGTGCCTTCTTCATTCTTCATCAGATAGCACCCGGGCAGGTCGGGTAATAGAGCCAGTTTGTTGCGGATATTGTCCAAAATGATCCCCTCCAGCTAAATTGGACCCATAATTAATTGGCATTCAGCACACAAAACGCCTCCGGAATGAACCGAAGGCGCTGAGCGGCAGGGCCGAGGCCCGAACAGTAGCATTTAACAATTATTGATGTTTAGCTACGATATTTTTCAGGGATTCTTTGGAGTTCAATCCCACAACTTTATCTACCGGTTGACCGTCTTTGAAGAAGATCAGGGTTGGGATACTCATCACGCCAAAACGGGAAGCCGTTTCCGGATTCTCATCCACATTCAATTTTGCAATCTTCACGCTGTCTCCCAGTTCTGCGGACAATTCGTCCAAGATTGGAGCAATCATCTTACAAGGACCACACCAAGGAGCCCAGAAGTCTACTACTACAGTACCTTGACCTTCCACTTCGTTACTGAAGGTTTGGTCAGACACGTTCACGATAGCCATGATATTGTTCCTCCTCTAAAGTTTTACGAAACATTACTCCACTCTAAACCAAAGCTTAGTTTATGGAAGCTGCTCCGAAAATATAAGTTAATAAATTGTTTCATGTAATATGATAACCAAATTACCACTTACCGACACAATTCCAGTATAACATATCTTTAAGGGATATGTTATATATCACATACAATTATATTGCTCTCAAACTAATTTTATTTACGTTACTCTTTTCTTTACAATCTCCCCAGCCTTTCGGTATACTCTAAGAAAGCGCATTAAATGTCAATGACTTATTTCATAATGGTCAACTCAATTTGCATTCTTAACAATACAGGCATTGTCCCTGTAAGGAGGCAGAAGCTATGGATGTCAACGCGCAAGCACGGGACCCACGAGAACATATCAACGAAGAACCCCGCAATGATCTAGGCGATTTAATGAATGGATTTTTCGGAATGACTGCATTTATGACCGTTGTCTTTTTCGGCATGGTTATCATTAAGTTCATTTCGGAGTAAGGGAATCATCGCAATATAAACAGAGGCCGTCTCAAAAGTAGTGAATGCTACTTAGGGGGCGGCTTCTGTTTTTTGAGAGTAAATAAGAAAAAACAGAGAGCAACGATCCTCCAATAAAAGGAGAATCGCTGCTCTTTTGAATGTTACGGTTATGTTTATCTAATCGTCCCCCGTTGATTCTCCCCATGCAGTGGAATTACATCCACAAAAGGAGCAATACGATCCATCAAACGTTGGCCTTTATAAATCTCCTCGCCATCCTTGCTTGTAAAGCTAAGATGTTTCTCCAATCCATCGAGCGGATAATTCGAGGTATAGAAGGTTGGCTTACGGTTCATCCGATAATTCAGAATCGCACCAAGCACATGATCACGCGCCCATGGATTCAAGTTCTCCGCACCAATATCATCAAAAATAAGTAAATCGCAGTTTTTCAACGTATCTACGGTTTCCTTCATCTTCTGGCCGTCCATCATGATCGACTTCAAATCCTCGATAAAATCTGGCATATATACGATAACTCCAGTATAGCCGGCAACAGCAAGCTCATGAAGCAAATAACACATCAGAAATGTTTTGCCTGTTCCGAAAGTCCCATGTAAATAAATCCCGCGCGAGGTCAAACCCTCTTCTTTAACGCTCGTGATATAATCAAATATTTTATTAACAGCAGAGACCCGGCGTGGATCCTTACCCATAATATCTATTTCATCATAACCGCCATTGAGCACACGCTCGTCCACATAAAAGCTACGGATACGTTTGCGGATGCTATCCTGATTATCCTGTGCCACTTTAAGCCGGCATGCCGTCTTGCGTTCATATAAGTCCGCCGAACCATTCACGCTCTCTACCGTAAGTTTGCTAAAGTGACCAGGGAAATCATTCGGACATTTCTCTAGACCCGGACAGTTCGCACAGTGGCGGCTTTCCTCTACATATTGATACAGGCGGCTCATATGAAGCCGCAGTCGCGAATCATCTAACTCAGGATGTTCAGACTGTAATGCCTTCACAAGTGGATGATTGAATAACTCCTGTTCAAGATCGCGTTGACGCTGCCGTAGAGTTGGATTGTTAATCGAACGAAGCACATCGCCCATAGACTCCATAGTTCCACCTCTCTTTCATTACGGCGCTTGGGAAACGCCTTTTTTCTTGTTGGCTTTAATTTCTGCCGCTTTCTTCATCATCGCCGCGAATTCCTCTTCCGATACCGTTCCGGCACTTCCATCGTCCAGCACAATCGGAATTTCCGGTTTAGCGGATCGACCTGTATTTTTAGCATATGAACGTGATCGAGATCCTGCCGCCGTGTTAGTTGTAGCTCCCTTGCCTTTCACTTTGGACTGATCCCTGATATATTTTACAGCCTTTTCGTAGGTGTTCACCTGTTTAACCAGCATATTAGAAGCGATAGCCTCCACAAAATTGCGGTTCATTCGCTGTTCTCCACCTGAGGCTACCATAGTCATTAAGTAATGAATAAGTACATTGATTACTTCACCGCTTAGCTTATAGTTCAAATCTATTTTCTCGAACATATCCATCAAATGACTGGGTACTGCACCTGGGAAAAAAGTTTGAAGCAGCCGCGTATAAGGTTCGTTCCGCAGCATCATATTATATTGGTGGATGTCACATTTGGACAAAAATTGTGGTGGTACTTCTACATAATACTCCATCTCTACAGATTGCTCCGGTGGTGCTATAGAATCATCATTCTCTTCAGAGGCACTGGAACGGATGGAAACAACCTTAGCAGCAGCAACTTCACGCTTTTCTTGTCGTTTCATATCCTGCCTGAAATGCTGGCTCGCTTTATACTGCAGTGCATCCAGAAAAACCTCGCCATCCGGTGAGAACACGCCATCTTCATCCAGCAGACGACATAAATCCTGCGGACTGAGTTCGTACTTATGAGCTACATAGTTAATAACACCCATTTGAGTATGGTCAAAACGCAGTTTTTCTACATGAGCCCGGTTCACGGACTCCCTTGGAAAACGCAAAATAATATCACTATATCCAATCGCTTGTTCTCCAGATTCACGCATACCAGGCTGACGCACAGTGGCTACTTCTGCAAGTGCCTGCTCCAGCTCATAATCAATGACATGTGTATTAAGTTGAAAAATATCATAAAAAGGCACGGAGATATTCTCTTTGCCTATGGATCTGCGACTCCATTCTTCTGGCTCTCGATTCCAGAATTGTTCCCGTAAGGACAGCACAGCAAATTTGCCGATTTTATCGCGTAACAGCAACGTCAAATGCTGAGTGGCAAAAAAGTCAGCTGGCGATAGCGGCGGCATAAGCTCATATTCATATAAGTAATCATCGGTTTCCGGCACATAGATTCGACAGGTCTGTAGCAGACCTACCGCTTCTAAACGGGAAGCCTGATCTATTAAATATTTGCGGCCTTTCTCATTTGGTTCAACGCCTAGCGTCATAAATAATCTGCGCTGTTGCTCCACTCCAGAATAGCCAATGCTATCTGCTGGTACATGTTCAACCAGCAAGCGATAGAAACTGATTGCAAAAGCTCCTACCATAGGCTGATACACAGAGCTAAGCATACGTCCATCTATAACACTAAGACCAAATTCGCGGGAAACGCAGTACCGATGATGTTCGGTGAAATGATGTAAGTTACTCATGCGCATCTACGGATACCCCCTTGTTTTCACGAATTCATACAGGATTCTATTCTATCATAAAAAACGTCGCCGGAAATGTAAATAAACTACCAATTCCGACTCTTTTCGCTATATAATCAGCTTTTTCATACGATTATCTACCTCTATTAAACAAGAAGAAACGGCTTCACTGTCCTCTGGATGAGGAAGGTTCCGTTTCTCGCTGAATTTCAAAATTGATTCTTAGCGTAGAACTAAAAGCTTATATGTTCAAAAAAACGACTCTCACATCAGAGCCGCAGGTCTTCCGATTAAATCTTTAAAACATCTTGTAACCGCCAAAGCGCAGTTTTTGAATGGTCCATCCACTCAATATAGCACCTGCAAGACCAGCGACACCAGTTAAGTAATCAACAAAGTGGAAACTGGAGAGATGCTCCCAGAGCGACATCGCGCTTCTATCCCAAATGGAATAGACTACGACGGGTAGAATAATAAGTACGAATAGATAAGCGGGAAACCAGGTTGTCTTCATTAACATGTTAAGAATAAATCCAATACCAA
Organism: Paenibacillus sp. FSL P4-0184; assembly: GCF_038004625.1. NCBI lineage: Bacteria > Bacillati > Bacillota > Bacilli > Caryophanales > Paenibacillaceae > Paenibacillus > Paenibacillus sp. FSL P4-0184. The sequence continues at coordinate 3,195,723 of NZ_JBBORN010000001.1, read as the reverse complement.
ACATCATCACAAAGAATAAAACGGTTAGGATAAACACTGGAATAAACCCCATCTTACCGTCACTACCCCTTTCTATAAAGAAGCGCACATCTTATACGAGCTAGTAGTAAGTTTACTAGAAAAAATGTCACGAAGCAATGAACTTTATTCAAAATTAGGTCTAATACTCTTACAACGGAATGTCATCATTTGCTCTAAGCAACTTGATTGCGATACAATGCATATAGATTAATAAATCATACATAGTCTATGATGCAGGAGCTTCGTAGCTAGTTTTACGCGACGTTATTTCAAGCGGAGCCTATGCTTCGTAAAACAAAGCGTATGCTTCCGATGCAAGTTTTACGCGATGTTATTTCAAGCGGAGCCTATGCTTCGTAAAACTTTTAAGGAGTGAGATCATGAACGAAGCCGCTATGACACTGGAAGGCTGGTATGCATTGCATGACTTCCGCTCACTGAACTGGACCGCATGGACGGCAGCAGATGATGAAGAACGTGCCGTTGCTCTGGAAGAATTACATGCTTTTATGCAAGAATGGAGTCCTGTCGAAGAAGCCAAACAAGGCAGCTCCGCGGTATATTCCATCGTTGGCCAGAAGGCCGATTTCGTAATGATGTTCTTGCGCGAAAGCTTGGAAGATCTGAACCAGCTTGAGACGGCCTTTAACAAAATCGCTTTTGCTCAATATACAACTAAAGCCTATTCCTACGTAAGTATTGTTGAATTAAGCAATTACCTTGCGGGGGGCAGCGATGGTAGTGATCCTATGCAGAATCCGCATGTTATCGCACGTCTAAAACCTGTTTTGCCGCAAGCGAAGCATATTTGCTTCTATCCAATGAACAAGAAACGCGAGCTCGCCGATAACTGGTATATGCTTGATATGGATAAACGTCGGGAGCTGATGGCTTCTCACGGATTAATCGGACGTGGTTATGCTGGTAAGGTGAAACAAATTATCACCGGCTCCGTTGGTTTTGATGATTGGGAATGGGGCGTAACCCTGTTCGCTGAAGATCCGCTACAATTCAAAAAGCTGGTTTACGAAATGCGCTTTGACGAAGTCAGTGCTCGCTACGGCGAATTCGGACCTTTCTATGTCGGCAACCTGCTGACTGAGGATTCTTTTGAAGAAATGCTTAAATTGTAATTGTAATAATAAAAAGGGTGAGTCTCCAGATCTTTATGGAGACTCACCCTTTTTAAATGCTATAACGAAGTTCCTGCTTTCTCATCCTCTTCGCTGTCATCTTCATCATCACGCAGACTTTCCAAATATTCAGCCGTAGCCCTGTCACGCGCTCGCCCTTTTTCCTTTAAGCGTTCAATGCCAGGGAGAATGAGCAGATCAATTTCCTTTTGAACAACATACGCTAGATCGTACTGATTCTGATCCTCCAGATAAGATCCAACCTCAATCAGTCCGTTGTATCGGTCCAATTCTTCTCGGGTCAGCAATCCACGCACCTGCACGCTGCAGTGACGCATCTTATAAGAATCTTCCTTTTTTCAGAACCAGCGGAATCCCACCGATAATGAACAAATAGCGCATATCCACAACTTTTTTCAATTGAGCTGCAGTCCAGCCCTTGTAAGTTTTGCTGCCAACTACAGCAATCCCTTGACCTTTACCTAGAGAAGCTACTGTTCCTTTATTGCTGAATGCGAATTTCTTGGGTTGTTGATTACGGATCGCAGCCACCAAATTATGTGCACAGCACTCTCCCTGTTGCATAGCAATTTGTGCCGTTGGCGGATAAGGACGTCCTTCTGGGTTGATCATCAAGGAGCCGTCTCCAATAATGAAGATATTGTCTTGGCCTGGTGCACGTAAATATTCATCTACTTTCACACGTCCACGCATAGCTTCAAATCCTGCAGCTTCAATCAGACGATTCCCTCGAATTCCGCCTGTCCAGACAATTGTAGAAGCCTTAATCTCTTCGCCTGATGCCAGAATTACACCGTTTGGTAAACATTCTTTGATCGCAACGCCCATCTTGAATGTAACACCCTTCTTAGTGAGCAAGTTCATCGCATACTCAACAAGTTCTGGAGCAAATCCAGGCAGAGCTGTTGGAGCAGCTTCTATGTTATATATATTTACCATGCTTGGATCAACGTCAAATTCTTTGCACAACCCAGGGATGCGGTCAGCTAATTCGGCCACAAATTCAATTCCGCTAAAGCCGGCACCACCGACTACGAAATTAATATGCTCCTGAGCATTGTTCTCGTTCTTATATTTGGCAAATTGATACTCAATATGTTCACGAATCAAACGAACGGAGTTGATGCTCCGGATCGTCAGTGCGTATTTATCAAGTCCTGGAATACCGAATGTTTCAGGCTCTCCGCCCAAAGCAATGACGAGATAGTCATACGAAAGAGTACCATCCTCCAAAATAATCTTTTTCTGCTGGGTACGAATTTCCTGAACAGATGACTTAACGAGATCGATCTTGAATTCATCGATTAGTTTAGAAATAGACACCCGAGTGTGTTCAATACTGTCTGTACCCGCGGCAGGCATATGTAGATGGGTAGTAAAATAGTGGTACTCGTGACGGTTTACGAGCGTGACATCCGCTTCATTATAGTTCAAAGCCTTCTGTAAGCGCTGTGCGGTCAAAATACCCCCATAGCCCGCGCCTAAGATTACGATTTTGGGAATACTACTCATGTTCCGGCTCCTTCCAAGAGGTAAATCTGTCTTTGTATTTTTTATTGAAACAATGTACGGTCCTTTTTGTGAATTTATACACTTATATTTAGAAGAAATTCCAATCAAACTTAAAGGATTTCTAAATTGACCATATCCATTGTAAACCTTAGTGTACTATTAATCAAACATTAAAATACTAAAAAACGTCACATTCTTATTGTGTTCTAAAGTCTTTCTTTGCAGGTATGTGTCACAATGTTTATAATAAGAAAGAATACAAGTATGGCAAAATGAATATATCAACTCGGAGGTGTAATATCCCGTGACACAAGAGCAATCCGGCGTTCCTATGAGCGACCTTTTAATCATAGGTGGCGGTCCAGCTGGCATGTTTGCCGCATTTTACGGTGGCATGCGTCAGGCATCAGTAACACTTATTGAAAGTATGCCCCAATTGGGAGGACAACTTGCTGCACTTTATCCTGAAAAATACATTTATGATGTAGCAGGTTTTCCAAAAGTAACTGCACAAGAATTGGTTGACAACCTGACACGGCAAATGGATATGTTCCAATCGAATATCCGGCTGGAGGAGAAAGTAATTTCTGTTCAGAAACGGGACGAACGCCATTTTGTAGTTACAACCGATGTAGCAGAATATCACAGTAAAGCTATTATCATTACAGCTGGCGTAGGCGCTTTTGAACCTCGTCGTTTAGAACTGCCAGACGCAGGACGGTTTGAAAAAGCCAACCTTCATTATTTTGTAAATGATTTAAATGCCTTTAAAGATAAAAAAGTTCTGATTAGCGGTGGTGGAGATTCCGCAGTAGACTGGGCACTAATGCTGGAACCGATCGCGGAGCAAGTAACCCTGATTCACCGCCGGGATAAATTCCGTGCGCATGAGCACAGCGTAGAGAATCTGATGGCTTCCAAAGTTAACGTAATTACACCTACTGAAATTACAGAACTGCATGGTGACGAGTTTATTACTAAGGTTACCTTATCTCATATCAAGACCAAGGAAACACAAGAAATCGAAGTCGACAGTGTAATCGTCAATTTCGGATTTGTTTCCTCTCTGGGACCCATTGCAGAGTGGGGTATCGATATTGAAGGGAACTCCATTGTCGTTGACTCACGTATGGAAACGAGTATTCCGGGAATCTTTGCAGCCGGCGATATCACCACATATCCAGGTAAGCTGAAGCTAATTGCTGTAGGATTCGGCGAAGCCCCAACGGCTGTGAATAATGCAAAAGTCTACATCGATCCGGAAGCCAAGCTTTCACCAGGACACAGTAGTAATATGAAACTCTAATTCTATCTACCACAATAAAAAAGGGTATTCTGACAGGCCTATCAATACTAGCCTATCAGGATACCCTTTTATGTTTGTGACTCGCGGTTTATTTATATGTAGCCAGCTACAAAGGTATACTTTGCGCTCTTTTAATGAAGAACCGCATGAACTGGAGAGTGTAAGTTTCGTTTGCGAATCTCAACGAGTAGAAGAGCGATGAAATCATGCTCTAGTTGCAGTTCTATCGCTCTATGGTAAGAGTCTAGAAGCATCTCATCGGACAATTCAACCATAACGTTCATCTACCTTTCCTGTATTTGGATCTGAATCTATCATATCAAACTATCATTTTTCGAACAAGCGTTCGTGTTATCCACAAGTACATGTGGAAATCCTGTGTATAATATGTGCGTAAGCGTTACAAAGGTGATAACTGCACAGTGGAATATGGGGATAATAGTTATACACAGGACTGAACCACTTGTATACAGCTAAAAATATATTTTTATTGTAAATAAATCACAATATAATTTACCCCAAAAGAACGCAACTAAACGCAATTTTATCTTACTACTCTATTATCGTCAATTCTAAAATTTTTGTTAATTTACTGAGGTCTTGTATTAACCTCCAGAATCCATATTTTACCTGAATAATCCACGGCGTAATCAAAACCCAGTTCGCCTATTCCAGGGAAATGCCGCTCCATCAGTTCGATACATACGAGCGTTAGCCTGCGCATTTCTGCTTTCTTCGCTGAGGCTTTAATTCGAGGCAAGGATCTGCGAAGTCCTTCTCGACAAGAAAGCATCGTGCCTCCTTTACATAAATTAGTTACGAACAGGCCAGGCCGGGCCAATCTTCCCACCATAGAGCGAAACTCCCAAACACCGCCATTTCTCACTACTTTGACCCGATAATCAATAGGACGCCCACCAATTCTGGCGAGAGAAATCCCCTGTTGAATCAAATATTTACGTCTAACCTTGACGAAATGAAGCGCTCGTCTCATGGATCTAAAGTCCTTGTAAATTCGAGTTCTGTCCATATAAGTAAATCCATAACCTCGACTATCCCGAAACACTTTAATTACACCGTAGCCTCCACCGCCAACTATTGGTTTAATAACAACATTTCCGTATCTCCGGAGCATGGCTAACAGTGAGTCAGCCGAATACACCCTCGTCATTGGTATATAATGAGAAACCCTCGCGTCACTGAGCAATGCTTCTGTCTTCAACCATTTGCTAGCCAATTGTCTTCCCGACATCGTCCTTTCCCTCCTTTCACATTCCAGCCTACCCTATACATTACTCAGAAAAGGCCCCACCCTCTTGTATGATTGTCCGTGTAGGAGGAAGCTCTTAGCAAAAAGGGCTTAGAGCTTGTATCGACAACATTCTCAACCTCGCAGGTTAGATTGCAGATTTTGTAGAACCTCATTTCTGAACATTCGACATCTAAATCGCAATGGATGAGTTCACTATAACTAGAATAATCTTCAAAATCGTTGTATTATTAATAGCGGTTACATTTTCAATTCCTACTATATAATAATGAATTAGAGGCTCGCTAAAAAACAGCGCGGGGAGGGCTCGGAATGGCTCAGTTTTTCGAGGTATTATATTGGGTGGCCATGCTTGGGATGTCCATCGTATTGGCTGGAACGACTATACTGATCTGCGCTATTGGCTTTAAATTCATTAAAGACAGGCGCAGAGCACTGGGTGCTGGCTGTATTGCCTTTTCCCTTGGAGCCGCAGGGCTCATCGTGTTTATGATTAATTACAAGTTTATTATTCCAGCCTAATTGTACGCAGGAACAAACAAAAGCCCTCTCGAGGAATTCCATCGGAGGGCTTTTGCTTTTATGTCACTCATATATCTAGCGTAAGACGGATCATATCCACTACCTTGATCCCATTTTCAACAATCTCTTCACTATAATGTCTGATAAAAAAATCTCTATCGATTCCGGTAATTCTAAATCCACATTTCTGATAAAGAGCCAGTTGTCCTACACTAGAATTCCCAGTACCCACTTCAATCGTCTTCGCACCAAGTAATCTCGCATTCTGAATCGCATGATAGACCAACTGCTTTCCTATCCCTTTACTTTGCTGATTCTCATCAACAGCTATATTTACTAGCTCCACTGTCTCAGGTCTCGTTTGTAGCAAAACATAGACACCTATAATGCAATTCTCCACTTCAGCTACAAAACATTGCCCTCTTTTTAAATACGCTTCAACAAGACTTAGGGAAGGATCGGCTAATAACAACAAATGTAAGGGTGGTTGTTCTTCTGCGTTTAATTTCCTAATTAGCATGCTTAGAGCTCCTTGTGATGACTTTTGTCATTGAGAATAAAAAAAACCTCCAAGCCCGTGTTGTAGAACTCAACATGGGGCTTGAAGGCGTAACGTCGCGATTAGCAAGGCTCTTCGTTCGGTTTTCCTGCATCCGTAGCTGTACGGAAGCTTGAGCCACAGCCACAGGTTGCAGTAGCGTTCGGGTTATTAATGGTGAAGCCACCTGTCATGCCGGATTCTTCAAAATCAATTTCGAGACCATCAAGGTAACGAAGATTTTCTTTCTCCACGACAACCTTCATTTCTTGGATGTCCATATATACGTCCTGATCGGTTTCATTATCATCAAAGCCCATAGCGTAAGAGAATCCACTGCAACCGCCGGGCGTTACTCCAATACGGAGGAACATGTTCGGCACTTCTTGTTCAGCAAGCATCGCCTTTAATTGTTCTGCTGCCTTTTCGCTAATATTAATCATGATCATATCCTCCTATAAATTAACTTAATTCAACAGAAAAACTTATGTTTAAGGGACCTTCCGGTCAAAAATTACTTTTTTAAAAATATATACTTAATAAACTCAGTATAACCGACTATTCCATTACCCTCAAGTCACAACTGCCTTATGCCTGACCTGCCGCACCAAAATAAACCATCCATATCCAGCTGTTGATCCCCTTATAAGAGAGGTTTATAATAAGGAAGGCAAACATAAGTAAAAATTCGGAAATTTGTCACGGAGGCTAAACCTCCGATTTATTTTCATGAATGAACAGCTACCGTCTGGGTAAGTCTGGGAATTATCTGCGGGCAATGGACCCCGTAAAACTTTCAGGAGGAATTTATTATATGTCTACTCTTTTCACCCCCCAAACAGACGCCCGAATGATGAACATTATTGAAAAAGTTCGTGGCGGCGAAAGATTGAATTTAGAAGATGGCGTTTATTTATATCAAAGTAACGACCTACTTACGATTGGCCAATTAGCAAATGAAGTCAATCTTGCAAAGAACAACAACAGGGTATATTTTATCGAAAACATGAGTCTATATTTCACCAATGTTTGCGAATCTCACTGTGCATTCTGCAATTTCCGCAAAGATGATGGAGAAGAGGGTGCTTATACCCTTTCCGGTCAGGAAATGGTGCAATATGTCGAACAGCATATTCATCCAGGTGTGCGCGAATTCCATATCGTAGGCGGTCATAATGACAAGGTTCCTTTCCAGTATTACGTGGATTCTTTAAAAGCCTTGAATGAACGTTTCCCTGAGGTAACCTTAAAAGCATACACTGCAGCCGAAATCGATTTTTTCACCCGAATTAGCGGATTGAGTATTCGTGAGGTACTCGAGCAGCTGCGTGCTGCAGGACTTAAGACGCTTACTGGTGGTGGCGCAGAAATATTATCCGATCAATACCGTAAAAAAATGCGCGTAGATAAAGCTAATGTGGAAGAATATCTAGAAGTTCACCGAACAGCACATCAGCTTGGCATGAAGACACATACAACTATGCTTTACGGCTCGATTGAATCTCATGAAGATCGTATCCGGCACATGATGCAGATCCGGGATCTACAGGATGAAACCAATGGCTTTATGGTATTCATTCCATTATCTATGCAGCCTAAGAACAAGAATGCAGGGATTATGCGCCGCAACTCCGCTTATGAGGATCTGAAGACGATTGCGATCAGCAGATTGATGCTGGATAATTTCGATCACATCAAAGCGTACTTTATTAATATCGGTCCTCAGCTTACTCAAGTTGCACTGAACTTCGGTGCTTCTGACGTCCATGGTACTATTCTTAAAGAACGCATTAGCCATGCGGCTGGTGCCTTAACACCTGAAGGCCTCACTCGCGATGAATTGATCTGGTTAGTAAAAGGTGCTGGACGAATTCCAGTAGAACGCGACACGTTCTACAATGCGATAAAGGTATACGAATAAAAGACTACCTAGATCCGTTATCCTATATTGGAAAGGAAGTTCGGTCAGCATGAGAACACTACTCGTTCTGGGCGGCGGCTATGGCGGCTTGGCCCTAATTCAAGAATTGCTCAATAATCACCTTCCACAGGATATTGAAATTATCTTAATTGACCGAATGCCTTATCAAGGAATCAAAACGGAATATTATGCGCTTGCCGCAGGTACAGTAACTGACTATCACTTGCGGATCCAGTTTCCGGTTCATCCCCGTCTCACAATCCGTTACGGTGAGGTGAGTTCCATTGATTTGGAGAGTAGAATCGTTACAATGGAGCCTGACGAGACTGTGTCTTATGACATACTTGCTATTGCACTAGGTTGTACCGACAATTACCATAACATCCCTGGAGCTGATCAATATACTTGCAGTATCCAGACCTTTGCAGGAACACGCGAAACTTATCAACGTTTAAACGATGTGAAACCTTATGGAACAATAAACATTGTAGGCGGAGGACTAAGTGGAGTGGAATTGGCGGCAGAGCTTCGGGAGAGCCGACCAGATCTTAATATTGCTATTCTGGATCGCGGTGAACGTGTCTTATCTGCCTTCCCTGCGAAGCTGTCACAGTACGTGGAGGAATGGTTTCACCACCATCAAGTACAGACACTCGGACGTGTCTCCGTATCCCATGTAGAGAAAGATGCGCTTTTTAACGGTACAGAGGAAATTCTTTCAGATGTTACGGTATGGACCGCGGGGATCCAACCGGTGAAGGTTGTTCAGGAATTAACAGTCCCAAAGGATCGCGGAGGACGAATCATTCTGGATGAATATTATCGTGTACCTGATTATCCAGAAGTGTATGTAATTGGCGACTGTGCCAGCCTACCATTCGCTCCAAGCGCACAAGCCGCAGGAGCGCAGGGTGAGCAGGTTGCTCAGGTTATTCAAGCCATGTGGCGCGGCGAGACCCCTAAGCTTCATCCTATTCGTCTAAAGGGTACCTTAGGCTCACTAGGCAAGAAAGCTGGATTTGGTCTGATGGGCCAACGCTCCGTCAAAGGACGGGTTCCCCGTATCCTTAAGAGCGGGGTGCTCTGGATGTCAAAACGCACTTTAGGATAAACCTAAGGGCTGCTCTTTTCCGTTATAAATACGAAAAAGAGCAGCCCTTTATTTTCCACAAAAAGCACTAATCAAGGTCCATATTAAACCAAGCCTCTAGCTCTTTGATTTTAGTATCAATTTTCTTTTCTAGCTCGTCAACAGTATCTGCTGCAACGATGTCCCCTTCAACCATGGCAAACGGGGTTAAATAACATTCCCCACAATTGTTCAGGCATCCGTATTCGATCACATCGTAATCTGGATTTTCCTCCAGCTTATGCATTAGCTTGTCTGTTCCGTGACCCATGTTACTGGCACAAAATTCAATAATTGGTCTCATGATGATCTCCCTATTCCGCCTAACCATTTTATTTTTTAACTTTTTGTACTATAATGAACTTACGAAAGGAGTGATTGAGAAATGAGTGAGAATGCACAAAGCACCGAAATGTATGATGAAGTATTGGAAGTGCTGGATAAGCTTCGTCCGTTCCTGCAACGCGATGGCGGCGACGTTGAACTGGTCGATGTAGAAGACGGCATCGTTAAGTTGAAACTTATGGGTGCCTGCGGCAGCTGCCCAAGCTCCACGATCACCTTGAAAGCCGGGATTGAACGCGCCCTTCTTGAAGAAGTAGAAGGCGTACAAGAAGTTATGCAAGTATTCTAATCCCATTCAATATCATTCCCGATCCTCCTCTTCAGGAGATCGGGATTTTCTTATTATAGAGGATTTACACTTCCCCTACAACATACAGCATAAAACCCGCATGCCATTAGGCAGCGGGTTTTATGCTGTATTAGAGATTAAGTCAGCTTTCTGTCTTAAAATGCTGGAATGATCGAGCCTTTGTACTGTTCTTCAATAAAAGCTTTAGCTTCTGGAGAATTCAGTGCAGCGGCAAGCTTTTTGATTGCATCAGATTCTTTATTGTCAGGACGAGCTACAAGGATGTTAGCATAAGGGGAATCCGTACCCTCAATGAACAAAGCATCTTTAGTAGGAACTAGGTTAGCTTCCAAAGCATAGTTAGTGTTAATCAAGGCAAGATCTACCTCATCCAATTGACGACCTAACATTGCTGCATCTAGCTCGATGATTTTAAGGTTTTTCTTATTTTCAGTGATATCTGCTTGGGTAGATGTGATGTTGGTATCATCTTTCAAAGAAATCAGTCCATTTTTGGCAAGCAGGATCAGTGCACGACCACCGTTTGTAGCATCATTCGGGATGGCAACTTTCGCACCATCAGCCAGCTCGTCGATGGATTTGATTTTTTTGGAATAAGCACCAAAAGGTTCAACGTGAACGGCTGTAACAGAAACTAGATCCGAACCGTTCTTTTGATTCTGGTCATCCAGGTAAGGTTGATGTTGGAAGAAGTTAGCATCCAGATTCTTCTCTGAAAGCTGAACATTTGGTTGAACATAGTCAGTGAATTCTTTGATTTCTAATGTAATTCCTTGCGCTTCAAGCAATGGGGCAATAGCTTTTAGGATCTCAGCGTGTGGAACAGGTGAAGCACCAACCACCAATTTTACAGGTTCTGCGGAAGACTCAGTTGCAGCACCATCTTTTGGTGCATTAGTAGCAGCCGATTTAGAAGCATTATTGTTATTGCCGCAAGCAGCCAGCACCACAACCAGTGTCAGACTAAAAAAAGTAAGTAGTAATTTTTTCATTTTAAATCCCCCTCTTATCCTTGGTATTTGTATGAATAAGGCTATATATGGACGTACCTTATTTCCGTGTGAAATGTCGTACTAGTCGATCACCGGCCATTTGTAGCAATTGCACCAGTATGACCATCAAGACTACAGAGATAATCATAACTTCCTTCTCATACCGGTAATATCCGTAACGAATCGCTAGATCCCCTAGCCCGCCGCCGCCTACCATCCCGGACATTGCCGTATAGGAGACCAGTGTAACCAGTGTGATCGTAACCCCAGCGAGCAGACCTGGACGAGCCTCTGGCAAAAGAACACGCATAACGATCTGATTCGTGGATGCTCCCATCCCTTGCGCCGCTTCGATTACTCCACGATCCACTTCTCTTAATGCCGTTTCCACCAAGCGAGCAAAGAATGGAGCTGCACCAATCACGAGTGGTGGAATCGTACCGAGTACTCCGATGGAAGTTCCAACAACGGCTTTGCTAAATGGAATTAATGCTACCATCAAAATGATAAACGGTACCGAACGTAGGATGTTTACAACGAACGATAAGACCGAGTAAATTACTCTGATTACTATACTATTCGATCTTCCCCATAAATACAATAGAATTCCGAGTGGTAAACCAAGAATAATTGTGAACAATCCAGAGAATATTAACATTTGCAAGGTAGCAACTGTAGCATCCATCATTTCTTGCCAGTTTAAGTCTGCGAAATTCATTACGAAATCACCTCCACTTCAAGGCCTTGAGCGGTTAGTTCGGCTATCGTCACAGAGATCGCTTCAGCTGGACCTTCGAACCGAACAATCATTTGTCCATAAGGTACGTCTTTTATCGTTGAGATGGTACCATGCAGAATGGCGAAGCTAACACCTGTCTCACGTACTACATTGGAAAGTGCAGAGCCGTAGGTCTTCTCTCCGAAAAAAGTAATTTTGACGGCCTGAGAGTTGTCCCCAGCAGCAGCGTCAAGCGCCGTACGAAGGGGGCCCTCATTCTGTGATTCACTGCGAATGAAATCGCGAGTGACCTCATGCTGCGGCTTCAGGAATACCTCCGTGACTTTACCTTGCTCAACGATACCACCACCATGAATGACCGCAACACGGTCGCAGATGCTCTGAATCACGTGCATTTCGTGAGTGATCAGCACAATGGTCAGATGGAATCGTTTATTAATATCGAGCAATAGCTTAAGAATAGAGTCTGTCGTTTGTGGGTCAAGCGCAGAGGTTGCTTCGTCACACAGCAGCACATCAGGGTCGCTGGCAAGTGCCCGTGCGATGCCGACCCGCTGCTTTTGTCCTCCTGATAATTGGGAGGGATATTTATCCCTGTGTTCTTCAAGCCCCACTAAGGCAAGCAAATCTTTCACTTTAGTATCAATATCTGCTCTCGAGGTGCCTGTGAGTCGCAGAGGAAAAGCAATGTTATCGTACACCGTCGCAGAAGATAGCAGATTGAAATGTTGAAAAATCATCCCAATTTTGCGTCGCTGTTCCTGCAGCTGACCTTGAGTAAGCTTAGTTAGTTCAATGCCATCTACCCAAACTTCCCCTTCTGTCGGACGCTCCAACAGATTAATGCAACGGATCAATGTGCTTTTTCCCGCTCCAGAATGGCCAATAACTCCGAATATTTCACCTTTCTCGATAGACAAATTCAATCCGGAAAGTGCTGTAGCCGCATGGCTGCCTTTTCCATATACCTTTGTTATTCCTTTTAGATTAATCAACGCTCGTCGCCCCCTTTATAATTCACTTATTCCATACAAAAAAACCTCCGACGATCGATGCAGATCGCAAGAGGCTCTGTGTGTTTATTTAGACAATGCCTTCTCATCTGCCAACGACCACAAACCTTGCGTCATTGTAGGAATTAGCACCATGACATTTGTACATAACGCTAATCGCGCTGTATACAAATCGGTTGCCGGGCTTCATCGGGCCTATCCCTCCGCCACTCTCGATAAGATATAGAGTATGAAATTTTATGTTTGAATTCGTACAGACTTTAATGCAAGCATAAGTATAGTAAGTTTCTTGTTTTTTGTCAAAAGGAAATATCTTGAACGCTAGGATTGTACACGCTTTGCCTTGCTTATTTCCTTACGCAGCTGTTCATTGCTGTAGCTGAATGCCGCGATTAATGTTTTACAGTTCATTTCAAGGGACTGCTTTAAATCCTCAAGATGGCTATCTAAATCCTCAAGCTGAATTTTGTCATGCAGGCCTTGATGTCGCTGCCATAAATCATCCTGCATTTCGGAATTCATATAATGAATTTCAGCATTTCTACGCTTGCGTAGATTCTCCAGTGGATCACGATAAGAGTTCTTGATCTGTTCCAGTTGATCCGCTAGCGCAGGATGCACATTCAATAACTGAAGTTGACGCAGTACTGTAAAATAAGAAAAGTGCGTTTTTAATTTGGAGGTTTTGAGGTCATAAAAATGATTCAGTACCGTTCCAAGCTTGTCCAGAAGAGAGAACACACGAATAAATCCATCTTTATAAAAATAAACATACCGCGCATAATCGCCTTGTTCCACTGGTGACATATCATCCATATAACCAGCGATTACCGATTTCCGGTAAAAAGCAGCTGCGAACCAGCTTTGCTCCAATTCATCCAATGAGGAGATCAGTCCACGTGTCCAAATCTCCAGCTTGCGGTACTCATGGTCATTATCCTCATGAGCATTCATTTCCTTGCGTAGTAAGGCTGCAAATGTGGCCATGTTCTCCATCGCGTCAGCCAATACACCGCTGTTCTTTCGAGGCGGCTCTCCAAGTATAACCCGCAGCATATCCCAGTCCTCCTAAAGTTTTGTCCAGCACCACGATATACCGATTTCCACTTTATTATTCCGCAGGTAAAGCGACTCTATCCACGGTGGGAACTTTCTACCAAGGGTGTTATAACGGTGTCATTGGATTCGTTGTATTTTTTCAACACCTACATTTCTCGCACGATTCAGCTGCCAGACTCTTACACTCATATAACATAAGACACCAAACAAACTAGCGATCAACAAAATATGAGCCAAAGCGGCAAATATGTACAATCTTTCATTATCTAGTGTGTAAACAACAGCAGCTCCACTAAATACCTGCATCAAGCACAGCAGAACAGCCGCTACGCCAAGAGCTCTTAGCTCTGGGTAATCCTTATGTTTCCAAAAAGCTAAATGTCCAAGCACCGCAGTAAGAATGAATAAGATCAAAGCCGCAATCCGGTGCGTAAAAACAATACCTACTCCCCCGGAAAGCTCGGGAACCCATTCACCGTTACAGAGCGGCCAGCCAGAACATCCACCGCGCGAATCCGTATGACTAACAAAGGCTCCAATATAAACAACAACATAGGAATATAAGGCCGTGAAGCAGGTTAAATTGCGGAAAGCCTTACTGACGGGTTTCTTCTGAAGCTCCATCTTAGGATCGTACTCACCTGCTTCATGTCGCCTTTTAGTTCCTAGAGCCAGCATTAGAGAACTTGAAAAAGCAATCAAGGAAAAGCCCATATGCAGTGCCATTACAGCAGCAGATTGGGATTTAATCACTGCAAGCGCTCCCATACCACCTTGAACAATTACAAACAGCAACGTCATGAATGCATATACTAACAAGTCCCTCCGATTTCGAGCATAACGCCAAAAGGCAATCATCGAGGCAAGTGACAATAACCCTGCCAATCCGCTAAACAAGCGATGGGTGTATTCAATCATCGAACCTACAGTATAGGCCGGAATCAATTTCCCATGACAGAGCGGCCATTCATTTCCGCATTCCAATCCCGATCCAGTCTTCGTTACAACCGCTCCCCCTAGTACAGCGAGGAACATGATAAGGCAAGTAAGATAACTAAGCCATTTCAACTGATTTGTCGACAAAAATATCACCCGCAGTTTTTAGTAATGAAGAAGCATCTTAAAAAACCACCGCTTTTGCTCGAACAGGCGAAAGCGGTGGTTTTCCGGAATTACTGTTGAATGCTTTGATGCACTTGAACCGCTTTATCCAGGAAATTCTCAATTTCCTCGCGGGATTTACGCAATTTATTAACGAATCTAACCAGTTCACGTCCATCGGAATACGCGACAAAGCTTGGAATACCCATAATATTTTGTTCCTGACTAACGTCACCCACAGCATCAACGTCAACCTCAACCAGCGTTAGACGATCTGCATAGGCTTGCTCTACCTCAGGAATAAAAGGATCGATAAATTTACAATCTGAGCACCAGTCCGCCTTGAAGATGGCTACAGTTAATCGAGGAGATTGAATGGCTACCTGAAATTCAGCAGGAGAACTAATTTTGTCCATAGCTTGTTCAGTCCTTTCTTCCATATCTGTCAAATTTCTATTCTTTAAGTGAAGCAAAATGTCATGCAGAAGTCAAACTTATTCTCTCATACGAACACGCGCAGGCTGCAATTTCATCAGCGGATGGAGCAATTTTTGCAATGCACGCGGATAACTGGAGATTTCCTGTTTAGTAAGCACACCCAGTACAATTAGCATGACCAGATAAATAACAACAACTGCGGCCCCTACAACAAGACAAGTGATCAGAAACGCCAGACGTGCAGGCATTAGATCTGTTAACAGAATTCCAGCTTGGTTAAGTCCAAAACCAATACCACCGGACACCAGAACCGCAATTGCGAAGCCACCCCACCGTTTACCCATAATTTCGAAAGGTACAATGGATTTCAGCATCCGTAAGTTAAGAATAGTAATAACTACGAAACAAAGTGCTGTTGCGCCGATAATCCCGTAGATCCCAAATATCTTACTTAGTAAGAAGCTTGCGACTAATTTAACAATAATACCCACTAGCACATAATACATTGAAATGCGTGATTTGCCCATACCGAGCAAGATAGAGTTCGTTGTCATCATGGTGATCTGAAAGATCGTTCCAATCGTAAGCATCGCCACAATTCCGCTTCCGTCCAAGCTGCTGAACAATAACCCGTTTACAGAATAGGCTGCTGCCACAAGTGCCAACACAATTGGCATCCCTGTCAGGATAGAAATCCGCAAAGCAAGTGTAATTTGCTTCTTCAAGTGTCCCTCATCACGACGGGCATAAGCAGCTGAAATGATCGGAATCAGCGAGGTACCTAGCGCAATGGCTAGTACTGGTGGAATTCCGGCCACACTTTGAGCACGCGTGGTTAGTATACCCAAAGCTGCTGTTGCACTCTCTCTACCCATCTGATCGATAAGCAGTGGAACAGCCAAAGAAGTATCAATTACATTCACTACGGGAATCGTAAGTGAAGAGAGTACGATCGGAATTGAAAGTGTGAAAATATCCTTATAAATTCCCCAAATCGGCAATTTTTGAGTGGTATCGTAATTTAATCCTTGCTGCTTATCCTCTCGGCGCAGCTTGATTGCAAAATAAATCATGACACCAAATGCTGCAATACTACCAATTACGCTACCGAAGGAGGCTCCCGCAGCTATAGTTGTATTGTTATACCCCTGCTGTAATAGAATATAAGCTAGTAAAATAGCGACTAGTACGCGAGCGAACTGCTCTACAATCTGTGAAATACCACCAGCCATCATATTGTTGCGCCCTTGAAAATAACCGCGCATCATGGCAATCGCCGGAAAAAGTAAAAGCGCAGGTGCAATAGCCCTAACTGCCATCGCTGATTCAGGTACGTCAGCAATATGTGTCGCATAGAACGGAGCGCCGAAATACAGCAATGCAGTCATAACTACCCCTGCTGCTACCGAAAATATCAATGCTGCATGATACACTTGTCTAGCTTCTTCTGGACGATTCAGAGCGTACCGCTCGGAGACCATCTTACTGAGCGTACTTGGAATACCTGCTGTAGCCACGGTGAGCAGCATTAAATAGATATTGTTCGATACCCCAAATGATGCTCTCCCCACATCATCAAAAATATGATCCAGCGGCACCCGCTGGACAAGCCCGAGTACCCTTGCCACCAAAGCTGCAGCAGCAAGGATAAGCGTGCCTTTTACGAAAGACTCTTTCTTGGACAAACCATTTCCCCTTCTTCACTGTTAAAATTAAAACCGGACGACCCATATAAAAAAGAGGACGACCATAATAATTTGTAGCACAATTTTGACAACAGTACTACTAAACAACCCAAGTATTGATCCTACACTTACTTTGGCAGCTTTAGCTGGTGAAGAACCCACGATCAATTCTCCTATAAAGGCACCCAGAAACGGACCGATAATAAGTCCAAAGGCTGGGATTACAAAAGGACCAATGATTAGCCCAATCGTACTCCCGATAATCGATGAACGCGAGCCGCCAAATTTCTTAACGCCCCACGCTCCTACAACGTAATCAGCAATAAATAGAACTACAACGATCAGCGTTTGAATGATCCAGAACCAAGCACCAAAAGGCTCGAATGAAAAGAACCAGCCATATACGAAAAAAGCAAGATAAATCGCAAGTGCACCCGGCAGTATAGGATACACAGCCCCGGCTAGCCCTACGGCAAATAAAGCAATAATAAGAATCCAACCCAGGATCGTCAATACTTAACCTCCTAATAGCAAATATGCTCTATGGATTCACTTCGCAATAGCTTCATTAAAAATATATTTTTGAATGACTTCTGCAATTCCATCATTATTATTAGAAGCCACCACAGCGTCAGCCTCTTCTTTAACCGTGTCCTGAGCGTTGCCCATGGCAACCCCAAGCCCTGACTGCTGAATCGCTGCAAGGTCGTTGAGGCTGTCACCAACCGCTATAACTTGGGATATGTCTAGTCCTAGCAACTTACAGACTTCCATGATTCCGGCTGCTTTATTTACTCCTAGAGGGTTAATCTCCAGGTTATGTGGAGAGGAGTTCGTAATCTCCAATCCACCCATATCTTGAAGACGAAGCAGCAACTTATGACGAAGCTCATCATCTTCAGTATGATAACCGAATTTAAGCCATTCTCTGCCCGTTACATCCCCATCCCAGTTATCCTGTTTGTGGACTTTTTCTGTAGAATAGGCCCAGAACCAGATGTCATCTTCTTTAGCAAGTTCATACATTTGTTGTACCAGCATAGGGTCCATCAAGGATCGCCGATAAATTTCATGTGGTGCTCGCCATATCTCACTACCGTTCACAGTAATCATAGGTGTTTCTAGTCCAAGCTGCTCAGCATATGGAAATGCACTTGTAAAAGCCCGGCCTGTCGACAGACAGACGTGAACGCCTGCGTCGACCGCCTTCTGAAGCCATTTCACCGTTGTAGGTGTAATAATCTGTTCATCATTCAGTAGGGTTCCATCCATATCCAAAGCAAGCAGGCGGTATTTGGCAGTCATTGCCACCCCTCCATTCTTTTATGCTCTCAATAGAGCAGCTGTTTATTTTTTAATCATTATTCACCTTAGAGTCAATGTTACTGAGTACCTGTAGTCGTTCCTTCATTCGCAGGATCATTCGTATTATTACCTGACTGCAGACTCTTCTTCGGAACGCCATCAAGTCCATATTCCCAATCATAAGCATCAAAAATTTTGCGTGCGACCGGCGCAGCACTCTGGGAACCAAAGCCCCCTTCTGGAATGACTACGGCTACTGCCAGCTTAGGATTATTTCGTGGGGCATAGGCAATAAATACACCATTATCGCGAATTTGACCCTTCGCCACTTGTTGAGATGTTCCCGTCTTACGAGCAAAATCATAAGGGAAATCAGAAAAAGCACTAACTTCACTTCGCATACCCTGTTGAATTTCTTTCCAGTAGGATTTATCAAAGGCTGTTACTTCATCTATTACCTCACGACCGAACTCCTTGACTACTTTTCCGTCAGCATCTGTAATCTTGCTAACTAGCTGAGGTTTAATCCGCTGTCCTTCATTAGCAAGTGTAGCTACGTATTGCGCAAGCTGCAACACCGTATAACTACCTTGTTGGCCGAAAGAAGCATATACAAGTGCCGCTTGGGCACTACCTGCAGCCTCTATATTGGTATAGTTAATCTGTCCTAAGAATTCATTTGGCAGACCACTTCCCGTGGATACACCAAGTCCAAACTCTTTCATATACTTATCCCAGACATCTACGCCTTTGCTTTTGTATTTGTCATACAATCGTTTACCGATCATATCCACCATGAACGCATTCGACGATTTCTCAATCGCTCTTGCAGGGTCCATAGAACCGTACACATGTCCTCCGGAGTTTCTTACCTTAGTTTCATGACCTGTTTTACCAAAAGTCGCGAAACCTCTATCCGGATAGTAGGTTGAGGTTGTAAAGAGACCTTCATTCAGACCCACCAGTACGCTCAAAGGTTTAATTGTTGAACCTAGTAGCAGTACAGACCTAAGTCCATTACCTGACGTCCCTGAAGAAATCGGATTAATGGTACCGTTCTGGTAGTTATCCATGATACTGTTCCAGACATCTGTGGATAAGGATCCCGATGTCCAAATATTCGTATCGTAGTCCGGCATACTTGCCATACTGACGATATTCCCCGTATCGACTTCCATCGCTACAGCGTAACCAGTTAAAGCATTAGGATGCGTTTTACCCTGTACAGTATTGGAATGCAACCACTTAATCTGATCCATAATCGCCTGCTCTGTCTTCATCTGAATGTTCTTATTAATAGTTGTCCAGACGTCATTGCCTTTCACAGGAGGGACTACACGCTCGACTTTCTCTGCCATGTTCTGTGGATTGACGGAGATTTCCTGATAGCCGTTTTGTCCCCGAAGCTCTCTCTGATACTGCAGCTCCAGGCCGTCAAATCCGACAAATTCGTCGTCCTTGTACGTTAGTCCTGGCTCCGGATTGTTCTTCATAGCATTTAAGATATTCTTATAAATATTAAGGCTGTTTGCTGATTTAAAAGGCTTGATATAACCTATCGTCTGTACGGCAACCGTATCTTTATCGTAATGACGAATGCTTTCCTCGACAATTTCAAGGCCTGGGTATTCTCCCTTATGTTCCATGAAATAGGCCACTTCCTGAGTAGTCAGGTCCGCCTTAATTCGCCGTGCCATAAAGCCAAGTGATTTCCGGAAATATAAATCCAGTGCGTCAATAACATCTTCTTCTGTCATCTTCTCAGCTTTTGGATCACCATATTTATTGAAATCAGCTACCAGCTTGGCTGCCAATGCATCTGACTTGGCTTTAGCTTCTGGAGTTAGGGTAGTTTTACCGGTAATTTTATCTGTTTGCTTAGCGGTATACTCCTTATTGAGCGTAATATACAGCGATTGAACCGGTGTAGAGTACGCTAACTTCTCACCTTCAGCAGCATAAATTACACCTCTCATGGAAGCTAGCGGTACATTTTTGGTATCTCTGCTTGTCTCCACTTCAGTTAAAGTGGGTCCTTCCACGAATTGCAACACAGCCAGGCGTATAATAATTACGCAAAATATAACAAACGTGCTAAAGAAAAACACGTTGAGTCGCAGGCCTATGGAACTTTTACTGTTGGTCTCATCTGGAGGTGAGGCCTGCTTACGGAAAAAACTCACAGTTTATTTCTCTCCTTTTTCTCTAATTATTCTTGAACGGGGTCTGACGCAGGAGTGACATTCTTTTTCGGCACACCATCGAGCCCGTACTCCCAATCATAGGCATCAAAAATTTTACGAGCAACCGGAGCAGCGCTTTTGGAGCCAAAGCCCCCTTCTGGTATAACAACCGCTACGGCTAGCTTCGGATTTTCTCGCGGAGCAAAGGCAATAAATACCCCATTATCACGGTTTATATTTTTTCTGTCTGTTTTTTCAGAGGTACCTGTCTTACGTGCAAAATCATAAGGAAAATCATCAAAGGCACTAACTTCACTGCTCATCCCCTGTTTGATCTCTTTCCAGTAGGATTTGTCAAACGTTACCGTATTAAGCACTTCTCTTTGAAATTCCTTAACCGCCTTACCTTGCGCATCCGTGATCTTGCTAACGAGTTGAGGCTTAATACGCACTCCTTCATTTGCAAGAGTAGAAGCATACTGGGCAAGCTGCAATGTAGTATAACTGCCCTGTTGGCCAAAAGAAGCATAGATAAGTGCGGCCTGCGAGCTGCCTGCGGCCTTAAGATCAGTATAGTTAATCTGGCCCGCTGATTCACCTGGGAGACCACTTTTCGTAGATACACCCAGCCCGAACTCTTTCATATATCTGTCCCATACCTCAATGCCTTTATCCCCCGGATATTTCTTGTAAAGTTGCTTACCCACCATATCAATCATAAATACATTAGAGGAATTCATAATCGCCTTGGCCGGATCTAGTGAACCATATACGTGACCCGATGAATTTCTTACGGATGATTTATTATCCTTACCGAAATAAGTAATGCCCACATCTGAATAGGTTGTTGAGGTATTAAAGAAACCTTCCTTTAAACCAATTAACACACTTAATGGTTTGATCGTAGATCCCATAAATACAAGTGAACTAAAATCATGACCTGATCTACCAGATGAATTCGAAGTAATCGTACCGTTTAGATGATTATTCATTATTTTATTCCAAACAGGTGTTGGTAAGGAGTCTTTAGTCCATACATTTGAATCGTAATCCGGCATGCTTGCCATGGCGACAATATTACCAGTCTCCACTTCCATTGCTACGGCGTATCCGGTTAAAGCATCTGGATGCGTCTCACCTTGAACAGCATTGGAATGCAGCCATTTAATCTGATCCAATATGGCCTGTTCTGTCTTCATCTGAATCTTCTTATTAATGGTCATCCAAATATTATTACCTTTTACAGGAGCAACGTTCTGTTCAACCTTCTCAGCCATATTCTGAGGAGTCACCGAAATGACCTGATAACCATTTTCTCCTCGTAACTCTCGTTGATACTGCATTTCCAGACCATCAAACCCCACATATTCTTCTGCTTTATACATAAGTCCAGGGGGAGAATCTTTTTTCATTTCACTACGGACATTCTTATACATCGCTATATCTTCAGTCGATTTAAACGGCTTTCCAAAGCCGACTGTCTGCACCGCTACCGTATCTTTATCGTAGTGACGAACACTCTCCTCCACGATCGTTAGCCCCGGATAATTGTCTTTATGCTCCATGAAATAGGCTATTTCCTCTGGAATTAATCCAGTCTTGATCCGTCGCGGCACATAACCTAAATACTTTTTGAAATCTAAATCTAATGAATCCAAGATATCTTGCTGCGTCAGCTTCGGTGCATTCGGATCTCCATATTTAGCAAAATCAGCTGCAAGCCTTGCTGCAAGCATATCGGAGTTGTACTTCGCCTTCTCCGTAAGTGAGGTCTCACCCGTTACTTTATCTGTCGTTCTAGCTGTATAATCTTTAGTTAATGTAAGGTAAAGCGACTCCGTAGGTGTTGAATAGGCAATCTGCTCTCCTTCGGCAGCAAAAATAATCCCACGCATCGCTGCGAGCGGAACAATTTTCGTTTCCCGGCTCGTTTCTTCTTCACTCAACAGAGCTCCCTCAGTAAACTGTAAACCTGCAAGACGTACGATAATAATACAAAAAATAAAAAAAGTGCCAAAGAAAAAAATATTCAGTCTCAAGCCTACAGAATTTCTTGAAGATATCCCGTCCTTAGGCGGGAGCTGCTTACCAAACAAACTCACCAGCTTTCTCCCCTTCTACAAGCATAAACGCCTTGACCGTCCTTATAAGGAGGGTAAGTGTTTAAGCGAGAAATATAAGACATAAAGTATAGTGCTTATACTTTCTTATATTTTTAAAAAAATGTCTGACAACCCTTTGCCTGAGACATTACTCTTATGATGAAGGTGAGTTCTTAGCTGCTTATTGTGAGCATGCCCTCGCATTTAAGTTAGAACTGACGTTACTTGAGTTTATTGTACCACACCCCAGGAGTTCAGCGCCCTCACTCAGAGGGCGTTCTCCCTAATATGCGTTTCATCAAAATCCTTCGGATTGAACCAATCTCCACTGCTAGCCCAAGTCGGATCCAGCGGAATCCAAGCTTGCCGATCACTTATATATACTTCATTCCAAGCATGTGCACCATAACCGCCACGCCCATCATAACCCTGACCTGTTACAACCCGTACCTGCAAGCCCTGTGAACGAGCCATCACAGCGTACAGTCGGGCATAGTCTATACACACCCCTTGCCGAGTGTCGAATGTATCCTGTGGTGTCTGTTCATGCCAGACCCTGTTTTGCAAATAATTGTCAGCTTTAGCATAATCGTAAGTCACGCGTGTACCTACCCAATCATAGAGAAGTCTCGCTTTTTTCTCTTCATCTTGCGCTTGTCCAACAATGTCTTCTGCTGCTCCTATAATATCCTGAGGAATTTCATGATCGATAACCTCATATTTTCTGCGAAGGATATCATTCATCTCTGCTGCAACGGTCTTTGTCAGAATAGGAAGTTTCTTCTGCACAGTCTCACCAACAATAGGTTCAAATACAGCAGCAGCGCTCTGACTATAGATTGGAGAGGACTCCACATAACGACTAAATCCACTCTCCGGATTTAATCCAACACAGATGAAAAGAGCGAGAACAATTACCAGACTACGCATTAAGCCGATAATTAATCCAACCATTGCTCCTCCCATACGGCTTACCTGCGTAATCTTTCTGTCTTTAAACTTCTTAGTACGCCGCAATTGTGGAAAAGGAAGCAACATGGATAACAGTCCTAAGAGCATACGAATTAACAGATAAGAAATCAGGAGTAACAATAGAAATCGAACTAGCGGTGATTCTGATAACACAGACACCGCCGTATAATAAATTTGCTGCCACTGTGTAAGCTTCGTATCAGGAAGACTAATACCCGATGCCCAAGTCTCTACATAGGGATTGAGGTAGGCCGCAGCTGGGATAGCTAATACCAAAGATGCTATAGTAAATAATCCTGTTCCCAGCAGCCCAAATAACCTTCCGGTAGCGCTTGAGAAACCTCTGCTCCAGCCTTGCAATAGAGAGAAGACTACAACCAGCAGGAGGGCGATGGAGATGATATTAGCATCACTCACACTAGTCATCCATCCGTTTATCATATCCGCTCTCTCCTTTCAGTCGCGTGCTTACTCGCTTGTTATATTTTTGAGTCCAAGCCTGTTATTGATGTTTTCGGGCTTCCTCGATAAATGTTTTTGTCGTATCTGTAACACTCCACTTTCCAAGACTCACACCACGGAAAGTAACCTCTACTTTATCTTCACCCGCTGCGCCCTTCACTTCAATATTCGGCGTTGTAATCGTAAAGGTCCCGTCTCCATTCGAAGTGTACTTCGCATCCTGCGCTTCTTTAAGCATAACCTCTTGCGCTTCCTTCTTCAGCGTGCTTACCGTTCCATCTGCCACCTTATTCACAGCGTTACCAATTTGGTCCATTGTAACACCACTATAGATGAACAAACCTACAACGATCACAATGACAATCGCCCATTTCAGAACGGTTTTAACCAAATTAACAACCGCAAACAGCAGGACAAGCGCAATTACAATAACTAGCCAATTTTCCCTTATAAACTGTGACCATACCTCTGGATCCATCAATCTCACAACACCCCTATCGCCTAGTTTCGTCCCAAGGATTCTCTCTTCCCATAGACATAACGCCAATATTAATTATTATACATGAATACCCATCATAATTCATGGTTCCACCCTCCGTAAAAGGTATACCTACTAGCGGAATTAAAAAAGCGGTATAAGCCCTCTCTGTCCCACGTAAAGTACAAGTAGTGCTTAAGAATTGGTTCTTCATTATTACGCCGTCCTGCATTCACTTGTGCTGTAGGTGGCTCTCGGAGGTGTTTCCCTGTGAAAACTGCGCTGTGGCTATACTTATTTCTCTTTTTGGCGTTCTTCGATTTACATGCTCAGTATCCCGTCCTTACGCCCTTTGCCATCTCTCTTGGTGCGGGACCCACCTTTATTGGCTGGATGATGGGCATGTACTCGTTGACCCACCTTCCCGGCAATCTGCTTGCAGGCGTACTCGTCGATCGTAATGGCTCCCGCCGCTACATCGTCTTCAGCCTTGTCGCAGCGGGAGCTATCCTACTGCTGCAAGCTCATGTACAGCTTCCATGGCATCTGCTAATGCTAAGAGCAGCAAGTGGATTCGTGCTCGCTTTCCTCTCTCCAGCCTGTATGACGTTACTCGCTTCTTTGTCATCGGATGCCACAGAGCAGGGTAAATATATGTCCGGACATGGTATCGTTCATACGTTAGCTTCAGTTGTATCGCCTGCTGCGGGAGCTTTTATCGTAGCAAAAGCCGGCTACTCTGGCACCTTCACCACACTTGGATGGCTCCTTATTGCAACAGGAATCATGGCTTTTTTTAGTGTACCTGCACCTTCGAGACATATATTAAAGCCGCTAAGCTCAGCGCAATCAGCATTAAAAGTTCCAGATAAACCTTCTATACCAACGAAAGATGATGATCTGGTATCCAAACGGTATTACCTTTTACCTTTTTTCGTTTCCTGTTCACAAGGCGTTCTCTTTTTCGAGCTCCCACTATCTCAAACAGGGAGCAACAGTATTCTTTCCACTGGTATACTACTGTCACTTCTCAGTTTAGGTGCTTTGGTAACGCTCAGTATGCTCTTTCTGAACCGTCTTTCACCGGGGGGAAGAATAGCAGCAGCATTACTGGGAATGGCCATCAGCTTCTTTGCACTCGCCTCATTTCACAGGATTCCGACTGCTGCGATTCTTTTTATGCTCGGCGCAGCCAAAGGAGTGTTGTTTCCTGCAATGGCATCACTCTTTATTAGTCTCGGTGGCCCTGGGCGAATGGGTCGGACTTTCTCCATGCAGTCGATAGCCATGTCACTTGGTGCATTCGCTGGGCCCGTGGCTGCTGGACAGCTAAGGTCCTTCGTTTCTCCTTACTTCATAGCCTTTCTACTACTAATGGTAGCATTACTTCTTCTTCCACCTAAAAACACTGGTAAACTATCGAACCTCACTTCCAAATGGAGCGGGCGAGCCGCATGATTCTTTGCTTTTACGACATTTCCCGGGGAATGAAGACTTTCCTGCAGAAACAGTTGTTAAAAATGACGATCCTTCGGTAAACTATAATGAGCCTGAAGCTTGGACCCATTCCCGGAGGTGATTGTCAGCTAATGTCCATAACGATTATTGTCGAAGGTAAGAACGATCGCAGCAGATTACGCCGCGTGCTGGTACCGGAAGTAGAAATCCTATGTACCTTTGGTACATTAAATACACTAAAATTAGAATCCCTCCGGCAACAAGTAGGAGATGGAGAAGTATACCTTTATTTGGATAACGATAGCTCTGGCAAAAAAATACGCAGTGTGCTCCGGGATGCCTTCCCTGATGCCGATCATATTTATACTCGTCGCGGATATGCTGGTGTGGAAGGTACGCCTGATGAATACAACATCACTCAGCTCGAAAAAGCCGGATTGGAAGATTTCATCGTCTACCCTGAACCACTTCCATTTTAGCTGAAACAAGTATAAGGATAATGTATAGCATGAAACTTATACTATCGTATATTTAAAAAAACGCCTTTTTCGTTATCCGCTCAATAAAGAGGGATTCGAAAAAGGCGTGTTTAATGTTTGATATTCTATTCCCGAGCCAATTTCGTCAGCTGATCGGCAAGAAATTCAGGAGTTACGTTCTCCGTATCTCCTGCGTCATACAATGCACGAAGTTGATTGTCTCGGTCAACTAACGCTATACGGTTGGCATGTACGAAATTTTCTTTGGAATTCCCTGCGATTAGTACTTTAAAAGAATCCGTCGCTAACTTACGAACTTCTTCCTGATCCCCCCGCAAGAAATACCATCCATCATAATTCGCCTGAAACCGGTCTGCAAAAGCCTTAATAGCTTCCCGAGTATCATTCTTCGGATCAAAAGAGATAGAGACAAACCCCGTATCTTTACCAAAACTGCCATCCTCGACCAGAATCTTCTGTGTCTGAGATAACAAAAACGTAGTTATAGGACATACATCCGGACACTGTGTAAAAAAGAAGTATACCAGCCGTGCTTTACCTTGTGTATCAGCCAGAGTAACCTGGTCTCCATTCACATTTTCAAGAGAAAAGTCCTGCACTTCTCCGATTACTGGCAATTTTTCTTTTCCTAAATTCAAAGAGTTAATTGCCAGATAACCAGCCATAATCAAAGCAAGTATTAGCAGAAGCCAAGTCCATTTATAACGCTTAAAGGTTTGCACGGACACGTATACCCTCCCTCTTCTTAACCGTGAATCGTATTCAATACAAGTACGATCAAACTAACTGTCAGGTAGTTAATGGAGAAGAGGAAATTCTTCTTCGCCCAGACTTCATCATCTTTAGCCTTAAAGCCCATCAAGGTCAATACTAACCAAGCCAAGGACAACGCTGATGAAATGATTAGAAAAAATATGCCTGCGTAATCATAGGCGTACATTAATACTGGAATAGGCAGCAAAAGGGCTACATAAGGAATCATCTGAAATTTCGTACGTCGCGTTCCTTTAACTACAGGTAGTAATGGAAATCCTGCCGCTCTATATTCTTCTTTACGTCTAATGCCCAACGCCCAGAAGTGAGGGGGTTGCCATAGAAACAACATGGCAAAGATCAGCCAAGCGCCTAGATCAACCGTTCCTGAAACCGCAACATAACCAATTACCGGGGGCATTGCTCCAGAAATCGCCCCTACGGAGGTGCTCCATGTTGATGTCCGCTTCAACCAAAGCGTGTATACTACTACGTAAACGAACATGCCAACAATTCCAAACAGACCGGCAAGCATTCCTGAAAAAGCAAACAGCACGATCAAACCTGCAATACCAAGCCCAATGGCGTATAATAATACAGTGTTTGGTTTCAGTCGTCCTGTAGGAAGCCCCCGTTCACGGGTTCTTTCCATCTTCATGTCCAGATCCCGGTCGAAATAGTTATTAAAAACGCAGGCCGAAGCCATAACCAGCATTGTACCGAGCAGAGTCAGAACTAATCTGCCGTAATGAACATCCCAACCCGAGGCCAGCCAATATCCCGCAAAGGCCGCAATAAGGTTAGATCGGATAATACCGGGTTTTGTTACTGCAATGAAATCACGCCAGCTAGCACCTTCCGGTGGCGATTTTGCAGACATGGCTGCAGAGTCGGAAGAAGCTTGAAATGTTATATGATTGTCCACACCTAATGATCCTCCTTCTAAACGAACATGTAACGTTCTAACCGAAGTTTTTTAACTTCGCTGTTAACTTTATCATAACAAACCCGTGAAGACTTTGACAGTCATGGAACAGTAAGTTCATGAATTCGACAATTACGTGACAATATTTATTTTGTATTTATTTCAATCCCCTTAATAACCAGAGCTGTATTTGGGTAATTATTAAATAGAGAACTTCCGAACAACAAAGGAGAACTGACCAATGGATACTGCTACACATTTAGTTATGGGCCTAGGCTTAGCCGGGCTTTCCTTCGTTGATCCCATCGTTGCTTCTGATCCGAAACTGGCCGGGGCTGTTATGCTGGCAACAGTGCTCGCCTCTCAGGCTCCTGATGCCGATACTGCGCTACGACTGAAGGACAATGCAATGTATATTCGAAATCACCGAGGAATCACACATTCCCTACCCTTTCTAATTCTGTGGCCTGCGCTGATTTCCTTCGTGTTAGGCCCCTTATTTGGTTTTACTGATTTACAAGCTCTAAGCCATATTGCGCTCTGGAGCTTCATTGGTGTAGGTGTTCACGTATTTTCTGATCTATTTAATACCTATGGCACTCAGGCTGCACGTCCATTCACGGAGAAATGGATTGCATGGAACATCATCCACATTTTTGATCCATTTATATTTGGTAGCCATATCGCAGCCATCCTTCTCTGGATCACCGGGATCATTCCACCGCAACCTTTATTTATTACACTGTATGCATGTACTATTCTTTATTATATTTGGAGAACCGTCGTTCACGCACGTCTCACGCGTAATATTAAGCTTAAGGATTTACATCATAGTGCCGGCGAACGTTATATTGTAATCCCTACAATTTCACTAAAGCGCTGGAACGTAGTCAAGGTGAAAAAAGATGGCAGCTATGATGTTGGGCAGTTAGTCAATAACCGACTGGAATGGTTCAAACATGCTGTATGCTCGACTCATCCTGCTGTGGAGATTTCCAAGTCGCACCCTGATATTCAGTCCTTTCTATACTTCACCTCTTATGCAGTAGCCGAAGTCGAGGAACTCCCTTCAGGATATATGGTGCGCTGGGGGGACGTACGTTATTTACATCGCAAACAATACCCGTTTGTGGCTGTATTAGTGATGGACAATCAATATCGACCTTTAAATACTTATGTAGGTTGGCTTAGCAGCGAGAAGCTCGACAAACGATTTTCCATTGACCCTGGTTCTTTACGATGAAACTGTAGACTTACGCAGAGATCTATTCTATAATCACAAAAAATCCCGGAGTATGATAATAATACTCCGGGATTCATTTTAGCAGACATAGAAAGGAAGGCTCTCTTAATGGGTAAAGGACTTTCACTTTGGTTCGCTTGTTCTTCTATTCTTATTCTTACTGCCGCTTCAATCGCGATCAGTTATAGCTTTTGGTTGGCACTTCTGCTCGGGTTTCTCTGTGTCATGAATATTGGCTGGGGATTTATCCTCAAGGCCAAGATCAGACGCAAACAGGAAAGCCTAAGCGCTGATTAGATTAACGAGCTGGCAGAAATCCCATCCGCTCTTTAACTCCATTCAACGTCTCAGTTGCAACAATACGTGCACGACCAGCACCTTCAGCAAGAATATCTGTAATCGCACCCGAGCTACGAATTTCATTATATCTTTGTTGTAAAGGCTCAAGCGTAGATACAACCACTTCAGCAAGATCTTTCTTAAAGCCGCCATACATTTGCCCTTCATAACGATCGGCAATTTGCTGGAGTGTCATTCCAGAACATTCGGAATAAATACTCATCAAATTACTGATCTCTGGCTTATTAGCTGGATCAAAAATTACTTCACGTCCTGAATCAGTCGTTGCACGGCTGATTTTTTTACGGATCACGTCCGGTGAATCCAACAGAGCAATGTAGCTGCCAGCGTTAGGGTTGCTCTTGCTCATTTTTTTGGTACCATCATCCAGAGACATAATACGAGCACCCACCTCTGGAATGTACGGCTCCGGAATGGTAAAGAATTCGCCAAAACGATTATTGAAGCGGCCAGCTAAATCACGAGTCAGCTCCAAATGTTGCTTCTGATCTTCTCCGACCGGCACAAGATCTGCGTTATAAACAAGAATATCTGCTGCCATCAAGGAAGGATAGACGAATAAACCAGCGCCAACAGAATCTTTACCTGATGATTTATCTTTAAACTGGGTCATACGCTCCAACTCGCCCATTGCTGTAAGTGTCGTCATGATCCAGCCCAGTTCAGCGTGTTGTGGCACATGCGACTGCATATAGACATTAGAACGTGCAGGATCAATTCCTGCTGCAATAAAGAGGGCCGCTACGGACTCTGACTGCTCACGAAGTGCCGCAGGATCTTGTGCTACAGTGATTGCATGCATATCGACAACCATAAAGAAACATTGATGATCATCTTGCAGCTTCACAAAATTTTTCAGTGCTCCAATGTAGTTCCCCAGTGTAAGTGAACCGCTTGGCTGAATGCCTGACATTACTTTTTTCATAATATAGACCTCCGTTTGATGTCATTTCTAAGTTTCCGAGAACGCAAAAAAAGCCTCATCCGCAAGGGACGTGAGACCGTGGTGCCACCCTTATTCGCTGCTTAATCTTGTTTAGACAAGAAAAAAACAGCCTTAGTCTTCCGTTAACGGGGAAGATCCGGCCGGTCTACTAGGGCATCTAGCTCCCGTTCAAGCTCGGCGCTCAGGGGTCCATTCATCAGGTTTGTCCTACCGGTTCGCATCAACCACCGGCTTTCTGAAGGTGCAATGCCTGCCTACTTGTCCCCGTCATCACATTATCATCATGAATTAATGCCTTCATCATAGAACCATAAAGAGAAGTTGTCAAATCACTTAACCACTACCGTATAAATCTGTTATGATAAGGTTATCCATGTTCTATTCGATTACAGTTACGATAAAGGAGCATATCTCATGAAACAGGTGACCAAAGGGCAGTGGGGCGGTTATGATACTTATATTTTGCACAGCCGTGAACTGGAAGTCACGCTTTTGCCGCGACTAGGAAATAACGTGATTTCATTGTTTGATGTCAAGAAACAACGGGAAATTCTACGGCGGCCTGATGAAAGCGATCAAGCTTTCTTTATGCAAAAACCTTACCATTTTGGCATGCCGCTATTAATTCCACCCGGAAGAATTCGTAAGGGCCAATTTCAATTCGAGGGTACAAGTTATCAATTTGACCAGAATACCGCTAATGACAATCATATTCATGGTCTACACCGAACTCAGGCCTGGTGTGTCAGCGATATTGAAGAAGATGAGGATGGTTGCGCGGTCACTACTGAATTCCGAACGGAAGATGATCCACACTGGATGGAGCAATTCCCTATCCCACTTAAATTCGAAATGACGTTTAGGCTTCAGGAAGCCCGATTTACCCAAACTTTAAAGGTTACAAATCTTGGAGATCATCGAATTCCTTTTGGGATCGGTTATCACACCTGGTTTATGATTGATGGAGAACCTGAGCGCTGGAATCTTAAGCTCCCAGTAAATAGTATTTATGAACTGAACGATGAATTGCTCCCTAGCGGCAATCTGATTCCACTTGGTGATCTGGAAGCCTTGAACACCGGAATGAACATGCAGGGAACTAATTTTGATACTGCTCTACGTATTGGAGAAAAACAGCCTGTAGAAGCCTTATTATTACGCGATGATGGTTATGGCCTTCGTTATACTGCTGACGAAAATCTATTCCGTCACTGGGTGTTATATACCAAAGGACCGGCGGATCAATTTCTGTGCATTGAGCCCTATACATGGCTCGCGAATGCACCGAATGTATCCGAGGATGCTTCCTTCACAGGTCTTTTAACGGTAGAACCCGGTCAGAGTCAGAATCTATCCACCGTGCTGGAAATGATCTATCCTGAGATTTAAAGCAGATATACATTATATCGGTCTTGCCTTGCGATTACGTAAGGGAAGACCGATTTTTTTGTGTAATCCCTAGCAATAAAGGATTTCTATCCTCACTTTTATTTCACTAATAATTACCATCCTTAAAACCTTTCGAAGTGATGCATGAATTAACCTCTTAGCGCTCATACTATCTTCACAACGGGCGAAGGAGGTGACACACATGGGTCAAGCAGGTCAAGGTCGTAGCAGCCGTTCCAATAACCTGGTCGTTCCTCAAGCAACTGCGGCATTGCAACAGTTGAAATATGAAGCAGCACAGGAGCTTGGAGTAACGATCCCAGCTGACGGTTATTACGGGAACTACACTTCTCGCGAAACTGGTTCTCTGGGCGGTTACATCACTAAACGTCTAGTACAACTGGCAGAACAACAACTGTCTGGTCGTCAGTAACAACGTTATCTTAAGTGTTTTATCCGGCTAGGGCGATATCAAGCATAAAGCCTAAAACCGAGTAGCTTTTGAGCCCTCTCACACTTCTTTCTGAAGCTGTGGGAGGGTTTTTGATTTTCACAATTATTGAAATTTTATGTAAACAACGCTTAACCAAAAAACTGTTCGGAACTTTCAGCAAAGGCATTACGAGGCGATCGAATCATTAGATTCGCCATATTATAATTGGACTCCAATGTAGCATCTACAATCACCATTCCCTGTCTAATGGCGAATTCATAAGAAATCTCACCATGCGTCCAACGCCGCTTGTATTTCAGGCTTTCCAGCGCCATTAGTCGAAAAGAAGACTGTTGTCCATCTGTCATCCCTTCTTTTGCATCAGTGAATCCCCCGCTTCGCCCAGAAAGAGGATTATGTCGTATCCCGAATTTTCCGATCATGTTATTTCGTATTTGCACAAAAACCGTACCAGAAGTTAATCCCGATAATTCTTCCTGCAGCTCCTTAAACACCATATCCATCTGTCTCGCTAATGATAGTTGTTCCGTCTTAAGCATTACTTCTCCTCCTAAAAGTTTTGTGAGCATAGCTTCATTCGAGTTCACATCGTACAAAACTTGCTTCGAAAGCATTCACTTCGTTTTGTGAGCATAGCTTGATTTGAGTGCACTTCGCAGAACTGACTTCGTAAGCGCTTGCTTATTTTTGTGAGTTCAGCCAAGTGGTACTCTAGCGTGCCTTATATAAGGCTTAAGACTCATTATAGGTTACTAACAAATGGCAAACAACATTATTCGGCAAAATTGGGTTATTATCCCTATAGATGCGCGAAATCCATAGATTAATCGCATATTTATTTTTATAAATCGTGATTTTTCGACATTTTATCATTAAAAAAAGTCCCTGTATCAGGGACTTTTGCGTGTTCATGCTGAAAAATCGTTGTTTTTTCTACCGCTAAATTTGTCTTAGTTTAGACTTTTTCAAACTAATTGCTCCGTCATCTCCAAGAACTCATTAATGTCAGCTACAATCAGATCTGTAGCGCCTTGCCAGAAGTCCGGCTTCGTAAGATCCACACCCAGATGCTTAAGTACCAAATCCTCTAAAGTCATCACACCAGTATCTTGCAACAAGCTATCGTATTTGTCTGCAAAGGACGCTCCTTCTTGCAGAGCCAGTCGATACAAGCCTGTGCTGAACATGTAGCCAACGGTGTAAGGGAAGTTATAGAACGGCACATCTGTGATATAAAAATGCAGTTTAGAAGCCCAGAAATGAGGATGGTATTCCGAAAGCACCCCACAGAAGGCTTCCTTCTGTGCTTCCACCATCAATTCAGACAGCTCCTCAGCATTTACAAGGCCTTCCTTACGTTTCTCATAAAAACGAGTCTCGAATAAGAACCGAGCGTGAATGTTCATAAAGAAAGCTACGCTGTTTTGAATTTTCGTTTCAAGCAACGCCAGTTTCTCTTCAGCGTTGCCAGCGGCTTTAACCTGAGCGTCAGATACAATGACCTCTGCGAAGGTTGAAGCAGTCTCTGCAACGTTCATAGCGTAGTTCTGATTAAATACAGGTTGATCATCCAGCAAGTAAGAATGATAAGCATGTCCCAGCTCATGTGCCAAGGTTGAAACATTGGAAGTTGTACCGCTATAAGTCATGAAAATCCGCGATTCCTTACTCTCAGGGAAGGATGTACAGAAACCTCCAGGACGTTTTCCCGGACGATCCTCAACCTCAATCCAGTTATTATCAAAAGCACGCTCTGCAAACTCTGCCATCTTCGGACTAAACTTGCGGAACTGGGTAACGATATCTTTAGCGGCCTGATCATATGGGATTTTACCTGAAGATTTACCCACTGGCGCTTCGACATCTACCCAGGAAAGAGCATCCAGTCCAAGCAGCTTAGCTTTACGCTGAAGATAGGTCACGAGTGCAGGCTTGCTATTCGTAATCACGTCCCACATCGCATTCAAAGTATCTTGTGACATGCGATTGATGCTCAGCGGATCTTTCAGAATATCTTCCCAACCTCTTCCTTTATAGAGCTTCAGACGGAAGCCTGCTAAGTGATTCAAGGTATCCGCACAGTTATCTGCTGCTTCGGTCCATGCTTCTTCCCATTTATGGAACATGGATTGACGTACTTTCGGATCTGGATCATCCAGCTTGTTAAAAGCTTGACCTGCGGAGAGCAGCTTTGTTCCTTCTTCATCCTCAAATGGGATCTTAATCGAGCTTACAATTGTATCATAGTGCCCGCTCCATCCATGATATCCGTCAACGGCTAGTTCAAGCGCTAAGCTTTCCAACTCTGGGCTCATCTTCTCACGGGCCAAGTCACGGCTCTCGCTCAGCACGAACGTTAATGGAGCAATCTCCGGACGTGCCATCCACTCTGCCCATACCTTGTCTGTAGTCTGACGAAGCACGTTACTGAATTGTGAGCTAATGCCTTCGAATCCGGCACGCATACTTGTCACTCGAGCCGCCAGTCTTACCGCACCTTTGTCCATTTGATTCTGAGCGCCCAGACAGTCTGCGAAGGAAGAGACCTCCACAAGTCTTCCTGAACAGCTCTGAAGCAGTTCTATAACCTCGTCCAGCGCCTTTGTAGACTCAACATCCGTTGGAGCTACAGCATTCTTCACCAGACCCTGCAAGGCTGTAATATCTTGTTCAAGATTCTTTAAAAAGCTTTCTAACTCAGTCGAGGACGATCCCCCAGGAAATATGGAATCAAGTTCCCAAGTCAGTGATAATGGTTGTTTCATGTCTTCTCACCATTCCTTTGCTCTCATTTGGTTTTCTTTGTAATTGACTTAACACCATGGTAAAGTGAATAACGATACCGGAACATTCATAGCCGATAAACTTTAGGAGGGCATCCATATGAAGCCACTACAAATTTCACCGGAAACAGCCATAACGTTATCCAAGCAACTAGGCGTTCCACTGGAACACTTGATGCATATGCCCCAACATATTTTGCTACAAAAAATAGCTGAGCTATCCAAAAAGCAGAATTCACCGCAAGCTGAGGATGGAAATGAAGAGTCTCCTTCTGGGAAGGGTTCACAATGATTCCTTTTAGTCATACCTGGCCTTATGACATTATTTTAGGCGATATGTATGTGCAGTATTGCCCTTTCTGCAACTCGGAGAATGTTCTTCTCCCTATGAAGCCAAAAGAATTGCAAATCGTTCGTGACGGCAAGAAAAAACTACTTGTCTTCCCATGTTGCAGCGCCAGTCCCACAGTTGTAGATAACGACGGAGATTACCTCCTATTTGATCGGGCAGTCCGATAAATAGAAGGTCATCTAAATCCCAATCTTACCATTTTTATAAAGCGCAGACGAGAGCATTACTCTCTTCTGCGCTTTTTGTTGTTCGTGAAGCTTTAAGAACCTGAAGGCAATCCATCGGCATCAATATCTACAGCTTCGCCGCGCATTTGCTCTCTTAGCACAACCCACTGCTCCCTGGCAGCTCGAATCATCGCAGCATCCATAATCTTCTGATCATTAATCAGGCGGGAGAACCACATTACAGCCACAGAGAACTCTCCGATGCGCCGGTTAAGTTCGCCGATAAGATACATGAGCCGGGCATCATTGCCAGCTATTCCGTCTTTTTCGTATACCTTCACATATTCAGCTAATGAATAGCGCAAAAAGCGTTGTTCCTGTTCCGTATTCCCTTGATACCGATACAACCAGGCAATGTGATGAAGCAGACTTGCAATAATTCGATCCTTATCGTTAATACTTTGAGCGCATAAAAGCGCCAGTTTATAGGTCTCTAGTGCAGTTTCCCAGCTTCGTTTATCCCCAAAGTCACGGCTCTTCCATCGTTTTCCTACCTGTTCATTAAATGTTTTTCGCTGCAGATCCGTCAGCTTGTCCGCTGAATTTTCTGTAGAGGCAAACCCACAACTCGGGCAGACACGTACAACATAATAATCCGGATTCTCGTTTTTGTAATATGCGCAAAAATCAGCATCGCGGCGGATAGCCTTTTTTAGGCTAGGGCGTACGCGAGAGGTTGAAAATTCATGTTCACAATTGCAACATTTGACCTTAATAGAATATAGGGGTATTAACTCTGGCAAGTACTCTCATTCCTTTCAGGATCAACCTGTCCCTTATTATTCCTGGGGCATGTTAACAAAATGATGTGCGGGACCTGCAAGACGGCTAAGCACGAACGAACGTAGCGGCTCTTCTACGCCGGTCTCCTCAAGCGCCTCTTTCATACACTGCAACCATTCTTCAGCACGTTCTGGAGTAATGGGAATATGCATATGCCTTGCTCTCATCATGGGATGTCCATGCAGTTCTGAATACAATGGGCCACCGCCAAAAAACTGTGTCAGGAATTGATACTGCTTCTCCAGAACAGGAGAAATGTCTTCAGGAAATAGCGGACCCAGCTGCGGATGAAGCTGCACTTTGGCATAGAACACTTCCACCAATCGATGTAGCGCCTCAGCTCCTCCTAGGTTTTCATATATACTCTCATTTGGATTCATTGAGGTTACCAGCTCTCTTCCATATTAATGAAACGTTTCTTACTTTATTATACCAAAAAAAAGCACGGCTCGGATATCCGTCGAAAGTGCCCCTAAACGGCAGAAAAAAGACGCTAAACTATA
This sequence comes from Paenibacillus sp. FSL P4-0184, assembly GCF_038004625.1. Lineage (NCBI taxonomy): Bacteria > Bacillati > Bacillota > Bacilli > Caryophanales > Paenibacillaceae > Paenibacillus > Paenibacillus sp. FSL P4-0184. The sequence goes on along the minus strand of NZ_JBBORN010000001.1, from coordinate 3,158,490 downwards.
GTTTAGCGCCTGGAGGTTATTGTCAGTAGGTCCGAAATTCTTCATCACCTGAAGGGACGAGAGAGACCCGGATCACATATACAAAAGCACAAACGAGAACTCCGGCTACAACGCTCATCGCCATCACTCCATCCCATTTATTCTTGTAACAGAGGGTGCATTTCTTATTTACATAATATCATATTTCGAACGAAAAAGCACCGATTTATGTAACCGCTTCCTTTATTTTTTTTGTGCTGTTTGTCCTTCTTTTCGCATACATCTAACCATAGATCAGGAGGCGTTAATTATGACTTTTAAAAAGATTGGCGGCCCACTGCTGGGATTAACTTTGGCGGGCTGTATGCTGCTGATGTTGCTTCATCCGGAGGCATCCCTTGGCGCAGCCTTACGAGGCCTGGCCATCTGGTGGGATGTGTTATTCCCCTCCCTATTTCCATTCTTCGTCATATCCGAAATCATGCTAGGCCTAGGGATCGTTCATCTCTTCGGAGCACTGCTCGATCCATTGATGCGCCCTCTTTTTGGTATACCAGGTAGCGGCGGGTTTGTCGCTGCGATGGGATATGTATCAGGATATCCTGTTGGCGCTAAATTAACCGCTAAGCTGCGGGAACAGAATCTGATTAGCAGAGTAGAGGGCGAACGATTAGTCGCTTTCACAACCTCCTCTGACCCAATCTTTCTGTTAGGTGCAGTATCCGTTGGTTTCTTTCGAGACGCATCGTTGGGGCTCATCCTAGCCCTCGCCCACTATGGGAGCGGTTTGATTGTTGGCTTGCTAATGTCGTTCCATGGACGCAAAGAACAGAGCTCCCCCTCCCAAGACCCATCCATAACTAGTTCTACTGCCCCCTCTGTTCCAGCCAAAAAAGGTTTTGGAAGAATCCATGCAGCACTTCTTGCCATGGAGGAGGCTCGGCGCAAAGATGGACGGAGCTTTGGGGAGCTTTTAAAGGGAGCTATCCAGTCCTCGCTAAAGCTTATTATTGTCGTAGGCGGTTTGGTTGTATTCTTCAATGTGCTAATGGAACTGCTAGCCCGTGCCGGTATCCTATCCTCCCTCTTTAACATGACCGGACATCTTGTGTCCCTTGTAGGTGGTCCTCCAGAACTAGCTCAGGCTCTCATTAGCGGATTCTTTGAGGTGACGATCGGTGCCCGTTCAGCAGGTGAAGCCGCAGCTTCCATCCCGCTTCAGTTCAAGGTAGCGGCAGCTGCCTTCATTCTCTCTTGGGGCGGATTATCTGTACATGCCCAGGTGGCAAGTATTTTGAACGGTACCGGGCTGCGGTATCTGCCATTTTTGACTGCACGGCTAATTCACGCCATACTCGCATCAGGATTGGTCTTGCTGCTCTGGAACCCTGTGATGAAAACAGGGCTGTCTACCGCATGGGTATCATTACCAGCCTCTGCTGCCTTTACTCCTTCTGCCTCAGGGATCACGGCAAGCCTCGCCCTGCTGAGCCTATTATTAACTGCTGCAATTCTAGTCTCACTGCTTATCCCTGTATTCATGACAATGATTCGATGGGTACGGCGAAGTTGATTAACATATTGTGTTCCGGGTCAAGATTGATTATGATCGGTGTATGACTGAATTATACAAAAGGAGCCTGTACATCTTGAGATATTATGTTCTGGACCGCGGTGATGAACTATCAATCAAACTTGCCGAGCAGTTTCACAAGCTGGCGGCGGAGCGGGACCTGCAACTGGATGCCGAGTCTCCCGAAATCGTCATCTCTATTGGCGGAGACGGCACAATGCTGCACGCTTTTCATACCTTTATCGATCAAATCCCCAATCTAGCCTTCGTAGGTGTGCACACAGGACACTTAGGCTTCTATGCGGACTGGCAAGCGGAAGAGCTACCCACCTTAATCGACTACATGTGCGGAACCGAGGATTCTGAGCCTCAGAAACCTCGTATCGTGAAATATCCGTTGCTTGAGCTGGAAATTCACAAGAAATCCGGTTCTTCGTCCCACATTGCCCTAAATGAATTTACCCTTAAAGGGGTAGATGGAACTATAATGATTCAAGTTGACATCAATGATGTTACCTTCGAAATGTTCCGGGGTGATGGGCTTTGTATTTCTACTCCTTCTGGTAGCACGGCCTATAACAAAAGCCTTGGGGGAGCCATGGTTCACCCATCTATAGAAGCGCTGCAGATTGCCGAAATCGCCTCAATTAACAACCGCGTATTTCGAACAATGGGGTCGCCATTACTACTGCCGAAGCATCACCATTGCGATATTCTTTCATGTAAGGATCAGCGCTTACTACTCACGATAGATCATAACAATATCCCAGTAGATGATCTGATTTCAGTACGCTGCCAAGTATCGGACAAGAAGGTCAGTTTCGCCAGGTACCGTCCTTTTCCGTTCTGGAACCGTGTACGTGAAGCTTTTCTGGTTTAAGATTAACCTTCGATCCAACGATTTTCAGTGGCTGGAGATATCCATTTCTCCGGCTTTTTTGTGTGACAAAACTAACACCAACTGATAGACTGAGAGAGAAGCCAAATGGTATAATGAGGCTATTTTACAAAGAGTTACATAAAAGGAGAGAGTACTGTTGAAAAGATTTTTATCCCTCTTAAGCATAAGTCTACTGGCCCTCATACTTGCGGTCCCGGCTTTTGCAGCATCGAAACCAATTGATGTTTATATTAACGGAAGTAAGGTTTCCTTCACCGCTGGATCCCCATACTTAGCGAACAATTCTGTACTTGTACCTTTCCGGGTTGTCTTTGAGAAGCTTGGACTTCAAGTTCTCTGGGATGCCAAAACTGGAACGGTAACAGGAAAAAGTTCAAATCTTGCGATTACCCTCAAAATTGGCAGTAACCGCGCTACTGTTAACGGAACCGTAAAAAAACTAACCACTGCACCAGTTTCCTCAGCCGGCACTACATACATCCCTTTGCGTTTTATCGCAGAGGCAACCGGGGGCACAGCTGTCTGGAATTCTACCAGTAGAAGTGTACAAATTACTACTCCTGTCTCCAAAGGTAAGGACGAAGCAGCCCTTACAGCATTAATCCGTTTGTCTAATCAATATTTCAATGAAGAAAAAGCGACTAGCTTCTACTCCCTTATGGATTCGGAGTACTCTTACACGGAATCAGTGGCCGAACTCAATGAATCTTTTAAAGCTTTTGACATAAAGAATACTATTGATAGCTTGGAAATCCTCGACATTACAGCTGACGAAGCCACTGTGTATACGCTTGAAAGTTCACGCAGAATAGGTGGGGCTTATACTCCAGATACAGAGAATGAATACGTATATACCCTGGTCCGCAAGAACGGAAGCTGGAAGATTTCATCCGTGGAATCCCAAAGCTCGACCGTTCTCCTTACTCGTGAACAAGGTATAAAACCAGCAGCCAACATCCCTCAAAACGATGCGGATGCCATCAAAGGTACTATTAGCAAGTATTATCAAGCAATGAACGAACAGAATCCTACAGCAGTTCTTTCCACGATGACTTCATATGGAGAAGAATATGATTCCTCTCTCAAGGCAGATTTGGATGATTTCTTTGCTTCGTATGATATTACCTATACTCCAGGCATTTCAAATATTTATTATTACAGTGCCAAAGAAGCTGCTATATATGTAGAAAGCAAAGACAAGGAAGCTAGTGAAGAGGAGACTTATGAGCAAGGCCTTATCTATATTCTATCCAAGTCGGATACTGGTGTATGGACAATCGATGACACATATAGCATCTACAATAAACTTGTGAAATCCTAATAAAAAGGGTGTTTGATTCCATGAAATCAAAAAAAATAATAAGTGCACTGTTAACCAGCTGTCTAGCTTTATCTATTACATTTGCTCCACTGGCTTCCGCTGCAGATGCCGCTAAAGCTTCCACAGACAACAGTGATCTTATTAATGAAGTAATGAAGCTATTGGAGAACTATAATCTTTCAGATGTAGATAAAGATATTTTGATTCGCGGAGCAATTGACGGCATGGTGAACACACTGGATGATCCATACAGCCAATACTTCAATTCCGAGGAAGCGGCGCAATTTGAACATGCGGTTGATCTCGAATACGTTGGCATCGGTGTTAAACTTCAATATACGCCAACAGAGCTCTACATCGAAGAAATCTCTCCAGGTTCTCCTTCTGAAAAGGCAGGCTTGAAACGCGGCGATACGATTCTCAAAATCAACGGAATACCTGTTGACGAAACGGATGATTCGGAACTAAGTGGAGCCGCGGGCACTAAGGTCACCCTGCTGATCCTCAGAAATGGTGTCACAAAATCTTATGTTGTCACCCGAAATGAATTGAACTCGACTTCCGTTTTTGGAACCCTCATTGGTCCGAAGATTGCCTATATTTCGCTAAGTGGTTTCACACAGAATTCTGATGAAGAATTCGCCGCTATGCTGAAGAAGATGCGTACAGCGGGAATGAAATCCATGGTGCTTGATTTACGTGATAACTTGGGTGGCTACATGGATTCGGCATACAACATTGCCTCTAGTTTTATGGATAAAGGCATCATGATGTATACCTCTGATCAAAGTGGCGCGTTAACTCCTGTAACGATTACTAGTGGCAGCAAAATCGGTGTGCCCGTCGTAATTCTAACCAACGAATACACTGCAAGTGCGTCAGAAGCTCTTACGGGCGCCCTGCGCGATAACAAGCTGGCTACTGTTGTAGGCACTCGTTCTTACGGCAAAGCGCGTATCCAAAGCCTACTTCCAGTGTCTAATGGCGACATGCTGAAATTGACCACGCAGAAATATCTAACACCTAAAAAAGAAGACTTTAATCATATTGGTCTCGCACCGGATATTGAGGTAAAAGGGAAAACTGCACAGTTGATTACCGCCCTGCAGATTGCTGGAATGAAGACTTTAGAAGTCACCGGAGATCATCATATCTTAAATATCAACGGGGTTCCTTTTGCTGGTAATGTTGGTCTTGTGAAGCAGGGCGATAAAACTTATGCTTCATCGCTGGTGCTGGCTGCGCTTGTCGAGGGCGAGATCACCTGGGATGCGAAGAACAAGAAGGTCATCGTAAAGAGCGGAACAGGCACATCTACCGGCTTTACGCTTTCCTCCAAAGAGGCGCTATCTCAGAATGGTGAGACCTACATTGAATTAAATGCCTTTAAGAAGAAGTTTCCGGCACTCGTATGGAGTTACAATGCTACACAGAAGCAATTGAAATTATCTATAAAATAGATCCATAAGAAAAGGCAGCAATTCTCCAGAGATGGAGGTTTGCTGCCTTTAATATTTGTACATATCTATTCAAAAGAAAAAAGCTGTCTCATTCGTAGAAGGACTCTACTTATGGTCAGCTTTCATCGTTAAGATTGTGGATTTTCTATGTTTTGTGTGTTTTGTGTATTTTGATTATTTTGAGGCTTTTGTGTGTTTTGGGGTTTTTGGGATTGACCTTGTGGTGGTCTGCTTTGAAATTCCTTTTTGGATTTCTTCCCTTGCGAATCTTTACCCCGGTGATTTCGGCTTTGATGTTCTCTCAGAGGTCTATCCTTAGCAGAAGTCATCTCTTTAAATGCAGCAGATGAATTCGAACCTTGCTTAGATGATGTTTCTTTAGAGGAGAGCTCTTTATCTATAGCCGCTCCATCATTATCTTCAGCTTCTAGCTCCGAATCTTCTTCCTCACTCGGCTCTGGTATTTCTTTGATCAGAATATCCTTGAACAAACCTTCTTGTGGTACCTCTTTTAACTTATGCAACACAAAATATGCGCAGCCAAAATTGCAATATTCATTAATATAATCGACCATGCCAGAAATCGCTGTATCCCGATTCACCTTTGGGTGGTTGTCCCGATAAAAACCTTTCAAACGCAGCTGACTGTAACCCCAGTCACCAATAATGTAGTCGTATCTTTCCAGCACTTCGCTATATCTTCCGCGAAACGCCTCCGGATTCCAACCATCCTTATGATCTAACATTAGTTCGTAGCCTTTTCCGCCTATAACGATCAAACCTTTTGTCGCCTGCCTTTCTGTGGGGAGGGTGCGTTGATTATGCCGTCATTTCCGAGAAATATTGGGCTTTCGGTCGCTGTTGTTGATTAATTTCTTTTATTTGAACCGCATTCAGCGGTGAAATTAATCAACAGTGTATGCTTACGATGCTAGCTTTCCTTCGGAAAGCTTTCAGGCGAACGCTAACGCTCCTACAGCTCCAACATTTCTCTCCAATGACTCAAATCAACGTTTTTTATGTGTAACCTAGGGGTGGGGAGCTTCAGATCGCTCCGCTCCTTCAACCCCCTGCTACCTTGAATAATAAAAAATTAACTAGAAGAAACCGCGCGCTCCTCACGAGCTTGAGCGGCAGATTTCACCTGCTCATGCGCACGATAAGAGCTGCGAACAAGCGGAGCTGATTCCACATGGCTAAAGCCACGCTTCAATCCCTCTTCCTTGAGCAGCGCAAATTCCTCTGGTGGATAATATTTCTCCACATTCAAATGCTTTGGAGAAGGCTGCAAGTATTGTCCTAAAGTCAATATATCACAATTTACGGCTCGTAAATCATCCATTGCTTGTAAAATCTCATCCCACTCTTCACCGACTCCAAGCATAATGCTTGATTTGGTAGGAATATCCGGCTTCATTTCCTTAGCTCTGCGCAGCAGTTCCATCGAACGGCGATACTTTGCTTTAGCCCGTACACGGTCTGACATCCGTTCCACCGTCTCGATATTATGGTTAAGAATGTCTGGATTACTGTTCATAACAATCTCTAGACTATTCCGTTCTCCCAGGAAATCTGGAATCAATACTTCAACACTACATAACGGAAGGCGTTTACGAATTGCCGCTACCGTCTCAGCAAAAATCTGGGCGCCACCATCCGCAAGATCATCACGGGCCACACTGGTCACCACGCAATGGCGAAGGTTCATTCCCTCTGCAGCTTCTGCTACACGTTCAGGCTCCTGCAGGTCCAGCTCTGTCGGCAACCCTGTATTCACAGCGCAGAAACGGCATGCGCGAGTACATATATCACCAAGAATCATAAAGGTAGCCGTTCGATTTGCCCAGCATTCATAAATATTCGGACACCTAGCTTCTTCACATACGGTATGTAAAGTTTTAGAACGCATCATGCTCTTGATTTCCTGATAGTTATCACCGGTAGTTAGCTTGATTCTAATCCAATCCGGCTTAGGCTGCTTTGCTGTTTTATTCGTCAAAATAATAAACCCCGCTTCCTCCTGAATGTGATGCTGCAGATGAAAGATGCTGCCTCATATTATACCATGTGCGCTTTACAATTGCCTGTTTTTGTGAAATATGCAGGGCATCTCAACTTCGATTCCGGCGAAGAATTTACTGGTACCTTTAGACAAGAACGGATAAAAAGTAGCCTTTTGCTTCAATCTATAATAAAAGCTTTATCCGAAGTGCCTACATTCAATTCTACGCCCGGACAAAAGGAGGCTGTTATCTTGCTGGCCCTATTTAAGAATACTAATAACCGGAGAACTATGTTATGTCTGTCCGCGGCCGCTATCCTTTGGGGTGGTTTAGGCCTTCCCGTTCCAGCAGCTGCAGTACAGGCTACAGTCCAACCGGTGGAAAGCAGCGGCAATTCTGTTAATGCTAGCAAAGAATCCATATGGTCTGCCCGTAGGGGGATTTATGATCAACTGAGTGCAGCCACTGGAATCCCTTGGTTTAGATTCGCAGCCATTGATCAATATGAACGCACCATCGCCAAAAAAGGTTCCTCAGACAAACCCGTCACCAACCGTCTTACTGGAATCATGATTCCAGCACCCGTATGGTCCGGTCCACTCAACCCGGATCAGGAGGATACTTCTCCTGAATCCATCACTTTCTTTAACGGCTTCGGCCGTGATGGCTCAGGTGATGGAATCGCCGATCCAGAGAATGATGCTGATGTTCTATATAGTATGGCTAGACACTTGCAGAAATATGGTGATTCAGCTAATGATTTCAGCATTGGCATTTGGGAGTATTATCACAATGGTCGTGCCTCTCAGCGCATAGCTCAGTTCGCTAAGCTATATGAGCATTTTGGTCGGCTTGACCTATCAGGTAATGCTTTTCCACTTCCCTTAAGTAATTCTTATTCTTATCGTAGCACTTGGGGAACCGGCAGAAGCTGGGGTGGGGCACGTATTCACGAAGGGACTGACCTCTTTGCACCGCAAGGTATGCCGGTACGCAGCACCTGCTTTGGCTTAGTGGAAACTAAAGGCTGGAACCGCTACGGTGGCTGGAGAATTGGAATTCGTGATATCGAGAACCGTTACCATTATTACGCCCATTTATCCGGGTATAACAAATCCATTTCTCGTGGAGATATCGTCTCACCAGGTGAAATCATTGGCTGGGTTGGCAGCTCAGGTTACGGAAATCCAGGAACACAAGGGAAATTCCCGCCACATCTACATTTTGGTATCTACCGTGACCGAGGGATTACTGAATGGGCTTTCGACCCTTTTCCGTTGCTAAAACAATGGGAGAATCAGGAGTATAGAGACTTAAAGAACAAAAATAAAAAAAGTGCTACAAACAAGGAAAAACGCCTTTAGCGTCCCTAAAGGACGGTCAGCGTTTATGCGAGAAATATAAGGATAATGTATAGCGTGAAACTTATACTTTCTTATATTTTTTTAAAAACCCGGCTTCGCCATCCTTTGGAGATGACACCCGTTTCTTGATGAATAAGGCCCCTTCTTTTGAAGAGAGGCCTTATTCTATTTTAGTACAACATTAAACATCCAAACGGTTCAATGCTCACTATAAGCTTGTTATTATTTTTAAAAGTAGCTCCTGACAGTAAATCGGTAAGCAAATTCTTATCCGAACGATATACATTAAGCTCAAGCTCGTACGCGTTCGGAGAATTATTGATAATTAAACCTATCTTCTCTTGATCCATTCCCCGTGTATAACTGAAGACATTACGGACTTCATCCGTGAACCAAGGACGAAACTTACCTTTTCGTAGAATATCACAGCTTTTTCTTAGGAATATCAGCTCTTGATACCACTTCAGCAGCGCTGTATTTTGAGCTTGCTCTTGCCATACCATAGCTTTTCTACAGTGAGGGTCCGTAGCTCCTTCCATCCCAACCTCATCCCCATAATAGATCATCGGAATACCGATATAAGTCATCTGAAAAAAAACTGCCAACCTCATGCGCTGTATTGCCGTACTCTCGCGGTCCCAGCCACGTCCCCCCTCCTTACACGCTGTAAGAAAACGCAACGTATCATGACTGCCAATCAATTGAAACATAGCCGAATTCGCCTGGTCATTATACAGCGCCTCCTGATGGAGTACTTGCTCCATAAAGCGATCTGGCCCTGTTGACTGCTCTGCAAAGAATTCCAGCACGGCATCCCGAAGCACATAATTCATGCCACCATCGAATTGATCCCCTCTAAGCCAAGGCCCAGATGCATGCATTATCTCTCCAATGAGTAGAATTTCAGGAAATTCAGACTTTAGCTCTTGCCGAAAGCGGGACCAAAAAGCCGGGTTGACCTCATTCGCTACATCAAGACGCCAGCCGTCTATCTCTGTTTCACGAATCCAATACTTGGCAACTCCAATCATATAATCTGCCGTCTCGGGATGATCCATATTCAGCTTAGGCATATGCGCTTCAGCTTTAGCGAATGTCTCATAATTCGGGGCAGGCGTCTGTGTTACGGGAAAAGAACGAATAAAGAACCAATCTTTATATGGAGACTGCTCGCCTTTTTCCATCACATCTTTAAAAGCAAAGAATTGATCTCCCGAATGATTAAATACGGCATCCAAAATGACCTTAATTCCATGACGATGTGCCTCACTGACTAGCGTCTTCAATCCATCTACATCGCCAAATGCAGGGTCGATCTTATAATAATCGGAGGTGTTATATTTATGCTCCGAAGGAGATTCAAATACAGGCGTCATGTAAATAGTGTTCACACCAAGCTGCTGTAGATAAGGTATTTTGTCCGTAATGCCTTTTAGAGTTCCACCATTGTAGCTGCTAGGATAAATTTGATAGGTCACCGCATCCTGGCTCCATAACGGTAACTTCAAAGCCTCAGAATGGTGAAGATATGCATATTGAAAAGAACCTGCACGCTCCCGATTCTCCGACGTGCCCCTCTCTCCATACCAGATATACTGCCCCGCAGCATTCGCTATATGGAATAGATATCTGCTTCTTCTAGTGCTGGTCTGAATAATTGCTTCATGAATCTCATAAATACCGGCCGACCCAATCCGCTCCATCTGCAAAGGAACTTCTTGCCCCGGAGAATCATAACGATCCGAGTGGATTACGGTACAGGATAATTGCTGTCCAGCTTGTGTAAATAATCTGAGCTTCAGGGTCCCTGTACCTACAGGATAGGCAAATGGATCTTCACTTGTATGATATACAAACCATGATTGAGGCATAACTTATGGACTCCTTCTATACTTTTATCGTTCTATCTATCTGTTCATACATCATTAGAGAGACTGCTAAATTTGTGTTATTATGGTTACAAATACCGTTTTCAAGTTATGAGGGACGACGATGAAAGTAACGATTTCTGATATTGCTAAAGCAGCCAATGTGGCTAAATCTACTGTATCTAAAGTACTAAATGATTCCCCAAAAATATCACAGGAAACGAAACAAAAGGTTCGAGAGATTATGAAGCAAATGAACTACACGCCAAGCAGTATTGCTACTGGGTTAGCTAGACAAAGCAGCTGCAATATTGGCTTACTGGTCGATATGTCTAAAGAAAGTGAGTTTCTGAACCAATTCTTCTACAACATTATTGGTGGAATCGAGAGCGTAATTGCACCTTTAAAATACGAGCTGACCATTTCCAATGTGCAACATAGCAGTCCAGAAGGCCATTTTCTAAATAGGCTTGTGTTTAGCAAACGTGTCGACGGTATTATTGCCAACAACTCCGTGCTGACTGAAGAGCTATCTGAAGAATTGAATCAACTGGAGTTTCCTTATATCTCCATTGGAGAGATTATGACCCCCGGAAGTTGGGTTGATTTCGATAATGAAGCAGGCGGCAACATGCTGACCGAGCATCTCATCGAACAAGGTTATTCAAAGATAGCCTTCATAGGCGGGCAGCAGCAGGAAAAAATTTATACACATCGCCTAGGTGGATACTTAAGCGCATTACAGCAGGCTGACCTTACCGTTCCTCAGCAATGCATCATTAACTGCAAGGCTGATGAACATGATAGCTATCATGCTGCACTTGAGCTTTTGCAGCGTGAAGAACGGCCAGACTCTGTGGTGTGTATGAACAGTTATGTAGCCTTTGGGGTGCTTCAAGCCGCAAAAGCACTCGAAATTGATGTTCCATCTGAACTCGGCATCGCCGCTTTCGATGAATATCCGCTGTCCCGATATACAACACCTCCTTTAACTTCGCTTAATATCGATACGTTTAAGCTGGGTGTATCTTCAGGGCAGCTGCTGATGGAGCGCATTCGTGGCAATGATGCGCCCCACAAGCATTTGCTACTAGAGCCAGAACTAATTCCACGTGAATCCACGATGAGAGCTAAATTCTCTGGAGCAACTTCATAATTGGACTACTTTTCTATTGTATCTTCTACAATGAAAAAGCTTCGTACTACTTACCAAGGAGCGGCCCCACACGGGGGGGCCGCTCCTTGTCATGTGAAAGGTATTATGATCCACTCTTATAGCAACTTATAGATCTTTCCAACGCTGCACGGTCAGGTTCACTGTTTGTGCGCCGCCTGCTGGAGTAAGCGTTCGATTGGAAATGTCCGATCCGTTCGAGTTTACCTCCACATTAGTCCAAGCGCCCCGCGTAACTTTATATTGCACCGCTGTTCCTGCTGGTAAGCTCAGTGTGATGGAATACACCCCATCACTACCTTTAGTCAGTTGATAGGCTGGATCCGCTGCATTCCAGCTGTTGAAGGTACCGGTAAGATACACAGGTCCGCTCGCCGGAGTAGACGCTGGAACATTTACACGAAACGTCACACTGTCTGCTTGAGGTTCCCCTGCGCTGATACTTCCGTTCACTAGACTCCAGGTTCCAGCATCAAAATGGTAATTACTGCTGCCGTTGTTATCCCATGTACCACTGCCATTATTAAAGGCTGCGGTCAGTCCGGATGCAGTGCCCAGCTGAATTGTAATCGACTTATATCCTGGGAAAGAAGAAGCTTGAAGCTGTTCACCAGGAGCCGTCGTCCAGACTGTCGCCCCATCCAGCTTGTAATGAATGTAAGAGCTGCTGTAAGCCGTATTCTTATAATAGATCGTTGCAGTGTTGCCAGTCGGTGTAGTCGTTGGTGTTGGGGTTACCGTTGGGGTTACCGTTGGCGTTGGTGTTGGGGTTACTGTCGGCGTTGGTGTCGGTGTTACCGTTGGTGTTGGTGTCGGTGTTACTGTTGGTGTTACTGTTGGTGTTACTGTTGGTGTTGGCGTTGGTGTTGGTGTTGGTGTCACTGGTCCACCCGATGTAATACTTCCTGTTGGCGTATAAGTCCAGGTTCCAGTACCGAATAGATAGTTGCTCCCCCCGTTACTATCCCATGTGCCACTGCCGTTGTTAAAGCATGCTTCAAGCTGGCTGGCGGAGCCGATATTAATCGTTATTTTGTTGTATCCGGCTACTTCAGATACAGGTATAGCCACACCCGGAGATGTCGTCCATGTACCTCCTACTGGGCGATAATGAATATAAGGCGAGGTATAACCTTGCTTATAGTAAATCGTGACACTGTTCCCTGCTGGTGTTGTAATAGACGCAATCGCACTAAGAAGAGATAGATTGCCTGCGGCATCAAATGCTTTTACCGTGTAGTTATAGGTAGTGCTAGCGGATAAACCATTGTCCGTATAGGAAGTAGTCGCCGTTGTGCCTACCTTGACACCATTACGATAAACTTCATATCCAGTTACGCCTACGTTGTCGGTAGAAGCCGTCCAGCTGATCAAAGCGCTAGATGCATTCTGAACAGTTGCCGTTACATTAGTCGGAGTAGTTGGAGGAACTGTTTCTGATGGTTGTTGTTGTTTCGCATAGATTTTGGCTGAATTCGCACCTACAGTTACAGTAATTTGCTTTCCAGTTACTCCGCCTGATTGTACAGTCACTGTATCTGCAGTATTCAGCTGATTATACAAAACTGTTCCTGCAGTCAAACTACTCTCGGCGCGCAGCGGGATGGTTACCGTTTGCGAACCATTAGATTGATTACTAAATACAGAGATAGCTTCTTGACCTTGATTGGTTCCAGTGTCGATACGACGTGAGAAGGCATATAAGTTCTGTGCAGCCCACATTTCACGTTGAGTACCTGTACGTAGTGCTGGGTTATTTTTACGAATTTCATTAAGTTTGGCTACGTGCTTGTAGGTGCTGGCATTTTCATTAAAATAGTTCTCAATCACGTTTCCGCTTGCATCCCGTTTCACCATAGACCAACGGTTCCAAGTATCCGCAATACCGCCTGTCATGATCTGACTGTTGCCATTGCCTTTGTTCTGCTCTGTTCCTTGGAAGACAACCGGTGTTCCACGAACTGTAAAAATAAAGGTTAAAGCATTCTGCAGCTTATCAACGCTTCCCCCGGCTTCCGTTAGAAAACGGTTGCGGTCATGATTGTCGATAAAGGTAACCATGTGATTGGCATTCCCGTTGTAGTAGGAATCCTGTGCCAAGGTGCTTTTGATATTGGACTCAAAAGACTGCTCATAAGCAAAGCTGTTAAGTACGGAAAAGAACATTGGGAAATCGAGCATGCCCCATTCCTTATTGTTTCCGACCCAACGTGAGACAAATTCAGCATTTCCGTCGAAATTCTCGCCAAATGTATTAACGCCCAAATAATTTTGTAGTTCACCAATATCTGTTGGCTTCATCAGCTTGGCAGCATCCACACGCGCACCGTCAGCGCCTGTATAATCAAACCAGCCTTTGATGGAATCGAATATCGCCTGCTTAGCCGCAGGAACATCGAAATCAATGTCATCTAGCCCGCCCAAATCATGATTCTCTAAGTAATCCTGCGCCCACTGATCATATCTTCCATCCGCTAGAGACCAGTTAATATCTCCATTATGGTGGTACCATGCTGGATTATTGAACGGAGCCACTGGCTGCAATGATGGGATATCATAATAGGCTTGGGAACCTAGCATATAATCACCGACGTGGTTTGGCACAACGTCAATCACTACTTTGATGCCAAGCGCATGTGCGGAATCCACAAGCTCTTTCAGCTTCTCCTTCGTTCCGAAGTATGGATTGGCAGCGTTAGGGTTCTTAACGTTGTATCCGTGATAGGCTGTATTTTTACCGGTACCGTTGTTATCCCGGTTAGTCATTTGTGGCTCAGCCACTGGGGAAATCCAAATCGCGGTATAGCCCATATTTTTAATATATGATAGCTTATCGATAATCCCCTGCCAGTCTCCGCCTTTCATATAACGGAAATCTTCCTCAGAGTTTTCTCCATAGCGAATTGCCGCACCAGTAGCATTGTTGGAAGTATCTCCATCATTAAATCGGTCAACCATAATCTGATAAATAGTGTCGTTCTCATTAATCGTGCCGATGCTTGCCGCTTCAGCTTTTTGCGGTGTTAAGACAAACAAATTAATCACGGTAGAAAGAAGAATAGATGTAATTAGAACGGGTACATACCATAACCTACGTTTCATTGCGTGCATCTCCCTCTCTTATTAAAGCGTATTCATAACACTCTAAAACCTACTTCCTTGATTAAAAACCAAGCCCGCCCAGTGATGTCTCTAATGTTTTTAACGTCTTTAACACAAAAAACAAATAATTTTAGGGAAACCGGTTTCCCAACTAAAAATTACCATGATTATGAATGCGTTGTCAAGCTATAAAAAATAAAATTCCCAAGAAAAAGAGCCTCCTTATTGGGGGCTCTTTGGGGTTCATTATTCACCTTATATGCTTAGCTTCCTGCACTCTGAATAAAATGCAATACTTCATTCATAATCCGGTCCTTATCTTCACAATGACAAACCATATGACCACTGTTATCCACCATTATCACCTGTTTTTGGGCTGTAGGAATCGTATGCTGCAGGAAGTCAGCGCTTCGAGTCTTCACCAGATGATCTCGCTTACCCTGCACGATCAAGGTTGGAGTCTCAATATGCGGATAGATTGAAAAACTCTCCCGGACCAATCGTTGAAACTCTCTTGTCGCCCTTGGGGGCGTTGAAGTGAATTTATTAATATACGTTTTTAGCATGGAAAAGCTCCCAAGAGTCTTAAGAATCTCCACGGGATTCAGCGGAAATACGGGAGTGGACAATAAAGTAAGGGATTTGATCCAGGGTTTATACCGTACAGAAAGATGTGAAGCAATAAGGGCACCGGTAGAAAAGCCGATCAGATGAACACCTTCATCCGTCTTTAACAGCTCTGTCAATTCATCTTCAGCACTCTGTTGCCAATCATGTCGATCCGAATGCAATAAATCATTCCTGCTCCCCCCATGCCCTTTCAGGGTAAACGTTCTGGAACGGTAATTATGCTGCTCCATAAACTGGGACAAGGGAGAGATCTCATGCTCACCTCCGGTAAAGCCATGAATAAATAAACAACTTTCCATAATTGTCCCTCTTTTCACATTCAAATCTGACATGCAACTTTATTGTATAATGCCAATCCCCTTTATTTTCTATACATTCCATCCTTTTATGTAAAACCTCAACCCAAGTGATGTCAAGGTTCAGCTCTGTGAATGGTTCGCAGCAAGAACGCTATTGTTCCCACCAAAGAAGACCCAACACTGAGGTAATCGTTAAACCTACGGCGGAGCTGGATGAGGTTACGTTAGCACAAATAGCAGTCCCAGGCGGGACAATGATGCTACCCGTAAAGTTCTGTGTGAAAGCCCCCGGTGCCAATTGATAATTGAAAAGCGTCGTTCCCCCGCTAATGGCTGCTGTGGAAGACTGAACGGTCATCGCACTCGTCGCTGAGCTGCCCAAATTATTATTCGTTGGCGTTAAGGTTGCTGGTGAAGTTACCGTCCCTCCTTTTACAATTGTAAAGCTACCCGACATTGCAGATAGTAGAGAAGAACCGCCAATACTGCCGCTTATACGTGAGATATAAACAGTTTTCCCACTGCCTGAAGCATTACTAATCCGAATAGAAGCGATTGCGGAGATTAGACTAAGTACGACCAAACTAGACGCAGATGTGTTAGTTGAATACAAGACTGCGGCTTGCGAAGCGCTTATTTCAGGCGGCGCGCTAATATCTGGCGCTTGGAAGGTGTTTACCATATCCACATAAAGTGGTTGATCGTTGTCGTTAAATACAAATTGATTAGGCATATTTATCCCCTCCTGTTTCTAATATTCCCACCAGCTGATAGACGTTGTCGCCGCTGATGACCCCGATGCAATCGTTACGGAGGTAGTGATGGAATTTCCGGGAGGAACAACAATTTGTCCTGTAAAATCAACAATGACCGGACCGACCGCCAGCAATAGAGATACTAGAGTAGCCGGACCTCCAGTAGGCGCAGCCGTCGAGGTTCTTGCTGTCATAACACTGGTTAACGCACTGCCAAAATTATAATTAATCGGTGTGACGGTAGTTCCGGTGACCGTAGCGTTCCGAAGTAGTGATAAAGTAACTGCCGCCGTCGCTGAGCTGGCAGTAACACGGGATACATATAAGGTACGTCCGCTTCCTCCCGGATTACTAATCTGAATAACTAACGGGGCAGCCGTCGTTACCGTAGAAGTAAATGGGATTCCAAACAATAACCCCGCCTTAGCTGCTCCCCCCTCAGGAGCTGAATCTATACCAGGTGCAACATACGTATTGACTTGCTCAGTAAAAAGTGGCTGGCTACTCTGATTGAATACTGAGTCGTTCGGCATGAGTTATCCTCCCCGTACTTAAGCTTATTCTATTTTATGCCGCTCTCAGTAACAGGTTGTGGGAATGTGCGTATATTGCTTTTTCTGCCCAATCACCCCCTATTTCCCACCATATATTAATATCACACCATTCGAATGGCTAAGGATTGTCCCTATCGGTTTGCAGCTTATTGGACTGCGGTTTATTTAGGCTCAGGGCTCAAACGACGGTTTGGGCCTTTTCATGGATTGAGTTCCAGAAAGCCCGTAGGAAGTGAATGAAATCCATAACGGCCTGGAGCTTAAAAAGCGCAGCAAAATAAAACAAAAAAAGCAGAGCTAAAACGATGATCTCTTACACATTAAGAATCAGGGAGATCACCCTGTTAGTCTCCGCCTCCACGCTACATTCAAAGGGTATTGGCAAGCAAGAATGTGTATACGTCCAAGCCCAGTCTTTTGGTATAACTCAATCATTTATAAGGAAAGGACGAGGAACTTTGCCTAACTATAGCTCTTTTCAAGCGAATCCTGATAATCTAAGAACGCTTATATTCGGCCGGGATGCCTCGCTGATTGATCATCCGCTCACTACAGATCCAAGCGGAAATCTAACTACGATTATTCTTGATGGTACAATTTCCAGCGTGCTCGGCGCTACGATCACCGCGGGTACTTTGTCCTCCGCAGGAACAGTTACCAACATCCTTAACGGCACCATTACTAGCGTGCTCGGCGCTACGATTACTGCGGGTACCTTGTCCTCCGCAGGTACAGTTACAAACATCCTTAACGGCACCATTACTAGCGTGCTTGGTGCTACGATTACTGCCGGTACTTTGTCCTCCGCAGGTACTATTACTAATATCCTTGACGGCACCATTTCCAGCGTACTTGGTGCTACAATTACTGCGGGTACTTTGTCCTCCGCAGGAACAGTTACCAACATCCTTAACGGCACCATTACTAGCGTGCTCGGCGCTACGATTACTGCCGGTACCTTGTCCTCCGCCGGAACAGTTACCAACATCCTTAACGGGACTATTACTAGCGTGCTCGGTGCTACAATTACTGCGGGTACTTTGTCCTCCGCAGGAACAGTTACCAACATCCTTAACGGCACCATTACTAGCGTGCTCGGCGCTACGATTACTGCCGGTACCTTGTCTTCCGCAGGTACCATAACCAACATCCTGGATGGCACCATTACCAGCGTGCTCGGAGCTACCATTACTGCGGGTACTTTGTCCTCCGCAGGTACTATTACTAATATCCTTGACGGCACCATTACCAGCGTGCTCGGAGCTACCATTACCGCCGGTACAATCACTAGTGTGCTTGGGGCAACCATAACAGCAGGTACGTTATCATCCGCCGGAACAGTTACAAACATCCTAAACGGCACCATTACTAGCGTGCTCGGCGCTACCATCACAGCTGGTACTTTGTCCTCCGCAGGTACTATTACTAACATCCTTGAGGGCACCATCACTAACGTGCTCGGAGCTACCATCACAGCTGGTACTCTATCTTCCGCAGGTACAGTCACCAACATCTTAAACGGTACCATTACCAGCGTACTCGGAGCTACCATCACAGCTGGTACTCTATCTTCCGCAGGTACAGTCACCAACATCTTAAACGGTACCATTACCAGCGTACTCGGAGCTACCATCACAGCTGGTACTTTGTCCTCCGCAGGTACTATTACTAACATCCTTGAGGGCACCATCACTAACGTGCTCGGAGCTACCATCACAGCTGGTACTCTATCTTCCGCAGGTACAGTCACCAACATCTTAAACGGTACCATTACCAGCGTACTCGGAGCTACAATTACTGCCGGTACTTTGTCTTCCGCAGGTACAGTCACCAACATTCTTAACGGCACCATCACTAGTGTGCTCGGAGCTACGATCACAGCTGGTACACTAAGTAGTGTCACTTCTATTTCACAACGCAGCTTTATAGAACAAACCTCTACAGGTATTGCGACTGCTAACACCTATACACCTCTACCAGCCGTTACTACGAGCGTACTGGGAACGTATTCCTTCTTCATTAACAATACTGGGGCAAATCCGGTCAACACACGTGTGGAAATCAGTGCTGATGGAACGAACTATTTCGTCGATACCACGGGGGATAATCCTTTAGCAGCAGGCTCTATCGATGTCATAGTGCCAGCCAGATTCCTGAAATATACCCGCCTATCCTATCAATCAGCCAATTCAGGCTCTGCATCCACGATCAATGTAAGTTTCAATGCTCAGGGCACGTAATCCAGATGACCATCATATGTTGTAACAAGAAAGAGTACATGGATATCCATGTGCTTTTTCTTTAACTATAAGGACGCCGAAGGCGTTTATGCTTGTGTCAGCAGCTATACATATGTGCAACAAACACATAATGCTTTTCAAGGAGGAACAACCGTGAATAATATTACGCTTGGCGTCCACCTCATCGTAAAAGATGAAGCTGATCTCCTGCCTCACTGTCTCGCAAGCGTAGCTGGTGCTGACGAAATTGTGATGATCGATACGGGCTCTACCGACGAATCCATAGCTATTGCCGAAGCGCACGGGGCTAGAGTCTTCCAACGGGAATGGACAGACGATTTCGCGGCAGCTCGTAATGAAGGGCTCGTTCATGCCTCAACAAATTGGATTCTTATCCTTGATGCCGATGAGTGCTTGCAGACCCCACTTACAGAACTCCGCAGACTTCTGCAGAACACACAAGCTCAGGCTTTTACAGTAAACATTGATAATTGGGTTGGCGTACGACCTGAAGATAAGGTAAAACACAGTGCAGTCCGCTTATTCCGAAATGGACAGGGTTATCAATATAGTGGAAGAATTCATGAGGGAATTGACACTTCAATCCTTAGCAAACATAACCTCTCGGCGATTGAGCACAGTCAACTTGAGATTATACACTTTGGATATTTACCTGAAATCATGACACGAAAAGATAAAATCAATCGAAATAGACACCTGCTGCACCTCGCTTTAACCGAATATCCGGAGGATCCTTTCCACTCCTATAACTTGGCAGTAAATTGCTGTCAGGACGGTCGTCTTCTGGAAGCTGAGACGTTGCTTCGTCAAGGCCTTCACCATGTAGCACTCGAAGCTTCCTATCGTCCTACGATGATTAGGGATCTCTGTAAAATTTATCATGCTCAAGGAAAAATGAATGCGATCGACCCCTTGCTGATGATTGAACTGGAGCGTTATGGCGACTACCCTGATTTGCATTTTTTGTTAGGGCAATCTTTGGAGAGCCAAGGCCTTTTGGAACGTGCGCTATTAGCTTATCAACATGCAGAGTCCATTCCAGAACATGAGGTATTTAGCGGAAAATATGTATCTGAACAAGGAATGAGTACCTTTCGCCCCCTATACCGGATGGGTTTAATCTCACAGCGGCTTGGTCTTCTTGAGGATGCTGCGAGATTTTTTCATCGTGCACTTCAACACCATTCTTTATATACGCCCGCCTTGCAGGGGATTGCTGCTGCTTTTCAACGCTTAGCTGTACCCGATGAGGAAATCGCCACTTTACTGATCCAACTCGTCCCCCCAACTACCTCAATCAGTAGATCCGCGATCATTGAAAGTTTATATGAGATAAATGCTTATGAGACCATAACCACCTTATCCCGAGATATTTTTCCACTGGAATTGGATACTGCATATAGAATCATCTCATCACTCATCATCACCGGCAAGCTAGAAGACGCGGGTACAGCTATAGGGCAGATGACCTCACTAGCTTCCCAAGATCATCTTGGTTTAGAGCATCAAAAGCAGTGGTATACTCTTTGGGCCATTTGCCAATGGGAACGATATGGAGAATTTAAAAAGGACTTGCTCA
Source organism: Paenibacillus sp. FSL P4-0184 (assembly GCF_038004625.1). Taxonomy (NCBI): domain Bacteria; kingdom Bacillati; phylum Bacillota; class Bacilli; order Caryophanales; family Paenibacillaceae; genus Paenibacillus; species Paenibacillus sp. FSL P4-0184. The sequence goes on along the minus strand of NZ_JBBORN010000001.1, from coordinate 3,137,667 downwards.
ACCATACATCAGGTGAACTTCGTTCTGGACTGGAATACATTGAGCGATCCCAACGCCAACAAGTGACATGTCCGGTAGAAATAGAGGTAGATCACATATATTCCTCATTCCTTTCCGACCTCATCGGGCAATCCGTAAAGCTGCATCAGCTCACACTTAGTCATACTTTAGTGGACCTGTTCCCTGCTTATCGATCTGAATTTGCCACAGCATTATATAAAGAAGGGAATTGGCAGGCCGCAGGAGAGGAATTTATTGTACTTGTTCGTGATAAGATCGCCGATGCAAGCGTGCTTTTTTATATTGGTGAGATGATCTTTGACAAAGGGCATTATTCCGAAGCCAGTGAATGGTTTCAGCAAGCGCTGGAACAAGAGCCTGAGCATGAATCCGCAAGGATCGGCTTATCCCTCTGTTATCTTCAGCAAGCGAAGCTGAGTATGGAAGACGCTATACAAAGTTTAAATGATGCCCATGCTCATGGCCCATTGCAGGAGGATATCGGAGCTATCCGTAAATCCATTACCTTGCTGAATCGTACACCTTGGCACACTCAGTGGAGCTTCCGTCAGAGCGAAGGGAGGTCATCCCTATGAACCGTTCAAGAAGAAAGCCACTAATTTCCTTATGCATGATCGTTAAGAACGAAGGAGATAGCTTGAGCCAATGTTTAAAAAGCGTACGCGGAGTCGTCGATGAGATCATTGTAGTCGATACTGGATCCACCGACGCTACGGTTCAAATTGCCCTAAGCTTCGGGGCCAAAATCATACAACACCCTTGGAGCGGCGACTTTGCTGCTGCCCGCAACGCAGGTCTCCAGCAGGCCCATGGACAATGGATTCTTGTTCTAGATGGAGATGAGGAATTAAGTGAGGAGAGCAAGGGAGAATTACTGCTATGTGCCGAGCATATGGAGTACGAGGCATTTTTCCTACGCATTCATAATCATAAAGGGCTAACCCCCGCTTCACAGACGATCACCGTCAATCCGATTATTCGGATGTTTCGTAATCGCCCTAAATACCGGTTTAGCGGTATTATTCACGAACAGATCGCTGAGGCTATCATAACAGCTACACCCCAGGCACCGATGCATTTGACCACTGTAGTCATCCATCATTATGGTTACGCAGAAGGGATAGTCGTCAAGAAAGATAAAATTAAACGAAATGTCGAGCTGCTGAAAGAGCAGCTAAGGTTAAATCCTAAAGATCCCTTCCACCATTTTAATATGGCTGTTGAGTATATGCGTCTGGGGGAGTATCAACCTGCTCTAAAACATATCCAACAATCACTAGAAGAGGCACCGCCTGATACAAGTTACATCCACCTGCTGCACAAATATGAAATTCGTTCGCTTGCAGAATTAAAAGATTACCCTGGGGCGCTTGCAGCTTGTGACCGTGGGATTAGCTCACATCCGGATTACCCAGACTTAGCTCATATCAAAGGGGCTCTACTCTTACAATTAGGTGCCTTTGCAGAAGCCAAAGTATCGTTGCTACAAGCGCTGGTCATCGGAGCTGCTCCTCCCGGCTACCATACTGAGGCTGGATTCGGTTCATATTTAACCTATTATATGCTGGGTCAATTATGTGAAGAGATGGGTGATGAGACCGAAGCCATTGCTTGTTACACCAAAACCGCACAGCTTCATCCCGAACCGACTCCCGTCATTGCCCGGCTACTACGAGCCCTGAAATGTGCAGGTCGTGAGAGTGAGATTTACGGTTGGTTCCACGCTCATCTGCCAGACTACACAGTGACTAAGAGCAGGATTCTCCTAGAATTATTACAGAGTGAGGGATGTAATGAAGCAGCCGCACAGCTGATAAATGCCACAGAGCAGCCCATTTCTATAGAAGTGGCATTTAATCAAGCATCTGAGCAGGGGCGTTCACAGATTGTGTTAGCGGATCGTCTGCTTGCTTCATTATCCTCTTCTGCTACCTATTCACCAGCGGTCAAAAGAGTACGCCTAGCTCTTCCGCTTCCCAAAGTTTCAGAATAGGAGGGACGTTTCCTATGACCACACCCGATATCACACTTTGTATGATCATTAAGAATGAGGCGAACCACCTGGAGAAATGCCTGTCCTCTGTGCAAGGAATCGTATCAGAAATCATCATTGTGGATACCGGGTCTGAGGATAATAGCATAGACATAGCAACTAAGTTCGGTGCAAAGATCATCGATATGACTTGGGAGAATGATTTCTCGAAAGCACGAAACCTAAGTCTGAAGCATGCAACTTCCCCTTGGATTCTAGTACTTGATGCCGATGAGGCTGTAGATCATTGGAGGAGGGAGCAGCTCCAGCACCTGCTGGACGCAGCGCATATTCACGGATATTGGCTACCCATTATCCACTATATCGGTGACGCCCCTGAAGCGGATTTTGTTACCGATCATGTCTGCCGCCTGTTCAGAAACGATAAAAGAATCATCTTTCGTGGAATCATTCATGAGGAGACGGCCAGCAGCATTTGGGAGCTTCCTGCGGGGGAGATTGCTTACGCTGAATTGCGTATTTATCACTACGGTTATTTAGAGGATGAACTACAGCACAAAAATAAATACCAGCGCAATTTAGCTCTCATCAATAGTGGTCTGCAGCTTCAACCGAACCATCTCATCCTTCGTTATGCACTAGGGGTAGAGCATTATCAACAGGAACAATATCATGCAGCGGCAGATGTACTTCTTCCATTACTCGCTGATGTTCCAACCCAATCCGGGTATGCCTCCGATATTTATCTAAAGACTGCCTATGCCTTACAACGATGTAACAGGCAGCAGGAATCTGAGGAAGTTTTTCATGCGGGGAGCTTATTGTTTCCTGATTTCACTGATTTATTAGAGGGCTATGCTGCTTTGTTGCTCGAACAAGGACAGCTTAGACAAGCTAGACACTTCTTGCAGCAAGCACTGAAGAGCGGGTATACAGCACATCCATATCCATCTTCTTCGGGAAGTGGAACGTATCGAACAGAACTACTAGCGGGCAGAGTATGCGAGAAGTTATTTCTATATCCAAACGCGCGGAAACACTACGAGGCTGCTATACAATTCAAACCAGATTATACGGATGCGTGGAAACAGCTTGTCCCACTAAGCCTGCTATCTGGAGAGAGGTTAAGTCTGATCGCATTGACCCGCTACCATATCCACGCTCTCTCACCAATTACCTTAGGCTATCTTGTGCCCGCGGCGCTCAATGCTCGTGACTTTGAATGGCTGTTCACTCTCTCTTTTGCTTCGCAGCTACCGCTAGCCGTTCAAATCATTGTGCAGGCTTTCCTTGCTTGTATTCAGCAGCAAGAGGGGGAACACACCCTCGCACCGCTTGAGCAGCTGCTTCATAATCCATCTGTTCTTTCCGAACGTTCATCTATACTCGGTTATCTCTGGGCTTTGTCTTGCCGTGCTGGAGATACTGAATCAGCCATGAAGTGGCTTATCTCCATATCGCCATACAGACCGGGGATGCTAACAATTCATCATATCTTAACAAGTCGTTCTGACATTAAGCCTGCTCTTCCTGATCTGAGCTATGCTATACAATTGCTGCTTCAGGTCGGTGCTTGGGATAGTGTATTATCGCTTTATCGACAATCAGAGGGCTCTTTATTCCAGTGGTGCAAACTGCCACAGCCCTTATACTATGGATTGCTTGAGGCTCCTATCCCCGTAAAGAAACAGTGGTGTTCCATCTATCTCAGTCAAACCCCTCATTATAATGCTTCGACGGACTGCGCCGAATGGCTTTTATATGTGGCAATAGCTTGCTCCTGTGGGGAAACTCCAAAGATCGCTCAATCAGATGAAATGGCTTTGCGCAGAATCGGGGGAACTACCGCTGAAGTCGGTCTCTCATACTACAAGCTCATACTCGCGGCAAAAGCTTATCCCCATGGGATTTCCTCAGGTCAAATCCCATGGGGGCTGCTCGTCAGATCTGCCAGTCAGACCTAACCGACTGGCAGATTCGGATTTCAGAGCTATTCTTTCCATTCGATCAAATGGGGCTGCTCATCTAGAATGGACTGGTACTGCTCCAGACTCCCCCAGCGCCCCTCTGGATCAAGTTCCATATAACGTGAGTATTTAAGTCGAAGCTCTTCCGGCGGAACCGCCCATCCATAATGCTTCACCCGCAGTTCGGCAAGAAAACCCGGCAATACAGAGTAAGAAAGCGGCAGCCTAGGAACATGATGATCCATTTTCGGGAAGAAATAATGAAAATTCGGCAAATATCGGACAAGTGTACGAGTATGCTTCGTATGGATATTCCAATGTTCATCTTCACGATAATGGGTGGTGCCACCCCAGAAATCAAATAGCCGGAAAGATACCCAGTCATACACATCCTGATCAATCAGCCGTCTCATCTCCCGTTTAGCTGCCTCTTCATAGAACTCATCAGCGTCTACAGACAGGAGCCAATCCGGATTCGTAGATACCGCCAAATCCCATAACATCTGCCTAAGCTCCCACTCACGATTAAACAAGGAGGTCTCCAGTGTCACAAGCTTCGTAACCTTCGCAAAAGAACGACATAACTGTGCCGTATGATCTGTACTTCCATCATCAACAACTACAATATCATCCACGAATTCACTCAGTTCTTCAAGCACCTGCTCCAGATACCTTCCAGCTTCGTTTCGAACCTGCATCATAGCGGTCAAGCGGTTACCTGCTGTTTTGCGGAGAGGCCATCTATGACTACTCATCCCTCCACTCTCCTTTTCAATCGTTTTACAGCCTCTTCTAGATCTGCCATCTCTGATAAAAGCGGCCACGCCTGATTGTCTTGCCCTGCCGCATTCAAGAAGCTGCGTATAGCTTCATGTCGTCTGCCATGTAGCAAGTGTATTGTGCCTTCTATAACCCCATCTACACTTCCCTCCAAATCTTGCTGAAGCTCTAACGCTTTCTCCCATTGGAAGGTCCGAATATAATTCTGAATCAATAACATCTTCGCCTCTGAGGTAGTGAGCGAACTCAGAATCCGTACTGCCGCAGCTTCATCCTCATTCAAGCGAAACAGCTCTGCCCGAACAAGTTCGTACTGCCCGGAGTGAAGCCAGCCCCGCAGCCTTTCCGCATCCCGCTTCTCCTCAGCTGTAAATGCCGTAATTGTATATTGTTGAACAGCTGTTTCCAAATCCCCAGTCTTACTCTCTATAGCCGAAAAAAAGCGAAAATGTGAATGAAGGCAATCTAAATATTCATACAGCACCATGAGCTCAAAGGATTGCGCCAGATAGCGGTTTGCTACGGAATCCCCCAACAAGTACAGATAGGAAGCTGCCAAGTAATGTACAACAGGTTGACTGGGCAGCTTAGCACACATGGAAATGTAATAGTCCGCCCGCAACTCAAGCTGTATAGTAACCCAATCAGCAGGTGATATCGTTGAATCCTGCCACAAGTTCACTATGGCCTTCCTCCACAGCACCTCATAATCCGTAAGAAAATACAGCCGATCTCCCTGAAAGGTAGCTCCATAGGATTCCTGCTGATCCCCGCCGAGATAGAGCACACCTTCCCTGCGTAAGCTCTGCTCTAAATATATCCGTTCAGATCGGGTGGCTACAAGGTCAGCCTTTGCGCCAAGCAAACCGCTGTATTTATCCCATAACCACTTCTTTTCTTCTTCCGGACAACGTTCTAGCAGAGCCACTACATAAGCTGCCTGCAAGGAGAGAACCTCTGAGAGCCAATAAGGAGAAGAGACAAGAATCGTATATTGCTTCATGTTCAAAGAATAAATATCTGCAGCCGCAACTGCCCTAATCTGATTGTTAGTCTGCTGCTCACTGGTCATTCGTCCAGCAAAGCAGACCCCTTCCCGGTCGGGAAGAAGCTCTAGCAATCTTTTATATTCGTAGTCCTCCCAAGAACCTCCGCTTAGAATTAAATATTTCATGGGTGTGCCTCCTTGGAATCGGACAAATCCCCAATATAGCCTATTACCAGAGAGGCATTAGGGTGAAGCAGCAATTGACGGGAAGTAAACTTCCTATTGCTAATCATCCCAGGCAAGATCCCTCCTTTGTAAGCGACACGTTCAAGAGGTAGCGTGAGCGCTGAATCTCCCTCTGCAAGCAAATGAACCCCCGCTTCCTCCATTTCAGTCGATAAACTTACGATTAGATCAGCGGAGCCTTGGGTTATGGCCTTCACCACCCGCTCAATATAATGTTTCTCATATTGGATAGAAGTGGACAAATACAGAATGATCTCACTCTCATATAATGCAGATGCGTTCTTTAACGCCCGTAGCCATACATCCTCACCATGAACCGTTATCACTACATCATGTTCGCTAACCGGAAAGTCAGGAGCAGCGTCCACCAAAGTATCTCTGATCCAAATCCAGCGAATAGACTTGTAGCTCTGCTGCTCCCGTGCAGCTATCCATTGCTCCTTCAGCTCATCACAATTCCAAGCTTCATCACAATACACTATGGCCGTTACCAACGGAGAAGCTAAGGGTATCCTGCCCAATGGTATAACCGGCTGTGGAAATTTTAAGGATTCAGTAGGCGGTACTAAAAGTTCTTCGTTCTCTATCCCGCTTTCAAGTGCCCATTTCTTGTAGTATGTCTGCCAGCCATTCGTCTGTTTGGATTCGTCCTTCGTTCTCAGGTATCTATCCAGTGACTGAATAGCATGAACATACACAGCTTCACTCAGTGCCAGTTTCGCTCCAATCTGCCGCGCTCGGAGACACCAGTCAGCTATCATGAGATGCCGCCCTTGAAGCGAGGTGTCAAAGCCGCCAATTCGCTGAACCAATTCCTTAGTGAATAGAAGACAAGATCCGGTTAGCACTTCCACCTCGCGCCATTCGCCTTGATACCGCCCAAGACTGTAGCTTACATGCTCAGCTAATTCATGATGAGTACCAAAGTGAAGCCGTTTCTTCCCTTCCCCCCTCTCGGTAGATGAACGCGGAGCAATGACTCTAACGGAAGCATCATCAAAGGAAGCCCACATTAACTCGCTTAACCAGCCAGGCGATACCATAATCGAATCTTCAAGCAGAACAGCAAAGGTGGTCTCGATATGGGCCAGAGCTAGGTTGGGCATATACTCCTCCTTCTCATAGGGTAGGAAGAGCACTGGTTCCTCTGGCGAGAACTGTCTTGCTAATACCTCCATGGGGAAATCGGGCGTCATTGAAACAGCAATAATGCGCACAGCCACTCCCGAGTGACGCAGCAGCAGGGGTAAACAGACCCTGGCACATTCCATACGGCTAAGCTCAACTACAATAGAAATCCCATCTTCACTTGGCAAGGGTAAAAGTCCGGCACGTTCAAGGAAACCATATCTCCCTGCCAAGCGTTCCATATTCAGCGATTCATGTGACATTTGGACTCACGCTCCATTTATTTAAAGCAACTCTACCTATAGTCTATGAGCGGTTAAGCACGATATCCCTTAATTCCCTCCATTTACACCTTTGCCGCCTTCTTCTGTATGAGCTGCGCCTGTATTCGAAGAATTGGGTGCAGCTGGTGATGAATTGCTATCCTCTTGGCTATTCCCAGGGGTATCCTTGCTCTGATCTGATACTCCATTTTTATCTCCACTTACAGATGGTGCAGGAATAGCAATTCCCGGGGCACTGCTGCCATTAGCTCCGACAGGCTGACCCTGATTATCGTAGTAATACATAGGCACGTCTCCGACGACCATCAAATATGACACAGGAATTTCCGTATCCACTACTTGAGGCTCCATGTCAAAAGGAATAACCACCGCTACCTCCGTAACAATATGGATATAGACCTCAACTAAAATCATATTAATTCCGGCATTTTGCTGGCGAGTGCTGAGTTCAACCTTAACAGCACCTTGCGGTTCAATCTTGATCGGGATATCAGGTCCATAAGAGGCGATGAGAGGACTACCTAGTGCCTGACCGAGCGGAATATATTCTGTCTGATTATGCAAATCCTGTAACGTGGTCTGGATTACCTCTGCTGCTTGCGAAGTAATACGCATATGCTCCGCATAGTTCAACATAAATCCTGATATTTTCCCGTTCTTATCGGTCTTCCAATCAATTAGTTCCTCCGCATTTCCTCCGTTCGCAACTTGTGAAGTGATCGCTTTATTTATCGACTCTGTTGCGATTTGCTTCACACGAATTTGCGCTAAATGCAAGATAGGTGGCTTCATGTGCAGCTCCACGTATCGCAGTGCTTGTAGTACAAGTACAATCAATACCAACGATGCAATCAACCAAAATTTGCGCCGGCTTCTTGGCTTACGCGTGTTTCCGCCGGAAACGGTCATCTTTCTCTCTGCCCTACTGGATGATCTCATATGACTTCTACTTCGCTTAGCTTCAAAGCGTGCACTCTGTGGTCTTGCCGCTGCCCTACTAGGTTTTGACTTGAACGCGGAGCTTCTTCCAGAGTACCTCGGCGTCCCGCCCCCATTTATTTTTGGCAGCCGAAGCTGACCTAGATCAGGTAATCTTAGCCCTCGGTTCCCCCATTTTCTTAATCTCCCCATTGCGATAGTCCCTCCCACCTTACGCAGAGGTCAAGCCACCTCCACTTAGTTTAAGGTATTCGGAAAGAAGACAAAAAAGAAGAACGTTCCCTCCGGCGGATAATGCCAAAGAAACGTTCTTCATTTATTTGATGATCAATTAATATTAGTGCATTCTACTCCGTTTATCTTCCTGTAGATGGTCCCAGTGCCGCCGTATAAAGATACCGATTAGAATAGCGATAAACACGGCATACCAAGTAATATATCCATTCCATTCTTCCCTAGGGACGATTAAGCTTGAGCCGATCGTACCGAATAGCCAAATGTAGGACAGATTCCCAAGCACGGTTCCCCAAATAAAAGATGATGCTTTTATCGGTGAAACAGCGGACATAAAATTGATTACATTGTTCGGAATAATGGGAATCGTACGTAGAAGGACCAGCGTCCAAATTCCATATCGGTCCAAGTAACGCTGCCATTTGTCATACCTTTTCAGCTTGGACCTCCATTTTCGATCAAACCAATTGTAAAGATATCGTCGAATCAGGAAGTACATCAGTATTCCACCCAGATTACAAGCCAGCCAACTAATTATCATACCTCCAATAACGTTAAATACAGACACATGGAGGACAATCAAAATTACGAACGGAAAAAATCCTAATATACTCTGCAACAGCGCCAATGGAATCGTCACAAATAAAATAGAGGGTCCACTAAGGCCAAGCGTTTGCAGCAGCCAATCTATCCAGGTATTTATGGTCTCTGTCATGAAGCAGTCTCCTCTCTTGACTCCTTGCAGCAGCTGCCTCCTGATTTACTTCGCTAAAGCATAAGTGTGAGCATTAAAATATATGCAAAGTATAGATATTCCTTTGAATACTTTGCTTATATTCCCAAGAAAAACACCCCTTCCGGGGTGTTTTATTGAATGATTTTGCTTATGAAGTGCATTTGTAAAGAACAGTGGTTAGCGTACAAGTTACACTTTTGTAATCCATTGATTCTTCACATCATACCACAGAATTCTATCTACTTACAATTCTACACCTTGAATCCACGCATTCACTTTATCCGGGTTGTTTTCTACCCAAGTTTTAGCAGCTTCTTCTGGTGACTTCCCACCTTGAACCTCAACCATTACTTTCGCCATGTCTTCTGCTGTCCACTCGAATTGATCCAAGAACTTATAGACATTCGGCATGTCTTCTTTCAGACCTTGACGAACCATCGTATGGATTTGCTCATCCGCACCATATACACCTTTTGGATCTTCCAGATATTTCAGGTCCATATTGGCGAACATCCAGTGTGGTGTCCAACCCGTTACAACGATAGGCTCGTTGTTGTCATAGGCTTTTTGCAACTCCTGTGCCATCGCTGCCGATGAACTTTCTAGTAGCGTATATTCACTAAGACCATATTCCGCAATAGCCTTTTCAGTCGTCGTCATAATACCAGCACCAGGCTCAATTCCGATAATTCGGTTGCTCAATTTACCTGCCAGGTCACTGTTCTTCAAGTCTTCAATAGAATTAATATCCATGTACGCTGGAACCGCTAAACCAACTTTAGTTCCGTTCAAATTAGCACCTAAATCTTCGATTTTCGAACCATACTTCTCTAAATAAGCTGCATGCGTGCTTGGTAGCCAAGCTGCGACCATAGCATCCGCACTACCATCAGCAACCCCTGCCCACATTGGGCCTGCATCTACCTGCAGCATTTCAACGGTAGCTCCAAGCTTAGTTTCAAGTACTTCTTTAACAACATAAGTACTCGCAATTTCGGAATCCCATGCCACATAAGCCAATTTCACTTTTTCTGTACTAGTGGATGAACATCCGGCAATAACAGTAATCATCATAATCACTAACAAGAATAAACCTATATTCTTTTTCTTCATATCTATTTAAAACCCCTATCTCTGTTTTGGTTTTAGTGCGTTCTGCGTTAAACGGTCGAGTAGAATAGCTATAATAACGATAGCAATCCCCGCCTCGAATCCATCTCCTGTCTTAGCCTGCGATACCGCGCGGTATACATAGGCACCTACACCTTGCGCACCAATCATAGATGAGATGACAACCATCGAGAGTGATAACATAATCGTCTGATTGACGCCTGCCATAATCGTTGGCAGTGCGATCGGCAACTGCAATTTAACCAGCTTCTGAGTTGGTGTTGAACCGAAAGCATCGGCTGCTTCAACTAGCTCCTCTGAAACTTGACGAATACCGAGATTGGTCAAACGAATTGTCGGTGGAATCGCAAAGATGATCGATGCAATTACACCTGGAACTACCCCAAGTGAGAAAAAAGATACCGCTGGCAATAAATACACAAATGCCGGCATCGTCTGCATAAAGTCCAAAATAGGCGTAACTGTATTTCTAACCGCATTTCTCTGCGCACACAAAATACCAATCGGTACACCGATTACTACAGCCAATATCGAGGCGGTTAGAACAAGGGCTAAAGATTGCATCGAAGGTCCCCATAATCCGAGATTATCGATTAAGAGCAGTCCGATTACCGCAAATAAAGCCATGCGCCATTTCCCAATCCAATAAGACAAAGCTGCAATAAGTACGATAAGCACTAATGCAGGAAGGAAGGTCAGCGCACCTTCAATTGCAGAAACCATTCCACCGATTATTGTAGCGATAAAGTCAAACAACGGGCCACAATACGTAGTTAGCCAGTTTTCCAACCACTCGAGGGCCTTTCCTAAAGGCAGTTTTGGAATGTCCATTAAGATCCTTCTCCTTCCGGTACCGCGTTACCCGCGAGTGCGGAAAGAACGGCTCCCTTAATCACAATGCCCTTTAATTTATCCGCTTCATCTACGACGGCTACAGGCAAATGTGTTTCAGATATTAGTTCAAAGAAATCATTGAGCAGCGTTTCTGGATATACACGAGGGATCTCCCGCCGTGTAACCTCTAGGATGGATTTATTATCCTTTAGTGCCTGCGCTGCGTCCTCAGCTGTAATAACACCCAAGAGCTTGTTTTCTTTGTCTACCACATACAAGCTGAATATTCCGCTATCACGCATTAATTGAAGTGCTACCCGAGGTCCACGCTCAGGTCTAACCGTTTCCGGTTGCCGCATCACATGAGCTGCTGTTAGCACCTTGGACAAGTCCACATCCTCCACGAACCGCTCTACATATTTATTGGCAGGTTGAATGAGAATCTCTTCCGGTGTACCAATCTGCACGATAACACCGTCTTTCATCAATGCAATCCGATCACCAATCCGCAGGGCTTCGTCTAGATCATGAGTGATGAACACAATCGTCTTCTTCACTCTGGACTGCAATTCCAGCAGCTCCTGCTGCATGTCTTTACGGATCAACGGATCCAGTGCACTAAAGGCTTCGTCCATGAGCAGGATATCTGGGTCATTAGCAAGTCCTCTTGCTAGTCCCACACGCTGCTGCATCCCTCCGCTGAGTTGATCCGGGCGATGGTTCTCCCATCCCTTTAGACCCACTAGATGCAATGCCTCCATGGCCCGTTCAGTTCTCTTCTTTTTATCTACGCCCTGAACCTCAAGTCCGTATTCCGCATTCTCCAATACCGTCCGGTGTGGAAACAATGCGAACTTCTGAAACACCATGCCGATGTTCTTGCGCCGAAATTGCCGAAGCTCCTCCGGGTTCATTTTCACGACGTCTTTTCCTTTAAAAAGGACTTGTCCCCCTGTAGGCTCAATCAAACGGTTCAACAAACGAACCAACGTTGACTTACCGCTGCCGGACAATCCCATAATGACGAATATTTCTCCTTCTTCAATGCTGAATTCGGCTTTGTTGACTCCGACCGTCAACTTTAATTCCTGAGCGATCTTTTCCTTCGACCACCCTTGCTCTAATAATGGAATCGCCTTTCCCGCATCATGACCGAATACTTTGGTTAGCTTTTTCACCTCTATAATAGCCATGCCGTCCTCCTTCTCCCGAAAATATATCCGGGTTTAGTTCACTTATAGTAGTGTACCGGACTATTGAAAATTCATGCAAACACCATATACGGATAAAATTTAGTGTACAGTTTTAACTTTACGTACTTTATGTATAGAATACTCTGTTTTACACCAAATTCCTTTCTTCATGATTTCTTTACTTATGGAGGGGGATTTGATTACAATACATTGTATAAGGTTGCAGCAGTCTATCGACCTATTCCTCAGGAGGGACATCATGAACGATTTAGAAGGGTTAACACCCGAACAAATAGAGAAGATTAGTAAGGCCCGTGAACGCGTGATAGACTCTATCGGTAAAAATATGGACCTATACGGCATCACTTTATCCATTGGGCATTTATACGGTTATATGTATTTCAATCAAGGTCCAGTGACACTGGACGAGCTTAGCAAAACAATGGGAATGAGCAAAACGTCCATGAGTACGGGAGTCCGTACCCTCCTAGATCTGAAAATGATCGATAAAGTTTGGGGGAGAGGGACTCGCAAAGACCTGTTTACCACTGTGCCTGACTGGCATCAGAACTTCAGTGATTACTTCTCTATTAAATGGAGAAAAGCCGTCGAAGGAAATATGATTTCACTAGCGAAATCACTTGCAGAAATTAACGATATGAAAAAAGAGTATAGTGACGATAGTAAACTTATGCAGCTCTTAAATACAGATGAAGAGAAGATTACCGAATCCATTAATTACTACCGCTGGTTGCTAAAATTAATAGAATCCTTTGAGAATGGTAAGATCTTCGAATTTATCCCTAAAGAAGAATCTTAATTCCAAAACAAAAAAACGACAGTGCTCCTGTAAAAAGGAAACCACTGCCGTTTTTTTCGTTTAACTTTCGATTAAGCTTACATCATCCAAATAAATCGTGCTGCCCGCACTAATTTCACTATTCGTTTCCGTACTGTTCCCATCAATAAGCCCTAGTAAAAATACCAGATGAGCCCCTGCGTCTGTCGCACCGTTCATGGTAAATGTGTAGCTGAATTCTTTCATATTCTGGGTCAAAGCTATAAGCTCAGCTTCCAAATATTTGGTGTAGTCCCCGCCTTTATGCTCCACAGCTACCTGAATATTACGGTTTACCGTAGAACGGGCCTTAAACTTCAAGGTGTACATCTTTCCCTGAACAAGCTTCAGGTTTTCGTAATCCACTTGTGCGCTGTAGGCAGCTTGCCCTGTGCCCGTCAGGTCTATCGCAAATTCCCCATCTTTTACAGCAGCAGATCCAATTCCATCAAAATACTGACTCCACCCCTTGGAATCCACATCAAAGGTTCCATTATCCAGCGTGCCGCTTGGTGGTGTCACTGGCGGACCACCCTGTACCTCCCGGACCACAATATCGTCAAAAGAAATCGTATGTGGCGTACTGTTAGCCTTAGGATCAGCGCCCAGTGATTTGCCGATCAGATAATTCAGCTTCAGCGGATTGCTGTTAGACACCGTAAATTGTGCGCCATACGTTGCCCAATCGGCAGTAATATCAAACTTAGCTTGAGCGGAAGCTGCAGAAGTATTGGAGTATTCTAGGATGATCTGCCGCGGAACCGTTGATTTCGCCTTAAAGCTCACCTCATACGTTTTTCCGCCTTCCAGTGGGATACCCTCTTGGTAAAATTGTGTATGCCACGCCTCCCATCCTGCTGACGTAATCAAAATTTCTGCCACGCCATCCTTCACATCAAACGCAGAAACACCACCTTCTCCAGACCATGTAGACCACCCTGTCTTACCACTGCCGAACGAGCCATTTATGACTAGATTGTTATCGTTAGCAAGTACCGTCTGAAGCACATATCCATTTGCGTAGTGGTCAGCTTCTACAGTGATTGTATAGCTGCCCTCGGATGGAAATACTGCCGCATCGATTGTAATTTTTCCAGGCTGAATGGTGTACTGTTCGGTTTCAAGAGTTATACCATTAACCTTCACTGCAACGATTTTCTTTCTCCAATCCTCATGATCTATGAAGGTTAGCTCAATCGGCTGCGAAACTCTGTTATTGCTGCTATCACTTAGTAATTCCTGCGGTTTGGCCGGTGCATTTTTGATTTCAAATTTCACGTTATCAATGATAATATCATGGCTTTGAGGAATACTAATTCCCTCAACCTTTCCAAGCAGGAATTTAAGAGACAATGTGTCCTTACTGCCTTGACGGAATTCGAATGTGTAATGATTCGTTGCTGGTGTGAGCTCTACAATTTTTGTAAACGAAGCCTGATAAGACGCATTTTCAACATTCACACCGATTTTTCGGGCAATGGTTGAACTGGCATCAAACTCCAGCACATAATCTACTCCACTGGCAGCTTTCAAATTATTTTGAAACAACATCACGGAATATGGCTGACTACCCGTATTCGTAATGTTAAACTTCGCTGTTCCATCTGTAGCAGTAGCAGTGCTCTGTCCGCCCTGCTCCGTCAACAGCCGATCCCAGGCATGAAATTCAGTGTTGAATTCACCATTCACCAGCGGGTAGTAGACAAGTGATGGATCATAATAAAAGCTCGTGCGCAGCAACTTGAAGTTATCCAAGATGACTGTATCGGTAGCACCGTTCAGAAGTAATACAAATTGTCCCTCATGATCCGTTGCACCTGCAAGGTTGGTGAAGACTGCTTTTATTTCTTGTTCACCTTGGGCTAAGTTAACCGACTGCTGAGCATGTACGCTGCTGTCTTTTCCAAGAAGCTGAACTGTGGCAGTACGTGCAGAGGATACTGCAGCATTAAAGGTAAGCTCATAATCTTGGCCCTGTATGAGCTGAATTCCCTTCTGAAGCAATCGAACTTCGTCACTTTCGCTGCCGCCAATCTGCACATTCAGCTTGCCTTTGTCATCTACTTTAGCAGTGGCCGTTGCACCATTAGCTGTTTCTACATGCCAATAACTCATCCGATTCGGCTCACCAAGATCGAAAGTGCCATTGTACAGATGATTGCCGCTGCCAAGCGGTGCCTTCGGGCCATCATGATTGAACGGAATACTTTCTATCTCTTCGAGACGAACATTTCCGAACCAAACTGGTGAAGCATTAGTACCCATGTTGAACTCTATCCGTGCTGCAATATCAGAGTTCTCTTTCATTTGAAACATCGTTTCGTAATGGGTCATCTGGGAAGTCAGCTCTGCCTTAAGAGCTGGGGAATAAGCGGCAAAGCCACGTGATTCTCCCCCCGTTAATTTAATGCTAATATTACGTGAAACGTCTGTTTTAGCATCGAAGCTGAGCTTATAGAATCTGCCTTTAGCAACAGATACGATCGCTTGAGGTTGAACGGAATAAGCATTGCCTCCAGCATTACCGATATTTACCTTTACAAAGTTTTTTCCCCCAATCGGTACAGTGGAGACAGTAGCATCAGTTCCTGGTTCTTTAAACAAAACCCAGTGTGAAGTATTCGGTATGCCCATTCCATCATCTCCCGGAACCTGCTCCGTGAAGTTGTTGTTATAGACAAGGTTGCCGTCAGGAAGTGCTAGCTTTGAGCCTTCCAAGTAAGGTTCCTTATCCAGCATTACTGGTACCGGCTCACGATACTCACGGCCTGTCAATTCATAGACTCTGACATAATCAACCTGCATTGATTTTGGAAACACGGTTTCTGGTGTTGGATCACCATCAAAGTTGCCGCCAACAGCCAGATTTAACAGCAGGTGAAACTCCTGATTGAATGGTGCTGGATAAGCATTATTCGCAGGCTGCCCGTTGCTAATGCTGTACCAGTCATTTTTAGTCAAAAACAGATTACCGTCTACATACCAGCGAATTTCACCTGGCTCCCACTCAATGGAATAAGTATGATACTGTTCAATCGAAGTGTCTTTTGGAAATACATACTCTTTGCCGGAATATACATTGTTTGGCCATTCGCCACCGTAGTGAATGGTACCCGCTACCGTATTAGGACGGCTGCCCCAGCCTTCCATAATATCAATCTCGCCAGAGGAAGCCCAATTCCCGTACTCGTAGTTCTCCGGCAGCATCCAGATCGCCGGCCAGTACCCTTTTCCGGTAGGCGCTTTAGCCCGAATCTCAAACTTCCCATATTTCTTACTGAACAGACCTTTCGTTTTAAGTCGCGAAGAAGTGTACTCCTTGCCACTTACTGCTTCTTTACGCGCAGTAATCACTAGATTACCATCCTGTACCTTTGCGTTCTTCTCATCACTTGTATACCATTGCTTCTCGTTGTTGCCCCAACCTGGATTGTTAAATTGCGAACCATCTCCAAGGTCATAGGTCCATTTCGTAGGATCAATGCTTCCTTCATTGAATTCATCGCCCCAAACCAGCGTCCACGGATCGTTGGTTGGTGTTGGACCTCCATTACCAGAACTGCTTGAGGCTGAAGTTGCTACTGGCAGTGTCGTTTTACTAGTGTTTCCTTTCTTTAATGGCGAGCCGCCAATCGTTACTCCATCGGCTTTGTTATCTATTGAGGTTACGCTTCCGCTGCCTTGAATCGCTGTGCCTCCAGCGCTCGCAGTCAGGATTAACGCGGCCACCTGTGCATTGTTCTCCAGAGTCAATTGCGTTGAGCTGCCCACCGTAAGACTGGCAACAGTTCCTGAGATTCTTAGCAAAGAACCGCTGACTGCTGAGTCTGCCGAGCGAACCGCTGCAAATATCCCTCGAAGTGAGATAATATGAGGAACGACGTTCATCTCAACATCCCCAAAGCCCGCTCCCGTAAGATCGCTACTCTCTTCCAAGATAGCCCCGGATTGCAGCTGCACAGTACCCACAGCTGTTGAACCGCTGGCATAAATTCTAACCTTACCGTTAGGTTTGGCTACTTGAAGCGGCCCAAGTGAAGTATTGTGTAAGCCAATACTCTGCTCACCACCACCTCGTACAAACGTAGTCCCTGTTACCTTTACACCTTCAAGCTTCGCATTCCCTTCGGCAATCCCCTCCGTTAAATAAAGATTACCTTGGATGACAGTATCTTTAAGAACCACATCGGCATGATTAATGATTACATTGCCCTTTACTGTTCCAAGCGAAGTCTCTCCAGATTTTAAGATGAGTCCCGAAACCATTCGATCAGCAAGCTGAGCAAGCTCTGCACGTGTAATTCCGCCCTCAGGCTTAAACAAACCTCCAGGATAACCTTTAATAAAGCCAGCACTCGATAGGGCTGCTATCGCTTTCGCAGTTTCATCACTGACTCCGTTCAAATCAGTGAATGCTGCTGTGCTACTTTTGTCCGTATTGAAACGAAACACTTTCTCCAAGGATAGTGCCGCCTCAGCACGCGAAAGCGCATGTGAAGGATAAATATTGTTATTCTTATCACTGCTTAAATATCCAGCTGTAATCCCTTTGGCAATATCACTCTTATACCAGTCTGTAGCCAGCACATCCGCTGGAAGCTTATCCGATTGCTCCTGATAATTAAATATACGATTCATAATAGCCGCGAACTCTGCCTTTGTGACTTCCTTACCCGGTCGAAACGACCCATCGTCATATCCACTTATAATCCCATTTGCGCTCCAACGCTGTAATGGACCTGCAGCCCAATGGCTTGGAGATACATCCGTAAACGCTTTCAATACATCGATTGTTTCATTTTCCACTTTCGTTGCCGCTGAATCAGGTGAGTTTCCCTTTAATGGCTCTGCCGCTGAAGCATTCATGCTCCCAACCGGTGATAGCAGCCCGGTGACAAGGAGCATAGCAGCTAATGCTGCCGTGAAATTCCTCTTCATCCTAAACATCACTCCTCGAATTTCGTAATATTCGTAATTCAAGCGAAGAATCGAAATCGGTTTCGACAATGTTATTGTTGCTTAGATTTCCATATTTGTAAAGATATAATTTTGAATTTTTTCACATTATTTTTTTCGAAATATATCTCAGTATTAAAATATCCGTTTGACTTGTTTCGGCAATAAGAATAGACTTAAAATAACTGTTTTACTCTTCACTCCATTCAAAAAAACTCATAAATAACCGCTCTACTACAGTCTTTCCCCCATATTCCAACTATTAAGCGGAGGGTGGCTTATACTACATATGAATATCAAAATGATTGCCGAAATGGCAGGCGTTTCTGTGTCGACCGTTTCGAAAATTATGAATAATTACAGCGATGTTTCGGAAAAGACCAAGAAAAGAGTCCTGGAGATCATCGAGCAAACTGGATATTCACCATCCAACTCCGCCAAGACACTTGCAACCAAAAAATCAAATCTGATCGGTGTGATTTTCGCGGGTGAGCTTAATGTAGAATTTACGCACCCTTTTTTCGTTGAGGTATTAAACTCCTTCAAGAAACAGATGGGTGTACTGGGATACGATCTCATCTTCTTTTCAAACGAAAAATTTATTAGCAGCGGAGATTACTTCGCGCGCGCTGTCCATTTTAATGTGGATGGCTGTGTCATTATATCTGGACAGAAGATGGAGCCAACGATCCACGATCTGGACATGAGCAGTATCCCTTGTATCGGGGTAGATCTCGAACTAACAGGGAAGAAGTCAGGCTTTGTTATGTCAGATAACTTCCAAATATCCTCTAAGGTCGTAGAGCATTTTTACCTTCTTGGTTATAGGGAGCTTGGTTTTATAGGAAGTGCCGCGGATTCAGAAATATCCAATCTACGGGAAGCAGGATATACCAAAGCTATCGAAAGTTTCGGTCTCCCTTTGAACCGGCGTTGGTTTGTACATGGCGACGATTTCTTTGAGTCCAGCGGGTATACGGCTATGCAACAATTAATTCAAAGCGGCAGTTTACCAAAGGCCATTTTTGCTGCCTCTGATTTATTGGCTTTAGGAGCCATCCGTGCATTAAAAGAACATGACCTCCGGGTCCCTGAGGATATCGCCATCATCGGCTGTGATGACATCGAAGCCTGCAAATATACTACACCAAGACTGTCTACCATCCGTCAGAACAAACAACGACTTGGTATCCTCGCTGCCCATATGCTCTATGACTTGATTAACAATCAGTCAGGTGGCGGTTCATTTGTTGTGGAGCCTGTACTTATTGTGCGCGAGTCCTGCGGAAGCCAATTGAAATCTTAAGGTATAACATAAATAAATCCCCTCAAAGTTTACAACGTCTCAGACCTCGATAAGATGTCTAAGGCACTGTCTAACTTGAGGGGATTTTTCATGTAGGGAACTTACAATTTCATTTTAGAATTTCGCAAGTAGATTTGAAATACTCTGAGCTGCCTCGGCACGGGTTGTCATCGATTGCGGAAGGAAGTTACCATCCTGATGACCCGTCAGAAGCTTAGCTTCTAGCGCACCTTGTACATAGGTTACTGCCCAAGAACTAACTTTAGAGCTGTCATTAGTCGCATGGAATGAGCTTGCTTCCGGCTTAACGCCCGTACGATATGCATAGGCTCTTACCAGCATAGCTGCCATTTCCTCGCGGGTAATCTGTTGATTCGGGTTAAAACGATCCTCGGATACGCCTTGAATAATACCTGCTTCAAAGGTTGCATTGACCGCCTCTTCGTACCACGATCCAGCGACTACATCTTGGAATGAAGTCGGACGACTCGCAGTTAAGGAAAGCGCTCTGCTGAGGAGAGCTGCATATTCTGCTCTTGTGATGGAACCCGATGGGTTAAACATAGAGTCAGATTGTCCCTTCACAATTTGTTTAGCAGATAGTTCCTGAATAGTCTTGTATGCCCAGTGACTTTCAGGTACATCTCGATAGCTGTTTTGGAACGAAAGAACAACGTATTGGCTAAAATGATTCAAATCTACGGTAAGACTGGTTTTGGACGGATTCATCGTCCCCCCTAGATAGGTAAAGCTGCCATTTTCCTCAATACGATAAATACCCGCTAGAGCTGGATTGGTTCCATTTAGAATCGGTAGTGTTATCTTCACGGGTACTGGGAATTGCTTCAGTGAATATTTATTACCAGACTCATCTGACATGATTAATGAGAAGTCCATGATGTCACTAACCCGTGAATACGGTGTAGTTATTGTAAGTTGATTCGATTGAATGGCTTCCATCTTCAAAAGTATTGTTGCTGTCTTCGCAGTTGATGGCAGAAGCTTACGAAGCTCGTTCAATACTTTGGAGGACATAATGGCACGAACCCCATTCACTTGAATCTCTAGATCTCTATTGCCGATCTGATCGAGTTGATCGATCGGAATCATAACTTGATTCTTATCCGCTTGAAGCTGCAAGATGATGTTTCCTTCAGCACTCTTCGTTAAGAGTTCATCTGGGATAACAACCGCCCCTGCAGGCAGCTCCGGCTTCACCACCACTGGCGGCGTAACGCTTGATCCTGGGTTCCCCCCACCCGTTGGTGGTGTTGTCGAGGTATCATTTTCGCGCATAACAGCAATAGTGTAAATCTGTCTGGTTCCATCTTGAGCTGTCACAGTTACGGTGATCATATTAGTGCCGACATGTAAATCTCCACTGCCTGTTATCGATACAGTAGCCATAGGATCCGCTGCTGTATAGGTTACTCGCGTAACGGTTGTCGAGTAAGGTACAGTCAGTTCGTAGTTGTATTGCCCAGAGGTAAATCCACGAATCGTAGTTCCATTAACGCGAAGATCTACCAGATCTGCATTGCTTGAAGACTCCGCTTCAGGCTGACGCGTAATGATGATCGTATAAATATTTTGTAATCCGTCTTGAGCTGTCACGGTAACCTTCACGACGTTCCTACCAACCTCAAGGGCTCCACTACCCGTAATCTTAACTACGCTAGTCGGATCGTATGCCGTATAGGTAATATCCGTTACCGACGTACTATAGGGAACCGTTACGTTATAGTTCAACGTACTAGGTGCAAAAGCTGGTAGAGTTTCCCCATTCATTCGTAGATCGGACAGCAGAATTTGGTTAGGTAAGGATTCTGACTCACGGATGACGATAATGGTATACACATTCGAGCTGCCGTCTGGAGCTTGGACATGCACTTCCACCATATTCTCGCCTACTTGCAGAGATTTACCACCTATGACATGAACGCTTAGTAAAGGATCTGCTACCTTATAAGTGACCTCTGCGACCGAAACATTATTCGGTACACGAATCGCATAGTTCATTTGATCCGGTGTGAAGCCGATCAACGATTGACCGTTTACCTGAAGATCTACTAGTGTTGCCTGAGAGATCTGTACTTCTTTAGTTGCAGTGGTCAAATTCGGCATCGTTTCATGCCCTTTCGCATCTGCAATCATCGCTTGCGTAATTTGTACAGCAGTAGCCTTTTCTTGTGGTGATACTCGTAGCTTAAGAATCGGAGCATCAGCTTGAATGCCATTCGTTGAGGTTAGAATGATTCTTGTCATTCCATTAACCATCTCTTTGCGCATAATCTTAACGCCAGGTTGAGCCGGTTCAATCGATGAGAAGATGAGACTGCTGGAGTCTATATTCAAATCGATGGCTGTCACATCTGAAGTCTCATTGTTGATTGATACTTCATAACCGTTAACCTTTTGTGTAGCAGCATCAACTAATTTTGTGAATCGCAAATCTGCAGCACCCGATTGTTTCTGTTCGGTTTGAGGTATGAACATACCGTCAATGACATGAGAATCTCCAATGGATGGGTTCAGGCCAAGTGCAGTTAGAACTGTTGCAGCCAAGTCTCTTGTATTCCCACCTTGCAATAATTTTTCCTTCCCGTCTTCGGTGGCTACTGTTCTACCATTCGCCGCGAAGAAGATTGTGGTGGCAAGGGGCTCGTCTTGCCCATGACTTGTTGCCATGCCCAAAGTTCCGTCTGCATTCTCTTTACCCCCACCATGGTCAGGCAGCATGAGGATGAGCGTGTCTTCCAACAAATGATTGTTCTTTAAAGCATCATAGATGGTCTGGATGTTCTTATCCGTCTTCTTTATTTGCTCATAATACGACTTCGTATAGAATCCATCACCATGGCCCGCCCCATCCATATCATCCAATTGGAAGAAAATTAACGAGGTATCTTTCGCTTTGCCGCTAGCTGCGTATTGCGTGAACGCCGCTACATCAGCTTCATCTCCTAGGGAATAACCTTCGACACCAACAGAAGGTTCAATATGCCCCTGAACAATGTTGCTCCAGGTGGAGAATACCGTTTGTTTAGTAGCAGGCAATGCCTCCCTAATTTTTTTGAATACCGTTGGGTAGTCCCATGATTCACTGTATGTGTAGGCTGCGGTATCGTCATTATATAGACCATGCTTTTCATAACCAACACCATTAATCATCGAACCCCAGTTTGGGGATGAGCTGGAAGGTAAAGTAGTTTTAGCCGTATAGCTAATAGCTCCATGCTCGATAATGTTCCGAATGGCTGGAATTTGCAGGCGATCGCCTACCTTTTCTTTCTTGGAGCTAGGCGTCTCCCAATAAGGAGCATCCTTGGAGACCGCTACACCCCCACCATCAATCCCGATGACAACTACACGTTTATAGGGCTGGTATTGGGCTTGGGCTGCCATATCTGCCAGCTCTTCATCCGAAATGCCTTTCGCAAGTGCAAGGTCACCTATCGTAACATAACCATCTGCATTAAGATCTTCGGAAGCTTTAGCATGGATCTGAATAACGGCAGGCGCCGAATCAAATGCCTTAATCGTTAGTTTTGTTGATCCAGTATAGAAATCCGCATGCTTAACTTCAATGATGCCTTGGCCGGAAGCACCAAGCGTATTGAATTTGAGCTCCGAGATTCTGGACTTTGCATACTCCAGCGGATTCTCGATGTTATAGACATTACCTCCTGGCAGTTCTAGTCTAACGATACCAGGGGTCGAAGCGTCTGTCTTCGTTGCACGAGATGCGCTGACAAATTCGAACTGTTCTGGATCATAAGCTATCTCAACGACAGCTTTGTCCACTTTAGTCGTCATATCAGGTGTACGCAGATCTAGATTATATCGGAATTGCGTACCTTGAACCGTGTGCTTAGCTCCGATCAGATTTAATGAACCTGAAAAATCCTCAATGGAAGCAAGCGGCGGAGCACTGTTATACATATTAGAAACTTCCTGCGCGGTTAATGTTCTTCCATACATATGAAGCTCATCAAGCTGTACTTGCAGAGCATTGCTGTAATTGCCTGTACCATCATTTCCGATCATGGTTGACAATCCTGTATCCAGCGTACCCGTTCGACCTGCAATGGTCATGGTACTTGCTATACCCTGATAGTTCGTGCCATTAACTTTGGTCACATTTACAGGAACACCATCTTTATAAAAATCAACTCGCCCTGAAGCACGATCATGCGATATGGCGATATGATGCCAGGTGCCGTCTACAACATTTGGAATTTGGGCATCTGCACGCGATTCGCCGGATGTATTAAAGTTCCATTGGAGTGCACTTCCCTTCAGCGCTAAGGCGTAACCTACATTTGCACCGGAATCCCAATTTTTGTTGGATAGAATCGCAGGGTCTCCTGAGACAGAAGGCGATTTAACCCAAAATGCGAACGAGAAGTTCTTGTCCTTGCCGAATTGCAGACTTGTTGGCTTGCCAAGATCAACATATTGCAGCGCTGAGCTCTTGGAATCGATACTCAAGGCTTGTCCGACGCGACCTTTCACGAACTGTGGATCTTTAACCGGTGTTGCCGGTATAGCATTTACAGATTGATCCTCCAAATTATTCTCGAAGGACATCTGTAGAAGTGTATCCGCAGAGAGCACTGAGCTACCAGTAAAATCGATTTCACTCATACTGGTGAATAAAGCGGTTGGGTTATAGGTGCTCGTGACAACAAATTTCACATATCTACCTTGTATCGCTTTATCCAGAATATTGAAGTCTTGATAGCTCGTGCCTTTCCAGGTTTTCTGGAATATGCCGATCGCTTTATTCGCCGGATTGCTCAGGTACGCCGGATCGGTCAAATCCGATAATTGATCCGAGGCGTAGAGTTCAAAATCCTTTGGAAATTCCAGAGCCGTCTGACTTAAGCGGCTAGTGCGCCCAATACCAGTTAAGTTCTTACTGCCCTTCATGTCGATTATCACCCAATGTGGAAATGAAGCGACAGGCTCCTGCCATTTTGAATGCCAAATCGTAGCCGTATCGTTATCTAGGATGTTCGCAGCATTGGCATTTTCATTGTCCGCATAAGAACTAAAGGAGTTGATAGTGAATGCGTTCTTAGGAATAAAGGAATATATTGCTGCCTGTTGTATTTTTTTATAGACCCACTGAAGCTCGACATAAGCAAGGTCAATTTCGGTTGGGCTATTACTTGCCGTCAGTTGTCTGGCTTTCTGAAGTTGGTTCGCAAGCTCGTCCAGCTGGTCTTTCGGGTAAGATACACCACTGACTTTATCGCTGTTCTTTTGGAAGGATGCAGCGTCATGAATTAATGTGGTGAGCTGTTCAAAGGTAAAGAGCTGAACACCCTTATAGGAATCCGACAATGCTTTGTTTTCCGTGGCTGTGAGCGATCTCTTCCAGATTCTCAGATCATCTATGGTAATCGTTGCTCCGCCATTTCCTTTGTTTCCATCCACACCAATCAGCGTGTTAAAGGTTGTATCTACACTTTGAGTACCAAGCGAGGCAATACTCCCCGATGCCTTCTCCGTCCCATCTACATAAACTTTTGCTAAGTTGTTTGTTCTGTCCGCTGTAATGGTAAAGAGATGCCACTCCGTTCCTACACTTGATGCTGTAATATCCGCTCTTTTCGTTCCATCACTAATATTTAAGGTCATACCATTGGTGGAGGCAGGTCCAATATACCAACCTAGATTACCGCCACTATTCCAGTTTTTATTGGAAAGGATAGTCTGATCCCCGGAAAGATTGCCTTTGTGCCAGAAAGACACGGTGAAGCTTCCTGCTCCGAATTTCAAATCATCACGTTTGCCCAAATCAATATAATTACTATTACCCGCTGCAATGAGCGCAGCTTTATTGGATTTACCATCGACATACGTTACATTGCCTGCTAGACTTGCAAGCCCTGTCACGTCTTTAGCTTCATCGGATAGGTTACCATCCAATCTCATATCGACAACTAGATCCTTCCACATGGTCGATGGATCAATTGGCGTCAGTTCAGGTGCTTCATTGCCGGCTGTGAACGATTGCTCTAGCGTTGCAGAGCGATTCCCGTAGGCATCAACAGCTGTCACTTGAACAATGTATGAAGTTTGAGGTGCAAGTCCTTCGAGTGGAATATTCATTGCATTCGGAACCGGGGAAAAGTAATAGTCAGAGAATACATTCACAGATTTGCTGCTAACTCCAGACCTTTTATCGATAACATTGATTTCATAATGATGCATAGATTGATCATCTTTCGCTTGCTTAAAGGAAAGTAAAGGTACCGTATCCTGATTCGTTATATCGAGTTCACTATTGAATACAGGAGCAACCTTATTACGGTTAGCTGTAGTGTACTTGAAATTGCTCTTAATTGCTTCATTCGTCGAGCCTTTTAGCTGAATGACCCACTTGTCTCCAGCAACTGTACCCGCACTGTTGAATGGAGGCTGCGGCTCAGCCGTCCATTTACCGTCTGTGTAGATATCTCCAGGATCTGCGTTAAACGCAATCCGATCCACCTCAACCCGATCCGCATATACCTCAACGAAGTCGGCCTGACTGACAGGAAATTCAAAACGTCCTTCAAGTCCCTTCTTAGTCACTTGGGAGTAACCGCGATCGGATTCAATGTAAGACATGGAGCCAAGGTTAACTGAAGTGAAATCCTTCTGGTAAATAGAGCGATCATCACTAATATTCAGATGGGAATGTCCGGAGAAGGTAATCACTTGAGGATAGTCTTTGAGATCCGTATAAAGATTAGGATTCGATGCCTGTTGCCCATCCATTACCGTATTCGATATAGGTTGGTGCACATTCACGAAGATGGGGGTATTCTGATTCTTCGGATCAGCTGTAAGTTCTGCAAGTCTACCCTTTAGCCAATTACGCTGACCTGTATCTGAGTTGTAGTTGTTCCCGTTTAAAAATAAGAAATGATAGCCACCGATTTCAGATTCATAATAGCCATTCGGCTGGCTTGTGAACCAGTCCGTGGGATAATGTTCGTTGACTTTAGCAACGGTGGAATCGTGGTTACCTATAGCCATTCGGATCTGGGTGTTATTCCACTGCTTTCTAGCTAA
Organism: Paenibacillus sp. FSL P4-0184; assembly: GCF_038004625.1. Taxonomy (NCBI): domain Bacteria; kingdom Bacillati; phylum Bacillota; class Bacilli; order Caryophanales; family Paenibacillaceae; genus Paenibacillus; species Paenibacillus sp. FSL P4-0184. The sequence goes on along the minus strand of NZ_JBBORN010000001.1, from coordinate 3,111,025 downwards.
ATTTTGCTCAAAAATTTCCCGAACCATCACATGGTCATTAGGCTTGTCGTTCCCATTATCATTAATCATATCGCCAACGACGAGTATCGCATCCGGGTTCGGGAAAATCGACCCTATCGTATTAAAGAATTGGGTATAACGTGCATCTGCTGAAGCATGTGAGCCCACATGTACGTCTGACATCGCTACAAACTGGAGCAATGGCTTTTCTTTGGTCTTGATGATATAAGAGAAGGTTACTCCTTTACTTGCCACACCACTTTTGATCGCAATGGCTGACAAATTCGTTGTTTTGGAGATCGAGATCGACCCGTTATATTTCAAACTATGAACATCCGGAAGCGTGCCGTCGAGTGTATAGTAAATGTCAGCATTCTGCGTTGCAGTTGTGAGGTGGATCGTCTGTGCTTCTTCATATCGGCCGGTGGGTACAGAAGTCGTTGGTTGATCTACAGATAGAATCTCAGATTCTTCAGCTGCAAACACAGGGGTGATATTCGGCATCGTAGAACAAATCACTGTGAGTGCCAGTAATAATGCAACAAATTTCCTACCTTTTCTGTACAAAATCATCTCTCCCAAGCATTATTTTATAGTTTTGAATCACATGAAAACTCTCCATCAACAGATGAGCTAGCTCCCCTTATCTCGGATATATTCGATAACTCCTCCTTTCTTCATCCCATTCAACCCATACTTTTTTTGGGTAGACTGGAGTCTGCTGTGTATATTGTAGGTATGGTTTATTTGCCTAGCATTAAATATCTGTAAAATTCAAAAGATGCATCCAAAGACTGTGATATGGGTCGAAACGCCCAACTCAATCCCAAAAGATGCCTAATAAATGAATAACATATGCATACCATTAGCCGAATATGATCACAAAAGTAGCCTAATACATGCATAATACATGCCCAAAAATACTTTTAGTAATGAAACAAAAACGACCGTTCCTCGAAAAAATACCGAGAAACGGTCGTTGCTTTAACAAAGTTTTATTATTTATGTTTACCTGAACAACTCACAATAAAGTCGGCTCCCCTGCTTGATCATCCAAGTTCAGCTCTACCAGTTGACCGGCCTGCGTCAGCCCCGCACCAAAGCCATACATCAGAATCTTGTGCCCGTTCTTTACTTTGCCTTCACGAATGCCCAAATCAAGAGCTAAGGGAATTGTTGCGGCAGAAGTATTGCCAAAATTCACAAGACTATGCAGCACTTGCTCCATCGGATAGTTCATACGCTCGCAAATCGGCTCAATCATTCTCATATTTGCGCTGTGTGGAATAAACCAATCGACTTGCTCCAGACCCACTTCTGCTTTTTCAAGCAGCTGCTGTACACCGAGAGGAACGGTTCTGACCGCCCAGCGAAATACCTCGCGTCCGTTCTGTACGAGCATCTGTGTATCTACCAGTTCAATATTATTCACCGTATGGGCTAGACCCGTGCGATACACATGATGCGCGCCGCTGCCATCACTAGCTAGCTGAAAGCCTAAAAATCCCGTCGATTGCTTATCACTCTCCACAAGCACTGCACCGGCCCCATCACCAAAAAGGATACATGTACTGCGATCAGTATAATCTGTAATCTTGGAGATTGTATCCGCACCAATCACTAGAACCTTACGGTGCATCCCTGAAGCAACATAGCTATGAGCTGTATGAAGTGCATATACAAAACCCGCACAGGCTGCGCTCAAATCTATAGCTCCTGCAGTCTGCGGAATATTTAAGCGGTCTTGAATCAAAGAAGCTACTGAGGGAAAGGAAAAATCAGGTGTACTAGTAGCTACAAGGACCATATCCACATCCTCAACGTTTTTTCCATAACGTTTCATTAGATCCTGTACTGCCGATACACATAAATCACTTGTGTATTCATCCTGCCGACTAATTCTGCGTTCACGAATTCCAGTCCGCCCCACAATCCACTCATTATCAGTATCCACCATCTGCTCAAGATCGGCATTCGTCAGTCTTTTTTCCGGGACATAAGTTCCGATAGCTGTAATTTTTGCACCTGTCATTCCAATCACCTCTTCATTTAGTATCTGATATTAGTACTTGGTACTAATTATAACTCTACACCTGCTATAAAGTAAAGAAAGCCGGTAAAGCAGCATGGCTTCCCGGCACTCACTATCAATACATCTCGAACCACTTAAGCACGATTTACTTTACGGTGTTTTCTTTTTCTGACGAAAAATAGAATCGCAGCAATGATCACCACCACTAGGATGATTAACACAATCACTATATTCCATACATTTGGCACATAAAGCTGCATTTTGATCGGCTCCGTATCCCCCAGGGTAACATTCCAGGTAAGTGTTCTGCCTTCATCAACAGCTGCATTATTATCACCAATTAGATCTATTGGCAACGTTAGTTTAAAATCAAATGCCAAGTTTTTCAGCACCGCCCGAATAATCGGCTTTGATAAACTCAATGTCCCCATGTTATCCATAATGGTATCCATATAACTATTAAATTGAGGCTGTGCCTCAACATCATACGTGGTATATAACAAGTTCTTTTTAGTAACGAGCTGTAGATCCACAATATCCAGCCCCATAGAGGTTGAACCTATATCCTCAAATGAAGCATAATTTTTCTGAATTTCATAGACTGTAGACTTACCTTCTTGTCGTTTTTCTAGCTGAATCCCTTCCTCCTTCAATTTGTCTGTCAGACTCTTCTCCATTTTATCGTTGATCAATGCTTCTGTTCGGGAATCCAATTTCACATTCATTGCTAAATCTACGCTTTGATTCTTATTCACCGTGACGTGAACGGTACCATTAGAACATCCCGATATTAGTATCATCATTAAGAGCAGTGTTAGGATCGTCAAGCCTCTCCATTTTAACGGCATTTTCCTCAAACCCTTCAGTAGTATGTATTCATAAAACAGGTACCCATGCTCTAAAGGCTAACTCATTTATATCATAGAATCAAATTCTATATGAATGAATAATCAAATTTCAGAACCATCAAACTTAAATTTTATACTCGCACAAAAAAGAGGCTAACCCTTAAGTAATTATTTACTCATAGGTAGCCTCTCTCCAAAAACATCACACAACACCCATAGCTCGGTGGGCGATTGCGCAGCAGATGGGGATTGGTGCTTGGCGCACTTAGGGTGCTCAGTTATGCTTGGAATGCTTGATATTTGTTGTCGCTCAATGTTACTTGCAGTTCTCAAACTTTCTATTGGACTCCAGAGTCGCTATTTTCGAAAAAACGGCTCTTTTGGGCAACTATCGGACCCCAGAGACACTATTGGTGCAAAAAGACATCATTACACTCCATTGCCCACCATGGTCGGCTTATAGAGTCCCGCTCATATAGTTAACGAAGTACTCCTTTTCCCGGCTCCATGTAGTGAGGCATTCCCTTCACTCAAACCGATATCCGCCTGACGGATAACTTTCCTCCCTCTCCAGCGCATTAGAACAAGCATCCCCCGCACAAATTCATCAGCAATCATACAGCAGTAGATCCCTGTGAGCCCCCAGCCTAAGCTGATTCCAAACCAGTAAGAACATCCCACTCCAATAATGGACATAGACACGATGGAAGTATACATCGTATAACGGGTATCGCCGATGGCGTTCAGCGCATTACCCATGCCCATATTCAGCATTTTGCAAGGTTGCAGTAGGAGATTTAGGGCCAGTAGGGAAATCCCAATCGCAATAATCCGCGAGTCGGAAGTAAAATAACCTAGTAGATTCCTGCCGAAAAGAAATAGCAGTAACATGTTCGCTGATACAATAGCCAAGCCGATATACAGCGTGCGATATGCACTACGATAAGCCTCTTTCAGCTTCCCTGCCCCGAACAAATGCGCGATCTGTATCTGTCCAGCCAGCGCGATTGCATACCCTAACGTGAAGCAAAAGGACTCTAAGGTGTTGAGATATGTCCGTGCGGCTAACGCTTCAGCCCCCAGTGCGGCTAGAAAGGAATAGACAATCAACTGAGAGAACACCCAGCAGGAAGAATTAATCCCTAGAGGCCAAGCAATCCTTATAATTTCCTTGAATAGCTTACCGTTGAATATACGGAAGTCCCTAAGTCTAATCTTAATCTCGAAGGAACCTCTAAACATGGTATACAGCATGATCACACCGACCAGTCTACTGATAATACTTGAGATTGCGATTCCCGCAAGCCCTAGCTGTGGCAGACCGAACATCCCGAATATAAAAGTATAGTTCAGAATAATGTGAATGACATTTATGATGACCCCTGTGTACATTGGTCCTCTGGTGTTCCCTGTATTACGAATTGCTGTTCCAAGGGAAGCAATCATCCCCACCAAAAACAGACCTCCACCGACATACGAGATATAGATATTGGACAGTGATAATAGCTCAGGCGATATATTTAGAATCCCCGCTATTGGACCCGCATAGAAGAACAGGATGATACTCACGACAATACCAAGAATGAGACTAACCGATACGCCCATAATTGCAATCGTACGCGCTTCGCTGAAACGTTTTGAACCCATTCTTTGCGCGATCAGGATCCCCGCCCCGCCCGCAAAGGTGGTAAAAAGTGTGGTCAACGCACCGAACAATTGATTGGAAATGCCGACTACGGCGACTGCATCGTCTGAAATACGGCTGACCATGAGTGTATCTACCGTACCTAGCAGGGTCTGAAGAAACACCTCTATAAATATAGGCCAAGCCAATACCCATAGTCCAAAGCCCTGTCTTTCTTTTTTCACTAAATAAACCTCCCCTTAAACCAAACATGCATACTGGACCTAAGAAACAGCATATTTTTTCTTTAGGTCAGACTAAATTATAGATGATATACTTTTGGTGATGGTACAGATTTCAAACCAATAATTTCATTATTTCAACCTCATAAAAGGAGATCTCTCCATGAACATTATTAATTTTACCGTCCCGCCAATGCCCTATTATATCGTAAGTGGATTGCACACCTTCTCACCAGGGCATTACCACATGAGCCGCCACAATATCAAGGTTTTTGACTTACTTGTAGTCAAGCAGGGCTGCCTATATATGAATGAAGGAGGTCTCACCTTTCAGGTACGTGCAGGTCAGGCACTGCTTCTTCGTCCAGATAGCCATCATTTCAGTACGGACAGCTGCAAGGAACACACCTCTTATTATTGGCTGCATTTTCAGACAGTGGGCGATTGGAATATCTCCGAGGCTACGGCTACAGCACCAGAGACAGAACACACCAGAGTGGAGCATCCTCTTCATTCAGACGAATTTAATATACGCACTTTTACCTTACAGCTGCCCCAATATACCTCTCTACTGCAACCGTCCAAGATGGAAGAACTGCTCTCGCAGCTGAATCAACTAGCGCCTAATTCCCATTTGAGCGATACTCCATTTCAGCAGCAGCTGCTATTCCAAGAGGTTCTCCAGCAATTATCTGCCTCTCTGCGCCATGAGCGTCCCTCTCCCTCCAAAATATGTGCAGAGCAAGCTGCCTCCTATTTGCGCAGTCATTTCCGTGAGCGCATCACAGCACAGCAGCTAGGGGAGAACCTGAACTTTCATCCTGTATATATCGCTCGTTGCATGAAAAAGGAATACGGCTGTGCACCTATGGATTACCTGCTGCACTACCGAATTCAGCAGAGTAAACTATTGCTGATGCAGACCAGTTACACGATTGCCCGGATCGCCGAGGAGGTCGGCTTCAATCAAGCGCCTTACTTCAGCTCCAGCTTCGTCCGCATTGAGGGAACCACTCCGCGGGAATTCCGCCAGCGCTTCTCGTAGTCTCCCTTGAATGTAAAAAGGGTTAGCAATTATTAATAACGATACTACTTAACTACTCTATCAATAAGGCAGGCTACCGGTAATTTGCGGTGGCCTGCTTTTTTTGATAGAGATTCATCTAAAGCGAGTTTCAGAACGATTATTGTAACAACTTCAGCTTCTCTGAATATGCTGATTGGGCAGGTTCCCAATTTTTAAAGGTATGAAAAGGAGAAGCTCAAGGAGGAGATACAGAAGCATGTCAGATCATTATCATAGACCATTTAAAGGTGACGCTATCCTAAACAAACAAGGAAGAATAAGCAGTCCTGTTAGAAAAAGAGAGTGTGCTGCACTATTAAAAATAGTCACAGAGCTTGCTACAGTGGTACCTCCCGCACTTACGAATCCCACTACACTTCATATTTCCAATCTTCAAAGAGTGTTAAGAGAGCTCATGGAATTCTTGCATGAGGCTAGGATATGCAGCCCTTTTAGAACGGAGCTTCTTTCTGTAGTAGAAATAACAATTGTATCTACTGAGGTCAGTCCCTTCTCCGTCGTGAGCGTGGGTACTAATCTTCAACAGCTGTTAGCCGAGTTATTATCTTTTGTCCTCGCCACGAAAATAGACTCTCATTGCAAAGATCAGTTGGTAATTCAAATCAGACATATTCAAGCTTCTATTTCACAAGCGCTCGGCTTACCTATTAAGGGTGCGACGGGGCCACAAGGTCCTCAGGGACCCCAAGGAACTCAAGGTCCTCAAGGACCTCAGGGTCCTCAAGGAGCCACTGGTGCAGGGCTGCAAGGTATTGTAGTCTTTAATCCGGCACAAAGCCCATTGTATCCAGCGGGTCAAGTAGTAACCTTTAATGGCAGCACTTATATAGCAACTGTTGCCGGACCCAAAGGAACACCAGGTAGTTCGTCAGATTATTTACTAATTGCTGGTGGAGCGACAGGCGCGACTGGTCCGCAAGGACCTCAAGGGGCGCAGGGTCCTCAGGGTCCTCAAGGAGAATATGGTGTTGGCGGGACAGGCGCGACGGGTGCGACTGGGGCGCAAGGTATACAGGGGCCTCCAGGTCCTGGAGCAGGGGCAACTGGAGCGACAGGCGCGACAGGTACTGCGGGGCTGGCTGGCGCAACGGGCGCGACAGGTACTGCGGGGCTGGCTGGCGCAACGGGCGCGACAGGTACTGCTGGAATTGCTGGCGCAACGGGCGCGACAGGTACTGCTGGAATTGCTGGCGCGACGGGTGCGACAGGTACTGCCGGACTTGCTGGACCGACGGGCGCTACAGGTACTGCCGGGCTTGTTGGCCCGACGGGGGCTACGGGTACTGCCGGGCTTGCTGGCCCGACGGGGGCTACGGGTACTGCCGGGCTTGCTGGAGCTACGGGGGTTACCGGAGTTACAGGAGTTACTGGGGTTACCGGAGTTACTGGGGCAACCGGTGATGGCGCAATCATTCCGCTAGCATCTGGAGGACCTATTATTATGACCACGGTTTTAGGTGGTTTGGTTGGAACAACAAGCCTCATAGGCTTCGGAAATTCAGCTACTGGCATTTCTCTTGTTGGTGGAAATATTGATTTGACAGGTACTGTTCTTGGACCTCTTATCAACTTTGCCATGTCGGTTCCTCGTTCAGGAGTGATTACATCTATTGCTGCTTACTTCAGTAATACCATTGCTTTATCGCTTCTTGGTACTACGATAAATGTAACAGCGCAATTGTACCAATCGGCCACACCAAATAACACATTTACTCCTATTCCAGGCGCAATAGTACCACTTCCATCTATCACTGGTACTATTAATCTAGGAACTTTTGTCAGCGGAATTACGAATGGTATCAATTTCACTGTAACACCTCAGACACGCCTTCTTATGGTATTCTCAGCCACTGCTACAGGTCTTACCCTTGTAAATACAGTCACTGGTTATGCAAGTGCTGGCTTTACTATCGTATAATCACTAATACAACAAAAGCATCTGCCCTCTCTACTAAAGGAGTGACAAATGCTTTTGTTGAAAATTAATGATGCATTAGCTTTCTAATCTTTCGGATTTAGAAGCCGCTGTTCTTTAGCTTACCGATAACCTCATCGATCTCCGCTTTAGTCGTATATCGTCCCACACTAAAACGAACCGCTCCCTGCCCAATACATGCTGAGACATTCATTGCCTTTAGAACAGGTGAAATCAATGTTTCTCCAGAATGACAAGCTGAACCTGTTGAGGCAGCCACATCTTCCAGCGAAGCAATCACTTCGTGACCCACCGCTCCAAGAAAACTAACGTTAAGCGTGTTGGGCAATCGTTTATCCCTATGACCATTCAGGTGAATTCTGTCGCCAAATGCGTTCTGCAATCTATCGTAGAAATAATCGGCTACTTCTTTCACACGCTCTCTGGAAGCAAAGTCCGTAGCAAGCTCACAGGCTTTTCCTAATCCAATAATATAAGGGGTGTTTTCCGTTCCGGCACGTCTCCCCTGCTCATGACCCGCTCCGTGAATTAATGGCTCGATGTGAATGCCCTCTCGGATGTACAATGCTCCAATCCCTTTTGGCGCATATAATTTATGGCCTGCCAGCGTTAGAAAATCCACCCCTAACTCAGCCACATCAAGCTCTACTTTTCCAGCGGACTGCGAAGCATCGGTATGTATAAGGGCACCCCGTTCATGGCAGACCTCGGCTATTTCTTTGATCGGCTGAATCGTGCCCGTTTCGTTGTTAGAGTGCATAATCGAGACTAGCATAGTTTGGTCTGTAAGCTGATTTTTCACATCATCTACCTGCACCATTCCATACGCGTCAACAGGTACATAAGTAATCGTGTAGCCCAACTGCTCCAGATACTGACACGGTTTAATTACCGCAGGATGCTCCACAGCAGACACAATAATGTGATTGCCTTTATGTCGATACGTTTGGGCCACGCCCTTGATGACGGTATTATTCGACTCGCTGCCCCCTCCTGTAAAAAGCACCTCACCCGGCGTACAATTCAGGAAATTAGCCACCTGTGTTCTTGCTCGCTCGATTCCGACTTTAGCTTCTTGTCCCAAAGAATGACTGCTTGAAGGATTGCCAAAATGACCATAAAGATAAGGAATCATAACCTCTGCTACTTCCTTATCTACAGGTGTTGTAGCGTTATAGTCTAAATAGATCATTTGTTAATCCGAGCCTCCTCTAAACCCCTCATACTTTACGATACATAAAGCTTATACCTTCTGATTACTTAAAAAAGAGATCACCGCAGCCTCAGCTTCATCCAAATTGTTCACCTTAAAGGTAACTCTCTCAATACCTTCATACTGAGTAGACGTATAATCGTATTTAGGATCATAGTAGTATTCTAACAGCAGCGCAACAGCCTCTCCGAACATATCAGCTTGCAAGCAACGCTCGATTTCCGCCGCAATGGGGATATGAATTCGCGATTTGATACTTCGAAATGCTGAAATGCACTGTTCTTTATATTCTTCTGGTCGATAATCCTCAAGGATTTGCTGCACTCTGGCTTGTAGTGGCATCTCAATCCAAATCTGTGTTCCAATCTCTTTCTGCTCGGCCATGAATGGGGGCATTACGACCTTCCCAATCTTTTTGCTCTCCGCTTCAAACAGTACATAAGGAGCATCCCCAAGCTTAATTAATTCCTCCATAAGGAGACTATCGAACGTTTTTTGATTGTTTGCATGAAGTCCGATCTCGCCAAAGATAGAACCGCGGTGACCTGCCATTCCTTCCAAATCCAAAACAGGATAGCTCTGTGCCTTCAGGCGGTGCAGCAGATTTGTTTTACCTGTACCCGTATTTCCATGAATGACATAAGGCTTCGCCTTGAATTCATAGGACTCCAGTTCATCGAGTATCCATTTACGGTAAGCTTTATAGCCGCCAATCAATCGGTAAGCGTGAATATCCATTAAAGAAAGTACGGTCGCAGTTGTACGGCTGCGCATACCTCCCCTCCAGCAGAATACAGCCTTGTCCCCTTGAATCGCAGCAAATTCTTTGACAAAGGAAGGTAGCTTCGCCGCAGCAATCTCCAAACCGCGTTCTTTCGCAGCCTGCACACTTGTCTGTTTATACAATGTACCTACTTCAGCTCGTTCCTCATCGTCAAAAAAAGGAATATTCAAGCTCTCTGGCAATGTCGAATCTTTATATTCAGAAGGAGATCGAACGTCGATAACGGTGATCTGCTTCTTATTCTTTAACACTCTTAGTTCTTCCAGTGTAATATCCTGAAACAATGCGCTCTCTCCTCTGGTGGCTAACTTCTTAGGTCGCCTCTAAGCTGAACTACAGCGTTATTGCGCAGCTATAACTACAATCTGACCCGGATGTTCTTCCGTTACCTCTCCGATCAATGCCGCTTCCACACCTGCATCTACTAACTCTTTTAGCAAATCCTCACTTTGTTCAGGAGCAACAGAAATCAGCAGTCCACCGGAAGTCACAGCATCACACAGAATATAACGGCTTAATTGGTCCATCTCTTCCGGATAAAGAATACTGCCCTCCAAATGGGCAAAGTTATTTTTAGTACCGCCTGGAACAAAGCCCTGCTCCGCGAGCTCTCTTACTCTTGGCAGCATCGGTACATCGCCTTGACGAATAATCAGTCCGTGATTACTCCCTTTTGCCATTTCCGAGGCATGTCCAAGCAACCCGAATCCGGTAACATCTGTACAAGCATGTACATCATAGGGCTCCATGATTTCAGCCGCTTTTTTATTCAATGTAGACATTACTGTCGTAAGGCGTGTAGTTTCTTCTGGGGATAGCTGATCCTTTTTAATAGAAGTCGTTAAGATGCCCACACCGATAGGTTTAGTCAAAATCAGCTTGTCTCCTACCTGCGCACCTGCATTCGTTCTTACTTTGTCCGGATGCACAAGGCCCGTAACGGCCAATCCAAATTTAGGCTCTTTATCGTCGATGGAATGTCCGCCCACAAGCGTTGCTCCTGCTTCCTGCACTTTATCTGCTGCACCGCGCAAAATGTCACCGAGAATGCTTTTGTCCAAAACAGAAATAGGGAAGGCCACAATATTAAGCACTGTAAGCGGCTTGCCGCCCATAGCATAAATATCACTTAACGCATTAGCTGCTGCAATTTGCCCAAAGGAATAAGGGTCGTCCACGATCGGCGTGAAAAAATCAACAGTTTGCACTAACGCTAGATCATCACTTAATCGATATACCCCAGCGTCATCACTGGTATCCAGACCTACAAGTAGATCCGGATTAGGAACGGTTGGTGGTAGACTGCGAATAACCTGCATGAGATCGGCGGGACCGATTTTGCAGCCGCAGCCCCCTTTTGAAGATAATGAGGTCAATTTTATGGTTTCGGCTTGAGACATCATGACTCAGCTCCTTTAGATAGTTAATCTCGAATATCTTTAATCTTACATCAGTAGACAGCATTGTACAAAATACAGACATACAGAAGAACGCCCCGTAGCCAGTACATACTCCCCGGCTATGGGACGCCCCTCATTTCTCACTTACCACTAAGATCAACTAATCTGCTGAGTTTCCTGCTGTTTCTCCAAAAACCGCTGAAGTATAGCATTAAATTTCTCCGGCTGACACAGATTACTAGGATCTAATGCGTTAGGGATGATCACTAACTGAGCATGTGGCAGCTGAGACACCATATCCTTCATACAATTAACTCCAAATTCACTAAAGTCACCTACAATACATAAGGCGGGACGCTTAAAAGACTTTAAGCATCTAGTGTAATCCACATGGCTCGTAGCCAGCCTTTGCCGATACAATTCCCGTGGACGTTTATCGAGAAGTCCTCTTCTAATCTCGTTATAAGCCAGATTCCAGCGTTCCCGGTACATCATACGAATCGAAGGCAGTACAAGCTCACTTGGAGCGTAATACATTAACCAACTACAATAAGCAGCCATAAGCTGGATTTTACCGATTATCGTTGACGCCTGACTTCTACAAAAGCTATCCGCGACAACAATCGCTTTTACTCGCTCTGGATATTGTTTCGCAATATGTTGAACGACGAGCCCCCCATAGGCACTCCCGACAAAAACAGCCTCACGAATACCCAAATCATTCAATAGCATAATTATATCTAGACATTGGGTTTCAATAATCTCATTTGGGGCCTGCAGTAGTTCACCTGATTTGCCATTCCCCCGTAAATCACACAGAATCACTTTATATTTATCAGAAAAATACTCCAATTGTGGCTTGAACATACTATGTGTTAATCCATGTCCATGGATAAACACAACCGGAGTCCCTGTTCCATTGATTTCGTAATAGAGCGAAGTTCCATTCAGTTTAGCAATAGGCAAAGTTAACACCTCTTTCATAGATAGGTTCTACAACTATATCTGCTTTTTAACGCAGCAAAAAACCACAGAGGGATTCTCTGTGGCTATTCATCATCAAATACGCCATTCATCCTCTCTCCATACGCTTACGAGGTTAGCTGTCGGATTCGGGCAGTGAGAGTTGCCCTACCTGCATGGATGCATTTATGCACCTGGAACAGGATTCACCCCATAACTAGTACCGATTGTTACACTGGTTCCCAGTTGTTGGTTCCCCCGCTTTCCTTAACGGAAATTAAGCGGACTTCTTATGTAATTGTCAGTTATGTGATGAATCATACTCCGTGTAAGGTTTCTTGTAAAGTTGAGCCGTGGGCAAAATAATGTTGAAAGCCATGCTTTTCATTTCATATTAAGCATACACTTCGTTTTCTCTTTCTTTTGCTCTTGTTTACTCAATATATCTAAAAAAAGCCGAGCGGCCATCAGAGATCAATCCCTGAACCACTCGGCTTCGTTATACAATCATATGGCTACAACAGATCGGCGTTTTTCAATGCATGCTCCCAGCTCGGAAAAAAGAACAGCGCACTTCTCATAAGATCAGGATCGCTTTGCTTCACTTGTTTTTTGCTGATCGAGCTTCCATCGGTTTGAAGCTTTTTGATACGACTTAACACTTCATCAGCCTCCAAAGGAATTTCCATTGAAACACTCCTTTCTCAGTGACCTAGTTTCCAATCATTTTCTCCATAATATGCAAATTTATTCTTCATTTCGGTTTATACGAAATTAAACCAGCTGATAGACCGGTTGTTCAGCAATAAAATAAGTAGGAATCATTGGGTATTTCTGTGCCAGAACTTCAGCTAAATATTTCATTCCTGGAGCTTCACTTTCCGCATGACCTAACATAATCAGCGCTTTTAATCTGCCTTGGTGGACAGCATCCCTCACATATTCTGGAGTTTCCCATTCGGGGCCCTCGCCAGCAATAATTAAATCAAGATTGTGCTGATTAAAAAGAGGAATAGCCATCGTCCCACCTCCTCTGTAACCTACTAATATCCCCACATGTCTGCATATCTGGGATAGGTCTCCGGCAGCACGTACATAGGAGATGCCTAGCTTTCTTTTTATATACAGAGCCGCTTCACTTACCGTCATAGCTGGAATCGATAGGATTGTAGCAGTGGATTGCTGCTCAACCACATAGGCTGACCATTCAAGCTCTCGTAGCAAGCCCACCATGATCCCATCCGGTTGATGCCGATGCCAATAATCATGATAACGAAAAATAGCCAGTTCAGAACGCTCAATCAAACTCCGTTTCGCGCGAGACACAGGGTCATCCTTTAACCACTTGCTCGTCTCATGATGACTGTAAAACACACCTTCATGTGTGATCAACAAATTGGCGTTCATAGCAATCGTTCGTTCCACAACATATTGCGTAGCGCAAAATGCCGTAACCATCCCTGTAATCACCATTTCTGGATTCCCCGGCTTAAGAGTATCCACAGTCCCATCTATCTGTTCCATAGCTCCTATTAAATCTTCCAGAATCGTTCTAATTGTCACGCTCACTTTAATCCGCCCTTTGAGATCTACTCTACTAATCTATCAACGTATAAATAACCCGCCCTTAATCGATATAAGGACGGGTTCACAGTTCATTATTTGAGCAGCTTGTCCACTCTATGATTTCGTGGCAGAGGTGATAATTCGATGGAAAGCTGGCTTAGGCTTATGCCCTTCATCGAATAGGAACGGCCAGTTCTTCCGCCCACGAACAGGGAAATCATCCAGCCAGGTATAGTCATCCGCTGCTCCCCAGAACGTGACCGAACTAATCACGTCCCGGTATTCTCTCAGCAGTGCGAACATCGCTTCATATCGATCTGCTTGAAGCTCGAGCAGATCAGCAGGTACTGCCTTTAAGTCCATTCGTCTATCATCGAAACGGAACATGGATACATCCAGCTCTGTCAGTTGGAGCTGAAGTCCTAAGGATGCATATTTTTCGATCGCTGTACGAATATCATCCAGACTAGAATCGTATAAATTCCAGTGTGCCTGCAATCCGACGCCATGGATCGGCACGCCTTGTTCCAATAGCGACTTCACCAGTTTATAGATTTTGTCACGCTTTAATGGATGGGATTCGTTATAGTCATTGTAGAACAACAAAGCCTTTGGATCGGCTTCATGCGCGAATTCAAACGCTTTGGCGATAAAGTCTGGGCCCACAATGTCGAGCCACTTCGACTGGCGAAGAAGTTCTTCTCCCTCATCAGCGATTACCTCGTTTACAACATCCCAAGCATAAATTTCTTCCTTATAACGTCCTACAACGGTCTGAATATGTGATTTAACTCGTGCAAGCAGAATCTCTTTGCTTACAGGTCCTCCGCCCTTATCCTCAAACAGCCAGTCCGTTGTCTGGTTGTGCCAAATCAAGGTATGTCCGCGCATCGCCATATGATGTTCCCTGGCGAAGGCAACCAGCTGGTCTGCTGCCCTAAAGTTATAAGTGTCCTCAAGTGGATGCAGACTTTCAAATTTCATCTCGTTCTCAGCGGTAATACTGTTGAAATGATAAGCAAGCAAATGCTTCTGTGATTGGATAGTTAATGGGTTGACGGCTGCGCCAATCTTGAAATCCTCTGCGAACACTGTCTTTAGTGCAGGCTCTGTAAAATCACTAGCTTGTCTCAACAATTTCCCTCCTAACAAACGCTATTCATTATGACCGATAATCGAACCAATCAAAGTGGGCAGGTACCTCAGCTACTTTACCATGACCTGTCGCGTATAAACCGATAAGAACACCTGTAAATCCATTTCCTTTTACGGCCTGTGGGGATAATGGGTATGCTGCCGCTGTAGATAGCTTATTCCATTCCTGCCCATCCAAGGAGAACAATAAGGTGTATTCGGTAAGCTCCGCCTGTATTTTCAGATAAATTCGCTCAGCTGTAGTTGGTACTTCTGCTTCTACACGGGTTATTCCATCAATAGTTAATTGTGCTGCAATGACTCTGTGGCCATCTTTTTGCACCAAGCCAATCTCATAATGTGCATCCTCGTCCAATCTGGCACAAAGCCCTGCCTCTTCACCGTCCACGGTAGGGTTAAAATCCAGTAATGTACTCCATTCTGCTGAAGTATGCTGCTGTCTTCTTCCTATAAAGGCCACCTGACCCACTTCATTAAGGTCTTTCGATTGCCCTCGAAGAGCTAGAAAACCCGGACGTTGGTTTAGTGACCAGCTTTCCTCTGCCGGATTCCGCAGAAAGACTAATCCCAACGGCAATTCATGGTCATCAAAGTCATACCTTCCGCTTAGCGCAGGCTTTGGTGATTGACCCGGTACACGCGGAACCTTCATATCCAGTCCTACGATATCTTCGTTATTATCAATCATCGGCCATCCGTCTTCATTCCACGTTACAGGGGCAAGGAACGTCTCTCTTCCTAGCACTGTATATTTAGAACCTACTAGTCGTACTCCAAGGAATACGGCCCACCAATCACCGTTTCGATCTTCAATCAAATCGGCATGTCCTAAATACTGAATAGGACTGTCGGTACCTCTGTGCGTTAATATCGGATGAGGCAATCGCTCAAATGGCCCATACGGCGAGGAACTTCGACCAATGATCTCACGATGTTCCTTCGCCGTACCGCCTGAAGCAGACATGATATAGTACATTCCGTTAATTTTGTACAAATGTGGTCCTTCCGTCCAAGGTCCACCATCACCAGTCCAGATGACAACTGGTTCTGTTAAAGCTGCGCCCGTAGCAATATCAATCTCATATTGAATGGCGTGGGAGTCATACTCTGCCCCCTGCTGGGTAGTTACATATACCTTTCCGTCCTCATCAAACATTAGAGAAGGGTCAATGCCTCCGTAAGGAATAATGATTGGATCTGACCACGGACCCGCTGGGTCCGTAGCCGTAACATAGAAATTCCCCTTCCCGTGTATTTCGGTCGTTATCATATAGAAGGTTCCGTCATAATAACGAATAGTTGGTGCAAATATACCTCCAGAGCTTTTGCTCTTACGTGTATCTAGCTGACTTTCACGATTGAGCACATGACCAATTTGTGTCCAATGAATTAAGTCCTGGCTGTGAAAGATAGGTACCCCAGGGAAATATTCAAAGGAGCTGCAAACCAAATAGAAGTCGTCTCCAGCCCGTGTAATACTAGGATCTGGATAAAAGCCTGGAAGTATTGGATTTGTGTATGTGATTGGAGATTGGGTCATAATTTAACAAACAACCTTCCTATTCCTTAATAGTGATTGTAAGCTGCTTATTCCTTCACGCTTCCTACGTTCATTCCAACTACAAAGTACTTTTGCATGAATGGATAGACTAGCAGAATCGGAACCGAAGCAACGATAGTAACGGCTGCACGAATGGACTTTGGAGTTACCAATGACCCCGCTGACTCCGCAGTTACCCCTGCCCCGTTAGCTACACTTGCGCTACTGTTCGCATTCATACTAGATTGTATTAGCTTCATTAATTCATACTGCAATGTGCTGAGGTGCTGGCGGGAAGAGGTGTAGATAAAAGCATCAAACCATGCGTTCCATGCACCTACTGCGACAAAAAGGGCAATGGTAGCAAGAACAGGTTTACATAAAGGGAAGACTACTTTCATGAAAATCTTGAAATCCCCGGCACCGTCGATTCTCGCGGATTCCATAAGACTTTCATGTATGCTACCAATATAAGTACGAATAACGATCATATTAAATGCACTTATCATAGTCGGTATTACATATACCCAAAACGAGTTTAGCAGATGAAGCTCCTTAATAAGGAAATAGTTTGGTATCAGACCCGCATTAAAATACATGGTAAGGACGAAAATAATGGTAATCGGTTTGCGGAAAACATATTCTTTCCGGCTTAAAGTATAAGCAAGCATTGTGGTTAGAAATAGATTCAGGATCGTAGATATCACTGTTCGTGCAACCGAAATCCAAAAAGCAGGAATAATGGTACCTGAGGCAAAAACGGCTTTGTAGTTCTGTATAGTCCACTCCCTAGGCAATAGATAAATGCCGCCACGGATCGTATCGTTCCCCGCATTCAATGAAACTGCTATAGTATTTAGAAATGGATATAAGGTAACTATAACTATACATACCATAAATACAGCATTAAAGGTACCGAACAATACTGGTTCAAGACCTATATTTCTCATGCGTCTTCCACCATTACTTTTTGGAGATTTATGAGGTAATAATTGAGTTTTCTCCATGATTATAACAGCCTCTCTTCCCCTAGCCGCTTCGAGGTCCAGTTAGCTAATAGCAGCAACGTTACACTTACGACTGTTTTAAATATACCACCCGCAGTGGCTAAGGAATAATTCCCTTGCCCAATCCCGTATTTCAATACAAATATATCTATCGTATCCGACCAGTCTGCAGTAAGACCGTTCCCTAACAAGAACGGAACCTCAAATCCGACATCCAGTACATGTCCTATGGACATGATCATCAGGATTACAATGGTTGGTTTAATTCCAGGTAATGTTACATTGAACATTTTTCTGTACCGGTTTGCCCCATCGATCTCAGCAGCCTCATATAAAGCTGGATCTATAGAAGCAATAGCAGCCAAGTAGATGATTGTACCCCATCCCACCTCTTTCCAGACGGTTGAAGCACCCACAATACCCCAGAAATATTTTCCTTCACTGAGCCAAAGGATTGGTGAGTCAATAAGATTTAATTTCATGAGTAAGATGTTGATAATCCCGTCGTTACCAACCGAAAGGGAGACACCTACAATCCCTGTTACAATGATCCAAGAGAGAAAGTGCGGCAAGTAGGATATGGTCTGCACGGTTCTTTTCCAAAATACATTTTTGATTTCATTAAGAAGTAAGGCTAATCCTATCGCGGTAATAAATCCTAGAATGAAATTAATTAAACCCATTGCCAATGTATTTCTAAATACCCTTAGAAAGGTATCGTCCGTAAATATTGCCTTGAAGTGCTTCAAGCCAACCCACGTTTGTTCGCCAAATGCCTTAGCTGGTTTATAATCCTGAAAAGCCATGGTCCATCCCCAAACAGGTACGTACGCAAATAGTACAATATACAGCAGCAATGGAACTGACATCCAAATCAACTGTTTCTGATTCTTAATCAAGGTCATAGTAATCGGTTGCTTCTTTTTTCTTTTAGGATGCCGGTTAACTTTTTTTCCCGTTAAAATCTCATCCATATATTTTCTCCCCACATCATCCATATATTTCAGAAAGTGGTTGGCTAATAAGCCACCACTTTCTGATTTTTAAGCAAGCTCTAACTATTTAACACTCCAAGTATCAAATCTCCATTTAAGCTGTTCATTGATTCTATCTTCGTAAGCTTTAATATCCGCTTTATGAAGTTCTCCAACAAATTCAGTCCAAACTTTATCGAAATCGGTAGGGCTAGCCAAGATTGCTTTTGGCAGGTACTTGGTTTTAACTTCTCCCATCTTCGTATCAGCAATTTTTGCTGGAGAATTTTCAACAAGATCTATCGACCAAGCTGGATAAGCCACTGGGTTCGGTCCAGGCTTACTGAAGAAATCTACATAGCTGTTGAATCCATATGCGTCAAGGACTTCCTTGTCATACGCTTCCAACCCTGCTTTATATTCTTCTGGTTGGGCTGCCGCATCCGTTGAGTTACCGTCTGCAAAGTACCCTTGCATTTTAGGAGCAGTAGCATACCAAGCTTCTGCTTTGTTACTTAGCTTCCATGTTGCATCAACTGCGTTGTCCCGTTGTTCTTGGGTTCTTATAAAGCGACCGGCTTCCACTTGATAATCTTCGCCTTCAATACCCCAAGTGAGGGTTTTTTGCCAATCTTCTTGAATTAATGTGTCCATAAGTTTAAGGATTCTCACTGGATCCTTAGCATTGACGGTGATCCCGAATCCATTATTCAAGTTAAGAGCAGGGCGATCCAGATAATAATCTTTGGTGTTAGTATCATATACAAGAGGCAAACCTACATAAGTGCTCATATCTTTCCCTTGTGTTTTGAGTGAATCTTCTGCTTTCTGGAAGTTCCAGTGCTGATCAAACATTCCCAGTACGGCTCCGCTAGACAATTTAGCTAAATATTGGTCATAATCCATTACAAATGCTTCTTTATCAATAATACCCAACGCATTCATATCATTAAGCTTTTTATAGTACTGCTTAGCATAGTCTTTATCCGCAAAGATTTCTGCTACGTTATCCTTAACTACTACTCCGCCATCATTAGGATGCCCGATCAGATGCTGAGGAGCGTTGAACAATCCCCAGTTTCTCCAGTCTTTGTTATGAATCTCAAACCCAATTGTTGGTTGACCATCAATGGTTGGATTTTTCTCTTTATATTTCACGATAAGATCGAAATACTCGTCCAAAGTTTTAATTGTTGGATAACCAGCATCTTTTAGTACAGCCTTCTGAATCCAGAAAGCTGGGCCAGAATAGTAGGTTGTATTCATCTCACCGTTATACGCACCATAGTTTGGAAGGGTATAAATATGTCCATCATTTGGATCCTTCATCATGTTCCAGTAAGCTGCGTAATGCGCTTTCAAATTCGGAGCGTGTTCTTCAATCAAGTCCTCAAGAGGAATAAAAGCGCCTGCTGCCGTCAGTTGGGTATTAGAACTCATTAGATCCGGATAATCCGAACCGGCAATCATAACACCAAGCTTCTGTTTAAGATCTCCTGCCAAGAATTCGAAACTGAATGATGCACCTGTTTTTTCTTTGATCATTTTGTAAATTTTGTTATCTGGTGTGGGTTGCTGACCTGCTTCTCCAAGAAAGATACTAACTTCAAAAGGCTCTACCTTCTTGTCATCGGTTCCAGCTGCAGTTGCAGCTGTTGTTTCTGCCGGTTTGTTTTCCCCCTTAGCAGCATTACCGCTGTTATTTCCACCGCACCCTGCTAGAGCAAAACTTAGGGATAACACAGCAATCAGACTAAGTTTGAACTTTGATATTAACTTGCCCCCCATAAAGCACCTCCATATTTTGTTGGTGAAACCATATTGTAAGCCCTTACAAGTTAAATTATAGAGGTGATGATGCCACTGTTAATACGCCAGAACTAAAGGTATACCCCCAAAAAGTTTAGGTATTCTTATGTTTAAATTCATTAGGGCTCATATGCATCTTTTTTTCAAATTGTTTGAGAAACTGACTGTAATTGGAATATCCTACCTTCTCCGCGATCTCACTGTTTTTCAACTTATTGTGTTGAAGTAAACGTGCTGATTCCTTAATCCGGAGGTCATGCAGCTGCTCATTAAAATGAATGCCATTCTTCTTGATCAATAATTGTCCCAGATATACTGGATGCAGGAAGAATACCTCCGACAGCTTTTTAATTGTAAGATTTTCGTGATAATGCGCTTCAATATAGTTGTTGATTTCCTGTACAATCCCTTGTGATTTTTGGCTTTGTTCTCTTATAAGAATATCAATACTCGCCTCACCACATGATAAAAGATTACGCATTAAATCGTTCAACTTCATCATCGAGTCCCGCATTTCGGGGATTGTTATTTGAGTTAACAGGGAGGATACTTGAACTTCACTAGCTTTCGAAGTAAACTCAACGATCTTATACATAATATGAATAACGATCTTCTTCACAACCTCTGGAGCAATGCGCATCTCACGAAAACTGCGAGAGGCCAAGCCCACAGCTTGTTTAAAGCCTTTTATGTCCAGTGTGTTAATGGGTCTCATTAAGTCATCCATCAGTTGAATTTGATCATAGTGATAGCTGAACTGACTATCTTTGGTTCCCTTATAGGTCAAGAATCCTGAATGATCCGAATTATAAAAATAATACATTAGTGCTTCTTTCGCCGTTCGGTAGCTATTCGCAATTTGAAGCAAAGAGCCCTCGCTATCCCCTACTGCAATATACATGGCTTGCTTGGGGTGTTCTTTCAGCAAGGGAGCTACTGCAGGATATATTGCAGCACCCTCATCTGACTCCGAAGGATAGCCGTATACGATTCCAAAGCAATAAGCCTCCAGATCGATCAGAAACATCGATTCCGTATTCGTTAGGAGAGCTACTGCTTTCTCTCTGATTTCCGTATACATCGTCGGGTCTGTCTGTAGTAAACAAATATTCCAAAGGCTTTTGCCTTCCGATAGACGTGTAAGTACTGTAAAGTCTGACTTATCTTCTGCCTTCTCATTCAATATGCTCTTAAGAAGAGCGACAACTTCCTCTGAGTTTGCCATTTGATTTAAGCTTCGCTTCTGAGTTTCCTGTTCTAATTCCCGATATATCTCCTTCAATTCTTCTGAAGCCTCTTCTTCGAATAGCGGCTTCATCAGATAATGGTTAATGCCATAACGTATAGCTGTCTTAGCATATTCAAACTCACTATAACCGCTTAGTATGGCAAACTTAATCGGTTTAGTCTCCTCTTGCTGCCAGGCGGAAACCATTTCCAGACCATTCATTAGCGGCATATTTACATCTGTAATGACAAGATCCGGCAGTAGCTGCCTTATTAACTGTAAGCCCTCTTTGCCATTACTGGAGGTTCCACATACTTCAAAGCCAAGCGCCTGCCAGTCTATCCATAGCTGCATCCCCTCAAGAGCACTAGGCTCATCATCGATCAACAATACTTTGTATTTCATAGGCTCCCTCACCTTCTAGCTATTTTTTCGTTCCAGGAGCTTTAGCGGAATACCAAACGTGACAACGGTCCCTTCATTTGGGACACTGCTGATTTCAAAGCGAACCTGATCTTCATAATATAGCTCCAGTCTGCGATACACGTTGCGGATTCCGATATTCGTTCCTGAGGAGGCTTCTTCATTTTGAACATTAAATAAAATTTCTTTAAGCTGGCTTGGTTCGATCCCTTTACCGTTATCTGAAATCGTAACTTGCAAACGACTATCCTCGATTTCCGTCTTTACTTTAATGATACCGAGTCCTTCTATGGCCTGCAGACCATGCTTACAGGAATTTTCTACTAACGGCTGCATGCTTAGCTTTGGAATTTTATATTGCAGCGACTGCTCATCGATCTCAAATTGATAGTCAAATTTATCTCTGAACCGGAATTTTTCTATTTTCAGATACATCTCAATGAACGTCATTTCTTCTTCCAATGTAACGAGATCTTCTTTCCAGCTAAGTAGTCTTCTGAGCAACTTGGATAAACTCTTAATGATGTCTGTAACGTCCGAATAATTATTTTTGGTACAGACCACTAAAATGGCATTTAAAGTATTGAAGAGAAAATGGGGATTCATCTGACTTTGCAAAAAATTCAGTTCAGCCCTTACTCTTTCCATCTCCAGGTTATTCTTTTGAATCTCCAGTTTGTATACATCGTTAATTAGAGAATTAATTTTAGTGGTCATTCTATTAAAGTTATGAATCAAGTCACCAATCTCATCTTGTCCTTCATCGATTTGAATAAGATCGAATTTCTCATTCGTTACTTTCTGCATATGCCTAGACAACCGTTTCACCCGATAATTGTAGGATCTTAACATCACATATAAAAAGGCGGTTGTGAGCAAGGTGACAATGGAAGCCAAAATACCTGCATAAATCCGAATCTCCAGAATCGCCTGAGCAATACGCTCCCCTTGCGTAACCCCTATAATTCGCCAGCTTTTTATATAACTAGCCCCGCCAACGGGTACAATATGTATGTCTTCCTTGCGCTCATCATCCTGAAGCTCGAATACAGGATAAGGATCCTTCGTACCTCTCTGATAACCGCTCTGAGCAGACATAATGATTTCATCCTGCCCGTTAACCAAGTAAAGACTCAAATAATCCTTTTCTCTAATTATAATGTCATATATTTTACTGAGATCCAGGTCAATTCTAAGCAGCTTCTCATAGGTATTTAGTGAGCTGTATACATCCATTCGCTCAATTACACTTAAATATGGGGCATTAGAAGCCACATTAGGCGCTGTGCTCATTTGATAAGCAGCAAGAAACATATGTTTATTCGCAGCACTGAACTGCTTATACCACTCACTCTCCCTTACCTTGTCCGTGATGACCTGATAGTTACTCCCGGAAACAATGGAGTCATTATTCGTAAATACAGTAATTCGTTCAAGCTGATTGTTAACTGGCATATAACTGTTCATCCGATCTCGAAGCTGTTCGTCGAAGGTGTCATAAAATTCAATCATGTTCCCATACCTCCGCTCTAGCAATTCATACAGATTCTTATCGGAGGACAGCGTATAACTAACTGCTACTCCACCCTCAATGAAATCTTGAATATCCTTTCTGGCCCTCTCTAAAGAGATTTCTAAGTTTTGCTGTTCTCTGGATTTGATCAAATCGGAAATCCGATCCAAAAAAACAAGGTTGATAATAATGATAGGGAGAAGCACACCTATAATATAAATGAGGGAAAATTTATAGTTCAGTGGAATGTCATTGACTGCTTTTCTAAATCTGAATTTTTTTCTCTCCATACGAAACACCTTGCTTCCCCTAGAGCTATTGGTTTTTATTTTCATTTTTATAGACGGATGGGACTACCCCTACAATCAGCTTGAACTTGTCTATAAAATAGTCTGTATTTGAAAATCCCACCTGCACCGCAATATCCGATATTTTCAGCTGCGTTCGCTTAAGCAGACTTTTGGCTTCCTCAATCCTTTTGGCATTTAAATATTCACTAAAGCCCTGACCCGTTTGTTTCCTGAAAAGCTGTCCCAAATAGGTAGAATTGATATGAAATTGCCGCGCTAAATCCTGAAGCTTCAATTTATTCCGAAATTCACGATTCACATACTGAATCACCTTGTAAATCGTATTTTGTTCATTCTGCTGCTCTAATTCAGATAAATAGACCGTCGCCAGCATAGATAGACTTTGAACATAGCGGCTTAATGCAAAATAATCATTTAATCCCCCTAAATTTCCATATTCTTGCTGAATCTTTATCATCATCGTATCTGGAGTACCATTCATTTGGGCTATAAGAGTACAAATTGTAAGCTCTAAATGAGCCACTTGGGCTTGCACGATTTCAATCGTCAATAGATTCTCTACGAAAAAAGCAAACGTTTCTTTTACACATGGCTGTATCTGTTCTATATCGTTTGCCAGGACCTTATCCAGCAGCAGTTTGAAGTGATCCTCATGGTGTTCATTCTTCTTTAGAGCCCTAAGCTCACAATAATAAAAAACCCCCTTCTTCTGCTGATGTGTCTTGCGCTTCCATACATCAAGCGCCTGCATATAGATTTCTCGAATCGAACACACGCCTACCCCCCTAGTGCTAATCGCCAGGAGTACCGGCTCATGTGATTGTTCAGCAAAATCCGAACGAATCTGGTTGACGATAGCGTCCAGACTCTCATTCCCAATATAAGCAGACTCAAGAATAATCCCTGTTCTTCCCGATCGATCTTGAAAGAAATGGGTACTTTCCTGAGGAAAGTAGTCGACGGTTCGTGGAAGAAATGGATTCAAAGATGTGGCTGGTTCGATAAGAATACACATTAATTCTGCATTCGCTTGAAGCTTCAACGTGCTCTGGGTTAGAAGCTCTAAATTTTCGTTATACTCGCCTTGTATTAGGCGGTTGACGATATTATTTACGACAAAGAATTGCTTCTTATCAAGCTCCTCATTGGAAGCGATTTCATTTTGAATCATAGGCGTAATCCTGCTTAATAAGGACTCTATTTCTTCATCATCAATAGGTTTTAATAAATAGTCATTCACTCGTTGCTGCAATGCCGTACGTGCATATTTAAAGTCATCATACCCAGTCAATACCACAAACTTCGGAGGCTTTGTCATCACTTCATTCAATTTTGCGATAAGCTCGAGACCGTTAATAACCGGCATATTAATGTCCGTTAGGACCAGTTCCGGTTTATATTCTTGTATAAGTCTCAATGCTTCTGAGCCATTATGGGCTTCCGCGCACACTTCAAAGCCATATTTTTCCCATTCAATCATCGTTCTCAGCCCTTCAAGTACCCAGGGCTCATCATCCACGATCAGAACCTTCAGCATGATGTTCACTCCAATCTCCTAAGATAAGGCTCGCTTTCTTATGAAAATATATATTATGCTAACACAATTGGATATTGTTGTGAATTCATAATTTTTCCTTCTTTTGCTTAAAACAGTACTTTTAAACCTGGTAAAAGCATAAAAAAACGACGTATCCAGACTTTCAGACACATCGAGTTCAGTATGTTTTTAGTTAATAAGCTACCTTCGAACTAACGTTGTTCTCGTGGTTGATTAACCATTCTTTTCTTGCAATGCCGCCGCCGTAGCCCCCTAATTCACCATTACTATTGATCACGCGATGACACGGAACCAAGATCGATAATTGATTCGCTCCATTAGCTCTGGCTACAGCTCGACAAGCCGAAGGGTTGTTTATATTCTCTGCAAGCTCCTTGTAAGATACCGTCTGGCCTACAGGAATTCTACGAAGTTCATTCCATACCTTTTGCTGAAAATCAGAACCTAAATAGCGAATCGGTGATTTAAACACCGTAAGTTGCCCTTCGAAATAAAGAGTTAATTCCTCTTCAATTTGCTCAAGCACCGGTACTTTTTCAGGCAAAACAGTTGCATTCAAGCGAGTACGTAATTTCTTAATTTCGTTCTCAAGTCCCTTTCGATCCACAAATTCCAGCAGTAAAAGGCACTCTTCATCTGAGATCGCAAGCATAGACCCTAATATCGTTTCTATCCAGGTACAGTACAGCACTTTAATCTGCTTAGAGTGATTCGGGACCGTTCCCATCGTTCTTGAAAAAGCATCCCTAAACCCATTACTCGAATCATACCCGCTGTCCAGTTGTACGTTTATGATAGAATCCCCATTCCTGATATGTTTGAATGCCAGCCCTAAACGTCTGGAACGTGCATATTCAATAAAGGTCATCCCAAATTGCTTCTTAAATTGCCGGCGCGCTGTATTTGCACTTATCGACAGCTCATCAAAATCTTTATCGGTCCATTTTCTTTCCCGATTACGCTCAATAGCTTCAACAAGAAGCTTTACTTCTAAGGACATTTTCGTGGGATTGGACAAAGGCTGGCATCTTTTACACGGTCTATATGAAGCTAACAAAGCTTCTTTGGCTGTTGCGAAAAACTCGCAATTTTCTTTATAAGGCTTTTTAGCGGGGCAAGTTGGCCTGCACATAATACCTGTTGTTTTTACGCCAACAAAAAATACACCTTCATAATTGGAGTTTTTTTCGACTAACATCTCATAATATTTATCGATTTGCTGTTTATTAGTGATCATAGTGTTGTTAGCTCATTTCTGAATAATGTGCAGGTATCTGCAGAATAGCTCGAGCATCTTCTTGAAGATTATGCTGTGCTTGAAAGTAACTATACGGTCCATAGCTAATTCTTTTTACGCCAAGCTCTTCCAATTCAACATTTGAAATCATACCATCCATTACCATAACATTTACAGGCAGTAGTGACTGCTGCACAAAATATTCAATCAAGTTTCGATCGGTGAGTCCCGGTATAAAAATCCCATCCGCTCCAGCAGCAGCGTAAGCACAGGTACGATCTATTGCTTCATTCACTAAATCCAAAGAATGCTCCCCGTTTTTGAAAAAGAGATCGGTTCTGGCGTTAATAAACACATTCTTTTGAAGTTTGGCTGCCACTTGCTGTATAGTTCGAATACGATGACTTTGTTCCTCGATTGCCCATAATTCATCATTCGGATGATTCACCTTTTGATCCTCGAAATTGATCCCACATATATCTAATTGGAATAATTGTTCTATGTTATTGGCTAAGGACTCTACATCTACAGCATACCCACCCTCAATATCTACCGTCAATGGCACAGATACATGTTCTGCTATTCTCGTAACAGCCCACAGTAGCTGCTCAAATGAGAGCTGTTCACCATCCGAATACCCCCATGCATCCGCCATAGCGAAGCTGCTTGTGGCTATAGCCTTTGAACCGGCTTTTTCTATCGCTTTAGCCGAAGCTACATCCCAGCAGTTATATAGCACTAGCGGATTCTCTTGATCGTGCAAAGACTTAAAATAGTCATAGTCATTTCTGTTCATCAGTGGTCATCTCCATTAAATAGAATAGCACCACTATATAATAGACAATGATTCGCTATACCAGAAAAATTAACACCAATCTTTTTTCGCAAAAAAAAACACCGATTGATGATCTCATCCTATAAGGACCTGATCATACCATCGATGTTAGTATACAGTTTAAAGTTCCACCTTACGGAGTGATGGTTTGGAGGATGGTTTAGGTGACTTTTCCCCTGTTCGCATCGGTATGATTTGAGGTGCCGCGATTCCGATCAGAACTACGAAAATTCCAACCCACCGAAGCAAAGACACGTCTTCTTGCAGGACTAACACGGAGGCTACAACAGCTGCCGGCAACTCCGCCGCACCAAGAATCGTTCCCAGACCTGATCCCAGTTTCGGAACACCAATAGAAAAGAAAAGCACAGGAATAACTATACCAAGCAACCCTAAAGGAAGACCATACTTCCAAAGTCCATCTGTAAGTGCTCCGTCATAAATAAAGGAAGGCGAAAAAACAACCATAATAATAATCATTGCACTTGTAGTCATATACAAGCTTTTATTCACAGCAGGTACCTGCGTAGCCACTCTCCCACTGACAAAAATATAAAAGGCAAACGACACCGCAGACATCAAACCGAAAACAATACCATTCGTAGTCATTTCGCCTACACTAGGTTCTAGAATCCCCCCAGCTAATATTGTTCCTATCAGAAGGATAACCATCGAAATTACTTTCTCTCGACTAGGCCATTTTCTATCTACAACAGCCTCCAGAATCACACCAATCCAAGTAAATTGGAATAAGAGAACAATCGCAATCGAAGCAGGTAATTGTTCAACGGCAAAACCATAGAAAATACCCGTCATACTAATGGTAATCCCCGCGCCTAATAACGAAGCACCCACCTTTAACCCGAGTTTTTTTCGGGAAAATAAAACAACTAACAAGAGCAGCATGCACCATCCAAAAAAGTATTGCGACCCGACCAGTTGCTGCATTCTAAATCCATCGTTCATTCCAAGCTTGACGATCGTAGACAGCGATCCATAACTACATGCTCCTATAAATACTAGTAAAGCATATTTGAGTAACTTCATATTCATCGTAATCTTCTTTCCTTTCTGTTGAACTGTCCTATTGAACCGTCCAAATCACATAATAAAGCCCCTTGTCATCGAAATGACAAGGGGCGACTGAAACCAAAGAATACATCTTTGACAAAATTCCGCCACTCCATCCACTGGATAGAGTTTGGTTTATTTACTTATAACAACACGGATTATAATATGATAAATCACACAGGGTGTCAACTTGAAATGTTTACATTAACTTTATTTCGGTTATATTTCAAACTCTTCTGTTGAATTTGAAAGACCGCCATTCTGTACACCGCTATTATTGGCTACAGCAAGAACATACACCTTATATTTGATACCTTTAACAATTGCAACACCGTTAACATCCCTTGTCGCAGTGTATATTGAAAGGTTCGTTCCGTTAGGGGCTACCGACGAATAATAAGAGGAATTCACCGCAAGAGCATCCGCCGTACCAAAGCCTTGTTTGGACGGAACCACATATACACGGTATTCTGAAATGTTGGACTCATTGGCTGATTTTACGAAACTGATCAGAATTCTACCATTGTCCTCTTTATACGTTACATTGGTTACAGAGACCACTGGAGTCTTGTTTGCCAACAAAGTAATCATCGAAGACTCCAAGGACAATGCATTGGAACCTGAATAATTATTACTACCCACAGTTAACACATACACTTTATAACTCACTCCAGCCTTTATCACGTCACCACGAACATCTCTGGCGGAGGAATCTAATACTTGACTGGTGCTGTTGCCTGAAGTACTTACCGTTGTATAGTTAGAACTGGATACATTATTCGCATCGGACAGGCTAAAGCTGCTGTAATATAACGTTGGTACCACCATAATTCGGTATTGGTTAATGTACGTTTCATCTGTGGCGTGATTAAAGCTCACCTTCAAATCTCGGCCATCACCATAGTCATTATCATCGCTAACATTTAAGTTTGTAACAGCCTTCAAGCTGGTATTATTAAACAGTGTAACTATAGATGAAGCGGAAGATAGCTCATTAGAATCCCGATAATTTCCACTTCCAACAGATAACACATACACTCTATAGCTACTCCCACTCTTTATCAGATCACCAAGAACATCTCTAGTTGACGAATACAAGACCTGATTGGTAGAAGCCCCACTTGTGCTAACCGCTGTATAGTTGCCACTTGATACATTATTAGCTGCATATAAATCAAAACTGCCATAAAATGAAGTCGGAACTACCATAATTCGGTACTGACTGACGTATGTTTCATCCGAAGCATGAGTAAATGACACTCTCAAATCTCGGCCATCTCCATAATCATAAACGTCGCTAACACTCAAGTTAAAGACTGTACTCACACTGGAATCATAAATTAATGTAATTACCGATGAAGCATTCGAAAGAACATTCCCTCCTGAATTACTTCCGCTTCCAATAGATAAGATATATACTTTATAGCTGACTCCATTCTTTATCAAAGCTCCACGTACATCTCTGGCTGACGAGCTCAATGTTAGGCTGGTGGAAGTACCATTTGTACTAGCCGCTGTATAGTTGGCAATTGATACATTATTTGCTTCAGCTAAACTAAAGGTACTGTAATAGGACGTCGGAACTACCAGGATACGATACTGGCTAATATTGGTTTCGTCCGTCGCATGAGTAAATGACACCCTTAAATCTCGGCCATCATTATAGTTGCTAACGTCGCTGACAGTTAAGTTAGAGACACCTATATTGGACAGCGTTATTGCAGAGGAAACAGAAGACAATACATTATTAGCTGTATTACTGTTATCAATCGCCATGACAAACACTCTGTAGCTGACGCCAGTTTTAACAAGAGCTCCGTCCACATCTCTGGCTCCTGAAGATAAAATTTGCGTGATATTATTTCCCGTCTTGCTGACTAACGTGTAATTAGCAGTGGTCACATTATTTGCTGTAGCTAAATTAAAATTCGAATAATTAGTAGCTTTGACAACAAATATCCGATAAGAACTTACCTTCGACTCATCTGACAGCTTATTGAAGCTGACCGATAAATCTCTTCCATCTCCATAATCGCTTATATCATTTACTTGTACATTATTTAATGCCGCTACAGTCTTATTCACTAGTGTCATAGTGGAGGATCCACTAGAAAGTGCACTGGTATTACTTCCTTTGCCAACCGTCAAGACATAAGCCACATACGCTTGATTACTCTTAATTGAATCACCATCAACAGTCCTCGAAGCAGAAGTCAATTTAATCGAAGGATTAGTACCTGTTGGTAATACAGTAGAATAATTGTAAGAGGTTATCGTTTGTGCGGACGACAAGTTGAGAATATTCCCTGATTTCACAATCAAAACACGGTAATGATCCACTAGTGACTCATTTGCCGCTCGAGTGAAACTAACCTGAAGATCACGACCATCACCGAAATCACTCACATCCTGCGCTACTACGTTGGATACTGGGCCTGCATTTCCAACGTTAGAGGCTGAAGTCGTTATAGTTACAACTTGCGTCTTGGGGTTCCATCCTACTTCATGGCCCAGTGCTTCACTGACGAACCTTGTTGGGACCATCGTTCTCCCCTTCAGATTCAAACCAGGCACGTCTAGAGTTACAGCCTTATTGTTAATAGTGGCGGTCTTTGAGCCAATCTTTAACATAATCGTTGTATCATCTTTAGTTGCAGTTACAGTTTGTGCTTTTTGATTCCACTTGATGGTGGCATTAAAGGCTTCAAAAATAGCCCGCAACGGCACCATCGTCCGCCCATTCACCATCACCGGTGCTTGATCTGTAGACAATCGAACCCCGTCAATAATAATACTGATCGGAGTTGCAGCCTTTACAGAGGATTGAAACATCATCGGAAAGACTACTAAAACTACTAAAATTGAAATCCATAACTTCTTCACAGACTCACCCTCCTGGAATGACGAATACATTTTTTACCTACTCATCTGACGCTTCTAAGTATATAAAAGTTTCATGATTTATAGGTTACAAAAAAATAATCTAAACTTCAATCAAACCTTGATAAAAGAAGAGCTAAGCACCCGGAGAAAAAAAAGGAGAGAGAGTGGTATTACCACACTCTCTCCAAGGGTTACACCTTTCTGACTTGCGACCGATACATTAAAAATAGGAAATACGGAGCTCCGATCAACATTATTATAAGACCCGATGGAATTTCTTTCGGCGCCATAATGGTTCTACCTAGCGTATCTGCAATCACGAGCATCAATCCGCCAAGTAATCCTGACAGAACAATAGATCGTCTTGTGTGATGCCCAATCATCATCCGTACAGCATGCGGCGCCATAAGTCCGAGAAACCCAATGGTTCCTACACTTGCAACGGCTCCCGCTGCAAGCATCACACCGATAATCATCGCCCAAAGCCGAGTTCCGCGAACGGGCAGGCCCAGACCTGTTGAACTCTCATCGCCAAATGCTAGTAAATCGAATCTACGTCCCAAATAATAAGCAAAAGGAACGAGTACTATCAGGAAGATAAACAAGCTATTAAATTGATTCCAGTTTCGTCCGTAAGTCGAACCCGTTAACCAAATTAAGGAGCTGCTGCTCCATAAACTGCCCTTGACGATCATGACCTGTATTCCCGCAGAAGCAATTGCCGATACTGCAATTCCAAGTAGAATAAGGACCGATGGATTCAAGGCTCTACGCCATGCCAGAACAAACACAAAGGCTGCAGCCAAAGCACCACCCGCAATTGCTGCAATAGGGACTGCTAATACCGTCAATGCCGGAAAAACGACCATTACGGTTAACGCCCCCAATCCAGCACCCGAGGTCACACCAATAATGGAGGCGTCAGCCAGCGGATTTCGGACAGCGCTTTGAATCAAGACACCGCTAATGGCAAGCGCGATACCGCCTCCAGCCGCAACGAGTGTACGCGGAAGCCGTAAATTCAGCAGGACGGAATAAGATCCATCTCCGCTGTGGATAAGACTGCTCAGTAGCTCGCTAATCGGTATTCTCGTTCCCCCAAGTGACAAACTCACAAGGATAACCGCAACGAGCAGTACGGTCATAGTTATCACCGCCGGAACAAAGCGCATCCGAAGCGCAGTTCCACCTATATTCATAGATGACTGACCTGAGCCTGAACCCGATATATTTTTCATCTTGGTGAGCACCAGCCATATGAGCCAAGGCGCTCCAATAATCGCCATAACCGCCCCAACTGGCATCTCACCTACACTGCTACGAACCATACGCGCAAGCGTATCCGCTGCCGTAATGAGCAGTGCTCCCCACAGCGCACTTGCAGGAATGAGCAGGTGATGCTTTCGAATACCGCTAAGCCGAACCAGATGAGGAGCCACCAGACCAACAAATCCAATCGGACCGACCACGCTGACCACGACTGCAGCCAACAATACAGATAAACCTAGACCTAACCCCCGTGCCAATCCAACACGTTGCCCGAGTGAACGAGCAGTGGACTCATCAAGCTCCAACGCATCAAACTGCCTACCTGCGAGCATAGCTGCTATTAGCAATGGAATAACAAAAGGCCAGGCATACTTAACACCGTCCCAATCTAGCTGAATCAGTGAGCCTGAGCCCCATAAAAATAGATTTTGCGTTTCGTTCTTGTTAAAAATATGTAGGGCCGATGTAAACGCGCCGAGAACCATAGACACGATCATACCTGATAAAGCTAATCGGACAGGCGTGGCCCCCTTACCACCACTCAACAAATAGGCAGCCAGTGCAGCAAGCAGCCCACCTGCTACTGCAAGCAAAAATGGGAACTCATGCTGCAAAGCTGGAAAAGTAACCATACCTAGGACAACCATAAAATAAGCTCCAGCATTAATCCCCAATGTATCTGAGGAAGCAAGCGGATTCTTCGTTATCGTTTGCAATAATGCTCCAGCGGCAGCTAGAGCGGCCCCAGCCAGTAGGCCAATTACCGTACGCGGCATCCGGATATCCCAGAGCAGATTATGTTCCATCACATCCTGGCGATTTAGCAATCCCTCCAATACCGTAGCTGCAGGAATTTTGGCTTCGCCGAAGCCTAGGCTTAGAATGGACAGAACAAAGAGGACGGCAAGGCCGCCCCCAAATATTCCAATGATTCGCCAAGTCATTCCACTTGAGGCTTCTTTGCTGCTCTTCCCATTCATAAAAGCACTCATTTCGTTAATGTATTTACTACTTCATCCACGATAACTTTGGAGGAAATCGGACCGCCAAACACCCAAGTAGTACTGCTCAATCCGAAGGTACGATTTTCTTTCATAAAGTTAAGACCGTTCCACACGGAGTTATCCTTCAGTTCTTTCGTGAAAATATTATCATCCTTCTGAACGATATACATCAGGTTAGTATCCTGAACAGCCGGCAATGCTTCAACTGTTGATGTAGTGAATCCGTAAGCTTCGAATTTTTCGGGTTTCCAGTCGTTCTTTAGACCAATTCGATCCAACGTTTGAACAGCTAGTGAGTTGTCTGTAAAGAGACGCAATGTTGCTGCATTCTGATAGCTGTAAGCTTGCGTCAGCACGTAATTCAAGCCTTCTTTACCTGCTTCAGCCAGCTTTGCCTTCGCTTCCGCATAATGTGCATCCAGGTCAGCAAGAACCTTATCGCCTTCCGCGGTTTTACCTACAGCCGCTGCAATTGTTTTGAAAGTATCTTCCATCAACGTATACTGATTGCCTTGTCCTTCTTCCGGATACAGACCGAAAATCAGTGTTGGAGCGATGCCTTTTAATTGATCATAAATTCCTTCGTGTCCACCCGTATTCGCAATAATCAAATCTGGCTTTAATGAAGCAATGGTCTCTAGATCCGGCTCGTCGCGTGAACCAACATCCGTTACGCTTGCATCGAGTGGTACTTCAGAAGTTACATATAACTTGTAGTTTTCATTATCGGCGTTCCCCACCGGCTGCATTCCGAGCGCAATAATATCTTCCGTAAATGTCCACTCCAGAACTACAACCTTTTGCGCAGGCTTATCCAGCTTAACCTCGCCTTTAGAATCTTTTAATACGATCGGACCGCTTGTAGATTCACTACTTGCGTTTTCAGAAGCTGGTTTGTCATTTGCTCCCGCGTTTGATGTTGAATTATTCTTTTGGTTAGTACCACAGCCCGATACTACCAATATGATAGCAATAACCATAAATAAACTAATTAACCTTTTGTGCATTCTCTTTATCCCCCTGTATATAACGCTCGAAGTTATATTCTATGATAATTGTTATCATTCTATTGATAATGATTATCATAGATAACATAATAGTTATCTTATACGTGATTCCACCGAAAGTCAAAGTTAAAATTTAATATAGAAGGACTTTTCTCTAAAAAAAATCCTAATAAATCAAGGGCTTCCTTGATCATCAGGATGTTTTCTACTCCATTTTTTGGTTTGTAATTCTTTCAATGTGTATGGTGAGATACAACATTTCATCATTTGTTAATTCACGATTGTATGTTTTATCAATATAGATTTTTATTTTCTCAACGCTGGCGAAAGCTTCTTTGTATTGCTCCTTCACTAAATTAAATAGGCCATTCTCATTATCTGGCGGTGGAGTGCCGTTGATGAGACGTTGGGCAAAAAATTTCAAGTGAGTGATAAACCGATAATAAGCGAGGGACTCTTCATCATACTCTAGTCTAAAATGATGCTTCACGATATTTAAGATGTCATTCATAATCTTCGTAATATTGACCATATTCGGCATCTCTTCATTCAGTTCAGCATTCACCAGATGGAGAGCAATATGTCCAGCCTCATCCTCGGGAAGCATAATGCCAAACTTTGAATGAATAATTTGAAGTGCAGCTTTCCCAACCTCATATTCTTCCTTATAGAACTTTTTGATCTCCCAAAGCATGGCGTTTTTAATCTTCATTCCTTTTGAGAATCGCTCTAACGCAAAGCTGATATGATCGGTCAGACTGATGTAGATACTATCATCCAGCATTTTACCTAGTTGCAGCTTGGCGAAATTGATAATCTCTTCTGAAAGCTCCATATGCTCTATTGGAATCTCAGAAAGCAGCGTTTTTAGCTTATCTGAAAGCTTTTGATTGCTTAAAGTGAAGATTTTTTCAATTTTGTCTTCTTCTAGATAGTCCCCTTGTTTTTTCTTAAAGGCAAGTCCTCTTCCCATGACTACCAGTTCAAAATTTTGATCATCTATGACAGTAACAACATTGTTGTTTAACACTTTTTCGATCCGCATACGGCAACCCCTTGTACCAAAAATTAAAAAAGGCAAAACCAAAAGTAACCATTAAACAAATGGCTTAACTTCGGGTTTTGCCTGCACGACCAGTAACAATCCACAATTATTAATTTATAAAAATCATACCATGGACTTATTTAATCGACAAGCATCTAGCAATCCTTTCCATTATGCGCAACTAGCTATATTTTTATTATGTTTTTCATAAAAAATCGACCTCTCAGCATTCAGACTAAGAGATCGATTTCGTGTTCATTCTTATGGTCAGCCACTAAATCAAACGACAACAGTCATCAAATCTTCGCCCGGCGAGATCGCTGCTTTCTTGGTGCCAATGACATCACTATAGTTAGCTGTATTGGTAATGATGATCGGTGTTGTGCTTTGATAGCCCTCATTTTTTATTTGTTCAAGATCAAATTCAATCAGTAGGTCGCCCTGTTTAACCGTTGCTCCTTCTTCCACTTTCACATCAAAGTATTTACCTTTTAACTTCACGGTTTCTATACCGATATGGATCAGGACTTCAACGCCATCATCCGATACGACTGCAATACAATGACCTGTTCTGAAAATAGTGGATACAACCCCGCTTACCGGGGAGTACAGCCTACCTTCTGAGGGTTCGATTGCCATCCCCTTGCCCATTGCTTCAGAAGCAAATGCAGCATCATCTACTGAGGATAAAGGGATTACGTTACCAGCTAGAGGACTTACAATAGTTGTACTTTTCACAGCGTGTGGGAGAATAACTTCGCTCTTTTCAGTATTCGTCTTTTCTTCTACACCATTCGATGTTTCTTCCACAGCATTCGCTTTCTTTTTGTCTTCAAAGCCAAAGAACATCGTAATCACCGTAGCCAATATAATCGTCCCAAGAGCTATGATCGCTTGAATAGCCAAAGGTGAGAATGCAGGAAGACTTAATACGCTAACAAATGCGAATACTTCCATTTTTACACCAGCAAGACCCGACATCGCTCCACCTAGACCACCGGCAATAGATACATAAATAAAAGTCCGTTTGTAACGTGTCAGCAATCCGTAAATAATAGGTTCAGTTACGCCTGAGAGCGCGCCAGGTAAAAAGGTACTTCCGGCCAATGTTTTCAGCTTTTTGTCTTTTGTTTTCAAGAAAATTCCTAAGGCGACACCAAGTTGAGCGAAAATAGCCATACCTGCCATTGCATAGATCGGATCTCCACCCTTAGCAATGTTTTCAAGAATAATCGGAACGAGTCCCCAGTGCAAACCGAGCACGGTCAGGTACGTCCAGGAAATCCCCACAATTGCACCCGTAATAATACCACTCTTACTGCTGAGGAACACAATAGCGTCTCCGATTAAGTTCCCTACATTCACTCCAAACGGTCCGAAAACCAAAATGGTTAAAGGAACAATTAACATCAAACATAACATAGGTACCAAGAACAATTGTAAATCCTTGTGTATAAATTTTCTTAGTTGCTTATCTAATAAAGCATATATACAGATGGCGATGAAAATCGGAAAAACGCTCGATGAATAATCCGACATTACTAAAGGAATACCTAGAAAATGTGGAGATTCAACACTGGCTAATCCCGTAATATTAGGTTCGAGTAAGGCCGCACCGATAGCGCCCCCTACATAAGCATTTACACCAAGTCTAATCGATAACGTAATGCCCAGGAAAATTGGCAGAAAGTAAAACA
This sequence comes from Paenibacillus sp. FSL P4-0184, assembly GCF_038004625.1. NCBI lineage: Bacteria > Bacillati > Bacillota > Bacilli > Caryophanales > Paenibacillaceae > Paenibacillus > Paenibacillus sp. FSL P4-0184. The sequence goes on along the minus strand of NZ_JBBORN010000001.1, from coordinate 3,073,764 downwards.
CAGCATTACTAGCACCGGCTAGTACTTTGTAAGTCTCTCCATCCGCCGCTAAAACATTTAACGAAGTCAGTACAGTTAATAGCGCTTTCAACATACCCGCACCCGCTAAGGCACCAATTAAAGGCGAGAAGCTTCTAGAAATCACATCAAAAATCAGGGTTCCTATAGGTTTCTTAACCGTATTATCGCCAGAATTACTACTAGGGGATATGGATTTGCTTATCTCTTTATAGACATCAGCAACATGGGTACCCACAATGACTTGGAATTGTCCCCCTTTGCTAACTGCTCCAATAACCCCCTCCATTTTATCCAGCTTTTCTTTATCAACTTTCTGCTCATCATTAAGTGTGAATCTTAGTCGAGTAGCACAGTGAATTACGTTGTTAATATTTTTCTCTCCACCGACAGATTGAATGATGTCTTTACCCAGCTGTTCATAACTCATTATCCTACACCCCTTTGGTAACCGATAAATTAATCAATCGGAATTGAATGAACGCAAAAAAACCTAAATCGCATCTATGTACGAGAGAGAAATTCCCCGTAATCATAAATGAAACTTAGGTTTTGCCTGCTATGCAGTAGCAATCCTGATATCCGATTAATTGTTATTTACAAATTAACATGTTCAATTCATGATGTCAACCGACATCCTAGAACAGGTTCTGTCCATTTGATTCAATCACTTCTTTGTACCAGTGGAAGGACTTCTTCCGGTATCGTTCAAGAGTACCTGAACCATCATCATGACGGTCCACATAAATGAAGCCATAACGTTTCTTTAGTTCGGCGCTCGTTGCGCTAACCAAGTCGATGCAGCCCCAGCTTGTATAGCCCATGACTTCCACTCCGTCGGCAATAGCCTCCGCGACCTGAACCAGATGATCTCGTAAATAATTGATCCGATAGTCGTCGTTTATTACCTTTTCGCCGTTCCCATCTAATACCAGCTGATCGACAGCGCCAAGACCATTTTCCACGATAAACAGCGGTTTCTGATATCGGTCGTAGAACATATTCATAACATAACGCAAGCCTTGCGGGTCGATCTGCCAGCCCCATTCGCTCGCTTCCAGATACGGATTAGGCACCCCACCCAGCAGATTCCCTTCTCCTCTGATCTGTTTCTCTGGATCAGCCGTTTCACAAGTGCTCATATAGTAACTGAACGATATGAAATCCACAGTGTGCTTCAGAATCTCTTCGTCCCCTGGTTCAAAATGAATGTGAATCCCATTTTCTTTGAAGAACCGCTTCATATAGCCAGGGTAATACCCTCTAGCATGAACATCCGCAAAGAACATATTTTTGTGATCACTTTGCATTGCCTTGATCAAATCGTCCGGATGCGGAGTGAGCGGATAAATCGGCATACTGAGCACCATACACCCGATTTGGAAGTTTGGATTAATCTCATGTCCGATCTTCACAGCCAGAGCACTTGCTACGAACTCATGATGAATGGCCTGATACAGATCCTGCTTGCTCAATTTCTCCAACGGCGTATTGATCCCGCCACTCATAAATGGGAACTCAAGAATGGAGTTAATCTCGTTAAAGGTCAGCCAATATTTAACCTTGTTCTTGTAACGATTATATATCGTTCTCACATAGCGCTCGTAAAAATCCACCATCTTACGGTTAACCCATCCATCATATTCTCTTGCCAGATGTAGCGGAGTTTCATAATGGGAGATAGTCACCAGTGGCTCGATGCCGTATTTATGACACTCATCGAATAGGTCGTCGTAAAACTGCAGACCTTTTTCATTAGGCTCCAGCTCGTCCCCTTTTGGAAAAATTCGGGACCAGGCAATGGACGTCCGGAATACTTTAAAGCCCATTTCCGCGAACAGCTTAATATCTTCTTTATATCGGTGATAGAAATCGATTCCCACCAGCTTCATATTATCGTCGGTAGGAGCCTCTGTAGGCGCAGACTTAATCCCCTTCGGCATAACATCTTGGGTGGACCATCCTTTACCATCCTCCTGATACGCCCCTTCAAGCTGATTGGCTGCTACAGCACCGCCCCATAAGAATCCTTTTGGAAATTGCAATTCCATATTTTTTCCCGCCTTTGCTATTGTGATAGTATAGGATTACTGCTCTAATTCGAATCCTAAACCTTGGAACGCGTTACATGTCAAGTATTATTCATGCGAAGGAGAACAAACCGATGTCCACTCTTGACGAAATCGCTAAGCTATCGGGCTTTTCCAAAGCCACGGTGTCCCGCGTCCTGAACCAATCGCCTCATGTTAGCAAGGAGACTCGTGAGAAAATTCTCGCCATCATGAAAGAAACGGACTATGTTCCTAACCGGAATGCCATTTCTTTATCCAAAGGTCAAACACAACAAATCGGCATGATCACCATGGACCTAAACGAGCTTATTCTGAGTTTTATGAACAGCTTCGTCGAAATTTCAGGTCGTTACGGATACCAGACGATTATTTATACTACCGGCGGGGATAAGCAGAAGGAGCTTCAGGCTTTTGAAGATCTCAAAATGAAACGGGTCGACGCCCTGCTCATCCTGACCTCCGTCAACGAACAGAATGTTATCTCTTCTTACTGCAAATACGGACCCATCGTATCCTGGCAGCGTATGGACCATCCTGAAATACCGTCCGTTGCCATGAACCAATATGATGGATACACACTCGCTTTGGAGCATTTGATAGAGCGAGGGTATAAGCGCATCGCCAATGCTTTTGGCCGTCCCAGCAGCATTAATACCCACAGTAGACGCCTGGCCTATGAGCAAATCATGACCAAATATAATCTTCCCGTTATGGGGAAATGGTATTACTCTACGATTTACAGTATCCGCGACGGAGAGCAGTTGCTGCGCTCCCTTATGGATGAAACAGGCCGGCCAGATGCGATTCTGTGCTCCAATGATATGGTGGCAGCGGGTATTCTCAACGAAGCACGCAGGCAGAAATTGGACGTGCCCGGGGATCTCGCCATCGTTGGTTTTGATAATTCAGAGCTATCGCGAACTCTTGGAATCACGACCATTCTGAATCCGATTGCGGGACAAGCGGAGAACGCTTTTCTTCTGCTAGCTCCAGTGCTGCTTGAGCGGGATATGGAGCTGCAGCCACTTTCGTTTACATTGGTGGAACGGGAGACTACTTAGTTTGCCCAACTGCTAAAGACTTTGTCTTTAGCACTTTTATCAATTAGAATTATGGGGAAAAGGGTCAAATCCGAAACCTATTGGAGTGAAACCATGATTAAGATCCTCGTTGTGGAAGACGATAAGCATGTCAGAAAGTTGATGAACGCTGTCCTGAAACGGGAAGGTTATGAAGTGTTAACCGCTGAGAATGGAATCCAGGCACTGGATGTTCTTGAAGTCCAGCATATTGATCTAATTATTCTCGATATCATGATGCCGGGGATGGATGGTTATGAATTTGCCGAGGAGCTACGGAATGCGAACAACATGATCCCTATCCTCATGGCTACGGCCAAACAGCTTCCAGAAGATAAGAAAAAAGGCTTCCGCCTCGGAACCGACGATTATATGACCAAACCTGTAGATACAGAAGAAATGCTGTTGAGAATACAAGCCCTTCTGCGCCGCTCGCAAATTGTAAGCGCCCGTAAGCTTGTTGTTGGTAAAGTCATTCTTGATTTCGATGCGTTAACAGTAATTCGAGACAATGAAAAACAGATGCTTCCCCAAAAGGAATTCCTTCTCCTTTATAAGCTTTTATCCTATCCGGAGCGCATTTTCACTCGAATCCAGCTGATGGACGAAATCTGGGGGATGGACAGCGAGACTACGGACACTACGGTTAATGTACATATCAACCGCTTGCGGAAACGGTTTGAAAACTATCCGGAATTCGAACTTGTGTCCGTCCGCGGTCTCGGATACAAGGCGGTGAGAAAATGATCAAAAAGCTAAGCAGCAAAATCAGTCTGCCAATCTACTTCTCGCTTGCTGTATTCATTATTTTCCTCATTACAGTGTTAATCACCGGCATTCTGACCTACTTGTCCTTGGCCTTCGGCCTACTTGATGAGCGGATTCTTCAGGACAAAAAAATTCTCACCTTGATTATATTGATTGCCTGCATTATTATCGGCACCGTCACATCAGTAATTACCAGTCGCAGAATGCTGAAATCAATCCGCACATTTATTGATGCTATTGACCAGCTGGCCGGAGGCGATTTCTCCATGCGGCTGCAGCTCAAGCACCCTCCGGAATTCAAGATTCTTTCCGAGAATATTAACCGGATGGCCGAGGAACTGGGTGGCATTGAAATTCTGCGAACAGACTTTGTAAACAATTTCTCCCATGAATTCCGTACTCCGATTGTGTCGATTAAAGGGTTCGCTGAAATCCTGAAGGATGACGAGCTGAGTAAGGATGAACGGAATGAATATCTGGATATTGTTATCGAGGAATCTACCCGTCTGGCTACACTGGCCTCCAATGTATTGAACCTCTCCAAAGTGGAAGCACAGGCAATATTAACTGATCGACAGCCCTTCAATGTCGGAGAACAAATTCGCCAATGTGTCCTGCTACTGCATACTAAACTTACGAAAAAGCATATTTCCTTCAAAGCCAACGTACAGGACTATATGGTGCCTGGGAATAAAGAGATGCTGAACCAGGTCTGGCTGAATTTATTGGACAATGCGATTAAATTCACTCCCGAGCACGGCGAAATCGAAGTTACTATGAGGCAGATGAAAGATCAGGTTGAAATTACGTTCCGTGATAATGGAGCAGGCATCAGTCCAAGTGCACTTCTCAAGGTCTTCGACAAGTTCTATCAGCAAGATACCTCTCACTCTACTGCCGGTAATGGCCTGGGGCTTACGATTGTCCGAAAAATCATTGAGCTGCACGGCGGAACCGTCACCTGCGACAGTGTTCCAATGCAAGGAACCACTTTCACCGTGCTGCTCCCCGATTTTAAAAAGGTAAATAAAGAATTGGGGGTTACCAGTAAATGAGTGTACAATTCAAAAAACTGAGCGGCTTTAACCGGGGAATTCTCCTTGAATTATTGACTGATGCGTATTCATTTGATCGCAGATATGAACAAAGCTCTATTTCTGATTGGCAGGATTTTGACAACTTTTTCTTTGACCATTTACAAATTGCAGATAAAAATGCTTTTATCACAACTGTAAATGATGAACCCATCGGATTTGTGGTGTGGGACCCGAGAAACATGCCTGAGTATGCAGAAATCGGGCATAATTGCATTGCTTCAAAACATAAAGGCAATGGCTATGGTAAAATCCAGCTTCAAGAGGCGGTTAATAGAATCACCCAGAATGATGTAACAAAAATTATTGTAACCACGAATGACGATTTAAACCCTGCTCAACGGATGTACGAAAGTGTTGGATTCACAATGTATCAAAAAAGGAAAAGGGAAACTGGTGCAGATTTTATTGAAGAATTCATAGATTATGTGTATTTTTTATAAGAGACTATCCCAAGCAGTCATTCTATGGCTTGAGGGACGGTCTCTTCTTTCTTTTCATAGCAAAAGTTAACTTTCAGTTTATCATTCTCCGTTAAGATCATAGCAACGATAATGCAAAGGAGTCATTCTTATGTTGAAATTACTCAAGAATCTGGAACCCAAAGAATGGTTCTTATTCGGTATCAGTCTCATGTTCATTATCGCTCAAGTCTGGCTGGATTTAGAACTGCCTGACTACATGAGTGATATTACCCGGCTGATCCAGACACCAGGAAGCGAAATGAATGAAATCCTTGTCGCAGGCGGTTGGATGCTGCTCTGTGCTCTTGGCAGTCTGGCGACCTCGGTTATTGTAGCGGGCATTGCTGCAAGAATAGCAGCCGATTTGTCTGCAAGACTGCGTTCCAAATTGTTCGATAAGGTACAATCCTTTTCGATGGAGGAGATCAGTAACTTCTCAACAGCCAGTCTAATTACCCGTTCCACGAATGACATCACGCAAGTACAAATGCTGATTGTGATCGGCTTACAGCTACTTGTGAAAGCACCCATCCTCGCAGTGTGGGCGATACTCAAGATTTCAGGCAAAAGCTGGGAGTGGACTCTTACGACAGGTGCCGCGGTCGCATTGCTAGTAGTTATTGTCGCAGTCTGTATCGTGCTCGTCCTGCCTAAATTTAAAAAGCTGCAGCTGCTTACAGATAATCTGAATCGTGTATCCAGAGAGAATCTTAACGGTCTTCGTGTCATCCGGGCGTATAATGCCGAGGAATATCAAGAACAGAAGTTCGCTGTAGCTAACAACGAGCTTACCAGTACCAACCTATTTGCCAACAATGTAATGACCGTATTGATGCCGAGTATTACTTTGATTATGAGTGGACTCAGTCTCTCCATCTATTGGGTGGGTGCAGTGCTCATTCAAGCAGCCGAGGGTACTGCCAAGATGGGCTTGTTCTCAGATATGATCGTATTCTCATCTTATGCCATGCAAGTGGTTATGGCCTTTATGATGCTGATTATGATCTTTATTCTACTGCCCCGTGCTCAAGTATCGGCTAAGCGTATCAATGAAGTGCTAGAAACAGTACCTAGCTTGAAGAATGGATCAGTAACTCAATTCCCTGTGAAGCGAGAAGATGAAATTGAATTCAGGGGGGTTAGCTTCAAATATCCAGATGCAGAGGAATATGTGTTGGAGAACATCAGCTTCACGGCGAAGCAGGGGGAGACGGTTGCTTTTATCGGATCTACAGGCTGCGGGAAAAGTACACTTGTTAACCTCATTCCCCGTTTCTATGATGCTACAGAAGGCGAAGTGCTGGTAAATGGTATCAATGTCAGAGAATACGACCAGCAAGCGCTGCGGAATAAAATGGGCTATGTCTCTCAGAAGGCTGTTCTATTTGGCGGAACAGTGTCCTCCAATATTGCATTTGGTGAGAACGGATCCGGTCAGGTCCTCAGTTCAGATATTGTAGATGCGGTGTACACTTCCCAATCCTCTGAATTTGTAGAAAAGCTAGAGGGGAACTATGATGCCCATATCGCCCAAGGCGGAACGAATCTGTCTGGCGGGCAAAAACAGCGGCTGTCGATTGCCAGAGCGATTGCCCGGCGTCCAGAAATATTAATCTTTGACGATTCTTTCTCCGCGCTTGACTATAAGACTGACCGCAAACTGCGCAGTGAGCTTAAGAAAGACGCCAATGATTCAACGATGCTGATCGTTGCACAGCGTATTGGTACGATTAAAGATGCCGACAAGATCATTGTGCTGGAAGCCGGACGAATCGCAGGCATGGGAACCCATGACGAACTAATGCAGTCCTGCGACGTCTATCAGGAAATTGCTTATTCTCAGCTTACAAAGGAGGAGCTTGCATAATGAAAACTAAAAATAAAGGCCAGAATACATGGAGCAAGCTGCTCCGCTACTGCAGTAAATATGTTCCGGTTATTGTGATTGCGCTAATCTGCGCGGCAGCTGGAACGGTGCTCACGTTATTCGGTCCGGACAAACTCTCCGAGATCACCGACAAAATTACAGCTGGTCTTGCCGGCAGCATCGATATGGACGGCATTACTACCATTGGCATTACCCTCGTCGTAATTTACGGCGTCGGTGCGTTGTTGTCACTCTCGCAAGGCTTGATCATGTCGATTATTACCCAGAAGGTCTCGAAGAAATTAAGAACTGATCTGGCTCATAAAATGAACAAACTTCCAATCTCCTACTATAATAAATCGGCCACAGGTGATATTTTATCCCGGGTAACGAATGATGTAGATACCATCGGGCAATCGATGAATCAGAGTATTGGTAATGTCGTAACCGCCTTAGCTATGTTCGTCGGTTCGATCGTCATGATGCTGAAGACCAATGTAATTATGACCCTTACCGCTATCGTGGCAACGATCGTTGGCTTTGGCCTTATGGTGGTCATTATGAAGAAATCGCAGAAATATTTTGCTAGCCAGCAGGAGTATTTAGGTAAAATCAACGGTCATGTCGAAGAAGTGTACACAGGACATAATGTAGTTAAAGCGTATAATGGCGAAGCGCAGATGCGCACTACCTTCCAGGAATTAAATCAGGGACTGAAGAACAGCGCCTTCAAAGCGCAATTCCTCTCTGGGCTGATGCCACCCCTGATGGGCTTTATTGGTAATCTAGGATTCGTTGCCGTCTGTATCGTTGGAGGTGTACTCGCCATGAACGGTACGATTTCATTTGGGGTTATCGTCGCCTTCATTATGTATGTACGTTACTTTACCCAGCCGTTGTCCCAGATTGCCCAGGCCGCGCAGAGCCTGCAAGCTGCATCTGCAGCTGGCGGACGCGTGTTCGAATTTCTGGAGGCTGAGGAAATGGAAGACGAGAGCCACAAAGAGAACACACTGCCAACTGCTAAAGGTAAAGTGAAATTTGACCAAGTACAATTTGCGTATGAGACTTCAGAAAAACTGATTATCAATAACTTCTCGACAGATGTAAAACCTGGACAAAAAGTGGCGATCGTTGGTCCTACCGGCGCAGGCAAAACTACGCTGGTCAATCTGCTCATCCGGTTCAACGAATTAACGGGTGGAGAAATCTACATCGATGATACGCCGATCAGCAGCCTTACGAGAGAGAACATTCATGATCTGTTCTGTATGGTCCTGCAGGATACCTGGCTGTTTGAGGGTACCATCAAAGAGAACCTGATTTACAATCAGCAGAACATAACAGACGAGAAGCTTATAGAGGCTTGCAAGTCCGTTGGCCTGCACCGCTTCATTAAATCCTTAAGTGACGGATACAACACCGTACTGAACGATAAAGTTAATCTGTCCGCCGGACAAAAGCAGCAGCTGACCATCGCTCGTGCGATGCTGAAAGATGCGCCAATGCTCATTCTTGATGAAGCTACAAGCTCAGTGGATACCCGTACAGAGCTGCTGATTCAACAGGCGATGGATAAGCTTATGGAGGGCAGAACCTCTTTCGTTATCGCACACCGGCTCTCAACGATCAAGAATGCCGATGTGATTCTGGTCCTGAAGGACGGCGATATCTTGGAAAGCGGCAGCCACGCAGAATTGCTGGCTCAGAACGGATTCTATGCAGAGCTCTACAATAGCCAGTTTGAGCAGGCTTCTTAAAAACGACAAAAAAACTGCAACTCAATCATGAGCTTGCAGTTTTTTATCGTCCGTTCATTTTTTAGAAGAAGCTTATGCCTCTCGCTGTCTCATTCCCTCAAACAGCAAAATCGTCGCGGCCATCGCCGCATTTAGTGATTCAGCGCGGCCTGCCATCGGGATGATGATACTCTTGTCCACGAGTCGCGCAGTTTCCGGCGAAATGCCTTTGCCCTCACTGCCAATCAACAGCCACTGACTGCCGTGAAAATCATGCTGATAGCACGATTCTTCTCCCTGCAGCGAAGTACTTACCAGCAATGCCCCGCGTTCCCGGGCCTGTGGCAAAATCTCACTTAAATCTCCCTCCACCACCGGGAGATGAAACATCGAGCCCATCGTGGAACGAATGGTCTTCGGATTGTAGAGGTCGGCACAGCCTTGGCCGAGGATCACTCCGTCTGCTCCCGCTGCATCCGCGCTGCGGATGATGGTGCCGACATTACCGGGGTCCTGGACACCGTCCAGGACAACCACCAGACTATCCTTCTTCGCTAGGATAGCCTCTACCGCCTGCTGTTCCTTCCGCACGATGGCGAACACCGGCTGCGGTGTATTAGTGCTGCTGCATTTCGAGATGATCGCCGCTGTTACGCCGATCACATCCATGCCCTGAACGGACTGAAGATGCCCCTTGAGTTCAGCGGGCATTCCCTTGTCCAGGTCATAAGCAAGGCATTCCACATCCGCTTCAGCCAGCAGCGCTTCCTGTACCAGATGAACGCCTTCTACGATATATTTACGAGCCTTGTCACGGTGCTTTTTCTCCTGCAGCCCGGCCCACTCTTTAACCCGCATATTTTGCGGAGACATGATTTCCATAAAGTCTTCCTTTCTTATGCCTTGCCAGTTATTCTTGCTCTTATATCTTTGCTTTTTATCTTTATCTTTGTTCTTCTTCTCTTCTACTCCCCTATAAATCTGATGATTACGTTATGGAGAGGAAATTTGGAACTGTAGGAGCGTAAGCGTTCGCCTTTGTCTCGGGATTTTATCCGCAGCAAGCGGTTCAAATCAAAAAAATCTGGAGACAACAGCGACCGGAAGTCCAACTTTCCTCGGAATAACGCTTATCATCAGAATCTCCCCACCTACTGATACGCGATCTCCAGCTTCGTCAGGTTATCTTTATGCCCAACGATTACAAGGGTATCCCCATCGATCAAGCGATCCTCCGCGCGAGGGGAGATGTTCATCTCTTCACCTTGGCGAATAGCCATTACGTTACAGCCATATTTTGCACGGATATCGAGCTCTTGTAGATTTTTCCCGAGCATCGATCCGGATACCTTCATGTCCAAAATACTATAATCAGGCGACAGCTCGATATAATCTAATATATTAGGCGAAGCCAAATGATGCGCAACCCGCATTCCCATATCCCGTTCAGGATAAATCACCTTGTCTGCACCAATTTTCCCTAATACTTTGCCGTGCAGCTCACTTTTTGCTTTTGCGATAATTGCTGGTACACCAAGGTCCTTCAGGATTAAAGTTGTAAGAATGCTTGCTTGAATGTCCTCACCAATAGCCACAACCACCACATCAAAATTGCGAATACCAAGTGCGCGTAGCGCTTCTTCATCCGTTGAATCTGCAGATACGGCGTGTGTTACTATATTTGAAATCTCCTGTGTCCGCTGCTCGTCCGCATCAATCGCAAGTACGTCAAACCCCATACCGCTGAGTGCTCTCGCAACACTGGATCCGAAACGCCCCATGCCAATGATGGCATATTGTTTTTTGGCCATGTCTTATGTACCTCCCGTAGCATTTCTATATCTAAAACAGTATAGCATACACGAACAAAAACTTGAATTTCCAGCACCTATACAGGGTACATTAAAACGAAGTGAATATCACTATATTTCAAAAAGGAGGTACTTTATGTCGGTTACTATTGACTTACGCCAGGCGATTATTCATAAAGTGCATGGTCAATCTGAAGAAGATTTGCGGCATATGATCGAAGGCTCGGTAGACGGACCGGAAGCAGCACTCCCGGGACTTGGCGCCGTGTTTGAAATGATATGGAAGGACTTAGACACCGCTAAGCAAGATAATTTGGTTTCTATGCTCCATGATCACCTGGAGACGATTACTCCCGGGAATATCACGTCATAGGTAGCCGCAACTAGTCAAAAACCTCCGCTTTCCCATTGTGCAATTGCACGCTGAAAGCGGAGGTTTTTATTAACAATCAGAAAGTTGTAGCTTCCTTACTATAGCAATGCTTTTGGAGCCATCTCTAGGAACGTAGCTGTCGGGTTCTTATCCATCGCTGTCCGCATAGCATATTCATTCTCGAACAATACGACAAAATTGCCCTTCTTATCTGTAACTAGCGTAGAGTTAATACGGAACTTACTCGCATCCGGTTTAGCCTCATCTACGATCCAACGCGCGAACTGGTATGGCATACGCTGCAACTGAACATCCACACCATATTCACCCTTCATGCGGTACTCGAACACTTCAAACTGCAGCTGTCCAACTACACCGAGCAGAATATCGTCAAAGTTAACCGTACGGAATACTTGAATCATACCCTCTTCAGTCAGCTGATCGACACCCTTTTGGAACTGCTTCGATTTCAAAGCATTTTTAATACTCACTTTAGCAAAAATCTCTGGTGAGAATGTTGGCAGCTCATCGAATTCCAAATCTCCGGCCTGACTCAGTGTATCTCCAATTCTAAAAATACCTGGATCAAACAACCCGATAATATCTCCCGGATAAGCTTCCTCTACGATATCACGGTCTTGCGCTAAGAATTGTTGCGGCTGGGCCAGCTTAATGTCCTTACCCGCACGTACATGCTTCACGCTCATACCTCGTTCGAACTTTCCGGATACAATACGCAGGAAAGCAATCCGGTCACGGTGAGCCGGGTTCATATTGGCTTGGATTTTGAACACATAGCCAGTAAACTTCTCGTTCATTGGTTCTACCAAACCTGTAGTACTACGGCGTGGTTCAGGCTTCGGTGCCAGATCCAAGAAATTATCGAGGAAAGTTTGTACGCCAAAATTATTGATCGCACTACCAAAGAACACAGGTGTGAGTTCACCACTTAGTACTTTTTCATAGTCAAAAGCATCGCCTGCTACATCCAGCAGCTCCAGATCCTGACACAGTTGATCATGCAGATATTCCCCAGCCATTTCACGAATGATTGGATCACGATATCCGTCAACCTTTTGCACCTTGATTACGGAGTGATCGTCACCTTGGAACAGCTCCACCTGATTCTTCATCCGGTCATATACGCCGCACAGCTCACGTCCACTACCAATCGGCCAGTTCATAGGCACAGAGCGAATACCCAGTACTTGCTCCAGCTCTTCCATTAGATCAAACGGACTACGTCCTTCACGGTCCAGCTTATTGATAAAAGTAAAGATCGGAATCCCACGTTTCGCACATACCTGAAACAGCTTGGTCGTTTGGGTCTCCACACCTTTTGCCACGTCGATAAGCATGACCGCACTATCCGCTGCTGTTAGTGTACGGTAGGTGTCCTCACTAAAGTCTTGGTGACCCGGTGTATCCAAAATATTCACGCGGTGATTCAAATAATCAAACTGCATCACAGAGGAAGTAACAGAAATCCCCCGTTGCTTTTCAATTTCCATCCAGTCACTCGTTGCATGCTTGTTCGCCTTACGGGCCTTAACCGTTCCCGCCAGACGGATAGCACCACCGAATAACAGTAGTTTTTCCGTTAAAGTTGTTTTACCCGCATCCGGGTGGGAAATGATCGCAAAGGTTCTGCGTCTGTCCACTTCCTTTTGCAGCTTCTGATCTATTGCTTTGTTCATTACACATATCCCTTCATATATAAAATTCCTGCTTCTGCTTCAATTACACTGGGGTTATCTTCAAATCGGTGCTCTGCTCATCGTTCATACCCCTTCATTTCTGAATGAATAGCTATCTTAGGTCTAGCTCCAGTCCGCTTCAAGTGAAAGCATCCTCTAAAGTATATCAAAATCCGGCAGACATTATCTACTAAAAAGCTTTTGCAGCAAAATATCTCCCAAATCAGGTCTATATGCTGTTCACCAGTTCCCGTAGCTCAACAAGAAAAACGCCTGACTGCGTCCTTATTGCACTTAATCCCTAATAACAAGCCCATTCACGGGTGATTCAGGGCAGATAACAGCGCTAGCTCGTTTACGTTACCGGAGGCACACTGTATTCGGTTTTTCGCATACAATCGGCTCGTTTACGTTACTGGCGGCAACTTGTATTCGGTTTTTCGCATACATTCGGCTCGTTTACGTTACTGGCGGCACATTATATTCGGTTTTTCGCATACATTCGGCTCGTTTACGTTACTGGCGGCACATTGTATTAGGTTTTTCGCATACATTTGTCCGTAAGCTCGACTAAAACATGCATTTTGGAGGATAAGGTCCGTTCGATCGTCCCAAAGAGGTGTGTGTTAATTGAAAACAGGGCTCCCCATGGCCCCCCGTTGAATATAGGCCCCTCCCTTGATTTCGTTTCACATTTCTCCGCAGTCTCTTATAGTAAAATAGTTGTATTTCCTACACTTATTTGAAGTATTAGCATTTCCAATCGCCTTTAGTTGTATTTGATGCAATTAAAAATTCAATGTGCTAGCTTTTCGGCCTTATGCGGAGAAAATAGTTGCAGAGAATACACTTAAAAGACTAATTTCCACCCAATATGTGATTTTAATTGTACAAAGTGCAGTTATTTAAAAAATGCTCCTGTCGCCCGAGCGGCATTTGGAGCCAGAGTGACCTTGGGAGGCTGAGTGTTCTCTAATCTCAGCATTACAAAAAATCTCCCTGCATCCTCTGCAGGGAGATAGCATTAAAGCAAAGTTTAGTTATTCTTCAGCCATACTACATTATCTTCTTCCTGACCGTTTACCGGCCACCAATGGAAGCCATCCTGAGCAAGCAATTGATCCGCTTCAACCGGACCCCAAGTGCCGGCAGGATAAGCAGATAGATCACTCGACTCTTCCTTCCAAGCCTTCGCAATACGATCCACGAACGACCATGCAGACGATACCTCATCCCAACGAGTGAAATAAGTAGAATCTCCGCGTGCCGCGTCATGAAGCAAGCGCTCGTAAGCTTCCGGGGAATTGATTCCAACCAAGCAGCTCTGACAGAAGTCCATAGCGAGTGGTTGAATTTCAGACTCGGAACCCGGCTTCTTGGCATTAATCTTTACATAAATGCCTTCCATAGGGTTCACACGGATAACAAGCAGGTTAGGCTCCAGCGTATGCTTTTGTCCCAAATAAACATTGGTTGGCATTCCCTTGAACTCAACTACCACTTCCGTTGTCTTCACCGGTAGACGTTTACCTGTACGAATATAGAAAGGAACTCCAGCCCAGCGGAAGTTATCTACAAACACACGGGCAGCAAAATACGTCTCAGTACTCGATTCAGGATCAACCTTATCTTCCTGACGATAAGCAGGAAGGGTCTTTCCATTATGCAAGCCTTGAATATACTGTGCTCTCACGACGTTCTCACGAACCTCGTCAGATGTACCATAAGGACGAAGTGAACGAAGTACCTTCACCTTCTCGTCACGAATATCTTCTGCAAGCAGACGGCTTGGTGGTTCCATTGCAATCATAGTCAGCAGTTGCAATATATGATTCTGGCCCATATCCCGTAACGCTCCAGCATGGTCATAATAACCACCGCGCTCTTCAACACCTACGGTTTCGCCAAGTGTAATTTGAATATTGGCAATATGCTTATTATTCCAAAGCGGCTCGAAAAAAGCATTTGCAAAACGAATGACTTCAATATTTTGAACCATTTCTTTACCAAGATAATGATCGATCCGGTAGATCTCCTCTTCCTTGAACACCTCACGGATCTGCTCGTTCAGCTGCTCAGCTGACTCCAGATTATATCCAAAAGGCTTCTCGATGACGAGGCGATTCCAACCTGTGCTATCCAGCATGCCGCCAGCCTTAAGGTTGAACGAGACACTGCCGAACAATTCAGGTGCCAGCGCAAGATAGAACATCCGATTGCCCGGAATTCTAAACTTCTCTTCAAGAGCTTCTGTTTGAGCTCTTAATTCACGGAAGCCATCAATATCGTTGATGTCCAGAGATTTGTATTCAAAATGCTGTACAAACTCATTCCATTCACTCTCTTCTCCCGCTTTATAACGGCAGAATTCAAGGATGGATTCCTTCACATCACTTCTAAATTCTTCCTGAGTACGCGGGCGCCGCGCCACGCCAATTACCGCAAAATCATGTGCCAGCTTACCTTCACGGTACAAGCTGTAAATCGCCGGGAAAAGCTTACGCCGGGCTAAATCTCCGGTTGCCCCAAAGATAAAAAAGACAGCACCGGGTGTGTGCAGTGCATCAAGGGTTTGATTTTCAGCCATGGCTCCTCATCTTTCTGTATGTAATATAGTTTATTGACATTCTCAGCGTCGAGAAAACGACGTTATGTCATTTTAGCATATTCCTAAAAAGGATGCTATCAGATTCCTGACAAATACTCTCGGGATTTCGCAAATTTCAATTAAAATTTCTTATTACTAATTATACTTCACCTTATAGAACTATCTATATTGACGAAGTGTTTGTCACTTTATCCATTAATATAAGTGAATCGTTTTGTTTCTCAAGCTGTGCAGACAAACACCTATACCAATTAGTTACTTTCATTCAGGAATATTCTGCAAATCATTCGGGAACGTTAAAGGAAAATAACTCGAAAGTCGAGCGCCCTTAATGACTGACCAAACACAGATCTCATTCACTACTGTAGATCAAAACGCCGATTTCATCGAAGCAGCCTTGTTCTATTCAAATGATCTCAAAAAAAGAAGAATATCCTTTAACGGAACTGAAGGAATTCTCTTTTATCTAGAGTCCATGGCAGACATGGAACTGGTTGAGCAGAATGTGATTGCTCCTTTTCACAATAGCAAAAACAAAGAGCTTTCCAAACTATTTACAACGCTCAGCTTCGGTGTGGAAACAGAACTAAATAAAGGCATTCAGGGACTTATTAACGGAGGCTGCCTCTACTTTGTTGAAGGAATATCTGAATTTTATATCCTCTCTACTCCTGCCAAACACGAACGAACTATAACCGAACCTCTGAATGAAGCAGTTATTCGGGGGCCGCATAACGGTTTTATTGAAGATATGACGGTTAACTTATACCTGATCCGTAAACAAATCACCACTCCAAACCTTACTGTTCGCTACTTCACCCTTGGGAAAATCGCTCCCAAAAAGGTAGCTTTAATCTATATGGAGAACCTTGCCAAACCTGAATTAGTAAAAAAAGTAGAATCTAGAATAAAAAAAATCACTCTTGATTCGGTGCTCTCCACCGGCTTTATTCAGGAATTAACGGAGGATAATTCCTACTCTATATTTCCACAACATATCAATACTGAGCGCCCAGACCATACCTCCTTCTACTTACTGAAAGGATACGTCACAATCCTGCTGGATGGAGATCCCACAGCTCTGATTGTACCTGCCAGCTTCTTCACCTTCTATCAGACGCCGGATGATTATAGCAATCGATGGCTGATTGCTTCCTTTGTCCGTTTTATCCGTCTGATTGGTTTTGTAACAGCATTCCAACTGCCAGCACTCTATATTGCCACCGTTTCTTTTCACTCCAGCGTCCTTCCCTTGCAATTGTTCTTCACAATTCAAGGTTCACTGACCCGGATCCCATTCCCCCCATTGGTAGAAGCGATGCTGCTTGAACTCATATTTGAACTGCTGCGGGAGGCAGGGCTCCGTCTGCCCAGCCGTGTAGGTCAAACCATTGGGATTGTAGGTGGTTTGGTCATCGGGGATGCCATTGTTAAGGCTGGATTGGTCTCCTACGCAATGATCATCGTTGTTGCATTGACTGCCATATCATCCTTTCTCATCCCTTCCAACGAGATGAGCTCCGCGATCCGATTTATGCGGTTTCCACTTATGGTTGCTGCCTCTTTGTTCGGATATATTGGCATATCATTTGGGTTGACACTTATTTTTGTACATTTGTGTAAGCTTGAATCTTTTGGACAACCTTACCTTACGCCTCTAAGCCCGGTAAATATTCAAAGCTTGAAAGACACCTTCTTGCGCCTTCCGATATGGTCCATCCGCAAGAATACAAGCAAATCAGAGGCTGAAGAAGAATAATCATTTAATCTGAACTGACAGGAGTTATAAGAATGACTCAAAAAGAAAAAATGATAACGAGGGGGCAACTTTTCTGCTTTATGATTCAAGCCCAAATCGGGGTTGGCATTCTGTCTCTTCCCTTCAAGCTTAACGAAGCGGCCAAGGGTGGAGGAGCTCTCTCTGTTTTGATTGCGGGCATCATTACCCAAATTGTTATCATTCTTCTATGGGTTCTGCTGAAAAATTTCCCCGGACTCAACTTATTTACTATATGTTTAAAGCTCGGAGGTCCAATTATCGGTAGAGTACTTATAATCGCTTACATCAGTTACTTTGTTCTGCTTGGCTCCAATATTATGTTCAGTGCGGTAGAGGTGCTGCAGAGGTGGATTCTGCAATCCACACCAAGATGGGCTATATTAACCCTCTTTTCGATCATGACTCTCTATTTGGCAAGGGAAAAGCTTACAGTGTTGGCCAGATTCTATACATTGGCAACAGTTCTTTTTGTCCCGCTTATACTATTTGTCAGCTATGGTTTAACTCAAGCTCATTTTGAATTTATGCTCCCCCTTTTGGAGAACGGATTCTGGAATGTCGTGAAGGGAGCACAGGAATCAACTAAATCTATGTATGGTTTCGAAATGATGATGATCGTCTATCCGCTTTCCGAAGGTACAAATAAACAAAAATTAATGACCATTAGTCTAGCCAGTGGGTTCGTAACCCTGCTCTATGTCTTTGTGGTCTCTACCTGTCTAATGGTATTTAACTCCGAGCAAATCAAAATCATGCCCGAACCCGTCATCTACTTAGTAAAATCTCTTAACTTTTATATCGTGGACCGTGCAGATATCCTATTTCTGCCGATTTGGGCCATCACGCTTGTTTGTTCTATTGTTAGCTACTGTTACGCAGCATCCATTGGACTCAGTGTTTTATTTAGTCGAAAAAGCCATAAACATTTTGCTCCGTTTGTAAAAATCATTTCTTTTATGATCGCACTTGCACCTGTAACTCCTGCAGGTGTACATCTTTTTGATACAGCCGCTAACTATGCGGCCTATGTGTTTATTGCCGGATTATCGATGGTATTGCTGATGATTTCCCTATTTATGAAGAGAAAGCCAGGTGGTCTTGCATGAAGTTTGACATGAAATTCAAGTCGCATTTACTTTTAATTGCCCTTGTTTCTATCTGTCTTACTGGATGTTGGGACCGGGAATATTTGAAAGACCTGCATCTGGCTTATTGTGCTGCAATTGATTATACAGAGAACGGAGAGATCAAAGAAACCATCGAATTAATCATTCCCCCCGATATTGAGCAGAAAGCTACCAAGAATGAAATCCATTCGAGTATCGGATCGACTGTGCGCAATGCAAGCAATCAATTGCGAAATAAAGTTAGGGGAAACATTAGATTTATTAAATATGGGTTTGAGCTTATGGGAAGGACTACGGCTGAGCGTGGCCTGTACCCTATTCTGGATGTGAATTATAGGGATCCAAGCAATCCAACATCCAACGTTCGGCTAATTATTACGGAAGGAGAAGCTGCCCAAATTCTTGAGCAAAAAAAGGTTGGGGAATTAAAGATCGGGGAATTCATTAAGCAAAAGATCGATAGTCTGGAAGAAATGAGTATTTTTCCAAAAGAAACGGCAGATACCGTGTTCCGTTCCCTGATGGATCCAGGGCATGACTTTGCTCTTCCATATCTAGGTAGAGATGAGGGCGATATAATCACGAAAGGGGTGGCTCTCTTTCATGACCAGAATTACAGCGGAATGTTGAACCCCGATCAGTCAATCATGATGGTTCTGCTGATGGGACAACAGGGGAAAAATGCCCGCTTCACTAAGAAACTTGATTTGGGACATTCCGATGATATTCGGAATTTCATTACCATTAATGTCGGTTCAAAAAAAATAAAGCGAAAATTCAAGGTATCCGTTTCTGCTGATGAAAGCATTGATGTGAATTTGGGCTTAGAGCTGCAAGCCGTCGTAGAAGAGTTTACGGATGTACTCGACGAAAAAGAACTTAAAAAAGTCAATCAAGATCTTTCGGATTTGCTTACAAAGGAAGCAAAGACAGTTGTTAATGAAATCCAAAAGGCAAACTGTGATATCTTTGGTGTAGGAAGAAAACTTATTGCTTATCATCACAATGTCTGGAGCAACAAAAATTGGTCTGAGGATTACCGGAAAGTAAAATTCCATACCAAGGTTGATGTTAAAATTGTAAGTACGGGCATTCTACAATAGATCCTTGATTGGTCTTTTTCAATATTCTATTGTTATTAATGGAAATCCAATCGTAACACGGCTGCTTCCCTCTTTTGTATCCTGATGAATAGCTGTCTGTAGAACTACCTCGTGGTTTCCGCTGATTACGGAATGCAGCAATGCTGATGTACTATAAGTATGGCTGGCTGTTGTTTCGTCTTCGTAGCTTTCCTGTACTTTAAGATCGGGCAGTTGTGCGTACATATTCTGCTCCGTTAACAATAGAGCCTTCTGAGGGTCCTCCTGCTCCTTCGCAGCACCCTGAAGTGAGGTGTTCCATTCCGCTGCGATTCCGATCTTCCGAAGTTTCGCGCCAGCTTCTTCTGCTTCAGCTTGCAGATCCGGAGCATTTAACAAATCGGGTGTCTCCAGGGTTACAATCACATAACTACGTCCGTTTCCAAGCTCACTCCAGAACATGGTGGTTTGAAAACCGGCTTTTTCGGCAGCCGAACGATAAGTAAGATGTTCACCCTCGTCTTCCCGGCTTGTTTCTCCCAACCCAAGATCATCGGATAGGTTAGTTGCAGTGAGGCCAGCCTCTAGACCATCACCATTGAATTCTCCCTGCCATTTTAAAACTAAACGAAGAGGGGAGCCGGGTACTGTAACACTTTTACCAAGGGAGGTCAGGAGAGGAAGTGACTTTTTCAATTGGGCGATCTGGCTGCTCTCTTTTTCACCTTCGCCCCGAAAACCTGCCAAAAGTAACGCAGTACAGCATAGAATCAATACCAGCAACATTCCTTTAATACCGCTTTTTCGGCCTGCACCGTGTCTCTTTCCCTTACTTTCTTCCACATACCCCACAATCCAACACCCTCTCAATCCGGTCTATTAATCTACTAAACAGGATGTCCACTTTACAAGATTTTATACGGAGACAAGTATTTTCATATACTCGTGCACACAAAAAAACCAGCCCTTCTTACTCTGGCCAGTTCTTGTACTCACACCAATTGGGATATCCAATTATTCAGCTAGTCCATTTTTATATGCATAAATTGCTGCTTGGGTCCGGTCTTCCACACCCAGCTTCGCGAGAATATTCGTTACATGAAATTTCACAGTCTTGATCCCAATAATTAGTTGGTCCGCGATATCTTGATTCGATTTACCTTGCGCCAGCAGACGTAATACTTCCATCTCGCGCTCCGTAAGCTCTTTATAAGCAGGGGATTCACCCTTTGCATTGTTTCGAAAACGATTCATCATTTTAGAAGCGACCTGTGACTCCAGTACAGACTGGCCTCTTGCCGCAGCGCGTATGGCATCTGCCACTTCACTAGCTCGTGAGGTCTTTAGTAGATAACTGAACGCACCTGCTTCAATCACCGGATACATTTTTTCATCATCCAGATAGCTTGTCAACACAATAACTTTGATTTCGGGATACTGCTTCATTAAGTGTTTGGTCGTTTCAATCCCATCCATCCCATCCATTACGAGATCCATCAGGACTACATCCGGATTGTACTCTTGTGCCAGGCGGATACCTTCTTCCCCACTTCCAGCTTCCCCTACGACTTCAATTCCGTCTTCAGTACCTAGAACAGCAGCTAGTCCGATCCGCACCATTTCATGATCATCTACAAGCAATACCTTAATGGCTTCCTCCATCTCCATGGTCACTCTTTCCTCCTATTATTCATTGACTAACGGAACGGTAATTTCAATCCGCATTCCTTTACCCGGAGCGGTAATAAACTGAATGGAACCTCCGATTTCATTCATCCGCTCCTGCATATTCGACAAACCGTAGGAAGTTTGTTTACTATCATCCAATTCAAAACCAATCCCATCATCACGGAGCGTCAAACGAACTGTATCTCCTCGCCGATGCAGCCTGATTTCCATCTTTTCTGCTTTCGCATGACGAAGCGTATTGGAGATTGCCTCCTGCACAATACGGAATAAGTGATTCTCTACCCCTTTTAGCAATTGTACATCAGGGTCCATCTCGAACACGATTTCAATCGGAACCTTAACCTTAAGTTCCTTGATCAACTCCTGCAGCCCCTGCTCTAATCCCTTACCTTCCAAATAAACAGGTCTTAAATGAAGCAATAGTGCTCTCATCTCTGATTGGGCTACAGCAGACATTTCTTCGATAAGTGCAATTTGCCGTTGCGCCTTGTCAAAATCCTTCTCCAGCGTCCGGCCTACAGCCGTGGCGGTCATAGAGATCGCGAACAACTGCTGTGAGACTGCATCATGCAATTCACGCGCAAGCCGCTGGCGCTCTTCCATAATAGCAGATACTCGTGCTTGCTCCGCGAGCTTCGCGTTGTTTGTAGACAATCGCTGCAGTGTTGTCACTTGGTTTTCCCATTTTCCACTAATTCGGCCTAATTGTTCTCCGAGCCTTCCCAGCTCATCGTCACCCAAGTCAGGCATAGATAGCGTTAAGTTTCCCTTCTCCCACAATACGAGAGTTTCTCTCAGGCGTTCCAACTTTCGCTTTACTCGGAAGCTCTGATAGAAACCAAAGCCAACCCCGAACCCCATGGGCAGCAGAATTAGAGTAAATGCCGTGCGTAATCCAATCATCCAGCTTTCAAAAGGCTTTAAATAGCCATATGTATACATGGTGTACAATATCACAAGCAGCATGACAAAAGAGAACAGAGCCCCCTCACCCATACTGCGTGACATCATATTTTTGTTCTTTTTATCCACACGGGGACCCTCCCTTCTGTATCAAACTAATCAGGATAATCGCACATCCAAATCTCCCATCAAATAAGAGACACTAAACTTTACCTTATATTCACTGCTCTCATAGTTAGGGGACTTCCAATTCAGACGGTTTAGCATACCAGTATCGCGCCCATTACCGAATTCAATCGATCCAAAAAGCACAAAGGCTTCTATTTCCACACCATAATCATCTGACAATTGAATGTCCATATCACCAAAGATTCCTTGAAACAGCATAACTGTTTCCTTTTGCTCCGCCATAGCCAGTGAAAGATCAAGATCGGCCTCTCCAAGGATATGCCATGAGCTGAGGCTATGCATCACCCAGGGTGAGCGATCCCAGTCAAATCTAGACGAAAAGTTTTGCTTCTGCATAAACCCTTCCTTACGCTGAACTCTTTTGGATTTAGTAAAAAACATCCCCAATGAAATCAAACAAATCCCCAGCACGAGCACCAAATGATCCAGCAAAAGTAATATAGCACCAATCCCGAGCAGCTTATAACCCTGCTTCACTTTTCCTGATGTCGTGCGGTAGACCCCTAGGAACAGGAATAGAAGCGCGACAATGGAGAAAAAGCCGAGCCATCTACCAAAAATCATCATGCAGCCAACACCGATCAGTCCGATGGCAATCAAACGGTTTCGTTTATCCATTTCGCACCTCCCAAAAGTTTTGCGTAGCAAAACTAACTTCGTAAGCAAAACTACAACCATCAATATATTATAGCCAGCCGCTACAAAAGCCATATCGGTATGGAGATCCATACCGTATGGCTTCTTCTTGTCCAGCATATCATATCTACTTAAGTTTTAGGAACAGGATTTATTCTTCTTTTTTGTTTAAAGAAGGAGCAGCCGGTGTATCATTCAGCTTGCTTCTCAGTGCAGCCAGTTGCTCATCCACTTTCAGTTGCTTCTCAACATCGACTGGTTTAGTGTAGGCAGCGGATGGGCTGTAAGGTGCACGCATTACATCTGCTTCTGCTTCAAGCTGCATAATCTTCTCTTCCATCCGGTGGAATCCGAGTGACGCACTGCCACTTTCGATGGAATGTACGCTGCTGATTTGCGTCATTTGTTTCTTCGCTTTAGCCATTTGAGCACGGGATACGAGCTCGTTACGCTTGTTGCGCAGCTTGTAGAATTCATCCTTCATATCATGCAGCTGCCCAACCAATTCCTTCGCTTGCACTTCAGCTTGAGCATGAAGATCGCTGTATTCCGCTTGTTTTTGATCGAAGTAGATTTTTTCTTCCAACAGCTTGCGAGTCACTTCTTCTTGGCCGTTTTTCAATGCCAATTCAGCTTGTGCTCCACGTTGTGCGGACATTTTTGCTGCTTCTTCCACGCGTTGTTTCATGCGGCGTTCATTCGCCATTTGCTTGGCAACTGTAACTTCTGCTTCGTGGATTTCAGCCTCCATATCGCGCAGATATTGGTTAAGCATTACGATTGGGTCCTCTACCTTATCCAACAAGTCATTTACCGACGCCTTAGTCATATCTTTAATTCTTTGAAATACTCCCATGATTTACAATTCCCCTTTCTCATATTTAGACAGTTTTTGTTTGAGTTCTTCTACTTCTTTTTGCAAAGCCTTCTTCTCGATATCCTTCATCATCGCATCCAAACCGGAATCCGGAGCTGAATATGCGTTGTTCTTCTCAAAATTAGGATTGTAGTTAGGTTGGCGTCCATAAGGTCCATGTCCGCCATTAGCATGCGGTCCGTGTCCATGTTCCGGTCTACCTGAGTAAGGACCATCGAATGGGCCACCCGGTGCACCAGGGCCTGGTCCGAAAGGATTATAATGCGTAGGCTCCTTCGGAATGACCAGCGCTGCAATGAAGTACACTGGAATCACGGCACCTCCTGTAAACGGAATGCTGACCAGTAACAGAATCCGGAATAGCGTGGAATCAATACCGAGTGTCTCAGATAATCCACCTGCAAGACCCGTCATCACTTTATCTCTGGTTGAACGATATAATCGACTCATAGCGCTACTCCTTTCCACCATTGTTCAGTTTCTCCTTTAAGCGAGCCATTTCTCTTTCGAGTACGGTTGCTACAGTCTCACCTGCTTGCACCGCATATTCCTGTCCCATGCGACGCACATCGCGCAAGCTCTTCGCTTCTAATTCCCAATCTGACATCCGATCTTCCAGACGTCCGAACATTTTAGGAACATCACCGCCGTTACCATAAGCACTTGCTCTTTGGTTCATACGTTGCTGCAGTCTCAGCGACTCCATACGTGCTGCGTAATACTGACGTTTGCTATAAACTGTCTGATACTCTATTTTCAGCTCATTCAGCTGTCCTTCAAGTTCAAACAAGGATTGCTTACTTTGTTCAAGTAGCCCGCTGTACTGCTCCAACTTTTCCTCGTGAATGATCTTTTCTTGCAAAGCCAGCTTTGCAAGATGATCTTCCCCTGCCTTTAATGCGAGTAACGCCTGTTCCTCACGTTTATTTCTCATGGCAGTCGCTTGGTTCACTTGCTGTTGCAATTGCTTCGTATGGGAAGCGTATTGCTGATACAATCTTTCAGCTTCACTGATTTCCTCGCGAGTTGAATGTAGAAATTGATCAATTAGCTTCACAGGATCTTGGCTTTGCTCTAGACGTTCATTTAGATTAGCTACTGTAATATCCCTCATGCGACGAAAAACGCTCATAATCTCCTGCTCCCTCCCTGCTTCTTGTTTAAGTACAATCCTTCTTAATAAGTACCATTTCTTCTACCCTTTAAAGCTGACACTCCCCATACGATCAACGCCACACCTAGAAGTGGTCCGATGATCCAGGAAAGCTTCGCGATCAGGGACATGACACCAATGAACATTAGTACCCAACCGATAACCTTGCGTCCACTCTTAATCCCATAGTACCCGAGAACAACCAGCAATACTGGGAACAGTAGTCTGAAAATACCGTGAATCAGAGGAAGCGCTAAACCGAGCAGCATTACCGCACCAATCACAATCAGCACAACCGCCAATCCGTTTCCTTGTCTTCTTTGCATTATTTTCTCACCGCCTTTCGTTGTCCTTAACCTTATAGCCTTATTCTAGAGCAATTCGCAGACTTTCAAAACAGACCAACGACGGTTTTTGGTACTGGACCTAAGTCGAGGTAGCTGTGCGACTGCAGACCACTATAGGGCTAGCAAAGCACTTTTCCTCAATGAAATAGCGACTTTAATGAGAAAAACCTCCAATTTAGGGGGCTAAGCTTCAAGTACATTCAGAATCAGCGTAACGGCAAAAATATAGAAAAAACACTGCCTTTACTTAACTCCGATCTCACTTTTATATATCCACCCTGCTCGGTCACAATTTTACGAGCTAAATAAAGGCCTATACCAACACCTTCTGTTCCATTACAACCCGCTCCTCGGTAAAATCGTTTGAAAATGTCATTCATCTCAGCAACAGGAATTCCTATTCCACCATCAGCAATATCAATCCTTGCAAAAAGATCATATCTGCGAATCGTAATTCTAACACTGCAGGACCCGAGCGTATATTTCAGAGCATTATCGATGATGTTATAGATAGCTTCTCCCGTCCACTTGGGATCATGTTGCAGCGTAATCTCCTGATCCATTTCCAGTAAGATCTCTATATTCTTTTGCTCGGCTGCTGGAAATGCCTGTTTGATCGCTGACAGCACAGTATTCTCAAGATTATGCTTCTCCGCAGCATGAAGCTCTATAATACCGGATTCGAGCCGTGATAACTTGATCAGATTCTCCATAAGCCAAGACAGCTTCTCAATCTGACTACCCATATGGCGAGTAAATTCACTGCGTGTTTCAGCAGGTAGCCCTTCATCCATAAGAAGACTGTTATACATCCCTAAATTGGCTAAAGGGGTCTTCAGTTGATGAGAGATATCAGAGATCAATGTTTTGACTTCTTGACTCTCTTCACGGTAGCGCTGCTTCTGCGAAGACAACAGCTCAGATAATTGAATAACCTGATGCTGTAATTTAGAGAGGAGTGTATCCTCCTGTACCGGGAACATCTGAGTCATTTGTCCATTGATAAGATCTTGAATCAATCCCGACAATGAAGATAGCGTGTTTAGCATTTCTTTACGAAGCGCGAGTACAAAACTTATAAACAGCAGAGCCATCACGCTAATAAACACCACGCATCCAATAACTACATGCTTCTCAGGCTTATAATAGATAAGCATAGATACAAACAACACAACGACTACTGCCAAAAGGGTGAACGAGCTCCAAATAATTTTTCTAAAAGGATTCTTCATCCTTACTCTCCCCATGTGTAGCCAATACCGAATACAGTTTTAATGTATTGACAATCTTTAGGGTCATCCTCAATTTTGGCCCGTAGCCTACGAATATTTACGCTTAGCGTATTCTCATCCACGAAATTACCTTCTATATCCCATAGCTTCTCCAGCATTAACCTCCGAGTAAGAACCTGACCGCTATTCTCGGTTAAGATAGCAAGGAGACGATACTCATTGGTGGTTAGTTTTATCTCTTGTCCATATTTGTAAACCTTCATTTTGGCTGAGTTAATTGTAATATCCTTGTATTGAAACAGCTCTGAGCCACCATCAGTGCCTGTTCGTCGAAGAACAGCCTTAACACGCTGCAAAAGTACGACCATGCTAAATGGCTTCGCAATATAATCATCAGCACCTAGCCCAAATCCAGTGACCATATCCTGCTCAGTATCATTGGCTGTTAGAAAGATTACCGGAATGGTACTCGTTCGCCGAATTTCCTGGCACAGTGCAAGACCACTCCCATCTGGGAGGTTAATGTCCAAAAGGACCAGACCGATGGTCTGATCCTGAATTCTAGAAGCCGCCTCCTGAAAAGAATAGGCCTGAATAATATTATAGTTTTCTTTTTCAAGCATGAACTTCAGCCCCTCGTTTAAGAGACGGTCATCCTCTACAATTAGAATGGTTGTCATTAAACTCACCTCTATACTTATCATTGTAACAAGCAGAGGAAGGCTACGCTGTTAATTAATTAGCTCTATTCCATTTGCCGCAGACGTTCCACAATGCTGTCCTTTTTAATTTGCTTATAAGCAATAAGCGGAACACTCAGGCAAACCCCAAAAACGAGTACAATTGCAATAGAAAGCGGAAGGGTTGGAAAGCTAAATACTGCATAAGTAGCCTCTTGGCTGAACAGGCTATAAGCACCGTAACTGATTAATGTGCCTATTGTTGAGATTAGCAGTGTCGATATGATCGCATAACCTGCCCCTTCAAACAGCAACAGCTTTCTCATCTGCTTAGAGGTCATCCCGATGCTCTCCATCACTGCGAACTCCAGCTTCCGAGCTACAACCCCTGTATACATAATATTAACGTAATTCAAAATTCCAATCAGCGCTAGAATGAGCGCAATTCCGCCACCCATAATGTAAAAGGTTAGCTTAGCCGATTCCATGAACTTTTCCATATACAGCTTCGACTCCAGCTTCAGCTCACCATCTCCGCCGATGAGTCCTTCCAATTGATCGGTAATCGGCTTCCAGTCTTTTGGGTCTGCATTAATATATACTTTACTTATAAGTGGGTCATTCATGAGTTTCTCCATAGCAGTATGGCTAATGTATACATTCGGAGCTACAAAGTGTGACGACCCTAGAGAGCTGAAATCAGCAAGCCCTCCAATTTCGAAAGATTGTGCTGCATCGCTATTTATAGGACTAATTTGAAAGTTATCTCCAATCTTAATACCACCGAGACTAAAATTGTCCAGCAAGGCAATCTCACCCTTTTCAAAACGTTCCATATCCACAGTGATTCCTAATTTTTCTTCCATCTTCTTGACCTGATCTAAATCTACCCCAACAACATGGGTCATTGAAAACATGCTTTGAGGCTCAGACAATTGTTCGTCGGTAGGGCGATCTGTGTGATATGATTTTGCGAATTCATCCACATACTTACTGAACACCTCAGGATCATACTTGATCTGACCTATCCCAGTATAAGCTTTGAAGACCTCTTTTACTCCCTTTATATCCTGAATTTCCTTGATCATATCCCCTGTAATCTTGGCTTTCTCTTCCCCCTCAAATCCAAAGGACATCGTTTGATTAGACAGCGTGAAATCGTTATCCATGTATTCAGCAATAAAATGATCTGTACTCATACTAAGCACAAGTGTATTGATCACCAGAAAAGTTGTCAGTCCCAGAAATAAAGAGAGAAACACAACCATCGCCCGTTTTTTCACTCTAAAAATATTACGCCAAGCCAGTCGGTGCAGCTTAGATCCGCCAGTTCCCCGTTTCGTCTTAGCTTTAACCATCGTCCCTGTATATCTCACCGCTTCTATTGGAGAAACTTTGCCAGCGATAGAGGCAGGTTTGATAGCGCTAAACATGGTGGTCAACCAAGCAAACAACGCAGCTCCAATAAAGATTAACGGGTGAAAAGAAATCACCACGCCCGTATCCAAATCCATTGTACTCATAGCAAGCGGCACCATTACGAAGGAAGTCACAGCTCCTGCGGCAAGTCCCAGTGGGATAGCGATAAGTGCTAACCGTGAAGCCTGTGCCCTAACTATTTTTTTAATCTGCCGTTGTGTAGTTCCTAGCGTTCTAAGCAGACCGTAGAACCTTGTATCCCGTGAGACAGAAATATAAAGCACATTATAAATCAATAAATATCCGCTCAACATAACAAATAATATAATTCCAGCGTAACCAATCAAAGTTGCTGTTCTATCCGAAGAGGTAGACGATTGGTTAGAGACAGATTCAAGCTTTTGATTTTTTCCCAAAGGAATATCCTGTTGCAAACGTGAGATAAGTCCATCCGTATTTTTCTCATTAAATAGAATAGTGGCATTTTTGGGATTCTTAAGATCTACGCCATGAGCTGTAGCAAAAGCCCCCGATACCAGCATAGCTCCAGAATTTCCGGTACGAACATGACTGTAATCGGTAAACCATCCACTTAGTACGAAATTGCTACTTTGCTGAGATTTCACCCCATCGCGGGTAAAAGAGTAAGTTAACGGCAAGCTCATACCAATCTGTGGATCATCCATCCCCATTGACTGTAATATCCATAAAGGAACGGCGATTTCATTTTCCTTATCTGGATAAGTTCCCTTTAGACCATCGATCACTGGCTTACGCATCTCTGTCCATTCTGTAGAGTCATACCAGAGCAGAGCTAAATTAAGATCTCCTATTTCTGGCGTATTGATCACATTACCTACTCTGGACTGGAGTCCGATGGTCTTAATATAGGAGAGTTCCTTTAACTTGTTCATTTGTTGTTCTGACGGGGAGGTTAAGTAGACATCAGCCATGGTTCCGTTTATTTTCAATTGCTGCATTTCGAAGGTCTTATAGTTGCTCAGTCCAATACTAAAAAAAGAAGTAATGAGCCAGGTAGTAAGCACGATGGCCAGAATCACAAAACGATTTCGGGTCCGATTGGCTTTCAGGCTTCTGCTCGTCAGCTTTTTAACAATGGGCTTATTATTGTTTGGAAACATCATCACAATGCCCCTCCAGTAATTTTACCGTCCTCTATCCGGATGGTACGGTCTGCAAGCTGAGCAATCTCTTCATTATGAGTAATCATTAGAATCGTCTGATTAAACTGTCTGCTTGTTACTTTGAGTAATCCAATGACCTCCTGGCTAGTGATGCTGTCCAAGTTCCCTGTAGGTTCATCTGCTAAGATAATGGAAGGTTTAGCTGCCAAGGCCCGTGCGATGGCTACCCTTTGCTGCTGACCGCCTGAAAGCTGACCAGGGAGGTTGTCCAATTTTTGCGAAAGACCTAACGTATTCACAATATGATCCACGAAATCCTTGTCTATTTTGTTTCCATCCAGCTCTATGGGCAACACAATATTCTCGTATACATTAAGAATCGGCACTAGATTATAGTTCTGAAACACAAATCCGATCTTTCTTCTTCTAAATACCGTCAACTCATCATCCTTCATCCCAAAAATATTTTTACCATCTATGATCACCTGACCTTCTGTCGCCCGATCAAGCCCGCCTAGCATATGTAAGAGCGTTGATTTGCCACTTCCTGAAGTCCCGACAATCGCTATAAATTCACCGTTGTGTACCTCTACATTAATACCATCCAGTGCCTTGACCAGGTTAGTACCCTTACCGTAATGTTTTGTGAGATTAATTGCGCTGAGTACAGACATATTTCCCATCTCCATTCCGCTTTGTTATTCTACAACCCATTATATAGAGCAGTTCTTACATTCTAGTGACACACCAAAATATCCCCACAAAGCGGGGCCTCCCGATACATACTTTCTGATATGTAAAAAAAGACTTGCCCATAATGGACAAGTCTCGTTGAATTACTAATCTAACTATTTAAGCTTATTTAAAAGCAGGCAACGCGATATCCGCGTAATTATCTTCAAGGAACTTCTTCACTTCTGGTCCGCTAATCCGTTTAGCTAGCTTCTGGATCGCATCAGAGTCCTTGTTGTCTTCACGCGCAACCAAGGTGATCGTGAATTCAGAATCCGCGCCTTCAGTAATCAGTGCATCTTTCTTTGGTGTCAATCCAAGCGGGCTGGCATAAGCCGGAGTCATTGCCACTAGATCTCCATCATCCAGCATACGGGCCAGCATCAATAGATCTACTTCCTCAAACTTAAAGTTTTTTGAATTCTCAGTAATGTCTGCTTGTGTAGCCTTGATGCCTACACCTTCTTTTAGCTTAATCAAATCAGCTGCAGCGAACATTTGTAAAGAACGGCCGATATTTGAAGGGTCATTAGCCATTACTAGTGTTGCGCCTTCCGGCAGATCCGCAACATTCTTGTAACGCTTGGAGTATCCACCGTAAATAGCGTCATAGACAGGCTGTACCTCTACTAGATTGGAGCCTTTGCTTTCATTAAACTGCTTCATATAAGGAACATGTTGGAAAAAGTTAGCGTCTACCTCTTTATTCGCCAAAGCCTCATTAGGCTGCACATTGTCAGACAGCACAACGATTTCAAGATCAATGCCATCTTCCTTCAGAAGTGGCTTCACAATATCCAGAATTTCCGTCATTGGTGGAATCAAAGTTGCAATCTTTAATTTCGTTAGCTCATCGCTACCTTTTGCAGAATTGTTCTCGGCTGCTTTATTAGAGCCACAACCCGCTACGACCAATACCATTAACATAAGCACAACAATCATTGATTTTTTCATTACTACAACTAACCCCCAGTTTATATGTTTAACCATTTTGTATTACAAAATTTGATGTACGGGTTGAACGATTAACGTTTATCTAACAGCCGTGAGATCGTACCTCCTGTGAATTGAACCAACTGAACCAATACAATCATCACAACAATCGCATAGATCATCACTTCAGTCTCAAAACGCTGATATCCGTAACGGATCGCGAAATCTCCAACCCCGCCCCCTCCAACAACCCCCATTACGGTCGAGTAAGAGATAAAACTAATGGTGGAGGTAGTAAGTCCGAGCACTAGACCCGAACGAGCCTCTACATACAGAAACTTAAAGATCAACCCCAGCTTCGAGGCTCCCATAGACAACGCTGCTTCTATGACTCCTTTAGGAACCTCCAGCAAAGACTGCTCCACCAGACGAGAGTAATAAGCAATGGCAACAATGGATAACGGAACCGTGGCAGCCATTGTTCCAATCGCAGTTCCGACGAGGAAACGAGTGACCGGAATGAGTGCAACCACAAGCAGCAGGAATGGAAATGAACGGATAATAT
The DNA here is from genome assembly GCF_038004625.1 of Paenibacillus sp. FSL P4-0184. NCBI lineage: Bacteria > Bacillati > Bacillota > Bacilli > Caryophanales > Paenibacillaceae > Paenibacillus > Paenibacillus sp. FSL P4-0184. The sequence goes on along the minus strand of NZ_JBBORN010000001.1, from coordinate 3,041,685 downwards.
TTACGATGCTGTTGAGTACCAGCGACAATGTTTTATTCTCATAGAGCTGCCCTTTTCGGCAAAAAAACAACAACGTCCCGAGCGGAAGCCCCAGCAGCAGTGCGGCACCCACAGAAATACCGACCATTATAAAAGTTTCTCCGATCGATTCCCACATCTGTGCCTGATATTGAAGTACACTATCAAACATGCGTTTCCCCCGCTTTACCCAGAATTTGATCCCGGTAAGAGCCAGTACGGACTGCAGCAGGCCGGAAATCACCATCTTGGCGTGAGAATGAATCTACGATTCGACCATTTTCCATCACCGATACGTGAGTGCATATACTTTTGACAACATCCATCTCATGCGTAACAATCACTACCGTAACCCCAAGGCCCCCATTAATATGCTTCAGGACGTCTAGAATATCCGCAGTTGTTCCTGGATCTAGTGAGGATGTTGGTTCGTCACATAGCAATAGTCCTGGACTGTTCGAAAGCGCCCGGGCGATCGCCACACGTTGTCGCTGTCCTCCACTTAGCTGTGCGGGATATTGCTCTGCCTTATCAGCCAATCCGACAAAATCGAGACATTCCTTCACCCGCTTCATCCGTTCACGCTTCGGTACCCCTGCCAGTTCCAGAGGGATCGAAATGTTGCGGCTTACCGTGACGTTATTGACCAGATTAAATTGCTGAAAAATGATCCCAATCTTTTCCCTAGCTTTCCGTAGCTGTTTACTCGGCATTTCGGTTAAATTATGCCCTTCTACGGTAACTGTCCCTTGATCCGGCTTTTCCAGCAGATTAATCAATCGTAGCAGCGTGGATTTCCCTGCCCCGCTTTCACCAATAATCCCGTGAATCGATCCCTTCTTCACATCAAGCGATACATCATCTACCGCCTGATACATGCCGTCCTTCAGCTTGAATCCTTTACTCACCCGACTCAGCGATAGGATTGCAAACTCCCCCTTCCTTTCCGTTTATTCTGAAACCTTCTAAGCCAAGGTTTGTACTATAATTATTTAAAAACTGTTTTACTAAAAATCTCTTTAAATAATAAGGCATTTTATGTTCTGTGTCATCATTTTTATTTTAGTAATATATCAGATTAAAAGGATTAAAGAATAAAAGCCCATTATATCGGACTATTTTTACGTCCTTATCTCCCAATAAATGACCGAGCTTAATCCCTCTTCAAATCAGGATTCTCCTGTTACCTAACTCCTAAACCCGCTGTTACATCTATTTCAAGAACTAGATCGCCACGAAAAAAAAGGATGTCTAAGCTCGATAGCTTAAGACATCCTTTCATTCTTTTCGTAATTCTTGATCTAAGACTTTTCGGCAAGCTCTCCTCGAATCTTCAAGAAGACCTGATAGCTGCGCTCCGCGCATTCCGAAATCGCTATCGGATGAAAACCAGGTAGATCCGCATATAGCGTATCATGGAGCGGTTCAATCCACGAAGCCGGCAACACACTTGCTCCAAGCTTCGCTCCCATAATAGAACCCACTGTAGCACCATTACAATCTGTATCCATTCCTCCGTAAATGGATGTAACGACCGCTTTTTCAAAATCATTCCCGCCATAGACCAGCGAAGCAGCTACAAGAGCAGCATTATTATTGGTGTGCACCGCATCATAGTGGCTGAATGTATCCCAAATCTTACTTACCAACTCCCGCTCACTTTTGGCCTTCTGCGCAATATCTATACCTCGTAGAACGTCACTTGCCAGGCGACTAGTACTAGGGATCTCACTAAGACCAATCTCAAGAATACGCTCGTTATCTTTTTCAGCAAAAGCAGCCGAAATCATCGCCGCATTAAACATCTCACCATAGATTCCGTTCTTCACATGTGAAAAAGAAGCATCGCGCCAGCCTAACTCCGCTGCAAGCTCAGGATAGCCTGCTGCACCATAAGCCAGTCCATCTGCCCGTATAGCCGCACCAATCCACTCCCGGTAGGGATTCAAGTGCATCCGCACTCTTTCCTGCCGCGCCAGCCAATCCGCAGGCTTCTCACCATGCAGATGAGACGTTTCCTGCGCAAAATTCATATACGACTGTGTCTCTGCCGTACATACCTGAGCGTATGTCAGATGTTTATGCCAGAGCTTCCCGATATCCCAAGAATCCCAGCTCAGCCCCTTTTGCTCCAGCAGCATAAGGCCCAATACCGTGTAACGAATATCATCATCGCTCTCCATAAACTTAATAGTCTCGCTGGTACTCGCATACGTCCAATCACTTAAACCAAGACCATATTCTGCCTCTGCCCGTGAATGCCCAGGCGTATAGCCAGTAATAGGCCATGCATCGGCACCACGGAACCACAGCTCAATATTCTCCCAGCCCGGACGTCCATCTTTACCGTAGAGGTAGTCCCAATACTCCAATGGTTTGCCAAGTGCGCAACCGACGCTTCTACCTAACCAAGCTCCGTAGAACTTATCTCTCCATTCTGCTTCGCTCCAGTCAGCCTCAAGCTTACGTGGACCTTCTGGACGAAGACGACGAATCTCCTCTAGTGAAGACGGCTCTTCATAAGGAAAGTCCTCAGCAACCGTGAGCTCCATCAACTCGTTGTATACTTGCATCAGCTTAATCTCATCGGCACCTGCAGCGGCTAGTTTACCCGCGAAGCCTTCAATCTTGCAGCCTTCTTCTCCACGCTGAACCAATTCAAACTGAACCGTCTCCTGAAGTCTCTCCCATCCTGCCATAGGTTAGTTCCCTTCAGCCGCAAGCAGCTCTTGATCTAGCTTTTCCAGTGAATCAAAAATCAACTTCATAAATGCTTCCCGGTCTACTCCCACCAGGACTTCTACATTCGCTGGGCGATCCGTCTTCTTTCGTTTGTCTGCAACCGTCATTCCCCGCGTCAGCTTGCCTTCTGTCTCTACCGTTACATATAGATGCTCGGATTCAAACAGTTCTGGGTGCAAGAGCCAAGCTACGGCGCATGGATCATGCAGTGCACTACCGACATAGCCCATTTTCTTTCCGAAGATCGAATAGAAATCTAACAGCTCTCCGACCATAGTGGACACTGGCCCACGCTCTTTCAATGCTACGATCTCATCTTCGAAAATGGCAGCCTTATCGGTCACATCCAGACCACTCATCGTAATCGGAATACCCGACTCAAACACGATACGAGCAGCTTCAGGATCTACATAGATGTTAAACTCCGCAGTAGAGGTTACATTTCCATAAGAAATTCCTCCGCCCATCAGTGAAATCTTTTCAATTCTTTCCTTAATCTCTGGATAAGCAGTGATTAGCAGGGCGATATTTGTTAAAGGAGCCATCGGTACGAGCGTAATCTTCTCCTCCGAAGAACGGATAATATTCAGCATGAATTCCACAGCGCCTTCTTCTACAGGCCGGAATTTACTTGGTGGCAATAGTGGGCCGTCCATGCCAGATTCACCATGCGCTTCCTCACCTGTAACAAGCTTGCCGAACAGCGGACCTGCAGCCCCTTTGGCTACAGGAATATCAGCATTCACAAAGCTGATCACTTTAAGTGCGTTTTCTGTGATTTTATCGAGGATCTGGTTTCCACCAACCGTTGTAATCCCGCGCAGATCCAGCTTCTCCGAATTTGCTATTGCAAGCAGGATAGCGATTGCGTCATCATGCCCTGGATCGCAGTCAATAATAATAGGTGTTCGCATAGTCATTCACTCCTTAGTTGTATAAATCCTCGTTACTCTTATCGCTATTTCACTAGCGGGCTTTTAAGTTTTTTATTCTTTTTCCGTGTCTCAGATACGGCATAGATCACTAGTCCAATTACCGTTGCTAAATAAGGAAGCGTCGCGATCAGTTCTGCAGGAATCTTCAAGACCTGTAGCGCATTCGACAAGGCGTCTGCCGTACCAAATAATAGAGAGGTCAGCGCCGTACCCACTGTCGTACTTCTCCCCATAGACTCTGCGGCAATCGCAATCCAGCCCCGACCAGCGATCATATCGCGAGTGAACAGTGACAGGTAACCCATCGACATGTAAGCTCCACCCAAACCAGCGAAAAATCCACTAAGCAGCAAAGCCATATACTGTATTTTCACAACACTTACTCCCACAGATTGAGCCGCATGTGGATTTTCACCCACTGAACGAATGCGCAGACCAAGCGGTGTACGGTTTAAGAGATAGTAGACAACAAACACAGCAATAATAGATACATACGTCAAAATGTGATGTCCTGATAGAATAGGCCCCAGCACCGGAATGTCCTTCAGCAAAGGAATCTCTACACTAGGTAGCACTTTACTCGCCAGAGAAGTAGAAGAACCCTTGTCTCCACTCAGCAGATAAAGAATAAACACGGTTCCTCCTGAAGCGAACATATTAATAGCTACACCGCCGAGAATGATATGTGTTTTAAATTTCAGTGTGAAAAAAGCTAATATTCCAGCGATCAGTGTTCCGGACATCACGGCCCCAAGTAAACCTACCCACGCACTATGCGTGTAGCTGCTTACAATGACACCGGCTAACGCCGCAACAAGCATGATGCCTTCCATACCAATGTTGATGATACCAGCCCTATTAGAGATTAACGCTCCCAATGCGGCGAATAGAATCGGTGTCGTCACTCGAAGAACAGAAAACGCAAAGTCAGTCGTAAAAATTACATCAAACAAGCTGTTCACGCTTCCTTCGCCTCCTTCAAGAGCATCCGATTTTTCCAGAACTTCAGAAATTGCTCAGCCGAAATCAGAAGAATGATAATCGCCTGTATAATAGAAATCATCTCTGAAGGTACATCCGATAGACGTGCCATCATGTCGGCTCCGATCCGGATATATGCAAGGAACAATGCAGCGCCGATTACGGATAGCGGATTATTCTTGGCTAACATCGCTACAAGAGCACCATCTAAGCCATAACCTGGTAACGATGTCCATTGGAATCGATTGTACATCCCTAGCACTTCTACGGAACCACCCATTCCCGCGATAAAACCAGCAATCAAGTGAACCAGTATAATAACCTTCGCGGTCTTCATGCCTGAATAACGTGCAAAGTTACGGTTGATGCCTGTCATTCGCAGCTCATATCCCCATTTAGTCTTGTATAGGAATAAATGCGCTGCAATAATAAGCACGATAACGATAATAAGTCCGGTATGAATACGGGTGCCAGGTACCATTTTACTCAGCAGTGCCGTTTTCTCGAATTTGTAGGATACATTGGCAAATGCTTTTGCATCACGTAAGTGATAGTTCAGTAGATATAAACCTACTCCAAACAAAATATTATTGAACATCAAGGATGTAACCAGCTCATTAGCATTCCATTTGGCTTTGAGGATCCCGGGTATTGCCGAGAGCAACGCACCAACAATAGAACCCGCAGCAATAGCTACGATCGGATGAAGCCACCCGTCCAGCGTTAAATGAATAGCCAACACGGAAGTTACAACACCGGAGAAATAGAAAATCCCTTCAGCTCCCAAATTGAACATATTTGCCCGGAACAACAAAGAAACTGCTAGCCCAGTGAACATGAGCGGAATGGCCATCTCAATCACATTACCGATATGACCTTTACTGGATAGCGGCTCAAATAGGAATATCCCAATCGTCTTCACCGGCTGATTGCTGACCAATGAGATGATCAGAAAAGCAATAGCGAGTGCAATTACGATTACTGCCGATGTTCGAATGTATTCAAAATATTTTACTTTAAACATGATTTACGGCCCTCCTGATTTGCTCCTCGTCCTGTCGATGAATCCCTAGCATATAAAGCCCTAATTCTTCTTCACTAACCTTGGAAGGCTCCTCGAAAAAGGCAACAATCTTTCCTTCATACATCACTAGTAGACTATCGCTGATCTCCAAGATCTCATTTAAGTCTGCTGACACTAGCAAAATAGCGCAATCGTCTGAGCGCAGCTCCAACAGCTTTTGATGTATGAACTGCGCCGCGCCTATATCCACGCCCCGTGTCGGCTGCTCTGCAATAAGCAGTTGCGGTTCTGTAGAACACTCTCTAGCTACGACAACCTTCTGCATGTTACCACCTGATAACATACCTATTGGCTGAGAAGGTCCCGAACAGCGGACTTTAAATTCTTCTACAAGTGATACTGCAAGCTTGGCAATTCGTGATCCATTTAAAAAGGGACCTTTATTCATAGCTTTTGTACGATACTGAGTGGACAGCAGATTATCCGCTATGCTCGCATCACTGGCTATCCCTTGATGCATCCGATCCTCTGGGATATAGGAAACGCCTAGCTTACGAATATCTAAAATATCCGATTCACGAATATCTTTTCCCTTCACTAGCACAGAGCCTTGGCTTGAGACCCCTCTTAGGCTACCCGTAAGAGCCTCAATGAGCTGTGTCTGCCCATTCCCTTCTACACCAGCAATCCCGATAATTTGTCCCCCGCGTACTGCAAAGTTGATATCTGTTAGCAACGCTTTGCCGTGTGCATCATTTACACCTAAGCCCTGCACAGTGAGTACCGGCTCCCCAATAGACAGAATCTCCTTGTCATATTTCAACACGACGTCTCTGCCCACCATAAGGCGTGAGATTTCTTGCTCCGTGACATCCTTCGTTTGGAAGACACCTTCACTACGTCCACTACGCATGATCGTAATTCTGTCACAGATCGCTTTAACTTCTTTCAACTTGTGTGAAATAAAAACAATCGTATGACCCTGCTCTCTTAACTGCTTAAGCTCCCGGAACAATTCCTCTGTTTCCTGTGGAGTCAACACTGCGGTCGGCTCATCCAGAACGAGGATTTTTGCACCACGCAGCAGCGCCTTCAGAATTTCAACCTTTTGCTTCATACCAACCGTGAGATCCTCCACTTTTGCTTTTGGATCCACTGCCAGATTGTATTTCTTCGCAGTCTCTTCGGTCATGCGTACAGCTTCTGCATAATTGATGCCAACGCCCTTACGAGGTTCCATGCCCAGCACCATGTTCTCTGCTACCGTAAAAGAAGGGACCAGCATAAAATGCTGGTGAACCATACCAATCCCTCTATCAATGGCATCCTGAGCAGATTGTAGCTTCACTTTTTCACCCTTGATAAAGATTTCACCTTCACTAGGCTCTTCCATGCCGAACATGATCTTCATTAAAGTTGATTTACCAGCGCCGTTCTCGCCCGCAATCGCATGAATTTCTCCCTCACGTAAAGAAAAATGCACGTCTTTATTTGCAACGACACCATTGGGATACACCTTGGTAATTCCCCGCATTTCCAGCAGTGCTTTGTTCATAGGTCTCAACGCCTTTCGACTTGGAGGTCTGCAAAAATATACAGCTGGAATTCTTCTAAAGAAGAATCTCCAACTGTAGGTTTATCACTTTATAGCTACACTTAAGGCTTAACTGCGTTACGAATGGCTTCTACTTCAGAGGTTTCCATTCCCATCGCGTTATCTACTGTAATTTCTTTATTGATCAGCTTTTGCTTCACTTCTTCAACTTTAGCCTGAAGATCGGCAGGGAAGATATTTTTATAGATCTCATTCTCTGCAATGCCTACACCATCATCTACAAAGCTCAACACATCACGTTTACCCATCTCAAGTGTACCGTCTTGTAATCTCTTCACGGCACCCAGAATAGCACTATCAATCTTTTTAATAGAAGAAGTAACGATCAAGTTTGCTTTTTCGCTATCTGTATCGTTAAGCAACATCGCTTGATCGGAGTCTACACCGATAGCATATTTCTTCTTCTCCTTAGCTGCATCAAAGATCCCAAGACCTGTACCCCCAGCCACGTTAAAAATAACGTCCACACCGGAGTTATATTGAATCAGCGAAAGCTCCTTGCCTTTAGCCGGGTTAACGAAATCACCAGCATATGATACAGCGACCTTCACATCAGGATCAACATATTGAGCGCCCTGAATGTAGCCTACCAAGAAAGCGTTAATTCCTGGAATGTCCATGCCGCCTACAAAACCGATCACATTCTCAGGATTAGCATTTTCCATATCCGATTGTGTAGCTAACGCAGCTACAGCACCTGCCAGAAAAGATACTTCATTTGTCGCATAAGACATGTTGTACATATTCTCTGGTGCTTCATCTATATCGGTATCATAGTTAATGAATTTTTTGTCTGGATATAATTCAGCCGTTGCATTAAACATCTCTGTAATTTCCGATCCGCCAGAAATGATAACATCCCAATCCTCAGCGGCGATATCGTTAAACGTAGGCTCCCATTTCGTTTTATCGACACCCATTTCTACAACTTTTGTTTCTGCACCCAGCTCATCCTTAACCTTTTGCAAACCGCTATTCGCAGAGTCAAAGAAAGATTTATCTCCAAGCGTTCCTGGAATCAGAAGTACAACTTTGAGTTTATCCCCTGAACCTGTTTCTCCACCTTCAGCTGCGTTAGATCCTGCATTCGCGGAAGATCCATTACTCGACGTATTATTTCCACAGGCTGTGACCATTACCATTACTACTAGTAACAACAAAGAAAGAACTTTCTTTTTCATTTTTCTATTCCCCCTATTTATAGTTGGTTAGTAATTTGAGAGATTCTCCTTCTTAGTCCGTTGTATATTTCACGATTTAGATGGAAACTCTCATTTTTCATGTAACATTGTCAAAATTTTAATGATTTTAACGAATACACTAAAAAAAAGAGATAAAATTATAATTTTTCCGACTAATCCGACTAATTTCCGAACAAGATGGCCAGTCAGGTTGCTAATCTTCGGATTTCTTGATACGATCATATCAAATATTAATGAAAATAATTATATGATTTCGGTCATAATTTTGTACGATTCGGCTAAAACATAATTATTGGAGGCTCATCATGGATCGTGTTCTATATATTGTAAATGCAGCACATGAGGTTAATACCTATATTCCACCACACCAGCATGAATGTTATGAACTAGTCTATTATTTAAACGGATTAGGAACTACCAATGTAGGTTCGCGAAGTTATCATTTTCGTTCTTCTTCATTCGCGCTGATACCACCCAATCATAAACATGACGAGAATCATCGCGAGGATGCTACTATACTATTTGTAGGCTTCCATTCAAATCACCCAAATATGGAGAATTTGCAAGGCGTATATGAAGATGATAAAGAGCATACTGTTCTACAGATCTTACTTCGAATGAAAGCAGAGTTTACGCGCAAACAAGATGGATTCTCTGAACTATTGAACCTTCAAATGAGCGAAATCACTGTTCATCTGATACGGCTTCTTAGCGCCTCTGGGTTTCAATCACCAACGGAAGACAGAGTCCAATATGTTCTAAACTATATGAATGAGCATTACCGCCATAAGCTATCGGTCGCAACACTTTCTGAGATGTCTGGATACAGCTATGATCGTTTCCGCCATTTATTTAAAGAACGATTCGGTTCTTCACCTCTGCGCTATCTACTATTGAAACGTCTGGATTATGCAAAGTCTCTCTTGCAACATACCCAAATGCATATCTCTGAAGTATCAGCTGCTGCTGGGTTTGTGAATGACGCCCAATTCTGCAATATGTTTAAACGTGAAATTGGTCTCACCCCACGAGCATTCCGACTAAGCAGTCAATAAAAAAACACTCCACACAAAAAGGCCGTTGATTAGAGACGCCTCTAATTCAACGGCTTAAGAATAAAAGCTCAAAGACAAAGAAAAAAGGCTTGTAAAGTTGCTTATACAAGCGACTTTACAAACCTTTTTGATATACCGGCGAGAGGACTCGAACCTCCACGGTTTCCCTCTCGATTTTGAGTCGAGCGCGTCTGCCATTCCGCCACGCCGGCACATATGAAATTAATGGAGGCGCCACCCAGATTTGAACTGGGGATAAAGCTTTTGCAGAGCTTTGCCTTACCACTTGGCTATGGCGCCATGTGAAAACTTTGGAGCGGACGACGGGAATCGAACCCGCGACCCTCGCCTTGGCAAGGCGATGCTCTACCGCTGAGCCACGTCCGCATAAAATGGCTGGGGATATAGGATTTGAACCTATGCATGACGGAGTCAAAGTCCGTTGCCTTACCGCTTGGCTAATCCCCAATAACATTTTAAAATAAAAGGGGCGACTGATGGGTCTCGAACCCACGAATGCCGGAACCACAATCCGGTGCGTTAACCACTTCGCCACAATCGCCATATTAAACTAATATTGTTGCTGTCCTTCTTAAAGTAAATGGGGCGACCGATGGGACTTGAACCCACGAATGCCGGATCCACAAACCGGTGCGTTAACCCCTTCGCCACGACCGCCATATTAAACTTTAGAGAAAGACTTTAGATAAAGATTGGCAGGGGCAGCAGGAATTGAACCCACACCAACGGTTTTGGAGACCGTTGTTCTACCTTTAAACTATGCCCCTAAAAAAAATGGTGGGGGATGATGGATTCGAACCACCGAACACGTACGTGAGCAGATTTACAGTCTGATGCGTTTGGCCACTTCGCTAATCCCCCAAAGATGGTGCCGGCGAGAGGACTTGAACCCCCAACCTACTGATTACAAGTCAGTTGCTCTACCAATTGAGCTACACCGGCATATTAAGTTGTATACAACATGGTGGCTCGAGACGGATTCGAACCGCCGACACGAGGATTTTCAGTCCTCTGCTCTACCGACTGAGCTATCGAGCCAAGAAAATGGCGGAACCGACGAGATTCGAACTCGCGATCTCCTGCGTGACAGGCAGGCATGTTAGGCCAACTACACCACGGTTCCAAAAGATATAATTACTTGATGAAAATTGGTTGCGGGGGCAGGATTTGAACCTGCGGCCTTCGGGTTATGAGCCCGACGAGCTACCGGGCTGCTCCACCCCGCGTCGTTCTTAAATGAATATGGTGGAGGCTGAGGGGATCGAACCCCCGACCCTCTGCTTGTAAGGCAGATGCTCTCCCAGCTGAGCTAAGCCTCCGTAAACAACAATTGTTATTGTACCAAAGTCCACTATGTAAAATCAAGTGAAAATTTGGTGACCCGTATGGGATTCGAACCCATGTTACCTCCGTGAAAGGGAGGTGTCTTAACCCCTTGACCAACGGGCCATACTAAGTAAAATTTGTGGCGGAGAGAGAGGGATTCGAACCCTCGAGACGCTTGTGGCGCCTACACGATTTCCAATCGTGCTCCTTCGGCCAAACTCGGACACCTCTCCATATGGCTCCCCGAACAGGACTCGAACCTGTGACAACTCGATTAACAGTCGAGTGCTCTACCAACTGAGCTATCAGGGAATATTCATACCAGGCTTGATGCCTGAAAACTGAATCCGAATTGAATTTGCGTTCTAAGTATAGGATAAGCCCTCGACCGATTAGTATTGGTCAGCTCCATGCATTACTGCACTTCCACCTCCAACCTATCTACCTCGTCGTCTTCAAGGGGTCTTACTAATTGGGAAATCTCATCTTGAGGGGGGCTTCACGCTTAGATGCTTTCAGCGCTTATCCCGTCCGTACGTAGCTACCCAGCCATGCTTCTGGCGAAACAACTGGTGCACCAGCGGTACGTCCATCCCGGTCCTCTCGTACTAAGGACAGCTCCTCTCAAATTTCCTGCGCCCACGACAGATAGGGACCGAACTGTCTCACGACGTTCTGAACCCAGCTCGCGTACCGCTTTAATGGGCGAACAGCCCAACCCTTGGGACCTACTTCAGCCCCAGGATGCGATGAGCCGACATCGAGGTGCCAAACCTCCCCGTCGATGTGGACTCTTGGGGGAGATAAGCCTGTTATCCCCAGGGTAGCTTTTATCCGTTGAGCGATGGCCCTTCCATGCGGTACCACCGGATCACTAAGTCCGACTTTCGTCCCTGCTCGACTTGTAGGTCTCGCAGTCAAGCTCCCTTATGCCTTTGCACTCTTCGAATGATTTCCAACCATTCTGAGGGAACCTTGGAACGCCTCCGTTACTCTTTAGGAGGCGACCGCCCCAGTCAAACTGCCCGCCTGACACGGTCCCCGTACCCGATTAGGGTACTAGGTTAGAACCTAGATACGATCAGGGTGGTATCCCAACGGCGCCTCCACCGAAGCTTGCGCTCCGATTTCTACGGCTCCCACCTATCCTGTACAGATCGTACCCAAATTCAATATCAAGCTGCAGTAAAGCTCCATGGGGTCTTTCCGTCTTGTCGCGGGTAACCTGCATCTTCACAGGTATTAAAATTTCACCGGATCTCTCGTTGAGACAGCGCCCAAGTCGTTACGCCATTCGTGCGGGTCAGAATTTACCTGACAAGGAATTTCGCTACCTTAGGACCGTTATAGTTACGGCCGCCGTTTACTGGGGCTTCGGTTCATAGCTTCGGGTTACCCCTAACCACTCCCCTTAACCTTCCAGCACCGGGCAGGCGTCAGCCCGTATACTTCGCCTTGCGGCTTCGCACAGACCTGTGTTTTTGCTAAACAGTCGCTTGGGCCTTTTCACTGCGGCCCCCTCGTGCTATTCACACTACCGGGGCACCCCTTCTCCCGAAGTTACGGGGTCATTTTGCCGAGTTCCTTAACGAGAGTTCTTCCGCGCGCCTTAGAATTCTCTTCTCGCCTACCTGTGTCGGTTTGCGGTACGGGCACCTTCTCCTGGCTAGAGGCTTTTCTTGGCAGTGTGAGATCATGACCTTCGCTACTGTAATTTTCGCTCCCCATCACAGCCCAGCCTTAACGATGTGCGGATTTGCCTACACATCAGCCTCACTGCTTAGACGGACATATCCATCAGTCCGCGTCACTACCCTCCTGCGTCACCCCATCGCTCATAGCGGATTACGGTGGTACAGTAATTTCAAACTGTTGTCCTTCGACTACGCCTTTCGGCCTCGCCTTAGGTCCCGACTTACCCTGAGCGGACGAGCCTTCCTCAGGAAACCTTGGGCTTTCGGCGGATCAGATTCTCACTGATCTTTTCGTTACTCATACCGGCATTCTCACTTGTATGCTGTCCAGCGCTCCTTACGGTACACCTTCAACCCACATACAACGCTCCCCTACCCCAGATACATACGTATCTAGCCATAGCTTCGGTGGTGTGTTTAGCCCCGTTACATTTTCGGCGCAGAGTCACTCGACCAGTGAGCTATTACGCACTCTTTCAATGGTGGCTGCTTCTAAGCCAACATCCTGGTTGTCTGTGCAACTCCACATCCTTTCCCACTTAACACACACTTGGGGACCTTAGCTGATGGTCTGGGCTGTTTCCCTTTTGACAATGGATCTTAGCACTCACTGTCTGACTCCCGGCAATAAGTATATGGCATTCGGAGTTTGACTGAGCTTGGTAATCCTTGCGGACCCCGCACCCAATCAGTGCTCTACCTCCACTACTCTTATACCGAGGCTAGCCCTAAAGCTATTTCGGGGAGAACCAGCTATCTCCGAGTTCGATTGGAATTTCTCCGCTACCCCCACCTCATCCCCGCATTTTTCAACATGCGTGGGTTCGGGCCTCCAGTGCGTGTTACCGCACCTTCACCCTGGACAGGGGTAGATCACACGGTTTCGGGTCTACGTCCACATACTCAATCGCCCTATTCAGACTCGCTTTCGCTGCGGCTCCGTCTTCTCGACTTAACCTTGCATGTTAAACGTAACTCGCCGGTTCATTCTACAAAAGGCACGCCATCACCCATTAATAGGGCTCTGACTTTTTGTAAGCACACGGTTTCAGGTTCTATTTCACTCCCCTTCCGGGGTGCTTTTCACCTTTCCCTCACGGTACTGTTTCACTATCGGTCGCCAGGTAGTATTTAGCCTTAGCAGATGGTCCTGCTGGATTCATACGGGGTTTCACGTGCCCCGCACTACTCGGGATCCGTCTCGGAGAGAACACAGTTTAGGTTACAGGGCTTTTACCTCTATCGCGGGCCTTTCCAGACCTCTTCACCTACCATATTCCTTTGTAACTCCATGTGAGACGTCCCACAACCCCTAAGAGCAAGCTCTTAGGTTTAGGCTGTTCCGCGTTCGCTCGCCGCTACTGACGGAATCACTATTGTTTTCTCTTCCTCAGGGTACTTAGATGTTTCAGTTCCCCTGGTCTGCCTCTACATCTCCTATGTGTTCAGAGATGAGTAACTGCGAATTACCACAGCTGGGTTTCCCCATTCGGACACCCCCGGATCAAAGCTTGCTTACAGCTCCCCGAGGCAGTTTCGTTGTTCGCCACGTCCTTCGTCGGCTCCTGGCGCCTAGGCATCCTCCGTGTGCTCTTATTAGCTTAACCTTGATTTTTCCGCAGGAAAATATCATACAATGACATTCTCTTTGGAATCATCTCACTAATAACATTTACTTGTTTGCACAAGTTGCTAAAAGATGTTCTAAAACGCAAATTCGTTTCGGTATCCAGTTTTCAAGGATCAAGTCTTACTGAGAGCTTAAACTCTCAAAACTGAGCAACGAGTGAGTAACAGGCCTAAACCTGAGATTTGGAAGTTTAACTTCCGATTTGAATGTCTTCATTGCAGAAGACGATTCTCCATAGAAAGGAGGTGATCCAGCCGCACCTTCCGATACGGCTACCTTGTTACGACTTCACCCCAATCATCTACCCCACCTTCGGCGGCTGGCTCCCTTGCGGGTTACCCCACCGACTTCGGGTGTTGTAAACTCTCGTGGTGTGACGGGCGGTGTGTACAAGACCCGGGAACGTATTCACCGCGGCATGCTGATCCGCGATTACTAGCAATTCCGACTTCATGCAGGCGAGTTGCAGCCTGCAATCCGAACTGAGACCGGCTTTGATGGGATTGGCTTCACCTCGCGGCTTCGCTTCCCGTTGTACCGGCCATTGTAGTACGTGTGTAGCCCAGGTCATAAGGGGCATGATGATTTGACGTCATCCCCACCTTCCTCCGGTTTGTCACCGGCAGTCACTCTAGAGTGCCCAGCCTTACCTGCTGGCAACTAAAGTTAAGGGTTGCGCTCGTTGCGGGACTTAACCCAACATCTCACGACACGAGCTGACGACAACCATGCACCACCTGTCTCCTCTGTCCCGAAGGCCGCCACTATCTCTAGTGGATTCAGAGGGATGTCAAGACCTGGTAAGGTTCTTCGCGTTGCTTCGAATTAAACCACATACTCCACTGCTTGTGCGGGTCCCCGTCAATTCCTTTGAGTTTCAGTCTTGCGACCGTACTCCCCAGGCGGAGTGCTTACTGTGTTAACTTCGGCACCAAGGGTATCGAAACCCCTAACACCTAGCACTCATCGTTTACGGCGTGGACTACCAGGGTATCTAATCCTGTTTGCTCCCCACGCTTTCGCGCCTCAGCGTCAGTTACAGCCCAGAAAGTCGCCTTCGCCACTGGTGTTCCTCCACATATCTACGCATTTCACCGCTACACGTGGAATTCCACTTTCCTCTTCTGTACTCAAGTCACCCAGTTTCCAGTGCGACCTCAGGTTGAGCCCAAGGTTTAAACACCAGACTTAAATGACCGCCTGCGCGCGCTTTACGCCCAATAATTCCGGACAACGCTTGCCCCCTACGTATTACCGCGGCTGCTGGCACGTAGTTAGCCGGGGCTTTCTTCTCAGGTACCGTCACTCCGGTAGCAGTTACTCTACCGGACGTTCTTCCCTGGCAACAGAGCTTTACGATCCGAAAACCTTCATCACTCACGCGGCGTTGCTCCGTCAGACTTTCGTCCATTGCGGAAGATTCCCTACTGCTGCCTCCCGTAGGAGTCTGGGCCGTGTCTCAGTCCCAGTGTGGCCGTTCACCCTCTCAGGTCGGCTACGCATCGTCGCCTTGGTGGGCCGTTACCCCACCAACTAGCTAATGCGCCGCAGGCCCATCCCTCAGTGACAGATTGCTCCGTCTTTCATTCTTCCTTCAGGAGAAAAAAGAAATTATCCGGTATTAGCTACCGTTTCCGGTAGTTATCCCAGTCTAAGGGGCAGGTTGCCTACGTGTTACTCACCCGTCCGCCGCTAAGTTACTTTGAAAGCAAGCTTTCAAAGTAACTCCGCTCGACTTGCATGTATTAGGCACGCCGCCAGCGTTCGTCCTGAGCCAGGATCAAACTCTCCAATTAGTATTGAAAAGAGCGATATGCTCATTTTGAAACATCTGACGAGAAAATTAATTCTCTAATTTTGGATTTCACTTTCGTGATTTCCTACTCACTCGTTGTTCAGTTTTCAAAGATCAAGCTGTTTATTTCGTCGTTGTGTTGTTCAGCAGCGACCTTTATAATATATCACAGCGTCCTCGTTTTAGTCAACCTTTTTTTTAATTTCTTTTTTCGGTTGTCTTTCGAATGTTTTCGAAAGCACATCTCTGTGTCAGAGGGACGAGTTATAATTTAACACATGAACTAGGAAAGAGTCAACCATAAATTTATTAGAATAAATATGAGCGCATCATAATAGCGAGCAAACAAAAAAGAGAGTGCTCAGCCTCTCCCTATCCCTACTTATTTTATCTATAGATTACCGGTAAATCCTGCATCTAATTTCTTCTCTATAAGGTATATCGGATCGCATGACCCTCTCCCCCATGACCGTCAGCCCATAAAGTAATCTCACGGATTAGCGAACGAGAAACAAGCTTTCGTAAAACTAGGGGCAACTCAGCCTCTAATTGACACAGGCCAGAATGCTGTAGTAATTCTTTTATACTCCACGCTTCCTTACGGCTATTCAGAATATTGAAAAGCAATGCACAACAATCCGTCATTTTGGACATAATCCCAAATTCACATGCTAGAAGAACAAGCTCTACTCTTTGCTCTAAGGTCTCCGTGCTGATGGTTAGTTCCTCATATAGTTTATGGACCGAAGTGTTCATACTTTTAACCTGCTCCCAAATAGCCGGCTCTGGAAATGAACCAGATTCACTCACTTCTATTCTTGCCCAATGATATAGAGCCATCAATACACAGTTATATGCATCCATAATGTAGCCAGCTTCTATATAACGTTTAGATTTCACATACAAATGCAAGAATCGTGCAAACTCCATGAACTCAACTCGTTCCTTAAGAGGCCCTTCAAATTGTAAAATCTCCCGGCGCATATCCCCTAGTATTCCTTTGGGATCCCAGATCACTTCCCCAATCATCAAACTAGTAAGGAGCTCGTTATTATCTCCCGCCATGACAGCCCGCTCCAAAGCGGAAAGACCAATATGGACTGACTGGGTCCGTGTGTCACCGGCAATGGTGTGGCGAACAATATGTTCTAAATCCTGTTCCTCATGTAAAACTAACACAACCATATCAAAATCGTGAAGTAGCGCGCTTTGAAAAGGAGTACTCCCTTTCTGCCGCAAAGCGACAGCTCCTAAAACATTTTCTTCAAACGTTTCTCCACTCAACAAAGTTACATTGGATAATTCCATGCTTCCCTCCATTAAATTTGGCGAATTTGCGTCCAGTCAGTTATAATTCAGTTATAATTATTATTCTACATATGAAAGACAGTTCCTTCTGGACAACCCAACTATATTTAGTTAGGAGCAAACACTCATGAAGTTTAAAACGGCTAAGATCAACGCTTTTCGCACATGGGGATTACTGCTCACAATGCTCGGAATGGGACTTATGGTTTTGGGTACAGCAGGCATCGTATTCTGGGGATCAACTGGGAAAGTATTCGCTGGAATCGGACTTGTAATCGGTTTAATTTCCATGATGGCAAGTCTTGCGATCTATTTCTGGGCTGGCATGCTCTCAACGAGTGCAGTTCAGCTAGAGTGCCCTGAGTGTCACAAGCTGACCAAGATGCTCGGTAAAACAGACCGCTGTATGTTCTGCCACACCATTCTTACTATGGATCGGGCTGAGGCCACTATTACTGCAGATCAGCTTGAGCATCAGCAACTAAACCACTAAACACCCCTTACAAAGGCTCATTACTAACTAGTTAAAGTGCACTCAAATATTTGCTAATACAACAAAGAGGCCCCCGATATGGGAGCCTCTTTGTTTGTTATAAATGAAATTATGATTACTTATGAATCTCTTGTAATGCTTCCCATGCTGATGGATTGCTAAAACTGCGATTCCATGATCCGATGCCTCCAAGCCCCATGGACTTAGCAAGCTCAACTCTTGATTTTAAGCTCACCTTATCTTCTATCCATATTTTCTTAAGAGCGCCATCTTCCTTGTACTCTACGTAATTCTGCCCAGCAGCCTTATCAAATGTAGGAGTTAGCTTCTTCTCTTTGATAATTTTTTCAACGGCATTCATACTAACGGATTTGGAGCTTACCTTTGTCTTGCCATCTACTTGAGCCTCAGTCCAGATGCGGGTGTACAATGGGATCCCCAAAATCACCTTCTCAGGCGGCACATTGTCTTCCTCTATGATCCGGCTTATTGAATTCTCTACCCAAGGTAAGGAGGCAACAGAGCCCGCGATAGGGCTAGCTGCCCAATGTTCATCATAAGCCATCACGATTAGATAATCGACTAATGTCCCAAGAGCCTTACGATCAAGGAATGCTGACCACATCTCGCTATTGGATTTAGGTGTCACGTCTATGGAGACGATTAGATTCTTAGCCTGAGCCATCGGTTTTAGCTCTCTCATAAATTGAGTGACATTCTCTCCGTCTTTCGTATACACATTCTCAAAATCGATATTAATTCCATCCAAATTGTATAAATCCGAATATTCTAAGATCTGTACGATTGCATTCATCCGTTTCTCATAGCTGGACAATGCCTCAGTAGTCATGTCTGGATCGAAGCTATTGCTAAGCAACCCCCATACCTCTAACCCGTGCCCATGCGCCCACTGCACATACGCACTGTCGGCCTGACTGCGCACATTGCCATCACCATCTATAATACTAAACCAGGTTGGGCTAGCCACGTTAACGCCTGGTAGCTCATCGAAGGTTTCTGGTTTAGGTTTGCGTTGGTAAACAGCCTCCCAATACAAATTCACTGACTTCCCTTTCCAGTTACGTTCAGCGCGTGTTGGCGTGGATTTTTTCGGTTCCACTGTCTTTTGACCATCCCGAACAATGTCACTAGCCTTGGCATAACCTGCATACCCGCTGCTTAATTGTACAAACAGCCAGTCCTTATTTTCTTCATTCCAAATATTCACGACTGCCCCAGGAGACATATCCGCAACTATAGGTGCGTGGATGGATGCCTCATTTCGTAGAGCTACTGACTTGTCGCCTTTTTCACCTTTAACTTTTCCTAGCGAGACAGACTCTCCTGCCGTCATTAGTAGTATTGCTCCGGTATTCGTATCCTCCTGTATTTCAAACCCATATAGATCTTCTAATACATCCGCAGGAAGGTAGGTCACTTTCTCCTTTACTTCAGGCGCTAACCGCAGCTGCAGCGGACGATTGTTCAGACTAGCATCAGTTTTATCCTCCTGCATGTAAAGGAGTTCACTATCCGTTGATAGGATGACCGATTTCGTCTTCTCTTCATAACGAATGGAAGGATCCACATACTCTTGCAACAATGGTAATGGTAATAGCATGCTATCCCCAGTCCCCGAGGCAGAATAACCTGTATGCTCTCCTTTTACAAAGATGGGGTGCGCTTGAGCTTTCCAATCTACATCTATGTGCTGACGATTTGGCAATACATAAAACACTACCCAATATGCTGCTGCTACAATGATTAAAAGTCCAAATAAACGCCTAAAAAAACCTCCGCGCTTTTTGACGCGCCTCTGTCCCAGTCTTCTGTCCAAAATATATCCTCCAGATAATAATATGATTTTTAATAGAGTCTAACATTACGATTATAACATCCACTTGGTTTCGTATAACCAGTAGAAAATAGTCATTTATCCTACAAATTGTTATATTCAAGAAGAAATGACGTTGTCGTTCTTATATTTGTAAAAAAATAAAAACGTGAGTCCTCCGCTTTCGGATTTCGCACGTTTAGTGATAACTTGGTAGATCGCCTTGATACCGTTCTATTCTAGTCTTAATGCTGCTTCTCTCTACAACTTTTGCAAAATCCATGCAGCTCCATACGCAATCCTGTAATCTTAAAGCCTGTAGCTTGCTCAGCATGCAGCTCTACATCCCTAAGCGAAGGATAACTGAAATCCTCAATCTTACCGCATTTCTGACATATAACATGATAATGATCAGACACATTGGCATCAAAACGGCTGGAGCTATCCCCATAGGTCAACTCACGAACCATGCCAGCTTCCATAAACATCTTGAGATTATTATATACGGTTGCCACGCTCATGCTCGGAAATTTAGGCTCTAATGCCCGATATATATCGTCAGCTGTAGGATGATTCATTGCTTCCATCAAATACGTAAGAATCGCATGACGCTGGGGCGTAATACGGACACCTGTTGTTTTTAATTGTTCCAATGCATGTTGTACGCCACTCCCCATGACTGTCACCGCCTTTTAAATTTAAAAATAAAAGAAATATTTCTTATAATTGTAAGACTGGGTTTTCAATCTTGTCAACGAAGTCGATACATTATATTCATTATTATATAAGAAAAATTACTTTTTTCAATAACCTCTCACATTTAAGTTGCTGTTTCCCTCTACCTGAATCTTGAACTCACCTGTGCCCACTTCACTAGATATCTTCTTCTTATCAATGGTTAAGGTAGGTAAATCTGAAATAATATCGCCATATCCACTTGAGCCATTCAACTTATAGTTCCCTAACTGCGGCAAATACAATTGAATATCGCCAACTGCACTATAAATGTCCCAGTCTCCTCCGACTTCATGTGAACGAACATCAATGATGCCATTCAAGGATTCTGCATGCAGCTTCGATCTGGCTCCATCAATCTCTAAATTACCATTTTTGCTAGAAATATCGATCTCGGCTTCATTCCCGGTTGCACCGATATTGCCAACTGCCGTTGATAATTTCAAGGCTCCTGTGACATTCCAAGCATTCATATTGCCACCGCTCGTTGATAAATCAACACTGCCCTGGACGGATCTCGCACGCACAGCTCCATTCAGTGTTTTCCCTTTCACATTACCAAAGATACGATGAAGAATAAGTTCCCCATTCCCCGTTTCCAGCGAAATATCTTCGATCGCTTCTATGTTCTGCAGGGTAATCCCACCATTCATAGTGCGAACATCGAGATTAAACCGGCGGTCTTCCGGCAAAGAAATGTCCAAATCCATTCGCGGCTGACGCTTACCTGATTCTCCGTACGCCTTGCTGTTTGAAGTGATTTTTATAGTTGGTCCTTCAACAACATCCACAAAGGACTGTTCCGAAATGGCCTCAGCCATCGGACCTTCCAATTGATCTACCCAAACTGTAGTAGTAATTTGAATATTATCTACGGGAGCCCGATGCAATAAAATATCACCATTAATACCATCAACGGATATTTTGGCTGTATTTAACTTCACTGGAACAATAAGCGGAGCCTTCTGAAATTTACTTCCCTTCGCCTCGCCATAGTCGACTGCAGCTGCTGTAAGGTTGAGACTCACATTTTTCCACAGATATAAGTAATGTTCTTGTTCGGCAACGATAAACACACTCGCAGCAAGCAATATAGCAGATAAAAGGCCGCGTAAATCCAATCTGATTCTTGTTCCCTTTTGTACAGAGCCTGAACGACCTGAGAAGAAATACATGAACAGGAACTCAATCCCCCATAACACTGGGATGACCGGCCACCACTTCAAAAGTAAAAGCATATAATCCGACCCGTCTCTCCAATCCAGAAACAACGGGATGGCAATAGCAATAAGCAAGACCGATGCCGTATATCTTCCTACACGCCGGTTATGAGACTCATTTTTCTTGCGCGAAACGATTCCTCTGACAATTTCTCTCGCTCCTACATATATACCACCACATAATAAAACTGCAGACACGGCCACTTCGGAGTAATGCTCAATAAAAAATTGCAGCCATGCTGGCTTTTGGCGAAACAGAATGAGAAGCGCTCCCCCTAAAAGAAGTAGAAATCCAAAGGATACGCCAGGTTCACTGACGATACTACGACGCTTAGGAGGTGTAGTTATTTTTGCCACAGGATCATCAAGCTCTTGATCTTCAGGGTAACGGAGAATCTTGTCCGCTGATTGCAGTACATCATACACATTATAGAAATATATCGCCGGAATAATTAGTGCAAGTAAAATAAGCAACGGAACATTAATCTGCATTCCAATGGATGAAAAATAAATTAAAGCTGAGATATCCAATAGTATCAAGAAGATAAAGGTAATTCCTTTGCGGAGAAGCCCAAAGTATAAGTGCCCAGTTCCTGGGATGAGAGCTGCCAATAGTCCAGCGATAAATTTGCGTTTGCGGCGGCGCCGTTTTGGACGTGGAGGGATTATCTTCTTCTGAATCTCACTCTCCGTAGTCTCAAGATCGGCTGAACCCCGCTGCTCTTCCTGCGCTGAGAGCATTGCAGAATCATTTGTCATATCTCGGCTCCTCCTTTCGTAAACATGGGTCTGTGTATATGCTTCTTCAAAGTGAACCACTCCGATAAAAATCAATCAATTCCACACCGGGAGCAACTTCCTGCGATCCCATAGGTACAAAACCATGCTTGCTGTACAAAGAAACGGCAGGCAGGTTTAGCTTCCCCGTAGATACGATGTATTGCTCCATCCCTGAAAAATGTTCAAATACATATTCCAAGAGACAGCTTGCAATACCTCTGCGGAAAAAGTCCGGTCCCACCATCATCCGCGTAATCGTGAGTTTGCCCGGGGATTCTTCTTCTATAGCAATAGCACCCATCAGTTCTTCATCTTCATCAAAGCAGCCGTAAAAATCCTCTTTAGAGTGGCTGAGCATCTCCCTCGTCTCCATAAGCGGTGGGATCTCACGAAACCCTATTAACTCCGCTTCTAGCCGGTAGGCCTTATGCTGGAGGCTCCATAGTTCATTAACGGTACTATCATCCTGGAGGTTTAGCTTAATAATTGTATTCATCCCTACTAGTCCCCTTATATGCCGCTAAGGGCCTGCCGTTGCCGACAAGCCCTTAGCTTATTACATAAGTATATTACCCCAAGTATAAACAACGTTATCGACTACTAAAGACGATAATCGTTTTAATTGCTCAATACCTCGATCAGAAGTTTATTCGCAAGACCTGGATTTGCCTTACCTTTACTTTCTTTCATAACTTGTCCTACGAGGAAACCGATGGCTTTCTGTTTACCTGCTTTATAATCTTCCACTGATTGTGGATTGGCAGCTACGACAGCTTCCACAATTCCTTTAATGGCACCTTCATCGCTGATTTGTACCAGACCTTTTTCCTCAACGATTGCAGCAGGCAATTTACCGCTCTCTAGCATTTCTTTAAATACCGTTTTAGCGATCTTGCTGCTGATAGTTCCACCTGCAATGAGGCCGATCATTTCCCCGAGCCCTTGCGGCGTAATTTTGACCTGAGACAATTCCAGGTTATTACTATTCAAATAAGCAAGCAGATCACCCATGATCCAGTTAGCTACAGCCTTGGCATCCTGCGTATAAGTAAGGCATCCTTCGAAAAAGTCCGCTAGCGGTTTAGAGGAAGTGATCACGCCAGCATCATAAGCTGTAAGACCCAGTTCTTCACTGTAGCGAGCTTGCCTTGCATCCGGTAGTTCCGGGATCGTCGAACGAATGGATTCTTTCCAGGCATCGTCAATATGCAGTACGATCAGATCTGGATCTGGGAAATAACGATAATCGTGCGCTTCTTCTTTTCCACGCATAGATAAAGTTTTCCCTTGGGCTTCATCCCAGCGGCGAGTCTCTTGTACAACTACTCCACCATCATCCAGGATCTCAGCCTGACGATATTGTTCATACTCCAGTCCACGCAGCACACCGCGGAAGGAGTTCATGTTCTTAAGCTCTGCTCTAATACCGAATTCCTCTTGTCCTTCTGGACGTAGACTGATGTTCGCGTCACAGCGCATCGATCCCTCTTCCATCTTGACATCGGATACGTCGCAGTATTGCATAATGGCACGGATTTTCTCCAGATAAGCACGAGCTTCCTCTGGCGAGCGCAAGTCTGGCTCAGATACGATTTCGATAAGCGGTGTTCCCACCCGGTTGAAATCGACGAGCGACGCAAAGCCGCCATCTACGTGCGTCAGCTTACCCGCATCCTCTTCCAAATGAAGACGAGTAATACCGATCCGTTTCGTTTCTCCATTCACTTCAATGTCGATCCAGCCGTTCAAACCGATAGGTTGATCGAACTGCGAAATCTGATAAGCTTTCGGTGAATCCGGGTAAAAATAGTTCTTGCGGTCGAATTTACTAACATCACCAATGGTACAATTTAGCGCCATTGCTGCTTTCATAGCGTAATCTACCGCTTGTTTGTTAAGAACTGGCAATACGCCGGGGTGACCCAGGCAGACAGGACAGGTATGTGTGTTAGGCGGGGCTCCAAATTCAGTGGAGCATCCGCAAAAGATTTTGGAGTTGGTATGAAGCTCTACGTGAACCTCTAAGCCGATGACCGTTTCGTATTTAGACATAAGTAATCCCATTCCCTCCTTTACTACAGCTGTGGACGCTGCTTGTGATGATCAGTATTTTGTTCAAAAGCGTGAGCAACACGCAGAATCGTACTCTCGTCAAATTCTTTACCGATAATTTGCAAACCTACTGGCATGCCTTCTGCAAAGCCACAAGGAACGCTAACGGCAGGAATACCTGCCAAGCTCACAGGAATCGTGAGAATATCGTTCAGATACATGGTCAGCGGATCTTCCGTCTGTGAACCTAATTTGAATGCTGTCGTAGGCGCTGTTGGGCCAATGACCACATCATATTTTTTAAAGATGTCATCAAAGTCCTGTTTAATCAAAGTACGCACTTTTTGTGCTTTTAAATAATAAGCATCGTAATACCCGGAGCTAAGCGCATAAGTCCCTAGCATAATACGACGTTTGACCTCAGGGCCAAAGCCGCGACTGCGGGAATTAAGATATAGATCAAGCAATCCTCCGCCTTCATCTACACGTGCACCATAACGCACACCGTCAAAACGCGCGAGGTTAGATGAAGCTTCCGAAGAGGACAGCAAATAATAAGCTGCTACTGCGTATTCCGTATGTGGTAACGAAACTTCCTCCCAGACAGCACCCATTCCTTCCAGCACCTTAAGTGCGGACAAGACTGTCTCACGCACAGAAGCATCGACACCTGCTCCCAAGTATTCCTTAGGTACAGCAATGCGAAGTCCGGAAACATCACCAGTCAGAGAACTCAAATAATCAGGAATTTCTACTTTAGCTGAAGTAGAGTCCTGGGCATCATAACCAGCAATCGCTTGAAGCACATATGCAGAATCCTCTACATTACGTGTTAATGGTCCAATCTGATCGAGTGAGGAAGCAAAGGCTACCAGTCCATAACGTGATACAAGACCATAAGTAGGTTTGAGACCTACAACACCACAATAGGAAGCAGGCTGGCGGATGGAACCCCCAGTATCCGAACCTAGTGAGAAGAACACTTCGCCTGCAGCTACTGCTGCAGCAGATCCGCCACTGGAACCGCCGGGCACACGCTCTAAATCCCAAGGATTGCGTACAGGACCAAAGCTTGAATTCTCATTAGATCCACCCATAGCGAATTCATCCATATTCAATTTACCGATCGTTACGGCATCTGACTGCTGCAGTTTAGAAGCCACAGTAGCGTTATAAATCGGCTGGAAATCTTTCAAAAATTGGCTGGCACAGGTCGTGCGTAGTCCCTTAGTTACAATATTATCCTTAATTCCGGCAGGAAGACCAAACAGCAATCCACGTGCTGCTCCAGATGCCAGTTTGTCGTCCAAAGCGCGTGCGGTGCTACGAGCGCCCTCCTCGTTCAAAGTCAAAAATGCATTTACTTTCTTATCCCGCTCAGCGATAATCGCCAGCGATTCTTCAGTCAGTTCACTGACCGACACTTCTTTAGCAGTTAACATGCGATGTACTTCAGGCAATCGATTTTGAAACAGGCTCAAGATTCTTCCCCCTTTCTAATTATGTAGTTATTCCAAAACAGCTGGAACCTTGAAATGTCCGTCTTCATCATCCGGCGCGTTAAGAAGTGCTTCCTCTTGCGTTAGGCTTTCCTTCACAACATCATCACGCATCACATTACTGACCTGCAGTACATGCGTGGTCGGCTTCACATTCTCCGTATCTAGCTCATTCAACTTCTCAGCATATTGTAAAATAGCATTCATTTGTTCTGTAAAGGTTGCCTCTTCTTCCGGGCTCAATTGCAGACGAGCCAGCTTGGCCACATGCTGCACATCTTTAACGGTAATGCTCATAAGATAAATCCCTCCTGTTTAAAGGGCTAAAGCGCCCGGATAACGTTTTTAATTATATTGTAGAAGCTTGGACAATTCAATGATGGGGTTATAACAAAAAAGCCGGCTTTCGCCGGCCTTCCTTAAATCCAAGCTCTAAGATTCACTTGTTTAATGAAATCTGCTTGGGACATGCTTTCGGTTGACGTTGTTTCCGTCTCTTCTGTATCCATATCTTCACCGTTCATCAAATGATGGAACAGCTTCTCATTGTACGTGGACAAAGCATAATCAATTAACGCTTCATGCGTTGCTCTTTCAGCCTCAGCTACTAATAAATGTTCTTCCGCCTCAATGTCTTCAGCCGGAACATAAAAGTTCCTGTTGGCCTCCGGTACACGTATAACATAGTCAAACGCATTATCGGGATTGCGGTCGTAAGCAATTAGGTAGCCGTATTCCCCGATAGGAAGACTCTGCTCAAAAGCGTCCGCAACAATGACAATCTTTTCTCCTAAACGCAGCATCGCCCTACCTCCTGACCCCAAAATCTATCATGATTTTGCTTATTTCAACAGTCTACTAAAAAAAGATAGAACTGTCTAGCGGCAGGCCGGACGATCCTGAGAATTCTACCAAGCAATAACGCCTTCGGCGTCCCCTAAGGACGATATGCGTTTATGCGAGAAATAGAAGGAAAATGTATAGTGTGAAACTTATACTTTCTTATATTTTTAAATATACTATATTCGATACAGCACAGGATAATAATCAGTCGGGAAAGTTATTCTTCCTTGTCAAAAGCGAAGCCCCAACAAGGCAAATTATGATCAATACACCGGCAGAAAGATATGGACCTGCTCTAAAGCCCTCTCCAGCTGTAAGAATTCCTGCTGACAGCCCGGAAAGTCCTGCGGGTGTCCAGTCAAACCATGTAGGCAATAAGCTTAAGCCTAAT
Source organism: Paenibacillus sp. FSL P4-0184 (assembly GCF_038004625.1). Taxonomy (NCBI): domain Bacteria; kingdom Bacillati; phylum Bacillota; class Bacilli; order Caryophanales; family Paenibacillaceae; genus Paenibacillus; species Paenibacillus sp. FSL P4-0184. The sequence continues at coordinate 3,014,492 of NZ_JBBORN010000001.1, read as the reverse complement.
GACGAGCCAGCCATTAACGCCAGTGCTAAAAATGCGGCTACTGGAGGTTTTAAAAAGGCACTAAACAACAACGTAGCCGAGACAGCACATAATAACCATAAACTATATACTCCAGAAGCTGCGATAACATCGCCCCAAGATAGTGAACCAATCAACTGCTCCGTGTAGTAAGCCGCGCCCGCTGCACCCAATCCAAGAGCAACGATCAACAGGGTCAGCTGCGCTGCCCATTTAGCGAACACTATTGCGGCCGGAGAAACCGGCCTTACCAGAATTAATTCCATAGTTCCGCTATAGCGCTCACCAGCTAAAACATTCATCGCGCCAAGCGCCAATACTAACATTCCGATCGTTCCGTACTGTCCCAGAGATTGCGCCATCACAGCTGCGGCACTCGGTATTTCATACCCCTCTAGCAGTCCTGGGGGAACATCACCTGAAGCTTTTAATATTTCCGGCAAATAATAAGTAGTTAACGGCTGCATAATGCCTAATATGATAAAAACGACAGGTATCCAGATTAACTTATAACTGCGAGTCATTTCGAGCATTTCTTTGCGATAAAGGACCCAGGCGCTTCTCATACTCCCACCACCTTCATAAATAAATCCTCTAACGTGGAAGAACCCGCTTCAAATTGCAGCAATGGAATTTCAAGCTGCGCCGCTTCTTGCAGAATCGTCCAACGAGCCATGTCTACATCGTTCACATTAAAAATGGCCTGATCTCCGAACAACTGAGTCTCTAGTACAAACGGTTTGGCAGCAAGAGACTCCAGCCACTGAATAGCTTTTTCTTGCTTCTCCGTACGTACACGAATAACAGGAAGGCTGTATTGTGAACGAAGCTGTGATAAAGACCCCTTCTCAGCAATCAAGCCCTGATTCATTAAAATAATATCATCACAAATTTCTTCTGCATCATGCAGCACATGTGTAGAAAAAACTACCGTTGTCTCTTCACGTATTTCCCGCATCAGTCCCATTACTTCTCTGCGACCAATCGGATCAAGTGCAGATACAGGCTCATCAAGCAATAGTAGACGAGGCCGATGCACAAGCGCCTGAGCCAGACCCAGCCGCTGCTTCATCCCGCCAGAGTATCCACCAATCCGGCGACGAGCATCACCTTTAAGCCCTACACGCTCAAGCGATTCCAATGCCCTGCTGGTAGCGTCTTTAGTCCCCATCCCACTAAGCTTTGCAGCGAAAATAACATATTCATGTCCAGTCATCCACCCATAAAAAGCTGGAGACTGTGGCACATATCCTAATCCCCTGCGATATCCTGCTCCCGGACGGCTCCCCTCAAATGAAATCATTCCAGAGGTGGGTTCTAACAGCCCTGCCAGCATACGAAGTGTGGTCGTTTTCCCAGCACCGTTAGGCCCCAGTAAAGCGACGCACCGTCCTTTCTCAATTTCAAAGCTTATATCATTTACGGAAACATGCGCCCCATAGCTTTTGCGCAAATTCGTAACTTGAAGGAGTGACATCAGACATCTTTCCTTCCTATTGTGAAATAAGCTACGCTGCCTAATATATTTCCGCAAATAATGATAATAATCCACATCCATTTTGGACCACGAACGTTATCCGCTTTGGCCAGAGATATCAGTCCAATAATAGCAAGCAAAGCCTGCAGAATGATTAACGGCATGATTAAACCCCATTTTACCTCTTCCATGAAGTACCACTCCTTTTGTGTAATGAAAGGAACGAGCTCATATCCTGGACCTTCACAACTTCTTTCTCCTACGTCTTTCCGGTAGAATGACAACAAGTAAATAGACCAAAGCGGGTGAAGGAACTGTAGTTATAGCCCATAGACCCCAGAACCAGGCTTTTCTTCCGCGTCGTCTTGCGTCCCGGAATAGCAATGTCCCTTGCAGCATTAATGCTATCGCTATGCAAAACCATAACCATAGAGGCACATCCTGCAGCTCATTCATTCTTGCGCACCTTCTCTGTTCCTCCTGATCCTCGCTATTCCTAGAGCACTGAGTCCCGCAATAGGAATAATCGCTTGAATAATCCAATAGATCATCGGTGCAGAACCGAGAATGGATAGAAATACGCTGATCAGGATCATCGATATGCCCCAGAATAACAGCAGCTCTTTACGTTCCATGCTCTTTCTATGCACAGAGGCATCAACCATTAACCTCTCCAGTTCCTGTAATGAAGGTGGTGTGATGTCATTATATTGTGCATCTAACCGGTCAAGCTCATCTGAAAGCTTATGCAAATACAACTCAGGCTCCTTATCTTTATCCTTCTCCATCCTCATTCAGCTCCTTTCGTAGTTGGTTAAGTCCAAGGGATACACGCGACTTGACTGTACCTGAAGGAACTCGCAGGATTTCGCCAATTTCGTCATAACTATAGCCATAGTAATGCTTCAGTAGCACAGCCACTCTTTGCGCAGAAGGTAATCTGGAGAGGGAATCCAGCACTTCACTCCATTCTTCCCCCCTGCTCTCAAATCGCCAACGAATCGAACGGATCCCCTGTTCCTGTTGCTCCCGCTGTTTCCATTCCGCTTCACGCTTCCAGCGCCGCTTGCGATCAATGAATATTCTGGTGGCAATTGTGATTAACCAAGAGGAAAAGGAAGAAGTTCCGTTATAGGTGTTGATCTTCTCCATACATCTGACCATGGTGTCCTGTACAAGATCCTCTGCCAGCAACGGGTCCATGGTCACCTTGATTAAATATTTGAATAAAAAAGTATAGTGTTCTCGCAGCAGTGAAGACAGTGCTGAAGTATCCCCCTGCTGTGCCCGTCTGATTCTCTCCAGCGACTGATCGCTCATCTGCCCCTCCATTCAAGATTTCGTTTCTATTTGTAGTACGAATATGTATTATGAATCGTTCATTCCACTCCATAATTATTTTTTGAGATCCCACAACTTGCGCCGCCAGGGCTGAATTATCCCTTTCCTTGCCGGAAAATGCCAAAAAAGAGGCGTTCTTCTGAGCTCGCCTCCTGAAACCACTGGTACTCCCCCGTAAACCCCACAGGTCTCCTGAAGCAAGCCATTACGAAGTTCCTTATTTTCAAATTGTATGTCTCTACGTTCTATGGATGAACAAAAGCCACCCTTTCCTGAACACTCCGAAAAAAATCGGCATTTACTGCTGCAAAAATGGTTCCATTTCTCCTTGGAGTCATACCAACCGTAGTCCAGCGGGTAGTATATATTCTTCTCCATTCTACTTCCCTCCATGCTTTTAAGCCTATATGAAGACAAAAAAAAGAACGCAAACCGGGATTAATTCCGCAGTCTGCGTGCTTCGCGAGGTAAATGTTACATTTAATTAACCTCATTCTAGTCCTTTTGTAGTCTTTTGTCTATTAAAACTTCCTCGGTTTTTGTCGGTTCTACTAGAACCAACGTCTATTGAGGAACATAAGGGTTGCGAATCTTTTCAAATCCAATGGTTGTCCGTGGACCATGTCCTGGATAAACCTTTACTTCATCATCCATTTTGTATAGCTTGCCACGAATAGAATCGAACAGATCCCGTTCCCTACCACCAGGCAAATCTGTGCGTCCAACTCCCATTTTAAAGAGTACATCTCCGGAGAATAGATCATTTCCACAAAGGAAACTTACACTGCCTGGAGAGTGACCAGGTGTATGGTACACACGGAAGGTGTGTCCAATGAACTGCAGAACTTGCCCTTCTGCCAGATCATATTCCGCAGGATCTGTAGCTAGAGGAGGTGACACCTCCGACCACATTAGTGAACCGTTCAGCTTGGGGTTGCTTAGCCATTCACTTTCAAGTGGATGTAAATAAACAGGGCATTTCTTAGCTTTACGAATTTCGTCTACACCGCCCATATGATCAAAATGTGCATGCGTTAACAAAATAGCTTCGATTTCCATTCCTTCGATACTCCGCACTAATGCAGCAGGATTCATACCAGGATCTATGATGATACCCTTTGCAGGATCCGCACCTGTCAGTAAGTAGGCATTCGTTTGAAGTGGACCCAGATTAAATGAACGTATATTTAGCATCGGTTTAGAATCCGGAAATCAGACTACGCAGTTCTTTTGCGATAACTGCCTGATATTCCGTTCCTTCCCCATAGGCTTGCCCCATGGCCTTACGTGCTTCTGCAATTTTGCTGTCGTAATCAGCGGCCTCACGATCAGGATTCTCACGTTTGAACTCTCTCATTATACTCTGCACATGCTCTGGTCTAGGACCCCAATGTCCGAGCACATATCCTCCAGTGTCTGCAAAAATCACGACTGGGACAGATCTGCCACCCATGGTCAAGAAATCATCCATAAGCTCCGGATTCTCTTCCAAAATAAATACCTCTGTCTTCATTCCCGCCGTCTCCAGAATACGGAATACAGCAGGAACATTGCGTACTACGTCTCCACACCAATCTGCTGCTAGGATAAGTACCCGCAAATCGTCGCGATGGTTCAGACTTTCGAAATATTCCTTATCGCTCTCATCTTCCCAATTAAACTTCTCATACCAGGATTCAAAAGCCTGTTGATTCTTCGTCATACTTTCTACGAATTGGCGCGGTGTTAGGCCTTTTCCAAACTTTTGAGCTACATTCTGCTTCATTTTGTAGTCCCCTTTTTCTTGGATTTGTACCATTTAAACACAAAGTAAATGATGATCAGAGCGATCGCTACAAGTATAATTTCGTTGGTATACTTAGCTGCTACTTTGTCAATATCTTCCCATTTATTCCCCAAGGTCATACCCAGATATACAAACAGAGCACTCCATGGAATAACAGCAAGCGTAGTCAACAAAGTGAACTTACCTAAAGGCATTTTCGATATCCCAGCTGGAACGGAAATGGCATGACGCACAACCGGAATAAAACGAGCTGTAAAGATTACGCCAGTCCCGTATTTATTGAACCACTCTTCCGAATGGTCAATATGCTTCTTTTGAATGAAAATATATTTCCCGTATTTCTCCAAAACAGGTCTGCCACCATAACGGCCAATCCAATATACAAAAATCTGTGCAATGACTCCGCCGATCGTACCGAATAATACGGCGCCAAAAAAATTAATATCTCCACTCCATACTAAAAAGCCACCGAAAGCCAGTACAATTTCACTCGGAATAACTTCAATCATAAGTCCGATCATAATCCCAAAATAACCAAGACTCTGAATCCATTCAAACAATGTTGAGATCAGATCAGAAATAACATGCAACCGTACTCCTCCTCCCTTTTCCGCAGAATATGGCTATGTATCTAGCATAAACATCTTTGGCGTCTATTTAAAGACGCTTAGCGTTTAAGCGAGAAATATAAGAACATAAAGTATAGATGCTAAACTTTTACTTTCTTATATTTTTAAAAGCTCTGCCGCTCTGCTCTATTTTCCAGTTTCTCTTAGCCTATTCTAGCACAAGCAACCTTATCACATCTACTTACAGCGGCGAGGCCATTACCCTATATCGACCCTCTCTTAAAAAGAGTTAGAACAACCTGTATAACCAGAAAAGGTGTACACTTCCAGCAATGAAGATGGAAATGGACACCTCTTTGTCTAAAATGTAAAAGCTATTTAATAAGCGGTCCATCCGGCATCCGCCGTTATTACCGTTCCATTCACGAAGCTCGCAGCTTCTGAAGCCAGGAATAAAGCTATCGATGCGATCTCGCTACTTTCCCCTGTTCGCGGCATGGACGCCATACCATCTCCTGCCTTTTGACTACCAAAAGCACTCGGATTAGACAAATCAATATTCGTCTTTACCCCACCTGGTGCTATAGCATTACAGCGAATTCCAAGCTTCGAGTACTGATACCCTACATTTTTAGTCATACCGATGACAGCATGCTTGGAGGCAGTATAGGCCACTCCTGCACGTGATCCCTCTAAGCCGCCGATCGATGCTACATTGATGATACATCCACCTTCTTGTGCCATAAAAATCGGTAGCACCTTACGAATGGCTCTCATGGGTCCGGTGACGTTCACTGCAATTACGTCCTCCCATAAGTCGTCTGTGATTTCATGAGCCGGGGTCATTTTATCCATGATCCCCGCATTATTAACGAGAATATGAAGTCCACCAAATATCAATCATTCGTTGAGTGTCCTCTTCCTTCGAAGCGTCTGCTTTTACAGGATACACCACCCCGTTGCCATGACCTTGTTCTGCCTTCTTGGCCACCGCTTCAACATCCTCCAGATGGATGTCCGCTGCAATAACCTTAGCCCCCTGCTGGGCAAAAAGAAGAGCAATTGCTTCTCCAATCCCAGAACCCGCACCTGTAACAACTGCAACCTTATTCGTCAGCATCATATATCCTCTCCTCCGCTTCTATGTTTCGAACCATTCATCGAGTACTTGCCCACAGTTAGTATTAGCAAGGGCATAGCCTCAAACGGCGGTAAATCCAAAGATTCGGTGACAATTTCTTTCTCAATTAAAATGAGGAGAATACGCATTGACAGATAAGAATATGAATGGTTATTATATATTTAGACAATTACCTAAATATCGAAATGGTGGGTGGAATATGAATGAGTCTTTCAAAGCACTAGCTGACCCTACCCGTCGCCAAATCATTCGGTTACTAAGGGAGAAGGACCGAACCGCAGGTGAAATTGCTGATTTTTTCAACATGTCAAAACCAAGCATTTCTCACCATCTGAATGCACTGAAGCATGCCGATCTCGTACAGGATGAACGAAAAGGTCAGTTCATTATGTATTCTTTAAATACGACGGTTCTCGAAGAGGTTCTTGGCTGGTTGCTCGAGCTAACAGGTACGGGAAAGCAGACGGAGACGGAAAGCAAATCACTGGACGGAAAACAAAGCCGTCAGGATATGGATTCTGAGAAGGAGGCTGATTGAAGATGAAGGATTTTAAATGGAGATGGCAAGATACACTGATTGTGATATTAGGTTTAGCTTCATTAGCTTATGCTTTAATCAATTATGGCAAGCTGCCACAGGAGCTGCCCGCGCAGTGGGGAATTACGGGTAAAGTCAACCGGTATTGGGATAAAAACATAGCTATTTTTATGTTCGGAATCCTGGGTATTGTGCTTCCGCTGATCATGCAATTCACACGTAGCATCGATCCTAAACGGGAAAATTATAAGAAGTTCGAAAATGCCTATGCTATGAGCAGACTCGCTATTGGGGTGCTTTTTAATCTCATGCTCGTGCTCACGGTTGCTTACGGTCTGGGTAAAGATATTAATGTGGGTAAAATTGCTATAGGAGCCTTAGGAGTGATGTTTATTGCGCTCGGCAACTACATGCCACAGGTAAAAGATAATTATTTGTTCGGTGTTCGCACAGCATGGACGCTCTCTAGCCCAGAGGTGTGGCGAAAAACACATCGTCTTTCCGGAAGAATGTGGATGATCGGCGGGTTGCTTATTTTTGGGGGAGCCTTTTTGAGCGGCGTCTTGTCTCAGACCCTTATTATTACAGCTCTTGTGCTTGTTATTCTCGTTCCTGTTCTATACTCTTGGATCATTTCACGTCAGTTAAAATCGTGAAGCCAATACACTAAGCCGTCGACTCAGGTCGTCGGCTTGTTCTGTTATTTGGAACTTCCGGTCATTATGCTGCTCACCTTTACTTCCCTCGTATTCTGCCAGCACTCTATACTCCCGCAGAAGCTCGTTCCCTGAGGCAATACAGCTTATGGCCTCCATTCGATTCCCTTCCGCTAACTTTTTCCGGCCCATCATAAGCATGCCTTCAATCCCTTTGACCCACTTAACAGAGTTGTATTTATCAAGCTGAATACTTCGACGTATCCAATATAATGCAGCTCCTGGATCATCACTGTACATCCATCGTCTAGCCATTTCCCAGTTTAAACTTGCATTCTCCGGAGAATATTGCAAACTCTGCTGGAGTATACTCACGCTTTGTTCACCCGTAAGTAGCCTGGATAATGCTACAGCTGTTTTGGGAGACCGGGGATTCCACGCTAGTGATTGCTCTAGCAAACCTACCTTCACCGAGGGATCAACCGTCTGAACTGCTTGCCGGTAGTACCTCTCTCCTTGTGCGGCCTGAAGGGACAATACAGATAGCATGAGACAAAGGCAGCAGGCGACAGTGATAAATAGTCGGCGGGGATATGGGGGTGATAGATTCAAGGAAGTCGAGTGAGTTATTAGCGGGTTCGCGGATGCGAAATGTGTGGTGAGCAAACTTATGGACGTAAAGCGGGTATTCGCAGATTGATGTTTCTGCTCATATTCAGACAGGGCAAGTGCTGGCAGCCAAAAAAGCAGCAGCCAGATTAATCCGTAGCTCCAGTCAAAATCGACTGCGCTATGCATAACGATAACCAAAAATGGCGGCAGCAGACACGGCGATCTCTTAGCCAGCAGCCAGCCTGCTGCTAGCAGCATAAGCAGTATGGCTGCCAGGCCGACAAATCCTAGGTTCAACAGGATGTCGAGATAACCGTTATGCACTTGGCTGCCAACATAAGGGCGAGATTGGGCGGCGAGGTATGAACTCCGCCAAGTCTCGCCCCCGCGCCCCAGCCAAGGTGCCTCTACCGCCAGCCGCCAGGCGTCACGGTAGAACAGACCACGCGCGGATACCGTCGATGACGGTCCGGTGATCCGCTCGCGCACGTGCAGGAGGACGGCGGTGCCCGCCGCCGTCCAACCTGCTGCCGCCAATGCTAGCATGGCGGCTCGGGCAATGCCCGCCGCGCTGCGCTGGCGGCGGCACAGCCATAGGCCGGCTAGCAACGCGCCGGCCCAAAGACCGGCCAGCAACAGCAGGCCGGGCAAAGGCTCTACCGCCAACCCGGCACGGGCCAGTTGGCGGTAGAGCAGCGCCGCGGCGACCACGGGCGCGGCGCCAGCGGCAAGAAGCGGCGCGATGAGCTGCCGCTTCCAGAGCAAGACGGCGGCGCAGGCGCAAGCCGCCGTCAGCCACGCGCCGCGCGACTCGCTGAGGAGCAGCGCGGCGGCGTACGGGAACAGCGGCAGCAAGCGCAGCAGCGCGGCGGCCGTGCTTCCCGCTTCTCGCCGCTCCAATCTATCGCATCCATCCACACTCTTCTGAGGTCCTTCATAATAAGCAGCGACAGCAAACAGCCGCTCCAATAGAAAAACAGCCATCACAGCACCAAAGGCATTAGGATATTCCATCACCCCCGCTAATCTGGCACCTGTAATGCTTACTTCCGATGAATTGCTGTAGGCTATAGCGAAAGGTAACTCTACCACCCCGCACACTGCCAGCAAAGCACTTATGCTTAAGAATATGCCCAAAATAGACCACGCAGCAATGATAAGCTGACGCCCCACCCGATTCAACGCGCAAAAACAAACCAAAAATGCAAAGCTAGCATACAAGCCCCACCGTAATATTTCATTCATTGTGCCCTGTGCCGAAAGAGGTTCCCTTAACCACTGAATCAGATAGAGTGATAGAACTAGCAAAGGCGCGATCAACATTATTTTCACAGCTCTGAGTACTCCACTCGTTCCCCCTGCACTACTTCTCCACTTACCCACTCCAGTGTACAAATAAAGCAGGACCGAAGAGCACATCACAAACCATAAGGTAAGAAAAGGATACATCTCCTCTGTAAAAAAGAATCCTCGCAGCAAACATGCTCCAACTCCAGCTGTGATTACTAAGGCTGCACTAAAGTATACGATTATTGAATCCAATCTCCGTTCACTGTTAACGCTCCCCATTTAGATACCCCTGTATTCGTTAAGTTATCTCTATCCTTTCCACATTTCCCCTCCGCAAAACTAGAATGCAAAAAGGACGATACCTCTCCACGAAGGAGCTGTACCGTCCCAATTCTCATCAAAAAAGCTTGATAGTTGCAAAGAGTGCAACTAATTCACAGTAAAGCAACCTCAGAGCGTATTTAGCTGCACAAAATACAACTAAAGCAACTTACCGCTCCTAAAATGCCGTGCTATTATCCCTCCACCAAACTTTCACTCGGAAGCAGGTCAGCACATACGCGCTCAAGGTAAGGTTTCGCCCCTATAAAATCACGGAATGCGGTGTATTCATGCCATTTGACGGAGTTATCACCACCCGAGCTTTTAACGGCGCGGATTAAAATATTCTTCGGTGTATTCTCCAGGTCGATAAATTCCAGCAGCTGGCTGCTATAACCCATCATATCGAGCAATTTGGCACGGATAGCATCCGTAGCCAAGGCAGAGAAACGTTCCTTAAGTATCCCATGTGAAAGCATCGGACTCATTACTTCATTCTCAATCTGCGCGAACAATTCATGCTGACAGCAAGGCACAGACAAAATGACGGAGGCGCCCCAACGTACTGCTTTTTCGAGTGCAGCATCTGTAGCTGTGTCACAAGCATGAAGCGTTATAACCATATCTACCTGATCCAGCTCATCGTACTCGGCAATGTCACCCACAAGGAACTTCAGGTGATCATAACCGATTTTCGCAGCAAGCTCATTACAATGCTCAATTACATCCGCTTTCAAATCAAGTCCAATAATATTAAGCTCCCGCTTCTTGCGGACGGTCAGATAGTGATAAAGAGCAAAGGTCAAATACGATTTACCACATCCAAAATCAACAATCGTTAATGGCCGTCCCGTTGGCAGATCGGCAAGCACATCCTCAACCATCTCCAAAAAACGGTTGATCTGCCGGAACTTATCGTATCGCTTGGCCAGCACTTTTCCTTCTCTGTTCATTATGCCAAGCTCCACAAGAAATGGCACAGGTTCTCCATCCTCCAGCACATAACGCTTGCGGCGGTTGTGTGCCAGATCCGGCTCTTCTTTTTTACTTGGAGACTTGGTAAGGATGGATACTTTGAATTTCTTGCTAATCAGCACCTGATAATCCGCTTCCACCGTGCATAACAAGCCTTGGCGATATGATTCTCTAAATAAAAGAGTCATGTCCTCCGCTGCTAATTCTGCCGGTACGTTGCGATGTTCAACCTTTGTACCAATATAGGACGCAAACTGATAATGCAACTTACCTTTTAGTTCGACAGGTTTAATCTGTACCTTCGTACAGGTCTCCCCTTTGTTACGTACTTGGCTTAAGGTAGCCATAATCAAGGTACGGTCATTAATCAGTTGTTCAATAAGAGCTTTTAAAGATTCCACAACGCACATCTCACTTTCGGGATTAAAAATGGAGAATCTATGTCTCCTAACCATCATCGTTCCATTATATCACGGCTCTACAAGAGGTAGCCTATCAGGGCTTCACATGCAGCTCTCCACTAACAATAGTTATTGCCCGGCCAGACATCTTAATCTGATCTTTGCTTACCTCAAGTTGAAGTAAGCCTCCTCGTTCGGAAGCTTGATAAGCGGTCAACTGCGTACGGTTAAGTCGACTAGCCCAGAAAGGTGCTAGCGCAGTATGCGCTGAGCCTGTGACCGGATCCTCATTTACCCCCATCTTCGGTGCAAAGAACCGTGACACACAATCAATGCCTTCGATGGAGCTTTCTGCAGTAACCGCAAAGGCTCGCTCTTCAAGCCGGGATAAAGCCCCGAAGTCTGGACTAAGTTCGCGAACTAGGGATTCCTGATCGAGCCGTACAAGTACATTGTCAGCATAGAGCATAGTTTCTACCACATTTGCTTCTGTAATACCAAGTGCTTCTATAAGAGCCGGAATTGTAGGAGAAGACTTAAGCTCATAAGGCGGGAAGTACAGTGAGATGAGGTCATCCGCACGAGAAGCTCTAAGCAACCCACTGCGTGTATAAAATCTAGCTTCCACCTCTGGATCCAGCAATCCCACCTCCCATAATATATGTGCACTCGCTAGAGTAGCATGGCCACATAAATTAACCTCAACCTTGGGCGTGAACCAGCGCAGACGATATCCATCATTCTCCGGCCAGAGAAATGCCGTCTCTGACAAGTTCATTTCTGCTGCTGTCTTAAGCATAAATGCCTCGTCGACTGGATGCTTCAGCAAGCATACTGCTGCCGGGTTTCCTGAATATGCTTTTCCTGCAAAGGCATCGATAATAAATAAAGGGGTATTCATTAGGCTTCCGACTCCCTCCGAACTTCTGTGATCCGGCGCCACTCTTTCCATCCTTGTTCCACTTCATGGATAGGAAGCGAGCCTTGTTCCAATTCTTCTGGCGATTTAAGCAGCAGCCGTCTGTACAATTCATCACCTTCCAGTGAGACATCTTCTCCCTGCTCCCATAGTCGATACAGACTGTCCTCCGCTTTACTATAATGTCCGATTGACTCCATATAATCTAGAAGCAGCCGTTCCGTCTTGGCTGGAAGCCGATACGCTTTGACTTCCTCCAGAAGTTCATTAATATCCTCCGTCATCTGCAGCATTTCTCGATCAGCGCCGCGCAAATCTGCGTACAAATATAAATGCAGCGATCTCATACTTCTGAATAGTGCCGCGTCATGATCGCCATTTGCAGCATAAATGCTGCCCTCTTCCTTAAGCAGCCTAGCTACACCTTGAAGCTTATCTGACTCCAATACACCGTTAAACCGGAACATATCTATAATATCTTCTACAGATAGTGAATTTAAAAGACGTGAGTTCAGCGGAAAATGTCGGTTCAATAGCTCATCAATTTCCCATAAGGCTTCCGTTGTCTTTCGCTCTTGCTTCAGCGTTAGAACCTTGGCAACCATCGCCGTCATATCTTCGATCATTCGGACAATATAGTCTCTTCGGAACATGAACTTCCCCCTTTTCCATACTGTAACTGTGAAGCTTTTGTATCTAGGTATTATATGTGTTTTATTCATTTATCTTAAACCATTGCACTACGCTATGCCACTAAAGCAATTCCGGGAAAAATAATGACTAGAATCCTTCTACTTATTGACATTAAATGCCTTTCCTCATTGGCGGCGTAACAACCATAGCTATCTTTGCCGGATTGGGAATCCGCAAGTTTCAATAGGCTCCTAAAAAAGAGGCAGCCCACGCGTTACTTTGACGCGGAGCTGCCTCTTTTTGAATTATTATTTCAGCGATCACGAATGGCTGTTAATACTAACCGTAGCTTGGGTGAATTCCTTGATAACCTCAGCTAACCGTTCAGGAGCTTCAAAGAGGCTCATGTGGCCCGCTCCAGAAATCGTAGCTTGCGTTATATTTGGTTTATCCGAAGTAAAGGTGCGCTCCGCAGGAATCAGTTCATCCTGCTCGCCAGCAACAAGTAGTACCGGCAACGTGGTAGCTGTGATCACATCACGCCGATCCGGACGCTCGCGCATCGCCAGTGCAGCTCCCGCTGCTCCTTGTGGAGGCGTTTTGTAACCAATTTCTTTAGCTCGCTCCAGCAGCTGCGGTGATGCAGAAGCGGTTGCTTTAGCAAAAATTCCTGGGACGAAGCTATCCACAAAAGGAGTAATGCCTTCATTTTGAATCCTGCTGACACTTTTCAATCGATTCTCCCGAGCTTCTTCACTATCCGGATATGCAGTAGAATGGATTAATCCGAAGCCCTTCAATCGAGAGGCATACCGCTGCGCGAACGAAAGTGTAATATACCCACCAAGAGAATGTCCCAGCATGGTGCATTCAGAAATTTCTAGTGTATCTAACAAGCCCAGAACATCGTCTGCCATTTGTTCAATAGTATAGGGGCCTAGTGGAGCCTCTGAAGCTCCATGACCACGTAAATCGGGAGCAATCACTCGGTAGTCGCTGCTTAAGATGGGAATGATTTGTTCCCAGTATTCAGCACTTCCACAAAAGCCATGCAGTAATACAATAACCTCGCCTTTCCCCTGATCACTGTAGCAAATATTGCTTCCGTCACAACGTACTCTTTCCATGGCTGCTTCCCTCTTTCCAAAATACTAAGATATATTAACTAATATCTATTATTAAGCAAAACAGCTCTCCTTGAAACCGGCATCCTATTCTTAACGCCCAATTCCAAACCCTTTTGCTGCTGCGGCGGCAATTTGTTCAGCCATAACCATAACTCTATGTAGTGGAGTCGTCTGCAGCGTCCGATAGGGCTTGGGACCGTTGATATCTACAATCGCCGCCAAGCTATAATGCCCCACTGCAGGAAGGCATACCCCCACCGATTGTGCTGGCTGAAGCGGCTCATTCGAAACGAAGTAATATCCAAGAGCTATTGGAGGTCCTAGGCAAGCATCCACAGCAATAATGATATGCTCAGATGGAATCTCAGCGACTCTGGCCACCAAATTATCTGCATCGCAAGGAGATGGCAACGTACCGATTACGTGCGGAAAGCCATATTCCAGAAGTTTGCTGCCTGTTAGTGGACCGAGAGCATCACCTGTAGATCGATCCGTTCCGATACACAGAAAGGTAACTTTCTTAGCTGAATGCAGCGCTGCAATATCCATAAAAAAGGACACCAATCCTACATCGTCCATTTTGCTTCGTTTACCGCTTCCCTGTTCTCTAATTGCCAATACCTTTCCTCCCTTCGATGATATTTTTGATTTCATGCCTTTAATTTAACATGATTTCTGTGAGCTCGACAAAAAAATGGTGATCAAGCTCACAATCATGGTAAAATACATGAATCAGTGTACAGAAAGGATGTTAATAACCCTATGGATTTAACACAACCTAGTCAGGAAAATGTTGAATATATGATCGAGGCCATCAAGAACAAACTGAAGATGGCAAGTGCTGCTGCAATGCAAGCCTCCGCTTTTTCAGTAGATAAATATGAAGATATCTTCGATGTCTATGAGGTAGCCATGGGCAGCGATAGACTCAGTATTTCTCAGGTAGAAGCGCTCGTCTCCGAACTCGGCCGTCTACGTCAGAAATAATTGTTCTTCGTTTACAAAAGGAGCCCCTCGCTGCGAATCCGAGATGGATGCGCAGCGAGGGGCTCCTTTTTAAGTTCCTATTTCATGAAATGAAGCTGAAATTCTGTATCTGCATGACCTACCCGTGTACCACCATCATTGTAGATCACACCTGAAAATGTATTACGCAGCTTTTCCAAAGTATTTTTCTGAGTGTATCCAATCTGATTTAAAATCCCCTGTACAATAAGTCCCCACTCTTCTTCTGATCCATCCAGAATCTTGAAGGCAATGCCCAGTCGCTCGCGGCGCAACCCGAAGCAATATACGCCTTTAAATCCACCCTTAGCAATAATATTTTCATCTTCCAAAAGGATTGAATCAAGGCGTCCAGACCCAGAAACCATCTCCGGATGAGCATTCATGGCCGCAGTGATCGTAGTGACCGCTCTACGAGTTGCCTCGTCAGCAATTAAATCAGGATTGGCTAATTTCAAATACGCAGTCGCCAAGGCTGTCAAAGGCATGGCAAATACCGGCAGACCGCATCCATCCGTACCTAGACCAATACTGTCTGGTGCTACACCAGCCATATAAGCAATCGTATCTATAATTTCACGCTGAACCGTTTGCTCCGGCTGAGAGTATTCTTCAAGTGGTAGTCCTTTGAGCTTACTATACGATAAAATCCCCATGTGCTTGCCCGCACAGTTATGATAGAACTTTCTTTTGCCCGCGCCGCGAATGGCATTCTCTCTACTCGTATAATCCAGTGGATAGCTAGTGGCACATATCATTTGTTGCTCATCGATTCCAATCTTGGTGGAAATACTCTCTAGCGCGGCAACATGGTAGCTCTCTCCTCGGTGAGAAGCAGTCATTAGGGCAACCTCTGCGGGTGTAAAACCATAATGCTCCACGATTCCTCCACGAATGCCTGGGATAGCCTGAAGTGGCTTGGCCGCAGAACGGGTAAAGGATACAAACTCAGGATCACCTGCATAGCCCTTTACGTTCCCGTTTTCTCCTACGATAGCAATATGTCCGCTATGGACACATTCCAGCAAATCTGACCGATATTCTCGTACTAATACTGTTTCCATGGTAACTCTCCTCTTTTCTCTTTGCTGCTCTATAACTCACAAGGATTTATTAGGATTCTACATTTAATAAATGCTAGAAAATAACCCCGTGCTCCGGGGATTTTTTGTACATCACAAACTCCCTTAAGTGTTAGTTCCATGAGGAATTCTACTCCTATTTTCATCATTCTTCAATCCTCTCCACACCAAGAAGATTTTAGAAACCACACAAAAACAATTCCATCAGCAATAAATCCTGAATGACAGGAACATAAATGAAGCTTTTAAATTAAAAAACCACTTCCGCCTCAGATTCTTGCTCTTCTGAAAAGGAAGTGGTTTTTATAGAATTCAGTACTGCTGTAGAGTGGGAGCGCAAATCGAATTAACCCTTACTTGCACCCGCGGTCAGACCGTCCACCAGGAAACGCTGAAGGAAAATGAACAGTAGCGTGACCGGGAGAGCAACCAGCACAGCTCCGGCGGCGAACAATGTGAATTCGGTCGAATTGCTTTGATTCACCATCCGGAAAAGCCCGACAGCGAGCGTTCTCGTCTCTTCCGTACGCAATACAAGGTCCGCGAATATGAAATCCACAAAGCAGCCATTAAATATCATAAGACTGGCATAGGTAAGCATCGGTTTGGACAGCGGGATCATTATAGATAGAAAAACTTTCATATGACTCGCCCCGTCCATCCGCGCAGCATCTTCCAGACTTTTAGGAATAGTATCAAAAAAACCTTTAGCCACAAACACATTGGTGATAATGGCGCCACTGCTGTATACAAGCACAAGTGCCCAATGGGAATTCAGTAGCCCAAGCGTGTTCAGCAGCACATAAACTGCAATCATAGCCATGAATCCCGGAAACATTTGCAGAACTAGAAGCGCGGTCAGTGTCGTTTTTCTGCCCGTGAACCGATAGCGAGAGATGGCATACGAAGTCAACAGCAGCAGAAAAGTGCCAAGTAGCGTAGACAGCGCTGCAACCTTTAGTGTATTCATGAACCAAATCAAATATTTAGTTTGCTCAAACAGTTCCTTGTAATGAATGAACGTGAAATTTTTAGGAATCAACGAGTCGCTGAACAAACTGTTTCCCGTCTTGAATGAAGACATAATAATCCAAAACGCTGGAAAAAGACTAATAAAACTGAGCACAATCAGTAGCAAATGGCTTCCAATCGTTTTAAACGCTTCTGTCAGTTTTGGCTTCATGCAATCATATCCTCCTCTTTGTAGGATCGCGTTCGGCGGTAGCTCCAGATGGAGAAGGTCGCGACCAGCAGGAAGATGACAATCCCGATTACGGAAGCAAAGCTGTATTGCGATTGGTTAAGCGCCAGTTTGTAGAGCCAAGTCACCAGCAGATCGGTATGGCCCGCGTACTGGTAATTCGGATTAACCGGTTCTCCGTTGGTCATCAGGTAAATGACGTTAAAGCTATTAATGTTACCGGCAAACTGCATGATCAGGATTGGAGCGGTCGCGAACAGCACCATAGGCAGTGTAACCATGCGGAATTTGTAGAATGCCCCAGCTCCGTCTACTTCAGCAGCTTCGTACATATCCCTTGGAATCGTGGTCAGTACCCCAAAGGCCAGAATCATAGTAACCGGAATTCCGATCCACATATTAGCCAGAATTACGGTGACCTTTGCCCAGAAAGGATTAGTCAGCCAGGCCACCCCCTCCAATCCCAAAGCTCTTACATAACTATTGATCGGTCCGAACTGATTATTGAACATATTACGCATGACGAGCAGAGAAATCATATTAGGAATAGCAAAGGGAACGATCAGCAGTGTACGCCAAAGCTTTTTCCACCGAACACGGGGCTGGTGAATAAGTACAGCGATGAGCACACCTCCAATGTAAGTCGTCGCAGTAGCAATAATCGCCCAGATCAGTGTCCAAGTCAGCACTCCGCCGAAGGTTGAACTCCATACATCCAAACTTAGCATTTTATTAAAATTACCGAACCCCACCCATTCTACTAGATGCGCAGGCGGTAAAATCGGGTCGGCATAGTTCGTAAACGCCAGTAGCACCGAAAAAACAAGCGGCAATATCGTCAGAAAAACCACTGCCACAAAAGGAATCGCTAGTACAAGATAGGCGAAGTTTCTACGCCCCATATGTCTGAGCGATTCACCGAATGAATGAATGGGCTCATTCCGTTCCCGCGCAGCTCCAACTAGAAAGGCATCCCTGATATTCAGTAAATGAAAAGCTGTATAAAACAGCAGCGCCAGCAATGACATCAGACCATTGATCATCATAAAAATGGAGTGATCGCCCTCTACCATCCGGGTTAATTTACCTACCTTGACCATACGGCTTGGAAATTCACCAAGTGTGATCAACCCCCGCAAATACCCCATTAGATCATGAGCAATAAAATAGATTCCAGCAGACCCCACCAGCAGGAATACTAATCCTTTCAGCCACTGTCGATTGAAGAACTGGCCCAGTCCCGGAATAATAGCCGAGAGTAGCGCTGCACCTGTTTTTTTGTGCATAGCTCAAATCACCTGTCCTTTACTTCGAATCCAGATCGGCCTGAATCGTTGATACAGTCTTATCGAGCGTCTGCTTAACATCAAGACCCGGATCGTTCCACAGGGATACAAATGCTGCCTTTAGCGGTTCCCAGACGGATTTGATTTCCGATAGGGAAGGCATCGGCACGGAGTGTTGGAATTGCTCGAAGAATCCACTTATAATCGGATCATCTTTGATTACCGGCGCTTCTCCGGCTTCAATGTTCGCAGGAATCGCACCCGTCATTTCAAAGTTCTTGAGCTGATTCTCCTTGCTGCTTGCAAAATGTGCGAACAGGCGAGCTGCGACCGGATATACCGTATAGGAATTGACATAATACGATTTAACTCCGGAAAAAGAAATGCTGTCTTGACCGTCAGGTCCCTTCGGAAGAGGTGCCACTCCAAGGTTGATATGATCCTTGAACACGGCTATGGACCATGGCCCGTCGATGTTCATTGCCAGCTTGCCTTCCTGAAACAATTGGGTTTTAACGTCATAGGTGATATCTCCTGCATTCAATGGCAGAATTCCTTTTAAGCTCTGGAGAAAAGTAAATCCTTTGACGGTGCCTTCATTATTCAAGCCGATATCCTTGACATTCGTATTGTTGTCACCGTAAATGTATCCGCCGAAGCTGCCAATGAATGGATAGCTGTAATACCCGACGAATTCCCACATGATCGCAAATTTGTTCTCTTTCGGCTTATTGTACGTATTGGCAAAAGCGATCACATCATCCCAGGTTTTTGGAGCTTCGGTTATCAGATCCTTGTTGTAGAACAGCGCATAGGTCTCCACCGATTTAGGATAACCGTACAGGATACCGTCATAAGTCGATGCCTGAATAGCTGTCTCCACCATAGTTGATTTCGTTTCTTCCTCAAACACATCATTTGGCAAAAGCAATCCCGCTTTGACAGCCTGACCGATCTGATCATGCGGGAGAGTCAACACATCGGCGGCTAGTTTGGACGGGCCATCTGTCGCCAACCTTGTTCCCTGATCGCCGCCCGCCATTTCCTCAACCGTGACAGGAACGCCGTATTCTTTTTCGAATTCAGCGGCTACCTGCTTCATGTACTCAACCTGCTCCTTGGCTTCCCAGACCGTTAATTCGGCCCCAGCTTCCGGTTTCAGCTCCTCTTCGGCGGGATTCGTCTCATTTGTAGTTCCCCCCGGCTCGTTCACTGTGGAATTCGGGCTTGAATTCGGCTGAGCCGTAGAGTTCCCATTGCCTGAACCGCAAGCCGTAACGGTCAATGCCAACAACAGACTTAGGGTCAAACTAAATGATACCGCTTGCATTTTAGATCGTTTACTCTTCTTCATTTGCTCATCTCCCCTTTATTCATAAGTGATCAGACCTAACACGCATAGAAAAAGAGCATGCAAAAAAGGTACAACCTCATTTGCACAAAGTGCCGAGGTTGTACCTTTTAGGTAACAGTGCCTTTAATTTGTTTGCGTATTAAGAAAAATCAAGTTCGTTCGCCCTCATTCTATAATACCCATAATTTGGATTGCAATCAGAGTATAGATCCAAATGAGACGATTTAATAGCAATTTTCTTATTTTTCCTTATATTCTCTCCTTTTTTCAACTACATACTAAATATTCCATATTGTGAATTCATGTGAAATAATCTCTTGCTTTAATCTTGAGGGGTATGATAAGATTCAGACAAAATTTAAAGGCAATGAAACCGCCAAGGGTTCAACCTCTGATTATCATGAGGTTGGCCCTTTTTTGCGTTTACATGCCGCGAAGGGATGGAAATTGATTATGATTCAACAAGAAGCCGTTTATCATCGCATGGGGCAGAATTGGTCATATGCCTACGATGAGTCTACACTGCATATTCGCATAAGAACTAAACGGGATAACGTGTCAAAGATTGATCTTTTTTGCGGAGATAAATACGGTTGGGACAATACCCATGAGGTTATTCCCATGCAGCACATGGCTTCTGACAGCTTATTCGATTATTGGCAGGCTGCAGTCCGTCCTGTTTATCGCAGACTCACTTACTATTTTGCACTTTATAACAAAGATGAGGTCCTTTATTTTTTGGAAAAAGGCTTCTTCTCAGAGCCTCCAGTCATAATATATGAGGGCCTATTCGACTTTCCTTTCTTGAACCGTGAAGATGTACACTCCCCTCCAGCATGGGTGAAGGAAGCAGTATTCTATCAAATTTTTCCGGAGCGTTTCGCAAATGGCGACCCTACTAACGATCCGGCAGATGTGCTAGATTGGGGCGGTACTCCGAGTCCCCGGAATTTCTTCGGAGGAGACTTGCAAGGTGTACTGGATCATTTGGATTATCTCTGTGAATTGGGCATTACTGCTATCTATTTCAATCCTCTGTTTGAGGCAACCACCAATCATAAATATGATATAAAGGATTATTTCTTGGTGGACCCTCATTTGGGAACCAACGCATTGCTAAAAGAACTTGTGGACACCTGTCATTCCAAAGGTATCCGCGTCATTCTAGACGGTGTCTTTAATCATTGCGGCTATACCTTTCCACCATTTGTTGATCTGCTCACCAACGGGCGCTCTTCCCGTTATGCCGATTGGTTTCATGTGCGTGAGTGGCCACCACAAGTCATCGACGGAATTCCCACCTATGACACATTTGCATTCGAGCCTATCATGCCAAAATTCAACACTGAGAATCCTGAAGTCAGAGATTATCTGTTGAACGTTGGTCGTTATTGGATTGAGGAAATCGGTGTAGACGGCTGGCGGCTTGATGTCGCGAATGAAGTCTCTCATACGTTCTGGCGACAATTCCGTAATACGATCAAAAGCATTAATCCAGAAGCCTATCTTGTAGGCGAAATTATGCATGATTCCTTGCCGTGGCTACTTGGCGATCAATTTGACGCCGTTATGAATTACCCACTAACCAATATTCAGATTAATTTCTTCGCTCACGGACAAATCAATGCTGCACAATTCTCTCTAGCGATTGCTACTATGCTAGCGAATTACCCGCAGCAAATTACAGAAGCCACCTTTAATCTATTAGACAGCCATGACACAACTCGTTTCCTGACCCTTTGCGGTGGTGACATCCGGAGATTAAAACTGGCCGTTTTGTTCCAAATGACCTTTCAGGGAGCACCATGTATTTACTATGGCGATGAAATCGGTATGGAAGGCAAATATGACCCAGATAATCGTAAATGTATGGAGTGGGACATCCAGAAACAGAACAGGGAACTGTTCGAATACTATCGCTGGACGATCGGTCTTCGTAAGTCACATACTGCATTCCGTAGTAGCGGCTTTAAATCGCTGGAGATCCCGGACCACCCAAGGCTGCTTGTATATGAACGGTGGGACGAACATAACCGCTTCTTAATCGCGCTCAACAATGAAGAGATGTTAGTCGACGCCACCATTCCTGTGCCCGGGATGGAAGCTATATGGGTAAACCTAGAGACACAGAAGCGAACAGAAAAATGCAAATCATTACTACATCTGAATCTGCCCGAATTCGGCTATGCGGTATTCCAAGCTGTTAATAAATAGTCCCTAATAAGAGTCCCTCACCACCTACGCCTTGCTCATCAATTGTTTCAGCCTATACGTCAAAGTTTAAATACGAAGTAAGATAACTTATAAGGAGTGATTGGTGATGAGTAACGTAGAACATAAAGTAGAGCATGAAGTAGAAAACGGAAGCAACTTTTTCAAAGGCATCTTTATTGGTAGCTTAATAGGTGCTGCAGCAGCCCTGTTATTTGCACCAAAGCCTGGTCGTGAAATGCGCAGTGATCTGTCCGATAAACTTACGCTTGCTACTGACAAAACCAAAGAAGTTGCTGGTGTCGTAACTGATAAGACCAAAGCCATTGCCACAACGGTAGGTGAAAAAGCAACCGATCTGGCTAGTACGGTTTCAGTCAAAGCCTCTGATATTTACACTACTGTCAGTGACAGCAAGCAGCAAATTGCCGCTACCCTTCAAGACGCAGGCAGCAAAATTAGTGACACTGTAAGCGAAGCCTCAAATAATGTAGCCTCTGATGTTAAAGACGCTTCTAAAGAAGTGGCTGACGAAGCCAAAGCATCCTCTAAAGAAGTCGCCGATGAGGCTAAAGATGCGAAAGAGGATGTTAAATCCTCCTATAAATCCAGTTACTAATCTGCGGCATAATACAGCTATCATTTCATCCGACAACAGCCAGCTGTCCGCAGCTGGCTGTTGTTTAGTTATACCCTAATAAAGTTTCATCTGATTGAATAGATCCTTAATGAATGCCCGTTCGGGCTACAGAAAGCAGGGGTGCGCCATGGGAGAATCAAATCGCCAAACAAAAGCATATGAAATTGATGAACATCCTTTCGAATTACGGCATGAGGTCAAACGCTTAAACAATCGTCTGGATAAGATTGCTGACTCACTAGAAAAATCAGAATTTAAGGACATCCTTGATAACTACTCAGATCCAAAAAAAAGAATTATCACAAACTTGATGGCCGGTATATCCCGAGGTCTCGGCCTATCTCTCGGAACGTTCGTAGTCCTTGGTGTTCTGGGCTACATTCTTAGCCTATTTCTTGATGTTCCCGTGATCGGTGAGTACCTTGGCGAGATCAAAAAATACATCGATGCGAACAGCTAACAACTGGGCTACCTATCGCCCATCTATCACCGTTCCCCCTTACCCCGCTTGTCCGTCTAATCCTTCAAGGTTAGCCGGACAAGCGGGGTAAGCGCGTTGCGGAACACAAATAAAGGACATGCTATTCTCCACACGGAGAGAGGCATGTCCTTATCGTCGAACAATAGAATTCAAATCCAAGTAATGTATATTACACATAAAGGAGCTCAATAGGATGAGTTAGCCATAATCTGCTTTAACTTCTCAGTGGCCCGCTTCTGTATCCGTGAAACGCTCATCTGTGAAACCCCCAGCTTCTGAGCGATTGCCCGCTGGGATTGACCATCTTGGAAGGCTAGCAGCAACACTTGCTGCTCTTGCTCCTTCAATTGTCCTAGTGCTTGCTGCAGATCCATTCGTTTCTCTACAGTCTCGTAATCGTTCGCATCAGAGCTGATAAGCTCCCCTAGCGTAGCTCCAGTCTCCTCTTGGGAAAGCGGTGAATCTAGAGATACGTAATGGTAACATTCTCTGCCTGCCAGTACTTCTACAGTTTCTTCAACAGACAGATCAAGATAATGAGCGATCTCATCGACCGCAGGAGAACGCTCAAGCTTCACTGTAAGTTCATCAATCGCGTGTTGAACAAGCGCTCCTTTTTCTTTAATCCGTCTAGGAACCTGTATGTACCAAGATTTATCACGCAAATAATTCTTCATATGTCCAATCATGCTTTTCATCGCATAGGGCTCAAAAGGGATTCCGAGACTGATATCATATTGCTGCAGTAACCGGATGAGCGCCATTTGCCCGACCTGATATAAATCCTCATACAAGTCGGGGCGATTACGGGAAATTTTCCCAGCAGCCATTTTCACCATAGGCTCATATTTCTGTATCAGCAACGTCGCCTGATCGTTATCCTTGGTCTGCTGATACTCCCAAATTTGAGTGACTGCTTCATTCATGGACTCGGGGGGAGTCACTTTGTCACTCATACTTTCTCCTCGCTAAAATTAAGGTGCTTCTTCAAAGTTACCACCGTCCCTTTTCCGGCTTCACTTACGACACTAACGTCATCCATCAACGCTTGCATTAAGTAGAACCCTAACCCGCCAACCTGAACGTCACTTAACTCCTTATCATGCAGTGTCATACGTTCATTAGACTTGTCCAAGCCGTCAAAGCTCTCCCCTTCGTCTTTGACTGTAATGGATAAGGAGCTTTCTTCTACCTCAAAAATAACATCTACTACTCCGTCTTTTTGGCCATAAGCATATAATACTGAATTGTTACACGCCTCTGACACTGCCACTTTCATGTCTTCTATATCCTCATAGGTGAAACCCATTTTCGAGGCAATGCCGTATAAATTCAACCTAACAATATCCACATACTCTGCGCTAGCAGGCAACTGAAGAATTACTTTTTGCACATCATCACTCATTCTTTGTTCTATCCTTTCCTAGTGGGAATTCTCTTGGGAGGCAAAAAACTTGGAAATACCAGTCATGTCAAACAGCTTCTGAATTTGTGGAGGAACATCCTCAACCATAAACTTAACGTCCATTCCTTGTCTTGATTTCAGGATGGAAAGTAGAATACCAATCCCTGTGCTATCGATGTATTTTAATTCTTTTAGATTAATAACTAAATCTAGTTTGGTATCTCCCACAAGTGGCTCCATAACCAGGCGGAAATCGGAAGCAACTGATAAATCAAGTTCACCACTCAGGAAAACTGTGCATACATTCCCTTTGGTTTCTGTCTTAGCATGGAACTTGTTACTTTTATGCGTATTCATTAGACGATCTCTCCTGAACAAATATTTTCTATATTAATAACCTTAATGATATACCTTTGAATCAGATAACGTTAAAAAAACGGATTGGTAAATACTAGACTACGCTTGGAAAATAGATATATCAGGTTCTACTAATACATTGTCGGTGCTAGAATATCGAGAAATAATTTGTTTTATACTACTCATCTTCAGCGGTTTGCTGATGTAATCATCCATTCCAGAGGCCTTACAGCGATTCTGAATCCCTTCCATAACGTTCGCCGTCATTGCAATGATAACGGTCTTCTCCGCAGCAGGACCACCCTCTCGACGAATTTGAGCGGTCGCCTCCAAGCCATCCATCACTGGCATTTGAAGGTCCATAAAGATAAAATCATAAGGATGTTTAATCGCCATATCCACAGCCTGTTGACCATCTTCAGCCATATCGGCCGCATAGCCCAGCTTATCCAGCATGCTGACCATTAGACGCTGATTAATCGGATGGTCATCCACAACAAGGATTCTACTTCTCCCCTCTTGATTGGGAACAAGATGCGTGGATTCCTCTTCTTGATATCCACCTATCAAATCTTCTCCTGGCATAGATGCCTGAATCGTAAAGATAAACGTGGCTCCTTTTTGCTCCATCGATTCTACCCGAATTTCTCCGCCCATCATTCCGACAAGAGATTTACATATAGCTAGTCCCAGACCTGTTCCCCCATATTTTCGTGTCATGGAAGAATCAAGCTGCGAAAAGGGCTCAAATAATCGGTCACATTTCTCTGGAGAAATACCAATCCCCGTATCCATAATTGTGAATTCAACTTCCATCTTATGATCCGCAACGCTCTTGATCGAGGCGACTAGATAGACCCCACCTTGATTTGTGAATTTAACTGCGTTAGCGATCAGATTAATTAAAACTTGGCGTAAACGAGCCATATCCCCATATAAAAGCCGAGGCAATTTCTGATCAATAAAATAAGCAAGCTCCAGGTTCTTCTTTCCCGCTTCTATCGAGAAGAGGCTGAATACCTCTTGAATTAAATTTCGAAGTTCAAATAAGTGCTCTTCAACTTCCATTTTTCCGGATTCCATTTTAGTAAAATCAAGAATGTCGTTAATTACCGTAATCAACGTGTCGGCACTTTTCCGAATGATCTCCGAATATTCCTTTTGCTCAGAAGTAAGATCCGTCTCCATTAACAGATCGATCATGCCAACTACGCCGTTCATAGGTGTACGAATCTCATGACTCATCATAGCAAGAAATTCCGACTTTGCTTTAGAGGCAATCTCCGCCTCTTCTTTTGCCTTAATAAGCTCACTATTAATAATTTCCAGTTCTTTCGTCTTTTGCTGCAGCAGCATGGTTTGAGTCTGATGTTTCTTACTCGTGATGTACATTTCGACAAAGCCTTGTATCTTAGAGTTCAAAATTTGTGGAATGAAAGGCTTGACCATATAATCAATAGCCCCTGCCGAATAACCAGCGAATAAGTGCTCCGCTTCCTTGCTGTTCGCAGAGATAAAAATAATGGGGATATCCTTTGTTTTTTCTCTGGCTTTGATCAATTTTGCGGTTTCGATCCCATCCATACCCGGCATCTGTACATCTAGTACGATGACAGCAAAATCATACCTTAACAAACACCGCAGTGCCTCTTCACCGGAGGTGGCTTTGACTAGCTCATAATGCTGGCTCTCAAGTACCGCCTCCAGCGCCAGCAAGTTTTCAGGACGGTCGTCGACTAGTAGTATATGAATTGGTTCTTGAAACCCCATAGGACCACCCTCCTTCATGCGTTATTTTATGTTACGGTATATTTTCTCCACTCTGTCTAAAGATTCATAGCAATCGCTATATTTCGTAAAGTGAATAGACTCTTTAGAGCCCAGAACAAGGATTCCAAAGCGACTTAGACTTTCATGAAACAACCCGTGAACATGATCACGAAGCTCATCATTGAAATAAATCATTACATTTCGGCAGAAAATAACATTAAATTCATTAAAAGAAGTGTCAGTAGCTAAATTATGTTCAGCAAAAATAATATTTTTGCGTAAATACGGTTGTAAAATGACTGAGTTATACTTCGCAGTGTAGTATTCGGAAAATGCCCGAGTACCTCCTGCCTCCAAATAATTCTTTGTGTATTGCTTCATTCTGCTGATATCATAAACGCCTTCCTTAGCCTGCTGTAAAGAACGCTCATTCATATCTGTGGCATAAATTCGAGCTTTATCATAAAGCCCTTCTTCATGTAGCAGGATGGCCATAGAATAAACTTCCTCCCCAGTGGAACATCCGGCATGCCAGATACGAATATAGGGATAGGTTCTTAACAAAGGAACTACCTTCTGGCGAAAAGTTAGAAATAATCCTGGATCCCTGAACATTTCAGTAACAGGAATAGAGAGACTGTAAACAAATCGTTCAAAACAAGCCCGATCATGCAGAACCTTCTCTTGCAGCGCGGATATGGTGAGTACATTCTCCGCATGAACATGATGCCAGATGCGTCGTTTTAATGAAGGCAACGCATAATTCCGGAAATCATAGCCATATAAACGGTGTACTCCATCAAGAAGCAGCTCAATCTCAATTTGCTCCAGTTCGTCACTTCCCGCCAGAACGGGCTGCTCCTCATCTCCGTGTTCTATTGCTTTCATTGTTATCCCGACTCCCTTATCAACACGCCGTACTTTTGAAGAATGGCTTTTTGTTAGTTCTTTTAAAGTATTACCCCAATATTGAGGTTACGAATACAGCCAGACTCGCATTAAAGATAGAAGTTGACCTGTTGCGATTGGCTTCTTCATATAGTCGGAGGCTCCAGCTTCAATACATTTGGCACGATCCTCTTTCATAGCTTTGGCGGTGAGCGCAATAATAGGGAGTTTCTGATACTGCGGCATCTCGCGGATCCGGCGCATAGCCTCATATCCGTCCATCTCCGGCATCATCATATCCATTAATACAAGATCGAAATCTTCTTGCTCTACCAGCATTTCCAGCGCCTCGCGTCCATTCTCCGCAAACTTCACTTCCATATGATACTCTTCGAGTACACTGGAGAGCGCAAAGACATTGCGAATATCATCATCGACGAGCAGTATTTTCTTTCCTTCGAACAATTCTTCTTTATTATGAAGCTTCTGCAGAATCTTACGTTTATCTTCCGGAAGATTTGCTTCTACCCGGTGCAAGAACAGCGTAGTCTCATCCAATAACCGTTCTGGAGAACGTACATCCTTGATAATAATTGATTCCGCATATTTGCGCAGCTGCGTCTCTTCTTTGCCATCCAAATCCTTACCCGTATAAATAATAATAGGTAGATCATTTAATTCCTCATCATCACGAATTTGATCCAGCAGATCGAAACCTGTCATATCCTCAAGCATCAGATCCAGAACCATACAATCATATCTCTGCTTCCGTAGCTCACTCAGTGCCTCCCCGCCAGTTGAAACTGCGGTTATGGCCACATCGTCGTGACCGATCAATTCCATGATTGAACGTCGTTGAATTTCATCATCCTCAACAATCAGCAAGTATTTCAACGTACTGGAGGTGTAATTCTCGATTTGGGAGAACGCCCGCTCTAGAGCCTCTCTAGAAGATGGTTTTCTTAAATAAGCCATAGCCCCCATCATAAGTCCCTGCTTCACTTCATCATTCACAGAGATGACATGGACAGGAATGTGGCGGGTCTGTGATGCACTTTTTAACTCTCTAAGGATGGTCCAACCGTCCATAACAGGCAGCTGAATATCTAGAATAATCGCATCAGGTAGATAAGTCTTTGCCATCTGCAGTCCAGTATCGCCTTGAAGGGCTACAAGTCCTTTGAAATTGCGGCCATGAGCCATATCCAGCAATATTTTCGCAAAGCTCTCATCGTCTTCTATAATAAGCAGAACCTTATCATTTGCAGTCAAATGATCACGGTCATCATCGATCATCAATTGTGGAATAGGTTCATGGACTGGTGTTGGTACAAGGGTTGGAGTCATATCTCCGATATATTCTTCGAAGGTTACAACCTCTCTAGAAGCAGCAGCTTCTATTACTGAAGGTTGCTTATTATAATTCCCTATAACCGGCAAATACATAGTAAAGGTACTACCTTGACCCTCACGGGATTCCAGTACAATAGCTCCACCCATTAAACGCGCTAACTCACGGCTAATAGACAAGCCTAAGCCTGTCCCTCCAAATTTACGGCTGGTAGTTCCATCCACCTGTTGGAAGGCTTCGAACACAATATCAGTTTTGTCTGCCGGAATACCAATTCCACTATCCTTCACAGCAATAGCAATATATTCAACTTCACTTGGCAGATCTAGCGGAATAAGATTGTCATCTGCTTGGCTAACCGAGAACTCAATAAATCCTTCCATCGTAAATTTAAAGGCATTAGAAAGCAGATTTCTTAGCACCTGCTTCAACCGATGACCATCGGCAATGACACTATCTGGCAGCGGCTCGTTAAAGGTAATTCTTAAAGAAAGTCCCTTTTTGAGCGCTTGCGGAGCAAAATTCTGCTTCACAAAGCTCTTCAGCTCCGTTAATTTAATTTCTTCTTGGTTCAGTTCCATTTTGCCAGCATCAACCTTGGATAAGTCCAAAATCTCATCAATCATCTTAAGCAAGTCTGCACCTGACATATAAATCGTATGTGCAAATTCAACCTGTTTCTCTGACAAGTTGCCATCCTTATTCTCCGTAAGTAGCTGCGATAGAATCAAGAGACTGTTGAGCGGAGTTCGCAATTCATGAGACATATTCGCCAAGAACTCTGATTTATATTTACTAGTAACGGATAATTGCTTGGCCTGTTTCTCTAATTGAATTTTTGCATGCTCAATTTCGTCTTTCTTCTCTTCAACCTCTTGCACTTGTTCCTCTAAAGCGCGGGTCTTGGCAATAAGTTCCGTATTATAATGCTCCAGTTCTTCCTGCTGACGCTGGAGTAGTTCTTCCGAACGTTTAAGCGCATCCGTCTGCTCTTCTAAGTTCTCATTGGAACGACGCAATTCCTCTTGCTGAGTCTGTAATTCCTCCGACTGACACTGCAGCTCTTCCGTAAGAGCTTGTGAATCACGCAACAACTTCTCCACGATCAAACGACGGCTAATATTATTAAAAATAATACTTAAATTATTAGCGAGTTGTTGCAGCAAATCATTTTTCAAACTGCTAAAAGGTTGGAATGAAGCAAATTCTACTACGCCTAGCAGTTCGTCTTCAAAAATAAGCGGATGGATAGAAATATATCCAGGTTGTGCATCCACGAATCCGGACTTAACGGATGAATAGTCTTCAGGAGCTTTCTCCAGTCTGATCGGGTGCATATCGAGCGCACTTTGTCCTACAAGCCCTTCACCAATCACAAACCCGTCCTTAGGTTTCTTATCATTATCTACTGCATAATATCCACTGCTTCGTAAAAAATCAGGACGATTGGCATCTTTTAAATATACAGCTCCGAACTGTGCTCCCAGCACAGGGGTAAACTCATTGATGAAGGTCTGTGAGACCTGATCCAAGGAGCTAACACCTCGCAAAAGTTCCGTCACCCGAGCAACATTCGCATTCAGCCAGGATTGGTCATTCTGCGCTTGCGCATAGGCCTGTTCCATTTGCTGCTTCTGTTCAAGATCTAAAGCCATCTTTTTAAAGACAAGAGCAACCTCACCAATTTCATCTTTAGTAGTAACCTTTATACGCCGTATGGCCCTCACTTTACCGTTGCCAAAGCTGGTAATCATCATCGAAACGACATTAAGCCCCCGAGTGATGCTTGGGATGATCCATAGAACTACTCCAAGTCCGAGAAGTAAGCCCATAATCATCATTAGAACTACCATCTGAGTCGAACTTTTATAAGCTTCGTTGGCCTTCGTACTCTCTTCATTCATAATAAAAGCATTATAATCAGAGAGACTGTTCAGAGCGTTTAACACGGCATTCTGAATCGCTTGTCCCTCTGTGTTGGAATACGTGCTAGCATTCTGAAAATAACCAGCCGATAGCAGTTTCAATACCTTTTCCTGATAATTTAAATAAGTAGTGTACGCGCCATCTATTTGACTGACCATTTGCATTTCTTCAGCGCTAGTCATCGACGCTTTTATTTTCTCGTAGTGCTCATTCGCTTTAGTAATCTTTTTATCAATCTCATTCTTTTGAGATTCTACCGATGATGCATCTGCACTTAACATGGTCGTGGTCAATATTCGCGCCATATCATTGACTTCTCCACGCATCCCCGAAGAAGACCGCCCCTTCATATATCTATCCTGATACCCTTCCAGTTGGTTATTCATATAATTTAAGCGGTCGTATCCTATCATCGTAAGTGCAAGCATAATCGCTAACATGGCACTGAAGCCAATTAAGAGTTTAGCCTTTATCTTCATTCTCTATCTGTTCCCTTCTTCAGTGAGATCCACACAATACACTTATCATCATCACGCTCTTTAGGAACCTCAACATTGAAAAAAGCAGCTCGAATAGCTTCTTCGTTCCACTCATGTTCAACATTTAAATGTTGAATCATAAATTTCAGCTGCTCTTCTTGTTCGCCCTCAACCAGTTCCAATAGACCATCTGTATAAAGAACTAGATGCCCTTCATCTTCATAGGTTAAGCTCTGTGGCTGAATATCAATCCGTTCAAACAAACCTACCGGGTGACAGTTACTTTCCAGCATGACTGGAGTCTTAGCCACACCTTCAAAAAATAGCGCAGGTGGATGCCCGGCGTTGACGTAGTCAATACGTTTCATACGGGTATCTATCACAAGATAAATGGTCGTAAAGTAATATTGGATCAGCTTTTTCTCAATATAGAGCTGATTAAACCTTCGATTGAGCTCCTGAATTACCTTTTCCGGCTCTTCATACGTAGTTACCGTGTCCTTTAACACAGAAGCAAGAAACATACAAAAAAGAGATGACGATATTCCGTGTCCCATAATGTCCAGCAGGATCACGCCATATCGGCCATCACCAAGGGGGTACCACGCATATAAATCACCGGCAAGCTCAGAGGATGGCTGATAGATGGCATTGACCTCAAAATTCTCTTCCTGAAGCGGCAAGCTCAACACAGCATTCTGAACAAGTGCGGCCAGTCTCAATTCTTCCTGAATACGCTGATCCCGTTCCTTATGCCAATCTTTCTCTCGCTTCAACCGGAGCGCAAGCCGAATTCGGGCCATGAGCTCCACTTTGTTAATGGGTTTCGTAACATAATCTACTGCACCTGCATCCAGTGCTTCTGCCAGCTTCTTGGAATCGCCAACAGCTGTAACCATTATTATTGGAATATCCTTTAGGTGTTCGTATTGCTGTACAACACGACATGCCTCGATTCCATCCATTTCCGGCATCATCATATCCAGTAAAATCAGATCGATATCTGACATCCGAGGACGTCCATCTTCACTCACAGAACCGATACCCAACCGTGTATGCATCTCTTTTGCAGAGGATGCGGTTACGAAATTTCGGTAATCTTCTTTTTTCAGGATTTCACGGATAATGATAACATTAGTCGGATTGTCATCTACGATTAAGATTCTCATCATCTTCACCTCACACGAATAGTATTACGAACGTAAAATTCTGCGACTCATTACCTATATCATACGCTATTTAAATGTGTTATTTCTATTTTTAATATATGTAAATATAGTAATAGGTTCATTTACGCCTTCAGCAAAGTAACCTCCCGAACTACTACATGTAGTGGTTCGGGAGGTTACTCTATGGTAAAGACAGCCTCTGTTTATTAACCAAAATGATCAAAAGTGAAACATATTAAGAAGAAATACTATCAAATAAATCAATACCTTCAAATTCACCTGCCAAATTTCGATATATTTTGAGCGCATTGTTTCCTCTCATGTATACATCACCATCTTCGGCAATAAAATAGGGTTTACCCAAGGTCGATTGCACATTATCCTTCACGGGATCAATTCCCACCCCATTTACCTGTAGACCAAACTGCTGTGCTTGAGAAGGTGAGACATGCACATACAGTACAAACCCCTCACCAACACCCACTGTTACATCTGCATATTGGTACTCCTCTGTCCCTTGCAATGGATCATTTGTTACCGCCAGCGGATTGCCCTTGGCCAGAAGCAATTCTTCCTTCGTAACATATAAAGCAACACCTTGCAGTGAATCAAACTGATTTATAGCAGGGCTCGTTTCTGAGGAATGTTCAAATGTAAGAACTGTCTTAGGCTGATCACTAAAAGTCGAGATAGGCGTCAACTGTGGAGACGCATCAAAGTATGGGGAAAGTAGACTAAACAAAAGAATGATAATGTTCATGTTGTTATCCCACCTTTCTTATCTGCAGCCGCCATTTACAG
Organism: Paenibacillus sp. FSL P4-0184; assembly: GCF_038004625.1. Taxonomy (NCBI): domain Bacteria; kingdom Bacillati; phylum Bacillota; class Bacilli; order Caryophanales; family Paenibacillaceae; genus Paenibacillus; species Paenibacillus sp. FSL P4-0184. Next base: position 2,981,282 of record NZ_JBBORN010000001.1, on the reverse strand, counting down.
AGGACTTGCTGCCCTAACTTTAATGACGGAATTTTTTCCAAAGAGTTGCAGCTACATCTACACTTTTTAACACAGTAGCTATTTTCCCCGGTGCTTTTTCGTTATTAACAGCATCATAGGAGTTTACCGTACGTTCCTCAGCTGGAGTCAGCGGAGCTTCTTTTATAGATATCCCCTTACGCTTCTCTCTCAGTTCATGCGATTTACGATATCTCTCAATCACAGTTACTGAAACTTGCTTAACGGTTAAGGTTAACTCATTCATAACTTCTCCCAAATTCTTCACAGAATCTATGACAGGATCAATCTTCTGAATTTTATTCTGTACATCAGCGGTAATTTCATTTGCATGTCTGACTGTAGTCTTCACTTCATAAGTTAGTTCATCCATCGTCTTCTGAACTTCCACCAAGGTCTGACTTACCTTGTCGAGAGATTGCTTCGCTGACTGCAAAGTCTTAATTAGAAAGAAAACAAGTATTGCGAATGCGATAGCAACGAGAGCTACACTAAGTTCAATAATCATATTCATAACCCCTTCCAAATCTCATAAATAGTGGCTAATCAGCCTTGTATACTGCATAGTTACCCCTACTACCATATGCCGAAACAATCTGTCGAGCGTTGTCAAAACTCCCTGCTCCCCTTTGTTTCAGAATCAAAGTCCCCGTTTATACAATGACTACAAAACAAAAAAAGGATAGGTGATATGTAATGTTAAAATGGTCCGCAATTCTGCTAGTTGTAGCTGTAATCGCTGGTATCTTCGGTTTCTTCAATCTTGTAGCAGCCGCTGCAGGTCTTGCGAAGATACTATTCTTCGTCTTCTTGGTTCTGTTTGTTGTTTCCCTCTTCACGGGACGCAGAGGTAGATCGATGTAGCCTCCTCCCATATCTATCCATATATCTTATTCATCATGCAGAAAGTATAGGTCATTCCCACACAGATGTCACTTGAGAAAACAAGAAAAAGTTTTGAAGTTAGATCATAATGAGGAGGAACTTAACATGAAAAAATTCGCCAGCATTACACTTGCCTTGGGACTTATGGCTTCAATAGCAGCTACAGCATCAGCCGCAGAGGTAACAGGGACATCTACAGATTCTACGACCGCAACTGGAAGCACTTACACAACATCTTTTGAAACGATCATTACCCCATCGGATATTACTCCAGCCACACCACAAATTGTTCTAACCGAAAAAACAGCTTTCCACTTTTCAGTTGGCAGTATGATTCCCGCAGGCTGGCTTAGCGCTCAAACGCTTGATACCACAGGTGAAGTGATTACGGATACCTGGGGCAATGAATGGAGAGAAATCTACACTTGGCTAGGAAAAGCGTGGGTAAAGGTTCCTGTTGCTGCCAATGTAATTATGTAATTAGTACAGAGAAGATGATAAACAAGCATAAACGCCTTCGGCGTCCCTATAAGGACGGCAAGTATTTAAGCGAGAAATATAAGGATAATTTATAGAACGGAACATATAAATTCCTATATTTACAAAAAGCTACCCCCTCAGTAGATCATTCTACTGAGGGGGTAGCTTTTGCGCTTACGCCGCCTTTGTTCACCCGTCACAAACATGCGATGCTGCCGCTTCTGTACACCTATATAATTATCGGATGACCGATCCCCCGAAGAGGAAACGATTCGTCCAAGAAGCGCTTAATTTATCTACTTTCACCCCGCCTGAAGCTACGGAATAAGTATGGAGAACTTGTCCATCTCCTAGATACATAGCAACATGCGATATTCTTGCCTTAGATTTGTCGATCCCTTCATACGCTGAAGCGGAGTTCCCTTTATAATCCATAAAGAACATTAGATCGCCGCGTTTCAAACCGGAAGTAGACGTAACTACCGTACTATTCGATTTCACCCAATCTCCCTGTTGACGGGAATCAGCAGGCAGTTTCAAATTCACAGCATCCATGAAAATTTGCCGGATAAAATCAGAACAATCGAAGGTGCTTGTATCATATCTGCTGGAACCAAACTCATAAGGTGTACCCAGATAGCCCATACCTGCTGAGATTACACTCTCGATTTGGGCAGAAGCCCCAGGTGTAGAAATAGGTGGTACTGGTACTGGTGTTGGCGGCGTTGGTGTCGGCGTTACCGTCCCAGTCCCCCCATTATTAGCGAACGAAGTATATTGATCACTTGAACTTATATATCCAATGCTACCATCAGAGGTTTGAATTTGATACCAGGAGCTGTTCGGCTGTGCCAGAAGCTGTACTTGTTCCCCCTTCTTCAGAAGTCTCAGTACTTTTCCGCTTGTAGAAGGAGCAGTTCGAAGATTCACTCCGTACTTTATGGTTCCCGTTTGTGGTGATGGTGCTGTTGGTGTACCTACTGAAGATGAATTTACGCTGATATACTTATCATCTGTACTTGTATAGCCTACGGATCCATCCGCTGCTTTCACCTGATACCAATAGCTATTCGGTTGTGCCACAATCTGCACTTGATCCCCTTTTTGCAAATACTTCACTACTTCTCCACTTGTAGAAGGTGTACTGCGAAGGCGAACACTTGCCTCGATGACCGCTGTTTGACCGGCTGCTGCTGCCATAACTGAATTTGATGGACTTGAGGCTGCTGCTGCGTTTCCAGGAGCAGATACTCCTAAACCTGCAACAATTGCAGCTGAAACCAATAAGGATGCTGTTAATTGCTTATGTGATTTAATCATACGTTCCCCCAATACCATGATGAGATTTCAACAAAGGTGTGTACTACATTCCTTTATGCCCTCATTATAGGCTTGCCCGGGATTTGGAACATGCTCCAAATTGCACATATAATCATGCCACTTTATGGTAAAATACAGGACTAAAGTCTTGAATCCTCCTTAAATATGTTTGTTTTTTCCTTAAAATAGAATTTTTTAAATTTAATCTTTAGGTTCCACATGCACCTGTACATTCATAATATTGTGTAGCTTGCTCATTCTCTCTTCAATGGAGTCACTGATCCTATGACCTTCCACCACTGTAATATTCGCGTCTACCTCCACTACAACATCCACGTGTACATGATTCCCATGAACCCGTGCCTTCACATCTTTAATCCCCTCTACTCCCGGTGTTCGAGCAATCGTACTACGTAGATCCATCAATCTATCTTCATCAAAGCCATCCGTAAGGCGGTAGGTCGAGTCACGAAAAATATCCCATGCCGTCTTAGAGATAATCAGTCCGACAACTACTGCCGCCGCAGAATCAATCCATGGCAGTCCGAACTGAGCACCTACAATCCCAACAGCAGCACCTATACTAACCATAGCATCGGAAAAATTATCTTTCGCCGCTGCCATTAGTGCACTACTATTTATCTGCTTAGCCAGCCTTTTGTTGTATATGTATACTCCCATCATTGCTACTGCACACACTAGAGCAACACCAGCAGACCATAGCTGCGGGGTTTCCTTTGCACGATCGAAAAAGGACCGCACCGCCTCCACAATCACTTGAATACCTACTACCGCCATAATAAAAGAAGCCAACAATGCAGCTACTGTCTCTGCCCGAAAATGTCCATAAGCATGGTCAGAGTCAGGTGGCTTCCGCGAAATCTTTAGACCAACCAACACGGCTGCAGATGCTACGATGTCAGTTAGATTATTGACTCCGTCCGCGACCAATGCACTAGAGGCGAATAGATAACCGCTAACCAGCTTGAATGTCGATAAAATGAGGTAAGCCGCTATGCTAACCCAAGCGCCACGCTCGCCTTTACGTATATCTTCGTAAATATCAACCATTTTGGCTATCTCCTCGTTTTCTGTTTTGTTAGAAAAGAATTCTTTCAATTATTCTTGCCCTTGTAGCAGCATTTAAAAACAATTAGAATAAAGTGAAGGACTTGCTTCAAAGGAGGTTATCATAATGAGCGAAAACAATGAAAAAGGAAAAATCAATTTAGCTGAAGCTATCCGGCAAAAGCTGGAGCAGAAGAAACAACAATCTTCCTCCAAACCTGGATCAACTTTTCAGGCCGGATCCGCTAAACCACTAAAAAGTCAGAATAACAAAAAGCCTAACAACCAACGCCGTCGTACCGGCGGATCCTAGTACTATTTTATAAACATAAAAGGCTGCGCATCCCTCAGGGACAACGCAGCCTTTTATGCGTTCGTCTGCCTTAAAGGATGGGCTAGAACTCATCAAATTCATAACTGATTCTCTTTATTGTACAATTAGACAACTGAAAACATGCGCTTTGGGAAACCTCAAGTGATAAGGCTTCCTGTCTTGTAAGCCCCGCGTATACTCCCCGTAGAATTCTACTTGTTAATCCATGTGTAACCGCAATGACCCGCGGAGTGGAGGACAAGCTATCCAGCCAGTCTGTGACACGCTCCTGAACCACTTCATAGCTCTCTCCATCTGGTGAACGAAAATACCAATCATACATAGTCGTATCTTCAAGACTATTTGGCCAGCCCTGCTCAATTTCCTTGAGCGTTAGCCCTGACCAAGAACCAACGGAAACTTCACTTAACCTAGAATCCGTTTCTATTTCATTGAAATCATAACCTAAGATTTCACACAAAATTTGTGTGCTTTGCAGCGCTCTCCCAAGTGGACTTGAAATCACCTTCCATTCGGAGGGATGCTCCACCGAATAACGAAGCAGCCTACCCATTTGTCTGACTTGATCCATTCCATGCTCAGTCAGAGGTGAGTCCAATTGGCCTTGGTAACGACCTTGCGTATTAAACTCGGTCTCCCCATGCCGCATAATAAAAATAGTTCTGTCCACATGCTTCACCTACCGTTACCTTTTCAAAATCGAAATTATAAAGACAGCTACCCTAATCCTATCAGGATTAGAGTAGCTGCTTAACGGGTTCCTTCCGCATAACGGAAAGTAAATATTATACTTCTACAGGATACATGCGTTGGCGCATTTCCTTAATTTCAGGATTCTCTAAATACTCATCGTAAGTCATCGTGCGATCAATTACACCTGTAGGTGTGATCTCGATGATACGGTTAGCAATCGTTTGGATGAACTGATGGTCATGGGAAGTAAAGAGAATAGTCCCGTCAAAATCAATCAGTCCGTTATTCAGTGCCGTAATGGATTCCAGATCCAAGTGATTGGTAGGCTCATCGAATACAAGCACGTTCGCACCGTTCAGCATCATCTTCGCCAACATACAGCGAACCTTCTCGCCCCCGGACAATACACTCGCTTTCTTCAGTGCTTCTTCTCCGGCGAACAGCATCCGTCCAAGGAATCCACGCAGGAACGTCTCATCCTGATCTTTAGAATACTGACGCAGCCATTCTACGAGATTCAAGTCCACGCCATCGAAATAGCTGGAGTTGTCTTTTGGGAAATAAGCTTGAGTTGTAGTGACGCCCCACGCATATTCACCCGCATCCGCTTCCTGCTCACCCATGATCACATCAAATAGAAGTGATTTAGGCTGGGAGTAAGGACCCACGAAAGCAATCTTATCACCTTTGTTAACTACAAAGCTGATTTCATCAAGAACCTTCTCACCTTCAACCGATTTGGTCAATCCGCTGATCGTCAGAAGCTGCTTACCTGCTTCACGTTCAGGTTTGAAGTTGAGGAACGGATATTTACGGTTAGATGGACGAATGTCATCCAACGTAATTTTCTCGAGTTGTTTCTTACGAGAAGTCGCCTGTTTAGACTTGGAAGCATTGGCCGAGAAACGCTGAATAAAGGCTTGCAGTTCCTTGATCTTGTCTTCCTTCTTCTTGTTCGAATCACGCTGTAAAGCTTGAGCAAGCTGACTGGACTCGTACCAGAAGTCGTAGTTACCAACGTACATCTGGATTTTGCCAAAATCAATATCCGCAATATGCGTACATACTTTGTTCAGGAAGTGACGGTCATGGGATACGACGATAACAGTACCTTCATAGTCCATAAGGAAGTTCTCTAACCAGCCAATCGATTCTAGATCCAAGTGGTTGGTAGGCTCATCGAGCAGGAGGTTGTTTGGACGGCCAAACAAGGCTTGTGCCAAGAGTACCCGTACCTTCTCATTGCCGCTCAGTTCGGCCATTTTCTTATCATGCAGTTCACGCATAATGCCAAGACCGATCAGCATAGCCGCCGCATCTGGCTCTGCATCCCAGCCATTAAGTTCTGCAAATTCGCCTTCAAGCTCACCGGCACGTAGACCATCTGCTTCCGTGAAATCAGATTTCGCATAAAGCGCGTCCTTTTCTTTCATGATTTCATAAAGACGAGTGTGACCCATAATTACTGTTTCAAGTACTGGGAATTCATCGTACTCGAAATGATTCTGCTTCAGAACTGCAAGGCGTTCACCTGGTGTTATATGAACATCACCCGTGTTCGCTTCAATCTCCCCAGACAGAATTTTCAGAAAGGTTGATTTACCAGCACCATTGGCACCAATCAAACCATAGCAGTTACCAGGGGTGAATTTTATGTTTACATCTTCGAAGAGAGCGCGTTTTCCGTAGCGGAGTGTTACGCCGCTTGTGCTAATCATTACGCATTACCATCCTTTTCACTTTAGGGTTTCGGCTCATTATAGCATAAAATCAGTGCAAAAATCCCGTGAAATAGGCATTTAAGCTGATCTCTCTCCTACGAAACTTATTCCAACTGTTTTACGGCGACAACTTTTAAGGAGGAATTTTTTCAATTATTCCCCAGATGTGCGATTCTCCTTTTGTACGACCAGTGTTTCTCCATAACCGAGTGTACGAATTCTTTCCTCCGAAATCGCGTGTTTAACTCGGGCGTTCTCCATGCGATCCAGTGCTTCCCGGGCGGTATCATCAGCAAGTCTGAAGGTACCGTAATGCATCGGAATCATGGTCTCCGCCCCTACATCTAGGAAAGCTTGAATGGCTTCCTCAGGATTTACATGCTGAGAGGTCATGAACCATTCCGGTTCATAGGCCCCAATCGGCATAAGCGCGATATCGATCTTATAACGACTTCCGATCTCCTTAAAGCCAGGAAAATAACCGCTGTCCCCAGCGAAATAAAGATTCGGAGAAGACTTCTGATTTCCGGAATCAGCGGGCTCCAAGATGTACCCACCCCAATGAGAAGTATTCGTATCCCATGGCGTTCTCCGCGTCCAGTGCTGGGTAGGCACAAACCTAAGCTTGATCTTACCTAGCTTAATCTCCTGCCACCATTCCATTTCCACACAGTTGTGGAACCCTTTGCGAAGCATTTTTCGCTTCAGACCAACAGGAACTACAAGCGTTGTCCCTGCCCGATATAATTTGCGGATAGAGGCGATATGCAAATGGTCATAATGAGAGTGCGAAATCAGAATCAGGTCAATCGGTGGCACTTCGCTAAGTGGAATCCCAGGTTGTCCCAGTCTTTTCTCAAAGCCCAGCCTTCTCGCCCAGATGGGATCTGTAATGATATTCATCCCTTCATATTGAAGAAAAAATGTTGAATGCCCAATCCACGTAATGGTAGACTCCAATCGATTCTCAGACAGATAAGATAATCTGGGCGGCGTATTCGGTACAACATATGAATAGTCCTTCTTCTTGCGCCGACGCTCCTCACGCCACTGGCGAAATTCCTTTAATGATTTATCGGTACTTACATTATCGACGTTATGGTAACGAGTTTTAGGCATACAACACCTCTTCAACAGAAGTTTACCGAGCAATCCTAGCTTTAGCGAATATACTACAACTATATTGAACAGCAGCGTATTTTGCAAAATATACAAATAGCATGATAAAGGTTCGCCCTTTTATTCATCACAATTGCAGACTTTAGCGAAATAATAGAAGAGTTCTTTTGGTTTCACGCCAGAAATGAGATAATATGTGTATAAAGTATGGCGGTGCATATACCGTTCAAGGGGGAGCTACGTATGAAGATTACTTTTATTGAACCGACTCCAAGTCCAAATACGATGAAGCTACATTTGGACGAAAGTTTAGAACCCGGAATTCGCAGAACCTATACTCCAGAAAGTGAGCGTTCCGCACCTGCTTGGGCACGTGAAATGTTAACGATACCGGGCGTTATTAGCATTTATCATGCTGCTGACTTCGCAGCACTTGAGCGCAAAGGCAATGCCGATTGGGCAGCCATTCTAAGAGAAGTTCAAAGCCGCTTCGCTAACAGCGAAGGTGTAACTGGAGATTGGAGCCTAGCTGACGAGAATGCCGGTGCTCATTTTGGGGAAGCGCAGGTCTTCGTCCAATTGTTCCGCGGAATTCCGATGCAAATCCGCGTCAAAACGGGCGCGAATGAAGAGCGCATATCCTTAGCTAACCGCTTTACTAAAGCGGTTATGGATGTGGCTAGCGCCGTGATGATTAAAGAGCGCAAGCTCACCGATTACGGCGTGCGTTATGGCGAGCCCGCGGACATTGCGCGCGAGGTCGAGCAAGAGATCGAGGCAGCGTATCCGCAGGAACGCCTCGACTCCCTCGTGCAGCAAGCCATTGCGCACGGAGCCGAAGGTGAGTTCGTCGAACAGAGACGAACTCGCACACAGGATGAGCTGCTGCGAGACCTGAAGCATGAGGATTGGCGCGTGCGCTACGCCGCGCTAGAGGATCTTACGCCGACGGCGGAGCTCCTGCCGGAGCTTAAGGCGGCGCTACACGATCCCAAGCTGCATATTCGCAGGCTTGCGGTCGTGTATCTAGGCGACCTTCGCACGCCTGAGGCGATGGAGCTGCTCTATGAGGCGATGGCTGACAGCGCCCCAGCCGTAAGACGTACGGCTGGCGATACGCTATCCGACATCGGCGATCCTGCCGCCACGCCAGTGATGACGGCGGCGCTAACAGATAAGAGCAAGCTTGTCCGCTGGCGCGCAGCTCGTTTTCTCTATGAAGTTGGCACATCCGAAGCTCAAGATGCGCTCACACTTGCAGCAGATGATCCAGAGTTCGAGGTTGGCCTTCAGGCCAAGATGGCTTTGGAGCGTATCGCCTCAGGTGAAGCCGCAGCAGGCACCGTATGGCAGCAGATGTCAGAACGCCGTCGTAATTAACATGGAAGTACCTGATTTTGTCATTGCTTTGAGCAGTAAACTTGCTTTATACTAATTCCTGTTGTTTATAAATGAATGAAGTAAAGATAGCCTCGTCATACTAAGATGAGGTAGAGGTCGCGGATATAAAGAGTACGCGTGTGGAGACGTTAGAGCCGTCTATGAATCACGCCGAAAGGAATATCCGCCGAAGCTTGCGCTGTAGCTCTTACAGCGGTGCAGGCTGGGGCCGTTGCCGAAAGGCACGGAACTGTCACATTGTACAGCCTGCGTAAGTAGCAGACTGCAGTGTGTTGCGCTATCTTCACAGGGAGTATGATGCGGAGCTGTATAGATGGAAGCCGCAGACATAGTTTGCGGCTTCTTTGCGTTTACAGAATTTGTATGTTTCGTACAGTCATCCATAACCTTCTGGAAATCACGAAGTATACCTCCCGCCTTGCGGGAGTCAGCAGCTCAGCACTCCCCGTTCATGAACAGTAAGATTAGATCATAAGGAGTGTCATATTCATGCAGGGCAATCAGCAAAACCCAGCGCAAGGCAACATAAATCAGCCAGCGCTAAAAAAATCGTTCAAAGCAAGACATTTGACCATGATCGCACTTGGCGGATCTATTGGTACGGGTCTGTTTCTAGCCAGTGGCGGCGCGATCGCTTCAGCAGGACCTGGTGGAGCGCTTCTAGCTTACACGGCAGTGGGTGTAATGGTTTATTTTCTAATGACTAGTCTTGGGGAGCTCGCCACCTATTTACCGGACTCCGGGTCCTTCAGTACCTACGGCACTCGTTTCGTCAGCCCCGCCTTTGGCTTCGCCATCGGCTGGAACTTCTGGTATAACTGGGCGGTTACGATTGCAGCAGAGCTATCAGCGGCTACCGTCATCATTAAATATTGGTTCCCGGACAGCCCTTCCTTTCTCTGGAGTCTGGTGTTCCTACTGCTGATGTTCGGCCTAAACTTCCTATCTGCTCGTGGCTACGGGGAATCAGAATATTGGTTTGCCATTATCAAAATCATTACCGTTATCGCCTTCCTCGTTGTCGGTGTCCTCATGATATTCGGCATTATGGGTGGAGAAGCCGTAGGCTTCAGTAACTTCCAAATCGGGGGCAGCTCCTTCCACGGTGGCTTCTTCGCCTTCGTCGGGGTCTTTATGGCAGCCGGATTCTCCTTCCAGGGTACCGAGCTAATCGGCGTTGCTGCTGGTGAGAGCGAGAACCCACGTCGCAACGTCCCAATTGCGATCCGCCAAGTATTCTGGCGTATATTAATCTTTTATATCCTTGCTATATTTGTAATCGGAATGTTGATTCCTTATACGAATCCAGATCTTCTGCGTGGAGGCATCGATGACATCGGAGTCAGTCCGTTTACGATCGTGTTCAATAAAGCCGGGCTTGCAATTGCTGCATCCGTAATGAATGCCGTCATTCTCAGCTCTGTACTGTCGGCAGGGAACTCTGGAATGTATGCTTCCACCCGTGTCCTGTATGCAATGGCTAAGGATGGCATGGCTCCGCGCGCACTGGGCAAGCTCAATCGCCGTGGTGTCCCTGTTGGCGCTTTGCTAGTAACTACGGCTGTCGGAATGCTCGCCTTTCTCGCTTCATTCTTTGGTGACGGTGCCGTATATAACTGGCTACTGAACGCCTCTGGTATGTGCGGATTTATTAACTGGTTGGGTATTGCGGTCTGCCATTACCGTTTTAGACGTGCTTTTATAGCACAAGGGCATTCGCTAGATGAACTACCTTACCGAGCTAGATGGTTCCCATTCGGACCTATCTTTGCCTTAGGACTTTGTATTGTAGCTATTCTCGGTCAGAATATGGGCGCCTTCTCAGGTGGAAATATCGACTGGTATGGTATCGCCGTTTCCTATATCAGCTTGCCGCTGTTTGTCTTGATCTGGGTCGGCTATCGCTGGTTCCGGAAGAGTAATATTATTCCTTTGGATAAATGCGACCTAAGTACTCACCCAGAATAAAATAGACCCAAAAGTAACTTTGAGCAACCTGAGTGGTAAGATATTGTTAAAATGCAAATGAAGGAGCTAAGCAGTCTGTAGACGCTTAGCTCCTTCATTTTTGGCGTTCCCTGCAGCAAAGCTAGTTGAGAGGAATTAGGGAAAATATCCCTAAAAGTAGATGGAAAGCTCTTTAAATGAATGGAATTAGGGAATTCCTCCCTAATAATTGGGTGAATTCTATATTCACCACCGAATAGGGTGAATTACAGGGAGGAATTCCCTGATTATTAGTCTTAAGAGCTGAAATCGCTGAATTTTAGGGATATTTTCCCCAATTGTTAATCGGTAGTAATCCAGTTTGTAGGCATCAATGAAGTAACACACAAAGAGACTCACAAATAAGAAGCATTAAAAATCAAGGAATATCCCGCAGCCATTCAGGCTTCTGGGATATTCCTTTTATTATATAAATCTATTCCCAAGTCACAAACACTTTGAGATCGCCCGTATTGTCAAAAGCAGAACTGGAGTAAGATACATCCTCTAGTCCAAGCTTATATAGCTCCTGCAGGTCATTCTTAAGCTTGGTCCCACTCCCTTGATAACGGAATAAAATAGACACCTCACCGGAGGCAATTGCCTTATTTGCTAGCCGTGTCAGATCTCCTACCGAACGTACAATTAGCTCCTCGGCATATAGCTCATAATTGAGATCCTTCTGAAGCTGTTTATAGACAGCCGCATTCTGTCCTCCACGCTCCACAAGCGCAGACAAGGTCTTATGATAGCCTACAGAAGCTGCCGGATAAGACTTCGTCCAGCTATGGTCCTGACGCATCTGCGCATCCGTTCTCAAGTAGTATGCTGTGCTAACCACATCTGCCTTATCAGGGGTCGGGTCATCCCAAGTCGTGTCGAGATGATACCACCGTCCATCTAACAGCACAAGATTCCAGGCATGCAACTGGCTACGTCCTCCAGGCTGTTTGGCTGTACCCTCAACGATTTTATTCGTGAATCCAGCCTCCTTTAACAGCTTATAGGTCAACAGCGAATACCCTTGGCAAACGGCGCTGCCACTCTTCAATCCTTCATAAGCCGTATATTTACGATACGAAGTGTCATACTTCAGATGAAGCACAACCCAATCGTGGATAGCCTTCACCTTCTGATGATTGTTCATGCCCGGCGTTATGATCTTCTTCAGCGCAGCCTTCACTTCTTTGTTTACAAAAGCCGTCTGCTCCAGCGTCTCCAAATATTTCACTTCCACCGTAACTTTTACAGAGCTTGCGCTTCCTCGATAAGTATATCCGTAGCTGTCTATAATGTAATACAAATAAGGGTCACTAGCCATCGCTTGATCCAGAGCCGCTTGTATTTTCGTTTTCAAATTTGAAGCTTTGCTCTCATAAGTAAAAGTAATGGTCTCCCTGCGGTTGTTCATTGCACCCGTTAGCTTCTGCGCTACTTCATTTACAGAACGAAGGGTGGGTGAACTCGAAGCCGCATAAGCATGACCCCAGCCCCAATAAATCATCGGTGGAATAGCAGCGAATATAATCACTCCTCCCAGAATGATCTTTACTAATGTGAAGCGTTTTTTCCACATATATATTCCGTTCCTCCGGCTCCTATAGACTTGTAATGAACCCTACCATTTAATAGATAATGAGCGTTTAGGCAAAAAAAGACTGCTCCCTGTAGAATAATTCTACTCTGAGAACAGCCTATATGCTAGAACGATGTGTTTTATTCGCTTTGCGGTGTAATGATATAGGTCTCTCCTATTACGGTTTCAAATTCCATCTCTATCCCTTTTTGTGAACCATCGGAACTTTGAATGAGCAAAGGCTGGTGACTGTAAATTCTGCATATTTGTCCATGCGTCGAGGTCAGTTCCGCCTTCATTAAGCGTCCCTCACGCCATTCTATATTTATGATAAAGCCGCCTCGGGCTACCAAACCTTTCACACTGCCTTCAGACCATTCTTCTGGAAGAGCAGGCAATAATTCAAGCCCTTCCTGATGACTCTGCAAGAGCATCTCAGCAACGCCGGCCGTAGTTCCGAAGTTACCGTCAATCTGAAATGGAGGGTGATTACCGAATAAATTCGGCAGACTTGAATCTTGCAAAATACGACGTAAACAGCTATACGCACTCTCTCCATCCTTCAAACGCGCATATAGATTAAGTAGCCAGGCTGCACTCCAGCCCGTGTGTCCGCCCCCGCCTTCCAAGCGCTTCTTAAGCGATAACGCTGCCGCCTCCGCTAGCTCTGGTGTGGAGGAAGGACTAATTACATTTCCAGGATATAAATCATACAAATGAGAGACATGGCGGTGCCCAGGCTCTTGTTCAGTAAAATCCTCATTCCATTCACGAATACGTCCGTCCGGTGCAATCCCAGGATGAGCGAGTCGTTCCTGTTTCTGGCGTAGCTCCTGCCTCAGCTGGGCATCGGTATTCAAAATCTCAGCAGCCTGAATGCAATGCTTGAACAGCTCAGCGATCAGCGATAAATCCATAGCTGAGCCAGCTGAAACACTGCATGGCGTGCCATCAGCAGTCAAGAATACATTCTCCGGTGAGGTAGACAGACCCGTTGTCCATCTTCCATCAGGCAGCTCTACCAGCCAATCCAGACAAAATAACGCGGCTCCCTTTAACAAAGGATAAGCTGTGTTTGTCAAATATTCCTCATCTGGACGGAAAGCGTAACGCTCCCACAATTGGCGAGAGAGCCAAACTCCTCCCATTGGCCAAAATGCCCACATCGCCTTGCCGTCTGACGGAGACGTCATACGCCACAAATCTGTATTATGATGCACCGTCCAGCCACGTGCGCCATAATGAATATTTGCTGTACGGCTGCCAGCCACACTAATCTCCGTAATAAAATCGATTAGAGGTTCATGGCATTCACCCAACCCGCATAACTCGGCTGGCCAATAATTCATTTCAGTGTTTATATTAGTCGTATAATTGCTGTTCCATGGCGGCTGAAGATAGGGATTCCAGATCCCTTGCAGATTCAGAGCTTGCGTCCCCGGTCGTGAGCCAGCAATCATCAGGTAGCGGCCATACTGGAACAGCAGCGCTTCTAGTGCAGAATCTGCCTGCCCCTCCTGGTACCGTGCTAGTCGTTCATCCGTGGGAAGCTCTATCCGGGAGGACGAAGGTGCAAGCGTCAACTCCACGCGGCGGAACAAGGACTGATGATCCTCTAGATGGCGCTGCTTCAGCTCTGCATATCCATTAGAGGACAAAGCCAATTGCTCTAGGCACAACTCCGAAGGCAGCTTACCGCCGCTTCCTGGCATCCGGTCATACCCGACAAAATCGGTTGCTGCAGCTAGGCGGATCGTAATGGAGCGCGCACCTGAAACCGACAACATGCCGTTCTCAGCATTACATTTGCCGCCATCTGTACGGATCTCCATTGCAGCGGCAAAACTTATGCCAAGCCCCTCTTCGTATAATACGGCACGCGGATGATCTCCTACATAATTATCAGCCACATGCGATGGAGCACGACCGGTCATCATCAGCGCGCCATCCGGAGTGATCTCTAGTCGGAAAGGATGCGGTGAAGTCAGAGCCACTGAGAAATCCGGCAAAATACCCAGCTCTTCTTTCCCCTCTGCACGGATATGAATGACTATAAGTTCATCTGGTCTGGTGGCCAAAACTTCGCGCACAATCCTTACATCCCCAGCAGTATAGGATACCGTAGCAAGCGCTTGATCCAAATCAAGCTCCCTCTGATAATCCTCTACAGGACCACCAAGATTGAACTTCATTCGCAAGTCTCCGAGCGGTTGATAGGATTCAGTCCGTCTGCCTAACATCTTGGAATCTACCAGTGATTCCGCTTCCTTGTATTTCCCCTCTGCCACTAATTGTTTGGCCGGAGTCAAATGACGCAGCGCCTCATAATTAGCTGTATCCCGCGGAAATCCCGACCACAAGGTGTCTTCATTTAGTTGAATTAGTTCTTCTTCCGTTCCGCCAAAGATCATACCGCCCAAACGGCCGTTACCCACGGGCAGTGCCTCTTCCCATACAGCTGCCGGCTGCTTATACCAGAGCTTATGCCGCCTAGTGTTCTTTCTTTCTCCCACGTATATTCCTCCTATCCTGTAATTACAGATGAAAACAAATCGGCGGGAAGCCCGGACTTTCGTTCGGACTTCCCGCCATCTTCATGCTTTTATTTTATTAGCCGTGTTTCAGGAATAATTACTCATTCCAAAGTTTCACGCGTTGTTTAACCAGCTCTTCACGTAAATCTTCAGCTTTCGTTACACCAGCTTTATCGAGTTCAGCCATGTAAGCATCCCAAACTTTGTCGAAATCAGCTGGTTTGGACAAGATGGCTTCAGGAATCCGTTTCCAACTGATATCCTTCAGCTTGTTATCGAGAACGACAATTTCGCTATCCCCAGGAATCGTGATGTTCCATGCCGCGCCCCAAGGTTTAACTTTGAATTCATCTTCATTTGGGAAGAGGTCTTTCCAAGTTGTTGCTTTATAAGCAGCAAGTGTTTCTTTTTCAACTGCATTGTAGCCTACTGTTACTTGCTCAGGGAAACGAGTTGTATAGTAGTTTCCAGTTGGATCCAATACGCCGTCACCATAGTGAGCGCTAAGCAGAGCGTAGTTTGATCCGACATTGCCAAGTCCTGTTTCTTTTTGGAAATTGGTAGTGTCGTTATATTTACGGTTGTTCACATCTTCAGGAATGACGCGTTTGCCGTCAACTACGTTGTAATGCTTGCCTTCGATACCCCAGTTAACCAATACTTGACCTTCATCGGAAGCTAAGTAGTCCAAGAATTTAATTGCACGTACCGGATCTTTAGCATCTACGCTGATCCCAATGCCGTTACCACCCATAAAGCCTGTAGGCCAGAAGGAAGTTTCTTTGTACTCTTCAGACAGGGTTACTGGATAGTGTCCGTATCCTTGATCAAGCTTACCTTCAGCTTTCAATGCTCTTTCTCCATCGCCATAACCCCAGTCTTGGTCGATCAAACCAATAACACGGCCGGTAGCGATTTTAGCTTTGTACTGATCATACTTTTGAACGAAGCTTTCCGGGTCAAGCAATCCGATATCGTTCATATGGTTGAGCCAGCGGAAATATTCTTTCTCAGCAGGACGACGGAAGTGATAAGTTACTTCTTGTGTGTCGATATCGATTGCATATTCACCATCATCAGGAGAGCCTGTAGTAGTGAATGCTGGGTTAGTTACTGTAATGTACATGTACCAATCATCTGCATTTAGGGTCAGACCGATGTTTTTGTTACCATTTTCATCGGTTGGATGTTTTTCCAGGTAAGCCTTAATTACGTTCTCATAATCTTGGACAGTTTTAATTGCAGGATATCCCGCTTCTTTAACAGCACGGTGCTGTAGTTCAAATCCGCCGCCAGCATCAAAGTATTTGTTATCCACACCTGCATACGTAGGGATAGCATAGATCGCGTGGTCATCGTCACTGTAGCGTGAGCGTTTCATGCCTTCTTCGCCTAATACTTTTTTGATGTTCGGAGCATATTTTTCAATCAGATCTGTCAGATCAAGCATTGCGCCTGCATCCACCAGCTTGCTTACGTCGGTCTTGGCACTGATCAGATCCGGATAATCACCGCTTGCTGCGATCAACGCTACTTTCTGAGCAGGGTCACCAACCGCGTATTCAGCATTCAAGGTAACTCCTGTTTTTTCCGTAATCACTTTACCTACTTCATCTTGCATGCCTGTCCAGTTCGGGTTAGGGTCAGCACTGAAGAAAGTCATCGTGAGCGGAGAAGTATCCTCAACCGCATTGGCCGAATTAGCCGCGTTCCCTTTATTTGTTGCATTTCCAGCTGCATCCCCAGCTGCGTTATTGCCGTTGTTTCCACCACAACCTGCGAGCATGCCGAGCATCATAATAGAAGTAAGTGTAAGTGCCGTTGCTTTAGCTTTTATTTTTCTATTATTCCCCATTACATAAACCCTCCTTAAAATTGTTTATCTATCGTATCACAGATAAATCCTGTTAATACTTATCCCAAAACTTCCCACAAGAAAAGAAAACGGATACAAAACACTCTTAAAGCTTAGGGGAGACTATGCTCCCCTGTTAGCTGTGATTAGCTCTTCACAGCGCCAAGTGTCATACCTTGAACAAAATATTTCTGAATGAACGGGTACACCAACAAAATTGGCACGGTTACGACAATCGTAATCGCCATCTTGATAGACTCTGGTGAGACCTGATTCGAAGCTAGAGAAGCAATGTTGGAGCGGTAATCGCCACCATTACCACTGGTTGTACTCTGCAGAACCTTCATCAGTTCATATTGCAATGTCGTCAGATGAGGGCTTGAACCATTATACAAATACGTATCAAACCATGCATTCCATTGACCTACCGCTAGGAACAGTGCGATTGTTGCTAGGGCTGGCTTCATCAGCGGCAGGATGACACGCCAGTAAATGGTAAAATCATTCGCTCCATCCAGCTTCGCCGATTCCTGCAGTGCATACGGCAGGCCGTCAATGAAGGAGCGGATGACGAAGACGTTAAAGGCACTAACCAGTCCAGGTAATACATAGACTGCAAAGCTGTTCATCATATGGAGATCCTTGATCAGCATGTATATTGGAATCATTCCTCCAGAGATATACATGGTCATCGCCAAGAATGTGGAGACGAACTTGCGGCCTGCAAAATCAGGACGGCTGATCGTAAATGCTAGCATCGAGGCACTGATCAGACCGAACAAAGTACCGACGACTGTCCGCAAAGCGGATATTTTAAACCCGGTGATCAGCCCTGCGAAACTGAAGATTTTTAAGTAATTGTCCCAGGTAAATTCCCGAGGATAAATGGTGATGCCGCCGCGCACACTATCCACTGAATCATTCAGCGAGATAGCAAGCACATTCAGAAACGGATAGATCGTGATTACAACCACGAACAGTATTACAAAGTACACTATGAAGTCAAAGATCCGGTCTGACCACGACTTTCCGGTGATAGCTGTGTTTCCCACTGTAACGCTCTCCTTTCATGAAAAGGGCAATATTGCAGCCACGATTGGTAGAAGGGCCTTCTGTGTTACAGAAGGCTCTCTTTAGTTGTACGCTTGAAGATTCCATTAATCGTAAACAGCAGGATTACACTGATCACTGAGTTGAATATATTGATCGCGGTACCGTAGGAATATCTCGCCATGCCTAGTCCGTATTTCAGAGAGTACAGATCCAGCACCTGAGAGTAGTCGGTAACGAGGTTGTTTCCAAGCAAGAATTGCTTCTCAAAGCCGATATTCAGCAAATTACCAATCGACATAATGAGTAGCACTGTAATGGTCGGCCGGATACCTGGAAGGGTAATATGCCATACCTGGCGGAGCCTGCTGGCACCGTCTACTCGGGCCGCTTCGTACAGTTCAGGTCCAATACCCGAGATAGCCGCAAGGTAGATAATCGCATTCCATCCGGTTTCTTTCCACACATCTGATAAAGTAACGATTCCCCAGAAGAGATGGCCCTGAGCCATGAACTGGATAGGTGAGTCTATAAATCCAATTGTTAACAAGAGATCGTTTACAAGACCATTTTCACTAGATAGCATTTTAGTTACAATTCCCGCTGCAACCACCCATGATACAAAGTGAGGCAAATACGAGACGGTCTGAGCAAAACGTTTAAAAAATCCAAGACGCAATTCATTGAGCAATATTGCAAACGTTATCGGAAAGATAAAGCCTGCGACCAAGCCCATTCCGCTCATCGCCAGCGTATTACGCAGCGCCAGAAGAAATTGCGAGTCACTGAACAATGTCTTAAAGTGTTCAAAACCTACCCATTCTTGTTCAAAAAAGCCACGTGCGGGCTTGTACTTTTGAAAAGCCATCGTCCAGCCCCATAATGGGAGATAACTGAAGACGAATGCCCAGATTACAAAAGGTATCGACATCATCCACAAATACTTTTGATTCTTAAAGCTTCTCCAAAACCGTCCTCCTGAAGCAGGCTTTTTGTTGCGCATTCGGGTGTCCGGCGGGATTTGAGCAGTTACTGTGTCCGCTTTCATAAAGCCCCTCCTCTCTATGCCTTAATTCTAAAACTTTGTAAGCGATTGCAGTACCCTATAAATTCGACTTAAAATCAGGTGAAAATTAGAGATTTTTGTCCGGGGTGAATTCTCATTTCGCTCCTCGACACAGGGGGGCTAATGCTGCTGGCGTCTGCATTATTCTTTGAATTGGACTCCTAAAAACACTTTGCTTGCTGGATATTAGTCACTACGAGGAATATTTGGGCTTCCGATCGCTTGCTTCTTCGAATTTTTCAACTAGGCTTCTGGTAACCAGCCACTACGAGGAATTTTTGGACTTCCGATCGCTGTTATCCTCAGATTTCCTGATTTAAACCGCTTCTCGCGGTAGAAATCTGAGGATAGCATATGCTTTCGAAGCTAGCTTTTCTACGAAAAGCTTTCGGGCGAACGCTCCGCTTCTACAGTTCCAAATATTCCTCTTCGTTCTTCTACCAGTCGCCCTTTTAAAATTAGAAGATTTCAACGCTTCTACAGTTCCAAAAATTCCTCTTCGCTCCTTTACCAGCAGATGTTTAGAACCCCGATTCTAAAGAAAATGCATTAGCCCTCCACCCGCATAAGCTTAAGCAGGTGTCTATTTAACTGCATTAATACTTCACCACGTACAATTGGTGGGAGTAGGGAAAACAAAAAAAAGACCCGTGGACTGAAGTTCAGAAAACCACCTGAACTCAGCCACGGGTATAACAGACAAGACAAGAATACCACACCATCCTTAGATGCTTTTTCGATAAGAAGTTGGTGAGATTCCTACATATTTACGGAACTTAGCGTTGAAATAATCAGGGTTCATATATCCTACCTTCTCGGCCACCTCGTATACTTTCATACCTTGCGTCAGAAATTCCTTAGCCTTCTCAATCCGAACTTTATCCACGTACGTATTGAAGTATTCTCCTGTGGTGTTCTTGAACATTTTACCGAGGTAAGCGCTGTTGTAGCAGAATAACTCGGATAAGGTCTCCAGCTTTAGGTTCTCATTGTAGCGACGGTTGATTATTTCTGTGATCTTCTTAATTTCATTTCCACGCCCACTGGTCATCTGGCCCGCAATTTCTTCGAGAAATGAGACAGCCTGATCCTGCAAATCAGACAAATAATAACTTTGATAAAGCTCACCTATTGGAGGGGAATGCTCTGCTGCATAGGTGCGAATTTCCGGATACGTAGGCTCCAGACGAGCCAGAACAGTACTAAGGAGTCTCACAAAGGTCTCTTTAATTCGCAATTCGTTGCTGCCCGCAGATACAAGTTCAGCACAGATAGTCAGCACTATCGGTCGAATCGCGCCAAGACTTCCTGTCTCTACCGCAAGCAGCAGACGACTCTCTGTCTCTTGCGCGTCTTCACTTTCCTCCCTCATCTCCATCAGAAATCCCGAAGGATCTGTACTGATGATGATCCCCTTTTTGAAGAAGAAGGAGCGTCTTAACAGTTCACGTGCTGAATTAAACGATTCTCCCGCCATTTCAGGTCGAGGTACTACTCCCCCCGCTACTGCAATGAAGTCGTAACCCCTTGGTTCTATCACTGCAGATAATCCCTTATATAATTCTTCCCGCTTGCTCGCGCTCTGGTCCGGATCCTTCATGAGAATGCCCAAATACTGTGACAATGTAAAGAATGATGCATTAGGATGATTACTAAAATGCTGTTCCATTACTGTTTTGATTCCCCGGAGATCCTCATCATTTGCACCAGCTGTTTTTCTTAATTCAATGAGAATGACTTCATAATTCCCCTGATCAAGTCCTATCGCATCCACATGTCTGCTAAGGTCCTCCTCCAGTTCTTCCTCTGAGGTTGGCTGCAGAAGCGCTCGGAGTAAAGTTTCCCTATTGCGAGCGGGCTCCTCCTCATTCCAGTCACTGAACCGCTGCTCCTGCTCGATCGTTTCATGTAGCTGTTCCAGACATACGATCATTTCATCCTCATCCACTGGCTTCAGCAAATAGCCGTCGATCCGATAACCAATCGCCCGCTTAGCATATTCAAAATCAGCATGTCCACTCAAAATGAGCACATGACTTTCTGAGCCTTCTTTGCGAAGCTCACTAATCATTTCCAGACCATCCATTCCAGGCATACGAATATCAGCAACGATCAGCTCCGGGTAGAAGGTATGATACTTTTCAAGTGCTTGCAAGCCATTAGCTGCTGTAGCTACCACCGTATAACCGAGCTTCTCCCATGGGATCAGACTTCGAAGTCCTTCCCGTAGCTTCGGCTCATCATCGACAATCATCACTTTTATCATAGATTGTTGTCCTCCATTGGTATGCAGAAGAAAATAACCGTTCCTACATTAGGTCTACTTTCAATCGTTAGCCCATATTCTGCGCCGTAGGATAGTTTTAGCCGGTCATGTACATTACGAAGTCCAATTCGCTCACCTTCACGCTCTTCCTTACGCTCAAGCGTGTTCAGTAATTCCTCCAGCTGAATTGGAGATATTCCTACTCCGTTATCTGTAATCGTAAATTTAGCATGATCCCCAACTTTTACAACTTCCACCGTCACAAATGCACCTTCCATCTTATTATCCAGTCCGTGGATTACTGCGTTCTCAACAAGTGGCTGAATAAGAAGCGGGGGCATATAAAGAGATTCAACGGCAGGGTCTACAGTAAATTGATATTTCAACCTCTCCTCATAACGGAATTGCTGAATATCCAAGTAACAACGTACCACTTCTAATTCCTGACTAAGCAAAATTTTACTTCGGCCTACCTCCAGGTTACTGCGCATCATTTTACCTAGAAGACGTACCACACGGGCAATTTCCACTTGCCCCTTCATGTGAGCTTCCATCCGAATCGCTTCTAGTGCATTGAATAAGAAATGCGGGTTAATCTGGCTGGCCAGCATTTTGAATCGTATATCATTTTGTTTCTGTTCCAGCAGACTATTCTGAGCATTGGATTCCTGTACCTCATACATCAAATCATTAATGCTGCGTACCATGGAATTGAATTGACGAGCTAACAGGGCGATTTCATCCTTGCCATCAATCTTTAATGTAGTATCAAAATCCCCAGTACTGACTCGGTTAATATGTCTGCTTAAATGCAGCAATCGTCGCGAAAACAACGAGGAGAAGCTATATATAATTAAAAAGGCCAATAGAACACTTATCGCAACCACAGTAATCGAAAGCTTAATTACTTGATTAGGTTCTTTAACTATACTTTCAATCGAAAAAACAGATATAATTCGTAGTGCATTTCGGCTGGCTTGTGGTTTAAGCTCCTCGATCACAATTTTGGAAGCTTCACCATCTACTACTGCTTCATAGCTTCCACTTCCCTGCCCCAAGAGCTTCGTGTCAAAAGAAACATCCACCAGCTTTTTACCTGTCCGATCTTTCCGGTTCGCTGCAATGATATTGTCTTGATCATCGACGATCATGGTATCAAAAGATTCCTGGCTTAGAATGGATGCAAGCTGCTGACTGTTCACATTAATAACGAGTACACCGATCTTACTGGAGCCCTCCAGCTCGATTTTGCGGACAAGACTTAAATAATTCCGCTTATCACGCTCATCTTCGATATATTCCCAACCGACAAGACTATCGTACCGCTGTGCTCTCTGATACCACTGGCTCTCCTTAATCTCAGGTGAAGGATTGATCAGCTCCCAGTTATTAAGCAGCGTAGCGTTGTCAGTGTATAAGCGAATGTTGGATATATCTTTATACAACCTTAGATACTCACGCATATCCGAATAATCGCGGTAAGCTTCCACCACATCGTAAGTGCTAACATACTGACGTATGGCAAGTCTCTTCAACCGTGCATCATTGCTCAAGCGATATGCGATATCTTGAGATACACCGATGACTTCTTCCGTTCTTTTCTTTACCCGATCTACGTTGATTGAAGCTTGTTCCAGTGCGCTCTGAAACGCCATGGTCCTCATCTCAAACGTAAGATAACCGCCTACCAGTAATACCGGAAGTAACGTAGTAAGTAAAAAAGCAAGCAACAGCTTATTGCGGATTTTGATGTCATTCAACAGCTTAACAATCCATTGGAACATGGCCTTCCGCCCCCCGAAACCTTCACTATCTCATGCAGAGTTTAACGCTGCCCTGGAGATACCCCATACTTTACAGAAGAAAAATAGGAACGGCAACAACTTCGAATACAGCCTATCCTCAGATCAATAAACGAGATGGTCATAAAAAGGTCCTTCGCCATATGCGAAAGACCTTTTTTATCAGACATATCAAGCATAAACCCTTCGGCGTCCTTAATTATTGGCGGTACGCTGCCAGCTTGTTATTCAGTTCACGGGTCTGACCGTAGACTTCCTGATAGAGGTTAAATAAGCCGTCATAGATTGCCGCTTGCTTCGGATCCGGTTTATATACATCCGCAGGACGGATGAAAGCTTCTGCACATGCACTAAGTGATGTGAACCAGCCACTACCGTAAGCTGCCAACATCGCTGCTCCCATAGCCGGACCTTGCTCACTTTCAAGCTTCACGATGGATGCATTGAAAATATCTGCTTGCATCTGGAGCCATGCCTCATTTTTAGCCCCGCCACCGATCGCAATGATTTCTGTAATCTCTTTGCCTGAATCACGTACAATCTCGATAGATTCACGTAGCGAAAAGGTAATGCCTTCTAATACGGAACGTGTAAAATGTGTCAACGTATGCCCTGAATCCATACCAATAAAGCTTCCGCGAATATTCGCATCTGGATGAGGTGTACGTTCCCCTACGATATAAGGTGTAAAGAGCAGTCCGCCGCTACCCGCTGGAATGGAAGCTACTCCACTTAGCAATTCATCAAAGCTTTTGTCTGACGCAAAGGTTTCTTTGAACCATGTAAGGCTATGACCAGCCGCTAGAGTAACGCCCATGATATAGTAGGCATCTTTTTCACCATGGTTGAAGAAATGAACTTTGCCTTCGAGATTTAAGTCTTTGTTGCTCTCATAGGAAAGAACTACACCAGATGTACCAATACTGCACATCGTCCGGCCTTCACCAAGGACACCTGCTCCAAGAGCCCCGCATGCATTATCCGCACCACCAGCAAATACCTTTGTTGAAGATAAAAGACCGGACGCTTCCGCAATATCCGGCAATAACGTTCCTGTCTGTTCAAAGGACTCTACCAGTCTAGGACAAAGGGAAAGCGGCAGTTCAAAAGCTTCAGCAATTTCAGCACTCCACGTTTTAGAACCTACATCTAATAGAAGCGTTCCTGCAGCATCGGAATAATCCATCGCATAATCACCGGTCAACCGGAGACGCACATAATCTTTTGGCAACAGGAACTGATACGCTTGTGATAATACCTCAGGTTCATTCTCTTGTACCCATAGAATTTTAGGAAGTGTGAAGCCTTCCAGTGCACGGTTTCTAGCAACCTCAATAAGCTTTGCTCCGAGCGTCTTCTCTATTCTTCTGCACTGTGCAGTAGTACGAGTATCATTCCAAAGAATGGCCGGACGAAGCACTTGCCCTTCCTTATCCACTAGTACCAATCCGTGCATTTGCCCGGAGAAGCTAAGACCATCAACTTGTGATGGGTCTATGCCCGATACTTCAATCAGACGACGAAGACTGACCAGCGTGCCTTTTACCCAGTCCTCAGGATTTTGTTCGCTCCAGTTCGGCTGCGGTCTGCTTAGCGGGTAGGACTCGGAATGCTCAAAAGCCACCTTGCCCTGTGGGTCCACTAGAACAGTCTTCACTGCGCTAGTGCCCAAATCTACACCTATAACGTATTTCATTGTTGACCTCCTAAAAGTTTTATGGAGCTTAGCTACTTGATTCTCTTCGCAATAAAACTCACTTCGTAAGCATCCGCTTAGTTTTTACTACAAAAAGGGGGCTGCCGAAGAATGCTCTCTTCAGCAACCCCCGTTGCATTTGTTCAAACTGGATTCAAAGCCTAAGCTTCAAGCTCCCTGTAAAGACTACTCTGCCAAGATGTATTGGTTAAGGGTAGCTCTCAGGTATTCTTGACGTCCGGATTGGTTAGGGCGTGGGTTCTCATTGTTCAAAGCATATTCAGCCAAGGAAGCCAGAGTTGCTTTGCCGGATACGATGTCCGCACCAACGCCTTCATTGAAGCTGCTGTAACGTTTTTCAACGAAATCTTCGAATACGCGATCTTCGATCAATTTAGCAGCTACTTTCAAGCCTTTTGCATAAGTATCCATACCAGCGATATGTGCTAGGAACAGATCCTCAGGCTCAAAGGAAGGACGACGTACTTTAGAGTCAAAGTTGATTCCGCCTTTGCCAAGACCATCATTCTTGAGTACTTCATACAGTGTAAGTGTTGCATCGTAGATGTTAACTGGGAATTCATCTGTATCCCATCCGAGCAATGTATCACCTTGGTTAGCATCAAGCGATCCGAGCATGCCGTTGATACGAGCTACACGAAGCTCATGTTCAAAAGTATGACCTGCAAGCGTAGCATGGTTAGCTTCAAGGTTCAGCTTGAAGTGCTTGTCGAGGTTGTATTTTTGTAAGAAAGAGATCGTTGTTGCTGCATCGAAATCATATTGATGTTTCGTAGGCTCTTTTGGTTTAGGCTCGATCAGGAATTGACCGTCAAAGCCGATTTCCTTAGCGTAATCTACAGCCATGCTGAACAGACGAGCAATGTTGTCTTGTTCAAGACCCATATCTGTATTCAGCAATTCTTCGTAACCCTCACGACCGCCCCAGAATACATAGTTGCTAGCACCCAGACGTTTACCAACTTCCAGACCTTTCTTCACTTGTGCTGCTGCATGTGCGAAAACATCAGCGTTAGGTGTAGAACCTGCACCGTGCATGTAACGTGGGTTAGTGAACATATTAGCTGTATTCCACAACAATTTCTTGCCGGAAGTCTTCATGCCTTGATCAAGGATATCAACGATGGTGTCGATGTTGCTGTAGAATTCACGCAAAGATGCGCCTTCTGGTGCGATGTCTACATCATGGAAGCAGAAGTAAGGGAGATCCATCTTGTCCATAAATTCAAATGCTGCTTCAGCGCGAGCCTTAGCTTTGTCCAGACCGTTCAATTTGTTCCAGCTGCGAATTGCTGTTTCAGCGCCAAACGGATCAGAACCGCCAGCAGTTAATGTATGCCAATAAGCCATTGCAAATTTCAGATGTTCTTCCATAGTTTTGCCGGCTACGACTTCTTTAGGATTGTAAAATTTAAATGCGAAAGGGTTGGTGGAACGGCTTCCCTCGTAAGAGATTTTGTTCACTGTCTCAAAATAAGCCATTGTGTAATCCTCCTCAATTTGTGCTTCGCCCGCAAGCGTTTACAGGATCATCTTAACACATCTTTCGGACTTTGTATATTGGTTAAACAAAGTTTTGATAAGTTTTTTATGTCCATTTTTTGGGCCCCTGTCTAGCCTCCTCTCTCCTCTTCTCAAATATAGGAGATCCCTGTTGGAAAGTTTCCTCTTGACGCTATGTATTGCAATTTGCAGCACATCACTCTAGACTAAGTGGCATACAACAAATGGGAACTATGCCAAGCTAAAACGCCTTTAGCGTCCTTTTAAGGACGGTAAGCGTTTATGCGAGAATTATAAGGAGAAAGTATACCGTGAAGCTTATACTTTCTTATAATTTAAGAAGGATGTGTGATTTGTGAAGGTTACTGGAGACCAAGCGCTGGTCAAAAAAATAAATAAATCGATTGTACTACATACCATTCGAAGACACTCTCCACTCTCGCGCGCGAAGGTCTCAGAGATGACCGGACTGAATAAAGCTACTGTGTCCAATTTGGTAGCTGAGCTGTGCACGCAAGAACTGGTAACTGAAGTCGGACCTGGGGAATCAAGCGGTGGCCGCAAACCGTTAATGCTGCATTTTAACACGATGGCTGGTAGTGTAATCGGCATAGAATTACGGGTAAAGCAGCTAACAGCGGTCTTATGTGATCTGAGCGGGGGCATTCTTTACGAAAGCGATTTCTCCTTAGAAAACCATGATTTTCCTTACGTTCTGGAACAAATGAAAAAACTTATCTCAGGCTTGATTATCAACGCTCCAGAATCCCCTTACGGCATCGTCGGCATCGGAGTAGGTGTCCCCGGGATGGTGGATGAAAATGGTGTTGTACTCTTCGCTCCCAACCTTGGCTGGGAAATGGTCGAGCTGCGAGCGATACTCGAAGCTGAATTTTCCGTTCCTGTCACCATTGATAACGAAGCGAACGCGGGTGCACAGGGTGAACTCAACTTTGGAGCGGCACGAGAGGTAAGGCATCTCCTTTACATCAGTGCGGGATCAGGGATTGGATCTGGAATTATTATTGGTGGAGAGTTATACAAGGGTGCAAGAGGATATGCCGGCGAAACCGGACATATGACGATTGAAGCACAAGGCAAGCCTTGCAGTTGCGGGAGTCGTGGCTGTTGGGAGTTATATGCCTCTGAGAAAACTTATGATAATCCCGATCTCTCCCTCCCTGCCCATACTACGCCAGAGCTGGTTCGCTATGCAGCCGGCGGGCAAGAAGACGCCCTACATCAATTCTCAACGATGGGTGAATATCTCGGTATCGGGGTGACCAATCTAATCAATAGCTTCAATCCAGAGCTTATTGTGATCGGTGGGGCATTGTCTGAGGCTGAAGAATGGCTAGGCGAACCGCTGCGCCGGGTTGTAGCTGAGCGTACTCTTCCTTACCATAAGCAGCAACTCGAAATTACATTCTCTAAGCTCGGCAGCCGTGGAACGATGATCGGCGCAGGTTTCTCTGCTGTTATGCATTTCCTGGGCGATATTCGGGTGACCCTATAATCCATAACGGTAAGCGAAGCGTTTATGTGAGAAATATAAGAATAATTTATAGCGTGGAACATATACATTCTTATATTTTGAAATAATTGACGTAAAATTGACGCATTTGAGTGAATCAAAAGTGCAGTAAAAAGAACAGAAATCCTATATAATAAAGGTCAAGCTAGTGTGATATTTATCACTACAACCCCTTTTTTGAAATGGAGAGCGAGTCCATGACCTATGTTGATACGTCTGATATCTCGGCACAGATGTTCATCACTGTGTTGCTTTTTCTGCTCATTATTGCCCCTTTGATCAGCCTCGGCGTGCTCCGTTTTTTTCAAGCTAAAAAGAAATCAGGATTTATTCTTATTGGCAGCGGCGCTGCTGTATACGTGCTATTTCAGCTCATTACATCTTTCACTCAAACCTAAACTCTACTTCTAGATCTACTTTCATAAAAATAGTCTGCGCACAGATGCGTCAGACTATTTTTTGTATGCTTAAAGCTCGCAAGCATTTTATACTTTCTTATATTTCAAAAAAGACCGCCTCCTGATCGGAAGCGGCCCATTACAATTTCCTTATGGAAATCTTATTTAACAAGAAGAAACGACTTTATCGTCCTATTAAGACGACATCGGTTCCTCGTAGAAATATAAGGATATTATAGTTGTGCAGCATATAAATTCTTATATTATTAAACAGTCGCGAGTGCTTTGTCGAACTGAGTTTTGTTCATGCCAACAATTTTATGCTCACCGATTACAGTTACAGGAATAGCCCTCACTCCCATGTCCCATACTTGCTGCGCAAAATCATCGTTCTGCTCGACATTGCGTTCTTCGTAGGATACGCCTTTTTCGCTTAAAAAGCTCTTCACCTGACGGCAATGCGGGCAATTTGTTGAGGTATATACAATTACATTCTCCATGGTATGACCTCCTATAAAAGATATACAGTGATGATATCAATTGTAGCATTGAGGGTTTTTCAAACCAAATTATAGAATAACTGCACTGTGCTCCAAGCTTTCGATATATTTCTCAGCATCCATAGCTGCCATACATCCACTACCTGCTGCAGTAATCGCTTGTCTGTAACGAGTATCCTGTACATCACCACATGCGAACACGCCTGGGATATTAGTTTCGGAAGTGCCTGGGTTCGTCATGATATAGCCATCCGCATTGGTTGTGATCTGTCCACCTAAGAAAGAGGTATTAGGGTGGTGGCCAATCGCAACAAACACGCCGCTTGCTTCGATGATTTCTTCTTCACCAGTCTCATTGTTAAGCACTTTTAGTCCATTGACGCCTCTTTCGCTCGAAGTCACTTCCAGAGGAGTACGGTTCAAGTTCCAGTCTACTTTAACATTAGCGCGTACACGATCCTGCATGATCTTCGAAGCACGCAATTCTCCACGACGGTGCACCAAAGTCACTTTGGAAGCAAAACGAGTCAAGAAACCCGCTTCCTCAAGTGCGGAATCTCCGCCACCAACAACCACGATCTCTTTATTACGGAAGAAAAATCCGTCACAGGTAGCGCAGGTGCTCACACCGCGTCCTACGTTATCTTGCTCCCCTGGGATACCGAGGTATTTTGCTGTAGCGCCTGTGGAAATGATCAATGTATCTGTAGTAAGAACACCCATTCCTTCAACATTCAGCTTAAAAGGGCGCTCTCCAAGTTCTACACTGTTCACCCAGCCCGTACGGAATTCTGCACCAAAACGTTCAGCTTGTTTACGCATATTATCCATCAAGTCAGGGCCCATGATTCCTTCAGGAAATCCAGGGAAATTCTCCACTTCTGTAGTTGTGGTTAATTGTCCACCGGGTTGAGGTCCTTCGATGACTAGTGGGTTCAAATTGGCACGAGCCAAATAGATAGCGGCGGTTAATCCTGCCGGTCCAGTACCAACAATTATTGATTTATACATATCTATGTCCTCCTTGAGCTAAACGGCAATGACGTCGCTTCTTATTTAAAATAATTATAATGTAGTGTTAATTATGATAACTGAAAGCAAATATGTCAATATGCCAGACTCCCAAGTTCCGAAACTATTTTGTGAACAATTTAATTTCAAAAAATATTATCGCAATAATCTTAGTCCATTTAGAATCACTAATATCGTACTGCCTTCATGCCCTATCACGCCAAAAGGAAGAGCGATCCCTTGCACAAAGTTGCTGATCATAAGCACTGCAATCACAGTCACAGCAAAAATCATATTTTGCTTCACAATACGCTGCGAACGACGCGCCAATGATATTGTTGAAGCGATCTCTTCTATATTATCATTCATAAGCACTACATCGGCTATTTCAAGTGCTGCGCCGCTTCCTTTCATGCCCATCCCCATGCCTACGGTTGCTGTCGCCAAAGCAGGTGCATCATTCACACCATCACCTACCATAACAACGTGACCATACTTTTCACGTAGTGCTCTGATATGCTTTACTTTATCCTCCGGTAATAGATCGGCAAATACCATATCCACTCCAGTTGTACCTGCAATAACCTGAGCTGTAGCGTCACGGTCACCGGTAAGCATTGCCACTTTAATCCCAAGCTCCTGCAGCTTACGCACTGCGGCTTCTGCTTGTGGGCGAACCGTATCCTGTAAAGCAATCATTCCCGCAATCTGCTCACCGTCCAGAATAATGGAGACGGTCTTCCCTTCTTCAGCCAACTGCTGCCGCTTAAGTTTCCAATGCTCTAGTTCAGGATTCATAGCAGATCGAGTCAGCTCATCGAGCAAATTAGACTTACCGATTCTCCAGAGATGTCCGTCGATTTGACCTTCAATTCCCCAACCTGTGATGGTTTTACTGTCTTCTACTCCCTGTAGCGCTAAACCTTCCTCTTCTGCTTTACGCACAATCGCTTCCGCCAGTGGATGACGGGACATATGCTCAATGGATGCGCTAACCATCAGCAACTCTTGCCGACTGTAGCCTTCACCTGCAATAAAATCAGTTACCTGAGGAGTTCCCTCTGTAAGCGTCCCTGTCTTATCGAATGCCACAACCGTTGTGCGTGCCATATTTTCCAGATGGACCCCGCCTTTAAACAGAACCCCTTTTCGCGCACTTTTGGAGATGGCTGACAGCATCGCTGGCATAATGGAAGAGACCAAAGCGCAAGGTGATGCTACTACAAGAAAGACCATCGCTTTATAGAAGGTTGCGCTCCAGCTCCAGTCCAGCAAAAACGGTGGAAGGATAATCAGTGCCACTGTCGAGGCTACGACAACCCGTGCATAGATGGCTTCTAGTCTTTTAATAAATCGCTGGGAGTTAGGAACTTCCGTCTCTGCCTCTTCTACCATTTTGATGATTTTAGCAAAAAGGGTGTTCTCAGCTGCTTTCGTTACCTCAATATAAAGGGGTCCTTCTCCATTAACAGTGCCTGCAAAAACCTCGCTACCGGCACATTTCTCTACAGGAACCGATTCTCCCGTAATGGAAGCCTGATCTACTGCTGATTCCCCCCGATATACCTTGCCGTCTGCCGGAATTAAATCTCCCGGGCGCACAAGCAGAAGATCTCCGATCACCAGCTGGTCAATATTAACCTCATTCATACTTCCTTTTTCAATGCGCATAGCCGTAGCCGGTTTGAGTGCCATCAGCGAGGAAATATCCTTTTTACTACGTTCCATCGTATAACTCTCTAATGCTCCACTGAGTGCAAAAATGAAAATAAGCATAGCACCTTCATTCCAGTATCCAATGGAAGCTGCGCCTAGTGCGGCTGCAATCATTAATAGGTTCACATCGAGATCTCGTTCTTTGACGAGCGTTTCTACGCCTTCCTTTGCCTTGTTCCAGCCACCAATTGTATAAGAAATGACATAGAGCGCTATGGAAAGAATTTCTGACCATCCACCAACAGACCAAGCAATAAGCATAAGCAGTCCGCTGCCCAGAGCAGCCTGCATTTCAGAATTGCTGAGCATTGCACGCGGATCGAACCGGCGCTTTGGAGCGCCTGGCTTCTTCATGCTGCCAGAGATAGATGACTGCTTGGGTAAATGTTTTGATGTTGCTTGCATAATAATCGCCGTCCTTTAAAGTTTTGTGGAGTTTTACTTCATTGACTCTTCTTCGCAACAAAACTTGCTTCGTGAGCATACGCTTTGTTTTGTGGAGCCTAACTTCATTGGTTTCTCTTCGAAACAAAACTTACTTTGTGAGCATACGCTTTGTTTTGTGGAGTTTTGCCAAGTGAGAATGAGAGCCATTATTAAGACCCCTAAAATGACACATGCTGCCCCGGCTTAGCCGGGACAGCATGATTGAGAACTATAGGTAGTGAGAATGATAATCATTGTTGCAACAGTACAACTATATTTCCTTAGTGCAACTTATGTTTTAATAATACCACCAGGAATTAAAAAGTAAAGCCTATCTATTCAGCTAAACGCCATTTATTTCAGAATATGTGTTAGCTGCCCGTTTAGTGGCGAATTTTATCTAATAGTTCTGTTAAGACATGCTCCTCGAATGGAGGGCTGGGACAAGACTATATGACCTTAACGACAGCCCCTCTTTGATGATATTTCAGAGTCACTGGACGATCTTATTTGATATACACTTAATTTCATTTGAGTAGTAAGAACTACGTGGACAAAACCGCTATCGGATACATGTACACTTTTGAAGCAGGCAGTCAAAATGATCAAAACGAAGAGAAATAATTCTTAATCATAAAGAGCAGTGATTCTCCAATAACGGCAGAATCACTGCTCTTTTGTCTTTTTATCGATTCTAAATGAAACGTATCGTCTTATTTAGAAGAAAAAGCGGCTTAGGTAACAGCCGCTTCGTTGTTGTCCTACTGCCTTCCACCGGCGGCAGTATCCAGTGTTTCCTGCTGCCTGGCGATCCAGATCAGACAGGCTGCTCTAAGCAGCGCTTCGGTCCGCTGACCTGCGCTGCAAAAGATCCCGCTGAGGCCGATCTGATACAGATCGGCCAAAGCCGACGCCGCCGGAGTCCCCGCGGCGAGAACTACCGCCGCCGGCTTCACGCTCCGCACGGCGGCAAGGATCTCCCCCGCCGCCAGGGTGAAGCCCTCTGCGGCGGCCCCTTCCGGCGCGAGCTCGCTCGCCGCGCCGTCGAGCACTAGGAAATCGGCGATGCGCGCGATTTCCGCGGCGGCGGAGGGCTCGACATCGGGCGCGATCAGCGCCCCGATGCGGCACGCCGCCGCATAAGCGTGGCCGAGTGTCTGATCGGCCACGACCTCGATGAATTCGCGCTTTGCGGCGAATTCGGCTCCGCTTGCGGTGTAGGCGACCAGCAGGTCAAGGCGGCAATCGCCGCCTTGCCGCTGGCTCTCCGCCACCGCAGTAAAAAGCGCTTCGAGCTGCGCGTCCTGAAGCGCGGTGAGCTTTGCGGGCTGCGCCGCAAGCTCCTCTGGATGCAGCAGGGTGATGGCTGCCCATTCACCATCCGGCGATTCCAGCAGCGCTGTGGTCGCTGCCTGCAATCGATAATAAATCCGCTGCAGCATTCGATTAGCCTGCAGCTCATCTTCACTGGATAACCAGTTCTCATAAAGACAGAACAATTCAGGTTCAAGCAGCCATTCCTCACTTCGTATCAGACAAGGTCCAGCTTGAACGGATCTTGTTCCTTCTCTTGTAGTAGGGCGCTCTTCACGTTCTTCTCGTCCTTCACGCAGCACTAAGAAGGCCGACTGTTCTCCAGGGCGCTTAAAATAAGAACGGTTCAAAGGTTCTACGACATCCTTCTGCTCTACTCCGGTGATAAATTCTGCGGCAGCGGAGGCAACGGATCCGGCTTGACTCATTTCCATCCCAACAGCCCGATCACCGGCCTTATACATGAACTTGAACGGGCGCTCTTCACTACTCCGAAAACCATCCTGCTGACGTTCACCCTTCATCTTCGCACCCACCCTTTATCTTTGGATTGCTGCCGGTACGCCTAGTAAATAAACATCATGCCACCGACATCTTATTACCACACTTATAAATACGGGAACCTCCCATGAAATATGCAAGCGTTGCCAAATCATATGAATAATTAGCCTTATTAAATCACAAAAAAAGGCATCGCCGCATAGCAGCAGATGCCTTCCTTGAACTTCATTGTTCTATTGTTGACTGGCGGCAATGGCCTGTTCCAGATCATAAATAATATCATCAATAGATTCCGTACCAATCGATAAGCGGAGCAATTCCGGAGTTACTCCCGCTGTGGTTTGCTCTTCATCCGACAGTTGTGCATGTGTTGTGCTTGCAGGGTGGATAATCAATGACTTGGAGTCACCGACATTCGCCAAATGCGAGAACAGCTTCACATTTTCAATCAGCTTGCGTCCCGCAGCACTTCCACCTTTAATACCGAAGGTAAGGATCGCGCCTTGACCTTTAGGTAAATACTTTTGCGCTAATTCATGAGATGGATGAGTAGGAAGTCCAGAATAACTTACCCATTCTACATCTGCGTGTGCCTCCAAATATTGCGCAACCTTTAGTGCATTCTGGCTGTGACGTTCCATCCGCAAATGGAGTGTCTCGAGCCCTTGCAACAGCATCCAAGAGTTAAATGGTGAAATAGAAGCACCTAAATCGCGAAGTAATTGAACGCGGGCTTTGATAATATAAGCAATCGGTCCAACAGCTTCCGTATAAACAACGCCATGATAACTTGGATCAGGCTCTGTAAGTCCTGGGAACTTACCGCTTGCCTTCCAATCGAACTTACCACCGTCCACAATAATTCCACCGATAGATGTACCATGCCCGCCGATGAATTTAGTTGCCGAATGAACAACGATGTCAGCTCCATGCTCAATCGGACGCAGTAAATATGGACTTGGGAACGTATTATCCACAATAAGAGGAATTCCATGTTCGTGTGCGATCGCTGCAACGGCTTCAATATCTAGTACATTCCCCTGTGGGTTACCAATGGTTTCTGCATACAAAGCTTTGGTTTTATCATTAATCGCAGCACGGAAGTTCTCTGGATTATCCGAATCCACAAAATGCACCTTAATACCAAGCTTTGGCAGCGTTGTAGAAAAAAGATTATAAGTTCCACCGTATAGGCTTGCCGCAGATACAATTTCATCCCCAGCGCCCGCAATATTTAGAATGGAGAAAGAAATAGCCGCTGCCCCGGAAGCTGTAGCAAGTGCACCTGCTCCACCTTCTAGTGCTGCCAAACGCTGTTCAAATACATCTGTAGTCGGATTCATCAGCCGAGTGTAAATATTACCGAATTCTTTGAGCGCAAACAGATCCGCTGCATGATCAGCATCACGGAATCCATAAGACGTGGTCTGATAAAGCGGTACAGCACGTGCGAAAGTAGTTGGATCAATTTCCTGGCCTGCATGAACAGTCAAAGTTTCAAATGACAGCTTACGGTCTTCTGACATAGGTATTTCCTCCCTTTATAAATAAGAATAGAAATCTTTAACAAATAATAATTGTACCCATTCTCTCATAAACGACATCATTTGAAAAGAAAAAAATCTTATTATTCCGGTGCGAATTATTATATTTTAATTTAATTCAAAGGAAGGCATGTCCGATGATCATCAGATAACGCTTTCAATAATAATTTTTAAGCCGAAGAAACGTGTATCACCATATGTACCTGCTACAGAACATCTACGCAATAAAAAATAGAATAGCGGCGGATAAAGCTTATCCACCTCATCTCACCGCTACCATTTTACTTATCTTCTTTTAGTAATTGCTTTGGCTTGTTTCACCCTTAGCAATCGCTACACCGCCGCTGGTACCAATACGGCTTGCACCAGCTTGTACCATTACATGTGCATCTTCTGCACTACGAACACCACCGGAAGCCTTCACACCCACATTAGGTCCAACCGTTGCACGCATCAGCGCGATATCTTCCTTCGTTGCCCCACCTGTAGAGAATCCTGTGGATGTTTTTACGAAGTCTGCTCCAGCTTCAACAGAAAGCTTGCAGGCACGAACCTTTTCTTCTTCCGTTAATAAACAGGTCTCGATAATGACCTTAGTCAGTGCTTTGCCGCGAGCTGCGTCTACAACTGCTGCAATATCACGTTTAACCAACTCATTGTTACCATCTTTCAGCGCTCCGATGTTGATGACCATATCCACTTCACCAGCACCATTAGCGATAGCATTGGTAGTCTCAAATGCTTTGGTCTCTGTTGTCGAGGATCCGAGCGGGAAGCCGATAACTGTGCAGACTTTAACTTCAGGCGTATCCTTCAACACTTCATGGGCAGTAGCTACCCAAGCAGGGTTTACGCAGACTGAAGCAAACTTATATGCTTTTGCTTCCTCTGCCAATTTAACGATATCTTCTTTCCGTGCATCTGCTTTAAGCAGTGTATGATCAATGATCCGCGATAGTGTAATTTCGCTCATTTTTGTCATTCCTCCATGATTTGGATAGTGAATTTTTTTCATCTCTGTAATCATACCAATAGAACTCTGCTTTGCAAAGTCGAATGGGCGATCAGACCCACCCTAACCTCGATTAATTCATATAAATACACTTAGAGAAGGTCATTATTTACTAAATTATCTTTTCAAGTTAATTTTATACCTTCTTGTATTTTTTAAAATATAAAGGATAATCCCCCTAAACTTTCCCATTAAAAAATACGATAATATCTATATAAATGGGTTTTTTAGCCTATTTATTTAAATTTTTCTTTTATCACATTTAGGAGGAGATCGATTTAAAATGGGAAACTTTAATTTCACCTCAAATGCTGCAGCCCAAAAACTGAATGTACAAGTAGAAGGTTCTATGTCACCCGAGGACGCCGGGCGCTTCATTCAAGAGTACAACCAAATCGTAAGTACATTTGACCCAGCACAATATGAGATCATTTTAGATTGCAAGACATTAAACGTATCCTCGCCCGACACTCTTCCTATGCTTGAGCAATGCTACATACTGTATAAAGAATCAGGATTTAAAAAAGTAACCTTCATTATTGCCAAAAGCCCTGTCCTAAAAATGCAGCTAAGCCGAGTAGCCCGGGCAACGAAATTAGAAAATTACGAAATTATTGAAGCATAGGAGGTTTCATTTGGGACATATAACCATCCGCCAAGCCGCTTATTACCATCCGGAACATGTCGTATCTAATGATTATTATCTGGAGCATTTCCAGAGTATGGGCAAGGACATTAAGCGATTCCTAGAAGTCATGGGTCGTGACCGGAGATACATCGTAAACGATAAGGATGAAAATGCCCTAACGATGGGACTCAAAGCCGCCCAAAAAGCGCTACAAGAAGCCAATTTACAAGGTGAAGATATGGATATGATCATGTTCGCTTCACAGACACCGGAATATACCTATCCTACCAACGCACTCCTGCTGCACCGCATGCTACAAGGTAAACATCGGACCATTACGCAAGATTCCAATGCCAACTGTGCAGGAATGGTGTCTGCTGTAGAGCAGACAAGTCGTTATATGCAAGCTAATCCTAGTATCCGGTACGCACTTGTCGTGGGAAGCGACTATAGCTCAGTGCACTGCAATACGGATGATGAAATTACTTACCCTAACTTCGGAGATGCCGCAGCAGCTGTCATTCTGGAACGGAGTAGCGAGCAATCAGGCTTCATTGACTCCCTTTATTACACTGATTCTGAGGGATCTGAGAATATTATGTTCCCTGCTTGCGGTTTATCGAATATTTATCACGAGGACATTACACCTGAGCAAATTCGGATACGCTGGACACCCTTTGACGGTACTGTTTGTGTAAATGCGGCGGTTGCAGACATGAAAGAGCTTCTCTCAAGAAACGGCCTGACTACAGATGATATATCTGCCTTCTGCCTTTCACAATTCTCTCTCAAAAATATCGAACTCATCCAAGAGGGTCTTGGACTTACTGATGAGAAATTCATCTATGTAGGCGACGAGTTCGGATATACGGCTACAAGCAGTCCTTTTATCGCCTTTCAACGCGGAGTCGAAGACGGACGAATCAAACGTGGCGATTATGTCTTCTTCTGGTCGGTTGGTGCTGGTTGGCAAATTCCTACAATGCTTTATCAATATTAATAGCATAAAAAGCCCTACTTCTATAGAAGTAGGGCTTTCCCATCAGAGGAACAGATGTTGAAGCAGACAGCTACGAACTCAAACACAGCACAGCAATTTGTGAAATAAATCAGAAATCTAATAATGAATTATTTAGTCAGGGATTGAACATCCACAAATGGAGTGGCTCCCCCTGTTACAGATGGCAGTACGCCGTTCCATTTTTCCAGCGCTTTCTCCTGAACCTCTATTTGCTTCAGCTGCACCAGCTCAGGCGTAACCTCTTGCTTCTTAAGTCTTAAAGATTCGGCTTCAGCTTGCGCCTGGGCGATCTTTTGCTTCGCTTCAATTTCAATCCGCCGGAGATCATTTTCGGCCTTCAGCGCCTGCTGCTGGGCGACCTGCTTCGCTTCAATCGACTGGTTAAACGCCTCAGAGAATTTAAAGTTAACAATGTTAATATCGTTGACGATCAGATCATATTTTGCCAGCCTAGCGGTTAAGTGCTCACTGATCTCACTCGACACTACATCACGGCGTGTAATCAAATCCTCTGCTGGATATTTGGCTGTCACTTCTTTAACGATTTCTTGAATGGCCGGATTGATAATTACATTATCAAAATTACCTCCGATATTGTTCATCAGATTAAAGGCAGAAGCCTTATTTACGGAATAGTTCACCGCTACATGTGTGGATACGGGCTGAAGATCTTTTGAAGAGGCTGAAGTATCGGTCTCCGCTTTCGTTACCTGCGTATTGACTTGAATCACCGTCTGAATAAACGGAACTTTAAAATGAATACCAGGTGACAACGTATTGTCATTTAATTTACCAAAGGTTTTGTACAAACCTACATGCCCATATTCCACAGATACAAAAGAGTTCGCGCCAATCAACAATACAATGAGCACCGCTGCAACACCGCTAACTATTTTCCCCGGTCGCAGCTGTTTCAATTTCGGATTCATTTGCATATTCATCCAATACCCCTCCTAGATTATGGATAATCATTTAAGCTTAATCGTCTATACGGAGGTTTGAGGGAATTGGTCGCAGGAAATATTTCAGCAGCAGTGGTCATGGCGTTACCGCTCTGGGATCAGTCCTTCTAGGGTCAATCGGAATCTTTTGCTCTGCTTGTCCCCGATATTAAAAGCTTCATATATTCCTTCATCCGTTAGCACTACGGAGTCCGCCTTCAAAGCATCATTAACGTAAGTTACCTCAGCGTGATCAACATTCCAGCGGTAAATGTAGGCACTCATCGGATTTCCATGCGCGGCTACACCCTCAATAGATCCATCCCCATCAACATCCAGCTCTTTGGAATGTCCGGTATCTATTTGCAGCAATCCCGAGGGGTTACCACTCTCGTCGATTAAATAATAGTTAGTGAGCGAATTATTTGCTCCTAGTCCACCGGTGATTTTCAGCACCTTTTCGCTAAAAATCCGCACCACTTCTACCTTGATATCCTCCGGCTGACGATAATTATAAGTTCCTATCGCCCCTAGACTGTATTGTCCTTTGGAAGTAGAAATGTTGGCATACACGTAGTCTTCGTCACTAGCCATCGTATACACCTTCACTTTGACTCCTCCGAAATTATCCAGCTTCTTCTCTGTAATTAAAGTAGCGCCTGTAGGTGGATCACTTAGTTGAGAGACTACGGGGATTGTATCCACCAGCTTCCACTCTAGCTTGATGAGATTTGCAGCGGTGTCCGTTGGCTTCGGTCTTGATGTGTGGTAGTCGTTAGCCGATTGAAGGGGGGATGGGTCAACCTGATGTTGGCAACCTGCCAGCAGATTAATTAGAAGCAAAGCTGTCAGCGTAACGGATTTATGTAGAGGAAACATCCTTGATCACTTCCTATCCTCTTTTTAAAATTAAATCTTTCATTAATCATAGATGAAGTTAGGCATTCAAATGTTACTTTTAGGAGGCGGTAGGGTTAATTTATTGTCTTTTGAGGGTATGCGCCGATCAAAAAGCTAAATTGGCATACAAAAAACCCGCATCAAATGCGGGTTTGAGAGGAAAGAATCAAGAACCTAGCAGTTCACGCGCCAGTAGTCGGTAAACCTCTAGCCGTTTCTCCTGCGAATGCGGAATGCTGCAAATCATCGCTTCCTGGAAACCATATTGTGCTTGTTCTTCTTGCAGGCGTACGGCGATGTCTTTAACCGCACCAACCAAATGAATCTTACGGCTTTCCTTGATTGACATCCGGTCAATTTCCGATAACGATATGTTCTGAGCTTCTTCTGGTGTCAGCACCTGAGTAATTCTGCCCTTGCTCATCATCAACCGAAAAATATCCTGCGGTAATGCCTCATACTCAGCTTCTTCCTTCGTTTCTGCTGTGGTCACCATATAGGATACACTAATCTCAGGTTTGTCCATGAAGATAGAAGGCTGGTAGTTATTCCGATATTGATCCAAAATCTCATTACTCATGGCACCATTAAAAAATTGCGCAAAGGAGTATCCGACTCCCATCTGTGCTGCTTTTCGCGCACTGTTGCCGCTCGAGCCTAACAACCATACCTCAGGGAGCACCACCTTCGTTGGAGCGGCAAGATTTTTGGCATACAACTCATTTTCCGGAATCTGATCACTAAGCAGCTGCATAGTAATGCCAAGCTTATCATACATGTTATGCAGCATTAACTCGCGGCCTTCAGACAGAGCGTACATAGCACTTGTATCGCCACCAGGAGCTCGTCCCACACCGAAATCAATTCTCCCCGGGGAAAAAGCACTTAACGTTTTAAATACTTCCGCCAGCTTAAGTGGAGAATAATGCATCATCATAACACCGCCGGTGCCGATTCGAATACGGTTGGTCTTAGCGGCTAAACGGGCTGCCGTTACTTCCGGAGCTGAGCTAGCAAATGTATTTCCGCCATGGTGCTCTGCCATCCACATTCTGCTATATCCCAACTCATCTGCTAAAATAGCCAGTTCTTCTGCTTTATTCAGAGCACCTTCCGCTGTGTTACCACTTGTCACGGGTGCCTGATCCAATACGCTTAATCTCATGCGAATACATCCCTTCTTTGGTTAGATGACCATTTTATTGCTGATCCATTCCTCTAAGGCTGCAATCTTATCTTTAAAGCGTTCACCACGCATTTCCTCCGACAACGAAGCAATAGTCTCCCGCTTTAATACAGCTTTCCAAGAGGATTCAGCTTCTTCCATCAGATTGGTTAACAGGCAGCAGCTATCTTCTTTCTCTAAATCCAACATGTCTACCAGAATACCATTGGATGAATACAGCGACTGCTGTCCTTCCACCGCAAGGTAAACGTCATATACACGAATATCTTCAGGTCTCTTCTTTAATTTAAAGCCACCTTTAATGCCGGGAACAGACGTGATGATGTCTGCGGTTACCAGCTTTCTTAACAGTTTCTGAAAATAGGTCACCGATGCTCCGAGCTGCTGGCTAATCGCTTCTCCAGACAACACCGCTTTGTCCGGCAGCATGTTAAGCAGAACCAGTGCATACACTGACTGTTCTACCCCTGTTTTCATATGCATGTACAGCACCTCGATCTACATAAATTGCTTAATACAAACTGTAGACTATACCACCCGCGTATAAAGCGGATAAACATTATCCACTTTATACTTTATATCAGTTTGCACCAAAAGTAAAACCCTGCTCGTCTTCTCTTACAGTTAATATCTGCTATAAAAAAAAGATCGCGCATATAGCGCAATCTTTTTTCATATGGATAATCCCACCCGCTGAACCAGCTGTGAGCTCTGATTATTAAGTCCGGTAATGGTGACTTTTTTGCCACGCTCGGCGTATTTGCTCA
The DNA here is from genome assembly GCF_038004625.1 of Paenibacillus sp. FSL P4-0184. NCBI lineage: Bacteria > Bacillati > Bacillota > Bacilli > Caryophanales > Paenibacillaceae > Paenibacillus > Paenibacillus sp. FSL P4-0184. The sequence goes on along the minus strand of NZ_JBBORN010000001.1, from coordinate 2,939,489 downwards.
TCGTCTTCGCTATGGCATGAACTGCGGATTGGTCCCACACATGAGAGTGTGAAAAATCGATAATAATATGATCGGGATCGCTATCGTAGGCGAATTCATGAATGAAGTGGCTTGTCGTGCCGAAGAACAGCTGGCCGGTAACCGCATATGTTTTGGAAGAGGCAGCTTCCTGAACTGTTAGGCGGATCGAAGCTATTTTCCAAGCAAACGTTAAAGCACTTAGCAGAACCCCAAACAAAACGCCAATAGAAAGATTGTCTGTAGCCAACACGGTGACCACCGTCACAATCATAACCAGCGCATCGCTAAGCGGAACACGGGTTAGAGATTTAAGCGAGCCCCATTCAAAGGTGCTGATACAGACCATTATCATTACGCCAACGAGCGCGCCCATCGGAATCTGCTTAACCACATCGCCAAGTACGATAATTAGGAACAATAAAAAGATCCCTGATACAAACGTGGACAGACGCGTGCGTCCTCCTGACTTCATGTTAACCATTGACTGGCCAATCATCGCACAGCCTGCCATCCCTCCGAAAAAACCAGTGACTACATTCGCCAGCCCCTGTCCCTTCGCCTCTCTGTTCTTATCACTACCTGTGCCCGTAATATCGTCTATTAAGGTGGCAGTCATCAGTGATTCCAATAACCCAACTACGGCCAGCGAGAGTGAATATGGCAAAATAATAAGCAGCGTATCCAGCGTGAACGGGATCTGCGGTAAATGGAATAGTGGCAAAGTTGCTGTAATATTCCCCATATCCCCTACGGTTCTTACGTCCAGATGAAGAGCGATGCTAAGAATAGAAACGATAACAATCGCTACAAGCGCTGAGGGTACGGCTTTGGTAAACCGAGGAACCGTATAGATAATAAGCAATGTCAGAGCTACCAGTCCATACATCACCCAGCCTTGTCCCTTAAAATGGGTAAGCTGCGCCATGAAAATCAGTATCGCCAGCGCGTTGACAAACCCCGTCATGACCGGCTGTGGCAAAAAAGTGATGAATCGGCCCAGCTTTAGCATCCCCATCAATATCTGAAACACACCAGCCAGTACAGTTGCCGCGAACAGATACTCTATTCCATGCTCTAGTACGAGACTTCCGACTAATAGGGCCATAGCCCCTGTAGCCGCCGAGATCATTCCGGGTCTGCCTCCGGCAAGTGCGGTTATAATTGCAATACAGAAAGAGGCATATAAACCAACCATCGGACTTACTCCCGCCAAGATCGAAAAAGCGATCGCTTCAGGAATCAGTGCAACGGCTACGGTCATCCCCGATAAAATATCGGTTCGAGTGTTAGAAAACCACCCATTATTTAAGGTAAGCTGCTTCAAAATCTAATTTCCTCCTGTGACTCATAAGGTATATAGGCCTTTTTCAAAAAGACCCGGGGCCGGTGCAACGCTAATGTTCCTTATTGTACTCGACCCGCCTTCACCTTCACAAAAAGATTAGATAGACTTGTAAGCGCTTATTCACCTCATTTTCTAGCCAATCCTTGAAATATCATTCAAATTCTATATTTCTAGATTACCGGTATAGTCCGGAAGCTTTCACTTCATTAAAGAAGTTGTTGAACTCATCAATATTCAGCTGCTGCGCGGCATCGGACAACGCAGTTGCAGGATCAGGATGAACCTCGACCATAATACCATCGGCTCCGGCTGCGAGTGCGGCTTTTGCACAAGGGATAAGAATATCTTTGCGTCCTGTGGAGTGAGTAACATCGACCAATACTGGCAGATGGCATTCCTGCTTAAGAATAGGCACTGCTGAGATATCGAGCGTGTTGCGGGTCGCTTTTTCATACGTACGAATTCCGCGTTCAATCAACATGATTTGTGTATTACCACGAGACATGATGTATTCCGCTGCATGTATGAATTCATCGAGCGTAGCAGCCAATCCGCGTTTCAGCAGTACAGGCTTATTGACTTCTCCGACCGCTTTTAGCAGCTCGAAATTATGCATGTTCCGTGCACCGATCTGGATGATATCTACATAATCTAAGGACTCTTCAATATGTCTTGGATCTACAATTTCACTGATGGTCAGCAGACCATAATCATTTGCTGCTTCACGTAATATTCTTAGGCCGTCCATACCTAGACCTTGGAAATCATAAGGAGAAGTCCGCGGCTTGAAGGCACCTCCACGCATAACACGTACACCAGCTTTTTGCAGGGCTGCAGCTACGGTGCGGGTCTGTAGTTCACTTTCCACAGAGCAAGGACCAGCTACCATCAGTGAAGAAGTACCGCCAACAGTAACATCTCCCGGCAGAACAATCACAGTGTCTTCTTTGTGACTCTTACGCGCTACTAGTAAAGTTTTTTTATGTTCATCGGATTGTAAGTCCAGAGATGCTGAAAAAATTTGTTTGAAGAGGCTGCGGATGGTTCCGTTAGTGAAAGGTCCTTTGTTGCTCGCTACGAGCTGATCCAGCATTTTCTTTTCACGTTCTGGATCGAATTTAGGCACACCTTGCTTTTCTTTAACTACTCCAATCTCCTGCACAATTTTAGCCCGCTCGGAAATCAGCTCCAGCAATTGCCCATTAATTTCATCCAGACGACCTCTAAGAACATCCAATTCTACGTTACTCATTACCCTTCCACTCCCTCTTCTTATTTATAATTTGAAACGCAAAAAGGCCCCCCGTCGCAAGGGACGAGGAGCCGTGGTACCACCCTTATTTAGAATTAACCCTTAAACTAGCACAAAGGAATAGAAAATCGGATTCCCTCGACTAAAGATTAACTCTATCTTAAACCCAGTAACGCGGGGCGCGGGCCTCCCTACTCATACCTGTCACGACCTGTGACAAACTACTTCAGGGGCCGACTCGGAAGTGAACTTCGGCATTAATCGTCTCATGAGGGTGCTCTCAGTCTCCGGCACGCCTTCCCTGTTAAGATCCGCTATAATGCTTACTCTCTTCGTCATAGTCTTATTTATGTCAGCGCGTCTTTTGCGCTGGTTTCTGCTATCTTAATCAAAAAATGTTTCCGATGCAAGATAATAATGGAACGCTGAGTAGCTTTAACGCAATAAAATCATATGAGATACAATTATTCTTATAACAACTCGCTTGAATAGACTTTGAAGTATGAAATAACCCATACCCATACTATTCTGCCACTGCTTTAAAGGTTCCAATCCCTCTCTATGTATGAAGTTGACAGCGATATTTTGATTGTTTACAATTAAATCATTGAAAATATTTCCTGTTCGTATTCACTGGCAGCTTTAGCGTTGACAATACATAACTGAAGGGATGTAGCAGCATGAGCATTTATCCATATACAGCACGCAGTATCCGAGGAAAAGAGATCGAACTAGAGGAATATAAAGGTAAAGTACTTTTGATTGTAAATACAGCAAGTAAGTGTGGGTTTACCCACCAATACTCCGACCTGCAAAAGCTCTATGAGCGGTACGAAGATCGCGGCTTCCAAATTCTCGGTTTCCCTTCCAATCAGTTTGGGGAGCAGGAGCCTGGCAGCAATGAAGAAGTGAATGTATTTTGCCAAATCAATTACGGCGTTACATTCCCTCTCTTTGAGAAGGTTGAAGTAAAGGGCGAAAATAAACATCCCCTCTTCACTCACCTTACTGAGCAGGCTGGATTTGAAGGTTTCGACATGAACCATTCTTCAGGAAAGCTGCTTCAAAGCATGCTTGAGAGCAAAGATCCGGAAGCACTGAAAGATGACGAAATCAAATGGAACTTTACTAAATTTCTAATTGATCGCGAAGGCAATGTAATTACAAGATTCGAATCTACTGTGGATCCGCTGGATATTGAGCCAGCGATCGAAGCACTGCTATAGATTTTTTTAGATATATACCGAACTAATGATATCAACTTAAAGCACAGTAGTCACTGCGGTGAATAATTGGACATCCGGCCGCTGTTGTCCCCAGATTTCTTGAATGAAACCGCTCTTGGCGGCGGAAATCCCGGGAGAAAGGCCTATATTGATTGAATTTCTATACAACAATAAGCCGCCCAGACTCCAACTCTGGGCGGCTTTTTCACGTACGGTACTGCTCGGTAAACACTTCAAAATAAGGGGTGGTATCCCTTTCAGCCATTGAGCCGTTAGCGCCCGGTCCCCAGCCGATCTCAGCCCGCCAGCTCCCTAGCAACCCTGTCTGGATTAGCGCCTCCTCATTTACACCGATCAGCTGATCTGCCTGTGGTGCTACATAAAGTGCATCTACAGGGCAATAAGCTTCACACATAAAACAAGTCTGGCAATCTTCCTGACGCGCAATAACCGGAATCTTCCCCTGCATTTCGAATACGTTTGTCGGACATACTTTCGTGCACAGTTTACAACCCACGCAGCGTTCCACGCTGATTAGTTCAATCATATCGCCTGCCCCTCCTTTAGTAAATTCAGTTCATGAGCATGGGGCACAGCCTCGGTACCGATGCTTATTTGCTCTATACCGGATACAATCAGCCGGTGGGTTTGACGCGGATCAAGCTCCGGATATTCCGCGAGCTTTTGCAGGCCGCGCGTCTCCTTCCGGGCCAGCGCGGCAGTGTACATCCATCTGCCGACCGCGAGCATAGCGGCGGCTTCGCGTGCTTGCACGATGCCCTGTACGGTAGCGGGAACCCGCCCGTTCAAGAAGGGCATCAAGGCATTCAGCCGCTTCAAGGCTGAAGAAATCCCCGGTTCGCTGCGGAAATAATTAATCTGCAGCGGTAAGATTTCACGCTGGATCGCCGCGACAAGCGGCTTCACCTCCAGCGTTTCCGAGGTGTCGGCGCCAGCCGCCAAACCGTAGCGTCCCGCTGCGGTCAGATTGCGGCTGTTCGCCTGCCCTCGGCTGGACCGCGCATGCTGCGCGGCTCCCTGGCCTGCCCAGCTTCCGCTGCATATGGCCCAGGAAGCATTATAAGCCCCGCCGCCGGAGATGGCGCCGGTCACTTTCTCGCGAGATGCGGCATCTCCGGCCGCATAGAGTCCGGGCACGGTCGTCCGGCAATCCGTGCCCGTTAAGCGCAAACCACCCGTGCCGCGCGTGGTTCCCTCATAGCGCAGGGTGAGCGGGAATTTCTGCTTAAACGCATCAATTCCCGCACGCTCCAGCGGCATAAAGAAAATCGGATGCGCTTTTCGCAGAAAATCCTGTTTCTCCGCTGTATCTGCCAGATCGAGCGAAGCATAAACCGGCCCCTTGAGCATCATTTCAGGAATGCTACCAAAGGTCCGATCCCCTTTATGCAGCGGATGACCGTCAGCGTCATAAAGCGTTGCCCAAGCTAGCATACGGCCACGTGTTACAGTCCCATCTGCAAAGCTCGGAGCGTATTGGCGGCTGAATTCCATGCCTGACAAATCGGCTCCCACCTCAGCGGACATCAACAGCCCTTCGCCTGTCAGTACGTTGCAGCCAAGACCTTTGCTGAGAAAAGCACAGCCTCCGGTTGCCATCACAACGGCATTTGCCTTCACTTCCCAAGACTCCCCTGTCAGACGGTTGATCCCACGTGCCCCGCCAACCCCATGTTCATCCTGAAGAAGCTCTAGCGCTGGCGACTGATCGAGGATCGTGCCCCCCGCTTTGCGGACAACTTTTCGCATAATCCGCATGTACTCTGGTCCATGCAGATGTGTACGCAGTGAGTTACCTTCTTCATCCTTCGGAAAAGGATAACCCCACTGCTCAACTAGAGCCAGATTCTGCTCTACCTGATCCAGCACGCGGTGAATCCAAGCATTCTCCGACAGATATCCACCAGCTTTTAGTCTGGATTGAACCGCCTGCTCACGCAGCTCGGCAATTGGAGGGATAACGAGCAGCGTTGTACCGCCCGGAGCAGTGGCGCCGCTTGTGCCCAAGTAGCCCTTATCGGCCAGGACTACTTTTGCACCTTGCGACGCTGCACTCCATGCCGCCCAAGCTCCTGCGGGACCTCCGCCAAGCACGAGCACATCCACTGTCATTTCCTTCTTAAGCTGCGACATATCTTTTCCTCCCAAGCATTTGCGCTTTCCAAGCAATTGTTATTTCAGCTGCCAATCGCTAATATTAAAGTCTTTTTTCGCTAATTTTTCTTCGACAAGGAAGTTCTTGGTACCCTCCAGTAGCTTGGTTCCTTCGTCAGTGAACGCGGTATCTTTGATATCACTAATTGGATTTACTTGCTTCGCCAGCTCTGGCGTTGTATCTCCGATTTCGGCCAGAAATTGATAATATTCATCCTCGTGTTGTTTCAAATCCGCCAAGGCTTTCTCACGGGCTTCGTTCCACGCCTTCGGAAAGTCAGGGAATTTCGCCAGATAGTCCTCGGACACGACAGTTGCACTAGTGCCAAGCAAGTTCGGATGCTTTGAGGCATCGTCTAAGTGAGTGTAACCTTGGTCAATTAACTTCAGCGCAGGTACACCCAAATTAGTCGTAGCATCTACATCTCCACGGGCCAAAGCTGCGGTAGCATCCGGAATGAGCATATGCACGAGTTTATAGTCAGTTACGCCTTCCTCCTGAAGTAATCCAACCACATAGCGGTGCATGAAAGAGCCTTTTTGAATGGCAATAGTCTTCCCTTGCAGATCCTTCACCGTCTTTGGTCCATCCTTCTTACCGATAAGATAACCGATAGTGTTGGCTGAGGATTGTGAAATCAGACGTGTCTTGGCGCCAGAAGCATAAGCAATAATAGCAGGTGTATCCCCAAGGCTGCCGATATCTAATCGACCACTAATTAAGGATTCTGTCTGATCAGGACCGTTTGGAAAGCCCGTAAGCTTCACTTCAGTAATGCCATATTTCTTCAACTCTTCTTGAATGATCCCTTTATAAAAGCCCCAGCCCTCCGCGCCACCTGGCACATTCAGCTTATTAGAGCCTATAAAACCAAAGTTCAGTACCGCTGGAACGTTACTTTCGGCTTTGCCTCCAGATTTCTCTGTACTAGAGCCGCCGGATGCAGATGCTCCATTTCCTCCAGCGTTATTTCCGCAAGCCTGAAGAACCAGCATAACCATCATAATCGTAGTTAAAAGTGCAAATCGTATCCTTTTAGAACGTTTCCCTTGAATCTCTCTGTACGCTGGTTTCATTTCTTTCTCCCCCTAGATTTATGTTATTTATCTTAATCTTAATCAAGGTCAGAACCCTGCCCTCGACGCCAATTTGTACATAAAGTCATGACTTGCTACCGGTTGTCTGCCTTTGCCCCAGCCTACCTTTTCACGGTAACCACCAAGTAATCCCTGCTCCTCTAGCCCTGCCTCTGTCACCCCAATCACTTTCTCTGAATCTGGCGCAACGTATAGAGCATCCACAGGACAATACAGCTCACACATAAAGCAAGTCTGGCAATCGCTCTGCCGGGCAATAACAGGAATGCCATCCTCTACCCGTTCGAAGACATTGGTCGGGCAGACCGATACACATTGGTTGCACTCTACACATCTGGCAGCGCTGATCACCTCTATCACGATAGAACACCCTCCTTGGCCACGGCTTCTGTCTTCACCCATACCTGATCCAATCCACCGCTAATCAAGCGATGATGCTGTTCTTGATCCGTTCCCTTAAAATCTTCACGCTTATGCATGCCCCTCGTCTCCGTACGGGCAAGCGCGGAATTGTACATCCAGCGGGCGGTTGCGGTCATTGCTTCTGCTTCACGCGCTTTAACCCCTTCAGGTGTACGCTGAATCTCACGGCTACGCTGTTCTTTCCACAATTCATCCAGACGACCTAATGAAGAGGTCAGCCCTTTATCCGTACGGAATAAATTAATGTCATACGGCTTCACTTCAGCCTGCACAGCAGACACAACCTCTGACGTATGAGCTGATACTCCAGGCTTCACTTCTTGATGAACCAGTGGGGAAGATGATAAGCCGACTGGATTACGGTACGCTGCATTCGAGCCAAGGCTCTGCGCATAGACAGCAGCCCCTTCTCCTGCAAAACTGCCGGATGACATAGCCCAAGCCGCATTATGGCTGCCACCACCAGTAAATCCCCCGCAAATTAGCTCACGGGTAGCTGCATCTCCTGCCGCATAAAGTCCGGGAACACCTGTACCACAGCTTTCGTCTGTGATATGAATACCACCCGTCCCACGAACCGTTCCTTCCAGACGAAGCGTAACCGGAAAAGCATCCTTGAAAGGATCGATCCCTTGTCGATCAAAGGGCAGGAAAAAGTTCGTCTGCGCCACCCGCAGCAGCGGTCTTAAATCCTCTGGCGCTCCATCCAGCTTGGCATACACCTGATTGCCTGCTAGCAGATTCCGAGCGATAACTGAACGCCCTTTCTTGGAACCCGCACCTTCCACAATGCTCCCATCCTCATAATAAAAACTGGCATAACTGTAGTACGCTGTCTTAGTCACCGATGAGAATGTAGGGCAAATCGCGTAGGCATTAGAGAACTCCATACCTGACAGATTCGCTCCGGCTTCCGCAGCAAATAAATAGCCATCACCAGTAAGCACGTTGCAACCAAGCGCCTTACTTAGAAAAGCACATCCACCAGTTGCAATAACAACCGCTCCTGCCTGAACAGTCCAGGTGTCGCCACTCTGCGTATGGACTCCAGCCGCTCCAGCTACGCCATGCTCATCCGCTAGGAGCTCCATGGCTGGGCTATGATCTAAAATTTTAACGCCCGCCTTTTTCACCAGCTTACGCATTAATTTCATATATTCCGGTCCCTGAAGACTCTTACGATACTGGTTACCCTGCTCATCTACAGGGAATGGATATCCTGAAACGCCAAGTTTGTTCATATTGGCATAGGTACGGTCTAGCACTCGGTCCATCCAGCGGGATTCAGCCAACTGACCGCCCAATGTATAACGACTTGCTTTGGCCTCCTCCCGGAGCTTCTCATCCGGCTTCACATACCAGACTCCTGTTCCTGAGGGTGCCGTTGCACCGCTCGAACCGCAGTAGCCTTTATCTGCGAGGACAACTTTCGCCCCCTTCGCTGAGGCCGTAAGGGCTGCCCATGTTCCTGCCGGTCCTCCACCTATAACGAGCACATCCGCCACCAAATTCAACGATCCTTTTTGTATCGATCCACTCATAGCTCAACACCTCCTCAAATGATTTACCCTTCGTAACTATCGCGCCAGAACAGGAATTTGCGTTCAATGATTCGGAACAAAGAATCGATTAGCTTGCCGACAATAGCAAAGATAATAATGCCTACAAACACAACCTCTGTATTAGAATTCTGCTTCGCCTCATTGATCAGGAATCCAATGCCGGATTGTGATCCAATGAGTTCAGCTACAACAAGACCGATCCATGCTACAGCCAATGACAGTCGCAACCCTAACAAAATCCCGGGTAGTGCTGCCGGTAATATCAGCCTGCGCAGCCTCTGGTAAGGGCTAAAGCCTAACACCCGGGACACCTCAAACAGCTTATTGTCCACATTGCGGATGCCCATAAACGTATTAATATAGAGTGGAAAGAACGACCCTGTCAGAATGATCACTACTTTGGACATCTCCCCAAAGCCGAACCACAAAATAATCAGCGGTGCTATAGCTAGATGAGGAACAAGCCTAAGGACCTGAACACTAGGATCGAGCACATATTCCACACTGCGAAACAAGCCAGTCAGTACTCCGAATAAAAGGCCTAGAACGCCTCCGATAAGAAATCCAACTCCCGCCCTTCCCATACTGACACCTAGGTGATGAGTTAACTCTCCAGTCACCAATAGGCCTGTAAAAGCTCTGGCGATCGACAATGGAGTCGGCAGAAACTGCGCGGAGATCAGTCCGGTGCTTCCTGCCAGCTGCCAAAGTACTATTGTCACCACCGGAATGATAGCGCCCGTTCCCCAATCTGACAGTAGAGATTTCCATGCTATAGGTACCGCGGATTTCTCCAATGTCTTAGTCGATAAAGGGGCAATATCACTGCTATCTAGCGAATCTCTTGCTCTTGTAGTGTTATTCAAAATAGCTTCTGCTCCATCGCTCATGGCGCATCCCCCTTTCGTTTCTCGCGCGTTTTCTGTTTATCCGCGATAGCTGTCCTGCCATCTCAGCAGCCGGCGTTCAATGTAGCGAACAATAGAATCACTCACCAGTCCTGCAATGGCAAAAATAATAATTCCCACGAACACCACAGGTGTATCCGCGAATTGACGCGCGTCCGACATCATATACCCAATGCCTGAAGTGGAAGCAATCAGCTCTGCGACTACCAGACCTAACCAAGAGAGCCCCAAGGAAAGGCGCACTCCGAGAATAATATTCGGCAATGCGGCTGGAAGTACTAGTCTTACAACCTGCTTTAACCGGCTGAATCCAAGCACTCGAGATACTTCGAACAGCTTATTATCCACGCCGCGAATACCCATGAACGTATTAATATAAAGCGGAAAAAATGCTCCTTTAGCAATCAACAGCACTTTAGACTCCTCACCGATCCCGAACCATAAAATGAATAGCGGCACTACCGCCAAGCTTGGTATCATGCGAATCATTTGCAGGGATGGATCTAGCAATTTCTCTGATCTGCGGAACAGACCTACGAGAATGCCTAATAGCAGACCAAGTCCACCACCGAGCAGGAATCCGGAAAGGGCTCTGACCAAGCTGATCCTAAAGTTCGGCCATAAATCCCCTGAAGCAGCCAAAGATACAAATGATTCAGCAATGGTATACGGCGTCGGGAACAGCATCTCTGAGATCATTCCATAGTGTCCAAGGGTCTGCCACAGAATCAGCACAGTGCCCGGCAGCAGAAGGCCTAGTCCCAATGTTGTTACCTTTCCGGGGCGTCCGGAAGTTCTTACGGCTATAGCCCGGTTTGTCATGCTCTGCACCCACCTTTTTTAGCTTTACAATCTCTTTAAATAACAAAAAGAGACCCTCGAATATTGAACACTTTCGGAGGTCTCCATTGGTATGGTCGACATATTTATATTCCTGCCCCGTCAATAAGCTCAAGCTCATCGACTTTTTCAAAATAATTCAGCACCTTCAGGCGTAGCTCTTGAAAGGAAGACGTTGTTTTTTTACGTGGATACGGCAAATCAACCGGGACAATCTTACGTATTTTCCCGGGGCGAGGTTCTAGAATCACTACCCGGTTACCTAGAAATACAGCCTCATCAATATCATGCGTTACAAAAATCATGGTTGTTTTGTTGGCCCGCCAAATGTCCAGTAACACCGTCTGCATATGCGCTCTAGTGAACGCATCCAGTGCACCAAACGGTTCATCCAGCAGCAGGATTTTGGGATTTCGCAGTAGCGCACGGGCTATCGCCACCCGCTGGGCCATCCCTCCCGATAACTCCCGGGGATAGGATTTCTCAAACCCATTTAACTTGACGAGATCAATCAACTCATCGACCTTACGTCTAATTTCTTTGTTGCCTAGCGGCAAATCAGAAGCAATATTCTTCTCTACGGTGAGCCAAGGAAAGAGACGATGCTCTTGAAAAATAAATCCCTTATCGATTCCGGGACCCCCAATCTCCATCCCTCCTAAGGTAACGCTCCCCGTATATCCACTGTCCAAACCGGCCACGATGCGCAGCAGCGTGCTTTTGCCACAGCCACTGGGCCCGATGACCGTAATGAATTCACCCTCTTGCACATGGAGATCAACATTATACAGTGCCTGAACATGACCTCCGGTAGACTCAAAACGTTTATTTAGATTTGAAATCGACAGCAACGCTTCTCCCATCGTGACCCCTCCTTAAATTCTGTATACAAAAAAACAGAGGTATTGCGCTTTTACATTCGCAATACCTCTGTAGGAACAGTCGGTAATTTTTATTCAAAGTAAATCAATTGGAATTATAATATTTAAAATATCATCCATTTGAAAAGCTGTCAACAATAAAACTTTTTTCAGACACACTTGTTTACATCAAATATCTTAAATATAAATATATGCTTGAGATCACAATGGACAGCAGCATTAAAGGGAAACCCACCTTCAAATACTTCATGAATGTAATCGGATAGCCCTCTTTTCCAGCTAGACCAGCAACGATCAGATTAGCACTGGCACCGATCAATGTACCATTGCCACCCAAGCAGGCACCCAAGGCTAGACTCCACCAAAGGGGCTCCAGATTGGTGATCCCCATCTGCCCCATCTCCTGTATCAAAGGAATCATCGTTGCTACAAAAGGAATATTATCAAGAAACGCAGAAGCAATTGCACTGACCCATAAGATCATCATTGAGCTCATGAGCACATCCCCACCCGTTAAATCAATCGCTTTGGCAGCCAGCTCCGCGATGACACCTGTCTCGACGAGTCCTGATACCAAAACAAACAGTCCGATAAAAAAGAAGATTGTAATCCATTCCACGCTGTGAAAAGCTTTTTCCAGCATGTGTTCTCCTCCGGTTAATAAGAGCAGTAAAAAAGCCCCTGCTAAGGCTACCGTGGCTGACTCCAAATGTAACGCCTGATGTAAAAAGAACCCAGTAATCGTAATTCCAAGTACAATCAGGCATTTTCGCAGCAATTTATTATCCGTAATCATTGCCTTCTCATCCATGTCCATGATACTCTGCTGCAATTCCGGTGTGGATTTAATTTGCTTCCCAAACATCAGTAGTAAAAGCGGGATATACGCTAACATAATGATGATAATCACAGGTGTTAGATTGCTGATAAAGGACATAAAAGTCAGCTCTTTCACAGCACTTCCGATCATAATATTCGGTGGATCTCCGATCAATGTTGCCGTCCCACCGACATTCGATGCAATAATTTGTGACATCAAAAAAGGCAGCGGATTTATGCGCAGTTGCCTTGTAATACTGAAGGTAACAGGCACCATAAGTAGCACTGTTGTAACATTATCCAAGAAAGCAGAAGCCACAGCAGTAACAACAAACAAAGCAATCAGGATTCTTCTCGGCTTCCCTTTCGCCAGTTTTGCTGATTTCACTGCCGCATATTTAAAAAGTCCTGTCTCTGCAGTAATCCCTACAATCATCATCATGCCTACAAGTAATCCGATGGTATTAAAATCAATGTGATGCAGTGCCGTCTCCTGATCCACAATGCCCATCGCTACCATAACAATTGCGCCTAACATCGCTAAGATCGTACGGTGAATTTTCTCAGAAATAATCAGTCCATAAATCAGTAGAAAAATACCTATCGCCCAAATCGCTTGCTGTTCCATGATATCCCCCGGTCCTTCTCTTTAATTTCGTTAATGTATAACCTACTCATTATATAACCTATTTATCATAAAATAGATTTGTATTTTTCGCACTGGAATTGTGGATTAATCCATAAAAAACGACTCTGCCGAGTATTTATCGGAGAGACGTTTTTTATGGAGTCGATTATTTCATTTTCAAAACCTGAGGCTCCTTGAAAGCGGTCAAAATACCTTTGCTCTGCACAATAATCATACCGCTTTCCAGCAAGGTTGGGCCGAACACTCTACCTGATGTTTTGAGCTGCACAACCGGTTTTGCGGAAATCAAATCTATCGCGATTAATTTGCCGTCAGTCTGGGTTACATACATGCCATGTCCAAGCAGATCGAAGCGGGCAATCGGATTGCTGATTCCACTGTACTGAACCGCTGATTTATTCGCCATTTTAACACCATAAATGCTCTGTTCGTTACTAAAAAGAATTCTTCCATCATAAGGACCAGCGGCGTAGGCTAACTTAGCTCCGATGGATTCGTAAGAATAATTATCGCGTGTTACGGTAGCAGGATCAGCATTGACTGGATAGCTGTAGACACCTTTTTGTCCTGTTATAAAAATTCTGTCACCGTCACTCCAAGCAATGCCTCCCTTTGGTGCTTCAGGATCATTTGGGTCAATATTAGCAGGGTTATAAACTACCGTCTTCACTACTTTACCTGTCTTAACATCCAAACTGTCGAGTGTAGTAAGAGGAAGAGCATCAAATAAGGTAGCCTTCCGTTGTGTTATAAGCGTTCCATTAATCTCAGTAATCGGAAAATAATGATCTCTGTTATTCCAAAGCTCTTTACCCGTTGTTCGATCAAAGGCATGTAGAATGTCATACGTATACGCTCCGGATTCTGAGTTTTGAGCTAATATCAGGTTTCCCTCAACCATGAACGGTTCATACAGCTTTTCACCGAAATTATCACGCCACTGCAGTTTCCCATCTTTCAGATTGTAGGCTTGAATATCACCATTGGCAGCAAAAAGCTGATCTTTATCAATAACTAATTGGCTGATCCCTTTAATGTTTGCCGATGAACTCCATTTATTTTTTCCAGTAGCCGCGTTGACTGCATAGATTGTGCCTGCCTCTGAAGTCACATAGGCCACACCATCTTGGTAAAGTAACGGTGCCTTTAATTTGGAGCCGTATTTCCACACCACTTTCCCCGTCTGGGCGTTAATGGCTAAAAGCTGACCCTTTTGTAGGATAAAAGCTTTGCCCGCACCAACTGCAACAACGCCCTTGCCCATAATGTAGTCCGTCGGTATATCTCCTAGCGTTGGCAAATCCATCGTAGTGGACCACTCAACCTTCGCAGCAGATAAATTTACATAATAATCATCTAAATTCGAACCTATAAAGGAAGTGTGCGAATCAACCGCAGCAGCTTGTACCGGGTTTACCATAAGCAATACCCCTAAACCAATAATCGCATTACGAAGATATGACTTCAATAATGTTCCTCTCACCACCACACGCCTCCTCATATAAATGCTTCAATTGGATAGATTCTCAAAATAAAATATAATACTAATGACGAGCAGGATGTAAGAACATGGATTATTCTTCCTCATTTTGACATCTGCAAGAGCAGAAATCAAAACATTTACTCATAAACTTACAATTTGTAAGTTATTGTGTTATAATAATCACATTCTTCTATAAACGAACAAGCTTTATCAAATATATGAATAACGAGGGGTTTGTAATCATGAGTAACGAGGGGTTTGTAATCATGAGTAACGAGGTAACCACAGCACCAGCATCCGATTTTGAATTCGGTATCTACACCTTAGGAGACATTGTAGCTGATTGTCATACCGGGAATAAGATCAGCCCGAAACAACGACTCGACGAAGTTGTAGCTGCGGCCAAGCTGGCGGATGAGGCTGGGCTTGATGTATTCGGTGTAGGTGAGCATCATCGTCTTGATTTTGCGATTTCTTCGGTTCCAGTCGTGCTGGCAGCCATCTCCCAGGTTACCCGCAGAATCAAGTTGACGAGCGCCACTACTGTATTAAGCACCATTGATCCCGTGCGCGTATTCGAGGATTTTGCCACACTTGATTTACTGTCAGATGGCCGTGCAGAGATTATTGCTGGACGTGGTGCTTTTGTGGAATCTTTTCCGCTCTTTGGGTACGAACTTGAAGACTATCATCGACTATTCGCCGAGAATATTAATCTGCTTCTCGAGCTTAATAAGCATGAAATTATGAACTGGGAGGGTTCCTTCCGCTCATCCTTGAAGGATTCTGAGATTGCACCACGCCCTCTTCAGCAAAGCCTTCCTGTATGGATTGGTGTAGGTGGTTCTCCTGAAAGCGCAGAAAAAGCTGGGGTACTCGGGACTGGAATGGCCATCGCCATTCTTAGCGGTAGTCCAGAACCTTTCCAAGAGCTTGCTGCAACTTATCGACGCGCTGGAATTCAGGCGGGTCATGCCCCTGAATCTTTAAAGATTGCGATTACTAGCCACGGCTACATTGCCGAAACTTCACAGCAAGCGCTCGATGAATATTACCCATACTACTATAGTTATCGTAATTCCATCAGCCCAAAACCTGGTCAAGAATACAGTGTATCTCGTGACGACTTTGGGCAATATGTATCTGCTGATAACACGATGGCTGTAGGTAGCCCGCAGCAAATTATTGAAAAAATCCTCTATCAGCATGAGCTGTTCGGCCATAGCCGCTTTATGACTCAGCTCGACATCGGCGGCCTTCCTTACGCCAAGGTAGCCAAAGCTATTGAACTATTGGCAACTGAGGTCGCCCCTGTCGTACGACGCGAAATTGCCAAGAAGAATAGCCGATAGAACTGAGGGGCTGTACCAGTAAATAAAAAAGCACTTCTCCCGCTCGTGGAGAAGTGCTTTTTGTGCTGTTGCAACATTGCGTCTTGCTGTAAGAAGTGAACCGGAAGCTCTGCTCAAGAATTAGGGAATATCTCCCTGATTTCACTCATTTAGAGTAATTATCAGCTATTTTCAGGGAGCTTTTCCCTAATTACTCTCAAAAAAAAGAAGCTGCCCCCTAAGTAGATTCACTACTTTTGAGACAGCCACTTATGCTCATCACGCAAAGGATGGTTTATTGTTGTCTACCTTCCCGCTAATAAGCTTCTTATATTCATCGTCTCCACCATCTAAAGAAGGCGCAGTATAAATTTGAGCTGAAGCTGGTTGCTGAGCGGAATGGCTCGACCCTGTTTTGCTTGTGGTATTCTTATTATCTTCTGCACTCCTGCTTCCACCACTTGCAGAGCGGAGAACAGCACCCGATAAGTTGTTAATACCCTTTATTCGCTTCATGCTGAATCCTCCCCTACTAAATGATTGATGGTACGGAATAAATCCTGATTATTCGCAACTACCGCCTTAAGATCATCCGCAGATAATCCATCACTCCCTGAAAAGTGTACGGAAAGAACATACTTCTTACCTAGAGGATAGCATAGGATATATACCTCCGCAACTTCCGTGCGTTGAAAAAAAGTCCATTTGCTCGATAAAAATGCATCTACCACACTAGGCTGCTTCTCATTCCCTTTCGTTACAGTCAAGGAATAGGAGTGCCCACGTCCGACATTCCCTCCCACCTGAACAAGCTGTTCTTTCTCTTGAGCCTGCCAGATCGCAGCACCGATCACACGACAATGCTTCGGAGGTAAGAAAGAATTGCGGATCGCCTCACTGAGTGCGTGATACTTCTCTCCATCCTCAGAGATGGTCACATTACTATTATATTGCCAAAAAAAATGAAGGATACTTTCTTTGCGCCTTAATTCCATCTTTAGCTGCTCTAAATCTTTCACCGGGTCACGGAATTTTCCAAACCCCTGGACACTATCAATAATCTTACCACAGCTCACATCCACAGCAGCCGTAGGATTATCATGGTGCATCTCATACTCTAAAGCTGTAATTCCCGATAAATCGGACAACAGATGATATTCTTCAACATTCTGTCCAGGGATTAAATCGTCGCGGGCAGTCACCTGATCCGGCACTAAGCAAAAGACACGATTACGCCGTAATCTGGCCCAAAACAATCCCATTTCAAACCCCGTATTATCACGAGTCACATAATAAAATTTACCGCGTATTTTGGCAACATCATCTGGCGAGAACACAAATACTGCAAAATCGCTCTCATCCAAATTTCTCTCCAGTGCCTCCATCGTGTATTCATTCGCTCGAAATGCATTGGCATACCAAGGATGTACTTCAGCATCCCTCTTCAGCTGCTCATGAATCGCTCTTGCATAACGTATGGATTCCCTGGAAGATCCAATGAATAGCTTTGGTTTAGTCACGGCAGTGCTCCTTCATCCTTCCCGATATGTAATAATTATACAAGTCTTTAGACTACCGGAAAAGAGGCCAAGTTCTCATAAATATCTCAAAAAATATTATTCTAAACCTCGTAAAGTGGGTAAAAAATTACGACTACTTTGAAAAAGCGAGGATACTATGAAAAAAATGATAGGTGTCACATTACTTGCAGCAAGCCTTATGGGTATAACAGCGTCACAGCCTGCTGAAGCTAAAACGGCAGCAGTTAGTTATACCGCTCAGGTATACGCGAACTCTTTAAATGTACGCAGTGAGCCGGCAAAGAATGCAACTGTTGTAGGATCTATTAAGAACGGAGCAAAGGTAACTGTGACCGATGAACAACACGGGTGGTTGAAGGTTAAGACGGGGAACACCTCTGGCTGGGTAGCCGGCTATTACCTTAAAAAGGTGAACAATAGCTCCAAGCAATCTGGCGCTTCTGGATCATCGGTAGCTTCCAAACCCAGTACTACTTCTTCCACCTCAACCAGCGCCTTGAGTAGTACCACAAAGGTTACAGTTACGGCAGATTCACTACGCGTACGAAGCGGTCCAGGCACACAATATAAGGTACTCGGTTCTTTAAAAGCTAAGGATACAGCTACCCTCCTCCTTCGTCAGAACGATTGGGCACGAATTCGAACAGCTAGCGGTGACATCGGTTGGGTCGCAGCGCAATATATCCGATCTGGAACCACGCCAAGAAGTACAAGCACTACAAGCAACATTTCGCGCACAGGAAATTTACGAGGAAAATTAATCGTCGTAGATCCCGGTCATGGCGGCAGTGATCCGGGAATGCTCGGCACTACATATAACACCATGGAAAAGGATTTGAATCTGCAAACTGCAATTTATGTTCGCGATGCCCTTGTAGCTAAAGGTGCACGGGTAGAAATGACACGTACCCGGGAGGATCAGAAGCCTACACTCGCTCGGCGTGTTCAGATGAGTGAGGCTCTGCGTGCAGATGCATTTGTAAGCATTCATTATAATTCTTCTCCGAAAAAAGTGTCCGGGACATTGACCTTCTTTTACTCCGAATCCGATGATCTGAAGCTGGCACGAGCCATTGAAACCCGGCTGGGACAAGGTATCGGTCTTAAGAGCAACGGGTTGTCCTTTGGCGATTATCACATCCTGAGGGAGAATCGAATTCCAGCTACCTTAGTTGAACTCGGATTCCTTACCAATCCTATAGATGAATCTATTGTCCGCAAATCCTCCTATCAGAAAAAAGCAGCCAAGGCTATCGCGGAAGGATTGGCAGACTATTTCAAAAACTAGCCACACCTATAAATAATCAGCAAAGAAGCAGGCTAGGAAATTCCCTAGCCTGCTTTAGTTTGTATTTCATATTTAGCCTTCTATTAATCCCTTCTTGATCAGGAAATTACGAGCTACATCCTCTTCCTTGAGCGCATCCACATCAACCTCTGCGTTCAATTGCTGCATTTCTTCGTCACTGATCTGTCCGTTCAATTGATTTAAGATGCCTTCCAATTCAGGGTATTTATCTAACGTTTCCTGACGAATAATCGGTCCTGCATCATAAGGTGGGAAGAATTCTTTATCATCCTGCAGAATCACCAGATCATGTACTTTAATTTGCGCATCCGTCGCATATGCATTGGTTACATCTGTTTCCCCATCGTCGATCGAACGGTACATGATACCATGGTCCATTCCTTTGCTCTGCTTGAAATCCATACCGTAAAGTTTCTGGATACCTGGGTACCCGTCCTCACGATCCAAGAACTCGAACTCTACGCCAAGAACCATTTCTCCAGATACTTTCGCCAAATCGCTGAAAGTCTTTAGATTGTACTTCTCAGCCGTTTTGCGACTAACAGCTAAAGTATAGGTATTATTTATACCGAATGGATCCAGAAAGGCCAGTCCATCTTTTTCAAGCAGTTCTCTGGTTTTGGCCAACGATTCCTCGGAGTTTCCTGTCTTCTCCTGATAGTAATTAGCTACAATGGTACCGGTGTAATCCGGATATAGCTGGATGTTATTATTCTCAAGTGCACTCCAAGCTACATTAGAGCCTCCCAAGTTCATCTGGCGCTTCACTTTAATATCTGTTTTATCTTCTATCAAATCTGCCATCATATGAGCGAGTAAAACATTCTCCGTGAAGTTTTTGGAGCCAATCGTGATTTCTCCACTGTTACCCGCAGCAGCGTTATTATTCCCGCCACCACACCCAGCAAGTAGCGTTCCCATTAATACTGTAGTTAGAACGCCTGTCATCAATTTTGGAATTTTCATATAATCTCCCCTTTTATATTCTTTCGAGACCAGAGTTTTAGTTATACTTTCAATCCCTTTGGAGTCGTTAACCGTTCAAGCAATCCAAGCAGATAATCCAGCACGAGTGCAAGAATCGCGGCCGGAATAGCGCCAAGTAAGGTTAGTGCTTCGATGTTCCGTTGAATACCCAGGAAAATAAATTCACCCAATCCGCCAGCACCGATAAAGGCTGCCAGTGTTGCAGTCCCGACATTAATAACTGCAGCAGTACGGATCCCTGCCATAATTACACTTAAAGCTAAAGGGAGTTGAACCCTGAATAGAATCTGCCAGCTCTTCATTCCCATTCCCCGGGCCGCTTCTACTATAGACGGATCCACATCTGTAATTCCCGTGTAGGTGTTGCGTATAATTGGCAGCAGTGAATACAGAAACAAAGCTACAACTGCCGTCTTCATCCCTATGCCAAATAGAGGAATCATAAATCCGAGCATCGCCAGACTAGGTATTGTCTGAAGAATCCCAGCCGCACCAAGCGTAATACCTTTCAGAGGTTTAACCCGTGTAATCATAATTCCAAGCGCAATGCCAACAATAATTGCAAATAACATGGACAAGAGCACAAGTTGCATATGCACTCCCATAGAATGAATCAAATCTTC
Source organism: Paenibacillus sp. FSL P4-0184 (assembly GCF_038004625.1). Lineage (NCBI taxonomy): Bacteria > Bacillati > Bacillota > Bacilli > Caryophanales > Paenibacillaceae > Paenibacillus > Paenibacillus sp. FSL P4-0184. Next base: position 2,919,016 of record NZ_JBBORN010000001.1, on the reverse strand, counting down.
CCTACGTAAATCTAATTGATATATGAGTTGTTGCCATAACGATTGATCTCTCATACAGACACTTCCTCCTCTTTCGTGCCTCCCCATTGTGCAGCAAACGCCGTCAGAAGACTGCCTCTTGTAACAATCCCGGCAATGTTCCCCTCAGCGGTTACAATCGGAATAATGCCGTATGGAGCTTCCGTAATCAATGATAATGCGTCTCTTGCTGTTGCTGTATCCTGCAGCACCACCCCAGGTGGTGTCATAATTTCTTCGATAGTAAGGCTTTGTTCCATTTTGGCGGTAACATCATAAGCGGAGACTATGCCAAGCAGCTTACCTTTCTCGTTTCCTACCAGTAATGTATCCATTTTGCGTTGACGCATAAAGGTAAGAGCTTTACCCAGCGTGCGCCCTGGAAGAGATGTAGATGGATTGTCGCGCATAACTTCTGTTACGGGGATATACTCAGGGTTTTGGTAAATACGGTTTTTGCCGATAAATGATTCTACGAAATCATTAGCAGGGCGGCTGAGCAGCTCATATGGTGTATCTAGTTGAACGATTTCACCATCTTTAAGAATAGCGATTTTATCTCCAAGCTTCAGTGCTTCATCCATATCATGTGTTACAAATACAATTGTCTTCTTCACTTCTTGTTGCATGCGTAGCAACTCATCTTGCAGCTGTTCACGGGTAATGGGGTCCAAAGCGCCAAACGGTTCATCCATCAATATAATCTCGGGATCAGCTGCCAATGCACGAGCTACACCTACACGCTGCTGCTGCCCACCTGATAATTGTTTCGGGTAACGTTTGGCAAATATAACCGGATCAAGTCCGACTAGGCGGAGCATTTCGAGCACCCGTTCTTTTTTCTTCTTCACTTCCCAGCCCTTTAGGTCGGGAATCAAGCCTACATTATCTTCTATGGTGTAGTGCGGGAATAGACCAGCTTGCTGAATAACATAACCGATGTTCTTGCGGAGGGTTACGGGGTTCTCCTTGGTAATATCTTTGCCGTGGATATAAATATGCCCTGATGTATGCGGGACAAGACGATTTATCATTTTCATTGTTGTTGTCTTTCCGCAACCACTGGGACCGATCAGTACTAGTATTTCTCCAGCTTCGATTTCAAAACTAATGTTCTTAACTGCTTCATAACCATTAGCATACTTCTTACCTACTCCTTCAAATTTCAGCATGAGGTTCCTCCTTCTAATATCTATCGCCAGATCATCTCTCCAATTACTCTGTAAGTTAAACTATAACAAACAATCCCCAAACTGACAACCTACACGAATTCAATAGGTTGTTTGTTAATAATTGTAATATGTTAATTATAAAAAAAGGCTATCCAGTGATAACCCCCGCTGGATAGCCTTTTTTAAGCTATTATTATAAATGATTTTCTGCATTTTTATTGATAAATTGTTCCGTTCTTTGGTACATTTTCTCATCACCAACGGCTACAAGTACATCATGTTCTCTGAGTATGACATGCGGACCTGGAGAGATGGTTATATCAGCACCTCGGCGAAGCGCTATAATAGTAGCCCCTGTATTCTGCCAAAATTGTAATGCTCCAATGGTTTTACCAACCACATGTGATTCTTCATGGATTGTAATTTCTTCCGGGTGGTACGGTTTTAAATTCTTCATCCGGTCTGATGCCTCGATAATTCCAGTTAGTAGCTTCTCAAATTTACCGTCGAGCTTCTTCTTTTCAAGCAATAATTGCTGTAGATCCTGTTTCAACGAATAAGCTGATTTCAGATAATTATTCCTGGTAATATACTCATACGCCTTTTGATCAGAGATGACAATAATCTCTTTTCCCTGCGAAACAAACACTATATTCTCATCCTTCAATAATCCCATAGCCTTACGAATCGTTTCTGGAGAAACATGATATTGCCCTGCCAATAGAGAACGCCCGGATAGCTTACTCTGTACGGGAAATTCCCCGCTTACAATTCTTTGTGCAATATCAAGGGCTATAGACTTATAACCGGATATTTCTTGCATGGACATTGTCGATCTCCTTACTCTGGCGTGAATTATAAACATGCTCAAGTATACCTTTTTTCACTCACCAAATAAAGATGTCCTGCCTTATCCAAATATTTGATATACCAAAAATAAATTTAACGATACAACCAGACCGGAGATAATCCAGCCCAGAGCAGCTGTCATCTTACGATTCACTAACCCGCCCATTATCTGACGATTGCTTGTAAACATCACCAGTGGTACCAGGGCAAAGGCAATCCCAAAGGATAAGATCACCTGACTGATAACGAGCGCCTTCGTTGGATTTACACCAAAGCCAATGATAGCCAAAGGTGGAATTATCGTAATCGCACGGCGTAAGTACAGGTTAATTCTTTTGTTGATGAAGCCTTGCATCACTACATCACCAGCCATAGTTCCTACAGAAGAGCTCGATAGTCCAGCGATGAGTAGTCCTAAACCAAACGAGATCGCCGTTACGGGTCCAGCTAAGTGACTAAATTGCTGAAACGCAACATCCAAATCCTCAACCACGATACCATTTTTGAAAAATAATGCGGCTGAGACAATAACCATTGCCAGATTCACTGCACCTGCAATAATCATCGCAATAATAATATCTATGAATTCCAGTTTAAAAATCTGTTTCTTTTCCGCTTCATTTACTCCTACGATACGGTTCTGTGTAAGTGATGAATGTAGATAAATGGCATGTGGCATCACGGTTGCGCCTAGAATTCCTGCGGCCAAAAGGATGCTGTCCACCCCTTCAAACTTAGGTGTAAACATGCCTACAGCAACAGCACCCATATCTGGTTTAGCTACAATAACTTGAAAAGCAAAGGCTAATACAACTATAAGAATCATTGCAGCAATTCCGGCCTCAAGGGAACGGTAACCCCGGCGCTGAAGCTCTAGGATAGCAAATGAACCGACCGCAGTAATGAGTGCTGCCGGCAGCATGGGAATATCAAATAATAGATAAAGCCCCAATGCTGCCCCGATAAACTCCGCCAGATCCGTAGCTATAATCACCAGTTCACTTTGAATCCATAAGAAGATCGATACACTCTTCGGAAAACGATCATGAGCGATCTCCGGTAGGTTCTTTCCTGTAGCAATACCAAGCTTGGCGGATAACGCCTGAATAAGAACGGCCATTAAATTCGAGGCTACAATCACCCACAATAAAAGATAGCCGTATTTTGAACCCGCCGTAATGTTGGTGGCAAAATTACCTGGATCCAGATAAGCAACTGCAGCGATAAACGCTGGACCTAAGAAAGGAAGTAATCTTTTAATTCCTTTGGTCTCCCCATTAAGTACGGCTTGCGCCGAAATGGAGTTTTTATGTTGTCTCATATGCGGTTGTTCTATATGTGGTTTTTCTATTAAAGTTTGTTCCAACATGTCAATTCCTCCTCTTGCCCAAAAAAAAGTTGTCTATATACACGAAAGTTTCCTCTGTGCAACTTATATTTAAAGTATATGCTCATTTCTGAAAAATGTAAATATGTTTCATAAGAAATTTTCATATGCTTGTCCACCTACGACCAAGAACAAAAAAACCGGACGACATCAGGAATTACCCGATCTTCGCCCGGTTTAAGCCAATTACTCCGAAAGCTTATGGTGTGAGACTTTGAATATCTCTTCTCATTTGTTCATTCTGCATTTTCAGCTCATTCAATTCTTTCTGAAGCTCCAGATAATCAGGCGACGCTTGCTTTCTCGACCCATGCCCGTGCCCGTGTCCATGTTTCCCACCCAGTCCGAACATCATAAATAACATCATCAAAGGACAGATCAATGTGATTAACCAAGACCAATTCATAGCATTACCTCCTACAATTTCATTATGACCTCTATATCATAAAGAAAAGTTGTGGAGAAAGGATGTGCTGTGAATTACGAATTTTTCTTCCATGTATCCTTCAGCGGCACAATTCGGTTCAGTACCAGCTTATCTGCTGTGGTATATTTCTTATCCACACAGAAGAATCCATGCCGGATGAATTGAAATTTATCTTCTGGAAGTGCACTCGCCATGGAAGGCTCCAACAAACAATCCTTCAGAATGGTTAGGGAATCTGGATTAAGATACGCGTCCCAGCGCTCATCCTCTTCTTTAGGACCGTCGTTATCTTTTAGCAACCGCTCATATAGATGAACTTCCGCCTTGATCGCGTGCTCTGCCGATACCCAGTGGATAGTCGCTTTAACCTTCCGTTCATTAAATCCACTTCCACTCTTCGTTCTCGGATCATAGGTGCAGCGAAGCTCTATAACTTCTCCAGTTGCTTCGTCCTTGAGCACTTCATTGCACTTAATGAAGTAGGCGCCCTTTAACCTAACCTCATTCCCTATAGTCAGCCTGTGATAACCTTTGGGTGGCTCCTCCATGAAATCCTCTTGTTCAATATAAAGCGTCCGTGAAAAAGGAACTTCCCTTTCCCCTAGCGTCTTATCCTCACTGTTATTCTCAATCTTCAGCCATTCGCTTTGATTCTCAGGGTAGTTAGTAATAACCACCTTAAGAGGCTTTAGAACAGCCATCACGCTAGTTGCCTTCGCCTTCAAATCTTGTCTAAGCGAATGTTCTAACATGGCAATATCTACAATGGTGCTATTTCTAACAAAACCAATTTCCTTCACAAAATTCCGAATACTCTCCGGCGTAAAACCTCTTCTCCGCAGTCCGCGAAGCGTTGGAAGTCTTGGATCATCCCAGCTATCCACATAATGTCCTGTAACCAGTTGTCTAATATACCGTTTGCTAGTAACGACGCCGGTGATATTCACGCGTCCGAACTCCCTTTGCTTTGGAGCCTCAGGGGTATCCAGTTCATTCAGTACCCACTCATAAAGTGGTCGATGATCCTTAAACTCAATGGAACACAGGGAATGCGTAATCCCTTCGATCGCATCTTGTATAGGATGGGCAAAATCATACATCGGATAGATACACCAATCGTTGCCGGTTCTATAATGCTCCGCATGAATGATTCTGTAAATCACTGGATCACGCAAGTTGATATTAGGTGAGCTCATATCTATTTTGGCCCGTAATACTCTGGCTCCCGTCGGATAGGTTCCATTCCTCATCTCCGTGAATAACTTCAAATTCTCTTCCACAGAACGCTCCCGATAAGGGCTGTTCTTTCCCGGCTCCGTAAGCGTTCCTCTATAAGCTGACACCTCTTCAGGTGATAAATCGCAGACGTAGGCTTTTCCTTTTTGAATTAACTTTACCGCGCTATTATATATTTTTTCCGAATAGTCTGATCCGTAGAAAGTATGGTCTGGCGGGTAGCCCATCCATAGCATATCTTCGCAAATAGCATTTACATACTCCAGATCCTCTTTTAAAGGATTGGTGTCATCGAACCGCAAATGGAACTTCCCGCCATACTTTTTCGCCGTCGTATAGTTCGTGTGAATAGCATACGCACTGCCAATATGCAGATACCCATTAGGCTCCGGTGGGAATCTCGTGCAAATATCTCTACTGTAAGTCCCAGCTTTCAGCTCTTCTTGAATCAATCTGTCGATGTAACTCTCTGCTAATACTTCTGGTTCCTTGTTCATTGGTATTACCTCCTGTTTATAAGTGATATCCGCCTCTGTAAAATAAAAAGAACCTCACCTCCAAGACTTATGGTCTTGGGGACGAAATTCTCGCGGTACCACCCCAGGTTCATTAATATGTCGCCATATTAATCTCATCAAGTACGGCAATGCAGCTTACGCAGCGCTTATACTCTAGCTCTATAACAGGAGCTCCCGTCATACCATCCCCGTTTATCGGTTCCGATATGCCGCTCAGAGGCTTGTTTCGATAAAATCTCCCTTACCCTGTTCTCATCATTCAGGGCTCTCTGTGAAGGAATGATTTTATTTACTCTTCTCGTCATCGCGTTTAATTATTTTGTATAGGATACCAAATAGATGGTCCTGTGTAAATGGTGCTGTACTTCTGTCTTCTTACGATTTAATCCTCGCTCAGAGCCGTTATTAGTTCCAACACTACTTCATTATCCGGCTCTACAGCAAAAGCTCTACGCGCGTAATCCAGTGCAGCCCCTTCAGCTCCAAGCTCATAATTACAAATCGCCATACTATAAAGCACCGAGGCTAATGGTTCTTCCGAATTGACATGCATAGACCGCTCTAAGTAGGCTAACGCCTCCTCGAACTTATCCATTTCATACAGCAGTAACCCGGCATCCAGTGATAGGTCATAGCTCTGTTCCATCGGATAGTAACCTGTCCACATTAATCGTATCCCCTGCTGAAGATCCAGCATTTCTTCATCACTTGCAGTGGGTAATAGCTCAGAAATCCGTTCAGCACTGTGGATAAACCATTCCGCATCGTACCCGCCTAATCGCCAAAAGACCAAAATTTGCTGTATCTCCATAGCGTCTAATTGATGGTCGCCCCATTCCTTCATACTGAAGAAATCATCCGGACCAAAACGCTCTACAAAGCGTTTGTAGCCCAGCCGAGTGTTCGTATAGCTCATCGGCGCTTCCAGCATAAGAATACATCCGATGTTCAAGTTTTTATAGTGATGTGTGGTAAATAAGGATTGAGCACCTTTTTGCTCCAACACATGCTGAATCGCATGATAGTTCGCCGTTAAGGAGAAGCTTCCGTGATGAATAAGCTCAGGTGGCTCGGCAAATTCCCAATTCTCGATACGGTGATCTCCCTTATCTGCTGTTAGTAGTACGAAACCTTCTTTAGACAACCTAGCAAGCCGCTCCAGACAAGTAAGCCCCACCACAGGAAACAGAATATGGGAATCCTCCAGCTTCTGCTGATAGAGCTTTATAACATCTTGATAGGGAAAGGTTTCCACTTCGTAATTAGCCGCTCGAACATAATGATACTGTGGGATGATTGAACCTAGTACATCAGAGGGGTTGTCCGATCCTGCAGCCTCTGAATACTGAATCGACACCTCACATTCAAATATTTTACCTTCATCCACATAAATTAATTCCTGCGGGATACTGTCAAAAAAATAATTCGCTACAAGTAGCAGCGGCTGCTGTAAATCACCAGGTTTGATGCTGAGCTTAGCGTGCACTAAATACAGTTCAGTATCCTGTACTGCATCAAAACGTGCGAAATCCAGAATACCCTGCTCTACGAATGGAAGTAAGCTTGGGTGCTGCTGCCAGCTGGTTATATTTTTAGCGGGTAAATCACTCATCACATAACGAAAAGGAGGAAGTGGAGTCCCCGCATAATCTATGATTTCGCATAGCTTCTTAAGGATATGGAACGCTAACCGACCCGCCCCAGCTCCCAATTCCAGTATAGTGACTGTTTCAGAGAGATGTCCTTGTCCAGCCCGATCTTGCAGGAATCCGAAGATCATTTCCGCATATGCTGTCGCAATCATAGGATTACTCGTAATATACTGCGGAACCTGATCATTATTCCAAGCCTTTAATCCCTGTTCTTCATAATAAGCCCGCTGCAATTCCCAAATGGGTGCTTCACTGAAGCGATAGTGCTGCCCTTCGTTACCTGTCATCTATTTCTTAACCTGCTCTCTGTATATCTTGTTAGAACACCTATGATACTTATTCCGCTCTCAATGTACGTGATCTGAAAATGACGTATTCAGCCTCTGTAGGAATGGAAACGGAAAATGATAATAATGCCGCCTTGGAGGTTAAAGAGTCAGGTCCTTTTAACGTTTGGTAGTAAGAGTTCCCTTTACTGTCCACACTCACCAGCTCCAGTTCCGCATTACCTTTAGGGATAACAAAACCAGAGGTATTTTGCACGCCTAAGGTTAGTCTGTATTCTTTCCCAGATTGAGTCTGTGTTAGCTTAAACGGATATAAAGGATATGGATGTGCTGTTGTTTCCACTGGGTAAGGGGCAAGCGCTCGATCCGCCTCAGGCTTTGCCCATTCCTCCCCTTTTCTGGCGCCAATGCCAAGGGTTAATTTATTCACGTTATTGAACTGAGTTTCCCAGCGAAATGTCTTTAACCCCTCTAGAATAGGGGATGCTGGAACAAACAGGATTCCGTCCTTGATCTCTGGGGCGATCCCTAATGAATCTTCTGTCTCCCCATTGAATTCTGCCTCTAGCTGCCCTGCTTTAATCTTCCCTACAGAGCGATTCAGTAGTGAAACCGTAACGCTGTTCGTTAATGCGTCATAGAGCAAATCTGCACCAATCGCACTCGAGAAAGCCCGAATCGGCACCATTAATTTACCTGATTTAAAATAAGGAGCGAGTTTACCTGGAAAAAGGACGTAATACCCCCCATATGACAGTGGCATTACCTGAGTCCCTAACTGAACAGCCGCCGACACCGATGTAGGTGTAACCGCGGAACCCGCGGCGAACATAATTACCAATAGACCTATGACATAAGCTCTTATTCTCCCTAATCGTTGTAAGGACTCCTTAATGTGATTCATCTCAAACCCCTCTCCCTCTCTACTCCGTCTAGAACAAAGCCTCTATTAGTAATAATCAATGATCCCCTTGCGCATGTCAACTTGTTCCACTTCTGTTATTCATCATATAAGACAGGATTCCGCATATATTTTCATTGAGTTATTTAGAATCATGAAAGGAGTGCGATGGATGACTGCAGATGGACAGGATTCGCCAAGAAAGACAAATATCCCTCAGCCCATTCGAAGCGATGGCGCAGGGGGATTAGATAAAGGACCACGTGATATAATGCGGGATTTGGAGAATCCCGACATGTTTGTCCCTCCCGTGACCGATGCCGGTCTCGTCCCCAATTTAAAATTCTCTTTCTCCGATGCACATATGCAGCTTAATCATGGTGGCTGGTCGAGAGAGGTGACGGTCAGAGACCTCCCCATCGCCACTACACTAGCTGGCGTCAACATGAGCCTAACCCCCGGTGGAGTTCGTGAACTCCACTGGCATCAGCAAGCGGAATGGTCTTATATGCTGCTAGGTCGAGCTCGAATTACTGCCGTAGATCAAAATGGTCGAAACTTCATAGCAGATGTGGGGCCAGGTGATCTATGGTATTTTCCGCCAGGTATTCCCCACTCTATACAAGGTCTTGAAGAAGGCTGTGAGTTTCTGCTTGTATTCGACGATGGAAGTTTCTCTGATCTAAACACCTTGTCCATTTCCGATTGGTTTGCCCATACTCCTAAAGAAGTTCTTTCGGCTAACTTTGGGGTGCCTGCCGCTGCATTTGACTCTATTCCCACCGAACAGGTCTATATTTATCAGGATCAGGTTCCGGGTTCATTGCAAAGTCAAAAGGTAGAATCTCCATACGGAGAGATCCCACAAACCTTTAAACATTCTTTATTAGCTCAACCTCCGCTGAAGACTCCCGGCGGGAGCGTCAGAATAGTCGATTCCAGTAACTTTCCCATCTCCAAAACCGTAGCTGCCGCATTGGTAGAAATTGAACCCGGAGGGATGAGAGAGCTGCACTGGCATCCAAATAACGATGAATGGCAGTATTATCTTACCGGAAAAGGACGCATGACCGTATTCGCTGGAAATGGTGTAGCACGCACCTTCAACTACAGAGCGGGCGATGTAGGATATGTTCCTTTTGCGTTTGGACATTATATTCAGAATACAGGCGACGACTCCTTATGGTTCCTTGAAATGTTCAAAAGCGATCGTTTTGCCGACGTTTCTCTGAATCAATGGATGGCTCTCACTCCCCATGAATTGGTTCAAAGTAACCTGAACGTTGGACCAGAGGTAATGAACGCCTTAAGGAAAGTGAAATGGCCCGCTGTGAAATATCCTAAGACAAGCAAAAACGCCTCCGACGTCCCTAAAGGACGGTAAGCGTTTTTGCGAGAAATATAAGGATAAGGTGTAGTGTGAAACTTATACTTTCTTATATTTTTAAAAGAATAGGATGCTTTACCTGGTACTATTCGCCGGTCTCCGCAAATCGTTTGATTCTTTCCTCAATCTGGTCACGCACACGCTGGAACACTGCCCACTTCTCTTCATCGGTCCCTTGCGCTTTTGCCGGATCATCGAAGCCCCAGTGTTCCCGTTTGACCTTCGGAGGCGTCATTGGACATTTATCCGCAGCGTCCCCACATAACGTAATGACTAAATCAGCATTATTCAGCAGATTAGAATCAATCATATCCGAGGTCTGTCCAGTGATATCTATGCCTACTTCGCTCATAGCTTGTACAGCTTTTGGATTTAGACCATGGGCTTCAATTCCAGCGCTGTACACGTTCCATTCTCCCCCTAAATATTGCTTCGCCCAGCCCTCAGCCATCTGACTCCGGCAAGAGTTTCCTGTACATAAAAAATAAATCGTTTTCTTGTTCATCCTGATCTTCCCCTTTTCAAATTAAGTAATCAACAACCACAGATAAAGACCTAAAAGTGTAATAAACAACGTTGGGATAGTTAATATAATGCCTGTCTTAAAATACGTTCCCCAGGATATCTTCACACCTTTGGCCGAAAGCACATGGAGCCACAACAGCGTTGCTAGTGAGCCAATCGGGGTGATTTTAGGGCCTAAGTCTGAACCTATAACATTCGCATATATTAATGCCTCTTTAATAACTCCGGTTGTATGCGTTGCATCAATTGCGAGTGCGTCAATCATTACAGTAGGCAGATTATTCATCAATGATGAGATCAATGCAGCAATGAACCCCATACCCATAGTTGCAGCGAATAGACCCTGATCAGCAATCATTCCTATCGCCTTAGCGAGTAGATCAGTTAGACCCGCATTCCGAAGTCCATATACCACAACATACATTCCAATGGAGAAGAACACAATCGCCCAAGGTGCTCCTGTAAGCACTTCTTTCACCTTGACGGAAGGGCTTCTTCTCGCGAGGAGCATGAACAAAATTGCAATGATTCCCACAACTACTGATACCGGTATCTTCAAGAATCCACTAACGAAATACCCTATTAAAAGAATAGCCAGTACAATCCATGATAATCGGAACATCTTCTTATCTTTAATAGCCTCTTGCGGATCTTTTAGCTCGGAATCATTAAATCGCTTCGGAATACTTTTGCGAAAAAAGAAATAAAGCACCACGATACTCGCTATCAATGAGAATAACGTAGGTACAATCATTTTCCCCGCATACTCCATAAAGGTAATTCCAAAAAAGTCAGCCGATACGATATTCACAAGATTGCTAACCACAAGCGGCAATGAAGTGGTGTCCGCAATAAAGCCGCTAGCAATAATGAATGGAAATACTTTTTTCTCATCAAAATTCAGCGCTCTAACCATAGCAAGTACAATAGGGGTAAGTATTAGCGCCGCTCCATCATTTGCAAAAAAGGCAGAAACCAACGCACCAAGAACGATGACATAGACAAACATTCGTGTTCCGTTCCCCCGTGCTGCTCGCGCCATATGTAACGCAGCCCATTCAAAAAATCCAATACTGTCTAAAATTAAGGAAATTAAGATGATTGCAACAAACGCCAACGTCGCATTCCACACCATCTGTGTTACATCCAGGACATCATTAAAGCTAACTACCCCAGCTAGTAAAGCAATGATCGCTCCGCCGCAGGCTGACCATCCAATCGATAAATTTCGAGGCTGCCAGATTACAAAAATTAAAGTTACCATAAAAATAAGTATGGCTAGAATGACCACTTTCTCAACACTCCTATAATCTACGAATAAATCCTATATCACCATATAACTATATAGTTATATACAGTCTAAAAAACTACAACTATATTTTAGTCGCAGCACGGTGCTTTAACTTCTTTATTCAAACTAGCCAATATCGCGGCTGAGCTGGGCATTTGTTGAAGAACAGCCCTAAGATGCGGTTTATCCTCGACATTTAATGAATAATGCACCCACTGCCCTCGTTTGCTTTCTTTCACGATCCCTCGATTCTTCAATTTCCGTAGATGCTGACTGATCGCCGGCTGGGATATATCAAAAATATCAAGGAATTCACACACGCACCATTCCCGTTCTTTCAAAAGTGAAAGCATGGCCAGTCGCGTCTTATCTCCTAAGAGCTTCAAATCATCTGCAATATCCGTCAGTGACTGCATCCCTACTTCTCCTCCTTCCAACACTTATATAAGCGAATACTTATATTGTAATGAACTAGACATTTAGAAGCAAGACTTTTATGTACTCGCTTCTTTTAATTGTTCTCAGAGTTTATATTTTGATTCAGTCCGTTAACTATTCATATGACTTAATATTACGTGTAAATCTGTCAGATCATATTTATGAAAAAAGACCGTCAGCTCTCTCGCGAGAACTATCAGCCTTATCTATTTCTATGGACTTATTTAATATATGGTTTAGGTTCTAGGAATCGTTACAACAAACTGGGTTCCTTCTCCAACTTTACTCTCCACATCAATATTACAATCATGTATTTTCAGAATCTTCATCACAATGGAAAGTCCAAGTCCATTCCCTTTAAGAGCGCTGCTACGCGCTTTCTCCACCATATAAAATCGATCAAAGATAAGCGGAAGTGCTTCCTCAGGAATGCCTTTACCAGAATCTTTGATATATACCTTCACAAATTGCGCGTTCATCTCAATTTCAACATGAATTGTACCGTCTTGCCCCGTATATTTTATAGCATTATTTATTAAGTTCTGCCAGACCTGATCAAATAAATCTTTATCCACCGTGATCTCGCAAGGCAATAAATCCAATTCAATCATAATGTCTTTCCGTGCCCACTGTGGTTCCGCTAATACGATCGTTCTTCTTAATTGTTCGTCTAATTGGAATGTGGTGAAATTAACCGGATGGTGTTCCGAATCGAGTGAGGCTAATCGGAGCAGATTATCACTAAGCCTAGATAGGCGTAAGGTTTCCTCATAGATAATATCCAGATGCTCTTTTTGCTCTTCTAATGGAATGACACCGTCTTGCAGCGCTCTTGTAAATCCTCTAATCGATGTAAGTGGCGACTGCATTTCATGAGAAACATTGCTGACAAAATCATCACGAACTGAGTCCATTTTCTGCAGCTCACTTGCCATACGATTAAAGCTCTCCATCAGTTCACCAAATTCATCTTTATTACGATAAGTCAATCGGACAGATAAATTGCCTGACGCCATTTCCTTCGCTGCAACAGTTAGCTTCTTAATAGGCTTCACAATATACCTGGACATGAACAAGATAAGCAAGCTTCCGATAATTAGTACAGCTAACAGTGTAAACAGAAGCGTAATTCTCAAGCCTCTTACAATCGATGAAAAATCAATCTTAATAATGAAAGCACCTTTTCCATCATCTATCTTAGGAACCCCTACGATAGCAAGTCCACCCCTACCCGATAGAAAGACCGCATCGGTTGTGTTGGAATTGAATAAGATAGCAACTTTCTCCTTGTCTAAAGAAAAAACAGATTCACTTGGCTCATTAACAACCGCTATATCTATACCAAATCGATTAAGCAGATCTGCAAATGCGTTTACTTTTTCCGGATCATCTATTAGATTTGTCACCTTTGCTATATCTTTAGCAATATTAATAAACATATGGTTTGGGGTATTATTTTTTTCTGAAAACTGCATAAAAAGAAAAAAGGATATAATTAAACTGACTAAAACAATACCAATGAACGTAACGACGATGCGAAGACGCAGACTTTTTCTCACCATCTAGGCTAGCTCCAGACGATAACCAAGTCCTCTTACTGTAGAAATGATGAACTGCGGGATGGGTTCAAGACGTTCTCTCAAGCGTTTGATATGCACATCAACCGTCCGCTCATCGCCTTCATAATCCATTCCCCATATATTCTCTATTAGCTGAGTGCGGGTGAATATTTGCCTTGGCGAACCCGCCAAAGCAAATAGCAATTCACATTCCTTCTTTTTCAATTCAACCATTTGATCGGCATTAGCGACTGTTAAATTCCCTAGATCAATTGTTACTCCCCCTAGTTGAATAACATTCGAAGGGGTTACATGATATCTCTTTAATAAAGATTTCACACGCAGTACCAATTCAATGGGATCAAACGGCTTTACTAAATAATCGTCTGACCCCGCATTAAATCCTCTGACTTTATCTTTAGACTCTCCTTTGGCTGTAACCATTAGGATCGGCATATCAATATAAGATCGAATATCTTCTGTCAGTTCAATACCATCGATATGCGGCATCATCACATCCACAATCGCTAAATCAATTTTTGTATGAGCTAGAATGTCTAATGCTATTTGACCATCTTCCGCTTCCACTACGGAAAACTGATCTTTTTCAAGATATAATCGTATTAATTTGCGGATATGGGAATCATCATCAACCACTAGAATTGTGCTCATACATCAATTTCCTTTCCAACATTGTATTTATTCGTATCGCAGAGATTCCATTGGATCGAGCTTGGCAGCCTTCGATGAAGGCATCAAACCAGCGACAATACTAATCCCTGTACTTACAACTAATCCGAATACGATATAAGATCCAGATAAGTTAATAAGCTTTACGCCAAAAGCATTTTCCAGAAGTATATTTAAACCAAAGCTAATAATAGCTGCAAAGATTATTGCGAAGACACCACTAAATATACCCAATAATGCGGATTCGGAAAAGAATATTCGCTTGATATCTTTCTTTCTTGCTCCAATCGCACGAAGGATCCCAATTTCTTTCGTCCGTTCCACTACACTAATGTAAAGTACAACCAATATCATAATCCCTGATACGATGAGCGAAATCCCTGCAATACCAGATAGAACGATCGTAGCCATATCCACATAAGTCGTGATACGCTCCATGATTTTTGCCGTTTGGGAGCCCGAGAAGCCCGCATCAACAGCCGCTTTATTAATATCATTCACATATTTCATATCCGTTGCAAAAGCATTAACCTGAATCGGGCCAATGGTAATCCCTTTATCAGTATACATTTGCTCCAGTGTCTGTGTTGGAATATATCCTGTTGGTGACATTTGCGCTCTTGGATCAGTGGCTTCATAAACACCAGAGACCGTGATTTCTTTTTCCAACGTTATCGGTTTATGTTGAGCATCCATTTCATTAATATACAGATGAATAGACTTCCCTACCATAGCATTTGGTTGGTCACTTCCACTTAATTGACTCGCTATTTTCGTTGGTAATAATACTTCATTTTCTTTCGGTAAAGCCCCTGCTTTAATCGTCGCTTTATCAAACGTATCGTTTAAGGTGGTTAATTGTGTAAGACTACTCGTTTGTTCCCCAAAAACCGTGGTAGATTTGCCTGTAATGGTTGTTATGGTCTCTACATGATCTACATTTGGAAGGTTACGAATCGTTTCAACATCGGCCTTTGTAAACGTAACGCCGGGTAACATCATCGCTTCTGGGCCCTTCATGTCCTTGGCTTCTGGATTTGGCTTAGTAATATCCACCAGTAAAGGGTCCATACTTGAATTTATTTCATTATTAATATAGCTCGTAATCCCATTTCCTAAGGAAAGCATCAAGAGTACACTTAAAATACCTATCGATCCACCCAATGCTACCAATACATTACGTTTGGCGTTAAGCTTCATATTTTGAAGAGCCATTTTGAAAGAAGCCATTAAGCTGAGGTTTCGGGCCGAACCCTCTCCCCCATCGTAGGTAGCCATGGAACGTTCCTTCAAATGAATATCGTCTTTTACCAATCCCTCTTCAAGCTTAACGATACGGCTACCGTAATCAGCTACTTTCTGCGAGTGGGTCACGGTAATGACCAAGATTCCTCTTTTCGCTATGCTGTCCAACAAAACTAAAATTTGATCACCTGTATCCTTATCCAACGCACCCGTAGGTTCATCTGCCAGTATAATATCTGGATTGTTCGACAATGCGCGTGCAATGGATACCCGTTGCTTCTGTCCACCGGACAGTTGATTCGGACGTTTTTTCAGATGATCCTTTAATCCTACCTCAGTCAAAATCTCTATAGCACGCTTATTACGTTCCTTCTCGCTTGTATTCGTCATCTGCATCGCAACCGTAACATTTTCCAAGACTGATAAGTGTGGAATCAGATTGAAGTTTTGAAATACGAAGCCGATGTTGTTTTTGCGATAGTCATCCATTTCCTTTTCGGTCATCTTGCTTAGGTTCTTCCCGCGAACAAGGACATCGCCCTCATAATCAGAGTCCATTCCACCAATGATATTCATTAGTGTGGACTTGCCGCAACCAGACTCACCGAGGATGGAGACAAATTCACCTGTCTCAAAGCTTAAATTCACATCATGGAGTACTGGAACCTTTTCCTTACCATACAAAGTATACGATTTTTTAACATTCTTAACCTCTAATATGTTCATTCCGATCTCTTCCTCTCCTGGGTCACGCTCTTTATCTCTTCCTTTGATGTTGCCTATCCTAACAAATTTATGTGAACTGATAATGAACTGAAGAACCTCCTCATCTTGAGACAATACATTTAAGGAGGGAGTGGTAACTACGGAGAACTTTTGGACTTCCGGCCGCTGTTGTATCCAAATTTCCTGAATTGTACCGCTTAGCGGATGAAATTCGGAGACAAAGACGGTCGCTACCGCTCCTACTGTTCCAAATTCCCCCTTCGTAACTCTCCTCCGTTTATTTTTAGGTCAAGTCATAGAAAAAGGCGAATTCTCACTCAGCATGGAGTCGAATTCGCCTTTTTCTGTTAGGCACATTTTATAAGGATTTAGTGAGTCATATAATAGTCCATTCGCCCAATTTCTTTACCTGTGTAATAGACGATATCAAAGATTAGCCCTGCTAAGATAACTCCATTCATGTTCCCCTTTCTTTAAGCTAGCGCTCTTTTTCGTATCAATCTAATTTGGCCTCTGTGATTAATTTCATCTTCGAATACATGAAACCACATGAAATAGTAGTTCGCCTGTTTGTGATGCCAGAATTCCTCTTCTGTATATAACCAGTCATCATCAACGGTTGCGAACAATGCATACGTTCTTTCTCTTACTTCATTTAAACGGTCTAAATAATAGTTAAGATCATTCCCTTTAATCATCGCTCGCCCTTCGTCTCCTAAGCTTAACGCTGGCCCCCATATTGTTAATTCTTCCTCAGACAAATCTCTTCCCTCAAACGTTGCCACTTGATACGCATATTCTACCGCAGCGTAGTGTGATAATAACGCTCCAATGGAGTTGCTCTCTGGGTCCAATAAGTAGTCCAATTGTTCCACTGTTAGACCTGCAACGGCTTGTAGTGTTGTGTGTCTGGCATAGTTCATCATGGATAAAAGACGACTAATTTGTGGTGAATAACCGGGGATATCTGTAATCAAATATATTTTGTCCATGTCGATCATTATGAGATCTCTCCTTCATATCTTCGAACTTGTAAATTTACAAGACTATGTATTTGTCCAGCTCAAAATTGCTCCGTTCTAACAAGTCCCAGCCGTTTTCCCTCTACGATAGCTTCTGATCTCGAATGCACACTCAGCTTCTCGAAGATTCTCGTCAGATTATACTCCACTGTCCTTTGTGACATTAAGAGCTTGCTGGCTATGTCTTTGTTACTTTTTCCACTGGCAACTTCCTGGAGTATTTCTTGTTCTTTTTGATTAATAGATACTTCTTGAATGAACTGATTATCCCGGTTATTGGATATCTTGATATCACTTCTGCGCAGCTGCTTTAGTAAAGAAACTGGAATGACAGCCTCATTTCTTAGTGCGCAACGAATGGTATTTAACAGCTGTTCTCTGGAAGCTGTCTTAGAGATAAATCCTGTAACCCCTGACTCCATCAACAGGTTATAATGTGCACTGATTTCATATCCGGTATAAATCACCACTTTAGATTCGAGATCACGCTGAACGGCTCTTTTGGTGAATTCGAGTCCGCTAATTGTAGGCATATTAAGATCGCATAATATCACATCAAATCCTTGCTGCTCCAGCATATCGAAAGCTTCCATCGCTGACAAAACAAAGGTTACCTCCATATCAGCATCCTGCTCAATCATATTCTTGGTTCCTTCTCCAACTGAAGGATGATCATCAACCAACAAGATACGTATCATCGTCATCGCCTCCTCTATTTTTCTTCTCCACAAAAGTCGTTGTCGGTAAATAAATAATAACCTCCAACCCTTTACCCTTCTCCGAGTTAAACGTACATTTTCCTTCTAAACTCGCTACACGTTCTTTGATGCCAGACAAGCCCATATGCTGATATGATGATCCCCACAAAATGAATGATAAGAAAGCAAAAACTGCAAAGTAGCCCTGAAATGAAAAAATAACGGGTTTCACTCTCATTTGAATCTCCCGGAAGAACAAAATTATACATATTTGTAATTCGAGCCATGTATTCTCTGCCATTTTAAATGATTTCAATAGGGAATAATATACTTTTATGCATGATATTCCTTCATCTATAAACAACGCGTGCACCCCATCACCTCCTTGTCTGGCATAAAATTCAAACTACCTTCTCATACTATGGGGAGAATATGGAGGTGAATGTCATGCCAAAAAATAACGCCAGTCCCAAAGGTGAACCAGGCAAACATCAACCAAGTAAGAAAAACAATGCACAGAATAACAATAACTTTAATGAAGCGGCTCAGATGGTAAACATCGATAAAGCTGCCGATTATGTTCCCAGCTTAAACGGTGTTTCCAAAGCCGACGTCTAAACCACACTGTTAAACAAAAAAACACTCCTCAGAATATTCTGAAGGAGTGTTTCATTTCAAAGATTATATGCGATACGTTAAGCCTACTACACCGTTACTGTAAGCTTTTGAGTCCACAAGATGAAGTGGGACTTGATTCGTGATCTCGTCAAAAAGACGCATGCCAGAACCAACGACTACGGGACAGATATTAAGCCTAAGCTCATCTAACAATCCATTTTGTAATAGGGATCTGACTAATTTCGGACTACCAGGGATCTGAATGTTCTTTCCAGGCTGTTGCTTTAGCTTCATTATTTCCTCAAAGAGCTTGCCCTTGATCAGGCTTGCAGGTTGCCATTCGAGCATGTCCTCCGTAATCGTACTGGAGACCAGATATTTGTCAGAATGGTTCAGGAATCTTGCCATGGGTAGATTGTCACTCTGATGCTGCCAGAACTGGGCTAACATCTTGTAAGTACGTGGTCCAAGCAGTACCGTATCCGCCTGTGCAACACCCGCAGCAATCGTCTCATTCATTTCATTGCTCCCCCACTTCTTAGGTGAGGCTTCAAGTGAGTCTACCACTCCATCCAGCGATATGAATAAACCTGCCACAATCTTTCTAGATGAATTTTCTGCATCTTGTTCATGATGATCTACAGGCACACTCATCGCTCCTTGTACCAGAAATGAGTACTTAACACTCGATCCGCAATATAAGACATTCTTGATTATTTCAAGTTTTCTAACTCGACGGTCACTTTTTCAATCAGATTCACGAAGGAAGCTAGTTCTTGAGAGCCCTTCACCTGATCTCTGGAATACATGGAATTGTGTTCCGATTCTTTTTTTACCTTGGACAGTGTGGAGTTGATATTATTCAGCTTCTCATCAATCGTCCCTATTGAATCTTTTGAGCGACGCGCTAACTTGCGTACTTCATTCGCGACGACTTCAAAGCCTCTACCGTACTCCCCTGCTCTTGCCGCTTCAATGGCTGCGTTTAAGCCCAAAAGGTGCGTATGATCAGCTACTTCCCTAATCATTGTACCCACTTGATGAATAGACTCTACCTCTTTGTCGAGATATAACACAGTTTGATGTGTTTTCTCTTGATAATCAGCATTCTTACTAGCTAATTCCTCGATGGATTCACTGCTATCTTTCAGTTGAACCATTAAGGATACTAATTCTTGAACCGCAGAACTAACACCTGTAAGCAAGTGGTTTTGCTTTTCCAATAAATTTTCTATTTTTGCTTTTTCATCGACTTCGTAGGCTTCAAGAACCAACTGTGAATCCAGATTAAACATCTTGGTTAATGCATGAATGACGGGTTTCCAATCAGTCGGTAATATCCGTTCAAAATAAGCTGTAGCGAGATCCAAATATAATATGTAAGTGCCCAAATACCAATTCGTTGTCAGACCAATACGCGAGTGAATTTTGCCTATAAGCAGTCGTCTTTCAATAAATGCTTCATCAATCACACCCGAAGCCATGGATAAAAAATACCACTGCTGCGTTTCCTTTAATCGATCAAGCGTACTGTGCTGTTCAATGATGTGGAGTAGCTCAGGTTCCTCTATCATCTGCTTATACAATTCATCTACAAGGGAGCTTACGATTTGCTTGAATTCTTTCTCCTTACTTTTTAATACATTTAAATCAGCCTCAGTAATCCCAATATAGCTAACTTGCTGTTTTCGTTCTGAACTAAGATTGATCATAATTTGGTCAACTTCCCTCTCATTCTGTTTATATAATGATCATCGCATCTTCCATGCCATCCCCTATGGCATCTATTTATCTTGATAATAAAGGTATTATTTTTATAAATTTTAACACTTTATTTACTTAAATAGTTTATTAATTTTACAAACTTTGCATTTTGTACATTATTCTTAGATCACACAAAAAAGAGGAGCTCCTGTAAAGGAAGCCCCTCTTAAAATTATAACCTTACCCTACACTGTAACAACTTGTTGCAGCAATTCTATCGTTGTCCGGTCAATGAATTTTCTGAATTTCTCTTTGCCTTTGGCGTTGGCTTTATAGTAGTTAATCAATGACAAAATCACTGGAATGAGTTGATCTTCACTTAGCCCTGATCTAAGAGATTGTGCGATTGAAGTCTTAAGTCCTTTAGGTTCTCCTCCAATAAAAACCTCATAGGTATTACGCATTTTGACAACACTAATGTCTTTCAACAAAGGCTCGCTTGTTCCGAGTGCACAGCCCGCATAACCAATTTTCAGTGGCATAGGTGTTTCAATCCCTGCGATGGACTGATTTAATTTCTGTGCAACTGCCAGACCTGCTTCCTCAGCCCCTTTACAAAAATTACAAGCAATCAGGCTTTTCGTGACAAAACCCGCTGGATATACTTCCAAGCCCGTACGCTCAAGTTGTTCCACAATCTCTTCACGATGTTCCAGAGGTACCTCCAAATATAGCTGTTTAAAAGATGTCATTTCAATTCTTGCATTTGTCCCTACAATAGCTCCAATTGTAGCAAGCTGCTCTGGTGTGAACAGGCTTCCTCCCACTTGAATTGGAGGCGCAACTGCGATTTTCGTTATCTCTCCCATATCCTAATCTCCGTCTCCATTCCTCAAGCGATTTAGTTACGGATCTTCACACGTTGTAGACGAAGCGCGTTAAGTACAACGGAAACCGAACTGAGCGCCATTGCTGCACCCGCTACCCATGGAGCCAAGAAACCAAGTGCTGCGATTGGAATCCCAAGGGAGTTGTATCCAAGTGCCCAGAATAAATTTTGTTTAATATTAGTCATCGTTTTACGGCTCATGTAGATGGCATCAGGGATACTGGATAGATCGCCTCGCATTAAAGTAACATCTGCAGCTTCCATAGCCACATCCGTACCGGTACCGATTGCCATCCCAATATCTGCAGTAGCTAGAGCTGGAGCATCATTAATACCATCGCCGACCATAGCTACTATCTTTCCTTGCGCTTGTAATTTTTTCACTTCCTCCGCTTTTCCTTCTGGAAGCACTTCAGCGCGTACATGATCAATGCCAACTTGGGCAGCGATCGCCTTTGCCGTACGTTCGTTATCTCCGGTAATCATGATGACCTGGATTCCCATTCCTTTCAAGCGACTGACAGCAGCCTGAGAGGTTTCTTTAATGGTATCCGCAACGGCTACCATACCTACGTACCCTTTATTTATAGCAACAAGCATTGCTGTTTTACCGGATTCTTCTAAAGTAGACATGATGTTATAAGCATGACTTGCCTCTACACCGTATTTGTCCATGAGACGCCGAGTACCAATTAACAGCTCTTTACCTTCCACGACAGCCTTGATCCCAAAACCCGGTATAGCTTCAAAAGATTCTGTCCCTGGCAATTCAATATTTCTTTCCAAGATGCCTGCGACAATAGCTTCTGCAAGTGGATGTTCTGAATTCTTCTCGGCTGCACCCACCAGTCTAAGAAATTCTGTCTCG
Source organism: Paenibacillus sp. FSL P4-0184 (assembly GCF_038004625.1). Lineage (NCBI taxonomy): Bacteria > Bacillati > Bacillota > Bacilli > Caryophanales > Paenibacillaceae > Paenibacillus > Paenibacillus sp. FSL P4-0184. The sequence goes on along the minus strand of NZ_JBBORN010000001.1, from coordinate 2,896,909 downwards.
TTGCCTTCGACCAAAATATCGGTAAGCTCAGGTTTGCCCTTTGTTACTGTGCCTGTTTTATCCAAGATAATCGTATCAATTTTATGTGTTTGCTCTAAATGCTCTCCGCCTTTGAACAGGATTCCCAGTTCAGCTGCACGTCCGGAACCAGCCATAATGGAGGTTGGCGTAGCCAGACCCAAAGCACAAGGGCAAGCGATAACCAGAATGGCGATTGCTTTTTCCAAAGCTCCTGCAAAATCACCCGGTGTTACGATGAAGTACCACACTAAAAATGCAATAACGGCAATCCCAACAACGATAGGAACAAAGATACCGGAGATGACGTCAGCAACCCGTTGAATAGGAGCTTTTGAACCTTGCGCTTCTTCTACCACTTTGATGATCTGCGCAAGAGCAGTTTCCTTACCTACTTTTGTTGCCTTAATTCGAAGCATACCGTTTTTATTAATCGTCGCTCCAATGACGGAATCTCCGGCTTTCTTTTCAACAGGGAGGCTTTCTCCGGTCAGCATGGATTCATCTACCGAAGAGATCCCTTCCAGAACTTCACCATCTACAGGTACTTTATTCCCTGGACGAACAAGTACTATATCACCAGTAATAACTTCCTCTACCGGAATGCTTAATTCTTCACCGTCACGGACAACTAAAGCAGTCTTGGCTTGCAGTCCCATCAAGGATTTAATAGCTTCCGAGGTCCGTCCTTTTGCCAAGGATTCGAACAATTTTCCCATTAGAACCAGAGTAATCAATACTGCACTCGTTTCATAATACATTTCTGGTCCATGATGCGCACTCCCACCATCGACAGCCCAAACAATAGTTAAATAAAGGCTATAAAAAAAGGCCGCTGAGGTCCCAAGTGAAACTAGAACATCCATGTTCGCACTGCCGTTACGAAGTGCTTTATAAGCACCGATGTAAAATTGTTTACCAATATAAAATTGAACTGGTGTTGCCAAAATCAATTGGAACCATGGATTCATAAAAAGATCAGGCAGCCATATCCACGAAGTGAAGGAAAAGTGGCTCACCATCGCCCACAGCAGTGGAAACGATAGAATCGCGGAGATCAGTAGTTTACGTTTTTGCTTGGATAAATCTTGTTGTCGCTGTTCCGCTGGGTCACCTTGCTCTTGTTTGGGAACAGCCTTGTATCCAAGCTTCTCCACCCGCTTCTGCATGTCAGATACAGAAACTTCAACGGGATTATATTCGACATGTGCTGTTTCCATCGCAAAGTTCACACTAGCGGTGCTTACGCCAGGCAGTTTATTCAGAGTCTTTTCAATTTTCAATGCACAAGCAGCGCATGTCATACCTACAAGCTGTAAATCTACAGCTTCTTTAGCCGTGCTATACCCTAGCTTCTGAATACTTGCTTCCATCTTACTTACGTCCACTATGTTCGGATCATAAGTCACTGTAGCCCTTTCCATTGCAAAGTTTACGTTGGCTTCTGTTACACCTTCTAACTTGTTCAAGCCTTTTTCTATGCGGTTTGCACAAGCAGCACAAGTCATCCCTGTGATTTGTAATGAAGTTTGTGATTGTCCCGCCGCAGCAGTAGTCATTATATAAACACCTCTTCCACTTTTGTGATGATTTCCATTGTTTGCATCATCCTCTTCTTGACATTAGTATACCCCCCTACCCTATATTATGTCAAGCGACAAGCTATACTCTAAATACTTAAAAAGGAGTTTTCTCAGTAACAGAAATCCTGTTTCTGAGAAAACTCCTTCATGAATCCGTCCTCTCTGAAGAGAGTCCTACTGAGTTAAGCGGCCATTTCACGGCAGATTTTTGCACAGGCAAAACATGCTTCTGCACATTGCTGGCAATGATCATGGTCATGCTTTTTACATTCGTTGCCGCAGGCTTCACAAGCCTCTGCACAAGCTAAACATAAGGCCTTGGCATATTTACTGTTCATCGACAGGGCATGTGCAGTGAATCCGCATATTTCCGCACATTCACGATCCAGGCGAATGCACTCCTTCATCATTCCAACATGATCTTCCTCCAAGCAAGATGAGTAACAGTGATTACAAGCCACCATACATTTTAAACATTCTTCAATACACGCTTTGTAGTTTTGATGTGACATCATAATAGCTCCTCTCAAGATGTAATTTAGTATAGTCCCCTACTCTATATATACCCAATCGTGAGCTAACTTATCATGCTCAGAGAAATTGTCCGAACTGAACATTAGACAAGCAGCTGTTTCTCAATTTCTTGACGATTGAACACAAATCCGAAGAATACCTGATTGTTAATGAAAATGGTAGGAACCAATCTTTTTCCAGTTCGATTAAATAACGTATCTGCATGGTCAGGATGATCTGCAATATTAAATTCAGTAAATGGAATATGATGCTCACTTAAGAACTTTTTAAAATTTCTGCAATCCTCACAAGTCGGTGTTGTAAATACCTCTACGTTCATATGGGTCGTCCTCCTTCAGTATATTTTCTAACAACATTAGTATACCCCCCTATACTATACATGAATCTAAATAAAAAAGGATTCCAACGAATCCTTTCTATTATCAATTATTTAATTAATTTATTGATGGTAATTAATAACTCATCTAACACTTCATTTTCACCATCTTGAATTCGTTCTACGACACAGCTCTTCATATGATGTTCTAACAAAAGCTTTCCTACGCCGTTCAAAGCAGATTGGACCGAAGAGATTTGATGCAGCACATCATCACAATAGGTGTCCTTCTCAATTAATCCCTTTAGCCCTCTTACTTGTCCTTCAATTCTATTGAGTCGGCTAACCAGGTTCTTTTTAGTCTTCTCAGAGTGATGACTTTTTCGTTCACCCGTGCTACATGATTCGTGCTCGTGCGTATGATCTTCCATGCACCAATCACTCCTTTCCATATAGTTTTATTATACTATAGCCCCCCTAATCTATTCAAAATATAAAATATAATTAGACTTTCATCACTTCATGGGATATCACCGATGTCTCAATTTGAATAGTAGTATGTTGGATTTTGAAGCGTTCCGCTATTAACTGAATGGCTTGCTGCAAAATACGTTGATCATCTTCCTGATCTTTGATTAAGAGATGGCAGCTTAGTGAATCAAGACCCGAGGTAATTGTCCAAATATGAAGATCATGAACATTTATAACGCCCTCGATATTTTCTAGAACTGCCTTCACCTCAGATGGATTCACTGTAATCGGTGTACCTTCCATAAGAACATGAACGGTATGTTTGATGATTCCCCAAGCACCTCTAAGAATTAATAGAGCAACTAGTACGCTTATAATCGGGTCAGCAATATACCAGCCAAAAATCATCATAACTAAACCTGCAATAATAGCCCCTACCGAGCCTAAAGCATCGCCAAGCACATGAAGATAAGCGCTGCGAAGGTTAATGTTATTCTTTACATCTCCTTTTCTCATAAGAGACCAAGCACTAGCAACATTGGCTAAAAGACCTATACATGCGATCAGCATCATAGAACCACTTGCAACCGTAGGCGGCTCGAAGAATCGGCCATAAGCCTCCACGATGATAAAACCAGCAACTACAAATAAGGTGACCCCATTCAATAGTGCCGCTAGAATTTCAAACCGATGAAATCCATATGTTTTATTGGGAGATGCAGGTTTAGTTGCAAACCAGACCGCTACTAGGCTTAATGCTAAGGAGCTTGCATCGTTTAGCATATGCCCACTATCCGATAGCAGCGCTAAGCTGTTAGTGATCAGTCCGCCAAAAAACTCCAAAAACATAATTCCTACCGTAATTATTAATGCAATCATTAGTCCTTTTTTGTTTCCGCTAGGATCAAAATGATGATGACCGTGAGGTCCATGGGAATGATCATGTCCTGCATGGGAGTGATTGTGATCGCTGTGATCGTGATCAGAGTGTTGCCCGTCTACATGCTCAATCTGATGATTGTGATTATTCTTCTTGTCCTTCATGATTTACCTCCTATTTACCTTCAGCAAGATAGTATTTGTATGCGCGCGCAGTGGTATTCAAAAGCTCCAGATCATAATAACATATGAACAAGTGCTCATATGTTATTATGATCTGGATTTTTCTTCTTGTCAATAACGAACCTAAGGGTATATCCTCAGCTAGAAGTTTATAAAAATAAAAAAAACACCTCTATACAATTTCTGTATAAAGATGTTTTAGTTTATCTTTCACTTCTTAATCTTAAAGAGAAATCGCTGCTTCTAATGCAACTTCCATCATGCTGTTGAAAGAATTTTGTCTTTCTTCTGCCGTGGTTACTGCATGAGTAACTAATGAATCTGAAATAGTAAGAATACATGCTGCTTGTTTACCTAATACTTTCGCATTATGGAACAATGCATAGCTCTCCATTTCTACACATACACAGCCATGTTCATTGTAAAATTCATTGTGGCCTGGCACGTTATCTTCATGATAGAATACATCGCTTGAATGAATTCTTGCCGTCAAAAGTGGCTTGTTAATACGTTTAGCCGCATCTTCAATGACTTCGTTCAATTCTTTACTTGGCAGCTGCACGTCTCCTTCTACACCACTTTGCACATAGGCGTATGTAGATTCACTCCACGCACTATCCGCCAGTACCACATCAAATAAATTCAATTTATCTGTGTAGGCACCTGCACTACCGATGCGAATGATGTTTTCCACACCATAATTTTTGTATAGTTCATAAGAATAAATACCGATACTTGGCATTCCCATTCCCGAACCCATTACTGACACTTCTTTACCTTTGTAAGTGCCTGTATATCCAAACATATTCCGTACCGTATTAAATTGGGTTGGGTTCTCCAAATAGGTTTCTGCGATATACTTCGCTCTTAACGGATCTCCTGGCATTAATACTGTTTTGGCGATTTCACCATTTTGTGCTGCATTGTGCGGCGTTGGCATAATTTATTCCTCCTAAGTTTGTTACTCAACTACTATCTTACTATACCATCCATGAATTTAAATATACGTTTAAAATATTCTTTTGTTTCAACAAAAAAAGAACTGATTCTCTTGCTACAATTTATTCGCAAACTCGTTAAGCTTTTGGGACATTATTTTTATTTCCTCAATAAATGCAGAAGTATGCTGAACAGATGCAGCCTGTTCTTGTCCGATCTCCGCTATCTTCTCTATCGAATTAGCCATTTGGTTCGTAATCCCCTTAATTTGTAGCATGGTTTCATTTATGTTTTGAGTTGAAGAAACGGTTTCCCGTGAAAATTTCCGAATTTCCTTAGCTACGACTTCAAACCCTCTTCCCTTCTCACCTGCATGAGCTGCTTCTATTGCTGCATTCAGCCCGAGTAAATTCGTTTGGTCAGCAACCTTTTTAATAATCGATAGGACCTCTGTAGTATTCTCCACATCTCTACCAGCTTGTTGGGATTGAATAAGTAGTTGCTGAGAGTAATCCGCAAGTGAATTGGATCCATACGAAATATTATTGATTTGCTCATTAGCTTGGGTCAGTGATTCTGAGATTTGTTCTACAATAGCCTTTAATTCACTTTGTCTACGAATCTGAACTGCAATCCCGCCAATGACCTGACCGTTTTGATCATGAAGAGGTGTCGCTGTACCTGTAAACTCAAATCCATAGAAGTTGGCCGGAACATCGGACTTTAATGCTTGATTCTCTCGTATAGCTATGTAAAGCGGTTCTTCTTTGTTTAAAAGCTGTCCTTCGGTAATGTTTAAATTAATGGTATTGCCAGGAAAATAAGCAACAAACCGTTCCAAATCACATATGGCTATGGATAAATCAGCCGGAATAGATAATTTTATTATAGGTATAATCGCGATAAATTTGTCTAAAGATTCAATATTATTAATCACAGAAATATAGTCTCCATTCCAGCAAAAGGTTTTTCCAACCGTGCTAAATTCTCAATTTTGCTTAATTCATATTTGAAATATGTATTCGAGGAATTCTCATAAAATCCTCCAAAAAAGTTTACAAATCCCCTTTTTCTCTCATAACATACGGATAGCATACAAAAAAAGCCCCCACCTTGTGAAAAGTGAGGGCTTTGGGTTACTTGCTTTAATTAACAGTATCGATTAGTTGCGGATCAGATAATCAAATGCACCTAAAGCTGCAGTTGCACCGGATCCCATCGAAATGATGATTTGTTTATAAGCACTATTAGTGCAATCGCCAGCAGCAAATACTCCTGGTACATTTGTGGCACCATGGCTATCTACAACGATCTCGCCAACGCGAGTACGTTCAACCATGTCACCTAACCAATCTGTGTTCGGAACCAAACCGATCTGTACAAACACACCCTGTAATTCAATATGGTGAGTTTCTTCTGTCGCACGATCGATATAAGAAATACCATCTACCTTATCAGTTCCGGTAATTTCTTTCGTTTGCACGTTTTTAAGCACAGTAACGTTAGGTAGGCTGTAGAGACGATCTTGCAGTACAGCATCTGCTTTGAGCTCTGGAGCAAATTCCAGAACCGTTACATGCTTCACTATACCCGCAAGGTCAATAGCTGCCTCAATCCCTGAATTACCGCCGCCGACAACGGCAACATCTTTGCCTGCAAATAAAGGACCATCACAGTGTGGGCAGTAGGCTACGCCTTTATTCTTGAATTCAGCTTCACCAGGCACACCCATATTGCGCCAACGAGCACCTGTCGACAGAATGACCGTCTTACTCTTTAGAACAGCACCGTTCTCGAGTTCAACTTCAATTAAATCATTCTTATCTAAACGTGTGGCACGTTGTAACTTCATCACATCAATGCCATACTCTTTCACTTGCTCTTCGAGTTTAGCCACTAGCTGAGGACCTTCAATGTAATTTACACTGATAAAGTTCTCAATTCCAAGTGTGTCGTTAACCTGTCCGCCTAAGCGTTCAGCGACAATCCCTGTGCGAATTCCTTTACGCGCTGCGTAAATTGCTGCACTTGCACCTGCTGGGCCACCACCAACAACAAGTACATCATAAGGAGCTTTATTGTCAAACTCTGATGCGTCTACAGTACTACCCATTTTAGCTAGAATTTCTTCAACCGTCATACGACCACTTTCGAAAAATTCACCGTTAAGGTAAACGCTTGGAACAGACATAATTTCTTTGCGTTCTACCTCTTCTTTGAACACTCCGCCGTCAATCATCGTATGGGTAATGCCAGGATTGAAGATACTCATTAGGTTCAGTGCTTGTACAACATCAGGGCAATTATGACAGCTTAGGCTGACATAAGTTTCAAACTTATATTCGCCATTAATGCTTTTGATCTGATCAATAACACTTTGCTCAACCTTAGGCGCTCTTCCGCTAACTTGCAATAGAGCCAACACTAATGAAGTAAACTCATGTCCTAGCGGAGTTCCCGCAAAGGTTACGCCCGTATCTTCACCCACACGATTTACGCTAAAGCTTGGGGTTCTAGGCAGTTCGGTTTTTTCTACCGTTATCCTAGCTGACATTTTGGCAATTTCATCAACCAGCGCTTCCATCTCTTGAGATGCTTCGTCAGAGCCTGCACTGATTTTCAGTACTACGTCGCCTTCCAAGAGTTCTAGGTATTGAGCTAGTTGAGCTTTTATTTCTTGATCTAATTTCATTTAGCTTTCGCTCCTTAAATCTTACCTACAAGATCGAGACTTGGTTTAAGAGTTTCTGCACCTTCGGACCATTTCGCTGGGCAAACTTCACCTGGATGATTGCGTACATATTGTGCTGCTTTGATTTTGTTAACAAGTGCACTAGCATCGCGACCAATACCACCAGCATTAATTTCAACGGTTTGGATAATACCGTCTGGATCAATGATGAATGTACCACGATCAGCAAGACCGTCAGCTTCGATCAGAACATCAAAGTTACGGGAAATCACATGAGAAGGATCGCCGATCATAATGTATTTTACCTTGCCAATAGCTGCAGAGCTTTCATGCCATGCTTTATGTGTAAAGTGAGTATCTGTGGAAACGGAATATACTTCAACACCCAATTGTTTCAGGGTTTCATATTGGTTTTGCAGATCTTCAAGTTCAGTTGGGCATACGAATGTAAAGTCAGCTGGGTAGAAGCAAACTACACTCCATTTACCTTTAAAGTTTTCTTCTGATACATCGATGAATTTCCCATCTTGAAATGCGCTTGCTTTGAATGGTAGGACTTCTGTTCCGATAAGTGACATATTATTTAAATCTCCTTTAAGTTTTATTTTTTTGTGGATACAATATTCAAATCTGCAAACATCACATATCTGAATACTATTTATAATTATTATAATTAACCAAATTAAGGCCTGTCAAGTTATTTATAATAATTCTAATATGATAATCGTTGTCAGTCGCTAAATGTTCATAAATTATCATACTTATGAACTAGTATGGGTTAGTTTACATGTTTTATGTAGGGCAATTTCTACAATTCGAAGTCATCTGCTATTAAATTGATAATATTTAAAGATTCTCTCGCTACCTTTGGGTTAGAATATCGATTTCCATTATATGTTATTAACGCTTTCCATAAAGCCCATCCTCTTGCTCTATTCCAAGTCTCTTCATCCATCTGTAATACATCCTTGAATACCTTTCTACTATCCTCATCAAAAAAGGTCCATGCCATTGCCGCATCACAAGCAGGATCGCCTACACCCAAGATTCCGAAATCAATGACTGCACACAGCTTTCCATCTTTGACTAGTAAATTCCCTGGCGCAATATCTCCATGAACCCAAACCGGCTTGGAATTCCATTTAGAATCTAATGCTAATTCCCAGATTTCTCTCAATAGATCTTCTTTAAAAATATCTTTATTATGCTCAATCGCATGTCTAGACTCTTCATCATATACAGCTAAAGATCCACCTCTATAGAAATTATGTTCTCCTGCTAAAGGTCCCCCACTAGCATCAATAGATTGTAATTCTATTAAAAATGCTCCCAAATCTCTTGCAAACTGGTTAAGATCATTAATATTTTGGTGCGTTAATGTCTCACCCTCTACCCACTTATTGATAGACCACGGCAATGGATATTCTTCGTTAGGCTCCCCTTTGACTAATGGTATTTGAATAGGTAACGTGAGTTCTTTACTTAATATGGGCAACCATTGTTGCTCTTTCTCTACTTGTGGAGCATAAGCTGCTGCACTTGGTAACCTCACGCTCATATGCTCACCTAAATGAAACGTTCGATTATCATTCCCGCTGAATTTTACTGGTCTAATCTCTAAATCGGACCACGCGGGAAATTGTTCATTAATTAATCTTGCAACTAAATCGACGGTAATTGTATTCATAAATACCTCGCTAACATAAGTTTTACTAGCCATTTCCATAAGAGACATCTAATATTATGTTAGCTTTACTAGTCTCTGTATGCAAACTATGCAATTAGATCAGCCACAAAAGGGACAATCTAAGTAAGTAGAAATCTTAATATGATTACGAGGAAGAAGGGTGTTCCTTAATGACTAATAGTAAAACGAATCCGAAGGTGGACGGATTTCTAAGGAAAGTAAAACAGTGGCAGGAAGAATACGAGATGTTGAGAAATATCGTTCTTGACTGTGAGTTGACCGAGGACTTTAAATGGATGCATCCTTGTTACACGTTTAAGAACAAAAACATAGTCTTAATCCATGGATTTAAAGAATATATTGCACTGCTGTTTCATAAAGGTGTCTTGTTAAAGGATACCCATGGGATTCTGATTCAACAAACGGAGAATGTACAAGCTGCACGCCAGATCCGGTTCACCAATGTTCAAGAGATCCTTGAAAAAGAAAGCATCATAAAAGAATATATTTATGAAGCCATCGAAGTTGAAAAAGCTGGTTTGGAAGTGGAATTTAAAAAGAATACAGATTACATCATTCCTGATGAGTTTCAAAATAAACTCGATGAAATGCCTGCCTTGAAAAATGCTTTTGAAGCCTTGACGCCCGGGCGGCAAAGAGCATACCTTCATCATTTTTCTGAACCCAAGCAATCCAAAACTCGAGTATCTAGGGTTGAAAAATGGATGCCGCAAATTCTGGATGGAAAAGGATTAAATGATTAAGTTGTATATGAAGAAGCAACCTTAGATCGGTGAAGAATCCGAACTGAGGTTGCTTCTTCTCTTTTTACTAAAAGACTTTATACTACTTCAGGTAGGTTCCGGTTACTCCAATTCCACCGCTACCGTTCAATACATACACTCTAGCGTTTCCTTTTCCAGAGCATACCAGAGTGACTGTACCGTTAGTAACGTTTTTGGTATCGCCAGTCACCGCATCCACGTAAGTTCCGTTCGGAATTCCGGTAAATGTCGCATTTCCTGAGATCGTAACTAACGCAAAGCTATCGATGCCTTTTGCGCTATCGGTATATCTTCTTTTAAATGCCAATTCACCAGATACATTTTCTGTGGAATACTGGCCTTTTTGCAAGGCTGGAACAGCTCTTCTGATTAAATTGAGTTGTCTAATATGTTTTGCCAAAGGATAGTTTAATGAATCGGCAAGTGTGCCAGTAGCATTTGTATACTTACCGTAGTCCTGAACAGTAACGCTACCCTCAATTTGATCTCCAAAGTAAGCACGCCCTGTTGAGCTAAGTGGTGCATTCGGGCCTACATCGATGACTGATCCTTTTTTAAACTCGATTTCAGAACCATAATAGATCGCAGGTATTCCCCGGAAGGTGAACATCAGCGAGAGATTCTCAGCCCAAGTGTCTTGTGTCCCTGCAAATCGTTGATTCTCTGGGGCTTGGTCAGGTGCATAGTCATGAGAGTCAACATAAGTTACATTCCAAGTAGCATCGTTATAATATTGATCACCGCTCTTCATACTGAATGCTTCCTGTGCAGTCTTGAATGCCCAATGCATCGGGAAATCAATAACATCCATACCCGATTTCATCGAATAGTCAGGCGCGTGATAATTATTGCCTATTAAAAAAGCATTGTTCGAGGTTGGCTGCCCTGCTGTAGTAGAGTTATCTGCCCACTCTTGTTCCACTGACAGCTTGTTGGAAGCGTAGTCATTTTGTCCATCACCCGGATAGGCTTTCGAGCTTTTCCATGTATAGAATGGAGTCGATATTGCCGGAATTCCACTATTCCATACATCTCTGTACCGAGTAGCCACTTCACCAAAAACAAAGAAGTTTGAGCCCCCTCTTGTTTTCCAAGCAGGAACAAAGTATTTGTTAAAAATATACCGACTCACATGCTTCACAGTATCGACCCGGAAAGCATCAACACCCATATCAATATACTGATTATAGCTGTCAATTAGATACTGATTCACTACAGGATTTTCCGTATTCAAGTCCACAGCGTCTCCTGCAATCTGTCCTGTCTGTACGGTGTAAGATTCCCAGGAAAGACTTTTTTCGGTATGATACATGTTATTGTTGGTTTCCGCATTTTTCATGATTGCGAGTCTGGCCTGATATTGCTGATCAGGGGTCATCGTATCATAGTTAGCTGGCAGTTTATCCGTAATTTTAAGCATGTTATTTACGGTGTCCGCTGTAGTCGGATCTTTTTTGAACATAGGCAACAGATTCTCTTCCCCAAAATTACCTGTATGATTCACAACAACATCCTGAATAACCTTTATCCCTTTGGCATGAGCTGCATTAATCAATTCCTGATAAGAGGCTCCCGCTGATTCATACCTTGGATCTACTTTGGAAAAATTAATCGCATGGTAGCCATGATAATCATACCCACTGGCATTCTGCACCACTGGCGTAATCCAAATAGCACTGAATCCAAGCGCTTTGATGTAATCGAGCTTTTGAATCAGTCCCTTAAAGTCACCTCTCCAAGCTGGGTCTGAATCCGGATTTCCTGCTTTAGCATCCTCCCATGAATGTACATTGTTACTCGAATCACCATCATAGAATCGTGAAGTAATTACGAAATAAATGGTGTCTTCACGGAAATCGCCTTTATTTCCAATCGTATAGACAAAGCTCTGTTTCGTTTCATTTCCGGCACTATCAACCACCAGGAATTTCAGTGTCGTCGTCTTATTAATAAGAATGGACGGTCCTGCCAGAGTAGTTAAAGCATTGCCAGAGACATAGAGATTTGAACTGCTAGTTGGTTCCGTCCCATTATCTGTGTAATATGCGGTGGTCGTTGCCGCTTTGTTATCTTTTATATTAAAAGAGACGGTAACCGCAGAGCTTGAATTCCCAACAGGTAAATTCGCTGTTATGGTTGGAGCTTGCAGGTCGAGATTCAGGTTAATGACATAAGCAAAGGTGCCTACACTGCCTGCTTGACCGATGGAGTTAACACCAAAAGCCTTAATAGTCATAGTAGAGGCCACTTGGATTGGAGTGGTATACAAGGTAGAGGATGTCGTAGGTGTCGACCCGTCTGTCGTATAGTAGATTTTATCGCCAGTATTGATACTGGAGAGCTTCACAGTTTGGGCAGAATCATATGTCTTCGGTGTAGGAGAGACTGAAATCACAGGGATCTTCGGTATTTCTGGATTAGCGTCATACCACACATTATCTGCGTTATACCAGCCCTCTTTTACACTGCGGGACAAGTCGGCCGTCTGTTTGCCGTTGCCATCATTAAAGATAAGGCTTGTGCTGGTGGCGTTGGCAATAGTATAGCTGTACCAGTCGTTTCCGTCCGATTCCATCAGAATTCCTGGCCAAGCTCCGCTTGTTGGAACCGTTGTCGGGCTCAGATTCCAGTAATGGATTCGGATCGTTGAGCTCCAGTTTGCTGGTTTCTTAAAATGAACCGTTAAGCCAGCCGAAGTTGGCGTTGGTGTTGGTGTAGGCGTCACTGTTGGTGTTGGTGTTGGTGTTACGGTTGGTGTTACGGTTGGTGTTACGGTTGGTGTTACGGTTGGTGTTGGCGTAGGAGTCACAGTTGGTGTTGGTGTAAGCGTCACTGTTGGCGTTGTTGTTACGGTTGGTGTTGGCGTTGCTGTGGCTGAAAGAGTTAGATAGTCGATATTGATATTCCCAGTATCATCCGAGTCATATTTGTAAGCGATCGTATTATTTCCTGCCTGTAAGGAGAGCGTTTCTGTTTGGTCACCCCATGCATCCCAATTTGGCAAGTTCGCTAAAGTGGTCTGCTTTACCTTTGCTCCATTCACATAAATGGAAACTTGCTTGGCACTGCCAGTCGCATTGGCATAGCGAAGCGTGACATTATAGGCGCCTGCAGCGGAAGATTGAACATTAAAGGTGGTAGTTGCTCCTGTGGTTGTGTATCCATCAACAAAACCAGTGCCAGTATATCCGGTGTGATTCGTATTTATTTTTGCGCCACCTGACAAGGCTGCGCTCTCAGCTTCATACTTCCCAGCAACCGGAATAACTACCGTCCAGTTCTTCCCTCCGTTGCTGTCCCAGCTATCCGTCGGGGCTGTGATGTGATAACAATAAATGAGTGTTGCGCCCTCCTGCACATTGAGGTTGGCCGTAAACGTGGTTCCACTTTTAGACATGACTGTGTCCGTAGTATTCGTCCAATTATTCGTGGTCCAATGCAATGTCACAGAAGATGCTGTGGTGTTCGTATAGGAGACTGTATAATCAGTGTTGCTGGCTGAAGCCCCGCCAGATAAACCGAACAAACTAAAGATTAGCGAAAAAATGATCAACCAAGAAACAAACCGCCTAGATTGTTTTCGTACCAATTAAATAACCTCCTCATTAATTTTAAGTGCAAACGTTTGCAAAAATGAGAAAAAAAGAAACAATCTAACTTATCCAATCTCCTCCTTCTTAGAAAATATGGAAAAACCTCATTGTATGCGTTTACAAATAGAACTATTGAGAAATCCTCAGGTTACAGATAGCTCCATATCTAATGAATTTTCCCTGTTTATGATTATAGGCTCCAACCTTTTCCGGGTCAATGCATCTTTTAGGCTAAAAATATAAAAATTTAATGGTTTAAATACAAAAGTTCAATCGTTTTCATTCATCAGTTGTTCAAGGCATTTTAAAATCTTAAACTACCACTATTTATACAATTATGGTTTCCCGTTTGTTGAACGAATGATTATCAAGACTTGGGTGACAACTTCTTCGTACTTACCCAGTACTTTCGAAATCTGTTCTCGGGATCATGTACTTTAGTCACCCATCCGTGTTTTCAATGGTTCTAAAACTTCCGTTTATGATATGGGAGACCCTCGCCTTCTTCGCAATACTGTTTAAGACTGTACAAAAAAATAGCCCAGTTATAATTACATACGCGATAAAATAAGGTCACTTCCTCCCAATTCATCTGACGAAAAATGATTGAAGTCTTCCCGTTTTTTTCCCTCATATCAAAAGAAATTGTCGTACCTATCCATTCTGGATCTGAATCAACACACTGCCACAAGATCTTTTTATCGGGAACAAGCTCATCAACTCGCATCTTTGTTAAACCTTTGCCGCCGAATCGAAACTCATTTATACAACCGATCTGATCATTGACTATTAGTTCATTTGTCCATATTTCTGAAAGTCCTTTTGCAGTGGTTAATGCTTCATATACCGTTGAAGCTGGAACATTCACGGTCTGTAAGTGCTCGATATTTGCCATATTGCTCATCCCCTTTTTTTAAGGATTTAATTTATGTAATTATTTGTATATAAAAATTATACCATCAATCATGTCAACTCTGAGATAAACATTGGTGTAGCTCCATCCTCTGTATTAAAGCCAAATTTATTATAGAAATCCACTGCATGAGGATAAGAAATTAATACTTTTGTTTTACACCCTTTATATCTATCAAGCATTATATTCATCATTTCCTTACCTATACCTATACTCTGATAACTCGGATTAATAAGCATATAATGAAAATATACCGTTAAAACACCATCTGACAAAGCATTTATTAAACCGACAAGCTTTCCTCCTTCCCAAGCGGTAACAATTGAATGAGACCCTCCGATTGCTTGTAAAAGCTCGTTTGGATACTTGCCAGACTCCCATTCTACCGAAAGAAATAACTCTTGGAGTGCATCCTTAGTGATATCCTCTTTGCTTGAAGCGTAATAAATACTCACCCTATACCTTCCTTTCATAAAACTAACTACGGCACAACATCTGTTTTAAACTCCCATATTTCGATGGTTTTGCAATCCTTAAGAAGCCATAAAATAATACCGACATAGCAATTTCGGATTTATCAAAGTGAATAATTACTTTATTTACCTCAATATACTCTTAAAAATATGTATAGATAATGGATTAACTGAAGTGTAATTTGTATTTATTTACATTAGAGAATTCTTGAGAATACTTCTTTTACCTAAGCATACTAATCCTAAGAGGCTTATAGCGTTAATTTGCCCGTTAGTTGAATAAAGGCAGCTGATCGCGTTGACTGACGGCTGCCTAATCGTATTTGAGCTAACGCTACCCGTTGGTGTAATTACTCAAATATAATCAATGAATTCATTAGTTTTGTTATATCCATAAATTATGATGGAGTCGGTAGTTACTTCACCTGGAACATGTATTTTTTTCAGGATTTGAATTAAATCAGTTTTTATCGAGTCATCTTCAGCATGAATTTCTAACCACTCAATAAATTTGTAGCCACCATCTGAAAAATGGTAATACCAATCTCCATCCCAAAGGCTGATATAGCCAGTATCAATGTCTTTAGTCCTCCATTTGGTTGGATAGGCATAGTTGAGCATTGCTTGTCTTATTTCTTCCCATTTTGTGTTGTTCATTAAAGGTTTTAGTTCATTTGAATCCATATATTCACCCTTTTCATCCATCAGTACTGCAAGTGTTTATTCCAGTTTATCATTTTCTCTTGTACAAAATTTCCCGTTAGCAGAACAAAGCTGCCGATTCAAATCGGCAGCTTTGTTCTGGTGTTATTGAGCTATAGTTTCCCATTAGCTTAATCGTTATTTATGATACGGTTCTCCGCGCTGTCTGTAACGGTAAGTTTTAGGGCCATCCTTTTGTGGGATGGCCCTTTCATTATTCTCATATGTTGAACTATGTTCCCCGTTAACGAGCCGCCAACATAAAAAACAGAGCATCTGAGGTCGCGCCTCAGATGCCTTGTATTTAGTATTGTTTTATGACCTGGTTCAATTTTATAAATCTTCTACACCGGTGGGTAGGTTTTTACTCGCTGCATTTGGCTTCGTGTACATTTTATTGAGTATGGTCGTTTGCACGATAATGAATATACCGCCAACTGCCCAATATAATGGTAACGCGGCGGGCATCTGAAAAGAAAATACACCCATCATGATCGGTGACAACAATCCGATGAAAGCCATTTGGTTATTTTGATTTTGCTGATACTGCGCTGAAACGGATTGAGACACGCGGAACTGAACGTAATACACCGCAGCGGCAATAAGCGGCAAAATCATATCTGTTTTCCCCAAGCTAAACCACAGAAAATCGTCCGCTGCAATCTCTGGGGTACGACGAATGGCGTAGTAAAATGCGAGGGTGATCGGCCATTGGAGAAGCATCGGTAAACACCCCATATTTAAGGGATTAAATTGATGCTTCTGGTAGAGCTGCATCATCTCGACTTGCTGTTGTTTTTTTGCATCCGCACTGACGTCGTTCTTATACTTCTCCTTAAGTGCAGTTAACTCCGGCTGGAGGGCGGCCATCTTTTCTTTCATGTCCATTTGTTTCTTGGTTTGATTCATCATGAGCGGCATGATCGCGAGTCTGATGATGAAAGTCATCAGCACGATCGATAATCCGTAGTTTCCGTGAAATGTATTCGCGAAGAATTTGATCAATATCGAAAATGGATAAATAAAAAAGTGGTTAAATACCCCTGCTGAATCGGCATTAATCGAGTTTGATTGGGATGCTGTCGAACACCCGCTGAGCACAATGATCGTTATAACTCCAATCAACATGACGAGAATGGGCTTGGCCCATTTTTGAAACAACAAAATCTTTTTCATCGTTGTCCTCCCTAATTGAAAGTATGGAATATCAATGTGGGGAAGGACTATGGTCTTCTTCATTAGGTGCTTCTCTTCGTCTGGCGGTACGTACTATCCACCGCAGAATGCTGCTCGGTTGTGACAGTCTGACAGCTACAAACCAAGTTAAACCGGCTGGAGCAATTTCATAACCCCAGTGTATCTCTTGTGTAGAAAAATAGGTGAATGGAATTGACACTAAGGAATAGATGAGAGCGATCGAGAACGCCAATTGAACCAAGTCATAAAAATGCTCCAGTCAAGTTCACCTCTGTATGAGCAATATTGGAAAAAATTTGAATAATGATTATACGTTAGAGAAAACTGTGTGGTTTCACTAACCTGCCCGTTAGTTGAACAAATAAAAAAATGGCTGCCGAAGCAACCGCTATTCCACTAATGTGCCCCGCTAGCTTAATCGACATTACGCACCAGTCCGATAGACTTAGCCTTGCAGGGTTATCTGCTGATTACGCCTCACCGAAAAACCCTTAGCAGACCAAGGAGAGCAGCGACGCGGCGTAGATACGATTTTATAAGTTGTCGGCAGCTTTTTCGACCATACTTTCTTTCAAATTCTTCTCTTACAGACTATGATTTATTAAATGAGCAATTTCTTTAACTCTCCCCATTGTAATTCCTTCTCTTTGTTCAACTGCAAGTGGATGATTCGTTTGTTCTAATTCAATTAACGGAACAGCACCAACTTCTTGTGTATGTACCATTGTCTTTAACGATAATGTAGTTATTGGATATATTGAAAGTTCAGTCGATAACCAACCAAAATAAGGTTTTTCAGTTTCCCTTCCTTCTACATGCAATAATTCATTAGATTTCAAAAAGTTTTCTTCACTAAGAGAAACCCAAACACTCCATATAAATTTCTCTTTACTATCAATTATTGGTATTTCAATATGTCCTCTAATAAAGAAATGCTGTTCATCAATTACACAAAAATCTCTAATTAATTCTGTCCTTTTCTCTTCTGGTACAGTGTAAAAATAATATGGCGCTTCACTTCCGTAACATAAAGGAAGTTCATTTAATTCGTTGTTACAATGAGGGCATTTCATGTTTTCTGCTCCTTATAGTTTCTCGCTGATTTCTTATAACGTCTTATTCGCGAAATTACTGAGTTATCCTGCCCGTTAGTTCAATAAAATGAACAGCTAGCATCTGCCAGACATAGAAAGACCGCCATTAAAGGCGGTCTAAAAAATTTATCATTTCTGCCCAACAATAAGTCCTGGAGATATTAAAAACCTGAGATGATTCGCTGTAAGCCTAATTAGAGCGTCTCAACCAATTTCTGAATCTTTGAGTGGGAAATTAAATATACAGGACCCATTATTTCTATTTTGCCGTCCTTTACACGCATTGCACTCTCCTGTTCTGCCGCATAAACATCAATCTCTTCAGACAAGGGGAACAGGTAACCTTGAACAAACGTAGCGTAGTCGCGTTTAGAATGAGATTCATAGGCAAAATGATCAAAGCCAATACCATCATAAATAGTACTTGTTTCAACTTCATTGCCAGTGTTTTTCAAGCATAACCATTTTGCAGCCATGTTTATCGCACCGGCGCTGGCACCCATTATAACGGCATTGCTGTTCTTAATAACATTTGATAATTCATAATCGGCCAAAAAATCGTTTTGCAAAACAGGATCTCCACCGCATAAAAAAATGACAGAAGCGTTGTGAATTAATCGCTGTGCATCTTCCTTCTGCATGCGATAATCGATGAAATGATATTCATCAAAAATAATGTTAGCCTGATTTAACCATGTACATTCAGAAACATCATCAATGTTAATTTGCTCACCTGTATAACCAGACGGTTCAGCGCTAATCATAACAAGCGATTTTCTGTCTTGTATATCCTCATGCAAACAATGGACTAGCCTCTCTGGAAAAAAATTATTAAACCAACTGAGATAGTAGTGAGTACTCAAACTTAATTACCTCCATATGTATTTTTCACAATAATAAAATGAAGTTACATATTAGTTATCTAATACGTAACTCCAATTATAAACAATAGCTTCTATTAGTAGAATCTCAAGCAATGGTCTCCATTAAAAATTCGATCACCGGGTAAGAGATCATATGCCGATCACGGTAAATCGAGGTAATAGCATCTGGCCGTGTGCTAAGGATTGCCTTCTGTAAAAGGGCTGCTTGAAAGCCTCTTTCTTGTGCACCGTTAATAGTAAAGGTTACACAATGTTCTGCGGCGAAGCCCGCAACGATGATGAATTGAACACCATGTTCACGTAGCAGTTGTTCTAAATCCGTCTTCCAAAAAGCATTAGAGAATTCTTTCGCCATCTGGATATCCGTGGGTGCTACTGTAATTTCCGGTATACTATTTCTTGCTTCTGGATCCGTATCCGCATTCGCCCCTTCCATGTCTTGTATATGGATGACGATTTGGTCCTTCGCACGAAGTAACCCAGACACATGATTAATGTATTCACAAGCCTCACTTACATTTAACTTCTCCATATGATCGTGTAAGAAAAGGTTTTGCATATCAATAATTAGGAATCCAATTTTTATTTTGAACTACCCCTCTCAGAACAAATATAGTTTCTATATTAATCTGGATGTAGATTCAGCTCAAGGGAATAAATGAATTAGACTATTTTGTACAATAACATCATATGTTACGCCATTCCTCTTCATTTAGTTCGTTGTTAATGCCGACCCCAGCTAAGGAGCCCATAGAAGCGGCAATAATGGCTTGATGAAGATGTGTTGTTGCATCACCGGCACTATAAACGCCTGAAACGTTCGTTTTACCGAGATTATCGATGATGACTGTTCCTGTTTCTGTGAGTTCACAACCAATGGCTTGTGGCAAACCCGACCCGATCATAAGCTTCGGTCTAAAAAATATCCCCCTACATACGATGCTAGTACCATCCTTCAACACAACTTGCTGCACCATGCCATTGTCAGATTCGATCGACTGAATCGGTGAGTCATAGACAGGAATGTTATGCTGATTTAGCTCTTCGCGTTGTGCATCCGTCAAGTCATCAGATCCATTAGTACATATGGTAATCTTTTTCGTCCACCCAGATAACACTTGGGCCATATGCGTTGCATCGGCTCCCTTAACAATTACGACAAGAGGCTGATCTCTTAGTTCCCATCCATCACAATAGGGGCAGATAAAGGCGCTTTTACCATATACGTCTGAGAGTCCCTTAATATCCATCGGGAGGTCCTTCATCCCTATGGCGAAGAGCACCTTTTTACTTTTATAGGTCTGACCTTGAACCGTCGTAATTTGAAAATCACCATTGATTCCCGTAATCGATAGGGCGGTATCTTCCGCAAAAGTAACGGATGGATAGGCACTAATCTGCTCCTTCGCAATCAACCTAAATTCGCTTGGACTTATAGAATCTCTAGTAAGAAAGCCATGCGTTTCTCGAGTAACCCTATTACGTGCGAGTCCTTCATCAATAACTACCACACTTTTTCTTGCCCTACCTAGTACAAGAGCAGCATTTAGACCTGCCGGTCCTCCTCCGATAATAACACAATCGTAAATCATTTCTATTCTCCCTTTCGCTTTTCAATTTATATTAAAGATATTAAAGATTCGCATTGTCTGTTATCATCTCAAAAAAAATAACGGATCTCATTCCGTTTCTATTAACGACTTTATGAATCTATAATAACTCCAATAAACCTAAAAGGCAAGAATTTATTCAATTTAGTCATTGCCCTCTTCATAACCGCCTATAGACAATCTGATTCTAATTATATCAACTTTATAAGATCTTAGAGGAGTATAAAAACCTACATTTACACTTAATAGAACAATTTACCTTTTATTACTATAATAAAATTATTTTCGATACTTGGAGAGTTCTTATCATTTTTATGGAGACAACTTATGCTGCAACTAAGGATGCAAAATCTATCTTGCTAAAGAAATATCCAAAGGAAGTCATACGCCTTATTAAGACAGCGGACCTGAATGGGGACAAAAAAGACGAAAGCATAATACTTACGGACTCCGGAAATTTTTTTTAGTTAATTCTAACCCTTCAATTAATCTTATTACCAAATCATCAAATGAAAAACATGTAGCTATACTTGTACACTATTTCCCTTCCAATACGCAAGTCCATATATATCGTTTAGAACAAGGAACATTAGTTAATAAGCTACAATTTATGGCTGACTATTCTGCTGAGATCGATGAAAAGGGCCTACTCCATCAATACTGGAAAAAGTACGCAACAGAAGGCGGATATGATTTAGTACATGGGACTTTTACATGGGATACTAAAAAAAACAAATACAAAGCTAGTGGTCAGTTTGTACTTCAATAAAAAAGTAGCCCCTTAGAGATGAACTGAACCCTTAGAATTGACATTGGATACCCTCTCGGTTTATTTAATGTAATTCTAGGGGGTGTATTTTTATAGCGATAAAGAACAAAAGTCATCACTAAAGCGGAAAAACAGTGATATATGAAGGTGTCTCCAACTTGATCACAAACCACATTATCGAGTACCACTTCAATACCCAATTAATATAGCTCCGAACGTAATTACCCACAGTAACGGAATAGCACTAATAAAAAAGATAGTTAAAGATTTAAGCCTTCCCCTAAAAATCCAAGATAAAATCGAACAAATTACAACAGCAACTGGATACAAAGAAACAATTATCATTATTGATATTCCCCATGCTGAGATTCCATTGTCAAATACCATAAAGGATAATCCCCAAATTATGAACCAAGGAATTAGCGATAATAAATAAAAGGTTTGAATAATAAACAAATATAATTTCATCGCTTCAAATCCTTTGCGCTTTATTCCATGATTATACATCTGCCATCCAAAGGGTGATAGCCCCTGTAAAATGAATTCAATATTAAATGATGAACATGCCTTTTTACGTACTATTCAAACGAAAAAACGTCCCTAATCCAATTCGGATTCCGGGACGCTTTAGAAAGAGCAATGTCTGCGGTTCTGACATGTCTATATGAACTTGAAATGGAATTTCATAAAAAAAGAAGTGAGCTATTCGATTAAAGCACTATCGGCCGGATTCTGCCGTCTTCTTCATAATGGAGTTCCGTAAATTTCATACTGCGTTTATGGTCCACGCCGCCAGACAGCGATGCGTCATGATAGAATAAATACCATTTTTCGTTAAATTCCACGATAGAGTGATGAGTTGTCCAGCCAATAACTGGATTCAGGATCGTTCCTTGAAATACAAAAGGTCCGCAAGGCTTATCACTTACCGCGTAGACGATCTTATGGGTTGTGCCAGTAGAGTACGAGAGATAGTATTTCCCTTTATACTTGTGCATCCATGGACCCTCGAAGTACCTCCTGTCTTCATCACCCGCAAGGATAGAGTTCCCTTCTTCATCAATAATGGTGATCTCCTGAGGGTCAGATTTGAATGTCAGCATGTCTTCACTCAGCTCGCCCACCCAAGGACCGTAAGCCGGTTCCTCTGGACCCTTTTCTGCCGCATCTTGTTGAAAAATACCGTCTTGCCACTTTTCTAATTGTCCGCCCCATAAGCCGCCAAAATACATGTAGGCTCTTTCGTCCTCGTCCACGAATACGGCTGGATCGATGCTGAAGCTCCCTTCGATATAGCTTTCTTGAGCCTGGAAAGGCCCAGACGGAGAAGTTGACGTAGCCACTCCGATACGGAAAATACCCTCCTTGTCCCGGGCCGGGAAAAACAAATAATACGTCCCCTGCCGGTACGCGGCATCGGGCGCCCACATTTGCTTCGAAGCCCAAGGCACATCCCGAAGATGAAGCGCCTCTCCATGATCTACACAGGGGGATGTAGGATCTTCCAAGGAAAACACATGATAATCTTCCATCGCATATTGGTCACCATTATCATTCGTAGGTCCATCATGGTCAATATCATGGGATGGGTAAATATACAGCTTGCCCTCAAATACATGAGCTGAGGGATCTGCTGTATAGAGATGGGTAACTAACGGTTCATTTTTTGTTGCCATAATAGGACTCTCCTCCTGATTGAGATTACTTATGTGAAGCCAGCAGCCGAGGTTATTCTTTGACGCCTCCGAGCGCTACGCCCGCGATAATGTATCTGGATAACAGGAAGTAAACCACAAACAGCGGTAAAGCTGTCAAAGCCAGCCCCATATAGATCGAGCCGAACTCCATCTTGTAAATATCACCTCGGAGCAAGCTTACCATGATTGGCATGGTATATTTCTCCTTCTGCGTCAGCAATATCAGTGGCATAAAGAGGTTGTTCCAGTTGGCCACAAAGGCAAAGATAGCCTGTGTTGCTACTGCCGGCATCATCAGCGGTAAGATGATCCGGTTGAATGTAAAGAACTCTCCAGATCCATCTACGCGCGCAGCTTCCACGATCTCTATCGACAGAGTTGCAAGAAGGTATTGGCGCATAAAGAACACTACCGCCGGTGCAGCAATCGCTGGTAGAATCAGCGGAAGAAAATTGTTGGTCCAATGTAACTTATACATGAACTGATAGAATCCGATAGCGCTTGCCTGGGAAGGAATCATCATCACGCACATGATAAAGGTAAAGAATGGCCCCCGTAGCTTCCAGCTGTAGGTTACGAGCCCATAGGCCGCCAAGGACGAGAAATAGACTGTGCAGAGGGTTGCAGAACTGGCGATAATGAATGAATTCATGAACCCTTGAAGCGGATCAAAGCTCTTATCGAGCAATACTCGCAGATTGCTCATCATGTGGCTCGAAGGAAGCAGTGAAAGACCACTTTGGATTTCCGGTGTAGAGCGCGTGGCATTTACAAACATGATCCAAAACGGCAGAATACTGAGTACCGCCAAAGAGATGCAAACCACATAGATAATCGTCTTATTTATCTTTCGGTTAACGGTTCCGCTTTTCTGATTATTTGCCATGTGTTACGCCTCCCTCACGGGCTGCTATAGCAGCTTTTCTATACTTTTGCTTTTCTATTTTTTTAAGTCTTGACGCATCGCGGTCACGCATCACATAGAACAGGATTCCAGCCAATATCGCCGAAATCAAGAACATGATCATGCTCGCTGCTGCAGCACGATTGTACATATAGCTGCCCTTGAATGCTTGCCCATAGATAAACATGGACGTGGTAAGCGTAGAATCGTCCGGTCCGCCTGCAAGGAATAATTGCGGAATATCGAACATGGTCAAACCACCCACCATCGATGTAATCAATGTGAACAGCAATATCGTACGCAGACTCGGCAGTGTGATGCGGAAGAAGGTTTGAAACCCGTTGGCCCCGTCAATCGATGCGGACTCGAAGAGCGCAGGATTTATACCCATAACGCCAGCGATCAGGACGATCATGGTATTGCCGTACCACATCCAGAACTGGATGAACGCGACAATGCCCCGTGCTGTCGTCTTATCCTGCAGGAAGAAGACTGGAGCGTCTGTCCATCCCAACATTTGAAACAAACTGTTTACAGGACCCATCGGATAGGCGAATAAAGTGCTGAACAACACGGCAATCGTACTCGCAGTGATGATATTAGGCATATAAAGCAGAATCTTGAACAAGCCTTGTCCCTTTATGTTGAGACGCTTATTCGTGAACCATGCGGTTAGCAAGAGCGCGAGAAGCATCTGGGGAACGAAGTTAGTAATCCAGAGCAATCCAGTATTGAACAAAGACTTCCGAAACGAAGGATTATCAAAGAGTAGATCTTTGAAATTTTGAAAAGGATTATCAAGAATATGGATCGGTTTTGGTATTATTCCTTTCATATCGGTGAATCCAATGACTGCGGTATATAAAATGGGATACAGTGAGAAAATCAGAAATGCCAGGACAAACGGGAAAGTAAAAATATAACCATATTTCGAATAGTTCACATTTTTGCGGCGCATGCTCTCACCTCTTTAGTTGATATGAAGGGGCGGGATTACTCCCCCGCCCCTCCGAATCCTTCTTATTCGCTTTCAATGCCAAGTTGGTCTTTGACTTGTTGCTTAAAGGTTTCGATCGCTTTGGCACGGTCCTTGTTACCCGCAGTGTATTCACGTACTTGATCACGCCAGAGCTTGTTGATTGTTTCGTCGTACTGGGTCAAGTTCTTACCTGAAGCGTTTGCATTGGCCGGTACAAACACATCGAACATATTTTGACCACCGAGCAGTGGAACTTCGCCGTTTGACTTCGACATGACAACGGAGGATGCAACGCTGTCCTTCGTACCTTGCTCGCCCTCCTTCATGGTACCGTTAGCCCAGTAATATTGGAGTCCCGTTTCTGAGGTGTCGAGTGTAACCCACTTCACAAAGTCCGCAACAGCCTGTTTCTTGGCATCGTCCTTGGTGACGTCTTTGTTGGCAAGCAGCCAAGTGCCACCCCAGAAGAAGCCTGTTGGTGGTTCGGAAACAGCCCAGTCGCCATTCGTGTCTTTTACTTGACCGTTCATCACGTAGTTGATGAGCCAAGCAGGACCGAAGAAACCAAAGATCGGTTGGGCGCCGGTACCGGACATATCCGCATACCATGCTTCCGTCCAGTCTGTCGTATCGTTATGATAGCCATTGTCTTTCAGCTTTTTAGAGAGATCCAGGAACTCTTCTCGCTTCGGATCGATATGAAGCTTGCCATCAACTATCCAACCCTTGTCCGAGCTGTTCTCGATTGGATGCCAGATATCTCCGTCGCCGGAAACGATGCCGTATCCTTTAGCTTTCAGCTTCGCAGCTGCATCGTAGAATTTATCCCAGCCTGGTCCAATTTCATTTTTGATGGTGGCTGGATCATCTGTTCCAAAAACTTCCTTCGCAATGGAGCGGCGATAGATAAACGCGCCGCCAGTTGCTTGATAGCCGAGGGCTTTCAATTTGCCGTCTAGGCTACCGATGTCAACCGAGTATTGGGCGATGCCAGCGTCCTTAACCATTTGGTCGTCAAGGCCCAGGTCAGAATAGTTGGCCGAATAGCTGGATGCATCGCCTTGTGTATACTTGAGCACAAATGCCGATTCAGCTGCAAAAATGTCAGGGGCATCTTTGCCTCCAGCTGTCAGAGCCTGATCAAGAGCAGGCTGATAAGCACCATCTGTGGTTGCAATAACTGTAGTTTTGAACTCAACATTCGCGTCCGGATGAGTTTCCATGTACTTCTTGGTCATATTAGGTATCTCATCTGTAAAGCTCCAAAGATTGATAGTGACTTTCTCACCTGTTCCTTTTGCTGGAGCTTCGGTAGTATTGGCTGCTGGTGCAGGCGCTGAACTTGGGCTGGATGAGTTGGAATTTGAGTTCCCACCACATGCTGCGAGAGCGGATGACATCACGAGCAATGTAGAGATCCCCACTAAACTACGTTTCATACTTTTCATATCTTTGCCTCCCCTTTTGTATTATTACTTCGGTTTTTTGTAACCGCATACATAATTATAGAGCCTGCAATCCTTAAGCATAAGGACACCCTCTTTAGGAAAACTTCCACTATTTTTAGATTCAGTTCTATAGAGCGCAAAAAAAGAGACATCAAGGGATCTATCCCTTGGCGTCTCCATGATCTGTTTATATTTCTGATCATTACTTATCCGCTTTTAGCGCATCATCCTGTTTCTTGATGAACTCTTCTGGCGTGACGGCTTCGCCGAACAATGCCTGAATCTGATTCATATGTATGGTAGATGCGACTGGCTTCATTTGTGTATCCAGATAAAGAGTTACTTTATTAGCCTTATTTAACTCGTTTAATAAATCAATGAACATTTGCGGTAGCTTGATGGCCGCAGTATCTACTTTGGTAGCCGGGATTACGCCTGCATTGACAACAGAATGCTCTCCCCACTTTTGAACGAAAAAGCTGACGAATTCTTTGGCCTCCAGAGCATGCTTGGAATTTTCGGAAACGAATAGTCCAGTGCCCGGACCACCGACCCAATCATCCACGTTGCCTTTGCCGCCTTCTACTGCCGGGAACTTGAAATAACCGATGTTGACTTTAAATTCTTGGGCTATATTTGTAGTGGTCGTGAAATCTGGCAGCTCCCAAGTCCCTGTAACGAACATGGCTGACTTTCCGTTCATGAACTGTACCTTGGCTTCATCATTGGATAATCCGTTGTAGCCTTTGATGAATGTGTTAAGGTTTACCAACTCTTGCACTTGTCTTGCAGCCTCTAGCAAGGCAGGATCTGTGAAGTCCTGATCCGCAACAGCTTTATCCATCAGGTTAGGTCCCCCAATACGATCAGCTAGATACATGTACCAGAAGGAAGCTGGCCAACCGTCCTTACCGCCAAGAGTAACAGGTGTTATGCCATTGTTATTCAGTGTTCGAATGATCGCTTTGAGATCATCCAAGGTTTGGGGCGGCTGCAGATTAAATTCTGAAAATATTTCTTTATTATAGTAGACCGGAACTATGTTTAGTTCGACAGGAAGGGCATACGTCTTCCCATCAAAGGAGTACCCCTCCGTCGTACCAGCTACGAATTTTCCTTTCAACTCATCCTGTAAAAGATCGTCCACGGCTGCAAACTTATCTCCCCTAACATAAGGATCCATAAAGCCTGCTGCCCAGGTAAATCCGATGTCCGGTAGATCGTTAGAAGCGGCAAGTACCTTCAGTTTACTTTTATACTGCTCATTTTCAAGAACTTCTGTCTTGATGGTGATACTCGGATTAGCTTCTTCAAATTCTCTGATGATTTCTTTTACCATTTTGTTTTGCGCGGAGTTATTGCTATCCGGCCATAGATGCATCATTTTTAAAGTGATTTTCTCGCCGTCGCTCTTGCTGTTATTCCCCTTATCCCCATTGCAAGCAGTTGTTATCAACAACAATGTTAAGAAAAGGGTAATGGATAATCCGATCCTCTTCGTAGATATTCCCCCCTTGCCGAGCCGTTATTGGATATTCGCTTCTATACCATTCCTCATGGAAGAACGATACTGCCCTGGACTCATTCTTTCGTATTCCTTGAACAGCTTGTTGAAATATTTAACCGTCTGGTAACCCGTAAGGCTGGCAATTTCCGCTATAGGCAGATTCGTTTTCAGCAGTAATTCCTTCGCTTTCTGCAATTTTCTACGGGCGACGTATTCGCTGAAATTCATCTGGCATTGCTCCTTGAAAAGAGAACTGAAATAACTCCCGTTCAGATGAACAAGTCCGGCTACTTCCTGCAGGCTGATCGCCTCTTCTATATGCATTTCCACATAGTCTATCGCCTGACGGACCGGATCGCTTAATGCGGCATCTTCATCTCTTATGGCCATTAATTGTGGATCAGCCATCTTCCGCATGAAGCCGATATGTTCCTGCTCCTCCCCTGCCTTCAGGGCATTCTCCACAGATGCGATTAGCTTCTCCCGGCTGGCTGGCTTGAGCAAATATTCAACTACGGACAACTGAATCGCTTGCTGAGCATACTCGAACTCGGCATGACCGGAGATGAGAATAACGGATGGCTGACGCTGTATTTTTTTATCCCTTATTTGGCTAACTAAAGAAAGACCACTGATTCCCGGCATACGGATATCCGATATCATGAGCTCCACCGGTATTTCCTCCAGAATTTCAATAGCCGAGATCCCATTACTTGCCGTAAGGATTTCATAATGACCGGCTGCCCACACCTCTAGTATTTTCTTCATTCCTTCTCTAGATCTCGGTTCATCGTCGACAATAAGAATTGATCGGCTTCTCATGGCATTTTGTCTCCTCGAACAGGAATTTTGATGTTTATACGGGTGCCTTGACCTTTTTGGCTATCGATGGTCATTGCCGCACCCTGCTCATTCTCTCTCGAAAAAAATAGTTGAAGCCTTCTATGCACATTAGCGATTCCGACGCCGGAATCTTTTGAAGAAGATACCTTTCCGCTATCCAGCCCTTCCACAAGAGAGCGCAGCATCTCCTCGTCCATTCCCATCCCGTCATCTTCCACCGTAATGGTGACCCATTCTTCATCTCCAGCAACCGTTAGCTTTATCCATCCCGGTTCAATCTTGCTCTCGACCCCATGCAATACGGCATTCTCTACAAGGGGCTGGAGCAACAGTCGGGGTAACTCCACATTCGAAAATTCAGGAGGAGCCTCAATTTCCCACTCCAAGCGATCTTCAAATCGCATTTTCATAATAAGCAAATATCGCTTTACATGCTCCAGCTCATCCTGTAACTTCACCCATCCCCCTTTACTCGAGCCGGTGATCGTATAGCGGAATAAATCAGACATGGCGACAACATACTCCGCCAGTTGATCTTCATCCCTATCCAGCAGTGACCAGTACAGAACATCTAGTGTATTGAACAAAAAATGCGGATTAATTTGCGCTTGAAGTGCCTTTAACTCCGTATGACTCCGGGATAACTCCTTCTCATAAACCAACTGGATTAGCTCGTTGATATTATCAACCATTTTGTTATAGGAATAATTCAGTTCCTGAATTTCCATAGTGGACGATACGTTCTCGATAGGCTTCAGGATGCCTAGACGGGTACTTCTCATAGCTTTGATCAACCTGAACACAGGTCTGGTAATAAGTATAGATAGGAAAAAAGAAAGCAGGGTGAACAGTAAGGTACCCATCAAGGCCGATACGACAATGGTCGTCCGCAAGACCGATATCCCCTTGGTGATAACGTTAACCGGGGTTAAGATGAGCAGCGTCCATCCTGTCACGGAAGACCGCTGTTTGACAACGATAAAGGACCGTTTGCCGATGGAAACATTCTGATCGTCAGATTCCTCCACCAGCTTTGCTGCTGTCTTTTGTGAAATACTGTCATCGTTAGACGTGATGAACTGCCCATCAGGAGCGAGGAGTAATACTGTTTCTCCGTCCCCTTCCCCGGATAAAGAGTCTTTAAGTGCAAACTTATCTCGGTCTGAGCGAATGAGTAAATATCCTCCAGTTGTGAAATGCCGATCAATAAGGCTGATCTGTCGAATCGCCACAAGCGATGTAGGATCGAGCGGATCAATACCGAACCAAACGAGACTGCCTTCCTTTCTCGTCGCCATTTCAATCCAATCCTCGGGTACCTTATCTCTAAGGGTACTTCCGTCGAGAGGATACAGCCTCACTCCGTCTTTATTATAAAGCTCAACAGATTTGATGCCGTCCGTGTAGATTTGTACCAGATTGATAATAGATGGCAGCGCTTGCCGTTCCGTAAAGGTAGCGGGATGACCCTCTATATCGCGTAAAAGGAGTTGCTGAATATAATCGTTAGTCGAGACCAGCGTCGTCAGAGAATTAATCTGTTCGAGAACGCTTTCCAAACGGCCGTTAGCCTGAATCGCGGTTTGCTGAATATGCTTCTCCGCATTGTTCTTGAGTAGCGTCGAGACTGAATGGAACGTAATCCCTCCAACGAACGTCAGAATGATGAGCATGACGGCGAGAAAACCGAGCAACATTTGATTTCGCAGCGTATTTAACTTTAACATCGACAGTATCCGCCGCATGCAGTCTCTTCCCCTCTTTGTCATATGAGCATGAGATGATCGCCCCTATCCGTAAAAAAGTAAGGGCTTTCAACCTTTTCAGTCATTATATTAGCATGTTTGCTAATGATCCGCTAAGAAAGAATTATGGATTCGACAAAAAGAACTAATATTTTCGCACTCAATACCGACAGGCGAGGTCATTAGCTCCATTTCTAGCAACCTTTTAATTAGGAGTGTCTTACTCCTAATTAAAAAAATCCCGATGATGTATTCATCATCGAGGCTAACTACTGCTTCATTTTTTATTTTCGCCAAAAAGTTGAACAATCTGCCTTGTCCATAATGTTAAACTCGATCATTTTCTCAAGTAATGAGAAATCAACCGGACTATCCCATCGGATCCGTAACAACTGCTTGGTGTGATCATAGCCTGCCTGTACAATTGCATCTGAGAAATGATTAATTCCTGCGATTTCAGGCGCAACAGCCATATGTTGTTTGGATACGCTAAAGCCAATAATATAGGTGTCGTGATCAGTGAACATAGGCTGATTCCACGCAATTTTTGGTTTTAAATCTGTGAATTTCTTAGTTACCCAAGCCAACACCTCTTCCATTCGCTCCCGATGCTGTGGGTTATCAATTTGCGCTAAATAGTCTGCAAAAACCTCCATGTCGATCACTCCTAACCTCAGAATCGCCTTTTGTTCAGGCGTAGTTACAAAAAAACACCCCGTTAGATAATCATATCTAACGGGGTGATAGGGTGCAACTTTTTATAACGTTATGACTTAAGAGTTATACTGTCTTATACACCATTTAAGGTGGAAAATAGAAACATCATTGCTCACTCTAAGAGATGAGGAATACATGATTGTCTCACTTCAATAAGACGGAATATCATTTTAGTTTCACCCTAGTTCAGTCCATTTCGTATTTATCTAGTAACAATAGGAGTTCCAGTCCTACTGCTCATTTTTTTAAATAGTAAGATGGCAAGAAGTAAAGCTATGCTTACAGCGGCAAAGCCCAGCCAATTCAAATATAGGACAGATGTACGACTGATGACTAGCCCGCCTAATCCAGATCCCAGTGCAAAACCAAATTGGATGAACGAAGTATTTACACTAAGAGCAATGTCCGGATTTCTAGGCGCCAGAGTAACCAGATATAGTTGCTGGGCCGGGGAAATACTCCACGTTGCTAACATAAAAATCATTAAAACCAAGATTAATAACAAGAGATTGACTCCGGCTAGAGCGAATAAAAGCAGAGTTGCCCCTTGTAACAGGAGCCCGAGACAAATGGTAAATTTCGATCCTTTTGCATCTGCCAATTGTCCGCCTAGCCTTGATCCAACGAAGCTGCAAATGCCCGCCAGGAACAGAACACCGCTAATTTCGGTCATGGAAAGGGAGGAGGTGGCTTGCAAGAAAGGCGTAATATAAGTGAACAGTGTAGAATAGCCGCCGACATAAAATAACGTAATAACCAAGGCCATCAGAATGGTTGGATTTTTTAAAATAGAGAGCTGCATTCTGAGGGTAACCTTTTCTTCTTCTTTGATTGCCGGAACCTTTTTATAGATGATAAGTAATGGAAGAACACTTAATAATCCAATTAAAACAAATAGCACTCTCCATCCAAACATCTCACTAAAAAATGTGCCCACAGGAACACCGAGTACTAGCGAACTGCTAAGCCCCATCAAAATGATACCGATGGCATTGCCCCTTTTTTCTCTTTCAACGAGTCGTGTCGCTATTGCCATGGCTACAACAGTAGCGATTCCTCCGCTAGCCCCTTGGATAATACGTATCCATAGTACTGTTTCATAAGCAAGATCTACAAACATAAGTCCGTTGCTGGCAATAAACACACTTAGGGTGGCCATTAGTAGTTTCTTGCGATCTGCATTGATCGTTAATGCAATCAAAACCGGAGCGACAATGGCTGCGGAGAGGGCAAACACAGTCACCAATAATCCAACTTCAGAAGTAGATACTCCCAAGTCCACAGCGATCATCTCAATAACTCCCGTAATAATATATTCAATGGTTCCAATCAGAAAAACAGCCAGTGCCAGAATATAAATGATCCGTTTATTTTTCAATTTCCCCCACTCCCCCTTCTTCAGTTATCTATTTATAATGGGAATTTGTATTTCTATGAATTGTGCATCTCGTTCTAGAGATAACGGTAAATATAGTTCCCTACCCGATTCGTTCTCCTTGATTTGATAGTTATTTTTCTCAATCCATTTCGCTAAATGAACACAGGCCGCACAATCAAAATTAGTATTTGAATGAAAAGCCATTGTGGCCATCATCGGTTCAGGAGGAAGAGTCCGTAGCTGAAACGGTTCTGGAAATGATCGCAGCTCAGAGGTTAAAAAATACCCGACTTCAAAATCAAACTCATCCTCTTTTCCTTCGACTTCTTTCCACAAAACAACCTGAGGTCCTTGAATTAATTGACGATTTTCCGTCGTTATAAACTGATCAAATTGACGAAGCAAATCCGGAATGTCCTCTTCTTTCCCGCATGCTTTCTGATAAAGAAACAATTGAGCACCCTCTGCTTTGACTCTGATTTCTTGACCTGTTTCGACTTGCCCCTCTTTTTCTATAAGCTGCATACGCTCCTCAATCCTGACGAGTTTGGCTTGTTCCGTATCGATGATTTGCTGTATTTCGCTTCTTTTCAGCTTAAACATCCCTTGAATATTCTCCAATGTAATATCTTCCTGGAGCAGCTGTTTAATTTGGGGCAATGTAAAACCCAATTCCTTATA
Source organism: Paenibacillus sp. FSL P4-0184 (assembly GCF_038004625.1). NCBI lineage: Bacteria > Bacillati > Bacillota > Bacilli > Caryophanales > Paenibacillaceae > Paenibacillus > Paenibacillus sp. FSL P4-0184. The sequence goes on along the minus strand of NZ_JBBORN010000001.1, from coordinate 2,863,688 downwards.
GATTAAGATTCGGTTGAGCTCTAGTAGCTGATCTGCGGAATAGTAACGGTAGCAAGTATCGTGATCCACCTTTCTCGGCTTTAGTATGCCAATCTGGTCATAATAGCGCAGTGTTTTTAGGGAGACTTTGCTTAGCCTGGAAAATACACTGATTTTGAACAAAATATCATCTCCAATCTATAACATAATGTGAGTATACAGTTTCCCGTGCAGGGGAAAGTCAAGGATGAGAATGCTTTTATAATTTAATGGAATATCCTCCCTAAAATTGCTGAAGTATGCCATTACTTTCGTTTTGCTCATTTTAACAACTCATTTATTCAAGAAATTTCTCTCATGCCAATTGTAGCACTAGCTATAGCCAAACTGTCCTTTAGCGAAACAAAAGGATGCCACTTATCACGGCATCCTCTCGGTATTTATTAATCTATCCTGCCCTATAGCTTATGAAGCAACGTCAATCTAGAACTATGCAACGCTAGTGATTGCATTTATGTGTCAACTTGAATTTCTCTATCTAAAAAAACACGCCGTTTCTAAGTGTAGAAACGGCGCGGCATTAGCTTCATATGTGTTACGATGCAGGCGGAATAAACCAGCGCTGATTGGCGCCGCCATTAAAATCCCACTGGACAGCCTGTCCTCCGTCGGATGTCGATTGTCCCGACATATCCAAATACTTGCCGCTACCTCGGTTGATAATATACGACGAGTCACCTCTATCTTGATTGGTTGGAACAACTTTCCATTGTTGATTCCATCCGCCATTATCCGGCCATTGAATCACATTAGCACCATCGGATGTAGACGATTCGCTGACTTCCAGTAAATCTCCGCTTTCTACGTTTCTGATGTGATAATAGCCGTCTCCTAGAGCTTCGAAATACCATTTTTGATCATTAACAATGGAATTCCAATTAAAGTTCCATTGTATGATAAGCGCCCCATCCGCTTGTTTATCCCATCCACTGACTCCCAATGTTTTATAGCTATTTACATTTATAATGACATGAGGGTTCGGCGTGCCGGCAGCATGCGTCGTCTGAGTAAATACAGCAGGTGCTGCGGATCCAATAAATACAAGTGCCAGAATCGCTATCAACCATTTACACTTAAATAACCGTTTCATAAGATAAGTCCACTCCTTTAATTTTCATTAGTCAGATTTCAACTTCTCCCAATCAAACTGCCATTATAGAAGATTAGAATGTCGCCTCCTTTGTTAAGAAGTAATTAATACCCGTTTCATCAAATCGCATGATGGGGTTCTATTTCTATTGTTTGAAGGCGAGCGCTCGCAATGAGGTTCATAGAAATAGATCTAGAAGAAATTAATTCAAATATAGGTAAATTATTCCTTAATTATACATCGTTTACAAAATAGATGTCAATTTAAATTCTCTAGGTTAACATGTTAAGCTAGAGAACAATGTTGAACTGGTACATGTCGGAATGTATCCGCTGGCGGCGCTGGAGCTCAGTTGCAATGACCGCAAGGTTGTCGAGTCGAGGATTTTGATTTTGCTCCGGTGAGTCACTTCTCCTTGACGGAATAGCACTAGCTTGAGCCCTTGTGGCGACTGCAGTTAGTATAATCCTCTTATTCACTAATCAAAAACCTTATTCCTATCTATATGTAACGGCTTACTTTCATTTAAAAAATTCAATTATTTCGTCCTGATCATCTAAATTCAGCTTATCAAAATTCTCAATCATGTCAGTTTCTTTTATATTAAATTTCCCTTCAGCATTATTTTTCTGTCTCGTTGTTTGTTTCTCACCATATAACAACCAATATAAATCCAAGCTAGGTTTATTATTTATTTCCAATAAAGTATCTAAGGCTGGCTTAAATTCACCCTTTTTAAATTCTATCTCCAATAGTTGACATAATAACTCCCTATATAGAAAAATCCCGATGATATCATGAGCATCATCGGGACTGACTTTAGCGGTTCTAAACTTTATTTACTGGTTCCACAGTTTTATACTGGTTCCAGACTTTCTTATCACCAGACATTAATTGGCTATCCCCAACAATTTCTACTCCACAGTAACACTCTTAGCCAAGTTACGTGGTTTATCCACATCATGACCCAGAGCAAGAGAAGCATAATAAGACAATAATTGCAGAGGCACTACAGATAATGCTGCTGTCAGCATTGGTAAAGTCTTAGGAATCACAAATACTTGGTCCACTGATCTAAGCAGGTCAGTCAAATGCTCTTGATGAGTGATCGCAAGTACGTCTGCACCGCGAGCTTTCACTTCTTTGATGTTGCTGACGGTCTTCTCAAGCACAGCTTCCTGAGTTGCCAGGGCAATAACCGGAACGCCTTCCTCGATCAGAGCCAATGTACCGTGTTTCAATTCACCTGCAGCATAAGCTTCGGAGTGAATATAAGAAATTTCTTTTAGCTTCAAGGAACCTTCTTGAGCAACAGCATAATCTACGCCGCGGCCGATGAAGAACAGGTTCTTGTGCTCAGAAATTTGCTCTGCATAACCTTTGATCGCTTCTTTTTGAGCTAGTATCTCTTCCACTTGTTCTGGTAGAGCTTGCATAGCTGCTAGAATCTTAGCCACTTGAGCTTCGGTTTGTGTACCGCGAACTTCAGCCAAGTAAAGAGCAAACAATCCGAAAGCGACCAATTGTGAAGTGTAGGCTTTGGTCGAGGCTACTGCAATTTCTGGACCTGCCAAGGTTACCAACACATCATTCGCTTCGCGAGCAATAGAGCTGCCCACTACGTTTGTGATTGCCAGAACATGTGCACCGTTAGCTTGCGCTTCACGAAGAGCTGCCAATGTATCTGCAGTCTCACCGGATTGGCTGACAACGATAACCAAAGTTTCCGGGGTCACGATTGGTGAACGGTAACGATATTCCGAAGCAATGTCATTCTCTACTGGAATACGAACCAAAGATTCGATCATAGTACGTCCTACCACACCAGCGTTGTATGCCGTTCCGCAAGCAACAACTTGGATGTTACGGATGTTCTTGATTTGTTCTTCTGTGATGTTCAACTCTGGCAAAACAACCTTGTTGCCTTCAGCATTAATACGACCACGCATAGTGTCGCGGTAAGCCTTAGGCTGCTCGTGGATTTCTTTCAACATGAAATGCTCGTAGCCGCCTTTTTCTGCGGTAACTGCATCCCAATCGACAGTAATCATTTCCCGAGAAATAAAGTTTCCTTCAATCGTCATCAGTTCGACAGCATCTCTTGTCAAGACTGCCATTTCGCCGTCGTTCAAAATATATACGTTACGGGTATATTCAAGCAGTGCAGGAATATCTGACCCGATAAAGTTTTCTCCTTCGCCAAGACCGATAATTAGCGGGCTTGCTTGACGCACAGCCACCAATTTATCTGGTTCATATTCAGTCAGGACGCCTAATGCAAAAGCACCGCGCATGAAGGTAATCGCTTTTTGCACAGCTTTCACGATATCTCCATCATATTCGCGAGCAATCAGGTGTGAAATAACTTCTGTATCTGTTTCGGAGACAAAGTGGCATCCTCCAGCAATCAGCTCTTCTTTCAGATCCAGATAGTTTTCGACAATACCGTTATGAACGACCGAGAACTTCATGCTGTTATCCGTATGTGGATGGGAATTCTCATCGGATGGTTTACCGTGAGTTGCCCAGCGTGTGTGTCCGATACCTGCGCTACCTGCCAGTGGGCTGCCTTCCAGCTTCGACTGCAGATTCGCCAAACGGCCTTGTGCTTTCACTACTTGCAGTCCTTCCCCAGTGAATACAGCTATACCAGCGGAATCATATCCCCGATACTCCAGCTTCTTCAATCCTTCAACCAAGATCCCCTGCGAATTCTGATTACCAATATATCCTACAATACCACACATTATTATTTCCCCCGTCCGAGTTATCGTAATGTGGCGGCATAAGGAAAGAAACGTGCCGTGCGGCATGTTTTTGAGAAAAAGCAAATATTCTGTTGTATTTTTGGATCAACAAAATAAACTGTCACTTACATCTTATGTTCATGAAATGCACAGCCTTCTTCTCTGCCGTGGCAGAACTACCGTGTTTCTTTACGATGCGCACACATGAATTTTATTTTTCTTATGCACCCATGAAAACGTTGTGTGAAAGGTCGCCCTTCCATTTTCCGTCTCCATTTACGGCTCTGGTGCATCACCGGGAGGTCCCCGCCGAACATTTCGAACACCTCCACCTCGTCAGCTTACGTCTGCCGTGATCCGTTCAAGCCTTGTCTACATAACCATGTAGCAGCTTTCCCTTCTCCCCCGCGCTCGACCAAGCTCTGGCGCTTGCTATTGCAAACCTCACAATCCCCGCTTTCCTTCTAGAATGACACTTAATCTATTATATGCACCTTACATTACTTTGGCAATGCTGCACCAACCTAAATTTCACAAATCCCTGTTCAGACGATCCATCCAAAAATAATAAACACCGGTGTAATGAGTCCGAATCGCTCTCTACACCGGCTATATAGGTATGATAATGAATTATACCAATTCGCGTTGAACAACTTCTACAATTTGATTCACATAAAGATCTAGATCTGCCTTATCAGGGCCTTCTGCCATGACACGGATTAAAGACTCCGTGCCGGACGGACGTACAAGCACACGGCCATTGTCGCCTAGCTTGCCTTCTACTTCAGCGATAGCTGCTTCGATAGCCTGGTTGTTAGGATAATTGGTCTTATCTTGTACACGAACATTGACCAGCACCTGCGGGTATTTCGTCATCATGCTCTTAACCTCGCTAAGCTGCTTACCGGAAGCTTTAAGCGTATCTACCAGCTGGATAGCCGTCAGAATACCATCACCTGTTGTATTATAATCAAGGAAGATAACATGTCCAGACTGTTCTCCACCTAGATTAAAACCACCACGGCGCATTTCTTCCATCACATACCGGTCGCCTACAGCTGTTTTAGCAGTGTTCAGGGATAATTTCTCGGTAGCTTTGTAGAATCCGATATTACTCATAACCGTTGATACAATCGTGCTATCTTTCAGCTTACCAGCACGGTTCATTGCATCCCCACAAATACAGAGAATAAAGTCTCCGTCAACTTCATCGCCTTTATTATCGATCGCAATCAATCGGTCAGCATCTCCGTCAAAAGCAAGTCCCAAATCCGCTCCATGACGTAATACTTCCTCACGCAAAGTCTCTGGATGTGTTGAACCAAATCCAGCATTAATATTCAATCCATCAGGCTCAGCACCAATAGAAATAACCTCAGCGCCCAGCTCTCTGAACAATCTTGGTGCAAGTTCATACGCTGCGCCGTGAGCACAGTCGAGTACAACCTTAATTCCCTTGAAATCTTGAGAAATGGTTGTCTTCAAATACTCCAGATAGAGGTACTTGGCGTCATTATCAACCGTAACCATACCTAAACCAGAGCCGATAGGACGAGGCAATTCATCAACTTCAGCATCCATTAGTTCTTCAATACGCAGCTCAGTTTCATCCGTAAGCTTGAAGCCATCTCCGCCAAAGAACTTAATGCCATTATCTTCAACCGGATTATGTGATGCCGAAATCATGACCCCTGCATCTGCCTTTAATAATCTCGTAATATAAGCAACAGCAGGTGTACTCACTACACCTATACGGATTACATCTGCCCCAATAGACAGCAAACCAGCAATAAGAGCCGATTCGAGCAAAGGTCCGGAAATACGTGTATCCATCCCAATGACAACCTTTGGTTTATGCACGTTACCCGCTAGTACATATCCTCCACAGCGACCAATGCTATAAGCCATTTCTGCAGTTAATTCACGGTTTGCTACTCCCCGCACACCGTCAGTTCCAAAATACTTCCCCATTATTTTTCTCCTTTGAATACGCTACATTAGCTTAATGTTCTATCCTATGATTTGAATACTATTTTGGTGTACCTTTGGGACATATCCTAAAAGACGTATTTCAATAAAAGGTTACGTTCCCCCTGTACCTACAGGATTTTCGGAATTCGTACTTGTGTTAGCTGTGCCATTATTCTCTGGACTGCTATCCGTGGGGACAGGCGTCGCTGTAGCTCCAACTTCTCCGCTATGGGTAGGCTTCTCAGTGGCCTCCTCATCGCCTATAACAGGTTCAGAGCTTGGCTCAGGAGTAGTTACACTACCCGTGTCTGGATGAGGCGTAGGCACCGGCGTTGCAGGTGACAGCAACTGTACAGTTACCGTAAGAGGCACACTTGAATTAGCCAATGCGATGAATTTAGGCAGTGATACCCGTAAAGAAACCTCGTGAGTCCCGGCAGTCAGGCCAGTCACATCAGCCACAACACCTATATCGTCTTTATTTAGTTGATTTAGCAAAGTAGGTGCACCTGTTAAGGTAAGGGCTATATCCTTGCTTGTTGGATTAACAATACTTCCTTCAAACTCATCACCGACACCCTGTAACTTGATGGGTACCGCTTCAACCGTCCGTTCAGCAATTTCTGAGATCGTTAATGAAACGTTCACGGTTTCAGGCATTACTTTCTCAGTTCCTGCCGGAGGTTTCAGTTCTACCTTCAGCTGCTTCGTTCCTGCAGAATCTATAGCGCTAAGATCGACATTTGCTTCATAGGTAGATAATGCAGCTAATGCATTGGCTTGACCATATACCACGACTGATTCCAGCTCAGGTGTCACATTTGATAAGACGAGAGAACCCGGAAGTTGTCCGGTAAAGCCGATATCCAGCGGTAAGCTCTTAAAAGGCAAGGTAATTGGCAATTCCACCGAAACGGTAGCCGGCTCAATGACGGCATCCTTCACTTCTTTTCCTTCATTATCATAAGCATGCAGCTTCAATTTCTTCTCTTTAAAGGTTTCGTTCTCGCCATTTAGCTCAATAGTGCCTTGTACCTTCACCACTTTGCTTAACTCATTATCTGGCAGCGTAACCTCAACAGTATCCGTAGGCTGCAAGACTGGGGTACCTAATTGATACCCCGCTGCTGGTTCTCCCTTGGTAACCAATGTTATGGGAAAAGATTTTGTATTTCGCAGCTCTACATGTACATTGACCTCTTTTGGAGTCATTCTGACAAGAGTTACACCTCTAGGTAATGAATATGAGAGTGGCAACGTATTATCTCCAGGCTCAACCTTACTTAGATCAAGGGTCACTTTGTAGTCGTCCGAGAACTGAAAAGAGATATCCGAGTTCTTCCCCTTAACCTCCATACTCACACTATCTACATCCTTGTATTCCAGTACAAATTTATCTTTATCTAGACCGATCTCTTCGATCTTTACATTCTCAATAATCTTCGATTTAGTATCGACCGTGGTCTGTCCAACAGGCGCAGTGTCGATACGAACCATAGTAAACAGTATGATCCCAAATGCAAGGGCTAGAATCTTATTGAAATTGTTATTGTTCATCCACTTATCCATGATTTTTGTCCCCCTTCCGTTTCCAGAAAGTTGAACCTTTCTCCTTCAGCGATGAACTTACACTCAGCTCTTGATGGAGCTTCGAAATCATTGATTCTTCCTTAATGTCCCTTACAATTTGACCATTGATGGCCAGAGAAATCTGTCCTGTCTCCTCCGAGACAATGACAGACACCGAGTCCGCAACCTCACTAATCCCGATAGCCGCGCGATGTCTTGTCCCCAGTTCCTTGCTAATAAAAGGGTTCTCGGACAAAGGTAAATAACATGCAGCCGCGGCGATCTGATTCCCCTGCATAATAAGGGCTCCGTCATGCAGAGGGGTGTTAGGTATAAAGATGTTAATCAGCAACTCAGAGCTGACTAAAGAACGCATGGCGATACCCGATTCCGTATATTCATTAAGGCCTGTCTCTCGCTCGAATACGATTAATGCCCCTATTTTTCTATGTGATAAATAATTTACGGCTTTAATCACTTCGCCAATTAATTTACTGAGTTCTTCATCACTTTCCCCAGCCCGTCCGAAAAATTTACCTCGTCCAAGCTGCTCCAGTCCCCTTCGTAGTTCCGGCTGAAAGATGATAAAGACTGCCAGCACCCCGAATGTAAACATTTGATTCATTAGCCATTTGAGCGTATAGAGGTCTAGCATGGTACTAACAGCCCAAATCAAAACCAGGACCAGAATCCCCTTCAGCAGCTGAATCGCTCGAGTTCCGCGGACCATATTAAGCACTTTATAAATAATGTAGCTGACGATCAGTATATCAATAATATCTTTAATGGAATCTTTCCATGTTAAATCTGTAAAATAACTCATTGCCTAAAACCCCCGTCATTTCATATTAGCTGGGTTTATGTAAAATGTCTGTTAGATCTGTATCAATATCTAGGTTATAACGTTCGGGCTCCAGTTGCAAGTTTAGCCCCTCACCCATTTTCTAATTTTTCTAAATTTAGGCAACAAAAAAGCGCCATCTTTCCGGAAAAAGAGGCGCAAAATAATATTCCAGCTCAAGGTAACCACTGTCGCTTTCTTTAACGGTAGGCAACTTCAGAGAACATGTTCGTCACTTTATACCAGAGCCAACTTACCGCTTGGTCTATGCTTTTGACTTGCCCAGAAATATGAGCTGTTGAAGCCTGATACAAAGAACCGTCAATGACTGTTACGTTGCCGTTCACTTCCCCATATACCTGTGCTTTACCATTCTCTATGGTAAGGTCACCGGTAATAATCTTGCCGGAAGGTACGATTACAGTATCCCCTTTGATAACCACTTGATCCAGATCTGCACCTCTAACTACAAGTTGTCTATCTGGACTCCAAAAAGTTACGGAACTCATCAGCATTACGACAAGAAACAGAGATGCCGCTGTAAGTGCAGGGTGTCTCTTGATCCAGGTAACAAAAGCATTTTCTTTCTTGGTCTTTGGCAATGAACTCATTATCCGGCTCACAAGATCATCTGAGGCAACAGGATTCTGATGCATTAGGGAGAACATCAACATATCTGTCTGTTCTAATTCTTTAAACTTTGCACGGCAATCTGGACAGGATAGAAGATGCTCCTTCAACTCCCTCTGCTGCTGATCGGGCAAGTCGTCATCCAAGTAGTCGTGCATCATAGAGACGGCCAGTTTGCATTCCATAGGAGCCAATCCTTTCATGAGTGCTATTTAATTATCCTAAGACAAAGGGTCAGGACACATAAGACTTGCTTAACTTACATACGTCGCTCTCCCAAAGATGTTTCATAAAAAAAATCTATTTTTACATTTTCGGGCCTAATTTTTTACGTAAAAATTCACGACCTCGGTGTACACGCGTCTTAATCGTGGTTACAGGCATGTCGAGCACATCACTTATTTCCTGAAGTGACAAATCCTGCAGGTATCTAAGAATCATCACAGACCTGTATTTCACAGGCAGACTGTCAATAGCCTCATAGATTAGCCCCTGCGTCTCAGAGAGCAGTAATTCGGTCTCAGGTGTTACATTATCACTTGGAATCAACGAATAGCCGTCAAGGCCCTCCTGATCGTTCATATCTGCATCGAGCGAATAGGTTGGTTTCCGTTTGCGTAATCTATCAATACAGAGGTTCGTTCCAATCCGATAAATCCAGGTAGAGAACTTCTGTTTATCATCATACCGATCCAAGTTTCTATACACACGCAAAAAGGTCTCCTGAACTATATCCTCCGCCTCATGGCGATTGTTCAGCATCCGGTACGCCAAATGATATATTTTGTCTTTATATAGTTCCACAAGCTCGGCAAATGCCCTTTGGTCGCCTTTTAAGGCGAGCTTTGTCAATCTGCCTTCCAAATTCTCCACCTGTTAACTCCCCCAGACTTGCCGCCCTTGGTATTTATTTTCAAATATCCACGGTACAAGCAATTAAATCGTAATTCAAGTTTGTGTAAAAATCAAGGATTGTATTGTAACCTTCTCTGTAAACTGAGTTAAAAACTGGACAACTTGGTATAGGTGATTAAGTGCAGCTTCGAGAAATATTTGAACTTCCGGTCGATGTTATTGTCAGATTTCCTGATTTAAACCGCTACTCGCGGTAGAAATCTGACAATAAAGGCGATCGCTAACGCTCCTACAGTTCCAAACATTCTCTACGCTACTCCATCACCTGAATAATAAGTGCCACACTATTTTCCTTCGCTTACATCTCGGTTACTTGGGTAGGGCCTGAAAGATCAATATTGGGCAAAGCACCACAATATTTTTCAGGACAAAAGAATCACTTCGCAGCACAATATTTAGTTTATGAGCAAAGTAGCTCGTATTAAGCAACAAAATCATCCCGTCTGTTGAATAGGCTTCTGTTAGTTTAAATTTGTCGTATATGGAGCAGACATTGTTATACTTTCGTCAGGGTTTTCGGTGATTTAGCAAGTAGGAACTCCAGTGTAGGTTGAGGGTTTCATTTTGATGGAACGAGTTATAGGGAAAACCTCCCTATAAATTAGATCACAGCTGTTTTATGACCAAGTTATATGGAATTTCTCCCTGTTTATTGGCCAATTTCAATTAATTACACCAAATTAAGCTGATATAAAGGGAACAATTCCCTATATTTTATCGAAATGACTTAAAAATACCGATTTACGGGTAATAATTCCCTTTAATTCAGCATTTTGACCCTGAATCAGAGAAATATGAAACTTAAAAATGTTTATGTGTGCGAGCAGATAGTAACTCCTATAAAGAAGCAAATAAACACGAGCTCGGCGCTCCTTTCGTGCGTCCTTTGCACACATTCCTGGCAAAGTCCATAACGCGTGTGCCACAGCGCATCGCCTTATTTCGGTCTATGATTCTGCTATCATAATTTCCTATATACAAGCACAAAAAGTCCGCCCCGATAAAGGGCGGACTTTTTTTGTGTTAAAACTATATCAGCCGGTATTCCGAAGACCAGCGGCAATGCCATTGATGGTAAGCAATACTTCGCGAAGCAATTCGCTATCGTCTCCGTCAACTTCACGGAGCGCTCTAAGCTCGGATAGCAATTGAACCTGCAGGTAGCTAAGTGGATCAACGTAAGGATTGCGGAGTCTGATCGACTCCTGAATCACAGGGACGTTATCCAGAATATCCTGCTGACCAGTAATCTTCAGGATCAACTCAGAGGTCAGTTTGAATTCATCTTCAATCTGGCCGAAGATCCGTTGACGTGCTTCCTCGTTCTTGCCCATGCTGGCGTATTCCTTAGCAATGATCAGGTCCGCTTTTGAAATAGCCATTTGCAGCGTATCTATCAGTGTAGTAAAGAATGAGAAGTTCTCATACATATGCTGCATAATCTTCAGATTCTCTTCCTTACCCTCATAGAAACTCTGCAGTCCGGTTCCAGCAGCATACCACGCTGGAAGCAAATAACGGCTTTGTGTCCACGCAAATACCCACGGAATTGCACGCAAGTCTTCAAAGCGGTCACTGTTCTTCCGTTTGGAAGGGCGTGAACCAATATTAAGCTCTCCAACCTCAGGCAGAGGTGTAGATTCTTTGAAGTAAGTCAGGAAGTCCGGATCACGGAATATCAAATCCTGATATTTGTGAAGTGAAACTTCAGAGATACGGGCAACAATTTCTTCCCACTTCTCTTCATATAAATCTGCTTGTGGAATTCTCGCATTGATCGCTGCTGTCACAAGCGCAGATGTCGCTTGTTCTAGACTGCGGTAAGCAATCCCTTGCATCGAATAACGGGAGGAGATCACTTCTCCCTGCTCGGTGATCTTAATGCCGCCGCCAATCGTCGAGGCTGGCTGAGCCAGAATGCTGCGGTTAAGCGGCATGCCGCCACGACCGAGCGCTCCACCACGACCGTGGAAGAACTTCAGCTTGATTCCGAACTTATCGGCTGTAGCTGTAATCTCTTTCAGAGCAACACGCAGTTCATAGTTAGCGGTAACCACGCCGCCATCTTTGTTACTATCTGAATATCCAAGCATGATTTCCTGCAAATCATTCATTGCTCTTACTGCATCGCGGTAGATAGGCATGTTGAGCAATCTATTCATAATTTGTGGTGCTTCATGCAAATCATCAATTGTTTCAAAAAGTGGCACAGCTTGCAGCGTACATACGACTGTACCGTCATTGTCTTTGCGGAATAGTCCTACCTCTTTGGAGAAGACCATAACCTCCAGAATATCGCTTGCCGCTTCTGCCATACTAATCAGATAACTAGTGATGCATTGTTTACCGTACTCTTCTTGCGAAGCGAAGATCGTCCGGTACACTGCAAGACATTCCTCTGTACCCTCACTATACGTCTGATAAGAAGATGTGATTGGACGTGGATCATTCAACAGCTTCTCCAGTAGCTCAATCTTCTCATCTTCAGACAGTTTGGAGTAATCCCGCGTAATGTTCATTTTCGCCAGAATTTCAGTCATAGCATTCTCATGTTCTTGACTGTGCTGACGCACATCAAGTGTCGCCGTATGGAAACCGAACAGCTCCACTTGACGGATCAATTTCTTAATATAAGTGTCGGCCACATAATCGGCATAGTGATGCCGTAAGCTGCGGTCAATCACGTTCAAATCATCGATAAACTCTTCAGGTGTAGAATAACGCTCAGGAGTACCTTTTTTCTCATCATCCAGAACATTTTGTGTCTTGGAGATCATATAGCTGAGCTTAATACGGTAAGGTTCATTATCATTGCGCCATTCTTCCATCTTGCCAAGATTAATGATCTCACGATCAGCTTCAATGGATTCTGCTAGCTCAGGCGTCACCTTAACAATACTTGTGCTAAAGCTTAGATATTTCATGAGTTCACGCATAATCCGTTGATATTCCCGAATCGCCAGCTTACGCTGCATGCGCAAGGTCTGTGAAGTAACTGTAGAAGTTACCGAAGGGTTACCGTCACGGTCTCCACCAATCCATGAGCCAAAACGCAAGTAGGTTGGTACATGCCAATTCTGCCCTGGGTAGTATTTACTGAGACAACGTTCAAGTTCTTGATAAACATCGGGCAATACATGGAAGATCGTCTCATGGAAATAGTACATCCCATTACGTACTTCATCGAGTACGGTAGGCTTACGGTCACGCAGTTCATCCGTTTGCCATAGCGTAATCACTTCATTTAATAGCTTCTCACGGAGCTGTTCACGCTCCCGGAAGGTTAAGGTAGGGTTATCCAGACCCATAACATCATCAGCTATCCGCTTATGAATATCGAGAATCGCACGGCGCATAGCTTCCGTTGGATGTGCCGTCATTACAAGTTCCAGAGATAATCCTGCAATAATCTCGTTAACTTCCTCATGAGAGAAATCACGTTCACGAAGCTCTTTAATCGCGCTTTCTATAGAACCGGGTTGGACTGTCTCCCCAGCTGAACGTTCATAGTCACGTTTGCGGCGAATCCGATGGTTCTGTTCGGCAATATTCACGAGCTGAAAATAAATAGCGAACGCTCTTATTACCTGATGGCGGTTCTCTGGATCCAAAGAATTGATTAACTCCTTAAATTCACTGTGCAGTTCAGGTAAAAATAGTGAGCGCAGCGATTTACTGGTTTCGCGAATTTTCTCCACGATCTCTAGTAGTTCGTTACCGCCTTGGTGAACCAAGACCTCTCCTAAAATGTTCCCCAAGAACCGTACGTCCCGTCGCAGCAGATTGTTAGAGTTGCTTTTGCTGACGGTAGTCGTAAGTTCGGTCATGCTGCTCCCCCCATTCTCTTCCGGATCAATGTGTTAATTATTGTCTGTCTAAAAATCGCCTATTAAAGCTTTCCTCATATCATACAATAAAACTGCGTGAAAATCTCCAACTATTTTGCGCTGTAAAGCGACACAGTATCTAAGATTATACACCAATTTCTCAATTTATAAAGTCCTTATATTTTATGTATTCTTTATTATATATAATGGCTCTAGCATACCTTCATTATGTGTATTTAAATATGGAGCGTTCGAATCTGATCGATGAACAGGCCAATAAGCGGAGAATAATGACGATCGCGGTTATACGAATAATAAATATGTCTTTGAAAATTATAATCTGGAATGGTGCGCATTAGCAATCTTCCTCTGGCTACCTCATCCTCCACAGCAAGACGCGATATAAACGAAACGTACTTTCCACTCATAAGCGATTGCTTTATGGCCTCCAGTGAATCCAGTAGAATATAGGTCCTCGGTTCATTCCCCTCACGCTCAAACCATTTATCCGTCAGTTGGCGTGTACTTGATTCCTTGTCATGTAATATAAAACTCGCTGAAGCAATCATAGCCGGGTTTAGATTAGAAAATGTGGCAAATTCATGAGATGGCGCAAAAACAAGCACGAGCTCGTCCTCACACAAGGCTTGAGTATGCAGATCTGGTAGATAAAAAGATTCTGTAGACAAAATACCAAGGTCAATCTCATGGCTAGCCAGCATTTCTTTGATTACAGGGGAAGGCTTAACCGATAAAGAGATCGTAATCCCCGGATGTTGTTCTCCAAACAGCCCCAATATTTTCGGAAGAATATAAGTAGCTGGAACGTAACTGGCACCAATCTTAAGCGTTCCTCGCCCCGCCTGACTGAACTCTTTTACAACCCGCTCCGCTTCTGCAGCTAGTGCATTGATTTTAGTCGCATAATGAAGAAACGCTTTTCCACTCTCCGTAAGAATCATTTTATCCATTCTGGATTCAAATAACTTCTCCCCCAATTGCTGCTCTAAATTCTTCAAATGGTACGTAACGGTGGGCTGCTTCAGTCCGAGTTTATCGGCTACTGTAGTTATTTTCTTATGTTTATTTAACAGTTCTACGATTTCCAGCTTGATTAAATTAAGGTTCATTATCATCCACTCCTCACCTATTCACTAAACGGTAACATAGAAGAATTCTATGAATGTTAAAATAAATCGGCAAAAAAGTTAATATCACAGTTACATTCAGCAAATATAGCGGGAATTCTTTACCTTTACACTAAGAACAAGCTTAAGAACAGGCAGGTAGATAGAGATGAAGGAAATTACAATCCACAGATTGGAAAAGAAATTCGGAGATGTGCATGCCTTGAAGGCTGCAGATCTGAAGATTCCCGCTGGAAGCTTTACGACATTACTCGGTCCTTCAGGTTGTGGAAAGACGACACTACTCCGTCTGATTGCTGGGCTAGAAACACCGGATGCTGGAGAAATCCTAATGGATGACGAGTTTATTTTCTCAGGCAACAAAAAAATTAGTCGCCCCATCCATAGCCGCAACTTTGGCATGGTCTTTCAAGATTTCGCGCTCTGGCCGCATTTAACTGTCTTCGAGAATGTCGCCTTCGGACTTCGTGCCTCTAAGCAGAAAAAGGATTTACGGATTAGGGTTCAGCAAGCCCTTCGATCCGTAAAGCTGGAAGGACTCGAGCTACGCTTTCCCCATCAGCTGTCCGGTGGACAACAGCAACGGGTTGCTTTTGCCAGAGCTGTAGTTACTAGACCCCAACTCGTTTTGTTCGACGAGCCGTTAAGTGCACTGGATGCAGTCTTGCGAGATGAAATGAGGCTGGAGTTAACCTCCTTGGTGAGGAACATGGGTATTACTGCTCTATATGTCACCCATGATCAAACCGAGGCGATGTCTATGTCAGATGAAGTGGTCGTGATGCAAGGTGGCACTATTTTACAGACAGGTTCGCCTGAGGAGATTTATCAGAAACCAAATCATCCATTTGTAGCTCATTTTATTGGAAAATCCAACTGGATCGTTCCCGATAAGCAAATGCTTCGTCCGGAACATTTACGTTGGTCTCAGGAGGATGCTTCCTCTCTTCCATTTACGGGGACGATTCGACATGTAAGCTATATGGGTGATCGCTATGAGGTCATTCTGGACATGGAGAACCGAACTACTTGGACCGCTTATCATGATCAACGTCTACCTGTTGGAGAAACGATCCAGGTCTACGCTTCTGAGCACCAGATCCATCATCTGAATTAAGCGTCCACTGCATGGAATAGCTCGTATGATGCTGTTCCATGCAGCAAGATGCACAAAAATATTAGGGAGGCATTCACATTGAAACCAATGAATAACACTAAAGGACTTAGCACACTTCTTCTAACAACTATAATCGGAGCGAGTCTAGCCGGCTGTAGCTCTACTAACACTCCTGCTGCTAACGCAAGCAATCCGACTTCAACCGCTAACACTACAACTCAAACTGAAGCACCACAACCCACAGAGAAAGCTCTGAGTGGCAGTCTTGTCGTCTACAGCGCAGGTCCTGAAGGTCTAGCCAATAAAATTAAAGACGGCTTTGAAGCCAAAACCGGTGTGAAGGTCGAAATGTTCCAAGGCACTACTGGAAAAATATTAGCCCGTATGGAAGCAGAAAAGTCCAATCCAGTAGTCGATGTTGTCGTTCTCGCTTCCCTTCCGTCTATGCAAGGAATGAAGAACGATGGATTATTGCTTCCATATAAAGAGGCGGTTAATGCAGATAAGCTCGTTAGCGATTGGTCAGACACAGCAGATGGCAATTATTTTAGCTATAGCGCATCCGCGCTGGGGATTGTCTACAATACTAAAAAAGTTAGCACACCTCCGACTTCATGGGATGATCTCACTAAAGCGGAATGGAAAGGAACCGTCAATATTCCAGATCCTTCGCTATCTGGCTCGGCTCTAGATTTCGTAACTGGATATTTAAGCGCTAAAGGGGGCAGCGGTTGGGATCTTTTTAAACAATATAAAAGCAATGGTGTAGCGATGGCGGGCGCCAATCAGGAGGCACTTGATCCGGTGATTACCGGTGCTAAATCCGTCGTTGCCTCAGGTGTAGATTATATGGCTTATAAGGCAAAAGCTGATGGAGAGCCTGTAGATATCGTCTACCCTGCTGAAGGAACAGTGATCAGCCCTCGCCCGGCTGCGATTATTAAGACAAGTCCGAATGTAGATAATGCCAAGGCATTTATCGACTATCTTCTATCTGATGAAGCTCAAGCGCTAGTTGCTAAAGCCTACTTATTGCCAGGCAGAACTGATGTGAAAGCAGAGAATCGTGCGAATCTCGATGAAATTAAGACATTTGATGTGAAATGGGAATGGATGAACGAGCATAGCGATGAAGTTTCCTCGACCTTCACACAAATTTTTAAATAAGCGTAATGAATAATAACTCTTTACGCTCATTTAAATGGGTGAGCGGCGGACTTGCTTTATTTATACTGACAGTGCTTGTACTGCTGCCACTCCTGCTCATTTTTTGGACCAGTATCTATCCCAATGAGCAGTTGGATATAGCCGCGCCACTACGAACCATTATGAGTAGTCATGACCTGGTTAAGGTACTGCTGAATTCTATAGGGCTCGGGGTAAGCGTTATTCTACTAACTACGCTATTTGCACTACCTCTGGCCTGGATTATGGCTAAAACGGACTTAGGGCATCATAACTGGTTGGATGTTGTGCTGCTTATCCCGTTTATGACTCCACCATACATTGGTTCAATGGGTTGGATGTTGTTTATGCAGACAGGCGGGTATATGGAACAGTTTCTGCCCGCATCCTCCGTGCTGACGCCGTATTTCTTTAGTTATGGAGGGATGGTGCTGATCATGAGCCTGCATTTATTCCCCTTCCTGTATTTACTGCTGCGTAATGCGCTTTTGCAGATCGGGGGCAATCTGGAGGAAGCAGCCTCTGTTCATGGTGCTCCGTTCTTTTATAGATTTAAAAGAGTAATCATTCCCTTGCTATTATCCAGCTATGGGCTTGGAGCTCTTCTCATCTTCGTCAAAACCATTGCCGAATTTGGTACCCCTGCGACCTTTGGTCGTAGGATCGGCTTTTACGTTCTGACCTCTGAGATCCATAAGTATATCTCTAGTTGGCCAATAGATTTTGGAAAGGCTACTTCACTAGCTTCCTTGCTGCTCGGAGTTTGTCTCGTCATGTGGTACATCCAGACTCTAATTAGCAGCCGCTTCTCTTATCGCTTAATAGGCGGAAAAGGGACTCGTACCAAACGTTATAAAAGTACTGGAATTGTAGGGGTTCTTAGTTGGGGATATGTTGTTCTATTACTTCTAGCATCTATCGGCATTCCTTATTTCTCAATCATAACAGCCTCATTATTAAAGCTGCGAGGAGAAGGCGTATCTTGGAGCAATTTAACCTTAAAACATTATGCAGAGCTGCTATCACCGGGTTCTCAAGGTCTTGAGGCCTTATTAAATAGCTTCACATTAGCCATCGTTGCTTCTAGTATCGCGGTTATTCTTGGGACTTGGTTTGCCTTAACTGTAGGAAAAGGAGCTACATTCAAGCAGAAAATTACAGATCTATTCAGCCTACTTCCCAATACAGTTCCTGGAATTGTAATTGTAGTAGGGCTAATCCTGCTATGGAATGCTCGCTGGATGCCTATTCCGCTCTATAATACCTACTGGATGGTTGTGCTTACCTATGTTGTACTATTCATCCCCTATACTGTTCAGTATGTAAAAGCGAGCTATGGGCAGATCGATTCTTCCCTTATGCAAGCGGGACAAGTATTCGGAGGAAGCAAGCTTTATGTGTTCCGCCGTATCCTGCTCCCACTCATTCTACCGGGGATGGTGGCTGGATGGATGATGACCTTCACCATTTCCAATCGGGAACTGGTAGCCTCCTTACTCATTCTTCCACCTTCAATGCAGACCTCGGCGACCTTTATTTTTGCCCAGTTTGAACAAGGTGCAGTAGCGATGGGGATGGCCATGGCAGTAATCTCTGTCGGCGTTACCACTATATTACTACTAGTATTAGAATATTTAAGCCCAGATAGAAAGCGGAGACAACGATGAGCACACTAACGATTTGGGGAGGGGCCGGAGAGCATGGCCGTTCCTCCTATCTTTTGCAGGACAAAGATGGGCAATCTGGTATTCTACTCGATTGTGGTGTCAAAAAAGAAGGCCCAGGTGAATACCCCCTGCTAGATACAGACATCATCCCACATTTGCAGGCAGTGTTTCTGTCCCATGCGCATGAGGATCATTCCATAGCACTTCCCCTACTATATAAGTACGGATATTCAGGTAAGGTATGGACAACGAAAGCTACCGTTAAACAGCTTCCCGATTATTTCGAAGCTTGGGATAAATATGTGGCTGCTCAGTCCGCATCACTACCTTATGAAGAAATAGATAAGCAATCTATCCAGTTCATGTATTTGGAGGAGCATATCCCCCCTCAGACTTGGCTGAGGATTGCACCTAATCTTCGTGTACAATGGGGGCGAAGCGGACATTTAGCAGGTTCGGTTTGGCTGATCCTCGAATGGGACGGAACAATCGTATTTTTCTCAGGGGATTATACGAAGGAGTCGCTGCTGCTCATGGCAGATTCACCAACGATTATGGAAGCCGGAGCTAAAGATATCGTCGATCTATCCATTATCGATGCCGCATATGGCGCGGATCCTGATGAGCAGCTTGTAAAGTTACAGCAATTAGAGTCAGCGATCTGTAACACTCTGCAAAAAGGGGGTTCAGTCCTCCTTCCAGTGCCTATCCATGGCAGAAGCCAGGAATTAATCGTATGGGCAAGCGAGTGTTTCCCGGATGATCAGCTGATCGTCGAAGAAGAGCTCATAGCACCTTTAAGAGGGTTGAGCGATAAGACCGAATGGCTGAAAGAGGGCGCTATTCAGTGCGTTGATATGCTTTTTAATAGAAAGAACTTGTGTATTGTATCTAATTCAGAGGAACGTGCAAAGGCATTGTTGAATCTCAAGAGCTCAATCGTGTTTACCAATGACGGAATGATGCAGTCGGCAAAAGCACAAGAGTATTTTCACCAGCTCTCTGCTTCTCCTGACAACCATGTGATTTTTACGGGACATTTGGCGGCAGGTAGTTTCGGGCACCGTCTCGTTAAACATTCTATAGTAGAAGAATCTAGCGAAACGAGATGTACAATCTCACTCATTCGCTATAAAGTCCACCAAGGCTTACCGGATATTCGAGAAATGCTCCAAACGGTTCCTAGCCGCCGGTCGGTGCTCGTTCATGCTCCCAAATCGCATATTGATCATGTCACTTCTATATTAGAAGGAGAAGGTTTTGCAGGGCTGTACTCTTTGCTGCCTGGAAGTACGCTTTCGTTCTGAAGCTTAACTATGTAATCTCGTAAAAAAACAATGGGGCTCTTCCTTAGGTCTATTCAGACTTTTTGGAACAGCCCTTTTTTTAATGATTCGTACCTATTATCCATTTACTCTTTCGTTGTCCCCGGGCGATCCTTAAAAGCTAGCTCAAACAACCCCGTCGCAGATAAACCAGCCAGCCCCCCAGCCCAAAGGCGAAGAACGATATCCAGATCGGTAAAAGGATACGCTGCCGCTCCGATGAGCAAGCCTATCAATAGTCCGATGACAGGGACTGCATTACGCGGGATGTTGATACTATTTTTGACCAATTGAACTAATGCAAGTACGAATACAGCTAATATAGAGGCAAATGCCATAACATCATCTAAAATCTCTCAAGTTTCCATGATAGATACCTCCTTAGTGAGTACTTTTAATCTCAACAGTCCTAGTGGCGGAATCATAACCCACCTGTGCACCTAGCGCTTCTGCAATAATACGAACAGGAACGTAGGTGATGCCTTTTTCAAGAACTCCATCTGCAACCTTAACCCCGTTGACCTTTACGACGGCAATAACATCACTTTTCAATTCTTCCTCCTCCTTCCGATTGATGACCTTGTACGCAGCCTCCACTGCAGATGTTGAGGGCTTTGCCCCTGCTCGTAGCTGAGTGAGCGTTAACCCAAACGCCATTTGAAAATGTGGGTAGTCCTTGAAGCTCGTCCAATCGCCTCCCCATTCGAATCCAAGTGCCTTGGCCTCTTTTACAACCTCCTGCCAATCTGCGATCTGGTTATTATTTCCGTCCAGACGCATATCCCAAGACACACTAGATCCATTAGGCAACAAAAGAGCAAAATCTACAGCTAGTCCATAATTGTGGTAGCTATACCCGCCACGCGCATTGGTGACAATCGCTCCAGGCTTGGTGCGACCTTGTGCATAGAGAGCATCTTGCTCGGCTATTGTGCGGAGGCCTTGCGTAATGAGAATGGGGATATTGAGTTTGTAGCAACGTTCGATTAGAGCAGTAGCAGCGGAACGGACTACGGGATGTAGGTTGGTTAGACGTTTACTTGATTTTTCTTTGATTTGGGACAATGTGAGCATCTATACCCCTCCTTTAAATAAAAAGGCAATAATAGCAAAGATAGTACCAGCCAGAACGTATTTAAGTAGATCAACAAACACTTTTCGTTCGCTCTTGCTGTCCGTCTGAGATTGTTGCAATAGCTGAAACACACGTGAGTCTAAAGTGTCCCAACGCCTCATAATCTCGTTAAATTGAATTTTCATTTCCACCGTCGATTGTTTAATTTGCTTCACATCTTCCTCATGGCGCGATTGTTTTTCTTTTAATAATGAGAGCTCAGAATTAAAACTAAGATATTCTGTTTCAAATCTAAGCAGCTCGTCTTGGATAACTGTAATTCTGTTTTCTACTTCTTCCACACGATACGCTATAGGCGCTGCTTCAGCATCGCCTCCTCCTGTATTTGCTCCCGCAATGGTCATATAACAACTCCCTTTAAATTGATAAAAAATAGCCCCCGAACTAGATTCGAGGGCAAAATAAAAACGCCAGCTATGGGGCGCTATCTCCAATAATCTCTATAGCTTGTTCAGTAGTGATTATCTTGGCGGTGACAAAAATTTGTACCTGATCGGTGTGTAATATCCCGCCACATATTAATGTTTAATCGTCGCATACCAGTTCATTAAGCTACACCTCCTTGTACAATCATTAGGAGCATGTCAGCCTTATCTTTCTCAGCCTGATCCTGCCTTGCTTGCACGTGTACCAACTCTAGCGACAAACCTGCATTGTCAACCTACAGCGTTTCCACCTTTTTAGTCAAAGGCTCGATGTATTGCGGTTCCTGCGGCTCTACAGGATCGACGTTTGGATCTGGATAGCTAAACTCTAACTTTCCCGTTTGAATATTCACACGGTATCCATTACATTCTCTAAAATCCTGCCCGCACTCACCATATTCAAGTTCTAAGCATCCTACAGTTTCGGTAACTCGCTCGGCTAGAACCTTATAGACTTTAAAGTCCTGCTCTTGCGTTGTCTCAACCACACTACCGGAACGTTCTCCGGTATCAACTAAGACGACTCCTGTTACTTTATCATAATAGATCTTTCTTCCTATTTCCATTTGAATTCTTCCTCCTTAACCCCATGCACTCCAATTGTAATCTACTTGTTGATACAGAGCATACCCAAGCCAGAATGAGCTATTAGTAAGTTCAAATATCGCCCCATAAAACTGACCATTAGTATTTACTATACCTCGTGTCCAATTCCCCATATCCGCACCCGCGGCGAATGTACCATTTGCGGTGCGATATACGATAACTACTTTAGGTCTAAATGCTAAACCTTCCACATATAAGGCTCCGTTTGAACCCACATTACTACTTACACCCTCGGCGTATAACTTAGGCTGTAAAGTACCCTGCACGCCATACACCCAAACACCATTACGTATATTTCCCGATTGGATATTCCCGTCTGCTCTTGCCTGCGCCACTGGTATTTGTATATCGGCAGTATTTGCGGTACCCCCTGGAGTGAGATACGCGCCCAAAGGTATCCTCGCCCATAAGTTATTCCCATCCCAAGCCGTGTTAATCGACGCTGTTGTCTGCCCCTTTTGAGCGATAGCGCCCGCCATCCCTAACACTGTTTTTCCTGCTAAAAGGTTCTGAGGTATAAGGTCAGGAGCTGCTGCACGTACCCAAGTATCGCCTTCATACGCTACCCGCGACATGCTCGGATTTGGTCGAACATATACGTAATTCTGAGTGTCTCCGCTCGTATACACGCCTACTGAGCTTTCAGTTGCGGTGTGGTGCCCTGTACCGCCTACGCCGTTATTCGCATTTCTTACTGGTATTGTGCCATTTACCACGCCGTTATTCTCGGTGCCGATCGTCTTACCCGCTAATACATCCGCAGCTGTAGCTGTTCCGTATTCACCTCCTCCCCCACTAGCTGCTAAAAAATCCGTCCCCACTTTACGGAATGTATAGGGCTTGCCAACGAGAAGTTTGCCAGCTGCAAAAGCTACGCCTTTTTGATCTTTAAGAGGTGTAGCTGCAAGTCCATTAACACTGAGCGTAGGGCTTGCCCCATTAGTGACGTGTGGAACGATAGTAATACCGAATCCATCCGGTGTTGTCGTAGGTGCTGGAGTAAGAACTGCAGTATAAGCTGTAGCTGTGCCGCTAGTTGCAGCATACCCCGGCTGACGAATATAGTCTGCTTTTGCTGCTGCGACAGCTGCGTCCGCTTTTGCCTGAGCACCAGTCGGGGTCTCTTTCGCATTCCATGCTGTCTTCTCCGTGTCAGTAACAAAACGATTACTCGCGTCTTGAGTAATAATAGCCGGTGGGTGAGTAGCTGGATGCACATAATTCGTTGCCCCCGCTGCAACACCCGCCAGCTTCGTTTTCTCAGCTGCGGTGTAATCGTTCGTGGACAGCTGTTTACCAGTAACTTTATCAACCTTGCTAGTAACGGCATTATCCAAGATGTCCATATTCCCATTTAAATCGGCAATATCAACGATATCTGTTCCCTCGGGCTTCTTTAATCCCAAATTTCCTGTGGTTTGCATGTGTCACTCTCCTATCTATAAGTTCTTAATTCGTTCCATATCTTACTGTGAGCATTCTCCCAGGTCAAAACCTTAACGGAGTCCCACCACGTATAGCTGAACACAAATTCATAAGCTAAATGTGCGGGTTTAATCTCTTCGATGATTTGAATCAACCCTGCCATATTCGGAGGTATGCCCAGTGTACTCACAAAATGAATCTCAAAACGGTACTCATCAGGCACTTCCTTAACTTCAACCACTCCACCCGAAAAGGCGGACGCCGTCCGCTGGATCATCTCCGGCGTTGTCGTCCCGTTTCCACGCAGCTTCGCTTTAATCATCTCTCGGCGTGTGGCATATGACTTAGATGAATCGATATTTAGTCCAAGCTCAGCTTCCCAACGTCCAAGGCTCACCGTTGCTGTTTCAACAAACGCCTGATCCAGTACATCTATAGTACCTACCTTCAGTCCACCAATTTCTAGCCCGATGGTCTCCTGAAGCTTCTCCATTTCACGAACATCCTTATAATAATGAGGCAAATACTGCATTAGATCAGGCGCTTCGACTTCTCCCGGATGATTCGAATCTTCATCTGCGGAATATTGCAATTCGCTGTATAAAGAGCTGCCGTAACTCATCCTCTACACCCCCTTCAGTTGATTCCAGGTTAGGGGCCCTTTGGGCAAATAATCATGTGTATGCGCCGCCGGAGGGAATACCGCTGGTTTACCCGCTACACCCGCCCAAGCTACACTATCCGCTTGTTGCGCGAAATCCACCTTGCCATTGTTATTCGTATCGTAAATGCTTTTCAGCATATCTCCGGTACTCTGCGCGGCTACCAGTAAGACATTACCAGCAGCAGAACCAATGTACAGCTTGCCACTGTCTGTACAATAGCCAAGCTCACCAATAGCCAGTGCTCCAATCGCACTTTCCAATCCGCGGCGTATTTGAATCAATGTCTTTAAAGCCATTGTCCCGCCCCCTAGAATGTTCCGCCATCAATACTGGCTACAGTAAGTCTATTGCCATTCGCTGCATCGTAAACGATACTGCTTCCATCCACACTTACGGCTACACCAGCCGAGTCCACGGTGATCCCTTTTCCAGCCGTCACCGCAATCGCGTCTGCAGTAACCGTGATCCCATTACCTGCACCAATATTCAACGTCACAGCATCGGCTTGACCGCCGCCGATCAGCCCGTTACCAGCGGTAATAGTCTGTAACGCACCACCTGTGCGCACCCATGCGCTACCGTTCCAGCTATAAATCTTCTGCTCATCATCGACGTAAGCGGTCCAGCCTACAGCCGGAACATAAAATACCCAAGCGGCAGATTGATATTCAACGATTTGATTCGTTTTCCCCACCCATGCCCCGGTTGCTCCAGCTGGAATAATATATCGATCACCCTCAACCGGACTGGCAGGTGGAGCCAGCAGGTTCTGATCTTTTACCGATGCTTGCGGTTCGATGTTATGCTTGGCCAGCTCAATTTCATTTTTAATCTTCTGCGCTGACCACAAGTCTGTAATCGTAGTCCCAGCATCATTGATCGTCCGGTGCTTAGTCACATCATCAATGTGAGTTTTAATCTCAGCCGCAGTCTTTACGTTCGTACCATCTGATACTTTGTTGATATGCCCCGCACTAATATCCGCTTTAAGCACCTTCGCATATGTTGCTCCATCAGCGATATCGTCGATTGTACCTGTCAGGTCGCTAAGCTTCTGCGCATTCACACGCCGCCAAGCTGCTCCATCATCAAAATATAAATATCCGCTATTCGTACCCGTAGTCACGTAATACAAACGGCCAACAGCTCCTGCAACCGGACGCGAAGCTTCTGGACCCGATAGCGCCCTGCCGACCATGGAATTGGAAGTACCATCACCAATATAGACTTCCTTAGTGTCATTACAAAAACCAAGCTCGCCCGCCTTCAACACGCCATAACTCGTTAGCTCAGCCTTTGTTCCCCGCTTTATTTGTATAGTCTGTGCCATTTTACACCTCTCTTCTAAATGATCCTCCGTCAATCTGACCCTTGCTCTTATAACGTTCTATTTCAGTTTGAACAGCAGTAAGACTTACCTGCAAACCGTTAATATCCTCTGCTTCCACCGTATCGCCAGGAGTTTCGTAAGTCACATACACCTCTGGCACATCAGCAAAAATCTTAATCAACCGCCGCCATGGCTCCTCATCCGGAAAAGACACCGTAAAATTACGTAACTCGATCCCGGAATACTGTGACCCTGTGTACACCGCGATGGTCTGATTATTGATGTTGTCATGCGCAAGCGCACCACTATACATGCCATTTACAAGCGGTAATCTTTCTTCAATAACATAGCTGCCACCGTTTGCTTTTTTATTAAGCTTTTCTTGAAAAATATCAATTTGCTCTGGATACCCCATACTACACCTCCAGTAAAACATTGCCGAACAACGGTACTTCTTCTTCGTTCAACATTACGTTGCCCGTTCCACCGTTCAGCTTCAGTTCACTGTAATCCGCAACTCCCTCAGTAGCTAGCAATAGTGCACCGATTACAGATTGGCTAATATAGGTTGCTGAAAAAGCCTTCTCTTTGCGATAGCTCTCAAGAATCGCCTTAAATTCTTCATTTACGGCTTGCAGCGCATAACCTGAAGCAAGGTTTACTTTTGCGCTTACACTAATACTTCTTC
The DNA here is from genome assembly GCF_038004625.1 of Paenibacillus sp. FSL P4-0184. Taxonomy (NCBI): domain Bacteria; kingdom Bacillati; phylum Bacillota; class Bacilli; order Caryophanales; family Paenibacillaceae; genus Paenibacillus; species Paenibacillus sp. FSL P4-0184. The sequence continues at coordinate 2,837,343 of NZ_JBBORN010000001.1, read as the reverse complement.
CCTTTGTCGAAGCCACAGTTACAACAGCACCTACGGGGGCTTGCCCCTCACCTGCACCTGAGACCGGATCAATGTAATGCTGAACCTTAGTCACCAACAGCTCAGAAGCAGGTTTTTTCTCAGCGTCCACAACAATCACCTTCACCGTCTTAGGACCGTTCCATAACGGAAAAACACGTGCACCTCCCACCCCCACAACCTGCATAGCCCACTCCATATAGTGATATTTATTGCCGCTAGTAGCTGGGCGTCTGGCTGAATCCAAATAACGCTGGCGTAGCGATTCATCACTTTCGGCGTTCTCTCCAGGGATCAGAAGAGAAGCTATTTCTCCGCGCGCGAGGTCTGAAATATAATCCACCGGCAGCAAAGAGCCAAAATATCGGTTTCCTTCTTCTCCAGCTGTTTCACTCTCCAAGCGATACACTCCAGGAGATAGCTTCTCCACAGCCATATAATTCAGCATATCGAGTGAGAAGCGGCTACCGAGAGGAACATCCACAAATCCCCCATCCGCTTTATAAAAAATTCCTTTTAGCTGCGCCTTGCTCGCTTCACGCCTTACAATTCCTGACCAGGAGATACTTCGCTCCAAGTACTCACCGGTAGCCGTATCTGCAAAATACAGATTATTATTCACATCCAGCTCAATGTACATTTGCGCCAGCTCTGCTGCTGCCGGAGCGAGCGCGTCATAAATGATGCTGCCCTCGCGTTTATCCAGACCTGACGGAACCCGGTCCAGCATCCGCTCTAAAAGAGCCTCATACGTTTGATCCTCATACATCCTCATTCCACTCCTTTCTCAGCTGAAAATTTCCGTAACGTGTGACCACCTTGCAGTCAAAAGTTAAGTTTTCTCCGGTAAAAGAAACCTCAATATTTTCTAAGCTAAGGATTCGTTCATCCTGAAGTAAGGCCTCATTAATGACACGTCTGATTTCAGCTCTGACCAACAGCCGATCCTTACCCAGAACCAGCTGCCACTCTGTTCCGTAATCCGAACTGTAAATCAGATGTTCAAATCTATCGGTTCGCAGAATTTTGGCCGCTGCCTGCTGCACTGCCTCAAGTCCATCCGCTTGGCCAGTGATCCTTTTTCTGTCCCAATCCATTCGGTAGGTTAGACTGGGGCTTTCCCCACGTTCAAGGTTGACCTCGCCTTCAAGAAGGGCTGTTATCGGTCCAGATTTTCCAATCGCAGGAATCATATCGGACTCACCAGCCGATCCAGAACAATATAGCTTTGTCCACCCTGCATCCGAACCATCAGAACCCGATCACCAGAGGCAAGTCCTCGACGCACTACCACTTCTCTACCCTCTAGCTCGACTTTACATTCCATTACCGATTCAGGCAGCACTAGCGCATTCCCCGATAAAATAAAACGTTGATCCACCTGGATCTGCAAAGGAGCTGCCTCCGTTACCGTCCCATAAGAAAAAGCCACGGGATTTGTATTTCCCACGGCTCCTAAGCTTGCTTTTTTTATAATATCCAACATCATTTCTACACCACCTTTATATCGAGGGACATCGTATGCTCCCCACCGGAAATCTTATGACTGCATTGATCCACCAGAAACACCTGAGTCTTAAATTCATCAAGCAGGACATAAATGAAATTACCAGCCCTTACGCGCATATCACCAATCGCCTGTACGGAGAGACTAAGCTTTTCACGGTTATGCATTTTTAGCAGATTATTTGCCTTCTCCTGAATTTGTGCAGCGTTCGCTTTGTCATCGGCCTTCTGATACAAGTGCAGGATACCCCAGCGTTTCACATTGTCCTTATCACTAACCGGAAAGAAATCACGCTTACCAGACTTCTCGTTATCCTTGTATAGAAAAATGGTGTTGTACGTATCATCATCAATACTTTTTTTGAGCGAATAATCGTACAAATAATGCCCCGCTCCCAACACCAGATTAAGCAGCATAGACTCTGGTTTTCGCAGCGTTAGCTTACCAAAGTCATCATAAAAAGCCATCAGCCGCCCCTTATACTGAAGCTCACTGCCGATCGCTCCCATAATGATGTCCAGCAGCTTTTTGTCATCTTCAATTAATGAGGGAATTCGGTACTCTGTATTCTCCAGCACACCTGTCTTCAGGCCGTAGTCCTTGGTTATTTTAGTAATAACATCGCTAGCCGTGACATCCTGCAAAACATAACTACCATTGCCTAGTAAATAACGAATCTGATCATAAGCAGTCAGCTTAATCTCCTGATCCGAGCCTGTATCAATGCTGAACACAAACCCGTAGAATACATCCACATTATCTTTGCTGAACTGAATAATATCACCGTTGCTGATGCTGAACTTGGGATGCTGATAGATACCACTGTCCACAAGTGTTAACTCTAGCGTTGATGGTTTGCCTGAACGAGCAGTTTTCCATGTAATATCGGAGACGATACCTGAAATATCCCATAAATGTCCTTCCTTATTCTTTACAAGTAGCTCCATAACAGCCTCCTACGGTAGCTTAATGACCTTACCGATTGGAAGCTTCCTCAGCTCACTATCTTTAATGCCATTAAGTTTCTGGATTTCTCCACACCTTTTGCCATCTCCAAGAATTTCTTTAGCGATTTTCCATAGATTGTCTTTAGATTTCATGATATACGTTTTAGGTTTGGGCTTTTCATTAGCCCGCTTCTGTTCTACCTTCACTTCATCTTTGACAACCTTAACTGCTACCGCTTGATAGAATACATACTTTTTGAGAGATAAAGAATATTCAATATCCCCTGATGTACCCGCACTGAGCTTCCAAGAGAAACCTTCAATACTCATAGCCATGTTCACACCGAAATCAATTTCTATGGATTTATCCTCACTAGTCGATGATTCCTTTAACCATTTCTGAGGGTTGTTTAGCTTCCCATCAGCTTTTTTCAAGTCATCAGCATAACTCACCCCAGAGAATACAAAACGAATAGGTCTGCGACTAGTCATCCACTTCTTAATCAGCTCCACATATTCAAAAGGTCTCTTCAACCCGTCCTCTTGCACCAATACGAACGGATATTTTTGTGCCGGAAAAATACTTTCAATTGTAATCTCCGTAAGCTTCGGATAAGCAATCGTATTGATTTCACCCAAATCTATAATGGTATAGCTTTTTCCATCCCCGCTCTCTTTGATCTCTAAGGTCTCCGGGTTGACTGGTAGCCGGAATGCTTCCGCCTGATTATTAAAACCAAGAAAAATCCCGTACTCTTCCACGTTACGTATACACCCCCTGCGCTGTAGAGACAAACTCTTCGTTCAGCTTTTGCCCGATCTTGTTGATAATCGTATCAATGTCTCCAGCATTGTTGATATTTCCAGTTGTTACCTGCACCGTCGGCGTCAGCTGCACAAAATTCTGGATCGCCTGAATCTCCGCCAGCTCCCTCAGCATTTTCAGATCATCGCTAGAGATGTCTACAGTGTCGTTGATGGAGTCGAGTTCTTTGACGCGGTTGACGGTGTTTAGATTGTTGCTTTGGTTGGCTAGTAGTCCTGTTGAATTCAGAGATTGTGCACTGCTAATCGGGTTCAACTTCTCCTTTACTTTATCCGTTGCATCGCGCCCTTTATCCATAAATTTGTTCATCGCATTCTTTCCTGTTTGACTGGCACTATTAAAACTATCTTTTAGATTAACGTACTCAATCTTCGGCGTCTTTTGTTCTGGAATATCGTTTAGAGTTGGAGCAAGTGTCTTAAGTCCTTGACGGTATTTATCGATCATATCACTTGCCGCATGAGGGATTTCTGGTTCCAGCATATCGACTTTTATCTCACTTATCCCCATCTTATCGAAGAAAGGAATATGACTTAAAGCTTCAATCATGGAATTAAATTTGCCGAGTACCCAATTGATTGCTTTTGCCATCACCTTCATGAAACCTCCAGCAAAGCCTTCTGCTCCCACCGTCATATTGTAAAGAACATCAAGGGCCCCCATAGCCAGGTCATAAAATAGTTGCTTCAAAAAATTAACGGCTTCATGAAAACTATTAACAATATAATCCCATGCGTAGATCGCTGAATTTTGTATAAAAATCCAAATGTTATCCAATACTGCGCCTAACCACCCAAAAGCCCCTGCTATAGCACCAACAACATCCCCCGCAGAAACACCTAACATCTGAAAAATTAAAATAAGAGCTCCAATAACAGCAATTACTACTAAAATAGGCCAGTTCGCTACCATCCATGCTGCTGCAAGCGAATACACCTGCACAATCATAGCTGCTAGATAGACAAATGCTATCGCTTCTAGGAACGGTTTAATCCAAGACCAGTTTTCCTGCACTACTCCCACCAGCCATAATATGCCATCGACTACCATACCAATCACATTAGCTATGAAGAGAAAACCATTAGCCATAGCATCTATAATCGGCAACAATTGGCCTGATGTCAGAGCTTTGTTTAAGGTATCCATTACTGGTCTCAGAGCACCCATTGCTTTCTCCCCAATTTTGCCAAGGGCAGCGTCTGTATTCTTATTCAGCGTATTCCAGTCTTCGATGTCTCCCGGCTTTGCTGCTTTTTTTACAGCTTTCTCCCCCAAAGACTTAACCGCGTTAAATGGTTTTACCACATCAGCCGTCTTAAGAAATTTCATAATTTTTGAGTCAGGGGACGGTGGAGTTGGTGGAGTTGGCGGTTCCTTTCGCAAATTAATCTTAGGAGTAGGGACCGGATCCGCCTTAACTTCAGGCTTTTTCTCCGCTTCCTTCTTTTTTTCCTTTGCTTTTAATCCCTTCCACCACTCTACCTTCTTCGCCTTTTCTTCTTCAGCCTTACCTAGCTGCTCACCAGGAGAGAGACTTAGCGTTCGAAGAGCCAATTGTTGAGATTGCCCTGCTTGTTGGCTTTGCTCAATAACTATATCCCTGGAAACTACAATTTTTGGAGGGAGACGTTTAAAGCCCTCAAGTAGAGTATCGTTGATGTCCTGCAAAGACTGGTTTACTTGATTTAGAGAACGACTCATTTCATCATTTGACCGCTTAACAACCACTTGCATTCCCTTGACCAAACGATTAACAATATCCAGATTACTGTTCAGACGAACAGATTGTTTATTGACACTCTTCCAAATCGCCAAGGATTTCATCGGTAGCATTACGGCTTTAGATGCTTCTAATTTCATTCATTCACCCCCTATCTCTTCCTCGCCTTACTCCGTGCCTGATCCCGCTTCTCCTTCTCCACACGAACAGCAATCATCGCATAAATTGCGGCACGTTCACGTGAAGACAGCTTCATTAGCTCATGCGGTAAAATATGAAGCTCGTGGAGGGCGTAGTAAGCTAAGTTCGCTTCGCTGTCGCCCTCGTTGATTAGTTTTTTACTTCATCCACCAGCTCGTTCATATCTGTGCCGAAGCCATTCAAGGCTTGCACTCGTTCACCCAATGCCGCGAATTCACCCGGAAGCAGCATTTTTCGCAGCAGTGTTTCAGCACCAAGGACACCATAAGAACGCTGTAGCTCGGCATTTTTCAGATCCGGATGCACCACACTTGAGGTCATAAGCTTAGCCATATAATCATTCGGTTCAATCTCGGAGGTATACACTCCGTTCTTACCTTTGACCTTACGAGTAGCTGCTTTACGGCATTCCTGATTCTCATCCTCGTTCATACTGCGTAGCTTCCAGGCAACTGCGTTCCCTTCCTTATCCTTAAACCGCTGCGATACCACAAACTCCTCGGTCGTGTCACATGCGACATTTTGCGCAAAAAACAAACTTAATTCACTCATTGTCTTCCTCCTAAAATGATTTAGTTTCTTCTAGTACTACTAACTAGACAGAGAAGAGACCCGCCGCTCACCTGCACGCCCGGGCCTTACTTGCTCCTATCTAGTTGTCTTTATTAGTTTCCGGAGCCGGCGGGAGCGCCAAAAGCTTGCACAATCTGCACGTCTTCAAAGGTAAAGCTCACTTCTTCTTCCAGCGCATCTGATTCTGTATCAAGAGAAGCCATGATGACACTATCAAGGTTCACGCCTTTTAAAATAATGCGTTGTGCTCCCACACTGGACGATGGGTCTTCGTTCGTAACCTCAATATCGAAATACTGGTCGACACCTGTATTCATATAATCGAGCATCATCTGGCGGAAACGGCTAGTCATATAAAAAATCGTCATCGAACCGCTGCCCGACCATCCAGTCGCTTTATGCTGAACACCACGTCGACCGAGTGTCTTCACTTCTGCCTTTGTTTTTTCTACCGTTGCTTCAAGCGTCTTCACATAGAACATCTCTTCAGTTTGCGTGCCAATCACGGCATACGCACGGCCCTCCTGGCCGGAAATCGTATCGCTAGCTTTTAAAAATGCCATCTTAAACCACCTTCACTTTCATATATACTTTTTCTACGGAATCAACTGGCTTCACAGCCACGTCGAGCACAATACTATCGCTATCAGTACCTGCCACAACGACAACATCGGTCTGCGCATTAAAGCTTTCAATCGCCCCCATATCCTGCAGATCATTCATGTAAGTTGCACATTGTGACCAGAACAGAGCCCGTCCATCTTCATTATTGGCTACCTTACCAATGTAGTAGTTCTCAAAAATACGCTTCAGATCATTCGCAATCCCATCCAGCACGCGTAGCACACGATTTTTGGAGAACGCTTTGCCTTTATCCGGAGAAAATGCCGTAAACGTGTTAATATCTTGCTCCACCACAGCTCGCCCTCCACTGTAAGTAAAGAGCAGTTCACCTCGCAGCAAAGCTGCAGTCGTCTCAGAATGGCTAAGCCGCACATCCGCGTCAACGGAGTCGTCATATCCCTGATAAGTTAGCGATTGATTCACCGCAGCAGCAGCCGTAGCACCGGCCACCCAAGCAACAGCATTGTTGTTATCAATCATAGTTCCGTCACTCAGTACTACCCCATTCCTCACGCTGATCACACCCTCATGACCCGCAGTAGCATAATCCGATAGTACAGCCTGCACTTTCTTACCTTCCGTATCCCGCAGTCTTCTCACCCAAGAGCTATACAGCGCCTTAAGCGTACTATCCTGCGATACTAGTCCAACCGTTTGGAACTCAAGCACCTCAAGAGCAGACAAGAAATCGCTGTGCGCACCATTTGTCACCGTACCATTAGCTCCGCCAATAAGCGGCATCCCTGCGGTTAGCTTCAAGCCTTCTGCACCATTTTTCTGGAATTGTACATAATCGTTAGCGACCAACTCTTCAGCCGTTCCAACCGTTTGCTTATTCAGTTCAGTTCCATTCAGCAGTGTCTTTACATCAAAAAGAGCATTATTCTCAATATTCTTCTCAATAACAACAGAAAGATCATTTCCGCGTACACCGCCATATTTAGCCGTAACCTGTAGACCATTGTTCGTGACCGCCGCTTTAACCCCTTCATTCAATCGATAGAGCAGTAACGTTCCCGCACGTTTCAGCGCTTCGCGTACTGGCAGCAATGTTAGATGTTCCAAATCATAACCTAGTAGCTTATTCACGTCGTCCTGCGGGGTAATCTTCATGATCACTCCAGCTTCTCCCCAAGATAAGGCAAGTGCCAAAGCAGTAATCCCACGTTCTCCCATTTTGCCGATGGCACCTTGATTCGATGCTACATTTACGTACACCCCTGGGCGCACTTTGTTTTGAGTTGTCCATGTTCCGCCTGCCATTAGTTCAAAACCTCCTTATTAATAAACAATCCCATAGATTGCTTCGATTCTTCGATCGTATAACTTTTGTCATCCTGCAAAATAACGTTCAGCACATCCTTTTCCTTAGCCGTAAAAAGCGATGAATTCACAATCTGCTCTTTACCAAAACGATCTCCATTACTCACCTTTGTGCTCATTTCAGTCTTTCTCCTCCTATCATATGTCCCATCTTAATGGGGTCAGGCTTCTCACTTTGCAAATACACCATATAGTCCGTTGTAAAAAGCGATCCATGCCCCTCTACCCCAGCTTCCCAGGCTTGCCTAGCTACACGAAAGGAGCCACCCTCTTGCTCCATCCCTGCCATTGCCTCACTCAGCTTATCTGCCATTCTCTCAGCTTCCAGCAGACTGCCTTGTTCATAACGGATACCGAAGCGATAGACCGCTAAATATCGGCCTTCCCGCTGCCGATCCAGAGTCGCTGAGATCAGTCCGGGATAAAAATAAGCCGTCTGAGGTTTCTCCCCCTCCACATATACAGGCACATCTGGAAAGTACCTCTCCAGCGCACTCGTAATGTGTTCTCGTAATTGTTGTACCGACATCACTTCATTCCTTTCTGATCTGCGGCGGATCGCCGATCTTTGATGGTGTTAACCTTCAATTGCATTAACATTTAAGAAGACACCCCCTCTACTAAAATTAAGAACAAAAAGGATACTATCCAATGTTGGATAATACCCTTCTACACTAGGCCAATGCCAAAAGAATCTTTCACCGCTAGATTTGTTCTCATCACCACTAGGGTTGAACTATTAGCAGAGCATTCATGCTCTTGCGGTGTTCTTTTTGCTTCATTTGCCATGTTATAAATATACACCCCTATTTGCCTTGCTGAGACGGTATACCGACGAGGTTTAAGCTAGCTTTGGGATGGTATAGAGCGGTTTTTCGGAGGATCATAAAATCAATAAAAAAAGACCGCATCATCCGCTCGGACGACACAGTCTTTAGTAACCGTCTATATCTCTTAAGTAATACTAATCTTCTCTTTCTTCACTCTAGGTGCTGTTATTAAAGTGTTAAGGGACAGTAGACCGAGATCCGTTAAAGCCAAAGCCATCTTATAAAAAGCCTTCGAACGTATCTTTACGTAAGTGTCCTTACTTACCGGTGGATCAAACACATGATTGTAAATCGTATAATCGTACGTTTCGTCTCTTTTCATATAACGCTCTCTTACTAATTGCTGTTCCCTCGTATCGAGTCTTTCTACCACAGAGTCTATCGCCGAGCAAAAAGCCCTCCTGGCAGCCGGTATATCCACATTATATGAAGCTATCGCAGCAGTCTGATCAGTAACAGTATTCGTAGGACCATGAAATCTTTCTGTATACGAATAAGTAGTACTGGCTTCCTTAGCCTCAAATGTAACGGTCTTAAAAATACGGTATTTCTCCAACATGCTCTCTATAGCGACCTGGGTTCGGCGACGGTCTAGCTCCGGTAAAGCAGATAAGTTCATCATTTTATGCACTCCTTTAGGTTTTAACAGAATGAGATTAAATTGCGGAAGTTTCCTAAGCAATGTGCTAAAATATAAAAGTGTTCGTATTCTGTTCGTATTTTTCTATAATATACCACTTCTCTACCAATCTCGTAAAACCCCGTTTGAGTCTGTTTTGGGCGAAAAAGAATAGCTTTCCCTCCATTATCTTGCCTTTTGGTAATAATATACGCTTTGTTGTTTACCAATTGGCAAAAATGGCTTATATTAATAACATAAGCTTCAGTCTATAAGGAGTGGTTGAGATGAAACAGGATTTTGGGGATTATATGAAGCAACTTCGCGAAACTAAGGGACTCACTATTAATCAATTGGCAGCAGCAGCAGGTATTAGCGGATCACAGATTTCACGGATTGAAAATGGTCTAAGAGGAGTTCCTAAGCCAACTACATTACGCAAAATAGCTGAGGCTACAGGAGTCCCGTACGAGGAGCTAATGGATCAGGCGGGATATTTGCAGGAACAGGCTCTTCCAAGCGAAGAGATTGTCCCAGAGTGGGCTACAAGTAAGGATAAACGTGACTTCCGTAAAATGCTGGAGGATGATGGAGAGCTGATGTTTGATGGAATCCCATTAGACAAGGATGACAAGCAGAGGATAAAAGATGTACTGACCGGCTTATTCTGGGAAGCCAAACAGATGAACAAAAGAAATAAATCCAACAACACTTAATAACAACACTAACATGCTGCAGGTGAAGAATATGGATGAACTGATCAATAATCTGATTAAAAAATATAAAACCAACTGTCCGTTCGAGCTGGCCTCAGCGCTAGGTATTCACATTCGTTTCATGAACCTTGGGACAGGCACTAAGGGATTATATTACCGAAAACTAAGAAGAAGATTTATCGTCATTCATAATGAGTTGCCAATTGAGTGGCAGCGCTTCGTTTGTGCGCATGAATTAGGACATGATCGTCTTCATAAGGGGATTAACCGCTTTTTTCTAGAGGAAAGCTCCTACTTCTCTCCTGGGAAGCTTGAACGTCAAGCTAATGTCTTTGCTGTAAAGCTACTATCCACAGGCAGTAATCCTGAGCAAGAAGAGTCATGGAAAAGTTATTACCTACGGATTGGTATTCCACCAGAAGTACAATTTCTTTTGGAAGAATGATAGAACATATGTTATATGAATTTATGCGTGTTTTAATTCTATACATAACAAAAAAAGCTCTTACCGAAGTAAGAGCTTTCTAAGAGCAATTAAGCTGAGTATCGGGATGACACGATTTGAACATGCGACCCCCTGGTCCCAAACCAGGTGCTCTACCAAGCTGAGCTACATCCCGTTACTATAAAATTATGGAGCGGGTGATGGGAATCGAACCCACGCTATCAGCTTGGAAGGCTGAAGTTCTACCATTGAACTACACCCGCAAAGGTGAAAATCGGGATGACACGATTTGAACATGCGACCCCCTGGTCCCAAACCAGGTGCTCTACCAAGCTGAGCTACATCCCGTTAAAATATTATAATTGCTTAATAAAAAAATGGCGCGCCCTGAGAGATTCGAACTCCCGGCCTTTTGATTCGTAGTCAAACGCTCTATCCAGCTGAGCTAAGGGCGCAAAAATTATGGAGCGGACGACGGGAATCGAACCCGCGACCCTCGCCTTGGCAAGGCGATGCTCTACCGCTGAGCCACGTCCGCAATAAGTGGTGCGCGTGAAGGGACTTGAACCCCCACGTCGTGAAACGCCAGATCCTAAGTCTGGTGCGTCTGCCATTCCGCCACACGCGCATGTAATAATAAAAGTGAGCCATGAAGGACTCGAACCTTCGACACCCTGATTAAAAGTCAGGTGCTCTACCAACTGAGCTAATGGCTCGCACTTGGCTGGGGATATAGGATTCGAACCTATGAGTGACGGAGTCAAAGTCCGTTGCCTTACCACTTGGCTAATCCCCATTGATGGTACCTCTATGTTGCCCATAATCTCTCAGGAAGATTATGGTGGAGGCTGAGGGGATCGAACCCCCGACCCTCTGCTTGTAAGGCAGATGCTCTCCCAGCTGAGCTAAGCCTCCATATCTATGGGACCCTCTAAGGGTAAGTACAAGTAAAAGTTGGTGACCCGTATGGGATTCGAACCCATGTTACCTCCGTGAAAGGGAGGTGTCTTAACCCCTTGACCAACGGGCCTTGCAAATCTGTGGAGCTCTCAACCGGATTCGAACCGGTGACCTCTTCCTTACCATGGAAGCACTCTACCTGCTGAGCTATGAGAGCATGGCTCCCCGAACAGGACTCGAACCTGTGACAACTCGATTAACAGTCGAGTGCTCTACCAACTGAGCTATCAGGGAATATCCGCTTGGCAACGTCCTACTCTCCCAGGACCCTTCGGTCCAAGTACCATCGGCGCTGGAGGGCTTAACGGTCGTGTTCGGGATGGGTACGCGTGGAACCCCTCCGCTATCGCCACCAAACGGGCATTTACAGCGTAAATGCTCAGGCTTGATGCCTGAAAACTGAATCCGAATTGAATTTACGTTTTAAGTATAGGATAAGCCCTCGACCGATTAGTATTGGTCAGCTCCATGCATTACTGCACTTCCACCTCCAACCTATCTACCTCGTCGTCTTCAAGGGGTCTTACTAATTGGGAAATCTCATCTTGAGGGGGGCTTCACGCTTAGATGCTTTCAGCGCTTATCCCGTCCGTACGTAGCTACCCAGCCATGCTTCTGGCGAAACAACTGGTGCACCAGCGGTACGTCCATCCCGGTCCTCTCGTACTAAGGACAGCTCCTCTCAAATTTCCTGCGCCCACGACAGATAGGGACCGAACTGTCTCACGACGTTCTGAACCCAGCTCGCGTACCGCTTTAATGGGCGAACAGCCCAACCCTTGGGACCTACTTCAGCCCCAGGATGCGATGAGCCGACATCGAGGTGCCAAACCTCCCCGTCGATGTGGACTCTTGGGGGAGATAAGCCTGTTATCCCCAGGGTAGCTTTTATCCGTTGAGCGATGGCCCTTCCATGCGGTACCACCGGATCACTAAGTCCGACTTTCGTCCCTGCTCGACTTGTAGGTCTCGCAGTCAAGCTCCCTTATGCCTTTGCACTCTTCGAATGATTTCCAACCATTCTGAGGGAACCTTGGAACGCCTCCGTTACTCTTTAGGAGGCGACCGCCCCAGTCAAACTGCCCGCCTGACACGGTCCCCGTACCCGGTAAGGGTACTAGGTTAGAACCTAGATACGATCAGGGTGGTATCCCAACGGCGCCTCCACCGAAGCTTGCGCTCCGATTTCTACGGCTCCCACCTATCCTGTACAGATCGTACCCAAATTCAATATCAAGCTGCAGTAAAGCTCCATGGGGTCTTTCCGTCTTGTCGCGGGTAACCTGCATCTTCACAGGTATTAAAATTTCACCGGATCTCTCGTTGAGACAGCGCCCAAGTCGTTACGCCATTCGTGCGGGTCAGAATTTACCTGACAAGGAATTTCGCTACCTTAGGACCGTTATAGTTACGGCCGCCGTTTACTGGGGCTTCGGTTCATAGCTTCGGGTTACCCCTAACCACTCCCCTTAACCTTCCAGCACCGGGCAGGCGTCAGCCCGTATACTTCGCCTTGCGGCTTCGCACAGACCTGTGTTTTTGCTAAACAGTCGCTTGGGCCTTTTCACTGCGGCCCCCTCGTGCTATTCACACTACCGGGGCACCCCTTCTCCCGAAGTTACGGGGTCATTTTGCCGAGTTCCTTAACGAGAGTTCTTCCGCGCGCCTTAGAATTCTCTTCTCGCCTACCTGTGTCGGTTTGCGGTACGGGCACCTTCTCCTGGCTAGAGGCTTTTCTTGGCAGTGTGAGATCATGACCTTCGCTACTGTAATTTTCGCTCCCCATCACAGCCCAGCCTTAACGATGTGCGGATTTGCCTACACATCAGCCTCACTGCTTAGACGGACATATCCATCAGTCCGCGTCACTACCCTCCTGCGTCACCCCATCGCTCATAGCGGATTACGGTGGTACAGTAATTTCAAACTGTTGTCCTTCGACTACGCCTTTCGGCCTCGCCTTAGGTCCCGACTTACCCTGAGCGGACGAGCCTTCCTCAGGAAACCTTGGGCTTTCGGCGGATCAGATTCTCACTGATCTTTTCGTTACTCATACCGGCATTCTCACTTGTATGCTGTCCAGCGCTCCTTACGGTACACCTTCAACCCACATACAACGCTCCCCTACCCCAGATACATACGTATCTAGCCATAGCTTCGGTGGTGTGTTTAGCCCCGTTACATTTTCGGCGCAGAGTCACTCGACCAGTGAGCTATTACGCACTCTTTCAATGGTGGCTGCTTCTAAGCCAACATCCTGGTTGTCTGTGCAACTCCACATCCTTTCCCACTTAACACACACTTGGGGACCTTAGCTGATGGTCTGGGCTGTTTCCCTTTTGACAATGGATCTTAGCACTCACTGTCTGACTCCCGGCAATAAGTATATGGCATTCGGAGTTTGACTGAGCTTGGTAATCCTTGCGGACCCCGCACCCAATCAGTGCTCTACCTCCACTACTCTTATACCGAGGCTAGCCCTAAAGCTATTTCGGGGAGAACCAGCTATCTCCGAGTTCGATTGGAATTTCTCCGCTACCCCCACCTCATCCCCGCATTTTTCAACATGCGTGGGTTCGGGCCTCCAGTGCGTGTTACCGCACCTTCACCCTGGACAGGGGTAGATCACACGGTTTCGGGTCTACGTCCACATACTCAATCGCCCTATTCAGACTCGCTTTCGCTGCGGCTCCGTCTTCTCGACTTAACCTTGCATGTTAAACGTAACTCGCCGGTTCATTCTACAAAAGGCACGCCATCACCCATAAATAGGGCTCTGACTTTTTGTAAGCACACGGTTTCAGGTTCTATTTCACTCCCCTTCCGGGGTGCTTTTCACCTTTCCCTCACGGTACTGTTTCACTATCGGTCGCCAGGTAGTATTTAGCCTTAGCAGATGGTCCTGCTGGATTCATACGGGGTTTCACGTGCCCCGCACTACTCGGGATCCGTCTCGGAGAGAACACAGTTTAGGTTACAGGGCTTTTACCTCTATCGCGGGCCTTTCCAGACCTCTTCACCTACCATATTCCTTTGTAACTCCATGTGAGACGTCCCACAACCCCTAAGAGCAAGCTCTTAGGTTTAGGCTGTTCCGCGTTCGCTCGCCGCTACTGACGGAATCACTATTGTTTTCTCTTCCTCAGGGTACTTAGATGTTTCAGTTCCCCTGGTCTGCCTCTACATCTCCTATGTGTTCAGAGATGAGTAACTGCGAATTACCACAGCTGGGTTTCCCCATTCGGACACCCCCGGATCAAAGCTTGCTTACAGCTCCCCGAGGCAGTTTCGTTGTTCGCCACGTCCTTCGTCGGCTCCTGGCGCCTAGGCATCCTCCGTGTGCTCTTATTAGCTTAACCTTGATTTTTCCGCAGGAAAATATCATACGATATCTCTCTTGGAATCATCTCACTAATAACATTTACTTGTTTGCACAAGTTGCTAAAAGATGTTCTAAAACGCAAATTCGTTTCGGTATCCAGTTTTCAAGGATCAATGTTTAAAGAATGTATTGAATTAAAAATTATGGTGGAGCCAAGCGGGATCGAACCGCTGACCTCCTGCTTGCAAGGCAGGCGCTCTCCCAGCTGAGCTATGGCCCCATGAAAGATATAAAGTTATATGGTGGGCCTTGGTGGACTCGAACCACCGACCTCACCCTTATCAGAGGTGCGCTCTAACCAACTGAGCTAAAAGCCCATATAACATATATAACATTGTGAATCAACCAAAGAATGGTTGTCCGCTTGGCGGCGTCCTACTCTCCCAGGACCCTTCGGTCCAAGTACCATCGGCGCTGGAGGGCTTAACGGTCGTGTTCGGGATGGGTACGTGTGGAACCCCTCCGCTATCGCCACCAAACGTATATGAAAGAGACTTACTCTTTCAAAACTGAACACGAGTGAGTGTTCGAACCCGAAGGTTCTATTGTGGAAGCTTAGCTTCCGATTTGAATGTCTTCATTGCAGAAGACGATTCTCCATAGAAAGGAGGTGATCCAGCCGCACCTTCCGATACGGCTACCTTGTTACGACTTCACCCCAATCATCTACCCCACCTTCGGCGGCTGGCTCCCTTGCGGGTTACCCCACCGACTTCGGGTGTTGTAAACTCTCGTGGTGTGACGGGCGGTGTGTACAAGACCCGGGAACGTATTCACCGCGGCATGCTGATCCGCGATTACTAGCAATTCCGACTTCATGCAGGCGAGTTGCAGCCTGCAATCCGAACTGAGACCGGCTTTGATGGGATTGGCTTCACCTCGCGGTTTCGCTTCCCGTTGTACCGGCCATTGTAGTACGTGTGTAGCCCAGGTCATAAGGGGCATGATGATTTGACGTCATCCCCACCTTCCTCCGGTTTGTCACCGGCAGTCACTCTAGAGTGCCCAACATTACTTGCTGGCAACTAAAGTTAAGGGTTGCGCTCGTTGCGGGACTTAACCCAACATCTCACGACACGAGCTGACGACAACCATGCACCACCTGTCTCCTCTGTCCCGAAGGCCGCCACTATCTCTAGTGGATTCAGAGGGATGTCAAGACCTGGTAAGGTTCTTCGCGTTGCTTCGAATTAAACCACATACTCCACTGCTTGTGCGGGTCCCCGTCAATTCCTTTGAGTTTCAGTCTTGCGACCGTACTCCCCAGGCGGAGTGCTTACTGTGTTAACTTCGGCACCAAGGGTATCGAAACCCCTAACACCTAGCACTCATCGTTTACGGCGTGGACTACCAGGGTATCTAATCCTGTTTGCTCCCCACGCTTTCGCGCCTCAGCGTCAGTTACAGCCCAGAAAGTCGCCTTCGCCACTGGTGTTCCTCCACATATCTACGCATTTCACCGCTACACGTGGAATTCCACTTTCCTCTTCTGTACTCAAGTCACCCAGTTTCCAGTGCGACCTCAGGTTGAGCCCAAGGTTTAAACACCAGACTTAAATGACCGCCTGCGCGCGCTTTACGCCCAATAATTCCGGACAACGCTTGCCCCCTACGTATTACCGCGGCTGCTGGCACGTAGTTAGCCGGGGCTTTCTTCTCAGGTACCGTCACTCCGATAGCAGTTACTCTACCGGACGTTCTTCCCTGGCAACAGAGCTTTACGATCCGAAAACCTTCATCACTCACGCGGCGTTGCTCCGTCAGACTTTCGTCCATTGCGGAAGATTCCCTACTGCTGCCTCCCGTAGGAGTCTGGGCCGTGTCTCAGTCCCAGTGTGGCCGTTCACCCTCTCAGGTCGGCTACGCATCGTCGCCTTGGTGGGCCGTTACCCCACCAACTAGCTAATGCGCCGCAGGCCCATCCCTCAGTGACAGATTGCTCCGTCTTTCATTCTTTCTTCAGGAGAAAAAAGAAATTATCCGGTATTAGCTACCGTTTCCGGTAGTTATCCCAGTCTAAGGGGCAGGTTGCCTACGTGTTACTCACCCGTCCGCCGCTAAGTTACTTTGAAAGCAAGCTTTCAAAGTAACTCCGCTCGACTTGCATGTATTAGGCACGCCGCCAGCGTTCGTCCTGAGCCAGGATCAAACTCTCCAATTAGTATTGAAAAGAGCGATATGCTCATTTTGAAACATCTGACGAGAAAATTAATTCTCTAATTTTGGATTTCACTTTCGTGATTTCCCACTCACTCGTTGTTCAGTTTTCAAAGATCAATGTCTCTCATTTTATCGTCGTTGTTTGTCAGCGGCGACCTTTATAATATATCACAGTGTTTCGTTGTTTGGCAAGTCTTTTTTTTGAAAAAGTTTTTTTCAACTTTTCTTGCCTTCCGCTTCCCTTTTACACAAGCAAAAGGAGCGCGAGATATAATTTATCACGAGCACTCCTTTTTAGTCAAGCTATTTTATTAAAAAATCTTAAATTCATATAAGACTCTTGCATTTACCGCTTATCCTTAGTGTTTATACTGAGAAGAACGTCCACCCCACGCATACTTGGAAAGCTCTTTCTGAGGAGCAAAACGAGCATACATACGAAATACAGTCTTATATCTATTGGCGATGGCATGCCTGATATTTTGGTCCAAGCGCTGATCGCTCAAATCTAACAGCATCTCATCAAGTTCTTTCCGCAAAACATAATCCAGTTCCTTGCATTCTTTTTCGTTGAACAACATTCCCAACATATGCTTGGCCTCCTTCATGAAGTTGCAAGTAACACATTCACTAAAACCAAAAACCCCTTGTACATAATTAGTTAGTCCATCTCATGGAGAAAGCTGCCTTAAGATCCTCTTACACTAGATTAACCGGAGTACTCTTTTTATAACCATAATTAATAAAAATTCCCTTTATGGTTTCGTCACGATTATATACTTCTGACCTTTAGGCAATCCTTGGATGAGCTTTAATGTTATGCTCCATTCTCGGAAGTTTTATGATAAAAGAGAAAAAGTTATTGTACTTTCAATGATGGCTGCAACAAATAACAGGATTACTGTCCAAATAGATGCCGTAAGTGTTTGACGCATGAACGAAGACCAATCAACACCTCTGTTCATTTTTTTAGTGGATGAGCTAAACATACTTGAAAGTACTTTCCCGCCGAACTGAAGTCCAAATGCACAAGCAATAATGATCGCTGGAATCTCTATAATCCCATGTGGCAGCAGTCCTTTTACTATTAGTTCGAACAAATCCTGTCCTTGCAGTGCTGATAAATGAATCAGATAGCCGATAACCGCTCCGTTAATAAATAAGAATATGGCTGGCAGTATACCGAACAACGCTCCTAAAAATATGATAAGAACACCCTTGATGCTGTTATTCAAAAATATAAATACAAAGAAGCTCCATTGCGGATTAGAAGAATCTCTAAGGTTGCCACTGATTTCACTGAGCCCCTCTAATTGCTGAACCAATAGCTTTTCCAGACTACTAGTGGCTACCCACCCTATAACCGCTCCAATTGCGAAGAGCAAACAGGACAGCAGTAAAGCTTTCCGGATCGTTTTTAGATCTTTAACAAACGTGAAGAACGACAACATAAATACCCTCCTGAAATTGTGATCTCTGTTTCTTAGGTCATAACCTTGCGGTACGAGCATACATTTAGAACAAACAAGCATTTCGCATGGGAGAGGAGCGCTGTCATTATGAATTCTTTTTATGTATTCAGCGGCAAAAAGATTAAACGATTCATCTATATCTTCGCCGCTGTGCTTCTTGCTGCTGGAGTTGTCTATGTCGAGAGGGGAAACATAACCGTTTTTTCTGAATCCGGACCTTCCGCGATCTACAGTGTACCAACAGAGAAGAAGCTGATTGCCCTGACCTTCGATATTAGCTGGGGGGAGAAAAGACCCGAACCAATTTTGAAGGTACTTGAAGACAAGAAAGTGGACAAAGCCACCTTCTTCCTATCGTCCCCATGGAGTAAGACTCATCCAGACATTGTAACTAACATCAAGAATGCAGGTTTTGAAATTGGAAGTCATGGTCATAAACATGTCAATTACAGCACACTAAGCAACGAAGAAATTCGTACACAGATCTCAACGGCTCACACCGTACTTACCGAATTAACCGGCACTGAACCCAATTTGATTCGTATGCCTAATGGTGATTTTGACAAAAGAGTCCTTCAGGTTGCCACCGATCTCGGTTACAAGGTCATTCAATGGGATACAGACTCCCTGGATTGGAAGAACATCGGCGTAGACAATATCGTGAAGCGTGTAACGACAAAAGCGCATCCAGGTGATATCGTCCTTCTACATGCCAGTGATTCCTGTAAACAAACACATGAAGCACTTCCACTCATTATCGACGAGCTTCGCAGACAAGGTTATGAATTCGTTACCGTATCTGAGCTGATTAGTCAAAGCAACACCGAAGGTAAAGAAGTCCGAGACTCAGCTTCACTGAGTAATGCTGTTGAGGACGCAGCTGGGCTGTAAAAACACATTTCAATCTCTGGTGCCGTAATGGATGTTGATCTGTCCAAAGAATTAATGACGTGGAGAAATGAGTTCCGATATGTCGGGTGTGGGGGTATTCAGCTTCGGATAGCTCAGATCCAGACTCTCCAGTGTCTTTACAACGATGGATAAGGTCACATAGTTGCGGTACCATTGATGATTGGCGGGTATCCAGTACCAGGGTGCTGTGTCTATGTTAGTTTCCTTGAAAACATCTTCATATGCTTCTTGGTAATCATCCCAATACTCCCGCTCCTGGAGATCACTTGCATCGAATTTCCAATGTTTCTTTGGATCTTCAAGCCGCTCCTTGATCTTCTTTAACTGCTTCTCTTTAGAAATATGCAGAAAAAGCTTGATAATTGTCGTCCCCTCTTCCACCAGCATTTCCTCGAACTGCCGTATGTAACGAAAGCGGCGCTTCAAATCATCCTTTTTTATCCCTCCGTGTACCCGTGGTACCAATACATCTTCATAATGCGAGCGGTTAAATGCAGAGATATATCCCTTAGGGGGTGTCTTCTGATGAACCCTCCATAGAAAATCATGAGCCTCTTCCTCTAGAGATGGTTTCTTGAAGCTGGTCACTATAAACCCTTGTGGATTAATGCCTGAAAAAATATGCTTAACCGTGCCATCCTTACCGCTGGAATCCATTCCTTGCAGAATAACAAGCAGCGAATGCTTTTTCTGAGCAAACAAAATATCTTGGAGCTCTGCCAAACGTGCTTTAAGCTCTTCTGTTTTGGCTTCTACTTCTTTTTTGGATTTAAAAACACCTGTGTCGTCCGGATCCAGCTTGTTAAGCCGGATTTCTTTTGTGTCTTTTATCATATAGCGCTTGATGTCCATATATTCCCCTCCTAAAAGTTTTGTGAGCGTTACTACACTTGAGATACTTCGTACAAAACTCACTTCGGAAGCATCCACTCAGTTTTGTAAAGCATATGCATCATTGATGAGCCTCGTACAAAACTCGCATCGGAAGCATACACTTAGTTTTGTGAGCGTTACTACACTTGTGTTACTTCGTACAAAACTCACTTCGGAAGCATCTACTAAGTTTTGTGAGCGTATCGTTCTTTAAGATTAACCTCTACAATCAGATTTTAATCGTTAAGATACAGTTAGAGCAAAAAACCCCGTCTTCTGAGATCAGAGCACGGGGTTCTTTGTTTAGTGCCTTCCCCATTCATTATCCGGCTGCCGGCTTCAGAATACGGTGTAGCATCAAAATTTGGAATGCATTACAAGCAATAAGCGGAACAACAATAAATACTGTTGCACTATCAACACCTATACGGAGCACGCCAATAACTTCCACAATTGAAATAGCTGTCATAAAAAAGAGGGTTGGAATCAAAGCTGAGATGTTTGTACTTTTTACTTTGAAATAAGACACAATAATAGCTGCTAGCAAAATAACGATTCCTAATATTAGATCAGACATAACATTTCTTTCCCCACCAACGACGGTACGCAAAAAAATCAGTTCAAGCAATGCGAGCACAGAAAGCACTAGTTGTATGTATTTCCAAACCTTTTGTGGAAAAACGCCGTTACCCATATAATTCAAAATCAAATAGGCAAAAAAACCAAGTTGCGAATAAACGCTTACAAGCATACCGTAGCCAAGCAGAATCAGCGGGTATAAAAAGAAATCCCCGACACTTTTGAAATCAATCTTACCATTTACGAATTGCAGTGCCAGACCAGCGATTACAGCCCCACCCGCTCCTATAAGGAGGGTAGTCCAAAATAAATGAAACCATTTTTTTATACTCAGCCAATTCACCTCCTCTTGTCAGATTTATTTTACCAAGGATACCGACAAAACACCATTACACCCACAACATAAATGTGATCTAATTCGGCATAATACATCTAGAGAATCCTATAAAGGAGGGCAGCGCCAATGAAATGGAGATTTATCGGATCTGTGGGTTTGGCATTGAGCTTTGTTATGGCCTTAACGGCTTGCGGAAGTGAGCAGAGCAGTTCTTCTTCCGGACAAGGCAGTTATAAAGAAACGAAGACCATGGTTTTAGATATATTGAAAAGCGATGAGGGTAAAAAAGCGGTTGAGGAATCATTATCAAGCTCCAGCTCTAGCGGTACCAGTGGAATGAGCATGAAGATGATGCCACTTCAAACAACAGAGGAGATCAAGCTCGCTGTTAAAAATACTCTCACTGCACCGGAATATCAGAAGGAAATCGAGAAGATAATGACTGATCCCAAATTCGCGGGCGATTTTGCTAAAGCCATTCAATCACAAAGCAAGGAACTACACCTACAGCTAATTAAGGATCCCACTTATCAGAAATCAGTCGAAGAAATTATGAAGTCTCCAGAAATGATGACAATGTTTTTAAATCTCACCAAAACACCTGATTACCGTAAACAATCCATGAAGACCATGCAGGAATCCATGCAAACTCCATTATTTCGCATGGAAGTATTGAATTTACTTAAAAAAGTCGTACAAGAAGAACTTGAACCAAAAGAGAAAAAAGAAAAGGGTAGCGAAGGTGGCGACAAACAGGAAAGCAGTGGCGGCGGCAGCGGCGATGATTCAAGTTCTTAAAAAAAAGGCCTTATCCCACTAATACGTGTGGGAAGGCCTCTTTTTTATGCACAAGAGTTAGTGCTCATATTTGGCAATAAGTTTATCAGCAATTTCTGCAAATAATTGTCCTGATGGTGTCTCTTCTTTGTATACAGAAGGTGAGAAATCCGGTTCGGAAATATGGTTGTCCGGTGCACCTAGCGGTATTTGTGCAAGCAGCTCCGTATGAAGCGTCTCGGCAAGCCTCGCTCCTCCGCCTCTGCCAAAGATATAATCTTTCTTACCACAGTCAGTGCACTCATAATAAGCCATATTCTCAATGACTCCAATAATCTCATGATCTGTCTGTAGAGCCATAGAGCCCGCTCTAGCCGCCACAAACGCTGCGGTAGCGTGAGGTGTCGTAACTATAATCTCTTTGCTGTGAGGCAGCATCTGATGCACGTCAAGTGCCACATCACCAGTACCTGGGGGAAGATCAAGCAGCATATAATCAAGTTCACCCCAACCAACATCATTGAAGAACTGGCGAAGCATTTTACCTAGCATAGGTCCCCGCCAAATAACTGGACTATTCTCACGGATAAAGAAGCCCATAGACATGACCTTCACTCCGAAACGTTCCACAGGAATAATCGTTCCTTCTTCCACAACCGGCCCCTCTTCAATCCCCATCATATCAGGAATGCTAAAACCATAAATGTCCGCATCCACAAGACCAACCTTCTTACCTTTTCTTGCAAGGGCTACGGCCAAATTGACCGTTACAGTTGATTTACCAACTCCACCTTTGCCGCTAGCCACGGCGATAAAGTTCACACCAGAGCTCTCGCTAATTAATTCATGGCCATCAAGGCCTGCAGCATGTCCCTTAAGTTTCCCAGGCTCATCAACTTCCTCAGTGCTCTCACCGCGAAGTATAGCACGTTCATAATCGGTTGCATCACGAAGCCGGATATGTACATTAGAAGCCCCACCCGCTTCAAGCAATTCACGAACCCGTTGTTCTAGATCCATGCGACTTTGCTCTTCAGGATTCAAACATACGATAGATAAAGAAATACGGTCTTCTTTAATCATAATGTCACGAATCAGCTGTAGTTCCACAAGGCTTTTTCCAGTTTCAGAGTCTGTTAATGGCTGCAGTATTTCCTGAATTTGTTCCTTAGTCAGCATGGGAAGCACCTCTGTTTCCTTTCCGGTTGAGAAATTCTCCGGAGTTTTTGTCTATTATAGCATTACCTGTCTCCCCATGAGTAGTCCTGACTACTCGGAGGCGTACCGAAGAATCCCCCGATAAATGCTAGTCGCAACCTTACGCTGATAGACATCATTTCCAAGTAGAGCAGATTCCTGAGGATGTGATAAGAAGCCAACTTCTACAAGTACCGCTGGTATTTTCAATGCTTTTAACAGATAAACAGTATTCACTGTCTTAGCCACACGATCCGTATTCTCCAGCGTAGTCTTCAGCTCACTCTGCACAAACTCCGCTATATCTTTATTATCCTTGTGATTGGGGTAGTAAAAGGTCTGTGCTCCACTCCAACGATTGGAAGGGACACTGTTCATGTGAACGCTTATAAAAAGGTCTGCGCCTCTTTCTTCGATACTTCTTACTCTTTGTTTAAGATCTTCTGTCTTACGCTTAGAATAGCCCTTAGTACCTTCCTGAGCCAAATCATAATCACCTTCACGAGTCATTACTACAATAGCCCCTGCCTGCTGCAGATAATCACGCAAATAAAGCGATACCGCGAGATTAATATCTTTCTCAATTAGCCCTTCCCGGCTAACCGCTCCTCCATCAGCTCCACCATGCCCCGCATCGAGAGCAATAACTTTTCCTGACAAGGGCAGACTCCAATAATTTAGTGTTTTAGCGGTAGGCATGTCATACGCGATAATTCCAATCATTATAGCTAGCAGCATCACGCCAAGCATACTTTTTTTGATACTGCTCCATGAAATCCAGACCGAGACTTTACTCTGCTTTCGGCCAGACATAACAAAGACCCCCTCGTCCCGATAGATAATACTCATCTATATGGGACAAGAAGGTCAAATAGTACTAGCTGTTAATGATTAAGCTGTAACTTCTTGAGTCATACCTTCAATCAGAATCTGCGCAACCTCAGGCCGTGTAAATTCTGTCGGAGGACATTGGCCATCACGGAGCAAAGCACGTACCTTCGTACCCGACAATGTCATGTGATCGTCGCTAGGATGAGGGCAAGTTTTACTGGATGCCATATTCCCGCATTTTTTACAGAAGAAGCTATGTTCAAAAAATAATGGAGTAATATCAAGTTCTTCAGCACTAAAATTCGAGAAAATTTCCTGTGCTTCATAAGTGCCATAATAATCACCTACCCCAGCATGGTCACGACCGACGATGAAATGGGTACAGCCGTAATTTTTGCGAACCATTGCATGGAAAATTGCTTCTCTAGGGCCTGCATAACGCATTGCCGCCGGAAAAACACCAAGGAAGGTACGATCCTCAGGATAATAGTTCTCCAAAAGCGCCAGATAGCTCTTCATCCGTACATTTGCCGGTACATCATCTGACTTCGTCTCACCAACAAGTGGATTTAGGAATAGAGCGTCTACAACCTCCATAGCGCACTTTTGAATGTACTCGTGAGCTCGGTGGACCGGATTGCGTGTTTGGAAGCCTACAACCGTTCTCCAGCCCTTTTCAGCAAATATCTTCCGCGTATCCGCAGGATCAAAATAAAATTCACCGAACTTCTCTGGCTGTGGGCGGTTCAAGACTGTAATCGGCCCTCCAACATAAGTTGCAGGACGAGCCAACAGCTTACTCACACCAGGATGTTCAGGATCTGTTGTCTTGAAGACATTTTGTGCTTCAATCGTTTGATCTACAGTATAAATACTCTCAATATCCAATAAACCGTAAATCTCGCCATCGTCTTCACCGATTAAAGAAACTTTATCCCCAATTGATAAACTGGCAGCCACATCATCTTCTACAGCCAGTGTTATTGGAATGCTCCATACTGTGCCATCTGCTAATCGCATGTTTTTTACTACTGAATGATAGTCTTGCTCATTTAAAAAGCCTGTCAGTGGCGAAAATGCTCCTACAGCTATAAGATCCAAATCGGATAAAGTCCAGGTATTTAAGGCAATTGCCTTGCTATCACGCGCGAGATTTAGCAATTCTTCTCTTTCAGTACCCTCTACTACACGGTTAACCAAAGCTCCGCCATGCGGACGTATTGAAGTCATCTTAGTCTCTCCTTCTATGTTCCCACAGGGATATGTCTTACTTGTGCAATCCGCACTCTGTCTTCTCTGATCCAGACCAACGGCCAGCACGCGGATCTTCACCTGGCATAACCTGACGTGTACATTGCTCACAGCCAATACTTGGATAGTTACGGTCATGTAGAGGGTTATAGATTACGTCATTTTCACGAATATAGTTCCATACATCTTCTGACGTCCAATCCGCAATAGGATTAAACTTCACTAAACCAAATTTATAATCATACTCGACCTTTTTAGAATTTGCACGGGTAGGCGCTTGATCACGACGAATTCCAGTAATCCATGCCTCATATTGAGATAATATACGAGTCAATGGTTCAACTTTACGAATACCACAGCATTGATTAGGGTCAACGGTCCATAACGCATCACCGTATTGAAGTGCTTGCTCCTGCGTGGTGAGTTGCGGAGACACTCGTACAAACTCTAATCCGTATTTGTCTGCCATCAAATCTCTGGTTTCGTAGGTTTCCTTAAAATGATAATCTGTATCGAGATAAAAGACATCAGTAGATGGACTAACTTTGTGAAGCATATCAACAAGCACTACATCTTCGGCACCAAAGCTGCAGGCAAAAGTAATGTTAGGAAATGTTTCTACAGCCCAGCGGATAATATCCTCGGGTGAAGCACTCTCTAATTCTTCGGCCTTTATTCTGATCAAATCTTCTTTCTCGAGCAGGTTCATTAAGGTATTCCTCCATCCAAAATATTAATCGTATGAATAAATGAGGTAAAAGAAGTAATAAAACCAACTATTTCTATATGAAATAGTATATAACTTTTACTGAGGAAGTCAATGAGTTTCAACCCTCAGAATTAGTAAATGAATGCAAAAAAAGCCCATTTCTTGTTCGAAAGGGGCTGCTAAAAAAAATAAAACCCTCGACCGTAAAGGCCAAGGGTTGAATTCTTGATAAATATTAACGTTTCGAGAACTGAGGCGCACGACGTGCAGCCTTCAAGCCGTATTTCTTACGTTCCTTCATACGTGGGTCACGAGTCAGGAAGCCGGCTTTCTTAAGCGCACCGCGATATTCAGGGTCAACTTTAAGCAATGCACGGGAGATACCGTGACGAATTGCTCCAGCTTGACCGGAAATGCCGCCACCATGTGCAAGAACGATTACATCGTAGTTGCCTAGTGTTTCAGTCAGGTTCAAAGGTTGTTTTACGATCATTTTCAGTGTTTCCACACCGAAATATTCGTCCATCTCACGTTTGTTAATGACAATGCGTCCTTCACCCGGTACAAGGCGAACACGTGCTACCGAATGTTTACGACGACCTGTCCCATAGTATTGTACTTGTGCCATGAAACTGTCCTCCTCTATTCTTATCCGCGAAGTTCGTAAACTTCAGGTTTTTGTGCTGCATGTGGATGCTCGGCGCCTGCATATACTTTCAATCTCAGCTTCATGTGGTCCCCTTGACGAGTCTTAGGAATCATACCATGAACAGCGAATTCAATTACGCGTTCTGGTTTAGTATTCAGCAAAGTTTCAGCATTAGTAACTTTCAAGCCACCTGGGTGCATCGAGTGACGGTAGTATTTCTTGTTTTGCAATTTCTTACCGGTCAAGTGAATCTTCTCAGCGTTGATTACGATAACGAAATCTCCTGTATCAACGTGTGGAGTGAATTGCGGTTTGTGTTTGCCACGGATCAAAGCAGCGGCTTCGCTGGCCAAACGACCGAGTGTCTTGCCTTCGGCATCAATAATGTGCCAATTGCGTTCAACTTCGTTCGGCTTCGCCATATAGGTGGTACGCATGAATGTTTCCTCCTTGTTCTCGTACGAAAATCTTCTGTTTCGTATATCTTGTTTCTCATTGAATTACAATTATGTGAGTTAAGCAAAGCATTTTTTGGCATTTCCTTGATCGGGGCTGTGGGATAGCCATCAAGAAAACACAACTTTTATATTACAGTATAAACATAACAAGTGCAAGTGATTTTTAAACATTCAGCCTATTATTTAGGAAGAAATTTATAGAAAAAAAGATTCACTTTCAGTCTCGTCATATTCTACATTCCACAAAGCCAACCCCTTGGCCATAGCTGTTGGACCAGCAGCAGAACGATCACATGCCGCCAATATCTCAGCAACATGATCAGCATCTATTTTACCTTCCCCCACATGGATCAAAGTCCCCATAATAATGCGAACCATATGCTGAAGAAATCCACTACCCGTTATATAAGTTTGGATCACTCCCTGATCTAATGAAGAGGGTCGGCACATGCTGCGGTCTACTTCCATATGAGCTTCAAATATCGTTCGTACATGAGAGGCCTTAGTAGACTTCCGTGAAGCAAACGAAGTGAAGTCATGTGTCCCTAAAATATGCGTTAAGCCTTGCTGCATCGCAGGAATGTCCAACCTCACCGGATGATGAAGCTGCCAGCGCCGTTGAAACGGGTCTGGAAACCTGTTGCCGTTAATCGTGTATCGGTAAGTTTTACGCTTAGCTCCTCTACGAGAGTGAAACGTCAGCGGTACTTCCCTAGCCTCAGTAACCACGATATCTTGTGGCAGCCGGGCATTAAGCGCCAGACACCAACGTTCAAGTGGGATTCGAGAGGAGGTCGTAAAGTTAAAAGGCTGACCGTAGGCGTGTACTCCGGCATCTGTGCGACCAGAAGCAGTAATCTTAAGCTCCTCACCTGTCAGATGGAGTATCGCTTGCTCCAGCCGATCTTGAATCGTATTGCCCTGAGGCTGGGTCTGAAAGCCATCATAATTTGTTCCGTCATAATTGACCTTCATCAATAGATTACGCATTCCGTTCTCCTTTTTAAACCGTTCAGCAGAAACGTCGATCGAAGCACTGTCTGATCTTATTCAAGAGGAAGAAATGGCTTTGCCGTCCCTAGAAGGACGGCATCCATTAACACTTCACTCCATTATTTCAAAAAAAAGAGCCCCTGCGGGAGCTCCTTCAATTGAACCAAGGTGATTCCCACGGTTATTAGTACAGCAGAGTCTTGCGCCTCTGCAGCACAATAACGCTGATATTTCCCCCATCTTTACTCTAAAGAGGGCCGGATGAAAGGGAAGCATCGGAAATCAATACTTGTGATACTACGCGCGGTCTACCAATTCAAGATAAACCATAGGCGCAGCGTCCCCACGACGAGGTCCGAGTTTCAGGATACGAGTGTATCCACCTGGACGCTCTGTGTAACGAGGAGCAATGTCAGAGAACAATTTTTGAATTGCATCTTGTTCACCATCAACTGTCTCGCGGCGAACAAATGCAGCTACTTGACGACGAGCATGAAGATCGCCTTTTTTAGCTTTAGTGATCAACTTTTCAGCGATAGAACGAACTTCTTTCGCTTTAGCTTCCGTTGTTTGGATGCGCTCGTATAAAAATAGATCCGTTACCATGTCGCGAAATAACGCTTTACGCGCACTGGAATCACGGCCCAATTTTTGGTATGCCATGTGTTTTCCCTCCTTTACTGTAGCAATCTGTAGCTATTCTTCTGTACGGAGTCCCAAACCAAGTTCCTCAAGCTTCTCCTGAACTTCTTCCAAAGATTTACGACCAAGGTTACGCACCTTCATCATATCTTCTTCAGTCTTCGTGGTAAGCTCTTGTACGGTATTAATACCAGCACGTTTGAGGCAGTTGTAGGAGCGGACAGAAAGATCAAGCTCTTCGATTGTCATCTCTAGCACTTTTTCTTTTTTGTCTTCTTCTTTTTCAACCATAATTTCGGCGTCTTTCGCTTCGTCCGTAAGACCTACGAACAATACGAGGTGCTCGTTCAAAATTTTGGCTCCGAGGCTTACAGCCTCTTCCGGTCTAATACTGCCATCTGTCCAAATTTCAAGCGTCAATTTGTCGTAGTTGGTCACTTGACCAACACGTGTATTGTCTATGCCGTAGTTAACGCGTGAAATAGGAGTGTAGATGGAGTCAACCGGGATAACGCCAATTGGCTGATCGTCGCGTTTGTTCCGGTCCGCTTGGACGTAGCCGCGACCACGGCCTGCAAAAATACGCATGTGAAGTCTCGCACCAGGTCCCAGCGTTGCAATGTGAAGATCCGGGTTGAGGATCTCAACATCGCTGTCCGCACGGATATCACCTGCGGTAACGATGCCTTCCCCTTCGGCATCAATCTCAAACACTTTTTCCTCGTCTGAATGAATCTTCAGGGACAAGGCTTTAAGGTTCAGAATGATCTCCGTCACATCTTCCATTACGCCTGGAACGGTCGAGAACTCATGCAGAACGCCGTCAATTTGGACCGAAGTCACTGCGGCTCCTGGAAGCGAAGAAAGCAATATCCGGCGAAGTGAATTCCCCAGAGTCGTGCCATACCCACGTTCCAACGGTTCAACTACGAATTTCCCATAGGTACCTTCATCATTAGCTTCTACGGTCTCAATCTTCGGCTTTTCGATTTCTATCACGAGTTTACCCCTCCTTCAACGTCGCTCCTATATGAAACTGTCACCCCATCAGGTGCATCATGTAGTATGCCTAAACACCTATTATTAGCAGATGCGTCAGAATTATACCACATTTACAATACTGATTTCACTATACGCGACGACGTTTCGGCGGACGGCATCCATTGTGAGGAACCGGAGTTACGTCTTTAATAAGGTTAACTTCAAGCCCTGCAGCTTGAAGGGAACGGATGGCTGCTTCGCGGCCCGCGCCCGGTCCTTTAACCATAACCTCAACCGACTTCATGCCGTGCTCCATAGCTGCTTTAGCTGCTGATTCAGCTGCCATTTGCGCTGCGAATGGAGTCGACTTACGGGAACCTTTAAATCCTTGGCCGCCGGAGCTTGCCCAGGAAATTGCATTTCCGTGAGGATCTGTGATGGTAACGATGGTGTTATTGAACGTGGAACGAATATGTGCCACGCCGGATTCGATATTTTTACGGTCGCGACGTTTGGTACGTACGACTTTTTTCGGTTTAGCCATTGTCTCTTATCCCCCCTTATTATTTCTTCTTGTTTGCTACCGTACGACGCGGGCCTTTCCGGGTACGGGCATTGGTTTTAGTACGTTGACCGCGAACAGGCAATCCACGACGGTGACGAACACCGCGGTAACAGCCGATCTCAGTAAGACGTTTAATATTCAAGGAAATTTCACGACGCAGGTCACCTTCAACCTTAACCGTTTTGTCGATCGTTTCACGCAGTTTGCTGACTTCATCTTCCGTCAAATCACGGACACGTGTATTAGCGCTAATGCCTGTTTCATTAAGAATTTTCTGAGAAGTCGTTTTACCGATTCCGAAAATATAAGTCAAGGCGATCTCAACGCGTTTGTCACGTGGCAAATCCACTCCAGCTATACGAGCCATTTTACGCTACACCCCCTTCTTAACCTTGTTTTTGTTTGTGTTTCGGATTTTCGCAAATCACCATAACAGTCCCTTTGCGGCGGATTACTTTACATTTCTCGCAAATGGGCTTTACAGAAGGTCTTACCTTCATGTTAATTACCTCCTCAAAGTTTTGCGAAGCAAAACTTTTTTCGTAGTTCCCATCTATTTACGGTAAGTTATACGACCTTTTGATAAATCATAAGGCGATAACTGCACGACCACTTTGTCTCCGGTCAAAATACGGATAAAGTGCATCCGCAATTTACCGGATACATGGGCAAGTATTTGATGACCGTTCTCAAGCTCAACCTTAAACGTTGCATTTGGCAACGGTTCAAGGACAGTACCTTCTACTTCAATGACATCTTCCTTAGCCACAGTTAGTCTCCTTTCTCATAAGCACTTATTCCGGTTGGGCCAGCATACTTCGTCACTGCGAAACGCAGCTTTCCGTTTGTTACCCGCCCAGTTTCTTCCAAACTGTTCACAACCTCACTGCTGATGAAGGGTATGAGCTCAAGATGAAGAATATTCTTCTTCTTTGGCCCATCAAACTTACGTTTGTCTCCATCTGCAATGTATACAAATCTGCTATCAACAACTGCGATAACAACGGCTGCCTCTCCGGCATCTTTGCCTTTGAGAATTCTCACTAATTGACCAACCTGCGGGCTGCTCACAGTATTCAAGTGGAGATCACCTACGCATTCAGTTTTGTGAAAATTTCCATGCCGTCCGGAGTAACTGCTACTGTATGCTCAAAGTGAGCACATAGGGAGCCATCCACCGTAACGACAGTCCAGTTATCTTCCAGCGTTCTGACATGTCTCTTTCCTACGTTTACCATCGGCTCAATCGCGAGTACCATACCCGGTTTCAGACGTGGTCCGCGGTCCGCTATGCCATAATTCGGAATTTGCGGTTCTTCATGCAGTTTTGCCCCAATACCATGACCAACATACTCACGTACGACTGAGAAACCAGTCTCTTCGATGTATTGCTGGATAGCATGGGAGATTGTAAACAAGCGCACATCCGGCTTAACTAACGCCAGTCCCGCGTACAAGGAGCCTTCCGTAACGTCCAGCAAACGCTGAGCCTCTTCGGAAATGCTGCCCACACCGTAGGTCCAGGCGGAATCACCGTGATAACCGCGGTACTCTGCACCGATATCCAGCGTTACAATATCGCCTTCGATCAGTTTGCGTTTACCTGGAAATCCATGCACTAATTGTTCGTTGACTGAAGCGCAAATGCTGGCAGGAAAACCGTTGTAGCCTTTGAAAGACGGCACAGCACCTTGACTGCGAATGTATTGATCGGCGATTCTGTCGAGATCGCCCGTTGTAATGCCAGGCTCAATGGCCTCAGCAATAAGACGGTGACACTCGGCAACAATTCGACCAGCTTCCCTCATAAAGGCAAGTTCCTGTTCGGATTTACAAATGATCATTACATTAACCCCGCAATAAAGATACGATTTCAGAAGAAACGACATTGATTTCGTTTTCCCCATTTACCTGACGCAAAAGACCTTTATTATCATAAAACGCAAGCAGCGGCGCTGTCTTATTATCATACTCATCCAGACGCTTGCCTACACTTTCTTCGTTGTCATCCGGACGTTGATACAATTCACCGCCATCAATGTCGCAAATGCCATCTTGCTTCGGCGGGTTGAAGATTAAATGGTAGGATGCTCCGCAAACTGTGCAGATACGACGTCCAGTAAGACGCGCCATCAACAGTCCACGGTCAACATTCAAGTTGATGACATGATTCAAAGAAGTATTCAAACGGCTTAGAATTTCATCCAGCGCTTCCGCTTGCGAAAGAGTTCTTGGAAAACCATCCAATAGAAATCCTTTTTCGCAATCGGACTGCTGCAGCCGTTCTTCAACTATACCAATGGTCACATCATCTGGTACAAGCAAACCTTGATCAATAAATGATTTAGCCTTCAATCCTACTGGAGTCTCTTGTTTGATTGCCAAACGGAAAGCATCTCCTGTCGAAATATGCGGAATGCCAAACTCTTTTATGATCTCAGCCGCTTGTGTTCCCTTGCCTGCCCCAGGAGGGCCCATGAATAAAATGTTCACGATTTCTCTCTCCCCCCAAAAGTTCGCCACCAAGCAAGAAACAGCACAATAGGTGCCGGGAAGAATAAAAAATTACGCTTCACCGGAACCTATCGCCTATTTATTGATGAAGCCTTTGTAATGGCGTTTGATCAATTGGCTCTCGATCTGCTTCATAGTATCCAATGCCACACCGATTACGATTAGCAGTGAAGTACCACCAATTCGAACTTCTTTAGGCAATCCAGATAAAGCACCGAAGAACATCGGCAATACAGAGATCAAAGCCAGGAACAATGCGCCGGACATAGTCAGACGAGACATTACTCTAGTCAAATATTTCTCAGTAGCTTTACCAGGACGGATACCTGGAATGTAACCACCATTCTTCTTCATGTTATCAGCCATCTGCTGAGGATTCATCTGCACGAACGTATAGAAGAACGTGAACCCGATGATCATCACTACATACAGAAGCATACCAAGTGGTGCATCAGTTGCCAAATACTTGGCAATCCATTGAGCCCAGGCATGTGTTGACCAGAAACTGGAGAGAACAACTGGGAACTGAAGCAGTGATACGGCGAAGATAACCGGAATTACACCAGCCGCATTAATTTTCAGCGGAATGTGCGTATTCTGTCCACCGTACATTTTGTTGCCGACTACGCGTTTAGCGTATTGAACAGGAATCTTCCGAATACCTTGCTGTACGAAGATAACTGCTGTAATAATCGCTACAATCACAATCAGCACAATAACGACTTTAAGAATATTCAGGAACACTTGATCCGGCTGAATAAAGCTTGAGTTAGCCGTACTCGTGATATATCCCGGGATGGCGGCGACGATTCCCGCAAAAATCAGGATCGAAATCCCGTTCCCGATTCCCTTTTCGGTAATCTGTTCACCAAGCCACATCAGAAAAGAAGTACCAGCCGTCAAGATAATGGCAACCAGTAAGTAGTCAGCAAATGTCGCATTCGGCATCATTTGAGTTCCATAAATCCGGTTAAACCCTATCGACGTAGCAAAACCTTGGATCAGGGCCAAAATCACAGTACCATAACGAGTGATTTGCGCTAGTTGTTTTTTACCGTGCTCCCCTTGTTTAGCCCATTCAGCAAACTTAGGAACAACATCCATCGACAGCAATTGCACGATGATGGATGCTGTAATGTACGGATAAATACTTATCGCAAATATCGAGAAGTTTTTGAGCGCTCCGCCCGAGAAGGTGTTCAAAAGTCCCATCAAAGCGTCACCGCTTTGATTTGCTGTTTCCAGTACATCTTTGTTCACACCAGGAACCGGTACAAACGAACCGATACGGTAGATAATCAGAATGAACAAGGTAAACAGGATCTTTTTGCGCAAATCTTCCACATGCCAGATATTCTTAAGCGTCTTGAACATTAGATCACCTCGGTTTTACCGCCGGCAGCCTCGATTTTCTCTACCGCAGATTGAGAGAACTTATTTGCTTGTACAGTCAATTTAACGGTTAACTCACCATTGCCGAGAATCTTAATGCCGCTTTTGGAATTCTTGACAACACCAGTTTCAAGCAACAACTGCGGAGTCACTTCTGTTCCTTCTGCAAAGCTATTCAGATCTTCAAGGTTCACAATCGCATACTCTTTACGGGTAGGATTGACGAAACCACGTTTAGGCAGACGACGATAGAGCGGATTTTGTCCACCCTCGAAGCCCGGACGAACACCACCGCCAGAACGTGAGTTTTGACCTTTGTGACCGCGACCGGAAGTTTTACCATTTCCGCTACTTGGTCCACGACCAACGCGATTGCGTTCTTTGCGGGAACCAGGAGCTGGAGCAAGTTCATGTAACTTCATCGTTTGCACCTCCTTATGTTTGTTAATTTATGCGAGGCGATTAGCCTTCAATTTCAGTTACAGATAGCAAGTGACTCACTTTGTTGATCATTCCGCGAATTGCAGGACTGTCATTGTGAACCACTGTCGTGTTGAGTTTACGTAGGCCGAGCGTCTTAACAGTAACACGTTGTGTTTCTGGACGTCCGATTACACTACGTACGAGGGTAATTTGCAATTTTGCCATTGACGTTCCCCTCCTTAACCGCGCAATTCTTCGACAGATTTGCCGCGAAGTTTCGCGACCTCTTCAATGCGTTTCAGACGGGAAAGTCCCTCCAAAGTTGCATTGACCATGTTCATGGAATTCGAAGAACCCAGTGATTTTGTCAAAATGTCGCCAACGCCTGCCAATTCCAATACCGCACGAACTGGACCGCCAGCGATAACGCCAGTACCCTCTGATGCTGGTTTCAGCAACACGCGTCCTGCGCCGAAGTGGCCAGTAACGAGATGGGGAATCGAAGTTCCTACGATTGGAATGTGAATCAGGTTTTTCTTGGCGTCTTCAATGCCTTTACGGATGGCATCCGGAACTTCGCCGGCTTTACCGATACCAGCACCGACGTAGCCATTGCCATCGCCCACAACAACGAGTGCACTAAAGCTGAAACGGCGTCCGCCTTTTACAACTTTTGCTACACGGTTAATGTGTACAACTCTTTCTGTCAGTTCTAAACTGTTCGGATCTACACGCAAGTCGTTAACCTCCTTTTAAGAATTATTCTAGAATTCAAGACCAGCTTCACGAGCT
The DNA here is from genome assembly GCF_038004625.1 of Paenibacillus sp. FSL P4-0184. Classification (NCBI taxonomy): domain Bacteria; kingdom Bacillati; phylum Bacillota; class Bacilli; order Caryophanales; family Paenibacillaceae; genus Paenibacillus; species Paenibacillus sp. FSL P4-0184. The sequence goes on along the minus strand of NZ_JBBORN010000001.1, from coordinate 2,802,145 downwards.
GCGTCAGCCAATGCTTGAATTCGTCCATGGTACAAGTAACCTCCGCGGTCGAATACGACCACTGCATAGCCTTTTTCTTTAGCACGCTCAGCGACCAATTGGCCAACTTTCGCTGCAGCTTCAACGCTGCCGCCATTACCGATGTTAGCGCTCAGTTCTTTATCAAGTGTAGAAGCGGATACGATAGTAACCCCTTTAACATCATCGATCAGTTGAGCGTAGATGTGTTTTGAAGAACGGAATACGTTCAAACGTGGACGCTCAGTAGTTCCCTGGATCTTCTTACGAACACGCAGGTGTCTTTTGAGACGAGCCTTGTTTTTATCTTCTTTTGTAATCATGACTTCCCTTTCACTCCCTTCAGTTTGCCGTAAACAGCTTCACTTTAAGATGCACGGGGTATCTTACAATTAAGTTCAAACTGGTTATTTCTTCTTACCAGCTTTACCTTCTTTGCGGATGATACGCTCGCCTTCATATTTGATACCTTTACCTTTATACGGTTCTGGCTCACGAACGGAACGAATTTTAGCAGCATATGCGCCAACGCGTTCTTTATCGATACCTTTAACGATGATCTTCGTGTTCGCAGGAACTTCAAACTCAATACCTGCTTCCGGTGTAATTTCAACCGGGTGGGAGTAACCAACGTTCAGAACGACTTTATCTCCGGATTTGCTTGCACGATATCCGACCCCAACCAATTCCAGAGATTTCGAGAAACCTTCAGTCACGCCTGCTACCATGTTGTTGACAACGGAGCGGGTTGTGCCGTGAAGTGAACGATGCAATTTGTTATCCGACGGACGAACAACGGTAATTTCGTTATTTTCAACTGTAACCTTCATGTCTTTATGAAGCTCACGAGTCAAAGAACCTTTTGGACCTTTTACTGTAATAACGGCGTTGTCCAAAGTGACATCTACACCGCTAGGTACTGCGATTGGTTTACGACCAATACGAGACATGTGTTGCACCTCCTTATCTTGTGACGTTTATTACCAAATGTAGCAGACAACTTCTCCGCCAGATTTTGATTGACGAGCTTCTTTGTCGGTCATAACTCCCTTAGATGTGGAGATAATCGCGATTCCTAGACCACCGAGTACACGAGGCACTTCATTGCTCTTCGTGTATACGCGAAGGCCTGGTTTACTGATTCTTTTCAAACCAGAAATAACACGCTCTTGGTTAGGGCCGTATTTCAAGAAGATACGGATAATCCCTTGTTTGCTATCTTCAACGAATTCCGCATCGCGGATGAAACCTTCACGCTTCAAAATGTCAGCGATTTGTTTCTTCATAGTAGAAGCAGGCATTTCTACCGTTTCGTGACGCACAATGTTAGCGTTACGAATACGAGTAAGCATATCTGCAATAGGATCAGACATAGTCATGTGTGTAAACCTCCTTCCCGTTTATAAACTTCTTACCAACTTGCTTTTTTCACGCCAGGGATCTGGCCTTTATAAGCTAATTCACGGAAACAAATTCTGCAAATTTTGAACTTTTGCAGTACCGAATGTGGACGACCACAACGTTCGCAACGTGTATATGCACGTACTTTAAACTTAGGCGTACGTTGTTGTTTAACTTTCATCGAAGTTTTTGCCACTTAGCCTGACACCTCCTAAACATTTTCGGAGAAAATGGATTAACCGACTTTATTTTGCGAAAGGCATTCCCAGCTGACCCAGCAGCTCGCGGGATTCCTCGTCCGTCTTAGCAGTCGTTACAATAACGATGTCCATACCGCGGACTTTATCCACTTTGTCATATTCGATCTCGGGGAAGATCAATTGTTCTTTAAGACCAAGTGTGTAGTTACCACGGCCGTCAAAGGCTTTAGTGGAAACACCACGGAAGTCACGTACGCGTGGAAGCGTTACGTTGAACAATTTGTCCAAGAAGTAATACATACGCTCGCCGCGCAGTGTTACTTTAACCCCAATCGGCATATTTTCGCGTAGTTTGAAACCAGCGATGGATTTTTTAGCTTTAGTGATTACTGGTTTTTGACCAGCGATCAGCTGCATGTCATTAACTGCAGCATCAAGTACTTTGGAGTTTTGAACAGCGTCACCCACACCCATGTTGATGACAACCTTCTCGATCTTAGGCACTTGCATAACAGTTGTATAGTTAAACTTCTGCATCAAAGCAGGTGTTATTTCGTTGAGATAACGTTCTTTCATTCTTGCTGCCATGAAGATTTAACCTCCTTTCTTAAGGGCTAGATTAGTCGATAATCTCTCCGGATCTTTTAGCAATCCGAACTTTTTTACCGTTGTCCAATACTTTGTAACCGATACGTGTTACTTTGCCGGACTTCGGATCGATGTGCATTACGTTGGACACATGAATCGAAGCTTCCTGCTCAATAATTCCACCCTGTGGATTCAGCTGGTTCGGCTTTTGGTGTTTTTTCACCATATTGACGCCTTCTACCAGAACGCGGTTTTCACGAGGATAAGCAGCGATGACACGGCCTTTTTTGCCTTTGTCTTTACCACTAATCACAAGCACCACATCATCTTTCTTCACGTGCAGTTTATTGTTATGGGATTCCAGAACTTTTTTCACTCTAGGCATTTATTACACCTCCTATAACTAACCTTCAACTTATTGGTGCTCGTGTTTATTAGATTACTTCCGGTGCCAAGGAAACGATCTTCATGTAGTCTTTATCGCGAAGTTCGCGAGCAACTGGTCCAAAGATACGTGTTCCACGAGGGCTTCTGTCGTCTTTAACAACAACAGCTGCATTTTCGTCGAATGCGATGTAAGATCCATCTTTACGACGAACGGAACGTTTCGTACGAACAACTACCGCTCTAACAACATCACCTTTTTTGACAACGCCGCCTGGTGTTGCTTGTTTAACGGAACAAACGATCAAATCACCGATTGCTGCTGTACGGCGTCCAGTACCACCCAGTACGCGGATACACATCAGTTCCTTCGCACCAGAGTTGTCAGCCACATGCAAGCGTGTAAATGGTTGAATCATTATAATTTCCTCCTTCCGGAAAAACTCTTTTGATTATCTTAGATGATAACCGCTTTTTCAACCACTTCAACTAGTCTCCAACGTTTGTCCTTGGACAACGGACGAGTTTCCATGACTTTTACGGTATCGCCAATTTTCGCAACGTTTTCCTCATCATGTGCTTTGAATTTCTTCGTAGACTTGATGCGTTTGTGGTACAAGTTATGCTTCTTATAGGTTTCAACAGCGACTACGATGGTTTTATCCATTTTATCACTGACCACTTTACCGATTAGCACTTTACGTGCATTACGTTCTTCGCTCATTAGTTAGCCTCCTTCCTGAATACGGATCTGAGATCCGTCTCACTTAACTAATCCCAAGCACTCTTTGATGGATCACGGTTTTAGCACGAGCTATTTCCTTACGCACGTCACGAATCCGAGTCGGGTTGTCCAGTTGGCCAGTTGCCAATTGGAAACGGAGATTAAAAAGTTCCTCTTTGAATCCAGCGATCTTTTGTTCAATCTCAGCAGTGGTTAAGTTGCGAAGTTCATTAGCTTTCATTTGCTTCACCACCCAATTCTTCACGTTTCACAAACTTAGTCTTAACAGGCAGCTTGTGAGCGGCAAGACGCATCGCTTCACGAGCGATTTCTTCCGACACGCCTCCGAGTTCGAACATAATCTTGCCCGGTTTAACTACGGCTACCCATTTCTCAACGTTACCTTTACCACTACCCATACGAACCTCGAGAGGCTTTTGAGTAATAGGCTTATCTGGGAAAATCTTGATCCAAACTTGACCGCCACGTTTGATATAACGTGTCATTGCGATACGAGCAGCTTCGATCTGACGGTTAGTGATCCAAGATGGTTCCATTGCAACCAGGCCGAATTCGCCGAAGTTCAATTCAGTACCACCCTTTGCCATACCCTTCATGTGTCCGCGTTGTTGCTTGCGGTGTTTTACGCGTTTTGGTACCAACATGATTAGTTGCCTCCTTCCTGAGCAGCTTGTTTCTTAGCTGGGGGAAGAACTTCTCCACGGTAGATCCATACTTTTACGCCGATAAGACCGTAAGTTGTATGTGCTTCAGCCGTTCCGTAATCGATATCGGCACGAAGCGTATGAAGTGGAACTGTTCCTTCGCTATAACCTTCTGAACGAGCAATCTCAGCTCCGCCAAGACGTCCGCCTACTTGAGTTTTAATCCCTTTTGCGCCAGAACGCATTGTTCTTTGAATCGCTTGTTTGAGTGCACGACGGAACGATACACGACGTTCCAATTGTTGAGCAATGCTCTCAGCTACAAGAATTGCATCCAATTCAGGGTGCTTGATTTCATTGATGTTGATGTGTACTTTTTTGCCACCAGCGATTGCTGTAACTGCGCTGCGAAGTACTTCTACTTCTGCTCCGCCCTTACCAATAACCATACCTGGTTTAGCAGTGTGAATTGTAACGTTCACGCGGTTAGCCGCTCTTTCGATCTCGATATGGGAAACAGCGGAATCCTTCAACTTACCTTTAAGGTATTCCCGGATTTTGACGTCTTCCATCAGAAGAGTACCGAAATCTTTTCCTGCATACCATTTAGATTCCCAATCGCGAATGATCCCGATCCGGAGTCCGATTGGATTTACCTTTTGACCCACGTGTTATCCCTCCTTATTTCTCAGATACCACCAGTGTAATGTGGCTCGTGCGTTTATTGATCCGACTTGCGCGGCCCATGGCGCGCGGACGGAAACGTTTCATAGTAGGTCCTTGGTTAACGAAAACCTCGCTAACGAACAAACTGTTCACGTCCAAAGAATAGTTATGCTCAGCATTCGCAATTGCCGAATTAAGCAACTTCTCAACGACCGGAGAAGCGGATTTCGGAGTGTGGCGAAGAATAGCAATTGCTTCCCCCACTTGCTTACCACGAATCAAGTCAACAACCAGTTTCGCTTTACGAGCGGAAATCCGCACCGATCTTGCATGTGCTTTTGCTTCCATTGTTTAACCTCCTTTCAAACAGAGACCTTATTATTATCTTCTTGTTTTCTTATCGTCACCCGCGTGGCCTTTGTAAGTACGTGTTGGCGCGAACTCGCCCAACTTGTGACCTACCATATCTTCTGTTACGTATACAGGCACGTGTTTACGGCCGTCATATACACCAAACGTATGTCCGATAAACTGAGGGAAAATGGTTGAGCGACGGGACCAAGTTTTAACTACAACCTTTTTTTCAGCCTCGTTCAGTTCCTCAACTTTTTTAAGCAGGTAGCCATCGATAAACGGCCCCTTCTTTAAACTGCGACCCATGTGTGAATCCTCCCTTCATCCGGTTCTTCAAACCGCGAATCGACGCTTCGCGCTTTATTAACTTGCCAGAAGCGTCTTATTTTGTGCGGCGGCGAACGATATATTTATCAGATGCCTTGTTTTTCTTACGCGTTTTGTAACCAAGGGTTGGTTTACCCCATGGAGACATAGGCGATTTACGTCCGATTGGAGCGCGGCCTTCACCACCACCGTGTGGGTGATCGTTCGGGTTCATTACTACACCGCGTACTTCAGGGCGACGGCCCAGCCAGCGACTACGTCCAGCTTTACCGATTTTGATCAATTCATGATCTTCGTTACCTACGGAACCGATAGTTGCACGGCACACGCTAAGGATCTTACGAACCTCACCGGATGACAAACGAACGGAACAGTATTTTTCTTCTTTACCAAGCAATTGAGCTTCTGTACCAGCAGCACGAACCAATTGTCCGCCTTTACCTGGTTTCAACTCAATGTTGTGGATAACTGTACCCACTGGGATGTTCTCCAGCGCAAGACTGTTACCAATTTTGATGTCGGCTGTTGGGCCGGACTCTACTTTATCCCCAACTTTTAGGCCTTTAGGAGCGATGATATAACGTTTCTCTCCATCAGCATAGTGGATCAAAGCAATATTAGATGTACGGTTCGGGTCATACTCGATTGTAGCAACGCTACCTGGTATGCCGTCTTTAGTCCGTTTGAAGTCGATAATACGGTATTTACGTTTGTGTCCGCCGCCATGGTGACGAACCGTAATTTTACCTTGGTTGTTGCGTCCCGCATGTTTGAACAACGGAGAAAGCAACGATTTCTCTGGCTGGTTTGTTGTGATTTCTTCAAACGTAGACACAGACATATGGCGTCTTGCCGGAGAGGTCGGTTTGTACTTTTTGATTGGCACTATAGTTTCCTCCTTACTTTAAGAGTATTATTCTACCGCTTCAAAAAATTCAAGCGGTTTGCTGTCCGGGCTAAGCTTAACGATGGCTTTTTTCCACTCTGGAGTGTAACCAGAATATTTACCATAACGTTTCAGTTTGCCAGGCACGCGCATTGTGTTCACATTAGTTACTTTTACTTTGAAAATAGCCTCGACAGCTTTTTTGATTTCGGTTTTGTTAGCACGGATATCCACTTCAAAAGCGTATTTCATTTCGCTCATGTAGTCGGAAGTACGTTCCGTAATCACCGGACGTTTGATAATATCACGAGGATCTTTCATTACGCGAACACCTCCTCTACCTTCAGAACTGCTTCTTTAGTGATGATCAGTTTGTCGTACGTCAGTACGTCAAGAACATTAATGCCGTCAGCCGCTACGAATTTCACCCCAGGGATGTTACGAGCGGAAAGTGCTACGTTATCATCATAGCTAGTAGCTACGATCAAAGCTTTGCGTTCCACTTTCAGGTTGTTCAAGATTGCTGCGAATTCTTTCGTCTTCGGAGCATTCATTGTCAAGCTATCCAATACGATAATGTCATTCTCGAGTACTTTCGAGGACAAAGCGGATTTGATCGCCAAACGACGAACCTTCTTAGGCAATTTCCAGGAATAGCTACGTGGTGTTGGTCCGAAGACAACGCCGCCGCCTTTCCATTGTGGAGAACGAATGGATCCTTGACGAGCGCGACCTGTACCTTTTTGTTTCCAAGGCTTACGTCCACCGCCACGAACTTCAGAACGTCCTTTTACTTTGTGTGTACCACGACGAAGGGAAGCTCTTTGCATAAGCGCAGCTTCATGTAGAACGTGCTCATTCGGTTCAATACCGAATACTGTATCGCTAAGTTCTACTTCACCAACTTCGTTGCCACTAATATTAAAAAGTGTTACTTTTGGCATTTCATGTTCCTCCTTTCTTAGGTAATTATTTCTTAACGGTTTGTTTAACTTTCACGAAGCTGTTTTTAGGACCTGGGATAGCGCCTTTAACCAGCAATACGTTACGTTCAACGTCAACCTTGATGATTTCAAGCTTTTGAACCGTGATAGTCGTGTGACCCATATGTCCTGGGAGGCGTTTGCCCTTCGGAACACGGTTAGCTTGGATAGAACCCATGGAACCCGGTCTTCTGTGGTAACGCGATCCGTGTGCCATTGGTCCGCGGCTTTGTCCCCAACGTTTGATGTTACCTTGGAAACCTTTACCTTTAGATGTGCCAGTTACGTCAACAAATTCGCCCTCAGCAAAAATATCAGCCTTCAGTTCTTGTCCAACCTCGAGAGACCCGAGGTCAACACCGCGAATTTCACGAACGTAGCGCTTAGGTGTTGCATTTGCCTTTTTGGCGTGACCTTGTTCAGGCTTATTGGAGCGACTTTCTTTTTTATCAGAAAAGCCCAATTGCACTGCTTCATATCCGTCGATATTCAGGTCTTTCTTTTGCAGTACTACACAAGGTCCTGCTTCGATAACAGTAACAGGAATTACGTTACCTTCTGGAGTAAACACTTGAGTCATACCGAGTTTTTTTCCTAAGATACCTTTCAATGTTGACACCTCTTTTCTTTTCCTAAGTTGCTAAAAATAGAATTACAATTTGATTTCGATATCTACACCGGACGGTAGATCCAAGCGCATCAAGGCATCCACAGTTTGTGGTGTTGGGTTCACAATATCGATCAAACGTTTGTGAGTCCGTTGTTCAAACTGTTCACGGGAATCCTTGTACTTGTGTACCGCACGGAGAATAGTAATGATTTGCTTCTCAGTTGGCAACGGAATCGGTCCAGATACACCAGCACCCGAACGTTTTGCAGTTTCAACGATTTTCTCTGCGGATTGATCAAGAATTCTGTGGTCGTATGCTTTCAAGCGAATACGAATTTTTTGCTTTGCCATTTTAGTCCCTCCTTCTATCGCCCAATTTATTATCGGACATACTCCGTGAAAATTTTCTGACGTCGACCTCATGGCAAAGGGGCCGGGTGTGTCAGTAACCTCTCACATCATCGCAACGTCTCAGAACAACATTTATTATTATATATAATAGGCAGCAGTATTGCAAGCTAAAATAACAAAACAACGCATATTTTTTTCATGCGTTGCTTTATTACTGTTATATAGGTTAAAGATTCTCAGTGGCAGACTTAAAAAACTCAGCTGACTCCGCAGTCTGTGCTGTTGCTGACCCAATTCCCTTTATTGTCTGAATCAATGTTCTTATTTCTTCTTCTACTATAACAATCTCTTGTGTGCTACTCCTCATCGCCTCTACAATTTCGGAAAACAAAAGACTAGTCTCAACGGATTGATGTTTCCCACTTTTGATTAGCTCTTGTACCTTACGTATCTCCTCAACAACCTGTTGTGTGAGACTTCCCGATTTATAGGTCAGCTCTACGATCTGAATAACAGTATTCTTCGTATCCTCTGCCAACCGACTAACTTCTTGAGCAACTACACTAAACCCTCTACCATGCACTCCGGCTCTAGCGGCTTCTATCGTTGCATTAAGTGAAAGAATTTTAGTTTGATCTGCAATATCTTTAACTGAGTTTACGATTTTTTGAATTTGTTTAGAGGAATTGCTTAATTCGTGGACTGAATGTTCCATTTCACTAGTACTTTGATAAATAAGATTAATCTGTCCTGTTAAGCTATCCATATGCTCATGTCCATCTGTAGCCAACCCCTGCGACTCTACAGCGGATGTAGCTGTACGTTGGAATGTTCTACTCACTTCATTGCTACTGGCTACTAGCTGCTTTACAGCGGCATTTGTGTCGATACTAAAATCTATTAATTCGCTGCTGAATTCAGCAATTTTCTGCTTTAATTCATTTTTAACCAAAAGGTATTGCTGTTCCTTCTCTTTGACGTTCTCCTTCTCGTATTCCTCCAGGACAAGTTGTTGTTCAAGGTTAAGCAGCTTAGTTACGGTCTTAACTACATGTAGACGTGTATTGTCATCATGTGTCTCATTATAGATAACTTGTATAAAAACGTTCTGAAGATTTTGAAAAGCGGATAAGTACCATTTAGGCTCAAGTCCTACTCTTTTATGAATATTAGCAATCTTCATTCGCTTTGCTATGTATTCTTCATCTACTTTGCCATCAAAAATTTCAATGATATGCTCGCGGAGTGTTGTTTTCAACCTCTCGATACTACTATGCTCCAATATAATGGCTTCGAGTTTATCCACACCTAATACCGAATTATAAAATTGATCAATTATATAGTCTATATTCTTTTCAACGCTAGGCTTTACCCTACGTAATAAGTTCAAATCTGATTCAGATAGATCAATCATTCTCATTTGCTCATTGAGTTCGTCATAACCCTCAAGAGTATGAAAAAAATCTTCAGTACGCTTAGTCTGGTGTTTATGTTCTATCAAATTAGGGGTGTGAGAATCCTCATTATTATTACGTGATGTTATAGCATGCATGAATGAAAAAGGACATTTTCCCATGTTATCACCCTCCCCTTAATTACTATTTTTTTACAATATTACCTTCCTTTCATTTTACTCTATGATTATTAAAATTGTAAACAATTTATCGTTGAATTTTGTTGAATTTTGTAGAATAATTCGAAATTTCATACTTAATTTATCGTATATTGTCGAATTTAAGAAGATTTATCCTATAAAATAACAAAAAGCCCCGGATTCTCCGCAAGAAGAATCCGGGGCACTATGATTCAGAGTCTACCCGCAGATAGAAACGAATTTATTTTTGGATGGAAGCTACGCTACCTGCTCCAACTGTACGTCCACCTTCGCGAATGGAGAATTTAGTACCTTCTTCAATAGCGATAGGGGAGATCAAAGCAACAGTTACAGTGATGTTGTCACCAGGCATAACCATTTCAGTACCTTCTGGCAAGTTGATGATGCCAGTTACGTCAGTTGTACGGAAGTAGAACTGTGGACGGTAACCAGTGAAGAATGGTTTGTGACGTCCGCCTTCTTCTTTAGTCAAAACGTAGATTTGAGCAGTGAACTCAGTGTGTGGTTTAACAGAGTTCGGTTTAGCCAATACTTGGCCACGCTCGATCATAGTACGGTCTACACCACGAAGCAAAGCTCCGATGTTGTCGCCCGCTTGAGCGGAATCCAGCAATTTACGGAACATTTCTACGCCCGTAACTACGGATTTCTTAGTTTCTTCGTGAATACCAACGATTTCGATTTCTTCTCCGACTTTAACTGTTCCGCGTTCTACGCGACCAGTTGCCACAGTACCGCGGCCAGTGATGGAGAATACATCTTCGACAGGCATCAAGAATGGTTTGTCAGTTTGACGCTCTGGAAGTGGAATGTACTCGTCGATTGTTTCGAACATTTCAACAATCTTCTTAGCATATTCGCCTTCTGGGTTTTGAAGAGCTTCACGAGCAGAACCACGAATGATTGGAGTGTCGTCGCCTGGGAAGTCATACTCGCTCAGCAAGTCACGAACTTCCATTTCAACCAATTCCAACAACTCTTCGTCTTCAACCATGTCGCATTTGTTCAAGAAAACAACGATGTATGGAACACCTACTTGACGGGACAACAGGATGTGCTCGCGAGTTTGTGGCATAGGGCCATCAGCTGCGGATACAACCAGGATAGCTCCGTCCATTTGCGCTGCGCCAGTGATCATGTTTTTAACATAGTCGGCGTGACCAGGGCAGTCTACGTGAGCGTAGTGACGGTTAGGAGTTTCATATTCAACGTGGGAAGTGGAGATTGTGATACCACGTTCGCGCTCTTCAGGAGCTTTGTCGATTTGATCGAATGCGATAGCTGCGCCACCGTAAGTTTTGGACAATACAGTAGTGATTGCAGCAGTCAGAGTCGTTTTACCATGGTCGACGTGACCAATAGTACCGATGTTAACGTGCGGTTTGTTACGTTCAAACTTTGCCTTTGCCATTTGAACAGTTCCTCCTTAATGTGGGGTTCCTTATATTTGAGCCGCCCGCATATATGTTTATCTTAGATGACTGAGTAATTATACTCGGACGGCAAGTTAAAACTAGTAATTATTCTCCGCCTTTGTTCTTAGCAGCGATCTCTTCCGCAATGGATTTAGGAACTTCTTCATAGTGAGAAAGCTCCATTGAGAATACGCCACGTCCTTGAGTACCAGAACGAAGAGTTGTAGAGTATCCGAACATTTCGGAAAGAGGCACCTTAGCACGGATAATTTGCGCTCCACCACGGGAATCCATACCTTCGATACGGCCACGGCGGGAGTTCAGCATACCCATAACATCACCCATATATTCCTCAGGAACAGTTACTTCTACTTTCATGATTGGCTCAAGCAGGACAGGTTTACACTTGTCTTTAGCTGCTTTAAGCGCCATCGAGCCGGCAATTTTAAATGCCATTTCGTTGGAATCGACATCATGGTAAGAACCATCAACGATGGTAGCTTTAACGTCTACAAGCGGGAAGCCTGCAAGTACGCCGTTTTTCATTTGTTCTTCGATACCCGCAAGTGCAGGAGCGATGTACTCTCTAGGAACCGAGCCACCGACAACTTTACTTTCGAATTTGCTACCAGTACCTGGCTCGAGGGGTTCAAATTCAACCCACACGTGACCGTATTGACCACGACCACCAGATTGGCGTACAAATTTACCTTCGACGCGAGCAGGTGCCTTGAACGTTTCGCGGTAAGCAACCTGTGGTTTACCCACATTGGTTTCTACTTTGAACTCACGACGCATACGGTCGATGATGATGTCCAAGTGAAGTTCACCCATACCAGCCAGGATAGTTTGGCCTGTTTCTTCATCAGTATGAGCACGAAGAGTTGGATCCTCTTCAGTCAACTTACCGAGAGCAACGCCCAATTTATCTTGGTCAGCTTTTGTTTTTGGTTCAACAGCGATTTCGATAACTGGATCAGGGAAGTTCATTGATTCCAGAATTACTGGATGCTTCTCATCACACAGTGTATCACCTGTACTGGTGTCTTTCAAACCAACTGCTGCAGCGATGTCGCCAGAATACACGATGGAAATCTCTTGACGGCTGTTAGCATGCATTTGAAGGATACGACCAATACGTTCACGTTTGTTCTTAGTAGCATTAACTACGTAAGATCCGGACTCTAGAATACCAGAGTATACACGGAAGAACGTAAGTTTACCTACATAAGGGTCAGTCATGATTTTAAATGCCAAAGCTGCAAACGGTTCTTCATCCGAAGAATGACGAACTGCTTCAGTTCCATCATCAAGATGTCCAGTGATAGCTGGAACGTCAAGAGGAGATGGCAAGTAATCAACAACAGCATCCAGCATAAGCTGAATCCCTTTGTTACGGTAGGAGGATCCAACAATTACAGGGAACAATTTAACTTCAACTACGCCTTTGCGCAGTGCAGCTTTAATTTCCGGAACTGTAATTTCTTCGCCTTCCAGGTACTTCATAGTCAGATCTTCATCAAGTTCAGCAACTTTCTCGATCAACTCGAGACGCAGCTCCTCAACTTTGGCCAAATATTCTTCCGGAATATCCGTTACTTCGATGTTTTGGCCTAGATCATCTCTGAACATGTGTGCTTTTTGCTCAACAAGGTCGATAATACCAGTGAAATCACTTTCTGCACCAATTGGCAATTGAATAGCAACTGCATTGGCTTGAAGGCGATCACGCATAGTTTCGATTACGTTAAGGAAATCCGCACCGATAATGTCCATTTTGTTCACATATGCAATACGTGGAACGTTATAACGGTCAGCCTGTCTCCATACGGTTTCAGACTGAGGCTCAACGCCCTCTTTTGCACTAAATACACCTACTGCCCCATCCAATACACGCAGGGAACGTTCAACTTCAACAGTGAAGTCAACGTGTCCTGGGGTATCAATGATATTGATGCGGTGACCTTTCCACGCAGCAGTCGTAGCAGCGGACGTAATCGTGATTCCGCGCTCTTGTTCTTGCTCCATCCAGTCCATTGTAGCAGCACCCTCGTGAACTTCACCGATTTTGTGCGTACGGCCTGTATAGAAAAGAATCCGCTCTGTGGTAGTTGTTTTACCAGCATCAATATGCGCCATGATCCCGATATTACGTGTATTTTTTAAGGAGAACTCTCTAGCCATGAAATGGATCTCCCTTCAAAATATAAGTTATTTGAATGACCTTAATCCTACCAACGGTAGTGAGCGAACGCTTTGTTTGCTTCAGCCATTTTGTGTGTATCTTCGCGTTTCTTAACAGAAGCGCCTGTGTTGTTGGAAGCGTCGATGATCTCAGCCGCCAAACGCTCTTCCATCGTCTTCTCACCGCGGTTGCGAGAGTAGTTTACGAGCCAACGTAATCCCAGAGCAGTACGTCTCTCTGGTTTAACCTCGATAGGTACTTGATAGTTAGCACCACCGACACGACGAGCTTTGACTTCCAAAACCGGCATGATATTCTTGATGGCAGCTTCGAAAACTTCCATCGGATCTTTACCCGTACGTTCTTCAATCAACTTGAATGAATTGTACAGAATGCTTTGAGCGACACCTCTTTTACCACCCAGCATAATGCGGTTAATCAAACGAGTAACCAACTTGCTATTATACAACGGATCTGGCAATACGTCTCTCTTAGTAACTGGACCTTTGCGTGGCATGGATATCCCCCTTTCTTAAATGTTTATTATTCTAGAATTTTTTCTTATTTCTTAGCTTTAGGACGTTTAGCACCGTATTTAGAACGAGCTTGCATCCGGTTAGCTACACCTGCTGTATCCAATGCACCACGAACGATATGGTAACGAACCCCTGCAAGGTCCTTTACTTTACCTCCGCGAAGTAATACAACACTGTGCTCTTGTAAGTTATGTCCGATACCCGGGATATAAGCTGTTACCTCGAGACGGTTCGTCAAACGAACACGGGCATATTTACGAAGCGCTGAGTTTGGTTTACGTGGAGTCATAGTACCAACACGAGTGCACACACCGCGTTTTTGCGGAGCGCTCAAATTTGTAGCCTCACGCTTGAGGGCGTTATACCCTTTTTGAAGAGCGGGAGATTTAGATTTTTCGATTTTGGCTTGACGGCCTTTACGAACCAATTGGTTAATTGTTGGCATGTTGTTGCCACCCCCTTCCTGAAATGATAGCCGATTTAAGAACTCTAAGCCCACAGACCCAGGCGGTTCATAAAAAGACAAATGAAAAGTTCTTGCCGCTGGAGTTCACCCAGTACAAAAACATTTCCGTAGCTATTGTTTTAAGACGGCTGCCATCGCAGCGCCAACTTCTATTCCGCAGGCCTTGCCCAAATTCAGCATCGTATCCACGTATGTGATCTTAACACCTTGTTTGTTACAAAGCATAACTATCCTGGAAGTAAGCCTTTGATCTCCGTCCTCTGCCACATAGACTTCTGCAGCTTGGCCCAACTCTACCGCCTTGACGGTTTGTTTGGTACCGATCTTGACCTGAGCATCCTGTAGTCCTCTATCATCAGTCATAATCATTACCTCCAATGAACAAGGATAACATGGCTACTCACGCACCTTAGACATTTTAGCATTATCAATAGATGGTGTCAAGAAATTCAGCAATAATTTTTATGAATATTATACACAGCAGATATTCGTGTCACACCTATGATTAGGTATGACACGAGTTCACTACCATGTTTGCTAATTTATTCAGCAGGAACCGGCTCTAAAGATTCAAGCGCGCTTTCTGCATTTGGATCACTTAACTTAACATTACGGTAACGATTCATACCAGTACCTGCAGGAATCAACTTACCGATAATAACATTTTCTTTGAGTCCAAGCAACTTATCTACTTTGCCTTTGATAGCAGCGTCTGTTAAGACACGAGTAGTTTCTTGGAAAGATGCAGCGGATAAGAAGGAATCTGTCTCAAGAGATGCCTTGGTAATACCGAGTAAGACCGGTTTAGCAACTGCAGGCTCTTTACCTGACAAGATGGCTTCCTTATTAGCAGCTTCATATTCATGAATATCCGCAAACGCGCCTGGTAACAGACTTGTGTCACCTGCATCAATGATACGGATCTTCCGAAGCATTTGTTTGATCATAACTTCAATGTGCTTATCATTGATCTCAACGCCCTGGTTACGATATACACGCTGAACTTCTTGCAGAATGTAGTTTTGTACCCCACGGATCCCTTTGATTCGCAGCATTTCTTTAGGGTCAATCGAACCGTCTGTCAACTCATCGCCGGCTTCAATTTCTTGGCCTTCGCTGACACGTAGACGTGAACCATAAGTAATGGAATAAGTCTTGGATTCTGCTTCACCTTGAACCTCGATTTCACGACGATCCTTAGTTTCACGGATTTCCTTGATTACACCATCGATCTCACTGATTGTAGCCTGACCTTTAGGGTTACGAGCTTCAAACAACTCTTGAATACGCGGCAAACCTTGCGTGATGTCATCACCGGCAACACCGCCGGTATGGAACGTACGCATTGTAAGCTGGGTTCCTGGTTCACCGATAGATTGTGCAGCGATAATACCAACCGCTTCACCGATCTCAACGTGTTTACCAGTTGCCAAGTTACGACCGTAACATTTCTTACAAACACCATGACGAGCACGGCAGCTTAGTACAGAGCGGATTTGTAGCTTAGTTACACCAGCGTCTACGATTGCTTCCGCTTTATCGGAGTCAATCAAATCGTTGCGGTGAACAATGATTTCGCCTGTTTCCGGATGACGAACAGTCTCGAAGCAGTAACGACCTTCAATACGGTCATACAGATCCTCAATAACCTCTTTACCATCCTGAATACGACTAACTGTAAATCCTTTATCCGTTCCACAATCTTCCTCACGGACGATAACGTCCTGAGCTACGTCAACGAGACGACGAGTCAAGTAACCGGAGTCAGCAGTACGAAGTGCGGTATCGGCAAGACCTTTACGCGCTCCGTGAGTGGAGATAAAGTACTCCAAGACCGTAAGACCTTCACGGAAGTTCGCTTTAATTGGCAATTCGAAAATCCGACCCGAAGGTGTTGCCATCAGACCACGCATACCACCCAGCTGAGTGATCTGCGATTTGTTACCCCGCGCTTTGGAGTCAACCATGAGCATGATAGAGTTGAAACGGTCCATCGATTTAAGCAGGATGTTCGTAAGATCATCCTTCGTCTTCGACCAGATCTCAATAACACGGTCGTACCGTTCGTCATTAGTGATCAGACCACGGCGATATTGGTTAGCAACCACATCTACCTTAGCTTCGGACTCTTTCAGGATCGTAACTTTCTCCTCAGGCACGATAACATCCGACACAGCAACGGTAACACCGGAACGTGTGGAGTAAGTAAAGCCGAGTTGTTTAATTTTATCCAAAATCATAGAGGTTTTGGTTGTATGATAAGTTTCAAAACAACGTGCGATAATCAGACCCAGATATTCTTTACCTACAGCGCTGGCTTCAGGAGCGGATTCAATCAGCTCGCGAATATCTGCGCCTTTTTCATAGATAAAGTATTTCTCTGGCGTGCCATGCAGCAAGTTAGTCTTAGTCGCTTCATTGATATAAGGGAAACTACTTGGGTAAATTTCATTAAAAATAATCTTACCGATCGTAGTAATCAACATTGCGCCTTGTTGTTTTTCCGTAAAGCAAGTCTTACCTAGTGCTTTAACTGGAATAGCTACACGAGCATGAAGACCAGCAGTTCCGCGTTGGTAAGCTGATACAGCTTCATTTACGGTACGCAGAATCATACCTGATCCTTTTTCTTCCTTGTTGTCCATGGTCAGGTAGAAAGTACCAAGGACCATATCCTGGGAAGGTGTTACAACCGGTTTTCCGTCTTTAGGGTTCAAGATATTACCGGATGCAAGCATGAGAATACGTGCTTCCGCTTGAGCTTCTGCTGACAGAGGAACGTGCACCGCCATTTGGTCACCGTCAAAGTCGGCGTTATAAGCCGTACATACGAGTGGGTGAAGACGAATAGCATGACCTTCCACCAAAATCGGTTCAAAAGCTTGGATACCGAGACGGTGAAGTGTTGGTGCGCGGTTTAGAAGTACTGGGTGCTCTCTGATTACTTCTTCAAGTACATCCCATACTTCAGGACTTACACGCTCAACTTTACGTTTTGCGCTCTTTATGTTGTGGGCTAGGCCCTTATTAACCAATTCCTTCATGACAAAAGGCTTGAACAATTCTAGCGCCATTTTCTTAGGAAGTCCGCACTGATACATCTTGAGGTACGGTCCTACAACGATAACGGAACGACCAGAGTAGTCAACCCGTTTACCGAGCAAGTTCTGACGGAAACGTCCTTGTTTACCTTTCAGCATGTGGCTGAGAGATTTCAATGGACGGTTACCAGGACCCGTTACCGGACGTCCTCTACGGCCGTTATCGATGAGAGCATCGACAGCTTCCTGTAGCATCCGTTTCTCGTTCTGCACGATAATGTCAGGTGCACCTAGATCCAGCAGTCTTTTCAGACGGTTGTTCCGGTTAATAACACGACGATAAAGATCGTTCAAATCAGACGTAGCAAAACGGCCACCATCCAATTGAACCATCGGACGAAGCTCCGGAGGAATAACCGGAAGAACATCCATGATCATCCAATCAGGTTTGTTGCCTGAGTTACGGAATGCTTCAATGACTTCCAGACGTTTGATCGCCCGGTTACGACGTTGGCCTTGGGCCGTACGCAGTTCTTCTTTGAGGAATTCCAGCTCTTTTTCGATGTCGATGTCTTGAAGAAGCTTCTTAACAGCTTCAGCACCCATGCCCGCTTGGAATCCGTAACCGTATTTTTCACGGTAGCTACGATATTCTTTCTCGGATAGAAGTTGTTTCTTTTCCAGTGGTGTTTCACCTGGGTCAGTTACAACATACGAAGCGAAGTAGATAATCTCTTCAAGTGATCTTGGAGACATATCTAGTGCCAAACCCATACGGCTTGGGATACCTTTGAAGTACCAGATATGAGATACCGGAGCAGCCAATTCAATGTGACCCATACGTTCACGACGAACTTTAGCACGAGTAACTTCAACGCCACAACGGTCGCAGACTACGCCCTTATAACGGACACGTTTGTATTTACCGCAATGACATTCCCAGTCTTTTTGCGGTCCAAAGATACGCTCACAGAAAAGACCCTCTTTTTCCGGTTTCAATGTACGATAGTTAATGGTTTCCGGTTTCTTAACTTCTCCGCGGGACCATGAACGAATCTTCTCCGGAGAAGCGAGTCCGATTTTCATAAATTCAAAATTGTTAACGTCCAACAAGGAGCAACCCTCCTTAACCTAATCCTGATTTAGTACCGCTTTGCCCTCCTCTGACTGTTACATCAAAAGAGGGCGCGGTCCTTTATAAAATGGAACTCAAAAGCTCCAACGTGATTATTCTACTCCGACTTCTGCGCCTTCTAAATTGAGGCTCAGCTTGTCGCCTGACGTCTCGTCCTCATCGTCCAATTCTCTCATTTCAATTTCCTGCTCGTCACCGCTAAGAATCTTAACATCCATACCCAGGGACTGCAGTTCTTTGATCAATACCTTGAACGACTCAGGAACACCTGGTTCCGGTACATTTTCACCTTTGACAATGGATTCGTACGTCTTCACGCGACCAACCACGTCATCGGATTTTACGGTCAAAATTTCTTGCAATGTATATGCAGCACCGTAAGCTTCAAGCGCCCACACTTCCATCTCACCGAAACGCTGTCCACCAAACTGAGCTTTACCACCCAGTGGCTGTTGCGTAACTAGTGAGTAAGGTCCTGTTGAACGGGCGTGAATCTTATCATCAACCATGTGCGCCAGTTTGATCATATGCATGACGCCGACAGTAACTTCACGTTCGAAGCGTTCACCTGTACGACCATCGTACAATACAGTCTTACCATTACGCTGCATGCCAGCTTCTTCCATCGTATCAAATACGTCGTACTCACGTGCTCCGTCGAATACCGGCGTTGCAATGTGAATTCCCAGACGCAATGCGGCCATACCAATATGGACCTCAAGCACCTGTCCGATGTTCATACGAGAAGGAACGCCTAGAGGGTTAAGAACAACCTGTACTGGCGTACCGTCCGGAAGGAACGGCATATCTTCTTCTGGCAGGATACGGGCAACGACACCCTTGTTACCGTGACGTCCGGCCATTTTGTCACCTTCAGAAATCTTACGTTTCTGAGCGATGTACACACGAACCAATTGATTTACGCCAGGAGGCAGCTCATCGCCGTTCTCACGTGTAAATACTTTAACGTCAACGATAATACCATCACTACCGTGAGGAACGCGTAAAGAGGTATCCCGTACTTCACGAGCCTTCTCACCAAAGATAGCGTGTAGGAGACGCTCTTCTGCAGTCAATTCAGTTACACCCTTAGGAGTAACCTTACCAACTAGAATGTCACCAGCACTGATTTCCGCACCGATGCGGATAATTCCACGCTCATCAAGATTGCGCAGAGCTTCTTCGCCCACGTTTGGAATATCACGTGTGATTTCTTCAGGTCCCAGTTTAGTGTCACGAGCTTCGGATTCGTATTCCTCGATATGAATCGAAGTGTATACATCTTCCTTAACTAGCTTTTCACTTAACAGGATCGCATCCTCGTAGTTGTAACCTTCCCAAGTCATGAACGCAACGACTACGTTACGACCAAGAGCAAGTTCGCCCATTTCTGTAGAAGGACCGTCCGCCAGGATGTCACCCTTCTTAACAATATCCCCTCTTTTAGCTAGAGGACGTTGGTTAATACAGGTACCTTGGTTAGAACGCATAAATTTGTGTAATTTATATTTAACGATATCGCCTTTAACTTCTTTGCCTTCGACAGTTTCAACCCGGCGCAGCCAAATTTCATTAGCTGAAGAGCGTTCGATAATACCGTCATATTTAGAAACAACACATACGCCAGAATCCTTAGCGGATTTATGTTCCATCCCTGTTCCGACCAACGGAGCTTTAGGAATTAGAAGTGGAACGGCTTGACGCTGCATGTTAGATCCCATCAGAGCGCGGTTGGAGTCATCGTTCTCAAGGAACGGAATGAGCGCCGTAGCGACGGATACGACCTGTTTAGGCGAAACGTCCATGTAATCTACACGATTACTTGGCATTGTTGTAATGTTGTCAGAGTCTTTATTGTAACGAACGATTACCATGTCTTCCTTAAAGGAGCCATCTTCATCGATCAATACGTTAGCCTGAGCAACTACATAATTATCTTCCTCATCAGCAGTCAGATAATCGATTTGTTCAGTTACCTTACCTGTCTTTGGATCTACCCAACGATACGGAGCTTCGATAAAGCCGTATTCGTTGATACGAGCAAAGGTGGACAAGGAGTTGATCAATCCAATGTTCGGACCTTCCGGTGTTTCAATTGGACACATCCGGCCGTAGTGACTGTGATGGACGTCACGAACTTCAAAGCCCGCGCGTTCACGTGTCAAACCACCAGGTCCGAGTGCAGACAGACGACGTTTATGCGTAAGTTCCGCAAGTGGGTTCGTCTGGTCCATAAACTGAGACAGCTGGGAGCTACCGAAGAACTCTTTAATGGACGCGATAACCGGACGAATATTGATCAGAGCTTGAGGCGTAATTGCATTAGCATCCTGAATCGACATTCTTTCACGCACAACGCGCTCCATACGGGACAAACCGATACGGAACTGATTCTGCAGAAGTTCACCCACAGAACGCAGACGACGGTTACCCAGATGGTCGATATCATCGGTATTACCAATTCCGTGAAGCAAATTAATAAAGTAGCTGATCGAGGATATAATATCAGCTTGAGTAATGTGCTTAACAGACTTGTCGATGTTGCCGTTAGCGATCAGCTTAATAACCCGACCTTCTTCAATTGGCGAGAATACGTCAATCGTTTGAAGAGGAATATCTTCGCTGTCCATAACTCCACCAGTAACACGGTAGTTCTTAAAGGCAACATTCTTTTCAAAGTAAGGAATCAATTCATCAAGCAGTCTGCGATCGACCATTTGACCAGACTCAGCCAGGATTTCCCCTGTAGCTTCGTCAACCAAAGGCTGAGCAAGACGTTGATTGAAAAGACGGTTCTTAATGTGTAGCTTTTTGTTGATTTTGTAACGGCCTACATTAGCTAGGTCGTAGCGTTTTGGATCAAAGAAACGCGCGACCAGCAAACTTTTGGCATTGTCTAGTGTCGGCGGTTCGCCCGGACGCAAACGCTCATAAATTTCAATAAGCGCCTTCTCCGTGGAGTCCGTGTTGTCTTTATCCAGCGTATTGCGAATATATTCATCATTGCCAAGCAATTCCAGAATTTCGGCATCACTACCGAAACCGAGAGCACGCAAAAGTACGGTAACAGGAATTTTACGAGTCCGATCGATACGAACATACATAATATCCTTAGCGTCGGTCTCAAGTTCCAACCAGGCTCCGCGGTTCGGGATTACTGTGGCGGTGTAGGTTTTTTTGCCGTTCTTATCCACTTTTGTGCTGAAATAGACGCTTGGAGAGCGAACCAACTGGCTGACAATAACCCGTTCCGCACCGTTAATAATAAAAGTGCCGGTCTCCGTCATCAGCGGGAAATCTCCCATGAACACTTCCTGCTCTTTGACCTCACCGGTCTCCTTATTAATGAGCCGCACCTTTACACGCAGAGGAGCCGCATACGTCACGTCCCGCTCTTTAGCGTCGTCAACCGTATATTTCGGTTCACCCAGGCTGTAATCAATGAACTCTAGTACCAAATTACCTGTGAAATCCTGGATCGGCGAGATGTCCTGAAACATTTCCCGCAATCCTTCCTCCAAAAACCAATCATAAGATTTTTGTTGGATCTCGATCAGGTTCGGGACCTCGAGTACCTCGTTAATTCTCGCATAGCTCCGCCGAGTGCGTCGACCATACTGAACAAGATGTCCTGCCAACTTTACTCACCCCTCATGTCTACTCACTTAAAAATTGATTGCGAACCCTTGTTTGGAACCGTATAATGGAACCATACTACAAGGATTCAGTCATAAATAAAAGAAAAGCCCTTATCGAAATCTTCGAAAAAAGAGCGCACTTATCCATGACCAAAATACTCCTTATCCAGTAGATTTGCCCAAAACGTACATATTATACGTCACCAAGCAACAGTTTATGCGCTATTATCTATTACCGCGTAACACTCGCTACGCCAGAGCATAGAGAACCAATTCGCAAAAAACTTGCCGTACGGCTTGCGCTAGCCGGCGACAATATATCGCTTGACATTTTCAGCAAACTAAAGACATGGAGCCTATCTTAATACTGACATTTTATAATAATACCATTATCACTATCACATGTCAATAACCTATTGATTTTTATTTTTGAGCTTTAATAATACGATAACCTTTATCTTTGCCCACTTCTTCTACATTTGAGAACAAGCTTTCAAGTTTAGCTACCGCTGATGGAGCGCCCTGCTTCTTCTGAATAACAATCCACAGAAATCCACCCTCATTTAAATGCTCATAAGCCTCTTCAAAAATCTGATGCACTACAGCTTTTCCTGCACGTATCGGAGGATTGGTAAGAATCACATCGAACTTTTGTTGTTCATTCAATGCGCCGAGCACATCGCTTTCCATTACCGTAACATTCCGGATTCCATTGTGCTGGGCATTTTCACGCGCAAGTTCTACCGCACGACTATTAATATCAATCATCGTAACTTGCCCTTTGGGGGCTAGGTATGCTGCACTTATACCTATCGGTCCATATCCGCAGCCCACATCAAGCACTGCCGAACCGTCCGGAATATCCATAGCTTCAATGAGAACTCGACTACCGTAATCGATGTCTCCTTTAGAGAACACACCCGCATCACTTGTGAAGCGAAAGCTTTTGCCTCTTAGAACGGTGTCGATGGTACGTCTGTCATGACGCACTTCCGGTTGCTGCGAATAATAATGTTGCGACATCTCTATCCTCCCTTTCCTTTATGTTAATAGTTTGTATTCACACAACCCTACTAACTCTATCAAGCATAAACGCCTCTGATGGCCTTATAAGGACGATAAGCGTTCAAGCGAGAAATATAAAGATAAAGTATAATGTGAAACTTATACTTTATCTTTATATTTTTATAAAATAAACCCCTTGAACAAGTTCAAGGGGTTTTCAGTATAGAAGGAATTACTTCACTTCTACAGCTGCGCCTGCTTCTTCCAATTTTGCTTTAGTAGCTTCGGCTTCGTCTTTGCTTACTTTTTCTTTGATTGCTTTTGGTGCGTTGTCTACAAGGTCTTTAGCTTCTTTCAAGCCAAGGCCTGTGATTTCGCGAACGATTTTGATAACGTTGATTTTGGAAGCGCCAGCGCCTGTCAAAATTACGTCAAATTCGGATTGCTCTTCAGCTACTGCTGCTACCGCACCGCCAGCTGCTACTGGAGCTGCTGCTGTTACGCCGAATTCTTCTTCAATTGCTTTAACCAGGTCGTTCAGTTCCAATACGCTCATGCCTTTAATTGCTTCCAAGATTGCTTCTTTACTCATGATTGAACCTCCATTTATAATTTAAATTTGTTTGTGGTATTGATTTATGCTGCAAGAGCCAAAGGCTTACGCGCTTTGTTCTTCTTTTTCAGCAACAGCTTTAACTGCAAGCGCGAAGTTGCGCATTGGAGCTTGAAGTACGCTAAGCAGCATGGACAGCAAACCATCGCGGGATGGAAGCTCAGCCAGTGCTTTCAATTGGTCCGCGTCGATGACACGTCCTTCTACTACGCCGCCTTTCAATTTCAAAGCGTCGTTTTTCTTGGCGAAATCGTTCAAAATTTTAGCTGGAGCTACTGCATCAGTTGTGCTGAATGCGATAGCTGTTGGACCAGTCAAAACTTCATCCAACTCAGTCAACTCAGCCGCAGCAGTTGCGCGACGTAGCAATGTGTTCTTCAGGACTTGAAACTCAACGCCAGCTTCACGAAGTTGCTTACGCAGTTCAGTCACTTGGGAAACGTTTAATCCACGGTAGTCCGCTACAACAGTCGAAAGACTGTTTTGCAGTTTCGCAGTAACAACGTCAACCGCATCCTGTTTTGCTTGAATTACTTTTGCATTTGCCAATGTATACACCTCCTGAAAATTTATGTGTCGGCGTCCTTTCCAAGGAAAGCATCACCGCTCCTACGCAGGCATTAGAAAAGCCTCCGCAGAATCACGAAGGCTTGATAAAACGAAAGTTATACGAGCGAGCTCGTTACTTCTTGTTTCTATCACAACACCTCGGTAGGGAATTAAGCACTAAGGCACCTACTGTCTACGGTAAGCATATTCAAGGTTAAGATTGATACCTTAAGTTTCACAACTGTTATAGATTATCAAAATTGACTCAAAGAGTCAACCCTTATTTATCTGAAGACGGTTGTGTTCACACGAGCGCTAGGACCCATTGTGGAAGAAATCGAGATGCCTTTAAGGTATACACCTTTAGCAGCAGCTGGTTTCGCACGGTTCAAAGCGTCGATAAGAGCTTTAAGGTTATCGTTCAATTGTGCAGCATCAAAGGACACTTTGCCGATTGGCGCGTGAATTTGACCTGCTTTGTCAAGACGATATTCGATTTTACCGGCTTTGATTTCTTGCACAGCCTTGGAAACATCGAATGTAACTGTGCCAGCTTTAGGGTTAGGCATAAGACCTTTACCACCAAGCAGACGACCCAGTTTACCGACTTCACTCATCATATCAGGTGTAGCTACGCAGACATCAAATTCAAACCAGCCTTGTTGAATTTTGTTGATCATGTCTTGATCACCAACAAAATCCGCGCCAGCAGCTTCTGCCTCTTTCGCTTTTTCACCTTTTGCAAATACAAGCACGCGTTGTGTTTTACCAGTGCCGTGAGGCAGGACAACAACACCACGAACTGCTTGGTCTTGTTTACGCGGGTCTACACCCAGACGAACTGCTGCTTCAACGGTTTCGTCGAATTTTGCAGTCGCTGCCTTTTTCACAAGCTCTACAGCTTCTGAAGGCTCGTAAGTTGCTTCGCTGTTGATCAGCTTAGCAGCTTCTTGGTATTTCTTACCATGTTTAGCCATGAAAATGTTCCTCCTTTGTGGTGTTAGCGGAAATTCCTCCCACATACTTGCGGGTCACGAATGACCGATTCTTCGAAAACTACTAGTCTTCGATTGTGATACCCATACTGCGAGCAGTACCTTCAACCATACGCATTGCAGCTTCTACAGATGCAGCGTTAAGGTCTGGCATTTTTGTTTCAGCAATTTCACGAACCGCAGCGCGGCCGATTTTTGCTACTTTTTTCTTGTTTGGTTCACCGGATCCTTTTTCTACTTTAGCAGCGATGCGAAGCAGAACAGCAGCCGGAGGAGTTTTAGTGATGAACGTAAAGGAACGGTCTTCAAATACTGTAATTTCAACCGGAATGATCAAGCCAGCCTGGTCGGCAGTACGAGCATTAAATTCCTTACAGAATGCCATGATGTTGACACCTGCTTGACCTAACGCCGGACCTACTGGAGGCGCTGGATTCGCTTTCCCTGCAGGAATCTGCAGTTTCACCATTTTAATAACTTTTTTAGCCATGAGTGACACCTCCTTGCAAAAATAGTGGTCTTCGAACGCCATTGGCGCTCTCCCACAAGAAACCCTTAGCTTATGTTATATTTTCTCCACTTGAGTGAAATCCAACTCTAGCGGGGTTTCCCGTCCAAACATGTTCACATGCACTTTGATCTTGCTCTTGTCAGCCAAAATTTCTTCCACGGATCCCACAAAATTCGCAAACGGACCAACCATAATACGTACGGATTCCTTGATTTCGAAATCAATCTTCGCTTTAGGTTCAACCATGCCCATATGCTTCAGAATTTGTTCTACCTCTTCCGGAAGCAAAGCTGTTGGTTTAGACCCTGAGCCTGTCGAACCAACAAATCCAGTAACGCCCGGAGTATTGCGGACAACATACCAGGAATCATCAGTCTGAACCATTTCCACCAAAACATAACCCGGGTAAACTTTACGCATAACGGTTTTTTTCTTACCGTCTTTGTTTACGATTTCTTCTTCCATAGGAACAAGAACGCGGAATATTTTGTCTTCCATGCCCATGGACTCAACGCGCTTTTCCAAATTGGCTTTGACCTTATTCTCATACCCAGAATAGGTATGAACGACATACCATCTTTTTTCCATATCAAGCCACCTGGGACCTCTCTAAATAATCGCTTCAATCACAGCGGAAATACCGATGTCCAGAACCCAGAAGTAAATAGCGACAACTACAATTGTACCGAGAACGATCAATGTATAGTTGGTCAATTCTTTACGACTTGGCCAGCGAACTTTTTTGAGTTCACTCCAGCTCTCAGTGAAAAAGGAAAACATAGACTTGAAACTACGTTTCATGCCGACTACACCTCCACAGACTATCTGGTTTCGCGATGAGGAGTTTGCGAGTTACAATACTTGCAAAATTTCTTCATCTCCATGCGGTCGGGGTGATTTCGCTTGTTTTTGGTAGTCGCATAGTTTCTTTGTTTGCAACTTGTACAAGCCAAAGTGATAATTACCCGCATGATGTGCACCTCCCGAGACGTCCTTCTAACAATACAATTAGAAGACGTAAATATTGATCCTAAAAAAAGCCGCGAATTTAGGCCTACCTAAAACACTTTAGCATAATGTCAAGGTCTGTGTCAACGAAAGAATTCCGTTCTGCACTGGGTAATTTCGGGTGTTATAGTCATATGGCCGTACCCTGTCCTTGGGTCTATCTCTTCCTCACACTTCGCTGTCTTCCTTATCATTATGGGGCATTCCGACTGTGTATAAACCTACCCTCAACGGCAACAACTAAAATCGACTCAAATAGAAATTTATGGTGTTAGCTCCTAATTCTATCTAAGCAATTTCATGAGACTAAAAAAAAGAACTCGATGTACGAGCCCTCTTGTGTTCATTATATCATTAATTGTCACGCACTTCTAGATATCTTTCTAATTTTCGCTTTACTCGTTGTAAAGCGTTGTCAATAGATTTCACATGCCGCTTCAGATCTTCAGCAATTTCCTGATAAGATCGTCCGTCTAAATACAACATCAGAACCTTACGCTCTAGGTCACTTAAAATCTCCGCCATCTTATCTTCAAGTCCAATGAATTCTTCTTGATTGATAATTAGCTCTTCTGGATCTAGTACCTGAGTTCCACAAATGACATCCATAAGCGTCCGGTCGGAATCTTCATCATAAATGGGCTTATCCAAAGAAACATAAGAATTGAGCGGAATATGCTTCTGACGCGTGGCCGTCTTAATAGCAGTTATAATCTGACGTGTTATGCAGAGCTCAGCAAAAGCCTTGAATGAAGAGAGCTTGTCACCTTTAAAGTCACGAATAGCCTTATATAGACCAATCATTCCTTCTTGAACAATATCTTCACGATCTGCCCCGATCAAGAAATAAGAGCGGGCTTTAGCACGTACAAAATTACGGTATTTATTAATTAAGTGTTCCAATGCGCCACTGTCGCCACCACGGAAAGCCTCGACAATATCTTCATCACTTATGAAATCATACTCGGATAGCATTATTTCCTTGAGGTCGACACTCACCAAGAATCCCCCCGGCTGCAACGCAAGACACATCGTTACTTCGCGAAATATAGGATCAGTATATATTATGTTACCTTACACCGTCAACCGGATTTGTCCAAAAACAATCTGGAATAGCATAAAATGGAATAAAAATATCACCTAAATCTTTCCTATTGTCACTGCCTACGCCAATTTTCCAGTTTACTCCGCACATCAGGAGGCAGTTTGTCTTCCAAAGAATGACGTGTAGAACTGATACTTCCCGGTTCGATAGCTTTTTTCACTTGTTTTTGGTTCTCTTCAATTTCTAGGTGCAATTCTCTTGCAGAAATCCGCAGTGCACCTTGGGCGAAAATAATATGTTGCTCCACAAAGTCACTTGTTGCAACATAGATCTGTCGACGTCGGTTGCTAAATTCTCCAACCAATCGCTCAATGCATTCATCTGCGGTTTCTTTTTCCTTGGTGAAAAACACCTGGACTTTGCCCTGGACAAATGACCGACCCAATCCTGGAACGCGATATGCATCAAACACAGCAATAACTCGTCGTCCTGAGTAAGCCTGGTAATCAGCCAGCAAATCCATCAAGCGGTCGCGTGCTTCCTGCATACCAATCTGGGACAGTGCCGCTAGTTCCGGCCAGCCACCGATCATATTGTACCCGTCCACAAGCAGCACATCGCGCCAGTCGGCCATAGTTATCCCTGCTGTTGCCGAAGGCGTACCACTTCATACATAATGACTCCTGCGGCGACAGAGGCATTTAATGAATTGATCTTTCCGGCCATCGGCAGCTTAAGTAATACATCACATTTTTCGCGAATCAGGCGTCCCATCCCTTTATTCTCATTACCGATTACAACAGCTACCGGTCCTGTGAAAATATTGGATCCAAACAGATTCTGATCTGTATCCACATCCGTACCTACTACCCAGACTCCCTGCTCTTTCAGACGATCAATGGTCTGACCTAGGTTAGTGACCCGCGCAACCGGAACATATTCCACGGCACCCGCCGATGTTTTGGAGACGGTAGCAGTAATCTGAGCCGAACGACGTTTAGGTACGATTACTCCATGCACTCCAGTACAATCTGCTGTCCGTAGAATGGACCCCAGGTTATGAGGATCTTCAATCTCATCCAGCAAAATCAAGAATGCAGGCTCTCCTTTGGCTTCAGCTGCAGCCAGCAGATCATCTACCTCGACATAGGCAAAAGGCGCGGCTTGAGCAACTACCCCCTGATGTTGAACTCCAGGAGCAAGTTGATCCAGCTTACGCTTGTCCACATGCTGAATGACAATACCCGCTTTACGTGCTTCAGCGACGATTGGTGCGGTCAGATGCTTCTGAGCCGTTTCTGCAATCCATATTTTATTTAATGTACGACCCGCACGAAGCGCCTCAAGCACTGAATGCTTCCCAGCCAATATTTCCTCTTCTGTCTTCAAATCTTCTTCCATGTTCACTTCTCCTATTCTCTATTTCGCAAAAGCCTTATCACGGCTGCTTCAACATAAACTGTATGCCACTGTTCACAATTTCTTGTATTCTCTCCTGTTGACCTGTGTAGTATAAGTAACCTATCAGACACTCAAAAGCAGTAGCATGACGGTATTCAAGCACATCTGCATTCTTAGGAATACTTCCCGATTTAGCATTTCTCCCCTGACGGGCGACATCTTTTTCCTCTTCTGTGAGACTTGGCTCCAAAAATCCAAGAATTGCACTCTGCGCCTTAGCGGATACAAGTCCTGTAGCAGAGCGATGCAAATGGTTTGGGCGCAAATTCGGAAGAGATACTAAATACTGGCGAACTGACACTTCGTAAATGGCATCTCCTACATAGGCAAGCACAATTGGCGAGAGGAGTCGCGCAGGTTTGGAAGGCTCGTAAGGAAACCACCCGTTCTGAAACTTGCGTTCCTCACTCATTTTCGCCGCCACCGCATTCCTTGCGGAGTATCCTCAAGCAATATGCCCAAGCGACCTAATTCATCACGAATCTCATCGGACCGGCTCCAATTCTTATTCTTACGCGCTTCAACCCGCTCCGCGATTAATCGTTCAACTTCTTCACTCGCGATCTCTTCTTCCTCATGCTCAGGTGTCAAACGCAGCACAGCATTCATTTCCTCAAAAGCTTGTAGCAACGCAGCAAAATCAGCAGGGGCTGCTTCACTATTCGCAAGGGTATGGTTTGCAAGACTCACCCAATCAAACATAGCGGTAATCGCATCAGGGGTATTAAAGTCATCCTGCATTCTAGCATGAAAATTGGCCACAATAGCAGATAACTTATCATTAATCTCTAAGCTGACCTCACCCTGAGCACCTTCAGCAGCAAGTTCAAGACGATGCTTAACGTTACTTTCTGCAAGCGAGATACGTTCTACGCTCTTTTCAGCTGAAGTCATCGAATCCACCGAGAAGTTCAACGGATTACGATAATGGGTCGATAGCATGAAATAACGAATAGTTCCAGCTTTAAATTGCCCACGGATATCTTTCACAAGCCAACCGTTACCCAATGATTTCGACATTTTTTCATCACCGATGTTAATAAATCCATTATGCATCCAGTAATTAGAGAGTGGCTTACCCGTCAGAGCTTCTGTCTGAGCGCATTCGCATTCATGGTGCGGGAACTGCAAATCTTGTCCACCCCCGTGGATGTCCATCGTATCCCCCAAGAACTCTCTTGCCATGGCCGAGCACTCAATATGCCAGCCTGGGCGTCCATTTCCCCATGGGCTCTGCCAGTACACTTCACCTGGTTTTGCTGCTTTCCACAGCACAAAGTCCTCAGGTTTCTCTTTCCGTGAGTCTACCTCCACGCGAATACCAAACTGTAATTCATCTAGATTCTGACGGGACAGCTTACCATAGTCTTCAAATTTGGAAGTACGGTAGTATACATCGCCACCACTCTCGTAGGCATACCCTTTTTCCTCGAGCTCTTTAATGAATTCGATGATCAGCTCCATGCTTTCTGTTACCCGCGGATTCAATGTTGCCGGTTTTACTCCAAGCCCTTCAAGATCCTCACGATAAGCATTAATAAAAATCTCAGCAACCTCTGCTACTGAAGTGTTCATTTCTTCTGCTTTGCGTATCAGTTTATCATCTACATCTGTGAAGTTCGTAACATACCGTACCTCATTGCCGAGTTGCTCCAAATAATTCCGGACCATATCAAAGACAATAATAGGTCTAGCATTTCCGATATGCATATATCCATAAACGGTTGGACCACATACATACATTTTCACTTTGCCCGACTCTTGGGGCACAAACTGCTCCTTGCTGCGTGTCATTGTGTTGTAAATTTGTAAAGCCATCCTATTCCAACCCTTTCTGTTGTCCCGATTCCTTAAGTACCGGATATGCTTAAATTTCGTAATCACCAATGTACTGCTGAGTTTCGACTAGTCGCTGCGCGGTCTTTTGCTTATCTTCTTCGCCAAGCTTCTCTCTGATCTCTTCGATCTCTTTTTGCAGAAAGCGAAGTGAATCTACAAGCGGGTCTGGCATCTTGGTATGATCCAAGCGATCGGATACACGTTCACCGTTACGTTTTACTACACGGCCCGGATTTCCTACTACTGTACTGTTATTTGGAACTTCACGCAGCACAACCGCATTCGAACCTATATTTGAATTGTCGCCGATACGAAACGATCCTAATACCTTCGCACCAGAACCAATAACTACATTGTTGCCAACTGTGGGATGGCGCTTACCTTTTTCTTTCCCTGTCCCCCCGAGTGTAACACCTTGATAAATAATAACATCATCACCGATTTCACAGGTTTCCCCAATAACAATCCCCATACCATGGTCGATAAACAGCCTATTTCCGATGACAGCTCCGGGATGGATTTCAACACCGGTCATAAATCTACTAAACTGTGAGACCATACGGGCCATTGTATACCAGCGGCGTTTGAAAAAAGAATGGGCAATCCGGTGACCCCAAATGGCGTGCAACCCTGCATATGTGAAGACAACCTCGAACCAGCTGCGGGCAGCGGGATCGTTATCAAATACCGCCCGAATGTCCGACTTAATATGCTTAAACATCACGGTTCCTCTCTTCTTGACTCCCCCATCTCCTGTTTACAGGTACACAAGGAAGGTATTGTCTCCAATCCATCATTCTTATCATACATATGCTGTAGGTGTTTGCTTGGTTTGTTATATTAGAAAAGATACCCTGAAACAAAAAAAGCCCCTGCAGCATAAAGCTGCAGAGACGTTTAACCGCGGTTCCACTCTGCTTGAACGAATCAAACAGACTGCTGTTGTTACCATCGGCAGAGTTCCTTCGTTCCACTTGGCATCATTAACGGCGATGTACCCGGCGCGATCTAACGAGCCTTTAGGATCGTTCAACCGTGCAGCTCACAGGCGCATGTTCTGCCCCGGACAAATGAATAACTCCCAGCCCGAAAGGGTATCCCTTTCTCGGTTATTCTCTCTGGCAATTGCCTTTATGGACGTACTTCTCCTGATCACAGCTATTATCATATGGTTCTATCTTAGCGTAAAAGATAAGGGACTGACAAGAGGCTTAATGATAAGTAATACTATCTTAAGCTCCTTTAATTTGTGATTTCAAACGTTCGATGACACGGTTTTGGCCGAGCAAAGCAATCGTTATATTAAGATCACGTCCGTGCGTTTGTCCGGTCAAAGCCACACGTATCGGCATAAAGAGCGCTTTGCCTTTGTGCCCTGTTTCTTTCTGCACTTCCTTGATCAGTACAGCCATATTACTAGCACTGAAATCCTGACAAGCTTCAACCTTAGCTAGGAAAGCAGACAAGACTTCAGGCACTTGGCTTTCCGCCAGAACCTGCGCCGCTTCTGTTTCTAACTCGAGATGGCTGCGGAAGAATAGTTCAGATAGCTCTACGATATCGGAGGCAGAGTTCATCTGCTCTTGATACAGTGCTACAAGGCTTTCTGCCCATGCCTGCTGCTCATCATTCAGCTCAGCCGGTATTTTCCCCGCTTTTTGCAGATGTGGAATCGCTAATGCCGAGATCCGTTTAGGATCAGCATGCTTAATATAGTGATTATTTAGATGCGCCAGCTTGTGCTTATCGAATACAGCCGGACTTTTGGACAAACGGTCCGCATCAAAAATAGAAATAAGTTCTTCTTTACTGAAGATCTCCTCTTCTCCCTCTGGTGACCAGCCCAGTAGAGAAATGAAGTTAACCAAAGCCTCAGGCAAGTAACCCAATTCATCATATTGCTCAATAAACGTAATTACAGATTGATCGCGCTTGCTAAGCTTCTTATGGTTGTCACCGACAATCAGTGTCATATGACCAAATATTGGGGGTTTCCAACCAAGAGCCTCATAGATCATAAGCTGACGTGGTGTGTTAGAAATATGATCTTCCCCACGTAGTACATGGGTGATAGCCATCAAATAATCATCAACAGCTACCGCAAAGTTATAGGTCGGAATTCCGTCCTTCTTCACGATAACAAAATCACCCATTTCTTTCGTATCAAAAGAAATAGTACCTTTTACGATATCATCGAACGTGTACGTACGATCTTCTGGTACACGGAAGCGAATGCTAGCTACTCGTCCCTCAGCTTCAAAGGCAAGGCGTTGTTCCTCCGTCAAATCACGGTGTTTGCCGGAATAACGAGGGGTTTCTCCACGTGCAGTCTGTTCTTCACGTTCTGCTTCCAGTTCTTCCTCTGTGCAGTAACAGCGGTAAGCCAAACCTTTATCCAGCAAATCCTGCCAATATACACGATATAGGTCAAGACGTTCAGTCTGGCGGTAAGGTCCGTACTCTCCACCAACATCAACACTCTCATCCCAATCCATGCCTAGCCATTTCAAATACTTAAGCTGGCTCTCTTCGCCACCTGCGACATTGCGCTTCACGTCTGTATCTTCAATTCTGATAATGAATTTACCGCCTTTATTACGGGCGAACAGATAGTTAAACAGCGCCGTTCTGGCGTTACCTATATGTAAATGTCCCGTAGGGCTCGGTGCGTAACGCACCCGGACTTGATCCGTCATTATATTCCCTCCGCTTCATATGGTTAAAACTTAGATTTGCTACTTAGACCATCTCAAGATGATATCACATCTTGGAGTAGACAGACAATAGATTGTGCGGCAATTCCTTCACCACGACCGGCAAAACCAAGCTGTTCAGTAGTCGTAGCTTTAACGTTCACCTTGGACGGGTCCGCGTGAAGCGCACGAGCGATAATCTCCGTCATTTGTGGAATGTATGGCGCCATCTTTGGTTTTTGGGCAATAATCGTTGAATCGATATTTCCAAGCTTATAACCTCGCTCGCTAGCAAGTGCCCACACTTGTTCTAATAATTTCAAGCTATCCGCGTCCTTAAACGCTGGATCTGTGTCCGGAAAATGTCTGCCAATATCACCAAGTCCTAGTGCGCCTAGAATCGCGTCACTTACTGCGTGCAGCAGCACATCGGCATCGGAATGTCCTACTAATCCTTTTTCATAAGGAATCGTAACGCCTCCAATAATACAAGGCCTTCCCTCAACCAGTTGATGTACATCAAACCCTTGTCCTACAGCGATCATGATTGTCCCTCTCCCCTGTTTCTTTCTGTGAATTCTGCAAAATCCAAATCATCTGGCGTCGTAATCTTAATATTTCTGTAGCTTCCCTCTACCACAGAAACCGGAATACCAGCACGCTCTGCCAAGCTGGAATCATCAGTACCTAGAAATGCATCCCGCTCCGCGGCCGCATAGGCATCCAGCAATTCAGAAAGACGAAAAGTCTGCGGGGTTTGAATCGCCCACAGACTTCGCCGATCCGGCGTAGACAGTACTTTGCCTTCGTTATCTACCTGTTTGATCGTATCTTTGACTGGTACAGCAAGAACTGAAGCACCGATCTGCTTCGCTCGCTCGTAACATGCCTCAATTTCATTCGGCTGCACAAACGGACGAACACCATCATGTACCATTACCCACTGTGTCGTAAGTTTCAACAATCCTTTATATACGGAATGCTGACGCTCAGATCCACCAGGTACTATAGCCTTAACCTTGTCCAGCTTATAGAGCTGTATCCATTCCTGGCAGCGCTCAATATCTTCCTTACCGGTTACGAGCACGATTTCAGAAATCAATTCGTGCTGCTGAAATACTTCCAGCGTATGAACGATGATTGGTTTACCCTGCAGTAACAGATATTGCTTGCTCTCTACAGTCCCCATTCGCGTTCCTCTGCCTGCCGCCACAATGACGACGCCCACACCGTTTGACATTACTCAGGCTCCTGTCTTTCACGTATATTCCCATCATAACGTGTTTGGCGGGCATTTCCAACCCATAGGACATTTGCCGTGCACTTTATCTACGCTTATTGTGCTTTTTCCAAGAGCTTTGGCTTCGCAAATATCATCCGTCCAGCTGAAGTTTGAAGCACACTCGTGACGAGAACCTCCATCGTAGTTCCGATATATTCCCGTCCGCCTTCCACAACGATCATTGTTCCATCGTCTAAATAGGCTACGCCTTGTCCATGCTCTTTGCCATCCTTAATGACCTGAACTACGATTTCCTCACCAGGCAACACTACGGGCTTCACGGCATTCGCAAGATCATTAATATTCAGGACTGAGACTCCTTGTAATTCGCAAACCTTATTCAAGTTAAAGTCATTGGTAACTACTTTACCTCGCAGTACCTTCGCTAACTTCACCAGCTTACTATCCACCTCAGAGATTTCTTCAAAATCTCCCTCGTAGATTAATACCTTCACATCGAGCTCTTTTTGGATTTTATTGAGAATATCAAGTCCCCGCCGTCCGCGATTACGCTTCAGTAGATCGGAAGAATCTGCGATATGCTGGAGCTCCTCAAGTACGAATTCCGGTATGACAATCGTTCCCTCAATAAATCCAGTTTTGCAAATATCGGCGATCCGACCATCAATAATAACGCTTGTATCGAGGATTTTATGCTCCTCCAGGCCACGACCTTCCGGTTCAGCCGCTTGCCCCCAGCGTCCAGTTGTCCAAAGTGCAGCTAGTTCCTCTTTTTTCTCCAGACCGATCCGCAGCCCCATATATCCAAAAGCTATCGTAACGGGTACCTGCAGCAACTGCCCAGCTTTTCCAAGCCAAATCATAGCAGGATATAACAGAAGAGATAGCAGAAGCCCCCCTGTAAGCCCAGCTGCACCTGCAGCCAATTCATTCATTGGTATACGCGAACAGTACAGAACCGCCTCCCGCAGTTTTGAACCTCCCCATTCCGCGCATAAAGACCCCGCAAACAAAAAAATAATGGCACCCAGCACCGTAAATAAAATGCTTCCTTCTACAGGTAAACTTTCACTCAGCTTTTCCATCCCCTTGGGGAATCCTTTTTCAAGCGCATGGTATAGCGAAAAACCAGACCAAGCACCACATATTAAAGCAAAAGACAATATCACTTTTTTCCACATAACCTAACGCACCTCCTTTTTATTCATCCTTGAATGATCTATACCTCACCAGTATGTTCCAATTTTCAAGACGATAAACTTGGGGTAGCGCTGGAATTGCAAAAAGGCTTTGCCATCCCCTAAGGACGACAAAGCCTCTAGCTATAATTATATTAGTTCAACCTTACTACAAGACTGCTTTAACCGTTCTTCGAGTGATACACTTTATCTTCAGAACGTCTTCTACGACGGTGACGGCGTCTGGCTGTCAATCGATCGATGTTTTGTTTAAAACCATATAACGCGTAAATCCCAAGTAAGACGAAGATTAGCTTAGCAATTTGTTCAGGGAACACAACAGCAACAGCCACGGCAACAACAATGACTACTGGCGCTCCGACAACCACTTTTTTAGGTAATCCAACCTTCTTAAAATTAGGATATTTAACAGTGCTGACCATCAAATATGATAAGAGCAATGTAGCCACGATCATAAATGGAGCAGAAACATCTTTATTAAAAAGAGCTAATGTGGCAAGTACACCACCAGCAGCAGGAATTGGCAATCCGATGAAATAACCAGGAACCCCTGGATGAACATTAAAGCGAGCTAGGCGCAATGCACCAAACACCGGGAAAATTGCAGTTACTGTCCAGGCTAATGCAGAATTTAAATCATGCAGGCTTGAGACGTACATAATAACAGCCGGTGCTACTCCAAAAGAAACTACATCAGACAAAGAGTCCAATTCCTTACCAAATTCACTCTCACATTTAAGTGCGCGAGCAACCCGGCCATCTAATCCGTCTAACAGCATAGCAATAATAACCATGATAGCGGCCATGCTAACTTTACCGTCAAACGCCATCATGATACCAAACATTCCGAGCATCAAGTTACCTATGGTAAAAAGACTCGGAATTGATTTTTGTATCATTTCTTCACCTCAATTTTCTCACATTGGCCTTAAACAGCTCCAATATTACGTGATTGTATGTTATTTACATTTGCCTGTCAATAAGAACTTGCTTCTGTAAACGTTTGAGCCCATCCTGAATATTACGAGCCCGCACCTCCCCAATTCCGTCCACTTCATCCAGTTCAGCTATGCTTGCAGACATCAAATTAGGCAGCATTTCAAACCGCTCCACCAGATTATGAATGATCACATTTGGAAGCCGCGGAATCTTGTTGAGCAGACGATATCCACGCGGAGTAACCACCTCTTCGGAAGAGATTGCCGTAGAAGAGTAGCCCAGCAATCGAGCAATATGGTTGTCATCCATTAGGTCATCATCACTAATACGTTTGAGACCGGCAATAATTTCACGAATTTTATCTTCTTGCTCTTCCTTAGCATAGTCTCTGTATAGGAGCCATGCTTCTTCCTCTGTATTTCCAACCAGTTCTTCCATCTGCATGCTGATTAAGCGTCCTTCATTGCCTAGTTCATTTATATATCGTTTGATCTCCATTTTTATGCGTAGAACCATCTCTACCCGCTGAATCACTCCGACCACTTCAGCTACGGTTACGATTCCCTCATACTCCGAAGCAGACAAATTCGTCAGTCCTTGTGTAAGAACCGCTTTGTACTTTTCGAGGGTCTGAATCGCTTGATTAGCTTTAGCCAAAATAGCTCCGATTTCTTTTAACGCATACCGAATGGAACCTTGATACAGGGTAATAATATTGCGGCGCTGTGAAATAGAAACAACCAGTTTACCTGTTTGCTTCGCTACGCGCTCGGCGGTCCGGTGACGAATGCCTGTCTCGATTGAAGAGATGGACGAATCCGGAATTAGCTGTGTATTTGCATACAAAATTCGTTTCAAATCCTCACTAAGAATAATGGCACCGTCCATTTTGGCGAGCTCATATAAATAATTGGGCGAAAAATCGCAGTTAATGGAGAATCCTCCATCCACTACCTCCATCACCTCAGGACTATACCCAACGACGATTAGTGCTCCCGTCTTAGCGCGCAGCACATTCTCAAGACCTTCCCGAAAAGGTGTCCCCGGTGCCGCCAGTCTGAGCAGATCATTCATATTCTCTGATTGGTTATATTCTTTCATAATCCCTGTGCCCCCTAATCTAACGCGACCGATAGTGCATCTGCTACGGTACTGACGCCAATAATCTGGATATCTTGCGGGTGCTTCCAGCCCTTCAAACTTTTCTCTGGCATGATCACCCGCCGGAAGCCTAGCTTCGCGGCCTCCTTCACACGCATTTCCGCGCGTGAAACACCTCTTACTTCACCTGTAAGTCCTACTTCACCGAAGAAAACATCGTAAGGTTTTGTTGAAATATCACGAAAGCTGGAAGCGATACTAACAGCTACTGCTAAATCAATCGCCGGTTCATCCAGCTTCACGCCTCCAGCAACATTAAGGTATGCATCCTGATTTTGCAGGAACATGCCCATCCGCTTCTCGAGTACAGCGATAATGAGTGCCATCCGCTGGTGATCCATACCTGTGCACACCCGGCGTGGGGAGGGGAAATGAGTGGCAGCGATAAGAGCCTGAAGCTCAACAAGCACCGGTCTAGTCCCTTCCATACTAGCCACGACTGTAGATCCGGCTACGCCGAGTGGACGCTCCGATAAGAAGAGCTCCGATGGATTTTCTACTTCTGTTAGACCCACTTCACCCATTTCGAAAATGCCGATTTCATTCGTTGAACCGAAGCGGTTCTTTACAGCCCGCAGGAGTCTATACGTATGATGCCGCTCTCCCTCAAAATACAGCACACAATCCACCATATGTTCAAGCATCCGTGGGCCTGCAATAGCGCCTTCCTTGGTGACATGCCCAACGAGAACTGTAGCAATTCCCCGAATCTTAGCGATACGCATA
This sequence comes from Paenibacillus sp. FSL P4-0184, assembly GCF_038004625.1. Classification (NCBI taxonomy): domain Bacteria; kingdom Bacillati; phylum Bacillota; class Bacilli; order Caryophanales; family Paenibacillaceae; genus Paenibacillus; species Paenibacillus sp. FSL P4-0184. Next base: position 2,762,970 of record NZ_JBBORN010000001.1, on the reverse strand, counting down.
AATCTTGTCGTACATTCCCGAACCTGGGTCACACTGCCTGGCGCACTAGTTACTTCTGGCATAAATACAGTCTGAATCGAATCGATAACAAGAAATTGCGGCTGAATTTGTTCAATCGCTTCTTCTATGCTTTCCATATTCGTCTCACATAGTACATATAGCTCAGCTGACAACGCACCGAGGCGATCCGCGCGTAGTTTAGTTTGCCTTACCGATTCTTCGCCCGAAATGTACAGCACTCGCAATCCCTGAGTTGTCAGAGCATGCGACGTCTGTAATAAGAGCGTAGATTTACCGATTCCTGGGTCTCCCCCTACTAGTACCAGCGATCCTGGTACGATCCCCCCACCGAGAACACGGTTAAGCTCACCTATACCTGTCAGTATGCGCGGTTCCTTGTCACTTTCTATACTTATGATCGATTGTGCCTTTTCTTTACTATGAAAAATAGGGGCATTCATTCCCTGTGTTTTGACTACGCTTTCCGTTTCCTCCACCATGGAGTTCCAAGCTTGGCACCCGGGACATTTTCCGAACCATTTTGGCGATTCGTATCCACAATCGGTGCAAAAAAATTTAGTTTTTGGTTTAGCCATTTGTTCTCCTTACGGTCCGAACTTTTAAATTGCGGATATTTTCTTCTAATGAAAGTTTACCATTTCTGCCCCTTTAACGAAAGGTCATTCGGAATTTGTACTAAATGTATATTTTCAAGTGATAAATTTATATTAAAAAAGCTTCCGCCCCTCTATAAACTGAGGAGCGGAAGCTTTTTTTATTCCGTTTTTTTATTCGGATTCTACTTCTTTTTCAAGCAATGGCGCTACAGGAGCATCCACTTTATTCACTACAAGTTCTCCGCCAACTTCATCAATGTTGAGTGAATCACCCTTTTGGATATTTCCTCGGAGCAATTCCTCAGAAAGACGGTCTTCAATATGCTTCTGAATCGCACGACGCAATGGACGTGCACCAAAGGCTGGGTCGTAGCCTTCCTTAGCCAGGAAAGCCTTCGCCGCATCCGTGAGTACGAAATCAACATCATATTCACGCAGCCGCTTGCGCAGCTCATCAGACATCAACGTAACGATTTCAGCAATATGCTTCTCATCGAGAGAATGGAAGACGATGATTTCGTCAATCCGGTTCAAGAACTCAGGACGGAAGCTCTTCTTAAGCTCTTCCATAACCTTGCCCTTCATATTACCGTATTCTGCTCCAGCATCTTGCACAGCTGTGAATCCAAGTGTCGAATTCTTCTTGATCGCTTGTGCGCCTACGTTAGAAGTCAGAATAATTAATGTATTACGGAAATCGACTACCCGTCCTTTAGAGTCAGTCAAACGACCGTCTTCAAGAACTTGCAGCAGAATATTGAATACTTCTGGGTGCGCTTTTTCAATTTCATCAAGCAGCACTACAGAATAAGGTTTACGGCGTACCTTCTCAGTTAATTGGCCACCTTCTTCATAGCCAACATATCCAGGAGGGGCTCCTACTAAGCGGGACGTGGAGTGCTTCTCCATGTATTCCGACATATCAATACGGATGACCGCATTCTCATCGCCGAACATGGCTTCAGCCAATGCACGAGCCAACTCAGTTTTACCTACACCTGTAGGACCGAGGAAGATAAAGGAACCCATTGGACGTTTCGGATCTTTAAGACCCGCACGCGCACGGCGTAGTGCCCGGCTAACTGCCTTAACAGCTTCGTCCTGACCGATCACTCGTTCATGCAGTAAAGCCTCCATGTTAAGTAGACGGTCGGTCTCCTCTTCCTTCAGCTTGCTTACAGGTATACCCGTCCAGCTAGCTACAACCTGTGCGATGTCTTCAGGTGTAACCTCTGAATCCGTGCGACCCTGTTTTTCTTTCCATTGATTCTTTGTCGTATCAAGCTCTTCACGGATTTTTTGCTCTGTATCACGCAAGGCCGCCGCTTTTTCAAACTCTTGACTCTGCACTGCGGAATCTTTCTCCTTGCGGATATCATCCAAGCGCATTTCAAGTTCCTTCAGATTTGGCGGGATGGTGTAAGAGTGAAGCCTTACTTTTGATCCTGCTTCATCGATAAGGTCAATCGCTTTATCTGGCAGGAAACGATCCGGGATGTAACGATCCGACAATTTCACTGCTTCCACTATAGCTTCATCCGTAATCTTCACACGGTGATGCGCTTCATAACGATCGCGAAGTCCGAACAGAATTTGGACCGCTTCTTCTGGTGATGGCTGATCCACCGTAATTGGTTGGAAACGACGCTCCAAAGCAGCATCTTTTTCAATATATTTACGATATTCGTCAAGCGTAGTCGCACCAATGCACTGAAGTTCTCCACGGGCTAAAGCCGGCTTCAGAATGTTAGAAGCATCAATTGCACCTTCCGCGCCACCAGCGCCGATCAGCGTATGAAGCTCATCGATAAAGAGCACGATATTACCTGCTTGGCGAATCTCATCCATAATTTTCTTGAGGCGGTCTTCAAACTCACCGCGATATTTTGTTCCAGCCACTACTGAGCCCATGTCGAGCGTCATGACGCGTTTGTCGCGAAGTGTTTCTGGGATTTCATTATTGATAATCTTTTGTGCAAGTCCTTCAGCGATAGCTGTTTTACCAACACCAGGTTCACCGATCAGTACCGGGTTATTCTTAGTTCGGCGACTCAGTACCTGAATAACACGTTCAATTTCCTTACTACGGCCGATAACTGGGTCTAGATTACCTTCCTTAGCATAAGCGGTCAAATCGCGCGCAAGACCATCTAGGGTCGGTGTGCTGACGTTAGCCGGAGTCCCGCTATGACTAGAGGCAGCCTCGCTGCTTCCCAGGAGCTGAAGAACTTGTTGACGAGCTTTGTTCAAGCTGATGCCGAGGTTATTAAGCACACGAGCCGCGACACCTTCCCCTTCACGGATAAGTCCAAGCAAAATATGCTCAGTGCCAACATACGTATGACCCAATTTGCGGGCTTCGTCCATCGACAGCTCAATCACTTTTTTAGCGCGAGGAGTATAAGCAATGTTCGTAGGCTGTTCTTGACCTCTGCCAATCAGTGTCTCCACTTCGTCCTGGATTTTTTCAAGACCTAGCCCTAAAGCTATTAATGCCTTAGCAGCAATGCCGTCTCCTTCACGAATAAGTCCGAGCAAAATATGTTCTGTACCAATATTGTTGTGTCCTAAACGAACAGCTTCTTCCTGCGCCAGCGCTAGCACTTTTTGTGCGCGTTCCGTAAATCTTCCAAACATCATATCTCCTGCACCTCCATGAATAATAAATATCTATATTAATGTTGTGTTCCCAGTGTCTCTCGGAGCAGTTTTGCCCGATACATATCTCGTTCAGTGGCGTTCAGCTCATCGCCGAACATCTTTTGCAGAAATCCTGGCTGTGTCTTAACGTTAAGTTCATTAAGCACTGAAATCGAAAGACCTTCCAGAATGCCAAGGTCAACCCCAAGTCTCACATCAGACAGGCGTTGAGCAGATTCCTTAAGCTCCATAAGAGCTGCATAACATAAAATTCCGTAAGAACGCTTCACTCGGTCTGTTATTCTCAGAGCGGAATCAACAAGCAACCGTTCACGTGCATTTCGCTCATGCTCAATAATCTGGGTAACTACACTGTGAAGGTTCTCTATAATTTCACTTTCCGTTTGACCGAGAGTGATCTGATTAGAAATTTGAAAGATGTTCCCTACTGCTTCGCTACCCTCACCGTAAATTCCTCTTACAGTCAATCCCACTTGGTTCACTGCAGACAAGATGCGATTGATCTGATGAGTCATTACAAGCGCTGGTAGATGCAGCATTACCGAGGCACGAAGCCCAGTACCAACATTGGTGGGACAACTAGTCAAATATCCTCTTTTATCATCAAAAGCGTAATTGACAGCTGCCTCGAATATGTCATCGATCGCCGTCGCACGTTCCCATGCTTCTCTAACCTGAAGACCAGGAAACAGACATTGGATTCGCAGATGGTCCTCTTCGTTAATCATGATGCTGACCGACTCATCTTCATTTAATAAGACAGCCGCACTGCGCGAATCATTAGCCAAGTTAGGACTGATTAGATGCTTTTCAACCAGGACCTTTTTGTCCAGTTCATTCACTTCATCAAGCTTTAGGAGTTGAAAAGATCCGAAATCTGCAGCTGCTTCCTCATGAAACACAGGAGCCAGTAGCTCTAATACTTCTTCCGATTGCTCTAAGGAAGCCAGCATTGGGAACGGAAGATGCTCTAGATTACGGGCAATACGCATACGACTGCTAATTACAATCTCGGAGTGACTACCTCCAGAACGCATCCAATCACTAAGCGCTTGTTCAGTAAATCGGAGACTTGACATGTCATATCCCCCCTATATATCAAAGACTTTACTCTTGTGCTATTTCTTTTTCAAGTTTACGAATCTGATCTCGAAGCTCCGCTGCTTTCTCGAATTCTTCTTGTGTAATACTTTGCTGTAATTCCTGCTTGAGTTCATCAATTTGGCGTCTAAACACAATCTGAGCTCCTGCACGTTTCGGAATCTTACCTACATGTGAAGTACTGCCATGCACTCGCTTAAAAAGCGGGTCCAGTGCGCTGTTAAAATATTCATAACAGGAGCTACAGCCAAAACGGCCTAATTTGCTAAACTGGGAGTACGTCATCCCACAATTCTCACATTGCAGACTCTGCGTAGTCTTCGTTGCAGCCGACTTCTCCTTGCCGGCACCTTCAAGATCAAGCAGACCTGAGAGCAGACTGTGGATGGAGAATCCTCCAGCCGTTCCGGGAATGAGTTCACCCTTCTCCCGTGCACAGCTCTCGCAGATATGAAACTCCGTCTTCTCTCCATTCACGATCTTAGTGAAGTGGAGTGTTGCCGGCTTGACGCCACATTCCTGGCATTGCATAAGCGAAAGCCCCTCCCTTATGGTTGACAATTATTTGCCTAACAAAGAGATTAACATCGCCTTCATAATCTTGGCACGAATCTCATCCCGGTATGGAATCTTAACCGTTAGGCATTCCCGAGAAACAGCAGCGCGCATAAGGCACGCTTCACGCTTACTTAGAAAACCAGCTTCCTCCAGCTGATAAATCAGCCCTTCAGCAGCGTTCTGATCAATCCCGCCACCTATAGTATGGTTTAAATGGGCATGCAGTGCCACGTTAGGTGGTAATTCAAAACGTTGAATACGAATATATCCCCCGCCACCACGCTTACTTTCCACCACATAACCTTTTTCTAGAGTAAAGCGTGTACTGATGACATAATTGATCTGTGACGGTACGCATGAGAACTGGTCCGCCAGGTCATTTCGCTGGATTTCCACCGTACCTTCGGGACTTTCATGCAAAATATTCTTCAGATATTGTTCGATAATATCAGAGATATTGCGCATCACTCATCCTCCAGTGCTTAAATCTTTATAATACCGATTGCAACTTGCATTCATAATGACAATGGTCTTTAATTGAACTTAAACATTTGTGGATATTCCCACGTGTTCAAAGGATCGGATCGCTGTCATTATGCTTCGTTGACTTTGACTTTCTTTGACTTTTTAATATTATAACATATTCTGTGCTAATTCCAAGTGGATTCTCTTATTTTTCACTTTTTTCAGCGAATGTATTCGGAAATAAAGAACTCTCCCAACTTCTTTCGAAGGGGAGAGCCTAATTTTTGTCAAGTATAAACGCCTTCGGTATCCTTATTAGGGCGATAAGCGTTTATGCGAGAAATATAAAGATAATGTATAGCGTGAAACTTATACTTTGTTATATTTTTAAAAATGATCAAATAAAGCTGTCTGTGCTTGTGGAATAATTTCTTCAAACCATTCCAGTGCTGCTGCGTGGCCAGAGACACTTCCATAACGAGCCATCTCTGTTGGTCGTTTGTACCCAAGCATCAAGGCCGTCAAAGTGCCTATATCACAGCTCAAGTCTGCTTCCGCCCGTTCCCCTTCCACTCGTATCAAAGTAGCCGAGCCCTCATTAGAGATATTCCATGCCCATAACCCATCATTCCAAGGTGCATACTTATCTTCGATATATATAAGCTGCTTCTTTTGACTACTGTTTCCTCTGAAGGCGTAAGTTTCAATGAATGACTTGGCATTAACAATCCGCCCCATAAAATAAGGATAATTCTCTTGTCCTATACGTGGATCTGGCAGCAAGAAAGGTAACATGTCATCCGAAGGCACTAGCTTTAAGGATGCACCTGTCACCATCGAATCATGGTTCGCAAGAAATGTCCACAGCCCCTGCCGGGCTTGTTCATTCAAAAAAACAAATTCATCAATGACCAGTTCTCTGTTCTCTACCTTATACAGCACATATCCCTCTGGTTCACCACTCTTGGAGTAAAATACTGCACTCTTTCCTTCATCATCTAGAACAGAGTTCTCCCACCAGTCCAAATCGCGCTTAAGTGTCCCGTTATAACTGACAGCGAATCGAGTATATAGGCTATCCAATACTTCGATATCCTTTATGTCCCGTTTAACCTTGCCCTCAACTTCAACCTTTTTAGGAAATTTCGCTACTGGAATAGAGTATTTCTTATATTCACAATAAACCTCCCAGCCAAATTTACGATAGAACGGAATCAAGAATGGGTGTAGAAAAGAGAGCGTTTGCCCCGCCTCATTCATCGTATGCAGTGCATGAGACAAAAGATTTGCCACATGTCCTTGTCTGCGGTTCTCTGGCCATGTAGCCACTCCTGCTATACCACCCATAGGTACCACTCTGCCCTGTATGTAGACTTGGAAAGGAATAATCGTCAATTTAGCTTCCAATGTTCCGTCCTCAAAAGCACCCCATACCTGTTCAGGCTTGAATCTTTCCTTAGCACTTGCTCTTTTTTCACTAGGAAGCTTGTACTGAAAAGCATATTCTGACAAGTTCATGCTTGCATCGAATTCTTCCGAACGTAACTGTCTTATTACCACAAACTCACCTCATCCTTTATAAAATTACTTTTAGGATAAGTATAACAAGAGCGTCAATTGTGCGCTAATCTATTGCATTATTTATAACTTTATTTTTAGTTATCCACAGCTCTATACAGTTTTAAAAATAGTCTTGAAATCTTGTCACATCCAAGTTAAAATAGTTATCCACTTATCAATAACTCTATCCACATAATCCCGGCTATATCCACAGCAACCCGTGTACTACTTAGGTTTTCTGTTGACAGATCCATATAAATATGTATTTAATCCACACTATTTAGGGATTATTTCTCTTTCAATCATCTATCCACATGTGCGTAACTTTTTCTGCAAATCCAAAAGTTTATCCACAAGTTTTCCACAGTCTATAATAAACGCAAAAAAGCCACTGTCGATTACTCAACAGTGGTCTAATTGTGCTTGGCAACGTCCTACTCTCCCAGGACCCTTCGGTCCAAGTACCATCGGCGCTGGAGGGCTTAACGGTCGTGTTCGGGATGGGTACGCGTGGAACCCCTCCGCTATCGCCACCAAACATGCGTCTGTGAAACAGACGCTGCCGCGTGAAATTTCGTTCATCACCAGAAGTGAGAATGAATTTCTTAGCGTGTTACAGGCTTGATGCCTGAAAACTGAATCCGAATTGAATTTGCGTTTTAAGTGTAGGATAAGCCCTCGACCGATTAGTATTGGTCAGCTCCATGCATTACTGCACTTCCACCTCCAACCTATCTACCTCGTCGTCTTCAAGGGGTCTTACTAATTGGGAAATCTCATCTTGAGGGGGGCTTCACGCTTAGATGCTTTCAGCGCTTATCCCGTCCGTACGTAGCTACCCAGCCATGCTTCTGGCGAAACAACTGGTGCACCAGCGGTACGTCCATCCCGGTCCTCTCGTACTAAGGACAGCTCCTCTCAAATTTCCTGCGCCCACGACAGATAGGGACCGAACTGTCTCACGACGTTCTGAACCCAGCTCGCGTACCGCTTTAATGGGCGAACAGCCCAACCCTTGGGACCTACTTCAGCCCCAGGATGCGATGAGCCGACATCGAGGTGCCAAACCTCCCCGTCGATGTGGACTCTTGGGGGAGATAAGCCTGTTATCCCCAGGGTAGCTTTTATCCGTTGAGCGATGGCCCTTCCATGCGGTACCACCGGATCACTAAGTCCGACTTTCGTCCCTGCTCGACTTGTAGGTCTCGCAGTCAAGCTCCCTTATGCCTTTGCACTCTTCGAATGATTTCCAACCATTCTGAGGGAACCTTGGAACGCCTCCGTTACTCTTTAGGAGGCGACCGCCCCAGTCAAACTGCCCGCCTGACACGGTCCCCGTACCCGGTTAGGGTACTAGGTTAGAACCTAGATACGATCAGGGTGGTATCCCAACGGCGCCTCCACCGAAGCTTGCGCTCCGATTTCTACGGCTCCCACCTATCCTGTACAGATCGTACCCAAATTCAATATCAAGCTGCAGTAAAGCTCCATGGGGTCTTTCCGTCTTGTCGCGGGTAACCTGCATCTTCACAGGTATTAAAATTTCACCGGATCTCTCGTTGAGACAGCGCCCAAGTCGTTACGCCATTCGTGCGGGTCAGAATTTACCTGACAAGGAATTTCGCTACCTTAGGACCGTTATAGTTACGGCCGCCGTTTACTGGGGCTTCGGTTCATAGCTTCGGGTTACCCCTAACCACTCCCCTTAACCTTCCAGCACCGGGCAGGCGTCAGCCCGTATACTTCGCCTTGCGGCTTCGCACAGACCTGTGTTTTTGCTAAACAGTCGCTTGGGCCTTTTCACTGCGGCCCCCTCGTGCTATTCACACTACCGGGGCACCCCTTCTCCCGAAGTTACGGGGTCATTTTGCCGAGTTCCTTAACGAGAGTTCTTCCGCGCGCCTTAGAATTCTCTTCTCGCCTACCTGTGTCGGTTTGCGGTACGGGCACCTTCTCCTGGCTAGAGGCTTTTCTTGGCAGTGTGAGATCATGACCTTCGCTACTGTAATTTTCGCTCCCCATCACAGCCCAGCCTTAATGATGTGCGGATTTGCCTACACATCAGCCTCACTGCTTAGACGGACATATCCATCAGTCCGCGTCACTACCCTCCTGCGTCACCCCATCGCTCATAGCGGATTACGGTGGTACAGTAATTTCAAACTGTTGTCCTTCGACTACGCCTTTCGGCCTCGCCTTAGGTCCCGACTTACCCTGAGCGGACGAGCCTTCCTCAGGAAACCTTGGGCTTTCGGCGGATCAGATTCTCACTGATCTTTTCGTTACTCATACCGGCATTCTCACTTGTATGCTGTCCAGCGCTCCTTACGGTACACCTTCAACCCACATACAACGCTCCCCTACCCCAGATACATACGTATCTAGCCATAGCTTCGGTGGTGTGTTTAGCCCCGTTACATTTTCGGCGCAGAGTCACTCGACCAGTGAGCTATTACGCACTCTTTCAATGGTGGCTGCTTCTAAGCCAACATCCTGGTTGTCTGTGCAACTCCACATCCTTTCCCACTTAACACACACTTGGGGACCTTAGCTGATGGTCTGGGCTGTTTCCCTTTTGACAATGGATCTTAGCACTCACTGTCTGACTCCCGGCAATAAGTATATGGCATTCGGAGTTTGACTGAGCTTGGTAATCCTTGCGGACCCCGCACCCAATCAGTGCTCTACCTCCACTACTCTTATACCGAGGCTAGCCCTAAAGCTATTTCGGGGAGAACCAGCTATCTCCGAGTTCGATTGGAATTTCTCCGCTACCCCCACCTCATCCCCGCATTTTTCAACATGCGTGGGTTCGGGCCTCCAGTGCGTGTTACCGCACCTTCACCCTGGACAGGGGTAGATCACACGGTTTCGGGTCTACGTCCACATACTCAATCGCCCTATTCAGACTCGCTTTCGCTGCGGCTCCGTCTTCTCGACTTAACCTTGCATGTTAAACGTAACTCGCCGGTTCATTCTACAAAAGGCACGCCATCACCCATTAATAGGGCTCTGACTTTTTGTAAGCACACGGTTTCAGGTTCTATTTCACTCCCCTTCCGGGGTGCTTTTCACCTTTCCCTCACGGTACTGTTTCACTATCGGTCGCCAGGTAGTATTTAGCCTTAGCAGATGGTCCTGCTGGATTCATACGGGGTTTCACGTGCCCCGCACTACTCGGGATCCGTCTCGGAGAGAACACAGTTTAGGTTACAGGGCTTTTACCTCTATCGCGGGCCTTTCCAGACCTCTTCACCTACCATATTCCTTTGTAACTCCATGTGAGACGTCCCACAACCCCTAAGAGCAAGCTCTTAGGTTTAGGCTGTTCCGCGTTCGCTCGCCGCTACTGACGGAATCACTATTGTTTTCTCTTCCTCAGGGTACTTAGATGTTTCAGTTCCCCTGGTCTGCCTCTACATCTCCTATGTGTTCAGAGATGAGTAACTGCGAATTACCACAGCTGGGTTTCCCCATTCGGACACCCCCGGATCAAAGCTTGCTTACAGCTCCCCGAGGCAGTTTCGTTGTTCGCCACGTCCTTCGTCGGCTCCTGGCGCCTAGGCATCCTCCGTGTGCTCTTATTAGCTTAACCTTCGCTCCGATGTTTCGCTTGTTCGCACAATTGAAAATCTTCGCTTCCAGCTAATAACTAACGTACTTGTTTACACAAGTTTTAGCTAAAAGATGTTCTAAAACGCAAATTCGTTTCGGTATCCAGTTTTCAAGGATCAAGTTTAAAAATATTCTAGACATAACAAATAGATGAAGTTTGTTGGTGGAGCCAAGCGGGATCGAACCGCTGACCTCCTGCTTGCAAGGCAGGCGCTCTCCCAGCTGAGCTATGGCCCCGCAAATTCCATCAAAACCGAACAAATGGATACGCGTTAAATGATTTTGGAAGTTTAACTTCCGATTTGAATGTCTTCATTGCAGAAGACGATTCTCCATAGAAAGGAGGTGATCCAGCCGCACCTTCCGATACGGCTACCTTGTTACGACTTCACCCCAATCATCTACCCCACCTTCGGCGGCTGGCTCCCTTGCGGGTTACCCCACCGACTTCGGGTGTTGTAAACTCTCGTGGTGTGACGGGCGGTGTGTACAAGACCCGGGAACGTATTCACCGCGGCATGCTGATCCGCGATTACTAGCAATTCCGACTTCATGCAGGCGAGTTGCAGCCTGCAATCCGAACTGAGACCGGCTTTGATGGGATTGGCTTCACCTCGCGGTTTCGCTTCCCGTTGTACCGGCCATTGTAGTACGTGTGTAGCCCAGGTCATAAGGGGCATGATGATTTGACGTCATCCCCACCTTCCTCCGGTTTGTCACCGGCAGTCACTCTAGAGTGCCCAACATTACTTGCTGGCAACTAAAGTTAAGGGTTGCGCTCGTTGCGGGACTTAACCCAACATCTCACGACACGAGCTGACGACAACCATGCACCACCTGTCTCCTCTGTCCCGAAGGCCGCCACTATCTCTAGTGGATTCAGAGGGATGTCAAGACCTGGTAAGGTTCTTCGCGTTGCTTCGAATTAAACCACATACTCCACTGCTTGTGCGGGTCCCCGTCAATTCCTTTGAGTTTCAGTCTTGCGACCGTACTCCCCAGGCGGAGTGCTTACTGTGTTAACTTCGGCACCAAGGGTATCGAAACCCCTAACACCTAGCACTCATCGTTTACGGCGTGGACTACCAGGGTATCTAATCCTGTTTGCTCCCCACGCTTTCGCGCCTCAGCGTCAGTTACAGCCCAGAAAGTCGCCTTCGCCACTGGTGTTCCTCCACATATCTACGCATTTCACCGCTACACGTGGAATTCCACTTTCCTCTTCTGTACTCAAGTCACCCAGTTTCCAGTGCGACCTCAGGTTGAGCCCAAGGTTTAAACACCAGACTTAAATGACCGCCTGCGCGCGCTTTACGCCCAATAATTCCGGACAACGCTTGCCCCCTACGTATTACCGCGGCTGCTGGCACGTAGTTAGCCGGGGCTTTCTTCTCAGGTACCGTCACTCCGATAGCAGTTACTCTACCGGACGTTCTTCCCTGGCAACAGAGCTTTACGATCCGAAAACCTTCATCACTCACGCGGCGTTGCTCCGTCAGACTTTCGTCCATTGCGGAAGATTCCCTACTGCTGCCTCCCGTAGGAGTCTGGGCCGTGTCTCAGTCCCAGTGTGGCCGTTCACCCTCTCAGGTCGGCTACGCATCGTCGCCTTGGTGGGCCGTTACCCCACCAACTAGCTAATGCGCCGCAGGCCCATCCCTCAGTGACAGATTGCTCCGTCTTTCATTCTTTCTTCAGGAGAAAAAAGAAATTATCCGGTATTAGCTACCGTTTCCGGTAGTTATCCCAGTCTAAGGGGCAGGTTGCCTACGTGTTACTCACCCGTCCGCCGCTAAGTTACTTTGAAAGCAAGCTTTCAAAGTAACTCCGCTCGACTTGCATGTATTAGGCACGCCGCCAGCGTTCGTCCTGAGCCAGGATCAAACTCTCCAATTAGTATTGAAAAGAGCGATATGCTCATTTTGAAACTGACGATTCATTAAATGAATCTTTTAAAAATTAACGCGTTCCATTTGTTCAGTTTTCAAAGAACTTGCTCCCGGCATTTCGACATCAACTGTCTCTTGCACAGGAATTAGAGTATATCATGTTGTCGTATTTCTTGTCAACTTATTTTTTCATCGTTTGTGTTTCATTTGTTCGATGCGTCATAAGCACAAGAGATAATATACCATGCTGTTCTTATGTTTGCAAGCTTTTTTTGAAATAAAAATAATCTACGAATAAATACTTTCAAACTAGCACAAACCAACACAAATTGTTTCCAATAATCCTTAATTTATGGCTAAATAGAATTTATCGTAATCCCATATATTAACTTCTAATGATACGTACGAGAGGAGTCTAAATGAAAAACAATCCATCTACTGCTGCGACCCAAACAAACACCAAGGACAAGGAGCAGCGTAATCTGCAGCAAGCAACAATCTATAAGATTTTGCTGGCTGTCAGCTTTGTTCATTTATTTAACGATTCTATTCAGGCAGTCATCCCTGCAATCTTTCCTATTCTCAAAGATAACTTAATGCTCTCCTTCGCTCAGATCGGGTGGATCTCCTTTGCCTTAAACATGACGTCCTCCGTTATCCAACCAGTCATTGGGTATGCGGCAGATCGTAAGCCTCGTCCTATATTGTTACCACTGGGTATGTGCAGCACATTTCTAGGCGTACTTTTATTGGCTTATGCCAACAACTATATTCTTGTATTGTTTTCCGTCATGCTAATCGGTTTCGGATCTGCTACCTTTCATCCCGAAGGCATGCGTGTTGCTCATATGGCTGCCGGTCAGCGGAAAGGTCTTTCGCAATCTATATTTCAAGTCGGCGGCAATGCTGGACAATCTTTAGGACCAATGCTCACGAAATGGATATTCATTCCCTTTGGGCAGATCGGCGCTCTTGGCTTCACTATCGTTGCGGCTGCCGGAATCGCCGTCCAGACCTATGTCGCTCGCTGGTATCGAGAGATGCTGGATGCAGGATATACGTTTCATAAGAAGTCAACAGCTCGTGCAATTGATCCTGCCCGCCGCAAAAGTATTCGAACGGCAACAATCATCCTTGTGTTCCTAGTCTTTGTAAGATCTTGGTACGGCGCTTCTATCGGAAGTTACTACGCTTTCTATTTAATGGACAAATATCAAATGACGCTCGATAAGGCCCAAATCTATATTTTTATGTATCTGGCAGCTGGAGCTGTCGGTACATTCTTTGGAGGCCCACTGGCTGACCGCTTCGGACGGCGTAATCTCATTCTTCTCTCTATGGTCGGAACAGTGCCCTTCGCGCTGGCTCTACCCTTTGTGAACCAAATGTGGGCAGCTATACTCCTGCTGATTGGCGGCTTCATCCTTTTGTCCAGCTTCTCTGTTACTGTAATCTATGCTCAGATGCTTTATCCAGGCAATATCGGAACAGTTTCAGGGTTAATCACTGGTCTTGCTTTTGGGCTCGGAGGAATTGGCTCCTTGGTACTCGGCAATCTGATTGACAGCATTGGAATTTCAAAAGTGTTTATAGCTTGTGGATTCCTACCTCTATTGGGTTTCCTTGCTCTCCTGCTTCCTAGAGACGAGAAACTAGAAGAATGGGCCGCTCAATAAACATCAGTAACATCAGTAACCACTTAACGCCTTACTCATGACTGTAGAAAATAGAGCGGCAGCCTTCCCGCTGCCCTCTGTCATATAATTATCCTTATTTGTACGATCAAACCCCATCCACACTGCAGCTGTCCATTCCGAAGTATAACCAACAAACCACAAATCCCGGTTAGCTTTCTTGCTCACGCCTGGCAGATCCAATTGGGTTGTTCCGGTTTTCCCCGCTACAGGCCTGTTCATTTGCGCTTTTTTGCCCGTTCCTTCATTGACAACATTACGTAGCATCATCGTCATTGCCTCTGCGGTTCGCTGCAATATTACCTGCTGTGATTCGGAGAGATGTGAATACACAACCTTCCCTTTTGAATCCATTATCGTGCGTACCATATGAGCCTCATTGAATTTACCTCCATTAGCAAAGACACCATAGGCTTGTGTCATTTTAAGTGGCGATACCCCATTATGAAGCCCTCCTAAAGCTATTGATAAATGGTTATCCTCCTCCGTCAGTACAATTCCTAATTTGGCTGCGAATTGCCGTGCAGAAGAGATTCCAACCTGTTTCAAAAGCCAAACAGCTGGCGCATTCACGGATTTTTGCAGCGCTCTACTCATTGTGATTTGACCTTGATACACACCATTCAAATTCTCAGGTACATAATTGCCATAAGCGTATTTCCGGTCAGACAGTATACTATTCGGGCTATACTTCCCGCTCTCTAGCGCGGGTCCATAATCAATGATCGGCTTGAAGCTGGAGCCTGGCTGCCGCGCATCAATTGTAGCTCTGTTCAAGCTCCCCTCGTTTTGTTCACGCCCGCCAATCAGTGCCACCACTTCACCTGTACGATGATCCATTATGGTCATAGCTGCTTCTACCTGCTGATCTTTTCCGTCAGGTGGGAAAGAAGAACCCTTAAGAAAAGCCTGCTCTAGCGCCTGCTGTGCTTTAATGTCCAACCCTGTAACGATAGTGTAGCCACCCGTTCGAAGCTCCTCCACAGACTTCCCAGTGATCTGAGCCGCTTCCTTAAGCGTAGCGTCCACATAATGCACACCAATGACTTCTTCTCTGTTTGCGGCGGGAGGGTGATACTGTTTATCTCTAGCCTCAAGCATTTGTTTATTAGTGATCAGTCCTTGATCTAGCATGATCTGTAGAACGAGATTGCTTCTTGTTTTGGATAATGTACTATTGTCTACCGGATTATAAATAGACGGTCCTTTAGGGATTCCCGCCAGGGTGGCGATTTGCCATATTTCTAGTTTTTTCAAATCGGATACGCCGAAGTAACGCTCCGCAGCTGCCTTTACTCCATATTGTCCACGCCCCATGTAAATCTGATTGAGGTAAAGCCCTAAAATCTCTTGTTTTGATAACTGCCTCTCCAAGGCAAGAGCAATGGATGCTTCGTTTAGCTTACGTATGACATTCTTGTTCCTGTTCAAATAAAGATTGCGAGCTAGCTGCTGAGTAATACTACTCCCGCCCTCAGAGAGATCCATATCCACAATATTATTTAGAAAAGCGCGAGAAATCCCTTTATAATCTAATCCCTGGTGGCTATAAAAGCGTCGGTCCTCCACCGCTAAAAACGTATTTATCAATAATGCAGGCATTTCCTCCAGCTCCGCTGAATGTCTATACCCCGAGCCCGGTAAAGGGATCATTCGTAATGTCGTCCCGTCCGAGGTCTTAATGATGCTCGATTCCGGCAGCTGAAGTTTATCCTCTTGCTGTTTAACCACTTGCCCGCCGTATTGAAATACGTAAAGCAAACCCACGAGCGCTATTATTATTCCAATGATACTCCCATCAAATAATAAATACCCCAGACGGAGTATCCGGGTACGCACGATCCATCTGCCATCCTTGCCTGAATGGGCTACACTTTGTTTTTTTTCGGTAACGGCATTCATGATTCTATAATCAGGTTCTCTAAGAACCGCTCCATACTACGGGCTTCAACACTCGCTGCTTCAAGAAGTGCTTGGGCTTCCATCCCATCATCCGTGTTGTCAGCCTCCTCTACCTCACGGAGAGCACGGAGAATTGCCCGAGTTCTTATCAATAAAGCTACAGCTGGTGTGTCCTGCATCGTTTCTGTTGCTACGCCTCTATTCGGAACTTCAATTCTTTGCATGCGATTCAGGTTAGCGGCGATTTGGCCTAATTCTCCTCCAGAGAGAACCTTGATTTCTTTTGTTACTCCCTTGTCTGCTAACTCTGAGCTTCCAATCAGTACCGTGTGCAAATCATCGGCAATTTTCTGTGAACGGAGAATAAACAACCCACTGAAGAATAGAACAAATAGAATTATGACGCTAGGGATTGTTCCAATATGATTAATGGTCCAATGGATAAGACGAACAAAAAAGACGCCTGACTTCCCCGAATAATGAGAATACAGCAAAACAACTGCCCGCTGGACAGCAAAAAGAAAGGCAGCACTCAAAAGAGCACTCCCTATAAAAATATAAAGATAATGGATGCGAACCGTCCGAAGTTTGTGCATAGTCATTCCCTCCTTGTGCTCACAAGGATATCTTCCAAATCTTAAGAACCCGCCAAGAGTTTTCTTAAGATTCTATGAAGAATGGGAAATAGGTGATAAAATCCGTCCGAAGCGGGGAGCTTTCTACATAAATAACGCCATTGTGGCGTTCGACGATACTTTTGGAAATGGCAAGACCTAGGCCTGAACCGCCTGTATGCTGTGAACGAGACTTCTCTGCTCGATAGAATCGTTCAAAAATAAACGGAATATCGCTCTCTGCAATCATCTCTCCAAAATTGCTAATGCGGACAACCGCTTCATTTCCCCTTTTACTGAAACCAATCTCCACTTTCCCGCCGCTTCTACCGTAACGGATCGCGTTCGTAATCAAATTTTCATAAGCACGAACTAATTCTTTAGGGGAAGCCTCTATCCACAACTCACCAGCTTGGTCATCGATCTCATAGGTCATTTCAGCCTTTGTTAGTTCGGGAACTGACTCCTCCGCTAGCTGCCGTATAAATGCTTTTAAATCTAATCGCTCCATAACCAGAGGGTATTCCCCACTATTTACGCGTGTATATTCAAAAAGATCGTCGATCAGTTTACGCAGCACAAGGGATTTGTTGTAGGCTATGCTCACGTAATATCGTATTTCTACTTCTTCCTGGCATCGATCTTGCTCGATATATTCCAGAAAACCGAGGACAGAGGTAAGGGGGGTTCGTAAATCGTGGGAGACACCCGTGATCAAGTCATTTTTTGCATTCACAGCTTTACGTTCCTCTTCCACAGAGTGCTGCAAACGTTCAGCCATTTCATTAATATTCTCAGCCAGCACTCCCAGCTCGTCCGTGGTTCTGACTTCAATTCGGTGCGACATCCCGGAGCTTGTGATTTCCCGAATTCCTTTGGTGATCTCCTCCAGATACAGTACTACTTTACGAGTATAGATAAAAAAGAACAGTAAAAAGCTGATAATACCAGCTGCGGTCAGCAGTGGCATAGAACCAATATGATTAATGATCCAGCGTAAGATACGTGAATAGGGAGCCGACTCTGACGCTGGATTCAGATAGATCATGAAATTAACGAGCTGGTAACCTGCAAACAGCAGTAATCCACCAGAAAGTACACTAAGCAAAAAGGCGTATATAAACTTCCAACGAATCGTAGTTATATATTTTGAATTCAAGAAGCCTCACCTAATCCTTTCAGGAAGGTCCATCTAATTTATAGCCAACTCCCCAGACGGTTTGTATATAACGGGGGCGCTTCGAATCCACTTCGATTTTATCGCGGAGGTTACGAATATGTACCATAACAGTATTGCCCCCATCTAAAAATGGTTCGTTCCACACCTTATCGTATATCTGCTCTAAGCTAAGCACTTGACCTTGGTGCCTTGCCAAAAGCTCTAAAATAGAAAATTCCCGGGGGGTCAGCTTAATCTTCTGCTGGTCTATATGTACCTCATGCTTAGACGTATCTATAGTTAAATCTTCAAAGCTCAGTTTGCTGTCATTCCCTAGGCTATTACTATCTTTATTGAAAGCGTGATAACGACGCAGCTGTGACTTAACTCGTGCCACAATCTCCAAAGGATTAAACGGCTTGCCCACGTAGTCGTCCGCTCCTATGCTAAGTCCTGAGATTTTGTCCATATCCGTATTTTTGGCTGAAAGGATGATAATTGGCATCTTCCGCTCTTCACGGATCTTCATACATGCAGCTAATCCATCCATCTTAGGCATCATGACATCAAGAATAATCAGATCTACTTCTTCCTTCTGCAGACACGCCAGTGCCTCCATCCCATCATAAGCTTTAAGCAGGCGATAGCCCTCATTACAGAGGTATATCGATAACAGCTCTACAATTTCCTTCTCATCATCTACTAACAATATCGTTTCTCTCTTCACAGGAGGGGGTTCCTTTCAAATATAGTAATAATTATCTTTAGCTTCTATATTAGCAGATCCATTGAACGTTTTTCCTCGAAAATAGAAACATGTACTTAAAATCGAACGACAATAAGTAGGTTACGCAAAAAAAGGGTACCCGCTCCACTCGTACTTAAACGAAATGAAACTGGTACCCTTTTAGGACTTAGTAAAAATATGCTTACATCTCCAGCAATCGAATCAGCTCATCCTCATCCTCGATGACCTTAATACCTAGCTGCTGTGCTTTGGCCAGTTTACTACCTGCCTTCTCGCCGGCAATAACCAAATCCGTCTTCTTAGATACACTTCCAGACACCTTCGCTCCGAGTGCTTCCAGACGTTCGGCTGCTTCGTCACGTGTAAGCTTTTGTAATGAACCGGTCAACACTACCGTTTTTCCGCTAAAGAAGGAATCCGTGCTAACAGGACGTGGTGCCTCAGGAGCTTTTGCTTCAACCCCAAGCGCGCGCAACCGAGCAACATTCGCCACAACTACAGGATCTGCGAAGAAGTTTACAATGCTCTCGGCGACAATCCCGCCAATGTCCGGCAACTCGGCAAGTTCTTCCGCTTTAGCCTGCATCACAGCATCCAGATCACGAAAATGATCAGCCAGCATCTTAGTTGTTGCTTTACCTGTGTTAGGGATTCCTAACGCAAAGAGGAATGAGGCGAGATCGCGCCCTTTGCTATCCTCTAACGCTTGCAGCAAATTCTGTGCTTTTTTCTCCCCAAAACGGTTCAGCTGTACAAGCTGCTCAAAGGACAATTCATACAGATCCGCAGAGTCATGAACATTAAGCTCGTCGTAGAGCTGACCTGCCGTCTTCTCACTAAACGTCTCAATATCCATTGCATCTCGTGAAGCGAAATGGGTGATCCGACTAATAATTTGCGGTCTACAGTTCAGCTTATTATTACAGAAAAGATGCGCACCGCGCATTTCTAGCGGAAATCCACAAGCCGGGCAATCCTCAGGGAAAATAATTTCTCCTCCGTCATTCTCTTCTGTTACCTTGCCGAGAATTTCCGGGATAACATCATTAGAACGCCGAATAAACACTCGTGAGCCTAAGGCGAATTTCAAGTTTTTGCGCTCAATATCGCCCACATTATTTAATGTGCAATTCTGTACGGTAACTCCAGCAAGCTCTACGGCTTCAACACGAGCTAAAGGAGTCACTTTACCTGTACGTCCTACATTCCAGCTAACAGACTCAAGCACGGTCGTTGTTTCTTCAGCTTCAAATTTATAAGCCACTGCCCAGCGGGGGAACTTGTCAGTGTAACCAAGAACTTCACGAATACGGAAATCCGTTACCTTGATCACCGCTCCATCAATGAGGTAATCAAGAGTTGAACGACTCTCCTCGATTCCAGCAAGCTGTTCAGTCACATCATCGAAATCATTACAGTAAGTCAGATAAGGATTTACTTTGAATTTGTTATTCCGTAGAAAATCCATCATCTCCTGATGATCGGCGAACTCTACACCTTCTCCAAAACCTACATTATAGAAATATGCATTCAAACGACGTTCTGCAGTAGTCTTCGGGTTTAGATTGCGCAGTGCTCCTGCCGCCGCATTACGCGCATTCTTAAGTGGCTCTGCAGCCCGGGTATTATAATCAGCGAGCACAGACAGATTCATAATCCCTTCGCCCTGTACTTCAATGACCCCTTCTTTAAAAGGAATCGTTAACGGAACAGACTTAATGGTCTTCACCTGAGCAAGTATTCCTTCCCCAATGACACCATTACCACGCGTCGATGCCTGTTCTAGAACACCATTCCGATAGGTTAGATTCAGCGTCAAGCCATCAAACTTCAGTTCTACTGCATAACAAGGATCAGGTAGAGGGTTGCCTGGGTTCTTAAGATTGTACTCATTCACTAAGCGAAGTACCCGCGTATTCCAGCTCCGCAGCTGTTCAATATTCTGTGCTTTATCGAGACTCCAAAGCGGAGCCAGATGCCGATGCGGCGTGAAGCCCTTAAGCAGCTCTCCACCTACACGTTGTGTAGGTGAATCCGGTAGTACGAAGCCACTCTCAGCCTCCAGTGCTACAAGCTTGTCGTATAAAACATCGTATTCCTTATCGCTGACTAGCGGAGCATCCAGCGTGTAATAGTGGTAATTATAATTATTTAACTCCGCAACAAGCTCTTCCATCACATGCATAGCATCCATGCAGGTACATCCCTCCGTCAATAAGTTTCCTAATGGTTAGCGTGGTCTAAATATCCGTTCGTTAATCGTTTCCTACTATTATTCCACCCTGGTAATCGGCGCAAACCCTGCAAGCAGTCGTTTTACACCCACTGGTGCCGGAAAAGCAATCTGCAGCTCCGTATCATTCCCGGTGCCCTTCACAGCTACAACGGTGCCAGTGCCCCATTTGCCATGCGAAACCTTATCACCCGCTTTGTAATCGCCAGCAGCCGCAGCCCCTGCTCCAGTAGCGCGCTGTGCGCCTCCGGAGGTTACGGTCACGCTACTCTTACTTGTCGCTGCGGATGCTGTGCTTCCGCTGCCTATCGGCGCCGCACCAGCGGCTCCACCTCGACCGCCGAAGTTCCCACGACTGCCGCCACTGAAGCCGCGTCCGCCATAAGCACCGCCTACCTCCGAGCCTCCGCGTTGGAAGCGGTCCTGTGTCTTCGCGGTATCTTCCTTCAACTCCTCCGGAATCTCTTCAATGAAGCGGGACGGCTGATTCGCCGTCGTCCGCCCAAAGAGCGTACGCATCCTCGCGCAAGAGAGAAACAATTGTTTCTCCGCGCGGGTGATCCCTACATACGCAAGCCGGCGTTCCTCTTCGAGCTCATCGTTGTCTTGGAAGGCTCGGCTGTGCGGGAACACACCTTCTTCCATCCCGACGATAAATACCGTTGGGAACTCCAGACCCTTGGCGCTGTGCATCGTCATCAGGACTACAGCGTCACTACGGTCCTCTTCATCATCATTCACACTATCAATATCTGCGATAAGTGCAAGATCCGTGAGGAAGGAGACAAGCGACTTGTCCTCGTTATTCTTTTCAAACTCCATAGTCACGGACAAGAACTCATCGATATTCTCTAGTCGCGAGCGAGATTCGAGAGTGTTTTCATTTTGCAGCTCCAAACGGTACTGCGACATCTCCAGTATTTTTTCCGTCAGTTCTGTTACGGACAAGAACTCCACCATACGGTGCAGAGCTTCAATCATATCGTAGAACTCTACTAGCATATTCCGCGTCCGTCCGGCAAAGCCCAAATCATCTACAGTTTGCAGTACGCGGAAAATAGAAACACCACGCTCACCAGCCGCAGCTGCCAGCTTACCAACCGTTGTATCCCCTAATCCCCGCTTAGGTACATTAATAATACGCGTCAGGCTGATATCATCATCAGGGTTAGACAACAGGCGTAAATAAGCGAGCAGATCTTTGATTTCTTTACGATCATAGAACTTAATCCCGCCTACGATTTGATACGGAATATCAGATTTAATTAGAATTTCCTCGATTACCCGTGACTGGGCATTCGTACGATACAGTATCGCATGATTCTGGTAGGCTTGACCCTGTTTCACATTTTTGCTGATTTCTCCGGTTACAAAGTAACCTTCATCATGCTCGGAGTCCGCCCGGTACACCTTAATCTTGGCACCTTCCTCGGAATCGGTCCACAGCTTCTTCGGCTTACGTCCACTATTGAGTGCGATCACACCATTGGCTGCATTCAAGATATTAGCAGTTGAACGGTAGTTCTGCTCTAGAAGAATGGTCTTCGCTTCTGGATAGTCCTCTTCAAAATTAAGAATGTTCGTAATATCCGCTCCGCGCCAGCGATAAATGGACTGGTCACTATCCCCTACCACGCAAATCCGGTGGTGGCTATCAGCGAGCATACGGCACAACATATACTGCGCTCTGTTCGTATCCTGATACTCATCCACGTGGATGTATTTGAATTTCTTTTGGTAGAAATCAAGGACCTCGGGAACTTCCTTAAACAGTTCGATGGTCTTCATAATCAAATCATCAAAATCAAGCGAGTTATTGCTTCTTAGACGTCTTTGATACATCTTATATACCTTTGCAACTAAGCCTTCAAAATAATCGCCAACCTTCTGCTCATATTGCGCCGGATTGATCAGCTCATTCTTGGATGCGCTAATGATAGCCTGCACAGCTTTTGGTTCGAATTTCTTCGTATCAATATTCAGTTCCTTCATACAGTTACGTATTACGGATAACTGATCTGTAGAGTCCAGAATGGAAAAGTTGGAGGTAAAACCAATCCGCTCGATATCCTTCCGCAAAATCCGAACACACATAGAGTGAAAGGTGGATACCCAGATATCTCTTCCCTCAGGTCCGACAAGCTTAGATACACGTTCCTGCATTTCCCGCGCGGCTTTATTCGTAAACGTAATCGCCAAAATCGCCCAAGGCGGCGCCTTTCGATTGGCAATCAGCCAGGCAATTCTATGAGTCAACACTCTCGTCTTCCCACTGCCCGCACCAGCCATAATCAAAAGTGGTCCGTCAGTAGTTTCGACAGCCTGTCTTTGTGGAGGATTCAGTCGACTTACTGCGTCTTGTATGCTAATAAGTTGCATGTGTAACATGCTCCTTTCTAAATATAAAATCACAAATCATAAGTAGTCCTAAAAATAACCACTAAGCATAAACGCCTTTGGCGTCCTTATAAGGACGGTAAGTGTTTATGCGAAAAATATAAGGATAATGTATAACGTGAAACTTATACTTTCTTATAATTTAATCGAATTTCTCTTGTACTGTCTTTTTTACAGCCGCGACTGTTAGCAGTGCCTGCTGTACATCACTATAAATAATATTGCCGACCACTACTGTATCACATAGAGCTGCTGCCTGCTCGGCTTCCGCCTCACAAGTAATGCCCCCACCATAAAAAAGTTGGGCGTGATCCACCATTTCGCGTACTGTCCGCACAGTCTCCATATCCCCGAACCTACCGCTGTATTCAAGATAAACAATCGGCAGTGACATCAGCCTGTCCGCAACCTGAGCATAAGCAGCCGCTTCTTCAGCATCAATGGCCGTCTCAGCCCCTGTAATCCGTGCAACTGAAGAGTCACTATTCAGCACAATATAACCTTCCGTTAGAAGCGAATCCCATGGAATCATAAATCCATAGCGTTCAATAGCTCGGCGATGATGGCCTACAATCCAAGCTGGATCGGGCGTATTAAGCACCATAGGGATCATATAAAGATCAAATCCGGGAACAGCAGCTTCAAGTTCGGATACCTCAAGTGCACAAGGTAACTCAAACTGTTTTACTCTTGCTAGGAGATCCACTGTATTCTCATAGGTTACTCCTGTTGAGCCCCCTATCAGTATGGCATCCGTGCCAGATAAGCAAACGGCCTCCAAATCCTCATCCGAAATCATCCGGTCAGGGTCTAGCTTAAACACATGCCGCCAAGGTTTGATCATTTGCTGCACTGAATTCATGAGAATCATCCTTAATTGTCATTTGGGCAAGACAAAGACACTCCTGCCGCCGCAAAAGATATAGATCTAGTCTATGCCAGCACAGCAGGTGTGTCAATTTAAAGCGAACAAAAATGCGAACATTTTTTCGTATTTTTTAATGGTAATAAGTAGTCTAAGATTTCAACGTACACCTGAGATGTTAATCAAATCCTCTTCGGGTACAAAATCAGTGTAAAAACCATCCACGCCCATACGGGCCAGTTCCCTAATTTCAGCTTCTTCATTTACTGTATGAACATATACACGAGCGCCAGCCTTCTTCAGCTTTTTAACAAAGCTCTTGGTGGCTCGGCCAACTGGCATGGTAATATCCACACCTGTTTTATTAACAAACTCAATAACTTGTTCATCCGTATCCTTGGATTGGTACAGAGTGTAAAGCACTTCTGGAAAAGAATACACCTTATTGATCTCATCAAGCATCGACTGATTATATATTTGTGGAACAATCCGATCTAATATGGCTGGATCCCGGCGCTGCGCCGCTTCTACCAACAATGTAAATTGTTTATTTATAAGTTCGGGTTTGATTTCTTTCGTATCGGTCACGATATAAGCATCTGGATAATGCTGCATCAGATCAAGCAACTTCTCGACATCGATCGGGGAGTATATATTCAGGATTGGGCTGTCCATGAATTCCTTATAATCTAGTACTACCCCTTGTTTATTAGCAGGAAGAACATCCAACTGACCTAAAAGCTTACTCATGTTGCCTGACCACTCATGCCTACCTACTAGCTGATCATCAGCCGATAATAACAAGTCTACTTCAAATACGCGAGTTCCCTGTGCATAATTAGCAACAAATGCTTCAAAAGCATTGGTGTACGTATGACCGTTAATGCCACCCATGGCATGTGCTATGACCTTGTGAGCTTCAAAGCCGCTTGCAGGCTGTTCATCTTCATTACTAAAAGCGATTACAAGTAACATGATAAGAGCTCCAATTACAATTACGGTAGCAACAATCTTTTTCTTATCCATAGTTGATAGTTTCCTTTGCGAAGTTTAGATTATGAAACAATAGAAAAACAATACCCCGCTCTACCATAGGTAGAAACGGGGATCGTATAAAAGTTTAATAAATCCAAAATAAGTGCAGGAATCAATAAGCATTTTTGTTGACGAAGCCGTTGCGAATCGTTTTGAAAATAATTCGAATGTCAAACAGTAAAGACCAGTTCTCGATATAGAAAATATCGTGTTTGATCCGCTCCTCGATGGAAGTGTCACCCCGAAGTCCATTGCTCTGTGCCCAGCCTGTGATTCCAGGTCGTACATGGTGCTTAACCATATACTTCGGAATTTCATCACGGAACTGTTCCACATAATATGGGCGTTCTGGTCGAGGTCCCACCACACTCATATGTCCCAGCAACACATTAAAAAATTGCGGAAGCTCATCTAAACTTGTCTTACGGATAAAGGTCCCGAATCTTGTTCTACGAGGATCTTCCCGCGTACTCCAGCCTGTATCCTCTTCACCATCCTGCTGCATCTTCATGGAGCGGAACTTATACATCATAAAATTACGACGGTTCAGTCCCACACGTTCCTGCCGGAATATAATCGGTCCCGGAGAGGTCAGTCGGACACCAAGAGCCACGATAAGCATCACTGGAGAGATCATAATAATTGCGAACAAAGAGAACACAATATCAAACAATCTTTTTGCCATCTTATTACCCGTCATATCTAGTGGAATATCACGAACATTAATCATTGGCATGCCTGCAAAGTTATCAAAGTAAGGGCGGGCTGGTAAGTAGTCAAAAAAGTCAGGGATAATCAGTGTGCGTACACCTGCTTTTTCACAGGCCGCAATAATTGAAGGATACTTCGAATGCGCATCAAGCGGCAGAGCAAGTATAACCTCATCCACAGGCAGCATCTCTAGCATTCCAGACAACTGGTCAACTGTTCCTAGAATCGGTTTATATCGTTGCTCTTCAATTCCATCCCAAGTATGATAGTCATCCAGGAAACCAATCGCTTCATATCCAAGCTCGGGGTATTGCTCTAGATTATTGTAGAATCTTTTGCCTAGCGTACCTGCACCGATGATAAGTACAAACTGTCGGTTGAAGCCTTTTTCTCGAAAAGATTTAAGCATTTTCTTCAGTACATAACGGTACAGCATAATAGAAAGAATGTTCAATCCCATGTAAAGAGCTAGATATGTTCGGGAGATATTTATTTCTTTCACAAAAAACATCAGACCAAGCAGAATGAAAATGCCCATAATATGCACTTGGAAAATCTTAATGAATTCATCGACAAACCGTTTCTTACGCTTCGGCAAATACAGCGACAGCAGTATACCGACTAACACTGCAATTCCGCCATAAATCATACTCCAGTAAGCGTACGACTCTACAGGCAACGGGTTTTCGTACTCCATCCAACCACTTCTAAACTTTAGCCACCAGGCTATAAGGAAGGACAGCTGGATGACAAGAAAGTCAGCCACCATATAGAGCTGTGTCAAAAATTTCTGATTACGCCGAATCATAAATTCACCTCAGTATTCTTTTCGTTACGTGCACCTGTTTCAATAGCGGAGTTAAGACTCTGAGCAGGTGATGGGACTGTTTTAGGCGAAGTTAAGGCATTCCGCAAAAGCGAAAGTGCGAACTTCACACCTACGCCGGCATATACTGTTCCATTTATCATACTGTTGTACTTCTTACTATAATGCTTACGATGAAATAAAATCATTGCCCGGTGGAATTCATAGACGATCTTAAACGGTCTGCGTCTGGCGCTACCGCCTTTAAGATGCACGATAGCAGTCTTCGGATAATAATAAATCTCCCAACCAGCCTCTTTAATACGATAACACCAATCTAAATCCTCGCCGTACATAAAGAACTCTTCATCTAATCCACCCACCTGGTTAATCGTCTCCCGCCGCAGCAGCATAAACGCACCAACCAGACAATCTATCGGGTAATCAAGATCAGGGTCCAGATAACCTAACTGGTAACCGTTAAACCTCGGACGATCCGGAAATAGCTTACTAAATCCAAAAGCATAATAGAACGAAGCAGACGGTGTAGGAAACCCCCGCTTGCAAGCTTTATCTAGCGAGCCATCCGGTAAAATAATCTTGCACCCTGACGCTCCTACATCAGGCCGACTATCCATAAAGGAGATCATCGTCTCTAGCGTATCCTTACGTACCACCGTATCTGAATTTAGCAGCAGCACATACCGTCCGGATGAAGCTTCCATCCCCTGATTATTAGCACGGGCAAAACCGACATTGTCGTTATTTGCGATCAACATTACACCTGGAAACTCTCTACTAATCTTCTCTACCGAATCATCATTGGAATTGTTGTCTATTAAAATAATCTCATAGGAATAGTTCGTTGCTGAGTCATACACCGACCTGAGACAATCCATCGTCAGGCGACACGTGTTGTAATTAACAATAAGTATGCTTACATCTACATTCACTGCGTAACGCTCCTGACAAATATAGTAATCTACCGACAATAATTATAACATAAAACCTCCCTGAGAGGAGGTGACGTTTAAGGGAGGTTTTTCCAGATGTGGTTTAGCTTTCGTGTTTCTTTCTCTCTTTTATCGCGGCTTGTATATACTCCCGCTTCTTTTTTAACGCAGGGAGCTGAGTGAAAAAGGACTTCCACGCTGTAATTAACTGTGGCTCTCTCAGAAGCATATAACCATGAGCTGCAATTTCATAGGGGAGAGAAATGAAGATTGTTTTCAGCAAAGTTCGAGTCGGTTCATTCTTGTAGATCATTTTGTAGCGGTTAATGTAAGATATTCGTCGGATGAACAACGGCTTAGTGTTACGACCAGACGTTTTCCAGCCACGTTCGTGATACCCGATCGCCTCAGCATCATAATATCCCTGCCAGCCGAATATCTCCGCCCTCCAAGCCACATCCACATCTTCCTTATAGGCAAAAAAGTCTGCATCAAAAAACTCGCCACCAACACTTATGTCGTTGATCATCCGTCGAGAATACATCGCAGCCGCTCCTGATACGCCGAATACAGGTCCTGACTGTGTCCATTGGTCTGCTGGTTCGCCTGCTCCGCTATCAAACGCACGCCGTGTTCTGTTCATACGGAGACCTGTGCTGTCTACCAGCCCATGATCGGCCTTTAGCAAAAGCTTGCCTGTGGCGCTGCCGATCTGTGGATTATTCTCCATCTGTGTGATTAGTCTGGAGATATAGTCTGGAGCCAGCGTAAGGTCAGGATTAAGAACGAGCACGTAATCTGTATTCGTGGCCGAAATGGCCTGGTTGTGGGCTGGGGCGAAGCCTGTGTTAAGCTCATTCTCCAGAAGGTCAATTGTTGGATATTGCTTTATCTCCCTTGCGGAGTTCATAGCTTCATGCCCCACCAAGAATGCAGCGGGTGAGTCCGAGTTAAACTGGTGATAGAACGTTCTGACCTTATCCGCCGAACCATCAGTTGAAGCGTTGTCCACTACGACAATTTTTTTGACCAAATAATCCTGTGCCATTACTGCCTCTATACAATCTATGATGTCGTCAGCACTGTTGTAGGTGACGATATGTACACTTACTGTTTTGTTATTCATGAGTATCCTCGACTTTGTAATTTCTTGTTAACTACACACTCCCTTCTTATTATAACGAAAGAATACAAAAAACTCCCGTATCGTTATAAACGATTTGGGAGTTTCAATTGCTACTATCTTATTCTTTTAGCTCTAAGAGGAAATCTCTCAGGCCCTCACGCCAAGATCGAATATCCTGAAAACCGTTCGTACGTATCGACAGATGCTCCATCACCGAATTCCGAGGACGTGGTGCAGGTCGCGGGAACTGTTCCGTAGCACACGGTTCAAGCTTAGCGGTGAATTTCAAACCCAAAATATCCTCAGCCTCTGCAAAGATAGCCTGTGTAAATTCAAACCAAGTACATGAGTCGCTATTTGACGCATGGTATACACCATACTTCTCAGTTTGGATAAGCTCAAGCAAGAAACGAGCTAAATCAACTGTATAGGTAGGCGAACCCTTTTGGTCATCGACTACTTGAAGCATTGGCTTTTCTTGACCCAGCTTTAGCATTGTTTTGACAAAGTTATTCCCGTATTTACCATACACCCATGATGTGCGTACGATGAAATACTTAGAGGAGAGGGATTGAACGAGCACCTCGCCCGCACGTTTCGATTTACCATATATACTCTTAGGATCTGTATTATCATACTCATGGTAAGGCTGTACTCCCAAACCATCAAATACGTAATCCGTACTAATGTACACCAGCTTAGCTCCAGCTTTTTCAGAAGCTAGCGCTACATTTCGACTGCCCGTTGCATTAATTAAATAAGCTGCATCGATGTCACTTTCTGCCGCATCTACTGCTGTATGCGCAGCACAATGAATGACAGCATCCGGTCCAAACTCACCAATAACCTGGATACACTGATCCAGATCGGTGATATCCATCTCTTGACGGTCGCAGCCCATCACTTGGTGACCTTGATGCTGGAGTAGTAAAACAACATCCTGACCCAATTGTCCGGCCGCACCTGTAACAAGTACCTTCAGTTGAGCCATTATAGAGATTCTCCCAAACGATCGCCATATTGTAATTCAGCGTACTTCTGGTATTCCCCAGATTGAATGCGAGTCCACCATTCGCGGTTATTGAGATACCATTGGATGGTTTCTTTAATACCTGTTTCAAACGTATGTTTCGGCTTCCAACCCAGTTCGTTCATAATCTTGGTAGGATCAATTCCATAGCGTCGATCATGACCCGGACGGTCTTGAACATAAGTAATCAGTGAATCAGGTTTGCCAAGTTCCTGCAATACTGTGTTCACGATATGCACATTTGTACGTTCGTTATTGCCACCAATGTTGTATACTTCACCGTTCACGCCCTTGTGGATAACCAAATCAATCGCGCTGCAGTGATCCTCAACATACAACCAGTCACGGATATTCATCCCATCGCCATATACAGGCAACGCTTGATCCGCAAGTGCGCGGGAGATCATAAGCGGAATAAGCTTCTCAGGGAATTGGTACGGGCCATAATTGTTCGAGCAGCGGGTAATGTTCACTGGCAGTCCGAATGTCTCATGGTATGCACGTACAAGCAAGTCGCCACCAGCTTTACTTGCCGAATATGGACTGTTCGGAGTCAAAGGAGTTTCTTCAGTAAACAAACCGGTTGCTCCAAGTGATCCGTATACCTCATCCGTAGAAACCTGAACGAATTTAGTAACACTATATTTTTTCGCCGCATCCAAAAGTACTTGTGTTCCAAGCACGTTCGTCTTCACAAACACTTCTGGCTCCAAAATACTCCGATCCACATGCGATTCAGCCGCGAAATTCACCACTACATCAACACCTTGGCTAAACAAAGCATCCATTGCCTGTACATCTGTAATGTCTGCTTTTACGAACTTGTGGTTCGGATGATTTTCAATTGATTTCAAATTCTCCAAATTACCTGCATACGTCAACGCGTCTACGTTAACGATTTGATAATCAGGATGTTGTTGCAGCATGTATAATACAAAGTTGCTGCCGATAAAGCCGGCTCCGCCGGTAACTAGCAGTTTCATTTATAGCCCACCTTTTGTTCAATGAAATGTTATGTTTATAATTCAAAGTTAAGTTCCGCGTCCATCAGTACAGGATGACGTTGATCTTTATCCGATAATATCGGACTAGAAGTTGGCCAATCAATACCTAACGCTGGATCATTCCATAATATGCCGCGATCATTCTCAGGGGAATAATATTCGTCTACCTTGTATAACACTTGGGTATTAGGGACCAACGTGCAGAAGCCATGCGCGAAGCCTTTAGGTACAAGCAGTTGGCGTTTGTTATATTCGCTAAGTATTACTCCGACCCATTGACCAAATGTAGGAGAATTACGACGAATATCTACGATTACATCATAAATAGCGCCGGTTAAGACACGAATTAACTTTGTTTGGGCCTTTGGGTTCAACTGGTAGTGTAGACCACGCAGGACACCAACCTCTGCAGAGAGGGATTGATTGTCTTGGATGAAATTATAATTCAACCCGAGTTTATTCATAACTTCTTCGTTGTAGCTTTCCATGAAAAATCCACGGTTGTCGCCGTGGACTACCAGTTCTAGTAGGCTAGTTACTCCCCACTATTAAGACTACACTTCAATTCGAAATCACCAACAACACGGTTAAAGTTATAAATTCCCCCAACGTTCAACATTGTATATCTTGGTACAAATTTTATCAAATTTAATATCATTATCTTGAAGATATTGTTTGTATTCTTCAATGTCTTGATCCCTGCCTTGAAGTTCGGGAGATACTAGACACAATTTATATCCCCACTCCTTCAATTTAGAATAGTTCTCTTTATTAATAGGTAATTTCGTAAAGCAGTCAACCCATACCCATTTCACTTTCCCCTTCATAGATAAAAGGGTATCTAATCCTTCGTATTCCGAGAAACGCAGTGCGATATTCGTCTCCCTCTGATTACTGAGAAGATAGATCATCGGAAAGGTACTATCCAGAAAGAAATAATCCTTTATTTTATATTTTCGCACTAATTCTAATACTCGATGTTCAATTCTTTCACTTTTTACATTTAAAATTAAAGTTCCATGTTGATAATCTCGCAAGAAATCCTCTAAATTCTCTCCGTCTACGTAGGGATCATGATGTAGTACCAAGCGTTCACCCAAATCGCGAATATCAATTTCTACACCGTATTGGGTCGGAATATTTTTTAACTCTGCAACCGTATTAATACGATGAGCGATGTACATTTTTCAAATCCCCTTTAAGCTTTTTACTGAAATTCAAAGTTCTTTTAATGAATTTATACTTTGCACCCATACCTGTATTCCAACTCGATTCTCCATTCAATCGTTCAGGAAATACAACCTTAAACCGAATTATATCTATATTCTGTTTTCGTGCCATGTATAACGAATACAAGTCAAGCGAGAAATCATAAGGTGGTGAATCCCATGATGCAAAATATGAAGAGTGAAATATATTAGGCTGCGCATTGATATCATACAATCGTTCTTGAAGATATATAGTTTCAAAGACACTCATGGCTGTAGTAAACAATTGATCAAAGAATGGCCTTTTCTTCCGATCACCTTTGACATAAATATTAGATGGGCTTCCCTTTTCCTCTATAATAGTTAGAGCTCTAATAACATCATAAGGATCAGTTTGCATATCAGCATGTGTCCATCCGAGATATTCGCCTTTAGCCTCTTTTAAACCTGAGATTATTCCAAAACCATAGCCTTGATTAATCTCCACATGAACAATTCTTGCAAATGGATAATCATTTATTAATCTCTCCATAAGTTCCTTACTACCATCACTTGAACCGTTGTTGACCAATATAACTTCAATGTCCGGCCTTTGAATTACTTTTTCGAACTTCTCCAAAATTAAACTAATATTCTTCACTTCATTGTAACAAGGAATGATCACCGACAACTTTATCATTTTTGAACACCCACCATTTCTGACCGATAAAATTCAGTAACATACTTGTGCCTGTCGCTACTAAAAAAGCTATCATATACATTGATGGAAATAGACTCAAAGTTAACTTATTCATTAATATATTTATTGATAGAGTACCTAAATACAGAACACTAAACTTCCATATATGAGATGAAGTATTTTGAGTAGCTTCAAAAGTCCACAATTTATTTAGCAAAAATGAAATTCCAGCACCGCAAAGAAAGGACATTCCCTTAGAAATGGACGTTGACCATATATTTAATAAAAGATAGTAGATAAAACTATCGGTTAATACTGCTGAACAACCCGTAACACCAAAACGCATTAATTGCTTCTTTAATGTCATTATTCATTTTCCTGTTTAAAAGCAGTGTATTTAATTTCAAGTCCTGGAAGAGCATCTTTATCTAAAGTGACTTCTTGATCTAGTGTATAAGGGTGCCATTCCCACTTGTGAAAGAAACTCTGCCAGTATTCATAGGTTCTTAGATCATTAGGTGTACCCCACCCAACATATTGATCCAACTCGAATACTTTCGCATTGTATCCTAAATCTATTGCTTCATTTATCAAACTATCTACGTAAAACTCATTATTAATACGAATGTTTTTCGTATACAGTTGATCAAGTGATTCCTTGAAAATTTTAACGTTTTTAAAATAGAAACTACCCACAACTGCATGATCATTATAAGGATCATCACTTATTGGGCTTTTTACATGAACATGTTTAATAGTCTGGTCTTCCTCAATATCTATCCATCCATACATCTGAGGATAGCGTTCACTCGAAACATGATGTCTAAAACTGAATACAACAACATCTACATTAGGATCTTTAATTAATGTTTGAAAACCATCTTGATTCCAGATCATTCCATTGTCGCAGGCGCCAATTAACAGTGAATCCTCTGAATCAATATACTTAAGTCCCAGTTCACAAGTACAAGCTTGCCCTTCAGTTAGAGACTCTACTGTAACTATAGTGGCGTCTGGATATACCATTTTAAGTTCCTCTTCCAAAGGATAGGCGTCTAAATGAGATTTTTGACAAAGAAATACTTGTTTGCCTGTCTTAGGCAAGCTCTGGGAAGCCTGAATAATCATCGGTTTTCCAGATACTTCAATTAAAGGTTTGGGGTCCTCATATCCTTCTTTTACAAATCGGCTTCCTGCTCCAGCTAACGGCATTAATAACGTTGAATGCGGAACAGTTTTATCCTCTTCATTTGACTCTATTATATTTCTGAAATAATTAGACCATGCTTTATACTCTTGTACGTCTTGTGGAGTACCCCATTGCAACATATGCTGAACATTGTAAATTGAAGTGCGCAGACCATCACGGTTTAGCAAATTGTACACCAAACTAACGTAATACTCACCATTCAAATTCACATCTTCATCTAATAATGCCTGAAAATACTTTTTGACGTATGATCCACATCTAAAATAATATGTACCAACTGAGGCGTATTCCTCCATGCGATTATTTGTGAAAGGTTCTTTTTCCTTAATTTCGAGCATCCATTGTTCTTCATCACGCATAAATGCATAGTTTGTGGACCCTAACATATGTGGATGAAAACCCTTATATGCAGGAATAGCTCCATCTGCTTTCCTATTACGAGTATGATTTAGGAAATCAGCATAATTCCAAAACACACTAAAATCACAATAGTTAACAATAACTTCTTCCTCATCATTTAGAAGATTAAAGATTTGCGTAACCGCATATACAGGTCCTTTTTTATGTGGTTCAATTTCAATTATTTTCGCCGCAGGTGCGATACGCTCTAATATAGCTCTCATATTGGTAGTTGTTAGATGATTTGAATTACATATAAAAGTAAAGTTCGATTCTCCCGGAAACATATTGACTACATGTTCAATAATTGGGATGCCATCAACCTCAATTAATGGCTTTGGCTCTGAATAACCAGCATCAATAAATCTCTTACCTATTCCTGACATAGGGATAATAATTTGCACTTCATTCACCTGCTTCTATAGTTTTTGTCTATATTTTTCTGCTTCCCAATTTCCCAGATAACGAATTTCATCGATTTCAAGACTGTTTACTCTCTCTTTCACGGAGTTCACAATAATGAGGTGGAACTTAAATACTTCTTCAATTTCTTTAGCTTTTCGTATGTTATTAGCAATAAAGAATACCATGGAGTTATAAATAATTACCTTCG
This sequence comes from Paenibacillus sp. FSL P4-0184, assembly GCF_038004625.1. NCBI lineage: Bacteria > Bacillati > Bacillota > Bacilli > Caryophanales > Paenibacillaceae > Paenibacillus > Paenibacillus sp. FSL P4-0184. The sequence continues at coordinate 2,728,119 of NZ_JBBORN010000001.1, read as the reverse complement.
GAAGCTCAAGATTTTGTTCAAAATAATCATAAACACATTGGGAGTCCAATGTCTTCAGAAACAGTACTCTTACACCACAGAATACATACCCATCCGGACAAAAAGGGCTTATTTCTAAATTAGCTCTATTTTCAGATAACTTAGTAACGATTGTATCCTCACTTAAATATGCTATATATTGCGTATTACCAACACCATTTATTAATTTTGAAATTTGATTAGTATATTTATAATGCGAAAAATTCACATTCTCATTTCTCTCTAATATTGATAAAACTTCTTCATTTAGCTCACATACCTCTTCCATATGATCGCCGCTAATAATAAGTCCGTGATTTTGCAAAAATACTATTCCTGGGTCCTTTTTATTCTTTAATCTATAGTTTTGAAGTTCATTAAACATAGATAGAGCCAACTCAATCCCTGGTGTCTCATAAGGAACATATAGAGCCCGATCACCAAATAAGGCATGTAACTTCGAATTCCATTCTTTCTGACAAGTAATCATATTAACTACAATGGGGTGTGTATGAAGCGTGAACTTATATAGAAGTGAGTGTAAAAAAGTTTCAATTGACGGTCTTGATAAAGGACTACACAACGCATTGCTCACTAATTGAGCAGCGTACTCTTCTCTCTGACGTTTTTCAACTATTTCTTCAAAAGCAGGATCACTTAGAGCTGCTACTATCTTAAGATGATCCAGTGTAGCAAATCCTCGATCTTGCTCCACGTCAGATAACAAGAATCCAGATGCTTTAATTAGCATTTGCCCATTATCCAATTTAACTGAGGAATTACCTCCACCTGCTTGAGTCAAGTCAAACCGCTCACCAGCATACTTTGACATCTTCACGAATTCCAATAAGTCTTTCATTCTATTTACCTCCTATTTACAAATACTAATTCATCAAATGATTTAAATGAATGAATGTTTTCGGACAGTTCCACATCTTTTAATAATGGATTATACCAAAAAGCTTCTATATTCAATTGTTGTGCTCCAAGGATGTCTTTTTTATAATTATCACCGATCATACATAATTCAGTGGTCTTTAAATCCATCTTTTGAGCTGCCAGCATAAACATATAAGGATGGGGCTTCTCTCTACCGGCTTCTTCGCTAGTGACTAAATAATCAATATAGGGTTCTAGATTCAACTTTTTAAGTTTACGGTGCTGGATATGAGCTGTCAGATCAGTCAATATACAGATTTTTTTATCTCTAATAGAATCCAAAAAATCATATACAAAATCATTAACCTGAATGTGATCCAGTAGTGTAGACCAATAATATTCATATGTCTCTAATGAGAATCTCACTGGGTGTACACCCCATATTTCGTACATACGCTGGAAGTATAATAATCGATTATGAGAAGATGCGGTTGTATTTAACTCTGTATTTATTTGACTCCGAGCAATAGAAAACACTTTAGATACTTCTTCAATGCTTACATGTTGCGACTTAGAAACCTGATCAAATGTATATGCCAAAGCAATCTTGTTAACAGATTTATAATCATACAATGTATCATCAAGATCTAGTAAAACTCCTTTGAAATCCATCAAGAACGACGTTCCTCCTTCAACTTTTCACTGATCATCAATAAAATTAACAACTGAACTATACCTCTGTAATCAGAGTGCCAAATGGATACATCTAATATAATTTCCTCTCTATTTTGAATGATTTTATCCGCTATACTTTTAAAGTCAATTTCCCTCTCCTCTTGATCAATAATGAAAAATTGAGACTTCAAATCTTCAGAATAGTCATGCTCAACAGCGATGTTCTGAATTGATAATTCATCCAATAAATCTTCCATATTTAAATTGGAATCAACAGTTAATTTTAATTTCAGATTTGGTACACAGTCAACATTCCCCACTTCTAGTAATTCCTCTGTAAAATAACAGATTACGAGATCGGCAAATTGTTTTTGCGGCCAGATATACTTTTGGGCATCTACCATACGTTCCTCAATACTTTGAATAACTTTTTCTTTCGAATATCCTCTTTTTTTTGTATCACGAAGTACTTTCCAATGTCTTCTTAAATTTTCTTCAGTTTCTAAGTAAATCTTCAGATCTAAAGCTTTACGCATTTTTGGAAGATAAAATGGATGAAGTCCACTAACAATGACATAGTCTTTCGATTTTACTTTTCGAGGATTCGTAAACCCACCTGTACCATGATCATATTCAACACGTTCAATAGATTCACCACGTTTTAATGCCATTATATCTTCAGATTGCCGATGAAGGTAATTAGCTTTAGGATTTAAATGTGTTAGCTGTTTCCAATTCTCATTACCACGTTCCCATTTGTGATCACCGTCACCTTCAATCAATAAAATATCTTTATCATGAAGTAACTTGTAAATATCATCAAGTAATATGCTTTTTCCTGAACCACTATCCCCACCAATACCTATAAGCAACGGTGAGTTTTTATATTTATAAATATCATTGTTTTTCAAACCGTATCGATATGAAAAGTAAATCGATGCTAGTAAGCTTCCTTCAAGTAAAGTGAAACTCAAATTCCCCCAAGAGTCTATATCAGATTTTAAATTTATAGATTGACCATAAAATGTTATGTCATTCAAAGCAGAATGATGGTATACCATAAAATAAACTAAATAGGTTACCGATAAAACTAGATTTAATAACAAAGTATATTTAGTATTGGTTTCTACTTGATTAATGAAATAAATAGAAATATAGGGAATGATCCATATGTACCATGCCGGCATAGGTGGAACCAACAAAATGAAGACCGAAAATAGTAAGCCGACAAAGCTAAATAATAACTGAGGATTGATCTTCTTATAGACCATAAACCTTAGGTATATCGAAAATACAGCCAACGGAGCTAAGTACAACTTTAAGTTCCCAAATGCAAAATAAATAGCAAATATTTGACTCTGCTCCTTGTTTTTTAACACGTATTCTCGGAACGCTTCAGCCCCAATAAATGGGGCACAAATAATTAGGAAGACTAGTATAGTAGCACCTAGATAATATGATACGTATGTAACCTTTTTGCGATAATGAAATAAATAAATAAGAACTAATGGAAGAGCTGCAATGACATGGAATTTAATGGCGATAGCAAATCCGAATACGATAGCTGATGATTTCCAATGCTCCTTAATTAATAGATATAAAGAGAAAAAAAGTACTGCAGTAGGTAACAGATCTAGTTGTGAATGTATATAAAAGGCATAGAAAACAATGGGTGATGCAAAATAATACAATAGTACTTTATCCTTCTTTAATGGATATAGTTTAACAAGAAGAGCATAGATAAATACATCAGATAATAGCCCGGGAAGTTTCATTAAAAAATTATCCACTATCAACGGCAAATCTAGATGTGCTCCTGGAAAATAAAATAACGATAATATATATAACATTAATGGTGGATATGGAAATGGGTTATCAAAATAATTAATCTCATAGAAATGCTCCCATGGATTATTCAGATATGTTGTGAAATATTCAACAAATGGTTTGAATAACTCATCTTGGTACCCTGAAGAGAATAATATCATAACTATTATTTTTAAAAATAGAATGATTAAGAACCAGTTATACTTTTTAAAGTGCATCACCTTTATACCTCTTATTCAGTGTTTTATATTTTCCCAAAGAAGATTACTTTAGGGTTGAATAGTACAACTTCAGAATTATACTCATCATAAAACTTAATGTGGTCTATATTTAAGAGCTTATCAAATTTATAATACCCATAGCGATCAGTTGAATCAGACGTTTCAATCGTCTCGCCAATTACACCGCCTTCGCTGTCATAGGCAATAACTTTGATCTTTCTATTCCACGGATTAGATTTGTCTAGTATTAATCCACTTACCTTCCGTGTATTACTTCCTGGCACTAAATTGTTTACATCAATTTCATGAGTCCCTATGGAATCGTTGATTTCTAGAGGGGGGTAAAAATCTGTATCTGGATTACATATGATCCAAGGATACGGATTAACTGCTAAACATCCCCCATTTTCAAATTGTCCATAATTATCCTGCCAATTTGAAAATGAATAATTCTCATATTCATATATATCCTTGGCATTGAAACCACTAAAACTATAAGTTAAAACAATTAACACCCCTATAATGAACTGCTTTCTTTTAGATTCAAATAAATTAATTAACCAAATAAAAATACCTAGAAACACAAATATATTACTGAATATAAAATGCCTGTTGTACGGTACATTAAACTGTATATTCCAAACAGCCGAGTCTTTGATATATGGAACAGTCAAGGACATTACAACTGACATCATTGCTAGAAGCTGGGTACTAACAATAAAATATATAACTTTTTTACTAAGTAATTTTCTACTATAGTAAATCGCAACTACTGTCAAAACTATCAGACAAATTGTAAGTGTATAATATGTAACTAAGCTACTTTGAAAAAAAGCTAACTTGAAAAAAATATGATATAAGTTCTTTATATAAAGAACGCTACCTTGAATCGCCATATCAAGTATACCTTTATCAACAGATTCTGATTGGGCAGTCCAAGTAGATCTATTAGTTATTACCACAATAAGTTGCATTAACATAGAGATACAGGAAGTTAAATAAAAGATTGAAGATTTATGGTTTTTTTTCATTAAATTATAAATTAAAATAACTCCATAAAACGGCGCAAATACTATAAAATAAGCTTTTGACGACAACACAAGGAAAAAGAAGATATTTAAAACGACGAATTTAAATTTACCAACCTTTTCTATATTCAAAAACATAATAAATAAACAAGGTATTACTCCTAAATAGGAGAAATTAATAAAAGTATAGAGTTCATAATCATGAAATAGACCCAAGCCAAGTACTAAACCTACGATAAATCGTAAGAAATCAGAAGAAATTAGTCCCTTGAAATAACGCAGACTAATACTAGAAGCGAATATGGCAATAAAAAATACTGCGATTGATTGAGTTATAATTGGAAAGTAAATCCCCGCATGAAACACCTTAACTACTATTAATGTAATTAATCTAGTTAATAACGGAAGATAGCCTGCATCTAGTTGTTTGAGGTTTGTAATCCATCCATTGTTTGATGCTCCCATATAAAAATTCGTCGCAGCTTCAGCCCATGGTTGATTCCAGATAGTTAATGATGGGAAGCGATATATGGTAATAATAATGATTAACATAATACTTATTAAAAAATAATAATTCACTGTAGAACTTTTTATATTCATGATTTTAAAACAGATAAGTATATAAAGGCAGGTGAATAAAAAGAGAAATAATAGAGTCCATTCTGTGCCACTATAAATCTCTTGATGTAACAATCCGTATTCTTTATGTTCAGTACCATCAACTATAACCGTCCCCTGTGAAGCATCTTTAGTTAGTGCCACTGTGACAGCGTTACCGTTCGTTGCTCCCTTGGGGGATATTAGGAGAATGGCATTACCCGCCTTAAAATTTTTATCATCAAATCTTATCTTTTTAAATGAATTATCTTTTAATGAACTAGCATCTAAACTAACGACTTGTTCAGTTTCGTCTTGGATCAAGGATATCTCTAATTGAGAGGTATTACTTCTCTGATAGGTTGCAAAAAAAATGTTAAATTCAACAAATTGTTGTGTGTAGCCCTCCGGAATAATGATATCCTGTTGAATTACTCTAGCGGAAGTCAGTTCCCCTGTTAATTCTAATTCCGTTAATTGATTCTGCATAAATATCTTTGATGTAAAAACATTCCGACTACTACCAATTAAAAACACGATCATTATTCCAATAAACACAATAAAAAGGAGTAATGCTTTACTCCTTTTTAGCTTATGCAAATAAGCCATATACACACCCCTTGTTAAAATCACATCAGATTATACAAAGTTCACTATTACGAGATTCTATATATAGCAGGCAGGCCTCTAATTTTGGACACTTCGCGACAGAAGATTGAGCAGACGTCATATTTCATCGAACTTGCTGTGCTTCAACTCTCATATTGATTACCGCTAAGTTTATTGTATAATGCTTAGTCTGTAAGTCCCCAAAGTGATTAGGTGGCTTTACTGATAGGTTTTAAAATTCACTACTCTCTATTTATTAAAGTTTCAATATTCCAAACTCCGAACAATTTGATTTCCATCTATTTTAGGCACGCCAAAACACTTAAGGTCAGAACCTTCTTGTAACAAAATTATCGCAACAATTTTCCAAACTCGCAAATCACTTGCGTAAGGGACAAAATCATCTGAGATTACATTATCTCCAAGGATAACGATCATTTGATCTCATCCGACAAATTGCCCCGCCAAGTTCAAAACCAGTGCAATTCCGCCTGCTTCATCTTGTACTTTGGAAGTAAAGCAGGCGCCCTTTTCACGGCTGTGACATATAAATTAAATACATCTCCCGTATACTCTTTAACAGTGATGATGAGTATGCCTGTTACATTAGCTTTCTTTAATTTATAAACGGTATGAAAAAACATTGGGTATTTATCTACGGAAGAAGATGTTTATTGTTCACTTTCATTAAAGGGTACAGGCGTGAGCCTGTACCTCCTGCCAAGATTACACCTTTCATCATGTCCTTCATCTAAAATTAATCAAAACTTTATTTTTTTAATTGAGAAAAATGGGTCATCCTCCATGAGAAAGCTACTATGTTTTTCAAAAAAAACTTTCAAATCAATTTCAGGGAATTCTCTATTTTGAATTTTGTCGTAATATTTCATTTCACCTAATTCAAAAGGGATCAGTTTTATATATTTATTTGCTTTACTAGCTTTAACACAAAAATCAATTATAGATATGAGACCTTCATATTTAAGATCAAAACCGTCTACAGAATCGAAGAAAGATTTTCTAAACATAATTAACTTTGGACTTACTGCCGATACATTTTGACTTATTCTAGCTCTACCGAAATAACCAAAAAATCTTCTGTGTTTATTCTTATGAAAATCAAGAATTTTGTTTTTTGTCAAAGCAATTCCAAAACTATATATCTTTCTTTTTGTAATCAGTTTCGGTCCAATGATCACTGTCTCATCATTATTAGCATGACTCAGCATGATGTTTATCCAATTTTTATTTAATATTTTAACATTAGAATCAACTATAAAAATAAATTCATCCTTAACCTCCTTAGCCAGAAGATCAATTTGTCTTATATAGTTTTTTGTATTTATAATCTTTAGGTTTTTTATTTCATGTGTTTTTTTAAAATCACTCAATAATCGTCCCTTGTTAATTATGAATAAACTATAATTAGTCCATTGGATTGATTCTTTGAGTTCTTTATAATATTTATTTATTGTTTCTTCATCTTCCCATTCACCTATTGCAATAATAGTAACGTTACTATTAATCCATAGATTATTATATTCAATACTATAAGATCCAGGAAATGCTCCTTTTGAGACAGAGACATTCGTATCAAGATCTTCAAAGTAATTTTCTAGAGCTTTTCTACCTGCATCAAATGTATACTTTTTATTCAATGAATTTCCTGCTGTTGAGCTTGCGCTAATTCTCCAATGATATAATATCTTTGGAATATGCTCAATTGATTGCGTTACGTTGCTTAAGCGCAATATCAAATCATAATCCTGACTACCATCTACTCCTTCACGAAAAAGATTAACCTTCTCCAAAACCGTTCTTCTCATCACCAAAAAATGACAAATATAGTTGTAACTTCTTAAAGTGTCTGGAGACCAATTAGGCTTATGATGAGGTTGTAAAAATTTTTTCCCATCACTAGTCACTTTATCTTCATCTGAGTAAATAACATCTGGGTTAGATTCATTAATTACCTTTACGCATTCCATCAAAGCATCACTGGTTAATAAATCATCATGATCCAGTAAAGCAACATAGTCACCCTTAGCTAACCGGATTGCTTTATTTGTATTTTTGGCAATTCCCTCATTACACTCTTGTTTTGAATATGTTATTCTACTATCTTTTAACTCATATTTACTTATTATCGTATGAACCTCGTCACTAGTACTTCCTCCATTTAAAATGCATAATTGCAAGTTATCATAGGTCTGATTTAGGACTGATTCTATCATTTCTATAAGAAAAACTTTGGGTGTATTATATACAGGAACAACAATACTGATTAAAGGTTTATGAACGATATCTACATATTTTAATTCCACATTTTCATTAGAATATGTTATTTCATCTCTATTGAAAGCTCCTTGCATTTTCTCAATTAACCGATATGAAAAACCAATCCACCCATACTCCTTAATTGAACCTAGCAACTTCAATGTTAAATTTTTTATAATAGGGCCTCCTATCTTTTCCTCAGAAAACGAAATAATCCCAAAGTTAAGAAATTGAGAAGGAACACTACAAAATTAATTATGATTCTTGACGACATATCAATTTTATTTTCATATATCGTATTACCAACCAAAGTACCATCCACAAATTCATTATTTACAGAAAGTTTAGTGTTGGGAGATTGCCTAAAATCTTTCCACATTGTAATTGCATTGTTCCCAACTGCAGATCCTGAGGAAACATTTATAAATAATACTTTATTCTTCGTCCCTTCAATTGGAGTGAATTTTATTTCAGTGTATTCATTATCATTCAAATCAGAATTCTCTAACTCAACAGTTCTTAACACATTGCTTTTCTCATCTAAAATATTAACCGTCGTTTCACCTGTGTTACTTCTGTTGAACGTAGAAACGAAAATAGCCAATCCTGAGAGATTGTTATACTTTGCTACGAAGCTTTGATTAATCTCTACTTCAGAGGTGATCTCACCAAAATTTTCATTAAGGTTCTCCCCTAACTTCATAGTAGAATAACGGTATTTATCAGCAATAGGAGCATATGAAGTAGTGGCATAAATAAACAAATTAGCGATAATTAAGGACATAATCACTAATATAATATATTTTTTCATATCACAGGTTCCTTTTTCTCAAACAGTGAAGGATAGTACATTTCTTCTAATAAATCAAAACTTCGTTCCCAACCCCATTGTTCTGCAGTCTCACGAGCATTCGCTGAGAGTTCTTCCCTCAATTCGGGATTCTCAATCAACATGTTCATAGCTCTCTTCGCCCCTTCGATATCACCTAAATCCACAACTAAGCCATTATGGCCATCCACTACAAATTCCTCTAAACCTTTAAATCGATTTAGCACAACTGTACCACCACAAGCCATCATTTCCAACGCTGGTAAACAAAAGCTTTCTACAGAACTCATCTTCAATAAAACATCACAACTAGAATATATATGCTTCATTTTATCCATAGGTACGCTGTCAAAAAACCGATCACATCTCCAAGAAGGTTCCGGTTTACCCGCAGTACTTATACACCAAACTTCACAATCCAAATCTTTAACTACTTCAAATGCTTCTTTCATACATTTAAAAGGTGCATCTATAGGCCCTTCTAATAAAACTCTTAATCTGCCCTTCTTCTCTACTAATGGAACAACAGAATTCATAATGCTGAAATCCACACCATTAGGAATATAAACAGATTCCTTTCCATATTCTAATTTCAACCATTCTTTCAACCATTTAGCCATCGTTATAAATTTATAATCTTTTAAATATGTTTCTCTCGCAGCTATGGATTCCTTTGAATTACTTTCAAAAAATTTACTTTCATCTGATTGCACAAAGTAGTATTTTTGAACCGCTGGAATATTTTCCAAAGTATATGCAGTTGTCCAATATGTAGCTACAACCACATCAAGATTATCTGGCACTTTATCTATCTGAATTATTGGCACCTTTTGATTAGGAAACCACTCAATAGACTCACACTTGTCTTCAGTAATAATCATTACGTCGAACCCTCTATTTAAGAGTCCGTTTAAATGATTTAAAATAACAGCTAAACCTCCTGAAATACCACAACCCGCTACAAGATATGCTATTTTAGGTTTTAAAGGACGTATAATAGTGTGCTCCTCCAACGTAAGATCTCGCCAGTGATTATCATCGTCCTTAAATGATAATTCTAGGTTATTCGCATGCAACCTTAAATTTGTTAAGACCTTGGGAACAGATTTAAATTTGTATCCATGATATGCAAGTCTAAGCCACAATTCATGATCTTCGCGATATCTCATTATTGGCTTAAGCCCTCCAACAAATCTTAAAGCACTTATTTTCACCATTACTGTACTCTGACACGGGACACAGATTTCCTTTAACATATTATAGTCGCAATCGGGACTAAAGACCTCTTGTTGATTATCTAGCCCAACATCTCTGCTTCCATCTAATAAAGCTCTCCAACCTCCGTATATTACATCAGCCTCATATTTCTTAGCATAATCAAGAGAAACCTGTATCCTATCAGATTCAGCAACATCATCACTATCTTGAAAAGCTAAGTACTCTCCATTTGCTTCTTTAATGGCTTTATTTCTTCCCCGCACTGCATTTCCACTATTATTTAAAAAGAAAAAAGTTCTTACTTTCGGATTACTTTCATAAGATTTCACAATGTCTACAGTATTCTGAGGGGAACCATCACAAACTAACAAAATCTCTATATTTTGATATGTTTGATTCAATATAGAATTTATGCTTTGTTTCAGAACATCAGTTCTATCATAAATAGGAATAACTACTGAAACTAATGGCAGATCACTGTCATTCCTTGTTTCCGGCAGTAAAACCTTTACCTTTGTTGAGAAATCGTCTCCCTTTCTTCTGAGTTTTCTTACTATTATTTTAGGATCCTTTAAGCCCTTTTTTAATCTGTTTTTATTTTTCCTAAGAAGCTCGCCTATTCTCCACAATTTTGTGTTTTGCATATTTAATAATAATTTATTTTTTTCTTCAGTAAGTTCAGAGAGATAGATACAATTTTTTTCTTTTTGAAGAATCTCAGAATGTAATTTATCATTTTCCTCTTTTAATTTATCTAGTTCTAGTTTGAGCAAAAGGTTCTCATTTTTAGTCTTAATGCCTTCTTGAATACTCTTGTTTAAACTTTCATTTATGAATTCTAAATCAAACTCATTTCTTTTCTTTACCTCATCTATTTGCCCAAGTAGCTTAACAATCTCAGTATTAAGCGTTTCATTTACTTCTTCCAATTTTTTATTATCAACTTCGATTTCAAGGGTTCTTTGTCTATAGTAATTTTTATATTCATATTCTCTAATAAATGCTTTATTGGCTCTTTTATTCAACTTCGATTTTCTATAAATATCATCACAACTTATTGAATCCATCGAATCAATTTTAGTGATTAGATCCTGCAAGTTTTTCGTCAAATCAAACTCATCTTTAGCAGATTCTTTTATTTGACTGAAAAATTCAACAGCAGAACCAAATCCTTCCATAAGTTCCTGCACTATATCATTAGGACTTAAATGTCTGTTAAACCCTCTGCCTGAAAAATTGAAGAATTTTGCAGTACTATAATTTTCATCATTCAACCAGCCCGGTCCGCCGTGAATATCATAACAATAAACAGGCATTCCCATCACTAAAGCAAATTGAATGGTTTTACCTATGCTAATTACTGCATCATAATTTAATAATAAAGATGGTGTTACAACTTCTTGAATATGATTTAATCCAAAAATATCTACTTCAATACTGTTAGAATTAAGCAATTGCTTTGCTGCTAGAAGTTCATCGGCAACATGATTTGAGATAATACATATTTTTTTCAAATTCTCTCGTTGTTTATAACTTTGTTCTAAGAATTCGCTAGGAGCATAATTTGGAAAAACATAGATGAGATCACTTTCAACATTTTCTCTAATTAGCTGATCCTTCGTTTCGTAACTATTGGCTAGACAGAGATTCAAATCATTCACAAATAGCGGGGGCACTTCTAAGGGTTCAAACGGAGATAAACTACTAAAAATAATTTTATTAGCCCTTATATTTTTTTCTATTAAAATATTATATATTGTTGGGAAATGGTGAGCCCATATTAAATCATATTCAGAATGATCCAACTTCTCAACACTGATGTTCTTCACATTAAAGTTATGTTTATATATAATGCTTTTAATCGGATCTTCGTAACGGAAAGTTGCAATTTCCACTTCATATCCCATTTTTGTGAATTCTTTAGCAATGCTAAGTACGTTTAATTCTGATCCCGCTATATCAACTAATGCTTGTACAGATAGTAATACTCTTTTTTTTATTATACTCATTATGATTTCACACTCCATAATAATACTTTTAAGCTAATGGATCATTTAATGATCCACTCATGTTTACATCTAAAAAAGCCCTCTGAAATAGGCATTCCCATATGATTCTTTTTATCGGTAATTTCAAACTCATCTATATAATCGTTTCTATCATAAGGATACATGACCATTTCATCCGAGATATGAACAGAGACATAGTATTTCCCTGCCAAAAAATCATTATTGTCTATTTTCAAAGTAAATTCTTCAAAAGGTTCATTAAGCTCTAAATCGTCTCTTACAGTATTAAATAAAGTGACCAAATCACCTTTATTGTTATAAACAATTAATCCAACTCCATACTTTAAGTTATCTTCTTTAAAGCTCACCTTTAAATTAATAACTATATCTTCGCCTGTTGTGTAATTTTTCTTATTAAGCGAGATTTTTTCAAGATATATTTTATTTTTATACTTTTTAGCCACATCAAGCTCATTAATCGGAACTCTCATAATTTCCATATCTTTTTGTTCAATATATTCTTTATATCTATCACATATAAGATCTGCTCTTCCTTGATCCCGTAAAATCCCTCTTTCGATCCAAATTGCCCGTTGGCAAAAATTCCTTATGGCAGGCAAGCTATGACTAACGAATAAAATAGTCGCCCCACTATTCACCATTTCTTTCATCTTCTCATAGCATTTCTCTTGGAAGTACATATCTCCAACAGCTAAAGCCTCATCTACTATTAATATATCTGGTTCTATGTTTATAGCTACAGCGAAAGCTAAGCGAGCAAACATACCACTAGAGTATGTTTTAACCGGCTGATGAATAAACTCTCCGATATCAGCAAATGACAATATCTCTTCTATCTTCAAGTCCATCTCTTCTTTGGTGAAACCCATCATCGTTCCATTTAAATACACATTTTCCAGTCCAGTATATTCATGATTAAATCCTGCACCCAATTCAAGTAGAGCAGATATTTTCCCACTTACTTCAACTGTGCCTTTTGTAGGGTTAAGTAACCCCGTAATAATTTTCAAAATTGTTGATTTACCAGATCCATTTGTTCCAAGTATACCTACAATTTCACCTTTATTAATTTTAAATGAAATATCACTTAGAGCACAGAAATCATTATGGAATTTTTTCTTAAACGGGTGAAGAGCCTCTTTGAGTCTATCAAAGGGTTTTGAATACAATTTATAGTTTTTAGTAATATTATTAACCTTCACTGCCCAGTCATTCATTTTGAAATATCTCCTCTATAAAACATCTGAAAAATGCGGTTTTAGTTTTTTGAATACTATACTCCCAAGAGCAAAGCAAACAAGACAAATACTCCAAAATAAAATAGTTTGCTTTGGCTTCTGCCAAAACCAAACATTATTAAACAATGAATCCCTATATCCCTCAACAATATAGTAGAGAGGATTTATTTTTAAGAAATTTTGGTATTTCTCTGGGAACATATTGGGTTGCCACATTATCGGTGTTAGCCATACCCCGAATTGCATGATAATCGAAATTAGTTGACTTAAATCACGAAAGAAAACCACAATAGAAGAAGTCAAATACGATAGAGATACAAGTAGAGCAATGATGCAAAACAAATAATATAATATTTGTATATTATAAACAGTAGGAATAAACCCATAAAACACAAAAGCATACTCAATGAACACTAAGAAAAAGAGGTGTATAAAAAGTGAAGAAATAATTTTAATCATCGGTAAAATACTTATTTTAAATACTACTTTTTTAACAAGATAACTGTACTCCAGCAAACTATTTGTGGAATTTATTAGCGCTTCAGAAAAGAAAAACCAAGGGACCAGTCCACATAACAACCACAATAGATAGGGCACATTCTCAATTGGTACTACTCTGAATCCGATTTGAAAAACAAACCAGTATACCAACACTGTCAATAAAGGTGAAACAAATGCCCAAAATATGCCTAACTGGGAGCTAGCATATTTTGTCCAAAAATCATTTTTAGCCAACTTAAAAATTAAATCTCTAGATTTATTAAATTCCTTAAGCAATGTTATAGCTTTCATTTCAAACTCCTTTTTATATCACTAATGATAAGCAAAATATAAGATATAGTTAAAAGACTATCAAATTCTAAGTAGTGTGACTTAACCATAAAAGCTATTTCATATTAAAAAAATCCGAATTGTAACCCTATTCCATTTCTATATCTATTGTCAATATGCTAAAATATTGTCGTACCTACAGGAAAAGGAGATTATAACGTGTCGAAACCAGTATACGGTAAAAACGCCGCTCAGTCGAGAAATGTTGAAAAGACAGCAAGTCCGATATGGGCCTTGGTTGTTGCTTTTATTTTATTTTTATGTTGGGCCCCATTTCAAGTGGGATTATTTAACGGACAGCAGTTAGACTTCGAGAAGCCTATATATGTGTCAGCACTAGTAAGTGGACTTTTGTTGCTAGTCTGTGTTGGCTTATACTACAAAAAATTCAAACTAGATGAACAGAGGGACTTAGTGGCTACAGCTTCAATATTACTGCCTCTGACTTATGCTCTATCATTGTTTGTCGCAGTTTCGCATTATATGGCGATGAATATGTTGTTTATTCAGAGTATGTATGTTGCAGTCTTCATTATAGCCTTTTATCTCTTGAAGCAAAAGCAAGTAAATGTTGTCATTCAAAACGCCATACTAGCAATTGCTTATTTCATAGTGTGGTTTGGACTTTTAAATTGGCTAGGTAGCAATAAACTAGCGGGAGCTCTAGTGGGTTGGTTCTCAAACACCGTAAGAAATAATATCTACTTAGATGCAGTAATGACAGACTCTAACGGACTTCGTCTGACTTCGATCTTTCAATATGCAAATACCTACGCAGCATTCTTGATGGCCTTTCTATTTGTAGCTATATTCGCTCTTATTCGCTCTAAAAAATGGTACGGAACGTTAACACACAGCTTTATGTTAGTTCCTATCATTGTATCAATTTTATTAACATTATCTCGTGGTGGTCTTGTACTGCTACCTGTCGTATTTATATTGCTGCTGCTATTCCTGAAACCTGCACAGCAAATCCTTTGGATTCTTCATCTTGGCGTTGCTGGTATTGCTTCGTTGGTCATTACGACTCCAGTGACTAACCTAGGACTAGAGCTAAATACAAATTTCACTTCTTCCGGCGCCTTGAAGGGCTGGGGATACCTAATTGGAGCTTCAGTAGTTGTGGCAGGCCTATCTTGGGTCATTCAGCGTTTTTTCGCCCCTTGGCTGGAGAAAAAACTCAGTAATTGGTCGTCACGTAAACTAACAGGTCTATGGATTCCACTTGGTTCTGTTGCACTCGTCGGAATTGTAGCTTTCCTACTAATAGGTACAAGCGTAAAAAATATCTTACCTAGCAATATGGCAACTCGTCTTGAGAACATTAATTTCCAACAACATAGCGTACTTGAACGGATTACTTTTTATAAAGATGCCATGAAGGTAGTTAAGGATTACCCGATTCTTGGTGCTGGTGGTGGTGGATGGTCCTCATTATATGAGCACTATCAGAACAACCCTTACACCAGCCGCCAAGTGCATAACTTCTTTTTACAATACTTGATTGAGGTTGGGATCCTTGGTTTTATCGTATTTATGGGATTCATTTTGTATATTTTCTATAAATACATTCGTGGGTATGTGAAACGGGATAGAAATGATTTTGAGAATGGTTTCTTTTATCTAATTATTGCTCTATCTATTCTTGTGCACAGCCTACTAGATTTCAATATGAGTTATGCCTTCATGGGGATACTCGTCTTCCTTGGACTGGCGGGCATGGCAGTTGTAATGGATAGCAAACAGCTACGTAAAAGTTGGAATAAAACTGGTTTGCGGCTTGGATATTCTGCTGTTCTCACAGTGGGAACTGTATTCTTGATATTCCTCTCGATTAGCTATATCGGTTCCAGTAATGCAGCCCTAAAGGGTAAAAATCTAATCGGGATTAGTAATTCTTACGAGGAAATTAAGAAACCATTAACTGAGGCTTTAAAAACACGTCCAGGTCATCCAGAATCAGTCTTATACCTATCCTCGTTAGATCTACAGGTTTTTAAGCAGAATCAGGATGAACAATTTCTAAATGAGGCTTATAGTGTACTGACTCGAGCACTGGAGGATGAACCATACAACAAAAATATTTTAACTCAGTTAGTAACCTATTATGACCTAAAAGGTCAAAATGATCTTGCATACGGTGTTTACCATGATAATGCTGATAAATTCAACTGGGATATTAGTTGGTATGATACTCTCATCAGCCGTTCCTTTGCATTAGGTCAGCAAGCCCTTAACCAAAAGGATGAGACAAAAAAACAAGCGTATTTCAATGAAGCTCAAGAAGCATATAATCATGTTCTCACTGGTATAGAACATTTGAAGACTCTTCCACCAGAACAATTGCAAGGGCGTCCTTTCTCAGTAACACCAGCAATGGCTTTGAACGTCGGAAAAATGCAGCTATTATCTGGGCAAGAAGATGCAGCAAAGACAACTCTGAAGCTTAGTTCAGATGCTAATTACACGGATATTATGAATAGTGAAACTCCATGGAATATTGATTGGTACAGTTCACTCATCAGCCGTTCTTTTGATTTAGGACAAGCGGCTTACGCACAACAAGATAATGAAGATAGATTAGAAAATATGAAAGCTGGCTTTGCCGTTGGGCTTTTGGCCTACAATCATGTACTTGCGGATAATGAACTTTCCAAGACTCTTGCTCCAGATGTGAAACTGAAGGTAGGGAAAATGCATTATATGTCTGGACAGCTACAAAATGCAGTTTCCATCTTGAAACCAGCCATAAGCCAAGATTTCACAGATGCAACGAATCGTGAAATTGCCCGTTGGTACCTTGCTGCATTGACGAAAACTGGTGGCGAAGATCAGGCGATATACAATTCACTGATCGCAGCTGATCCTGCGGAAGCAGCACAGATCGAAGCCATTACAAATTCACAATTCTAGAAGAGAAAAAACAAAAAAAAGCGCGCCACTGTAATTACAGTGGTATTATCCCCTCATGGTTGACAGTGAAAAAAGAGCACATGGTATCATGTGTTTAACATAGTCGACCGGAGGGGATTTTTCATGGCTAAAAAAGGGCAGACGTTTACGAAGTATTCAGAAGAGTTGAAGAACGAGGCGGTTCGACTTCACTTAGAGGAACATATGAGCTATTCACAGATTCTAGAAAAACTCAACATCAAGAGCGATGCTCAGTTGGTGAGGTGGATAGGTAAATTTAAAAGTGGGGAGACCTTTGAGGACCGACGCGGAAAAGGTGGAAGGAAACATTTTGATAGTAAAGACGAAGAAATCGCGTATTTGAAGGCACAGGTCGAATACTTAAAAAAGCTCAATCCCAATCTACATGGGGAGGGAAGTTGGATACAAATACCCGGTGCCAATCCATTCAAGAAATGAGCGAGCGATACCCGATTGTTTGGCTGTGCAAACTGGCTGAATTGTCCCGGGCTGCATACTACAAATGGAAAAAGACCTCTGACCTGCGGGAAGCACGCCAAGAGAAGGATGCGAACCTTAAGGAACATATCTTAGCCATTCATCAGCTACGTCCTGCCTATGGCTATAAGCGAATGCGTATAGCGCTTCGCAAAGAGGGATTTCCCGTAAACCATAAGAAAGTTCGCAGGTTGATGAGAAAGCTAGGCATCCAATCAGTGATTCGCAAGAAACGCCCGTTTGCCGGGCGTAAGCCTTCTGTCTTATTTCCAAACGTACTCAACCAGAAATTCACAGCCCACGCTCTTCAGCAAAAGTTAGTCACGGATATTACCTATATCCGTACAGGCCACGAGTTTGTCTACTTATCTGTAGTGATGGATCTGTACAAGAACGAGGTTGTGGCTTGGAGAATCTCTGTCCGTAATGACTTGAAGCTAGTGGTAGATACTGTGAAATCTCTCCAAGACTCAAAGGCTCTCCTGCACTCTGACCAGGGCTTTCAGTACACTACTCGGACGTATGCCCAGGTTTTAGAGGACAAGGGTTTGGTCGGTAGCCACTCCCGCCGGGGAAATTTGCTACGACAATGCTTGTATAGAGTCATTCTTCTCTCACCTAAAGACCGAAAAATTGTATTTGGAGAAACCCAAGAATCTTGAAGATGCTGAACATTTGGTTAAGGAGTACATCCTTTACTACAACAAGGAACGCTTCCAGAAAAAACTCGGCGACCTGTCTCCGGAAGAGTACCGGAACCAGATCGCCGCTTAAAAGGCTTCTTTTTTCTGTCTACTTGACGGGGCTATGACCACAGCGGCGCGCTTTTTTCAATGATATGAGTTCTATTTAAAGCCCAGCCTTAGCAACTTCGCTATCTACAAGCTCTTTCATATAACGAAGTAAGTCATCTTTAAGCTCTTCATGCTGAAGTGCATAATGAATAGTGGTCTGAATGAAGCCCATCTTCTCACCTACATCATGGCGTTTGCCTTCAAAGTCATAAGCAATAATCCGCTCCACTTCACTTAAGCGGGAG
The DNA here is from genome assembly GCF_038004625.1 of Paenibacillus sp. FSL P4-0184. NCBI lineage: Bacteria > Bacillati > Bacillota > Bacilli > Caryophanales > Paenibacillaceae > Paenibacillus > Paenibacillus sp. FSL P4-0184. The sequence continues at coordinate 2,709,392 of NZ_JBBORN010000001.1, read as the reverse complement.
ATCGCATCCGTTAGCTGGATTTCTCCACCTACACCTACCTGCTGCTCACCAAGCATATCAAAGATGCGTGGAGTCAGGATATATCTTCCTAGAATCGCTAGATTAGAAGGAGCATCTTCTCTCTTCGGCTTCTCTACAAGGCGATTGGCCTTATAGACCCGCTCAGCCAACTCAGTTCCATCCACCAATCCATAGCGGGAAACTTCTTCCCAAGGCACAGGTTGAACACCCACAATAGAGGATTTGTACTGTTCATATACTTCCATCATCTGTTTGAGACAGGGTTTCTCCGACTCAACAATATCATCACCTAGCAGAACAGCAAATGGCTCATTTCCAATGAATTTACGCGCACACCAAATCGCGTGACCGAGACCTCTTGGTTCTTTTTGGCGAATGTAATGGATATCAGCCATCTCGGAGGATTTACGAACGGATTCAAGAAGTTCCCACTTCTGCTTCTCAGCTAAGTTAAATTCCAGTTCAAAAGAATTATCAAAGTGGTCTTCAATCGCACGTTTACCTTTACCCGTCACGATAATAATATCCTCGATTCCGGAAGCAACTGCTTCTTCGACAATATATTGGATCGTCGGTTTATCTACTATCGGTAACATTTCTTTAGGCATTGCTTTAGTTGCAGGCAAAAAACGGGTACCAAGACCTGCAGCGGGGATAATGGCTTTACGGATCTTCATCACATTAACTCCTTCTGTCGGTTACTCTTCCATCTAAAATACTCTGTATAGTAAAATTACATATTTCCTTCAATTATAGCAGTTATAGCGGACTAATGTCAGAGAGTTTGTTATATTTGTATATCAATTCCAATCAAACCCGGGAAGAAGGAAGTATAACGCATTCATCGCAAGTTCAAACACTTTTCTAACACTCACTATATTATCTAGTATATGCAAGTAACAAAGAAGACGAGATCGTATCAATAAAAAAAGGCAAAGCATCGCTCACCGAACGTACCAATCTGCTTCGGATTGTTTTCATGATCGAGTACGACACCCTCAATCCCAAATGGGTTTTGAATTCGACCACCTTGAAGTGGCCGTCATTTGCGTTGAACCATAAAGCGGAAAATCCGGTGAAATCTAGCGGAACAATTTTACCATCCAAGTTTTGCACGATAACCGCATCTACAAAGAAATTGATCAGCCATCAGCGTCGTGCAACTCATTTTCAAAGACAAATATATTAAAGGTCAGAAGCTCTTTTTCTCGTAACTGCTCAGAAATGCCATTATCTCCATCACTCGTCCATGCGTAAGTCATTCCCCTGCCTCGGTATTAACCTTCTTGCCAACGAAGAATGACATCTACACCGTTAGTTACTCCTCCACATATACATCCCATTCACCGGCTGGAACTAGCAACTCTACACTTCTCTGTGTAATCCTTGCTTATTTATCTATATCCTCCCAAACCACTGTTTGGCGGGTCTTTGATATATCTTTAGCTTATTAGAGTTTTAAAACATCACAGCGAATCGCCGGAAATATAACAGGCTTTGGCAAAGCCTATCGCTTTTTATTATTAAACAATGGTTCAGCTTCCCTTTTCACTTTAATAGACAAATTAAGGCCATCATGCGTAGAATAGAATAGTATAGAATAGATCAATCACGCAGATGTTCACACTATTCTCATAATTTATATGTAGTTAAGGAGAGCTGATTCCATTTATGAAAGGCATTATTCTTGCGGGAGGAAGTGGCACGCGCCTCTATCCGCTTACAATGGTAACCAGTAAGCAGTTACTTCCAATTTATGACAAACCCATGATCTACTACCCTTTATCCACGCTAATGTTGGCTGGCATTAAGGACATTCTAGTTATTTCGACAGCTGAGGATACCCCTCGTTTTGAAAATTTGCTCGGCGATGGTTCTCAATTTGGAATTTCGCTGCAGTACATTGTTCAACCAAGCCCTGACGGGTTGGCCCAAGCATTTATTTTAGGCGAAGAATTTATCGGAAACGATTCTGTCGCCATGGTCCTTGGAGATAACATTTATTACGGAAACGGGATTACCAAACTTCTTAAACAGGCAGCTGAAAAAGAACGCGGTGCAACCGTGTTCGGATATCATGTACTTGATCCAGAGCGATTTGGCGTAGTTGAATTTGATAGTACCGGTAAAGTGCTTAGTGTGGAAGAAAAACCGGAACATCCCAAATCCAACTATGCGATTACTGGTCTATATTTTTATGACAATCGCGTAGTATCTCTGGCAAAGGAAGTAAAGCCCTCCATTCGGGGTGAGCTTGAGATCACCTCGATTAATGAATCTTACTTGAAAATGGGAGAATTGGACGTTGCCTTACTGGGCCGAGGTTTTACTTGGCTCGATACCGGTACACATCAAAGTTTGGTCGATGCGACCAATTTCGTCAGAACAATTGAGGACCATCAAGGCATAAAGATTTCCGCTCCAGAAGAAATTGCATATATTAACGGATGGATTACTAAAGAACACCTGCTGGAATGCGGACAGAAGCTAAGTAAGACTGGATATGGACAATATCTGATTAAAGTGGCCACCGGCAAAATAAAATATTAAAGAGCGGAGAATGAACCATGAAATTCACACCAACAGAACTGGAAGGCGTTCTAATTGTAGAACCTGCTGTCTTTGGGGACCATCGAGGATGGTTTATGGAAACCTTCAGTGAAGCAAAATTTCAGGAACAAGGGCTGCAATTGGATTTTGTGCAGGACAATCAGTCCTTCTCAGCTACCAAGGGCACACTGCGCGGACTTCATTATCAAATCAATCCCAAAGCGCAATCCAAACTTGTCCGCTGTACTAAAGGGGCAATCTTTGACGTTGCCGTGGATATTCGACACGGTAGTCCTTCGTATGGCAAATGGTTTGGCATCGAGCTGACCGCTGATAACAAGAAGCAATTACTGATTCCCAAAGGCTTCGCTCATGGATTTATGACCCTGACGGATGACGTGGAAGTTCAGTACAAATGCGATGAACTGTATGCTCCGGAATGCGATGGCGGCATCCTATGGAATGATCCCGAAATTGGAATTGAATGGCCGATGCATATTCAACCTGTTCTTTCGGTGAAGGATGAAAAGGCTCCACTATTAAAAGAATCCAAACATAATTTTGTCTACTAACCTTTTAAGCACGTCCAGAGCTGTCAATCAGCAGTCTGGGACGTGCTTTCATTTGTGAGTAATCTAAAAGAGATTGTACACCGTTTAGTCAAGCCCCATTTAGTAGATTTCGGAAAAAATGCTCAGGATATAAATTGAATACTATACTCAATAGGAGTTAGCATCTTTAGTCTTCGTTATACTCTGTCTTCGTTGTAAAATCGTATATAATCATCAATTCTTCTTTGTCCTTCGTCAATACCTCGATTATAATTTTAACCATAAGATGAGAGAAGACCCTCCCGAATCTAAATTTGCAAACACCTTTCAAAGCATTCAGTTCCAACTGTAAACGATTTAATTCTGGTCCTTGATCGAGTTCAGCCCGGAAAGGAAAGGATTAAATAAAGACATAAAAAATGCACCTCCTAGAATTAATCGGATTCACCCACGGGTTCTTCCAACGTCTATTCTAAGAAGTGCTCTTCATTCTTCCTTTATTACTTCGCGTTAACCAATTGCCCCCGTGTAACCCCCAGCTGGTTGGTAGCCTTCAAGCTTTTCCATACCTGCGTACCAGAGATTTCGCCACGAAGTGCGCGGCTATAGAGGGTAATTACCTCAGCCACTTGCTCTGGTGTCTCTTCCAGGAACTCCACGCGGTACGAGGATACGCCTAGATCACGGAAATTATTCAAATACTCCGCACCGGACTGTTCAACTGCATTATAGACGGTATTACGGCAGCCTTCATCCACACGAACAGGATGTGACATTCCAATACGATCTTGCAAAGAAGCACGATGCTCTTCACATGGACGACCACAGTTCGTAAAGTCTGTACCTTCACTCATGAAGGTACAGTATACACAGTGCTCTGTATGAAACATCGGCAAATGCTGATGAATAACAATCTCCATACGAGAAGTATCACTATGTTCCAGCAGGTCGACCATCTGTTGAATGTTCAAGTCATAGGACGGTGTTACCATGTCACAGCCTGCCTCAAGGAACAGATCCACTGCCTTATGATTGGCAATATTCAATGAGAAATCACCGATCAGGCGTGGATGCACAGCATCCGGTTGCTCTTGACGGCGGCGCAGATAATAATACAGCGCGCCGGTATTGCGCACTAACACGGCATCAGGCTGCAAGCGCAGAATATTGGCGTGGTAGCCGTTCTCGCCCGGCATATGAATGCGCGGTGTGGCCAGCGCGATGCTGGCCCCTGCAGCCCGTACCGCATCTACCGCTGCCGGGAACTGCTTGATAAACTCGAAGTCGGCGTAGATGTTTCTCACGCCGACCTCGAGCGCAGCCTGCACCTGCGGCAGGCTGCGGCACAGCGCGGTGAGCTCCGCTTCACCAGCGCGCTGCGGAGCGACGCCCCTGCGGGTAGCGTCGCCGTAGACCTCGATCGCCCGTTTCACGTACACGGGCGGTTTCGGGCGCTCGCCCGCAAGCAGCTCCACCGCTTGGCGGCGGATGCTGTTCAGCTCGCGCATAGGGACGATGACGTCGCCTTGCAGATGCGACTCTAGCGCGTCAAGCTGGAACACGGTTCCGCCCAGGCGGCCGAATTGTTCTTCCAGCAGCGCGGTATCCATCGGACGCTTTTGTGCCGCTTCCAGCGCAAGCTCCGAGTCCACACGGACGGTAACGTTCTTCTGAACATCCGTCCACCAGGTGGTCAGCTTCTCGCCGACGCAGCCCTGCACTCGCACATGTACCGGGAATACCCGGTACGGCTTCTCAGTCTCATAAGTCTGACGCAGCGCCTTATCTAGCGCAGGGTCATTGGTCTTCCAAATGCGGTCACCAATATTTAGACGACGCAGGTCCACATCATTACGACCCGCTACGATGTCGATAATCCAACCTTCTCCGGCTTGGCCTTCGAGCTTCACACCTTTACGACGAAGATCGTATACGCGTCCACCCTCTTCTTTTTTCGTCGGATCTCCTGCATCAAACACGATTCCGTCTCCCCGCTTAAGCGATGCATGAATACGGCAGACTACACCATCGCGAAGAATTTGTTCAACCGTTCCGAGATATACACCACGGCTTTTCGGGAAAGTTCCGTCTACCAGTTTCTTATTGTTCGTTCCATCTAGGAAACCATGCGTGAAACCGCGGGAGAAGCTTTGTTGCAGTTCACGAACTTCTTCCTTCGATGGTTTGGACATATCGCCATCAAAATACCGATCAATTGCCTTACGGTACTTACTAACTACATTCGCAACGTATTCCGGGCTCTTGAGGCGCCCTTCGATTTTGAAAGAAGTTACACCCGCCTCGATCAGCTCAGGCATAAGATCAATAGCTGCCAAATCCTTAGGGGAGAGCAAATAAGTCACATCACCCATTGGTTTAACTTCTCCATCCACCATCAGATCATAAGGCAGACGGCAAGCTTGAGCACATTCTCCGCGGTTGGCGGAGCGTCCACCCCACATTTCCGAAGTTAGGCATTGACCCGAATAAGAGACACATAAGGCTCCGTGCACGAATACTTCCATCGGTAGACGGGCTTGTTCCCCTATCGTCTTAATTTGCTTCAGATTGTTCTCACGACCGAGTACCACACGTTCCAAACTGAAAGGCTTAGTGAACTCAACCGCCTCCGGGGAAGTAATCGTCATCTGTGTCGATCCATGAATCGGGAAGTCTGGTGAGATTTCACGAATCATTTTGACCAAACCTAAATCCTGAACAATCACTGCGTCCACGCCAGCATCTACACAAGCGTCAATCAGTTCTTTCGCATCAGACAATTCATTTTCAAAAACCAGTATATTAAAGGTCAGGAAACCCTTCACACCATAGCTATGCAAAAACGCCATAATTTCCGTCAGCTCGTCCATGCGAAAGTTATTCGCTCTCGCCCGTGCATTAAACTTCTCTACGCCAAAAAAGATAGCATCCGCTCCGTTCGCTACCGCCGCACGCATGCAGTCCCAGTCACCTGCAGGTGCCAATAGCTCCACGTCTTCTCTGCGTATTTGTTGCTCTTTCATTTATATCCTCCCAAACCGCCATGTGGCGGGTCATTTCTAGTTGATTAACTTGATAATTGTATCAAATATCACATCTCAGCGCCATGTGTTTACCAACATTTATATAAAGAAAAGAACGTCCCCTGCCATTTTGGCTACAAGGACGTTCCTCATCTGATTGAATTACACTCTACTATTAGTTAGTCCTGAACTCCACACAACTCTAAACTACTCATTCCCTGTAAACCGAAACGACTGTAGCGTTTTATCCAACATAGCTTGCTGTTCTGCAGTAGCATTGGCATCATTTAGCGTAACAGTAATCGTGTAGACCACCTCATTTTTACCAAAAACAACGTGCTTACTGCGGACAGGAACACCATTCTTGATTTGATGCACAGTAAAGATCGTAGCAGGAACACCGGCAAAGGTAGACTCCACTATACTTTCAATGCGAGGACCTTTAGGATCATTATTTTTATTCTGATAAGAATCTTTGAGCATATTCACCGCATAATCGACTGAGCTTTCAGGTTTCGAGTTAATCTGGAAACGTCCTCCGATGAACCGATACTCTACCAACTGTGTCTCGAATACATCTTGATTGGGTGTCCATAAACGTGGAATGTCGATGGCATAGCCGTATCTTTTGGATACTTTCGTTATCGTTTTATTCTTGATTGTCTTATAGTCATCGCTAGCGAGTCGCCCGAAGTTCTCCTTCAACAGATCAAAATCAATATCAATAGAGGATATAATAGCTTTGAATTTGGCCTTATCGTCTTCTTGTCCAGGAGGTGTCACATATTCAAAATAGTAACGGTACCCATTCTTGAGCACGATTGCCTGATATTCTGTCGTCCAACCGTTGCCGAAATTCAGCTGTGTCTCACTTATTTGTGCAGGTACGCCGGAGATTTCAGACTTCATGCTACCTTTAACAACATAAGCGTCCGCTACAAAGTTCTCCTGCGTTTTTGTCTTCAGCTCATCAGCCCATCTCTCTAGTGTAGAACCAGCAGGTGCCGATGTAATCGCCACACTCAAATGACTTCCTTGTTTACTTTCATAATAGAAATGCTGGTCATCCTTAGTCCAAGCGGCAGGAACCTGTAGTGAGATACCATAGTCCTCATTATAGACTTCACTTAAACCATTCTTTACGGTAGAGAGATCACGGATTTTGTTATCCTTAGTGTCAAAAGAGGGCCGAAAAGAGCTCAGTAACCCCGCATATTTGGCTAAATCCTTATAATTAGCGGCTTTCTCATCCGTCAAATAAATCTCGTAAAGTCTACCTTCAGCATAGATCAGCCTGTTTTCCCAGAGTGCTCCGTTAGAATCTTTACTGACCAATCGTGCATAAGGTACTGAGGCATTAGGGAAAGATTCTCGATCTAATATTAACTCCCCACCTTCCTCGACTTCCCGAACTAGTTGCTCCAGAAGCCCATCTGCATCCACTGAAACCGCCTGATCACTTGCATGAATCTCCAAATAATAAAGATTGTCCGCACTGGAGAAGGTAGCCACACTCTCATCACCACCGCTATTTCCAGCAATCAGTCCAGACGGATAATTTAGTGTCCATTGAAAATAACTGTTCCCAATTTGCGTCTTCCCCACATCGCTATCAATGCCAGTATCTACTGGCACATCGCCTTCATTGTCAGCAGGAGCTAAGGTAATGATCAGCTCACCACCGTTACCCTGGGAGAGGGTTGCACCCAGTACACTCGCCACAAAACGCAGCGGCACCATCAACACACCTGAAACCATCCGAGGCGCGGAGGTGAGTTTAACTTTAGTCTCATCCTTCCAGGCACTAATACTACCAATCGTCATTAACCCTGTATGAGAGCCGTACGTTACTTTCACTACATCATTTCCTTCTAAGGAAACCGTGCTGCCAAATGTCTTTTTAAAAACCCCGAGCGGTACCATAACCGTTCCGTTCTCCATATAAGGCCGCTCGATAATCACCTTCTTGCCATTCACCGTAGCAGAAGTACTGCCAACTTTAAGACTCAACTGTAGCTTGTCTGTTTCTGCTGCCCGTACGGTTTGTATCGGTAATATAGAAAATAGCAATAATAAAGCCAGCATCGCACACAATCCTTGTTTTAAAACTTTAAAGCCCATTTACCGTCCCCCTCTCGAGTTTCCTGATCACTCTTCCGTATGCTCGTCTCCATCTGCTCCTGCACCCTCTTCACTTAATAGGGGATCACCCTGAGTGAGCACCAGCTTACGGATGACGATATCCCCATCACTTTGCATAACCAGTCGTACCGTTGTACCCGGAGAATAGCTTTTAAACAATTCATTAATATCAACTAGTGAGACCACACGGTGGCCGTCAATGCTATACAAGACATCATCTTCGGCAACACCCGCCTTACGTGCTTCAGCAGAATTCACTTTGGTTACAGTCAGGGGATCGAGCGTTGGCAATCCTACAATCGTAGACCAGCTCGGCTCTAGTTCCAGCCCAAGACTCGGGTGCTTTACTTCACCGTACTTAAAAAGCTGGTTCATAATATACTGCACGGTATCCGAGGGTATAGAGAAGCCCATATTCTCCACGCCCACCGCTGAGTATTTCAGACTGTTTATTCCCAGCACTTCGCCCTTCATATTCACTAGCGGGCCCCCGCTATTCCCGGGATTAATCGCTGTGTCACTTTGGATCAGACGATAAGCCGCAGCTACTTCACGGTTAAGGCCACTTATAACCCCTACGGTCGCTGAATTCCTTAGAGAAAAGCTAATCGGTGTTCCGACGGCCACTACCTTCTCACCAACAACGGTTTTGCCGGTCGATGGAATAAACTTTGCAGGTTTAAGGGAGGTTGCATTGATTTTGATCAGGGCCAGATCACTAACTTCATCTAGATATGTTTCTTTAATGCTGTAGGTTTTGGAGTCCGACGTCACTACCAAGGCATTCTGCAGATCCTTGATGACATGTGCATTGGTTACAATCCATCCATTCGATTTCACAATAATGCCAGAACCATGCGTCAGATTGTATCGATCATCCGGTCCGCTAGTCCCCCCACTATCGTCTTTGCCGATAATGCCCACTACTGAGGGGGTGATACTTTTAATAATCCCTGGTACGGGGTCTTCCGCTGTTGTTGAATTTTTGATTTTGTCTCTCTGGGTTGTGGTCGCCGCGCTAACCGTCTTAGTCGTATCACCCAACGCATAAACCGACTCACTCCATACTCCTGACAGCAACACACCGCACAGCAGCAAGCCCATTCCTTTCTTCACCAGCTTCTCCCCAATCCTCATCAACCTTCACCAGACCCTCTCTCTGCAAATGGATAAATTTTACATTATATAATTTGAAAAAAGACACCTTCAATGCGCCCACGGCGTTAAAGGAGTCTTTTGGTGCAAAGCTGTTCAATTTAATTCTTCCGTTAACTTAACCAATGCATCACCATGGCATAGTCAGAGATTATAAAAACCAACAAACTAACCGCTCCGAAAGCAATGGCGAACTTGTTCTTTTGGGGAGCTCTCAGTAACCGAACGACTCCAACCAAAATTAGGATAGTGAATAAAATCATAAAAACATCAAAGGTATGAAATTTAGACGGTCCTTGCGCGGCAACTTCTGCAAGTAGCATTACCTTACCTCCTCAAAAATGTTGTCAAGCAAGATCCAGTATTCCCCATATCCTCTTCTATGTTATCGCTACCATTTGGGCGATGCAATAGGTTTTGTAGAAAAATTATGTATTTGTCGCAAAAAAAATATTTTATTGCTGCAAAATCGGATAAATTAATGATTTTGTTCATTGACGTTTGGTGTTTTCCGGCGAAAGCGATACAAACCTAACGAGTAATGCTCTATTTTTTGAAGGTGATGAAATGAATATCAGTTATGGATTAAGCCCCCTCAAATTAGCCGATTATCGGTTTGATTTTAGTTCTAAGGCTGCTTCCCCAATCTAGTAGCTGAAGCTTTTAATAGAAACAAAATGTATATTACAATTAGTTATTTATTTTTCAAGGAACCATCGAGCCTACAGTTATTCTATTACCCATTAAGTATACTTACAGCAACAGCATGTTCCTCATTAAATCTTACGACGGACATGCCCTACATATGCCTATCCCGTCTATTATTTAGTATTCTTTTTATAGGAGTCATATAACATTTACTAGAAAACTCACATCAGAATGGATAAAGGCTCTAATTTACTGGTGACTACCAGCAATTGTACCGATCAATTGTTTTCCCAAAATAATAATTTTGGACAACAAACAATAAAGGCCACGGCAAATTGCCGCGACCTTTATTATTTAGTAGTTATACTATCCAGCTATTTATAGCTTAGGTAGTTTCCGCCGTCTCAAGCATAAGCGCTTCAGTACGCTCCGTATCACGAATCAGAACTGGCTTCAGATACTTACCTGTGTAAGACTCCGTAACAGTAATGATCTTCTCTGGTGTTCCTGTTGCCAGTACGGTTCCGCCGCCACTGCCGCCTTCTGGTCCCATATCGATGATATAATCCGCTGTCTTAATAACGTCCAGATTATGCTCAATGACAAGAACCGATTCTCCGGAATCGACCAAGCGGTGCAATACTTCTAGTAAACGACCAATGTCGTCCACATGCAGACCTGTTGTAGGCTCATCCAAAATATAGAGTGTCTTGCCTGTACTACGACGGTATAGTTCAGATGCCAACTTCACGCGTTGCGCTTCACCACCGGATAATGTTGTACCTGGCTGACCTATCTTAATGTAACCAAGCCCAACATCCATCAGCGTTTGCATTTTACGATGAATACGCGGGATATTCACGAAGAACTCTGTAGCATCCTCTACAGTCATCTCCAGCACGTCGGAAATGTTTTTTCCTTTATATTTCACTTCTAGTGTTTCCCGGTTATAACGTTTACCTTTACATACCTCGCAAGGAACGTATACGTCAGGCAAGAAGTGCATCTCAATCTTGATAATTCCGTCCCCACGGCAAGCTTCACAGCGTCCGCCTTTTACGTTAAAGCTAAAGCGTCCCTTTTGGAACCCCCGTACCTTTGCCTCATTCGTCTTCGAGAACAGATCACGAATGTCGTCAAATACGCCAGTATAGGTTGCTGGGTTAGAACGTGGTGTACGCCCAATTGGCGATTGGTCGATTTCAATAACCTTATCGAGATTTTCCAAGCCGCGAATTTCTTTGTGCTGACCCGGACGCACCTTCACAGCCTTATTCAGCTGCCGTGCCAAGCTCTTGTACAGAATTTCGTTAATAAGTGAAGATTTACCGGAGCCCGACACACCAGTCACCGCCGTAAACACACCTAATGGAATCTTCACATTCACATTTTTCAGGTTATTCTCTTTAGCGCCACGAATTTCTATCCAACGATCATCGGTAGCACGACGCTTAGTGGTAACTGGAATAAACTTACGACCGCTCAAATATTCACCGGTTAAAGAATTCGGATCTTTCATAATCTCTTCCGGTGTTCCTTGCGCCATAACTTGTCCACCATGAATACCCGCACCCGGTCCGATATCAATAATATAGTCCGCTGCCATCATCGTATCTTCGTCATGCTCTACAACAATCAACGTATTGCCTAGGTCACGCATATGAGCAAGCGTAGAGATCAGGCGATCATTATCCCGTTGATGCAGACCAATACTTGGCTCATCCAGAATGTACAGTACACCCATCAAACTGGAACCGATCTGAGTGGCCAAACGAATACGCTGCGCTTCACCACCAGACAGTGAGCCTGCTGCGCGGCTAAGTGTCAAATAGTCCAATCCGACATTCACCAGGAACCCCAGACGATTGCAGATTTCCTTAAGAATGAGATTGGCGATAGCTGTCTCTTTCTCACTTAACTTTATTTCTTCAAACCAATGCTGACAGTCACCAATCGAGAGATCGGTAATATCCGAAATATTTTGTTCGTTGATCGTAACCGCCAAAATTTCTTTCTTCAGACGTTTACCCTTACAGACATGACAAGGCTTAGCACTCATAAATCCTTCGATAAATTCACGAATACCGTCAGATGCGGTCTCCCGGTAACGACGCTCCAGATTCGGAATAATCCCTTCAAAAGCAACCATCGCATCTTTCTTTTGTCCAAAATCATTCTCATATTTGAAGCGAACCTTCTCGCTACCTGTACCATGCAGTAGTTTATTCATATGATCAGGTGTTAAACTGCTCACTGGAACGTTCTGTGGAATATTAAAATGCTCACACACGGACTTCAGAAATTGCGGATAGTAATTAGAGGTACTTCCAGTCCAAGCTAAAAAAGCACCCTCTTCAATGGATTTCTCAGCATCAGGAATAAGCAGGTCTGGATCGACCACCATCTTCATACCAAGTCCGTCGCACTCTGTACAGGCTCCAAACGGACTGTTGAATGAGAACATACGTGGTGCCAGCTCTTCAATACTAAAACCACAAATCGGACAAGCAAAGTTTGAACTGAACAGCAGCTCTTCCTGACCGATGATATCCACAAGGATTTTACCGCCCGAAAGCTTAAGCGCCGTCTCCAATGAATCCGTCAGCCGGGTCTCCATATCATCTTTAACGACAATCCGGTCCACAACAACTTCTATGGTGTGTTTTTTATTCTTCTCAAGTTCAATATCCTCAGACAGATCTCTTAGCTCACCGTCCACACGCACACGTACGAACCCTTGCTTAGAAATGTCTGTGAAAAGTCCTTTGTGTTCCCCTTTACGCCCTGAAATGATAGGCGCTAGGATTTGCAAACGAGTCTTCTCAGGATACTGCATAATCCGGTCTACCATTTGTTCAACGGTCTGGGAAGTAATCTCAATTCCGTGCTCTGGACAATGAGGGTGACCGATCCGTGCGAAAAGCAACCGCAAATAGTCATAGATCTCAGTAACCGTACCAACTGTGGAGCGCGGGTTGCGACTTGTTGTCTTTTGATCAATAGAGATTGCCGGAGATAATCCGTCTATCGAATCCACATCCGGCTTCTCCATTTGGCCCAAGAACTGACGAGCATAAGCTGACAAGGATTCAACATAACGCCGCTGTCCTTCAGCATAAATCGTATCAAATGCAAGCGAAGACTTACCCGAGCCGCTCAGCCCCGTCAGCACGACGAAACGGTCACGTGGAATCGTCACATCGATGTTTTTGAGATTGTGCGCTCTCGCGCCTTTAATTACAATATTATCGTTCGCCAACGGAACCTCTCCTTAATGAATCAAATATCAAAACTTTAACAATTTCAGAGCTTTATTAAAAGCGTTTTCGATCCCTCCCAAACCCTCCCTTCCAAGGGAGGGCCCCAAGGGTTGCACCCTCTGGACACCCGCATTTTTGGGCGAAGGAGATTGGTGGGACGGGACTTAGTGACTACGACGTTCGGATCGCTTATCCCTACGGGACCGCTTGGTCGTTAGGCGCACACTAGCTAAGAGCGGAAAGTGCGAAATTACCGCAACTGCTATAGCGTTGCGAAACGCTGTCCCTACGGGATACGCGTAAGTGCCAAAAGCATTGCAGGGCACTGTCCCTACGGGATGCGCGTCCATCTATTTATTCAAAAAGAACGGCCAGGACAGCACCGTTCAATTACTTATTCTAAATATCGGTGATTCATTTAAGGTTTATTACTCGGCCCGAAGCTCCAACAAGGCGTCACGCAGCTCTGCCGCGCGTTCGAATTGCAGGTTCTTCGCAGCGTCCTTCATCTCGGCTTCCAGACGCTGGATTAGGCTTTGTTTCTCTTTCTTATTCATCTTGCCACCAACACCCGTGAGGTAATCCGCTTTAGTCTCGGCAACCTTCGTAGCCTCGATGATGTCACGCACCTTTTTATTAATGGTGGTTGGGGTAATGCCGTGTTTCTCATTATGGGCGATCTGGATGGCGCGACGACGCGACGTTTCGCTCATCGCCTTCTCCATCGAATCAGTGATTCGATCACCGTACATGATTACACGACCCTCGGAGTTACGGGCCGCACGACCAATCGTCTGAATTAGGGAGCGTTCGGAACGAAGGAAGCCCTCTTTATCCGCATCGAGAATAGCGACCAGCGATACTTCCGGGAGGTCAAGACCTTCTCTTAGCAGGTTAATCCCTACCAAAACATGGAATGTACCAAGACGAAGATCACGTAAGATCGCCATCCGCTCCAGCGTTTTGATATCAGAGTGCATATAACGAACCTTAATCCCAATTTCCTTAAAGTAATCCGTCAGATCCTCCGACATCTTCTTCGTCAACGTTGTGACGAGTACGCGTTCGTCTCGTTCCACCCGATCACGAATTTCACTAATCAAGTCATCGATTTGTCCCTCTGTAGGACGAACCTCAATGATCGGATCCAAAAGACCTGTAGGCCGGATAATCTGCTGCACCATGGTGTCGCAGTGCTCCATTTCATAGGGTCCTGGTGTCGCTGAAACATATACGATCTGCTTCACCTTTTCTTCGAATTCCTCGAACTGGAGTGGACGGTTATCCAGCGCAGACGGCAAACGGAAACCATGCTCTACCAGTACCGTCTTACGCGCCCGGTCACCATTATACATCGCCCGAATCTGCGGAAGTGTTACATGGGACTCATCAATAATGATCAGCATATCATCCGGAAAATAATCCATTAATGTATACGGAGTTGCCCCTGGTTTACGGAAGGTGAGCGGTCCGGAATAGTTCTCAATCCCAGAACAGAAGCCCACTTCTTTCATCATCTCAATATCATAACGTGTCCGCTGTTCCAGACGCTGAGCTTCAAGAAGCTTACCTGCGTCACGAAGAACCGTTAAGCGGTCTTCCAGCTCTTTTTCAATGTTGACCAGTGCCACTCGCATCGTTTCTTCCTTGGTAACAAAGTGAGACGCCGGGAAAATAGCAACATGATCGCGCTCCCCGATCAATTCACCCGTCAGTACATCAATCTCAGTAATTCGCTCAATTTCATCACCGAACAATTCGACCCGAATAGCATGCTCACCCTGAGATGCCGGGAAAATCTCAACCACGTCACCACGTACACGGAAGGTTCCGCGTACAAAATTGATATCATTACGCTGGTACTGGATATCCACTAGCCTGCTCAAAATCTCATTTCGAGGCTTCTCCATCCCTACCCGCAATGACAAAAGCAAGCTTCCGTATTCCATCGGCGAACCGAGGCCGTAAATACAAGACACACTCGCCACAATAATAACGTCACGCCGTTCGAACAAGGAGCTCGTTGCGGAGTGGCGCAATTTATCAATCTCTTCATTAATACTGGAGTCTTTCTCGATATAAGTATCGGAGGAGGGAATATACGCCTCTGGTTGGTAATAGTCGTAGTAGCTGACGAAATAGTCTACCGAATTATGCGGAAAAAACTCCTTAAACTCACTCGCCAGTTGGGCAGCCAAAGTCTTGTTGTGCGCAATAACTAACGTCGGGCGGTTTAATTTGGAAATAACTTGTGCAACGGTAAACGTCTTCCCCGTACCCGTCGCGCCCAGCAGCGTCTGGTGCTTCTTGCCCTGCCGGATGCCTTGTAGTAATTCCTCTATGGCATGAGGCTGATCGCCCTGGGGTGTATACTCGGACTCCAATTCAAAAGTCTTTGTACTGACGACAATATCACTCATTTGCCCGTCTCCCCTCTATCGTCTAAACTAGATTAATATATTATAATTGTTGTCTGAATGTTCTCTCTCCATACGATGGCAAGCTAAAACGCCCTTGACGTCTCTAAAAGACGTTAAGCGTTTGTGCGAGAATTATAAGGATTAAAGTATAACGTGAAACTTATACTTTCTTATAATTAAAAAATATGGAAGATAAGAATATGTGTTCCCGTTCATTATACAGTGTTGACTAGATCGTTGCAAACCATAATACATAGAAATGTTAGGAGCTTGAAGCATGGATATTACCTCAATAATCGGCCTATTGGCTGGACTGGCTGCGTTAATCGGCGGCTATCTCTGGGAAGGCGGAAGCCTCTCAGGACTGCTGCAGCTTAATGCAGCTTTGATTGTGTTCGGGGGTACGTTTGCCGCCGTTATGATCAGTTTCCCGGCATCTAAGCTGCGCTCCATTCCAACAGCATTACGCATGGCTTTCGGTAGCAACCCTGATCGTGATGTAGAAAAAGCAGAAGAACTCATTGCAATGGCAACCGTGGCCCGTCGCGGCGGCGTTCTAATGTTAGAAAAACAAGCTGAAGAACATCCGGACCCTTTTACACGTGAAGGTCTACTTCTTATTGTGGACGGTACTGATCCTGAGCAGGTAAGACAGATTCTTGAATTAGAAATGGATGCTAAAGAATTGAAGCATGAGAACTATGCTAAGATTTTTGAAGCTGCAGGTGGTTATGCACCAACGATGGGAATTATCGGGACGGTGATGGGCCTCATCCGTGTACTTGGCAACCTTACAGATCCGTCAAATCTGGGCACATCTATCGCAGTGGCATTTACCGCAACACTGTACGGTGTTGCCATCGCTAATTTAATATTTTTACCCATCGCTTCCAAAATCAAATCCCGCAGTCAAAGCCAGCTACATAGTATGGAAATGCTGCTCGTCGGCATTCTTTCTTTGCAGAACGGGGATCACCCCTTGCTGGTGCGTAAAAAACTGAACTCATTCATCTCAGACACGGACACGAATGACCGTGCGGAAACTAGAGGTCTTCTATGAGACAAAGAGACCGGCGCAAGCGGCGTGTAGAGACTCGGGAAAGCCGCGACCGTTGGATGATTACTTATGCTGATCTAATTACACTTTTACTTATTTTTTTCGTTATATTGTATGCGATGAGCAGCCTGGATACTGACAAATATAACATCGTGACAGGCTCGTTATCCGAGACCTTCAAATCTGGCAGCACTGTCCTTGAGGGTGGGAACGGCATTTTAGATGCTGGGAAATCAACTGAGAACAAACCGGAAAGTACAGACGGGAATGGGAATGCAGCTGCAACTGCGAGACCGAATGATGGATCTGCTGAACAAACGGAGAACGAAACACCTTCGGCACGTGAACTTGCTTTTCGAGAACAAGAGGCTAAACTTGCTGAATTAATGGGTGTGATTACGAACTATGTAGAGGAAAATAATCTCGGAGAACAAATTTTTGTTGCCGACAAACCGCAGGGGATAGAAATCACACTAAGTGACCGTTTTCTCTTCGCTATAGGTAAGGCAGACCTGAAGTCTCCAGCCCTGCCTGCTCTTCAGCAGTTATCTGGCTTATTCAGCGATATCGGCGCAAAGATCAGCATTGAAGGACATACCGACAATACGCCAGTATCTTCGGCTTCTCACTATAACGACAACTGGGAGCTGTCTGGTGCTCGTGCGCTGTCAGTGCTTCGCTTTTTCTTAGATCGGGAGGGATTGAATCCCGACAATTTTCAATACGCAGGTTATGCTGATACCCAGCCCACCGCGGATAATACATCGGCAGCAGGGCAGCAAAAGAACCGCCGTGTAGAGATCATTGTGCTTCGTCAACTTCAAGAGGGTGCCTAAAAAATGTTTTACTCAGAGCTAGTTACAATAGCTAGGCCTGTGCGGGAGCGAATCTGCTTATCAACATACCAAAATGAGCCCACCACTATTTATTACGGAAATACTCCCTGATTATCTGCCTATTCCCTTGTCCAGGCGCAGAATTAGGGAATTCCTCCCTGATTAATACCCTATTTAGTCAGAAATAGCGCTTTTCACTGAAATTTTAGGGAGGAATACCCTAAAACCCTTAGTGTCACGCTATACTCGTCTAAAATAAGGGAGGTTTTCCATAATTCCAAACAGTCCCAGGATTTAACTCAAAAATTCACCACCACTATCTATATAAAAACACCAAACAGCAAGTCCCCAAAAACGGAAACTTGCTGCTATAAATATCACATTCGGTGAATTTAATATTCAGAAAAATTTTAGAATTACTCCCCTACCAATGCACGATATCCAGCTGCATCTAGCAGTCCTTTTACAGCATCAGCATACTCTCCGTCCACTTCAATTTCAAAAATCCAACCCTCGCCATAAGGCTTATCGTTGATCAGTTCTGGACTAGCTTCTAAACCGTCATTAATCTTGGTAACCGTCCCTGAGACGGGTGAATACAGTTCCGATACGGTCTTAACGGATTCAATACTGCCTACGCTGTCGCCAGCTGAAATGGCCGAACCCACTTCTGGAAATTCCACAAATACGATATCGCCTAACAAATGCTGAGCATGATCCGTAATCCCAACACGTACTACGCGTCCTTCCACTTGCTGTGCCCACTCATGCTCTTCGCTGTAAAGAAGGTTATCTAAAACTTCACTCATTTCAAGCCGCCTCATTTCCAAATTGGAATTCTAAATTTAGTTATAGCCTAAGTGATCGCGGAGCATAATGTCAATATTACTAAAAGCAAAATAAATTTGTCGTTTTTTTGACTTTTTCTTGTTGACAGCGCCCTCCTATACCCGTTTAATGGAGACATACAAGAAGAAACGACGATGTCGTCTTTTTATAGACGATAACCGTTTCTCGAAGAAATATAAGGATAATGTATAATGTGAAACATATACTTTCTTATATTTGAAACAAATACAGTTGCGGATGATGGCATAGGGAGAGACTGTCTCACTTGAAGACGGCGCCGAAGGAGTAAGCCCTAACAGGGGTGAATCTCTCAGGCAAAAGGACCTTTGTCGGACGTACCTCTGGAGAGCATCAGACGCGAGGCTGAGTGCGTCAGGTCACCAACGGGGAAACTTGCATGTTAGTTACGCAGGGTAACTCTCAGGTACAAAGGACAGAGCAGAAAGCGATTAGTGCATTTATGCATGATTGCTTCTGCCTGTCCTTTTTTTCGTATGTAATCAGACTAGGGGAGTGACGACATGGATGCTTTGAAAAGAACGCCTTTTTATGATCTCTATTCCGCTTATGCGGAGTCCAGGTGCATTGATTTTGGCGGCTGGGAGCTGCCAGTACAGTTTACAGGTATCGTGAAGGAGCATGAGGCTGTTCGCCAGCAGGCTGGACTGTTCGATGTATCGCATATGGGTGAATTCATGGTGATCGGAAGCGGCGCTGAAGCCTTCTTACAAAAAATGACGACCAACGATGTCAGCCGCCTTACCGATGGTGCGGCACAATATACGCTGCTCTGTTATCCAAACGGCGGGGTGGTCGACGATTTACTCGTGTATCGACTAAGTGAAGGCCGTTATATGCTTGTCGTAAATGCCTCCAACATCGATAAGGACTTCCAATGGCTGCAAGAACATCTGACCTCTGAATTCGGTGAAGTCACACTCACTAATGTCTCTGACGAGACGCTTTTGCTCGCCTTGCAAGGTCCGCTGGCAGAGACCATACTCGCAGAAGTTACTGATGCACCGATCTCAACGCTCAAGCCTTTCCACTTCATCGAACGCGCAACCGTCTGCGGTGTAGAAGTACTGATCTCCCGTACGGGTTATACCGGTGAAGATGGCTTCGAAATTTACGCTCCGCTGGATGTGGCAGCAACGTTATGGAACGGCCTTCTCGCAGCTGGCTCTCCTCACGGATTAACACCTGCTGGACTGGGCGCACGGGATACGCTTCGTTTCGAGGCAAAATTGCCACTGTACGGTCAGGAGCTGTCGGCTGACATCACGCCTCTTGAAGCTGGAGTACAGTTCTTCGTGAAGCTGGACAAAGCGGATTTCATCGGACGCGATGCGTTGATACAGCAAAAAGAAGCGGGTCTCCCCCGCCGTCTTGTCGGTCTAGAAATGATTGATCGAGGCATTCCACGCTCCCATTACCCAGTCTATGCGGACGGCATCAAAATCGGAGAGGTCACAACCGGAACCCAATCTCCAACGCTGAAACGCAACCTGGGATTAGCTTTGCTTGATACAGCTTACAGTGAAATAGGCACAGAGGTTTTCGTAGAGATACGTGGCAAGCAGCTTAAAGCTGTCGTGATTAAGGCCCCTTTTTACAAGTATAAACGCCTTTAGCGTCCATATTAGGACGGTGAACTTTTAAGCGAGAAATAAAAGGATAAAGTATAACGTGAAAATTGTACTTTCTTATATTTTAAAAAAGCCAAGGAGTGAAACCTTAATGAAGCACCGTTATCTGCCCATGACAGCACAGGACCGCGTAGAGATGATGGAAACCGTCGGGATTCAGTCCATAGATGAGCTGTTCTCCGATATTCCTGAAGCCGTCCGTTATCAAGGCACTATGCCGATGTCTGAACCACTCGATGAGTACGCCCTGCTACGTCACATGAAAGGTCTCGCTGACCGAAATGCCGACTTCGATTCACATGCCAGCTTCCTCGGCGCCGGATTATACGACCATCACATCCCTGTGGTGATCAACCATGTCATTTCCCGTTCAGAATTCTACACTGCTTACACCCCTTATCAACCGGAGATCAGCCAAGGCGAACTGCAAGCGATCTTCGAATTCCAATCCTACATTTGCGAACTAACCGGTATGAAAGTAGCCAATGCCAGCATGTATGATGGCGCAACCGCATTATCCGAAGCAGCCGTCCTCGCAGCTGGTGCTACCAAACGCAAAAAATTAATTGTCTCCCGCACCGTTCATCCTGAAGCGCGCCAAGTGTTACGCACATCGGCTAATGCTTGGGGTCTTGAGGTAGTGGAGATTGACTATAAAGACGGTGTTACCGATCAGGCTAAGCTTGCTGAGGCCATTGATGGTGATACGGCTGCAGTACTGATGCAATCGCCTAACTTCTTTGGCAGCATCGAAGATCTTAGCTCCGTTGAGCCGCTGATCCATGCTGTTAAAGGGTTGTTCGTCGTCAGTGCAAATCCGATCGCTCTTGGCGTACTAGAAACACCAGGCAAGCTCGGAGCCGACATCGTAGTCGGTGACGCTCAGCCACTCGGTATTCCAGCTTCCCTCGGCGGTCCAACCTGTGGATTCTTCGCTGTAGCAGAGCATTTAATGCGCCGCATGCCAGGTCGTATCGTTGGTCAAACTGTTGACCGTAACGGTAAACGCGGCTTCGTTCTGACACTCCAAGCTCGTGAACAGCATATCCGTCGTGAAAAAGCGACATCGAATATTTGCTCCAATCAGGCGCTGCTCGCACTCTGCGCATCCGTCTACCTGTCCGTAATGGGTAAAGAAGGGATGCGTGAAGTAGGCGAGCTGAACATTCGTAAAAGCCATTACGCCGCTAATAAACTAAGCGAACTGACAGGGGCTGAACTTACCTTTTCCTCCCCATTCCTTAACGAGTTTGTCGTGAAGCTTCCGGAAGGAAGCAGCGTAAGTGCAATTAATTCGAAGCTGCTGAAGGAAGGTTATTTAGGCGGTTATGATCTGGGCCGTGATTATCCTGAACTTGCTGGACATATGCTAGTAGCCGTTACGGAAAAAAGAAGCAAAAACGAAATCGACCAATTCGCTAGCGCACTGGAGGGCTGTTTATGAAACCGGAGCAAAGTCTAATTTTTGAATTAAGCCGTCCCGGCCGTTCGGCCTATTCTTTGCCACTGTGCGATGTGCCGCAGGAAGAAAGCTTAGAATCTCTGATTCCATCAGGATTACTCCGTAGCGAACCCCTCGTGCTTCCAGAAGTATCGGAAGTGGATGTCATTCGCCACTACACTTCCTTGTCACGTCGCAACTTTGGGGTAGATAACGGCTTCTATCCACTCGGTTCATGCACGATGAAATACAATCCGAAGATTAACGAAGATGTTGCCCGCATCGTAGGCCTAGCTAAGATCCACCCTTACCAGCCAGAAGAAAGCATTCAAGGCGCACTGGAATTAATGTATACCCTGCAAAATGACTTGTCTACACTAACCGGCATGGATGCTGTATCTTTACAGCCTGCCGCAGGTGCTCATGGTGAATGGACTGGTCTCATGATGATCCGCGCCTACCATGAAAGCCGCGGCGAGACCCGCACGAAGGTTATCGTGCCGGATTCCTCACACGGCACCAATCCTGCTAGTGCTTCAGCAGCTGGACTTGAAACGATCACGATCCCATCCACAGATAAAGGGATGGTTGATCTTGAAGCACTGCGGGCAGCAGTCGGTAGCGATACTGCCGCATTAATGCTGACCAATCCAAGCACGCTCGGCTTGTTCGAAACCCAAATCGTTGAGATCGCCGAAATCGTGCACGAAGCAGGCGGCTTACTCTATTACGATGGAGCGAACTCCAATGCCATTATGGGCATTACCCGCCCTGGCGACATGGGCTTTGATGTTGTGCATCTGAACCTGCATAAGACAATGAGCACCCCGCACGGCGGTGGTGGCCCAGGAGCCGGACCTGTCGGCGTAAAATCCATCCTGATTCCGTTCCTACCACAACCAACTGTGGTAAAAAACGAAGATAATAGCTTCTCACTCGACTTCGGCGGACCTGAATCCATTGGACGCGTGAAAGCTTTTTACGGCAATTTTGGTATTCTGGTCCGTGCCTACGCCTATATCCGCACCTATGGCCCAGACGGACTGCGTGAGGTATCCGAAAATGCCGTGCTGAATGCGAACTATATGATGCACCGTCTGGCGCCGTATTTTGAAATCCCATATCCGGGCGTATGTAAACATGAATTCGTAATGTCCGGCAAAAACCTCAAGCAGTATGGTGTACGCACCTTAGACGTTGCTAAACGATTACTCGACTTCGGCTACCATCCGCCAACCGTGTACTTCCCTCTGACTGTAGAGGAATGCATGATGATCGAACCGACGGAAACCGAAAGTAAAGAAACGCTCGATGGCTTCATCGATACGATGATCCAGATCGTGAAAGAAGCGCAGGAGACACCGGAGATCGTAATCAACGCACCACATACCACAGAGATCAGCCGATTAGATGAGACACAGGCCGCACGTAAGCCGGTATTGAATTGTTCTTGCGGTTAACAGCTAATGAGCAGTATTAAAAAAGCAAGCCACGATACAGTTATCGTCGGCCTGCTTTTTTCTATACGAATTAAAATCAACACTATGATCTACTCGACCTGCACCTTCGCAAAAATCTGGAGTTGTGATATTCTCCTTGTCTTCGTCCCACTGTCCAAATACGCAAGTAAATTCTCATTTTCTAAATAATAAGGCCCTTCCCAGCATCATTTAAAATGTCTGAGAAGGGCCTGTTTCAGTTGTTTATCACTATAACTTTTTGATATTACGCACCATGCGTCGGAGTTTCTACTTTCGCCACGCCTTTGCGCTCCTTAGCCGATTTACGGAAGTAGAACAGCTCGTAAATCGCTGGAACCACGACCAGCGTAAGCAGCGTTGCCGCGGTCAAGCCACCGATGACCACAATCGCCAAGCTTTGCGAGACGATGCTGCCCATCTCGGCATGGCCGAACAGCAGTGGAGTCATGGCACAAATGGTAGCAATAGCCGTCATCAGTATCGGGCGCATCCGTGTTCCAGCCGCTTCCAGAATGGCTTCGCGAATACCCATATGCGTTTCATTCTGCTTAATACGGTCGATAAGCACAATCGCATTCGTGACGACGATACCAATTAGCATCAGAGCCCCGAACAGGGCAGTGAAATCAGGTGTTACGCCGGATACGATCAGTCCAACAATCGCCCCAATCGCAGCCAAAGGCAAGGAGAACATGATTGCCAGCGGAGCACGAAGGGTTTTGAAGGTGAGGACCATGATCAGATACACCAACCCGATGGAGATCAGCGCTGTCATACCAAGGTCAGCGAAATCCTCTGACTGATCAACCGAGGCTCCGCCTGCAAATAAGGTGACACCCTTCGGAAGGGTAAGGCTATCGGTTTGCTTTTTAATATCCGCTCCGATTTCAGACACCTTCTTCGGATCCACTTCCGCTGTAATTCTCGCATATGGCTTCCCATCTTTATGGAACAATAGTGCTGGTTCATTCCGAACCTCATAGGTTGCTAGTTGAGACAACGGCTTTGGACCTTCAGCAGTCATGAGCGTCATTGCCTTTAAATCTTGCTCTGTCTTAGGCTCAGTCATAGGATCTAACACTACTCCTGCAGGTGTACCGTCCAGTTCGATTTGCCCCATAGGGATCGGATTCAGCATAGCCGACAATTGCATGGTAATTTCTTGTGCATTGGTCTGTGCTGGATCTACCTTAAATGTAAAGACAGGTTTGGTATCCTCCATATTGCTACTGACCTTCTGAATACCCTCCACAGTCTTCAACTTATTCGTAACTTCTGCTGCAACAGCAGTAATATCTGTAAGATTATCACCCACGATATCAATATATTCGCTAGTGGAGCTTGAACCCATCATACTCATTTGATTAGCAACAAGTGTTGCCCCAGCGTAGGAATCCTTCACATCACGGACATGATCGATGAAGCCTTGCGCATCCGCACCTTTTTTCATCACAACGGTATAGTCCACTAAGGTCTCCGAGCTGACGGACCCCCACTGGGCCGCATCTGCACTGTTCCCTGATTGCATGATCACCGTTTCCGCTTCAGGCTGTTTCATCAAATCTTGCTCTAACTGCTTTCCTTTTTCTAAAATCTCTTTAACAGGAACATCCTTCGGATAATTCAACTGAACAGAGACATAGCTGGCATCTGAAGCATCAAGCGCGCCTTTTGGCATAGTCACGTAAGCAGCGATGGAGCCAATCAGAAGGAGAAGACCTAGCGATAAAGTTATCCATTTCCGGCGCAAATTCCAATCGAGGAATCGGGTGAACCATTTAGACGGCTCGTGTTCTTTCATTGAAGTTCTTCTCAGCAGCCATGAGCTTAACAGCGGAACCACCGTCAAAGCTACAACGAGTGAAGTTAACAGTGAATACGTGACCGTTAAGGCAAACGGAAGTAGGAACGCCTGTAAACTACCACGCAGAAGACCCATCGGCAGAAATACCGCTACCGTTGCAATCGTAGATGAAGTAATCGCTCTAGCCACTTCCCCAGTTGCGCTTATAATCATTTCACGGGAGAAGGGTTCTTTTTGCAGCCTACGGTAAATGTTCTCAATCACTACGATACTATCATCAACCAAGCGACCGACCGCAACAGCCACGCCACCGAGCGTAATAATATTCAGACTTATGCCGGATATATCAAGCAGATATAAGGTAACCGCTAGTGAAAGCGGAATAGAAACCGCCGTAATCAGTGTTGCCCGCAGGTTGCGTAGGAACAGTAAAATTACGATCGTCGCGAACAATGCGCCCAGCAATACTTCACGCATCATACTATTCACAGAGGTAACCACCATATCTGATGTGCTGAATACGACCGCTGCCTCTGCATTTGGAATGGTTTTGTTAATATGTGCTACGGTATCCTGTATATGATCTCCGACACTTACTGCATTCGCATTAGCTTCTTTGGTTACTATGGCGAAAAGAACATCTTTCCCATTCGAGCGGCTAACGCTCTCTTGATCTTCCTTCAATTCGATGACAGCAA
Organism: Paenibacillus sp. FSL P4-0184; assembly: GCF_038004625.1. NCBI lineage: Bacteria > Bacillati > Bacillota > Bacilli > Caryophanales > Paenibacillaceae > Paenibacillus > Paenibacillus sp. FSL P4-0184. The sequence continues at coordinate 2,683,807 of NZ_JBBORN010000001.1, read as the reverse complement.
TATCCTGTAGCTTAACACCCGAGGATACGGGTAGCTTTTTTAGAGTATCGATACTATCAATTGTAGAAACCACATTAACGTTACCTGTCTGACCACCAATCGTCTGCTCTCCAAGGGATGCCGATACATTACGTCCCTGAAGTAACCCTAGTACTTGAGGTGTCGTAATTCCTTTCTCAGCCATTAATTTTGGATCTAGCTTCACCCGCACTTGCGGAGTTACTTTCCCATATAAGGCGACGTTGGCTACACCTTCTGCTTGTTGCATCTCTGGAATGATCGTTTCTTCCGCAAGCTTAAGGTTTTCTTTAGTCAGACCTTCGTCAAACGAAAGGGTGACCTGCGACACAGGAATCATGGAAGTATTCAGTTGAAGTACAAAAGGGGCCATCACACCTTCAGGGAACTGCAACGAATCTACAACCTTTTGCACCTCCCCAGCTGCATCCTTCATATTTGTTTTTGAGTCATAAAAAATATTCACCTGTGCGTATCCGTCTCCGGAAGTGGACAGTATTTCTTTCTTTCCCTTAACAAATGCGGCCCCAGCCTCAATCGGCTTCGTAACCTTCGTCTCCATCGCATGGGCATCCTGACCCGGACCGAGCACCGTTACAGTCACTTGCGGATTATCTGCCTCTGGCATAAATTCCATCGGTAGCGAAGTGTAGCTCAGCCCTCCCACTACAAGCGCCATTACCACTAAAAGCCCTACCGCCGCCTTGTTACCGAACGACCATTTGGTTAACCATTTCATTATCGTTTCCCCTTCCACCCCGTATATTTCTGGTACTCCTCTTATGACTGCCCCATTATGTATTATTTTCCATCCCGAGATTTAGTTTAGACATTTTTGGTCGAAGTCAAAACAGCCCTACGGCTGGTTTTATACTCAGTCTTAAGACGGGGGGCTTTCTCCTTCCGAAGGATAGGGAATTAGAGCAAACAAAAAAAGAGCACCCCAAAAGCCATGTAAAATGGCTTTCGAGACACCCTTTTGCTATGATTATTATTTTTGTTTAGCGCGCACTGGATCGCGGAACATATATTTTAAGAGTGGTGGTGTTACAAGTGTTGTTACAATGACAACAATAATGACCGAAGTAAAGTACTGCTGCTGCAACAATCCGCTTTGCAGACCTGTTGCCGCGATGATCAATGCAACCTCACCCCGCGAAATCATCCCTGAACCAATAATAAGCGACGAATGGTTATTAAAACCTGTAAGACGCGCACCCAGACCGCCACCAAACAACTTGGTCAGAATGGCAATCACCGTCAACAAGAGGACGAATCCTAGTTGACTGCCAACCCCTTCAAAGGAAACATTAAGTCCGATACTGACAAAGAAGACCGGAACAAAAATCGAATAGGCAATAGGCTCAAGCTTAGATTCCACAGTGTGCTTAAAGGAGGTTTGTGAAATAGCAATCCCAGCTGCAAAAGCACCGATGATGCCTGCCATCCCCATAATTTCAGCAAAATACGCGAACGCAAAGCAAATCATTAGCGCCGCTGCAATAACAGCCTCTGTCACCTTTAACGGAGCCATCCATTTCATAACCCGCGGCACAACGAACCAACCCACAACAAGCGCTACAGCGAAGAACAACACTTTTTTCGTAATTAAAAGACCAATGGACACTGATTCTCCTGTGCCGAAAAAACTCATTAATACAGCGAGCAAAATAACAACCAGAATATCATCGACTACAGCGGCTCCTAGAATGGTAGAACCTTCACGTGTATTCAACTTATTCATATCCTTCAGTACCTGAACCGATATGCTGACCGAAGTTGCACTAAGAATGACACCCATAAACATAGCATTATGATAAGCAAAACCAAACATTTCTCCGATGGCGAATCCACCTAGAAAAGGTAAAATAATACCTCCGACGGCTACTGCGAAAGCTGACTTCCAGTTCTTGCGCAGTTGATCCAGATCAGTCTCAAGCCCTGCTATAAACATTAACAATAGCACACCGATCTCCGAAAAATAATGAATAAACTCTCCATTTTGAATCCAACCCAGTACCGCAGGACCCAGTATAATACCGACAATTAGCTTACCCAGTACCGATGGTTGTCCCAGTCGTACAGATAAATCACCAGCTAGCTTGGTGAATAGTATAATCAGCATAAGATATAGAACAAACTCCATGTTTCATCCACTCCCTTGTTGTATATAAGAACTGCCAACCAGGGACATCTCCAAGCCAAAAAAAGACAAAGAGGAGCCCTTGTTGACAGGCTCCTCCAAAAAACAAAAAATTATTCAATTAAACAATATTAAATATATTATAACCGTAATATAAAAGACTGTAAACAAGATACGCCGATATTTTACCTTATGCAAATTTTAGTTAATAAAGAATCAGCTTCACTATTTTAGATAGAACACTTCACGTAAAGGCAACATCGGCACCTCATCATTGAAATCAAATGAACCTTCAACCATCTTTGAAGTAATGGCATTCCATCGGTTGCAGGCGTCACTTTTAGCAATGTAATCGAAAGCCGCTTCCGTATCCTCACATTCAAAGCAATAAAAAAATTGATTACCATTCTGAAAGATGGAGTAGTTAGAAATACCAGCTTTACTGTGCTCCTCCAAAACTTCTGGCCAAGGATTTAAATGCATCGCAACATACTCTTCCAGACATTCTTCCTTCACCCGCCATGTCCAAGCCAATTTATTGCTGCTCATCTGTTCATCCTCCTAGAAATGTCCTCTATTGTACATAATAAGAATCAAATACATTTGATACCTATTATTGTACCTGAAGGTAACAGCCCAAGCTATGAATATCTAGCCTTATGCTTTCTAAGCATTAATTCCCGCTTCACTTGGGCGGAGAATGGCAGAACCAATCGCCAGTAGCACAGCAGCCATAAGACCTAAGATGGCAAAGGGTAACCACAACTCATTCCAGCCCCCACCGGTTGCAGCGATGTCGACCGCTTGGATGGCCCATTTTTGCGGAACAAAGTTAGCCGCCTTCTGCATATAGTCCGGCATAATGGATAAAGGCCAAAAGCAGCCGCCAAGCATACAAGTCGGTGTGATAATAAGGGAATTCAGCATACCAGCATTATTAGGATTACGAATTAATCCTGCCACTGTACTCGCGATCCCCATAGACACCAGCATAAATGCAGCAAGAACAAGGAAATATAGATAGATTGGAACTTCATAATCATAGTGCAGCACCCAGAGACCTAAGGCGAGCACTACGACGATCTGAATCAGTCCGACCATGAAGCTACCCAGAAAATTACCAATAGCAATCTCGTAAGAACGAACCGGAGCACTGAACATTCGCATCATCGTCCGGCCTTTCCGATCATCCATAATCAAAGACACAGAGCTCGTGACCAGGCTCATGAGAAACATTAGCGTTAAGCCCGTAACGACACCCAATCCCTCCCGAGGATATAAATTATAATCAGTTCGAATGCTGCCTATACTGTGCTGTTCCGCTCTTTGCATAACCGTAGTAAACTGTGCGTCAACGTCGTTAGATCCGTTATTAACTGCCCCTATAATCGCAGCTGTACTCCTCATTTCATCAGCAATTGCGCTCGCTTTTAATTTAATCATAACGGAAGTTTCATTCGTCTTCAGCTCATACACACTAATTTGTGGCTCTTCTCCAGCAAGTAGTGCCGAAGTGAAGCCTGCTGGAATTAGAATCCCCGCTTCTCCATTCTGATCGACTACGCCTTCTCTTAAAGCAGTCTCATCAGTCTTTTCTACAAATTTATATTCTCCGGAATTCTTTAGTTCAGTGAGCAAATGCTTACCTGCTGCCCCGTTATCCATATTCGAATACAGCACAACAGCTGGGTTCTCTCCCATCGTTCCAGTAACGGAAACAATACCTGCAAGTACAATACAAGGAAGCAGAATATAGATGAGCACCCCCTTCCTAGTACCAATGGTTCGTTTCACCATGTTCCAGGCAATCGTTAAGATTTTATCCATGATAACCCACCTTCCGGTACGAGATAGCCGCTGCACTGGACAACACTAGACAGATCAGCGATAACACTCCCAAATTCGGCATGATTTGCGATATATCGGCATGTAACATCATTTTCAGAATAGCCTGCATTGCCCAATGATTAATCGTAAATGCCCCTATAGAGTTCACCCACGATTCTGGAAGTGGTGCCATTCCCCCGCTAATGAAGGTCATGCTTACAGTGAGTACCGTAACCACACTTCTTGCGCTTGCTCCAGTCTTGCTGAACATAGAAATAACGATAGATAAGGTCATCGAAGCCACAATCATCAGCAAGCAAAATAGGAGTAACAAGCCCGGGCGATTCCCCCAATTCACGCCGAACAGCACATTCGTCAGAATAATAATCGCTGCGCACTGTACTATACTTACAACACCCACACCAAGCATTTTGCCAATAAACAGTTCTGAGCCTTTGACTGGCATTGAATTTATCCGGAAAAGGGTATGATTTTCTTTTTCATTAAAAAGAGAAGTACATACCGTCAAGCCGCTATACAGCAAAAACATCAGCATCATGGACACCGCATAGAACTGGGAAGAAGTATATGAATACCCTCCCTCGCTCAGTTCTCCAAGCTTTACGGAAGGCTCATTACTGGTGGAGCTAGGTGCCATAACGTTCAAAGCTTCTGGACCCAGTGTCATCGCCACAGACTGTTTATAATTAAGATTCCTCAGAAAATTATCGAAGACCGTCCCAGCCACCCTGTTATCTGTACTTTTTTGGCCCAGTATAAATTCAAGCTGTGCGGCTTCACCGCTCTGTACCTTACTATCAAAGCTTGGAGGAACAACAACCGCATAACCATATTTTCCTGTTCGCAGACCGCTTTCCGCCGCCTCTCGACTACCCACCATAACTGGAGTAATGATATCCTTAAGCTCTGTTGACTTCAAAAAGCTATCCATCATCGCCGAGCTCTCATAGCCCTCGCCAGAAAGATTAACAACAGCCACTCGCACAACATCAATAGTAGTGGAGCCTCTGTCACCAACGACACCGGAGAGCGAAGCACCTAAGAGAAAGATCAATAACAGAGGCAGCAAAAACATATTTAATATCATAGAACGTGAGCTAAATAGTCTTCGCAGCTCATAGATCATAATCGTCCAAGTATTCATCAGAATAATCCCCCCTTTAATCTCTTAAGGTCCTTCCGGTCAAGTTTAGAAACAACGTCTCCAGATCAGGTTCTTCAATATTTAGCGAGCCGATAATCCCCTTATGCTTGGCAAAAATAAAAAGGATGTCCTGCAATTCCCCTTGTGAAGAAGGCAGATACAGTTCGACTACTTCATCCTTTGCTTCTACGCGTCTAATTCTAGGGTGAAGCGTCAGCTCCTGAACAAGCTCCGGGGTGATATTAGCAGCTTTAATGACGATTTTTTCTTCCTTGGCAACGCGTTCTCGCAGTTCTTTTTCCGTACCGCAAGCAATGATATGCCCTTTATCCATAATGGCTACCCGATCGCAAATGGCCGCAACCTCCTCCATATAGTGACTGGTATAAATAACTGTTGATCCGAGTCGATTGAGCTCTTTAACCGATTCAAGGATATGATTACGAGATTGCGGATCAATCCCCACGGTAGGTTCATCCATAATAATCAGCTTGGGACGATGCATAATAGCGCAGGCAATGTTCAGACGTCTCTTCATCCCTCCAGAGAAGGTTGAGGGCTTCTCTTTAGCACGGTCGCTAAGGCCTGTGAACGCAAGAGCCTCATCTACCCGTTCCTTCAAGAGCTTGCCACGCAAACCATACAATCTTCCGAAAAAGGTAACGTTATCCGCCGCTGTCATCGTGTCGTATAAGGCTAATTCCTGTGGAACCAAACCAATTCTTTTCTTCACCTCAAGTGATTTCGAGGACACGGGCAGACCGTCGATAACAATGTCTCCCCCGTCAATCTTAAGCAAGCCGCAGATCATACTGATCGTTGTACTTTTACCCGCTCCGTTCGGGCCTAGCAAGCCAAAGATTTCTCCTTCTTCTATCGTCATGTTCACATGATCTACTGTTAATTTACCTTCATATCGTTTCACCACATCGGTCAATACGGCGATTGCCATCTTTTCATCGCTCCTGTCTTTGCGCTTCTATATTTACAATTTTAGCTTAAAGGGATTGACCACGGAGGTACGAAAGGTCATCTTTTGAAGGTGACTTAAGTCATCTCCTGAACTATATTAGTTGAACTTAAGATTTTTCTATTAAGGTAAGTGCGTGACTGCGGTGAATGTTTGGACTTCCGGCCGCTGTTGTCACCAGATTTCTTGATTATATACCGTGTTTCACGGTTGAAATCCGGTGGCAAAGGCGGTCACTACGTTCCTACAGTTCCAAACTTCCCCTCCATCACTTTTCCTTTTTAGAATGTTTTTTAGTTCAACTTATATAGTGAGATAATATGCTAAGATTAGAAAAAAACATAAAGGATGACTCGGGCGTGACTAGAGAACTGACCCTATTGCGATACCTACTCATCATAATTCCTGCTTGTATTAGCATTTACATCTACCCATATTCCGACTATGGAATCTTCACGTTGCATATTCTGATGCTTCTATTCCTTGTGGTCATGGTGCCAAAGCTACCCCGTTCCTTTCATGCCTTAATAAGCATTGTGGAAATACTGTTCACTGCCTGGTTATGTTACCAGTACGGCAGCATAATGATTTTCCCGGCCATTTCAGCATTACTTTATTATTCTAGACTTCAGCCCCAAGCAGTACCTCTCGTGTTTACGGTTGTGCATCTGATTACCTTGAACATAGCGCTCTGGGATTCTCCAAAGCTTATAATCACATTCATCAATATTACTTTTCTACTCATCGCCTATCTCAACGAATTGTTACAGAGGGCGGGTCGGGGCCGTGAGAACACCCTCAATCTTTACGATGAGCTGCGAAAAAAGCATTTCGAGCTGAATGAAGCCCGCAACCGACTGCTGGAGTTTAACGCCCAAATAGAAGATGCAGCCCAGTCCAAAGAACGGGTTCGCATCTCCCGCCAGCTCCATGATGATATCGGCCACCGCCTCATCCGCATTAAAATGATGATGGAAGCCGCGCTACTCACCTTACCCACCTCCCCTGAAAGCGGAATGCAGATGATGGAGCTCATTCGAGATCAATTGTCAGCCAGCATGGACGATATGCGCTCTGCAGTGAAGCGTATCAACTATACGCCACAATTAGAGGGAGCTTATGCGTTAGACCGTCTGCTAGAAGAGATCGGCCGCGATACGGGAATCGAGACCTCATACCAAGTGCACGGGATACCTTACCCGCTATATCCTAGTATTCAGGTGATCTTGTATAAGAACGCCCGAGAAGCCATAACCAATGCCCTACGTCACGGAAATGCAACTGCGATTTCGATTAAAGTCGACTTTAGTGATACTGGAGTTACGATGGAGGTCAGCAACAACGGGACGCTTCCCGAAGGCAATAAACTAACCAAACTGCCGGAAAGTGGAGGGGTCGGGATGAAAGGAATGTTCGAACGAACACATCTGATCGGCGGAACCCTGGAATGGCGGCAGGAGCCTCAATTCACCATTGTTACGCGGTTGCCCATTTATAAGCAGGGAGAGATTGTATAGGCAACGTAGGACTTGAAGCAAAAAAGAAATCTATATTATGAAGAAGGAGCTACGCTAATGATTAAGGTGATGATTGTAGATGACGATCCTTTTATTCGTCAAAGTCTGCAAGTACTGATAGGGATGGACCCCGATATTGAAGTGATCGGAGCTGCAAGTGACGGAAACGAGGCCTTGAATTTGCTCCAAGCGGGAGATATGGCGGATGTGATTCTGATGGATATTCGGATGCCAGGCTGCGGTGGTGTTGAAGGGACAGAGAAAATTAAGCAGGTTTTTCCTCAGGTTTCGATACTGATGCTAACTACCTTCGATGACGATGAGTATATCATTGAGGCGCTGCGGAACGGTGCCAGTGGATATTTGCTCAAAAACATACCGCCTGACCGTATCATACAAGGTGTCAAAACAGTTAATGAAGGCAACATGCTAATCCACCCTGATATCGCGCGCAAACTAACCACCTTTCTACAGCCCGCGGCCCGTCCTGAATCTCCACAGGTACAGCCACTGGAATCTTTCGGACTGACCAAAATGGAATTGGCCGTTGTCGCTTCTATCGCTGAGGGGCATACCAACAAAGAAATCGCCGGACAGCTATTTCTTAGCGAGGGTACGGTCAAAAATTACATAACGGATATTCTAAGTAAATTAGAGCTGCGAGATCGTACGCAAATCGCTATTTTTTATTTGAAGGGTGGGCGGGGATAGAAGTTCTACAAAAAAGCCCGGACTCTATTTCCAGAGTCCGGGCTTAACTTTAGTTATCCTCCCGCCGATTCCTTTTTGGCTTTATCGACTTTGTTCCGTTTGAGTCGGCCGTTCGGAAGATGCCGGCTGCGAGTACCTGTCTTCATTGCGATGATGCTGAAGATGCTGGATGGCTTCGCCTCCGCAGTAACCGCTCCATCTGTCTCCGGTACCAGAATGATGCCGAGCTGATGATGGTCCCCGTCGTAGATCGGGCTCTGAAGGTATTTGCTCTCCCCTTCACGGTTCTGCACCTCCAGCTTGCAGAACGCTGGATTCATGCGCAGCGCCTCATGTAGCTGCGCGGCATCGGTCAACAGGATCCCGTTGACCTTCAGTAAAATCTCGCCGGGCAGAATGCCCAGCTCCTGTCCGGGACTGCCCGGCAGCACGGCCAGGACCTTGCGGCCGCGCGGTGGATGCACGAAGATGGGGCTGATGCTGCGCTCTTCCAGAGCGCTGTACCAGCTTAACCCTTCGTGCAGCACCATCGCTGCGAGCGCCGCGAGCAGGGTCAGCGGGCTCCACCAAGCGGCAAGCAGGCTTAAGCCGAGCAGGACGATGCTGTACATCAGCAGCCGTCCTGAAGTGCGGGCCGCCTTGCGCCCGGGCAGCATGCCCTGCGTCATCTCGCTGAAGCCGATGATGACGGGCAAAGAGACAATGCCAAGCCCGCCGCCCAGCAGCGGCTGCCATGGCAGATCCGTTCCTGCGCCCGAAGGGATCAGCAGGAACAGCGGCAGCGGCCAGAAAGCCTGCAGCTGATAGCCGCCGACAACCATGCCGCGCTTGCCCTTCAAGAAGAGGGGCGTCGCAAGCTTCGCCCCTTGCCAGCGGGCCAGCAGTGCCTCTGCCATGTGCAATAGCGCAGCTAGAACTAGCAAAGCGGGAATATCCATCTCCCGTATGGCTGTTGTAATATTCCCGACCGTTCCGCTATGTAAGGCATCCGGAAAGAAAGACAGTACAAATTGAATCACACCTAACAAACCTATAGAATAAGCGAAGCACAAATACCGTACACGCAATAGCGATAACACTATACTGACTACCCAAATGCAGGCCACAGCTGTACCTGATAAGGATACCCCTAACAATATGGCTGCAATAGAAACTACTAGTCCCATTACCAGCCCGCTCCACACCGTTCGCCACGTTTCTTGACCCCAGCTATGTAACTTCACATGAATTAGCTTACGTTCTAATGCCACCTGCCGACGGTAATACAACGCAATAAATATAATAGCAATATAGTAATATGGCTGGATCAATAAGTGTAAGAACGCAGTGCCCAAGCTTCCTAACCATTCCTGAATCACATTCAAACTGTTCGTCACACTCCTTTTCTTCCGGTTAATGATAAGTTTATAGCAAGCAGAGGCATCTTCGGCGTCCTTTAGAGACGACAAAAGATTCTGCTGTGCATTGAACTGTACCTTCTGCCCTAAGTGTTTACCTTTTCTAATATTAACAGAAAAAAAAGAAGGCTGAATTCAGCCTTCTTACTTTTTCGACGCTGCCGCCTTAATTTCCTTCTGAATCTCTGCAATCCCTCTATTCCGTTGGTTGTCGTTGGCAGGGTCCTGGATCACTTTGATCAGTGCCACCTCCAGCGCCTCGGCAGTCTTGGCATCAATCATGCCTGTGACTTGAAGTTTCGCTTCACTTTGGAATTTCTTCACTGCATTCTTAGTGCCAGTATCGAAATAGCCATCTTTGCGACCAGGCTTGTAGCCTAAGCCATCCAGCATAGTCTGTGCACTCTTTACATCACCGTTGTTCATGTTATATTGCAGCGTCACGCTCTTGTTAATCGGAGCCACTGAGAAGTAATCCGGCTGAGCTACAGCGATATCCGGTTTAATTCCCTTGCCATGGATCCATGTGCCGTCCGGTGTAAGCCATTTAGCAATGGTAACCTTCAGCAAGCTGCCATCCCCAAGCTGTTTATCAAAGCTTGTCTGCACCGTGCCTTTACCAAATGAATTATCACCAATTAGCTTGGCTCCCGCTGACTGCTGCAAGGCACCCGCCAATATTTCCGAGGCGCTCGCGCTACCTTTATTCATTAGCACTACCACTGGATAAGCCTTGCTCGACCCCTTGGAGGTGCTAACCTCGCGTTTTTTATCTTTGTATTCTATTTGAACTATGTTTTTACCAGCTGGAATGAACTCTTCAGCCATCTCAATAACAATCGGGAGGACACCGCCTGGATCATTACGGACATCAATGACCAATCCCTTCATGCCTTGCTTCTCTAGCTTCCCAAGCTCTTCCTTGAATCGTTCTGCGGTATTTAGGGAGAACTGAGTGACCTCGATTACCCCTACTCCGTCTTTTTCCATAGTTGAGTAAACCGTCTCAAGCTTCACATCATCCCGAGTAAGAGCGAACTCCAGAGGCTCTGCAGAGCCGGAACGTTGTATTTTCAAAGTAGCCTTACTGCCTTTAGGTCCGCGTATCTTCGCAACAGCAGCATTTAGATCCATGCCTTCTAGCGATTCTCCGTTAACGGACAAAATGACATCCTTAGCCTGAATTCCTGCTTTTTCAGCAGGTGAACCCTTGATTGGGGAGACCACGACTACCTTACCGTTATCCGAAGAGACTTCTGCACCGATACCTGAAAAGGAACCCTCAATGCTCTCTTCAAATTTCTCAGCAGTTTCTTTACCCATATAGTTGGAATAGGGATCGCCTAGCGCTTCCATCATACCGTTGACAGCACCATCTATCAGCTTCTCCCGATCTACCGTCTCGTAGTAATTGCTCTCAATCAAACTGAGCGCAGTCCCAAGCTTCTGGGATTCCTTCTGCTGTAGACCTGCAACCTGCAACGCAGAGGCTAATCCTTGTCCTGCAGCTTGTCCAAAGACATGAGTATAACCGGTCACGCCCAAGGTTACTAAACTACCGCATAGCAGGGCGGCGATAATCATAAACGCCGCAGTGCTTTTTTTTAACATGATGTTCCCACCGTCCCTTCTTGTCCATCTTGTAAACAACATCCTAAGTCCGTCCTGAAAGGTACGGTATCTCTTCCAGTATATGCCGTACAATCAAATAATATGAGTTATAAGTTCGTTAAAAATTAGAGATAAGGCATAGGATTTACAATCTTACCGTCAATCCGTACTTCGAAGTGAAGGTGGGGACCCGTTGAATTACCTGTGGAACCAGATTCAGCAACCACATCTCCGCGATTGACTTTATCCCCGGCACTAACTCTAAGACCGCCTTTACGTATATGTCCGTAGAGCGTCCAAACTCCGCCTCCATGATCAATAATTACACAATACCCGTAACCGCTCCACCATTCAGCCAAGATAACCGTTCCGGAATCCGCCGCATGAATATTGGTTCCTTGTGGAACCGCAAAATCGACGCCGGTGTGTACTTTCCCCTTCTCACCCGTAATTGGATGTGTCCGTGGTCCATATGGGGATGAGATTCTTGCCGATCCTACAGGAAGTAGAAACGGCCCATCTCCACCTGAGTATCCCGTATCACTAGAGCTGGAGCTGGAGCTTGAACTGCTGCTTGCTTTGGCAGCTGCAGCCTTCTTGGCAGCCGCCGCAGCTCTACGAGCCGCTTCCGCCTTAGCCGCTGCTGCTCTGCGAGCCGCTTCCTCTGCCTTAATCTTATCCTTTTGCGTTTCCAGCGCAGAGCGTTCGCTTGCCAGTTTGACTAGCTTTTCATTCTGCTCTTCACTTAAATCATCACTTTCTTGAATTTGCTTATCATAGAATGCAATAAGCTCCTGTTTCTCAGATTCTTTCTCCTTCAGCAGACTTCTCTGTTGTTCCAAAGAAGTGTACAGCTGCTTGGCCTGGGCATATTGCCCTTCAAGCTCTTGTTTCTTCTCTATCACCGTCTGCTTGTCCAGCTTATGTTGCACTAGCAGCTCCTGATCCTGATCCACAATCATCTTAAGTGAATCCGCGCGATCCAGAAAATCAGCGAAGCTTGTCGATGAGAGCAAAACATCCAAGTAAGAAACCGCTCCATCGGTATACATTAACCGAACACGGGATCCTAAGACTTCCTCTCTAGAGGCGACTCGTGCTTCTGCTTTATCCAATTCCGTTGCCGTAACATTCAGAGATTGTTCTGTATCGGAAATTTGGGTAGAGATTTCGGTCATTTTGCCCTTAACTTGATCCACTTGCTGTAAGACATATTGCAGATTGAGATTCGTCTTATTCTTATAATGCTGTGCTTCCTGCGTTTGGGACGCCGCTTTCTCCTGCTGCGCCTTAGCTTCCTGCACCTCTTTTTGCAGCTGCTTTAGCTGCTTATCGATTTCGGCAACGCTTGTTTTTTTGGCATATCCATCAGAGGGCTGGAATATAGTGACAGCTAGTAACATTACGGCTAGTCCGGCAGCAATCTTCTTCAACTTGCACTCCCCATCCTTCACTTTTTAAGATTAAACTTTCAAGAACCTACGAATAGAAACCGTACTTCCCCAGACGCCGATCAGCACGCCAAGTCCAACTAGTACACCAACGACCAGCATCCAAATACTATCGAACGGAATTAGCTGCAATTGGAGCATAGGATCTCCCTGTACAGTCGATTCCAACGTACTGTAACCCACATACAAGACGACGGAGGTAATGAGCGATCCGATCAGACCGATCAATGCCCCTTCTATAAAGAAAGGCCAGCGAATAAAATAATTTGTCGCGCCTACGAGCTTCATAATGCCAATCTCCTTACGACGGGCAAGTATCGTAACCCGAATCGTATTAGAGATGAGGAACATAGACATGAGCCCCAGACCTGCTACAAAAATAAAACCAATGTTTCGTACAGCGCGTGTTATTTTGAACAAGGTTTCTATCGAGCCCTTGCCATATTTCACTTTGTAAATGGGCTGATCAGTATGTGTCTTGTTGAGTGCTTCAATCTTCTCAGCCACAAATGCTACCGTAGTAGGTTCGACAACTTCTACCTTAAGCGTATCCGGGAGAGGGTTATTGTCTTCATCGAACCCTTCCAGAAGCTCAGCCGCGTCCTCACCCATATCTGCACGGAGATCTTTAAGTCCTTGATCCTTGGAAATGAACGTAATCTTGCTGACCTCCGGCATATTGCCAATTTCAGTCTGCAAAGTCTCACGCAACTTCTGATCTACATTTAGTGCCAAATGCACATTAATCTGTACCTGGCTGTCTGCCTCATCCGCTACAGCATTCACATTAAGAACAAGAAGAATAAATACACCTAGGACAAAAAGAGAGACGACGATGGAAGTGATCGAAGCAATCGACATCCAGCCATTACGGAATACGCTTTTGAAGCCTTCCCGCAAGTGTCGCAAGAAGGTCTTAAAACTCATAGCCATATTCCCCTCTCGCCTGGTCTCTCACAATGTTTCCGTTCTCAATCGCAAGCACCCGCTTGCGCATTTTATTCACGATATCTCTATTATGGGTAGCCATTACAATTGTTGTTCCACGAAAATTAATTTCGTCCAGCAGCTGCATAATGCCCCATGAAGTCTCAGGGTCCAAGTTACCTGTAGGCTCGTCCGCAATAATAACAGATGGGTTATTAACAATAGCCCGAGCAATTGCAATACGCTGCTGTTCTCCACCTGAGAGCTGTGAGGGCTCACGATTTGCTTTATTTTTGAGTCCAACCAGATCGAGAACTTCATTCACACGTTTCTTGATGACCTTCTTCGGGGCTTCAATAACTTCCATCGCAAAAGCAATATTCTCATACGCTGTCATCCTTGGTAATAACCGAAAGTCTTGAAACACAACGCCGATATTACGGCGTACATATGGGATTTTACGTTGTTTAAGCTTCCCTATGTTAAAGCCTCCCACAGAAATTTGACCTTTAGTTGGCACTTCTTCTCTATAAATCAATTTCATAAAAGTAGATTTACCCGCGCCGGATGGACCGACAACATACACAAATTCATTGCGGTCAATTTTTACTGAAACTCCTTGCAATGCGTGAGTTCCGTTAGGGTACGTCTTCCATACATCTTGCATTTCAATCATTTTCTCACTTCCCAATTATGACATTTTCCACTTGTGTGAATCGACAGGGTACAGCTTAAGTTTCCATAAACTTCAATATTTCCGCAATGTATCTATTGTAACAAATCTGTAACCGATTGAGTACCCCGTAACTGCCCCACTATTCGAAAGTTTTGTAATGTCTGTACATATATATATATAAAGCACCTACTGTGCCGCTCGCAGAAGCCATCCAGGAAGGAGATTATTCATGAAAAAAATCCATCTTACCCTCATAATAGTCATTGCACTCATTCTTATCGGCTCATTAATCTATGGGGGCCTTCAACTATATGGCCATAAAAACACGCTTCCAAAAGGTACAACCCTTGCCGGATGGGAGATGGGCGGGCTGAATATCTCAGAGGTACGTTCCGAACTGGAGAAAAAGCTACAGGCCCTTGAATCTATCCCCCTTGTGTTGCAGGTCGAAGGGAATTCTGAGCTTACGCTCAAGCTTAAACAAGCTGGAATGACCTATGAAGCCGCTGCTTTTGAGCAAGGTCTACATGATCTTACGGAAGGGAGGCTATGGGATCGTGTAAAAGCCCGCTACAACTTCCCCCAGAATTGGAGTCTTGAAGCCCATCTGGATATTGCTCAATTGCAGACCATCCTAAGTCCCGCTTGGGAGAGAGAATCCTTCGGTGATCCAGTAGATGCTACGCGGCGAATTACCGGGGATGATCGTGTAGTGTATACGTCCGAGAAGACTTCCCTTGAGATAGACTGGACAGGAATGGTGACCTCACTATGGGCTGCTGCCCCCACACGGTTTAATCGTCTGATCACGCTGCAAGAAAAGGGGATTACACTGGAAGTTCCTTTAACCATATTACAGCCAGACATCACTCTAAACGCTTTAAAGGAGCAAGGCATTGAGCGAAAAATCATGCAATTCAGTACTTCTCTCGGAGCAAGTGGACCTGGACGAATCTACAACGTTGAATCAGCAGCCAAAGCTGTGAACGGAACCGTGCTCCCACCTGGAGCCGTTTTTGACTATGGCAAAGCTATTGAAAAAGCAAAAATAGATTACGGCTTCCGAGAAGCGCCTGTCATTGTGAACGGTAAGCTACAAGCCGGCGTCGGCGGTGGAATCTGCCAAGTTTCCAGTACGCTATACAATGCCGCTTTGCGCACCGGACTGGAGATTGTGGAGCGCCGCAATCACTCCTTGCCGGTCAACTATCTACCCAAAGGCCAGGATGCCACCTTCGCTGAAGGCTATATCAACTTCCGTTTTCGCAATACGACTGGCAAATATCTAGTCATTAAAGCGGCTGTGCAAGGCCGATCACTAACGATCAAGCTCTTCGGTACTTTTCCGAAAAATGTTACATATAAGGTCCATTCACAAATCGTAGAGGTGCTGCCTCCAGTCGACAAGTACGTAAACGACCCTTCCCTCCCCCGTGGAGGCTCACGCGTTATACAAAATGGGAAGACCGGATATGTTGTCGAGACCTACAGCACCCGGTTTGTTGACGGTAAATCCACTGAGGTAAGGAAATTATCCCGTGACGTGTATTACGCACAAAAACGATTAATCGCCATAAATCGTGGGAGCGCAAGCAAATCTGTTATTCCAGAAGCACCTAGAAAGCAGTTGGTAGAGGATGGCGTTCGAAGTGAATAGATTACCTACAAAAAAAACAGTCAGACCTAGTGAGGTTCTGACCGTTTTTACTTGTGCATCTATTTTACCTGTAGATGACCTTTCTCGCCTTTAAAATTTACGATTCGGGGGTACATTAGAAATAGATCTATAATCAGAAAGGATGAACACCATGTCAACAGCTCTTGTAAATGATCTCTCTAATATTGTCCGCAGTGCACCTGCTATTTTTGCCTCACGTACTTGCAGAGAAGCCCTTCGCGTAATGTTCCAGCATCCAGAATCTAAATGCATCGTTGTCTGTAACGCCACGAATGAGCCGCTTGGATTGTTAATGAGCGACCGTTTCTTTTTAAAAGCCACAGGAAGATCAGGAGTAGATCTGTTCTACAAAGAACCTGCCATGAAGCTCATGAACAAAACGCCACTCATTTTTGATATCTCCACTCCACTTGAATCCGTATTAGCTACTGCTATGAGCCGCCCAGATCCTATGAAGAATGACTGTGTCATCATTACCCGTAAAGGCAAATTCGCAGGTGTTGTTTATATCTCTGACCTGAAGCGCAGTTAGTTCATAGCCATACCATCATCTTTCCTCTAATACCTTCCCCTTTCCTCAGAAAAGAATATCCGGTGACGTGTCAATTCTCCAGTATCCCTCCACTTTCTTCAGCTTCACATACACCGACTCACTGCTTTCCTGCGCACCTGGATAAGGAACGGTCAGTTCAAATTCAGCGGTTGTCGCAGTTTTGGAGAGCATGCGGGCGGTGGCTTTTTCATACATTAATAAATTGCCCACATCTGCATTAACCTGCGACATTCTTCCGTTATACTCCAAAAATTGAGTCTGCACATAATATGCCGCTGCATTGTGAGTGTAGGCTTTTTTTATGTAATTCATCAGCTTCGTCTTTGTGCCAATGTCACTGGAAAGATAACGGTACCCCTGCGCTTTATACGTGAAGGTTTCTATCGGGAAGATGTTTCCGCCTCGATTACTATAGAAATAAAGAGCTCTTGCATGGACTACCAGCGGAATGATGCTTTTCACCGTCAAATTATTGATGGTAGCAGGGCCCTCTTTCCCAGGCGCAGACACAGCCACCTTCTTGATTGCCGTACTTCCTGCTGACGGCGAAGCTGCCATAGCTCCCCCACTTGCTGAGATAAGGCCTATGGAAAGGGCCAACGAACCAATCATCCACTTTTTGTTCATTCTTAATTCCTCCTTTGTCATCTGAAAAATACAGGCGATAGCCACTGTTCCAGCTTATGCACCCCGCAAGCTAAAATACCCAATAAACAGAGGAATGAAAACGCATTTATATTTTATAGTAACGAAAAAAATCCACCCTCCTGATTTACAGGAAAAGTGGAGTCGTGAAATAGTGTTATTACAACGGTTAGAGATCTAATTCGAAGAAGGAGTAACAACCTCATAATAAGCTGTGAAAGCTACGTTAGCTGTCAAGATACCTTCAGGACTATCCTTAGATCGCTCTTCATAGGATTGTTGGAAATTAAATGAGTCTACATTCACTATACGTGCCAGCGCCTGTAGCTCATCCATCCACTGCCGTATGCTTGTATAGGTGCCTTCTACTACAGCAGTCATTTTGACTTGTTTGACCGTCGGGAACAGCACTTCAGCCGAACCAGTCATTTGCTGAATCGGATTAGCCTCATCCAAAATAAAGCTGACATCCTTTAAGCGTGCCTGTGAGGACATCCCAACCTCTCGTAAATCATCAATCAATCCTTCGCTGTCATCGCCTTTCGGGAGTGCTGCCAGAAGTTCCTGTTGTTCGGAATCTAAAGAAGTAGCGCTGCTTTTTAGTTCATTAATTTTAGTTTGAAGAATCTCTGCTTCTTTTCCCAGCTGGCTGATCTCGGCGTTCTGTGCGGATATTTCCTTATTTGTCGGTTGAACACCCAGCATATAAAAGGCAAACAGCATTAAAAACAGAATCAATACACCCAGCACGATTGGAGAGCGATACTTATTGAACTGTTCCATCGCTGTTCACCTCCTCTTGGCTTGCATCCGTTCCATTCTTTTGCGACTTATCTGCTGCTAAGTTCACTTTATAAATCGCTGTATACATATTTAAAGAAATGGCTGCATTCGTTGGTCCCGCACTCTGATTCACAGTTCCTTCGGTCAGCTTCGAAATAGAAGCATCCACCGTGAAGGACATCTGACGCAGCTGTCTTAAATAGTTAGAGGCATCTACCATAGTAGGTACATTTACAGTCAGGTCAATCGATGTCCGGTAGGTGTAGTTAATGTCACGGAGCAGAGAACCCGGTGGTAACCCTTTGACTAATTCATCTAGTATGGGAACAGCAATCACCTTATTGTTCTGAACCTCTGCGATTGCCGTCTTCCGATCTAACTGCCCAGGTCCGCTGTTTTTAAGCTTCCCAAGCTCTACCTGTAGCATTAAACTGCGATCCTGCAAGCCTTGTAGTTCCTCTTTACCATTAGAGATTTGACCCTTATTAGCCGAAAAATAAATCCCCGTCCCAATCGTTCCCACCAGCCAGATCGCCACAAGACTCATGGTCACATAGGGGAATAATAACGTCTCCCGATCTTCTCTCGGCAGTAGGTCAATCGTATTCACGCTGATGATGCTTTTTAGAGCTGTCCCCGCTGCTACTCGGTAATCATTTAACTCAAGATCAGATACAGTATCTTTACCCATCTGGTCTAGGCTTATCGGTGTAATGTCGAGTTCTGCCAACGACTGCTGAAGCTCTAGATCTAGCTGTTTGCGAATGGATGGGACACCTGTTATAACTAAGTTTTTGATACGAGTGGAGCCATCGTGCAAGCTATATTGGTAGAAGCTGAGCATCCTCGAGATTTCCGCAGTGATCTCCACCATTTGTTCCGGTGATAATTGCTCTTCCATAGCAACTGCTGTTTCTGCCAAAACTTCACTGTCTGCCATAAATTCCAATGCCGCAACATTTCGACCTTTATGCAGATCAAGCAAGTTAATCGTACGAATGAACACCGGATTACCATTTCTGAACATATAAACGTCCATGACGGATGGCTCTAGATTAATCAGCATCGTTTCCGCAAAGCTTTCCCCATGTCCAGTTGCTATACTTCGCGCCAAGGCGGTAGCCGAAATTTCAACACTGCTTATTCGAAGACCCGCACGCTCCAAAATCTCTACATAATCCTGTATCGATTTCCGCGGAGCGGCAAATACGAGCAAATGGCTATGTTCCTCATCCACTTCGAGCGTCACATAGTCGTAAACAGGATTTTCAAATGGCAAATGCAGCCCCGTCTCCACTTCGAGCTTTACGAGCTGTTCAACCTGCTTATCGTTGGTACTTGGGATACTCATTTTGCGGATAATGAT
Source organism: Paenibacillus sp. FSL P4-0184 (assembly GCF_038004625.1). Lineage (NCBI taxonomy): Bacteria > Bacillati > Bacillota > Bacilli > Caryophanales > Paenibacillaceae > Paenibacillus > Paenibacillus sp. FSL P4-0184. Next base: position 2,664,369 of record NZ_JBBORN010000001.1, on the reverse strand, counting down.
CTGCGAAGGTGGAATCGACAAGGAAACCTTGCTGCCCCTTAACCCTTCCTTCCTCACCCACTGCCTGACCCGGTCATAAAGCGCCTCGCTATCCGCCACCTGATTCTCAATGATCATGCCTGGAAGGAGCGGGAGATATCGTTTTTTGCGGACTTCCCATGACTGTTTATTCTTAAAACTAATATAACGAATACCGGTAGCTTCAATAGAAAGCCCGGCCACTTTAGAGCCTAATCCAAGCATATGTCGATGTCCTCCTATCCGATGAGCGAGAGATACGCGCCGATTATGTCTGAACCATATCCGAAACTAATTAAAGCACCTATTGCTAACCATGGACCAAAAGGAACCGGTTGTTTGCGTTTGATGATTCCGAGCAGCATTAGCAGTCCTCCGACCACACTTCCAAGCAGACAAGCCATTAGAAAAGCCAAAATCACATTAGGAAATCCGATGACCAAGCCCAGCAGCGCAAATAACTTCACATCCCCGGCACCCATCCCTCCTAACAGAACAAAGGGGATAAGAGCTCCTCCCCCAAGCATAGCTCCCAGCAAGTGATGCCATAACGGCCCCTCTGGAAAGAGCAATACAAGAATGAGCAGGATCGGCAAAAAGAACAGCAACACCTTGTTCGGAATCAGCATGTACTTCAAATCGGCAATCGTCACAATAACCGCCAGACTCACCAGAATGAATCCAAGAATCCCCTTCGCCGTCAGCCCAAACTGCAAGTACACCCATAGAAAAAGCAAACCCGTTGCCGCTTCTCCTAGTGGATATAAAGGCGACACCTTTGTGCCGCAGTAACGACACTTACCTCCTGACAGCAGGAAGCTTATCACCGGAAACAAATCCCGCCCCTTTAGCCGCGTATTGCAGTTCGGGCAATGTGACGGTGGATTAAGCAACGATTCCTTAGCTGGCACCCGCAGTGCCACTACGTTATAGAAGGAGCCTAGAGTCAGGCCCAATAAGGTGATGTAACTTGCGATGAATATCGTCATGGATGTCCTCTGTTGGCTTTTGGATTTTAAAAAAGGAATCGGGAAGTCCGATTCCTTTGGGGGACTGCTATTTTTCAGTTTTCATAATTTGTGTCGATGAGTATTTTTTAGACAAAGCATCAGTACTAAGAGAATTTGTTTTAATTACTACTGCATTAGATGCTGCTAAAGATCCATCAGTAGCAAAGTTAACTTTCGCTTCAGTAATTGCTTCCTTATTACTTGGAAGCACGACACCCTTTTCTAAATAACCATTGTCAATGAGTTGTGTTGTTACATCTATTGACAAAGCAGGAGTTGTAGCAAACTCACCCTTTTTCTCAGCAATAACATATAATCTGGCAGCATCATATATCTGGCGTGCCGTTGCAACATCCGCATCATCTTTTGTATTACTAATAATCCCACTAATCATCGGTATCGCAATAACCGCAATAATCCCTAAAATAACGATAACCGCCAATAGCTCGATCAGCGTAAACCCCTTTTGATTTTCCTCTTTGCTCAATCTTCTTTTAATGGCTTGTGCTAACATTTTAATTCCCCCTCTAAGTGGTGTGTGATGGTACAGCCTATATCTTTTATTTCCATGAATCCCGCTACAATGCTCGTCCTTCCTTGTCTAGCGCTAGCAAAGGATCTGCAACCCTGCCCCGCCTCCCCGGCGTCACCCCTCTCAATATTTACAAGGAACCGCAAGGTTCACATATTGCCATACAGACTGAACATCGGCAGCATAATAGCGGCCACAATCACACCTACAACACCTGCTAGAAAAGCAATCAGCAATGGTTCTAACAGTGACTTCAGACGATCGACGGTATTTTCTACGTCCATCTCATAGAAATCAGCTACCTTAGACAACATCGTGTCGAGCGCCCCCGTCTCTTCGCCAATCGCAATCATCTGTGTAACAAGCGGTGGGAAAACCCAGGCTTTTTTTAGAGGTTCAGATAGTGGATTCCCTTGTCTCAGAGAGTCTCCTGCACTACGGATAAATCCTCCAATGACCTTATTTCCTGCTACCTCTTCTACAATCACCAAGGATTGCAGGATCGGAACTGAGCTGGCATATAGAGATGAAAAAGTTCGCGTAAACTGAGCAATCGAGCCTTTTTGATTCAGCTTGCCGAACACCGGAATCTTCAGCTTGGCATAATCGAGTGCGTAGGCACCCTTTTCTGTGCGTTTTGTAATCTGAAAAGCTATCACTAGGAGAAGAACTCCGAGTATCCAGAAATACCATTGACCTTGAATGCTTTTGCTAAGGGCCAGTACCATCTTCGTAATTGCCGGAAGCTCCGCATTCATCGATTCAAACATTGTTACAAACTGCGGAACAATCGCCCATAGGAGGTATATAACCGCTCCAATCGCCATAACCCCGACGGTAATCGGGTAAGTGAGCGCAGATTTGATTTTCTCCGTCGTGGAATGCTGCTTCTCAAAAAACATCGCCAGTCTGTCGAGCGTCCCCTCAATATCACCTGATTCCTCTCCGGCACGGATCATGCTGACGAATAGCTGCGGGAAGATTTTTTTATGATCCTGAACAGCTTGTGAGAACGAGATTCCGCGCATCAGGCTTGAATTCACTTCCACAAGTGCTTTACGGAGCGGTTTGCTCTCAGTCTGCTCGGCCAAAATACGTGTTGCATCTACAATCGACACTCCAGCACGCATAAGCGTGGCAAACTGCCTACAATAAATGATGAAATGAAGTGGCTTAACTGGATTACCGATATAAATATCCATTGAGAGAATCGTTGTTTTGCGTTCGATCAGCGAGAATACCGTAAGGCCCCGCTTGCGTAACTCCTCCATTGCCGTAGGCTTATCTGTTGCGGTTAGCTTTCCTTTAATGGACTTGCCTGCGGTTGTCTTTACTTGATATTCAAAAAGAGGCATCAGCTACTCACCTCCGCCATAAACGACTTAGCTGCTGCTGGTTCAATGAACCCCTGTGATAAATAGTCGCGGATACTCATATCCAACGTATGCATACCTTGCGCGCGTCCGGTTTGCATTACATTTTTAATCTGATGTGTCTTTTCCGTACGAATGAGGTTGGCTACGGCTGGTGTATTGACCAAGATCTCCGTTGCACATATGCGTCCCCTTCCACCTGCTCTTGGAAACAACCGCTGACTGACAACTGCCAGTAATACTGAGGCTAGCTGTGAACGGATCTGCCCCTGCTGATGACCCGGAAATGCATCAATAATTCGATCAATCGTCTGTGGCGCGTCTGTTGTATGTAAGGTTGCCATCACTAGATGACCTGTCTCCGCGGCAGTAACTGCTGCTGTAATAGTCTCCAGATCCCGCATCTCTCCAACGAGAATAACATCTGGATCCTGACGTAACGCGGCACGTAGTCCACTCGCAAAACTAGCTGTATCACTGCCCACTTCACGTTGATCCACTAGACAGGTTCCATGACTATGCAGAAATTCTATAGGATCTTCAAGTGTCACAATATGCTTGCTTTCGGTCTTGTTAATGTAATTCAGCATAGCTGCTAACGTAGAGGATTTACCGCTGCCCGTAGGCCCTGTAACTAATATCAAACCTTGTGGTTTAAGTGACAAAGTGGACAAAATCGGAGGCATCGACAGCTGTTCTAGACTCGGAATCTCTGCTGGAATTGCCCGGGCAGCAATACTAATCTCACCCCGCTGACGATAGACATTCACCCGAAATCTTACGCCGCCATCAAGCGGATAAGAGAAATCCACCTCACCTGCATTCCGAAACACTTCGTTTCGTTCACTGCCAAGCAGCGCTTCTGCCATTTCTGCAGCTTCATCGGCTGTTACTGGTGCACCCTCAAGTGGGTAAAGCGTTCCATCCATACGTATCACCGGAGGCGAGCCTACAGAGATATGTAAGTCGGAAGCTTTGGAGGAGTAAGCCGTCTGCAAAAGCTGTCTAATATCCCGCGTATACGTTGGCATCCGCTGCTCCCCCTAGATTAAAATGCAATACACCTTATATATCCTAATGTGAGACCGTCTCGCGCATGACCTCTTGTAACGTCGTGATTCCCTGACTAACCTTGAGTAGTCCATCATCCATCAGTTGTACAAGTCCACGCGCTTTACCTGCGACACGCAGTTCTTCTACCGAAGCAGTGTTCGTAATAAGCTGCCGCAAATGATCGTCAATGCTGAGTACCTCATGAATCGCTATTCGGCCACGATAACCAGAACTGCTACAACTACCGCAACCTCGGCCACGATGTAATTCATCTGCTGGCAATCCTAAGCTACGTAGCATAATCGCTTCCTGCTCAGATGGTTTGTAGGTTTCTTTACAGTCGGTGCAGATTTTGCGAACAAGCCGCTGCGCTACCACACCAATTAATGAGGAGGCAATTAAATAAGGCTCTACACCCATATCTCGCAAACGAGAGACGGAGCTAATCGCATCGTTTGTATGTAAAGTAGACAGCACTAGATGACCTGTTAATGAGGCGCGAACCGCAATTTCAGCAGTTTCTGCATCGCGTATCTCACCGACCATTACAATATTCGGATCTTGTCGGAGAATCGAACGTAGTCCCGCGGCAAAGGTTAAACCAATAGCTGAGTTTACGTGTACCTGGTTTACACCCTCAAGCTGGTATTCCACTGGATCTTCAACCGTGATAATATTTGCACTTTCTACATTGAGTTGATTCAGCGCTGAATATAAAGTCGTTGTTTTTCCACTACCTGTAGGTCCAGTAATTAGCAGAATTCCATAAGGACGAGCAATCATTTCCTTAAAAGCTTCTGCATTCCCCTCACTGAATCCCAAAGCATCTACAGATTTGACACCAGTGCTTAAATCTAGCAACCGCAGTACAATCTTCTCTCCATGCATCGTCGGCAATGAGGATACACGAATATCTACCATTTTGTAATCAAACTGCATTTTGATTCGGCCGTCTTGTGGCAAACGTCGTTCTGCGATATTCAGTCGGGCCATTATTTTCAGACGAGCGGTGATAAAGCCCTGCATTTGCTTAGGAATAATGCGCTCTGTCCGTAAAGTTCCATCAATGCGGTAGCGGATCGTTAGATTATTCTCACCTGGATCCATATGTATATCAGACGCCCGCAGAGCAACAGCCTGCTGAATCATCTGGTTGACCAAACGGACAATTGGAGAGTCCTCGTCTGTAATCTCCGTTTCTTCTATTTCTTCCTGTGTCGGGAGCTCTACTAGCATCTGATTCATAGAATCACGCATGCCATAATGACGCGCAATCGCCCGCTGTAGCTCATCCCTAGTGGAAATAGCGGGTTCGATCCGGAACCCTGTACTCATTCGCAAATCTTCTATCGCAAAATAATCTAGCGGATCGGCCATCGCAACCATCAGCTTACCGCCTTCTTTCAAGAAGGGAAGCACCTGATAACGCTTAGCCATACTTTCAGGAATAATCTGCGTGATCGCAGGATCAATCTGGTATTTAAATAAACTGACATGCGGAATGCCGAGCTGGAATTCAAGCACTTCAATCAGCTGCTGCTCCGTAATATAGCCTTGAGAGATTAGCAGATCGCCAAGCTTACGCTTGCTTTTACGCTGTTCCGCAAGTGCTTCAAGCAGCTGTTCCTGCGAAATAATATTATTTTCTACCAGCAAATCTCCAAGTCTCTTTTTGGCGATGGCCATGTCCGTTCAGCTCCGTATGCCGTTATTGGTTATACTTTTACACCGACCTCAATAATGGATAATACTAGGAATAACCAAAGATAAATTACCAGTTCTATTTCTGCAAAATATGAAAATTATTTTTTCCATAATTACGGATTCATCAATTTTGTCAAACTAGCGTATTTTTCAATAGAATTGGGACTTTAGTAATAAATTTATAGGTATATTTCAATAGATTTATGTTGTCTATCAATGCTAAATGTCCTAGAATGTATATAACATAGATTGGATAATTTTACAACAAATTGAGCTGATAAAACTGTCGTAATCTAGCATATACAACATACAATTCGACCATATCTACCAATAGTTAACAATCAGGGAGAGATGACCATGAAATTTACCAGTAACAAACGGATCTATCTTTTTACAGTAACGATCTTGCTTCTCCTTCTGCTTGTTCTGCCACTCAAAAACCACTTCACGAATGTAGAAGCCAGTTCAAATGATTATCAGATTCGTATGCTTGAGGTTACGGAGAATGGAGTTAGCGAGCTTGCGTCTCTAAATACGGGAATATCTGGCCTTACAATTGACACGATGAGTATGAAGCGCTTTGTGGCGCTGCGGGATGATCTGGATGGAAGATACGATGCGATTTATATCGGGAAGGGGACTTACAATCCTGCACAAGTGAGTAATCAGCAACCAGCCTCGGAGGAAAATAGAGCTAAGGCACTGGACACCAAAAATATGAAAAACGATATCACTCATCTGAAGGCAGATCAAATTACGAAGGAATTTATTAATAAAGGATTATATGTTTTCTTTCATAGCCAACCCTTTAATGACAAAGATAAAAAACCACAAGCAGAACAAGGTATACTGTACAGCTCTTTTAACAGTTACCGTCTTTCCTCATCCAACCCAAAAGTTAAGTTTGTAGATGACACTGGACTCGCGGATATTTTTGCCGATTTGAAAAAACAAGACTCCAAATACGTAAACGACTTAAAAAAACGCCCTCGTCTTCAAATTACGAACAGAATTCCCAACTATGACCCTAATGCAACTAACAGCAAAATCTATGTTCCTGGGGAGAAGCTTTCTTTTAATTTCAATATCACCAACGCACCTAAAACACAAAACTCTCCGCTCTCAGTCAAACTATATATCGGTCTTGATAAGTCCATCAAAATGGGAGAAAAACAGGTCGTTGCTGAAACAGAAATTAATACTGCCAGTGGAACTATCGAATACACTTTGCCAAAAACTTACTCTGGATTACTCTACTGGAAGCTAGAAATCAATGATTATCATAGTTCGCAATTAAAGGATTTTGACAGCGGCGTAATTCGTTACCGTGGAGAAAAGACTATCGTAAATATCCTTCAGGTTATGCCGGACAATTTAACGGAAAGCAGCCTCCTGAACACTAGTAATATGGATCCGCTGTTTTTGAATACAACTGACTATCAACTTAATATAGAGGTCAAAACTATGACCAAATTTAACACATATGTGAATGAAAAATATGCTGCAACACAAAGCTACGGACTAAATGGCACCTATGACATGCTCATCTTTGGATTTGTAGATGAATACTATAAAAAATCTAATTTGAATACTAATGCGATCAACGCTATCACACAATTTACTGGTACCTTTAAGCAAAGCGCCTTGTTCACTCACGATACCATTATTAATTTAGATGCGAATAAAAAGAACTGGATCAATAATTTCATGGGCATCACTGGCCAGATGAACCCCGAGACCAACTTAGGCCACAATGCCATCAATCTTTCCACAAAAGTTAAACCTGTGAATGACGGGCTTTTGATGCAATATCCTTTTTATCTGAGCAAGAGGGACGCCAACAACAAGCAGGTCGATATCATTCAACCGCAAATTGCACCAACACATAACCAGTACTTTACGCTTAACCTGGAAGACCCTGAGGTGGTCTCCTGGTATAACATTGAGAGTATGCCTGAAGGTACCTCAATTAAACCAAATGGAGAATATAATAAATACCAACGTGATACCGAAGATAGCTGGAATCAATATTACACATATTCCAAAGGTAATATTACCTACTCAGGTACAGGTCACTTTTTTGGAGTAAGTGATATTCCGGCCAATCTAAAAAAATTCCCTATTTGGGAACAAAAGCTATTCGTCAATACCATGTATCGTGCTTTTATAGGTGCTAATCATGCTCCTGAGATTACCGTGCATACACCGACCAATAATTCATCTATTCCTTCTTATCAAAAAACATTGCTTGTCGACTATACAGTAACTGACTTGGACTTTAACGATCGGGATCTGACGACTGAAGTCCGTTTCAAAACAAATGGTAAGTATTTGGATGCGCCTGTAATGAGCAAAACGAGCATTAAATCGGGCCAAAATATTTATCAATCATTTAACAATCCACTTCCGGAGGGTGGTGCACTTGATATTGAGATTAACGCATGGGACCAAAACGGTGCGCTCTCAAGTAAAACGATCAGAGTAAATGTCCTGCAAATAAACTCTAACTTGAGTGTGACACGATCTCTTTCTGAGAACGCTACTATAACTGGGAAAGTAGAGCGGGGAGAAAATGTAACCCTTAGTTATTCAATTACACCAAAACCTGTACCTTTTGAAAACGTCAGCACCACCAATCAGGCCTACAACACACAACTGATATCGGATATTGTATTTACCGAGAACTTTCCACCTAACCTGGAGATTGCAGGAGAACTACCAGCCGGTACGATCGTCACGGGGAATGTGACTAGCGGATATAGATTGACACGTAATCTAAGTAACATAACTTATTCATTAAAGACGGAGAATGGCAAACAGATCTATAAACCTGATTCTGAGCAACCGATCACGTTCCAAATCACGGTTACTCCGACTCAGACCCAAACCTATGCATTAAATGATTCCAAGCTTACCTATGTCGATATTCACGCTACATTGCCACCACTGGCAATCACAAATGAATATAACGCATTTATCCTTCAGACAACCTCACTTCGTGGCGGAACTATTAAAGGACCACTAGCTTCCGGGAGCACAGTCAACTTCAACAACGCTGGTATTACAGTAAATGAACAATTCAAAGACAAAGTTCCATATGGTATTGTCACGGGTGGAGATGTTTCTCTTCCTGAAGGTACGGTTTACGGAAACATATTGGTTAAAGGTGCCGTCAAAGACCAACGGCCTGGTTCTATCCAAAATGGTACTATCACATACGGAGAACTTCTCAATTTCAACAAGCATGAGAGTTATCTCCTTGGGCTCTCTGATGCTATTGCTAAGCTGCCTTCCAATGCTTCAGAGACTCATAAATACGGAAAACTTACAGTAACAGGTAACTCATCTATCAATATTGTTAATATTTCTACTTCAGTGTTAAATACACTTAACAGTTCCGAACTTAAGGTTCCTCAAGGATCAACCGTAATTGTTAATGTTAATGAGGATAGCGCAGACCAACCGTTCTTACATTTCCCACTTGGCAGTGATGGTAGCCGTGTACTATTCAATTTTCCTACAACTAAGACGGATCCTAACGATCCTCATAAACTAAGGATATCTCAAGCCAACGTATACGGAACCATTCTAGCGCCACGGTCTGCCATAACATTCGATGGAGGACAGGTGTATGGAACAATCATTGGAGCTTCAATGACTATGAGTTCAGCGACTTTATTTCATTTTCCTTTTACCGGCAATTTGCCAGAAGAAATCTATCCGCTGCCTGTCCCAGCACCAACAGATCCTTCATCAGCTAATTTAGCGCGTACTACGATTTCGTTTGAGACCTTAACCTTTACAGCCGAATATAAGATTAAAGCTCTGCAATTAGAGGACAAAACTATTTATGTAGAAGATAAGATTCGACTGATCCCAAACGTTACACCTTCAGATTTAAGTAATTCTGTATTCCTCTGGTCGACAGATAATGAATCGATTGTGCAAATAGAACCTAGCAGCGGTGATGTTGTTGGGCTAGCAGTAGGAACTGCTAGCATTACTGTGAGGGCTATGGACGGAAGCAATGCTTCAGCTACTGCGATCATAACCGTAAAAGATTTACGAAGTGATCATTCATTAACACTTGAAGGACGTACAGCTGGCATAGTGAATACATTTTATCCTTTTAGTGCTGAATATAAAGAGAATCCTAAAATTCCCTACACCTGGTCTGTCACTAATGTCATTACAGGAGCTACTGTTCCCGCACTGACCTCTGATCCAGACTACCCAAATGATGATAGCAAGAAGAGATTCAGTGTAACGCAGTCAGGTAAATACCGTGTAAACGTTACTGTTAATCCGGGTAATAAAGAGGAGAAAAGTGCGAGTATGGAAATTACAATCACTAACCCACTAACACTCTCGATTACGGGGCCAACAACGGTATTGATCGAAGGTCAAATTGATCTACAGGCGATTAAGAACCCTACCGATGCTGATAACTCTTCAGCAGAATCTCTAACCTGGAGCTTTGTTAAAGCTACTGACAACAATTTTGCTACTCTTGAGCCTTCAGGAGATGGCTCAACAGCTAGGCTGAATGCTGGTAGCACTCCTAAAGAAAAGCTACAGATTGTAGTTACATCTGGTGAGGTTGTAAGTGCAGTGCACGAGGTTAACATCGTTGAGTTAACGGGATTAAGATTTAGAGATGAATTTATTACTATAGAGGTAGGTCACCAATTCGAGTTAGCCGATATCCTATGGGCGTTTCCAACCTCTATTAAAATAGATCAAATCAAAGATAAGTTGAGTTGGGTAAGTAACTCTCCTGAAATCGCCAGTGTGAACACCAAAGGAACCGTTACAGGTGTCAAAAAGGGGTCAGCCCTTATTAAAGTGACCTTTGATTCTGGCATTCCCGGTAAAGCACCTGTAGAAGCTACAATTACTGTGAAGGTAACGAATTCTACCGAGAATGGTGATCGATACTAAATACCACGAACAATGGGGTACTCTTAAGTAATCGCTTAAGGGTACCCCATTATCTTTTCAAATTCACCTTAATGACTTACAAGCTCCAAAGGCCCAACAGTCACATTGACCTGCTTGACACGCGGGAGGCTCGACTGCTGATGCTCAAAAACATACTGATTATATTTGATCTGAAAACGGTGACCCAAAGTATATCGATCCACATCCTGTTGATCAAAATCAAAACCTAATGTAGGAACTAATGGTTCTTTGACCTCACCTAATACTGCATTTACAGTAAGGTTATCTTTGGCAAAAAAGCCTCCGTTCAACCAAAATATTGATCCAACCCCGTACAGCTCAGCTGTACTATCCGTGTAAAAAAAAGCTTTCATATAAAATTCCTCCTGCTTAAGCTTCGCAGGCGGATTATTGAATGCATCAATTCGATTAATAAGTATCTTCCCTTGAGAGATAAGTACCAATTCCTGAGCGCCTAACCCTTGAATTACGGCATCTTCTACTATAGTTTCCCCTAAAACAAACATAGTGGAATTGAACTTTACTTGGCCTCTAATCGTGACATTACCTATTACTAGAATATTCGCTTGTATCTCTAAGAAGTTCCTGGGCTCTGAGCTATAGTTATTTATCTCCAGATTACCATTTACAATGAGCCATTTTGGTTTAGAAGAGGTTCCTGCTTTGGCATCATTACTAAACGTCAACTGCTTGTATTTAATCCCGTCAATGAGTAGATCGCCATTGCCATTATAGATTGCTGACTTATTCCGATCTTTTAATAAGTTATTCTGATATTCTTTTTCTTTTATTTCGTAATCCGCCATTGCTACATTGTAAGCCTCTTTTTGTTCATCTGTTGGCTCTTCTTCAAGCTCAGGTTTGGGATAAGGGAAGTTGAAACTAGGTAAACTTTCCAATGCTGTTGCACTTAAGTAATTACCCAATTTCCCTTCCACAATAGCCTGCTTAATTTCAGCCTTGGAATTTACCAGTCCTGTCGCTTCCACCACTTTATCCGCGAACGATTCCTGTACATTAATCTGAACAAATTTTTTCTGCGGCTTGATAAGTACCTGTTCTTTAGTAATACCAAGGATGTTAGGGAGTACACTTGAAGCATTGTCTTTATTCACAGCGGTATTTACCACTCCGTTTCCCGAGTACTTTATACTTCCCAGTGACTGTACATGCACTTCAGGGAGAGGCTCCGTAAGTATTGAGCTAGTGGGATCATTCTCTACTCTAGGATATTCGGTCTTTTTTCCAGGAGGTACGATCCCCTTATATTTATACACGGCCGTATCACTGATGTGTAATTCTTTACCTGCATAAATATTCCCATGAATAGCCGGCGCTCCATTTAACGTCAGAATTGCCTCCGAACCAAATGCATACTTCAAAAAATCAGGATAAGTATCAATGACAATTTTTTGTTTCAATTGCCTTTTCACGCCATTTACTGTGGCTTCAGCGGCTAAATTAATATAATACTTATTTTTTTCTTCAATCTGTTTCTCATAAGCGATGCTCTTGATCGTGCCACCCGCTCCCGATAATCGCGTACTTACACCATAATCGGCTACAACGATTTTATTCTTGACCTCATCGACAATACCTTTAATCTCATCTTCCATATGATCAGGATCAATATCCTTACGTCCATCCAGCTTCGTCTGTATGTAAGCGACCGCTTCGTCCAGCCCCTTCTGCGCAAGGTGTAAACTTTGCACATCGTTCTCTCTGGTTTCCGTTCGTTGTGCCCCGCCCATCGTTGCCCCTAGTATAGCTAGTCCAAGTATCGTAAGTAGAAGAGCAACAAACATAACCAGTACTAGAGCTGAACCTCTTTCGTTAGGGTTCCTCATCCCTCCTACTCCTCCTAGAATCCGAATTTGCTTTTCAACTCCAATGGGTAATCTCTTCCGTTATAGCTCTGAACCAGCGATAAATCTATCGATATCAGACCACTATCACAAGGAATGCCGTTCTGACACTCTAAAGTAATTGCAGAGCCCTGTGCCAGCCTAGAAACTATCTTAGTTCTTGTGTCCGCTGGAGGATCTATCACATCGGGTGGAGCTATCGTAAGAATGCCGTTTGCTATTCGTATCTGCGATTTGGTGCCGTCCTGGCGTTCTAACGTAATGAAGCTATCAATAATCTGGGTCTTATCAGCATTTTGGATCATCGTTGGGGTAACCTTATCAGGCGCAAAGGTATACAACTCCGTAATTATAACGGACATTAATAAATCCCCTTCATCCCGCAAAGAGTTTTCAATCGATATTTTATGATAACTGCGTAAGCCTAACATTGTTATCCCTGAAATAATTCCGGCAGCGACCGTAAACAACGACAGTGCTACAATTAGCTCTACTAAAGTAAATCCACCCTCCCTGCGGAAAAGGTTAACGAATTTTTTCATCGGTAATGTATCCCTCCAAAACAGATTGGGTCTGAGGTCCACTAGAAGAATCCACTCTGCTGACTTTTACCAATACCGGCAATAGATATGCTGCCATCTTCTGTTCATCTGAATCACTTGGGCTTGGGCTTAAGCTTGGGTTATGCAATTCACTCTGATACTTAATATCGATCTGATAGTTGACCCCATTGATTGACGGGTTCAAAACCTGATTTAAGATGGTAGTATCTTCAACAAGCTGTATGTAATCATCGCATTTCACGGAATCATCCGTATCCTTTTGACATTTAGTTGCTTCTAGCGAATCGTTCTCTGTTAAGTAATCCCACATCTTCTCAAAATCCTGCTTCTCCACATAAAACAGTGCGTTCCGCGCCAGATTGACCATAATCGTCTTGTTTTGGTTCGATTTAGAGTAACTCATGGCGTTTGTAAAGTAAGACGTAAGTACCAGTGAAACTATCGATAAGATCACAATAGCGGCCAGCACTTCGATCAATGTAAATCCTTTTTCCTGCTTTAGGCCTGATTTCATCCTACTTTCTTCCTCCCGCCTACGAGAATGCTTTCATATTTGCACGTTTTTTCCTTAATTTTCTACTTCCATTATATTCTCTCATATCCAGCTACAGCAATCCTCAAAACCCTTATAATTCAGATATTTCTACAATATCTCTCACTTTTGCTCTGTGCTATCATTTGAAAAGAGAGGGGATGGATGAAATGGCTTTAATAGAGTGCAAATTTTATTCGGAAGTACTAGGATTGAATACCTCAATGACTGTAATTTTGCCGCAAAAAACAACCACACAAATCGGGATGAGCAACGTAACTAGAGGTGAACTTCACCCTACGCTGTATTTGCTGCACGGTTTGTCAGACGATGATTCGATCTGGCTTCGCCGGACTTCTATAGAACGATATGTAGCAGAGATGGGAATAGCTGTAGTTATGCCGAATGTGCATCGCAGTTTCTACACGGATATGGCGGTTGGCGGCCGTTATTGGACCTTTATTAGTGAAGAGTTGCCGATGCTTGCGCGCTCGTTTTTCCCACTGTCAGATAAACGTGAGGAGAACTTTGTAGCTGGACTATCGATGGGTGGTTACGGGGCGATCAAGCTGGGACTGCGTAAACCGGAGTCTTTTGCAGCAGCGGCAAGTTTGTCAGGAGCACTTGATATGGCGCATAATTTTATGAACGCGGAAGATCCTACCGTCAAAAGCAAAGAATACGAAATGATCTTCGGAACAGAAGATATCGCCGGAACGCCCGAAGACCTTCTATGGCTGCTTGAGGAAGTGAACCGCTCCACGGGACCGAAACCAGCGCTGTATCAATGCTGTGGCACAGAAGATTTCCTGTACACAGATAACTTGAAATTCCGCGATGCATGCCGAGCAACCTCCCTTGATTTCACCTACGATGAAGGTCCTGGCAACCATGAATGGGGCTATTGGGATGCCAAAATCCGCGATATATTGGCTTGGTTACCGTTGAGTAATAACTAGCTTCTTCTAATAGACAACAAAAAGGTGCAGCCATAAGCTGCACCTTAATATCTGTTCTAATGAGATTACCCTCTTCGGAGGGTTCTTTTAAAATATAAGGATAGAGTATAAATTTCATACTACTTTATCCTTATATTTCTCGCTTAATTGCTCACCGTCCTTATAAGGACGTCGAAGGCATTTATGCTTGTTTGGTGATTTTTTTAAATAATCCTGTTTGCTCCGTGATCCCTTTTTCAGCAGCAAATCTCTCAATACTGGATGCACCGAAGAAACCGTCTATACCTTCTGTCCGTTCAATTACGTACGCCGCATCTTCCGGCTCTGCAATCGGTCCACCGTGACAAATCACCATAATATCTGGATTTACAGCTTTCCCTGCTTTAATAATCGCTTCAATTCTTTCTACACAATCATCTAAAGTAAGAGCGGTCTTAGCTCCAATTGTACCTTTGGTAGTCAAGCCCATATGCGCCACCAGAATATCTGCGCCTGCTTCTGCCATAGCTTTAGCTTGTTCAGGATCAAATACATAAGGAGTGGTGAGCATATCCAATTCATGCGCTGCTCTAATCATATCTACTTCTAAACCATACCCCATCCCAGTCTCTTCAAGGTTCTGTCTGAATACGCCATCGATCAAACCAACGGTTGGGAAGTTTTGCACGCCACTGAAACCTTGTTCCTTAAGTTGTTTTAAATAAACCTCCATCACTCTAAAAGGATCCGTTCCACATACGCCTGCTAATACGGGAGTATTTTTCACAACAGGTAAAACCTCAGAGCCCATTTCGACTACGATTTGGTTGGCATCTCCATAAGATAATAACCCCGCGAGTGATCCACGACCTGCCATTCTGTATCTTCCTGAATTATAAACAATCAGCATATCCGCTCCGCCAGCTTCACTGCTTTTTGCAGTAATCCCTGTGCCAGCCCCAACACCTAAAAGAATTTTTCCATTTGCTACTTCTTCTCTAAACTTCGCCATGATTTCAGTTCTTGTATTTTTGTTCATGTGTAACGCCTCCATCATTATTTAAATGTTCTGTGTTAGTGTTATTTGCTCATGAGATCTATTAGCTTCTGAGCTGCTGCTTCTGCAAACTCTACATCATTAATGGCACATTCCATTTCGATAACCTCGACAACATTTCTGTTCACACCATTTCTCAAGGTATCAAATAACATTTGATCTTCCTCTACGCCATAAAAGGCTTCCCCTGCGACATCAATGCCGGATATCCCTTTAAGAGGCAACATTAATACCGTTTTTTCTTTGGCCATATTTAATTTCTCGACAAGCTTTTTGCCGATGGCTTCATTCTCTTCTACCGTTGTTCTCATCAAAGTAACTGTAGGGTTATGCTTATAGAACTTATGTCCAGCAAATTTCTCGGGTACCGTATCATAAGGGCCAAAGTTGCACATATCAAGCGCACCTACCGATACAACCTGTGGAATATGATGTTTTCCAGCAGCTTCTAACCGATGAGGTCCAGCATTTAGCACACCGCCAATAATTTCGTCCGCCCATTCTGTTGTGGTCAGATCTAATACACCTTCAATAAAACCAGCCTCGATTAGCGCTTCCATGGACTGGCCACCTACACCTGTTGCATGGAATACAAGCACTTCATATCCTCTGGCCTCAAGATAGTTACGAGCTGCCGTTACACAGGGGGTTGTTACCCCAAACATTGTTGTAGCTACTAATGGTTTTTTCTCTATCACTTGTTTATTCTCAAATTTAAGCATACCGGCGATGGCGAAAGCTGCATTGGTAAAAATCTTTGTTGAAATGGAGTTCAGTCCAGCAACATCCACTACGGATGGCATCATGACAATATCACTAGTGCCTACATATGGAGCAGTATTCCCTGAAGCTACGGTCGAAACCATCACTTTTGGTACACCAATAGGCAATGCCCGCATACCAGGGGTTACAAGTGAAGTCCCTCCAGTGCCCCCAAAGGAGATAATTCCATCAAATTTGCCTTGCTTATATAATTCAGGTACTAATTTTTCCATACCTTTGGCTAATAATTCTGTTGCAAGTGCCCTATCTTTCTTGGCAACGAGCTCATCTATACTTACACCCGCGGCTGCTGCTACTTCTCGGTTAGAGATATCCGGTGTAAAAGTGGGTTCAAACACACCCGTATGAATCGTAAACGTACCTAGCTCCAAGCTTTCCAGCAAATTTTTAATGTAGAGATATTCTTCACCCTTGGTGTCAAAAGTTCCGGCAATGGCAATCGTCTTCATTTCTTCAACCTCCTCTTCAAATATCTACAACAAAAAAGCATGATCAACTTATGAGTTAATCATACTTCTTTGGTTTATCAATGAAAACGCTTTTATGTCTTATGTTTTTGTGTTTATGTTAGATTTATATTGTTTTGGAGAGCACCCTTTGTACTTCTTAAACATTTTGCTAAACTGCGCATAGTCTTGGTACCCAACTAATGGTGCTAGCTCAGATAACTGGATATGGTCTCTATGTAATATTTCCGCTGCCTTATCCATCCGAAATTGTACGAGATACGTTTGAAAGCTGCAGCCTACTTTTTTAGTAAACAAACTACTTAAGTAACTTCGGGATACATGGGCCACCTTAGCTAAATCTGCAAACAAGATCTCATTCATATAATTTTGAGCTACATATTCTTTTACAAATTCAACATAATCATAGTGCTTTGTGATGCCGTCTAACATTTTGACCATAAAATCATCTTCATCCAGCGTCCCCGACACTTTAAAAGCTTTGGTTATATTCGTAATGGACTTCTCCGAGGGAATTCTTTCAAAAGCAGAGCCCCCGATATACCCCATCAAGTTTTGATTATTACTGTACATATACTGCACATCAATTGGCGTTTTCACAGGACCACCATAAACCAATTTAATTAAATCTGGCTTTAGCGCATTGCATGTGTTAAAAATCTTGTCCGCCTTAGCCTTGGCAGCTTCTAGAGAGAATACCTTCTTGGCTCCCAATAATCCCCCTTCGGTTAAGCCTAAATGTGCACAAATAATATCCGCTCCAGCCTCGATCATCTGAGTAGCTTGAATTTCATCAAATACAAAGGCTATGGTAAACAAATCTTTTTCATGGGCTATTCTTATAGCTTCTACTTCGAGTAGATAACCATTCCCCTCTTCTTCAAGCGCTTCTCCAAATTGACCATCTATTAATCCAACCGTGGGGTAGTTATTAATTCCGGCAAAGCCTCTATTCTTTATTTCACTGATATAGGTCTCCATATCTTTTGTCGGATCGGTTGCATTAAGGCCAAAAATAATAGGAATATCTCTTACCAAAGGGATGATCTCTCTAGATGCAAAGTCCATCACCATATCATTGCTATTACAAAAAGGCAAAATCCCAGCGAGAGAGCTCCTCCCCATCTGGCGGAATTTACCCGAATTTAACATCAGAAGGAAGTCTGCTCCACCCCGCTTCGCATACTTTGCCGTTATTCCCGCACCTGTGGCTACTCCAATAATATGATTCCCTAGTTTTAATTGCGATCTAAGCTCGTCTAGGATTTGCTCTCTACTCATACTTACGCACCCTCCTATCCCTAATCTAAGGATAACCGTAAAGAACACTGTGAATCCAGTCATGTTGTAATTAGAGCCCCTTTAGATAAAAAAAATCTCGCCTGCGACCTATAAAAGTCTGAGGCGAGATTTGGTATTGATACGATTTACAATATAGCGTCACCGTGTTTTACAACCCATTCATTAGCTTCATGCAGTGTCTGCTCCGCGCGTTCGATTGCAGCCTTCACCTGAACGGTGGCTGTGCCGCCATAAACGTTACGAGCGTTAACCACAGCTTCCGGTTGAAGAACAGCATAGATATTCTCATCGAACAGCGGTGAGAATTGCTTGAACTCTTCCAGCGTCAGATCCAGCAGGAACTTGCCTTCGTTGATGCAGTAGAGCACTGTTTTTCCGATTACTTCATGTGCTTGGCGGAAAGGAAGACCTTTGCCTACCAAGAAATCGGCAATATCTGTAGCATTCGAGAAGTCCGTGTTCACAGCTTCACGCATACGTCCCTTGTTCACCTTCATGGTGGAGATCATCGGCGCGAACAATTGCAGTGCACCAGTCAGTGTAGTAACGGTATCGAACATGCCTTCTTTGTCTTCCTGCATATCCTTGTTGTACGCGAGTGGCAAAGATTTGAGCACGGTCAGCAAGCCAATCAGGTTGCCGTATACGCGACCAGTTTTACCCCGTACCAGTTCTGGTACGTCCGGGTTCTTCTTCTGCGGCATAATGCTGCTGCCTGTGCAGAAAGCATCATCCAGTTCCACGAAACTAAACTCTGTGCTACTCCACAGTACCAATTCCTCACTGAGTCTGGATAGATGTGTCATAACAAGCGCTGCATTCGCCAAGAACTCCACGATGAAATCGCGGTCACTGACAGCATCCAGACTGTTCTCGTAAACACTGTCAAAGCCCAATTGCTCGGCCACAAAATGGCGGTCGATCGGGAAGGTTGTTCCCGCAAGCGCTCCTGCTCCGAGTGGCAGCACGTTAATCCGTTTGTAGCTGTCCGTCAGACGTTCTGCATCGCGGCGGAACATGGAGACGTAAGCCAACAAGTGGTGAGCAAACAGGATCGGTTGTGCCCGCTGCAAATGCGTATAACCAGGGATGATCGTCTCCACATTATCTTTGGCTTGTTCAATCAAAGCTTCCTGTAATTCATGCAGCAAGCTAACTAGCTCAACTACACGGCCCCGTAGGTAAAGGTGCATATCGGTTGCCACCTGATCGTTACGGCTACGTCCTGTGTGCAGTTTACCACCGACCGGACCGATTTCCTCGATCAGATGTTTTTCAATATTCATATGGATGTCTTCATCCGCTACGGAGAAAACAACCTCTCCAGCGTTAACCTTGTCCAATACTTTGTTCAGACCTTGCTTAATCGTCTCCACATCTTCTTGTGGAAGGATTCCGCATTTGCCCAGCATTGTGACATGCGCCAGACTGCCTTGCACATCCTCTTTGGCCAAAGCCTTATCAAATCCAATGGAAGCCGTATATTCCTCCACCAACTTGTTTGTTCCTTTAGTAAACCGTCCGCCCCAAAGCTTGCTCACCTGTAGTTTCCTCCTCTTGGACGCCAGAGGGCCGCTCCTATCCTGACGGGAGGAACGGCCTTCGGGGTTGCCCGTTTAAGTTTATGTTATCGTTCTATTTCGAAGCTCCATTTACACCTGTAGAAACCTTAAGGCGCAATGCGTTCAAGTGGATAAAACCAGTTGCATCCCCTTGATCATAAGCTTGTGTAGGATCAGCTTCCATCGTTGCAATTTCAGGGTTGTACAGGCTGACTGGGCTCTTCACTCCAGCGCCGATGATGTTGCCTTTGTACAGTTTAAGACGAACAGTACCTGTTACATTTTGCTGGCTCTGTGTTACAAGAGCTTGCAGTGCAATACGCTCTGGTGCGAACCAGAAACCGTTATACACCAAAGTGCTGTAACGAGTGATCAGGCTGTCACGCAGGTTCATCACTTCACGGTCCATCGTGATGGACTCCATTTTGCGATGAGCGACGAACAGGATTGTTCCACCCGGAGTCTCATACACACCACGGCTCTTCATGCCGACAAAACGGTTCTCAACCATATCCACACGTCCGATACCGTGTTTACCGCCTAGCTCGTTCAATTTCTCCATCACTTGAAGTGGGTTTAAGGACTCACCATTCAGCGCTACGCAGTCTCCCTTAACGAAATCGAGTTCCAAATATTCTGCTTCATCCGGAGCATCCTCTGGAGCGTTGCTCAGTAGGAACATTCCTTTGTTCTCAGGTGCACTTGGATCGAACCAAGGATCTTCCAATACGCCGCTCTCATAGCTGATGTGCAGCAGGTTACGGTCCATCGAATACGGCTTCGCCGCAGATGCTTGTACCGGAATATCATTAGCTTCCGCATAAGCGATCATTTCCGCACGGCCTGGGAATTGATTGCGGAACTCTTCCAAACGCCAAGGTGCAATCACCTTAATGTTTGGTGCAAGAGCAGCTACGCCAAGTTCAAAACGCACTTGGTCGTTCCCTTTGCCTGTCGCGCCATGCGCGATAGCCGTAGCGCCTTCAGCGATGGCGATATCCACCATACGCTTAGCGATTAGCGGACGAGCAATACTAGTTCCGAGCAAGTATTGGCCTTCATAAAGCGCACCGGATTGGAACATAGGGTAGATGAAATCGCTAGCGAATTCATCACGCAGGTCATCGATGTATACTTTCGATGCGCCGGTTGCTAGTGCTTTTTCTTCCAAACCGTCGAGCTCTTCTTTTTGGCCGATATCGGCTGTGAAGGCGATGATCTCCGCGTCATAGGTTTCTTTAAGCCATTTCAAAATAACGGATGTATCTAGTCCGCCGGAATAGGCGAGTACAATTTTTTCTTTAGCCATGGTGTGGCAACTTCCTTTCGTGTGGGCTATATAAATTAAAATAACTGTGCTCTCGCTAGCACTTTAACGATTAATCGTAACTACGCGGAATGTTTGGACTTCCGGTCGCTGTCATCATCAGATTTCTTTTATTTCAAACCGCATTATGCGGATGAAATCTGATGATAAAGGCGAACGCTACGCTCCTACAGTTCCAAAAATTCCGCTCCATTACTCCATCGTCCAAAACCTAACTTCGCTCAACATTAATTCAATTTATATAGTGATTTATATTTTATATTTTTTAAATTCCTTATCCCATTAGGGCAGCCATTAAAGCCTTTTGCGCATGCAGGCGGTTCTCAGCCTGATCAAAGATCACCGAGTTAGGGCCGTCAATCACGCCTGTACTGACCTCTTCCTCACGGTGGGCTGGCAGGCAGTGCAGGAAGAGATAATCACTCTTCGCGCCTTTTACAAGCTCCTCATTGACCTGATAGTCCTTGAATGCCGCTTCACGCGCCTTTTGCTCCTCTTCGAAGCCCATGCTCGCCCACACATCAGTATAGATGACGTCAGCGTCTTGTACAGCTTCTTGCGGGCTATTAGTAACCACAATCTTCGCTCCGGTTTCTTTAGCAATCTCACGAGCTTCTGCGACAACCGCTGCATCCGGCTCATAGCCTTCCGGTCCGGCAATAGATACGTCCACGCCCAGCTTAGCTCCGCCAATCATTAAGGAATGAGCCATATTGTTGCCATCGCCGATATAAGCTAGCTTCAGGCCTTTAAGTTTCCCTTTATGCTCATAAATGGTTTGGTAATCCGCCAGCACTTGGCAAGGATGTGCCAGGTCGCTCAGACCGTTGATTACTGGAATAGAAGCATAACGAGCCAGATCCTCTACTTTGTCATGGCCGAAGGTACGGATCATAATTCCGTCGAGGTAACGTGACATTACTTGTGCAGTATCTCCAACCGTTTCACCACGTCCAAGCTGAATGTCATTTTTGCTCAAGAAAAGGGCATGCCCTCCCAGCTGATACATTCCAACTTCAAACGACACGCGCGTACGAGTAGAGGATTTTTCAAAAATAAGACCAATTGTTTTCCCCTTCAACGGCTGAAATTCTTCGCCATTTTTCTGCTTCTTCTTCAGCTCAATCGCCGAATCAATCAGATACGTAATTTCCTCCGGGCTGTAATCGTTCAGCTCCAGTAAATCACGGCCTTTCAGTTGCTGCGCAATGGTGTGCTTGTTACTCTGTACGCCCTGACTCATGAGCTTACCTCCCCGTTTGCTTGTTTAGCATAAGTATGAATGAGTTCGGAGACGATGTCTACCGCTTGGTCGATCTCCTCTTTACTTACATATAGATTAGGCAGCAAGCGAAGGACATTAGGACCCGCTGTCACGAACAACAGGCCTTTCTTTTGTCCAGCCAAAACAATATCGCCCACTGGTGATTGACATTCAATCCCGATCAACAGTCCTTTACCACGGATATCCTTCACAAAAGAACAGTCTGCCAGCTTCTCTTTCAAAAGACCTGTCAGGTATTTACCCATTTCCTCGGCGCGCTGTGGAAGCTCATCCTCCAGCATCGTCTCAATCGTCGCTGCCATAACCGCTGTTGCGAGCGGTGTTCCTCCGAAGGTGGACGCATGGCTGCCAGGTGAGAATGCTTCACGCAAATAGCCTTTGCCAAGCATTAAGCCCGCTGGGAACCCACTAGCAATCCCTTTAGCCAAAGTAAAAATATCTGGTTCAATTCCATAATGCTGATGAGCGAACAACTTGCCTGTACGTCCCATACCTGTCTGTACCTCATCTACAATCAGAAGCAATCCGTGTTTCTTGCACAGTGCCACTACAGCGTTCAAAAACTCAGGTTCTACCTCAAGCACGCCACCTTCTGCAAGCACCATCTCCAGCATGATAGCAGCGGTATGATCACCGATAGCAGCCTCTAATGCCGGGAGATCATGCAAGGGTACAGTCTTGAAGCCTGCTGGAAGCGGCAGGAAGCCTTCTTTTACCTTTTGCTGGCCTGTAGCTGTTAGTGTGGCTAATGTACGTCCATGGAAGGATTGTTCAAATGTGATGACCTCATAACGGTCTACACCTTTTACCTTCTGGTGGTAACGACGAGCCAGCTTAATAGCAGCCTCATTCGCTTCTGCCCCACTATTACAGAAAAACACCTGATCAGCGCAGCTATTCTCTGTCAAAAGGTTTGCAACTTTGTCCTGTCCAGGAATATGGAACAGGTTCGAGACATGCCAGAGCGTATCAATCTGATCCTTTAGCTTCGCACCGACTTTTTCAGGAGCATGACCTAGACTGGTCACAGCTAATCCACTTGTGAAATCAAGATACTTATTGCCCTTATCATCCCATACCCAGGTGCCTTTGCCTTTCACTAAGCTGAGATCATATCTGGCGTAAGAAGGGAATACCGCGCTAAGCTTGCCTGCTGCAACATCCGGTGTACCTGATCCTACTGTATCGGTCTGCTGTGCCCCTGCTTGCGAATCCATTTCAGCTTGTGTAAGCTTGCTCATTCTAAGTCACTCTCCCATCTTGTGCTCCTGTGTACCAGGCTGCACCTCTAAATGATATTCATCTATGATTCTACGAACGAATAATACGTGTGCCTATCGCTTCACCTTGTAGTACTCGGCTAAGCACCCGCGGTTCTTTTCCATCCACAATAATAACCTCTGAAACGCTGCCTTGAATGCAATCGATAGCTGCCCGTACTTTTGGGATCATACCGCCGTAAATTTCTCCACTTTCAATTAAAACTTCGATTTCCTGTACGGTAACGGATGGAAGCACAACCTTTCGACCCTCCACCGTACTCATAATGCCAGGCACATCTGTAACTACGATCATTTGGGGAGACTCTACATAAGAAGCGACTGCCCCTGCTGCTGTATCTGCGTTAATATTGTAGCGCTGACCTGCAGCATCTACACCGATAGGTGCAATGACAGGAATATATCCCATACCTATAATCCCTGTTACGATATCAGCTTTCACTTCCGTTACTTCTCCTACCAACCCTACTTCAGCGCTATTAGCTACGGGTCTAGCAGTAATCATATTTCCATCGATACCGGATAGCCCTAGAGCTAGACCGCCACTTCCTTGAATTCGCCTTACAATCGCCTTGTTGATACTCCCTGCCAGTGTCATCTCTACGACATCTAGTACTGCCTCGGTGGTTACTCGCAGACCGTTCACGAAGCTGCTTTCAATGCCCAGCTTTGCTAGATTCTCTGAAATGGCTGGCCCTCCGCCATGAACAATTACAGGCTGAATGCCTTCCTGCTGCAAATCTCGTAAATCTTCGAAAAAAGAATCAGGAAGAGCAGCCAGCGTACTGCCGCCGCATTTCATCACAAACAATCCACTACCATCTAATGCATCTATAAGTTCAAGCTCGCTATTTAGCGTCATAAGTTCGGTATCCTTCCCTTGTGGGCTTAAGCCGCCACAAATTAAGTACGGTATGCAGCGTTAATACGCACATAATCGTAAGTTAGGTCACAGCCCCAAGCTGTAGCCTTTCCGGTTCCATCATGCAAATCTACAGTGATCAGCACAGTTTCACTTTTTTGCAAATAGGCCAAAGCCTTCTCCTCATCAAAAGCAACCGGCTTCGAATGCAGTAGCACCTCGATATCACCTAAAGAAATGTTTACACGTTCTGGTGATACCGGAACACCCGCGCGTCCAACCGCAGCAATGATCCGTCCCCAGTTCGCATCCGCTCCAAAAATAGCAGATTTCACTAGACTAGAACCCACCACTGTCTTGGCAATCGCTGCAGCAGCTTCGTCATGAACAGCACCATTCACTTGAACCTCAATCAGGTGAGTCGCACCTTCTCCATCACGAGCAATCGCTTTGGCAAGCGTCTGGCAGACATACGTAAATCCTGCGGCAAAAGCGTCCCAATCCGGATGCAATCGGGTCAGCTTCTCATTACCTGCAAGCCCACTAGCCATCGAGACTAGCATATCATTCGTGCTTGTATCTCCATCAACTGTAATCATATTAAAAGTAACGTTCGTAGCAGAACGAAGTAGACTGTGTAAATCTTCCGCTGAAATATCAGCATCTGTAGTCATAAAACCGAGCATGGTAGCCATGTTAGGATGAATCATCCCGGAGCCCTTCGCAGCTCCAGCAATAATAACTTCTACACCGCCAACAAGCACCTTCACGGCAACCTCTTTTTTAACTAAATCAGTTGTAAGTATGGCCTGACAGAATTCCTCCGCTCCAGCAGCCCCACCGTCCAGCTTTTCTGGTATTGCAGCAATACCGCTACGTACGCAATCCATCTTCAGCAGCTCACCGATCACACCAGTCGAGGCGACAGCAACATCATTAACCTCTACACCCAAATGTTGAGCCGCAGCAGCGCGCATCTCATAAGCATCGGCCTCGCCTTGTTCACCTGTGCAGGCATTAGCATTCCCGCTGTTCACGACTACCGCCCGCAACGTTCCGTTCACAAGACTTTCTCGCGTCACCTTCAGAGGAGCCGCCTGAAAAACATTTGTCGTATATACGGCAGCAGCCGTAGCTGGAACCTCACAAAGAATCACTCCGAGATCGTTGCGGTCTGTTTTTTTCAATCCACAGTGCAGTCCTCCGGACTTAAATCCTTTAGGTGAAGTAATGCTTCCACCTTCCAAGGTAGTAAATAATTCAATCTCGCTCATGTTATTTGTACCGCTGATCCTTATGGATACACAGGTGTGTAACCGAGGCCAAGGGTTTCCTCCCATCCCATCATCAAATTAAGGTTCTGTATTGCCTGACCTGCCGCACCTTTTACAACGTTATCAATGACGGAGACTATGGTCACCCGCCCTGTACGAGCATCTGTCGCAAATCCGATATCACAATAATTAGAGCCGCTAACTTCTTTTGTCGCTGGAATCACACCTACATCGCGCACCCGCACATAAGGTCTGCCCGCATAATATTCACGATATAAATTCACAAAATCCTGCTCCGTATAATTGCCAGTCATTCCTGCATACATCGTACTCATAATACCTCGGCTCATAGGCACGAGATGTGTGGTGAACGTTACGGTTACCTTTTCTCCAGCAATCTCCGTGAGCGTCTGCTCGATTTCTGGTATATGTTGATGTTTATTTATTTTATAAGTTTTTAAGTTCTCGTTTATCTCTGCATAATGCACCATCAGGCTCGTTCCGCGTCCTGCTCCGGTAACCCCGGATTTGGCATCAATAATAATACTGTCATGTTTAATCCAGCCTGCCTGAATCGCAGGAATTAGTCCAAGAAGTGTAGCCGTAGGATAACAGCCTGGATTAGATATAAAATCAACCCCAGCCGCACGCTCTCCAAACACCTCGCAAAGTCCATATACAGCCTGCTCTAGATATTCATCAGCCGGAGCCGGATGTTTATACCAGTGCTCATACTCTGCGTCATCCTTCAAGCGGAAATCACCGGACAGATCGATAACTTTAAGTCCAGCCTCCAGCAGCTGCGGCACCAGCTTTGCACTTACACCAGACGGCGTAGCCGTAAAAACCACATCCGCCCGCTCAGCCATCTGCACCGGATCAACGCCATCCAGCTTTCGGTCAATAATGCCCGTCAAATGAGGAAACCCTTCCTCTATCGCATCCCCTGCACTAGATGAGGAAATTACCGAAGTAATCTCTACTTTAGGATGACTTTGTAGTAGCCGAATCAGCTCTACGCCTCCATAACCCGTTGATCCAACAATCGCCGCCCTCAGCTTGCCTTCCACTGTCATCCCCACTTCCTGCTTATCATGAATATATTATTTAATATAATGTATGCCGTCTTAGAAATATGTATTATTATACATCCCTATTAATATAAATACAACACATTATGTGAACTTTATTATCCCTAAATATAACCCTATTTACAAAAAAAGAGAAGCGTCACCTCCCCCCTTAGGAGAGATTACGCTTCTCTTTTAAACCCTTCGCCTAACACTTCATGTGCTTCGGTAATAATAACAAATGCACTTGTATCTACGGATTGGACAATCGCCTTCAGCCTTGATACTTCATTCTGACCTACTACTACCATCAGAACGGTACGTGCATCGCCAGTATACCCGCCATGTGCGTCCAGCTTTGTCAGACCACGATCCAGATCATTTAATATCGCCGCAGATATTTCATCTGTCTTGTCCGAGATAATATAAGCAACCTTCGTATAACGGAAGCCTACCTCTATTGCATTAATGGCCTTACCTGTAACAAACAATCCGATCAGCGCATACAGCGCCTGCTCCATGCCGAGTATAAATGCAGCCAGCACAATAACCGTCCCGTCCAGCAACACAACGGAAACCGAGAAGCTGAGACCAGATATCTTTTGAATGATTTGCGCCAAAATCGTAAGTCCACCTGTTGAGCCCCGTCCGCGGAACACAACGCCAAGTCCCACCCCCACACAGATACCGCCATAAATGGAGGCTAAAAGTGGATTGGTTGTCGGTGTAGGCAAATCTTTTGTCAACAAGATAAATAGCGGCAATACAAAGCTCCCGAGCAACGAGCGAACGCCGTATTGTTTACCCAGGAAGATTACTCCGAGCACAAACAGCGGGATATTAAGAGCCCATTGCGTAAATGCCGGTTCAGCCCCAAACCAAGCTTCAGCCAATACTGAAAGACCCGATACACCACCAGAAGCTATATGATTAGGCAGAAAAAAAAGATTAAACCCCAGTGCCGTGATTAGCGAACCGATCAGAATAAGCGTTGTATCCACCACATGACGGACGGGTCCATTCAGTGGAATCAGCGGGGGTTTATTACGAGAATTGATTTTTTGCATTTCATGGCGCTCCTTAAAGTGTCATCTTGCTCTACGTAAGAAGAAACGGGTATTCCATCCATATCAAAGAATGGTATCCGTTTCCCCTAAAAAATATAAAGATAAAGTATGGAGTAAGCTTATACTTTCCTATATTCCCGAAAAAATCCCTTAATCCGCCTCAACCTTGATCTGGCTACGCAAGTACCCATCAATGAATGCGTCCAGGTCTCCGTCCATTACTGCACCCACATTACCTGTTTCCACGGAAGTACGGTGATCCTTGACCATGTTATACGGATGGAATACATAGGAACGAATCTGACTGCCCCAAGCGATTTCCGATTGCTCGCCGCGAATCTCATCCAATTGCTGCTGCTGCTCTTGCAGCTTGCGCTCATAGAGCTTGGAACGCAGCATTTTCATGGCTTGTTCCCGGTTCTTGATCTGTGAACGTTCGTTCTGGCAGGTTACCACTACGCCCGACGGCAAGTGAGTAATCCGTACCGCAGAGTCCGTAGTATTGATATGCTGTCCACCGGCCCCACTCGCGCGATACGTATCGATCTTAAGATCCTCAGTCCGAATCTCAACTTCTACATCATCCGTAATTTCCGGAACAACATCACAGGATACAAAAGAAGTATGCCGTCTTCCTGAAGAGTCAAACGGGGATATCCGCACCAGTCGGTGTACACCCTTTTCGGCTTTCAAATATCCGTAGACGTTGAAACCCTTGATGAGCAGTGTGACACTCTTAATCCCTGCTTCATCACCCGGTAAATAATCAAGCACTTCAACCTTAAATCCACGTTTCTCAGCCCAACGTGTGTACATACGCAGCAACATCTGTCCCCAGTCTTGGGATTCTGTTCCACCTGCACCCGGATGAAGCTCAAGAATAGCATTTAACTTGTCGTACGGTTGGTTAAGCAGCAATTGCAGCTCGAATTCATCCACTTTACTGCCTAGGCTACGGATCGTCTCTCCGATTTCTGTTGCCAGATCCTCATCGCCCTCTTCATCCGCAAGCTCTGCCATCATAGCAGCATCATCGTATTCCTGTTGAAGCTTCTCGTATTGATCTACGGAAGATTTCACAGCGTTCATCTCAGCGATTACACTCTGCGCTTGCTCACTATTATCCCAGAATCCTGGAGCCGCCATTTTCTCTTCAAAGTTAGAAATCATCTCTTGCTTAAGATCTAAGTCAAAGAGACCCCCTAAGGTCAGTTAGTTTCTTGCCTATTTCACGCAGATCCTGCTTTACATTTGGTTCTATCATAGGTCACTTCACCTTTCAAAATTGGTTGTTACGGTCTTCGCTATTGGAAAGTTAGTAATGAGTGAATGTTCAGCCATTCCGAGAAGGATTGGACTTCCGATCGCTGTTATCCTCAGATTCCTTGATTAGATAACCGCACTTGCGGTTGGAATCTGAAGATAAAGGCGAGCGCTACGCTTCTCCAGTTCCAAACCTTCTCTCCATTCCTCATTCGCTCGAATACTAAATATCCAAAAAAGCGACTGGGCCGTAAACGGGGAAACCCCCGGGCCCAGCCGCTCTTTATGGTTAGTATACCCATAGAGATCAGGGTTAAAGACTTACATCTTCAACACCTGAATATGAGCGCTACTAAACGTTTGTCTTATGCGTTTTGACCGTGGCAATTCTTGTACTTCTTGCCGCTTCCGCAAGGGCAAAGATCATTACGGCCAGTCACAGCCTCAACATGAACCGGACGTTTCTCAACAGGTTCGCTGTTTGTAGAGATCTTGTCTTCATCAATAACGGATTGACGTTCCTGATTCGCCTCGATGTGAGCCTTCATAATATAAGTAGCTACTTCTTCTTGAATCGTAGCAGTCATAGTATTAAACATCTCAAAGCCTTCGAATTGATACTCGCGAAGTGGATCCGTACCACCGTAAGCACGCAAGTGAATCCCTTGACGCAATTGATCCATTGCATCAATATGATCCATCCATTTGCTATCTACGGAACGAAGTACGATTACCTTCTCGAATTCACGTACGAGTTCTGAACCCAGACGTTCTTCACGTGCAGCATATTTCTCAAGCACACGTTCGAAAATGAACTCGATGATTTCCTCTGCTTCCTTGCCCCAAAGAATATCACGGGTCAAAGCACCTTCTTCAAGAAGCTTACTGTTTACGTAATCAGCAACTTCTTGCAGTTCCCAGTTCTCAGGAATATCATCGCTACAGTGTGCTAGAACGATACGCTCAATTACAGGCTTGATCATTTCAAGCACGATATCTTTAATATTATCGGACTCCAGAATCTCACGGCGTTGTTTATAAATAATTTCACGCTGTTGATTCATCACGTCATCATATTGCAATACGACTTTACGGATATCAAAGTTATTGCCTTCAACACGTTTCTGAGCAGATTCTACAGCACGTGTGATCATGCGGCTCTCAATCGGCTGATCTTCCTCGAATCCGAGACGATCCATCATAGTCAGAACGTTGTCAGCGCCAAAACGCTTCATGAGCTCATCGCCAAGCGACAAGTAGAATTGTGTAGAACCAGGGTCACCTTGACGACCTGCACGACCGCGCAGCTGGTTATCAATCCGGCGCGATTCATGACGCTCTGTACCAATGATATGCAGACCTCCAAGATCTGTCACACCTTCACCCAGAACGATGTCCGTACCACGTCCAGCCATGTTGGTAGCAATCGTAACTGTACCTGGCTGACCTGCATGGGTAATGATTTCTGCTTCCGCAGCGTGATGCTTCGCGTTAAGCACTTGGTGTCTAACGCCTTTGCGCTTCAGCATTTCAGATACGAGCTCTGAATTCTCGATCGACACTGTACCAACCAGTACAGGCTGGTTCTTTTTGTGACGTTCTACGATTTCTTCCACGACAGCCTTGAACTTACCATTCTCACTCTTGTAGACCACATCTGGCATATCTACACGCTGATTTGGTTTGTTCGTAGGAACTTGAAGAACTTCAAGACCATAAATCTTCT
Source organism: Paenibacillus sp. FSL P4-0184 (assembly GCF_038004625.1). Taxonomy (NCBI): domain Bacteria; kingdom Bacillati; phylum Bacillota; class Bacilli; order Caryophanales; family Paenibacillaceae; genus Paenibacillus; species Paenibacillus sp. FSL P4-0184. The sequence goes on along the minus strand of NZ_JBBORN010000001.1, from coordinate 2,633,494 downwards.
TGAACTCCTCTTCCTCAGTCTTCGCTGTACCTGTCATACCACCGAGTTTACGATACATACGGAAGTAGTTCTGGAATGTGATTGTTGCAAGAGTCATACTCTCATTCTGTACTTCGATTTCTTCCTTTGCTTCAATCGCTTGGTGCAGCCCATCGCTATAGCGACGACCTGACATTAGACGTCCTGTAAATTCATCAACAATAACGACCTCACCCTCGTTTACAACGTAATCTACGTCACGACGCATAATTACATTTGCTTTTAGGGCTTGGACGATATGGTGATTCAAAGTTACATGACTGTGATCATACAAGTTCTCAATACCAAAAGCGCGCTCAGCAGTAGCCACACCTTTTTCAGTCAAGGCAACAGACTTCACCTTAATATCAACTGTGTAGTCTTCTTCAGCCTTAAGCTTTTTCACGAAACGGTCTGCTGAAAAATACAATTCTGTAGACTTCTCAGCTTGTCCGGAAATAATAAGAGGTGTACGTGCTTCATCAATAAGAATAGAGTCCACTTCATCAATAATACAGAAATACAGAGGGCGCTGAACCATTTGCTCTTTATAAAGCACCATGTTGTCACGCAAATAATCAAAACCAAATTCGTTGTTTGTGCCATACGTAATATCGCAGGCATAAGCAGCTTGTTTATCAGCATGGTCCATACCGCTTAGGTTAACCCCAACCGTCATGCCCAGGAAGTTATAGATTTGTGCCATTTGTGCGCTGTCGCGCTGAGCCAAATAGTCATTGACCGTTACTACGTGTACGCCTTTACCTAGCAAAGCATTCAAATACACTGGCAATGTACCTACTAGTGTCTTACCTTCACCAGTCTTCATCTCGGAGATCCGGCCTTCATGCAGAGCCATACCACCAATTAACTGCACATCAAAATGCCGCATACCAAGTGTCCGCTTGGAAGCTTCACGTACGGTTGCAAATGCCTCAGGAAGAATTTCTTCCAGAGTTTCGCCTTTTTCAATACGGGCACGGAATTCTGCTGTCTTAGCTTGTAACTGTTCATCAGATAGCTTTACAAATTCCGGTTCCAATCCATTAATTACATCGACTGTCTTCATGAGACGTTTAACGTCACGATCGTTGGTGTCTCCGAATATTTTCTTTACAAGTCCTAGCATGGTTAACCCCTTTCATGCAACACAGATGGTGGAACCGAGCCCATCCTCACAAAATTGAAAGGGCCATTTATAAATTCGATTCCGCTGCTTCATAAATTGTAACAGTTTGTAAGAGATGCCGCAATACAAGGTGTATCAGCCACATTTTTCAAATATAGTCGCTTATACGCACAAGAGCCCTATTCGCTGCAAGCGAATAGGGGCTCGGTTTAAATTTCTTAGGTTCTGACTAACTCTCGAGGCCCTTTATACTTAGAGCATAACTGGCATCATTGTATCTTAGCCCTGTTCAATCAGTCCATATTTACCATCATCACGTTTGTAAACTACGCTTACTTCCGAGGTGTCGATATTGGAAAACACAAAGAAATTATGTCCTACCATGTTCATTTGAAGAATCGCTTCTTCTACATCCATCGGTTTCATTGTAAAGCGTTTGTTCCGCACAACTTCTAAATCATCATAATCTTGTTCTTCTACAGCAACAGCGGTACTAGCTCCATCCACAAACAGCGTCTTCAGTCCCTCTTGACGGAACTTACGATTGATCTTCGTTTTGTGTTTGCGAATTTGACGTTCTAGCTTGTCCACAACGGCATCTATGGAAGCATACATGTCATCGCTGCGATCTTCCGCACGAAGCGTCACGCCAGCAAGCGGAATGGTTACTTCCACCGTATGAAGGCCGCGAACTACGCCAAGCGTCACAGACCCTTCAGAGGTAGGGGGTGCTTCGAAATACTTCTCAAGTTTGCTGAGCTTCTTATCAACATACTCTCTCAAAGCGTCGGTCACGTCAATTTGTTGACCTCGAATGGTGAATTGCATGGCCACTCCTCCTTTAGTTACACCTTCATTATACCAAATTGTTAAGCCTAAGTAAAAAGTAATTCCTTACAGCCCTTACAATTAGATAACAAATATTGTCGTAGTGTTCACAAATAAAACAAGTCCGGTAAGAGCAACTATTCGCCTCACCGGACCAAGAGTAAACCTGACGTTATTATAGTACGAATTCCATTCTTATATTCCCAAACTGAGACAGTATAAGATTAAGTTACTTGGTATGAATTTGAATGATTTCTACAGGTGACAAATGTGTACCTGTTCCTGTAATAACGTATACCTTATAGGCAGTATTAGCTGTCAATCCAGTCAAAGTATGCGTATGTTTTACACCAGGAGCGAACGTAAGCGTGTCCGTCCATGGTGCAGTCAATGCTGTACCAGCACTATTCTGCCCTAAAGAAATTTGTGCTGCGCTAGGTGCTTTTTCATTTGCCGGCAATACTACATATCTTACCGGTGTTGGAGTGCCACCTGTCGCACCATATTTAACATATACATCTGCTGTAACAGTACCTACTTGTCCTGGTTCAAAAAGCGTAATCGAGTTTGCAGTTGCCTGAGCAGTAGTTAAACGAACGGTTGTTACATCAGAAAGATTACCTGAAGCATCAGCTACCGCAATATAAGTCGCATACTCCGTACCAGGATTCAATCCGTAAACCGAGAATGTAACCTTTGTCTTAGCTACAGTAGCAGCGCTACCATGATACACGCCTGCAGTTCCGTCACTAAGTTGTCCTTTTTCTACTTGCAGGGCACTTGGTACACTTACATTAGTAGTATAAGGAGCTACAACATAGTACACAGCACCCGTTACGGATGGAGTTAGGTACACATCAGCTGTTACCGAACCAACGTTACCATAGGTAGCCCCAGATACGGTTGGTTTTGTTTCATTTCCTCCACCGTTATCGCCGCCAGATCCACCACCACTTCCTCCACCAGTACTACCACCTGGAGTAGCTGTTGGCGTTGGCGTAGCGGTTGGTGTCGGAGTAGCCGTTGGCGGTGGGGTAGGAATTACTCCACCACCTGTGCCACTACCTGGGTAATAGATCACTGAAGTATTGATAATACCAACAGCCTCTGCACGTGTTAACGATCTCTTAGGACCGAAGGTTCCGTCCGGATAACCGTTAATGATCTTCTTATCCGCTGCAGCGGCTACTGCACCTTTTGCCCATGCTGCAATTTGTGCATTGTCTTTAAATTTGCTAGTAGTGGTATTAGTGCTCAATTTAAGTAATTTCGCAGCCATTACAGCTGCCTCTTGTCTTGTGAGCGGACTATTAGGACGGAACGTATTGTCCTCGTATCCTCCGATATAGCCAGCTTCCACGGCTTTAGCCACTTCACTGTAGTTCCAGTTTGTGCTTTTCATATCTTTAAAGCTTACAGTTGCTTTTTCTTTAAAACCGAACAGGCGATTTACCAGAGTCACATACTCTCCACGTGTAATTGCCTTGTTTGGTTTAACTGTACCGTCTGGGTATCCTCCAAGGTATCCACTATCTAACCATTCCTGTAGCTGAGCTTGGGCCCAGTGACCTTGAATATCCTTAGGTACGGAGGCGGCAGATACGCTGCCAAGAGATCCTAATAACATACTAACTCCTAAAACTCCGGTCATGAGACCGCGCAACTTCTTTTTCATCCTGCTAATCATCCTCCTAAAAGTTTTGATAGCGTAGGCTATATGAATCTCTTCTTGGAAGTATTGGCCTAGGCTAACATAGTGTGCGTCGAGGTAAGATAAACAGCTCAACGTAAAGCTATTACCCACATTTCGAAGAGTTCTAACATTTTCCATATTATAAATTTACAAAGTACGCTATTTTCTTTCTATTAACAGCCTTGATAGAGGCTTATGAGAGCACAAAATATCCCCACAAAGTGGAGCTTTACTTTGATGCATACTCAGGTACTTTGCGGGGGACCCAAGCACACAAAAAAAGGACCTCGGGAGAATTCCCAAGATCCTTGCTAGCGCTGTCTAAATTGCTAACCATCTACTTATATGTAGGTCGGCTTAGCCGTATGATTATAATTTGATTACGTTAGCTGCTTGTGGTCCGCGTGCACCTTCAACGATATCGAACTCTACGGATTGGCCTTCATCCAAAGTCTTGAAACCATCTGTTTGAATCGCGGAAAAGTGTACGAATACGTCGCCACCGTCTGCAGTCTCGATAAAACCATAACCTTTTTCTGCGTTAAACCATTTTACTTTACCTTCCATTGATTAAACATTCCCTTCGTCATCAGATGAACGTGAGTCTTGCTCACAAATCGACTATACCACCGTAACTTCTTCATTGTCAATTGGAAAAGTAAATGTTTACATGCAATAATTTACCACGTAAAATAGGACGTTTAATTTACCATAATTAAGAAAATAGTTTTGGTGTAAGGATAAAAAAAGAGCAGACGGTATTTAATACCCGTCCACTCCTATAGTGAAACACCGAAATAAATTATTTTCTGCGATCCATTAGAAAACTATCTGGGGTGTAAGCGGCCTCGTAGGCGCTACGTTGTACCTTGGACTGATTGCGCTTCTGCAGCCAGTCTTGGGCTTCCAACCGGAGGGCGTTCATTCTGTCTAAGATCACATTGTCAAACTCCAAAATTCGATTAATTTCTTGTTTTTGTGCGGGCGTCGACTTACAAATTTCGGCTTGTTCTGCAATAGAATCGACAAGCTCCTGACGATCCTCGACAAAAAGCTCTAACTCCTCATAGGTAGTCTCATCGAGTCTGTCCGTAATGCCTAAGGTCAGTTCTCTCAGGCTCTGAATTAACTCATCCATGAGCACTTTCAGCCTGTCCCTGGCCCGCAGCGATTTTGGATGCTTGTAGCCAAGTTTCCCGAAGTTCTGTAAGGTAGCCAATGGCCTCTTCCGCTTTTTCTGGGCTTTTGCGGATATTAGCTTCAACTAACAAGAAGTTTGTATATTCATAAAGTGAGAACAAGTTCTTTGAAACTTCATAAGTATGATCCAATGTAGACATCAGCTCACTGATAATCGTCTGAGCCTTTCCAAAATTAAGACTAGTCTTCTCATAATCCTGTTTGCTTAGTCCGTCCATTGCTGTTCTCGCGAAACGAATGGCTCCATCGTACAACATAATTACCAACTGCGCAGGAGTTGATGTTTGAACAGACGACTGACGGTATTTATCATATGGAGAAGTCATCATGTAATGTCACCTCTATCGGTTAATTTGCCATATAACTAGATAATGCAGAGGACTGAGAGTTATATTTATTCATAGCAGTTTCCATCGCCGTAAACTGTTTGTAGTAGTTTGTCTCCAGAGTAGTGAGACGAGTCTGAAGTGTTTTAATCCTAGTATTATAATCTGTCAATCGCTTGCCCATCAAGCTATCTGACTTAAAGGCAATGGTTAAATCTGATGAGAACTTTGATGTCCCTACCTTAGTAACAAATTTATCCAAAGTATTACCCACGGTAGTAGTTAATTTATCGAATAAGCCATCCGAGCCTGTTCCACCTTGAAACAAAGTCATAATCTTTTGAGGGTTATCAGTTATGGCTTGTTTTAATTTTGCTTCATCAATATATAATTTCCCATTTTCATAATATTGACCTGCAGTTATGCCTATTGAACTAAGTTCACCCATCCTATTAGATAATTCAAATCGCATAGAAGCGATAGTGGATTTCAGAATTTCATCATTCCTCAGCAACCCACTTTTTGCCTTTTTCTCCCATAGTTCAATATCACTATCCGTCATTTCCTTCTTTTGCTCATCAGAAAGAGGTGTAAAATCCTTATATTTCTCTTCATCAACTTTACTGTTTAACACTTTTAACAGTTCATTATAATCCTTCACAAAGCTTGTAATAGTATCCAAAGCCTTCGCCGAGTCTGTTTGTGTGTTAATTGTAGTTGGTGAACCATCTGTTTTAGACAATAACGTTAAACTTACACCATTTATTTTGAAATTGTTACTATCAAAACTCATTGGTGTACCATTTACAGTAATCTTTGCCTTTTCAGGAGGAATTGTTACCTTGAAATCAGGCTCACTTGATCCAAATAAGACCAATAAACTATTTGTACCTGTGAGATCAACCTTACCTTCATCCCCATAGGTTTTTGAAGCTATGGATAACTTACCTGTAACCTCATCATATTTAGCCGTTACATTAGCTTTACTATCTGAGTTTATTTTCGCAATTACCCCTGATATACTCAAATCCTTATCAAAATTAATGCTACTACCATTGATAACAATATTATATGTTTGTGTTGTAGAGGCAGAATCCGCAATCGCAGATAGCTTAGTTGCAGACGAAGGTATAATTCCATCTTTTTTCGGAACTACTGTCTCCCAAGACCTCGGTTTGGCTAATTCAGTTATCTCCATTTTCATAGGTATACCGTTAGCATCAGCTGTTGCTTCAGCCTTCAACGCTGTCGTATTCCCAGTTACAACTGCAGTCTGGGTATTTAATGCCGTAGACTTGTCATAATTCTTTAACTTAGAATTTTGAAAATCTACAAGCTTACTATTGATCTCACGATAGTTGTCCCGTTGCCATTGAAGTATCTGCTTTTGTTGATTTAATTTATCTAATGGTACACGCTTAGCAGTTATCATCTGCTTTACGAGAGTGTCCACATCTAGACCAGAAACCATCCCACTGATCCGAGTCACCATTGTATCATCTCCTACCTATATTTTTTCGTCAATCATAATACCGGCAATTTCAATCATGTTTGCCACGAGGTCTAGTGTCTTCTCAGGAGGGATTTCTCTAATTAACTCCCCTGTTTCCTTATTGAGTACCTTTACCATAATAGCTTTGGTCTCTTTATGTACGCTAACTTCAAATGTAGTCGTAGGCCCCTGTAGGGCTTTTAGTGCCCGATCTAGTGCTTTAACAACCTGTTCCTCTCCCATAGATACCGCTATACCTTCTCGTTCCAACTTCTTTAATTCAACATTACTGCGTAGTTGTCCTAACTTGATAGTTTCTTCTTTTTGTTCATTCATAGGAGTAACAGATGGTGCCCCCCCCGTTTCCATCAATTTTTTAGTATAACTTACAGAATTCGAAAGACGAACATCCATACTGGAACCCCCCACGTTAACTTTTCATTTATATTATATCTATCGGTTTTTCTATACATTTGATTAATACGAGAGGTAAAATTATCCTTAGACATACTACAGTGAAGAACGGAACAATGTCCGAACCTTATCATTAAGTAAGCAAATACAATGTCGACTAAAAAACAAACAAAAAAATACATACCAACCTATAGTATCCTCTCGTAAAGTAATCACTTTGTTGGTATCTAGAAGTACAGTTATCATTAGAATTTAAACCTGTGAAGAGAAGTAGTAGATAAGCAGTTCCTTACACTTAAAAGTATTTTCTCAATTAATTGAAATACATTACTGGGTCTGATCCTCCATAAGAGTGTCCACCATATTCTGACTAGCATCCTCTACTTTCGTTCGAAACTTGACTAAATAACCTTACAGTGAGTTATTATCTTATTGATTGCAGCTTCGTCAATTGTCATGCAATTAAAGAATACAAGATGCCACTGTTCTCCGCATCTACCACATACATTCAATACATCTCAAGATCGCCTAATTAGACCCACCCACATACTCCCGCCAACAAAAATCCCTCATTATGCTATCCCTAATCCCAAATAGACTCCTTTCTAGGGTTGAAATCCGCTATTGCCTCATCATCCTTTTGTCAGAAACAAAAATAAGGCTTCACCGAGAGAAGCCCTAAATGTTAACTAACAAAATACGTCTTTTCGATAAGTATGATTTATGATTTCAATTTCCTTTAGTTCTGCTAAAAAAAGAGACCCTAGATAGTCTAGGATCTCCTTATAACTCTTTAAGATTAACGAAGCAATTGAAGTACACCTTGTGGTTGTTGGTTAGCTTGAGCCAACATAGCTTGTGCAGCTTGTGCAAGGATGTTGTTCTTCGTTTGGTTCATCATTTCTTTAGCCATATCCACATCGCGAACACGGGATTCAGCTGCAGTCAGGTTCTCAGAAGAAGCACCCAAGTTGTTAATCGTGTGTTCCAAACGGTTTTGGAAAGCACCCAGTTTAGAACGCTCACCAGAAACTTGTTTCATAGCTTCGTCTAAAACTTTAAGAGCATCGTTTGAACCTGACTGTGTTAATAGGCTTACGTCTTTTACCAAACTATTATTTGCTTTATCACCAAGTGTATTAGAACTAACTTCATTAACATCAATTGTCATACTTTGGTCTTTATTCGCACCGATTTGAAGCGTTGCTCCGCCGCCAGCAACCGTAATGGTTGCAGCATCATTAGCTACACCTTTAGCAACAAATTCAGCCCCGTGGAAACCAACTGATTGACCTATTCCTTTTACCTGCTCAGAGGCTCCGTTTGGACCAACTACTGTAGCAACTGCATCTACACCAGCTGTAATAGCTTGACCAAATTCAGCTGCATCAGCCCCACCTAAAGCGATCTTTGATGTAGAGCCGAATTGCGATTGATCAAGTTTAACAACACCGGAAGCACCAGCAGTTGCTGAAACTCCAGTAACATCTTTGTATTCATTAATCTTAGCAACAATATCAGCTTGCGTTGCAGTTTTCATTCCTGAAAAATCGATTTTAGTTCCATTAATAACTAGCTCTTTTGCTGAAACATCAGTAGGGTTAGTAAAGTCTTCAGTACCAGCTGCTGCACTTGCTTTTGTCGCTGCTGTATTGATAGTGACAGTATAATCACCTTTTGCTAAACCCGTAGCAGATGTAATGTCTACTTTAGTTTTGTCAGTGGTAGTTCCTGTAACCCCTAGGCTACCATTCAAAAGTTTTTGTGTGTTGAACTCCGTTGTATTAGAAATACGATTAATTTCAGATTTCAACTGTTCAACTTCTTTTTGAATTTCTTTTCTGTCATCTAGTGTGTTTGTATCGTTACCAGATTGTACTGCAAGTTCACGCATACGTTGAAGAATGCTGTGAGTTTCGTTCAAAGCACCTTCAGCTGTTTGAATCAAAGAGATACCGTCTTGCGAGTTACGGGATGCTTGATCCAAACCGCGAATTTGACCGCGCATTTTTTCGGAGATAGCCAGACCTGCTGCGTCGTCACCGGCACGGTTGATGCGAAGACCTGAAGACAATTTTTCGATGTTTTTGCTAGTTGCTGCAGTGTTTGCACCCAATTGACGGTGAGTGTTCAAAGCTGCGATATTATGGTTAATAATCATTTGATATTTCCTCCCTGAAATTAAGTTAGTTCCACATCCATGTGGTAAACGCCAATCCATTAAGGTCGGCCGCCCTGCCGGATCAGCGTCTAATACATATATCGACGGCAAGCACCCAACTGTTTAGAGCAATTCGAAGTTTTTTTAAAATTTCTTGGGTAAATTCTCCAAAATAAAATAAAAAACCCGAGTCTGCGTTCAAACAGTCCCAGGTTCTGGATTTGATGCGTGCTATATGTCAATCATTCATTCTTATTTACATCACGAAGCCGATGGATCAATGCATTCAGATCAGTCTGCTGTGGAGCAACAGACTCACGATTGGCCTCCTGAATTGAAAGGTAAACCTCTTTACGAAAAATATCAACATGCTTAGGTGCAGTGATACCAACCTTTACCGTGTCGCCATCCACGCTTAAGATCGTCAGTTCTATCTGATCTTGGATGACGATGGACTCTCCTTTTTTGCGAGAAAGAACGAGCATATCATCCACCATCCTTTCCATCGATGACTGACTGTTCCTGCAGTAAGGAATGCTTCGTGTGATAAGGTGCTTTATGAAGAACGATCTGTTTAGCTAAACGAGCTGTAGGATTCAATACAATAGGAGCTAGAAGATTAATCGTCGAATGTTCAGTTTGTTCCTTCAGCGTGATAACACAACGAACGACAATCCCATCTTTTATGCTTAATTCTTCAGCTTCATCATCCGGTAACTCAAACTCATAGGACGGATAAAAAACAAATGGATCTCCTAGCAGAAAGGATAACCCCATGCTTCTAACAGATTGTAGATACCAAAAAGGTGTCTGCTCCATCGCGATCAAAGCAAAGTTGGTCTCTTCATCAAAGCCAGGTAGTCCTTTGGGAAAATGATATATTTGCTCTTCATACACGTCCAGTTTTCCCCAAGATAGTGTTTCTATAATCAAGTTGTCCACTCCTCAAAAATTTTGCTATGCAAAACTAGCTTCTTACGAAATTCTATTACATTATATAGCACAAAAGCTATAGAGGTGCTTTCTGGCACATCTATAGCTTATGAAGCTACAATTGAACATTCAATTCTGGTGGAATAAACTGAACAGAAGCGTATTGCTGCATATATATATTTAACTTGCCCCGGGTATACTCAATTTCAGGATTACGCCGATCAACCCGAATATCAACTTTTGAGGCTCTAAATTCGATTTGTGGGGCTCTCGTCTCAAAGTGAATCTCCACATTAGCATACGATGCTGGACCACGTGTCTCCGGAAAGCTTTGTGGTTCAGTGTCTGATCCGTATACTTCTGCAATCGTATTGCCAGGTTTAAAAAACTGAGCCATCCGATTCCCTTGCTCAACCTTTCGGGCAATTCCCTGAAGGTATAACTGTTGAATGCCAGAATAAATCCGTTTGTTCATATCCAGCATCTTTCCACCGTTATAAGCCTCCCAAGCACGGGCCTGATCTATTGTCAGCTCAGGCCTAGTGGATTGAACTGTTAGTTCACAAGGAGTGGTTGTTACACTAATCTCAGCCTTAGGCTGACTGATCGAATAAGAGCCCGGGTCAGCATCAATACCCATTAGAGCAGGCGTCTGACGAATTTGCAATATCGGCTGCAGCAAAGAGAACCACCTCCGTTATCTGATAAAGTCTACGAGAGTTGTGGAAATAATCTTTGCACCCACAGACAAGGAGGCATTATAGATATTCTCTTGAATCTTAGAGTTCATAATCAAACCCTCATAGTCGGCATCTTCAGTCTTAGCCTGTAAATCCGTTAAGTTAATATTCAAATCACTAAGCCGATCCTGCATTAATTCCACACGGTTGGTTTTGGCCCCTATTTCAGAGCGCGCCGTCAGAATTTTTTCCATCCTTGTATCAATTAAACCAAGTTGTGCCGATATTCCTTTGGAATCACCGGATTTCAAGGCAACTGATAATTGATTAATGATTGCAAACAAATTGTCTGCATCCCCAGTATTACCGAATACGTCATTACCTGTCGTACTAATAGGCATACGCACATCTTCACCTACGATAAACTGAATCTGCCCAGTATCCGTAGTAATCGGCTTAGATACATCGTATGTACCATCCGCACCTTTAGCAAAATCATAAGGCTTCGTATTGTATTGCTCACCATTAAAAATATACTTTCCGTTCAGTGTACTATTAGAAATATCCACAAGTTGGTCTTTTAACTGCATCACTTCGGCATTAATACTGTCCAGTGCTGATTGTGGATTAGTCCCTGTCGCAGCTTGTACGGACAATTCACGAATCTTTTGTACAACATCCCCCGCTTGACCTAGGACGGTATCATTATAATCTAGCCAAGAAAGAGCGCTATCTACATTCTTGGTATATTGCTCGTTAGATGAAAGTTCCGCACGATATCGCAGGGAATACGTAATCCCTACCGGATCATCGGAAGGCTTGTTGATTTTTTGTCCGCTTGCAAGCTGTAATTGTGTGTCGTTCATCGTACGTGCGTTACGGTTTAGGTTAAGCAGAAGCTGTGAATTCATCATGTTAGAGGTTACTCTCAACATACGCTATATCTCCTTTTATCTGCCGACTGTGCCGGTGGAATTAATTAATTTGTCGAGCAGTTCATCAAAAGTAGTCATAAAACGCGCAGCGGCACTATAAGCGTGCTGAAACACGAGCATATTCGACATTTCTTCATCTAGCGATACTCCGCTAACAGATTGACGACGGGAGTTAACCTGCTCTACCAGATAATCTGAGTTATCAGTCTGACGTGCAGCCTCTTGTGATTGAATACCTAGCTGACCCACCATGGAGCCAAGAAGTCCACCAACAGTGTTGCTAATGCTACCGTCCGGCGTAGTGAATTTACTATCCTTCAGATTTGTCAGCAAGAGCGCCAATGTGTTATTTCCTTTAACGACCTGCGTGTTGCCAGTTGCATCTACAGTAGTACGTAGTGAGGTTGCGAATAAACTAACATCTGCAGCAATTTCCGGATTTAACTTGATCGTTCCAGCCTCGCCAGAGGTTACAAAGAAATCACGACCAGAGCTTCCATCCATCGCATAACCTAACTTGTGAAGTCCGTTCAAGCCTTTGACAATGGTTTTAGCGTCCTCATACATCGTTGCTCCCTTAGGCATTGCCTGACCAGCGGCCAAAGTAACTACGGTTCCATCCGCTTGCTTAATCTTGGTATCATTAGTCAACACCGTACCTTCAGGAAGATTGGAACCTGCCGGTATTGTAATCTCAACGTCACCAGTAGCAATCGTACTAGCCATATCGTTGAGTTGTTTCTTGTAGTCGGTAACATAAGTATTTTTGGAGAAAATCATTCCGTAAGCCTCGCCGCCCTTCAAAGTTCCAGCGGCATAAGCATTATTAAGAAATGCACTATCTACGTTTGCAGTAACTTCCCCACCCTCTACCAGTGGCTGTCCACCCAGAGAAACGTTATAACCAGCTTCCGTTTCCACAACGCTAATATTAGCAATTTTGGATAGTTTGTCCGCCATAAGATCGCGTTGATCGCGTAAATCATTCGCCTGATCACCCATACCCTCAATCTTATAAATCGATTTATTCAGATCTGCGATAGCGGTCAGGTAACCCTGAGCCTCTTTTGCTTTAACCTCAATATTAGTAGTTAGATCCCGATCAAGATTATCTAATTGTGTGCTCATATAATTCATGGCATCGGTCAAAGATTGTGCAGTTTGCACTACAATCTTACGAGCAGTAGGATCCTCAGGGTTCTTACTAAGGTCAGACCATGATTTCCAGAAGTTATCTAGCACTGTACGAATACCTGTATCCGATGGTTCATTAACAATCGCTTCTAGTTTAGAGAGGGTATCTGCTTGAAGCTTCCAGTTTCCAAATGCAGAATTCTCACCACGGTACTGATCATCCAGAAACATTTCCCGAATCCGATCGATAGATGAGAATTCCACCCCTGTACCCATTTGACCAGGAACGGTAGATTTATTAAATCCGTACGCTTCAATAGGTAAAGCAGCTTTCATATTTACACGTTGACGAGTATAACCCTCGGTATTCGCATTTGCGATATTGTGTCCAGTCGTATTAAGAGCTGCGGTCTGAGTAAAAAGGCTGCGTCTCGCCGTCTCTATCGAGTGAAATGTGGATGTCATGCTGCTTACTCCTCCTTATGTTCTGCTCTGACAGAACACTTCATCAGTACAATTCTAGCCTCGTGCATCAAAAATCCCCGACCGATTTACGCCATTGCCCTTATCGGACGGACGATGATAAGTGATATCCTGATTCGGTCTTCCGACCAGCAGATCCAAAGAATAATCTATAAAAGTAAGCGACTGCTCTATCAGCTTCTGATTTAGCTCATTTGCTTCTTTCAAGCGGTGCAAAGTGCCAGAAAGCTTCTGCTGAATATGCAGCAGTCGTGCCTTGTCTTCAGGGTCAAATATAAGTCTGGACAGCTCAGTTAGGTTCAGGTTCAGGTTGGAACGAATACCTACGCCTTGCAGAACGGTATATGCCGCCGCGATTCGCTGTTCCTCGAGCTGTCCAATCAGTTTCATTAACTTGGACTCACGGTTCAGGATGTCGATTAATGCATCCACCTTGTTGTCCATAATCGTCTGTTTTTTCTCAGCGGCCAGCTCCAGCATTTGATTATGCACTTCGTCCAGCCGCTCCAATAGTTCTATTAATGTCGTCAATGCCATGGATGGTTTCACCTAATTCTCGGAGGATTGCTTAAAGTAAGGGGCGAGTTTCTCTGCTAGCTTAGCTGCATCTACTTGATAGGTACCTGCGGAGACCTGTTGCTTCAAACTGTCGATCTTAAGTGCACGTTCAGCATCATTACCAGAATTCTGTGCTTGCAAGAGCTGAATTGCTTCATCAGAGATCGAAACCTCATCCTTGCGTGAACTTTTCTTCATTTGTTCCTGCCTTTGCGCATCCGCGCTGCGTTGATACGGATTCATCGCGTTAATTCGTCCGGTCTCGTTAATTTTCATAACTTCACCTTCCTTCTAATATAAAAAAGCCGATAATCTTTACTAAGTTTATCGGCGTAGACTGAAACATTCTTTATAGCTGCAAACGTTTTTTTGCAGATTTTATAGGTCACGCAACTTGTCTATGGCACGATATGCACCGTCTGTTGTCTTTTTGGTAGAATCCTCAGCAGCACTTTCCTTGGCGGCATTGGAGAGATCCTTCCTTAGCCGAGAACGGCAGCTATCACACATATGCCCATCGCGAATCAGCGTTCCACACACCTCGCAGGGATACATCATATTAGGAGCATTAGCTATAGATATCCGGCCCTCTCGAATAAAGCGGGTGATCTCCTTAATCGAAATTCCTGTAGCATCGGACAACTCTTGAATGTTGGTTCCTTTGTTCTCCCGCAAATAATCCACGCAGATCTCATATTCATGCTCCAGCTCTTTGATGCAGGGCTGGCACAACCCCATAAGATTCTTAACAAACAACCGGCCGCACCTTGGACAATTGTCTAGATTCATAACAAGCAGCCGCTCCTCTCCGTACATTCTGTACAACGCATAATATCCTTATGCTCCTAGATTACATGATTGCAAAGAATTCGTCTATGGGACGGAAGAAACGCTATTACGGGCATGGATCTCTTCAAAAAGTGAATGGGCTGTTCACAATCATGCATTTCACTCTCCTCAGGAACGTGCCCAAGTTAGGCTATACACCTCTACCGTATAACCATAATCTGAACCCATTTGTTGTATGATCTCAGCGCACGCACGAATGGTACTGCCCGTTGTATAAATATCATCAACAATAATAATCCGAAGAGGACGATTTAGAGATACCTCACTATTCATCCAATCCGCAAATTGTGTTGTTACTGCCGGATTCTCCGCAAAAGCGTGCTTCATATCCGTTAGTCGTTCCGCTCGGCTCTTAAAACTCTGTTTTCCCGTATGATGTGTACGGATTAGCAGCGGAAGCTGTGGGACCTTTCTACGTCTAGACAGCACATCCGCCAATCTTTCCGCTTGATTAAATCCTCGCTCCATAAGCCGGGCATCACTGACAGGCACAGGCACTAACAAATCAGCAGACCAAGAACGATGGATGATGGATGGTTTTCGGGATAAAAGAGCGCTCTGCTTCTCTTTTTTTAGGTTTAGATAGGCTCTATCCAGCATGAGGCCAAGTAAAGGGGCATACCGTTCATTCCCGCGATATTTATACTGACCCAACCATTCTCGCATAACACTAGTGTAAGCCACTGCACTTCGATTACAAATAATCGGTGACGGTTCACTACTGCGGGTACAGTCAGGACAGCCCACATGCCGACCACATTTCAAGCAGCGTAGGGAACGTATCCAAGGAATGGATTCTACGCAATTCCTGCAAACTCCAGGAAATTGCGAGGATCCAGGGTTGCGCTTGCCGCAAGTTAAGCATGGAGTTACGGAAGAGGACAAGAGTGCCTGAGATTTAGTTAACCATGAGAACAGAGAATTCATCTCGAAACATCCTTACTGATATATCCTTTGCGGCGAGCGATGATGTTCATAGTACGGATCTGGGAGATCGCTCCACGCTGTGATCGGGTCCACTGGGGAGAGGCAAATACAACACGCCCAGCAGGATCATCCTTTGATCGCCCGGCACGACCCGCCATCTGAACCAAGGAGGCTTCGTCAAAGAGATCGCTATCCGCATCCAAAATAAATACATCGCTGCGTGGCACTGTAACTCCCCGTTCCAGAATCGTAGTTGTTATTAATAGGGTGATCGCGCGGCTGCGGAAAGCAGTTACCTTCTCTGCCCGGAAGGGATCTTTAGAGGAGGTACCCTCGATAACTACGCCGGGAAAGCTCCGACGAAGCAGAACCAGTAATCCTTCAATATGTGCAATACGCGACACAAAACAAAAGATTTGCGCCTCGCGCTCGAGCGACTTAAGAAGCGTATGTATGAGAGATCTAGGTAACATCCCACGCTTTAGGCATGTTTGAACGGATGTCATGGTCAGATGCTGTGGCACAGGCAAGGGATGACCATGGAAGCGAACAGGTACTCTGGCATGTGGAAGTCTGCCTAACCGGACCAACCGCTGCATTTCTTGTGGTGGAGTGGCTGATAAGTAGATAAAAGAACCCTCTACCTTACAAGCTTGTTCAGCGGCATAAGCCAGCATAGGATCATTGTGATAGGGAAATGCGTCCAGCTCGTCAATGATTACGAGATCAAAGCCTCGATGGAAGCGCAGCAGCTGATGGGTGGTCGCGAGCGTTAAGCGACCACTCACCCAGCGTTCTGCGCTGCCGCCGTAAAGCACGGCGAGAGTCTCCGCCGGGAAAGCTTTTGCGAGCCGCGGAGCGAGCTCGAGTACGACGTCGCGTCGCGGCGTCGCTACGAGCGCCCGCCCACCGGCGGCGAGCACGGCCTCTAGGAGCGGGAAGATCATTTCTGTCTTCCCGGCTCCCGTCACCGCCCAGAGCAGGAACCGCTCTGGGCACGAATTGGCGGAGCGCTCACGCCGCTCCGCCAGAAAACCCAGCGCAGCGCCAGCGGCTCCCGCCTGCGCTGGGCTAAGCCCCCACCGGCCTGCGGCCGCGGTGGGGTCAAGGGCGGCCGTGCACCGCACGGCCGGAAGCGCTGCGCTGCGCAGCAGCAGCGCGCAAGCCCGGCTGCGCCCAAGTGCGAGGCAGGCCTCGCAATAGGCGCAGCCCATAAGGCCGCACGCGGCGCATGCCGTGCGGCCGGTGGGAGCGCTGCCGCAGCGCAGGCAGCGTGAAACCGCGCGGCGAGCGACAGCGCCGCGCCACAATACGTGCGGCAACTTAGCCGCCGCACGCGCCAGAGCGCCAGCGCCCGCAGGGAGCTGGCGGGCCCACGCCCCGTGCGCAGCCGGGGCGTGACTACCAACGGCAGCTGTCAGTTGCAGCCGCCCCTGCAAATGCGCCAGTTGTGCCGCCTGGCGCCAACGACCTGTCAGCTCTGGCAATCCTTCTGCCAGCAGCGCCTCAATTTCCGGCTGCAGTAAAGAGCGGCCGGCCACAGCCCACGATAGTTGTTCTGCCTCCGATTCAAGCAAAGCATAATCGAGATCATTTCTTCTACTGTAACTTCTGCTATCAATGTTCTTCTTACCCTGTTCTATTACCCAACCTAATTCATAAGGTCGCCATAGCGATACCCCATCACTAAGGCACTCTTCCTTTCCCATTCCTCCTGCTTCCCTTTCCTCCTTCAACTCAGGCTCAAGAACACTGCTTACGTATTGACCCCACTCCTTAGCCCCCCAGTTCCTCATTCCGTCCCTTTGTTTAAAATAATCACGGAGCTTCACCGCCCACCCCAGCGGCAGTACAGGAGATAATAAGACCAGTTTGTCCACCGTTACTAAGCCTCTGCCTTGACGCTCCGGTCCAGCGCCAGACCACCACCATCTATCTACTGTAAGATCTAAAGAAATCCAAATACTCCAGATCCCTCTACATTCCAAGGCATACACAGCCGCTCGCATAAAATCCGCCTCCTTAACTTTCACCATAAATCACTCTTCCTCACAACACTCCCCTTACCGCCAAATGCAAAAAGCACACTCCTCCATTTCTTGGAGAGTGTGCTTCACCCGTTACTCACATATTCACTTAAAATCTGTCGCGCTTTGATTCGCATCCCCTACTTCCTGCCATCCCCATAAAAGGCAACGAAACAGACTGCCCTGACAACCGCAAGTCTACCACAATCCCTTGTTGCTGCAACTCTTCTTCACTCACCTGAAAAGTGTACATAGATGTTGCAAGATCGATAGAGCAGCCACTATCAGCCAGCCTGGAAACAATTCCAAGGGTTCCATCGCTCGAGCCATCATCCATGAACGTTACTCGAAATCGTTTTCCGGTTAAAAATGCTTGAAATGTCAGCGCCCGAATGTACCATTCTACAACAGATGCATGATTGCGGGTAATCAAAATATAATGAATCCATTTCACGGACTGCGGTGTCTGCCGCACCTTCTGCCGATTATGCAGCATATGAATAATCACTGCAGCGGATACATAAACAGCCGCAATCCATATCAACTGGGCTACCATGGAGATGCACCTCCTCTGTATACCAACACTATATGCCGGCTTTAAAAGGTCGGTGACTGCCCAGAGTTCCTGTTAGAGGAACAAGCTGTGCTCTCCTTGAATTCATTCCTATATGTACCGTAAATCTGTAAATATTCTTATAAGGTTACCCAACCATATTTGATCGAGTTAATTACAGCTTGCGTACGATCGTCAACTTCCATTTTTTGCAAAATACTGCTAACATGGTTTTTGACCGTTTTTTCACTAATAAACAAATACTCACCGATCATTTTGTTACTCTTACCTTCCGCCATCAGCCGCAGTACTTCTGCTTCACGACGTGTTAGAGGATTGTTGTCACCGGCCACAAACTTAACACCGGCTTCCTTCACTACCGTATCAGCAGCTACTCCAGTCTCATTAAGGTAAGTCATGCGCCGCAATTGATTGATTAGCTTTCCGGTAACCTTTGGATGAATAAAAGCGTGTCCCTCACAGACCGAACGGATCGCATTAATAAGGGATTCAGCCTCCATATCCTTCAATAAATAACCATTGGCACCCTTACGAAGGGTTTCAAACACATAACTCTCATCATCATGAATCGATAAAATAATTACCTTAACCTCCGGGAACATTTCCCGCAGTTTTTGAGTGGCCTCCACGCCATTCTCAATAGGCATATTAATATCCATCAGTACGATGTCTGGTTTAGTTCCGTTACAGAACTCTAATACCTGGATACCGTCACCACATTCACCGATGACTTCGATATCCTCCTCCATATTCAAAATACGTTTCAGCCCTTCACGAAAAAGCTGATGATCATCCGCCAAAAGAACTTTAATGGGCGTTTTAGTAGAGTTTAAGTTCTCCATCACATTACTCCTTCCCTTTCTCCACGTTCGTCGGAATGTGGATCACGATTGTTGTCCCCTGATTCTCGGCTGATATGATTTCCATTCTGCCTTCAAGCAGCTCTACACGTTCCCGCATACCTACTAGCCCGAAGCTTTCACGATTGCCCTGCGGATTTTTTAATTTCTGCACATTAAAACCTAATCCATTATCCTTAATCACAATCTTAATTAACTGCGCTTGGTAAGTAATCTCTACCAATACGAAACTCGGATAGGCATGTTTAGCTGCATTAGACAAAGCTTCCTGGACCAATCGGTATACCGCTGCCTCCATGGCTGAAGATAGTCGATGTTCCTGACCTCTGGTTTCCAAGGTCGTCCTCAGCTTCGTCTTCTCCTCAAAATCATGCACATATTTCCGCAAAGTCGGAATTAATCCCAAATCATCGAGAGCCATCGGTCGTAAATTAAAGATGACCTTACGCATTTCTTCCAGGCTGTATCGAACCTGTCCTTTCAAATCTATTACTTCGTCCTGCACCAACCCAAATTCCTGCTTTACCAGCATTCTTTCTACAATTTCCGTCCTAAGGACTAGATTCGCCAGCATTTGAGCAGGACCATCATGAATTTCCCGGGCAATTCTCTTCCGTTCTTCCTCTTGAGCCAGGATTATCTTGAGTCCTATCATCTGTCTGTTCTTCGCAGATTCGACAATTCTCGTCACCTGACCTAGTTCTCCCGACAAATATTCGAGCACTACGCTCATTTGCGAACCAATTGACTCTGCGCGCTCTACAGAATTTTCGACACTGCGCACTCGCATTTGTAATTCATCACGTCTTGATCGAAGATAGACCTCTCGCTCACGCGTCATCATGAGTTCGAGCTGTAGCTCCGTAGCCTTCTCATAGGCAATACGGATATCCTTCTCCGAGTAGCGGACAAAGTCCCGGCTGACCTCTGTCAGCCGGATTCTGGAGCGATGATACTGCAGCTCCAGCTTGTCTACTTTTTTCAATGTCTCATCCGTTTCGTCCATGACCCGCTGCAGTTCTTTGTTGAGTGCAGCAAGTTCATCACGCGCAACCTGCAATATTTCAAAAATCTGATACTTGCTGCTCTCCATCACGTCGATGGTATTTTTAATGACGCGATCAATCGCATCGGCTTGAAATTCCACGGATGCTTGCCCCTTTTCTATCGAATCGTTTTAAAGGTTTTCCTTTATATTAACATATCACGATTCGATAGTTACGGTCTTCGTTTTCTGTTCCCATTTTACAGTTAATCCTAGCTGTTCAGAAACTAGTCTTAACGGTACTAAAGTCCTACCTTGTAAAATGATTGGTGCTACTTCAGCACTTTGACGTTTGCCGTTCAGCAGATATTCTTTTTTATTTACGGTAAGATCCAGTGCCTTGGCTCCGCGTAATACCATGATCTTCTTATTCACCTGATCCCAAGTAGCGCTGCCTCCGAAAGCATCAAGGACATACCGAATTGGCACATAAGTACTGCCGTCTTTTACAATTGGAGCTACATCAATAGCTTTCTTTGTTCCGTTTACGGTCATTGCTTTTGAACCAATGCTCATGGAAGCCGTACCTTTCGGTAAGCCTGCATCACTAGAAAGCGATGGCATTGTAAACTTGATATTATCAACGGCAACTGTACCCGTCTTCGCCCGTTCATCTTGGCCTTCCTCTACGTTGACAACATAGAGTCTCTTCAGCGTTGCTGGGAATTTAATGCCTGAGCCTGACAAGTCAATGTTAATGTTCTTCCAACCATTCCAATCGATGATCTTCGCAAGATCCACATAAGCTGTAGCTCCACTGTTGTCTACAAATTCAGCACGCAGCCAATTCAAGCTCATATCGCCCATCACATCAACCGACATCGAAGTTGCAAGCGCTGGAACTGTTTTGCCGCTTGTACCATTAAGCTGAGCATAAGCATACATTTTGCCGCTGCCAGCCGTCATATCATAACTGAGTGACAGCACCTTGGAGCCTACTCTTTCAGCCGTTCCATCCACTATCGTTGCAGTACCCTGTACCGCTGGAACATTGGTAGTAAAGTCGATTGGATAGCTTACCTTCTCGAAATCTTCCCATGTTGTAGCTGCTGCTGTTGATAATACAACCACTGCACTAAATCCATCATAACGGGCAATAGCATAACCTGTAGTAACCCCTGCATCAACGGCGTTTACAGTAAGCTTGCCATCTTTCACGGCTCCCTTAAAGCCTACAAACTCCCACTTCAGTGCTGAATCCGGAACATTGATAGTTGTTCCACTCTTCGTTGCCGCTGTAACAGGGACAGACACAGTAGTTCCGGCTGTCAGTGGCGCTGTAGCTGTACCTACACTCATACTGGATAGATCATTACCACCCAGAACTGTAACAGTTGTAGAGGCGCTTGCAGAACCGCTTTTAGCCGTTAAGGTAACGGTACCTGGCTTCACTGCCGTTACTTCACCTGCACTTACCGTTGCGCTTCCGCCGCTTGATACCCATGTAGGATTACCTGCTGCTACATCAATAGGGTTGTAGTAAGTGTCATAACCCTTTAAAGAATATGTTGCCTTTTGTCCAACCAGCAGTGCGGAACTTCCGCTAATTTTGATTCCTTTGACTTCACCTTGCGGTGCGTTAGTGTAGACACCAAGCCCGTTAACGATACTGCGTTGCTCTGTGCCATACTCTGTATTAAAAGTGAGTGTAGTAGAGGTTTCACCGAGGGGCCGGTCTACCATCGTTGTAGAGCCGCCTCCATCGAGATTAAGACCTTTCCAGACTCCAATATTGGTCATGAATGATTGCAATTCGGTTAGAGACATCCCTGAACTATTGCCATTTTTCTCAGTAGCTATGATATATACATAACGTCCGTCTTGAGAATATCCTAAAGCCGTGCGTGCACGATAGCCTCCAATGCTGCTAGTAGAACGAGAGAACGTTGCTGCTTTTCCGTTATTTACTAGAATCGTATGTCCGCCAATCATTGTTTGTAGACTCGCAGGATCTAGCGATTGCTGTGTAGTCTTAGATTTCAGGGAATACACACTTGTTACAGGTTGTCCTACCGTCAAATGGGCAGTAACATATCGTGCGGCTAAGCCATGTGCCCGCAAAATATAAGCTCCCTTTGGAACCGCCATAGGGAGTGCAGCATTTTCTGAGATTTGAGTAACTACACCATTCTCAACAAGTACCTCTGTTGGAGTGGTAGAGCTATTTTTAGGGCGGTCGAGTGCAGTCCATACATCTGTGTAGATATACATAGCATTAGCATGACTATAAGTCGAGCTGCCGCCTTCAGGGCTATAAGCGCCTTTATTGATACCGGAGATCTCAAACTGTGCGCCATCTGGCGCGGTTACCATCCCTTCAAAGCTGTACTCGTCAATAATAGGTTTGCGATCTTTTGTCACTGCAAAGGCATACATTCCATCCAATTGTGAAGGGGTAGACACCAGTACTCCACCTGATACTTGTCCACCGATCGGAGCCCCCTCTCCACCTGTATTAAAATAATCGCCATTTACTGCGGCCACGGCTCCAGTTTCCTTGGCCATCCCGCCAGTACTTTGCCGCGTAGTCAGGTTTCCACCTTTACCAGTCATTACATCTAAAGAAACATATGGATTGTTAAGATCTACACGAATGACATCCGCAAGCCCAGAAGCACTCGCCCCAGAACGTGTAGTAGTATATTTATATTTCATCATAATGGCGCCCGAAGTAATCACTTCTTCTCCCAGCTTACTTACTTTAAAAGGAGCTGTGGCTGCAGCTGCGATTGGTGCAGACCCCTGACCAAACAGCATCATACCTTCACTGCCGATTACCGGCATAATCCATAACACACCAGCCAATGAAGCAGCAATCCACTTTTTAGTGGAAGATAATCTTATTCCCCGTACAACCTCGCTACTCTTCTTCTCCATGAAAACTTCATTCATTTCAACGTAACTCTCCCATCTCTTTTGTACTCTATCAGTCCATATCAATGTCTGGAAACTGGTTCCTATTTTCCTAGTACTCTTTTAATAGACTGAAAATAAGCCAAAAAGTTGCGAAATTGAGAGATTTCAAGCTTTATAGAGTCAAAAGTGTCATAATTAGACGACAAAAAAAGCCCGGCATAATTGCCGGGCTTTACCAATTGTTTGGTTATTTATAAGAGTTGTTCACAAGAAATCAGTCTGTTTCAGCATCCGTTGTAACATCACGGCAGCTTGAGCACGGGTGGCATTGCCTTGGGGCCCGAATTCACTTACTGTCATGCCCAAAATAATCCCTGATTGTACTGCCTTTGCGACGAACTCCGCACTTTGATTCTGAATCTTTGCCTTATCCTTGAATTTTGCAAGTGTTGAGGCAGAAGTACCGCTTAGTGTAATAGGATGATTGGTATATTCCATCGCACGGATCATCATGATCGCCATCTGCTCGCGTGTTATATTATCATTCGGACGGAAGGTACCATCCGTATTCCCTGTGATAATTCCAGCTTTAGCCGCTGCACCAATGTAATCTCCAGTTTGTGTGGAAGGCTGCACATCCCGGAAACGTTGTGCGGTCTCACGGTCTCCTAGCAAACCTAGACCTCGACTGAGCATAATAGCAAACTCAGCACGGGTAATTTTTTTCTCCGGATTAAACGCACTACCGTAGCTGCTATCAATAATATTCTTTGCGTTAAGCTCAGCTACGATTGCATTACTCCAATGCTTACCCATATCCGTGAAAGCTCGGGTGGATAAGAAAGTCCCTAAAATCTGATTACCAGCGGTACGAGCACGAATAACCGTATAGTTGCCAACCGTACTGATTTTTGTAGGTAAATAAGCTGCATCGTAGTAGGAAAGGTCCAATCTGGCCGCAGATGTCTGCGCACTATTTAATGAAGAAGTAGTACGTACGGTATATTCTCCCGGTACTGTCAGTGCCTTGGCATTCGAATAATTACCGCTAACGATCGCCGTCACCCGGACATCCATAAGACTAGTAATAGTTCGCATACCCATCGTCTGTAGCTTTTGCTCAAAAGGTGTAAATGTACCTGCTGGAACTTTATCCAAGCGGAACACGAGCGAAATATTTTTACTGTCCGAGATCAGGCTGCTCGCTAGCCCATTCATATCAATATCATCGAGCCCTACGCTAAATAGGTTATCTCCATGACGAATCATGAACTTAGTATTTTTATTACGGTTCACCGCGTCTAGTAATGGTTTTAGCGGAGCAGTTACAAAAGCTGCTTGCTCCGTGGAAGGAACCTCAAAAGCCAATACATCATTATTCATCTTATACAGATATTCATAACTGGCAGCTATTCGATCTGCGTTTAAAGTATATCTTTTTACAGACTGATTATATACAGAACGGTCATCCACAATTTGCGAGGAATCGCTCTTTAATAGTGCATACTCTTTTCCAAACTCACTCGTTGCAAGTGTTCCTAGGTAGGATGGACGATTTCCAGATCCAGTGGTCACGCCAGTTAGATTCTGAACTGATAAAGCTGAGAATGAGGATAGTGTATTCCCACTCAAATCCTTAATAGTCCCGGTACCAGTCATATAGGACAGGTCTACTGTTTGACCGGTCTTTACAACCGAGGATAACGTTATTTTTAGAATATTGCCTGAAATAGAGTAGGATTGCACGCCCAAGCTGCTGCCATCTGCTCGAACTCCGAACTGATTCGTGTAGAGGGAACCGGATGCCTGCATATTCTTGGCAAAAGTAACGGTTAGCTCGTCACCAGAAACGGTCGCTGAGTTAATCTCCGGTATGGTAGTGCCGCTGTTTTCCGAGATGGATACAGGCTGTAGGTTAATATACGCCGCTCGGTTTCCATTCAAGTCGCTTATTCCGGTAGAGCCCGGCACATAAGATATAGTCACATTCTGATTAACCTTCACCGCTGTCTGGAGAGTTAACGTAACCTGAGTACCGCTGACCGATACATTAGTCACATAATTAGGCGTGCTGCCCACTAACACAGAGAATTGGCTATTCAGTGGGAGATTGGTTGTAGACAAGCCTTCATTATAATTCAAAATGATTTTAGTGCCGCCTCCGGTTGCACTTTGGAACACTGGCGGAATCGTATCATTACTGTTACGGATATTGAAATCAGTAAAATCTGCGATATTTTGCCCATAAGAATTTTGCAAAGGATAAGAACCTGCATAATAGGACACTCGAACGTTCTGTCCATTTGATGCTTCACTGCTCAACGTTAAATATACTGTATTGCCACTGGAACTGATCGAGTTGACCCCAAGTGAGCTTCCATCTGCAGTCACAGAGAACTGGTTATGAGCGTAATAGGAAACCGATTTAAGTGTGTCGTTAAAATTTAATACTACAGATCTCCCCGTGATTCGCCCGTCTTTAGGTGTCGGCATGGAGGACTCAATGGAGTTCGTGATCTGTTTAGAGCTAAAAGTGCTCGCTGCATTTCCGCTTGGATCCTGAATCGTCCGCAGTCCGCCATTATAGCTGACCTTTACAATCTGCCCAACTGCTACTCCTGTACTCAGCACCAAGTAGGCACTGTCTCCCTGAATATAAACACTTTCAATCGCTCGATTCTCGTCGTTCACCGTAACTCCAAAGCTTGAGGTTAACAGCGCTATGGATGAATTGAGAGACTCATTATATTTCAGACGAATGGTTCGGTTGTTCTCAAGCTGTGCTGATGTGAGCTGTGGAGCTGTTTTGTCCAGAGACAAGGTCTTGAAGCTCCATGAATTTTTACCACTTAACCCGTCATATAAAATGTTAGCATCACTTGCGTCTACAAAAGCCCCTTTAGCGATATCAATGTAATAAGTTGAATCACTATCTAACGCTACAGAAGGTGTGATTATAAATTCTTTAGCTGTAGTGGTACTCCGAGTAACGTTAACTGGCACCTGAGACCCTCCGCTTTTATATAGAGCCACACCATTGGCCACTGCACTGTTGTAATTCACATCCCGATTAAAAGCGATCGAAAAGGATCTGTTGTTAGCAATAGATTCACTTCGATCAGATGGATTCAAAGCACTTACGCCAAGTCCAGTCAAAGATACCGTTGTGAAGGTCCAAGTGTACGGGCCCGAGGCAGGAAATACATTTCCATCTTGATCATAAAAAGCACCCGGGGGGATCGTAACTGTATATTGTGTGCCGTTTAGCAGAGGTGAGGCTGATGACGCTGGATTCAATGTTATGGTTCTGCTGCTTCCTCCAGTAACGGCTGGGGAGTTCACATTAAGCCATCTTGTTCTAGCATCGTTAGCTGCCCCTGGAGACACCGTAATTACACCTGATGCAGGCATCATAGGACGGTCAAAAGTGAGCTGTAGCGCTCCTGAGGGAGATATACCGCCTGCACCGTTAGCCGGGGATGGAGTCATTGGAATTTCAGCTACACCTTTTGTAGAGAAACTCCATACATTGCCGCTAGAAATACCAGAGAACGTTCTATTATCTACATCCTTAAAAGCGTAGGCATCAATAAGAACATAGTAATTCCCTCCGGCCGCCAATGCTTTCTCCAACGTTAATTTAACTGTAGTAGAGTTAGCATCAGTCAGAACGTTAACTCTAGTGTCATCATCCTTTATTCTGAACTCTTGCACTGTTGTATTATCTGCTGAGGACAGGATTCGGATAGAGCCCCCACCTTTTAACAGCTGCTTATTTAGTGTCAGACTAAGTTCCTTTAAACTCCCGGCATCTACTCTTGCATTACTAGCCGGTGAAAAGTTGCCTGCCGTGATAGCCGTATTACTCTCAGGAGCGGTGGTAAATGCCCATGAAGTAAGTCCTGATTCATTACCCTCGTTATCTTTGAACAATCCTTTGGGAATTGTGACCGTGTATGCCTTATTCGGAGTGAATTGTTGGTTTGGCCCTAATTTAAGCTCGTAATCTTTTGAACTGCCAATTAAACCATAACTACCAATAGGAATCGTCACAAAAGGTGTACTATCACCCTGACCCGTGATGGTAATTTCTCCAGCCTGTGGGTTTACTTGACGATCAAAGCTTAATTTAAGAGATGACCCGATATTTACATAGCTTGCTCCAGGTGCTGGCGACACACTAATGCCAAATTCCGCTGCAGCATGTACTGCCGATATTCCAATTCCGATAGAAGGATACCCTGCTCCAAGTACCAGTTCTCCTGCTAGAAAAATTGCCGTCCATATTGAAATTTTTCTTTTCATGCCGTGATGAACTCCTCTCAAACCATACTAACGTCTTTATGTATATTCTTATATTTCGGTTAAAGGGCTTACAAAGTTTAGTAGTCTACTTCTCTATGATTAGAATCAATAGTAATTCTATCCATTACAAAAAAAGCCCGCAGAGCTGACACTAAGTGCCAACTTGCGGGCTTAACGAATTATAAGAACATATAATTAACTACAATCCTGCTTGACCTCTGAGTAATTCCGCTTTATCTACGCGTTCCCAAGGAAGATCAACATCAGTCCGTCCAAAATGGCCGTATGCTGCAGTCTGTCTATAGATCGGTTTACGTAAATCAAGCATAGAGATAATGCCTGCAGGACGAAGATCAAAGTTGTTGCTGATCA
Organism: Paenibacillus sp. FSL P4-0184; assembly: GCF_038004625.1. Lineage (NCBI taxonomy): Bacteria > Bacillati > Bacillota > Bacilli > Caryophanales > Paenibacillaceae > Paenibacillus > Paenibacillus sp. FSL P4-0184. Next base: position 2,605,695 of record NZ_JBBORN010000001.1, on the reverse strand, counting down.
GTTGAACCATCTTTTCCTCACTGATTTTTCCTGTTCCGTATGTATCCACATTAATCGAGACAGGAGTAGCCACACCAATGGCATAAGCAAGCTGGATCTCACATTTATCAGCTAGACCTGCAGCTACAAGATTCTTCGCCACATAACGAGCTGCATAAGCCGCAGAACGGTCCACTTTAGTTGGATCCTTACCAGAGAATGCGCCGCCGCCGTGACGAGCATATCCGCCATACGTATCAACGATAATCTTCCGTCCAGTCAAACCGGCATCCCCTTGAGGACCACCAATAACAAATCGTCCTGTTGGATTAATAAAATACTTAGTTTCAGCATCGAGCAGTTCTGCAGGAACAACCGGCATAATTACATGCTCTTTAATATCAGCCTGAATTTGTTCAAGAGAAATTTCTTCCGCATGCTGTGTAGATACTACGATAGCATCCACGCGTACAGGCTTCTCATCTTGATATTCGATCGTAACTTGTGTCTTCCCGTCAGGACGCAAATATTCCAAGGTTCCGTTCTTACGAACTTCAGATAAGCGACGAGCAATACGGTGAGATAAAGCGATCGGTAACGGCATCAGTTCTGGTGTCTCATTCGTAGCAAAACCGAACATTAGGCCTTGATCACCCGCGCCAATATTTGCCGTTTCTTCAGCCAATTGTGCTGGATCACGGTGCTCTAGAGCAGAGTTTACACCTTGAGCAATATCAGCTGACTGCTCATTAAGTGAGCTCAATACTGCACAAGTATTATAATCGAAACCATATTTTGCACGTGTGTAGCCAATTTCTTTAATGGTATTGCGTACGATGGCAGGAATATCTACATACTCAGATTTGGTACTGATTTCCCCGATCACCAAAACAAGACCAGTTGCTACTGCTACTTCGCAGGCTACACGTGCATTTGGATCATTGGCTAAAAATGCATCCAATACCGCATCGGAAATCTGGTCACAGATTTTATCCGGATGCCCTTCCGTCACAGACTCGGAAGTAAACAAATGACGCCCTTTAATAGACAAGTATAACAACCTCCCTTATGGTTAGTCTGACACTGTATAAGGAGTTCCTTAATAATCACAGGCCAAATTAATAAAAAAAATATAAAACAAAGAAACTCAGGGGCCTGTTCTTTTTATGAAGGATGATTGCAGTATTTCATGTTTATATTCACTAAACTCTTCAAAAAAATGAACCTTTCCCATATGGAAAAGGTCTAAGGCTTTCCTCAAAAGTCATATTATCTTATTTAGGAGGTGGTGTCAATTACTCCGAAGCCCCTCCATCACAGTATAAATATTGATTCCACAGTATTAAAAAGTAATATCAGATAGGATTAATAAGAATTCTTTCACCCCTGATATTATTAAAGAAGAGACTGTTCGGCTTGCTTAATGAGTCTCTTCGTGATTTCTCCGCCAACAGAGCCATTATCTCTTGAGCTAAGATGTCCAAGATACTGGCGACGGCCAGAACCACTACCTCCGATTGCTCCTAATTCAGAAGCAAACTCTGTGTCTGCTCCGCCTCCATAATGCGCTCCATATAAACCAAATTCAGCTGCAATCTCATATTGCATTTGCTTCAGCATTGCCCGACTTTCCGGTACCACTGTACGATTGTTACGTGCCATGTTACAGCACCTCCTGTGAATTTGTAAGATTACAGGAATATTGTGCGTCCAACAGCTACTCTTCAATCGCGCCAATGATTTGTAACTTTGGAAATCAGTTTGAAGGTATGATTAAGTACTTTTACGGGCATTATGAATATATATTATTACAAATTATTTTAGTGTATATCCACCACGAACCATGACAACAAGGCCAAGAGTTTGTCCTGATTGCACAGTAATACCACGACCATCACGAGGGAAAGATAATAAATGGTTAGTCGGTGCAGCTACTCCATTGGCAAGATCTTTACCATCCGTTAAATCAGCAACACCATTTGCATCCTGAGAGTAGATAACCGCTTTACCCGCACGAACGATAAATTCAGCGCCTGCGGAAGCAATTAAGGTTTGTCCTGGTTTCACATCGACAATTACGGATTCATTACTGCTAGTAGTCGGGTTTGTTGTAGCTGTTGGAGCTGAGCTTGGACTCGGAGTAGCTGTAGCTACTGGAGCGGTACCTGTACCACCTGTAAGTGCTTTCTGAATTTGCTGATCAACATAGCTTTTGGTAACCACTGGGTCATCTGCTGTTCCAGGCTGTGAACCCACACCTGCACCTTCAGCAGTAATATTCAACAGAGATCCTGCCCATACACCACCAGCCAGCAATACAGCTGCTGTTGATACTTTCCATACCGATTTCAATGAAATTCCTCCTCTTATGGGGGTAAATGCCTATAAAAAAAGAATAGCCTCCGAAGAGGCTATTCTGTGCTTCGAAGGAAGCTAATTATCTTACAGTTTGTTTGTTACCTTTAACAATTGTAAGACCATCGTTATCAGCAGATTTAGCATTTTCCTTAACTTCAACAGTCAAGGAATCAACAGTATTCAAATCTGTGATTACTTTACCGTTAACAGTAAGTTTCAACAATACTTTACCTTCTTCGCTACCAGTACCAACAGTTGCATCTACAACTGCTTTAACTGTATCCTTACCATCCAAACCTACAACAACATCGAAGTCACTAGGATCAACAGTCTTAACATTACCTGAGAATGTCAATGTCAGGTAAGTAGAATTGCTGTTAATAGCTGCTTCAGTCAATTTAGGAGCAGTTGTGTTCTTAATATAAGGATTTGCAGTAGCTGCAGTAGTTGTATCCAGTCCGTTTCCTGCTGCATCAGAGATACCAACAACTTCAAACTTGTAGAAGTCAGATTTTGTAATTCCACCTACTGGAATGAATACATTCACACGAGCAGTAGCTGGTTTAGTAGCAGAATCATCTTTACCGATTGAAGCTACAATAGGATAAGAGCCGGAAGGTAGAGCTTTACCGCCTAGAACATAGCTGCTAACATCACGAAGTGAAGCTACATTCAAACCAACGTTGTCATTAGCAGTTACTGTGAACTGATGGTATCCAGGTTGTGAGGAAACCAACTCATAAACTACAGAAGTAACTGTAGGTCTCTTGTCATCGTTAGTATTGATTTTTTCAGCTGTAAGATTAACAGTTGCTGCGTCGGAAGCATTAGCTGCTCTAGCTTTATCCTTCACCAATCCAGCAGTCAGACGAACTGTGTAATCTCCACCCAAAGTAGTGCTAGTCTTAACAGTTACTTTTGCACCTTTAACAGTCATATTAGCTTGAGTAATTGGTGAACCGACAACAGTACCTGTGGATTCATCAATGATGCTAACAGATCCAGTTGCAAGTACAACATCTTCACTGAAAGTCAGTACAAGACCGCTAGAACCATAAGTAGCAGATACTACAGTTGGAGCAGTAGTGTCTTTAACGAAAGTAACTGCTTGAGTCACAGTGGATCCAAGAGTGTTACCCAAAGTATCACGAACTGCTGCTGCAAATGAAAGTGTACCAGTGAAAGTTCCGGATGATGGGAAATTGAAACCACTAGGTACTTGAAGTTTAATTGTGTCGCTATCGTCAGTTGTAACAACGCTCATGTTACCAACTTTATCGCCGTCAGCTTTCAACAAGGAAACATTACCCTTGAAGGACGCAGCGTTAACTTTTTTGTTGAATTTAACTTTTACATATTGATCGCTCTCAGGAGTAACGCTAACGATCGTAGGAGCAGCAGTATCAGCTACTACAGTTACACTTGTTTTAAGCGAGCTTGCAACGTTACCAGCAAAGTCAGTAACTTTGTTAAGCACTACATCATTAGCTGTACCAGTTTTCAGTGCAGTATTTGTAGTCAATTTAAATGTATCAGCGGATTCTTTGGATACAGATACAGCAGAACCATTAACAGTAGCATTAAAGCTATATTGTTTTACTGGCTCGCTGAATTGTACGAATACTTCTTTAGTAGAATCTTTAGCAACAGCATTGATAGCTTTAACTGTTGGAGCTACTGTATCAGCAACTGTCAACAATGTAGTGTAAGTAGCAACTTTAGTTCCAGCTGATGTCAGAACGCTGTCACTTACTACTACTGTGTATTGACCCTTCAAGTAGTCAGTATCAACTTTGTCAAGAGTGATTGTCAACTCGGTACCAGCTTCATTCAAGCTTGCAGCTGAACCAACAACAGTTACAGCAGATCCGCTTACAGGTACTACCTTAACAGTGTCAGCAAGCAATTTGCCATCTTCAATCACAGAATCAGCGCTAATTACACGGTTGAATTTAACAACAACTTGTTTAGCGTTTGGAGCTTCTACGGAAAGAACCTTAGGAGCTGCCAAAGTTACTTTAGTTGTGTAGTCGTGATTGTTATGTTTGAAGGAAATTGAAGTTTCAACGCCTTCTACAAGTGCAGTAGTCAAAGTTACAGTAGTAGTAGTTTTGTCAGAGAAAGTTACAACTACGCTAGTTGGGCTTACTGCTTCAGCAGAAGCTACAGTAGGAGCTGCTTTCAATTGATCAACTGCATAAGCAGTTTCAACTACCAAAGAACGGCTAGCGTTAGCTTTGAAGTTAGTGTCTTTAGCAATCAGACCAGCATTGATTACCGCTTGAGCATAACCTTTAGCCCATGCAGATGCAGTGTTGTCAGATGTAGCTGGTGTTTCAAGTTTCAAAGCGCGGAACAATACAGCCGCTACTTCTTCAACTGTTACTTTACCGTTGTAGTCGAAGATACCTTTAACAGTATCTTTACCTTGCATCAAGTTAGCTGCAGTAACAGCTTCGATGTAAGGAACTGCCCAGTTCTTAGCGTTGTAACCTTTGTCTTTGTAAGACAATTTGTTAGTTACTTCAGTAAGATCGAACAATTTAGTAACGATCTTCGCGAATTCAGCGCGAGTAAGATCTTTTTCAAGGTGAGCTTGACCATCTGGGTACCCATTGAGAATACCTTTTGCTGCCAAAGCGTCAAATTTTTGTTGCGGAGTTGCTGCTGCGTCACCAAACGCTACAGAGGCAAACATCGAGAATGCCATTGCTGTAGATAATGCTACGGATAAAATTTTCTTCATAACCTTTTTTTCTCCTCCTTGGACGTTCATAAACTGAGATTTTTCTTTAGTTGAGTAGCTCGTGTCACTCATTAGCCGATGCACCCCCTTTCCAGAGTTGAGCAAATTAAGTATAAATAATGTCTGTGACGGGTATCACAGAAACTGGTAAACAATGATCAGGACATGACAATACTAGATTCCTAATTATACCTAAGTATTATACAATGTGCCTCAAGTCACGTAAAGCTAATTTTTCCATTTTGTTAAATTCGCTTTACCACCGGTTAATTTCAACTGCCTGTGTAAATGACTCTACACCTTAAACGCAGAAGATTTGGAAAAGTTGCGGTTTCTCAAAAAAAATCTTTTCTTTTTTTGTTTTCCGGTACAATCCCAATAGAAGATACATATGTATGTTCTACTAACTATTGTTAATCATGGGTTGCCACGGAAAATAGTATACCATAGTCGTTTTCTAAACGTCATTATGCAATATTTACTAAGTATCATTAACACTAGTGCCATTTATTTAAACATTCCTACAAAATTTGAGTATGAAGGAGCGGATCTCCCTGATTTCTCAAATCACCGTACATGCTGAATGCAACAAAAAAGCGCCGTTGCCGGCGCTTGCTTCTATTACAGTAGGGTCTAACGAATCTTCATAGATAACTGGATCAATTCCTGACGCTTTTCAGGACTTGAGTTTACATTGTCATACATTGCATCAATAGCTGCGCGATTCTCGCGGTAGCTCTTCTCATGTTTAATTGTAGTATGAGACCATTCGATCAGAGCGTTCTCAGCAACGACAAGCTCATTGTAAGAATCATGGAATCCTGTAGCCTGCACAAGCTCCTCCATAACCTCCTGTGTAATCTCCTGTAGTGCCCGCTTAGCCGCAATTTCCTTTTCTAACACTTTTGCTCTATTCTCAAACATATTCTTGGCTTTCATGTAATCCAACTGTGCTTTTGCTAAAATCGGTTTCATGGTTGGCTTTCACCTTTCAGAAAATAATATTTTCTAAGTTATTGTAACGTAAATCGAAGCAGAATACAAAATATATGTCTCTGGTAAGTTTACACTTTTCTCTGAGTTGACTATTATACAACTGTAAAATTGGTTGAGATTAAACAATTAAATGGAATGAAGAACGACCAATCCGCAGATATTTCTTGCGAAATTGGCCGTTTTTTTAATTCTAACGCATTAATTAAAAGTTTTCGGGAAAATACTTGTGCTCTTTTTGAGCAGTTCTACAGCAATCTTACCAGCCTCTGCACGTGTAAGCTTACCTTTTGGATTAAAATTATATACTGGCTTCTTTTGCCCTGTAATCGTCACTGCGCTGCCTTCCATGATCTTAGCCTTGGAAACTGCCTCAATAGCTGGCCGAGAGTAAAAATCCATATTACCGGTGTCTACAAAAGATTTAGATAGACTGGTTAACAACTTATTGTCGTTTATAGACATTTTCAGCTTAAGTGCCCGAGCGATCATCACAGCCGCCTGTTCTCGCGTAACAGGTTGATCCGGACCAAAGAAACCATCGCTTAATCCAGTAATAATACCAGCTCTTGCTGCTGTCTCAATATGTTTGAAGTCCCAAGTTGTAGAAACTGCTTCAGGTACAATATCGAAGAACGTCTGCTGATTATTATTATAATTCAATGGAAGGCTCAAGCCCTTCACTAACAACGTAGCGAATTCTCCACGTGTTGTTGTATTATCAGCACCAAATTGGTCAAAACGCAAATTCTTCATAATGCCTTTAGAATAAAGACCATTCAAAATATTTCTTGCCCATGGGTGATTGGTAATATCGTTATATCCGCGACGAAGCTTCATTACAGTGTAATACCCAAATTGATCAAATGGCACCGTGATGGTGTGTTTCTTTGTGTCCACTTCTCCGCCAATATTCTCCCATTGTCCTGAGTCCGTGTAACGGAATACAGTGATTGTGGAACCAACCTCATCAACAATATTTGGATTAAAGGTTAGTGTAAGATCACCTCGCTGGGATGGTACAATCTTGCGTTCAGCTTCAATTTGTGTGAAATTACCTTCTATTGAGTATGGAGCAATCCCGTTAGTAGCCGGTTTATAAAGAGCAGTACCTTTTGTACCTCTTTCTCCCAAACCTCCGCTAAGCCAATAAATATCGGATACACGTGAGAAGTTATTAGTTTCTACTGTTGAATTAAATCGTAATACAAGATCTGAAGGGATCAACAACGTACTCAAGCCACCTGGAGTCCGTGCATCAGCATCGACGTTAATAGTATTGCCATAATCATTTTTACGTTCAACAACACCATCCAATGGATCAGCAATACCGAACAATAGTTTTGTATCTGGATAGTACTTAGCTGCACCTGAGGTAGTATAGCCTTTCATAAGTGTACCTTTAGGGAAGCTCAGCTCTAGTCCCTTATTAAACGCACTATACTTCGTTGCAACTTTCTCAGCCATATACTGCGTATCTACTTGAACGGCACTCGCATAATACACGCTTATCGTATCACTGAGAGTAGAATCAGCGCGAACAATTTGAATTTTAATTGTTGTGGCTTTATCTGCTTTTAAACCTACATAATCCAGTGTGAAACGATTCGGCAGATCAGTGCGCTTTTCAGCTTCATATTTATCAATAATGACTTTTGTAGCACCTTCAGCCTCAATATCAAAACGAACAAAGTTTTTGTTAACGACGATCTGTTCACCTACGGTTGCCACCGGGGACAGTATGCGATAAGGAGAAACTTCACGAACAACTTCCAGACGCTGGTTCGTACGTGCACCAGTGTCATTAATTAATTCGAGATTATATACAATGCTTCCAGCGGTTTCTGCTGGGATATCACGAATTCGAAGCATAAATTCCGTGCTGTTACCGGAGAAATCATAATAATATTTTTGATTATTATAGGTGAATTCATTTAGCTTCCTGTGTCCAGAAGCATTTCCAGTCAAAACTTCACTACCAAAAGAAAGGAACAGGTCTGATCCTTGGTACAAGTTAAGCTTAGTAGCCGCCCCGCCTCTTAACACCAAATCATATTTAGTTTGGCTGGTAACAAATTTTTCATCCTTATAAATGAACTCAGACGTCAATCCAAGAATGTCATTAAGTTCTTTATCTGTATAATCCTTCACTAAATCATGAGTAAAATCGACCCGTCCCTTAGATACAGCCGGATGGAACTGTGACAAATTAGAGACATTCGTATCGATGATATAAATCCGTAGCTCTTTACGAATCTCTCTTTTATTTCCCGCTTTATCCATCGAGGTTCCAACAAACACAATCTTGTTCTCACCATAAACTAGTGGACCTGCGGAGGATATAGGTAAATCAAAGGAGAACTTTGGATTGGTCAGCGTTACTTTAAATTCATATCCATCTGGTTTTGCATTTGTTTTTATTTTATCGTTTGATATACCATTAATAAAAAATTGAGGATTACCGATGCTTTCAAATCCAATATATTCACCAGAAATAGTCATACTATTAGAGCTAGTAGCAGAATTAAAAGTATAGGTCTGTCCATCATTCAAATTAGCTACATAGATATAGTTCTTAGAAACATAGGCGATATCGGCATTATAAAAAGATTGAGACCCCGAAAATTGAAATTTTACTTTTTGCTGGCCATTAGAGAAGCCCTCAACTTTATACACCTTTTCATTAGCTTTTAAACCTGTGACATTAGACTGTTCCGTCAGGACTAGCGAAGCACCCAGTGGTAGGTAAGAACCCTGCAATATCGCTCCTGCTTTTGGGGCAACATTTGTTTTCACCAAAACATAGAAATCAGGTTTTTCAACCTGCGATCCATTCAACGCTAGTTTGGAAACGGAAGAAATATCAACACTTGTAGCTTCTTTATATCCTGAAAGATAAAACATATCTGTAATCACAGTCTCATCTTTCAGATATTTATAACTTTCTTTGGTTGACGTCTCGTAAGAACCATATTTAATGGACAGTACCACGTTGCCTGATCCCGAAGTAAGGGTAAACGGCGATGTAGTTATGAAAGAAACCAGTCGGTATTGAGGTGTAACACCATCTGGACCTGGAATAACTATTTCCTTCTGATCTCCAACGTTCCCCTCCACAGGTGCATAAACACCATCAGCAGAAATCGTGTATGATTTCAACACTTTAACCGGAACAACCTGATCATTTATTTTGACTGTATGATCATCTTCAAAGGATTTATCACTTGCGCTATAAGGTAAAAGAACTTGTCCTATGATATTTGCAGTAGTATCTGAAGCAGTTAGTGTAGGAATATTTTCAAGAATGTTATGAGCTCTATAATTCGTTCCATCACCATGATAAATTTGTAAGTCAGTAAAAGGTCTGTTTGTATTAAAGTAATAAATTGAGCGTTTTATTGTAATCGAGTCCGCTGCATTCTGCACAACGATCTCCAAAGTGTTTTCCCCTGATTTAAGCGTTAATGCTGGAGTGAAAAATGTACCATCCTCAAGTAGCGAGGTTTGCAGTGATGATCCTCCATTCAATGAAACACCCACTCGAGTTGCATTGGTCACATTACCTTGTAGCGTAATCTGTTGATTAGGAACAACAACCTTAGTTCCCTCATTCAAATTAATCGCGGAAGGTCCACCTCCAAGAACTTGTAGAGAGGAGATATAAGGAACCTTATCATAAAGAACATAAAATGATTCTGAGCGCTCTAAAGTACCTTGCATTCCAGAAAAAGTAATCTTATTGTATCCTGTAAACAATGTGAGCCCACTAGCAATAAAACGGTTAGTAGGATTTGTAGTATCAGTGGTTACTGCGCCGGTAGTCGAGTGGGTAGCATCTGTAACCCATTTACTACCACTTTGAGTCAATTGCTGTACAGTGACTTTCATTGTAGAAGTTGTTACCTGTGCATACGTACCGGTAATCGAAAAATTCGGATTGCTTGTCTTATAAACGGTTTGTCTTGAAATATTATATACGGCATTCGGATCGGTATCCGGTACAATCTCCTGTTTCAGCTCAATTGTATTTCGCAGCGTGAGATCATCCGGACTGAAGTATGTCGTGGTAGCCGCTGCCGCTATCGGCGTGTATTTACCTGGGAACATAGAAACGATCAAAGCCGCCAGCATCAGCCAAACGAACGGTCTCTTAAAGCGTTGCATGTGTTATATCTCTCCTTTGAGTATAAGTTCTCGTAAACCTTCACTTTGTTCTTTATCGGTCATAAGTAGCGATATTTTTAGGGAAAATAACAAAAAACTCATCCGAAATCGGATGAGTTTTGTTATTTATAGAAAAATTTAGAATAATTGCTTAGGCGCTTAAGACTTAGAGCCTCTTTCCGGATTAGCCTTCATACGCATTCTTAAAAAGAAATTAATCACTGGACGTTTAGTCTTACCAATCAAGCCTGTAATTTCAGCACCGATTTGCAAGAAGAAGAGCATGATACAGATAACCACGAACGTAACCCAGTTCGCTTCATAAAGAGCTGCGGATGATTGAATGACAGCTAGAATACCGAAAAACGCAGCAATACCATAAATAATGAGTACAGTCTGGCGATGGCTAAAGCCAAGCTCGCGTAGACAGTGATGCAAGTGACCTTTATCTGGTGCGAAGATTGGTTTCTTTTGCAGCTTACGGCGCACGATCGCAAAGAACGTGTCCGACAATGGTACACCGATAATAAGCAAAGGTGTAATAAACGAAACCACTGCAATCTGTTTAAATCCTAGCAAAGCAAGTAATGCCAAGCAAAAGCCTAAGAACAGTGAACCCGTATCACCCATGAAAATCTTAGCAGGATGGAAGTTAAAGAACAGGAATCCGATGATGCTACCCAGAAGCAACAAACACAGCATTGCCACCATGGTGTTTCCCATCACGAAAGCCATTGCCGCAATCGTAGCAATTGCAATTCCTGATACACCAGCCGCAAGCCCGTCCAGCCCGTCGATCAGATTAACGGCATTGGTAACACCGACAATCCAGAAAATCGTAAGCGGGATAGCAATCCAGCTCTCCAGTGAGGAATACGTATTGTTAAATGGAATATTCACAAAATCTACAGTAATACCAAAGCCGAAAACAACGATACAGGCTGCGATAATTTGGCCCAGTAGCTTCACTTTTGCTGATAATTCGAATCGGTCATCGAGTGCCCCGATAAGTACAATCAGTCCGCCACCACATAGCAGCGCTTTGATGAAGTTGACCTCCCGCGGAGTGAACTCGTATGGAATAATCGGCAATACGGCAAGCAGGCCTAACACAAACGCTAGAAAAATAGCTAATCCGCCAAGGCGGGGCATAATTTTCGTGTGCACTTTACGAGCATTCGGCACATCTGTTGCACCAATCTTAATGGCGAATTTCTTCACCAAAGGTGTGAGGCCAAGTGCGAGTCCCATGCATACGATAAATCCAGCGATGTATATGATTAACATTTGATCAGTCGACCCCCATTTCTCTACCGCATTGAATTATACGCTGTTACAAAAACAAATTCCAATCCTTTATTTAGGCTATTTATCTCATTTTCTAGGTGAATATCGGCATTTTGCTAGACTTTTGTTACTTTATCTTTCTCACGCACCACTTTTAATGCGAATTTCGGCAGTGCAAGCATTCGTTTGTACCGTGTAGGCTCTTTTAGGAGACGGTACAACCATTCTATTCTCATTTTTTGGAAGGCTATTGGCGCTCTTTTGCTCTTCCCAGAGATCACGTCAAAGCTGCCGCCGACCCCCATCATGATCGGAACGCCCAGTTTGGACTTATATTTAGCAATCCAAGGTTCCTGACTATCTGCACCTCTAGCAACAAATAATAAGTCAGGATTAGCCTTAACAATTCCAGCCACAATTTCTTCATCTGCATCCGGACCAAAATAACCGTCGTGATATCCTGCAATGATAACACCCGGATATTGCAATTGTAACCTTTCAGCGGTTTCCCGAATCACTTCAGGCGTAGAACCTAGGAGATATACCTTCCAACTATAGCTTTCACCCTGCCGCATCAATTCATGTAACAGATCATAACCTGCTACCCTTTCTGATACCGGCTCATTACAATAATTAGCAGCCCATACAACGCCTGTCCCATCGGGGACAACCAATTCAGCCGATTTCATAATATCCATATAAGCTGGATCTTCCAGTGCAGCCATAACCATAATTGGATTAGCTGTAATCACTTGATGCGGGATACGGGTATGAACAGCCTCCGTCAAATAGGCAACTGTTGCTGCCATATCAACTTTCGAGACTCTAATTCCAAAAATAGGAACTGTAGGTACCGCGCTTTCTGCTTTCACTTTAGATCATCCTTTATGGTGAAAATATTCTACGATTTGCCGAGCTGGTGCCTCTGCTTCTTGAATCAACTTGGAAATGACATCTTCCCGTGCCGCTCTCCATTCCTGTCCTGTGTTCAAAAGATGAACAATCTCGGCAGCAACATGTTCAGCATCAAGTGTGTTCGTTGCTCCAACAGGATAGCACTGGATTCTGTCCAGAAAATGATCGATCTTCGGATCATAAGAAATACCAATCAGTGGAACACGTCTTCCAGCCGCATAAATCAAGCTATGAAGTCGCATGCCGATCAGAACATCGCATTGTCCCACTTCCCGTAGCATATGCTGCGGGTGAATAGCATCCTCACATATACTGATCTGCCCACCATGCTCGATTATGATTCCCTTCAGCTTCTCCATCATATAACGTGAAGCCTCATTGTCCGAAGGGGTGTGAAAAGGGAGAAATCGCAAATGTAACGGAACCTCACGGTTGGCCTTAATCAAGCCTTGTGCAAGAGCCTCCAGTTCTCTGCGGTCTTGCTCCCAAAAACGTACCGATATCCCAATCACCGGAAGTGAATCAGATAATTCTGAAGATTGTGTAGTAGCATCCGTGTCCTCTGGCAAAGACAAGCCCATAACCGGGTCGGGAACAACCTCTATCTTTTTCTGTTCCAGTCCCATAGATAGGAGAAGCTCACGGGATTGTTCATCCCGCACAGATATATAAGTACATTTACGAAACACGGATTTGATTAAAGGGTGAAAAAGCTTGCGATTCACTGGCCCGATACCTTGAGCATAGATAAAGGTTGGTCTCCCCATCCACTGCGCAAGCTTGATAATACCTAAATAGTAAGGAATACTCTTACTACCTGTGACATCCTGCAGCAAGCTGCCCCCACCGCTGATCAGACCAGCGCTCTCATAAATCGCTTGACGGACTTCAACAAGCTTCATCCGGTGCACGGATTTCACTCCGTATGTGGCGCTCGTCCACTCAGGATCAATGGACAGCACTATAGGCTCAATGGATATACCCAAAGCTTGAGACTGTTTCTGCAGTGCAATTAGAATGGACTGCAACACCGCCTCATCTCCACTGTTACGGAAACCATAGTAACCAGAGATAACTATCTTTTTAGGAGTGGCGACCATCGTTTCCAACACCCTTCTGCAATCTGCCATACGATTACGGCAATTATACCAATGATCAGTCCGAGTCCAAGACCGAGCAATCCACGAACCAGCGAGATCAGAACAGGTGAATGAATATGTGCAAAGGTATCCACCATGGAGAGCTGACCAATTACGGCAATGATCATGATAAATGCTGCATTCCGATATCTAAAGGCCAGGAATGCACCAAGAATTAATAACGGATGTGCGAGCAAAAACTCTTTATTACGCGGCCGGACACCAACCGTATTCTCTAGGAATGTACGGAAGGCCATTTCTAGAGGTGTTACGTTACCACCATTTCCAGTACGGCTTAAATAATACATACCTACGACCCCAAGAACCATAGCGGCAAGAACCATAGCTAATGTGATTGGTGTACGCAGCAGCTTACCTGTCTTGTTAAAGACAAACTCTCCACGATAGAGGAGTACATAAAGTGCTACAAGACCGATAGGCGCCATATGGAGCAGACTAACACCACGGAACTGGTCCAGCACTAGGCTGTAGGTTATATTGTTGAGCAGTGCGATCACGAAAGGTACAGCGCTCAAAGAAATTAATGAAGTCTTCAAATAAAGCACCAGACTATGCGTAAACCGACGTTGCGGGCTCATAGCCTTATAGGTAAGGGTATTGTTCCGTAGCGGAGGTCCCATTTCATTGACCTTACGAATGGCAAGTACAACCGCCAGGGTTGGTGCACTTATCGCAGCCGCTAGCGCCAGTGCCTGCTCAAATAGCTCTGGTTTCAAGACCAGCAGGCCTGCACTTCCCAGTAATCCTAGCACCCATGCTGGGATCGTAAGCCATGGAATAAAGTAAGAAATCAGCAGCGCTACTAATGAGACTGCGCCAACTACCGCAACTAGCTTGAAGTAACGCTGATAAGACGAATCTACAACCTCAAAAGCCGTAGCTTGTCCTAACTTAAACCCATTGTCTTTGATCTGCTCAACGGCACCACCAGGATCACTCAGACTCGTGACAAGGTTGTCTAGCGTATCTGTAATCTGTGCCTTAGCTGTATTCCGTGAAGGAATTGTATTTAAATAAATCATGCGGATATTGCGATCCTTTGTTGCCAGCGCGAAACGATCTGAGATCACTTTTGGATCTAAGGCAGAGTCCCCTTCGCTAAGGGAGTATAACCGTGTTACGTTATAGTCCAGCAAATAAGCAAGCTTGTTAAAACCCTTCTGCTGCTTCTTAATATTTTCAATTGCTGCAATTCCGATTCCACGTTCCTTAAGGAGATTTGCAAAGTCAGTGATACTAGCCGTATCGGCATCATCATTAAACCCTTTAACGGACTCTCCCTCGAATAGGATTCGTTTTACACCCAATTCTTCATAACGATCTAACAACTTCTTAACTGTTGCTTTATTATAAGTCAAAGAATCCACAAGACGCGGTACAATGGTGAACCCTTTGTCATGCAGCATCTCCAGTGTAAATGGATCCGGCTGAAGTGGCTTCAGTGTAGCATCTTCTATTGGAGTCTCAATAATAAGACCTTGTTGTCCGCGGAAACTCCATTCCTTCGAAGTAATCCCAAGATTACCGAATGCCTCTTTAATGACAGGCGCCAGGGCCTGGTAGTAATCAGGATTAGTAAAAAGAACATAAGTATAGTTCTCATTCACCGGAATGATTGTATCCGTAAGATTAGCGATATCAGCCGCACCCCACATCATTAGACGACGTGCCTTCCGATAATCTTCCAGCGTGCTTTCGTAAATCGCCATACTCTGAACACCAGCATCTTTTAGACGATCTAACTGTTCGGAAATATAATCCTGCGGATTTGCACGATAGCTTGCTACTTCAACTAAATCACGGTAATCAAATACAAATTCCACTGTCTTGGAAGACTTCTCCGTCTGCAGACGGTCATAGACAACTGGCAAGGCAGCTAAAACGCCAACCACAACTATGATCCACAGCCACTTTCGGGAAGAAATATTCCAACGTTGCCATTTTTGCTGCACCAAAAGTACCTCCTCTTTCACTACAAAACTCTTTTTACAAAAGTAGAAACGGATCGTCATCCTTTTAGAGACGGTACCCGTTTCTACGTAAAAAATATAATTTCACAATATAGAGCGCGATCTATATTCTTATTTTATTGTTCCCCGTCAACACGAGCCATAACCTGCTTGGATAGTGTAGCTACCTTATCCTTAGCATTCTGCAAGGATTCACCCACAACCGCAAAATAAACTTTAATCTTTGGCTCGGTACCTGAAGGACGCAGGCAGAACCATGAACCGTCAGCCAGCAAATACTTTAGTACATTTTCCTTCGGCAGACCATTCAAACCTAGCGAATAATCCAGCACCTCTGTAACGGCAGATCCCGCAATTTCTTGTGGTGCATTCGTACGCCAATCATTCATGATACCTTGAATTTGCGCAACGCCATCCTTACCCTTCAATGTACGGGACTCCAGGCTTTCCAAGAAGTATCCGAACTGCTCATACAATTCCTGAAGAACATCATATAATGTTTTGCCTTGAGCTTTGTAATAAGCACCTGCTTCAGCGATCAACATAGCCGCAAGAACGGCGTCCTTATCACGAGCATAGTTACCTGCAAGATAACCATAGCTTTCTTCATAACCGAAAAGATATGTGTAATCTCCGGATTGTTCGAATTGAGTCATTTTTTCCCCAATATATTTGAAGCCCGTTAGCGTATTAAATACAGTTGCACCATAATGAGAGGCTACAGCTGCCCCCATCTCGCTCGTCACGATAGTCTTCACAACTGCACCATCGCTAGGCAACTTACCTTGTTCCTGTAAACGGCTCAAATAATAATGAATCATCAAAGCTCCAGATTGATTGCCCGACAAAACAACAAATTTACCTTCATTATCACGAACCACTGCCCCCATACGGTCTGCATCGGGATCCGTGCCAATTAAGAGGTCTGCATTCAACTCTTCGCCCAGCTTCATAGCCAGTGTAAAGGCTTCGCGTTCTTCTGGGTTCGGTGATTTTACAGTGGAAAATTCAGAATCTGGTTGCTCTTGCTCAGGTACAACATGCACCTGTGTAAAACCAATTTTCTCAAGCACATGGCGGACTGCCAGGTTACCAGTACCATGTAGCGGGGTGTATACGATTTTGAAGTCTTTTCCAAGCGTAGAGGCGATCTCTTCACTTGCAAGACTAACCGCAGCGACAGTATCGGTAAACTCTTCGTCATCCTTCTCACCAAGCCAGTGCAGCAGACCTTGACGCTCCGCTTCTTCTTGGGAAATCCGCTTCACACCATCAAAAGTGTCAACCCCTAATATGTAAGAAATGACCTTTTCGGCTTCGTCAGGGACAAGCTGTCCACCTTCAGAATTATAAACCTTATACCCGTTATATTCAGGCGGATTATGACTTGCAGTAATAACAATACCGCCCGTTGCCTTCAAATGGCGCACGCTGAACGACAATTGGGGTGTTGAGCGCAGAGAAGTAAATAAATGAGCCTCAATGCCATTAGCAGCCAATACAAGAGCAGCCTCAAGTGTGAATTCAGGCGAGAAACGACGGGAGTCATGAGCGATAACAACAGAAGGTCTTCCCTCTCCAGTATGCGTCTCCAGAATATATTTAGCGAAACCTTGTGTAGCTCTACCTACCGTATAACGATTGATACGATTACTACCTGCTCCAATTACACCACGTAGACCACCTGTACCGAATTCTAGATCTCTATAAAATCGTTCCTCGAGCTCCTGTGGCTCGTTCTCCAGAGCGCGCAGCTCCGCCTTCGTAGAGTCATCAACAGAGGCGTTCTCCAGCCAGCGAGATAAGGTTTCTGCCGCTTTTGGGCTTAATTGAGTCATTTAGAATCTCTCCTTCTCCATGTATAATATATATTCGCTAATTAATATTAGCTGAGCGCAAACATAATTTCCCCAGAGGCAACAACTTTCCCCTCAACCGACGCAGTAGCTTGTCCTTTTCCAATACTGCCCTTAAGGCGAGTAATCTCCACTTCAAGAGTGAGCGTATCTCCCGGTACGACTTGACCACGGAAACGGAATCCATCGAGCCCGGCTAAAAAGCCAATCCGACCGCGATTCGCTTCTACCCCTAGAATAGCAACCGCACCAACTTGTGCAAGAGCTTCTGTAATCAGTACGCCCGGCATTACCGGATAGCCTGGAAAATGACCTGCGAAGAAAGGTTCGTTAATCGTTACATTTTTAATGCCAACAGCTCTTTTACCCATTTCAATCTCAGTGATCTTGTCCACCAGCAGAAATGGAGGCCGATGGGGGATGATTTCTTGAATTTGGTTGATATCCAGCATTATTAACAAAACTCCTTTCGGATGTTACTTCATTTATTCTTCGCCGAACTGCATAAATTTAGGCAGCTTCGGTAAAAACTATATATATCCTTCACCACCTGCAGAAGTGGAGGTTGAGATAAGGGGCTTTCTCCACCGGATGCGATAGCATGGCGGAGAGGGCCCTTTTTGCTGCCCGAGGCCCCCCACCATTATACATTTATCCGTATAAAAAAGAAAACTCCCTTAAGCAAGAAGGGAGTCGTTATCATCTTAAATTATGGAGCAAAAACCAAATCATAGACATGTTTCCATGTGCTCCATTGTAGAACATCGCTAAACTCTTTTTTGCCAAGGACAACGTAACCGACAACCAGTCCGCCTCCAAGTGCAGCTATGAGAAGCAAAGGAATAAGAATCCACTGGATGAGTGTCCATTTTGATAATCCTCGCCGCTTCGGCTCTTTCTTGTCTTCTGGTTTGTCTTCCGACTTCACCTTTTTCTGACGTTCCATTCCTTCACCTCTACCCGCGCATGTTATTGGCCAGACCTAGCATCTGATCACTGGAAGAAAGCGCCCGAGCTGCGAGTTGATACGTACGTTGAATCTGCATCATTTCTGTCATTTCTGTGGTCATATCGACATTTGACTGCTCCAGCCACCCTGAGCGTACTCCAATTCCAGACGCCTCACCTGCCGCTCTTTGTACAAAAGCCTGCTGTGCTGTAACTCCATCGGCAAGCATATAGAAATTCCCGTCCACTGCCTTTAAAGCATTCTGTGTCTTAGGTTCTACAATCATTATAGTACCTGCTACCCGAACAGGTCCATTCTCTGACTGTTTCGTTAATACACGACCGGATTCATCGATAGCTGCATTGACGCCCACAGGGACCGTTAAAGGATTACCTGCTGTATTCAGTACCGGATTCCCCGTATTATCTACAAGGACCATCTTCGTTGCATCGGTGGTGTCAGGCGTAAAGTGAAAGTCACCTTGTCTTGTATAAGCTGTAGTTCCATTGACCTGAACTCCAAACAGCCCATTACCCTGAAGCGCCAAGTCGGTTGGATTACCTGTTTCTTTAAGGGGGCCTTCTTCCCAATTCGTCGTAATCGAAGGCACATAAGTCCCAAAACCAATATTAAAGCCTAGAGGTGTAGCGCGGCCCGGCTGATCATAGTCATCCGATTGCTGCTGCACACGAGTCAGCACATCCTCAAAGGAACCTTTCTTGCTCTTATAACCATTTGTATCCATATTGGCTAGATTATCCGCTATAATATCAAGCCGCTGCTGAAGGCTGGACATGGAGACTGCTGCACTAATCGTTGAGTTGTTCATAGATCAAACCTCCTATAAGCTGTACCTGTAAAACCCATTTCATAAGCAGCACTTATACCCTGCCGACTTCAGTTACAGCCTTCTGCAAGCTGCTATCATAGTATTGGACGATCTTTTGGTTCGCTTCATACGCCCGGTATGCGGCATTCAAATCAACAGTAACCTGAGTAGGGTCAACATTGGAACCCTCTAAATATCCTTGACGCACCTGTAAGTTATCAGTTGCATTGGAGTAACGAATGTCTGCCGCCGCTATATCATCAGCGTGAAACACACCTTTACCATCACGCACAAGCTCCTGCGGCTTTGTAACTACACTCACACCAATCTTGGTCCCTGTCGGAAGTCCTGTTACTGGATTTAGTACATTCCCCTGCCCGTCCACTTTAAGGGTGTCCTGATTTCCTGTCAAGACAAGAGGCTTGCCAGTGGAATCCAGAACCTTGAAGCCTCCACTGCTCAACACTTCTCCCGTAGCCGCGTTTACTGAGAAGCTTCCATTTCGGGTAAATAAGTTATTGCCCTCAGCATCCTGAACAGTAAAGAAAGCCTGTGGACGGTAAATAACCTCACCCTCAGGACTTACATATTTCCCTGAACCATCAAAGGCTATATTTTGACCCGTCACAGGGTCGGCGACTTGCAAATCTGTAGATAAAGCAAAATCCATAGACTTGCCGCTCTCCCTTAAATCACCCTGTAAATATTGGGATATTGACTGTTCTGCAAAAACTCCCGTGTTAAGGCGCCCCACCGGCGTGGTATTGCCATTAATCATAGCCGAGATCAAGACATCCGGAAAAGCATGATTAACACTGTCAACCTGCTTATATCCCGTTGTATTTAAGTTAGCGATGTTCTGTGTTGCCGTATCGTGTCTACGTTGCTGCGCAACCATACCTGCAGCGGCCGTATATAAACCTCTTATCATGAAGGTAGTCTCCTTCCGAATCTAATGCTACCTTTTATATCGGCTGCTTAGAACTTTTTCTTAACGACCTTGTCCAAATTGTCCAGCATAATTCCTGTTCCTTTTACCACACAGTGCATAGGGTCTTCCGCTACCCAAACAGGTACATGTAATTCTTCTGAGAGTAGCTCGTCCAATCCGTTAAGCAAAGCACCTCCACCAGTAAGAACCACACCCCGGTCAATGATGTCCGCAGACAATTCTGGTGGTGTACGCTCCAGTACCGATTTAGCTGCAGCCACAATGGAAGAAACCGGATCCCATAATGCTTCCTTTACCTCAGCCGCCGTAATCGTGAGCGTTTGGGGAAGTCCGCTTACCATGTCCCGGCCACGAATATCCATTTCGGACTTCATCAAACCAGGTCGAACCGTACCAATAGTAACCTTAATATCCTCTGCTGTCCGTTCACCGATCAACAATTTATACTTTTGTTTAATATATCTTAAAATGGCCTCATCGAACTTGTCTCCAGCGACTTTAATCGAAGAAGCGGTAACGACGTCGCCCATAGAAAGTACGGCTACATCCGTCGTTCCGCCACCGATATCGACGACCATGTTTCCACTTGGCTGATAGATGTCCATTCCCGCTCCAATCGCAGCGGCCTTTGGCTCTTCTTCCATAAATACTTCCTTAGCCCCGCTGCGTTCTGCCGCTTCCCGAATGGACTTTTGTTCCACAGATGTAATATTTGTAGGGGCGCATATCAGAATGCGAGGCCGTGAATACCAGGTGCGACCGCCAACACGGTCGATAAAATACTTCAGCATCATTTCCGTGACTTCAAAATCTGCAATGACACCATCCCGTAAAGGACGGATAGTTGTTATATTTCCGGGTGTACGCCCAACCATGCGACGTGCCTGTTCTCCCACCGCAAGGACTCTCTTCGTATCACTTTCAAGTGTGACCACGGAAGGTTCATCCAGAACGACTCCCCTTCCCTTAACATGTATGAGCACATTGGCCGTGCCGAGGTCGATTCCGATATCCTTGCTAAACATAATGAAAGAGCCCCCAAAGTGTTATTTTAATTGAAAAAACAGCAGTTAGTACTAAATTTAAAAATAACATACTTTAGGGGAACTACACAATGTTTTAAAGCTGAATATTTCCTTAAATTTCCGAAAATCTCATGTCTTTGATGCTACAGCAACCTCACGTTTTTTCCCCGTCGTTTTTTTATATTTAATTTTTGTGGCTTCTCCCCCCCGAAGATGTCGGATGGATTTGTGATATTCAAGAATGTGCTTCACCTGATCGGCCAGATCAGGGTTGATCTCTGGCAGACGCTCAGTCAAGTCTTTGTGCACCGTGCTCTTTGAAACGCCAAATTCCTTGGCTATGGTCCGGACCGTATGCCTGGTTTCCACGATGCAGCGTCCGATTTTGATCGTACGTTCCTTGATGTAATCGTGCACGCTCCCGCCTCCCAACTGTGGATAGTTTGGTACATTATATGAGGGGCGGGCTTATATATTCGCGCTTTCAAGACATGACAAGCCTAGGAGGGCTCATTTTATTTAATGGACAACCCAAGAAGCCTTGTTATTAGCAAGACGGAACATCGTTGATCCATCAAAGACAATAACCATTTCTCATAGAAAAATAAGGCTCTTTATAAGCATGCTGCTTACGAAGAGCCTTTTTCAAAAAAAAGCAGGAGGCGTTAGCCCCCTGCAGTAAATATTCTTATCGACCTGGCAGTAACTCAGATGGATTAACTACTTTGCCATCCTTATACACTTCAAAGTGTACATGATTGCCAAGGTCCTTCTCGATTTCACTGCGACCTGCGGTTGCAAGCGTATCTCCTTGCTTCACAACATCGCCTTGTTTAACTTTCGTTTCGCCAAGACTTTGGTACACGGTCTTCATATTACCTTGATGGGTAATCTCAATGACCTTACCTAACACTGCAACATCGTCCACTCTAGTAACTTCACCGCTAAGCGCTGCTTTGACGTCGAACGTATTGTTGTCTTCACGGGCAAGATCGATACCGACATTAGGAATAAATTTGTCGTTATACTGCACCATTGCGGCAACGTGATTGTCCTCTGTACCATTCTCATCATAATACGGTTTGACCACTTCTACTTCACCTGGATTGGCTACTGGCCAAACCAAGCTTTCCGCTGAAGCAAGAACTTCAAGGGCATCTGGATTACTGTTTGCAGTACCAGCTTCGTTAGTCGAAGCTCCTACTTGCTGTGATGTGGCGGCGGTGTCCAGCGGTTTTTGGCCGGCATCCTGATAGACCCACACCAAAGTTAGTATAATTGCCGCTGCCGCCGTGTAGACTGCTGGGAACACCCAACGTTTAGATAACATCTTGCTCCATGAAGAAGGTTTAGCACCTGAATCTCCCTGCGATTTTTTGAGAGATTCATCATGGTTTGTTTTGTTTTTGTCTTGTTCATTCATATGGTTATCACCTCAGTAACCAGTGTTACCGGGCTTCTATCTTTTATACGTATCTTTCAAGTTATTTTTTCAGAAGAGTTGAGATTTGCGTAAAAGAGATACCACTGTAATAGTGTTTGAGAATTTGAGTAGCCGTTCCGCCTTCCTTCGCCATCCCATTAGCTCCCCACTGACTCATTCCCACACCATGCCCATTTCCGAAGGTAGTTATATAGATTTTATTCCCTTTTCGCCCCCAACTGAATTGGCTGGAACGTAACCCTAGCTTCTCTCGCACTTCTCTTCCAGTAAAAATAGTACCTCCAATAGAGATTTCCTTAACCCGATGTCCAGTGGTGAGAGACAACACTTCTACCGGCAATTCAGAGGAAGTAGAGATATTTTTTGTCATGCCTGATTGGGTATTATTTTTTGAAGCAGGAATTACTCTGTCGTTTAGCCCAAGTCTAGTAAGTATTTCCGAGATGGTGAATGTAGATGTCACCGCATAGTTTGGGGTAATCTCTTTCTCCCAAGGACTAGTTACACTGCGCAGATAGGGAATCGCTGCATTCCAGTATTCTTCCGAGTTCTCGGTATATCCTCCACTGGAGGCGAAAAAGGAGGCCGTAATCGGCTGCCCTTTATAGGTCATAATGACACCGCGCGTCTCAAGGACCGCGCGCTGAAGCTTTGCAAGGTCGGCGCTTCTTCCGCCGAGCTTCCACTTCCGTTCCAGCGTATCCTTAGATACGTAAGCCTGATGGCTTACCGTATCTGTTACATCCGCCCCCGGAACGGGGACGCCGCTTCTGTCGCCAGCCAGCAGGCGGCGAAGGATAAAGGTGCGGGCCGCTACGGCCTGCGCTTTGAGCGCTTCAAGCTCAAAGCTGGCCGGCATCTCGGCTGCAAGCACGCCGCTGACGTATTCCTCCAGCGGCAACGTCTCTATTTGTCCGCTACGCGACAAATAGACGGAGACCTTCGGCTGCGGCGCTTCCTGCGCAGCCGCCTCCGGCCCCGCTGGTGCGGCTGGTGAGGCCGTTACCGTCGGCAAGGCCGGAGGCGCCGGTTGTCCCCGGTGCAGCGGGACAACCGCCAGTGGAATCAGCAGCGCCGCCAGGATAGGCGCAGCGAGCCAGGCGGCGGGACCGAGGCGCCTGAGCCGGGGAGCAAGGGGACGCGAGTGCCAGCGCGTTGACTTATTACGTCGCAAGTAGCGGAAATCTTTCATCTCTATGGCTCCTTCCGTGAGTCACTGTTGATTCTTATAGATATGAATTTACAGCAACTACTAGAACAATATTTGAGAGAAAGAGAGTAGCTTTCTCGTATCTATCACTATGCCCCGCGTTAAAAAATCACAAACGAAAAAAATCCTCATTAGATGAGGATTCAGATTTACTTTCTAATAATACAAGCAAAAACGCCTTCGCTGTCCCTATAAGGACGGTAGCGTTTATGCGAGAAATATAAGGATAATTTATAGCGTAGAACATATAAACTCTTATATTTAAAAAAAGAACAGGCCGCATCACTGCAGCCTGTTCTCACTTAATGACTGATATTATACCCAAGTTGCTTGAACCTGAAAGCGAGGTTTAACCTCATCGCTTTTGCTTGATTCGCTCTTGGCTACTTCTGGTTTAAGAGTTTCGTCCTTCACCGTTTGCGCGGCTGTGTCTTCCATGGAGATACGCCATATTTCCGCACCTAGTCCAGACAGCTTCTCAGCCAAATGTACATATCCACGGTCGATATGATGAGTTCCGCTTACCTCAGTAGTGCCTTCAGCAACAAGACCTGCCAAAATAAGCGCAGCTCCCGCACGTAAATCCGTAGCACAAACCTTGGCTCCGACCAATTGCGCATTACCTGTAACGATTGCTGAGCGACCTTCGATCTTAATCTCAGCATTCATGTTGTGGAATTCATCCACATGCATGAACCGATTCTCGAATACAGTTTCTGTAACGACACTAGTTCCTTCAGAGCGCAGCAATAATGCCATCATTTGTGACTGCATATCCGTTGGAAAGCCTGGATACGGCAAAGTCTTCAAATCAACAGCTTTAAGAGGTTTGTCACTAATTACACGAACCCCATTCTCATCAGGAATTATGGTCACACCCATCTCTTCCATCTTAGCAATAACAGGTCCCAAGTGATCAGCGATTGCACCTTCCACATATACGTCCCCACCTGTAATTGCTGCGGCAGCCATATAGGTACCAGCTTCAATACGGTCAGGAATCACATGATGTTTAACGCCATGCAGACGTTCTACGCCTTCAATACGGATAACACCTGTACCCGCACCGCGAACGATTCCGCCCATACCATTCAAATAATTGGCCAGGTCGACAATTTCAGGCTCCTTAGCCGCATTCTCAATCACGGTCACACCTTCGGCGAGTGCCGCTGCCATCATTATATTTTCGGTCGCACCCACGCTAGCTACATCCAAATACACTTTGGCTCCGCGCAGGCGACCGTTACTTTTCGCTTCAATGTAGCCCTGGCCGAGACTAATCTCCGCACCAAGCGCTTCAAATCCTTTCAAATGCTGATCAATCGGTCGTGTGCCAATGGCGCAGCCACCAGGCAAAGAAATTCTTGTATGACCAAGCCGTGATAACAGAGGACCCATGACTAAAAAAGATGCCCGCATTTTCCGTACCCATTCATAAGGTGCTTCACAGGAAGTGATGTTTGTAGCATCCACCTGGATAATATCATTTTGATATGTAACCCCTGCACCCAGAGATTCCAACATTTTTGAAATCGTCATTACATCATCAAGCGGAGGTGCGTCCACAATGACGCTTACTCCTTCTTCTGCCAATAGAGAGGCGGCTATGATCGGTAATACGGAATTTTTTGCGCCGCTAACTTTCACGCTCCCGGTCAATCTGTTGCCACCGCGGACGATAAATTTGCTCATTTTCGGTTTCCCTCCGCGTCCATTATTTCTTAAATTATTTTTTAGATTAAAAGTAATTGCAAAAAAATTCGCATACTCCATCAATACGCCCATTCAGCCGGGCATGTTCCTTAAAGTTCAGTGTTGACATAATAAAACCTTATTATTCGACACTTTTTGACCATTGCGACCTATGACACTTATAACCAAACTACATATTCCTAAAACATATAGCGGATCATCCCACTCCAGCTAAGGTAATCCAGAAAGAATCCTGCAACAAAACGACCAAGTACAATAGCCAGAAGCAAGTGCAGCAGCCTTCCTTGAGGACTCTTGGGATATCTTATGACCAAATCCAGCTTAAGGTTCTGCAATGCCCACCAAGATAATACAACACTGAGCAAAGAAACAATCATTGAGATCATGCTGCTGGTTCCAGCGGCACTAGACCATCCATTGGACAATATATCCCCCATGCTAACCCTCCGTGTTCGTATAACTCGGAAATCGACTCTTATATCATACTTGTGCAGGGCAAAAGAATCCAGTACTTTTACAAATTTTTAAACAATTCAATGCCAATATCCAAAAAAATGAAGAAATCTTAACCTTTACTACATAGATTACTATAACAAAAAAAGCAGTCAAGCTTAGAGCTTGACCGCTTATATCCTACTGTTGTCCTTTACCAGTGGACACTTTAATCCGTGTAACAGCGCGTTGCAGCGCCAACTCCGCACGGCGGTGATCGATATCATCTTGTTTGCTACGAGTCTGGAGACGGCGCTGAGCGCGTTCTCTAGCAGCCTCGGCGCGTTCAACATCAATATCCGTTGGCAGTTCGGCACTTTCGGCCAGCACTGTTACTTTGTCCTTATGCACTTCAACGAAACCGCCATGAACGGCGATGGAGATCGTAACACCGTCCGATTTGACGGATAACGGAGCAACCTGAAGTGGAGTCACAAGCGGAATGTGTCCCGGCAAAATACCCAACTCGCCTTCGACTCCCCGTACTGTCAAGCTATTCACTTGTTTAGAATAGACGAGATGCTCCGGCGTGACAATTTCCAACAAAAAGGTATTCACTTCCATTCCTCCTTAAAGCTTTACGAAGTAAAGCTCTCATCGAAAGCATACACTTAGCTTTACGAAGTAAAGCTCGCTTCGAAAGCATTCAATAAGCTCAGTGTTACATCGATTTCGCTTTTTCAACCGCTTCTTCGATTGTACCCACAAAAAGGAACGCTGCTTCTGGAAGATCATCATGCTTACCATCCAGGATTTCCTTAAAGCTACGTACAGTTTCTTTGATTGGCACGTATTTACCCTTGAAGCCGGTAAACTGTTCAGCTACGTGGAAAGGCTGTGACAGGAACCGCTCAACTTTACGAGCACGAGCTACGATAACCTTATCATCCTCACTCAATTCATCCATACCCAAGATGGCAATGATGTCTTGAAGTTCGGTATAACGTTGCAGCAATTGTTTAACACCTTGTGCCACATTGTAATGCTCTTCACCAACAATTTCCGGAGCTAGCAGACGCGAACTGGAAGCCAGTGGATCAACCGCTGGAAAAATCCCCTTCTCGGAAATCTTACGCTCAAGGTTAGTTGTTGCATCCAAGTGAGCAAACGCCGTTGCCGGAGCAGGGTCAGTGTAGTCATCCGCTGGTACGTAGATTGCTTGAATGGAAGTAACGGAGCCTTTTTTGGTAGAAGTGATACGCTCTTGCAACTGACCCATTTCAGTAGCTAGGGTTGGTTGGTAACCTACCGCGGACGGCATACGTCCGAGAAGAGCGGATACTTCGGAACCTGCTTGGGTAAAGCGGAATATATTATCGATAAAGAGCAGCGTATCGCGACCTTCAACATCACGGAAATATTCCGCCATAGTAAGACCGGTCAAAGCTACGCGTAGACGCGCGCCTGGAGGCTCATTCATTTGTCCGAACACCATTGCTGTTTTCTTAATAACGCCGGAGTCCGTCATTTCGTGATAAAGGTCATTACCTTCACGAGTACGTTCACCCACACCCGCGAATACGGAAATACCGCCGTGTTCTTGGGCAATGTTATTAATCAATTCTTGAATCGTTACTGTTTTACCTACACCGGCACCGCCGAACAGACCAACTTTACCGCCTTTAGCGTAAGGTGCAAGCAAGTCGATAACTTTAATACCCGTTTCCAAAATTTCGGCTTGTGTCGACAATTCATCAAATGTCGGAGCCAAACGGTGAATCGGGTTCTTTATTTCAGCAACAACTTCACCAGCGTTATCAATTGGATTTCCAAGTACGTTAAATACCCGGCCTAATGTCGCTTCCCCAACAGGAACCGAAATAGGACCACCTTGGTCAATCGCATCCAGTCCGCGAACCAGACCATCTGTAGAAGACATCGCGATACAACGTACCAAATTGTCTCCCAAGTGATTGGAAACCTCAAGTGTTAGGTTAATCTGGCGACCATTGTCCAAGACGGTTTCAATTTTGATAGCGTTGAATATCTCGGGCAATTGGCCGCGTTCAAATTCAATATCGACAACCGGACCCATAATGCTTACAACGCGTCCTTTGTTCATCTTCATTTCCCTCCTCGAAAGCTGTTACATCAAGAAGAAACGACGTTGTCGTCATATAAAGATGACAACCGTTTCTCGTAGAAATATAAGCATTTTGTATAGTCTAAAACCTATACTTTCTTATATTTAAGAAGAACTGCAGTGCCGTTCTTAAGGAGCCATACTCCAGAAGCGGGCGATACTATGTATCGCTCCATGCGACACTGTTTCTCGTAAAATACAAGGCAAGTCAAGCACGCTGCTTAACTGTTCTTGTATTTTTAAGACTGAGCGTTCGCTCCGGCCACGATCTCGGTAATTTCCTGCGTAATTGCCGCCTGACGGGCACGGTTGTACGTAAGGGTAAGTTCTCCGATCATTTTCGACGCGTTCTTTGTTGCACTGCCCATCGCTGTCATTTTCGCACCCAGCTCACTGGCCTTGCCATCCAGAATTGCGCTATAAATCAAAGTTTCGGCGTATTTCGGAAGTAGTACTTCGAGTACGCCTTCTGGTGAAGGTTCATATTCGTAATTTGCAGTCGCTTCATGATGCTCATGATTTCCTACGCCTTCCATAGGCAACAGTCGATCAACGGTTGGGATCTGGGTAATCGCATTGACGAATTGGTTGTAGCAAACGTACAACTCATCATACGTACCATCTACAAACTGTTGTACTGCCGAATTAGCAATAGACTTAATGTCAGCAAATTTCGGCGCATCCGATAGCTCAGTAACTTCCTGTACAATCGGATATTCACGGCGGCGTAAGAAGTCACGGCCTTTACGACCGATAACGAACAAGGCGTACTCATCTTTGGATTTATGTCGTTCCGCGATGAGCATCGTCACCTTACGTAAAATATTAGCGTTGTATCCTCCCGCAAGCCCTCTATCAGAGGTCACGATAAGATAACCAGTTTTTTTCACAGGGCGACTGACCAGCATGGGATGCTGAACGCCTTCTGTACCGGCAGCAATGCTCGATACAACCTCTTTCAGCTTCTCAGCATAAGGACGGGCGGCAATTGCCTTCTCCTGGGCTTTTCTCAGCTTGGAGGCGGCTACCATTTCCATCGCTTTTGTGATCTGTCTTGTGTTTTGAACACTCTTAATTTGACGTTTAATATCACGCATGCTTCTTGCCATGATTTCACCACCTTAAAGCTTTGACGAAGTCAAAGCTAACTTCGTAAGCATCTTCTTAGCTTTGACGAATTCAAAGCCAACTTTATAAGTAATAGCCTGAGCTTCGGCATAGCCAAAGCTCACTTAGTAAGAATCGTTTAGGTACGATCTATATTAGCTAGTAGCAAAGCCTCTTTTAAATTTATCAATCGCTGCTTTAAGAGCGGCTTCGTTATCTGCTGTCAAATCCTTGGTATCTCTGATGGATTGAGCAACTTCAGCAGCACTGCTGTCCATGTAAGCAAGGAATTCCTTTTCAAAACGTTTTACGTCTTTAACAGGAATATCATCCAAGTATCCTTTTACAGCTGTGTACAAGCTAAGCACTTGATGCTCAACAGACAACGGCTGATTTACACCTTGTTTCAGAACTTCCATCATACGTGCTCCGCGATTCAGACGAGCAAGCGTGGATTTATCAAGATCTGAGCCGAACTGTGAGAAAGCTTGAAGTTCACGATATTGGGCAAGATCCAAACGGAGCGAGCCAGCTACCTTCTTCATCGCTTTAATCTGAGCGGAGCCCCCTACACGGGAAACGGAGATACCGACGTTGATCGCCGGACGTTGACCAGAGTAGAACAAATCGGATTCAAGGAAGATTTGACCATCTGTAATCGAGATTACGTTCGTAGGAATGTAAGCCGATACGTCAGATGCTTGTGTTTCGATGAACGGAAGCGCGGTTAATGAACCGCCACCAAGCTCATCACTAAGCTTAGCCGCACGTTCCAAAAGACGGGAGTGCAAGTAGAACACGTCACCAGGGAACGCTTCACGACCCGGTGGACGACGAAGCAGCAAGGACAATTCGCGATAAGCCGAAGCTTGTTTTGAAAGGTCATCATAAATGATCAATACGTGTTCGCCCTTGTACATAAAGTACTCGCCCATTGCGCAACCTGCGTATGGAGCAATATACAACAGTGGGGATGGCTCTGAAGCCGAAGCAGTTACAACGATTGTATATTCCAACGCGCCATGACGGCGGAGAGTTTCTACAACCTGTGCTACTGTGGATTGTTTTTGTCCAATGGCAACATAAATACATTTCATTCCGTTGCCTTTTTGGTTGATAATCGCATCGATTGCGATTGCAGTCTTACCTGTTTGACGGTCACCAATGATAAGTTCGCGTTGTCCACGACCAATTGGTACCATCGCATCAATCGCTTTAAGACCAGTTTGCATTGGCTCATGAACCGATTTACGGTCGATAACACCAGGAGCGTTATTCTCAACCGGACGGAACTCCGTCGTTTGAATTGGGCCTTTACCGTCAAGCGGCATACCGAGTGCGTTAACAACACGACCCAGAAGGGCCTCTCCAACTGGAACTTGCATGATTTGTCCAGTACGTTTTACTTGATCGCCTTCACGAATTTCCTTGTACTCACCCAGAATTACAACACCGACGTTGCTTTCTTCCAGATTGAGCGCCATGCCCACTACACCGTTGGAGAACTCTAGCAACTCGCCTGCCATTGCGTTTTCCAGACCGTAGACACGAGCGATACCGTCTCCGACTTGAATGACGGTGCCCACTTCGGCAACTTCGATATCGGCTTTATATTGCTCAATTTGACTTTTGATCAAAGTGCTGATCTCTTCAGGTCTGATGCCCAATATCCTCACCCCTATCTTCTATGCTTATCATTAAAGGACTTCTCGAGACGTTCCAATTTACTAGAAAGACTACCGTCATACAGCGTATCGCCGATATAAACTTTCAGTCCTCCCAGCAGGCTTGGATCCACCACATTCGTAACCCGAATTTTACGGTTTACGAGCTGGCCGAATTCTGCAGCTACAGCCGCTTTTTCTTCTTCACTTAAAGAATAAACGGAGTATACCTTAGCATCACCAATACCAAGAGCGTCTCCTTCAATCTTGATATACGTATCCAGCAGTTCGGCAAAAATATCGGTTCTGCCTCGCTCTACTAACAGTTCTACAATGTTCATCACAATAGGAGAGAGCTTATCTTGAAGTGCTGTGCGCAGCACTTTCAGCTTGTCGGACTCCGAGATACGTGGCGCAAGAATAAAGCGCTGTACCTCTTGGTCTGAATGTAATACTTCGACCACTGCCTTGAGCTGTTCTTCTACTTCAAGGGTAATCCCCTTCTCTACCGCTGCACTGTACAATGCTTTAGCGTAGCGCTTGGCAACTACCGTATCGCGGCTCATGATCGGCCTCCTACCTCATTGAGGTATTGGTTCACAAGCTGCTCCTGCTCACTGCTAGCACTAACTTCTTTCTTAAGAAGTTTAGAAGCAATACGAACAGATGCCGTTCCAATTTCGCTGCGCAACTCTTCCACTGCTTTATTCTTCTCGTTCTCGATATCGCGCACGGCCTCTTCTTTGACGCGTGCAGCTTCAACTTTAGCTTGCGCCAAAGCTTGTTCTACCTGTTGATTACTAGTAATTTGCGATTGTTGAATAATCTGTTGAGCTTCCTGGCGTGCACTGTTAAGCGCCTGCTTCTGCTCTTCCACATACGCGACCGCTTGCTCTCTAGTCTTCGCAGCTTCATCCATTTGCTGCATTACCAGCTCACGGCGTTTTTCCATAACTGCGAACAGTTTGCTGAACGCATACTTACTGAGCAAGAAATATAGAATCCCAAAGGCTACAATTGAAAATAAGATGTTTGTCCAAACAATTTCCACTGAGGTCACTCCCTTCCGTTACCGCGTCATGCGGACGTATACAAAAGTAAGGCGCGGATGGCATCGGCCGTCCCCGCCAAACCGTAAATACGGTTTATTAAGATGAAAACATGATCAGGAATGCGATAACTGTTGCTGCCAATGGAATAACTTCGACGATACCTACACCGATAAACATTGTTGTTTGAAGCGCGTTACGAGCTTCTGGTTGACGAGCGATGGACTCAACTGTTCTACTAACGATCATACCGTTACCAAGACCTGCGCCAAGTGCACCCAATCCAACCGCTATTGCTGCTGCTAAAAATTCCATTTGTAAATATCCTCCTTTAATTTCGGTTCATAATGTGTTTAATGATATAAGATATCTCCCGCGAAAGAAAATCAGGCAATAACCGTTCCCTTCGCAGCAGTTCATTAATGTGCTTCTTCTTCGTGAATCGTCATCTGTGCGATATAAACCATCGTCAGAATCGTAAAGATAAACGCTTGTAGTGCCCCGACGAAAATACTGAAGCCTTGCCATACAGCCAGGAACGGAATACTGAGAATCCCCAGCTTCAAAATGACTGTAATCAGTACTTCTCCGGCAAAAATGTTAGCAAATAGACGAATAGCCAGCGCTACTGGTTTTGCCAGGTTCTCGATAATGTTCAGTGGCAAAAAGATTGGAAACGGCTCAATATAGTGTTTGAAATAATGCTTGCCGTTGAGCTTAATGCCCAGGAAGTTCATCAGTATAAACACAATAATTGCCAATCCTGCAGTGATATTAATGTCAGCAGTCGGCGACTTGTACCATAAGATCTCAACATGATCACCATGCGCCAAGTTCCTGGTTGCTTCAATCACATGGCCAAACACGGTTACAGGTCCATGTGCTTCAGTTACAACTGAGAAAGGCAATCCAAGAAGGTTGGAAACAAAGATAAACAGAATCAACGTTAGCCCCAAAGATATGTAAGGTTTTCCTTTCTTCAGGTCCATGGCACTGCTTATGACACCCTCTACAAATTCAACAACCCATTCCATAAAATTCTGAAGCTTAGATGGATTCTCAACCGAAAGCTTACGAACCGACAGCATCACCAGCACAAATACTACTGTACAACTGATCAGAAGCATCAATACGGCTGATATATCTATCGGTATTCCCCCGACAAAGATTTTCGGCATCTCATGCATAGTATCATCCCCCTTTCTCTTTAATCTGGTTAAAGTTTGTTCTTCACACTCAGATATATCCCCGCAGGAATGGCGAGAAGCTGAGGAATGAATACGCCTGAAACAGTTGCTACCAAGGAGAAATGCTCAATCTTGACCGCGAACATAGTGACCAAAATTGCGAAGCTAATCCGTGTAACAAAACCGAGGCTGAAGGCATTCCCTTCGTTGCTCGCAATCGACTGCGTTACCCGTCGAACCTTGACGGCCAGATAACGAAAGTTTACCAATCCCGCCACCAGACCCAGAGTCATGCCCAGTGTAAAATCCCTGGTCTCATGATGAAGCGCCCAGCCCATTAAGAGTCCTGCCATAAGGACGAGCGTAACTCTAGTGACGGTATTGATCATGGGAGTCATATTATCCATTCTGCTCCCCCAAAAATTTTTTAATTAACAGGACGACGTTCACAATTCCCAGAATCATTCCGGTTATAGTGCCAATAGCGAGCCAATATTTCGGCCCCTCCATCAAGTCTTTCAGCCACCTTGCCGCAAAAAAACCAATAACAATGTAAGCGGCGAGTATAGTGCCTGCACTTCCAATGATAAGCGCGGTCTGTAACAAGCTGTCCCTGCTATTTTGTTCTTTCATGGCTACAATCCCAACTAATTTTACTGAATTTCTGGAGTCTTTGTCAATTCATTGAACATTGCCCAAAAACCCTTGAAAACATGAAAATAATCACAGCAAAATGTTCCAAAACCATATAAACCGTACAGTTTCACTGTATGTTGATTTTAATCAGATCAGATATTACTTTAAATGAAATTATTTATTTTTTGTGAACATTCTGTGAAACTCTTCAGGACGCTCCTTATTTACACCAAAATGGTGCAAAATCGCATTGACAATTCGTTGGGAGGCTTTGCCATCTCCGTACGGGTTGGCGGCCCGACTCATCGACTGATAGAGCTCATTATCAGTCAAAAGAGCATGTGTCCGTGCATACACCTTCTCCTCGTCCGTGCCCACAAGTTCTAGCGTTCCAGCGTCTATCCCTTCAGGACGCTCCGTCGTATCACGAAGCACAAGTACTGGTACTCCGTATGAAGGAGCTTCCTCTTGTAAACCGCCAGAATCGGTCAATATCAAGTGGGTATGCGGATAAAAATTATGCAAATCCACGACATCCAGCGGATCAATCAGCTTAATTCTTGGATGTCCACCCAAAATTTCATGTGCAGGTTCCTTAACAGCAGGACTCGGATGCACAGGATAAACAATGGCTACATCTTCGAATTCATCAGCGATTCTTTTGACTGCCCGGAAGATATTCCGATGCGGTTCACCTTGCGATTCTCTACGGTGAGCAGTCATCAAAATAAGTTTTTTTCCTGAAGCAAAATCCAAAACAGGATGCCGGTAATCAGGCTGTACGGTATATTGAAACACATCGGTTACAGTGTTGCCTGTGATATAAATACTTGATTCTTTTTTGTTCTCATGTCTCAGATTACTAGCTGACCAATCCGTTGGAGCGAAATGCAGGTCTGCCAATACACCTGTAAGCTGACGGTTCATTTCTTCAGGATACGGAGACAATTTGTTCCATGTCCGAAGTCCTGCTTCTACGTGCCCAACCTGAATTTGCTGCAGGAAAGAGGCATAGCTTGCAAGGAACGTCGTTAATGTGTCCCCGTGCACCAATACGAGATCAGGTTTAACCTCTCTGAGTACAGGTTCCAGGCCTTCAAGTACTCGAATAGTAATCTCATTAAGCGTCTGACGATCCTTCATCACATCCAGATCGTAATCAGGAGTGATATTGAACACTTCCAACACTTGATCGAGCAACTCCCTGTGCTGTGCTGTTACACATACAATTGACTCGATGTGCTCAGGATGCTTCTTCAGTTCAAGAACTAGAGGAGCCATCTTGATCGCCTCGGGGCGCACTCCGAAAATAGTCATCACTTTAATTTTGGACATAACCCCTACCCTCTCATCAAAAAATAAACAAATTTCTTATATCCTATTACGAATTACTATTTACTTAGTTCCGTACAAACGATCTCCAGCATCGCCAAGTCCCGGAACGATATATCCATGCTCATTCAAATGATCATCAAGCGCAGCTACATAAATATCAACATCTGGGTGAGCCTCTTGAACCGCAGCAACACCTTCTGGCGCT
Source organism: Paenibacillus sp. FSL P4-0184 (assembly GCF_038004625.1). Classification (NCBI taxonomy): domain Bacteria; kingdom Bacillati; phylum Bacillota; class Bacilli; order Caryophanales; family Paenibacillaceae; genus Paenibacillus; species Paenibacillus sp. FSL P4-0184. The sequence continues at coordinate 2,570,387 of NZ_JBBORN010000001.1, read as the reverse complement.
GCAATCAGGTTCATCATTTTAATTTGTGTACAGCCACGCTTCTTCAGCGAGGTAATAGCAGCAATCGCAGATCCCCCCGTAGCTAGCATTGGATCAATTACGATCAGCTCACGTTCCTGTACATCTGTAGGAAGCTTGATGTAATACTCAACCGGTTGAAGCGTGTCCGGATCACGGAATAAGCCAACATGTCCTACTTTAGCAGCAGGAAGAAGCTTCAGAACGCCCTCAAGCATACCCAGACCAGCACGAAGAATAGGGATAAGCCCAAGCATTCTTCCAGAAATCACTTTACTTTCCGTTTCAGTGACCGGTGTTTGTACTGTAATGGTTTCTAGAGGAATATCACGTGTTATCTCATAAGCCATCAATGTGGCAACTTCGTCAACATGCTCTCTGAAATCCTTCGTGTTTGTTCTTACGTCGCGAATAAATGTTAGTTTGTGTTGAATTAAAGGATGATCGCAAATCACCAATTTTCCCATTTCCTGTCCCTCCGGTAATTGTAAGTCGTGTCTATAACCCTAGAAAGCGCTTTTGCTTCTCTATGGCTAAATCCTGTCTATTATAGCATTCCCATCGCCGCATTTCACCTAGAAAGGCACATGTATCCATATTGAACCCCTACCCCTGTATTTTCCTTCGCTTATAAAGGTAAGGATTGGCAATTACATTGCCTTTTCAGGAATAAAACCTTGATTAGGTTGCGCAAATTTGCATTTTTCATACTATTCACATTTTTTTCACTATTGTTTATGAAAGTTCCATGAACTTTCATAATTAATTTCATGATTTTCCATCAATTCACCCATATAATATTGTGAACAATAAACAACAAAAAACCTCCACCAAACCCTAAAATCAGGACTCGGTGGAGGTGAATTTATTAATGAATACGAATAGGAACTAGTATTTCAGTTCTGGATAAAGTGGGTACTGATCCGTCAAATCAGCAACTTGACGAGCTGCCTCAGCTAATTTCACTTCATCCTTCGGATTCTTCAGAACATTAGCTATAATGCGGCCAATAACCACCATAGCTTGCTCGTCCATACCACGGGAAGTAACCGCAGGTGTACCAATACGAATACCGCTTGTTACGAAAGGACTTGTAGGATCAAATGGAATTGCGTTTTTATTCACAGTGATTCCGATGGAATCTAGTACTTTTTCCGCATCTTTTCCGGTAATGTTCAGGTTACGTGTATCAAGCAACATCAAGTGGTTATCTGTACCACCGGATACAATGTTAACCCCTTCGCTTATCAGTGTTTCTGCAAGAACATTTGCATTCTTCACTACATTCTCAGCATAGGTCTTAAAGGATGGCAGCAAAGCTTCGCCGAATGCGACTGCTTTTGACGCAATGACATGCATCAGCGGTCCACCTTGGGAACCAGGGAATACGGCTTTATCGATAGCAGCCGCCCATGGCTGTCTGCACATAATCATACCTCCGCGGGGACCGCGTAAAGTCTTATGTGTTGTAGTTGTAACGAAATGAGCATGAGGAACCGGGCTCGGATGAAGACCAGCAGCAACAAGACCTGCGATATGGGCCATATCTACCATAAACAACGCGCCGACATCATTGGCGATAGCACCAAGCTTTTCGAAATCAATAATGCGCGGATACGCACTTGCACCAGCAACAATCAACTTAGGACGGTGCTTGAAGGCTGCTTTGCGTACTTCGTCATAATCAATTAGGAAAGTATCTTCTTGTACCCCATAAGCTACGAAGTTATAGAGTAATCCAGAAGCATTTACTGGACTACCATGCGTTAAATGTCCGCCATGCGCCAAGTTCATGCCAAGAACCGTGTCGCCCGGGTTAAGTGCAGCGAGATATACAGCCATATTCGCTTGTGCTCCAGAGTGAGGCTGTACGTTGACATGTTCCGCACCGAACAATTCTTTCGCACGATCACGAGCCAGATTCTCAACGATATCCACATCTTCACAGCCACCATAATACCGTTTGCCTGGATAGCCTTCTGCATATTTGTTCGTAAGCACTGAGCCCATGGCTTCCATTACGGCTTCGCTAACGATATTCTCTGAGGCAATAAGCTCAATGTTGGCACGCTGACGTTTCAGTTCCAGTTCCATTGCTTCCAGTACTGCCGGGTCACTCTTACGTAATTGTTCCATGTTCTTATTTCCTCCCTAGTGTGTGTAGATATGTTGTATTTAAATAGAAACGATTTGCCCGCCACGAAAAAGCTTTAGGTCTACGTTTCTGCAAAAACATAAATCTAAGTTCATCAATCACAAACCTGTGAACCACTCTGTTCAAGAGTGCGGTAAACCGCACGTTCGCCGCCAATAAGCGGAGGTCTGGCCCATGCGGCGTTCACTCTAGCTGCTCCAATGTACCGTAAGGTCGGTCGAAAAGGAACTGCCACGCGGCGCAAATGCATACCTATAAGAGTCTCACCAATGTCTAAGCCAGCATGCGCTCCTATCGTTTCCGCCAGAACAGGATCTTTCATAGAGCGATAGGCAGCCGCAGCCATCGAACCGCCAGCACCCGGTATAGGTACAGCTGAAACTTCATTTAGCCCAAGCGACTCTAGCAAAGAGCGTTCCATTACAAGCGCACGATTCAGATGCTCGCAGCACTGATAAACGAGATGAAATCCTTTTTCCGCTGCGACCAAACGAGCCCCTTCAAGCAGTTGCCGTGCGACTTCAAGCGCACCACCGGTTCCAATACGGACACCAGCGACCTCACTTGTGCTAACTCCTAGGACAACAATTTTACCAGATCCAAGGTTACCAGCTTCCGCCAACTCCCTTAACACAGTGACAGTAGCTTCAGTTAAAGATAACTCCACAACTTTGTCCATCACCCTACCTCCTCAAGCTTCAAACAAGCTTCATTTAAACAAAAAAGAGCAGTCCGCAGGTAGCTGCGGATTTGCTCTTTTGCCCAGGCGACCGGCCGTTTATTCCGATGCTCCATCGTGGTTTGATCCACATTTGTCGCCAGTTACATCGGAACCGATTAGTTGTACTTTCATCTTAAAGCAAAGCCGACTGAAAATCAACCATTTACAAATGGCGTAAGGATTCCAGTTTATCTAATAAACTAAATAACGAAGTGCGAATCTCAGCAGCAGTAAGCTCATAATCTTCACGTGTACCCCCGAATGGATCAGAAATATCAAAGCTTGGGATACGCTGGCGGATTTCAATCATTCGTTGTAGATCCGTTGCGTTGGGTTCACCACCTAGAGCTATACTTAACTCAGCATCTGCATAAAGGCTGTCCAATTCTTTAATATCCTCAGTCACAGCTTCTTCGTTATGCACGTATTCCTTCAATGTATATGTTTTTGTTGCGGCATCCGGAAAATACTGTAGCAAATGTTGCTTATGTCCACTGGTTAAGGTAAGCACAAGATCGGCCCAAGCGACGGATTGCCCCGTTAATTGCGACGACTCTAAATGATCATGAATGCCTTCTTCTTGCAAAATAGCTGCAGCATGTCTCGATATAGAAGTACCAGAAATGGCAGATACACCTGCAGACCGCACTTCCAGGTCGATTCCACGTTCCTTCGCAAGCTTTCGTAAAAGCCCCTCAGCCATAGGACTACGGCATGTATTACCGGTGCAGACGAATAAAATATGCAGCATGCTTTTGCACCCCCATGAAATTAAAATATTGTAATGCCGTTATTGTATCAAAAGATGAATAGCAAGCCAAACCCCAATAAAATAGCCCCGCCCAGTGCTTCCCCATATTCCCCGAGTCCACGACTGACATGCCGCCCAAGAAGCAGGCCGATAATTGACATCAGACCTCCACAGGCACCAAAAGCTAGTATAGTCAGAAGCACACCATTCACAAACATCCCTAAGGATACCCCAACGGAAAAAGAATCCACACTTACACTGAGTGATAGAAGCAGCATTCCCCATAAGGTTCGGTGATTCATAGCTCGCGTACCTACCACTTCCGGACGAAAGGAGTTATACACCATGTGTCCGCCTAACAGCACAAGTAGCCCTCCTGCGGCATAAGTTGTTACTTGACCTAGCAAATGTCCGACATAACTTCCAGTTAATAAACCTAGAAGAGGCATCAGCATATGAAAAAAAGCAATGAGCACACTCATTTGCAGAATATGCAGCAGACGAATCCCCTTCATCCCGATCCCTACTCCGAGCGAAAAGGCATCCATCCCTAATGCAATCGCCATTATAGCAATAGTAACTGTCTGCCCCCAACCGGCATATACATCTCCTATGCCCATGCTTAACCCCCCAAGTCCGATATATCTTGTACAACAACGATATGCGGACAAGGGGGTAATCATGACTTCATAGGAGATTTCAGATTCGAAGAACCTATACTATAGCTGGATAGAAAGGTCGCCGTGGCTATCCGGCGTCGATGATGGAACCACCGGCTGCCTTCATAAGCCGGTTCATAATAGCTACGCCGAGGCCCGTATACGGACAAGCCTCGGCCAAGATGTAAGTCGCTCCCGCTTCATCGAAGCGCCGCAGCGCGGCATATAGGGAGCGTGCCCCTTCCTCCGGCGAGGATAACGAGCCGAGGGAAAGAACGCAGGCGGCAGGATCGGCGGGATAGAGGGGCTTATGCTCCTCGAAGAGGAGTAAGCCCGTCACTTCGCCGTTCAGCTGTGCCGCCTGAAGTAGACTCGCGGCTTCATCCGCAACACGTTGCGGAGAAGATCCGCTCACCACACCGAGCCAGCCGCGCGGCGCGTAGTGCGTGTACTTCATGCCCGGCGCACGTGGCGCCGAGCTGTCGGAAACAGCTTCTGCACCGTGGTGCTCCTTCGGTGCAGTGGCTACTGGAGCTTCCGCTGCTGCGGAAGTTCCAAATTCTTTAACCACAGCTGGCTCAGCAGCAATGGCTTCTGCTCCCACTACAGCAGCTAACTGCTCCAAAGTAATCCCACCAGGACGAAGCACGGCAACCTTTCCATCAGGCTGCACCTGCACCACAGTTGACTCCAGTCCAACTCCAGCCGCGCCGCCATCAAGTACACCGCCAATGTATCCGGCCAAGTCTTCCATTACATGTGAAGCTAAGGTCGGACTCGGACGACCGGAACGGTTAGCACTAGGTGCCGCAACGGGACAGCCCGCTGCACTGATCAGCGCCAAAGCTACCGAATGATCAGGCATACGAACACCTACTGTGTCCAGTCCTGCCGTTACACAGGATGACAAAACACCCTCACGAACAGGAAGAACAACTGTCAGCGGTCCTGGCCAATAAGCATCCATCAATACCGCAGCCGTAGGATGCACTTCTGTAACCAGCTCGTCCAAAGCACTTGGATCAGCAATATGCACGATTAGGGGATTGTCAGACGGTCGCCCTTTTGCCGCAAAAACAGCCTCAACTGCCGCAGTATTCCGCGCATCCGCACCAAGTCCATAGACCGTTTCGGTTGGAAAGGCGACCGTTCCACCTTCACGAAGCATGGCTGCCGCCTCCACGATGGCTAACTTATTCTCCTCACTTGGCTGAAGTACACCGGAATCCGAAGCTGCATCTTCCAGCAAATCCAGTTCCCAATATACAGTCTCATTTCTATTTCCACTCCGCCGCTGAACGGCGAATAAAGGGTCGTGTGGTTCATTCATTCTCATCACAGGCTTTCTACAGGATATATATTAAACAATAGCTTTTCTTGCAATCTTAGGATAAATACTCTGGAGGTTCATTAACTCTAATCTTACCAAAAAGCGGCCCCAATGAAGGCGCCGCAGTCGATCTGCTTATGAAATAGTAACATATCTAGATTCAAAACTATAGACCATTTCCACAAAACCAAAGGGCTAACATCAGCATTACGACCATAATCCGCTAATCCAGTTCCAAAGGTTTTGCAGCAGTTCCCAAACGAAGAACCGCACCTCTGGCTCTGCGGAATCCGCTGCCGCAAAATCCTTTGCCGAAGAATCTGCTTGTACAGCTGTTCCTACTGCTGGTTGCGCCTTAACTCCGCTATCTGCCCCGGCAGCCGAAACGGTCTTCGCCCCTTTGTTAGCAGCAGGTGCCGCCGCATCTCCAGAACCCGCATCGATAAAGCACAACGGCGGAAACAGTACGCACCACCAATTTTGCCCTTTTCCCTCACCCAGCGTTACCCGAACAGCCTCGTATTCTCCGGCCGGATAGACTGTTCCACCGTACAATTTGGTCGGAAAAGGAACTACACCCAGCTCAACTTTATAAGAATATTGAATACCACGTTTCTCTAGCTCCGATCCAACTAGTGCATTAAGCTCTGGTAGATGAGTTCTAATTAAAGCGCGTGCCTGCTCTAAACTCTGTGGGTCCTCAAGTGCAATTACCCACTGGTTCATTTGCTCTACGATTGTATCGCGGATTTGCCGCTTCACTAGTTGATCTTGTGTTCCGTCCGAATTCGCCAGAATACGCAGCCGGATAGAATCCTGTGGAATCGATACTTCGGCTACTGCTGCATCGGTTTTTTGACCTTCCCAGGCCATGATAACGATCATAAAAAAACAAATTAAAATGGCAGTATACTTAAAAGTTACACGTAAGGAATCTCTTTTATCCATATGATTATCGTTCATTTGTCGCAGCCCCTCTCCTCTTAACTCTCATGCTAGTAGTATGTCCAGAGATGAGAGACTGCAAACCTATGAATCTATTAAATCTATAATTTTACAGCAAGCGCCTTAGGCAACTGCAAATCCTCCTCAACATCCCGACCATAAAGATGCACACTCATTACAATCCCCATACAGGCCATATTAATTAAAAGAGATGTGCCTCCATAACTGATGAACGGAAGTGTAATTCCCGTAAGCGGCATTAGGCCGATAAAAGCTCCAATATTCTCTAAGATTTGATATAGCAGCATTGCCGTAATTCCAATAATCAAAAACGGACCACTACGCTCCCTACTCTCTAGAGCAATCAGTATCATCCGATGAAGAAGAATAAAAAAGAGCAACAGCAGCAGCGCTGAACCCACAAACCCAAACTCCTCCGCAACCTGTACGAATATGGCATCCGAATAGGTATATGGAACACGGTTACTCTGCACAGAGCTTCCTTGCATGTACCCCTCGCCACTCATCCCTCCGGAGGCAATAGCCACTTTAGCATTTTTCGTGTGATAGCTTGCATCATCTGACGCCAAATCAGGTACGAGCCAAGGATCAAAACGATCCACTAAATGCTTCCTGCCAAGGGTCTCCTCAAAAAAATATACCGCTTCATCATGATAGTGAATATAGCTCAGAATTCCTGCAAGACCCAATCCGCCAACGATTAGTAATCCGATGAGTGCATGTGAAATTTTGATATTCCCGATCCATAGAAGACCGATTAATATTACGATGTAGCTTAGCGCATTTCCGAGATCATTCTGTACAATAACTATGGCAAAAGGGAGCAATGTAAGAAGCGCCAGCGGAACGACTCCCTTCCAGAAGGTTAGCGTGGCTCCTTGTTTACGGACCAGTATGGACGCGAGTAAAAGAATCAATATCAACTTAAAAAGCTCCGCAGGTTGAAAGCTAAGTCCACCTATCTCTAGCCCTAATTGCGCACCGTTCTTTACCTTACCAAAAAAACTAACCGACACTAGCAGACCAATACCCAAGATGTAAATATAAAGAGCATATTTAACAAATATCCTATAGTCCACGAAGGTAAGCACAAAAAAAGCTACAAACCCTACAATGTAGTATTTAAGCATTTGTAGATGGAACCCATCTAGTTTCTGAACTAATCTACCATTAGTCACGCTGTATATCGAAAGAATACTAATAACCATCAGCATAACCAGAACAATAAGAATCACGCTATCGATCTTCTTGAGCTTTTTAAGCATACACAAACCCCTTACTCTATTAAGGTTCCAACCACCCTCACCTGAGGAAAGTCTCTCCTTTCTATTGTAGAGCATTCAAGGCCACAATTCCAAATTTATGTAATACACCCGATATCAGAGATTCACTTCCCATAATAAAAAACCGCCAGTTCCCATCCTTAAAAGATGAGTTTCTGACGGTTATCTTTTGATTTAGTGATTAAACCTGTTTGGCGGCTGCATAAGGAGTAGGCTTAGGCAAATCTTCCTCTACATCTCGACCATGCAGACGCACGCTCATTACCAGCCCAATGCTGGCCATGTTAATAAGCAGGGAGGTACCTCCGAAGCTGATGAATGGCAATGTGATACCTGTCAAAGGCATCAGACCAATAAACGCACCAATATTCTCAAAAATCTGATACAGCATCATCGCGACAATGCCGACGATCAGAAATGGACCTGCTCGATCTCTGGCTTCCAGCGCAATCAGAATCATTCGGTGAATCAGGATAAAATACAGTAGCAGCACAAATGCAGAACCTACAAAGCCAAATTCCTCGGCAATCTGCACAAAGATAGAGTCTGAATACGTATAAGGCACCCGATCCGTCTGAACAGAGCTACCGTTCATATAGCCTTCTCCACTCATCCCACCTGAGGCAATCGCAAGCTTGGCGTTTTTGGTATGATAAAGAGCTTTCGCTGTCGCTTTATCCGGAACAAGCCATGGGTCGAAACGTTCAATCCAGTGCGACCGGCCAATATCGTTAAGAAACGTTTTAATTTCGTCATGATAATGGATATAACTCATAATTCCGGCAATCGCGGAGCTTGCTACAATCACCAGCGCGATTAATGCGTGAGTGTACTTAATATTTCCAATCCACAACAGACCTGCAAGAATCACAATGTAAGACAAGGCATTCCCAAGATCATTCTGTGTAAGGACAATAAGAAACGGAAATAAGGTTAAGAGGCCGAGCGGCACAACATCCCGCCAAAACAAGAGTTTACTCTTATTCTTACGAACAAGCATCGCTGCCAGAAATAGAATCAATATTAGCTTGAATAGCTCGGCAGGCTGAAGGCTCAGTCCTCCAGGGAGGGACAACCAGCCTTGGGCATTATTCTTGGTCTCGCCCAAAAAGCTGACGAGGACCAGGATACCTATCCCAAACAAATAAATATATAGCGCGTATTTCACTAAAATTCTGTAATCTAAAAAGGTCATTCCAATAAAAGCAATAAAGCCAATTGCATAATACATCATCATACGGATATGATGTCCGTCCAGCTTTTCTCTTCCATGAGTCACACTATATATGGCGAAGATGCTGACAGTCATGAGCAATAACAGAACGACTACGATAGCACCATCAATTTTTTTAATCTTCTGAAGCACGTTCTGCCTCCCTACTCTAAATCTGGGCTTTCTTTTATGTTTCACTAAGAAGTCCGGTTAAATTCTATTGTAAAGGAAGTCGGGTTGAAAATACAATTTTACTCCCCGATCAACAGGAGTCCCCTGCACAGCATGCAGTATTATTGTGCTATACCTAGCACATGACGTGGAATTCCAGCCAGATCATTAATGGTGATGATCTCTTTCCAATGGCCCGCCGCTTCAAGTAGCGAGGCCACTTGCTCGGCTTGTCCGAAGCCGAGTTCGAAGCCGATCAGGCGCGGCGGTGCCGGGAGCAGCGCCAGCTGCTCCATCATGCGGCGGTACGGGTCCAGCCCGTCCGCTCCGCCATCCAGCGCAGTGCGCGGCTCATGGTCGCGCACCTCACGCTGCAGCCCGGCGATATCCTCGCCGGGAATGTACGGCGGGTTGGAGACGAGAATATCCGTCTCCATCCCCGCGAACGGCTCGAGCAGATCGCCGAGCCGAAAGTCCACGGCTGTGCCGGAGCGCATCGCATTGCGCTTCGCCACAGCTAGGGCCGCCGGCGAAATATCGCCGGCGCAGACCCGCCACGCCGGCGCTTCCGCCGCCAGCGTGACGGAAATCGCTCCGCTGCCGGCGCCGATATCGACGGCGGTCAGCGGCCGTACGGCGCGTCCGCTTTCCGCGCCGCCGGCACGATCTTGCGCTGCTGCTAACGAAGCAGCGCCTTCTTCCTGCGCCGCTTCACTCGGCGCAACCGTGCCGTCCGGCCAAAGCTCCGCGCCGTACCGTAAAATCGCCTCGACGAGCAGCTCCGTCTCCGGCCGTGGAATAAGCACATCAGGCGTCACTTCAAAAGAACGCCCGTAGAACTCTTGCTCGCCGATGATATATTGCACCGGCTCACCCTTACTCCGGCGGGTAACTCCCGCCTCCCACTTTTCCTTGACCGCAGCTGGAAAAGAATCCGCCAGCGCCATATAATACGCTGCCCCGGACAAGCCAAGCACATGCTCAAGCAATAATTGCGCACTGCGCTGCGGCTCATTACAACCGCTCTGGCTCAAAAAAGAAGAAGCCTCCGCAAAGGCTTCCCGGATGCTTTTCACTTCCGACATGACAAATACGCCATCGTTCAAAGCATTATTATCCATTGTCCATACTATCCATCAAATCAGCTTGTTCAGCAATTGAAAGAGCCGAAATAATTTCAGTGATTTCTCCGTTCATAACCTGCTCCAAACGGTGCAGTGTCAAGCCAATGCGATGATCTGTAACCCGGCTCTGCGGGAAGTTATACGTCCGGATACGCTCACTACGATCACCCGTACCTACTTTGCTCTTCCGTTCACCAGCATACTTCGCTTCTTCTTCCTGCCGCTTCATATCGGAGATACGGGCACGAAGCACTTGAAGCGCCTTTTCCTTATTGGAGTTCTGTGACTTACCGTCCTGACAGGTAGCAACGATGCCCGTAGGTACATGGGTTACACGTACTGCAGACTTGGTCGTATTTACAGACTGTCCGCCTGCACCACTTGAACAGAAGGTATCCACACGAATATCTTTATCATGGATTTCAATCTCAAATGCTTCAGCTTCCGGCATCACCGATACTGTAGAAGTAGAGGTATGAATACGTCCACCGGATTCAGTCGCTGGGATACGTTGCACGCGATGCGCACCACTTTCGTATTTCAGCTTACTGTATGCACCGCGGCCGTTAATAAGGAAGATTACCTCTTTAAATCCACCAAGATCGCTCGCGTTGACATCCATTAGCTCCACGCGCCAGCCTTGTGAATCTGCAAACCGGGTGTACATCCGATAAAGGTCGGAAGCAAACAATGCAGCTTCATCTCCACCCGCTGCACCACGAATTTCGACGATTACGTTCTTATCATCATTCGGGTCTTTAGGCAGTAGCAATACACGGATTTGCTCTTCCAGCTCTACCTGACGTTTGGAAAGTTCGTCAATTTCCATCTTGACCATTTCCTTCATCTCATCATCAAGCTTTTCGCCTTGCATCTGCTTAGCAGCTTCAAGCTCTTCCATTACATTCTTATATTCAGTATACGCCTCAAATGCAGGCTGTAGGTCTGATTGTTCTTTGGAATAATCCCTCAGTTTCTTACTGTCGTTTGCAACATCCGGATCACAAAGCAGTTCACTGAGCTTCTCATAGCGGTCCGCCAGGGATTGCAATCGGTCCAACAAGGGAATTCACCTCTCCTAGTTCAATTTCAAATTCGCAAATAAAGCGATTAAAACATATGTCATAAAATTAGATATACGACTTTATATTATACCAAAGATATTGTGAAATGGCTACAGTTCTGTACGCGTAAATCCCTTAATAAATGTCTTATATTTTAAAAAAGGATCATCCCAGCAGTAGATACCCTCTACCGACTGAGATGACCCTCTTATCATTAGTATGCTTCAGTCCTCTTAAACGTTGAAACGGAAATGCATAACGTCGCCGTCCTGCACCAAATACTCTTTACCTTCTAGACGCAGTTGACCACGTTCTTTGGCACCATTCATTGAGCCTGCTGCCAAAAGATCTGCATAAGCCACTACCTCAGCACGGATAAATCCACGTTCAAAATCTGTGTGAATTACACCAGCAGCGCCGGGTGCTTTAGTTCCCTTACGAATGGTCCACGCACGAACTTCCTGAACACCTGCCGTGAAATACGTATACAAGCCTAGAAGTTTGTAAGCCGCTTTGATCAAACGGTTCAGGCCAGATTCTTCTAGCCCAAGTTCTTCTAGGAACATCGCTTTATCTTCGCCCTCAAGCTCGGCAATTTCAGCTTCTACTTTAGCACTGATCGGAACAACTTCAGCACCTTCAGTTGCTGCAAATTCACGCACTTGCTGCACATAAGGATTATTCTCAGCACTTGCTACTTCTTCTTCACTTACATTCGCTGCATACAGCACAGGCTTCAATGTTAACAAATGAAGATCACGGATAATAACCTTCTCGTCATCGGACAATTCTATACTACGTGCAGGTTTATCTTCGTAGAGCACTTCTTTGACGCGTTCAAGCAGTTCAACCTCTTGAGCGTATTTCTTGTCGCCGCCTTTGATGTTCTTACGGGAACGCTCAATCCGCTTCTCAATGCTCTCAATGTCAGCAAGAATCAGTTCCAAATTAATGGTCTGAATGTCGCTGATCGGATTTACTTTTCCATCCACGTGGGTAACGTTCTCATCTTCAAAACAACGAACGACATGAACGATAGCGTCTACTTCGCGAATATGAGCTAGGAACTTGTTGCCTAGTCCCTCACCTTTACTCGCACCGCGCACAAGACCAGCGATATCAACAAATTCAAAAGCAGTAGGTACAGTCTTGTTAGGTTGTACCAGCTCAGTCAGTTTATCAAGACGTTCGTCCGGAACTTCAACGACACCAACGTTAGGGTCAATCGTGCAAAAAGGGTAGTTTGCGGATTCTGCTCCCGCTTGCGTTATTGCATTAAACAATGTGGATTTTCCTACGTTAGGAAGACCGACGATTCCCGCTTTCAAAGCCATTTATATGACAACTCCTATTTTCAGCTAAATTGATCATCCGAATAAGTAATACGATCTAAACCATTATATATTAGAACATATTCTCCAGCAACATCGGATGTCTTACAGATGTGTCAATCCACCCTTATCCAAGCGCGCACATTTCAATGGGATTTGGCAAGTTCCAATACTTTCTGCACCGCCGGCTGATCCAATAGGGGCTTAGAAGTATCTGGATCAACCTCCACATCAGGGACTGTCTTCACTTCCTCGTTGCAGCTTCCATCAGAGTTAAGTCCCATCTCAAAGGAAAATCTGAATACATAACCGCTATTAGGCAATGCAACGACAAGCGGATCCATCCCTAGTCCATCCCCACCTGTTCTGCCACCAACAACCGTCGCAAACCCGGTACCTTTTGAAAAGGCTGCAAGACCTTCCGCTGATGAATACACAGAGCTATCTACCAGCAAATAGATCTTTCCTTTAAAACCAACGGATTCTTGAGGGATTACTACATCTGTATTTTTACTATATGTCTTGAACATTTTTAATGCTTCCGATGGTAAATTAGGCAACTGTTCGTCTTTGATGCTGGTAATAGGCTGCTGCCCCCTTGTGATCTGACGTGCCTGCATAAAGGTCTCAGCATAGTTGCCTCTTGTATAAAGTAAGTATGTATTGTATTCGATAGGTTTATTAATCAGCAGAGGAGCAATATGAGCTCTCCAGTAATTGCTGTTTCCTCCGCCATTTCCGCGGATATCTAGAATTAGTGTCTTATAATCTTTAACTTCTATTAAAAAATCACGAATCTCCGAACTATCCATCTCCATGAGACTTCCGGCAAAGCTTCGCATGCCTAGATACGCTATTTGCTCTGGCTCTATAATAACCTTTTTTACATTCCCGGAAGTCTTTCCTGTCTGACTCCCTGCCTCACCACTATTCATATCGTTAACGATGCCATTAGAGCTTTGCTGCTCCGCTAAAGGTTTCTGGTTGTAACGAGCCAACACATTTGGCTGTTGAAACACGTTGATCCAAGGCTCATAACCAAAACCTGCCTGAACATAGGCGTTTAGAAACCATGGATATTCTTCCTTAGATAAAAAATTGGTATGCCCATTATTTAACCTGCTAAGTACGAATTTCATTCGTCTAAAAAACTCATCATCTGTCTTCACTGCTGCAATTTCATTACGGTACTCCTCTTTGTTCGCAAGCCAATCCTCTCCATTTAGACGCTTATTTACCTCTAGGAAAGGGTAGTTCTCCTCAATGATCTTCCACATATAATCAAAATCCTCTAATCTTTGTTCCACTGTCAATGGAGACAACGCCGCTTCTAGCTGTTCTTCCGCTACCTTTGAAGAGGCTACCGGCGCAACCGGACTTGCCTGAACTTGCCCCGACGCAGATTGCTTTTTCCCTGGCAAATCCCCACGGTTGCAACTAACCAGTAACAGTATTGCAGCTACAGATAAAGCCGCTGGTAATACAAACCTTGGTCTCACCTTAATCCCCCTTCCAATATTCCATATAACTGAATCCATTTTCAAGAATTTATTTAATAATCATATTTTTCTATTCCTCCTAATTCAAATATATTTATCACAATTATTTACATTAGTTTTCTTAGAACAACACAAAAAAGACCTCCTTCGAGGTCTCCACGTTAAGTATTACAAATCTTTAAACATCGTAATGTCGGTTACGGTATATCCCATTTTTTTATACAGCTCAAATGCACGATTGTTCTGACCGAAGACATGTAACCCGATTTTGGTGACGTTCATCTCACGGGCTTCTTCATCAAGTGCGATCATAGCCTGCTTGCCATAGCCTTTACTCTGATACGGTTCAAAAATGTAGAAATCATAAATGAAAGCCTCTCGACCACTGCGACCTTCACTTACATTAAACCAGATATATCCCACCTGGCTATCACTACTTATCTCTACTATAGAGTATAGATAAGCGCCATCTGTGTTCAATCCTTTGGGCAGGGACTGTGTTATAGCTTCCTCAGACAGCTTCATCGCGATTTCAGGGTCCCAAGCGCCGGCTTTAATCTTATCTTCAGCGTAATCACGAGTAGCTTGCCCTAAGAAAAATTGAAAAGCAGACTCATCCATATGAACCAATTTAATCATCATCTTTTTTCACTTCCTCACTTCTATATTTACCAATACTTTTATTTACGTATTAAACGGGAAGTCCCACGTAAAGTTGCTAAATCGGGAGCTCCGATGCCGAACATTGCTATCTTAAGCTCCAGCTCTACCTGAGCCAGTGCAGCATCTAGCGCCTCTTCAGAATCTACTGCCGGTCCTAAAAGATTGCGTCCAAAGCCTGCTAAATCAGCACCGAGGGCCAATGCCTTCGCCGCATCCACACCATGCTTCAAGCCGCCGCTGCCAATCAATGCCCCCTTCGGGGAGACAGCACGTACCTCTGCAATGCAATCTGCGGTTGGAGTACCCCAGTCTGCGAAAGCTTCAGCCGCTGCGCGCCGTATAGGGTCTCTACTCCGAAACTTCTCGACTTGACTCCAGGATGTTCCACCTGCACCCGCTACATCAACAAAAGCTACCCCTGCATTATAAAGATGTGCTGCTGTATCACCGTCAATGCCCCAGCCGACTTCTTTTACACCTACTGGAACCTCAAGTTCACGGCATACTATTGCTATCTGCGATAGTAAGGAAGCAAAGCCAGTATTCCCTTCCGGTTGGAAGACCTCTTGAAGACCATTGAGATGCAGTACAAGAAAATCCGCACCAGCAATATCCACAGCCCGGCGACACTCCTCAATCCCGAAACCATAGGACAGCTGTACGGCGCCAATATTAGCGATAACCGGTATATCAGGTGCCTTGTCCCGTACATAAAAGGTTTCGGTTAGCTCAGAGCGCTCCACCGCCGCTCGCACAGAACCAACCCCCAGCGCCCATCCACGACGCTGCGCTGCCTCTGCTAGTCGTGCATTGATGGCTCCTGTAGCTGCACTGCCGCCTGTCATCGAGCTGATCAGCAGTGGTGTACGAAGTTCACGTTCCAGGAACGTAGTCTGCAATGATATATCATCGAAATTCAGCTCTGGAAGAGCATTATGCCGAAATCGGTAATGTTCAAACCCCGTAGTCACACCAACGCCACCAACTTCTTCATTTAGACAAAGGCGTACATGCTCTATTTTGCGTTCACCTGTCCTTGATGCAGGCAATAAAGAATTCTTGTCCGAAACCTCTACAATTGGTAGGCCATTGCCATGATCCGCGCCAGACTGCCTATTCGCATCATATGGTACGGCCTCTTCTGGCGTATGATTCATGCTCCGTTCCTCCTATTCCTAAACTGTACTTATTATAACATATCCCTCCAGATGAATTTACAATATGAGGTTAGCGATTACAATTCGCATCTCTATTATTCTACAAATCACCTTCTACGCGTGGCTAGCAATATGTTCACCGACTAACCTTCCCGATAACGAGACGATCGGTGTGCCACCGCCGGGATGTGTAGTTCCACCTACATACCAGAGTCCTTTAACATCGCTTGAACGGTTGCCTGGTCTGAAGAAGGTCTGCCCTACCGAGTTCGAGGAAATCCCATAGATCGCACCCTTGTGAGCCAGTGTGTCATCTGCGATATTTTGAGGTGTATAATGTTGGAGCACATCACTCTGATCTAAACCTGTAATTCCATGGCCCGCAAGCACCGAAAGTACTCTTTTACCATAGGAAGCAGTCTCTGTCCGCCAATCACAGGCCTCATTTATATAAGGTGCATTAGCCAAAACAAACAGATTACTGCTTCCTTCAGGGGCCATGCCTGACTCAGAGTATCCAGAGTGGCACACATAAACGGTCGGATGCTCAGGAGGACGTTTGCGTTCAAAAATATCTCTAAACTCTGACTCATACTGCTCAGGGAAAAACACCGTGTGATGTAATAGAGCATCATATTTACGAGGAACACCTGCGAGTGTTACAAACCCTGATAAAGAGGGCTCATAAGCAGCGATTTTGCGATCACTCATAGAAGGACGGCTATTCTCCTGCACAAGCATACGGTTAACAGTGAGCACATCTCCCCCTGCAATAACCGTCTTCGCCTTGTAAAAGCCTCGTGTTGTATCCACACCTTCGACTACTCCATTTACCACGGAAATATTCGTAACTTCAACCCCTGTCATGATGCGAACCCCTAAGCCTTGTGCCAGTTCTGAAAGACCTTCGACCAGCTTATAAGTTCCGCCCCGCACACCATAAACTCCTTCTACACTTTCCACATATCCAAGCATGGCGAAAATAGCTGGTGAACGAAACGGGGAAGATCCGACGTAGGTAGCGTAGCGACCTAACATCGCTAAGGTGTGAGGATGGCTAAAGTATCTCAATAGGAGTGAATGCAAACTTAAAAAAGGCCTGACTCGCAGCAGATCCCGTAGTAGAGGAAGAGACAGCTTATCTCGCCAGGACAACAGCAATCTATTTAAGAACTGCTTCTCACTGAGTTGATAAAGCATAGCAGCTTCAGCCATAAAATCATCATACCGGAGCGCATCACTTGAACTGTATTTGGCAATCTGAGCCTTCATAAACACTTGATCGCGAGAGAAATCCACTACAGTTCCATCCGCAAAAATATTACGTGTACGCGGCTCCAGCTCATATATTTGGACATAATCCTCCATGGAAGCACCCGCAAGCTCATACAGTGAGCGAAATACATGAGGCATTGTTATCGTGCTCGGGCCCCTGTCAAAGGTATAGCCATCGATTTCGATCCGTTGCAGCTTGCCACCAGGATTCTGTTGGCGTTCGAGCACCGTCACCTCCCAGCCTTTCGAGGCTAAGGTTACAGCACAGGACAGTCCACCGAAACCTGCACCGATGATTACTGCCTTTGGTTTCATAGGTAACGCCTTCCTTTCCATTCATAGCCTTGACCAGGACGACTGCCCCACCAAGAACTAATCGCAATGGCTAACAAACAGACAATACTCCCAGAAATCAGCAAGCATAACCATACAGATTGTCTGGCAGAGGCATCACTAATCCGCTTAATAGCAATGCCTAATAGACTAGACGACAAAGCCCATGCAGCCTCAGTAGCCTGACCTGTCGCACTAAAGAAAAAAAACGCAGCTAAAGGAAACACGTATAGCAACGTATACAAACTTAACATTCCCAATAAAATAACAGGGCTGCGACCTAATCCAGCATAAATATTTTTGCGGTAGCCATTCCATACCTCGCTGGCATTATGATACATTCTCATTTCCGCATATTCCGTAATATCAGCAAGTGTTACTTGGTCACCAGCCTTCTTGATTCCACGGGCTAAGGCCATATCATCTACAAGATCCGTTCGAATCGCCGCATGACCACCACAGCGCATATAACTATTCCTATGAACCAGCATAAATCCTCCATGTGCTGCTACGAATCGTGGATCACGGGAAGCACGAACAAGAGGGATCGGCAAATGACAAATGATCGTAAAGGTCATTAAAGGTACCACAAGCTTTTCCAACCAAGTCCCAGTATGCTGATAAGCAAATCCTGTGATGAGACCTTCTTCTTGTGCTTCAGCCATGCCAAGAGCGTTCTCCAACGCTTCAGGCTTCAGCCGAATATCTGCATCAAGAAACAGCAACCACTCTCCAGAAGCTGCCTCCACTAGCTGATTGCAAGCATTAGACTTGCCTAACCAGCCATCTGGCAATTCTCTTCCGTCCACAACCTTAACACGCTCATCTCCTGTAGCTCTGGCAATCCTGCCTGTTTCGTCACTAGATCGGTCATCTAGAACAATAACCTCCAAATCCCACCCTGTACTTGTACAGGCCAACACGGAAGCAAGACAATCCCCAATATTGTCTGCCTCGTCACGAGCCGGTATCAGTACAGACACACGTCGATTACATTCTTCCGTAGAAGAACTCCCACTAACCTTAGTGGTATGTATCGACTTCGATATCCCAAGCTTCGGTAGCTGGGCTGTATTCCACAGTGCAAATAAATATTGAAGGAGGAGGCACCCACTAATGATCTGCAGAAAAAGAATCATCATTCCCCCCATAGTCGCACAGCATCAAACCATTCATTAATAGATCTGCCCTGCTTCATGAGTGGAGTAAAGCCCCCCGGAATATAACCCCCGTTATTAACCATCATCAGACGGTGATGATCCAATTGCTCTCTAAGCACAGTCTGCAGCTCCTTTACGATACTGTTACGATCCATAGCACGCCATGGATGAGATATAGCATTGCCCGCCAACAACGTCGCCTCCGGTTTGGAATGTCGGAACAAACCATGATACAGCGTTACAGGTACAACAACTGCTTCTGGACATAATCGAAGTACTAACCCTACCCCTCCCTGCAAGTTTAATGGACGGTGCTCCAGCGGCTGAATTTCCCCTTCAGGGCATATCCATATGTTCCCTCGTTCATGTAGTAACCTTGCGGTATAACGGAGCGAAGCACTAATATCCCCGGTGTTATGCCGATTAATCGAATAGGCGCCGAGCTTGCGAAAGAAAGCGTACTTTCGCAGCTGCTCTTCCTCCATCATGAAAAAGTGCTCTCCACTAGTCATAGTTCTCGCTGCATGGTAAGCCAGTAATCCATCCCACCAAGAACTATGATTCATAATATATAGAATGGGTCTATCTCCCGTAGATTGTGGCTGCAATTCTCCAGCGACCCCAACATAACGGAAATGTCTCTGAATCAAATAAAGCCGATTGTATTGATAGAACAGCTTATCAAAGCCTTTGTGTTTGACGGCTTCCAACATAACGCAAGCTCCCTTCAGCAAGTAACGCGCCTAGTACAGCAATAACTCCACAGAGCAGCAAGCCTTCACGCAGACCAATGGTTCCAAATAAAATTAATATCGCTTGATATAACCGGGTCCCGCTACGAACAGACAAACTAGTACTCTTAACGTTACGTAGCGTTAAGGATAAGATCATCCCTACGATGAACCATCCGGCGAAATTACTCCAAGGCACACCATAGAATCCTCCATTGCTACCCCAATGCCAGAAGCCTCTAGCATGAGCAACAGGGTCCAATACGAGATCCAGCAGTACAGTCCAAAACCCAATCTGAAGTGCTTTTGCCAGCCATAATCGTGGTCCCCTTAGTCCGAAATCGTAACTAATCAAAGCAGCATTGTATATTACAGCAATCCAAGCAAAGCCTAAAGTAATAGGCACCCCATACAGTAGCGGACCTAAAATATCAGAGTAATTATAAGTACCAAATAACTTACCAGAATGAACACCAATCCACTCAACGGACATGCCTAAGGTCCAGATAAGAATAGCCGACACCCAAATAACAGGCTTGCATTGTTTAATGACTGACTGGTCAGACATTAATTGCTGCTTCGACCCCTTGTAAATTAAATCTGCAGCATAGGCTGCATAAAAAATAAGAAATAAACCATTAGAAAATTGTAAACTTTCAGGAATGCCAAGCCATATTAACAACAGCGCTCCAATAAAGTACCATACCCAGAATACTATTCGGATCATTTAGTACACCGCCGTTCTGCCCTTGCCTCCTAAATTTGGCGCATAACGCATAGCGGTACGATGGAACATCCGAAGCTTAGCCTCATCACTGACATAGGCACGCCTGCGAAATACATCGTAATTGCCTGCGGCTACATCATCGAGAATACCTGCATAAAAGGCGGCGGCCAATTCTACTGCCATTCCACTCTCCGGGGGATAAGTATCCACATTGTTCAGACCCTTCTCAAACCACAGCAATGCCTCTCTTCTAAGATCCTGCAATACAGCTACAAAACACTCATTAACCACTCCGTGTTCCAGCTCTTGCTGGCTGTACCCGTTCTTTCTCATGATTTCCAAAGGAATATACCTTCTTCCGCGCTCTAGATCTTCACCCACATCACGGATAATATTTACGATCTGCATACCAATACCAAGAGCGATCCCTGCTTCCTGTGCTTCATCGCCTCCGTCGTCTCTCAATACAGGTAGCAGCATCTCTCCTACAGTACCTGCTACGAGATAACAATAAGATAGAAGCTCTTCCAGCGTCTCATAATGAGTGAAGGAGAGATCTCTTACCTGACCTTCCATTTGTAACAGAAACGGCTGTTTATCCAAATGAGGAAAATGATGCAGCAACCAACGTAGTGCAGGCCAGATGAAATGCCCCTTTGCTTCCTCTAAGTTTCGGAAATGATATCGGAGCTCATGAATTGTATAAAGTGATTGTTCCGGCTCATCTACACTGTCGTCTATTAGGCGGCAAAAGGCATAGATTACATGCACCGCCTCCCGTCGTGGACTAGGCAAGCCATCAAATGCCCTGTAAAACGAAGAAGAACCCTTTCTGATCATTTCCTCACATTTCTGTAATACTTGTTCATTCATGTATTGTTCATCTCCTTCATCAGTTCATGAACTGCCAATTTAGCGCCCTGCATAACAATAGGAACGCCGCCGCCAGGATGCACAGATGCACCAGCAGCATATAAACCTTCAATATTGTAGGGCTTAGACTGAGGTCGAAACACACCGGATTGTGTCAGCACGGGTGCGATCCCAAAGCTTCCACCGCCGAACAAACCTTCCTTGGCAGCATCAGCCGGTGTACGAATTTTTCGCCAAACTGTATGAGCACCAAGCCCAGGAAAACCTCGCTCTTCGGCGTCTTCCAGGACTTGTGAAGCCAAGGGCTCTGCAGCCGTATTCCAATCTATCTCTTCACCGGCAGGTACTGGGATGAGAAAATAAAGTACACTTTCTCCTTCAGGAGCCGCCGTATCATCGAGCATCACGGGATTGAACACATAATAGGAAGGTTTACCAGGGATGCTCTTGCGATCAAATAAATCACGCAAGCTCTTATTCAAGGAATCAGGAAGAAAAAACTGGTGTGTCAGCGACTCCTCCCATTGCTTGGAGACTCCTACATAGATGAGCAGACAACCTGATGAAGGCATGAAATCCTTACGGTACTGTCTCCCTTTAATTTCAGGTAAAAGATCGGACAAGTGTGGAAAATCACCGTTATAGAGCACAGCATCGTAAGTTATCTCTTGTCCATGAACTACTACTCCGTGGCATCTGCCACCATCCACAAGCAGTGACTCTACTTCCGTACCTGTGTGCATGCACACTCCGCGTCTTTCTAGCTCTCGTGCAATGATTCGAGGCAGCTCCCCATATCCTCCCTTCAGCATCCAGACTCCAAAGGCATGCTCTGCATAAGGAAGCATTGTATAAAGACCCGGAGTGCGGAAAGGTGCTCCACCAATGTATAGACTCTGTAGTGAGAAGGCATCCTTCAACTCATCACTGCGAAAATACTGCCCAATTGCGGCCCTAAGATTCTTATAGGCGCGTAAACGAACCATTAGCCTCAAGTTGTTCACGCTGAAAAACGCTCTGCGAGTCTTGAAGCCTCGTTCCAGAAAAGAAGCTTTCCCTAAGGGAAAAAGACCCGACATCTCTTTCATGAATCTTATGAATCCTTGCCCTTCACCGGGAAAAGACTTCTCAATTTCAGCCGCCTGTGCCTCTATTCCGTTCACTTTGGTCAAGGTACGTCCACTCTTGAAATGAACACGGTAGAGCGGATCGCACCGTAGCAGCTCCAGACTCTCCGGAGGCAGGCCACCCTCTTCCAGAATGCTCAGCAGCATCTCCGGTAGAAGTACAATTGTTGGTCCTTGATCGATCCGGTAACGGCCATTCTCTTCAAAAGCCACACGTCCGCCAACCCGAGGTGCACGTTCATACACCGTAACCTCCTGCCCACGCTGGCTTAGCAGAAGTGCTGCTGTAAGACCGCCTATGCCACTGCCCACAATAGCAATCCGGCTCATAATGAAGCTCCCGTTCCGGCGAATCCTGCGGATACGGCCTTAGATCTAGCTGCACGGTCTTGCTCCTTCAGCAGCGCCACACTAATTTTCGCCGATTCAAATATCGTCGGAAGACCACTTCCGGGATGGGTTCCTCCCCCGACTAGCCAGATTCCCTTCACCTCTTCAAAGGTGTTATGAGGTCTCATATACATCATCTGCCCGAGATTATGAGCCAAATTAAAAGTTGCACCGTTGTATACATTCAGCTTGTTCCGCCAATCCAGTGGTGAGAAGAACAAACTCTCCTCTATTCGCTGAGGCAAATTCTCTAGACCTGGAATGCGCTGCAGACGCTCCATCATATCTTGCTTGACCCATTCACCCTCCTGCTCCCAATTAACATCAGCCGTCAGGTTGGGCACTGGCATCAGCACGTAAAGAGATGACTTGCCTGCTGGGGCCAACGTGGGATCTAACACCGAGGGATTATGAACGTATATCGAAGCGTCCGCGGAAAGCTTGCCAAGCCGCGTAAGCTCATCTACATTAAGCCGATAATCTTCAGCGAAATGAACGGAGTGATGAGCTAAATCAACGGCTCCGTCGACTCCCAAATACAGCATCGCGGTAGAACAAGAGTACCTCTTACGGGATATTTTATCCGGTGAATAACGTTTAAGAATGCCAGGCTCAAATAACTGTGTCATAGCCGAACCAAAATCAGCTCCCAGCACCACATAATCGGCCTCCACCTTCTCTCCATTCTCCAGCAATAAACCGCACGCCTGCCCATTCTGTACCAAGACTCGCTTTACTCCGCAAGAAGTATGTACGATTCCACTGTACTCCGAAATAATCTTTGCCATTGCCGTTAGCACACGGTTAATTCCACCAATGGGATGATACAGTCCATATCGGTGCTCCATAAAAGAAAGAATGGTGAAGGTACCCGGGCATTCCCAAGGCGACATCCCCAAATACTTAGCCTGAAACGCAAAAGCAAACCTCAGGCGTTCATCATCAAAATACTTTGAAAGTCTGTTGTACACAGTGTCGGTTGCATGCAGCTTAGGTAGCGCGTGCAGAACATCCTTTTTGACATAGTCTCCTATAGATTGAAAAGGCCGCTGTAATAGTGGAATCACCCGGTCCAACTTATCCTGTTCCTCAGCCATGAATCGTTTATATCCACTACCGTTTCCGGGGAACAGCTTCTCTATCTCTTCAGCGGTCCGCTCTTGATCCGTAGAAGGGGTAAATACGGTATCTCCAAAATGAAGCGAATAAAGCGGGTCGAGCTCTTTCAAATTCACATAATCTTTCAGGGATCGACCAGCGGAGGCAAATAACTCTTCCAGCAAATGCGGCATCATTAAAAATGTAGCTCCACGATCAAATCGGTAATCACCCAGACGAAGTTCACCTGAACGACCTCCAACAACCTCCTGCTTCTCATAAACTGCGACATCATAGCCGTCAGCAGCTAGGAGCATAGCAGCAGCAAGCCCTCCCGGACCCCCTCCAACCACCGCAACCCTAGCTGTGTTTCTTCTGCTCATACGATCCCTCCTTCACAGCTTTATATGTCAATTAAACGTTATACAAAAATCATACAAACACTATACAAATATCATACAGTGTTTATACAGCTATGTAAATAACTCTGTAGGATCCCTCCTTTTTCAATAAAAAAAGAGCCTGCCATATCACCCAAAAGTGATATTACAGACTCCTATTTATATATCTATTTTCTTGATCAGAAGGATTACTTAATCTTCATACTTGTAAACACATGATCAAACCACGCTTGCCAGTGTTCAGCAGGTTCCGTCATCACATAATCCGCTTTAGATAAAGAAGGGTCTCTTTCATAACCCTTGCCACCTACGAGGAATTTAGCCCCTGGACATACCTTTCTTAGCCGCTCTATAAGCTCCTCACTAAAGGGGATCAAATCTTTATCCGTAATCGACAGACAAATCAAGCCTACCCGGCTTTGTTGTTCCAGCATCGAGATGATCCCTTCCTCAGGCGTGTTAGCTCCTAAGTAGATAACCTCCATTCCGTTTTTGCGCAAAAACAAGGCGAATAACAACAGCCCGACTTGATGATGCTCTCCTGCAGGGCAGAAAGCCAGCACCTTCGGCAAATGGGAGTAAACGGGGAATACGTGGAATATTTGATAGAACCGGTTGGAGATCATATGCGTGGTGTAATGTTCTTGCGCTACCGTTGCTATGCCAGCTTCCCAGGCATCGCCTACTTGTATCAAGATTGGCACAAGTACCTGATGGAACATTGCTTCATAACCATAAAGAGATAAACCAAAATCAATTAAGGCATTAGCTCGCTCTCCCTGAAAGTCATGTAGTGCATTGTATATTTGTTCTTTCATTTTCTCAAAAGCATCCTGAGTATTTCCGCTTGCGACTGAAAGCGTATCATCCAGTTGTTTTTCTTTACGAGCCTTCAGCATTCGAACAGCATGCGATATGCTTACCCCTTGCTGCTCGGTCTGTTCCTTCAGCCAGCGCAGATCCTCGACATTCTCATGACTATACAGCCTGTACCCGGATTCGGTTCGTTCAGGGGTAACCGCCTGATACCGGTTCTCCCAAGCTCTGAGAGTCACAGAAGGAATATCCAGCATTTCAACAACCTGTTTGATGGAATACATGATAGAACTCACTCTCTTTCCTTATTGCAACTGCCCAAATTAGCAATCCTAAACATTATACAAATCTTTCACACTCATTATACATAAGCCTATGTGTTATGTCATTAAACGTTAATGATAAGGAGACTGCTTCATTTCTACCCACTAGGTGTTAATAGGTTGGTACACGCCGGAGCATAATAATTATAAAGGAAGTGCTCTGCAATACTTTCAGGAGGAACTTCCGATGAGATCAGATCGTGAACAACCCGTTCAGCCCCAAGCGATACAAGATAGAACCCATGCTTTTGCTCCAAAGAAACGCACCTCTTCACGACGCCGCAAACGAGTGATATGGGCTTGCGTCATTTTAATTCTCTGGTTAACCGGCGTCATGATATACCAGACACATAAACCTCTACCCGTAGGGATTTCCTATGAAAGTCCCATATACAAAGTGAATAATGTATCCTTCTGGCATGACCTAACCTATCCAGACGGTACGGACACAGGTAAGCAAGAGAGTGAAATTCTTCCCAGAATGCTACATATCATCGAGGAATCTAGGGAGTTCTTAGTCATTGACCTCTTCCTATTTAATGATTATACCCATAAGGATCAGTCGTTCCCTCCTGTCAGTCGAATGCTGACAGATAAATTAATCTCACAAAAGCAAGCCTATCCCGAAATGGAGATTGTCTTCATTACCGATGAGGTCAATACCAATTACAATTCAGCACCCAATCATCTTCTGGAAGAAATGAAGGCCGTGGGGATCCGAGTCATCATGACCGATGTAAATGCGCTGCGAGATTCTACACCTGCCTATTCAGCCGTCTGGCGCACCTTCATTCAATGGTTCGGACAATCCGGTAAGGGCTTTATCCCCAATCTTATGGCCAGTGGTGGACCGGATATTACCGCTCGATCTTATCTGAAGCTGCTGAATGTGAAGGCGAACCATCGCAAAGTAATTGTCAGTGAGAACACTGCACTAATTTCCTCTGGAAATGTTCACGATGCCAGCGCCTACCACTCCAATATTGCTTTGGAGGTACAAGGTCCAATTATTGCCGATATTCTCCAGACCGAGCAGGCGGCAGCCAATCTTTCAGATGCAGATCCATTGCTACTTCATAAGCCCAATTTCACCCAAGAAAAAAACCTACCATCAGCGGAAGCTCTAGAAGTTCGCTATTTAACAGAAGGAAAGGTATACAAATATGCGCTGCAAGGCATTAGGTCCGCCCAGAAGGGGGATACCGTATGGATGGGGATGTTCTACCTTGCTGATGATGCCATTCTGGATGCGTTGGTAGAGGCTACTTCACGCGGGGCTAAGGTAAACCTGATCCTAGATCCAAACCAGAACGCCTTCGGTCGTGATAAAATCGGAATCCCTAACCGTCCAGTTGCCATGGACCTGAACAAGCGT
This sequence comes from Paenibacillus sp. FSL P4-0184, assembly GCF_038004625.1. NCBI lineage: Bacteria > Bacillati > Bacillota > Bacilli > Caryophanales > Paenibacillaceae > Paenibacillus > Paenibacillus sp. FSL P4-0184. Next base: position 2,543,653 of record NZ_JBBORN010000001.1, on the reverse strand, counting down.
ACGAACGGCGAAATCTCTATTCGTTGGTACAATACAACCAAAGAGCAATATCATCCGAAGCTGCTCTTTATCGCCAAACAAACCGAGAGATCTATCATTCTTGGTGGTTCTACCAATTTCACCACACGTAATCTGGATGACTACAATCTCGAGAATGATCTGTGGATTTCTATGAATCGAGATCAGCCGCTTTATACAGAAATGGAAGCCTACTTCAATCGGCTGTGGAATAATGAAGGTCATGCGTTCACTTTACCTTTTGAGGCCTATCAGAGCGATGTGACCTGGTTCAAGTACATCCTGTTCCGGCTGCAGACTAACCTGGGCTTTACTACTTTTTAAACAAAAACCACCGCAGAGAAGGCAGCACCCTCCGCGGTGGTTTAATCTGTAATGAAGTTATAGCAGTGGAGACATTAATCTGGCGGCAGATTCCAGTATACGTACCACCATGCGTTTATTCATAAAGGTCTCATGCACAATCTGAGTGGTGGACAATAAATCGCGTTCAAAATCAGCAACGATTCGTGTAACACTCTCTGTCTGAAGAAGCAATGCGTTTACCTCAAAGTTAAGATGGAAGCTCCGCATGTCCATGTTTGCTGTACCAATAGTCGCTATTTCACCATCCACGATTAACAGCTTAGAGTGTATAAAGCCCTTCTCGTATTCATAAATCTTCACTCCAGCCTCCAGCAATGCCGGGAAATAAGAATGCGAAGCCAGAAACGGAATCCATTTATCCGGCTTAGCAGGGAATAACAAGCGAACATCTAGACCAGATATAGCCGCTACACGTATCGCAGTCAGGATATCCTCGTCCGGAATGAAATAAGGGCTGGCAATCCAAACTGATTTTTCAGCTGAGGTGATCATGGAGAAAAATATATTTTTGAGTGCACGGCGTTCATTGTCCGGCCCACTCGCAATGATCTGTACTGCTCCGTCCCCTGTCATAAAGTGTAGCTGTGGTGTGAGATAATCCTGCTCCAGTATTTTTTCACCTGTAGTATGCATCCAATCTTGCAAGAAGATGATTTGCATCGTCCGTACCGCTTCACCTCTAACTAACATATGGGTGTCACGCCAGAATCCATAAGTTTTGCTACGGCTTAGATATTCATCGCCCACATTGAGTCCACCCATGAACCCGACATCACCGTCGATGACGACGATTTTTCGGTGATTCCGGTAATTAACCCGGCTAGAGAAAAAGGAGGTGGAATTACCGTACGATGCCACTTGTACTCCAGCATCAACTAACTCCTTCAAAAAGGCTCTGGAGAGTTGAAAGCTACCTACAGCATCATACATAAATCGGACAGACACTCCCGCACGCGCCTTCGCGATCAGAATCTGTTGAATACGCGTTCCAATGTGATCTGCACGGAAAATGTAATACTCCATATGTATATGGTGCTTCGCTTGTCGCAGCTCTAGCAGTAATGTCCCAAACGTCTCTTCACCATTGGTTAGGATACGCGTCTCTGAAGCAAAGGAAATTGGAGTACGTGCTAGAGTCTTGGATAATAATAGTAGTTTTTGACGCGAGGGGTCAAAGACCGACCAATCTTGATGCGTACGCAAAGCGTCATTCTCAATCCGCTCATAGGCCATAAGATCTCTTTGTGCTTTTTTATCATATTTACGACGTTTAAATACATTCTGTCCAAATAGAAAGTAAAAGACCAAACCGAGCACCGGGATCAACGCAAGCAAAAGAATCCATGACATCGTAGTAGAAGGATTACGGTTCTCCATAAAAATAGCTAAGCTAATTGAAACGACTGTCAGTGTGGAGAAAATACTAATAATTGTTCCAGCAGTACTCCCAAAAATACCAAAACCAAAATAATAAAATGCTATGAAAGCCCCAATAATAATTATAGATTGAAGTCCTCTTCTCATATTGTACCTACCTTCTTATTCATAAAAGCAACACCAAAATGACACATTTATATATTACATGAAGAACTTATATCTTCCTAGACAATTACTGTGTAAAAATCTATTTACAACAAAACTGTAACCCTTCTGTTCTGAAATTTGTAATGACAGGATGGATCGAATATAATTATTTTGACCGATTAGTCAATTATAGAACTGGGTAGTCAGAAAGGAGGTTATCCCCCAATGAGCGATAAAACTGTGGACAAGCAGGAACAGATTATTAAGATCGCCATGCAGTTATTCGCTGTGAAAGGCTCTTCTTCCACGTCCATGCAAGAGATCGCCGAATTATGCGGAATTTCGAAGGGAAGCTTGTATCTAGTATTCAAATCCAAAGAAGAACTGGAACGCAGTATTTTTCTCTATTGTTACCGAATGATTCGTGATCCCTTATTACGTGAAGAACAAGAAACCCAAAGAACACCGCGTGAAAAGCTTAGGAATCAAATAGAAATTCTACTGAGCCATGTATACGAATTACGGGAGTTCTTACAGCGTCAAATTCAGGAAGTTGCCGGAAAAGGATTTGATACTGAAGTACCGGAATGGCTACGTAGAAACAATGCTTCCTTCTTGCGCTGGTTTCAGGTGAAGATGGAGACCCTTTATGGAAAAGACATCGTTCCCTATACCGGAGATTTATGTATTGTAGGTCATGGACTAATCAAGTCATATATTGCGGTTATTTTTCGTCAGGATACCCACTTGTCCCTTGCCGTTATGGCTGATCATCTAATGAATCTGCTAGATATTATTGTAGCTGGACTTCTTACAAGTAAGCAGGCCCCTCTCATCAACTCTACCATTCTTGCAAGCTGGATGGAGGAGAATGAGGAGAGTAAGCGCAAGAATCCACTGCAGATCATTAAGGACATGAAGACTGTGGTTAGTAAATTAGATAGTATAGAACCGGAAGAGTCAGCCGATTTGCTGGAATCACTCAACATTCTAGAAGGCGAAGTTCTCTTACCACACCCACGCAAAGCAATCATACAGGGGATGTTGTCCAACCTCCAATCCTGCTCAGAGCTCACTAGACCGTTGGAAGAATTGAGAAAGCTGGTTACTTCTTTTTCAAATCATTCATGCTTATTTCGTTAATTGCTCTATAAAGAGTTCGTGAGAGAGAAGAACATGGATAGCGAGTATTATAAATTTTCAAAATGGCGCCCTATTTCGTAAAGAAAAGGCCCGAGAGGAGCAGAAACAACACTTATGAAAAGCTTAATTAATTTCTCGCTCAGGAACAAATTTGCCATTTGGCTTCTGACGATAATTATTGTATTTGCCGGTTTGTATAGCGGACTGACAATGAAGCAAGAAACCTTACCTAATATTAGTATACCCTATCTTAGCGTAACAACTATTTATCCGGGGGCTGCACCAGAAGGCGTCGTTAATGACGTCAGTAAACCGTTGGAGCAAAAGCTACGCAATGTGGATGGTGTAAAAACAATCACCTCCACTTCTCTGGAGAATGCCTCCAGTATCCAAATCGAGTTTGATTATGGAACGAATCTGGATAATGCTACAGCAGCTGTTCGCGAAGCGCTGAATGAGGTCTCATTGCCAGACAATGTGCAAAAGCCTTCCATTTCCCGTTTTAGCCTTAGCTCAATGCCTGTCGTCTCCCTTAGTTTATCGAATGGGGATTCAGAAGATCTCGAGGAACTAACCCGTATTGCCGAGAACGATATTCGCCCTGCCCTTGAAGATGTTGAGGGTGTTGCTTCTATTCAAATCTCTGGACAATACGTCAAAGAAGTTTCGCTTAAGTTCAATCAAGAGAAGCTCAAGCAATACGGACTGACCGAAGATACGGTTAAAGGGATCATTCAAGGCTCTTCCCTCCGTGTTCCACTAGGACTGTTCGAGATGGACAAAGCTCAAAAGGCAGTTGTCGTGGATGGCAACATCACCACCGTTGAAGATCTTAAAAATGTGACCATTCCAGTAATGCCAACTGGTGCTGCTGGTGCTGCTGGCGCTGGGGCTCCTGGAGCTGGCGCTGCCGATGCAGGTGCTGGAAGTGCTGCTGGTGCAGGCGCTGCTGGCGGAGCTGCAAATATGGGATTGCCAACCGTGAAGCTGGGAGAGCTTGCCACGATTGAGGTTGTTGGGAATTCTGAATCTATCTCCCGTACGAATGGTAAAGAATCGATCGGTATCCAGATTGTCAAAGCCAATGATGCCAACACTGTTGATGTCGTAAATGGCGTTAAAGACAAAACTGAAGAATTAAAAGCACAATATAAAGGCATCGATCTAACAGTTCTGCTTGACCAAGGTAAGCCAATTGAGGACTCCGTAAATACAATGCTGTCCAAGGCAGTATTTGGTGCCCTTTTCGCAGTAATTATCATTTTGGTCTTCCTGCGGAATATTCGTTCGACGATCATTTCTATCATCTCAATTCCATTATCACTACTGATCGCAGTGTTATGTCTGCGTCAAATGGATATCACACTGAATATGATGACCCTTGGAGCGATGACCGTTGCCATCGGACGGGTAGTCGATGACTCGATTGTAGTCATAGAGAACATATACCGGCGACTCTCGTTATCTGGCGAGAAGCTAAAAGGCCGGGAATTAATCAGTGCAGCCACTCGTGAAATGTTCGTACCAATCATGTCCTCTACGATTGTAACCATCGCGGTATTCTTACCGCTTGCTCTAGTAAGTGGTATGGTTGGAGAGCTGTTCTTGCCTTTCGCTTTAACCATGGTCTTCGCCCTGCTCGCTTCGTTGGTAGTTGCGATTACCCTGGTTCCTGCAATGGCACACTCCCTGTTCCGCAACGGATTGAAAGGTAAGAAGACGCATAGTGAGAAACCAGACAGAATGTCTGCCGGTTACCAAAAGATTCTGAACTGGTGTCTTTCCCATAAACTCGTTACGTTCGGAGTAGCGGTTCTGCTCCTAGCGGGCAGCTTGTTCCTGATCAAGCCTATCGGCGTTAGCTTTATGCCTTCCCAAGAGGATAAAACGGTTATGCTAACCTACTCACCGAAGGCTGGACAAAGAACTGAAGAAGTTCAAGAACAAGGCCTGAAAGCTGAGAAATATATTTTAGCGCAGCAGCATGTAGATAAAATGCAATATTCCATTGGTGGCGGCGGCCCGATGGGTATGGGCGGATCCAGCAACTCAGGACTCTTTTTCATCGTTTACGATAGTAATACTCCTGATTTCGAAAATGTAAAAGAGAAGTTGATCGAAGGCTTAACCGCAGAAGTCCCAGATGGTGTGTGGGGCGATATGTCCGCGATGATGAGCGGAGGTATGGGTGGAAGCACGTTAACCGTGAATGTATTCGGAGACGAACTAGATCAAATTAAGCCGGTAGCGGATGAGATCGCCAAGATCGTACAGGCTGACACCACTAATTTCAAGGATGGCGAAACAAGTCTCAAAGAAGCTTACGATCAATATACGATTGTAGCGGATCAAGAAAAGCTTAGCTCCCTTGGACTTACAGCGGGACAAATTGCGATGAAGCTTGCTCCTGCAGGTACACGTCCAGTACTCACAGAAGTAGAAATGGACGGCAAGAACTACAAAGTCTATATCGAAACTGATAAAGAAACGTATAAGAGTATTAAAGAAATGGAAGAGGCTACATTGACTTCACCACTAGGCATTTCCGTGCCAATCGGGCAAGTCGCTAAAATTGAAAACGGCTCTTCCCCTGACTCGATTACTCGGATGGACGGTAAAATGAAGGTGGATGTCACTGCCGAGATTATTTCAAGTGACGTCAATAGTGCTTCAAACCTCGTGAAGGAAAAAATAGATGCTATGGAATTACCTGATGGCGTGACAGTTAGCTTCGGTGGTGTAACCGAGCAGATCAATGACACATTTGGTCAATTAGGTATTGCTATGGCGGCGGCTATTGCCATTGTATACTTCGTGCTTGTGGTTACGTTTGGCGGTGGATTAGCTCCATTTGCTATCCTGTTCTCACTTCCTTTCACCATTATCGGGGTACTCGTAGCCCTTCTGATCGCTGGGGAAACCTTAAACGTCTCCTCCCTCATGGGTGCGCTGATGTTGATTGGTATCGTAGTCACGAATGCGATTGTCCTCATCGACCGCGTTATTCATAAGGAAAAAGAAGGAATGACCACACGTCAAGCCTTGCTTGAAGCAGGCGGCACACGTTTACGTCCAATCCTGATGACTGCACTTGCAACGATTGGTGCATTGCTGCCACTGGTTACAGGACTTGAAAACAGTGCAGGGATCATCTCCAAAGGGCTAGGCGTTACCGTTATCGGCGGCTTGATCAGCTCCACACTGCTGACACTTGTAGTAGTGCCAGTCGTGTATGAATTCCTGATGAAATTCCGCAGTAAAAAGGTAATTGACTAGAACACTTGATGCATATCAAGTACACCTGCTAAATGAAGAAGCTGTTTCCAAAGTAGTGAATACTACTTTTGGGGCAGCTTCTTTTTTACTTGGACCTCCATTTAAATCACTATTTACACTTCCACAGCAAGAAAAACCCGACCTAATTTATAGACCGGGCTCTGCATTATAGTGTTGTTATACCATTGCTGTTGCACTGCTCTCCAGCGAAGCTCTCCAGGAACGCAGCATTTGCAGATCAAGGGGTAGAAACTCAGCGAGCATATGGGAAAGCCCCAAATACAACGTACTATTCGTTGCTGCATTTAACTTCTCACAGAATTGTGGAGTCCATTGCAGTAAATGATCTTCCAAAAAGGCTACCTGAATATCAAGTAGATCCATAGCACTTCTAATTGAGAAGCTATTGTACAACATCCGCTCATGCATTACTGCCATAAATTCCAGCTCGATAGCAATATGATCATCAGCTTCACCATTACATTTGTTAAATACAATTCCTGCGGAAGTATACACATCAGCAAGCACGTTGCAGAAATCTTCAGAACGACCCAGAATAGCAGCTTCACGTAATTTAAAAGAGCTTACTGTCTGTTCGTGCATAAGCCGTTTATACTCTTGGGTCTCTTTCTCACATATATGGGGTAGCTTATTCGGTTCCTGACTCAGATAGCGCTTCAGTTCCCGTCCGCCTTCCGTCATCTCTGCAGCAACACTCATCTTGCGATTGCGGCTCCACTGAGCCACAAGTGAGAGTGATGGTTTTCTACCCAAAAAATCCACTAAAAGCTGATATATTAATCCCCGACTTTCCAACCAATGGCTAAATGCCTCCGGCACGGCGAGCGATGGAACAGTTTGCATAGTCATTTTGCAAATCCTCCTCATTGGGTTTCCCGGTCACACACCGTCACATGATCGACGTGCAATTTCCGGTATCCTTTCTGTTTTCGCAAAAGTGAACGTAAAAGTAATCCGCACCTAGATTATATCGGATATTAAAAACGCTTTCCGTGAGCATTCTATGACTAATCACTTCATTTGTCGTACTTTTGTCACATTTTCGCAAGTCTATTTCGGCTTTGTCATTCTATTTAGTTTGTCCATTATTATGCAATTAAATCACAACCCTCCTTATTCAAATAGGGGGAGCTTAACCCGTTCAATAGTTTACTCATTGACGTACCCGCGAGCGATCTTTAAAATTCTAAACAAGTATAAACACCTTCGCCTCCTTTTAAGGCGGGAAGCATTCAAAACACCAACAAATGAAGGGAGCAACGCTATGGAGCCGCTGATGGACCCTTTTGGACGTTTACATGACTACATCCGCATTTCGGTTACCGACCGCTGCAACCTGCGTTGCATTTATTGTATGCCAGCGGAAGGGATGGAATTCCAGCCGCAGGACGAGATTCTGAGCTATGAGGAAATCACCGCAGTTGTGGAATCGCTAGCACCACTTGGATTACGCAAGGTACGGCTAACAGGTGGAGAACCTCTTGTACGCAAAGACCTGGAGAAGTTAGTAACTATGATATCCGCCATTCCGGGAATCGACGATATTTCACTGACTACGAACGGATTAATGCTTCCAGCTAAAGCAGCGCTGCTAAAAGAAGCCGGGTTATCACGGATGAATATCAGTCTGGACTCTTTACGGCAAGATCGCTTCTCTATGATTACACGCGGCGGTGAGGTCTCCAAGGTACTAAAGGGGATCGAGGCAGCACAAGCTGCCGGGCTGGAGCCGATCAAGCTTAACGTTGTATTGATGAAAGGGATTAATGATGACGAGATCAAAGACTTCATCTCCCTTACGTTGAACAGTCCACTAAATGTACGTTTTATTGAATATATGCCCATCGGAAGTGCTACTGATTCTTGGCGCCAATCCTATCTGCCGCTGGAAACTGTAATAGAAGCTTGTACTGCAGCCGGCTGGGAAACCGAGGAAGCTGAGATGCCATCTGGTAATGGCCCTTCCCAGAATCGGCGGGTTATTGGAGCGCAAGGAACGTTCGGATTAATCCATCCCGTAAGCGATCACTTTTGCGATAACTGCAATCGACTAAGACTAACAGCAGATGGCCATATCAAAGCTTGTCTGTATTGGGAAGATGAGTACAATGTCCGCCCCCTAATAAGCGATCCCGCAGCAGTGCAGGCCTTATTCCGCAAAGCTCTGGGTAACAAGCCACATAACCACGAAATGGCATTAGCCTTGGAGAAAAAAGCACAAAGCCACACGCCGACGGCTCGGCGTATGTCTCAAATTGGAGGCTAGTCCGTCTCATTAAAAACGCCGCTTTCCCCAAGCCATCTGGGAAAAGCGGCGTTTCATTTAGAGATTAAAGGATAGCCTTCACCATCCACTATTATAGATATAGAGCCTCGAGCAGCTTGTAAAGCGTCGTTGCTGCCTCCGCTCTTGTAGCATTGTTCTCAGATCTGAATGTGTTATCCTCGAATCCACCCAAAATACCCGCTTCAACACCCGCTTTTACAGATGCCTGTGCCCATTGTGGAATGGAGGTAATATCCGCGAAGTCCCCCTCTTTATCCGTTTGCTTATGGGCATTAGCCTTCAAAGCATTCGCGAGCATAACTGACATTTCGGCACGGGTAATCTTTTCTGAAGGCTCGAAGAACATTTTGCCGTTCACATCATATCCACGAAGGATTCCGGCATTTACCGCCGCTGCTACATCATCTGCAGCCCAAGCTGGAATCGCACTTTGATCCGCGAATTTCACTGTGCTACCTGTTGATTGCAAACCAAGCGCCCGTACAATCATAGAAGCGAACTGTGTCCGAGTAACATCCTCATCCGGACGGAAGGTATGATCCTCGTACCCTTTCATGACGCCCATACCGATTAGACGGTCTGTAAACGCCGTGGACCAATGAGTATTCAAATCGGTAATCGATGGGGCCTGATAATTAAACACAGCATATTTGGCAAGCTGATTTAAGCTTGCAGTTATAGTCCCACCCGTTTGACTCTGACCACCAACATAAATCCACTTTTTAAGCTGTTCGTTGTAATAGTAGATAGCTGCTTTATGCCCCGATGTAATCTTGGTCGCATCGTAATTGAGGGACAGTTCCACAGGCTTATTGAGCATGCCTGCCTTGTCACTAGTAAGCTCTACTGCTGCACTCACAGCCTGGAGAGCGCCCATTACTGGCGTCTCATCAGCAGCAATAACCGAAAAGGCAATTTCGCTGTTACCAGACAACGCTCCAGCCGGAATCGTAAAGCTGCCCACGTCTTTAAGTGTGCCCGTTCCTCCCTGCTGTGCTTTTACCTCCAATTCCACATGCGGAGTTGTAGAAGGCTTCTCTGTAGTAGATGGCGCCGCGGTAGGAGCTGGAGTTGCAACTGGTCCGTTGCCTCCTCCGTTATTATTCCCCCCTCCACTGCTAGTGCCCGCAGTTACAACTACTGTGCGTACAATCTCAGTAGCTGCATTGCCAGCCAAATCTGTCGCATTGTACTTCAGTGTATAGGTTCCTGGAGTCTGAACATCCACTGTTCCTGTCACCAGGATAGAGCCTGCGATCCCAACCTTGTCAGTAACGTCTGCGCCCGGGTCCTTGAAGTCATCCCCTTGGGTCAGACTAAGACGGCTATCCCCCTTCAGGGTAATCACAGGTGCTGTACGATCGATATTCACAGCAAGCGGCAATGTTGTCTTATTTTCTAAAGAATCTGTTGCCTTGAATTGCAGTTGATGTTGGCCTTCTTCCGAAATCTCAACCACTTTCCCACTTTCATAGGGCAGGAAATTTCCGTTTACATCAGTCGCTAATTGAATGGATACATCTGCACCAGGAATATATACGCTAGCATACACGGTTACCGAAACACTCTGATTCGTCCAGTCACCACTTAAATAAGCTTGTCCGTTCTCAGTCTTTAATGTGCTATGAAGCGCCAATGGGGTGATACTATCATCTCCGCTTAGCGTTACTTCAAAAGCCTTCGTTTCCGTAGCCAATCCCCGCTGAATTGTAGCTGTTAAGGTCAGCTTCGTATCCTTCTTAGGTTGGTAGATGATTTTACCTTCGTTCGTCATTAGAACCGGATTGGAGCTTTTCCACACAATACTTGTCCCGTGTTTGCCTTCGGTAGGCAACGTTAGATCAGAAGTTACTGCGCTTGTGTCTCCTAGATCTAATGCAGTCATAGTATCGTTAACTGCCTGCTGATCGCTGTACGACTCCACATCCACAAAAATCGGATTGGAATAAAACCACATATCACTATAATTACGGGCGTTGATTTCTTCGAAACGAGTCAGGTTATCGACGGTATTATTTTTTGGATCAATCTGCGGTTCACCGTTAACCGTTTCTCCCGCAACATCAGTTCCAAGGTTAGTCCCTCTTAACCGGAAATAACGATCCTTGTCCGCTGCCTCTACCTTATACTTATACTTAATAACATTGTAGCCTTCGGAATCTGTAGTCCAGTCCTCGCTTGTGAAGCGTTTCAACACTTTTGTTGTATCGTTAGTCGCTTTGGTGTAATCAGGTGTACCTGGATCAACCTTGCCATGGACTTCACCGGAGATCAAATCTACATGGTCTACCTTAACGGCGTCGCCATTATTATTTTGCGGTGGACTTTTGAAACGGATCGTAAGCTCTAGGTCGTCGCCTTGTTTTACGTCCAGTTCGCCACCCATTTCTTCCTCTTGTCCATCTCCAGACACTTTAAACTCTAATGCGTTGATGAGATCCCCAAAAACAGAGAAGGACTTCCCTGACCGCATGCCATCTACGACAGCGTTAATATCGGAGCCATCCACCCAGGTATAGTTCTTGGAATATTCACCAGGCCAGTAACCGCTGGAAAATTGATCATTTTTTGTTTTGAAATGAAAATCAGAGTTAGCAAAATTCCAAAATCTGCGTCCCTCACCCAGCAGTGCGTCCCACATTCCTCCAAGCTGCGCAACCTTGACGTCTGTACCTCCGTAAGTCTCAGGCGTCTCTCCCCGGTCACTCGCCATCTGATTGCCCAGCATACCTTCAAAGCCGAAGACAAGATTCGGATCGATATTGTTAAAGTCACGGATATCCTCTATTTTAAGCTCCGAGCTTGTACCATTTTTTCTGGAGGGGTGATTGATCAGTACATAGCTATCTGGATAATGACTACTGAGCCATTTCATAGCTGTGCGAGTATCTTCTTTTGTAGAAAAAGCTCTCGTATCCGCCGCACTCCACTTAGCCACATCTGCCGGATCGAACATACTTACATCACGATTAGTAAATAAATATTCAAATTGATTAATAGCCTTCAAAGCTTCTGCGGACCCTGGATGATCTGTAACAATCCCAACTGCAGCATGATCGTATTGGGGCATATCCCACTCAAAGCCTGAAAAAATGATTTTCCCAGCATATTTGCCTTCTGCCTGTAACTTCTTAATTTTCTCATTCTGATAATCCACAATACCTTGAGACATCGGAATGGAGCCGCCAGGGAGATTCACCCCTTCATCATCCCGGTCAGATACCCGAAGGTGATCAGCCAGTGCCATCCAGTCAAAACCATTCTGTTCAAATGCAGCATCGAGCACACTTTTCAATGACTCCTGAGCATCGTTCGATTCAAACGTATGTGCATGGTATTCACCTGTCATCCATTTCCCTGAATGTTCAGAGGCTGTAAACGTGATATCAGGCGCTGATTCTCCTGAAGCACCATAAACTGTCTGTAATGAAAAGTTGGGTGCTAACAATAATACGGCAAGCGAACTAGTTAGAAAAACGCGAATTTTGCTCTTCTTCAAAATGATTAATCCTCCGATGTCTTTTGGATTTTCGTAGATTCTATATTTAGAATAGTAGAAAATTGTAAAGACATGTCGGATTTTGTTGCATGTTTATGTAAATATTCATATTTTCATAAACAATGCCGATTTATTTCTTTGGCATTGGCAAGCTCACTACAAAAGCCGTTCCTTCACCCGGTCGGCTGGCCACGGTTACTTTACCGTTATGCAGCTCAACGATCTTCTTAACCAGTGATAGGCCCAGGCCACTACCGCCCCCGCTTGCTGTTCTAGCTTTGTCTGCCTTATAGAAGCGATCAAAGATGCGAGGTAAGTCTTCTTCAGAGATACCAATCCCACTATCTAGAATCTCCACCTCTACCCGCTCATCTACCGTTCGAAGCTTGATATGAATACATCCATTCTCGGGAGTGAATTTAATGCTGTTATGAAGAAGATTGGTCCAGACCTGGGTCATTAAATCTTTTACCGCAGTTACATTCACTTCTTCCAGTTCGGCCTCTACCTCAATATTTTTCTTCAGCCACTGTGGCTCAGAAGCCAGAATTGTATCTCTAAGCTGTTTGTCCAGACGATAAACCTGATTTTCAAACGGAAAATTACCCGATTCGAGCGCTGATAGCTTCAATAAATTATCACTGAGCCCAGATACGCGGGTACTCTCAGCCACAATAATATCAATATAGTGCCTCTTACTCTCCATACTTAAGGTTTCGTCCTGCAGCGCAAGCGCAAACCCTCGAATGGAGGTTAGCGGGGATTGAATTTCATGTGATACATTGGAGATAAAATCCTGGCGCATGGTTTCCATCTGACTCAGCTCACTAGCCATTTCGTTAATACTCTCTACAATTTCGCCGAATTCACGGTATTCCCTATTTTGTTCAAGTACAACATCAAAGTCTCCCTTGGAAATACGGCGAATTCCTTCAATAACCGATTTATAAAAGACACGTTCCCAGCCACGAAAGAAAATAGAAAATAAGAAAAAGACCAGCAGTAAAATCACAAAACCAACTAGAAAGGTGACCAATTGCAAAACATACTTTGAGGAAGGCCAGCCATATGCAGCATTCACTTGGTTCATTAGAAAATAAGCCGCAGTCCAGCAAAGCGCAGCTGCAGCAAGAAAGAGAATAAACATCAAAACATGCTTCACAATATCTTTAAACAAGTTCATGCATGCCCCTCCAACCGATACCCTAGACCACGGATCGTACGAATAACGAATCCATAGTTATCCTGATTGAACCGTTCACGCAAGCGGTTGATATGCACATCGAGTGTCCGCTCATTCCCTTCAAAATCATAACCCCAAATTTCTTCGATCAGCCTGTCTCTTGTCAATGTTTGCCCCGGATAGCTGCCCAGCTTAAACAACAGCTCAAATTCCTTAAGCGGCAAGGTAATTTCCCCATACTCTGAAGAGACCTCGTAGGTTTTGCGATTCATACGCAATCGGCCTACGGTCACACTTTGCGCGGCAGAAATCTGATATCGTTTAAGCAGCGCCTTTACTCTCGCAATAAGTACAACCGGCTCAAATGGCTTGACTAAATAATCATCACTACCCAGCTCAAAGCCTTTTACAATTTGTGAGGTTTCCCCTTTGGCTGTCAGCATTAAAATCGGGAAATCATAGTTCTGGCGCATCCGCCGGCATAGCTCCCAGCCGTCCATGTTGGGCATCATCACATCAATAATAGCTAAATCTATGTTATTACCTTCCAGAATCTGAAGAGCCTCCAGTCCATCGGAAGCTCCATAGATCTCATCCATTCCTTCAGCTCTCAGAAATACTTCTACCAATTCGCGGATGTGCGGATCGTCGTCCACTACTAGTATTTTTGTCATGTAGCACTGGAGCCTCCTCTTCAATGTCCTGAACCTCGGGGTTATTCATCTGTAGCTGCTGGGTGGCAAATTCACGATACAGCTCATGGTTTTCCAGTAGTTCCTCATGACTTCCCATTCCGGTAATTTGACCTTTTTCCATAAAAATAATCTGCTCTGCATTTACAACAGTAGCCAAACGGTGCGCAATTACAATCGTAGTCCGACCCTTCATCAGATTGGACAGTGCCTTCTGCACCACGGCTTCTGATTGGCTATCCAGACTGGAAGTGGCTTCATCAAGCATAAGAATCTTCGGGTTCCGCAGCAGTGCTCTAGCAATAGCAATCCGTTGCCGCTGTCCACCAGACAGCTTCACGCCTCTTTCGCCGACATCCGTATTATATCCTTCAGGAAGTGCATCAATAAAACCATCTGCATAAGCCATTGCTGCTGCTGCGTGCATCTCCTCCCTGCTAACGTCACGATCCAATCCATAGGTTAAATTCTCAGCAATCGTACCCGCCAACAGTGGACTTTCCTGCGAGACATACCCTATAAGCTTCCGCCATGAACGCAATGAGAATGTAGACACTGGCTTGTCACCCAGCTTTATCAGACCTGACTGAGGCTCGTAAAAACGTTCTAGCAACGAGAACAACGTGGTCTTACCGCCCCCGCTCGGTCCGACAATAGCCGTCACCTGACCAGGAAGCATCTGGAAGCTTACATCATTCAATACCTTCTCACCATTTTTATATCCAAAGCTTAGTCCCTCTACTGAGATCGGACCTTCTGTGCCATTTGCCTCTTCCTGTCCCTCATATACTTCCTCTTCTGCTGCCAAGGTCTCAATAATACGCTCTGAGGCACCCTTAGCCTTCTGAATCTGTGTGAAGAACGTAGTCAGTTGAGTAAGTGGCATAATAATCTGAATAAGATAAAGAATAAAGGCGACCAGTTCTCCAGCCGTCAAGACGCCGGAAGATACCTGCATCCCACCATAACCGATAATGACCACAAGCAGCATCATAAAAACAAAGGAGACGAGTGGACTGATCATCGCGCTAATCTTGCCTTCACGAATACCAAAGGAAAGCAGGTTCATAATTCCATTCTTGCCTGCCTCGTACTCTTTTTTCTCTGCGCCTGAGGATTTGACCAGACGGATCTCAGATAAAACACCACTAAGTGTAGCAGTAAAAGAAGCTGTCTCATCTTGCATTCCCTTGGAAATTTTGTACATCTGCCGCCCAAGTGGTACTAGTATCAGCGCAGAAAGTGGAAGAACAGTGAATAGAACAAGTGTCATTTTCCAATTTAAAAATAGCAGAACTGAGATCGAACCTACAATGGAAATCACTCCGGTAAATAAGCTGGCTAGATGTTCAGAAATCAGCGTTTTGATGATCCCTGTATCATTCGTCATGCGGCTGACACTTTCTCCCGTTCGGTTGTCATTATAATAAGCCACAGGCAGAACTAGAAATTTACGCCACAGTCGGTCCCGCAGACCTGCAACCATCTTCTGACCTGCATAATTGAGCAGATAGATAGAGATCCCTCCCGCAATGGTCTGCGCAATAAACGCAGCTGCTATACCCGCAATCTGCAGCTTGCTCACGGAGGCCAGAGAGAAGCCATCCACCAAGTTCTTAGTGAACATCGGGATGACCAGACTAACCAATGTCGATATCATGCTTAACGCAATGGCTATAGCCAATAAGCCGTATGAAGGCTTGGTTTCTCTTAGTAGCGTTAAGAACGGCTTCAGCGCCATCTTTCGCTTGGATTCGGATTTCTTCATGACAATGACTCCCCTTTTCTTAATAGCTCTACGAGAAAAGCTAGTATTATCTTTCTCGCCTTACACCCATCCTATCTGCAGATTGTAAACTGAAGTTAAACGCGCCGATCAGACAATACTGCCTTGTCATTTCCCATCCTGCGGGAATAGTCATAGGCCAAAATAACGCCCGTTACACTTAGCGTTTGTACCTTCTACGCACGCGTTCACGCATTTTTTGTCGCTTATCGTCTCAAACATAAATAAAACCCAAAATAATGTAAAAAAGTAAAAAAGGGTGTTTGTATCCCTTTTCAACACGTGTTACAGTGATAGAAGGGCCTACTATTGGCCACTCTACTCCATGCAAGATATTTAGTGAGAAAGGAGTGAACCATTTGCGAAAAGGCGTTATTCCATCTTCTATCACGTCTTTAAAATGGTTCAATTTTTTTGTATATGGAACCATGGTCCTCTTCACCAGCTTCTTTCAACTATACCTGCTGGATGTAGGGATGAACAAATTAGAGATTGGTGTCTTATTCTCTATGGGAGCGCTAGTATCCATATTTGCAAATCCATTTTGGGCGTTCTTAACAGACCGTTCTCAGAATATACGGCGTATCGTTTTGCTAATGTTATTCGGAACGCTAGTGTTCTCACAGTTTATGTTTCGAGCAAATACATATGAAACGATCTACAACGCCATTATTTTGTTCTATTTCTTCCAAGGACCACTATTTGCTCAAAGCAACACGATGATTCTCAGCTATATTGATGGAACTAATCAGCGCTTCCGTTCTTTCCGGCTTTGGGGTTCAATAGGGTGGGCACTGATTGCGATTGTCGCCGGCTTTATCCTGGATTGGGCTGATGTATCCATCTTGACCTATCTGCTTACAGCGTTACTAGGTGCATCAATCCTATCCGTTCTTGTATTGCCTAAAATTAACCATACCATTATGAGAGCTCCGATGCCGTATAAGGGCTTAAGTAAGTTGATTTTCAATCCTTTTTTCTTGTGCTTTTTATTGTTTGGTATTCTGGTATCCATTCCAAACACTATGAACACCACATTTATATCCTTGTATATTACGGATCTGGGCGGCTCTAAAAAAATGATTGGTCTTGCCGTATTCCTCTCCTCCATTTTAGAGGTAGGCGTATTCGTTCTCTGTGACCGGTTCCTGAAACGTAAAATTTCTGTTCTGCTCGGCTGGCTTGCATTGGTCAGTGGTTTGTTCGTTCTGCGTTGGTGGTTTATGGCTGATGCGACTACTGCCCTTCAAGTGGTGTTCATTCAAATTTTACACTGCATAACGTTCGGCGGCTTTTTCTATGTAGGTACCCAATTGACGATGCTCCTGATTCCACGTCCTTATCGCTCTTCCGGACAAGCGCTCTACACCCTAAGCTGGAGTGGGATATCCGGTTTCATTGGAGGTATTCTCGGAGGTTGGATGTATCAGTATCTGGGTGCACAAAGCATGTATCAGACGGGTGTATTCTTGACGCTTATTGGAACGCTTGGCTTTGGTTTCATGTGGCTCTTTGTTAGCCGTGGAGGGTATCGCCCCCCTTCAGAGGAAGATGAAGAGATCTTCGACATCGAAGCGTTATAATTCAACAAAAAGCAGGCTCAAACGTACCTATTCGGGACGTTTGAGCCTGCTTTTTGTTGTTACCTTGATTAATTTATCTGTTTAGCCTTGTTTAGGAGGCTGAAATGAACTCTTCAGTGAAACGATAAGATTGAATACGAGATGTCCAGGCGCCGAATATTTGCTATCCACATTAAAATAGCCATGACGGAAGAACTGGAATTTATCCTGAGCCACGCTATCCTTAAGCGCAGGTTCAACAAACCCTTGCAGAATTTCTATGGACTTAGGATTAAGCTGATCTAAGAAGCTAGGCTCCGATTTCTCTACCGAGGAATCTAAACCTTCAACCTCCACAGCCTCATCCGCTTCTTCAGCAGAAATCAGAGGCTCGTATAGACGGAATTCCGCTGAAACCGCTTGGCTAGCTTCAACCCAGTGCAACGTACCTTTTACCTTGCGGCCTGTAAATCCACTTCCGCTCTTCGTTTCTGGATCATACGTACAATGCAGCTCCACTACCTCGCCATTCTCATCCTTAATAACCTCATTACATTTGATGAAATAAGCATGCTTCAGACGTACTTCATTACCAGGGAACAACCGGAAATATTTGTTCGGCGGATTCTCCATAAAGTCATCACGCTCAACATAAATTTCACGCGAGAACGGAATTTGACGTACGCCCATTTCCTCATTCTCTGTATTATTCTCCGCTTCAAGCCATTCTGTTTGACCTTCAGGATAATTGGTGATAACAACCTTAAGCGGTCGTAACACAGCCATAGTACGCGGTACAGTTAGCTTAAGATCCTCACGGATAAAGTGCTCCAGCATTTGCAGGTCCACCAGACCCTGACTCTTAGAGATACCCGCTTCATACACGAATTTACGAATCGCTTCCGGCGTATATCCTCTACGGCGTAGACCAGAAATCGTAGGCATCCGTGGATCATCCCAACCATCCACATGTCCTTCGTCTACAAGCAGCTTCAGCTTACGCTTACTAGTCATCGTTTGAGCCAGATTCAGACGACCAAATTCATATTGATGAGGGACAGCTGGCATCTCACATTCCGCTACAACCCAATCGTAGAATGGACGTTGATCTTCAAATTCGAGCGAGCAAAGGGAGTGAGTAATCCCCTCAATAGCATCTTCTAACGGATGAGCGAAGGTATACATTGGGTAGATACACCATTTATCGCCTGTGTTATGGTGATGTGCATGTGTAATCCGATAAATTACAGGATCACGCAGGTTAATGTTCGGTGACGCCATGTCAATCTTGGCGCGAAGAACCTTCTCACCGTCCTTGAATTCGCCTGCACGCATACGCCGGAACAGATCCAAATTCTCTTCGATACTACGATCACGATGCGGACTGTTCTTTCCTGGTTCCGTCAGCGTTCCACGCAATTGACGAATTTCATCCGCACTGAGGTCATCGACATAGGCTTTGCCCTTTGTAATTAATAATTCGGCACGTTTGTACATTTCCTCAAAATAATCAGATGCAAAACGCAGCTCTTCCCATTCATAACCGAGCCACTTTACATCTTCCTGAATCGAGTTTACATATTCCGTATCCTCTTTAGCCGGATTCGTGTCGTCAAATCTCAGGTTAGTCTTGCCACCGAACTCGTCCGCCAGTGTAAAGTTAATCCAGATCGCCTTGGCATGTCCGATATGTAAATAACCGTTCGGCTCCGGCGGAAAGCGTGTGATAACTTCCTTTACTTTACCGGTACGGAGGTCTTCGGTAATAACATTCTTAATAAAATTGGAGGGGGTGCTACGGTTCTCCACAGCTATCAACCTTTCATTCTGTAGTGTTACACTACTTCTTGTATAAACATGTTTCCTACTAATATACCCGTTAACCGTAGATTGTTCAATAAAAGGGGGCACAAGGCACGGATCATTTTTTAGTGTCTTTAGACCTTTTGACTTCTGTCAGGGCGATGGAGTAGCATGATAATCATAAGAAATAATCCATAATCATACATAAGGCCTTGTGCCGAAAAGGAGGCAACCGCTTGTTTAATTATGTCATTGATGAAGAGCTGATGTTAAAGCCGCTAATGCCAGAGCACGCTCGGCACATGTTCGCGTTAGTAGAGCACTCACGGGAACGACTACGACAATGGCTCCCTTGGGTGGATGCCGTTACGGAACAGGCCCACACTCTAAATTTCATCAAAAATGCGGTTAAACAAAGCACTGACAATGGTGCTTTTACCGCTGGACTATGGGTTCGCGGTGAGCTCGCCGGTGTTATTGGGTATCACCAGATTGACTGGCATAACCGATCTGTTGGGATCGGCTACTGGCTGGGTGAAGGATATGAAGGTAAAGGGTATATGACCAGTGCCTGTCGGGTTCTAGTAGACTATGCACTACTGGAAATGGAGCTGCAACGTGTAGAAATTCGCTGCGCGACCGGAAATGTTTCCAGCCGGGCGATCCCGGAACGGCTTGGTTTTGTCCTTGAGGGTGTGATTAGACAGTCAGAGAAACTGCCTGACGGCTACGTCAACCATGCCGTATACGGTTTATTACGTAGTGAATGGCAGCTGCTCGGTTAAGTTAGGCTAAGCAAGCAACATATAAGCTCATAAATAGAAATAAGCCTGGAAGGCATACGCCTCCAGGCTTATTTTGGTTTGTAGATAGTGTTTAACTCTCCGGCAGACCCAGCTGTTTTCGAAACTTGTTCCGCACTACGGCGGAGAGAGTTTCTAGCTCCGCAAGAGCTGCCAGTGCAGCTTCCTCTTGCAGCCCTACTTGCATTAAATGTAGTACATGCGCCACGGACGCACCGCCAGCTCCACTTTCTTTTTTGACAATCTTATCTCCAGTGGAGATCTTTCCTTCACGAAGCACACGCAAGTAAAATCCGCTATATCTAGTGTCCAGCACTTGAGCCGGGAGATCTGCCGGGCCATGCTTTTGTGAGATTTTGAAGCAAGGATAACGTGGCTGGCTGACCTGCAGCACAGTGGTACCTATTTCGTACACATCGCCAATGCACACATCTGTCTCTAATAAGCCGGCAATTGTTATATTTTCCCCGAAGGCAGAGTATTCCAGTTTCTTCCCAAGCTGCTGCTCCCAGTAGGGATAATGCTCGATGGGGTAGGCACAAACTGCCTTGTCAGGGCCCCCGTGATGTTTCAGATCCGCCTGACCATCTCCGATAAAACCATTAGTATTTAACTGAACTGATCCTTCGACAGGCATTTTATAAATCCCAGTCTCCAAAGGTTTCCCCCGATAATCCACTGTTACCGGCCGCCCCACATTAAGCGAGATGATCTCCATATCCTTCTCCTCCTGTCAGCATGCAGCACATAAAGATTTCATCCACATATCGACCGCCAAGATAAAACTCCTCCCGCAGACGTCCCTCTTCCACAAACCCGCATTTACGATAAAAAGAAAGCGCTGATTCATTACAGGATAATACGCGTAGACGCAGCTTACGAATGGCGTTATCTGCGGCATGTTCCTTAATAGCCTCTATGAGCTGCCGGCCAATACCTAAACGTTGATAATCCGGATGAACAGCAATATTGACCTCGCACACATGCCTGTTACTCTCCATTCGACTAGGGCAGCCAAACCCAACATATCCGCATAGCTTGTCATCCTTTAGTGCTACTAGCTGCGAACCCGGGGGAGCATTCAGTAGATAATCCTCTTGGGAACGCCACATTAATGGCCCCGGGCTAGTGTTCTCCGTCCAGATCATATGATCCAGATGAATCAGTTCCCGCACGTCTTTAATCTCTGAGAACCTTATTATAAACCTATCCCTGTTGCTAAGTTTCATAAAGATGTACACCCCTTGCCTTGCACCTCTATAGAATTCACAGTAGATCATTTGAATCCACTATGCTCAACTCTCAACTATCCTATTGACCGCTCCAATGAATTTCCTCGGCGGTTGATATATGCATGAACGATAAAGAATCCTACGGACAGCAGTGCCATCGCACATGCCAACCATGCGGTAGGCGCTAAGCCTCCACTATCGTATAACCTACCCATTAAGTATGGTCCAATCACCCTGCCGACTGCCCCCATGCCTCCACTTAGCCCTAAATAGAAAGGAGCACTGCGACCTGCATGATCCGAAATAAAGGAAGGCATGGCCGGAGATATCAGCATTTCCCCAAGCGTAGCGAGTACCATCCCAAGCACTAGACCTGAATAAGTCGGCATCCATAAAAGAACAGCATACCCACCCAAATAAAATAGAGCACTTACTGTCATTTGCGCCGTTGAGGTAGATGCGAACCAGCGTTTAATTACTGTTACGAGCGGCTGAGCTGCAAAAATGAGAATTCCGTTAAGCGTCCAGAGAAAACCATAAGTCTTCTTAGGCCAGCCCTCAGAAATAATGAACGGAGATACCCCTGTATTCCAGATAGAGTTCCCTAATAGTAGGAACATCGAGGCAATACCCATATAAAGATAAATTCGTGTATGCCCCATTAGCTTCCAGGTAGATTGTTTGTCAGGACCAGCCTTCTGGTGTTCTGCGACCTCCTGTGAAGAATCTCCTCCGACTTTCTTGAGATATACAAAAAAGAATACCGCAAATACCGCTGAAGTTACGCCGTTCATCACAAAGCTGAGCATATAAGAAATATCGGCCAAAAAACCACTTAACGCCGTACCCAGTGCTACACCAATATTATTAGCGACATAAATAACATTAAACAGCTCTCCGCGCTGCTTCGTAAAACGAAAGCCGATAAATGCCTGAATCGCAGGTAAGGACAGTGAATTAAAGAGCCCTACCAGTCCCATCGCGACCATAAATAACGTCCAGTTGTTACTTGCTGCCGGCAAAGTGAACAGAGCAAGTGCATTCATGCCCAGCGCTCCAACAATCAGCCGGTTAACGCCTACCTTATGATAGAGTGAGCCCCCGAGTAGTTGACCCACAATTCCTCCAACTGATTGAATAAGAATCACTAATCCGGCATCCGACATGCTGCGTCCAAGCTCATCAAAAACATACATTGTAACCAATGGCCACATCAGTGCACTACCCGTTGCATTAATAAGACTAGCAATTAAAAATATCTTAACTTCTTTAGGATAATTCTGTAAAAACTTCATAAGTAGTGTACATCCCCTGTAATATATGTGTCATTATTCCATCCAGTATTATCCCAAAACAGGGTTCAGGGCAAGCGGACGCATTGACGTGCTATCGTGATAAAGTCTCAGTATACTTTACCTCTTATTTAGGACTAACTTCTGCCGTAGCTGAGAAAAAAGTAGCACCTTTCACGTCCGCATTCCTCCCTATTTCTATTATCTATTTATATTTTATAGTTGCCGCTGTCGTCCGTAAAGTAGACTAAACAATAATGAAGTGTTTCGTTATTACAAAGTCGGGGTAATAGAGCCTAGAAACACTCCCCCTTTTAAAATTCGCTGTGCATCCGAATTCGTTCCCCCGAGCTCGGATACATCACGGCGGATTTTATTTGTCTATACAGCAAAAAGCACCCCTCAACTATTCTAAGGAGTGCTCTATAAGATAGGTTTAGGCGTGTTTTTTTACACCGCTGCCGGACATGCTGTCCACGGACTGAATAGATGCAGGCTCTTTGCGCAGGTAAGCCATCCAATAAGCTGCCGCAACAAAGATCGCACCGCCCGTCAAGTTTCCTAGCCATACCGGAACAAAATTGTTGAAGTACTCTCCCCATGAAAAATAACCTTCAAAAATAGCTGCCGGAATTAAGAACATGTTGGCTACAACGTGCTGGAAGCCGATAGCTACAAAAGCCATCGTTGGGAACCAGATACCGAGGATTTTGCCACTGAAGTTATCTGCTCCATAGGAGAGCCATACCGCCAAAGCTACAAGCCAGTTACAACCGATACCGGAAACAAATGCCGGCAAGAAGTCTGCCTCAAGCTTATGTCCTGCCATCTCCACTAATTTTTCCAAATACACACCGTCAGAGGTTAAACCCACCACGTGACCGAAAAAGTAAGCTACAAACAAAGCTCCCGCTAGATTGCTCAGGGTAATCAATACGAGATTCTTAACCACTTCCCAGAAGGATATCTTCTTCGCCATAAAAGCAAGTGGCACAGCCATCATATTGCCTGTCAGCAGTTCTCCCCCTGCAAGCAGTACTAGAATCAATCCAACAGGGAAGACAGCTGCCCCAATAAAGTTAGCGATGGATCCCCATTCATGTGGTGCGCCAGCAATGACGCGAATATCCAGTAAAAATCCGAGCGCGATAAACGCTCCTCCCAAAAAGCCCAGAATTAGTACGGTGCTTAAAGGATTGTGCGCCTTTTTTATGCCGTTCTCGACCGTGACTGCGGCAATCTGCTGCGGTTTATTATAAGCCATGATTCCTATCCCCTTCATCTATTTACTTAAAATTTGTTCCTTTACGACCATTGTAGCGTGTCATAAAACACATTAACGTGATAATTATCACTTAATGAAAAACTAAGTGAAACTTTTCACTGACATGTCAAATTTAACGAAGCGCATCCATAATTACATTTGTAAGAACAGGCTCCATATTATTTTAAAGGTAAATAGTACCAGCTTCAATCACAAAAAACCGGAGCCATATATGGCTCCGGTTTACCCAACTTTATTGTTCACAGGCATATAAATTATACGGTTACTGCCTCTTTACTTGGTACTGATGCCGGTAGCGATTCGAGGCCTACTGTATTCAGGAAGTTCCAAGGCTTGTTGTAATGAGGTTGGAAGAAGAAATCGATAAAGGCAAGCTGATCGATTGTCATTTTATTTTGAATACATACAGATACTGTGTTGATCGATTGCGTCAAGTCCGTCTTGGACAAGATTTGCGCTCCGAGAATGCGGCGTGTGGCGCGATCAAATACCACTTTTAATTGCACCTGCTCGAAGGTTGGCATAAATTCTGGACGGTAGTTGTCAATAATCATGGTAGTTTCTACGTCCATTCCTTCAGCCTTAGCCCCTTCTTCAGTAAGACCGGTAGCAGCGATATTATCTTCATAAATCTTAATGCCCGAAGTCCCTTGAGTACCCATATAAGGAATCGTCTCTTTCACTAAGTTACGTGCGACCAAAGTGCCCATCCGTACTGCATTGGTTGCCAGTGGAATATAAGCGTGCTTACCCGTAGGGTTGTAATGAATCGCGCAGCTGTCACCAGCGGCATACACATCTGGGCAACTAGTCTGCATATAATCATTGACCAGAATTGCGCCATTTGGCAGCATATCCACTTGACCTTTTAACAGCTCAGTATTCGGACGGAAGCCGATGCAGAGAATTACAAGATCCGCCTCATGTTCCCCTTCGCTTGTGATAACCTTGGTAACTTTACCACCTTCACCAGCAAAAGAACTTACCTTCTCATTCAGCGCTAATTTAATACCATGATCCTTAAAGGATTGTTCGATCGGCGCAGTAAACTCTGGGTCCAAATATTTATTCAAAATACGATCTTCGCCATCAATCAGCGTAACTTGCTTTCCGTTCAT
Source organism: Paenibacillus sp. FSL P4-0184 (assembly GCF_038004625.1). Taxonomy (NCBI): domain Bacteria; kingdom Bacillati; phylum Bacillota; class Bacilli; order Caryophanales; family Paenibacillaceae; genus Paenibacillus; species Paenibacillus sp. FSL P4-0184. Next base: position 2,518,763 of record NZ_JBBORN010000001.1, on the reverse strand, counting down.
TTGGAAGGCTTCCACCAACTCAACGCCGATATATCCAGCGCCTACGACTGTGATTTTATTCGCTTGTTTAGCTTTTTCTATAATGGTATTGGAATGATCATAGTTCTTGCAAAGCAAGACGCCTTCCAGCTCAATCCCTTCGAGCTTCGGTACAATCGGCCATGATCCCGTAGTCATAATCAGCTTATCATAGGTATCGTCAAACTCCTGTCCGGTTACCAAATTGCGAACACGCAATGTTTTGGACTTCGTATCCACAACGGTCACTTCATGACGCATGTTGGTTTTTACACCAAGCTCAGCAAGCTTCTCAGGGGAAGAATAGAACAGCCCGTGTGGGTCCTTGACCACTCCACCTACGTATAAAGCAATTCCACAAGATAAGAAAGAAATATTATCATTACGCTCATAAACCGTAATCTCGGCTTCCGGGTGAAGCTTGGCAGTATTTACAATTGCGGCAGTTCCGGCATGGGTACATCCAATGACAGCTACTTTCATTATTTTCTTCCTCCTTCAAATGGACAACCTGGTTATATATTAGAATTGCTTGACTGACCAAATTAGATATCTGATCACCGATGAGTTAATTGTGATTTATTTCACTTTATAAATTGATTATATTGTGATATTTATCACATTGCAAGTCTTTTCGCCTATATTCTCAGATTGTTCACAATTTTAAGCATTTTCCGTCACTGCTGCCGATTGCGACCTCGTTAGCTTTGCCATGGGCGTAGGACATTATGTTCTGCCTCCTCAGGATATACTTTCTTATAACGCGCAAAAAAGGCTTTCCCCTAAACCAACAGGGAAAAGCCTGATCATAAACTGTATCTACACCAAACCGTGAATCACGCCATCCTCATCCATCCATAGTGCCTCAGCAGCTGGCTTAGCCGGTAGACCTGGCATCGTAACGATATTGCCCGTAATCACTACAGCAAACCCTGCACCGAGCGAAAGGGTAATATCACGGACACCTACCGTGAAACCTTCTGGAGCGCCAAGCAATCTAGGCTGATCTGAGAAGGAATAAGGGGTCTTCGCCATACATACTTGAAGATAATTTAACCCAAGACGCTCAATCACCGCTAGGCTGCGTTTGGCCGCAGGGGAAAAGTTAACCTCCGCACCACGGTAAATTTCGCGAACAATCTTGGTGATTTTGGAAGAGATGTCGAGTCCATTCTCATACAAAGGAGCAAAACGTTCAGTGTCGCTATGGTCCAGAAGTTTCTTTAATTCCGAAGCCAACTCTTGTCCGCCTGCACTACCTTCTGCCCATACCTTGGATATTGCCGCAGGAACGTTCAATCGGCGACAAGCCACCACAACGTCATTAATCTCTTCTGGGCTATCGCCTTCAAAATGATTAATGGCAACAAGAACAGGCACCCCAAATTTGCCGAGATTCTCTACATGACGCTCCAAATTAGACAATCCAGAGCGCAGCGCCGTCCGGTTCTCCGTTTGGAGCTCATTCTTAGGTACACCACCGTTATATTTCAAGGATTTCACCGTCACGACAAGCACTGCCGCTGAAGGGGTTAGACCCGCTTGCCGGCATTTGATATCCATGAATTTCTCTGCACCAAGATCCGCTCCGAAGCCTGCTTCCGTAACCACAACATCTCCCAGCTTGAGTGCATAACGAGTACCAATAACACTACTGCAGCCATGGGCGATATTCGCAAATGGACCACCGTGTACAATAACAGGAGTGCCCTCCAAGGTCTGCACCAGATTAGGCTTAACTGCTTCCTTCAGCAGCGCTGTCATCGCTTCAACTGCCCCTATTTGCTCGGCCGTTACAGGCTGTCCCTCTTGGTCATACCCAATCAAAATACGGTTCAGACGCTTTTTGAGATCACTCAGATTATCGCATAGGCATAATACAGCCATAATCTCAGAAGCTGTTGTAATCTGAAATCCACTTTCCCGCACGGCTCCATTTCCATCTCCGAGCCCTGTCACAATATTCCGCAGACTGCGATCATTCATATCCATCACGCGTTTCCAAACGATACGCTGCGGATCAAGACCCAGCTCATTACCTTGGAAGATATGATTGTCAATCATCGCAGACAATAAATTATGTGCAGAAGTCACCGCATGAATATCACCCGTAAAGTGCAAATTAATCTCATCTGCCGGAATGATCTGTGACTTGCCGCCGCCCGTGGCACCGCCTTTCATGCCTAAGCATGGTCCGAGGGATGGTTCGCGCAAGGCAGCCACGGTCTTTACTCCTGCTGCGTTCAATGCCTGTGCCAGCCCAATGGTTGTTAAGGTCTTCCCTTCGCCAGCAGGGGTTGGATTCACCGCAGTGACCAATACCAGCTTGCCATCTGGTTTGTTCTTCATGTCTTCCCATAAGGACGGTGAAAGTTTACTTTTATATTTGCCGTATAGTTCCAGATGCTCTTCGCCAATTCCCGCTTGTGCTGCTACCTCTGTAATTAACTTCATGCTTGTATTGAACCCTCCTGCCGTTATTATCCTGCTGTATTCCACGCTTTATGCATATTTTGCATGGGCATTACATTCTCTTCAAAGAATACATGGTCTCTGTAAAGCGTCAAGTATAATTTATCACAACAAAATTTAAGGCGCCTATTCTATATTCCTATGTAAAAAAAGAAAATCCCGTCGAGGCCCGGCCAAAGACCGAGGTCGAAAGGATACTTGTAAAATAACAATTCATCAGTCCCTAAATGATCTACAGTAAGGACTCAATCTGTTCTGTCATCGTTTCTGGCGATTCCTTTGGCTCCACACGAGCTACTACATTACCGCCACGATCAATAAGAAACTTCGTGAAATTCCAGCTGATATCACTGCTATCGCCAGTACCCGGCTGCTGCTCTTTTAAATAATTGAAAAGAGGGCTGGCATCCGGTCCATTCACATCCACTTTGGCAAACACAGGAAATGTAACGCCATAATTAATCTGACAGAATTCTTCTGCCTCTTCACTTGTACCCGGCTCCTGACCCGCAAATTGGTTGCAGGGGAATCCTAATACTACAAGTCCCTGATCCCTATACTGCTCGTATAGCTTCTGGAGATCCCCATACTGCGGTGTAAGTCCGCATTTACTAGCCGTATTGGCAATCAGCACTACCTTACCTTCATACTCTGTAAATGACACTTCTTTACCCGAAGGCGTAACGCCGGAAAAATTGTAGATCGACATCCTAATTCCCCTTCCTTCCATGTACTTAGACTACACTACGTATCTTACCCGAATTGTAACAGAATGCAACTTATCGACACTTTCTGTAAACACTAAGAACAAGCAAAAACGCCTTCGGCGTCCCTAAAGGACGGTAAGCGTTTAGCGAGAAATATGAGGATAAAGTATAGTGTGAAACTTATAATTTCTTATATTTAGAAAAAAGCAGCCCTATGTATTTCTTAGGACTGCTCTCTATCACTCTGTTATTTGGATACGGGTACGACATCATAATATTCTTCCAGCGTAATCCCTTTATCCGCAATATAAGTAGCTATATCCTTGCCCACATAACGGATATGCCAAGGCTCATACTTATATCCTGTAATGTCCTGCTTTCCTTCTGGAAAGCGGATGATATAACCATATTCGGTTGCATGCTGCGCTAGCCACTCCGCTTCCTTCGTTCCACCAAAACAGCTCTCCGCAGCACATTTTCCGTCACTTCCTGAGACATCGATAGCAAGCCCTGTCTGATGCTCGCTATAGCCAGGCACGGCACTGTAAGTACGAGCCAGTTCTTCTCCGTCTTTCTCAACATAACGATTGAACAGCCTTGTTTGGGTTTCCTTAGAACGGTAGGCCGAAACGCCAGCCAAGTAAATCCCGTCTTCCTCTGCGCCTGCGAACAGTTTCTCTAATGCTTCGGCAGCTTCCTTACGCATCATACGCTTCTCGATTTTCTCTTTAAATGTAAAACGCACTTCCGGGTAGACTAGATCCGTTGGCTTATAGTTCTCCGGCAGTCCATACTCCTTATTCACCATCACAGCTATGCTGTCAGGCTCTTTAAAAGAATCATCAGTGCTATTTCCCTTGCCGTTACTATCCGGTTCGGACGGATCAGAGGGATCCGTTGTATTAGATGGGTTAGCTACCACTGGGTCTGTTATGCCCTCTTCGATGCTATTTCCATCTTCACCAGGCTCAGCTTGAAGATCATCCTGCACATTTATATTGGAACCGCTACTATCTGAAGCAGAAGGAGAAGGCGTCGTATACTTCCCAATCCCCCACCCAACAGCAATAACGACAATTAACAAGATTATTATTTTAAATTTTTTAGACATCTGCAAGATCTTCCTCCTCGAAGTCGAAACACTCTATTTATCTATTAGACAAGCTTTCCTTCAAAAATGTTACACTAAGATCCTTTTTTAGACAAATATCGCTCGGATAATTGTGCCTACAAAATAAAGTTACCATAGGGAGTTAGCTTGTCCGCTAACTTCCCTATGGTAACAAGTTTTAGTTATGAAATTCCACTCACATTATCTGGATGTGCCTCTGCCGCCGCTTTTAAAGCCGCCGGAGCTGCCGCGTCCACCCCGTGAGGAACCCGTATTTCCGCTATTGCGGCCGCCTTTACCAGCGCCACCCTTGGCACCGCTATAGCCGCCTTTGCTACCTTTACCACCTTTGCCGCCGCCTCTGGACGGGCCCGTACCGTAGCCGCTGCCTAAGCCGCCTCTTGGTGTGCCGCCAACGTAAGCGCCGCCGTCTGCACCTCTGGCTACGTTCTCGCTGTAGCCAGTGCTTGGGCCGCCCTTCCGGTTCGCACCGCGCGAACCGGCACTGCTAGGCGCTACTGCGTTGCCGCTAGCTGGCGCATCGCCTCTGGAGGCGAAGGCGCCATAGCCGCCGCCTACTCGTACTACGCCGGCAGCCTTGCCGCCGCCCTTAGGTGCGGCAGCATCAAAGCCGCTGCCTCCGCGCTTGCCAGCCGCCGCATCAGAACGACCGCCGCGGCGACCTTCTGCAGGCGCGCCCCAGCCGCCTGCTTCCTTACCGCGGCCGCGGCCACCTTGCCGCGATCCGCCTTCGCCGCGCGGAGCACCGCCGCGGCCAGAGCCGCCGGTCTTCGGTCCGCGGCCCGTGCGCGCTGCCTCAGCGCCGCCGCTTTGACGACCGCCGTGGCGTCCGCCGCCTTGTACTGCAACGAATTCGCCAACGCCGAATTCATCTTTGTCGTAACGGCGGCGATCCAGGCGCTGCGAAATGCCGTGCTCGATCAAGTCTAGTCCATCTTGCTCACGTGGAGAAGTGAACGTAATTGCAAGCCCTTTGCCTCCGGCACGGCCTGTCCGGCCGATCCGGTGAATATAGCTATCCACATCAAGTGGCATATCGTAGTTAAAGATATGAGTGATACCTTCGACATCCAGCCCCCGAGCCGCTACATCTGTGGCTACAAGAAGCTGCAGCTTCGCATCACGGAATCTCTTCATTACACCTTCGCGTTTACCTTGAGACAAATCACCGTGCAGCTCATCACAATCATAACCTGCTGCTTGGAGTGCTTCATTCAGCTTGGACACCCGACGTTTGGTCCGGCAGAAAATAATAGCCAAGTAAGGACGATCCCGTTCAATCAATGTTTTGAGCGCCTCTTCTTTATTACGATCCGAGACTTCCACGACTTGCTGTTTGATATTATCCAGCGGAATCGGAGAACCACTCTTAATAATGATATCCAGAGGCTCTTTCATGTAATTAGCTGCGAGACGTTTAATCGGATCTGGCATCGTCGCAGAGAACAACATCGTTTGACGGCGATAAGGAACAGCCGTAATAATGGTCTCTACATCCTCCAAGAATCCCATATGCAGCATTTGATCCGCTTCGTCCAGAACGAGCATCTTAACGCCACTAAGATCGAGCGTCTCCCGGCGCATATGATCTAGCAGTCTGCCCGGTGTACCGATAATAAGATGTCTGCCACCTTCGAGCTTACGCAGCTGCTTCTCAACATCCTGACCACCATAAACGGCCAAGATTTTAATATCCGTATGACGCGCCAGCTTACGTGCCTCTTCTGTAATCTGCAAAGCCAACTCACGTGTTGGGGCCATAATTAGTGCCTGCGGATAAGCTCGTTCCGTGTGGATCTTGTCCATAATTGGCAGCAAGAAAGCTAATGTCTTCCCTGTACCTGTCTTCGCTCTTGCAATTACATCCAGACCCTGCACCAATGGCGGTATTGCTTCCTGTTGCACTGGTGTAGGCTTAACGATGCCTTGACCTTGAAGCAATGTACACAGTAATTCTGAAACACCTAATTCTTTAAATCCCGGCAAATTCTCCACCTCACTATTTTCTCAGTTAAATTTGATTACATCTCTTACTTAACTTCCGTCTTCCAAAGCCCTATTCAGGCAGCCCCTACCCGACTGTCCTTTTGGGGGCGTATGCTTCCGATTCAGCTATATTCAAACAAAAGCGGAAGAACCCCGTCACCGGCATTCTTCCGTCCCATGTATCCCTTGACCCGTTAAAAGAGTGCGGTCAAAGTTCGGTTTCTGGGCAGCAGCGATCCACCGGACGTTTAGACGGCACTCCATTTGCGTTCCATTCCACTTTATACAATAGAAGTAAAGTTAAGCTTAGAAAGTTATCTTTTATATTGTACTTGATAGAACGGCATTTGTGTGAAACTGCAGAATAATAATTATTCTATCCTGTAGTTGTAGGTTAGAACCTTCCCGATTTAAAAATCGCAAAGATCAACCATAAGAACATCAGAAGCGCTACTACGCCGCCAATCTCCACTGTAGGGAAATTCCATAACACTGAAGGCTGACCGCGCATCGCAGTTCCAATAATGAGTCCAACCATGATAATACTGAACGCAAGCATCACAATACTAAACGCTAAGCGGTTCCCAACCCGATCCAGCTTTCGCTCCAAATGCTCCAGCTCAGGTGCCGCAATCTCTACCTTTAGCTTTCCCTTACTAATTAGCGCAGATAACTGCCTTGCCTGCCCGGGAAGCTCTAGAAGACTCTCCGTTAAATCGGCTACGCCGCCAAGGAACTTGCGCTGCAATCGGGGACCACTAAATCGCTGCTTCACAAGTTCCCGTCCAAAAGGCTCTGCCATCTCTAAAATGCTAATCGTTGGATCCAAGTTGCTAATGACACCCTCAAGCGTCAGCATCGTCTTACCAAGCATCGTTAGATCCGGGGGAAGGACTAATCGATGCTTGCGAGCAATGCCAAACAGATCATTTAGCGCTTTACCTATGCTCATCTTACTGAACGGAACATCATAATACTCTTCGCGAAGTCGATCCATATCATTATGCAACGCCGCTCGATCAGCATCCTCAGGGATGACGCCGAGACGCAAAATTGCCCGGACCATCGCATCCGTATTCTTGCGCATTAGTGCGATGACAAGCGCAGACAGCTGCTCTTTCATCTCTTCGTTCAGCCGCCCCATCATGCCAAAATCAATCAAAGCCAGCTTCCCATCAGCCATTCTCATAACATTCCCTGGATGCGGATCTGCATGAAAAAAGCCATGAATGAAAATTTGTCTTAGCATCATTTCCACGAGCTGCTGAGCAATAACCTTAAGCTTAACGCCGCTACTCAGTAGTTCATCGCGACGACTTAGCGTTATCCCTACCACATATTCCATCGTCAGCACTCGTGCTGACGTATAGTCCCAATAAATATCCGGGATGTATACTCCGTCATAATCCATCTGTTGAGCAATTTTCTCTGCATTGCGTCCTTCTTGGCCGTAATCCAGCTCACCAAGCAGAGATTTCGAGAATTCCTCTACCATACGGGACAACTGATATTGCCTCGCCCAGCCTAGCTGCTTCTCAGCAAGGGCACTCAGATCTTTGAGAATTTCCAAATCCCTACTCATCGTTCGCAGTATGCCAGGGCGCTGAACTTTAACAGCCACGACCTGCCCACTGTGAAGAACAGCTCTATGCACTTGACCGATCGACGCAGCCGCAAGAGGAGTATCCTCAAAGGAATTAAAGATTTCATCCATCCGTTGATCGAGTTCATGCTCCACAATCGTGCGCACGCGCTCCACAGGGAACGGGGGCACATTATCCTGTAGTTTTACCAATTCTTGAATAATAGAATCAGGCAGCAGATCCGAACGTGTACTGGCGAGTTGTCCAAGCTTTATAAAGGTTGGGCCCAAATCCTCCAACACGAGCCGAATCCGCTCCCCGAGCGTAAGGCTTGTATGAGCTTCTTGCGTTACAAGACGGCGTGGAAGGGATAATAAATGATAGAGCCCCAGCTCCTCCACCATATAGCCAAAACCATGGTGCATAAGCGCCATGGCAATGGACCGGTATCGTCCGGCATGTCTGATACGTACTGCCATTTAGTCCGTACGCGTTTCCGCCGATGTTCCTTCTAGATGGGAAATGCCCTCCAGCTCGGCCAATCGACGCTCCAACACAGCAATTCGGCCTTCCAGCTCGTCAATATCACTTTGTACAGGAACCTTCATTTCCTTCAACACGCGTTGTACTTGTTCTTGTACAACAGACTTGAGCATACCTCGCTCTTCCTCACCGCGTTCAATCAGACGGTCAACAAGGGCCTTAGACTCGGAAGGAGCAAGCTCCCCACGCTTCACTAGTTCCTCAACAACCTTTTCTACTTTTTCCTTACTGACAATGGTGAGGCCCACTCCTAAAGAGATCGCTTTTTTAAACAAATCACTCATAGTACTTCCTCCCAAATATTCCGTTTCGTTACAAACGGAGTTGATGATTAAAGTATACCTCACTGTGTGCGTATTTCAAAAAAACGCAATATCCCTTAGTTACTTACCGGAATACGTGCAGCCCAAGTAGCTGCCTGCAAGATCAGTTTACGTAGTGCTGGATGGCGAAAGGATGGCTCATGATGCCCAGGCATAAGGAACACTACTCGTCCTAAACCATAGCTGTGGCACCATGCAGCTGGAAGCCATTGACCCTCCGATTCATACTGAAGAAGAATAGTCCGATCTGTGAACGGATCAAATTCGAAATGATAAGGCTCTTCATCCAGTTGGAAGTCTTCAACGCCCTCAGTAATGTCATGCTCTAGCACCTTAAAATTCATTGGCTCGTAAGCGGTGTGACCATTAAAGCGTCCACCGATCAGCTGAGCTAGTTCGTTACGCTTCGTCAATGAAGCACCTGTATGAAGAACAATCAGTCCTCCACCACCGCTCACATAGCTGAGTAGGCCAGCGGTTTGCTGAGGAGATACAGTTTCATTCCATAATTCGTTGTAGGCAATGCATAAGTCATAACTTCCTAAATGCTCAATGCGCATCATTTTTTTATTTTCTGAACACTGAACGGTTAATAAATCATTTAAGATCTCACTAATTTGTTGGTCCACTCCTTGAAGTGGATGGAAACGGGGATGGGTATAATCACCAAGTAACAGACATTTTCTTTTGTCCATGGGGATCCTCCTCCTTATTCATTGTTATTATTCATCACATGTTGCCTATATTCTAAGGAAAACTGCTGCGAATGTCCATGCAGATGGCAGGTTTACTACTCTTAAGGCATCCTCTTCCGGGTAAAAAAGCATCCCCACCCATTGAATCCGGCGGGAATGCTTCTGAATAGTAACGTAAATCTTGTAAAGCTTCCGCACACTGTGGTCTAGCGATTCGCCGCCACATATTTGCCCAACTCTACAATCATGCTTCCCATCCGTTCATGCTCAGGCATGATGATACGTTGTAGGCCCTCTTCTTTTAGAGCCTCAGAGGTAATACGCCCTACAGAAACAGCAAGCACTTTATCCTCGAAAGACCTCAGCATCTCCTCCAGCTTGCCCTGTTCCCGAGCAAATTGAGAGAGGAAACGAAATTGTGGCGCACTTGTAAAAGCCACGGCATCAATCTTACCTTCTATGATTTCTGTAAGCAATCTTTCAAGCTCACCTGGTTCTGGTAGAGTATGACGATACGGCAGCACTTGGCGGGTATTCGCCCCAGACTCCTGCAGCCATGCGAGCATACGAGGAGCTGGATCGCCGTGCAGCTGCAGTACGACCTCCTTGCCCTGCAAATCCAGAGATTGAAGCCCACGAATCAAACCGATCGTACTTCCGTCGTCGTCACGAACCTCCGGCGTAAGTCCTCTTTTTTTCAAAGCATTCACTGTCTTATAACCCCGTGCAGCAATAATAGAACCAGAAAGGACCTCTAAGAAACGCTCAGCGATATTAAGGCGTTCAGCCGTTTGGAAGAGAGCATCCAGTCCCATGCCTGTGGTAAGGATCACCAAATAAGGTGGATGGCTGATCCATGAATTCAATCCTTCCTCCAATGCCTCATCATCAAGAAAGACAGTACCTTGAGCAGGTCGACATAACGCCGTCCCCCCCATATTTCGCACCAACTTGGCCATCTCTTCCGATTTGCGCGGGCCCGCCAAGGCGACCGTGAACCCTTTCAGTTGCTCTGCCATGTACTATTATCTCTCCTCTCTCCGTTGCCTAACCCAACATTATTGTTTATCAGTATACTTGCAAAGGGCTGCAAAAGGGAAGATAAAAGCATCGTTTTCCTATATGAAATATATATTATTACTAGGAAGAGTGTATTTTAAAGCTACTCACAAGCTTTTGCAGTTCCTCCGCAAGACGGCTAAGGTCGGTAGACGAAGACGCCATCTCTTCAACAGAAGCGAGCTGCTCTTGCGCTGCCGTCGCGATGGTCTCTGTATTCACAGCCGCTTCTTCAGAGATGCCGCGAATCTCTCCTATAGCCTTCTCCATGTGATCTGATTCCACCAATAAGGTCTGTACAGCCCCACCCATTGCCTCAATCTTCTCTGCGGCACTCTTGACCGCTCTACGGATACGGGAGAATGAACGTCCGGAAGTATCCACGGCCTCTATCCCTTCGGTTACGCGCTGCTTTGTGTCTTCCATCGTATGAGTCACCAGCGTCATCTCACTATTAATGGCGGTAATCTGCTCTGCAATCAAATCCGCTGATCTCTCTGATTCCTCTGCCAACTTACGCACTTCAGCAGCGACAACGGCAAATCCACGGCCATGCTCTCCAGCTCTGGCCGCCTCAATAGAAGCATTGAGAGCTAACAGATTGGTCTGACGGGCAATCCCTGTGATTACGCCGACAATGCCCTCAATTTGACCGGTTCTTTCGTTCAGCTTGTCGATTACACTGCCAAGCTCTCCCACCGTTCTATCGATACCATTGATCTTATCCACCACGCTGATGACGGAATCATTTCCTTCCGAAGCAGAGAGTGAAGTCTTGTCCATCATCGCAGACACCTGCTCCATATATACGGAAATATGATCCACTTCGCTTGTAGTCGCTGCTGTACTTTCCATTCCTTTGCGTACACCGATCACCTGCCGTTCCGTCCCTGCCGCTACCTCCTGAATCGCTATCGTCATTTGTTCGATCGTTTGGGCATTCTGCTCCGCACTGGCAGTCAGCTCTTCGGCTGAAGAGGAGACATTACTCGTCATCTCCTGCACACCTATGATCATCTGGCGCAGGCTGAGCACCATTAATTGAAAGTTCTCGGCTAGCATGCCAATTTCATCTTTGCGGAAAGCCCCCATGTCTTCGGACAGATCCCCTTTGGCTATCACGGCAGTTGCTTTCCGCAAACGGATCAGAGGCTTCAAGATAGATTGAATATTAAAATAGATTACGATTAGTGCAAGCAGAACGGAAGCTACAATTACAAGCAGCGCTGTATTGCGGATTCCACTCGTTACTGAAGTCACTTCATCTATGCTTATCGTGCCTCCGATTCTCCAGCCCGTAAGCTCATTTACCATAAACGTCATCTTTTTGTGCGTACCCTTGTAGACATAATCAAAAGTACCTTGATCTTCCTCGAACATTGTCTTTATAAAGTCATCGGATGACTCCAGCCCAATAGCCTCTGTTGGATGAACAAGATATTTCTTGCTGTTATCCAGGATAATAATATATCCTTCCTTGCCCACCTTGGTCGCGGTCAATTCTCCTAATGCAGATAGATTGAGATTCAGGGTTATCACCCCGTCACCGCTCTTCAGGACCGTTGATATCGCGATCGCCGTTTCCTGATTCACAGTTTGAAAGGCCGGAGAAATCACAACACCTTTCCCGTGCTTCAGAGAATTAATATAGGCACTTTCCTGTCTGGGATCATAGCCTTCGGGCAGCTTGGCTTCCGAAGCATGGATCGATTGCCCTCTGCTTGTACTAACATAAATATCTAGCACATCAGGATGTAGCACAGCATATTCCTTTAATCTGTCCTGCATAGAAGCTACCGTCTCTCCATTTGCCTCACTGTTGGTCCCCTCAGCGGTGAACTCAGCAGCAAAATAAGAAATAGTATCTATTTTCGATTGAATATTCGAGTTGATGATTGCATCTACTGCCTCAACACTTTCAGTAGCATTGTTCACCAGTTGATCTTCCACTTCATGGCTAGCAGATTGATAGGTTCGCCAACCGATAATGATACTGGGCAACAGTAGAACTAATAGGTATGTAAGAATTAATTTGGTTCGGATACTCATACCTGCTTTTTTGTTCATAGTTGTCATCACACTCTCTCTCTTCGAGTCTTAAAGAAGGACTTATTTACCAGACTTACTATATAATTATATATCCTCCTTTGGAACCGATTTTCCTCCTATCTTTCTTCATTTTTCTCATCATTCTTAAAAATTGTCATATAAACGCAACAAAAAGACCGCCTCAAAGAGAGCGATCTACTCAAATAAGCCTATTTCTTATCATTACCGTAGCAAAAGACTCCGGTTCTTTCATCCTAGTTCACGTTCTTGTTCTTGCAGTTCGGGCAGACGCCTCCGAATACCACATGGGCATGACCAATGGTATAACCTGTATCCTTAGCCACTGTGTTCATCCAGTCCCGTGGAACTTGGTTCATTACCTCATCAACCGCACCGCAAACCTCGCAAATGATATGCTGATGATCATCCATGCGGGCATCATATCTGCTGGCAGCCTCACCAAGCTTAAGCTCACGAATCATTTGTTTATCTGAAAGATAACGAAGAGAGTTATATACAGTACCGTATGCTAAGCTATGACCTTGTTCTACTAGCCGGTTCATTACTTCCGCGGCAGTGGGATGGTCATGTGAATTAAGGACGATATCGTAAACGGCTTGACGTTGGGAAGTCAAATTTAGACTTTTCATTGCTATCATCCTCTAACTTGTTTTTAGATCAAGTATAAATCGTGAATGTAAGAACGTCAATCCCACTTTTATCCACTCATTACTTTCTCAGTTACTTAATCAATCCTGAATATTTGATGTTAACATCAGCTTTGACCTGAAAATCGAGCCCAGCATAGAGCTCCTTCCACACTTCTATTTCGGTATCATTATTAAAATGTCTAGCTCCATAGTGCAGCCCCCACCCAAAAGGATCCAAACCGCTCGTATGAATTTTTTTCAGTAATGCTAAGATATGATCTTCCAATTCTTTCTCGCCAGCTGTCTGAATTTTTTTCAACAAGCTATGTGTCACCAAATCGGGACTGCTACTCTCTTCGAGGATCCCTTTAATCTTAATATGGTATCGAATAGTAGCTTTCCCGCTCTCGGTATTTAGTATCTTGTAATCCGAGGATGATCTCTCTGTGTAATACTGATACATGACCCCCTCAATATGGGCTGGCAAATTGGTCCGTAAGTTGGAGCGCGACAGCAGATTGTATAGCCGGGTTTCGTTCGGTGTAAGCACCATCTTGATTTTCTCGCTATCCAGTAGAGCAATTTTATTAATTAAGAACTCACTCTTCCCTTTGGCCTCGATAATCGGCAAAATCGGATCAATTCCCTTCTCATAAATATTTCTCATCAGCTGAAAGGAATATACACTAGAAATAAATGGAGACTCCGTGCCTTGTCCACTCATAGCTAGAATAAGAGAATTCGATGGGATACGCTCCGATTCGGGTCGTACCTGCAGCACTTGAAGTGCCTCCGGACGCCCGATCGCAAAATTGAGAATAAGCTGGATATCTCTGCGCCGCACCGCCCAATCCATAACATGCTGAATATCTCTGCGTGCGATCCCTTCCCCAAAAATAATCGATTTACAATGGGAATAATCAAGCTCCTTCTCCACTCTGGATTTCATTCTGCGCAGCGCTTCTGAAATACTTGGGGACTCTTCGGTTAATATCTGCATCTTCTCATCAATCTTGGTAACATCCCCCTGAGGGATAGCAAGTTTCAAGCTGATCTTGAAAGTCCCTTCTTCTTCACCAGGGTCAACACCGATCGCCAGTACGAATATCCGTAAATCAATTTCTTTGAAGTCACAGCCGGCAAGGAGTAGCAGTAACACAATTCCTATTGCACTAAGTGCTTTTCTCACAACCTCTGCCTCCTTACTTTGCGATAACAATAAAACAGCAGAGCGATTAAGAACATCTCACCAAACCAGCGGATCTGTAGAAACCAAATGCCCAACACGTTGAGCTGATATTGATCCATCCAAATTAAGGAGAGGACCACTCCGCTAAACAAGCACAGGATGAGCCACTCTTTCCACTGCTCTGCCTTCTGGGATTTTTTTTTCGTAGATGAAATAGCACCTTTGAATAACCCTAACCCTACATGCCAATGAACAATTACACTCACCAGAGATAGAGTCATATAGGCAAAATAAAAAATAAACAACATCCGTTCAATAATAAAGGATTCTATCCGGATACTGTCTGCTGTCGAGAACCACGTATATACATGTCTCTCAATCGCAACAGTACCGAAATAACCGATAGGGACCAAAAAGGTTACGAGCAGTACGAGAAGTCCTTCCACCCCTAAAATCCAGACATGCTTTAGCTTTAACCCATGAAATACCCGATTAAAGATGGCTAGATTAATATAACCACTAAAAGAAAAGGTAGCTGCCGAAAGACTCATCAAATCCGGCTTATGCCAGATGTATGTAGTGATCTGCAGAACAGAATCCCAATTGAAATCCGGATTGGTCAGCGCCTTTACAATGCCATAGACAATTAACGGTAATGTAACGAAAAGAATGATTTCAAGACCATACAAAAGTGATAGTGAATCAAAGCGACAGCAGATGCAGACCAATATCAGAAAGCTGATCATGACAGTATATGGGCTTGAATCCGGACTGATATATCTCAGCGTAATATCTACAAAAGAAAGCAAGGTAACCCCCCCAGCCACACACCATAAACCCGCAAAAAAGACAAGTAAGGGTTTGACTAGCAGCTTAGGAAGAAGAGGGTTAAATATTTCCGGAAATCCCTTTCCAGGAAATTTAGCAATCAATACAGTAAATATATAGACAAACAAAGTGCCAAGGATCGTTGCAATTAGTATGGAGAACAAAGCACCGTCAAAGCGTCTGTCTATTAGTTCCCTAGGAACAAAATTAATGATGTTGATCAAGCTGTTCATCAGAAAAAGACAGTAGAAATAACGGCTTTTGGCCATCAATGTTCCCCGCCCTTCTTCTTACCAAGGTTATCAAGAAAAAACAATCTGAAATAAGGTTGTCCAAAGCTACGCTGATTGCATAAATACATCGCGAATCCCACAACACAGACCACTACACCAACCATTCCTAGAACAGCGGCAGCTATAAGAAAAATGTACTTCAGCACGCGTATTGACAAGCTCATCATATTCAGAGGAATCAGAAAATTGGATATCGCAACGGCAGAGACCAATATAATCATAATATTACCTACTAGCCCTGCCGCCGTAGCGGCCTGACCTAAGATTAGACCTCCGACCGTCGTGGCCGTAGGACCAATCGCTTTGGGCAGCCGTAAACTCGCCTCGGTCAAAAATTCCATCATCATAAGCATTAAGAGTACTTCCACAAAAGATGGATAAGGCACGGTCGCGCGACTACCCGAAATGAGTAGTGCAACCTGCACACGAATAATCTCTGGGTTATACGAGGTAAGTGTTACATAGATCGCAGGCAGCCATAACGTCATGCACACGCCGATAATTCGGAGTAGCTTTAAGAAACGGCCCACAATAGGGAATTGGATCTTATCATCCATGGATGTAAAAAAATCGTTAAATATGGAGGGCAGCACTATCGCATATCCCGTTGTATCCAGGAGTATCGCTACTTTTCCTTCAGACAAATTAAACACAACTCTATCAGGTCTTTCAGTAATAATAGACTTAGGGAGTATTCTCAATTTATCACTGCTTATAAACTTCTCAAGTTCTCCCGTAGCCTGTAAAATATCAACCTTTAGGGTATTCATCTTCTCCCTTAATTCCGCTAATACATTGTGATCAACACGACTGATGTCGTATAGGATGGCCACTTTTGTTTTGGAGACATCGCCGATGACCATGGTTTCCATTTTGAGATTAGTGGATTGATAGCGACGACGAATCATGTTCAGATTAACCGCAATATCCTCCGTTAGTGCATCTGAAGGTCCCTGTGAAATGCTTTCTGCAGACGTTTCACTAACACCGCTGCTCTCTGTACTCATCGCGTCGAAAAGACAAATCACATCATTTATGCCAAGAAGAACATAGCCGCTAAGCAAAAGCTCGATCGCTGTTTCCTTCGTAGTCTCCTCTTCTGTCCCCGGATACGTCGTAATGTAATCAAGGTAAGCGTTAGTATCCCCCATCTCATAGAACGGCGTAATCACATGGCGACTGAGCGTCTGCGAATCTGTAACGCTTTTAATATAAATTAAGTTGATCTGCCCAAAAGGTGCAACGAGCGTTCTATCAATTAAATCGGCAAATCCGTCCAACTCACCCTTGATCCATTCCAGAGAAACATTGTGCTTATCCTGTTGAACTGACATGGATCATCCCTCCTATTTATCCTGCGCTTCCCGGATGCCACCTTATTTTGGCACTATTTCTCTGAATTCATGCACTGCACATATGGATACGGAGTTTCTTTTAACGGGACTGTGGTAATAAATGAAATGAGCATTGTACAGATGGAGGGATAATAAGATGGATCCACACCGTAAAATAACGCAAGGTCTTCCGCAATTTCCAGAATCAATATGGCGTGACACTACAGATTTACCGACCTTTCCAAAGCTGACTGAAGATATTTCTACAGATGTCGCTGTGGTGGGCGGCGGTATTACAGGAATTACAACAGCCTATCTCTTAAGCAAAGCCGGATACAAAGTCGCACTCTTGGAGGCAGGGGAAATCCTCAGCGGTACTACGGGTTTTACAAGCGCCAAGATCTCCACTCAGCACGGATTAATCTATCATCATTTGCTGAAACATTTCGGGGCGGAGAATGCCCGGCGATATTATCAATCGAACAATGAGGCTATGAATTGGATCTTAAAAACGGCTGAAGAACTTGAAGTGTCTTGTGACATGAAACGTGAAGCGGCCTATTTGTACGCTGATGCTGAAGATCATAAAACGCTTAAACAGTTGGAAGAAGAGTATAAAGCCTATGAACAATTAGGCCTGCACGGTGAATGGCTGGATAACGTCTCTATCCCTCTGATGGCGAGCGGTGCGATTAAATTACCAGGACAAGCTCGCTTTCACCCCCTGCAATATCTGAAGGCATTGTTGAAGGTTATCGTGGAAAAAGGTGGCGTGATCTATGAGCATACGATGATGGCGGACAAGGTGGAGAAGAACGATACGCTTACGCTTTTTACGGAAAAGAATGACTTCCGTATCACCTGCCGTTACGCTGTTTCGGCTTCTCATTTCCCCTTCTACGACGGAGGTGCGTTATATTTCTCGCGACTGCATGCTGAACGTTCCTACTGTCTGGCGATCCAGCCCGAAACGGATTTTGAGGGTGGAATGTATTTAAGTGCCAGCGAACCAACCCGTTCTCTGCGTGCAGTGGAGTGGGAAGGCCAGAATCTGGTTATCGTCGGGGGTGAGAATCATAAGACGGGCCAAGGCATTTGCACGATAGGTCATTATGAGAATCTGGAGCTGTTCGCAGGCCACTTGCTGGGCATCAAATCGATCCCTTACCGCTGGTCAGCACAGGATTTAATTACGCTGGACAAGGTCCCCTACATTGGCAAGATTTCGAACAGCGAAGAGATTTATATCGCTACCGGATTCGGAAAATGGGGCATGACAAGCGGTACCTTATCCGCTCAAATTATCTCCGATCAGATTCAGCGTAAGGATAATCCATACACAGAGCTATACGATCCATCCCGCTTCAAAGCTGGCGCCAGCCTAAAAAGCTTCTTCGTTCAAAATGCCAATGTGGCAAAAGAGCTTGTAGCGGGCAAAGTAGAAATCGTCCATAAAAAGACAAGTGATTTGAAGGCAGACGAAGGGGCTGTTGTCTTCCATGACGGCAAACGTGTGGGAGCTTATAAGGATCCGGAAGGGACGCTTCATCTGGTAGACAGAACCTGTACACATATGGGCTGTGAATGCGAATGGAACGATGGCGACCGTTCTTGGGATTGCCCTTGCCACGGCTCCCGTTTCTCCTATGATGGAGAAGTCTTAGAGGGACCCGCATCCGTGCCGCTGACGAAGCTTTACGAATAAATCATTTCATTCGTGGGAACAAATGATGGATTCATGGAAAATAACATCGCTATACACGGAAGTTTTCAAATCGTTTTCCTTCGGCGATTGTGAATGCCCTATAGCATTCAGGTATAATAGGACATGAACGAAGCATTAGCTTCAAAAATGTTTAAAGGAGCGTGACGTTAGAGATGGATTTGAGAGGAAAGAGTGTTGTGATTACTGGTGCAGGCAAAGGGATCGGCAAAGCCTTAGCCATGGCACTAGCTAAGGAAGGTGCTAATTTGGGCCTGATCTCCAGAACTTCAGGCGATCTCGAAGCGTTAAAATCAGCCTTAACGGAAGTATACGACGTGAAAGTCAGCATTGCCGTTGCGGATATCGCTGTACGCGAAGAAGCGGAACGTGCGGTTGCATACCTGCAAAACGAGCTAGGAGCATTTGACGCATTAATCAACAATGCCGGAATTGCAAAATTCGGCACTTTAGTAGAAATGGACCCTGCCGATTGGGAAAGTCATATCCAAGTCAATCTTTACGGTACCTATTATGTAACTCGCGCTGCACTGCCAGCTATGATTGAGAAAAATGGTGGAAATATCATCAATATCTCTTCTACCGCTGGAGAACGCGGTTTCGCAACAGGCTCGGCTTACTGCGCATCCAAGTTCGCACTGATGGGCATGACCGAAGCTCTCGCACAAGAGGTGCGTAAGCACAACATCCGCGTCGTAGCCTTGACTCCAAGCACTGTTAACACCGGATTAGCTTCCAACGCTGGACTTAAAATCGGTGACGAAGACCGCATGATGCAGCCTGAGGATGTAGCTGAATTGGCTTTAACAGCCTTGAAGCTGCCGGATCGTGTCTTCCTAAAAACAGCTGGACTCTGGACCACTAATCCGCAATAAAAAGGACTGGCTGGTTTTGCACCAGGCTCTGATTGCGGCTTTTTGCAGGAGAATGCTCATGGGAGAGGAGCAGTAGAGCGGATTGGGTGTCCTTGTGCCAGTCAATCCCTTTGGTCTGCTCTTCTCCACACTGATTGCACTTTGTGCGATAGAATGCCTCTGGGAGCGGCTGAAATATGGTTTGATTGCACTTTGTACAATCAAACTGGAGAATCCCCCCCTTTAGGCGATTTAACCACAGTTCTATTGTACAGAATGCGATAGAATGCCTAATGTAGACTGTTTTCAGGCTGTTCTGTTGCACATTCTGCAATCAAACTCCATTTTTGGGGCAAGAGATGGTTACTTTAGCGCCAGATTGGGCAACTGGAGTTTAGAGGTACTTATTTATTCGTTGGTTCTAATAATAATGTTGTGTGCTTGTAGTTACGCTGGGCGCTTCGACTCTGAACACTACTTGGCGCTCGAATAACAATAGTTGCACTATATACATCTATTCAGCGTAATTAAAGGATCCGTTACACTTTAATTGCACTCTGTGCAACTAAAAGCTAATAATGCTCGACCATTTCCCAGATTCATCTTATTTAGTTGCATAGAATACACTTATCGCTTCATTTCTAACGAACCAGAACTTATAAGTGTATAAAGTGCAATTAAATATTCAATCTAATGTTTATATATGTATATCACACTGCTGAACGGAGGTTTATCTAATATGCTGGTAGTAACAAATACCATTAAGGTTAAAGAAGGTCATGGTGAAGCCATTGCTCAACGTTTCGGAGGAAATAACGGTGTACAGGATATGCCAGGTTTCGTACGCATGGAGGTTTGGCAAGGAAGTGCCAAAGAAGGTGTTGAGGAACTAAAGATCTGCACCATGTGGGAGAACGAGGAGGCATTTAAAGGCTGGACATCCAGTGAATCCTTCCGTCAATCACACCGCGGTGCTGGTGGAAATGAAGCCATTCTTGGAGCATCAATCGACAAATATAAACTGATGATCAGCCGAACACCCGGCACCAGCAATTAAGTGATGTAGGCCGAATCGTACAATGAATAAAAGTTCGACTGCCACGACAATAAAAACAGGGATGCCCTAAGCCAATATGGCTTTGAGGCATCCCTGTTTGTTTTTACAGTGTGTTGCTTATTGCTCACTACCATGAGGCAGAGCTTCCTCCACCTCTTGATGTTTCCCCGGCCAGAATGCCCATCGACCAAAAAGTGTCGTAATAGCGGGCACAAGGAACGGACGTACTACGAAGGTATCAAGTAGAATACCTAGAGCGGTGATGATACCAAATTGCACAAGCACCTGAATCGGTAAGCTAGCTAACACAGCAAAAGTACCTGCCAGAATGAGGCCCGCAGAGGTAATTACCGAGCTGGTCTCATTCACACCTTCCGCGATGGCCTGCTTAAGCGGCATGGTCTTACGCTTTTTCCAAATATTCGAGATCATAAAGATGTTGTAATCTTCTCCAAGTGCCACCAGGAATACAAAGGAATAGAGCGGGATCGCTCCCTGAATGGCATCTGCCCCCATCACATAGTGAATGATAATCCAGCCTAAGCCAAGTGCAGAGAAGAAGGAGAGAATGACCGTTCCGACCAGATAAATAGTCGCCACTATCGAGCGCAGATATATCAACAACAGCAAAGTGATCAACCCGATAACAACAGGGATAATCAGATCGGTGTCACGATCTCCGATTTTTTTGGTATCATACTGCGTCGCTGTCTGACCACTTACCCACACATGATCTGAAGGATTCTCTACCCCTACATCAATCAACGCTTGCTCTGCAGTTGCTAGAAGGGCTGGAATATGCCCCATCGCTTCAAGTGAATAAGGATTGTTCTTAAATTCGATATCGTAACCTAGAATATCCTTGTTCACAGCACCCTGCTGCGGATCGGAAACCGTGTCCACATACGTGAGCCCTCCGAGAACGACTTTAAGATCCTCTCCACTCGCTTGCCCCTTAGTATCAATAATTAGCTTAGCGGGAGCTAATTCCCCCGGCGAAAACTGCTTACCGATGAGGTCGAACCCTTCGCGGGACTCCATATTTTTAGGAAAGGAGGAAAGGATATCATACGTAAATTTGATTCCACTAGAGAATGAAGCCAGAATTCCCAGTCCAATAACAGTCACGCCTACGATAGCCCAAGGCCGGGAAACTACAAATCCGCCAATCCCTTTTTTATGGGAGACTTTGGGTTGTGGAGCTGGTTTTCCTTTAGCCTTAGCCCGTTCAACCTCCATTTGCGGGGTACGCGGAATGAATGGGTAGAACGAAGTCCGTCCGAAGATCGCCAACAGTGCAGGTACAAGCGTTAAGCTAGCAATCCCCATAATGAAAATCGACACGCTGAATGGGATGGCAAACCGATGGTAAGCTCCGTACTTGGCCAGTAATAACGCGAACAGCGCAAGCACAACGGTGAAACCACTCATAGCGATAGCTCCTGAAGAATCGGTAATGGAACGAAGCAGAGCACGACTTTTGCTTTGCTCTATCTTCAGAAGCTGACGGAATCGCGAAATCAGGAACAAACAATAGTCCGTACCCGCACCGAACAACAGGACCGTCATGATGGAAACTGCCTGCGAGTCTACGGTGATCCAGCCTTCTAGCGCCATTTTCCCAAGAATCGGGCTAGTTACACCATAAGCGAATCCAACAGCAATAAGCGGAATAAACGCCAAGATAGGAGAACGATAAATCACCAATAAGAACACCAGCACAAGCATAACCGTAGCAATTAGCAAGGAAACGTCTGCGTTCTGGAACAGGCCAGTAGCATCAATAGAGATACCCACCGGACCCGTAACACGTAAACTCAGCTCTTTGTCATCTACCTTAGCCGCGGAGGGGTCTCCACCCGTCTCCGTGTTTATGATCTTTTTCATTTCTGTCACAGCTTCGCCGAGCTGATCACTATCTGCCGTTTTATCAAAAAGCACTGGGGTTACCAGCGTACTAAGATCCTCAGATAACGAGGCTTGTAGTGCCTGTGGCGGCAGCTGTCCTAATGGAGGAACAAAATTCTGATGGGGTAACGGTTGCTGCTCCAACTTCTTGTACACAGCAGTGATATGTACTAAATCATCTTGTGAAAGCCCGCCTTCCCTATGCCATACGAGCAGCGCAGGCACTCCACTTCCACTAGGGAATTCTTTTTCTGCAATAGCTGCTGCCTGTACCGATTGTGCATCATCTGGGAGGTTAGGCGCATTGTTAGCAACCTGAGAATTCACTGCAGGCCATAACAGGGTAAGTGCACCTACCAGCACTATCCATACGAGAAGAGTAATCCATTTCGTCTTTTTTCCTGCCACCCATTTACCGTAGCCTGACATTCCCTTCATCCTCTCTTTTACCTTGCAGCCTAAAAATGAGCCGCGGGTCATTTTTTTTAATTCTATCATATATATGCTTTAATTTTTAATCAAACTTTTTTTATTTTCCTGAAAATTCAAAACACCTCAGCACATATAAAATACCCCTCTTTTCACATAAAAAATCAGCAACATGTGAAAAGAGGGGTTTATAGTTTGCTATACTTTTTCTTTCACTTCAACTTAGCCTGCGTCCAAATCTCCTTCGGAGAACTGACTGTTGTAAAGATCAGCATAGAATCCGCCTTGTGCAAGCAGTTCCTCATGGTTGCCCTTCTCGATTACACTACCTTGATTCATAACAAGGATAAGGTCCGCATCTCGAATCGTCGAAAGACGGTGAGCAATTACGAAGCTGGTTCTGTTTTGCATCAATGCCTTCATTGCTTTTTGAATCAACAATTCTGTCCGTGTATCAACACTGCTCGTTGCTTCATCAAGAATGAGGATCGATGGATCGGCCAGAATCGCACGAGCAATCGTAATCAGCTGCTTCTGACCTTGTGAAATATTAGAAGCTTCTTCATTTAACACCGTATCATAGCCAAGTGGAAGTGTGCGGATAAAGTGATCGGCATGAGCAGCTTTGGCAGCACGAACCACATCAGCTTCTGAGGCACCTTCACGTCCGTAAGCAATGTTATCGCGGATCGTACCATTGAACAGCCAGGTATCCTGAAGCACCATACCAAATTTGCTTCGCAGGTCACTCCGTCTCATATTGGTAATATTGACACCATCAATGATAATTTCCCCATCATTAAGCTCGTAGAAGCGCATCAACAGGTTAATCAAAGTGGTTTTACCCGCACCAGTAGGGCCGACAATCGCTATGGTCTGACCTGGACTAACCTCAATATTCATGTCCTCAATCAGAATCGCATCTTCTTTATATCCGAACTTCACATGACGGAACTCAACGGAACCTTCCGGAGTACCTTCATCAAGCTTCGCAAGCGTAGTATTAACTTCCTTAACTTCTTCTTCTTCATCCAGAAGTTCAAATACCCGTTCTGCGGAAGCAATAGTGGATTGAATAATATTCGCAATGTTAGCCGTTTGTGCAATCGGCTGGGTGAACTGACGGGAATACTGAATAAAAGCTTGAATATCCCCGACATCGATCATTTTTTTAGTAACAAAGATACCGCCGACTACACAAATCATTACATAACCCAAGTTACCGATAAACATCATGAGCGGCATAATCATACCGGACATGAATTGGGCACGCCAGCCAGAGTCGTAAAGCTTATCGTTAATTTCATCGAAATCCTTAAGGGACTGCGGTTCACGACCAAAAGCTTTAATAATCCGGTGACCTGTATACATTTCTTCTACATGACCATTCAACTGACCGAGCGATTTCTGCTGTCCCACAAAATAAGTCTGCGAGCGCTTGGAGATAGCCATAATTACAACGAAGCTGAGTGGCAATGTAACAATTGTAATCAACGTCAGCCATGGGCTGATGGTAAGCATCATTACGATGACACCGATAATGGTGACAATAGAAGTAATCAGTTGAGTTAAGCTCTGCTGCAGTGTAGTACTGATGTTATCCACATCATTCGTAGCACGGCTTAGAATTTCCCCATGGGTACGGGAATCAAAATATTTCAAAGGCAAACGTTCCAGCTTGCTGTTGATCTGCTCACGCATGTCGTAGACGACCTTCTGAGCTACGCCAGCCATTACGTACTGCTGAATATAGCTAAATAGAGCACTAAGCAAATACAGACCCGCAAGTATGATCAGGATATCATTAATGTATCCAAAATCAATGGAAGCTCCCTCAACACCCATTAATTTACCGTAAGCACCTTCGAATAGTTTAGTTGTTGCTTTACCCATAACCTTAGGACTGAAGATACTGAATACAGTACTGGCAATTGCCATTACAAGAACGATAATCAATTGAACCATACGAGGTCTTAAATACTTAATCAGACGACGAAGTGTACCCTTGAAGTCTTTAGCCTTTTCTGCAGGCATCCGCATGCCAGGGCCGCCACCAGGTCCAGGACCTTTATGGGTGCGCGGAGCTGCAGCTCTATTGTTTTCTTCACTCATGCTATTTCCTCCTCTGACAGCTGCGAGGATACGATCTCGCGGTACACATCACTGCTCGCGAGCAGTTCACGGTGAGTGCCCATTCCGGCGATTTCACCCTCATCAATAACAATAATCCGGTCGGCATCCATAACGGTACTAACCCGTTGAGCTACGATTAGAACAGTGGATTCCGTGGTTTCATCTTTGAGTGCCGCACGAAGCTTAGCATCTGTTTTGAAATCAAGTGCAGAGAAGCTGTCGTCGAACAGATAAACTTGAGGTTTTCTCACAAGCGCACGTGCAATGGACAGCCGCTGTTTCTGACCACCAGAGACATTACTGCCGCCTTGAGCAATTTCCGAATCAAATCCATCTTTCATTGCTGACACGAAATCGTAGGCCTGAGCTACCTTGGCTGCATGAATGATTTCTTCATCGGTAGCATCCTCTTTACCGTAGCGAATGTTTTCGTTAATCGTTCCTGAGAACAATACCGCTTTTTGAGGGATGTAACCAATTTTGCTCCGTAGCTCTTCCTGAGTCATCTCACGCACATCTACTCCGTTAACACGTACAGCACCTTCGTTAACATCATAGAACCTTGGAATCAAGCTAAGCAACGTAGATTTACCTGAACCTGTACCGCCGATAATGGCAGTAACTTCACCCGGACGAGCACTGAAGCTAATTTTCGAAAGTGCAGGTTGTTCCGCGCCAGGATAAGAAAAGGAAACATTATCGAATTCAACAAAACCACGCATATGATCGCGGCCATCTTTTTTAGTAGCTTGAGCCGTTGTTTGCAATTCACTATCTGAAGGATCTGTAAACTCAGGCCGCATATCGAGCACTTCATTGATACGCAAGGCTGATGCTGAAGCACGAGGAATCAGCACGAACATCATCGATACCATAATCAGGGAGAACATGATTTGCATCGCATATTGAATAAATGCCATCAGTGAGCCGACTTGTAAATCACCATCACCAATTCGGATCCCACCAAAGTAAAGAATCGCGATCATGGAAAAGTTCATCACAATCATCATAAGCGGCATCAAACCGGCCATGATTTTATTTACTTTGATCGCTGTGTCTGTCAGATCACGGTTAGCCTCGGAGAAGCGTTTATTCTCATGATCAATCCGGTTAAATGAACGGATAACACGGATACCCGTCAAATGTTCACGTAGAACCAGATTTAATTTATCCAGCTTGATCTGTATCGCTTTAAACAGTGGTAATCCCTTCATCCCGATAAAGAAAATTGCGCCAACGAGTACCGGAATAACTACTACAAAGATCAATGATAATTTCGCATCTTCAGATACCGCCATGATGATACCACCAATCATCATCATCGGTGCACCGATCATCATACGCAGCATCATAGTAAGTACAGTCTGTACCTGCGTAATATCATTCGTTGTACGGGTAATTAAAGATGCGGTACCGAGCTTATCGAATTCATGCAGCGTGAAATTCTCTACATGGTTAAACACACGAGCACGGGTAAGTTTACCGAACCCTGCTGCCACTTTTGCTGATAAATAGCTGGCAATGACTGAACATAAGGCCCCGCCCCCTGCAACTAAAAGCATGAAGCTACCTATTTTCCAAATATAAGTACGATCTCCCTGAACAATACCCTTGTCGACGATGTCGGACATCAGCGTAGGGAGGTATAAGTCGCCCATGGACTGCAAGAACACAAGAATTAATACAGCACCAATAGCTACTCGAAATGGCTTCAGTTGTTTAAATAATTTAATCAAGCTTCTCATCTCCGTTCATTTGTAGCCTATCCCAATTAGGTGGTGGATTATCCTCAACGAATGCATGTACTTTCAGCAACAGTTCTGTGAGCTGCTTAGTCTCTTTTTCACCTAAGTAACGAACGAGCTCATCCAGCATTGCGTCTCTATATTGCTCTGCTCTTCGTGTGAGTTTTTTTCCACTCTCCGTCAATTTCACGCGTACGACTCTTCGGTCCGAAGGATCTGCGTGTCTTTCCACCATCTGTTTCGCCTCAAGACTATTAATCAACTGCGTAATAGTTGGAGGTGTGAATCCGAGAAGTCGGCTGATTTCAGATATCTTTAGACCCTCATCATCAGAATGATTCCATTTTTCAATGCATATCATTAAAGTCATCTCACTCGGCTTATGGCCTTCAACACCCTTTTGCCATTGGCCTTTATGCAGCCGTTTCATCGCCGCAAAAAGCTCGTGTGCGACTGAATTTTCAGTATTTTCTGTATTTCCTCCGTTTATCCCAATTTCTTTCACCTCTAATTTAGTTAGGTCAGCTAATTATTAAACACTGTATTATTTAGGCTACCTAATTATATTTTCGGTGCAACGCTTTGTCAAATTTTGAATACGGTATCAATTATTACGAAATAAAAAACTCCCAACCACAGAGGTAAGGAGTTCAATAAGCAGATATGTAACTATATATATTATAATATCCAACATAACTTTAATATTAGAATCCTACTCCGTGCTCCATAGTCGTAATGCCTCCATGGCCGCCGCCAATGCTCGGTTGACCAATAACGATGAAGCTAAACAATACTAAAATGCCGGCCATCATCAATAGTGATTTTTTCATCTTTTCTCACCTCCCTTATTAAATTTCTGTATTTCTCCTGTTGATTCTGAGTTGCATAGTCCCTGTTGGTCTCAAATAAAGTTACACATTTTATGAAGTCTATTCCATTATTCGTCTTGATAGATAATTCTAAAGACTGAATAGTATACTCCACACCTGTAGTATATTGTTTGTTTCTTATTTGATATATGGCTATTTGATAATACAACCGGTATAATCGGTCGATATTAATAGGATCTTCAAACTGTTCAAATCGCACCATCTCCCTTGAGAACCTTGTAAGCACATTGTCTACAGAAAATTTGTGAAGATTAGCCGATTCCATAATAATAATGAGACCTGGCAATATTTCACCGGGATGATCAGCCAAGAAGGCTACGTAATCCGGCACGACATTAACATTACCTTCCAACAACTCCAATGTAAAGTTATTGCCGATTGCAAATAATCGGAATTTATCTACGGCTTGATGACCTGCTTCGTCCAACATTTCAAACCAACTAAGGTCTGCGTAACCTGCAGTATATTTCTTCGCCGCTTCATATTCTCCTTGTTTTGTCAACGCAGTTGCTTTGAGCAAATATCCATGACCATAATAGACGACGAGCGGGCGTTCAGTACAGAGTGTTTCCGTTCGTTTATCTTCGCTTCTTCGCAGTTCTTGGCGGTAAACTGCATTGGCTAAGGCCCTCAACTCATCTGCGTAGCTTTCCATTTCTCCCCATCTACGAAGGGTGAAACATAACTGCGTCAGCATTAATAAACCATCCAATTGCATATTTTCTGGAAGACGCCTCCTGAATGGACTAAAGCTAATGACTGCGCTCAGTTTCTCCTCCATATCCAGCGTTTGTAAATATTTGAAAATACGATAATGACTGATCGCGAGACGTTCACTGTAACTATCAGACTCGTTCTCTATTACAATCTTGTAAAAGAGGATGGATTCCTGTATTTTTCCCTTGTTAAACAATTTATCAGCTACCGAATATACGATATCTAGTGATTTCGGATATTCCAATAACCTGTTTAATGTTTCATCAATGCATTGCTGCTTGCCCAACTCAGCACAACGTATTAAAAAGGGCTCCACCCTGCGGCGTGAGACCTTTTCCTCATTAAAGCATTCATCAACGTACAGTGGATACAACCAACCGTCAGGAAATCCAAAGGCTTTAATGATTGCATCTATTTGTCCCAGGGACATAGGCTTCGGCGGATTCCCGTGCAAAATTGCACTGAGACTTCCACGATTCAGGCCACATATTTTTGAAAATGAGGCGAGATTATGGCCGGAGCGGGACAGATTTTTCTCAATTTCTGAGCGTATAGTTGTTAACTTTCCCTCCACTCGGCACCCCCAAAGTTTGACTTGAAAAGATCCTATTAATTGACATTATAGGTGAAAGTTATGGATTGTACAACCAATAGATTGTACGACAAAAAGAGGAGCGTATTTCTCTCCTCTTTATCGGTTGGATCTTCGTAATAGTGTAATTCTATGGGTGTATCGAAGTTTAATTTATTGTAATAGCGGCTTTTGAGCTTCAGCAGTAAGCTGTTGCACTTGCCTTGCGACTGCGCAAATTCTCCATCATCTTATGTTGTGCCAGCAAAATATAACTGTCCAATCGCTCGCTTAGCTCTAAAACAGCATGATCACTAAGACTCCGTTGCTCCGCGACTTCCAGCAATTCGCATCTAAGGCTCTCTATAGTCACAAACAGCTCATCTTCTCTGTAGTCTCTTCTATAAGCTTTCTCGGAAGAACCTTGATATAGTGTCACAACTCTCTCCTTCTCTCTATCAACATCTCTTCCTATCATAATCCATGATACCAAAAAACATATTTTCAAAAAAAAAGAAAAATTTGCAGAACATCCACAAAAAATAAAATAGCTATTTATTCGGATGCTCTAAAGGCTCGTGGGGAAGCTCATTTGGATACTGTTCTCTCAATAGTCCCTTTGCAAATGAAATCCATTCACGTGCTGCAAATGATAAATAACGGTCTCTACGCCAAGCCATAGCGATCTGCCAAGGAATTACCGGATCTGTCAAAGGAATGACTATCAATCGTGAGCGATCCATGTCACGGCAAATGGTTTCCGGCAATAATGCAATTCCCATTCCTGCGGCTACCATCTTGCTGATTAAGTCCCATTGTGAACTTTCATATATAACCTTCGGTTGAAATCCAGCTTTTACACATTCCGTAATAATCCGATCATGCAGCGTGAAATCTTCCCGGAATAGCACGAACTCCTCTTCAGCCAGCTCACTTAGTGGAACTAGCTCTGCCTCGGCCAGCCGATGTCCCATAGGCAAAATAAGATTCAGCTTCTCTTCAACAAAGGTAAAACAATGAAGTTTGGCTGTATCTACAGGCAATACGACCATTCCAATGTCCAGCAGTCCCGTTTCTACATCTTCCTCCACTTTTTTGGCCCCATCCTCATGAAGACGAATCGTAACCTGCGGATAACGTTTATGAAATTGACCAATCACCGATGGAAAAAAGCTCGCTCCTACCATTGGAGGCAGGCCGATGCGGATGTGGCCCTGCTCCAGATTCCGTAAGTTATCCAGTTCGGAAGACAAGCTAGCGAAAGACTCCACGATATTTTGCGCTTTGGTGAACAAAATTTCCCCTGCGTCTGTAAGCCTTACACTCTTCCCTTCACGGTAGAACAAGTCTGCCTCCAGTTCGACCTCCATATTCCGAATCATTTTACTGATCGTGGGCTGTGTTATATATAATGATTCAGCAGCTCTGGTAAAGCTTTTCATTCGTGCCGCTTGAACGAAATATTCTAATTGTCGGATATCCATTTATGTGCCCCCTAATCCATAGACAAAAGGAATGTCATTTATTCGATCTATTCATTTTACCTATGAAAACAATTGATGTAAACTTTCATTATCATGAAAGGAGCGAAGCCTTATGAAAAAGATTGTTATAGGCTTGCTGCAGGTAGCGGGACTTATGTTATTCTCTTTACTTATCAATGCTGTGACCCCATTATTGCATATCCCTATTCCCGGAAGCATACTCGGAATGATTATATTGTTTCTCCTGCTTGAGTTCGGTGTCATTCGTCTGAATTGGGTAGAGGTTGGTGCTTCTTGGCTACTCGCCGAGCTCCTACTGTTCTTCATTCCATCTGCTATAGGTGTAATGAAATACGCTAATATTCTGGAAACGGATGGATTACGCATTCTTGCCGTTGTTGTCTTAGGCACATTTGTTGTGATGGCTAGTTCCGGATTACTTACCAGTAGAATTTATAAAGCGAAGGAGCGGAAAGAATCATGTTAAACGCTCTGCTGTTCTTTGGCCTCACGGTCGCGGTGTATTTACTCGCGAAACGTATCTATGCTTCTACCGGTAAAGTCTACACCTCTCCATTAATCATCACACCAGTGATTATGATCATCTTTCTGCTTATAACAGGCATTACTTATGACTCATACAATGCGGGAGGAAAATGGCTGACGGATTTGCTGCAACCAGCAACCATGGCCTTTGCCATCCCTTTGCATAAGAACTTCAAGGTACTCAAAAAGCACGCCGCCGAAATTGCGGCAGGCGTGCTATCAGGGACGATAGTTGCGGTGATCTCTTCCATTCTGCTCGCCAAATGGCTGCATGTTAGCGGCGATCTGGCAGCTAGTCTGGTCCCGCGTTCGGTAACTACACCGATCGCTATGAGCATCTCGCAAAGTATCGGCGGTGTACCGAGTATTACGGCAGTCTTCGTCATTATTACCGGGATACTGGGTACAATGATGGGCCCTACTGTACTTCGCATCTTCCGCATTGAGAATGAAATTGCGCGCGGTGTATCGCTGGGAACCGCTGCACATGGTACAGGAACATCCAAAGCCTTCGAGCTTAGTTCACTGACCGGAACCATCTCCAGTATTGCGATGATTCTGTCCGCGCTGTTATCTATAGGTGTGGCGCCAGCTTTGCTCGCGATATTCCTCCACTAGGCTACCCAGCTTGGGCCAAGGGCATGTCTCTTTAGTACATCTAAAGTAGCATGTCCTTTTTCTATGAATTGAACCTTAGAACTTAACAGGCAACCCGCTTTGCGCTGAATCATAGGCCGCACAGGTGACTTTGAGGGTATTGTATCCATCCTCATAGTCGCATAAAATGCGCGAGCGATCCCCCGTCCGTACAGCATGTATGAAGGCTTCACTTTCTACTAAATATGGGTTTCCTGTATTCGCAAATTCGGTGCTATTGCCGCTTCGCACTTCCAAGAGACGATCCGGGTTCCAGTCCAAAAGTCCCCGATCATTATAGAAGCTAAGACCTACACTTCCCACCTCATCAGGTAAAACGCATGTATTTGAAATATTAGCAATAATTCCACTTTCAAGCTTCAGGGATACGGTACCTACATCTGCCACGCTCACACCTTCATGCTGCTCATGCATAATCCGGTTTCCGAACATGCCGTAAACTTCCTTTACTTCTCCGGCTAGATAGCGCACCAAATCAACGATATGTGTAGTCTGCTCGGTGAATTGTCCTCCGGATTGCTTCTGATCACGCCACCAAGCTACGCCTGGCATGCCGCCCATCCATTGCCCCGTAATCATACCGACTTTGTCACCA
This sequence comes from Paenibacillus sp. FSL P4-0184, assembly GCF_038004625.1. Classification (NCBI taxonomy): domain Bacteria; kingdom Bacillati; phylum Bacillota; class Bacilli; order Caryophanales; family Paenibacillaceae; genus Paenibacillus; species Paenibacillus sp. FSL P4-0184. The sequence goes on along the minus strand of NZ_JBBORN010000001.1, from coordinate 2,486,593 downwards.
CGCAAAGTTTCTTTCAGACGTTTAATGTTCTCCTGATAGCGGAAATGATATCCTACCGAGGTTAACAAATTATGTTCTTTGATATCCTGAAGTAGGCTTGCGGGAATTTCAGTAGTCATACTAAGCGGTTTTTCTATAAAAAAGGGAATATCCCTCTTGATTAATGATCGTTCGATCGCGCCATGAGATTGTGGAGGCACACAAATATAAACAGCATCGAGCTTCTCCGCATCCAGCATCTCCGTAATATCACCATATCCAGCAGCATCGTAAGGACGTGCCATATCTTCGCCTTTAGCCTTACTGCTTCCGCAGACTGCCTGCAAACGGACATCATCCATCTCTGCTAGTAAATTAGCATGTACCTTAGAGAACCAACCCGTACCCACAATACCCACTTTTAATGTCATTCTTTTTCCTCCTGCCGATTGATTATGAATACCTTTTCATAGATTATACCCTCTTATGAGCGGATAAGATAATCTCTCCATTCTTCGGGAAGCAAATGCATGTAAGGACTCTGCAAAAAGCGATCATCCGCAAGCACAATAATGCCTGTATCTGTCTCACTTCGAATCAGTCTGCCTCCAGCTTGCAATACCTTGCACATTCCCGGGTAGACATAAGCATAATCAAAGCCATTTTTACCTCTGGCATTAAAATACTGACGCAGTAGATTACGCTCAAGACCAAGCTGTGGTAGGCCAACTCCAACAACCATTACCCCGTTGAGACGGTCTCCTGGCAGATCTACACCTTCCGAAAAGATCCCTCCGAGTACAGCAAATCCTAACAGCGTCTCGTCATTATCTGGACTAAATGCTGCTAAAAAACTTTCTCTAGCCTGCTCACTCATGCCTGTATCCTGCATCAAAGTCCGTACTTCGGGGTAATTCTCCGTAAAGGCCTGATATACGTTTTGTAAATAGAGATATGAAGGAAAAAACACCAGATAATTGCCCTTCTTTGAAACCATTTGATTCAATGCCTGAGTTAACGGGATTAGGGAAGCTTCCCGGTCATGATAACGTGTGGAGACAGGCAGCACGGTCACTTCCCATTGCTCCTTCTGAAAAGGAGATGAGACCGTTAAACTGTAATCTTCCTCCACCGCACCAATCATATCCCGATAATACGATAATGGAGAAAGCGTAGCAGAGAACAGAATCTGACTTCGAAAGCTCTTAGACATTTGTCGGAGTAAATGCGATGGATCCAAATTAAATAACTTCAAGTACACATCGCCGCGTCGAACCTCAGCATAGGTTATGTAGCGTTCATCATAGGTCTTAAAGGTACGAAGCATCCCTTGAACTGCAAAATAGGTATCCAGGAGAACATTCTCTCCTTCTCCATTCTGAGGAACAATGCTGGCGCTCGGGTGAATAAGTTCCTGTTCCGCCTCCAAAGAAAATATCTCAAGCAAGGCTGGCAGCTCCTCCGGGAACGAAGCCCACTGCCCTTGCCCCTCTTCATTACAAATTTTGCGAAGGGAGATGAAAAAAGCATTCACCGACTTAGCTGCAGCATTCAAATTACGGTTTACTTCCTTGTACTGACGCTGGATTTCTAGAAAGGGAGCCTTCAGCAAAGAGGCAGAGAACATCTCTCGTCCCCGGTCTACCAGATTATGCGCTTCATCTACTAGAAGTACCGTTTCTCTTTTTCTCTCCTCTGTTAGCCGTTTCAGGCTGATCCGGGGATCATATATATAATTGTAATCGCAGATCACCGCATCGCAGGCATAGGCTGCATCCAGCGAGAACTCAAACGGGCACACTTTATGTTTGTGAGCATACAGTGCTAGGGTGTCTCTGCTCACCAGCGTCTCATGCTCTAACAGATCCATTACCGCATCATTAATCCGATCATAATAGCCTTCCGCATAGGGACAGGAATCCTTACCGCAAATCCCTTCATCATGAAAACAGGTCTTCTCTTTAGCAGTAAGTGTGATGACATGCAGCTGGAGTCCCTGCGTCAGCAGTAGCGAGATTGCTTCCTGTGCGGCAAAACGGGTAACCGTCTTAGCCGTTAAATAGAACAATCCTTTAGCTTGTCCTTCGCCCATTGCTTTAAGGACCGGGAACAGCGTCGACATTGTTTTTCCGATGCCCGTGGGCGCCTGAGCGAACAGACTGACCTTTTCTACGATGGATTTGTACACCGCTCCGGCAAAGTGCCGTTGTCCCTTTCGATAAGAAGGAAACGGGAATTGTAACTCTCGAAGGCTCTGCTCTTTCTTAGCATCATGACGAACCATCATCTCAGCGTACGGAGCATATCTGGCTACGGTATCATTAGCAAATGAGATCAGTTCATCTAAAGACAACGTTCGGTACAAGCTTTTTTGCTCATCAGTAGCCCGGTGGACATAGGTAAGCTTTACTTGAATAGAAGAAAGCTCCTGCTCCAGCGATACCATATATGCGTACATCAGCGCCTGAGCCCAATGAACCTCATGTCCCTCTTCCAGCATGTCCAGCAGTCCGGAGGTTGATTTGATTTCTTCCACCGTTAGGCTCCCATCCTCCGAAACAAGCAGTCCATCACAGCGCCCATCTACAATATAGAGTAAGCTACCATAAGGGATCTCTGTTTTCAGATAGACCTCCTTGCGGTCACCTTCCTTATATTGCTTTTGGATTTTCTGATGAATTCGTGTTCCTTCAACCATAGAGGAAGTACCATGAAATCCAGGCTCAATACTACCGCTGCGAAAGACATACTCGACGAGAGTTCTAACGGATAGAGTTACAGTATGATCCAACTATTCTCACCTCCCTTAATTAGCCATATATCCTTTTTGTTCCCAATGTCTATTTCGGTCCTTTAATCGCTGTATAACCCCATGGGATAGCATAAGCATCATCTTTCACCCATGTGTGTTTAACTTTACGCACTCCACAAAGCTTATACTTACGCTTTCGGTTTTTGACTTTCTTCTGCTAGCCCTGCATAATAAATTTTATTACTATGGAGCCATTTTGTCTTGACACTGTTTCGTCCTGTTTGAGAAATGGCGTTTTATCATGTAGAAAGAGGGGGAAGCTGTGTCATCCTTTAATATTAAACGTTGGATTATTAAACCTTTTGTGTTTTTCACAATACTTTTTATCCTAAAAGCATTTCTGGCTTGGGGCGTCATTTTTGATGATGTGCTGCCTTGGAAGTCATTACTGACAGAAATTCCTTTTGCCTGGGCGCTCTTCTGTATTATTGAGCGGTTCGCCTCCAAACGAAAGCTTGGATATTACATGACAGTCAATTTATTAGTAACAGCCATCTTTTTCGCAGCCATTATGTATTTTAAATATTATGGAGTCATTGTAACTTACCATGCCGCGGAACAGGTGAATCAAGTCACAGCCGTCAGCAACAGCGTATTCTCACTGATGGATCCTTACTACCTGTTAATCTTTACAGATATTATTGTCCTAGGAGGCTATTTCTTCTTTAATAAGAAAGGCCGTGTCTATAAAAAAGAGAATATCAACCGTCGTAACGGAAAAATAAAATATAGTGTTCTATTCGCAGTCTCACTTGGTTTATGCTTGTTCAACATTTTGCCTAATAAGGCTAGTATGAACGAAATTAAGAAAGCTCAGGAGATGGGTATTCTTAACTATGAAGCCTATACGATCTTTGCAAAAGAAGAACCAGAGCTTGTGCAATCAAGTGACATTACACAAGATGCCATCAACAAAGTGAAGGGGATTAATACTGCGGTTAGTTCTCCACTTCATGGCACGGCTAAAGGCAAAAATCTTATTATCATTCAATTGGAATCCTTCCAGAACTTTTTGATGGGTCTCGAGCTAGACGGGCAAGAGATTACACCGAACCTGAATAAGGTAATGAAGGATAGTCTTTACTTCCCTAATTTCTATCAAATGGTAGGTCAAGGGAATACTTCGGATGCAGAATTCGTAGTGAACACATCCGCCTACATCCCTCCACGTGGTGCGGCAACGATGTCCTATGTGGATAAGGTGCTACCAAGTCTGCCACGCTTGCTTAAAGAAAATGGTTATCAGACCGCAACATTTCACACGAATGTCGTAGAGTTCTGGAACCGTGGTGAGCTGTATGAATCACTGGGTTTCGATCATTATTATGATCGGAAGTTTTTCGGTGAAGATGATGTTTTCTTCTTTGGGGCTTCTGATGATACGCTATATAGTAAAACAGCCGACAAGCTGAAAGACATGAATAGCGAGGGTCAACCTTTCTATGCTCAGATCATTTCGATGTCAGCGCATCATCCATTCACAATTCCTGAGGAAAAATACCGCATGAAGCTACCAGAGCGTTACGAAGGTACTTTTGTGGGTGACTATATCCGTTCCCAGAACTATGCGGATGATGCCTTCGGACATTTCGTAGAAGAGCTCAAAGCGAATGGCGTATGGGATAACAGCATGATCATGATTTATGGAGACCATATGGGACTGCCTATTTATTCTCTCGATCATGATGATAAGCAATTAATGACTGAAATTTATGGTCATGAATATTCCTATGCGGATATGTTAAACATTCCTCTGCTCATTCATGCAGGAGACAGTACAGCACCACAGACCTTAGAGCAAGTCGGTGGCGAAGTAGATATTATGCCAACTGCTGCTGGTCTTCTTGGAATTTCATTAGAGAATAACCTAGTTTTCGGTCAAGATCTACTCAGTCAGACTTATAATTTGCTGCCAGAAAGATATTATTTACCTTCTGGATCTTTCATTTCCAGCTCAGGACTGCTTATTCCGGGTAACAGCTTTGAAGATAATACCCAATACCCTATTTATAATGGAAAAGCACCGGCTGCTACTGAGGATGAATACAACCGAGCATTGAGACTTCTACAGCTTTCCCATAGCTATATTACGCAGCTGCCAGACAAACCAATTGAACCTTAGAACTTATCATTATTATATTTCAAAGAAGGCCACCTTCTCTCCGGAGAAGGTGGCCTTCTTTCTGTATCTATAAGCTAAAGCTAGAGATTTACCGTTCCTGATCCTCGATCATACGGTAGTACTCCGCAAACTTTTGCAGCTCTTCCGGCTTCAGTATAGATAAATGCTCAGCAAGCAGCTGTTTTGAACGGAAATGTCCTTCTTCAAGTATTTGCTGACCTTGCTCGGTGATGGTCACCACAACCGCTCTCCGGTCCGATCCATCCGTCTCACGCTTAATAAAACCCAGCGCCTCCAGGCGATCGAGCATCACGGTAATGGCACTGGATTTGACCTCCATAGACTCCGCCAGTTGTACCACCCGCGACTTTTTCTCTTTCGCTACTATATTTAACAGACCCATCTGAGGTACGGTAAGTCCGAGTTCTTTATGCAAAGTCCTTTGAGACATGATCTTACGCTGTACTCTCCACATGGATAATCCAAGACGCTCTATTAACGGATCTAATTGATGCGGCATCCTTGTTTCAACTCCCAATCCGTTTTTAATAACTCAAGCGTACCACTAGAACTGGTTAGGATTCAATGTTTTTGTCTGCTAAACATTTCATAATCACGTTTATTTCCATATTTTTTCCACCATTTTACAATATCCGACACAAAAATACTATATTCTATGTAAGGTTCTAAGCTTAACGATACGCTATAATCGTAGCAGTGAGAGCGATTGTCACCGAAAACATAATTTGTCAAGGTTGGTGCAAAAAATGAAATTGGCAACTAAATTAACTTGGATGATGTTCATCGTGTTACTTCTTGTTGGATCATCCATCGGGTTCTTCGGATATCGTACTGCTTACAAGCAAGTAGACGAAGCAGCAGGTATCGAATTGGTAGGATGCGCCAATATTACAACCGGGCTGATTGACCCATCAGACATTACCGCATTAATTGCAGGAGATCAAAGCAAACTGGAGGCTGTCGAGGACCGGATCGGTTGGATTGTGGCACATAAGGCTATTTTTAAAGAGGCGTTCATTTTATCGCTAGACGGAAAGATCCTCGCCGCAGATTCAAGCTTCAAAGCAAGAGGTTATAAAGCAGGTGACACTTTTTATTTCTCAGATGAAGAGAAACAAATGATCACTAAATCTAAGCATTCCGCTTACTCCAAGGTTTATACATACGAAGGTACCTCACTTAAGACGGGTTACGGCCCCATCTATCAGGATCATGATCCGTCCAAGCCTATAGTCGCTCTAATGGCTATTAACTTCGATGGCCCATTAATTCAAGAACGGACCCGAGACATCATTGTTCAGCCTTTTATTATCGGGACTTCCATTCTAGTTATTGCTATTGTGGCAGCATATCTCTTAATCCGCCGAATGGTAAGTCCACTAACAAAGCTATCCAGAGGCGTAAATCTTGTTGCACAGGGTGATCTTACTCATGATCCTATTTCATTCAACAGTAAGGATGAGATTGGTACACTAGCTCGAAATTTCAACGGCATGACGCAGAGCTTGCGCATGCTCATTACCGAAGTTAATGAAACCTCCATGCAGGTGGCGTCTTCATCCGAAGAGCTCTCTGCCAGTGCACAGGAAACTAACCGTGCTGGTGAGTACAGTGTCAACGTTTCGATTGAACTTGCCGATGGAGCTAATACACAATTGCAAAATTTGGAGGGTGGATATAAGTCTGTACAAGACTTGTCACACTTCATTACAGAGATTGCAGGAAATGCTGATAACGCAATGAATAATGCTACCAGTAACGCTGAAAAGGCTCGTACAGGTCGAGAAGCAATGGATTCTACTACACAACAGATGAGCATCGTCAGTGACAGCATCACTGATTTAGCTGTCATTATTGAGACCTTGGGCGGCTACTCCAAGGAAATTGAGAATATTGTGGGCACGATTGCGAGCATCGCAGAAGAAACCAATCTGCTGTCGCTGAATGCAGCCATTGAAGCTGCAAGAGCCGGAGAAGAGGGAAGAGGCTTTGCGGTAGTTGCACAATCCGTACGCAAGCTTGCCGAGCGATCCGCCCAATCTGCTGCTCAAATCGGACAACTCGTAAGCATCATCGTAAATCAGATGGACCAAGCAGGAGAGACCATGAAGCGCTCTACAGAAGAGATGGATCAAGGCCGGGAATTAATCGTAACGGCAGGTCAATCCTTCTCCGAGATTGAGATGTCTGTCTCTGGGATGGCTTCACAAAGTCAGCAGATTTCCGGAACAGTCCGCGAGCTAGCCTCCATCTCCGATGGTCTCGTTACTACTCTACAGAATATTGTAGACGTCGCTAATCAGACAGCAAGTGGTGCGGAAACATTATCCGCCTCCTCACAAGAGCAGCTTGCAGCCATGGAAGAAGTGGAGTCAGCTGCAGGTTTCCTGTCCTCGCTAGCTGAGAAGCTACAGATTCTAATTGAACGTTTCAAAGTATAATTCTTCTTATCATGTTAGTTCTTAAACTTAAAGGGGCTAGCGACCAAGCAGAGAAATTCTGCTTGGTCGCTAGCCCCTCTTCTATGTATTGAGATCACGACGCTGCCGTATTCGCTATAAACCACTCACCCAGCTCATGTACAGGCATCGGCCGACCGTAATAATAACCCTGCATGACTCTACAACCCAGTGATTTCAGCAATTCAATCTGCTCTGGTGTCTCCACACCTTCCGCCACGACTTCCATATTAAGATGAGTCGCAATCGCAATAATATTGCTGATAATAGCTTTCTTGGAGTGCATCTTGCTGTTACGAATAAATACTTGGTCAATCTTGAGTGTGTTCACTGGGATTTCATCCAAATTACCAAGGGAGGAGAAGCCTGTCCCAAAGTCATCCAGCGATACTCTTACCCCAAGCAATCGAAGTCTAGACAGCTGTGCAACCGTCTCTTTCATGTTATGCATCGCAATGGACTCTGTAATCTCCAGTTCGAGAAAGTGTGGCTCTAATTCTGCACATGTGAGTGCTTCCGCTACAACATCGTATAGACTCCCATCCTCAAACATCCGTGCGGACATATTAATTGAGACCGGTACGTTAGCTATCTCTTCCTTATGCCAGAACCTGTTCTGGCTACACACATCATGTAGCATCCAATAGGTAATCGGAACGATCAGTCCGGTCTCCTCTGCAATAGGAATGAATTCCGCTGGCGAAATGATCCCATGCTCTGGGTGTCTCCAGCGCAGCAGCGCTTCAAGACCCACCGTAACATTCATATATGAATCCCATTTCGGCTGATACACAACCATAAACTCAGAACGAGCCAAAGCTTTTCGAAGATCCTTCTCTAGCGACATCCGCCGTAACTGATGGCGATTTACTTCCTGGTCGAACACACTGCATTTATTCTTACCTGAATCCTTAGAGGTATAAAGAGCCGTATCCGCAGCCTTCATTAGCGCTGAGCGATCAGTCCCATGCATAGGAGTCATACTGATTCCAACACTTGCAGTAACATATAGCTCATTGCCCTGAATACGATAGAATTCCTTAAGTTCATGCATAATATGCCCTGCTTCTTCCTGCGCACCCTCCAGCGTGCAATCTGGAAGAGCAATCAGGAATTCGTCACCGCCTAAACGGAATATTTTTCCTTTATCCCCTACAGAACGAATTAATCTAACAGCGACCTCCTTTAGTAGCATATCACCTATATCATGTCCAAGCGTATCATTAATCGACTTAAAGCGATCTAGATCTACAATAAAAACAGCACCAGATCTACTTTCAAAAAATTCATCTTTAAAATAGCGTTCTAGTCCATGTCGATTCGGCAGCTCTGTTAGCGGATCTTGATAAGCCATTCGTTCAAGCACATGGCGATCCAGAAATATGGCGCCAGCAGAAACTGCGAGCATAAGTAGCGCTGCCAGCGAAAATGCCATTAACAGTATAACATCAGTCTCTACAAAAAAAGGTTTGCTTCCAGGTAAGTTGTTATATTCAAAATGACAAGCCTTTACACTTGTGTAATGCAATCCGGTAACTGAAAATCCGATAAACAACGCCGAGTATAGCTTCCATCGCTGAAACCCTGCGCATTCTTTAAACTTTTGAAACATCAATAATCCGATATAAGACGAAACCAAAACCAGAATTACAGCAACGGCTTGAATCCATATATCATAATGAATCCTCGTCGCAATCTTCATAGAAGACATTCCGATATAATGCATAGCCGAAAAGCCGCTTCCCAAGAGAATACCACCTACTACTAAATTCCATATCTTTAACTGAGGAACAGATGTGATCCGGAATGCCAAATAGCAGAATAACACACCAACTAATAGTGATATTATAGATCTGCCTGGATAATAATTGACCTCCGCCGGAAAGCGATTCGCCATTATCCCAACATAATGTATTGCCCATATACCGCAGCCTAACACACAAGCTCCCGAGATCAACCACAGACGTCGGATTTTGCCAGTAGAACGCGAAACTTGCGAAATCAGATTCAGTGCAGAATAAGTAACTGTCGCCGCTAGCACAAATGATAGTAAAACAATCCAAACATTATAGTGGATTCCCATTTTATCCATTAGTTAACCTCTTCACCGGTTTTGAATCCCGTAATCGCTCAGCGTATTTCTCAAGTAAAAAATCAGTACACGAATATCAGATATGGAAGAGTGCGTAAAGATTATAGGTTATCCATAAAAAGAAACTTTAGATGTATTCTACTCTGTATTCAGAAGATTGTCTAAGTAAATACTGGAATTTATACCCTTTTTTATTACGCGAAAAATGTCCATATTTGACACACTCACTCAACCCGGAAAACTTGAACCATGACCTGTTGATGATACATTTTTTGGAAAGGTAATTCGCCATATCCATAGATTCAAAACTACCAGAACCAACAGGTAGATATAAACTCCACCCATAAACAAAGTGAAGACATAATGAATACCTGCCATCCCCATCAGCAAAAATAGCAACCCAAAGGAGTTTGCGGTGTAATCCTTCTGTTTAGCTGCCTCATAACGTTCTGAGAAAGGTAGTACCGGAGGATAAGAACGGAAGCAAATGACCGCATAGATCAGCATTGCAAACAGCACGACTACCAAGTCTGGCACAATCCGCAGCCCAAACAACCAAAGATACACTATCGCTTCTATAGCGAATAAAGGTAATAGCAGGCGAACTATAGCTGCCTTAAGCATTCCACGATAGATGGGTGCGGTGTTTGGCAAAGGAATCAGCTTATAAATCCAAGAGCCTTTATAACCCGCAGAGTACCTTAGCATTAGAACAACCGTCTGAAGTAACGTCGCACCGAAATAAATCATCAGGTATGTGTTCGAATCCTTGATTGACGATGCATTTCCATCCCAAAAGATCCCAAATATAAAAATGAACGGGAAGACAATGGAATAACCGATTGCCGGATATACCTTTAACTTGAAGTCACGCTCATTCTTCATCATTGACCAGCTAAAACGAAAGAACATGCCCTCTACAGGGTTCTTACAAGTTACTTTCGACAACCAGTCCACCATTCGGGCGTTACTTTTGCCAACGTTCCCTTGCTCTGAAAGCTTCTGTAAGCTCTTTTCGAATAAAGGCATCAGCTTAATATAAGCCACAATCAGCAGAACCGGAATTACTAAAGCTAGCACTGAAAGCACCACGAAGTGTGTATCTCTCGCCCCGCCAATCAACATCTCAAATGGAGCCGCAAACCAAATCGGAGAAATCAAATACTGCCACCATGCCGGCTTAAAAGAGAGGCTCAATTCAGCAATATCGAACAGTCTAACAACGAGCTGATACCCTACTGTAATCCCTATAGTCAAAATGATCTGTACATAATTAATAATATCCTTGAGCTTCTCCCCGTCGAAAAACTTCATGATCAGTAAATAAAGCAGCGCCGTAATGACGAGGATAAAGCAGTCCATCAGAATGATCTCAACAGCATATATTAGAAAAAATAGTACTCCCTGTTTGAACAGGCAAAAAATCAGCGAGGGTCCGGTCAATGTCAGCGTCACTGAAAATAAATAAATGAGAATGTGGATGCTCTTCGCCATGTTCAAGGTACGGCGGTTCACTGGCTTTGAAGCCAGTATGTTTTTGTCCCGAAGATCAAGCATCACGGAAGAGAAATCAGAGATCAGTGTGGTCGTAATCATAAACATCACTACACCAAATACAAGGCTCATTTGTAGCATATAATTGCCCGTTAACATCATAAGCGGAATTAACATGACGCCAAAAAGTAAATAAATCCATTGCACACGCAGCGGCGAGCCCTCTTTCTTCTCCTCCTTCTTCTGCATTCCAGCGAGCACTGTTGGTGTTCTTCTTCCGTCCATCGTCAGCTTGACCTGCAGAATACTCCGCATCACATCATAATCAACTCCGATTCGGTTAAACCCACCTCGCAGCTTATCCAGAAGCTTCAGCACATAGAAATCAGTCATGAGAAGATACCTCTTGCATGACCGCAACAAATTCCCCAGCAATATCACGGTATTTATCAAATCCAGTTAATTGATTAAAAATATCCTCAAGCGACCCTTCGCGGCCCTTCTCTCTTAGCTCAGCAAAGCTCCCATCCGCCACGATATCTCCACCATCGATCAAAACGATCCGGCTACTGATCTTCTCAACTACATCCATGATATGTGAAGAATAGAAAATGGTCTTGCCCCTTGCCGCCAAAGATGCAAAAATCTCCTTTACCACCATTACGCTATTGGCATCCAGACCGCTCAACGGTTCATCTAGGAACAGAATATCGGGATCATGAAGCATGCTGGAGATCAGCAGTACCTTTTGTTTCATCCCTTTGGAGAAGGTTGCGATCCGCGAATCATAAGCTTTCTCAAGATCTAACAAGGCCATTAATTTTCCAGCCTTGTAATCTACATCACTACGCTTCATGCCATACAACTCACCTACAAAAGTTAGATACTCCCTAGCGGTGAGGCTATCATATAATTCGGCTACCTCCGGCACATAACCTATTCTTTTTTTGTAAGAAACATCTCCATCAGCAATATCCCTACCGAAAATCTCTACTTTGCCGTTATAGCCTTCTACCAGACCGAGCATAATCTTAACAGTTGTACTCTTTCCTGCCCCGTTAGGGCCGATATAGCCAATAATTTGTCCTCTGTATACCTTAAGGTCAATGCCCTTTAGCACCATTCGGTCCGTGTAGTTCATCCATAAATCAGAAATCGCAATGACTGGATCATCAGCAAGGTCCATATCCTAATCCCCTCTCTAGCGACTAATTGACGATGTTAAAAATTACTATTTCATAAAATTACAATAATTGTATCATTCAACTGAATCCCACTCCATAATTTAACTCACTAATCTTATATCTATGAATGCTAATGCCCTGTTCAGCACAAAAGGGAGAACCATTGGTTCCCCCTTAGAGTGTAGAGATCTATCCCACACAAATTATTCTGTTTGATCCACTTGATCATATGAAGCTCTGGCCTTTTCAACCCATACATAATTTTGACTCGTCCACCGATTTAACGCTCTCATAGGCTCAAGTAAAGATACCCCTAGGGGGGTTAGAGAATACTCTACGATGGGTGGAACGGAAGGTGTAATCTCACGCTTTACCAACCCATCTCGTTCCAGTTGCCGCAAAGTTTGAGTTAGCATTTTTTTAGAGATGCCTTCGATTCGTCTTCTGATATCACTGTAACGAATGATTCCTTCTTCCATTGCATAGATGACCAAAGCTGTCCATTTATTAGAGATAATATCAAGGACCTTACTGTACCCACAAATCGATAACGAGATATCAGGCTCTACGGCATTCGTGGAAAATGGATTGTTCATATAAAGTCCTCCCGTGCAATTTTTGGTTCCCTGGACACTATAAAGTGCCTCCTTACTTAAGTGTAATTTATGGATTATTGTATGTCTATGCACTTCAAGAAGGAGAGATTGCACATGAAAGTATACGAAATTCAAAGTGAATTTGGGCTCGATCAACTGAAGGTAGCCGAACGTCCAATTCCTAATCCTAGTTCTGGTGAAGTTCGTATAAAAATGCGGGCAGTTTCCCTTAACGCTAGAGATTTAGGTGTCATTGATGGTTTTTATAACCCGATTTTGAACGCTCCATTAATTCCGGTATCGGACGGTGTTGGTGAAGTTGTCGCTTTAGGTGAGCATACGTCCAGATTCAAGATTGGTGATCGGGTAAGCGGTATTTTTACTCAAAGCTGGATTTCGGGAGAACCTACACAAGAAAATTGGGTGAGCTCACTTGGAAGTCCGCTTGATGGGTTGCTTGCAGAATATGTTGTGCTTCCCGAGGACGGATTGGTTCGTGTTCCAGATCTATTAACTGATGAAGAAGCGGCAACACTTCCTTGTGCTGGTGTTACAGCTTGGCATGCTATTGTTGAAGAAGGAAAGGTGAAGGCTGGAGAGACTGTAGTGATACAAGGAACGGGTGGAGTTTCACTATTCGCGCTTCAATTTGCCAAGCTTCACGGTGCACAGGTGATCATCACATCAAGCAGCGATGAGAAGCTTAAGCGTGCAAAGGGATTGGGAGCGGATTTCGGTATCAATTATTTAAAGACCCCTGAATGGGATAAGGCTGTTCTTGAGCTGACAGGGGGACGCGGGGCAGACCATATTGTTGATCTCGGTGGATCATCCACATTAAATAAGTCAATCGGGGCGCTGCGGGTGGGTGGAAGGATCAGCCTGGTAGGCGGTCTGTCGGGCTTCCAAGTCGAGGGCTTTGAAATCATCCCTGCAATTCTGAGAAAAGCACGCCTTCAAGCCATCAATGTCGGAAGCCGTGAAATGTTTGAGACGATGAACCGTGCGGTTGAACAAAATGGACTTCGCCCTATCATTGACGCTGTATTTCCATTTGAACAATCTGTTGAAGCATTGCAATACTTGGCTAAGGGTACACACTTCGGAAAAATCTGCATTAAGTTTTAACAGTAGAACCCCCCTGTAAAAAAGCAGGGGGGTTCTACTGTTATATTCAGCTACCGCCAATCATTTCGATAATAAATTATAAATGACCTGTGCCGCTTGCGCTCTTGTAGTAACTTCTTTAGGACTTAGCTTGCTATTCGCTCCGGTTACTACGCCTCTTTCCACCAGCGCCTGAAGGGCTTCCTGTGCATAGCCAGCAATATCCCCTGCATCACCAAAATCAGAAAGAGCTACAGCCTTCTTCTCGGATGGCAGTTCACCTAGCGCTACAAGTGAGCGATACAGGAGTGTAAATAGCTCCTGTCTAGTGATCTGAACCTCTGGCTGGAATTGATTATCTCCCGAACCTGTAGCTACCCCAAGGCGCTTAGCAGTCGCGAGATAATTCGTGTAATACGTATTGCCCGCATCCGCAAAATTATCAGTTACGGTAGCGTCGGGTGTGATGCCATAAGCATTTAAGAGCAAGACTATGAATTGCCCTCTAGTAATTGCAGCATTCGGACTGTAATGCTCTGCATCCGTGCCGGATGTGATACTGCGTGCCGCAAGATAACCTACTGCACTGCTATACCACGAAGTCTCTGAAACATCCGCAAAGCTCACCTTGTTATATCCAATAATATATTGGGAGAAATGTGTGGTAACAAAATCTACGGTTCCCTTGGCAGCGTTATAATTCCCGCGTACATTCTCCAAGCTTCCGTTGGTATTGATATGGTATACGATGACCGCATCTTTCTGTTCTCCTGCTTGCAGTGTATACGGCACACTGATATGGATAATGCCCCCACCAAAGGTGGAAATGGTACTCTGACCTGCTTTTACCGACAAATCATAAACCGGTCTGTCCCCGAGAACGGCCTTACCTTCTGCCGTTAACGAAACCTTAGCAATGGTTATGACAATATCCCCTGCATCCGAGGCTGCGTTGATACTTGCCAAAGATTTGGCATCAAGCGTAATCGTACCTACATTCTCATAATGAATCGTAATCTCGGCCTTTGTACCAGAGACCAACTCGTTAATTATGCTTCTCGGTAGCGTAAACTCGGCTGTTTGGGTTTCAGAAGTAGCTGCTACTTTAATTTCAAGTACGGCTTTCTTCCCATCCGCTTCTGCCTTTTTAGCAAGATTCACAAGCTCGGTAGCCGCTTCCTTCGTGATTGTTGCTGTGGTTACTCCTGTGGTTTTATCCGTTTTGGTTGCTGCTGTTGATGATAAATTCACAGTGTTACCGGTTGTTGTTGTAGCAACCAGTTGAGGGCTTGCTGTTGGCGTTGGTGTGGTCGTGCTCGGCGCAGGATTACTGCCGCCAGGCCCGCTTGTTCCTGGGTCTGAAATAGATACATAAGCAGGGACAATAATATTAGTTACTGGACTCGCCTTATAACCTTCTTTCGCTGCATATCGAACTTGATACGTACCTGGTATTAGACCTGTAATCTCTTTATCTGGTGCATATACATAATTAGTCACACTGGACAGCTTATATTCTAAGGCTGTTGTGGTTCCTGTAATTTTCCCATCATTGTTCGCTGTAGAGGTAGGTGCTACCCCCAGTAAACCAGATGGCGCTGCTTGCTCTGCAGTGAATACTGGGACAATCACTTCTGCTGCTCTGCCTGCATTAAATCCTTCTTTGGCTGCGTATCTTACCTGATACGTTCCCGGTACCAGTCCAACGATCTCTACATCTGTTGCATAGACATAATCGGTAACTGTTGATAGCTTATACTCCAACGCTTTCGTAGTCCCTGTGATTTTGCCATCATTATTGGCTGCAGTAGTCGGTGCCACCCCCACTAGCCCTACAGGAGCCGCTTGCTCGCCATAGGCTGGAACTTCAACAGTAGCATCTTTACCTACGCTGTATCCTTCTTTTGCCGCAAATCTTACCTTATAAAAGCCCGGAGTAAGACCTGTGATGGCTACGCCTGTTACAGGCTTATAATCAGCTTCTCCAACACCCTTATACTCCTGCCCCTCAGCTGAGCCCGTAATTTGCCCATCATCGTTAGCTTCAGAAGTAGGAGCTACGCCTAATAGACCTGTTGGAGCTGCTTGTTGATGGATATAAGCAGGCACCTCCACACTTACATCTTCTCCAGCATTATAAGGAATGATTGTTGGTCCCGCTGCGTTCGTTGGACCTTGATATCCTGATGTAGCCGCATATCTTACTTTATAAACACCAGGCGCAAGCCCTGTAATTGCTGATCCTGATACTGGCGTATATGCCGTATCTCCAGCCAGCTTATATTCCAAGGCCGAACTTGTGCCCAAGATTTGCCCATCCTTACTGTCTGCTGCGGTTGGTGCTACACCTGTAAGTCCAGCGGGCACAGCTTCCAGTTTAGAGAATAGCTTATCCAGAGCTGTTGTAGTGTTAGTGTATCTGGCTCCGACTGGGTAATTCGCCTGCACGTAATCCGGTTGGATGTTCGTCCAGCTGTACATAAGCTCAATATGCCCTAGAATAGGTGCATTAGTGCTGTCTGCATCTTTGTTATCCTTGTTGTACGTGAACAGATATGGAACCTGAAGTCTATCTCCAATCACGGTGTCTCCAAGCTCATTCACATAACTAATCACAGATGGTTTGGCTGCTGTATTGTTCTCGGTCTTGATATTAGTCAGATAAGTACGGACCAGATCAACATACAACTTCGCATATGGGTGATTGGTTGTTCTAATCTGAAGCTCATTATTATTGTGCGGATTGGCATTGCCCTTAGTGCCGCTGTTGTTGCTTGGTTCAGCAACCGTCACCCCAGAGTCGAGCTTCGTATCGAAGAAGTAGACCTTATCAATATTATGCTTTTTGGCATACTCATTAATATATTTGATAACCGCTTGCGTGTTGGGGCACCATGATCCACCTAACAAAATCGCATAGTTGCCATCACTCGCCAAAATTTGCTTCAGCTGATGGTAGGTCACATGTTCATACACGAGCGTACCGTCCGATTCATTGAAGATCGTAGGTTTACCCTCATTTTCGCCCTCGTAGTTCTTGTTAAATGCCGCCTTGATATAAGCAGATTCATCGATCGTGTTATACCCAGAAGCGGCACTAAGTACCTCTCTTACTGATGCTTTATACGCATTAACCTTCGCAGCATCAAGTGTCCCGTTCGTCAGGAACTCATTCCACGAGTAGCTTTTATCCAGATAGGATACAACAGGAGCGATATTTCCTTGTGCATCCTTGTGATCCTTGTTGTATACCAAGAGAAATGGAGATTCGATCTTATTAGCAGTTACGACATCCCCGTTTTTATTGGTATAGCTAACATTGCGTTCTGGAACATCCTTCGAGGACAGATTCAAATTCTTTAAATATTTGTTTATCAGGTCAACGTATTTGTAAGCAAATTTATTATTGCTGTCTGCAATCTGGAGCGTGTCACCGTCCAGCTTAGTATCAAAGTTATAAATCGTAGAGATGCCATATTCTTTTGCTACTTCATTGATAAAGCCGATGTCGGCCTGTGTATTCTCGCTCCAAGCGCCGCCAACCAGAACAGCGTAAGTGCCTTCACTCTCAAAAAGATGAACGATATCCTCATAGGTTGCCGTTTTAAATATATGGTTAGGATCATTCAGACGGTCATAGACATGACTGAAATAATCAAAGTGGCTTACACCACTACTTGAACCAAAAGAAGTTAGCGCCTCTGCGCTATCCGGATTAGCATAAGCTCTTCCTGCCTGAGTAGGCAGAATTAGCAGGGAGGCTGCCAGCAGCAGCGTTAGAATTTTTTTAAAGGTTAATGGTCGTATCATTATGTGCACCTCGCCTTAAATAGGTTTATGTGATGTATGGGCTGAAAGGAATCCTGAATGAGCCTGCCGCTCATCAAGGACAAACCTCTTCCTCAGCGGCTGGTGCCGGTGCGGGTGCCTGAACCGTTTCCGCTGGAGCAGCTGCTGGTGCGCTGACCGTGGATGATGCAGGTGCAGAAGACGATGTCTTCGGTTGGGCAGACTCAACTACCGGAGCGGCTGTCGCTTTAACCACCTCAGTTGTGGAGAAAGTAATGGATTTCGATTTCGAAGGTGCTTCCGTTGCCGTTACTACAGGAGCCGCAGTGGCCTTAGGCTGAGCAGATACGACAGGAGCAGATGTCGTTTGAGCTGCTTTGGCAGTTACGATTGCTTTGGGAGCTGCCGTAGGCGCAGACGTTGGAACCGGTGTAGCTGTTTGAGTTTGCGTTTTGACAGTCGTAGCTACCGTGGTTGTAGTTGTAGCTACCTTAGCGGTCTCCACGGCTGGAGCTGCGGTCGCCTTAGGCTGAGTTTCACCCACCGCTGGAGCTGCTGAGGCAACAGTCTTCTCCGCAGAATCAACGGCTGCGTCTGGGGCAGCAGTCGCTTTTGCGGAGACAGTCTCCACTGCTGGAGCTGAAGATTCCGGCTGAACCGTTTCTGTAACAGGAGCCGAAGTGGCTTCTGCCTGAACAACGACTACGGCTGCAGAAGTAGCTACAGGAGCCGCTGCTGCTGAAACGGATACTGCTGTATTACTGCTTGCTTCAATGGATGCTGCCTCTGCTGTCTTTTTATTAGCGGATACTGCGGCATACGTCAGTGCGGAAAAGACGACAGTTGCAGCAACCAAAGATATCGTAAGTTTTTTCATAATGTGTACCATCCTTTTCAAATAAAATAAGACCCAACACGGCACGTATTACGTACCTGTTGAATCTCTGGCTGTCCAGTAGATCCATGCCACTTCACTACATTTTTGTACCTTACCCCCATTACCTCTCCCTTCTATAAAATAAAAAAAGAGACTCAACGAGACGCAAAATACGCGTCTTTCGTTGAATCTCCGGCTGTCCAGTCGATTCCAATTGGCTTGTGATTAAGTTCCATATTATTCATGACGATACGCCTTGTCAATCAATTTTTATTTTTCACATGGTTTTTATCGGGATTGATTATTTTTAACATATTATTACATTGACTTTACTATAAATTGTATATAGATTGATCTCAATAGGATTAATCACATTAAAAAACTAGGTTTAAGGGGGTATTGGTAGTGAACATAGATAACAACTTGTTATCCGCCATCGAAACGAACTGGTATGGATTTGTAGCTTCCATATTTGTTTTTGCAATTTTGTTTCTACTGGCACGTAAACGCATCGGATTTGGTACTCGAGTACTCATCGGACTTGGCATCGGACTTATTGCCGGAATATTTTTTCAATACTTCGATTTAGAGACCAAAGCCATTAGCACGTTCGGCAGCATTTATGTCAGCTTGATTCGCATGCTCGTCACCCCTTTAGTATTCATACTCGTATTAAACAGTATTTCTTCCTTAACTAATCTGGAGTATCTGCGCAAAATAGGGATCAAAACCTTCGCCTGGTTCCTCGGAACGACGGGTATCGCTTCTATTATCGGCCTATCGGTTGCGCTGCTGTTCAATCCTGGTCAAGGGATACAACAGGATGTACCTGCAGATTTCGCCGCCCGGGAAATCCCTACCTTCTCACAGGTTATTCTGGATCTTGTGCCATCTAACCCTGTGAATGAAGCAGCTACGGGTAAGGTTGTGCCTCTGCTCATCTTCGCTATCTTCCTAGCAGTAGCTATAATCAAAATTGGCTCCAAGAAACCGGAAGCCGTGAAACCTGTACGTGATCTTATTGAATCCCTGACACTGATACTGCATCAGGTCGTGAAATTCATTATTCGCTTGACGCCTTACGGTGTCTTCGCACTGATTGCAGGAATTACCGCACGTTATGGCTGGGAAACGTTGCAGGAGCTGGGCAGTGTAATCATTACCTCATATGTCGCTATGATTATACATTTTGTTCTTATCTTTGGCGGGTTGGTTCTATTAGTAGCGAAGGTGAATCCAATCCGTTTCTTCCGCAAAATCTATCCAACCATTACCGTTGCCTTCACGACTAGAAGCAGCTACGCAACACTTCCTGTCAATCTTGAAGTGATTACGAAGCGCCTTCATGTCTCCCCGCGGATCGCGAGCTTTATTGCACCGTTAGGAGCATCGG
The DNA here is from genome assembly GCF_038004625.1 of Paenibacillus sp. FSL P4-0184. Taxonomy (NCBI): domain Bacteria; kingdom Bacillati; phylum Bacillota; class Bacilli; order Caryophanales; family Paenibacillaceae; genus Paenibacillus; species Paenibacillus sp. FSL P4-0184. The sequence continues at coordinate 2,466,668 of NZ_JBBORN010000001.1, read as the reverse complement.
TCAACTTCAATGCGTGCGGTGGCATTTGGCCGGCGATTGTGGCTGTGTTCACCGCCCAAGTATTCGGTATTGATCTGAACTGGACTGACTATATTACGCTGGTTTTAGTAAGTATTATCTCTTCTATTGGTGTAGCTGGCGTACCTGGACCAGCCGTAATCTCCACTACGGTGGTCTTAACCGCTCTTGGCCTGCCGCTTGAAGGAATCGCTATCGTTGCAGGTGTAGAAGCGCTCATTGATATGGGTCGTACCGCTGTAAATGCAACAGGAACAGCTGTAACCGCGTTGTTGGTCGCGAATTCAGAAGGTGAATTTGACCGCGAAGCCTTTAATAGCAATGATGACGAAGATGATATTCTCTTGGGCACAGTTTAAAATCCGAACATACAAGCAAAAAAACCTCCGGCAGCTGCTTATAGCAGCAAGCCGGAGGTTTTTTTAACGTAGATCCATATTAGATTCGCTGTTACACCATGCTAATTCTTTGCCGTTGTTTAGCTGAAGCAAGGCAGGTTTCAACCAGCCGCATACTTAGCACCGGATCCTCCGGCGCAATGAGTCTCTTACCTGTGAACACAGCGGCTGCAAAATCATCCACCTGCCGTATGTATGGATTAGCCCCTGTGGCATCGACCCGTCTCACCTCATCACCAGTGTACACAAAGAATTCCGCATCCTCGTCTCTAGCGTTGAAAGGCATAGGCACCTCAATTCGTCCCTCGGTCCCAAGAATCTCTAAGAGCTGGCGGTTATATGCCCACATTCCGCAATCAAAGATCAAGCTTAAACCATTTGGAAACTCTACCAGCCCTGAAGCCATCATATCTACATTATCATGCTCAGGGGAGAACTTCGCATGCACGGTCACAGCTTCCGGCTCCGTCCCAAACAACAGTCGTGCCGCACTTAACGGATAGCAGCCAACATCATAAAGCGAGCCGCCACCCCAAGCCGATTTAAAACGAATATTTGAAGTGTCTGTAGCATCATTGTAAGTAAATGTACCTCGAATCGAGCGTAATTCTCCGATTTCACCGCTAGCGATAATGTCCTGGAGTTCAGCAATCCGTGGATGATGCCGATACATGTATGCTTCTGCTAAGTGGACGCCTGCATCGTTGCATGCTTTCACCATCTCTGCAGCCTCTGCACTGTTCAGTGCGATCGGTTTCTCACATAACACATGCTTACCTGCTTCTGCCGCACGGATCACCCATTCTCGATGAAGATGATTAGGGAGCGGAACATACACCGCATCGATTTCTTTATCCGCAAGTAACTCTTCATAACTGCCATATGCTTTCTCTATTCCGAACTCTGCGGCTACAGCGCTGCTTTTTTCCAAGCCACGACTCGCTACCGCTGTAATCACTCCCGAATCTGAATTCATGATAGCTGGCATCACTGAACCTGTCGCAATCTGCGCACAGCCTATGATTCCCCACCGAAGTTTTTGTACCATAATGGCTACACCTCTTCCCTTGGATTAGTTACTATACTTTAAGACACCTTATCATAGAATGAAACTCATCACTAATAGAAAAGTACAGTCAGAGCGCAAAAAAGCAGCACCCATAGGAGATTCGACTCCGATAGATACTGCTTTTTAAAATCACATTATCATGTTTAACAGCACAGCCGCACCAAGCACAGCAATACGGGCCGCATTCATCAACACGAAATTTTTGACGGCAAGAATAAAGGTACTCGCCTTCTCCTGCTTCTGTTTGAACAAATCGATATTTCGGTGCAATGGGATCAGTGTAAGTAGAATCGCCAAGACAAGAATAGGGTTAATCCCCAAGATCAGCAGCACTACAAGATCCAGATAAGAGACATAGTATAGATATTTAAACAGCACAAGCGCATTACGTCGGCCAATGTAGACCGGAAGTGTGTACCTGCGGTTCTCCACATCTTCATCAATATCACAAATATTATTAGCGAGCATAATCCCTGCAATCCCCAGAATGGCAGGAACAGAGAACCAGAACAGGTACAGCACTTCCACAATATTGATATTCAAGCTGACCCAACCGTTCTGAAGCAACAGCGACACTACATGCTCATCCGTATGAATATAGGCAGAGATAAAAATAATGACAAAGCCCATAAACAAACCTGAGAACAGCTCACCTAACGGCATCCTTGAGATCGGAATCGGCCCGAATGAATAAAGGATACCTATTAAGAAAGATAGCCCACCAAGCAAAAAGACCAGCAAACCCGTCTGCGTAACAAGCGCAATCCCGCCCCCTGCAGCCAGAGCCAGCAAAATAACAATCGTCGCCACGACGGTGCTCTCTTTTAGCTTAAAATGTACAATCGCATTATGCGTCTCATAGCCATAGCCGTAGGTTTTAGAAGCTTTTTTAAAATCGTAATAGTTGTTAATCGCAGTCGTTGCCATATCAAAGCTAAGCAAGGAAACGAACATCAGACCAAAACGCAACACATAAAAATCCTCAAACCGATACAGGGCATACAGCGTTCCCATCAGAAAGGGGATCATACTGGCTACTTTTGTCGGCAGCTCCACAAATCTTAGAAAGCTTTTAATATTCACACCATACACCCTTATTTATCAAATGAGCCTGCAAGGTATTACTGTTCAGTCGTTGTAATCTTCACTGGGGACCATTCAGCAATAACCGTTTGACCGTGCACAGACACGCTGCCTTCAGGACTCAGATCCTTCTCTGTCATAATTCCAAGCGCGACTGTAAAGTTGTTGAATTTGATCGGAATATTTTTCTCACGGCGCACTTCTTTTCCATTCAAATAGAATACAGCCTCATCATTGCCACGGTGGTACGTTATGCGGTAGGTATTAATTTCACGTGGTTTGAAATCCGTATCTTCTTTAAAGATGCAGAAATATTTCGTTCCTTTACTCTCTGGTACTTGTACCCCCGGGAACGGCAAAATACCATATACAGTAGCATATTTATCATTTCCCGCAAAAAAGTCTAGCGCCGCACCTGTCGTAAAATCAAGCAAGTTCAGCGATACATAACCATCATACAAATCTCCAGGTGCTGTTCCTTGTGTACGGCTACGAATTTGCAGCTCAAAGCTAATCTCTCCGGCCTCAGGAATTACCACTGGCTCCGCGGAGTAATACATATGCTTAGCATTGTCTAGAATTTGTACTTGATGGTTCTCACGAGATAATTTCGCACGCACATACAGCGTATCATTACGAACGATAACTACTGCTTCCGGTTCACGATAAGCCCAAAAGGACCCATCAGGCAGTGTAAATCCACCTGTCTTCCAGACCTTTCCTTCTTCTAAAATGGAGTGGAAATCTCCAAGCACTATTTGATTGCCTTTAACATTTTGTTCTTCCTTCAACAGTTCCTTGTCCTTCTTTTCCATGAAAGCTCACTCCTTCTGTATGGTAATTATTAGTACAAGCAAAAACGCCTTCAGCGTCCCTAATGGACGGTAAGCGTTTATGCGAGAAATATAAGGATAATGTATAGCGTGAAACCTATATATTCTTATATTTTCAGAATAATCCTTGAATTAGTAAGGTTGCTGCCATCACTACTCCGCAACGAACGGAGGCTTTTTGTGAAGCACCCATGAGCGGGATATAGGCTGGTGAAGCATTATGCGGCTTCAGTCCACGATAAATACGAATTGGCCAGAAGGCCGTAACCAAGGCCAATAGTGCATAAACTGGAAGTACGCCCATCAGCACACAGATCACCACAGAAGCATAACCGGTGAAGAGAAGCACACGCGAGAAGACAAGTGCCTTCTGTTCACCCCACACTACAACAAGCGTAAGTTTTCCAGCCTGCTCGTCCGCTTTCCAATGTAAGAAATGATGATTAAACAATAGCAATGTAGTCAAGAATCCAACCGGCAATGAAAGGATGACAGGCTTCATGCTAAAATGACCGGTTTGTACGAAAAAGGAACCTAACACAGGCATGATCCCAAAAGCTATAAAGATAGCCATCTCACTGTATCCCTTACCGCGATATCCATACCGCAGGGGTGGGGCTACATAGAAATAAGCGATTAAAGCACCCACAAGTACAAACCAGAGGATATTCCAACCGCTATATATACTTAGGATTCCACCACAGATGAGGGCAATCGCCAACATACTCCAGGTCATCTTTGCATAAAAAGACTCCGAGAGGATTCCACCTGTCAGTAGCCCGGAGTTTGTGCTGATTTCACCAGCGGAATTCTTCGCCTCTGTATCTGTTCCGTTGCGATAATCCCACAGATCATTCACCATATTGGAAAACAGATGCGCCGAAATCGCTCCTATTAAGGTTAGAATAAATAAGACCGGATGGAATGACCTTTCCCATACATATGCCCCAACTGTACCTAAAACAATCGGGATAAGCATAACTGAAAAACTCCAAAACCGGGTCGCCTTCGTAAATAATGTCCATTTGCTCACTTCAAGCTTACCGCCTTTTCATTATGACTTGATAATAATTATCACTGACTATTATACATCAATTTTCAACAGATTGTGAAGATTATCACTGCATATAATGTCTAATCTTGACATAATACCTCGGTTTGTTTGGCTAAAAGGTTTCTTCATTGAAGCTAAAAATGTAAATAACCTCTTATTGGACATAAGGCCACCCTTTTACAACAAAAAATGAGCGCTGTTTTATAGGCAAGCACATACCAATATGATATGATAGGCAAGCCTATGAACAGCGCTCCTTGAGTGCTGTTTTTAAGAGCGTAAAACTATATATAATAATGGAGGCTTTTACTGTCATGTCAGCGCAATCCCCTAACACCCAATCTGTCAAAATCGTCACCGCAGACCCTAGCGCCATCGGGCTATTCGGACTGGCTATTGTCACATTGGTTGCTTCTTCACAGAAGCTTGAGTTTACAACAGGACTTAGCTACGTCATTCCTTGGGCTATCTTCCTGGGAGCATTTGCTCAACTATTCGCCGCAATTCAAGATGCTAAGCACAACAACACCTTTGGTATGACTGCCTTTGGCGCCTACGCTTTCTTTTGGTTCGGCATGGCTAGCAGCTGGCTGATCAAGCTCGGCGTATTCGGCCCAACGCTTGCAGAGGCTGTAGATCCTAAGCAGCTCGGATTTGTATTTCTGGGTTACTTGATCTTTACAATCTTTATGACCATTGGCGCAGTTGAGGCTAATAGAGTTTTGCTTATCATTTTTGTATTGATAGATTTCCTTTTTATTGGACTAACCTTCGATTCCTTTGGTATCGCTCCAGAATTCTTCCATAAGCTTGCTGCTTGTGCCGAACTTGGAATTGGTATCGTATCCTTATACGGATGTGGCGCTTCTGTGCTAAACGCTCATTTCGGACGCACTTTCTTACCGATCGGAGCTCCGCTAGGTATTTTCAAGAAATAGTAATTCACCTTTTTTGAACCCTAACTTTTGCAAGCCGAAAGGATGCCTGAGACCATGCATGTCCTATCCTCTTCTGAATTAGCCGTAACCGCTATATTTGCGCTTATTCTCGCAGTTATTGCCTATTTGATCATTCGGAATATCCCAAAGATGTCTGGAGATATTGCGGCTTTTCGCAAAAGAACACTGGTCTGGACCCAGGTTTCGCTTGTACTAACGGTACTTCAGCTGAACTTCAAAGCAGGCGACTGGCGATTTTCTATCGTTCTTGGACTCATCGTATTATTTACCGGAAGCATTTGGCTTTCCGCCCGTTACCATGACATCCGCAGCACCTTAGATCCAGAATCCAAAGATTCTGAAGTACATTAGTAGAAGCTAGGTAACAAAATAAAGGTGATGAAGCTCCCGTAAGGGGGCTTTTTTTTGTGAATTCGGAAGGTCCCTTCGCATACTTCTCCCCTCCATAACCATACTAATGACATTCCAAGCTAAAACGCCTACGGCGTCCTCTTAAGGACGCTAAACGTTTATGCGAGAATTATAAGGATAACGTATATCGTGAGACTTATACTTTCTTATAATTCAATATAAGTAACGGGAGGACTATCCAGGTGAGTAAAAAAATAAATCTTCTGATGTTCAGCGGAGAATACGACAAAGCCATGGCGGGATTGATCCTAGCGAATGCCGCGAGAGATATTGATGTAGAGGTTACGATGTTTTTCTCTTTCTGGGGTTTGTTTCTGGTGCGTGATCCGGAGAAGATGACGCTAGAGGATAAAAGTATTTATGAGAAGCTGATGGATGTCATTACGCCAAAAGGCCCTGGGCAGCTGCCACTCTCCCATTTGAATTTCAGCGGGCTGGGCCGGATGATGCTAGAGGAGATGATGGAGGAGCAAGGCGCACCGAAGCTGATTCATTTTCTAAAAGGAGCTCGTAAAAAAAACATCAAGTTCTATGCCTGTAAGCTCTCCGTCGAAATCATGGGCTTTAAAACAGAAGAACTGCTGCCAGAGGTCGAGATTATTGATGCTGCGGCGTATTTAAAAGATGCTTTGGAGAGTGATGTTCAGCTGTTCATTTAGCGGTTGAAATTAATTAATATAAGAAAACATAAAGCGACATGGGGAATTTCTCATGCCGCTTCGGATTTCAATTGAAAGGATATAAATTATACCGTGATGATTGTCTTGCCCATTGGAATCTTGAAGCTCTTCTCCATTACTTTGATATGAATCAGCTCTTGTGCATCCACGATTAATTGCGTCTTCAAATGGTTCACTTCCACGGTAATCGTCGCTTGACGGTAACGCATCGTGAAGGTGTATCCCTTCCATTGCTTCGGCAATGTCGGGTTCAATGCCAAATGATCATCCTTGATCCTTACACCCGAGAAGCCATAGACGATCGACATCCATGTACCACCCATGTTCGCCATATGCAATCCGTCTTTCGTGTTGCCATGAGTGTTATCCAAATCCATTCGTGCCGTTTCAATGAAATAATCGTACGCCTTGTCCGAGTAACCTAACTTCGAAGCCATGATGCTATAGATCGCGCAGGATAAGGACGAATCATGAGTTGTCAGCTTCTCGTAATAATCGTAGGAGTTCCGCAAGACATCGGTTGAAATGCCATCCTCGAGCAAGAAATGCGCCAGCACCGTATCGGCCTGCTTCAACACCTGATGACGATAGATGTGTAGCGGGTGATAGTGAAGCAACAGTGGGTGTTTTTCTTCCGGTGTGTTCTCGAAATCCCACACCTTCTTCGCTAAGAAAGAATCATCTTGTGCATGAATGTTCAACTTCTCATCGAAAGGCAGATACATCTTCGCAGCCGCTTCTTCAAATGCTGTAATCTCATCTGCTGTTAAGCCAATACGACTACACAAAGCTTCCCATGCCGCAGGATGAGTTTCTGCCAGCTGCTTATACCACGATGCAGCCCACTCTAGATTATATTTTGCAAGTACATTCGTGTAATAGTTATTGTTTACGATGGCCGTATACTCATCCGGACCTGTTACATCATCAATCTTGAATAGACCTTCATGATAATGACCTAGCTCCATCCAAGTTCTTGCAGTTTCAAATACGACTTCCGCACCGAATTCCGCAATGAAATCTTTATCGCCTGTCGCGAGATAATATTGAATATACGTATAAGCAATATCACCATTAATATGATACTGTGCCGTACCGGCTGGGAAGTACCCCGAGCACTCTTCCCCTGTAATGGTACGCCATGCGTAAGCGGCCCCCTTCTTGTGGCCTAGCTCTAGCGCACGCTTCTTCGCTTCGCCTAGAATCGTATAACGGTAACGAAGCAACTGCTTCGCCAGCTCTGGCTGACAGAGGATGAAGAACGGCAGGATATAGATTTCGGTATCCCAGAAATAATGTCCCTCGTATCCCTCACCGCTTAAGCCTTTAGCTGCGATGTTACTGTATTTATCTTTGCCCACAGATTGCAGCAACTGATAAACGTTATATCGAAGACCTTGCTCAAGTACCTCATCACCTTGGATCTCGATATTTGCAATTTCCCAAAAATGTTGTAAATATACTTCTTGTGCCATGTAAGCCGCTTGAATCCCTTGCGTTAATACCAAAGCCATCAACTCACGTCCGTGCGCAGCTGGATCTTCGTGTCGACGTGTATCTGTAAATACGTTGAATTTTGTGAATTGAACAATATCCTTACCGGCTGGGAACGCATACCGCACCATTACACTTTTCTCACCCTTGATCAGTTCACCGTTCACCGCAGGCGTTGTCTGATGAACTGTTGTTGCCGCCACTTGTAGCTTCGATGTATTTGTCTCAAGCACGATTTGTAAGGAGGTCTCGTCGAACACCTCGATATTCTTCATATCCAATAGCTTAGCATGACCGGATGCAACACGAGGGTCCTTCGCATTCGTATAGTTACTCACATCGCCATCCACGCCAGAGGTAATCGTCACTTCATCCTGACAATTGATACGAGTTACCTCAATATCTATCGTGAACAATTCGAGTGTTGTCAATGACGCCATGCGTGTGAATGAAATTTCGACCTCTTTACCTTGTGGTGAAATCCAGTGCACGTGCCGTACATACTTACCTTCGCGCATATCGAGATAACGCCGCCCAGATACGACCGTTCCTGTGAAAAGATTGAACTTCTCCTCCCCAATATGAATAGTCACATCCTGTACATCCATCACATTCACAAGCTTCTGTTGTGTATCAGGAAAACCATAAGCGCTCTCCCCATATAGAATCGGTGTAATATCATAAAATGCATTTATATATGTTCCACGAACCGTCGGCTCGTCACCTTCATAACCTTCTTCAAAATTACCTCGAACACCTACATAACCATTAGCTACATTAAAAATACTCTCACTAACGCCGAGGTCTTGCATATCCCTATGATTCTCAATAATCCAGCCCGACTTCATATGAAGGCCCCCTCATCCAATTTTATTTCACTGCACCTGCCATAACGCCTTTAATAATGTATTTCTGTGCGAACAGATAAAAGATAATAACCGGAATAATCGATAAGACAAGTCCTGCCATTGCAAGGTTCCACTGAATTGTAAATTCTCCGAAGAAGAAGAAGGTTGACAATGGAATGGTACGAAGCGCTGGGCTTGTTAAGGTCAAGGATGGAAGTAAATAGTCATTCCAAATCCACAATAGATTCAAGATTCCTACAGTCATCGTAATTGGCGTAAGCATTGGGAATACAACCTTCCAGAATGTCTGCCACGTATTACAGCCTTCGATCATTGCCGCTTCTTCAAGAGCAATCGGTACCCCTTTAATAAAACCGTGATAGAGGAAGACCGACATACTTAGCCCAAATCCGATGTACATGAAAATTAGGCCATAATGTGTATTAATCATAGAGAAATTAAGTGATGGGATATCCCATTTGTTCAAATATTGCATTAACGGAATCATCACCGATTGAAACGGGATGAGCATCGTACCTACGAATAAGAGGAGAATGCCATTGGACAATTTATTCTTCATGCGAACAAGCATCCAAGATGTCATCGCTGAGAAGATAATAATAAGCCCAATACTAATGACACTCACTAAGAGCGAGTTTTTAAATGCTGACAAAAAGTTCATTTTGTCCATTGCCGCAGCATAGTACTCGAAGGAAAAGGATTTCGGTAGGCCGAACGTATCGGTGAATATCTCGGCACGTCCTTTGAACGAATTCACAAACATAATATACATAGGCAACAGCATAAGAAGTCCACTAACCCAAGCTATAACTTCAAGCAATATTGAAGTTGATTTATTGCGACGTTTCATTATTGTTCAACCTCCCTTTTCTTCGAGATAACGACCTGCGTAACCGTCACAACTAAGATGACGAGGAAGAAAATAATCGCCTTGGATTGCGCGAGCGCATATTGATTCATACTAAACGCGGTTTTAAAGATATTCATTGCAACAAGCTCGGTTGTACCGTAAGGACCACCGTTCGTTAGTGAGATATTGGTATCATATTGTTTGAATGCGTTAGACAGCGTCAAGAACAAGCTGATCGTGAAGGCTGGCATAATGAGTGGGAACATAATTTTGCGGAATCGCATCCATCCGCCTGCGCCATCCATATCAGCTGCCTCCAGCACCTCATCCGAAACACCTTGAATAGCTGCGATGTAGATGATCATGACGTAGCCGGCCATTTGCCATGTTCCTACGAAGACCAGCGCCCAGAAGGAAGCCGTCGGATCATCCAACCAATTGAAGAAGATCGAGCTATTCCCCATTACTTCTCCAACCTGTACGAAGAATTTCGTGAATACGAACTTCCAGATGAAACCTAGGATCAGACCACCGATCAAGTTCGGCAGGAAGTATATTGAGCGTAAAAGATTACGCGACTTAATTTTGGAAGTCACCAGCATCGCGAGTGAAAGTCCGATAACGTTAACGAGAATAATCATGCATGCGGCATATTTAAATGTCAGGCCGAAGGATGTAAGAAAATCTGAATCTTGAAACACCCGTACATAATTATCGAAGCCTACAAAGTTAGAACCTGCAAATTTAAACCCATCCCAATCTGTAAAAGAGTACACAATCCCCATAACGAATGGAATGATGACTACATTTATAAAGATGAATAATGATGGAACAATAAAAGCTGCGGCTATTAAATTTCTCTTTACACTTTTCTTCAATGGTTTCACCTCTTATCCATTTCTACAAAACAAGAAGAGGCCGCTTAACGAATATTCGAGAAGCAGCCTCCATAGCCATACGATTATTTTTTAACCGCAGTCATCCAAACATTCTGAAGTGCTTCTAACAAGCCCTCGCCCGTTAATTTTCCTGCATAGTATTTTTCCATTTGGTTCGCAAACTCTTGATCTGCACCCGCTGGGAATTGATCGAATACCCATTTCACTGTCTTGCCTTCACTTGCATAACGGTTCACTTCTTGGGATAACGGATCCATTTTGCTAGTATCAAAACCGGAGTACACAGGGATAAAGTTAAACTCATCCGTTACATAGTGCTGACCCGCTGGATCTGTTATCAACCAATCCAAGAACGCCTTCGCACCCGCTTGTTGATCTTCCGATGCATGCTTGTTCACGCGGAAGAAGTTACTGTTACCTACCGCAATCCCTTGGTTACCTTCGAATGGAACTGGCATGAAGCCATAGTCAAATTTCACATCATAATCGTTTAGAAGACCTTGTGCCCAGTTTCCTTGATGGATCATTGCATATTGACCAGCTGCGAAACCTGCAACCTGCTCATCATACGTATCCTTACTCAAGTTCGTATGGTCTTTGATCTTGTCCAGATCTGCAACATACTCTTTCAATTCAGGAACATCTTGAAGCTTCAATTCACCAGCATTGATCTTTGCAATCGTACCGGCTGTGTCTTTCATTACTGCAAATGGCCAGTTAAATGGATGCATGAACCGGAAGTAAGACTCTTGTGCATATGCGATTGCCTTCTTCACGCCCTTCACTTGCTCTAGCTTCGTGCTTGCTGCTACAAGATCATCCCATGTCTTAATATCATCCGCATTCACGCCTGCTTCTTTGAACATATCCTTATTGTAGATAAGTCCGAAGCCTTCAAGCGCAACTGGCAAGCCATATAATTTACCATCATTACGCGCTGCTGTATCTTGTCCTTCAACAATTTTGCTAGCCGCTTTCATATCATCCAAGGGTGCCATATATGGAAGATATTTTTGAAACTCTGAGCCAGATGCTGTTGTGAAAATGGTTGGTGCTTTTTCTGGTGCGGAGCTGAATTGTGTCTGGAGCACCGTCATCAGGTTGTCACCTGCTGCTCCTAATGCTTGTACTTCATATTTATCTTGAGTTTTATTGAATTCTTTCACTGCATCCTCTAGTGCACTTTGGATTTCTACTTTATTCTGAATGATTGTAATAACCGCTTTTTTACCAGTTCCTTTAGACGTTGTGTCTGCGCTATTTGCCTTGTTTGCTCCATCATCACTCTTTGCTCCACAAGCGACTAACGTGGATAACATAGCTACAGATAATACTGCTGCCCCTACTTTTTTCTTCATCTGCAATACCCCTCTTCTGAAGATTTCATAATTTTTATTGGTATTTCTAAAATTGAAAGCCTTTACAAAACTGATATTACACGATAATATAATACTTAATTACAAATTCTTAACATTAGTTTCGATTTATAAATACAGATTATATTGTAAAATCCTCCCTTAAACAGGTAGCCTAAAGGAGATTATCCATGCTAGACATTACTGCCGTCCTCGAACGCAATATGGCGAAGAATCGCTATCAGAACTATATGCACCCTTCCTATGAGCACGAAAAGAAGCTCGTCTATGCAATCCAACGCATTGATCGTGAAGGTGCCGTTAAAATATTGAATGAAATCAACCTGCTGGAACGAGCCAACCTGTCACCGAAGCCTTTACAGTCGTTGAAATATTCTCTAGTCGCTAGCTGCACCATTTTTACGCGTGCGATCATTGAGGCGGGAGTCGATTCCGAGTCCGCGTTCATTCTCAGTGACCATTACATCAACTTAATTGATGAGAGCGACTCGATCGTGAAGACCGTTGAGATTGAATACCTCATGCTAAATAGCTTTATTAGTGTCATCTCAACCCATCGTTCGTATTCATATGGACCCATCATTAATAAGACGATCGCCTATATTAAAAAGCACATTGAAGAGAAGCCTTCGTTAGAGCGAGTTGCGGAAATCGTGCAGTTGCATCCGAATTACCTCGCAACGCTATTCAAACAAGAAACAGGGAGCACTGTCCTCAACTTCATCCATAAAGAAAGAATAGATGCGATCAAGAACTTCCTGATCCATACAAATATGGCGCTTCAGGATATTAGTGATATCTTCGGCTTCGCTTCCTCTGCCTACTTCTCTACCTACTGCAAGACGCATCTAGGCATGACCGCAAGGGAGTATCGAAAAGATCACATGAAATGACAAGCAAAAACGCCTTCGGCGTCCTTAAAGGACGGAAAGCGTTTTTGCGAGAAATATAAGGATAAAGTATAGCGTGAAACTTATACTTCCGTATATTTTTTAAAAAAGGCGAATTCTCATTCATAGCTGAATGGAATCTCGCCTTTTGGTCCCCCTAATGATTACTTTGCATAACTATCTCTTCGGTGGTTGCGGTGTAATCAGGAAGTTAACCGGCAAATTACTACCAGACGCTGCAGTGAACAATATCTCAACAGAGCCCCCTTCAGCACCTGTACGATAAACCACACTATTCAAGTTTGCATTTGTAATACTGCCGGTACTTGGCATTTGAACAATTTGACCATTCACCATAACAGGTCCCATATAATTACCACCACGCGGGTTAAAGGTAATTAATGAATTGGGAGCAACATGTTCAAATTTGATTTTGTATAGTACTCCGAAGTTGCCTGCATTGGATGCCCCAGTTCCTGACATAGGGTCGGTGCCCATCAAATTCAAATCACTTGAATTATCACCGATGAGAAGTCTCGCAGGTGTTCTCCCTACTTCATCCGTAACAGTCATGATACGTGTAGAATCAGCATAAGTCCCTCGGTTATGCACGCCATCACGATCCAGTATTGGAAGCATAGGAAGTGTGGTTAACGGATCTTTATTCGCATCAATCATCATAACATTGTATTCAATAGGATAATCACTATATAAGTCCGCTTGGAGTGAAACGATTTCGCTCGGTTTTATTGCAATATTATTCAGATCAGACAGGATAGAGACGCTTTCACCAGGTTGTAGGACCGTTGTCTTGTAATCTTTTTTCGTTTGCATGGATTCCCAGTAACGTTGCACTGAGAGTTTACCCGTAGCTTCCGGAAAGGGATGTGGGCCTCCAACGCCTAAATATTCTGTTGTGATCGTCGTAGGGAATAGATTGTTGTTCTTAGCTATCACATATACCTTCATTTTAGTATTCATATTATTCTTGTGGTGAATCAAAAAGCGGGTTCCACCGAACGATGTTTCACGATAAGTAATCCCTTCCATATTTACGGTTTCTGGACTGTTAGCGCGAATAAGATTATAAGGCTCAGAAGTGAGCGTATAAGCTACCTTCTGCCAGTTTGGAACATTGGATCCGTCAATATCAAATACACTACCCGGAGAAGCGAACAATCTATAGAAATCTTCCTTACTGTACAAGACTTCACCCGTAATATTAATGACTTTTTCAAAAGTGCTGATTGCGCCATGTGAATCTTCTACTTGAATAGAAACTGTTGCAGGACCAGGCGTGAAGAAAGCTTCCGCTTTATTCGTCCAGGTCGTTGTTTTAAGTGTATCTCCGTCTGGGTCGGTGCTCATATCCGTATAAGTGATCATCTCACCCATTTTGTAGGAATCCTTATCGGTCGTAAAATTTGCAACCGGCGGTGTATTCGGTTTTAGAATCGTGATCGTCGTGGAGTAAGGATCACTCCATTGTCCATTAGCATCCCTAACAGAGTAGGATACTACATATTGCCCAGGTGTATCATAGATATCCTGCTTCCCTTCCCACTTCTCTTCAACTATGGCTGAACCAATCGGTGAAGAGCTAGAAGTCAGGAAATTCACTGGATCACCAGCATAAATTATAGCCGGTACTGTAAAAGAAGCTTTAGGCTTCAAATTTAGCGAAAGAATGACTCGCTTTTGCACATTATCCACGGTATACGGAATGCCCAGCGCCCCAGTAATGGACGTCAATGGAATCATAAAGGTTCCTTTGAATTGATAAGCTGGACCTTTCATTGTCACATTCTTACCATTTACGGAATAAATCTTACTGTCTGTCTTGAACCGCATAACGTCGCTGCCTTTAGTAACAATAGTCTCTTTCGTCTTATAATCGTAAATGTATTTCACACCTACACGTTCAACCATAGCTCTAATCGAAACGTAGGAAACGCCATTCTTCACTGCCATTGGCTGATTAGCCAAATATTCAATGCCATTCTGATACATTTTGTTACTATTCATCATAAGTACAAGCTGATTGCTAGCCCCTGCATTAACTATATCTGTTGTAATCGGTGGTGTGGTGGTCGCAGGTATAAGTGTAAGACTTGGACTCGGTGTGGGGGATGGTAACGTTGTTAAAGTAGAATCGGTTATTACCCCTGTAATTGGCGTTACTGTCGCTGCTGGTGTTGGCGTTGGTGTTGGTGTTGGTGTTGCTGTTGCCCCTTCTGCTACCGGACGTGTCAATGATGGCAATGGATCAGTAGCTTCTGGAATTACTTCCGCAACAGATGTAGCAGCCACTCTTACTCCACTGGTGTTACTGGAGGTAATATTTCCAGCTTCAGCAAAAACGGGCACTGCCGCAGCAGTCTGAGATACGGCCAATAGTACAACTAATGATAGTTTTTTTAAATGCATGATTTGACTCCTCTGCTCCATTAATAAATATAAGTGGCCCCTAACTTTACCTTCCTCTTATAGAACGAGACAGCGCTTTTACTTCATGGTACATTCAATATTTCAAATCGTATTATTTGACGCAGTAGATCTCAAAAAGTTTCATTATAAGTAAATAAAAAACAATGTTGTATATTAATTACACCATCCACCTCTATCTCCTTTATCTGTTATTCCTATAAACTCCACCTAGGCTTTAACCCAATTCTCCAAGCAAGCATATACTGATGCCATAGAAACTACTGGCACGCCGAAAATAAACTATGACCTTACCACTATCGGCGTACGGGCTGGAGGGAAATCCGTGCTAAACATCATCCACGCCTCTTCTGCAGAGACGCCCGCTTCACCACAAAACCATTTCGAGATTTTTCGTGAGCACACCATTGGAATTCGGCATCAGATCACCACACCCTATGGTAGACAGCCCCTGCTGTATGCCGATTGGACCGCAAGCGGACGCTTATATGAACCGATTGAACGGAAGCTGCAGGAAGCCTTCGGTCCATATGTTAGTAATCCACATACAGACTCCAACACGACCGGTTTAACCATGACACTGGCTTATAATGAAGCGCGACAAATTATTAAAAAGCATGTAAATGCTGGCCCTCAGGACATCCTGCTCTTCTGCGGAAATGGAACAACGGGAGCCGTAAACAAGCTGCAGCGTATCATGGGCTTAAGACTCCCTGAGTGGATTCAGGACTATAGCTCCCATTCGATGGAGGAACGTCCTGTGATCTTCACCAGCCATATGGAGCATCATTCCAATATCCTTCCCTGGCAGGAGGGGATTGGTGATGTTGTGACTGTTCCTCCCGGAGAAAACGGAAATATAGATCTTCAGCAGCTTGAAGCCCAGTTGAAATTGTATCAGCATCGCCGCTGGAAAATCGGTTCATTTACGGCTTGCTCCAATGTGACCGGAATTCAGACTCCCTACCAGAAGCTTGCCGCGATTATGCACCGCCACGGAGGCCTATGTTTTGTAGATTTTGCCGCCAGCGCTCCCTATGAGCCTATCGATATGCATCCTGTCTCACCGCTGGAGAAGCTGGATGCAATCTTTTTTTCTCCGCATAAATTTCTGGGTGGACCGGGCACGAATGGCGTTCTAATTTTTGATGAGGCTCTAAGTAATGGACGTATTCCTGACGAACCGGGTGGAGGTACAGTGGCTTGGGTCAATCCTTGGGGAGGACGCCGCTACACCAACGAAATAGAGATGCGGGAAGACGGGGGAACACCGGGGTTTCTGCAAGCTTTTCGGACGGCACTTTGCGTGAAGCTGAAGGAACAGATGAATGGAAACGGTCAATATATGGTGATTAGAGAGCACGAGCTATGCCAGCAATTAATGAACGGGCTCCGTAGCATACCCGAATGCTCGCTGCTAGCTGGACATCATACAGAACGTCATGGCATTGTCTCTTTTACACTACGTGATATTCATTATAATCTTGCAGTTCAACTACTAAATGATCGCTTTGGTATACAAGCCCGGGGTGGTTGCTCTTGTGCAGGTCCTTATGGGCATTACTTACTTGAATTAGGGTGGGCGCAATCTGCTCAGATCGCTGAGGCAATTACTGTAGGAGACCAGTCGCTTAGACCGGGTTGGATCCGCATCTCTCTACACCCCATTATGACGAATCAGGAGGTAGAGAGAATTGTATCCGCTGTACGAAATATCGTGATCCATTTCCAACAATGGAAACAGGACTATTTTTATGATGCTTCTACGAACAGTTGGACCCATATCTACAATGAGGATCCCGCTGAGGCGAAGGTCAAAGCACTTTTTTCGGTGTAGTTTCCAGCTTATTGTGTAATGTCCTTCACCATGTCCAGATCGGCAGCACTAGCGTTGGAGATAACCTGTTCTACATTTTTACAACCTGGAATTACACTGGTTACTGCGGGATGCTGAAGGCACCACGCCAAAGCCCACTGCGCCATATCGAG
Source organism: Paenibacillus sp. FSL P4-0184 (assembly GCF_038004625.1). Lineage (NCBI taxonomy): Bacteria > Bacillati > Bacillota > Bacilli > Caryophanales > Paenibacillaceae > Paenibacillus > Paenibacillus sp. FSL P4-0184. The sequence goes on along the minus strand of NZ_JBBORN010000001.1, from coordinate 2,449,351 downwards.
TCCAGAAGGGACTTCATTGGCAGCAATTTCAGCTACAGCGCGCAGCTGTTTTTGCCTTACATCCTCTTTATGGTTAGCACGCACATCACCCTGACCAAATACCGCATCCGGCTTGTACTTGCCGCTTAAATAACCACTCGCTAACGGAACACGCGCCAACACACCTAATTTATGCTCGATGCAGAGCGGAAGAATCTCTTCCTCAGGTTGACGATCCAGCCGATTATATACTACTTGTATGGCCTCTGCTTGCACATCCGCTGCTGCAGAGGTCTGATGTACACCCGAGACTGATGCACTTATCGAGACGCCTAAATGACGGATTTTCCCTGCCTGCTTCTGTCTGTCGAGCATGCTCCACAGCTTGTCATTATCGAATTGCTCATCCGTTCCGGAATGGAATTGATAGAGGTCGATGTACTCGGTCTGAAGTGCACGCAGGGAATCATCCAGCTGCTTCAGCACATCCTCAGCACGCCATAACTGTTCCCGCTGCAAATGTCCCTGAAAATGATGACCGAATTTCGTAGCTACAATCCAGTCCTCACGTTTTCGGCGAGCCAGATAACCCCCGATGAACTTCTCTGACAAGTGATCTCCATAACATTCTGCCGTATCAATCAGGTTAATACCGAGCTCTCCAGCCTTATCTAGCATGGCATCGACTTCTGCTTGAGTGAAATCCTTACCCCACTCTCCACCGAACTGCCAAGTACCCAATCCGATCACCGATACATTCATCCCTGTACTGCCAAGTTTACGATATTTCATCATCATTTCCTCCTTTGTTCTATTAAAATAGTCCATTCACAGTACTAAGCTGCCTTGTTTCCATCTTCCACCGTTCTAGCGAACCGCGCCTCGATGGCTTTAACTCCCCATAGTGACAATCCAATAAACACCAAGACATAGATGATCTCCCACGGCTGGCGGATAAATCGTTCCAGATCATTTCCAATATATGAAACTGCGAATACCATGATCGCTTTGCCCACAGTGAGCGCAAGGAGGTATGAACGAAACCTCATACCAGCAAGACCAGCAGCCATATTAATTACAACGAAGGGGCCAACCGGGAATATACTAAGCAGAAATACATAACTGAATCCGCTTTGCCGCACCCATGTCATACTTTTGGCTACCTTTGGCCGTTCTGCCCATTTTCGCAGATACCGATGCGAAGCTACTTTGCGAATAATCCAAAATGTTGTCACACAGCCCGCAACCAAGCCGATCCAAGAATACAAAAAACCTAACCATAAACCATATACAGCCCCGTTTAATCCGACGATCGCAATAGTTGGTAGTGGTGGTATAAATGATTTCAAAAACGTTAACGCAATGCCCGGAAAGGGCCCAAACGAACGATATTGTTCAAGCAGATGCCGCAGATTATCCTCTGTCAGCCAAGACATAATATCAAGAAAGTACATAACCAGCTGATCTCCTCATCCGATTGGAATTCTTAACACCTGGTCTCAATTATACACGAAGTTGCGAGCATTCCTACAGCTCTTCCAATATAAAGAAAACAAGCTAGAACTACATGAATGACAGCGAGTAGACCGTCAGTTACCATAGATAGAAAATACATATGAGACAGGGGCGCATGGTTATGATCATCCATTCAGAAGCCTTGGATTTACAACGTACCACCGTGCTGGATTTAGCGTTCGTATTAGCGACAGAACAAAATGTAGGAAACCGTGCCTATATCGGAGTATGGAGCAAAGAGGAGCACACTACAGCCATCCATGATTCAGATATTCTGCACCTTACAATTAGGGATCACTCTGGAAAAAGAGTCGGTTATATCATCGTAACAGGACTTCAGGACACCCATCTTTCCGTCTGCATTAAAAGAATCGTCATCCATTCCAAAGGGCTTGGGTATGGCAAACTGTCGCTTCAGCTCGTGAGCGACTGGATCTTTCGCCACACTGAATCACATCGCCTATGGTTATATGTTAGAGACCACAACCACAGAGCACGCCATGTCTATGAAAGCTGTGGCTTTACACTGGAAGGCACTCTACGTGAATGCATAAAAGTAGGGGAACACTTTGAATCTCTGCATATCATGTCCATATTACGGCATGAGTATATGGAGCGTGAACAGAAGCTGTAAATCAGATAAAGGACTAGATATAGGGAAAGTCTCCCTATATCTAGGTCTTACAGGAGATAAAAACCAATATAAAGGGGAAAGCTCCCTTTAATTTACGGCAATCGTTCAATATCAGGGATATCATAGTGATTTATAGGGAGGTATTCCCTTTAATGTCTATTTCATAACCGTAATTGGCTAAATATACGGAGGTTTTCCCTATAATTGTCCTCCCAGAGCAATTACGCAAAATAACGTCAGATTTTCAGCACCCGCTTTACAATGACACAACAAAAAGCCGAGCACCAAGCCCCCGGTTTAGGAGCTTACTACTCAGCTTTCAATACCCGCACCTCAAACCTCTCCACTGTAACAACCCGCCTGCTCACCTTCAGCCCTCAGCCCCGCAACCACAAGGGTTGTCACGTACTTACGGGCATCCGCTGTCAGCAGTAACAGCTCTACCGAGCTTTTAGCCGGCTCCCCTCTGACAAACTTTATTCGGGCACCGTCCAAATCCTCTTGGATGCTGGCAATCGTATATCCTTTAAAAAGCAGCCCATCAATCTCCTGCTGTTCTTTGGCATATTCCGCAAAAGCAGACATTAGACTACACCTCCGCTAATTTCCGCCTTGGAAGGAAGAGGAGCCTCCGCTGCAAAACGCTTGCGCTTTAAATATTTTCCCGACCCGGGTTTACCAACAAATTGCTTGTCTCGAATCACAAATTCGCCTCGACTGAGAACAGAAACAGGCTCTCCCTTTACTTCAAAGCCCTCAAACGCATTATAATCGACGTTCATATGATGTGTTTCTGCGGAGAGTATTCTTTCTACAGCCGGATCAAAAATAACCAAGTCAGCGTCACTGCCTACCGCGACCGTGCCTTTTTGCGGATACAAGCCAAACAGCTTGGCGCTAGAGGTAGCAATAATGTCTACGAATTTGTTCAATGAGATCCGGCCTTTCTGTACACCTTCCGAAAATAGAATCGTAAACCGGTCCTCAATGGTCGGCCCACCGTTCGGGATTTTGGAGAAATCGCCTAGCCCCAGATCCTTTTGTCCTTTGAAATCAAACGAGCACTGGTCAGAACCAATCGTCTGCAAGCTGCCGCTCCATAGCGCATCCCACAAAACATCCTGATTCCACTGCTCACGCAGGGGCGGAGACCACACGTATTTGGCACCTTCGAAATTAGGCTTTTTCAGCGCCGTCTGATCCAGCACTAAATACTGTGGACAAGTCTCGCCGTAGACGCGCAGTCCCTTTTTACGCGCTTCAGCAATCTTCCAAGCGGCTTCCGCACAGGTCACGTGTACAACATACAGCTGAGAATCTGTCAGTTCGGTTAGATAAGCTGCGCGTCCCGTAGCTTCACCCTCCAGCTCCGGCGGGCGGGTCAGCGCATGAAAGATCGGATCAGTGTTGCCTGCGGCCAAGGCCTGCTCAACAAGATATTCAATGACATCTCCATTCTCCGCATGCACCATAACGAGTGCACCTTCTTTTTTCGCGGCTTGGAGGGTCTTAAAAAGTGTGCCGTCATCCGCCTGAAAAGTATTCTTATAAGCCATAAATACTTTGAGCGAGGTAATGCCTTCATTCTCAATTATCTCCGGAAGCTCACCCAGTACTTTATCGTTTAATTCTGAGACCATAAGGTGGAAGCTGTAATCAATCACCGCTTTAGCCTGCGACTTATGATGCCATGTATCTACGGCTTGCTGTAGCGGTTGTCCTTTGGTGGTTAAGCAAAAATCAATGACTGTGGTCGTTCCGCCATATGCAGCCGCAATGGTTCCCGTCTCAAAATCATCCGCTGTAACCGTGCCGCCAAAAGGCATATCCAGATGCGTATGAGGATCAATGCCTCCAGGAAAAACATAACACCCCGAGGCATCTATAATTTCCGCACCAGGGACATCCAAATGAAGGCCAATCTCCGTAATAACCCCGTTTTCAATCGCCACATCGCCTGTATAAGTATCTGCTGCGGTAACGATGATGCCATTTTTAATAATCTTTTTCATCCTTACACCACCTCCACTTCCGAATAGGTGCCATTCAAACTTCCGATCACTTTCTGCCGCTGGTTCCAGGTCAGTGGAGCTGCCCCGGTATCCACTGGAACCATATCGATCGCGCCGTCTGCTGGACAGACAATTGAACAAAGATTACAACCTACACAATCTTCCTCGCGGACCTGTAAAATAGCTTTCCCATCTGCATTAGTTAACATATCAATACATTGATGTGAAGCATCTTCGCAGGCAATATGGCATTTATTACAGTTAATGCAGTTGTTCTCATTAATACGGGCAACGACCTTATAGTTGAGATCCAGATCACCCCAGTTGGAGTATCTGGATACCGATTTGCCGATTAACTCTGTTACGGAAGCCAAACCTTTGTCATCCAAATAGTTGTTCAGGCCATCGATCATTTCCTCCACAATCCGGAAGCCATGATGCATGACCGCTGTACATACTTGAATGCCCGTAGCACCCATCAACATGAATTCAACAACATCCTGCCAGGTCGAAATCCCTCCAATACCGGAGATAGGAATGCCTACTCCCCGGTCACGGGCACACTCGGCCACCATACTAAGCGCAATTGGTTTCACAGCCGGCCCGCAGTAACCGCCATGCGCACCCTGACCCCCAACATTCGGAATTGTGTTCCAGCTATGAATATCTACACCAGCAAGACTGTTGATCGTGTTGATCATACTAATCGCGTCCGCTCCACCCTTAACCGCATGGCGGGCAACGACGGTGATATCCGTAATGTTGGGCGTCAGCTTCACAATCACCGGGGTCGTCGCAACTTCTTTTACCCAGGTGGTCTGTGCCTGCACCAGATCAGGCTGCTGCCCGGAAGCAGCACCCATTCCACGCTCAGCCATCCCGTGCGGACAGCCAAAGTTAAGCTCCAGACCGTCTACACCCACATCCTCTACCCGCTTAACAATCTCATGCCATTTATGCTGCGTTGGTTCTACCATCAGGGAGGCTATAATCGCATGATTCGGAAATCTTTTCTTCGTTTCATAAATTTCCTTCAGATTAACTTCAAGCGGACGGTCGGTGATCAGTTCAATATTGTTAAAGCCCGCAACCCGTTGCCCATTGAAATTTACTGCCGCAAAACGCGATGAGGTATTAATGATCGGATCACCGAGCGTCTTCCACACCGCACCACCCCAACCTGCTTCAAAGGCCCGCTGCACTTGATAGCCTGTATTCGTAGGGGGCGCAGAGGCCAGCCAGAACGGATTCGGTGATTTGATTCCTGCGAGATTAATACTTAAATCTGCCATTGATGTTCCCTCCTGTCATGTAAAATCCAATTTGATCTCTACGCTCAACCCGCAGATCTAATAACGGCATCCTTCTGACCTGAGAATTGTTTAACAATCGCATGGGCCGCATCTTTTCCCTGCTGGGCCGCGGATACAACCATGGCCTCGCCTTTGCCTGAACCAAATATGATATCGCCAGCGGCATAAATTTGCGGATCGGAGGTTTGACAGGTGGCTTCATCCACCTTTACAACCCCACGGTCATGCACAAGGCCTAAGGAATCTATTAGATCTAGGCGACGCTTTTGACCAATAGCTATTACAACCGCATCTACAGGAATCAAGAACTCAGAACCCTCGATCGGCATAGGTACTGGACGTCCATCTTTGCCCAGCTCCTCTGTCAGCTTCATCTGCACACATTCCAGTCCGGTTACGTTCCCAAACTCATCACCCACGATACGTTTCGGTAAGGTAAGCCAGTTGAACTCCACACCTTCCTGCTTCGCAAATTCATATTCAAACTCATAAGCCGTCATCTCTTCGCGGGTCCGGCGGTAGACCATTTTTACATTTGAGGCCCCCAGCCGCACTGAGCATGTAGCTGCATCAATAGCTGTATTACCCGCACCAATGACAGCGACCCGCTGACCCATCAGCTCTAGCAAAGGAATGCCAGTCTTAGTGGATTCTACGAGTGCAATGGCGTCGTATACGCCAGCCAATTTTTCACCTTCAATCCTTATCGGAGGCACATAACCCATACCCGCTGCCAAAACGATGGCATCATAGTTCGACTTCAGCTCATCTACAGAAACATCCACTCCGACTTTTACACCTGTACGTATTTCCACACCCAACTTCTCTACCTGCTCTACTTCCCAAAGAGATACAGACTGTGGGAGCCGAAACGATACAATCCCATGTGTATCCAGCCCACCCGCTAACGCCTTAGCTTCGTAGATCACAACAGCAAAACCTTCACGGGCAAGTTCCCTAGCCGCAGACAATCCCGCAGGACCACCGCCGATAACGGCTACCTTTTTCCCATTAGGGGTGCCAGCCTTAAATAATTGAACTCCGCTGTTCATTGCCCAATCTGTCGCATAACGCTGCAGCAGTCCGATTTGGATCGGCGCCGAGGCATCATTTAACACACAGGCTCCTTCACACAGCTCATCTGTAGGACAAACACGAGCACAACTGGCACCCACAGGATTGGAATCCATAATCGTCTGTGCCGAGCCTTTCAAATTGTCAGTAGCGATCCGTTTGATAAAGGAGGGAATATTAATGCTGGTCGGACATGCTTTTATACATGGGGCATCGTAGCAATATAGACAGCGATTGGACTCATCCATGGCACCCTTATGGGTCAGAGGCGGCTCAGCCTCGGCGAAATTGCGCCTAAACATATCAGGTGTAAATGCTGTTAACGGAGATGAATGCTCCATCACTAGTCCCTCCTTATGGGTAATTTTTCATATTTGTGTTATATAATATAACATTATTTCAAGTTTTTTCTGAATATTTTGCTTACATCATTGAATTATTGTAGTAATATAAGCATTAACAGAAATTATCTCTCAACACTCTTCCTGATTAGGTTATATATACTAACATTCGTTAATCAAACTATAGTCATTTCGAATTTTCGTTGCATTAGACACTTTGTCTAATTTCAAAACTGTATTTTTTACGTATGAGAATAGGCTGAGAATAACAGGGCATTAGCCGAAGGCCAGAGCACAGAAGATCGAGGGGGAGTAACTATGGACTGGGAGCTTGTATTAACCATTCGTGACGCTTTAAAAAGACCACTATTCGCAGAAGCCGAGGTGATCGGCGGGAAAAGCGGCCTAAGCCGTGCCATTCGCTGGGTGCATGTACTGGAAAGTGCCAACTTCGAGACTCTAATTCATGGCGAAGAAATGATTTTGACTACGGGGATTGGTGCAAGTGTCGATCTCCCTTCCTCCTTGGAGTTTATGCAGAACCTGATCGACAAAAATGCAGCTTGCCTATGTATTGAGTTAGGTACGTATTTCAGCACCATCCCGCAAGAGATGATCGACTTAGCCGACAGGCATGACTTTCCGCTAATTATCTTCACCCGCACGGTTCGCTTCGTCGATATCACCCTAGACCTCCATTCCATCATCATCAATCGGCATCACCGGATGCTGCAAGAACTCGAAAGCATCTCTCGTGAATTCCACCGTCTGACCTTAACCTCACAAGGAACAGTGAAGGTACTGCAATTATTATGTAAAAGCACCCGCACACAAATCGTCTATATGCAACTGCAAGGCAAACCCTTATTCTTCCCGGCACTTCCGCCCGAAGAGCAAACTCCCCTGCTGAATTTCTTCACCACCTTCGGTGACGAGATGGAAGGCATTCAACCAGACATCGCTCCTTACACCCGAGAATATGGACAAAAGACGATTGCAATCAAGCCTGTAGGTGCGCTGGATCAGACCTGGGCTTACATTTTGATGGTATGCAATCACAAACCACAGGAATTCGACTGTCTGCTGCTGGATTCCGCCTCTTTGTCCATTGCTCAGGAGCTACTGCGTACCCGGTATATGGAGGAGCGTAAGCTTTTTTCAGAAAATCTATGGGTCGACGAGCTGATCAATGGTCGTATAGAGGATGACAATCGCTTAAAAGGCTTGATCGGTTCCAATTTCAACATGGTCAACGAACTCCCTTACCGTGTATGCCTTATCGAAATCAAGAACCCTAGAGACGTAAAATGGAACAGCTCAGAGAACGAATGGGAATCAATTACCTTCCACCTTTCGCTCATCCTGCGTTCCATTTTCGAAAAATATTCCCTACGTCCGCTGATCACACTCAAGAACAATCGCCTCACCGTCATCGCACTCGACATTCAATCGAAAATGCCTGGAAAAATGCGGCTTCAGCAAGCACTTGAGGCCCTTCAACATATCCGCTCCGACGAGAAGCTCAAAGATTTGCAGCTGGTCATCGGAGTCAGTAAATCGCATAAGCGCCTAAAACAGGCCTATTCCGGTTATCAAGAAGCCCTACAGGCATTGTCGTTATACTCCTGTTACCAGAAGTCACTACTCTTCTATGAAGAGCTGGGTGTATTCCAGTTGCTGTTGAGCTTAAATGACGGAAAAACGTTGCAGAACTTCATTCGCAGTTATCTCGGCCCGCTAATCGACCACGACCAAACCAAAGGCAGTGAGCTGCTGCTTACCCTTCGCGTTTATCTGGATCATGATGGTTCCAAACAAATTGCCGCTCGAAACTTATTCATTGTCAGACAGTCACTGTATTATCGTCTGGACAAAATAACAGAGCTGCTAGGCGAAGACTTCATGCAGCCAGAGAACCGGATCTCCATTCAGGTTGCCCTGCGCGCCTACCAATTTCTATATCCGGACAAAATTACTTTACCCAGCCCCCGCTCAGTACAGATTTAAACGTATCGATAATAAACTCTACATCTTCATCCGTGGAAGATAACGGCGGGGCGAAGGTAAGCACATTGTTGAACCCAGCTACCGTATCGCCATTCTTGCCGATGATAAGCCCCTCGGACTTACATTCGGCAATAATTCCTTTCACAATACTCAGATCAACCGGTTTCTTACTTACCTTGTCTTCAACCAGCTCAATCCCTGTCACCAAACCAAAGCTGCGGACATCACCTACAAGCTTGTGATCCAGTAACTCAGTGAACGCAGTGTTCAGTCTTTTGCCCAAAAGCTCTGCACGCTCCACCAGCTTCTCCTGCTCGATAATTTCCAGATTGCGTAACGCTAGTGCACACGAAGCCGGATTGCCACCAAAAGTATTCACATGGCGAAAATGACCATAATCATCACTATTATCCTTGAACGCCTCATAGATATCCTTACGAACAGCAGTGGCAGATAAGGGAAGATAAGCACTGGTCAGTCCCTTAGCCATCGTTACGATGTCAGGCTTCACATTAAAGTTGTGATGGCCAAACTTACGTCCAGAACGTCCGAATCCACAAATCACCTCATCCATAATGAGCAGCACACCGTGCTTACGGCAGATTTCCTGCACCCTATCCAAATAAACCTGATGGGGTACAATGACGCCACCACCCGTAATTACAGGCTCCATAATCACCGCAGCTACCGTCTCCACGCCTTCCCAGATGATCATATCCTCTATGGACTGTGCACACTGGAGGTTGAATTCTTCTACAGTCATCCCGGCCGGGCGGCGATAGCTGTCCGGGGGAGCCACATGCAGAAAACCACCCGCCAACGGTTCATATTTATATTTGCGCTGGGCCTGGCCCGTTGCAGATAATGCCCCAAGTGAACTGCCATGGTACCCACGATAACGGGCAATGAATTTATGGCGATAATGCTGGCCGATTTGCTGCTGGTACTGGCGGGCCATTTTGAAAGCAGCCTCATTGGCTTCCGATCCACTATTGGAAAAGAAGATCACGTACTCGTCTCCGAGCCATTCATTCAGCTTCTCCGCCAGCGCAATCGCCGGGAGATGACTTTGTGTCAGAGGAAAATAAGGCAAGGTCAGCAACTGATTGTAAGCAGCTTCCGCCAGCTCCTTGCGCCCGTATCCCACATTTACACACCACAGGCCAGACATCCCATCCAAAAATCGATTGCCTTGTATATCCGTGATCCACGCCCCACTTGCCGAGGCGGCAATCATAGGCGGATTTTTTTCACTATAAGGTGTAATGTTGTGCCATAAATATTTCCGATCCTTGCTCACCGCAAGCTCACTATCATTCCCCAGACTCTGCATAACATCTTCTCCTCTCAGCAGCTCATTTTCTCTAATAACGGGCAGTGATCATCTTTTTACGCGTATAGAATTCCACCCCATCACGGCCATTGGCATGCAGGTCTCCATAGAATGATTTCTTATAACCCGAGAAGGGGAAAAAGGCCATGGGCGCAGGCACACCCAGATTCACACCCAGCATTCCTGCATCAATTTCTTCCCGGAACTCGCGGATCGCTTTAGCGCTATCTGTGTAAATGCACGCCCCATTCGCGAATGGAGACTGATTCGTCACCGCAATAGCTTCACTTAAACTCTTCACACGGATCACAGACAACACCGGTGCAAAAATCTCATCCTTCCAGAGGGTCATTCCCGGCTGTACATGATCAAATATCGTCGGTCCGATAAAATAACCCACACCGCCCACAGCAGCATCTTTCCGCCCATCTCTCACTAACTCGGCTTGTTCAGCTTCACCAGTCTCAATGTAATAAAGAGTCCGATCCTTATTCGACTGGCGAATTACTGGACCCAAAAACACCCCGTCATCGGCACCATTACCAATCTTAAGCTCATCTGCAGCCGCAGCCAGACGACTCACTAGCTCGTCAGCAATATCCTCATGAACCACTACAACCGAGCAAGCCATACACCGCTCACCCGCAGAGCCAAACGCAGCGGCAATTATATTCTTCACCGCATTATCCAGCTCCGCATCAGGTAACACAATCGAATGATTCTTAGCGCCTGCCAATGCTTGAACCCGCTTCCCCTGCGCCGTTCCTGTCTTATATACATATTCCGCAACCGGCTGCGAACCGACGAACGAAATCGCCTTCACTTCATCATGCTCCAGCAGCCCGTTCACCACCTCATGCGCTCCATGAACCACATTCAGCACACCTGGTGGAAAGCCCGCTTCAGCAAATAATTGAGCTAACCGATTGACCAGCAGAGGCGTACGCTCAGAAGGCTTCAGCACAAAGGTATTCCCGCAAGCAATGGCGAGCGGAAACATCCAGCAAGGAACCATCATCGGAAAATTAAACGGGGCAATCCCCCCGATAACCCCCAATGGATAGCGGTACATCCCGGATTCAATTCCGGTAGCAATATCCGGAAGCTGGCTGCCCATCATCAACGTGGGGATGCCTGCGGCAAATTCCACACACTCAATTCCACGCTGCACCTCACCTTGCGCCTCTTCCAGACTTTTGCCATTCTCCAGCGTAATCAGCTCGGCCAGCTCATGCCAATGCTTTACCAGCAGCTGTTGATATTGAAAAAAGTAGCGGGCGCGACGCGGCACAGCGACCCTTTTCCACGCTTGAAATGCCACAGCAGCCGCTTCTACCGCCGCACTCAGCTCTTCCTTACTGGAAATGGGCACATAAGCAATCACTTCACCCGTCGCCGGATTATATACCTCTTCATCTCGCCCGGACGACGATTCCACCCAAACTCCATTCACATAATTCTTAACTCTTTCAGCCTGCGTTACTAGGAGAGACATAGCTCGCACCTCTTTCTCTATTTCAGATGCACTGATGGACTGCTGATTATAATAGATGACCGCCAGATCAGGCGGCCATCCACTATAACATTAAGCTCAGTTGGTTATTTTGCCGCCATTTCTACGATTTCGTTCGTGTAAGCCTCATCTACCTTAGCAGGCTCTTTAATAACACCGAACTTTTGCGAAATATCAGCCGTTTGCTGGAACGCCGCTGCATCGGTATATCCCATCTTCGCACTGTCAAAGCCCTCAGGCAGAATCAGCTTGGCAACCTCAGTCATCATTGTCAGCTGATGCTCCTTAGTAGTACTGCCGTCTTCTGCTTGCTTCATTACACTATCCACGGCAGCCGCAGGATCGGCAATGGCATCCTTCCAGCCTTTCAATGAGGCACGAACAAACTTTGCCGCAGTCTCCTTGTTCTCCGCAAGCCATTCCTTATTAGCGAACAGATTATCCTCTAGCATCGCTACGCCTTCTGTATTCATATCGATGACATTCAGATCCTCAGCCTTAATACCTGACTCGAGCACAACCTGATACTCGTTGTAAGTCATCGCTGATGCCGCATCGATCTGATCGCCCAAGAACTGATCCATAGTGAACCCTTGCTTCGTAAAGCTTAGATCCTTATTCGGATCGAACTTATATTTATCGAATAACGCTAATAGTTCAAATTCGTTGCCACCCATCCAGTTGCCGACTTTTTTACCCTTAAGATCAGCGGCTGAGTTGATGCCCGCCGATTTTTTGGAGACCAGGACCAATCCGCTCTTTTGATAGATTTGAGCAATTTGCACGAGTGGCATTCCCTGCTCAAGACTTGGAAGCAAGCTTGCTACCCAGCCAACACCGATATCTGCGGAGCCCCCAGCCACTTGCTGCTCTGGAACAATATCCGGACCTCCCGGCAGAATCTCTACATTTAGTCCTTCTTCCTTGTAATATCCTTTATCCTGCGCTACAAAATACCCAGCGAATTGTGCCTGCGGCACCCATTTCAACTGCAGCTTCACTGTAACTGGATCAGCCGCTGGTTCAGCCGTAGCACTTGCCTCAGGAGCTGTAGAAGCTTCAGGGGCAGTCGTAGCTTCGGCTGCCGAGTTATTATTGTTGCCACTGCAACCCGCCATTAAAGAAACACTCAACATCATCACGATTGCCAACAAACCACCACGAAATTTGCGTTTTTTCCCGTTCATCAATCGAACTCCCCCTATCGTAATTTAAGTTTGTAACAAGCACAGTATGGACAATCATCGTGGTGCGTTTATGCATACAGCCGTGGGCGGTTTCTCTCTTCCATTCCCACTATGGCCGGATGTAATGAGGGTAAGATTAAGTACGCTGCGAAGGATGCCACTTAATGAATACTTTCTCCAGCCGCTCAACTACTAAGTAGAAGAGCACTCCGGCAATTGCGGCCAGAACGATACATGACCAGCCCAGCGGCATTTTGGCAACTTTAATGGAATTGGAGAGCAGATACCCAAGCCCTTTTGAGGAGAAAAAGAATTCCCCAACAATGGCGCCAATCATACTCGCCGTCGCGTTGATCTTCAGTGCTGTAAATACATAGGGCAGGCTATTGCGAATCCGCAGATAACGAAACACTGCCGGCTTACCTGCCGCGTAGGAATGCATCAGATCCAGCGCCAATGGATCAATCGCCGCCATGCCTTTATAGGCGTTGATCGCCATCGCTGCCATTGTAGTTGCTGTTACTATGGCAATTCGTGAGCCTATCCCATCTCCAAACCACAGATTCATAATGGGCGCGAGGGCGACGATGGGCACAGCATTTAGAGCAGCAACCAAAGTTAAACTTCCACTTCCCCAACGCGGCCACGCCGTAGCAGCTAAAGCGATCAGAAATCCGATAGCAGAACCAACCAACATTCCCAGCACAGCCTCAGTAAGGGTGTATCCGGTATAGGATAGCAACATGCTGAAATTATCCCTCATGGTCGTGGCAATTGCTGTGGGCAACGGCAGCTGATATTTCTTCAGATCAAAGATCTTATGAAAGAATTCGAACTCCCATAGCCCAAGAAACAACACCCCCGCCAATACAGGCAGCAGCACCCCTGCGCTAAATATCCTCTTCAGGCCATGCGAGCCACCCTTACGCTTGGCAATTACCGCAGGCTTCGAGCCTGTTGCAACATTCTTCTGCGTAGCCGTTAATACCGGCTGGGCCACCTCTTTACTAGTAGAGCCTATAAATGAAGCCTCCCGAACGGAGTTGGTTTCCATTAGCGGCTACCTCCTTTCGGTCGAAATTCAGGCTGCCACGGCGCCACCAAACGTTCTATCAGACTGATCAACCAGTAACTTACAATCCCCAACAAAGCGCCGACAATCACCGTAGACCAGAACATGTAGGTATGAGAGCTGCCGTAGTAGAGATTACGCAGCATGATTACGCCAATCCCGTGCTGCGCACCCATGAGCTCTACCAGGATAGCACCAGTCACTGCGAGCGGAGCAGCAATCTTAAGCCCTCCGAACAAACCCGGCAGGGCCGCTGGAAATCTGAGTTTCCAATAGACTACCCAAGGTTTTGCCGCATAAGAATGCATTAATTCCAGCGCGGAAGGATCTACACTTCGCAAGCCACGCAGCATATTGAGAGCCACTGGGAAGAATGTAATATAACCCGAAATAATAATCCGTGAAATCTGCTCATCTCTCACAATCCCATAAATGATCGGCGCCAGCCCCAGGATCGGAATCATCTGCGAGGCGATAGCGTAGGGAAAAGTTAACTGCTCTATCGTCTTCGACAAGCTCATTAGCACCGCCAGTGAAGCACCAGCCACCGCACCAATTAAGAAGCCAACACCAGCATTGCCAAAGGTGGCAGCCCCCTCCTTCATAAGCGTGCCTCCATACTGCCATAAGGTAGCTAACACCTCATGAACATATGGCAGCTTGGACTGTGCTAACGGCGTCTCCATCACATGGAGCAGCATCCAGGAAGTCCCTTCCCAGACTAGCAGCAGGCCAAAAATCCAGACGAACAACGGCAGCAGACGACCTCGCACAAAGATACTGCCCCCTTTCATCCCTACACCCCTTCAAAGCTGTCGCGAATACTTGCGATCAGTTCGAAAAACTCTGGGCTGTTTCTCATTTCTGCCGTTCGCGGACGTGGCAGAGGAATTTCAACCACAGCGGACAAGCGACCTGGATGCGGGGAAAGTACAAACACCCGGTCAGAGAGGAATATCGACTCAGGAATACTATGTGTTACGAAGACAATCGTGTTCTGCACCTTGCTCCAGACAGATAACAGCTCTTCGTTCAGACGCTCACGTGTAAACTCATCCAGTGCAGAGAACGGTTCATCCATCAGTAGAATTTCCGGCTCCATCGATAGCGCTCTGGCAATCGCTACTCTTTGCTGCATCCCCCCACTAAGCTGCCAAGGGTATTTATCCGCGAAGCTCTGCAAGCCCACTAGATCAAGAAGCTCCAGCGCCCTCTCTTCACGGATCGACTTTTTAACTCCCATCAGTTCCAGCGGCAATGTGATGTTATGCTTCACCTTCCGCCAGTCATACAACACAGGACTTTGAAAAACAATGCCATATTTCTGCGCCAGCCTTGCCTCTTTAGCACTTTTTCCAGCGACTACAATGTTCCCGCCCGTTGGCGCGATGAGATCGGCCATCAGTCTCAAAAGCGTTGTTTTGCCACATCCTGAAGGTCCGAGCAGTGAGACGAACTCCCCCTTTGCAATATCAAGACTCACCTGATGCAGTGCAAGCACTTCCGCAGCTTCTGCCCTATAGCGCATTTCAACATTTTCCAGCTGAATTTCAGGAATATTTGTCGCGAGTAATGACATCCTCAGCCCCCCTTATCAAAATAAGCTATGCAATTAATGTTAATTAATCTGACTCACTAGAGAGTGTGTCGAGTTAAAATCTTCTGTTGTGTAGTATTAACTAACATGTTACACGCTGCTCACTGGACTCTCATTAGACAATTAGTAAAATAGCTCCCGCTAAATCACGTCATTTTGTCTAGGGGGACTTTTATTCGAGTTTCAAATGAAGTGATTTTTAAATATTTGTAGATTTGTGGTAATATTTATCCATATCTTTCCTCAGTAGGAGACAATAGACCCATGGGATCTGTAATTTCGAATTATATTGTTATTGTGGCTATATCTGGTGTCCTGAGCGTTTTACTAGCCCTTTTCGCCTATTATAAAAAAACGGATTTCTTAGGAATTAGAGCCTTTGTTATAAGCTCCTTCACTTCCGCGATTTATACCTTCGGCTTCGCACTAGAACTGTCGGGGAAAACACTGGAGGAAATGAGTTTTTGGATTAAAGTAGAGTACCTGGGGATGCCTTTTATAGCGCCCGCCAGCCTTATTATGGTGATGCATTTCGTAGGGCTGGAGAGTCTAATTAAAAAGGGCATGCGAGCAGCGCTATATATAATACCGTTCATCACAACACTGATGGTGTGGACCAATGATTACCACCACCTCTTCTATAAATCCATTTATTTGCGAGACAATACGCCCTCCCCACTCGTTGATGTAGTGATGGGACCTTGGTATATCGTTCACGGCAGCTTTACTTTTGGCTGTCTACTGGCAGCTATCTGCCTTATGTTATGGCAGTGGAACCGGATGAAACGGGTATACCGGAGACAAATCGTTACCATTCTAATTGGACTAAGCCTTCCAACGTTAGGCTCTTTTTTATATTTAATGGGCCTGACTCCCTACGGGATGGATCCCGTTCCCATCATTATGAGTATCACTTCCACCCTATATATCTGGGCTATCCTATCAAGAGGTATGCTAACAGCTGCGCCTATCGCCCGTGAGAATCTGTTCGAAAGCATGCGAGATGGGGTGCTTGTCACCGATCGTTCGGACATGCTCGTCGATTACAATCGCGCAGCCGCGGATATGATAGAAGGACTTAATTCCTCGGCGATTGGTAAACCGCTGGCTCAACTGTTTCTTAATGCCGGCAAAGATGCCTTGTCCTATGTTATGGATACAGAGCCACTGCTACGCGAAGAACGGGAAATTGCTTGGATCAAAGGAGACGAGATTTGTTACTACCAAATTCGGTCCTCTCCTGTACAGAAACAAGGGGGATACTTAGCAGGACAAATGATTATGCTGATTGACGTAACTGAACGAATACTGCTTCAAGATAAGCTGCGTCAATTGGCTACGATGGATAGTCTGACAGGGATTTATAACCGTACCTATTTTTTGGAGCTGAGCCGAGGGCTTCTTGTTCAGGCCGCGAGCAATCGGAGTTCACTATCGATTATTTTGCTGGATGTAGACTTCTTCAAAAGCATTAATGATCGATTCGGACATCAATATGGAGATCAAGCCCTTCAGCACATTGTCGAGGTATGCAACAGACATATCCGGGAGGGTGACATCTTCGGACGTTATGGCGGTGAGGAATTTGTGATCTGTTTGCCAGATACGTCGCTGAAGCAAGCCGCACAACTCTGCGAAACTATCCGCGCAGATATTGAACAAAGTGTCTTGTATACGCTCATCGGGTCCATTAACGTGACTGCCAGCTTCGGAGTAGTAGAAGCCCTAAGTCCTAAAGCCACTCTAGAAGAGCTACTGTCAGAGGCTGACCATGCTCTGTACAGTTCCAAACGAAACGGACGCAATGCTGTCCACCTCTCCCAGAGATCAGAAATTACACTTTTCAAGCCTATATAAATCGCATCTTTGTCCCTCCCAGCGCATTCATCAGCCTGCCTTATTTTTCATAGTCTGTTTTTACGTTTAATAAGAGTTATCTGAAAATCTAATCAGAGTGTAGAAAAAATTCGCTTTATGGATATGGAGGCGCAAGAAATAATGAGGAACCATACAATGATGCAATTTTTTGAATGGCATGTCGCTGCGGATGGGAAACACTGGGATCGCCTGAAAGAAACAGCTTCCGCACTAAAAGCCGTAGGCATTGATTCTGTTTGGGTACCTCCTGTGACAAAGGCCGTCTCCGCCGACGATACAGGCTATGGCGTGTATGATCTATACGATCTGGGCGAATATGACCAAAAAGGTACGATACGCACCAAATATGGCACCAAACAAGCACTGATTGAAGCCATTTCGGAATGTCAAAAAAACGGCATTGCCGTGTACGTTGATTTGGTCATGAATCACAAGGCAGGAGCGGATGAAAAGGAAGTCTTCCAGGTGATCGAGGTCGACCCTAATGACCGGATGAAAGAAATCTCCAAGCCTTTCGAGATTGAGGGCTGGACTAAATTCACCTTCCCCGGCCGCGGTGATGAACACTCTTCCTTTAAATGGAATCACAATCATTTTAACGGCACTGACTTCGACGCCAAGTCGGGGCGAACAGGTGTATTCCGTATCGCAGGCGAGAATAAAACATGGAACCAGAATGTTGATGACGAGTTCGGCAACTACGATTATCTAATGTTCGCAAATATTGATTACAGTCATCCAGAAGTCAAAAAAGAAATGATCCAATGGGGAAAATGGCTGGTGGACACGCTCCACTGCAGCGGCTTTCGCTTAGATGCCATCAAGCATATCAACCATGAGTTTGTGAAACAATTCGCGGTAGAAATGTTTAATAAATGTGAGAAGGATTTCTATATCGTGGGTGAGTTCTGGAATTCGGATTTAGAATCCTGCCGACAATTTCTAAATACTGTCGATTATAAGATCGACCTCTTCGATGTCTCCCTTCACTACAAGCTGCATTCAGCTTCCTTGGGGGGGAGAAACTTTGATTTAACCAAAATCCTCGACGACACACTGGTGCAGACCCATCCTACCAATGCTGTAACGTTCGTTGACAATCATGATTCTCAACCCCATGAAGCTCTGGAATCTTGGGTAGATGATTGGTTTAAGCAAAGTGCTTATGCACTTATCCTACTGCGACGCGATGGATATCCTGTGGTCTTTTATGGAGATTATTATGGGATCGAGGGACCTACACCTGTCGCAGGCAAAAAAGAGGCGATTGACCCGCTGCTATATACCCGCTATCACAAAGCCTATGGTGAGCAGAAGGATTATTTCGATCATCCCAACACGATTGGCTGGACACGACTCGGCGTGAAAGACATCGAACGCTCCGGCTGTGCGGTTGTGATTAGTAACGGAGAGAACGGTCAGAAAAGAATGTTCGTAGGGGAACAACGCGCGGGTGAAGCATGGGTAGATTTCACTCATAATCACAAGGCGACTATAACGATTGAAAAAGATGGCTGGGCGACCTTCCCGGTCAACGGTGGCAGCGTATCTGTCTGGGCTCTGCCTGATGAAAAAGCCGACGAAAAATAAAGGTTATGTTACTCAAAATAGATGAGGCTGCTCTCGAAAGTAGTGAATGCTGCTTACGGGGCAGCTTCATCTATTTTATGGAATAGTCCAAGTAAAGATCTCACTTAACCATTAAACCTTTTCAGATTGGGTAATGATGGCAGACGATGATGAGGATATGCAGCGGGGATGTGCGGTGGGCGTTTTTGCGGTGGGCGGAGTGGGTTTAACACTAATTAGGGAAAAGCTCCCTAAAAATATTCGATATTCGCTTATAATCAACGAAATTAGGGAATTCCTCCCTAAAAATTAGGGTAATGCCTTGATTTCCCACCAAATCAGATGAATTTTAGGGATATTTTCCCTAATTATAAATCTAATGACCAGTAATCTTAGAATTTCAGGGGGAAATTCCCTAATTGTTATGTTGATGTTTCACTCAAACCATCATTTGAAACTTCAATTAACCTTCAACGCAAAAAAAGGGTCGTACCCAAGTAGCTAAAACTACTTTGAGACGGCACCCTCTTCTTTAGTTAGGCCAATGTACATAGAGACTTCACGCACGTCTCACTCTACTCCTCCGCCCTAGGATGGCGGGATACTAACCTCACCAGATCGAGTGTTAAGATCGGCAATGCTATAGAAGCCGGATAAGCCAAGTAACGCGGTTCCCACTCCGGGCTGAATTTTTCTTTATAGCGGCGAAGTCCGACAAAGCCGTACCAATGCCCCCCTCTTTTAAATACGAGATGAGCCAGCTTCTCCTCTTTCAAGGCCCCAGCATTCTCACCCACACTGGACAGCGGGGCATTACCTAGATTGAATCGATGATATCCCTTAGATTTCGCCCATTCTAGCAAACGAACAAATAAATAATCCATCGTTCCGTTCGGCACATTCTTTCGATGGCGCATCAAATCAATCGATAAGGTCATACCCTGATCATACCCGTTTGCAATAGAAGCAAATGCCAGTATCGTCCCTTGGGCATTCCGCAGGAGCACGATTGGAGCCAGCTGTAGATAGGCCTCGTTAAACCAACCCAGCGAATACCCTTTTTCGGTGCGCCCATTCAACCATTCGTCCGAAACGGATCGCAGCTCTCGTAGCAATTCTTCAGCGTGCGGTGCTTCTACAACTTCGAAGGCATAGCCTTCCCGTTCAAAACGGTTGCATACGCTTCGCAAATCACTGTTCTTTTTGCCACTGAGCGTAAAGGTATCGAGCGTTACTAATGCCTCTTCCCCCAGCTTAAAAAAGCGATATCCCTGCTCATGATAGATCGATAAGAAACCAGGTGTGGCCTGATAAAAAACTACGACCAGACCGTACTTATCTGCAGCTTGTCTAAATTCACTGATTGCCTCATTCATGAGACTTCTCTCTCCCAATGGATCACCAAGGACTACAAGCTTATCCCTAACCCTAGCGAAAGCGAGCAACACCTTGCCTTCTTGGGCCCAGAAGAAGCTTTTATCACCCAAAAACAATATATGAGTTAAGGCATTGCCTTGAACTTCACCTAGGAAGTTTTTCAGCCTTGCCATATCAAAATTTCCGAATAACTCCTCCGGTTTACGATGAGGTCTAAGGGTGATCAGCAAAGTAAGAATGATCCAAGAGAAAGCTAGTCCCCCTACGGCTGTATAAGCAACATGACTATGCCGCTGTAGCCACTCTGGCTCTACACCGGGCGGGAGATGCTTCAGAAATCCACGATGGACATGGCTGCCCAATAGATAATAGCTTAGGGCAATTACTGAAGTAAGCGCAAGCCACCAAATCGTACTCTGTCTGCTTACGGGAGCACTGATCCGGTAGAACCGAGATCTGGAGATCCACAGAATGAGTGCAACGAGGAGCTGAAACAGCGCCTCTTCATAATCAAAGCCTTTAGCCACCGCAAACACAGACCCGGAAAATAATAAAATGCTGGTCCAGATGTACGCGCTACGAACCCTTAATGTAATGCCTCTCGACAACAAAATGAGCATAAAGCCAATAAGTACAGATAAATGATGTGAGAGCTGCATGATCGAGAATGACAATATTTCCTCTGTAATCTTCAGTCTGTACAACAATCCGGGCGTAGCTGTTGATAGTAAGAGAATAAGCCCGCTAGCTAGTACAAGCTTGCCTAGAGCCCACACACCAAGATCGCTCAGAAAGGTATACTGACCCGGCCAACCCCAAATCCTCTGCCAAATGTTAAGAGCGGGTTCGAACCCTGGAGCTGAACGATCTTGACCCTTTTTTCCCTGTAGACCAAATTCCAGTGCCGCCAGCACCAATCCGATCAGCCATGGAATGAGATAATAGAACAATCTAAAAATAACAAGCACTGCCATGGCCTGATCACTTTTAAATCCAAGCTGCGTAAGACCCAGCAATGCAATAAGGTCAAAAGCACCGATACCACCAGGAGCCATACTCAAGATGCCTGCGATGGCAGCAATCGTAAAGATGCCGAATATGACTGGAAAGTGTACCTCGTGCAAAAGATGACTACTGATTGTCCAAAACGTTACACCAGCAAAACTCCATTCCAGAAAGGAGGCACCTACAGAGGAAACTACTGTAAGCCAGGGTGTTCTACCTTGTCCCCGGTTAATCCACTTTGCATAAAGAGCAGAGCGCTGTACAAACACAAAAAGCGGCAAATAAAGCGCCATCCCCCATACCGCAAATACTAACCAATGATGCTCTTCCAGCAATGCCGTTGCCGGGAGTAAACCAAAAATATTTGCCCAAGAAAGTAAAGATAACCCGGTAATCATGAGTGGTGATAAAAATACGATTGCCGGCGTTAGGACGGAAGTTGACACTCCGCTTTTTTTGTACATCAACGTCCTTAAACCCACTCCAGCCAGACCTGCAAAACCAATTAAATTATTAAATGTATTAGCTATCCAAGCATAACGGAAGGTGTCCCACAGCCCTACTTTTAAACGAAAATGTGCACGTATCAAATAATCATAAGCACTCATTACAGCTACTGCGAGAAGTGCAAATCCGATCATTTGCAAAACGGCAGATGTAGGCACTCTTCTTAGCTCACGCATAATAAGTCCTAAATGAACCTGCTTCAGCTCATGTTGCCCCTCCCAATACACCAGCGCTATGATAGCTACTGGAAAGAGAGCTCTCACCGCCCGAATCCGATAGATGGTTAAGAACAGCCTTACAATTTTGAATCTTTCTAATGTTTGTTGTTTTGATTGCATTAGGCCACCTACCCTTACCGCCGACACACGTTGTGCTAGACAATTTTTACAACCATTTCATTATAACAATTATTGGAATAAAAAACCCATGATAATCAACACCTACTACATTAGACTGCCAGCATAGCCCTAATCCCTGCAATAGTTAAAGAATGTTAATGAAATTCTATTTAGCTAAAGAACATTGAGACTGTAGTTTACACATAAAATTGCACAACAAAAAGGACATCCCTCACGGCAAAGGATGTCCTCTCAGTTATGTAGCACGGGTTTAACTAGCGTTTATACTCGAATATCAAATCTGCCTTTACTATCCGTTGTTGCGGTAGCAATCTCTTGCGGACTTGCTGCAGCAAGCGTATTGTTCGCAGGTTTGGCAGGTGCCTCTACAACACTGCTAGCGGAGGAAGCACTGCTCTGAGACTTCTGCGAGACTTGTGCCTCGATGGTCTTAATCTGTTGCTCAATTTGCTTAGTTTTCGTTTCCTTGGTCTTGTCATCGTCTGAGCTGGCATTAATCTTGTCCAGTTCTGCCTCCAGTTTCGCTTTTTGTTTCTCAAGCGTACTGGTATCTGTAGTGCTAGATGTCGAGGTAGTATACGATGTGGAACCTGAGACTGCTGATATACTCATGGTTATCCCTCCCTTCCTTACCTCCAATATAATCCTTTTGCAAGTAAGGAACGTTAAGACCCGCTGAAAGTTTGCTGAAAGTACTACTTGCCAGGTTACAATGATAGACTGCTAGGAGCTTGCTTTTCCTCGTCTAACAAGCAGCACATAAGATAGAATCGAGAGAATTCCCGTACATGCCATCACAATCGCCATCGGAAGTGCGGACTCAACGCCCCCAAGACCCACAAGTGGCGCTACACAGCTACCTAGCAACAGGGGGATTAATCCGATTAATGCCGAGGCACTGCCTGCAGTTTCACCTTGATCTTGCATCGCCAGTGAAAAGCTGGTCGCTCCGACAATCCCTACACTGGAGACAACCGCAAATAGACAGATCAAAATAGGAATCAATCCTCCTCCTACCAGAACCGTCAGCAGTAGCAAGATGCCCCCCATCGTACATAGCAATAGTCCACTGAGTAACAACTTAGTCTCACTTACCTTCCCAGCAAGTCTACCGGCTATTTGGCCAGTAATAATAATCCCGATCCCATTCACTGCAAAGATCAGACTATATACCTGCGGGGTAACCGCAAAAATATTTTGCAATACAAAAGAAGAACCTGAGATATACGCGAACATAGATGCCGTAACGAAACCTTGAGACAAGGCATAACCCATAAACTTACGGTTGCCCAGCAATACCCGGAAGGTAAGCAGTGTACCCTTCATTCCACTCTTAGAGCGTCGCTCCTTCGGCAGTGTCTCCGGCAAGCGCAATAAAATAGTTAAACAAAAAATAATTCCGGCAGCAAATAATACGAGGAATATCCCTTGCCATGTAGTCACCCTTAACAGCTGGCCCCCAATAACTGGAGCTAATATCGGTCCGAGACCATTCACAATCATCAATAGTGAGAAGAACTTCGTGAGTTCAGAGCCACTATATAAATCACGAACAGCCGCTCTAGAGACAACCACCCCCACTGAACCAGCAAGACCTTGAATAAACCGCAAACCGATCAGCAGTCCAATCGAGGGACTAAAGGCACATAGCACTGAGGAAACGGCGTAGATGAACATACCTATAAGCAGCGGACCGCGGCGGCCATATACATCACTCAGCGGTCCAGCGACCAACTGACCTGAAGCAAGTCCCAGCAAAAAGAAGGTCAGACTAAGCTGCACTAAAGCAGCGGTCGTACCGAAATCCGCGACAAGCGTAGGCAGTGCCGGCAAATACATATCAATCGACAACGGGCCGATCGTTGTAATGGAGCCGAGAATCACAGCCAGCTGTAATCTCTGCTTCCGTGTTGGTCCATCTGCGGCAAGCGTATTACCATTTTGAATTCCAATCATGATCCTTACTTCAACCTTTCTAAAGCAACCCTTGGGCCTTTTTTTGTATTCTTCATACTAACGTAAAGGAAGTGAATTGATCAATCCTTTTATGGAGGGTTATAGGTGCCTGTATAACAAGAATAACCGCCATTCGGCGGTTATTCTGATTGTTTTATGCATTTGTAGATGTGCTGCGTATTTGCAACCAATCTCTAGCGGCTTCAGCCTCAGCAACACTCAGGCGATGACCTTGGTTGCCCCAGTGTGTTGTAACCTCTGCGCCTGCCTTCTGTAAAATAATCTCCAAATCCTCAGTCTCCGACGAAGCGATAAGTGGATCATTTGTGCCAGCTCCGATGAAGATAGATACTCCTTCCAGCGAAGGAAGCGTAATATTCCGAAGCGGTACCATAGGATGCAGTAGAATTGCAGCGCGGAAAACATCCTTATAATGGAACAGCAGACTACCCGCAATGTTCGCACCGTTAGAGTAACCCACGGCTACCAGATTGTTGGCATCGAATCCGTATTGCGCTGCGGCTTCATCCAGAAACTGCTTGATCTCGTGAGTACGGAAGATTAGATCTGCTTCATCGAATACCCCTTCAGCTAACCGTCGGAAGAACCGTGGCATACCATTCTCCAGCACATTCCCTCTGATGCCTAGCACCGATGAATCAGGAGATAACAACCCGGCAAGCGGCAGCAAGTCCTGCTCATTGCCTCCAGTACCGTGAAATAATACAAGCGTGGGTTTCGTTACATCTTTACCTTTATGGAATACATGAATCATCCCTGCTTCACCTCAATTTCTCTTATTTGAATAGGACTTAAATTTCCTTCGATAGTCGCACGATGCGGTTCATACCAAGAGGGCAGCATCAATTTCTCACCCAGAGCATCCGGTGCCTCATCCCGAGCAAAGCCTGGAGGGTCTGTAGCAATCTCGAACAGGATTCCCCCTCTTTCACGGAAATAGATCGCATTAAAGTATTGGCGGTCTTGAACCGGTGTCGGATGGTGTCCATGACTCTGCACATGAAGCCCCCATTCCTGCTGCTCAGCGTCATCTTGTGCTCGCCAAGCGATATGGTGAACCGTACCTGTACCTCCTGCTCCTTGCGGAACCGGTGTTGTCTTCAGATCAATAATATTACCCAAATCGCCAGTAGTTCTATAACGGCTATACCCGTCTCCATCAGCGATATGCTTCATTCCCATTGTATGAACAAGCGTTTCTGCAGTTTGCGACGGATTGTTACTGTAGAGCACAGCGCCGCCGAACCCTTTGATAGCATGCCCCGTGGGAACTCCACCGAAAGACCACTTGCTATGCGGCCCTTCCTCACGTTCCACGAGTTCAATGCGCAAACCGTCATAATCAGCAAAGGATAGATAAGATTCCGAGATTCTCTGCTTAAGAGTAACCGGAATTTGATATGCCGCAAGACGCTGTTCCCAGAATGACAGAGAGCCCACTGGCACTGCGTAAATCGTTACGCCAACTTGCCCACTGCCAATTCTGCCTTTACGCCCGGTAGATGAAGGAAAAAAGGTAATAATCGTTCCCGGAGCACCTACTTCATTCCCAAAATATAAATGATAAACTTCCGGAGCGTCAAAGTTAATCGTCTTCTTCACAAGCCGTAGTCCTAGAATACCGGCGTAAAAATCAACGTTGCGTTGAGCATCTCCAACAAAAGCGGTAATATGATGGATTCCTGCAGTTTGAAGTGTCATAATGATAAACCCCCTTCTTAGTTAAAAATCAATGCATCCAGAGAAATCGAACCTGGCCCTGTAAGTGCAATACCTGCAGCAACTACCAGTACCGTAAGCGGAAACTCAATTCCGTTCGAAGTAGACCAAAAGCCATTTGGAGCGTGAACCTTAATGATAGCCCCCAGCATAGTGGCAACAATCAACACCGCTGCAACAGGCGTCAGAAGGCCTGCCGCGAACATGAATCCGCCTACCAGCTCCATTAGTCCTGCTAATACCGCCATAGTAACGCCTGGTTTAATGCCGATGGATTCCATCCAGCCACCTGTACCCTTCGGGCCGTAACCACCAAACCATCCAAACAACTTTTGGGTACCATGCCCTATAAACGCAATCCCGATCACTAATCTCATCAATAATATTCCTACACTTATCATTGTTAATCCACTCCAATTTTCTTTGATTTAATTATCTTAACATTAAGATATATGATAAAAATTTTTATCTTTCAGTGGCAAGAAGCAGCGAACTGCTTCCGCCCTTATAAAACGCCCTTGATGCGATGTTTCAGCGCTCCTATACACCTTTTCCTAGCTTCTTCAGTAGTTCAATCGCCTGACCCTTCTCATCCTTATCCAGTCCACGCATCAAATCATGGATCGAAGTCACATGACGCGGGAAAATCTTATCGAACAGCTCACGCCCTGCATCCGTAATCTCCGCATAGGTCACGCGTCTGTCCTCGCTACACGGCACACGTTTCAGAAGACCTTTCTTCTCCAGCTTGTCGATATTATAGGTGATGCTTCCACTCGTAACGAGAATCTTCTCCCCGATCTGTTGTAGTGGAATACGGGTCCGGTGATATAGCACCTCAAGCACCATGAACTCGGCAGATGCCAGCCCATAACTCTTCATATCCTTCACAGCTTGATCCATCAAGCTTCTGTAAGCCTTAGATAATACAACAAATAACTTTAAAGAAGACGCCTGATCCATCTCCGTAGTATTCTCTGTATTGCGAACATTCTCTTCGGTATTACTCATCATTCCCACCTCCAGTTTGACAGCGATGTTGTTCAATATAAAGTAAATGTCTTTACATTAAATATCTTTAAGTTAAGATAACTATACTTCCTCACACTACCTTTGTCAACCTTGCCACTCTAAAAAGATAACATAAGGTGCTTAACGAGCTGTTAATGTTCTTTCTACGACTTTTTAGGAGCGTGATGAAAATCACTCTAAGTTTGACCTGACCCTTAAAACGGCGTATTCTTGTCTTTACGAATGACTATTTAGTAAGCGATTTCACTTCTCTCAAAGGAGGCAACCTGATGGTGGAGGAACAAGCTGGTGCGCGGCGCGTGCTGATCGTAACAGCCGTAGCCGCAGAGCGAGACGCGGTCCTGCGCGGCCTACAAGGCAGCGACAGGTTCCATGTGATTGCTGCCGGCGCAGGTACGGCAGCAGCTGCGGCGGGAACCGCCGCGGCACTCGCAGCCGGATCTTACGGCTGCGTAATCAGCGCCGGGATCGGCGGCGGCTTCCCGGGGGTGGCACCTTTAGGCTCGCTGGTCGTTGCCAGCGAGATGATTGCCGCCGACCTCGGGGCCGAGACGCCGGAGGGCTTCCGCAGCGCTGCCGAGCTTGGCTTCGGCAGCGTGTCCGTGCCGGCTGACCGCGGCACGGTACAGGCAGTTTCGGCCGCGCTGGCAGCGGCCGGACTGACCGTAAGCACGGGGACCGTGCTTACGGTCTCGACGGCGACCGGCACCGCGGAGACGGCCGCCGCCCTCATCGCGCGGCATCCCGGTGCCGTCGCGGAAGCGATGGAAGGCCACGGAGTTGCCGTGGCCGCTGAGGCGCTGGGGCTCCCGGTACTGGAGCTCCGCGCCATTTCGAACCCGGTCGGTCCCCGCGACCGGGCCGCCTGGAAGATCGGCGATGCATTGGAAGCATTAACGGCGGCAGCCGCTATACTATTGGAGGTGCTGTAATGACAACTGAGCTTAATATCGCTTTTTCCCCTTGCCCTAACGATACCTTTGTATTCCATGCCTGGGCACACGGGCTTGTCCCGAATGCACCACAACTAAATGTAACCTATGCCGACATTGATATCACCAACACACTTGCTGCTAACGGAGAAGGCCCTGAAGTCCTTAAAATCTCCTATGCCGCCTTACCATGGGTTCTTGAGCGTTACAAACTGCTGCCATGTGGCGGCGCACTAGGTCGTGGCTGCGGCCCGTTGCTTCTTACCGCAAGTGGTCCGACTGCGATCAAACGTCCCGAAAAGCTAGCGGGACGCCGGATCGCAGTGCCTAGCGAACGCTCTACAGCTTATCTGCTTTTCAGATTATGGGCAGCACAGCATATAACTGGAGGCATCGGCGAAATCGTCGTCATGCCTTTCGATGAGATCATGCCTGCCGTACGCGATGGACATATCGACGCTGGACTGGTAATTCACGAAGCCCGTTTTACTTACGCATCTTATGGTCTTAATATGCTGACTGACCTGGGCAGCTGGTGGGAAAGCGATACCGGACTGCCGATTCCACTCGGCGCGATCATTGCTCGCCGCGATCTGGATGCCGATGCCATCACTGGCTGGATTCGCAGCTCTCTACAATATGCGTGGGATCATCCTACCGATTCCAGAGACTATGTGCTTAGCCACGCTCAAGAGCTGGCTCCAGAAGTGGCTAAATCACACATTGATCTCTATGTGAACGACTTCTCGATGAATCTAGGTGATGACAGCTACGCTGCAATCACCTCCTTACTAAATCGTGCTGCAGCAGAAGGACTTGTACCTGCCATCGATCCTGCATTACTTCGGTAGCATTGGCTAGACGTTCTTAGCGCACTTTAAAACTAGACATCACCCACAATCCCCGGTACACCTCAAGGTGTCCTCCGGGGATTTTTGTTTAAAATATATGAAAGTATAAGTTTCACACAATACTTTATGTTTTATATTTCTCGCTTAAACGCTTACCGTCCTTATAGGACGCCGAAGGAATTTATACTTGTTCTGAGTAACATTCCCCGCGATTGCTTCGATCCATTATTTGGCATGGCGAAGCGATGGCTATACAATAGATCTATAAATAGGTTCTATGAAGGAGGATCACATGATACCTGAAAACAATAGCAAGCAAAACATCGATCGATTTCTCGGCTTTCAAGAGGACTATGACCGCTACCGTCCTGAAGCTCCTGCCATGATCATCAAGCTGCTGACCGACTACTTAGGCAGCACACCTTCAGTCGTCGCAGATATAGGCTGCGGCACGGGCTTGTCTACTTTTCTGTGGAAGGATGTCGCGGACAACGTAATTGGCATTGAACCGAATCCAGATATGCTGGGAAAAGCAATCGATAAATTAAGCCGGATAGAAGATCCTCAATCCATCACTTTTGTACAAGGTTATTCTAACCAGCTTCCACTTGCAGTGGACAGCGTAGACATAGTGACCTGCTCACAGTCATTCCACTGGATGGATCCTGAAAGCACACTTCGAGAAATCTCCCGGGTCTTGAGAACAGGTGGTGTCTTCGCTGCCTACGATTGCGACTGGCCTCTCCCCCTTCAACAGAAGGTAGAAGAACGTTACAACCAACTGATCTCCAAATCCGAGGAACTGCTCGCCTCACTCTTATCTGATGCTGAGAGAGCACATAAATGGGACAAAGAAGGGCATTTGTCACGGATTCAGGCTAGTGGAGCTTTCTCTTTTGCAAGAGAGATCGTATTTCATAATCTTGAATCCTGCGATGCGCAGCGCTATGTAGGACTCGCTCTAAGTCAAGGCGGAATACGAACCGTGTTGAAACAGGACGCTACCTTGCTCGATCAGGACATTGCAGACTTCACAGCTGCGGTTGAACAACATTTTCAAGGACGCACCCTAGAGGTTCTGGTCAGCTATCGGATGAGAATCGGCATCAAATAATTTCCGCCCTTAAGCGCAAAGAACGCCCCGATTTTCCTTATAGGAGGAAAGTCGGAGCGTTTTCTTATTTTATTTGACTTCTTCCATGAACAAATTTAGGTTCTCAACGATTTCCTTAGATCTGGAATGGTGTAAATAATGTCCGCCCTCGAATGTCATCACTTTTCCATGCACAGATTCCTTAACTTGCCCTTCATGCAGAGGAATCCAATCTTTCACGGTTGTATTATTCGCTTGTATAAAGAATATAATGGGAAGATTCTTGTCGAATTTCAACCCTCTGGCTGCGACAAAGTTAGGATATATATGTTCCATTTCATTTAAGGTAGTGGAATTATTCATATTTTTGAGCGATATCAATTTCATTTGTTTTTTGGTCTCATCATCAAATGGCAGTCCATCATAAGGGTCACCGCTTAATTGCAATCCCAATCTAATGATACCTGAGTCTTTGAGCAGCTTTAATTTTTTTATCGGGAATTTAACATCCATGCCGCCTTGCTCAGGAACACTACTATCAACCCCCACAAATGCACTCACTTCGTTTGGATATTTCTTCGCATATTCCAATCCGTAAATACCTCCAATGGAGTGACCCATTAGAATATATTGGTCAATGTTTAGATTCTGTACGGCTTCATGAACCTCACTTATGATATTCGCTGTAGTTCGTTCCTTATCGGTCTCATCACTTAATCCATACCCAAACGGCTCAACCGCGACCACTTTGTAAAATGGTGATAACTCATCAATCAACGGCTTAAAATCAAGTGCTGGCGCTCCAGTTCCAAAGCCCGGGATAAGCACAATAGTCTGCTTCCCTTGTCCTTGGATCAAAACATTCATACTTTTTCCGTCAACAGGAACTAACTGACCATATTGATGTATTTTTTTCTGATCAGATTTGTTGCTAATCACATTAACCGTATAAACAACAGCTAGAAAAAGCACGATCAAAATCAATATTGCTCCTAATATTTTCAGCAACAAGTTACGTACTTTATGCTTTTTCTTTTCATTCCCCGTTTTTATTACCTCTGTTTGTGTCACCCTCATCTTCTCCTGTCCTAATCTATTTATTATGTCGCCTTAACGTTTCGCTAATGAGATCTTAACCAACGATGATGTACTCCTCATGACCACAATATGAACTAAATATGAATAGGCAAAAAAAATACTACAGCAGCGCAAGCAAGAAATCCTACCTGTGCTACCGTAGTATGAACAATGAGGCGCGCGTTCAACCCCTCGCAAAATATCCTTGAACGATAATTATTCTGTCGGCACTATAATTGGTAAGGTGACGATGAAGGTCGTTCCTTGGCCAGGTTCGCTTTCCACTCGGATATCCCCTTTATGAAGCGATACGATCTGTTTAACAATGGCTAGTCCCATCCCGCTACCGCCATACTTGCGACTGTGAGAACGATCAGCTTTAAAGAAGCGTTCAAATATACGTTCTTGGTCCTCGGGAGAAATACCAATGCCAGTGTCGGATATTCGGACGATTACATTGTCCAAATCTTGTTTGATGCTGACGTTAATCACACTGTCATCCTTGGAGAACTTGATGCTATTTCCAAGGAGATTCGTCCACACCTGACTTAACAGATCATGGTCTGCCCATACGATTACTGATTTCAGATCAAGTTCAAAACTAATGTTGCGTGCCGACCATTGGGGCTGTATCGCCACGATTACACGTCTGATCTGTTCGTCAAGACTGAACGTGATAAGCCGCAGTTGTTGGGATTGCGATTCAAGCAAGCTAAGCTTTAACAAACTATCGCTCATCTTGGACATCCGCTCCGCTTCGGCAATAATAATGTCTAGATAACGATTTCGTTCATCCTCTGTGAGAGCCACCTTCTTGAGCGCAATAGCATAGCCAGATATGGAGGTGAGTGGAGACTGAACCTCATGCGACACATTCGTTACGAACTCCCTGCGCATTTGCTCAAGGTGCTGCAGATCGTGCATCATTTCCTCGAAGCTATTAGCCAAGGTACCTAACTCACCCATCTGCTTAATATTCAATTCGACATTGAAATCCCCAGTTGCTATACGCCTAGTTGCCTTTGTCAGCCTTTTGATCGGTCTCACTAAGAACATGGAAGCGACCAGTATCAATACGCTTCCCGTTATTAACGAATACGCCAAAAAATTAAATAGCAGATTCCTCGTAGAAGACAAAGTAGGAGGCACAAGCGGCTCCACAAACATCGCCTTCGTTCCCATTTCAGTTTTCAAAGGTAGTCCTAAGAGGTTGGAAGCACCTATACTCGGTTTAACTTGAAGAGCTTCACCACCCAATACTTTCTTTAATTGCTCCCTAGTCACGGTGGCAGGGCTCTCTCCATTAAGTGCTCCGTAAGACTGAACCTGACCGTTCTCATCGTAAATTCGAATATGATAGGAATCAAGCTGCTTCATTCCACTTATAAGAGCATCGGCTTCACGTGAGGGTAAGGTTTCGTATATCCGTTCGATGTCCTGACCAAAGCGAAGTAAGGGAATTCGCAGGTTTTCGTTTAGTTTATCTTGAAATACCCAGGTTGTCACAAATAGAGAAATCAGTGTGCCTCCGATCACGGAGACCAGAAAGGTCAGAACAACACGTGTATATAATGATCTGATCATTCATATACCTCAAGCCGGTAGCCAAGTCCACGAACCGTCTCAATACGAAAATCAGGAGTAGTCGAGAACCGCTCGCGCAAACGTTTGATATGCACATCTATCGTTCGATCGTCTCCAGCGTAATCAATCCCCCAAATCTGATCGATTAACTGCTCGCGCGTATAGACTTGTCCGGGTGTTCCAGCGAGCTTATACAGCAATTCGAACTCCTTGAGTGGCAACATGAGCGACTCCGTCCCTCTCATCACCTTATAGGTCTGCCGATCAAGGACGACGTTGCCGAACTGGATCGTCTGAGTGGAACCAATCTTGTATCGCTTCAATAAGGATCTAACACGAACCGTCAACTCCAGCGGATCGAATGGCTTTGTCAAATAATCGTCTGTCCCCAGTTCGAAACCCTTCACCTTCTCCCAGGTTTCACCTCTCGCTGTTAGCATAAGTAAGGGAAGATCAGGATTGGCTTTTCGGAGCTCTTTGCATAACGTCCACCCATCCATAATCGGCATCATGATATCGAGTACAACAAGATCAACCTGCTTTGAGGCGTAAACGGCTAACGCTTCTTTGCCGTCTGCAGCTTCGGCTGTATCAAATCCGTCGTTACGTAGAAATAAACAGACGAGTTCGCGAATGTTCGCGTCGTCGTCAGCAACTAGTATAGTAGGCATTCGTACCCTCTTTTCCTGTTATCCATCCTAGCCATTATACTACAATATACTTCCAGCCAAGAAGGAACGCCTTCGGCATCATTTAAAGGGTGATGATCGTTTCACGAAAACGTAAAACTCTACTTTCTTATATTTCAAAAAAGAGCGTCTAACACGGTAATCCGCATGTAGACGCTCTTGAA
Organism: Paenibacillus sp. FSL P4-0184; assembly: GCF_038004625.1. Lineage (NCBI taxonomy): Bacteria > Bacillati > Bacillota > Bacilli > Caryophanales > Paenibacillaceae > Paenibacillus > Paenibacillus sp. FSL P4-0184. The sequence continues at coordinate 2,415,961 of NZ_JBBORN010000001.1, read as the reverse complement.
GTCGTTTGACTTCACCTCCAAACGACTTACTTTTTATTCATCTTAAACTTCAGGAAGAGCTCATTGTAATGAGCAAGCATCCGTTTGCCAAGATTATCATACACCTCAAGCCGATCCGTAATCTCAGCAGGCGGGTAGAAACGGGTATCCTCGGAAGTTTCCTTAGGAAGTAGCTCCAGCGCAGGGATGTTAGGTGTGGAATAACCTACGTATTCTGCATTCTTAGCCGCTACATCTGGGCGAAGCATGAAGTTAATGAACTTATGCGCTCCATCCACATTATCCGCAGTTCGTGGAATGACCATGTTATCAAACCACTTGTTCGAGCCTTCCTCAGGCACTACATAATCCAATTTATCATTCTCATCCATGATCTCAGAAGCATCACCGGACCACACAATCCCAACGGCAGCCTCTTCATTGGCAAGCAGCATCTTGATCTCATCTCCGACAATCGCCTTAACGTTAGGAGACAGTCTATTCAGCTTGGTCAGTGCTTCTTGCAGGTGAGCCTCATCCCGGTCATTAACGGAATAGTGCAGGCTGTTCAAAGCCATACCCATCACTTCGCGTGCTCCATCCACCAAGAAAATGTTGTTCTTCAGCCTGCTGTCCCAGAGGGAATCCCAGCTGGTGAAGTCCATCCCTTTGGTCATCTCCGGGTTGAAGATAATCCCGACGGTTCCCCAGAAGTAAGGCACGGAATACTTGTTGCCAGGATCAAAGGAAAGGTCCATAAACCGCGGATCAATATTCTTTAGATTCGGAACCTTGCTATGATCCAGCGGTATGAGCAGATTTTCTTCTTTCATCTTAGCAATGGCGTAATCCGAAGGAATTACGACATCAAAAGTAGTTCCACCCTGCTCCACTTTAGTTAGCATAGCTTCATTAGAGTCAAAAGTTTGGTAAATGACCGTTAATCCGGTCTCTTTTTCAAATTCCTTCAACAGATCAGGATCGACATAGTCGCCCCAGTTATAGATAGTCAGTGTATTCCCTCCGGAATAGCCCTCTCTCGAGTTCATCCAGGAGCCCAAGTACATTAGAGCGAATGCCGTGATCATGATCGCCAAAAAAGCATTTACCAGCTGTTTCATCTAGGCACCCCCGCTTCCGCCACTGGCTCCGCCACAGCTTCCGAGGTATTCTGACGGTTCTTCTTAAGGGTCAGGAAGTAATAACCGACAACGAGCAGTATCGTGAACAGGAAGATCAGTGTCGATAGCGCATTAATGGATAACGACACCCCTTGCCGAGCTCTGGAATAAATCTCAACCGATAGCGTCGAATAACCATTACCCGTTACGAAGAACGTAACTGCAAAGTCATCCAGTGAATACGTAAGCGCCATGAAGAATCCACTAAAGATCCCCGGTTTGATAATCGGCAGAATAACCTTAGTCAGAACATCCTTGCGGCTTGCGCCGAGGTCACGTGCGGCATCCGTTAGTGAAGGACTCATATCCTGTAAATGCGGCAGAATCATCAACACGGCAATCGGTACACTGAACGCGACATGCGAAAGCAGAACGGACACGAAGCCAAGCTTGATGCCTGCAATGGTGAACAGGATCAGGAACGATGCACCGATAATGACATCCGGACTAACGATCAACACGTTGTTCAGAGATAACAAGGTGTTTTTAGCACGACGGTTCTGTACACTCTTAATGGCCAATGCACCAATAATAGCGATAAGCGTGGCGATAGCCGAGGACAGAAGCGCGATTACAAGCGTGTTGATCATGATGATAATTAGACGTGTATCCTGAAGGACCTCACGGTAGTAATCCAGCGTAAAGCCCTCGAACTTGTGCATCGTCCCCCCGCTGTTGAACGAATAGTACATCAGATAGAAGATTGGCGCATACAGAACAACGAACACTAGCACTAGGTACAGATTGGAGAACCCGTTTTTATTTCTCATTCCGCACCCCTTTCCGCGATCCGCCGGTAATAATCATAAACAGCGCCATAATAGCAATCAGAAACACTGCGACCGTGGAGCCCATGCCCCAGTCCTGTGTGACCAGAAAATGCTGCTCAATTGCAGTACCGAGTGTAATGACCCTGTTGCCTGCAATCAGACGAGTAATCATAAACAGGGACAGCGCTGGAATGAATACCGCCATACATCCGGAACGCACACCCGAAATGGTCAATGGAAAAATAACGCGCCGGAACGTTGTCCAGCCTGAAGCACCCAGATCACGTGCCGCATCCAGCAAGGATAAATTAAGATCCTCCAAAGCGCTGTAGATCGGCAAGATCATGAATGGGATAAAGATATACACAGATACAAATACAAAACTGAAGCCCGTAAACAAAATTTGCTGTTCTCCGATTCCAAGCAGGTCAAAGAAATTGTTGATTGGTCCGAACGTACCAAATATGCCGATAAAAGCGTAAGTTTTTAGCAGTAAATTAATCCATGTCGGTAAAATAATCAGCAATAACCATAGCTGCTTATGCTTCGTTCTCGTCAACAGATATGCCGCCGGATAGGCGACCAGCAAAGAGAATGCTGTAATCAAAAACGCATACCAGAATGAGGTCAGCGTCATTTTTAAGTACACAGGTGTAAAGAAGTTCACGTAGTTATCTAGCGTAAGATGCCCATCCAGATCAAATAGAGAATAATAGATGACAAGCAGCACTGGTGCGATTACAAACAAGGCGATCCACAGGTAATAAGGGATGAGATAATACGATCTGCCCTTATTCTTCATGACTCTCCACCTCGCCGTAAGCTTCCAGACGTTTGTCGAACTCTTCCTCCGTTTCACCAAAACGCATAACATGAATCGCTTCCGGATCAAAATAAAGGCCAATTTCACTACCTACCGTCGCCTTACGTGTAGAATGCACAAGCCATTCATGTCCGGATTCATCATAACAACTGATTTCATAGTGGACACCCCGGAACAACTGGGAATCCACTCGCACACGTAGCTTACCCTGTTCCAGCGTTGAAATTTCCAAATCCTCGGGACGTATAACAATCTCCACAGATTCGTTAGGTTTAAGACCAGCATCGAAACATTCAAAGCGGCGCCCGTTAAACTCCACCAGATAGTCTTCAATCATAACACCTGGAACAATGTTGGACTCGCCAATAAAATCAGCTACGAAACGGTTAATTGGCTCATCATAGATATCATTAGGTGTTCCGCTTTGTTCGATTTTTCCTTTGTTCATGACAAAAATCCAGTCGGACATCGCGAGTGCCTCTTCCTGGTCATGTGTAACAAAAATAAAGGTAATGCCAAGTCGTTGCTGCATTTCACGCAGTATGTACTGCATCTCTGTTCGCAGCTTCAGATCGAGCGCAGATAGCGGCTCGTCCAGCAAAAGAACCTGCGGCTCATTCACAATCGCACGAGCAATGGCCACGCGCTGACGTTGACCACCGGACATTTCGTTAATGGCACGCTGCTCGTAGCCCACAAGGTTAACGAAACTTAGCGCTTCCTGCACCTTCTTCGTGATGACGTCTTTCTTAAGCTTCTTAATGCGCAGTCCGAAAGCCACATTCTCGAATACGTTCAGGTGTGGAAACAATGCGTAATCCTGAAATACCGTATTGACCTGCCGCTCATTGGCTGGAATGTGGTTGATCACTTTACCGTTTAAATAGATAGAACCGCTTGTTGGCTCTGCGAACCCAGCGATCAATCGTAGAATAGTCGTTTTACCACAGCCTGATGGACCAAGTAGTGTATAGAATTTGCCGCGCTCTATCTCAAAGCTGACTCCTTTTAACACCGGATCTTCGTCGTCATATTGCTTGGTAACCTCTTCAAATGAAATAATGGTGCCTTCCTGAATAGCTATAGCTAACAACCTCCCTGCCTAAAGTATCACAATACTATTTTACCCGCATCTCGCGGAGAACAATCGAATGGGCATGCTCAGCGCTAATAAGCGACAATTCCTCCTCTCATTCGACACTCCAATAGATATAGCATATTAGATTGTACCATTATATGCGATAGCTTACATGGATAAGGAATGCGTAAACTTAACAACTTTGTAAAATATCCAGTCCTCCAAGCCTTTTTTAAGGTGTTATAATGAAAACGAACTGAAAGACCAGACAGTTTTTTTCATTTTTTTCCGAAAGAAGATGAATGATAATGAACGAGGGGTTACAAGACCGCCTTGAAAAATATGGTTTCTCACTTTACATGATACGAATTACGCTGGCCGCTTCACTTTCATGGGTCGCCGTACACAGCATATATGGTAGCCAATATTTATACTTTGCACCCCTTGCGGCTATCCTCATCACCCAAGCCAGTGTTAAAGCATCGCTAGAAAAAGGAATCTACCGCCTGATCGGCATTATTCTTGGCGGGATCGTTAGCCTAATTGTTGGCCAGTTTTTTGATGTAGGTGGGCTTTCTATCCTGCTCATTCTACTCATCGGGATTGGCATCGCTACGGCCTGTAAGATGAACATTCAAGCTGTCTCACAGGTGGGTGTTACTTCCGTTCTAGCTCTTACTTTTTACCAGAATGACTACGTGCTTTGGAGAATAGGGGAAACATTTATAGGTGTGCTGATCGCCCTTGTCATCAATATGATTATCGTGCCGCCGAACAGGTTCGTCAAGGTAAAAGCATTGGCATTCGAAGGAAGTCTTCTACTTGCGGATGCATTAAAAGATCTCGTAGGCGTAAGACGTGATTCTCCGAAAGATAATTTGCTGGAGGAAGCAGGTAAACTCCTGTCGAATAGCAGCCGGGAACAGAAAGAAATGTTCTATACCCTCACACATTATCAGTGCCGGGGTGAACTGAAGGGACTCATACAGGCTACCTCACATCTAAAAAGCATTCATTCCTACGTCAAAGAAATCGCCGACGATATTCGTCTTCTGCCAGCGCATCACGCCTCTTCGGACTGGATGAAGGATGTGCTGGAATCAACCGCAGATTGCATTGCTCTTTATGGAACCAAAACCTTATCAGACGCCGAATGCCAACGTTCTCTTGCCGATTGTATAGAGCGTGCTCGTGACCTGCAATTGGCCAGTTTCTCTGAACTACAAGGGAATTGTTCGCTATCAAGCATTCGTGATCTTGGTGCGGTCTTCAGTCACTTAAACCGGGTGCTGGAGGAAGTAGAGCGTGCTAAATCTGCTACTTATGTTGTAGCCACTCGGCCCTCAACGGCTGAAGTCGCACGCGCTTTACGTTTTATTAAAAAGGGACTCTCCCAGAAGCTATAAGCTTCGGGAGTGTCCCTTTTGTTCAAATATAAGGATGCCGAAGGCGTTTATGCTTGCCTATTCATCAATATGCCCTCATACGCCCCTGATTACTACAATCACCACATAAATTAACTAAACCGACTGCTTCGCAGCACGTCCTATCCTCACATTCACCAGAACAATGCTGCTAACAATAAGCAGTAGACCAATCACAAGATTCAAAGTAATCTGCTCATTTAAAAAGACTACGCTAGTACCTATCGAGATTAGTGGAATCAAAAAAGTGAATGATCCTACCTTCCCTGCCTCTCCCTCGTTAATCAGCTTGAAATAGATCAGCCAGCCTAAAGCGATCACAAAGACTGCAATAAACAGCGTATCGGCTATAAACGTTCCACTCCAGGTGATATCCGACCACTTCTCTGTAGCAGACCCCGAAAGCAGCAAAATGATACCGCCGATCGAAATTTGCATAGCGGTCATCCATAGCATATCCACGCGCACAGCATTTCGTTTCATATATACCGTTCCTATTGCCCAGCTCAAGGCACTGGCTAAAGCAAGCACAATTCCCCATATAGAGATGCTTCCGTTAAGTCCTCCAATACTGAGGGAGCCTACTCCGATGAACCCTAGCAACAGGCCTGCCATTTTGAGCCCGTACATGCTCTCTCCTAACCACAGCCATGAAAAAATGCCCAGCAATACCGGCTGCAGAAATACAATGGACGAGAATAATCCTGCGGGTACATACTGCAAGCCAATCGTCTGAAATCCATAATAAAACACGATACTTAATATAGCCGAGGTCAGATAGATCGGCCATAGCTGCTTGAAGCGGAGCTCCTTCATCTTAGGAAGTGCAATTAGAATAAGAATGAATCCGCCGATGACGGTTCGGATACCTGCAAATAATAAGGGTGGAGCGTAGTCTAAGGCGATTTTAGATATAGGCCAATTAATGCCCCATACAATCACCAAAAATATAAGAAGGATGATGCTTTTCTTCTGCTGATTCATGTATTCACTCCTTGGTGTAGATTCATCACAAATGATACAATAATTAAGAATATAAATGAAATGAATAATACTCATAAGGGGCATATCATATTTGTTATGAACAATACTCAAATTCGCTTGTTCGTCAAAATCGCCGAGAGCGGTAGTTTTACCAAAGCTGGTGTAGAACTGAATATGACCCAGCCTGCTGTCAGTCGAGCGATCTCGTCTCTAGAAGCCGAACTGGATGTAAAGCTATTACTTCGAGATCGACGGAACGGTCTTATGCTTACTGACATCGGCAAGCGTATCCTTGTTATTTTTCGTGAAATTCTAATGGGCTTTGATAAGGTCAATCAGGAGATTTCCGCCGAGAGGGGGCTTGAGAAGGGAAGCATTCGAATTGGGGCTTTTCCAGTGGCTTCTGCCTATTTTTTACCGAAGATTATTAGCTCTATCACTGAAAGATATCCGAATATTACGATTAGCCTGCAGGAGGGCTCTATCGCCGAAGTCAGAGAATGGCTGGAATCCAAAGAAATTGATGTTGGCTTATTGCTCGCTCCTTGCGAGGCGTTCGAAACCATCCCACTATATAGAGAAAAGCTGTACGCTGTTATCAGAGATGACCATCCTTTGCACGAGCGTTCTGTCATAGGTGTGAGAGAATTAGCGGGAGAGCCCATGCTAATCTGCAAAGCAGGCTATGAACCGCCGGTGGTGGATTTATTCCGCAGAAGTAGCAGCCATTTGAATGTAAAATACGTGGTGAATAACTACGCAACAGCTCTTAATATGGTTCAAGAGGGGCTGGCTGTAGGTGTGATGTCTGAGCTATCTTTGTTATCTTTACCTCCAAATGTAGTAACCCGTGAACTGCAGCCCGACGCCTACAGAGATATACATATCGCAGTCAGCTCGCTTACCGATACTTCCATAGCTGTAAAGATGTTCATGGAGACAGCTCTGGATCTTTTTACTAAGCCTAAAAAAATGGATGATGAGGAGTGCTGAAGATGAACTTTAAAAGACTTGGAAATAGCGGACTACAAGTATCCGCATTGGGACTGGGGACAAACGCTTTTGGTAAAAGGGCGGATCAAGAGACCTCCATTCAGATCGTACATACTGCGCTGGATCATGGCATTAACTTTATCGATACCGCTAATATTTACGCCGGCTCCGAATCTGAGCGAATCATCGGTCTGGCCTTGGAAAGTAGAAGACATGAGGCTGTTCTCGCCACTAAAGCAGGCTTAGTTAAGCATGACGGACCTAACGGAAGCGGCTCCTCGAGGCGCCATTTGATGCAGGAATTAGAAGATAGTCTTCGCCGCCTAAAAACGGACTATGTCGATCTATACCAGATTCACACCTTCGATCCCAATACGCCACTCGAAGAGACGTTACGGACCTTGGACGATATGGTATCTTCGGGCAAAGTACGCTATATCGGGGCTTCCAACTATACAGCATGGCAATTAATGAAGGCGATTGGAATTAGTGAGGCACGGAGCTTCGCCAAATATATTTCAATTCAGTGTAGCTATTCCTTAGCGGATCGGACCCCGGAGAATGAGCTTCTCTCCCTTTGTCTTGATCAAGGTGTAGGGATTATTCCTTATTTTCCACTGGCGGGCGGAATTCTCACAGGTAAATATAACTCAAACGGTTCCGCACCTTCAGGATCCAGAGCAGATACCGATCCTAATTTCAAAAGATTCCTGAATCATGAACGGATCGAACTGGGGAACAAAGTGGGGCAGATAGCTGAAGAACTGGGAACCTCTTCTACAGCACTTTCCTTAGCTTGGCTCATGAATCGTCCTGCCGTCTCGACAGTTATTGTTGGGGCTACACGCGTGGAGCAGCTGGAACAGAATTTGCATAGTACCTCCATTCAGCTTAACGAAGAGACAGTGAGCAAGCTGGACGAGGCAAGTGATTCCTTCCGCTTTGGGGAGCCCTTCGCCTTTTATCGGCTCCCATAGTCTGAACTACTATAATGAAGGAGGGGAGTATTATGACAACACATACAACGGCTAGTATTCAAGTGATGCTTGAAGAACATAAGGACTTTTTTAATCGTGGCACAACTAAAGAGGTTGCCTTTCGGCTTAGTCAGCTGCAGAAACTTAAAGACAGTATTAAACGATACGAGGTTCGCATTATCACTGCCTTACAACAGGATTTAGGAAAAAGTGAGTTCGAGGCTTATGCCACAGAGATTGGCTTCACCTTGGACAGCCTAGGTTACATGATGAAGCATCTCAGACGTTGGGCGAAGCCCGTAAAGGTTAGATCACCACTGCATTTATTTCCTGCGAAGAGTTATATCTTAAGTGAACCTTACGGTACCGCGCTCATTATAGGTCCTTTTAATTATCCATTTCAGTTGCTGATCGAACCGCTTATAGGCGCCATTGCCGCTGGAAACTGCGCTGTCCTCAAGCCATCGGAGAGCACACCATCCATCACGGCTGTTATAGAGCAGCTCATTCAGGAGACCTTCGAACCCCAGTATATTCGCGTAGTTCAGGGGGAGAAAGAGACCACCAATCTGCTGATCCATGCCAAGTTTGATTATATTTTCTTCACGGGCAGTGTTCCGGTCGGCAAAATCGTGATGGAAGCCGCTGCGAAGAATCTAGTGCCTGTAACCTTGGAGCTTGGCGGGAAAAGTCCAGTCATTGTCGACGCATCAGCCAATCTTGATGTTGCAGCGAAGCGAATCGTATGGGGAAAATTATTAAATGCCGGTCAAACCTGTATCGCCCCCGATTATTTGTTCGTTCATAAGGACATTGCTAATGAATTGATCACCAAAATCAAACATCAGATTACTGAATTCTACGGTCGAAATGCGCAGCCGAATACAGATTATGGCCGGATCGTAAATGAGCGCCAGCTGCAAAGACTCGCCAGTCTCATTGAACGGGATCAGGAAAAGGTGGTTATGGGCGGAGCCGTCATTTCAGAAGAACGTTATATTGAACCTACACTAATCTATCCTGCGGCTTGGACTGACGCTTCTATGGAAGATGAGATCTTCGGTCCGATCCTACCCATATTGGAATATCATCAATTGGATGAAGCTATCCGGAGTATTAACGAGCATCCAAAACCACTTGCGCTTTACCTGTTCACAGAGGATAAAAATGTTGAACAAGAGGTGCTTTCCCGAGTCTCTTTCGGAGGAGGCTGCATCAATGATACGATCTCGCATGTGGCGAACGCTAGCTTGCCGTTTGGTGGGGTAGGCAACTCTGGAATCGGCGGTTATCACGGGAAGCACAGCTTTGAAGTCTTTTCCCACCGCAAAAGCATCGTTAAGAGAGGCACACGAATCGACCTTGGGATTGTGTACCCACCCTATGGGAATAAGATCAAGCTGGTACGAAAAGTATTAAAATAGACAAAGCAGCATGCCTCCCATGACTGGGAGGCTTGATACTTTTCAGAGCAACGACTTTTCATTATTTGAACAGCTGTACCAATTCCTCTACATGTAACTCCGCGGTAGAAGGAAACCAGAGCTCAGCACTCTCTTTCAAGGATGGACTTCCGGCTCCAACGGACCTCATACCAGCGGCTTTGATGGCAGCTATCCCCTCCGCTGTATCTTCGATAGCTACGCAGCAGTCAGGTGATATGCCCAGCATCTCGGTTACCTGTAAATAAATTTCCGGATCTGGCTTGCCCATACGGATGTTTTTAGGGTCACCAATCGCCTGAAACAAGCGCCCGATCTTCAATCGTTCAAGAATCAGCATTGCATTCTCATTAACGGAAGCCAGTCCGACAGGGATTCGCTTTTTCTTCAAATCGGTCAGAAGACTATGGATACCCGGGTGCAAATCATCCGGTGTCATTTGTTGAATCAGCTGTTTATACTTTTCGTTCTTTTTATTGCAGAGCATTCCTTTTACCGGTTGGGGTAAATTCAGACCGCTTCCTTCCAGTAGAATCTCTAAACATTCCATTCGACTATGGCCCTTCAGACGTACATGCTTCTCTCTATCAAAAGAAATCGCCAGCTCATCGGCTAAGGCCTTCCAGGCCAGATAATGATACTCACTAGAATCGGTAATAATCCCGTCCAACTCGAAAATAACAGCTTCAAGCTGCTTCACATTTGAAAGGGACACCGGCTTCTTTACAGTTAACTGCACAAGGCTCCCTTTATGTAGAATTTCAACCACTTCACCTGTCAGTAGTGTATAGATCACTACCTTACTATCAACATAAATATCCAATAAATGCCCACCGCTTGTTATTTTAAACCGATAGCTGTCCCATTGTGCTGGCAAGGCAGGATTAAAGGATAGCATACCGCCACATAAGCGCATCCCACCAAACCCATTCACAATCGACAGCCAAGATCCTGCCATAGCAGCAGTATGCAGCCCGTCCTTCACATTGCGGTTAATATCATCTAAATCCATCCGTACCGTGCGGTCAAAATAGGCGTACGCTCCCGTTAAATCACCAATCTCAGCAGAAATAATACTGTGAATGCACGGTGACAAAGAAGAATCATGTGTCGTTAGCGGCTCATAATAATTGTAATTGCGGATCTTGTCCGCCAAGCTGAACTGATCACCTAACAGAAACATGGCCATCACCAGATCTGCCTGTTTGAGCACCTGATGGCGGTAAATCACCAATGGATGGTAATGAAGCAGAAGTGGATATTTATCCGCTGGCGTATGTTCAAAGTCCCACTTCTTCTTAGTCAGAAACGTATCATCCTGAGCATAGATGCCAAGCTCCTCATCAAAAGGGACATACATTTTTTCTGCGGCGACCAGCCAATCATCAGGCTCTTCCTCAGTCAGACCAATCTTGCCCTTCAGACGTTCAAAATGCTCCGGATACTGCTTTCCTAACAGTCTGGCTATCTCATATGCATAATAGAGTTGATCCCGTACCATAAGATTAGTGTATGCATTATTGTTAACGATAGCTGTATACTCATCTGGACCCGTTACTGCGTCAATACAGAACGCACCCTCCCTGGCCGGATTAAAATGACCCAGATCCACCCAAAAGCGGGAGGTCTCGAAAATCATTTCCGCCCCCTCCAGGACCAGAAACTCATAATCGCCAGTTGCCCGCACATACTGTTTAATGGCATAGGCAATATCCGCGTTAATATGCATTTGTGCTGTTCCTGCCGGAAAATAGGAAGAGTTCTCAGCCCCGTCTATGGTGCGCCAAGGATACAGTGCTCCCTTCTGAGACATCACTGCTGCCCGTTCCCGTGCCTTATCTAACGTAGCATAACGAAACTCGAGTAGCTTCCGGCTAATCTCCGGCTGTGTAAATGTAAAGAAGGGTATCATATACATCTCAGTATCCCAGAAATAGTGACCTTCGTATCCTTCACCCGTCAGGCCCTTGGCCCCGATGTTCGTAAGCCCGTCACGTCCTACGGATTGCAGCAATTGAAAAGCATTAAAACGGATACCCTGTTGAAGCGCAAGATCGCCCTGAATCTCCACATCGGTATGTGCCCAGAAATGATCCAGAAAAGCCCGTTGTTCATGAACTAGCGCTTCAAACCCACAGTTCTCCGCTAAGTGTTGCACTTCTAAGCACCTGCCTAACAGCTCGTCTTCTGCATAATCCTTAGAAGTGTGATACGAAATGTACTTGGTCAGGGAGATCCTTTCCCCCATTATCACTGGAACAACCCATTGCATGGACAATCGCTGATCTTCTAGCTGCACGAGCCTTTCATATCCAGCGCTACATTTCAGACTGTGGCTTATCCCTGTTAAAACAGAAAACCCGGTATGCCGCGTCCTCTGCTTCATCCACAAAAAGGACTGCTCGAGCTCATGCCCGGTTTCGACTAGCAGCAAATTGGGTTCCTTACTCCCTGATCCCAACCGGGGGTCATCCGTGACCTCCGGCCTTTGGATCTCACCATCGATCGATGAAGTAAACGTTAGGGTTCCCTCAAAATTCAATGCCTTGACCTCGTAATCTATGGCCGCTAAATGTTTATGCTGCATGGCCACCATCCGACGAATGTTCAGCTGTACCCTGTGTCCGGCAGGAGATTCCCATTCTACCTGCCGATGCAAGATCCCATTTCGCATATCCAGCTTCCGTTCATAACGGTGCACTTGCCCACTGTTCAACTGAAAGGTATGACCCTCAATGCTGAGCTCAATAATCTTGGCGTCCGTCACGTTCAGCATAGCTTGGTTGCGGGAAGGATACCCATAAGCTCCCTCTGGATACACAATAGGCTCGGAATCAAAAAATCCATTCAAGTAGTTCCCTGTTACAGATGAGCCCGAGTGGCCATGGTAACCTTCCTCGAAATTACCGCGCATGCCAATGTATCCATTACCCAGAGCAAATACACTTTCGCTTCTTTGATTGTTCTCTTCATCATAAGTCTCCTCATCAAGACTCCACTCCCGGTAAGGATACACCGCAGCCGGATGTACGTATGGTTTCATCTTCATCTCTCTATGCTCCTCCTGACACAGTTTTGTTCAATTAGCTATACTTCATCCTTATAATTCCTGCAATGTTCAAATCAACCTTTTATTGATCCACCCATAAGCCCTCTGACGAAATACTTTTGCAGCAGGAAAAAAATCGCGAGCGGCATCAGCATGGAGATAAATGCAGCCGAGGTGAGTAAATGCCAGTCGTTGCCTCGTGAGCCTACTAAGTCGGCGATCTTCATCGACATGACCTGCACTGACGGTTGATTGCCGATAAAAATCAGCGAGACTAAATAGTCATTCCACACCCATAGGAATTGAAAGATTCCGATAGAAGCCAGTGCGGGCACAGATAACGGCAGAATCAGCCTACTGAAAATAGTGAAATGGCTCGCCCCATCCATAAAAGCTGACTCAAACAAATCCTTAGGAAGCTGACTGATAAAGTTATACATAAAGTAGGTAACCAGCGGTAATCCAAAGGCCGTATGCGCCAGCCAAATGCCCAAGTAACTTCCGTTCAGTCCAAGAGCTGTATAATCTTTGAGCACTGGAATAAGTGCCACTTGTATTGGAATAACGAGCATAGCGATAATGATGACAAAAAGTGTGCGGCGCCCAGGAAAACGTAGCCAAGCAAAAGCATAGGCGGCAAAAGAAGCAATTAACACCGGAATGACCGTCGCTGGAACAGCGATCGTCAGTGTATTCCAGAAGGCTTGCGACAATCCGGTACCCTTTTGCACCGTTTCACTGCCATCGGCTTGCTTGAGCTTGTATTCCTTGCCCGAGAGCACGTTATTGTAGTTATCCAATGTGAGATCCGGTGTCATTTTCCAGCCTTGTTCCTGTTGATTTATGGTACGCGCTCTGCGGTTCTCCCACATCAAACGACTGCCATCGGCCTTCACGCCTGCCTTCAGCTGATCATCTGTATAGGTTTTGCCATTCACCTCGATCGGCTCCCGCAGATCCACATCCTTCGATAGCTGAAGGGTCTCTCCAGCCTTCCACTCCTGATGGGGAAAAGCTTTCCACCATCCAGTCTGCAGAATATCGGCAGCCGGACGGAAGGAGGAAATGAACAGCCCAAGGGTCGGAAGCAACCAAATGAAACAAATCACACCCAGCACGATATTAACAATCGTCTTGCTGCCTTTTCTCTTCTTTTTCCCGGCCATTAGAATCCCCCTTGCTTACGGAACTGACGTAGATTGATTATGATCACAGGCAACACCGCGATCAGCAGAACAATAGCCAGCGTGGAGCCGTAACCGAAATTCCGGTACATAAAGAATTGGCGGTAAAACTGTGTAGCCACTACCTCTGTATCGTATTGACCTCCTGTCATCACCATGACGACGTCAAATATTTTCAATGTAAAGACGATAATGGTCGTTGTCACAGTCAGAATGGTTGCTGAAATGTATGGGATCATGATTCCAAAGAAGATCTTCACCTCATTAGCACCATCCACTCGTGCAGCTTCCAATATGTCGTCAGGAACTCCCTTAATAGCTGCTGAGAATATCACCATCGCAAATCCGGTCTGCATCCAGATCAGAATGATGATGAGGAAAAAGTTATTCCACGGCTGAAGCATACTCGTCCATGCCTGTGGTTCTCCCCCAAAATAAGTAACGATGGCGTTCAAAAGTCCAATTTGTTCATCGCCGGGTTGATAGTAATATACAAACTTCCAAATAACGCCTGCGGCTACAAAAGAAATAGCCATCGGCATAAAAATGATCGACTTGGCTAGCTTCTCATAGCTGCTTCTGTCGGCAAGAATTGCAATCAAGAGCCCAAAAGCTACACATGCCAGTGTACCAACGAATACCCAAAGCAAGTTGTTACGCAGTGCCGTCGCCATTAGATGGTCGCTAAAGATCGCTGCATAGTTGCTGAGACCCACAAATTTCTCTGAAGAAGCATTGAAAAAGCTTAAATACAGCGTCCGCAGCGCAGGCAGCACCAGTAGCCACCCCAATATAATCACTGCCGGACCAATAAAAATATAAGGCAATACCTTTCGGCGTACGTAATCAGGATATTGCTCGACTGCCCAGGTAAGTGTGTAATAGATCAGATAAACACCCAGAACCCCCCATAGAACAGCCAGAACCGCCGTTAGTAGCGGGTTTAGCGTCGAATCCCGAAAGAACAAAAAGATCGAGCCATTAACAACAACATTGGCTATTAATACTAAAAGAGACAGCAATACCGCCCTAAGGCTTACCGTCTGCTTGGCTTTTAATTGTGGCTTCATTTGTGGTTGTGGTTGTAGTTGTGATTGTCCACCCATATTAGCTCCAGCTCCTCCTATACTCGCGCTTTGGAAAACAAAAAGAGGGGCAGAGAACCTTCAAATCTCGCTGCCCCTCTTTTAACTGTGTGCTTTCAATATTAGGTTAGTTGTTCCAGCCAGACTGGATTTGTTCCAACGCCTGATCCAGCGTCGCAGTACCACTTACGTAGTCGGTCATGCCCTTCCAGAAGGTACCTGCGCCCACTTTGCCCGGCATCAGGTCAGAGCCATCAAAGCGCAGCGTGGAAGCATCCTGAACCAGCTTCGCCATCCGGCGATCGGATTCTGAGGTGTACCAATCCAGGGAAGCATCGTTCATTGGAGCAATTACACCGCCCGATTGTACCCAGCTCTTAATGGATTCTCCTGTAGTAAAGAATTCCATAACTGCACGAACTTCAGGACGATCGTTGAACATCGCGTAAATATCGCCAGCAACTAGTACTGGTTTACCATATTGAGGGTCAATAGGCGGCAGGTAGAACCAATCATAATCTACATCAACCTTTGCGGTTTCAGGGAAGAAGCTTGTAATAAAGTTGCCGAGCATATTAAACCATGCTTTAGGAGGATTATTGAACATTGGTGCTGGTGCATCCCCGAACGATGTCGTCACGATGGATTTTGCACCACCATAGACATAATCCTTGTTGAGCCAAATTTTGGACATGGTTTCAACTGCATTCTTCACTTCTGGAGAGGTAAATGGCAGCTCACCTTTTACCCATTTATCGTAGTTCTCAGGTGTAGTTGTGCGCAGCATTATATTTTCTACCCAGTCTGTTGCCGGCCAGCCTGTTGCAGCACCACTCTCGATTCCAATAGCCCAAGCAGGATCACCGTCTTTCGCAATTTGTTCTGTCAGAGCCATCATCTCATCCCATGTCTCAGGAACCTTGTAGCCTGCTTCATCAAATTGCTTTTTTGGATACCAGACCAAGCTCTTTACGTTACTGCGGTTCCAGATCCCCGCCATGATCTTGCCGTCTTTCCCGTCCATATTAGACATATCAAGCCAGCTCTTGTTGTAATTAGCCGTCAATTTGGCTTGATCCAGCACGTTAGTTAAATCGATAACCTTGCCAGTCTTAGCAATCGAGGCTAGCAGTCCCGGCTGCGGGAAATCAGCGATATCCGGAGCATTTCCACCGTCTACTCGAATGTTTATCGTAGCTTCGAACTCTTTTGAGCCCTCGTATTGAATATCAATTCCTGTCTTTTCTTCAAACTCTTTAATACTATTCTCAAATTTCACTTGGTCAGCATCTACGAAGGGGCCGAACATCGTTACTTTAGTTCCTTTATAGTCGCCCTTCATGGCTAGCTCTAGCGGAGATCCCGATGGCTCGGTGCTAGGAGCAGTTGTAGCTTTCTCAGTGTTATCTGCTGTTGGGCTGGTAGTCGCCGCAGGTGGATCTGTAGGCGCTGCATTGTTGTTATTGCCTCCGCCGCATGCGCTCAGCATCATAGTGAAGGATAAACACAGTACTAAAGCCAATGACTTTTTACGTCCTGAGGTTTTCTTCATCTTTTGTACATCCCCTTTAATGGTTTTAGAGATTGCTTCTGACTCAATCATCCGGTACCCTGGCATGTATAAGCAGCTTGTAGCAGATCACCTCCTTGCAAAGCTTTTCAGAATCTAAGGATCTATACTAAAAAAGAATCCAATCACAAATTCCAATTAATTGTAGCGCTTACATTTGTTATAGTATCACATAAAGTAAGCGTTTCCAATCTGTATTTGAAATGTTTTGGTAAAAATTATTTTTATTGTCTAAGCAAATATTCAAATGTTGCTTAAGACGAGCGCTGAATTCTGAAAAGCTTTTCAGAGGGTGGTACAGAAGTGAACTACCCCTATTTTTCTCGTGTGGATTCCCGCACAATCAGCTTATGCTCCATCTTCTCATTCAATACCTGCACTTCACCTGTTGTAAGCAATTCATGCAGCTTCTCGGCCGCACGATACCCTAACTCGTAAATTGGCTGTGCAATCGTAGTTAGCTTCGGGATGAACATACCCGACATCCTTAGATTATCAAACCCAATCACGGATACCTGACCCGGAACAAGAATATTACGATCCTTCAGATAAGAAATCGTCCCCATCGCGAATTCATCAGCAACACAGAAAACAGCAGTTAGCTCAGGGTAATCCGTAAATAGTTCGTGCGCAGCTTGATAAGCATGTTCAAACCGGTGACTGGCATATTTGCTCTTCACAATATTCTGCTGTAGCCCTGACTCTGTTAGTGCTCTTACAAATCCCTCATAGCGTGGTGGTCCTGATACGGAATTATCATGGTTAAAACCAATCATACCAATGTCTTTATGACCTAAATCAATCAGGAACTTTACCGCATCATAGGCAGCCGCTTCATCATCCACCTCCACACTTGGAATGTCGAACTCATCGGAATGCGAGGACACTAGCACAAATGGAATTCTACAACCGACCAATTTGTCATGATACTCAGGGTAAAGAAAATCACTGGCGAATACAATTCCATCCACCTGCTTCTCATGGAAGTTATCAATATAGGACAGTAGTCGTTCTTTGTCGCGGTCCGTATTGCAGATCATTAGACTATACCCAAGCTTGATACAAGCATCCTGCATCCCCCGAATCACCCCTGCGAAATACAGGTTCTCAATATCCGGAATAAGCAGGCCCAGTGTAAAGGACTTCTTGTAAATCAAACCACGTGCAAATGAATTAGGTTGATACCGCAATCGTTCTACAGCCTCCATCACTCGATTCCGTTTGCTCTCCACTACCGAATTCGGTGCATTCATAACACGTGACACTGTGCTAATCGACACCTCGGCCATTCTGGCAACATCTCTTATGGTTGGCTTCATAATGATAACTTCCTTTTTTAGGGAACTTTTCGATGTGATTATAGCAAGCCCGATTGGAAATAACAATAGAATTTTTGAAGCGCTTACATAATTTTAAAAATTCATCTTTCCTCCTCTTTCTTCACTCGGAAGATAAACAACTTACTTAAAGTGTGTATATAGTTTTATTACATGGTATACTATCCGAGTAGCGATATTCGTAGCTACAAATACTGCTCTATGAGCATAGAGCATTTATTATAGGAGGGATAACATTGAAACAACCTCGTGACATTCGATTCTCCGTACTGGACCTGGCTTCTATTGTGGAAGGAGGGACCGCGGCAGACTCTTTTCATAACTCTCTAGATTTAGCTCGGAACGCTGAGAAGTGGGGCTATCATCGGTATTGGTTCGCTGAACATCATAATATGATCGGAGTTGCCAGCTCTGCTACCTCACTCTTGATCGGACATATTGCTGGTGGCACCCAAAGCATACGTGTTGGCTCTGGTGGCATTATGCTATCCAACCACGCACCACTTGTTATTGCCGAACAGTTCGGGACTCTCGAATCTCTATATCCGGGACGGATCGATCTTGGACTGGGCAGAGCACCCGGATCTGATCAACCAGCTTCCCGTGCGCTGCGTCGCGGGCTCGGAAGCGATGGCAGTGAATTCCCTGAGCAGCTAAGTGAGCTAAGAGCTTACTTCGACCCTGCAGGAGCAGGATCGCGCCCAGCTGGAGTACGCGCGGTTCCTGGGGAAGGCTTAAATGTTCCCATCTGGCTCTTAGGCTCCAGCGGCTTTAGTGCTGAGCTAGCAGCCAAGCTAGGGTTGCCTTTTGCCTTTGCCAGCCATTTTGCACCTGAGTATTTACTTCAGGCGCTGCACATATACCACAGTAATTTCCGTCCATCAGAAGTACTAGACAAACCTTATGTTATGGTCGGACTAGGGGTTACAGCAGCCGATACCGTAGATGAGGCAAGAAAGCTAGCTACCTCGCAGCAGCAGCAGTTCCTCAATATCATCCGCGGGCGTACAGGCAAGTTACAACCACCCGTTGAGAGTATGGATGGGCTATGGACGGTACAAGAAAAAGCAATCATGCTCGATAAGCAGCGTTATTCTTTCTCTGGCGATAAAGCAGCGATTAAAGAACGACTTCAAGACATTCTGAAAGAGACACAAGCAGATGAATTGATTATCTCCGCAGGGATTTATGATCATGAAGCTCGTCTTCGTTCCTATGAAATTGTAGCTGAGGCTATGAAAGAACTGTAAGATTGCAGTCTTAACAAGGCAGGACGTTATCTGAGTATCGGGAATTCTCCCGTTTCAGATATGCGTCTTGCCTTTTTTGTTTTGTTTTCGAAACCGTTCTTAATAAAACACTACTAAGATATTAAAAAACATAAAAATAAAGAGATATAGAGAGAAATCAACAGATAAATAGACCATATACTTATTATTTAAGCAAATATGATCTAATTAGTTGTAATACATCATTTTTCTTTGGATATCATTTTGATTATACTTTATATATTCGCTATAACGAACGATTTGTATTTTGGCTATGCCCTCTTTCTCCGTTCATTCAGAAAGATTCCGCCCACAAATGAAAGAGTGGTACTTTACAATACCACTTATTTCGACAATGTAGAATGGAATAATCGTTTAAAACGGAGGATTTTGCCGGAAGCCCGCAGATTTTGTTTTTCAACAGCTACAATGGGCTCAGGAGAAAGGAGCAAAGAAAGTGAAGAAGAAATACCATTCGGTCTTCATAGCTGCTTACGTTCTGATTATTCTGGTAGGAGTAATATGGCACGCTGGAGGGGTAAGCGCTCAGGATACCATTAAGCTTACTGTGAATTCTCATACCACGAGCACAGCCACCATGAACAATATGAAGCCCGGTGACGAAATGAGCTCAGAGTACACGATTATTAATGATGGCACAGAAGGCTTTGATTACTTTGTGGACTTTAAATTCATCTCTGGAGACGTAGAGTTGTACAATATTCTCCAAATGACACTCGAAAAAGAGGGAGTAATCATCTATTCGGGAGTGATGAGTGAGGCTGCTGGCAGAGTAACCATCGGTTCACTTGCTGGAGGAGAGAAGAGTGTAATTCAAATGGATGTAACCTTCCCATGGGAAGCCGGCAACGAATATCAAGGGAAGGCCACGACCGTAGCTTTTGAATTCTCCGCTTCCGGAGAACCAGGTCCAACCACCGAGCCTACTTCAACGCCTACGCCAACAGCGACGGTTGCACCTACACCTGATCCATCACCTACAGCAACGGCAACAGCAACAGCAACAGCAACAGCAACAGCAACAGCAACAGCAACAGCAACAGCAACAGCAACAGCAACAACTGAACCTACTACAACACCTACTGAAACACCTACGGATTCACCAACGACTACTGCTTCACCTACAGCTGTCGTAACACCAGGTCAGTCAGTGCCACCAATTGCAACAGCAACACCATCGCTTTCACCTACGGCTTCACCGCCTGCAGTCGATGAAATAAGCGTTACTGAAGAACCGATTCCAATGGGCGGAAGCAGTAATGAGCCTACACCTGCAGCGTCACCAGGTGCTGGTAGTCAAACCACCAGTGCAACACCTCAGCCAAGCGATGAGGTAGCCTTACCTGACGGCGACATTCCTTTGGGAGCACCAGAGACAGGCAACGAGCTTCCAAATACCGCCGAGCCTTGGTATAACTTAATTCTGGCCAGCTTAGCTATTGCGGTACTCAGCGTGATCATCATGCGCAGATTGAAATCGAAGAAAGAATAACATTTAGTAATATAAGTCTGGAGGAGAGAGTATGAAGAAGCGTAATGGTGTTTTATTAACCGTGAAGCTAATCTTCATACTCTCTTTAGTTGTGCTGATTTATTCGATCGTCCAAGTCGTCAAAGCACCCATCGAGGCCAAGCAGGCCCTAAATGATTGGGCAAAAAAGAGGGAGGAAGCTATCGCCCGCCCCCTTTCAAATGAAGAGAACCCTCTCCCCAAGGGAATGGTCAGTTCTCCAAAAGAACAACCATCTTCTTCCCCCTCCTATAAAGAGGGTGAAGTGATTGGAGAAATCCGCTTCCCCACCTTAAATAAGAAGGTGGCTATTCTGGAGGGTACGGAAAGCCCTGAATTAAAAAAAGGAGCAGGACACTATATAGGTAGCGCAGCCATCGGCGCCATCGGTAATAGCGTGCTTGCTGGACACCGTGATACCGTATTCCGAAATCTAGGAGAACTTGTCGCAGGAGATCTGATCGAACTGGAAAGCATGGACGGTACGTTCACCTATGAAGTGACAGGCAGCACGATTGTAGACGGGAATGAACGCGGCGCAATAAAACTAAGCGATAAGGCTATTCTTACCTTGATCACCTGTTATCCTTTTTCATACGTGGGATCAGCACCGGACCGGTATTTACTTTCAGCGAAGCTAGTGAAGCAAGAAATATCGCCTCATTAAAGCTAATCTTAACTCTTAATCTTCCTCCTCAGGGATGAGACCGGATATGGAAAGTGATACTATATAGATACAACAGTAATGAGGAGATGACCCACAGTGAAAAAAGAGGTTATAGAACGGTTTATTTCGTATGCTCAAATGGATACCCAATCGAACGAGGTTAATGAAACTTGTCCGTCCACTCCGGGGCAGATGGTGCTGGCCCACAAGCTGGTCGAAGAGCTCAAGGAGATCGGCATGGATGAAGTGCAGGTGGACGAGCATGGGTATGTCATGGCTACACTCCCAGCCAATACGGAGAAGGATGTTCCGACCATTGGTTTTTTGGCGCATCTCGATACAGCAACTGATTTCACAGGAACAAATGTAAAGCCACAGATCGTGGAGAACTACGATGGCAAAGATATTCTTTTGAACAAAGAATTAAATGTTGTATTGTCTAAAGCGAGCTTCCCAGAGCTGGCAGAATATAAAGGCCATACATTAATTACAACCGATGGTACCACCCTGCTTGGCGCAGACAATAAAGCCGGTATTGCCGAGATTATGACAGCTATGAATTACCTTCTTCAGCATCCTGAAATCAAGCATGGCAAGATTAGAGTCGCCTTCACACCGGATGAAGAAATTGGCCGCGGACCTCATAAATTTGACGTAGCTGCTTTTAATGCTTCCTATGCTTACACTGTGGACGGAGGCCCACTCGGTGAACTAGAGTATGAAAGCTTTAATGCTGCATCAGCCAAAATCTCGGTTTACGGCGTCAATGTACATCCTGGTACTGCCAAAGGAAAAATGATTCATTCCGCAAAAATCGCTATGGCGCTCCACCTTAGACTCCCTGCTGAGGAAGCTCCAGAATTCACAGACGGTTATGATGGCTTCTACCACCTTAGCTCCATAGAAGGCACACCGGAATTCAGCAAGCTTCAATATATCATTCGTGACTTCGACCGCGAGAAATTCGAGGCACGTAAAGCCTTTCTTTCTGCCATCGTAGATGAATTCAAGAGCATCCATGGTGAAGAGAACATCGTGCTTGAAATGAAAGACCAATATTACAACATGCGCGAAAAAATCGAACCGGTGCGTCATATTGTCGATATTGCCCATGAGGCGATGGAGAATCTGAACATCACGCCGATCATCCGTCCGATTCGCGGGGGAACAGATGGCTCACAGCTTTCCTACATGGGGTTACCTACACCTAATATTTTCACGGGGGGCGAAAATTTCCACGGCAAATTCGAATACGCCTCTGCTGACAACATGGAAAAAGCGGTAAACGTAATCGTCGAGATCGCCAAGCTGTTCGAACAAAAAGCCTAAATCGTAATTCACGTCACTCCATATTGAATACAAAAAATCCCTGAAAAGGTCGATTCAGACCTCTCAGGGATTATTAATGTTCAAAATCTATTCGATCAGCATCTTTCTTCCGGCGGTGTGTCTTTCCAGATCACGTTTTCCCCGTAATTCTTACCCCAATCATACATCAATCGAAGGACGGGAAGCAGACTCTGTCCATATGAAGTCAGAGAATACTCTACTTTCGGAGGAACCTCGGCATACACTTTCCGAAGAACCAACTGATCTTCTTCAAGCTCTCGAAGCTGATTGGTCAACATTTTTTGCGTGATATGAGGAATTAGCTTCTTCAGCTCACTGAACCGCTTTGTCCCTTCAAGCCCAAGATGCCACAGGATTATCAGCTTCCATTTGCCTCCAATCACCGCAAGCGTCAGTTCCTTCTCGCAGTTAATTTCCTTCAAGTTGATGCGATCTTTAATCTCGGTTGCCATAACTAAAGCGCCTCCTCTCTCCTGTTGTCATACTAACACAAAAACGAATAACCTCCTTACTAGGAAGGCATTCGTTTCTGTACTCTCACTCTAAATTAGCATGCTTGCCGAACATCTGCTTAGTCGTCTGCCCCGTCTTCTCCATCATCCGCAGAATCACTGCATCGTAAAAGACTAACATCGTCTGTTCGAATAAAGAAGCCATTGGCTGAATCGTGCTGTAGCCTCCGCTGGTCTGATCTTTTGTAGATCCCGGCAGCTTCACTACATAGCTCGCTAAACGTCCGACGGTCGAGTCCGGCGCAATCGTAACGGCAATAACCTCTGCACCTACTCCTTTGGCCTTCTCTGCCATAGAGATCAGCCCCTTCGTCTCTCCTGAACCCGAACCGAGCACAAGCACATCACCAGGCTCAATACCCGGGGTTACCGTTTCTCCCACGACGTACGCTTCTTTACCGACATGCATGAGTCGCATTGCAAAAGCTCGTCCCATCAATCCTGATCTACCAGCCCCGGCCACAAATACCTTATTCGACTGAAGAAGCAGTTCAGCCATTCGTTCAGCCTCTTGATGATCAAGCTGAGAAATGGAGCACTGAAGCTCCTCTATAATTTGCTGCGCATATTTCAATATGTCCATTGTAATCTTAAGCCTGGTTAACTAGACGTTTCATCTCAGCCGCTGCGGCCTTTTGATCAGCCTCACCCGTAATGCCTCCGCCAACGATAACAAGATCAGGATTCGCTGCGATAACTTCCGGAAGCGTACTTAGCTTGATTCCCCCAGCGATAGCGGTTTTAGCCTGTTTAACCACACTTTTAATTGCATTCAAATCTGCAAAAGAATTTTTCCCTTCCGCCTGATGGTCATATCCAGAATGTACGCAGATATAGTCTACACCAAGTGCGTCCACTTCAGCCGCTCTTGCTTTGATATCCTTCACATTGATCAGGTCAACCAGAACCTCTTTATTCGTCTTCTTAGCTTCCTCCACCGCACCTCGAATGGTAGCATCATCAGATACACCAAGCACAGTAACGATATCAGCACCCGCCTCTACCGCCTTCATCACTTCATATCCGCCAGCATCCATGATTTTCAAATCAGCCAATACTGTCAAAGCAGGAAAAGCTTCCTTTATTGCTTTCACCGCATGCAAGCCTTCATTAATAACGATAGGCGTTCCAATTTCAACGATATCTATATATTCAGCAACCTCTGAGACAATCGCTTTCGCTCCCGCAATGTCCACTAGATCCAATGCTAATTGCAATTTCATATTTATTTGCACTCCTTGTTAATATATTTTAGTAAGTCATGTACAAATTGTAGATCCTTACATCCTTTAAGGGAAGTAGGCACTTTATTGTAATGTAGTTACCTGGAGGATACTAATGTGCTGCTGCCAGCTTTATCTTTGCAAACATTAATAACCTATTGTCATATTTTTGTAAAAGTACTGCATTTTCATGAAAGCTGTGCTAACATTACAGTTTGTTTATGGAATAACAGGAATTTAATCATGATGTAAGAAGGTGTACAATGAAGCACAATAATCACCAAGAATTTAACCTTGTAAAACTAACTTGGCCGATATTCCTGGAACTGTTCCTATTTATGCTCATGGGCAGTGTGGATACTTTTATGATCAGCTCTGTATCGGACGATGCCGTATCGGGTGTTGGCGCAGCGAATCAGATTATCGCGATGGCTATTTTAGTTCTCAGTGTAATTGGTAACGGCGCAGCGATTGTGATCTCCCAATACCTCGGTTCGAAAAAACCTCTGGAAGCCGCTCAAGTGACCGGCAATGCCATTACTCTAAACCTGTTAGTAGGAATTCTCCTAAGTACGTTTTTGCTGATATTCGGAGGGACTCTACTAACTGCCCTGAATGTAAAAGGGGATATTCTCGTTTACGCTAAATCTTATATACATATTGTCGGGGGCGGTATTTTTCTCCAAGCATTAATCAATGCTATGGCGACCACAATCCGTACACACGGTTTCACTAAACAGACGATGGTCGTATCCTTGCTAATGAACATCATTCACGTGGTGGGTAACTACTTACTCATCTATGGTCATTTTGGACTTCCGGCGTTAGGTGTCGAAGGTGCAGCTATCTCAACGGTTGTCAGTCGGTTTATCTGTCTTATTATTTTCTTCTTACTGCTCTACAGAGTGATGGAGGTAAGGGTGAAGTTAACCTACTACATTCATCTTTCCAAAAAATATGTGCAGCAAATTCTCAAAATCGGCATCCCGTCCGCGTTTGAATCGATTATTTATCAATCTTGTCAGCTCGTATTCACGCTGTATATTACCTATCTGGGCGCCGAGGCTATGGCCACTCGTCAATATGCGCTCAACATTTCCAATTATATTTATTTATTCAGTGTAGCCGTCTCCATGGGAACCTCCATTATCGTAGGACATCTGGTGGGAGCTAGACGCCCCAAGGAGGCCTATAAGCGTGTATTCACCAGTGTGAAGTGGGCACTTCTGGTCACAGTAGTAATAGATGTTCTTGTGATCGTCTTCCGGGTACCGCTATTCGGCCTCTTCACAGACAACGAGAACATTATTCTGATGGGGGCTCAGGTTATACTGCTTAGTTTCTTCCTAGAGACCGGGCGTACAACTAATTTGGTCATCATTAACTCACTACGCGCCTCGGGCGATGCGAAGTTTCCAGTATATATGGGACTGATCTCCATGGTCTGCATGAGCTTACCCCTTGGCTATTTTCTGGTATTCCAGCTTAACCTAGGATTAGCCGGTGTGTGGATTGCCACTGCGGCTGATGAGTGGACAAGAGCTGTCATTATGTATTTCCGCTGGAAGAGTCGAGCTTGGGAGAAACATGGACTGATTCAGCACGATGATGTAGAACACAGCACGCCTTCCACTACCCCTGCAGCTGTAAATTAACCAATTTATTTAGGTGGTTCTCTAAGGTCATACCAGATCTTAAGGGTCCACCTTTTTTAGCGCTTCATGATTACATAAATATTAGAATGAATGAAGCATTCTACGTTACAATAGATAGAACCTAATTAATCTAAAGGGGAGAACCTCATGCCGGAAGAAACCGGAATCCACGAGTTATTGACGCTCAAGACGATTGCGGAGACCTTAAACAGTTCCAATGAGCTCAAACCGATGCTCGATACAGTTATGGGCAAGCTGTTAGATCTAACAGGAAATACGGCAGGCTGGATCTTCCTGAGCGAAGAGAATATGGAGTATGAATTCGCCGCAGATCGGGGTTTACCGCCAGCGCTGCAACGGGACAATAAACAGCCGATGCAGTGTGGAAGCTGCTGGTGCTTAGAACGCCTATGGGATGGACGGCTAGAGCATGCTGTTAACATTCTAAACTGCAAGCGGCTGAGTAATGCCAGGCAATATAACTGGGGCGATACGTTGGGGATCACCCACCACGCCACTATCCCACTGCATTCAGGCGATCGCTACCTAGGAATTATGAATGTAGCTGCACCAGGCAAAGCACATTACCCCGACAGTGAGCTGGCTCTGCTACAATCCGTGGCCCTGCAAATTGGCAGTGCCATTGAACGCATGCAGTTATATAGCACCGAACAGCGCCGTGCCAATCTGTACGCCAAATTAGGGGAGTTCAGCGCTGCTTTGAATATAACGGCTAGTGAATGCATCTCCCCAAGCATTCTGGTGGAGAAAACCACCGCCCTGATTGGCCAATATTTCGATTGGCCTTTTGCAGCGATTATTGGACAACACGCGGGCAAATTCGAAGTACATGCAGCCGCTCATGCAGCTAATATAACACCTGAATTAGCTCCTTTTGAGCTCTCGGATTCCTTTAAGAATCGTCTAAGGGATATTGCAAAAGGACAGCGCTTCGCAACATTAACCTCTGACGAAGAACAGGAAATTACGAACTCATGCTGTTCCGAACAGCCCGTTACAGAGCGAGTTGTAATGCTTGCCGTTCCCTTTCGGCAGATTACTGCACATGGTTCAGCCATTCTACTCATCACCTCGCCTAAAGCACTCGCCTCCGCAACCGCAGATGGAGAAGTACTCGAAGCGATTGCCGAGCACATTTCAGCTACACTGGAAAGTGTACAGCTCGGAGAGAAGCGCCGCGAAATCGCGCGTATGGACGAGCGGAATCGACTGGCCCGTGACCTCCACGACTCGGTGAACCAGATTCTGTTCTCCCTCTCGATGACGGCCAAAGGTGTAGAAAGCATGCTGCAGCAAGAGCACACCTCCTCCCATCCGGCTGCTGAGGCTGTCCGCGATATTCAAGAGCTCTCTCAATCTGCACTCAAAGAAATGCGTGCTTTAATCATGCAGCTTCGTCCTGCAGGACTGGAAGCCGGGTTATTGACCGCGCTGCAGGCTCATGGTCAGCAACTAGGGCTGTTGATACAGACAGAGCGCAGCGGTGTACTCGAACTTTCCCGCAATGTGGAAGAAGGACTGCTGCGCATTGGTCAAGAAGCACTTAATAATGTACTTAAGCACTCCGGAGCTTCTAAAGCTAAAGTATCTCTACTTTTGAACGCTACCGAGGTGATACTGAGCATTGCCGATCAGGGCAAGGGCGGTGCCAAACGGCGCTGTAACACAGACACCAATGAATCTCTCGGCCTGCATATTATGAAGGAAAGAGCCGAGGCGCTCTACGGCCATATTCATATCCACAGTGAGGAGCACCAAGGCACAACGGTTGAGGTAACCATCCCTTTGCCCCTCCAATCCACATGAAGTCGGGTGATCACAAATGACAATAGGTTTATTACTGGTCGACGACCATGCAATGGTTCGACGAGGGCTACAAGTGTTTCTCTCGACACAACCGGACATCAAGGTTATCGGAGAAGCATCGAACGGCCGCGAGGCACTAGAGAGAACGGCTGAGCTCCAGCCGGATATCATATTAATGGATTTGCACATGCCCGTTATGGATGGCATCGAGACGGCTAAACAGCTACGAATCTCCCATCCACAGGTCAAAATCATTGTGTTGACCTCCTTTTCAGATCAGGATCATGTACTCCCTGCTATCCGCGTAGGGATCAAAGGATATTTGCTAAAAGACATAGAACCAGAAGCGCTGGTAGTCGCCATCCGCAAGGTACACAGTGGTCAAGTTGAGCTGCATTCCGCAGCTGCCAGTCAACTGATGAATCTAATGGCAGCTTCTACACCAGAACAACTGGATGTTAGCAACTCAGATCTGAATGGATCCAGTACTACATCGGTTACAATCACCGGATCTGAGCTTCTTACTCCGCGAGAGCAGGAAGTGTTAGACCTCATTGCACTAGGTATGAGCAACAAAGAGATTGCCAGTAAGCTGGTCATCACCGAGAAGACTGTTAAGACACATGTCAGTCATGTACTGGGAAAGCTGAACTTATCGGATCGGACTCAAGCTGCCATTTTTGCATTGAAAAACGGCTACAACTCATAGCGCCACAGCTCATCTACAACTATAGTCTTAGACGCTCAGCACAATTGCTGAGCGTTTTTATTATGCAGGTTCATTCCATGTGCTGACGTCAACAAATGTCGATTCAGCTATCATTGGTTTATAGCAATCGACCTTATAGGAGTGGATACAGATGAAAGTCATGATCCTGACAGGCAGCAATCGAAAAGAAGCGACCAGCACAAAGTTGGCAGAGCATGCCGCACATTTTATTAATCAGCAAGGCGAACAAGTCACCCTGTTTAATCTCCATAAACGCCCGTTGCCCTTTTATTCACCAGATGAGTCTTACGCGGAGCATGAGCATCTAAGCGCCCTCCATCAAGAGATGCTAACTGCGAACGCAATCATCCTGATTACCCCGGAATACCACGGTTCCATGAGCGGCGTGATGAAAAATGCTCTCGACCATCTAGGCCAGACGCACTTCAACGGCAAAGTGGTATTGTCTGCTAGCTCTGCAGGTGGAGCTGTAGGTGTAAGCTCATTGCTTCAATTGCAGGCGGTTGTACGCAATCTACATGGGATTAATACGCCAGACTGGATCTCCATCGGCGGGATACAGCGCAAGCGGTTCGAGGTTGAATACGACGGGTACGAGGGCGGTCAAGAAATTGAAGATCGCATTCGCCTAGTCTTAGAATCATTCCTAAATTTAGCCCGCAAAATCAATAGCCCGGCAGGTGCCGCCCTATGATCAAAGGACTGTTTGAAACCCATCTGAACGTGACTAACCTTGAACAATCTGCTCATTTCTATGAACATGTTCTGGGACTCCCCTTAGCACATTCGGAGAATACTGAAGGCCGCAAGCGGCGATTTTACTGGATTGGAGAAGATCGTAATCAGGCCATGCTGGGGATTTGGGAGAAGGCACCTTCCGAGGTTGTGCGTCAGCACTTTGCTTTTCAAGTAACGCTTGAGGATTTGAAGCAGTCAGTATCCTACCTGAAGGCCAAGGGGATTGAAGCCTCCAACTTCCTCGATGATGATAAGGGACAATTGTATGTATTTGGCTGGATGCCAGCCGTATCCGTGTATTTCAGTGATCCAGATGGTCATTCCTTAGAGTTCCTAGCTGTACTGCCTGATTCACCCAGACCTGAGCTAGGAATGGTACCCTGGAAAGAATGGGAACTAATACATGGAAGAACCTGGTAGTTATTGATAAAATTCAGGATAAGCCTGCACGAGGAGACGAGAATATGATAAAAGGACTATACGAAGCACATTTACCAGTAAGTAATCTTGAGGTATCTATCGAATTTTATGAGAAATTGGGATTAAAAATGGCCTGGCGGGATGAGGAAACTGCATTCTTCTGGATTGAGGAAGGTCGGAGTTGGATCGGCATTTGGGAAGGAAAGGAAGTAGAAACGCCATACCACCCATCTTTACGGCATCTTGCCTTCCGCGTAACTTATGAGGATCTGAAGCAATCACTGGAATGGCTGGAATCCATTGGGGTAGACGCTGTTCCGTTCCGTAATCGGACTTCGGTTGAGCCTTTTATTCGAGCTTATCAAGGGAATGCTTCTGTGTACTTCAACGACCCGGACGGCAACAGCCTGGAATTGATGTGCCATGTAGAGGTTCCTGAACATTTGAAGCATCTCTCAGAGAATATCATCTTAACCGAGTGGGAGAAATTGCTCGAACAGAAATAAAATACTCCAACAAAAAAACAGCTGCCCACCATCAAGGGTCCAGCTGTTTGAGTATGTTAGCTGCTTCTATTTAACCATCTCTAGCATGGTTTTAGTAAAGGCTGTTACTTAATCGTGATGCCTTTCTTCATAGCCTTCATATCCGAATTCGTGTTCACAAGCATTGGCAGTATCTTCATACTTCTCGTCATGGGAGAGTTACATTGCCAGCAGGTAGGTACGTACTGAAATGCAAAGTTATCGCGCATCCAACCGGTGCAACCTTCCTTGGTACAAGACCAAATGGCTGTGTCTTCCTGCGGAAGATCCTCCAGTGCTTTTTTACGAAAATACATAAGTACCCCTCCTTGGATCGAATCGAGACGATTTCGCCACCCTATTAGGGGCAGATTCATAAGATGAAAAATAAAAAAGCTGCCCTCAACTTGTGTTAAGGGCAGCCTAATTTTCGAATTACAGTTTTACAACGTTTTCGGCTTGTGGTCCACGAGCGCCTTGAGTTACGTTGAACTCAACGCGTTGGCCTTCGTCCAAAGATTTAAATCCGTCGCCTGTGATTGCGGAGAAGTGTACGAATACGTCGCTTCCACCTTCAACCTCGATAAAACCAAATCCTTTGTCTGCATTAAACCATTTAACTGTACCTGTTTGCATGATATTACCTCCAATATTTTATTTAACACATGTCCTTTTATTCCTACGTAGTGTACGAACAAATAAAAATTCACACATTGGAAAAGGACTCATACGCACAAATGATAACCTTTTACAATATGTGAATTAAGGGTTAAATTTATGATTAACTTCATTGTACCACACTAAATCATTGAATGCAATGTAAATGCCTACTTTTTTCATTCCGGCTCAATATCCTCTATATTAAAGGCTTTAGAGCCGGAAATGTGCAAGGGTTAATCGATGTATCCTGCCAACCCTTTATCCATTAAGTAATCCATCTCCGCATCAAGAATCGTCTCCACTGTGATTTCATCCAGCTTCACATCACGCTGGGCAACAACATAGTCAACCAGATCATCATTGTCGATGTCTACCTCGCCTTTGGCATTGGCCTTGGCGTTATTGATAAAGGTCTGTTCATGCTTCAATACTAAACGAATTAATTTAGGATCTACTTTGGTTTTGGCAGATAATACGGTTACTAATTCCTGCTCGTTTAATTTGTCACTCATTTTTAATATTTCATCTCCCTACAATTATTACAAATCCATTGTAGCATATTTCGCGCTTTAACGCGTCATTACGCGAAGTATACCGCGGTTTGTTCACACTTTTCTTGCTATCACAGGCTCTGCAACATTCCACTTCAGGTAAGTTATTTAATAAAAACAGTTGTGAGGAACATTGACTTGTGCCAAAATATAAAAAAAGTGTTGGACCAAATTGAATACTAGAAAAGGCGGTTGAATTCATGAGCTCTGTATCTTCCCAGCAAGTAGACACAAACAGCAACAAGGCACATCGTTATATCGAAGACGTATACGCACAGGTTGTTGCGCGTAATCCTTTCGAGCCCGAATTCCATCAGGCTGTAAAGGAAATCCTTGAATCTTTGCTTCCAATCCTGGCTGCTGAACCTAAGTATCAGGAAAATGCCATTCTGGAAAGATTGGTTGAGCCAGAACGTTTGATTATGTTCCGTGTTCCTTGGACAGATGATCAAGGCAAGGTCAGAGTTAACCGTGGATATCGTGTACAGTTCAGCAGTGCCATTGGACCTTACAAAGGTGGACTTCGTTTTCACCCATCCGTTAATGCTAGTATTATCAAATTCCTCGGCTTCGAGCAAATCTTCAAAAACGCTCTTACCGGCCAACACATCGGCGGAGGTAAAGGTGGATCC
This sequence comes from Paenibacillus sp. FSL P4-0184, assembly GCF_038004625.1. Taxonomy (NCBI): domain Bacteria; kingdom Bacillati; phylum Bacillota; class Bacilli; order Caryophanales; family Paenibacillaceae; genus Paenibacillus; species Paenibacillus sp. FSL P4-0184. The sequence goes on along the minus strand of NZ_JBBORN010000001.1, from coordinate 2,383,797 downwards.
GACTTTGATCCTAAAGGAAAATCCGAAGGCGAAATCATGCGTTTTGCACAAAGCTTCATGACTGAATTGCAAAATTACATCGGTCCTGACCAAGACGTTCCTGCAGGAGATATCGGTGTAGGTGGGCGTGAGATTGGCTACATGTACGGACAATACAAGCGGATCCGCGGAGGATATCCGGCTGGCGTATTGACTGGTAAAGGTATTGGTTACGGCGGAAGTCAGGCTCGGACAGAAGCTACTGGTTACGGTACAGTTTATTTCGTAAACGAGATGCTGAAAGCAAAAGGCCTTTCCTTTGAAGGAAGTCGCGTTGTTGTTTCCGGTTCTGGTAACGTAGCGATCTATGCGATTGAAAAAGCTGTACAGCTAGGTGCAACAGTCGTAGCTTGTAGTGACTCCGCTGGATATATCTATGACGAAAACGGCATTAACCTCGAAACTGTCCGCCGCCTGAAAGAAGTCGAAAGAAAACGGATAAGTGAATATGTGAATGAACACCCTAACGCTGTGTATACCGAAGATTCCACGCAAATTTGGACTATTCCTTGTGATATCGCCCTTCCGAGTGCTACTCAGAATGAGATTGATGAAGCCATGGCATTGAAACTGATTGAGAATGGTGTTAAAGCAGTAGGCGAAGGTGCTAACATGCCATCCACCCTTGAAGCTATTCACCAGTTCCAACAAGCTGGCGTGCTATTCGCACCTGCCAAAGCTGCTAATGCTGGCGGCGTAGCTGTATCTGCGCTTGAAATGGCCCAAAACAGCATGCGTATGTCCTGGAGCTTTGAAGAAGTTGATACGAAACTGCATGAGATCATGGTTTCCATCTATCAACAGTCTGTAGATGCATCCGAGCAGTATGGACAGTCCGGTAACCTCGTTGCAGGAGCGAACATCGCTGGATTCAAAAAAGTAGCCGATGCTATGTTGGCTGAAGGCGTAATTTAATCAATAACAAACAAACGGCGTTGTGATCATACGAAGTCCCCGTAACCGGTGAGTAAGAAGCCGGGGACGGGGACTTTTTAATTCAACTATGAGTTCCAACCTGGGATTTGCCGCAAACCACCATCCCGTATAGAATACGTACTCTTCACAACCATATCGGACGGTGAAGAAGCCGTGTGAATGTAACAGGAATCAATCCCTGCCTTCAGAGCCCCCTCAATATCCGTACGAGGATCATTTCCAATCATAATGGCTGAGCTCAAATCCGCTCCGTACCTTTCAACTAAATAGCGATAAAATAGCGGATCAGGCTTGCTCACCCCTGCTTCCGAAGAGATCGCAATGCCATCAAATAGATGTATGATTCCGAGCATAGTTAACTCTGCCTCAATAAATGTCTTCTGCCCGTTGGAGAGCAAGAATACTTTTTTGCCACGTTCTCTTAACGTTTGTAGAATTTCAGTCACACCCTCATATAGAGAGATATGAAGCATCGATAACGTCCGTAGCCACCTCACGGTTTCATATAACCACGCTTGATCCGGTTCTCCACCTAATTGACGGGCCACAGACCGAAACACTTCCTCCATTACGAAATCCGGATACTCGCAGCTCCGTGCGGCTTCACCAAGTTGAAGATCCCGCTCCCGCAAAAACCGTCCTTGCAGTTCACCACCTGATATAGAGAGTCCCTGATATCCGAAATGGAGAGCCAACCTTTCCCATACCTCAGATTGCTCCTCATCGGTCTCAATATCAATCAGTGTACCGTACAGATCGAAAATATAAGTCTGATACATCCCTGTCTTCCTTCCCATGATTCACATTGTAAATTACCCCTTAGTCACATTCTCCGTCGCTGCCTGCCCCTCCTCCATTTTGTTTGACACCTTTTGATAGAGATAGGAGATCCCGAGCAGGCAAATCCCAAAGCTGGCATAAGCGATAATTTTACTTCCGGTATTCAGTAGTCCAAGATCGTATAGCAGCAGCTTACCTGTCGCCAGAAGCGTTAATCCAAGACCGAAGCGCCGGATATACACATATCTTTTGCGGAAGCCGTACATGATGAACAGAACTGCTATCAACAGATACACAAGACTAAATATTAATCCCGCATCGCTTAATTGCAGCTGTACCCCTAGAAAAGCGGTGATGATTCCGAGTAGATACACTCCCATGAAGACAGGATAGATTTCCATACTTTTATACTCACGTTTAAGCAAAGTGATCAGCAGATCACGTCCACTAAACCACACGAAAATATTGAAGATAATGAGTATACCCAGTGCGATATAATCAGCCCCGGTATTACGTGAAAGATCATTCTGCAGACTTGGCAAGCCTACTGTAATCACCAAACAAATAGCGTAGCCGATCCCAAAGAGAAGTCTTACAAAATACTTAACAATCGTGTCATAAAGCACCCTTACCTTTGGCAAAACATAGGCCAGAACAATAGTTAACAGAGCGGACAGCAGCAAATTATAGAAGGTTCTATGCGAGAAATCCTCCGGTACAGCCAGACGATACAGTCTTCTTGATTCATACAAACCATAGATCCAGAAATTCAATAATGCCGCATATTTAAACCACAGAGCTAAGGTGATTTCGTAAGGCTCACTGCGCTGTAGGACATCCTTTCGATTATGCTGAACGGCGTACCATACGGCAATGATCAGCATGCCTGCAGTAATGAAGACATATTTTAGCGGAAAATAGACGTCTGCGGAATTCAACCATTCATTGGCTATACTGAGCTGCATTGGTACATTTAATCCGAAGAACACCGCAAGGCAAAGCGTTAAAATACCCCAGCCTGCCCTTTCCATCCCTTTAAACCGATTCAGATTACCAAACAAGGTAAGCACAACGCCTTCAACCAACCAGCCAATGGACCACCAAGCCGCTCCGAATTGGAACGGAATCATCAGAATACCAAAGGTCAGCGAAGTAGCGTAGAACAGCAGCATGCTTTCTTTTTCTTGTGGCATCAGCTTTTCAAGCCCTCGTCCAAGCCCTAGATACAGCAGACAGAAGAGCAGCGCCAGCGCACCATTGTAATCCTTGAGCCCTGCATCCAGAAATAGAAGATACAAGGTAAGACAGCTAATAAACGTGTTGCATCCCAGTAGAGAGAAATCCCACCAAGACAACTTGGAGCGATACTTGAACGGGTACCATAACGTAATGCCCAAGTACATCGCAAAAGTCAGCATCGCATAAATCATATTCATTCCGTTGCTATCCGATAACGCTATTAATATCAGCATGGAGGGTGTATTAAATAAGTAGCTGATGTAATTGACCACGTTCCAGCGTTTGCGGAAGGAGATCAGTAGAATGAATAAATTCAGAAGAAATAAGTAGCCCATTGCCACATAAACTGCGTTGCCTGAAAGCCCAAAAGCCCCAAGATAAGAATATAGCGGCAGGTACCCTCCGATTAAGCCCAACGCACAAATACTTCGTGATTCATACCTTAAAGACAGGAGCACCGCAGTCAAAGTGACGAGCACGGATAAGGACAGCCCTACATAAATACTGATAATATCCAGTAAAAAATAGCTATAGAAAATAGAGCCGTACAGCACTGAAACCCCGCCGCCAAGTAGCCCTAAAGCGAATGTCCCTTTTCCTTTCCGGTATAGCCACTCCCCGCCCCCTAACATCAGTAAACCCAGTAGGAAAAAGGCGCCTCCCTTCATATAACCGGTGAACCAATTGGAATAGGAGTATCTGAATGCTGCTCCCACGGCCAAGATCAGCAACAAGATCCCAAGCTTGTTAATCCAGCCTAGTCCAATTTTCATTTCGATCTGATTTTGTTTTCTTCGACGTTCCAATACTTCTTCACTGATCTCTTCTGAGGCAAAATCATGTAATCCGTTATCCATTCTGGAATTCAGAGCAATTTCGGATTCCCTCAGTTTTTGTCGCTGCGCTAGTACACGCTCATTTAACTCCGCCGACAACGCTCCAAGTCGACTGGATAACTCCGCTTTATCCTCACCGAGCTGCCTCGCGGCTGTTTGGTACAGCTGCTGAATATGACGCTTTGTGTCCATCTCAAAAGCCGTCAGCCGGTCCGTATGGGCAAGGCTTTTAGAGGCAAAATAAGTCTGCAGCTTCTGTCTGGACAGACTAAGAATGCCAAGCTTCTCATCTAAAATTTGTTCCGTTAGCGTAACTTTTAGCTCTGTATTCTCTTCTTGAAGCTTCCCTACCTGAGTCTTTAACTCCACTAAAGCAAGCTTATGTTTCTCATATTGCTTCTTTAAGTGTTCATTCTCGTTGACCAGATCGTGACTTTCATATTCCGCGATCAGAGCTTCATATTCCTTAATAAGCCCGTCCTGCTGGACCTTCATGAATCTAAGTCGATCTTTGAATGACTCCATAGCGCCTCCTAATGTGAGCGATTGTTAATATTTCCATTTTACTACAAACGGAAGGATCTCTTACTCTTTTTTATGCAAAAAACTGCAACATATTTGAGGGATGTCCCGTCTAGATAATAACAACACTAACAAATGAACTTAAAAAGGAGCTCACAACTATGAACAACATTTTAAAAACAAGTACAGTTCTTTTAACTTTGTCCCTAGCACTATCAACAGGAGCAGCCTATGCCGCACCAACAACAACTTCTGCCAAAAATGATGCTGCTCAAACTACCGTTAGCGCTAACCAAAAAACATTTGCGATTGAAATCAACGGTTCCGCTCTGAAAGAAACAGGCTTCCAAACTACAAATGGCAAAGAGCCTATGGTGCCACTTCGTTCGGTTACTGAAGCACTTGGCTTTGAATTAACTTGGAATGGACAAACTAAATCCGTTGATCTTATCAATGGTGCTGTCTTCACTACAGTGAAAGCCGGAGAAGATCGCTATAGCATTAATAAAATGAATACTACGCTTGGAACTGCACCACAATTGGTTGACTCCATTTTGTACGTTCCAGCTTCCTTTGTAAGTGAAATCATCCACCACAACATGACAGTGAAGGGAGATTCCATCGTGATCACTGCTGCTAATCAGGAAGAGCATATGACCAAGACTGGCGTGATTACAGCTGTCAATAATGAGGGCAAATACCAATCCGTTCAGATCCAGGGTGTAGGCACAGATGGCATCGTACTGAATGTAGGTGAAGATACGACTATCGAAATGGCAGACGGTACTAAGCTTGCTCTAAAAGATCTTCATATCGGTATGACCGTAAAAGCAGAGCATTCCATGATCATGACCATGAGCCTGCCACCGCAAACTCCAACTTACAAGATCACTGTTCTAGATGAGCAGAAACAAAATGATCTTTTGGGTACTGCAGGTACCATTGAAGAAGTTAAAAAAGACAATGAAGGAAACCTCAGCATCACCGTTAAAGGCAGTGGCCTGAACGAACAGTCACAACAAGAAGTAGTACTTCGCATTAACAAAGATACCGCGCTAATTAATACCGATGGCAAAGCTGTAAACAGCAGCGAGCTTGTAAAAGGCGCAAAAGTTATAGGATTCTACAGCCCTATGCTGACTAAGAGCCTGCCACCAATCGGCACAGCTGCTAAAGTCGTAGTAGATTCCGTTCAACAATAAGAGCATTTAAAAAAGGCCAGTTCTCGGATTACGGGAACTGGCCTTTTGTTTGATTATTTTTAGCCTGAGAACTCTGCTAACAAATACAAGTCTTCTTCTTCACACCAAGCTTTCCAGCCTGTTCAACCTTAGCAATATAATCTACAGCCAGCGGTACTTTACATGCGGTTTGTCCCATTTGTACCTGGACCTTTCCAATACTTGCAGCAATCTGCGTCGCCTCATCATGCAGTTCGGTTACGCTGCTGGCGGCGATAATTACAAACATATTCATCGTGTAACGAACTCGATTCCGTTCCTGATGAATGGTAGATTGTATTTGCTGTAGTAGCTTTCTGATCTCAGCGATGTCTAGCAGATCATCCGGCGTAACTGAAATGTAATTGCCATAAGTACTCCAGCCACAGGTGGCCACCATTTCATCCGATGAAGAAATCCATTCTCTTGCAAGTTCTAGTGCGTAAGGGCTCTCTGCAGCGACAGACGCTACCGTATATTCCGCTATTCCAGAGCAGTAAGCTGCCACTACCCAGCTTTGAAGCTCTTCCTTCGTAAGCGTCTTGGGGTCAACTGTAAGCCCTGCCAAATACATCGCATCATAATTCCCCGTCTGATACAAAGCGCGAGCTAGACCTTGGTCTTTCTTGATATCCTTTACCAGCTTCTTCATGTCCCCTATCCGTACTCCAAATAAAGGCTCCTTAGCACCATGTCGTATGAAGGTACGCTTCGTCTGCTCTGTACCCATTTCCTCAAGCTTACTCATCACTTCATTAATTGTCAGATTCATTAGAACACCTCTTTATCCCTTCATCGCTTCTCTTAAAATGGGCTCACGACCCAGCGTTACTCTATTCTTGCCCGAATTCTTGGAACGATATAACGCTTCATCCGCTTCCCGATATAAATCTTCGAAAGTCACCTCTCTGCGCTCTGTAAAAGAAATTCCGATGCTAGCGGTAAGCTGAATGCTATCGTGTTCGTTCAAAATTATTTTATAATCACTCATCGTAGTGCGAAAATCCTCTGCTTCCATCAAGGCTGCACGTTTATCTTCAGCAAAAAAGCATACAGCAAACTCCTCGCCCCCGACTCTTCCGGCAATGCCTTTGTTTTGGTACACCTGAAGTATTTTATTCGAGAAATCAACTAATGCCTGATCTCCTGCTAAATGACCATAGGTATCATTAATTAACTTAAAATCATCGATATCAAATAACAACAGCGCCAGTCCTAGTCCGTCCGGAATCGTTTGATTTTGCACCATTTGCATAAAGTGCCTGCGATTATAAAGTCCCGTCAAATCATCTATCGTTGCTTGATAGACCAATTCACGTTCATACCGCTTCTTTTCACTATGGTCACTAAAAACAATTAGCATCCCCTTGTTCTCTGTTGCCTGATGTTCAGTCGCTATCAAGGAAACCCCATAACAAACCTCTCTTATTCCAGTACATACAATCTCAAACTGTCCTTCGGTCCTTTGACTATAATGAGCGCCAATGTCCTTGTGATGCCTCATAAAAAGATCAATATTTTTCCCCATCCAGGTCTCATTCGATATCCCGGTAATCTCAAACAAAATGGAGGTTGCAGCCTCATTTATACCAATGATACTATCATTCCGGTCTGTCAAAACTACGCCGTCTTTCATATGCTCCAGGATTTTAATTTTAGTTAAAGGATAGATCGTAGATTTGGAGTCAATAAATAAACACAAATAAGCCGCTATAATTGCGGGTAGATAAGTGAAGGCCGTAAAGCCTGTAAGCGTGATCTTCAACAAGGGAAGCAAAAAAACAGAAACGACCGGAACAAGTAACCCGGCAAATAGTAAGAACGCACGTCGCAAAAAAGCTCTCGGTCTATTCATTAAGGAAACACCTAGCAAGCAGACCGCATATAGACCAAATAGCTGATCATAAGCAATAAAAGCCATGCTAAGAAGCGTAGGCTTTACAGTAATTCCACTAACACCCGCAACAGTGGCCATGCCCACTTCACTACGCATTAGATGATGATAGGTATCCGTAAAAATAAGCAGTACGTCCAAAGCAATTGGAATCGAGAAAATAGCAAGTTTTACAGGTAGGCGTTCCTCAGAAGGAGACACATATTCTTTAACGACAGCATAAGTAAATAACGCACTTAAAAAAAGCGGAGCCTGCTGCATATTCTTCCACCACAGCTTAGCCTGAAAAGAGGATGACATGATCTCTCCCGCCGTTGCAATAAATATGAGGCTGACCAGCAGCATTAAGATCCATAAATAGCGTCTTCCTGCCGACTTTCGATGTCGATAGGAGCTGATGCCCATGTAAAGGCTTAGAACACTGCCCATTAATAAGTAATACGGATATCCTTGAATCCACGGCATGCCATATTTCTCCTATTTTTCAAGTCGCTCCTATCATTATATCCTAATCAATCCTACAAATGAATCAACAAATACCAGCATATCTGTACACCTTACGATTTGAACTTTACTCGATGGGAGAACATATACTTTCTGGCCAAGTCCTTAAATGCATCTTTATCTTGTACCGACTGAAAGTACCGTTTAGGGATAATCAGCGCTCGATTAGAAGACACAAAAAACACGAACAGGTTCATCGTTTCACCTATTTTATGTATCTCTTCCCATTTCACTTGCCCGGAACCTGCCTCAGATACGTACTTTATACCCTCATCTGATACGGAATAGCTCTGAGGCTGCTGGGCTAAACTGTCTGTTGCGAAGGCTTTTTTAGATTTTTTGGTCAAACTTGATTTGGTCATATACCATAAAACAGCGGCAAGAATCACAGCAGTCACAACAAGGATTGAAATATTTTTAATACTGTAATCCTTAGTAATTAACAGCAAAATCACAAAATAAGCAACCACACTGAAAGAGCTAAGTATAATACGGCTATTCAAGCTGAACCATAGGTTAAACTCCTGAACGTCCTCACTCTTAAGGACGGTATCTACTTTTATTTCATTTTCCACTACTAATCGCTCCCCTGCCACTATCGAAATTTGTCAATTCCATTTCATTCTAACATGTCTGAACACAAAAAAGGGACATCCCTGAAGCGATCGCTTCTAAATGGGTTGTCCCTTTTTAATCCGTAAGGATTCTTATTTCTTTTGTGCAAGACGTTGTTTGAACTTGTCAACACGGCCGCCTTGTTCTGTATCTCTTTGTTTACCAGTGTAAAATGGGTGGGATGCGGAACTTGCGTCCACGCGGATAACAGGATAAGTGTTACCATCTTCCCATTCCATTGTTTCATTGGATGATTTTGTAGATGCACTCAAGAATTTGAAGCCTACGCTTGCATCCATGAAAATAACCTTGTTGTACTTTGGATGTATGCCTTCTCTCATTCTGATCGTCCTCCTTCTGAACAAATTAGTGGAGCCTTTATGGTAAATTAACCAAATGATCTGTAGGTTTATCTATAAGTATAACCTAATAAACGTAGGAAAATTCGTAAATCTTACGATTTAGACCACCACTCCATCATACGTGAAATCGACATGTAAAGTCAACTAATATCCGATATTCCTTATATTCCCTTACGTTCAACTGATTTATACATCATACTCCAGTTGTTTTTTAGCCTGAACAATAAAATCTAACGGGTTCTCAATAGTGCTGGATTGATATTCTACAGCACCTATTTTGAGACCGAGGCTAACTTTATACTTTTTGACAAATTCAGTGTCATTAAGCTCTTGAAGCTTCAATTTAATCCGCTCGATCACGATTTTTGCTCCATCGTTGTCGGTGAACAGCAGAAGACCCCATGTTGCGTCATCTTTGTCCAGCAGATACAGTGCATCATTGGTACGAATGCTGGCCTGACTGAGCTGAGATACGTCGTGAATGGCCTCAGCCAGCTTATCTTCGGGAATAATACGTCTAATCTCATTCCAGTATTTCACTTTCACTACAAGCAGTGTGAGTGGAATCTGATATCGAGTCGAAATGCCTGTAAATAAGGCAGCATCCTTCTGAAAAGAAATACTGTTACGCAGATCTGTGTTCTCGTCGATGATGGCCATATTGGCAGTCTTATTCTCCAAACGCTGATTCTCAGCCTGCAGCTCACGATTGCTTAGTGTAAATATCCACAGTACCACTGTTAACAATGGGGTCATAATTAGCCAGAAGTAAGTATTCAGTCCAATTGTCTCTCCCAAAGATATCGTCTGATACATCGTGTAGAAGCCGTAAGCAAATATAAACACCAGGTTCAAGACCAACCCTGCAGTCACCGTTGTAAAATACGTAACAATCGCCAGAATAAAAGCCACATTTAAAATGATAATATTCTGGATATAATCATCGGGTGCCCCTGAAATGAAGACAATACAAATAAAAAGAAGCACCAGGAACGATAAGAGAGCGATATCCGAAACTAAACCGCTACGATTACGTCTCACGCTTATCACCACGTTTCTTCATATGTTTACGAAGCAGCAGGATCAGCGATAGAATCACCAGTGTCAGCACCAGCACAATTACGATAATGAAACTCAGCACGTCCGTTCGTTCCGCTATTTTTTTAACCACGGAAGCCTCTGCTGCTCCAGTAATGATCTTGAAACGGTGCGCATTGACATTACCGTCCTTATCAACGATTACCCCATCGCCAAACACCTTCCATTTGTCCCGCTCTGTTGCGATCAACTTCGACGCCAAATAGTACTCTTCAGAGTGGGCTCCCGTAACAGCAAGCAATCCCCGTCCCGCCTCAAATGGTGATTCAATCAGCTGCAGTGTTCCAATTTGAGATCCGTAATGATCTTCAATACTCATCTTCTCATTGGAGCGAATCGCTGTTCCGTTCCCGTTATATTGAAAATAGAGCTTATCATTATGATCACGGATGATCTTATTATTCTTATACGTGCCTATGGCGATGACATTATTATTCTTCAAATGATCAGCGCTAATGTTATCCGTGTAGAACTGAATGTTGCCTATATTTCCGCTAGCGTATTTTCCCAGTAGATTAAATACATTAGCTAAACTCAAATATGAATAATCATCCATTTCTTGTGGTAGTACGACTGCTACTTGATTGTAAAGTCCGTCACGTATGAACGGATACGGATAGTTATTAAACAAAAGATCCGTACGATCCTTAGTATTAAGACGCATTACAGAATCTTTACTGATATACGCCCACGGCATTTGTTCCTTATCTAAAGTACATTCGGCTCCCTTCAGCTCCAAATCAAAGGCTAAAGTTACCGTGAAATTACCAGAGATATTCAAGCTTTGGGGAACTGGAAGATCCAGCTTATCGCCATTCGCCAGCTCTTTGGTCAGCTTCTTGCTGCCAATGGGTGTGTTGTTGATGCTGACAGTCACTAATGAACGGTCGAAATCTAAATTCTGTGCATAACGAAAATCCAATCTGATTCTGCCTGAATCTGCAATCGAGCGGTTAGAGGGCAGTGCAACAAAGTATGTCTGCTCCTGATGACGTGCCCCAGTCAGTTTATCACCCGTTTCTGTAAGCGTAATATTGGAGCTAATCGAAAGGGGGGGTGCAGATACTTCTGTAGCATCATCGACCACCTTTAAATCACTGCTGATTTGACCCAATAACTCTTGATTCGCAACAAAACGGCCTGCTTTAATCAGTAAGTTCTCATCCTTCGAGGTTACGACAAGTGTCGGCTGAGTATCCTTATTCACTAACTGCAGCAGTGCATGTGTACTTAAATCTTCAGAGGTGCTTAGCTGAGCCTTGAGCCCACTTGGTACTCGGTCATACATAGCTACCAGTACAACCGCAGCTTTATTCTTCACTGCATCTGACCGGTAGGGAAGCATTGGAATCGTTCTATTGTCCAATGTATTCCCCTTCACAAGCCCGGAGAGCGCATAGGTAGCCGACTCCAATTCTGCCCCTGTGCTTTTATCCGGTACGGTCAGCACACTATGATTCTTCGTTAAGGTATCAACGCCAGAGAAGCGCTCGCTAAAGTCACTAATCCCTCCAGTCAAGGGCTTCGGCGTATACATCACGCTAATACTGGATGTATTAAACAGATGCAGCCAATTATCAAAATCATAATCGACAGAACAAGATTGTTCATCTGTATAGTTCGACTGCAAATAGCCCTGAATTCCAAGCGTATTGGTTCCTTTTTTTAGAAACCCTTTAGGTGCCTGTAGGACCAGCTGTTGTTCGCCATTATCTTTTAGAGAGGGTCTAAATGTATAGAATGGGCTGCCATTTAGCGTTAAGGTAACGCTAGAAATCTGCTCCTTGGTAATTTGCGAAATTTGAAAGTGCAGGTTAATTCTGATCTCATCCACATTCCAATAATCCATGACCTCAAAATATTGCTGCTGAGCACTCGAACCCTTTAACGCAGTATCTGTTCCTGTGAAAGACGTTGTGTAGGTTAATCTAGTATCCTGAGGCGGAGCCTCGGCGGCTGCAACATTCAATTGAATTAGAAAAAGAGAGAGGCAGGTTAACAGTATAACCATTTGTTTTTTCATCATCATGTTCTGTTTCTCCTGTGATCACATATTTCTCATATTACTTCTTTGTTCGTTATTAATAGCGTTCAGTCTTATACCACTTTGCTTCTCTTTTGAAGATGAGATCTTTGGCGTAAAGATATAATCCGTAAGCCGCGACAACCATCCACAGCTGACAATAAGAGACGTACATTAACATTACGATCCATAAATTGGACAAGCTCATCTCGCCCTTCTCTGTCGTCAACGTTATGAAAGTACCTACAACGAATAAAATGATGGCGAGCAGCCAGAGAAAATTGCTAAGCCCAGCAATAGTAGTATGTACATAGCCCAAAGCATGCAGGATGAGCAGCACATCCGAGGTAATTAACGAAATCAGCAATAAGAAGTAAATCGCTAAAAAATAAAGAATATCGAATCGGACTTTTGCGGCGGATTTATCGAACAGCAGGGGGATATTTTTGACAATGACATAAATGTTGCCCTTAGCCCAGCGCGTTCGCTGCTTGAACCAGACTTTTAAGGTCTGTGGCTCTTGCTCCCATGTGACCGATTTCGGCTGGAACTTGATCCGATAACCCATCATATATATTCTGAAGCTGATTTCTGTATCTTCGGCTATCGCTTTAACATCCCAGCCACCGATACTTTCTATGATAGACCTGCGCATAATAAAATTAGTGCCGGGAATGGTACATAACTTGAACAGCTTCCAGCGTCCCGCTTGCGCCATCCATTGAAAGGACAACGTCTCAATATTAATAAACCGGGTAAGTAGGCTTGCGTTACGGTTACGGGTTCTAAACTTACCGATTACTGCGCCTAGGCTAGAATCATTCATGATCTCAGCGACCAGATAACGTAAAGCCGTTTTTTCAGGAGTGTTGTCTGCATCATAAATCGCAATTAACTGCCCTTTGCAATGGGTGAAGCCTATATTCAGCGCATTCGATTTCCCTTTGCCACCAGTAATCGCATCCGTATTAATAACGATCAGCTGCCGCCCCGGATTTCGGTTTTGGATACCGGCCAGCAGTTCAGCACTGTTATCAGAGGAATTATCATTAATCACAATAATCTCATATCGATCTTCCGGATAATCAAGCGCTAGCAGAGACTCTACCGTCTTACAGATTACTACCCCCTCATTGTGAGCAGGAACCATAATTGAAACCAAAGGATATTCGCCCTCTATCTCTGGTATGTCCTCATTTTCAGATTTAATGTAATATAAATAGCCTGCGATAATGAGGGTCACATTCACCAGCAATAGAGACCAGATACAGATCACTGCAATTACCATCAGTATGTCTGAAATCGTCATAGGATCCTCCAAATCACGATTAGTTGTCTCATTTCAAATACTTTTTCCTATACAATCGGTATCCGATGATCATTAATCCGCCAAATAGCAACAGAGAAATCATTATCGCAACTATAAAGAACTGATTCTGTATATTAAAAAGCGTCGTAAAGCTCTTCTTCTGCTCTTCTGTATACCGATAATCGCTATTCACTGTTTCTGGCGTATAATTCAGACTCAGGGGTTGTCCATTAATAGAAATCACTCCTTCTGATGAAGTGATCGTATTGACGTCTGTAACAACCTCATGCCTTTCTTGTTTATAATCCGCAAAAGAAACCCAGTATTGTTCCAGCATCTTCAGCATTTCCTCAAGTTCTTCCTTATCCTTAGGCATATCCACAGTGATTACCGTGTCCATCGGCAGTTCTGGCATCAGAGTATTGGATGTTTGCAGATCCTGCAAAAAATCAATCGGCACACTATACAAAGAGGATGGAAAGGACTTGGAGGTGTCGCTCTGCTCCATATAATCAACATTTTCATCCGGATACAGTATTACAGAATCGAAAAACCCCATCCCCGCCTCCGAGTATTCCTTGTCATACGCCCAGTGCATTTGTGCTCCGATTCCAAGCGGCCCAATCTTGTTGTGCACCAGCAGATTAATGAACGCGTTCATCTTCACCTGAAGTGAATGATCCATATTACTGGTACTCGTTGAATGCATCGCAATAGGGGCATTGACCAGAATGCTGCCATTATTCGATTGCACTCTTTTGATGGCTACCAAATAACGCTGCATTGCCGGATAGTCGGTATTGCTGAACACTGGCCGCACACTTGCAAGAAAAGGAATCCCCACTTGATACAGCCGCTCCGCAGTCTCTGTCAGCAATCCCAGATCAGAGAAGGGATAGATCTCTTTGATCGCAAGATACACTTTAGGCGTTGCGTTGATATGAAGCCAATCCTTCAGAACATACCCCATCGCCAGTGCACTGACATTCCCTTGTTCAAAATACGGAACATAAGCAGCATCCTCTTTACTCACAGCATAAGGTGCTTGCAGGTTATCATCCTGGAAGATCAGCTTTCCAAGGGACTGGGTTCCCTGACTTCCGGCTATATAGAGCATATCCTGTACCTGAAGTGAAATTCCCGAGAACTGTCCGATCTGGAGATCTGGATTCGCGTCATACATAACATCCGTAGTTAACTGTAGTTTCTTTTTCAGCGAGGCTGGAGGACTGTACCCGATGTGCAAATACTGTCCCTGATAATGCTCCCAATCCTCTACATAAAATTTATTAGTAATCAAAATATCCGCTGCATTACGGACCATAATCACTTTAGAGTAATGATTCAGCATCCCTTGTTCATATTGATCCAGACTTTTAAGTGTGACCTTCATGGAATAGGCCGCCAGCAGTCGCTGGAGTTGAGTCACGTTGCCTTCCTTCGTTGTCCCCTTAGCGAGGCTGTCATAGAGTAGTAGGACCTGCTGTGGCGAAGCAGCAGATTGGACAGGTGTGACGGGAATCAGAAGGGCTGTTAGGGTCAACGTCAGTAGCAATATACCGTTTAAAACTTCTCTGATGCTCACACACTCACATCCTTTTGAGGCTTTGTATACGGGCTAGAAGGGGTGCTCTTGCTAACCTGCTTAACCCGATTGCTGTTTTTAGAAACTCTACGCCCAATCACACTGGATAGGGTCAGAAAAGTGACTAAATCAAAGGATAATGTAAATAAGAACTCATGCTTGGAAATATCGGCATCGCCTGCCCCGATAATCGATACAAAAATACCTGAAAGCCCAATGCCAATCGAAGCGACAATCAATACCATTCGCTGCATACCTCTGAAATCACGGGACTTGATCGCTTTTACAAAGGAAGGCATATAGAGACCGATGACAAGCACCATCCAGAGGAAGATGAACCCGAATGTTCGCGGGGCCAGCGTTTGTTTCAGTTGGCTGTATCCGGTGAAAAAGTGACTCTGTGCTCGAAACTCCTTACCAACAGAATGCTCGAAATTCCCCATAGCCGCAGGCTTAATCGAGAATGCACTTTGAGCAGCTACATTAAGAATCGAATTAAGCTGGTCAGGGTTCGTTAAATAATATTTAAGGATGGATACAAATCCATAACGACTGTAGAAATTCTCCTCGAGAAGTGGTGAATTCACGTCTATGGTCACGTACTTCTCATAGTGAATGCTGTTCTTCAGAATGGCGAATTGCTCGTCCATCCCTAACGCTTTTAAAGCGGCTTCTGGATCAGGTGATTCCTTCAGCACCCCTCGGGTCATGGCATGGAACTGGTTAATGTTTACGAACTCATTTGAGATATTCAAATACGTGAACACACCTGCGAACAGCATCAGAGCAAGAGACGCCATTGTCAGGATCCGAAATATCTTGTCTCTACGAATCCAAAGCAGTGAACATGCCAGAACAGCAATGATCATACCCACTGGCGCATTCTGCTGCTTAGAAGTAGTCAGGATCAGCGTGCTAATTACGAATAAGGCCAGCATCGCGTAGTCATTGAATCTTTTTCGATATAACATCAGCCATGAAGCGAACATGAAGATCATCGTGATCATCACAACGCTTTCGCCGTAAAAGGAGTTAAAATAAGCCGTATAACCGGTATCTCCGAATATAAAAATAGCAATACCTGCAATGATGAATCCCTGTTTTCGGGACATCTTCCATGTAATAGCCTCTATTAATAAGTAAATTGCGATTACATATAGAATCGTATAAATCGCCGCTTGAAAGCGGATGTCGAATACCTCACTACTGAAGAACAACTTGTTAAGTCCTATAGCCAGCTTGATAAATAAGGACTGAGAGGAAAATAACATTGCACCATTCTCATTAAAATATTGAAAGATCCCATATTGCTTCACAAAATAACCAAAGTACTGACTATCATAATCCGGCAGATTGAAATAGAGTCCATTACTATAAATGCTACGGAAAAAGTCACCGTTATCCGCCACTCCGACATACGGAGCTGTGAACAGCGCGATGATGGTAATAAGCAGCACTCCAAATGCAGCAAGAAATGCAGGAGAAACCGATAAATTAGCAAGTGCTATCCCCTGCCTTAGAGGCGTTTTCACCGTGTTGTCCATCATGCAGGTTCACCTTCAATACAATAAGTTTAAGTTAATAGACATAGGCCAGTAATGCCATCAGGTTGTCAAAAGAATAAGCTTGGCCGCTAGCGACATCACCGAATCCTCCGTACAGTGGGCTATCCACATCTGTTACTCTGAACTCGTTCATTCTTTCAATGCTTTTATGGTGGAGAGATTCATCGCCGATTTCTGCGCCGATCATAGCCGTAATGGCATAAATGGCTGTGGACCGGATATCGTTCAGCGGCTTACCTTCTCTCGAATATTGCCCATACAACGTTCCAGCTTCGACCTGTTGCTTGATAAAATCAATGCTGGTTGCTTTCTGCTGGCCCACCTCAGCTAAGGCTAGAATGGATAAAAGCGACTCTACTGTATTGATGTTTTCCGAACTATATTTTCCGGTCTCATAATTAAACCGTGTCTCATAAAAGGGGAATTCATCCGATAAATAACCGTTTTCCAATATTACGTTCAAATCATTCGTCAGTTTCTTACTAAATTGGCTAGGAATCGACATTTTTCGCAAAGTGCCCAAATTAATATAACACAAAGTGACGAATGTGTTTGTTGAAGAATATTCCATATCATAGAAATCATAAAGTTTTCCGTCTTTTACATTATAATCATAAAATCTTTCGCCATATTTATCCGCTTCAGCTGTATAACGTTTATCGCCGAACTTCTCCCCTGCCTCATAAAGAGCTTGAATCATACGCAAATCATCAACGGCAGCATTCAAGGGGTATAGCTTCTGCTGTTTAGGACTGTAACGGTAGCTGAAACCACTGTTGATATCAAAGGTTTGCTTAGCCAGTTGCCATTGCTCTGCAAATCTCTCTTGTTGGCCGCTACGCACAGCTGCCAGCATCCGGAGAGATGCCGATTCACTCAGAACTTCGTGTCCACTCGCCGCTTCCGCCGACTGATCTGTTTCAATAAAATTAGTATATACACCGTACTCACCTGTGAGTTTCGAGGTAATAAACTGCTCTAAGTTAGTTACTTCCTGCGTCTGGATTACCTTAGTATCATTTTCCGAATCTACTGGAGCTGGAGAATTAGTATGAACACTATTGGACGGATTCGGTACTGCCGCTTTTTCGCATGCCGTTAACCCTATAATGCCTGCAAATATCGCTAGTGCAGCAATAATTATTTTCCTCAAGTGATCACCTCCCTTTAATATTCTCCTATTCTGCTTACTGCCTAGTATTATCTATAACGGTAATATACAACAAAATGTTAAATCAAACTGTGAGCGTTATGTATCTATTCTTGGACAAAAAAGAGATATCCTTACGCCTTTGGCGAGCGGGATATCCCCTCTGTATCAGTTATTTATTCATTCATACGTTCCCAAAAACGATGGGCAGTAATTGCCGCGACAAGGCTGGCAGCGAACACCTCTCCGCCATCTCCAATGATTACACCCGGACTGCTTCTATGCTCGGCCGTTTCAAGTAGTTTAGCATTTTCAGTAGTCACCGCGATGGGCTTAAAGTGAGAATAGGCTTGGTTCAGGAATTGCGCTGTATCTTTATGGAATTTCTTATGTTCCGAATTTCCACCAGCTGCATAAATTGCATCAAAGAGCACCGAATCTGTCGTGGATAAGGTATGAATGACTTCAAGCTCTGTCCCCTTCGAGCCTTTAATAAATCCAAGCTTATCACTGATTATTTCCGGCTGGATCCCGGCTCTCATAAGCGTATCCAGAACAGGCATCACCAAGTCTTCATCAAATCTGTCGCCTATAATCACACCTATTTTACGTGTGTTTGGGTGCTTCTTCGTATTTGCCTGACTTAGTGCCGGGGAGATTTGAGCTACCTCGGAACCGCCTGTTTTCGGTGGCGTCGCCCCAATAGCTTCTGCTACAGGCACAGCAAGCTCTAACGTAACGTTCGCGAGCATATCTACAACCTGCTGCCGGACATACTTACTCTTTACCTTCCCGAGCTCGAATGAATAGGCTTCAATAATATGCTTTTTTTCTGGAGCACTCATGCTGTTCCAGAACAGCTTAGCTTGTGAAAAATGGTCTTCAAAGCTCTTGCTCCGGCTACGCACCTTACGGCCCTCAACCTTCTCCTGATAATGTACATAACCACCTTCAGCCTCTGTTGCAGGTGCAGGCGTATTGTTAGCAAGCGAATTATTATGATAGCTCACTGAACCCTGATTAATCGTCTGCCGTCCATACCCGTCACGCTGATTGTTATGGAAAGGACATACCGGTCTATTGATCGGCAACTCATGGAAGTTAGGACCGCCAAGCCGAATTAGCTGAGTATCCGTATAAGAGAACAATCTGCCCTGAAGCAGTGGATCATTGGTGAAATCGATGCCTGGAACCACATGTCCAGGGTGGAAAGCTACCTGCTCCGTTTCGGCGAAGACATTATCCACGTTGCGGTTCAAGGTCATTTTCCCAACAATCTGTACAGGTACATCTTCCTCTGGCCATAGCTTTGTAGGATCCAGCACGTCAAAATCAAACTTAAATTCATCTTCTTCACTTAGAAGTTGAATGCCCAACTCGTATTCCGGAAAGTTGCCGGCTTCAATCGATTCCCATAAATCACGGCGATGAAAGTCAGGGTCCGCACCTGATATTTTCTGAGCTTCGTCCCACACCAAAGAGTGTACACCGAGCACCGGTTTCCAGTGGAATTTAACAAAATGGGCTTTTCCTTGCTCATTAATCAACCTGAAAGTATGCACCCCAAACCCTTCCATCATTCTGAAGCTACGTGGAATAGCACGGTCCGACATCAGCCACATTGCCATATGGGCCGATTCTTGGTTATTGGCTATGAAATCCCAAAAGGTATCGTGAGCTGATGCGGCCTGAGGCATTTCATTGTGCGGCTCAGGCTTAAGCGCATGTACTAAATCTGGGAACTTGATCGCATCCTGAATAAAAAAGACGGGCATATTATTTCCGACTAAATCGTAATTCCCTTCCTCTGTATAGAATTTGGTAGAGAATCCGCGGGCATCCCGAACCGTCTCGGCTGATCCCCGTGATCCGGCTACCGTCGAGAATCGGACAAACACCGGTGTCTTCACGGAGGGATCTTGAAGGAATTTCGCCTTTGTATATTCTTTCAGTGATTTATATACTTCAAACTCACCATGAGCAGCAAATCCACGTGCATGCACGATTCGCTCAGGGATTCGCTCATGATCGAAATGCGTCATTTTTTCCCGGAAATGAAAGTCTTCCAGTAAGGTTGGGCCCCGATCACCCGCTTTTAAGGAGAACTCGTCCTCTGATACTTTTAAACCCTGGTTCGTTGTTAAGGTGTGACCTTCATCCTTACTGCGAAACTGTTCCAGTTGCTCATTCTTGCTGTTTCCGTTCACTTTTTGATGTTCACTCATTAACAATGGCTCCTTCCAAAGGTAAAGTAAATATTATCATGTATCTCTTACCCTTTAGGAAAGTTTGGCAAACAAAAAAGAGCGGAATTCCGCGAAGCCATAGCTCCCGAAAATCCGCCTATTCCATCTAATTCTGACCTAACCCTTAATCCTACGATACGTCTCTTCATCGGAAACAACATACAATTTAGCATCCTTAGGAATAGCCTGATCCAGCTTTCGATTGATACTTAGATCGCTACGATCCGCCAATAAGGTTGCACCTTGCAAGAGCAAGCTCTGAAACGCATCCCCATAAGTCTTCCACGTAGCACTCACTGGAATCTCATAAATATCATCACCATATTTACGGCTCAGCAGCTGCGTTATCACCTCAGAGTTGCCCTCTTGCAGCGCAGAACGAACAGCCAGTCTGGAGATGGCATCATGCGAAAGAACGAACTCGTTTACCTGAACATGCCTGAAATTCTGTATATTCTTCTCTTGCATTATTTCTACAGTCGTATGTACTTGTGGCTGAATGCGTTCAATGCTAGAGGCAATTAATAAAGATTTGCCGTCGATCAGCGATGCTTCATCAATCCTTGTGTCCCCGAACACAATGGCTGCTCTTGCTTCATGGATGTTAGCCTTAAGAAGAATCTCATCACTGGAGGCATCGCCACTTATAAAGTGAACTTGATCCAAATGCTCCAGAGGATGACTTCCTGTCTCATCAATGATGACAATGTGGCATTTCGGCGAATAGCATAGAATCTCCTCTACGGCAGCTTGTGCTTTCTTACTCCAATTAATCAGAATCACATGATCCTTTCCCCGAAAGCTCAACGTTCCCGCTCCCCTCCTTCTCTGCACCTCCGCAATGGAGTCAATGACCTTACCAATAACCAAGCTGAGGAGGCCGATACCAAAGATATATAGAAACATGGTAAACAGCTTTCCAACTACGGTCTCTGCAAAATAATCCCCATACCCTACAGTCGCCATCGTTGTCATGACCCAATAAAATGCATTAAACCAACTGTGAAACGTACCCGGCTCGATCAGGTAAGCAATCGACGCACTAACAATTATAAAGATCAGAATGATTAACCCTATCGTCCGTTTACGTAACCGCATCATCTTGGTGGAAATTCTCAGAAACAGATGCATCTGCCCACCCCTTCTTCACATCAAGCTAAAAGTAAAACTTATACTTTCTTAGATTTTCAATAAGGCTGCCACTCGAAGGATGGATCGGGGCAACCTTTGTCTTTATCCTATTTCAAGTTGAAACTAAACAATCAAACTGCTAATCGCAAATGCAGTCCCAATAAACACCAAGCAAAGCATAGTGCCTACAGCCACATTTCCTTTCTCCAGATGCTCTGAAATCTTAAAGGTTGGGGTTGCCAATTCAAAGATCCAATAAGCCGCTATCAAGCACACATAACCTACCGCAAACCAAATGATCATGTGCAGAATGGAGGTATTCGTATACGCCGCTACGCCAATAATAATAGCCGTTGCCAGAAACTTGCCGCCTAAAGCCAAAGCTACAGCCACATTCCCCTTCTTCAGCTCCTCCATATCTTTAAACGGAGTCATCAAACCAAAGATCACCATGCCTAACAATTGCAAAAGAATAATCACAAACACACTCACTACCAAATTAACCACCATCGTCACTTCGCCCACCCCCGAAATTTCGCATAAGCCGAATCATAGTCGGCAAAATCATGTACTTCCTCAAGGACTACGGAAGCGGTCTTCTTTTTTTCTAATGCGGTATAGCGTTCATCATCAATCGGCTGCTTAATCCGATTACCTGAAGGGAGCTCAAGCACCGCAAAGTTTCTTGTCTTATCCTTATACTTAGTCTTGTATACTCCTACAAGATCAACATCAGTGGTTACCGATACTTTAAGATTGGTAAGATCCTCTGCTGCCGTTTTCTCATCTGCATAAGACTTAATCGTGCTCCATGAAGACAGGCGGACTTCGTTCTTCTGATCGGCATCCGTGATTAGCTCGGCGTCCATGAACTGAAGTGTCCAGATTTTATCACCAGTAGCATAATTCCCATCATTCGGGAGCAGTTCATTATCCGGCAAAACCGTCATGTCACTCCCAATTAAATCCCCTACGGTACTCTCTACCACCCGGTAGTCCCACGGAACCCGTGCTACACTATCTGAAGTTTCAGCTGTTCCTGAATCAAATACACTGCCCTGATTACTGGAACATGCGCTAAGCAACAGTACCGTCAGAAGCATCATACATAAGGCTCCAATTCGGGCTTTCTTACTCTTATCCAATTATCTCACTCCCAACGCAATAAAATGACTGGCATTGCCTGTAATCAATCCACCCGCTCGGCCGAGCATACCACAAGGCTTCCCGTTAATCACGAACATGCCTGTCAGCAGATGAAATTCACCCTCTGATGTCGTTATCCGTGCTAAATCGGCTCTTTTTTGATACACAGTGGGGAAGAGCTGACTACTGTCATAACCGTCTTCATCTTCAAGCTCTAGCGCACCGATATCATCAAACATGCGCACCGAACCCCCTTCACGACCAAAAACAGATTTGGACACAAAGTTCCCTGAGAATACAGGCTTATTATAAGTAGGCAAAATATAGCGCGAGATCGTCTCTCGCTCTTCCTTGTCGAATAGCAGGCCCAGCTCATACATTCCCCACACCGCTGCAACCAGCCCCTTGGATTGGAGCAATATACTGTGAGGACCATTAAAGAGCTGAAGATTCCCTTGCTCTACCGCATAGGCGAGGGCATCGCCGCCTTCATCAACAGCCATCCACTCTTTAGGATATAGAGCGAACATCCGCTCGATCACACGGTCCTCCCCATCCTTAAGAATTCCGTTGTCGACCCACAGATCAAGACAATCCACACACTGGATATCGAGACCACTGTGCTTCACTAATGCTTCTATCGTACCTGAATCTTCAAGATGAGATCCATAAGCCACACAAGCTGCGGTATCCGGACGTTCTACCTGCCAAGCTGCCGCAACTTGTGCCTTCATCCCTTGATTTGGACTCTGCATTCCAGCTTGCTCACAGATCCATGGTGTAGCTATCGAGGCTTCCACATAACCTGTTGGGGTATCCGCATTCAGTTCGAGCAGCTTAATCGTCCCATCATGGGCTATGGCAAAGTCAAATCTGGCATACCGACTAATGAATCCTTCTTCTGGCATAGGACACCCGTCAAGCA
This sequence comes from Paenibacillus sp. FSL P4-0184, assembly GCF_038004625.1. Lineage (NCBI taxonomy): Bacteria > Bacillati > Bacillota > Bacilli > Caryophanales > Paenibacillaceae > Paenibacillus > Paenibacillus sp. FSL P4-0184. Next base: position 2,360,672 of record NZ_JBBORN010000001.1, on the reverse strand, counting down.
TCTCCCAAAGTACAGGGGGAATCCCAAGCAGTTCATACAAATCGCGCTTTAGATGAACATAGCGAACCGCTTTATCGAGGATAGCCCAGAGTTTTGATGAGGCTTCTTCAAGCTCCTTATAAGTGTCCCTGTGCATTAGAGCAATTGCATCCAACCAGTACTCTTCATCCTCAAGATCAGCCCAAGTGAACCCGAGTTCATATAACGCTTTGACCCGTTGACCTCTTTCAAGCTCAGACTGATCTAGAATTTCAAATACACTCTGCCTCTGCTGCTCACTCATCCGCCAAAACCACTCTTACTTGAGCCTGATCTCGAAGAGGACTTCGAGCCTGAGCTAGATTTAGAGTTCTTCGAAGAGTTTAATCCGCTGGAAGTGCCACCGATTCCATTTTTTGAGGAAGAACCTCTTCTCGTAATGGAGCCTGTGGAGGAAGTCGATGTTTTGGGCTTTACAACAGAACCGGGAACCTTCTTATTCTGGAATTTCTCACTGCTATAGGTAGGCGGCTTATAAGTTGTTCTCGTGCCTCCATAATAAGTTGGACGGTCCTTAGACCATCCTCTGGAAGAGTAATTGCCACCACTGTTAAACAGCATGTGATATAGTAGCAAGTCATCCCAACCAAAACCTGAATGATATCCACCATAGTTATTCACTACCGTCGTTCCATTATTGGTTACAACACCTTGGCCTTCCTGTTCTACCTCTTGTGTACCTTCCGGATATGGAATATTCCAATCCACATTTTTGTCAAAATAGGCTTTAACCTCTTCGGTAGACCAGGACACTAGCTGTGGTTCATCTCCAGAAGTATTTGCACTAGCCCCTGCGCCGCCAGGAATAAACATAGCATTCGCTAACAAAGCTATGCCTAGCGAAGTAGATAATACTCGAATGGGCTTACCATCAGAAGTGAATAATTTGGATACCGCTAATTCCTTATCCTTTTCATCTTTAGACATCGTAAGGTTCTCCTTCCCTTATCTCAATCATTCGTTGTGCATCGGAACAAGTAAAAGCTCCAGCTTGCCTTCATCTACATTCAGCCGTCCTTCAACCGTTTCATATTCAACACTGCCAACCACAATATAATTGACATGCTCTAGCGCTGCGATCATATTCATGCTCCACGTGCGTTCCTCAATGACTCGCAGCCCGCCTTCCGGCATTTTTTCAAATAAGATTACATTCATCCCATTGTCCATTATTACCATTCCTTCCTTAGTTCTGCTATAGCATCTGATACGTCTTTATTACCTTTTCGTTTCAGTTCTAGGCGTGCATAGACTGCCCAACCTTACTCTTGGCGTTAGAACGTCTATATAAAAGAAGAATTCCTAACGAGCACAAGCTAACGAAGAGCAACACGCCGTATACATGCTGATATGCTTTTGCAGGGGAGATATCACGCTGAGCATGCAGCAAAAGCCCGCAGACTGCAACAGATACAGAGCCTCCGAAGAATTGAACCAGTTGTAAAAGCCCCATACCAGAACCAATCCAAGTCCTTGGAAGAACTATAGAAGTTTCATTGTTTAAGGATGCCATCGTAGCTGAGAAAGCGGGAGAGAAGCATAGATAACCTAGCAGCAGTACTACAGGTGATACAGAAAGATTCAGGGCAAACACAGCCATAACGGCTGCAAGTATACAATGTCCAATCACTAAGAAACGTATATTACCGTACCGATCAATAAAACGTCCCACATAACGGGTCAGAAATGCAGATAATAGCGCTCCCGGTGCGATATACAAACCAATCATCAGCGCTGATTTATCGAACAGATTAGCGAGCGCAAGCGGCATCAGGAACAAGTTCCCTAAGTTCAGTACCAGAATACAAAAGCCTACGGCAACCAGTTTCAAGTAACCCGGCATGGTAAGCAGCTGCGGATTAATGAATGATTCCTTAGCCTTCTTTAGATGTAAGGCATGCACGATAATAGACACTACACCCACCGCTAGCCATACAAGCGACTGGGTAGTTACAGCTACCAGCAGACTTGCTGCATTTACCACGGTCAGCGCCGCCCCCAGGATGTCAAAGCTTGCAGGCTGTGGCTGTTCCTTAGGCAATAACCGCAGCAGTACCGGCAGCACGATAAGCACAAGGCAAGTTATGCCGAACAATCCATTCCAGCCAAAGTACTGGCTGATGACGCCTCCGACAATAGGGCCCAAACCAAAGGCCATTGCACTACCCGCCGAGATCATCGCAATAGCAGCGCCGCGTCTTTCAATCGGAACATAGCGACTGGCGAGTACAAGCCCCAATCCAGCCATAGATCCGGCGCCCGCAGATTGTAGGATTCTTGTAATCAATAGCATATTAAAGTCGTGTGCGAACAATCCAAACACTGATGCTGTCCCAAGCGTAATTAAGCCAATGGTCAAGAGCTTGCGAATCGGCACCAAGTCGGATAACCGGCTATAAATAACCGTCGACAACGCGTATCCAATCGAATAGCTGGAAATGACCCATGAGCCTAGGTCAGCAGAAATTTGGAGATCCTGAATAATGGTTGGAAGCGATACATTAAACATCGTTGTGTTCATCACTACAATAAAGAGGCAAATCGTCCATAATGGCATGACAATTTTATCATTCATTCCTGCTTTCTCATTCATTCCTACTCCATCCCTGTCCTAATTTATCTATACATGCTCAACTAATTTTATGCCTATAAAAAGAGGTTGGCAATTAGAAGAGGAGGATTACTTGCGCCACATCATTCCACACTCCCGTTCGATTATGATCTCCATTCTCCGCAATATATACTTGTAGTGTTTCAATCAGACCCGGCTTGTGATAATGATAAGATCTTAGAGGTATATTATATCGCGCATGAACTAGGAAAAGAGTGTTCACAAGAGTTCGCATAGAGAATTTCTAAATAGGAGGTAGTAGCCATGAGGGGTTTGACAAAAGAAGTTGCGATGGAAATTGTTCGACGTACGATGCATGTGATTGGGTACAACGTCAATGTTATGGACAAGCGAGGACGAATTATTGGGTCTGGAGATGGTAAGCGGTTAGGGCAATCACATGAGGGTGCATTACTCGCGATAGAGCGTCGTGGCAGATTCGAGATTGATCAGGAGAGCGCCGCTAGATTGCAGGGGGTATTGCCCGGCACGAACCTTGTTATTGAGTTTGAGAATGAGATTGTTGGTGTTATTGGGATTACTGGTGATCCAAAGGAAGTGACGAAGTATGGTGAATTGGTGAAGATGACGGCGGAAATGTATCTTGAGCATATGAAGCTGTTAGAGCAGGCTCAATGGGACAAACGAATGAAGGAGAATTTCCTACTCGCGGTGATGAATGGCGATGAGGGGAACGTACAAACATTGCGACATCAAGCACAGCAGATTCATTTTCAGGTGGATAAGCCTCATATCGCATGCATCATTGAATTAATTAATCGTAATGAAGAGGATCTAATGGCAACAATGAAGCGGGTAACTGATGTATTAGAAGGACGCCCGGCTGTTCAATTGATTACCATTCGTAATGCCAGACAAGTTATTCTGGTCAAGGAGCATCTCCATGAGCGGAAGCCGCATACGGATATATGTGAAGGAATTCACCAGATAAGACGTTGGTTAGATGTAAAGGAGATTTCTCCACTACGTATCGCGGTAGGCAAACCTTTTACAGGGATTCAAGGGATGATGAAGTCCATTCAATCCGCAGAAGATACGATGCGTGCAGGCTATGCAATATATCCGGATGAGCCGGTTTATTATGCAACGGATCTGCAACTGGAGACGATGGTCGTTCCGAGTGTACATAATTGGATGTCGGAGGAGTTGCTGCAGCTATGGGCGCATTTTGTGGAGGAGGATCGTAGTGGTGAGCTTCAGCAGACATTAGATCTATTTTACTTCGAAAGTGGGGAGCAACAGCATATCGCTGAACGACTGCGCATTCATCGGAATACGTTACGCTACCGACTCCAGCGTATAACCGAGCTCACAGGGAAAGATCCAAGAAATTATCAGGAGCTGTTCCTACTCATGAGTGCGCGTTGGTTATATTTGTTGGAGCATTCTGCTATGTCTTGTGATGAATAAGAGGATATATGTGCATATGCACAAAAAAAGACATCAATCGATGCGAAATGTTTATTTCTCCGCCTAATGAAACGCTTACAAATATTCGCTAAAGTATAGGTATGAGCTCAAACCACATATCGATATATACAACTCTGTGTAAAACTGGGGAGGAATAACTCATGACAGTGAGTGTAAGCGTTTTAGGTGCTTTAGCTGCATTGGTTGTGGCAATCGTTCTAATATTGAAAAAAGTACCGCCAGCCTACGGCATGATGATCGGTGCGTTAGTAGGTGGTTTAATCGGCGGCGTGAGTATGGTGGATACCATTACACTGATGATGGATGGTGCCAAAGGGATGATTCCTGCCGTGCTTCGCATCTTGGCAGCAGGTGTGTTAGCAGGTGTATTGATTGAATCAGGCGCGGCGAAAAAGATTGCAGAGACGTTGGTTCAGAAGGCCGGCGAGACACGGGCATTACTCGCATTAGCCTTAGCAACAATGGTGCTTACAGCGGTCGGCGTATTCGTGGATGTGGCTGTTATTACTGTAGCACCCATTGCATTAGCTATTGCACAACGTGCGAATCTATCGAAATTGGCAATTCTGATCGCTATGATCGGCGGCGGTAAAGCCGGTAACATCATGTCACCTAACCCGAATGCGATTGCCGCATCAGATGCATTTCACATTCCATTAACTTCGTTGATGGCAGCAGGTATAATCCCAGCCGTATTCGGGATTATCGTAACGTACTTCATCGCAAAACGTTTAAACAATAAAGGCAGTAAAGTAGAAGCTTCTGAGGTAACGAATAATCCGAATGAGCAGCTTCCAAGCTTCTTTACAGCCTTTCTAGCTCCACTTGTAGCCATTATCTTGTTATCCCTTCGTCCAATTGCAGGCATCGTAATCGATCCAGTTATCGCGCTTCCAGTAGGAGGTATCGTAGGCGCCATTGCAATGGGAAGATTTAAGAAGTTAAATGAATTCGCTGTATTTGGTCTTGGCAAAATGACGGGTGTAGCCGTCATGTTAATCGGGACAGGTACACTAGCTGGTATCATTGCAAATTCACAATTAAAGGATGTTATTATCGACGGCCTTACTGCATCTGGCCTACCGGCATACTTGCTTGCTCCAATCAGTGGTGCATTAATGTCTCTTGCAACAGCATCGACAACAGCAGGTACAGCCGTAGCAAGCTCTGTATTCGGCTCCACCATCATGGGACTTGGCGTAGCTTCGCTAGGAGCAGGAGCAATGATTCACTCTGGTGCGACTGTATTAGACCACATGCCTCATGGTAGCTTCTTCCACGCAACAGGTGGCAGTGTGAACATGCAGATGAAAGAGCGTCTGAAATTAATTCCTTATGAAACCGCAATTGGCCTAACACTAGCGATCGTTTCGACATTAGTATTCGGTGTATTCCAATGGTTCTTATAACAACTATTGAAGTATGAACAACACAAAAGGATGTGAAGAGCATGAAGTTTGTTTTGGCGCCAGATTCATTTAAAGAAAGTATGACTGCAATGGAAGCCTGTGAGGCTATAGAACGAGGACTTCGTACCTCTTTTCCCGATGCAGAATATATTAAAGTTCCGATGGCAGATGGCGGCGAAGGTACAGTTCAGTCACTCGTCGATGCGACAGGCGGACGAATTGTACATTGTGACGTAACAGGGCCGCTCGGTCAGCCTGTCACTGCATTTTATGGAATTATGGGAGATGGAAAGACCGCGATTATTGAGATGGCAGCTGCTTCTGGACTTGGACTTGTGCCGAAGGAAGAGCGTAATCCGTTGATCACCACGACAAAGGGTACAGGAGAGCTTATCGTTCATGCGCTGAATGCAGGCGTACGTTCTATTATTATGGGTCTTGGTGGCAGTGCAACCAACGATGGCGGTGTAGGCATGGCACAAGCGCTTGGATTCCGCTTCCTGCGAGAAGATGGAACGGAGATTGGATACGGTGGAGGATCGCTAAGTGAAGTTACCCGTATTGATAGTGATCATGTAGATCCGAGACTCCAAGGTGTACAAGTGGTAGCCGCATGTGACGTAGACAATCCGTTAACTGGTGAGCGCGGGGCATCCGCCATCTTCGGTCCGCAAAAAGGTGCAACACCCGACATGGTGAAGCAATTGGATGCAAATCTTGCACGTTTAGCAAACATCATTGAGCGCGATCTCGGAAAAGAAGTGAATGATACAGCAGGTGCGGGTGCAGCAGGTGGACTTGGTGCTGGCGTAATGGCCTTCCTGGGAGCCAGGTTGAAGCGAGGCGTGAACATCGTCGTCGATGCCATGAAGCTGGCGGATAAAGTGAAAGATGCGGATTATGTCATCACAGGCGAAGGGGGTATGGATAGCCAAACCGTCTATGGTAAAACACCGATTGGTGTTGCCAAAGTAGCACAAGCCGCCGGTGTACCTGTTATTGCCTTAGCGGGTTCCCTCGGTACTGGCGTAGAAGCCGTGTACGAGCATGGTATCGATATGTTCTTCTCCATCGTGCCTGGAGTATGTACGTTAGATAAAGCGCTCACCGATGCTTCCTTCAACATGGAGCGCACCGCGCGCAATATAGGTACATTAATCAAACATAGTAAACGTTAATCGCAAGTATAGACGCCTTCTGCGTCGTGTGGAATTAATTATTATATAAAAAAAAAGATCTGACTCATGCCATGAAGCTGAGTCAGATCTTTTTTTTTCGTTTTTGCAAGCTAATCTAAGCTTAAGTTTAGGACACTTGAGATTCCTTAGCAAGAACAGGTACGGTGTTATCCTCTACCTGCACATCATCCTTTGTCTTGGAGAGGACAATGTTCAGCACAATCGCTGTAAGCGAACCGGATACGATACCGTTTTGCAGCAGCATCCGCGCAAATTCAGGCAGCTCTGCGAACATTGCAGGAAGTGTCGCTGAACCTAAGCCAACAGCAATACTGCAAGCAGCAATCAGTAGATTACCATCCTTACGGAGATCCACATCGGATAGAATGGATATCCCGGAAACGGCAACCGATCCGAACATGACAATCATGGCTCCACCAAGTACGGCATTCGGTACAATCGTCGTCAAGGCAGCCAGCTTAGGCAGGAGTCCTAGTACAATCATGATCCCGCCAGCGGCAAAAATAACATTACGGGTCTTAATGCGAGACAGCGAAATCAAACCCACATTTTGAGAAAAAGCAGTGTATGGGAAGGCATTAAAAATTCCGCCCAGCATAATTGCTACTCCCTCGGAACGCAGTCCGTTTACGATCTGCTTCTGTTCAACTTTCTGATCAATTACTTTACCAACTGCAAAATAAACCCCAGTAGACTCCACCATACTAACAATGTTAACGATGATCATAGTGAAGATTGCAGTAAGACTGAATTCAGGCCATCCGAAGTAAAACGGTTGTGCCATGCTTACCCAAGAAGCGTCACCTACCGTAGAAAAGTTAACGATACCCATTCCATAAGCAATCGCTGTACCCACCACAAGACCTACCAGAACTGAGATCGAGCGCAGGAATCCAGTGGCGAAACGGTTAACTGCTAAAATGACAAGTAGTGTAATCAGTGCAAGCAGCAAATTACGGGGTTGTCCAAAATCAGCGCTGCCTTCTCCGCCAGCAACGTTATTCATGGCTACTGGAATAAGAGATAACCCGATAATGGTCACGACAGAACCCGTTACAATGGTCGGGAAGAACTTCAGCAGCTTCCCATAAAGCGGGGCCGCAAGAACAACGAACAAACCGGAAATAATGATCGCACCGTACGCAGTCGCCAGATTATGTGTCGAGGCAATCGCAATAATCGGGCCAACGGCTGTAAAGGTACATCCAAGAATAACTGGGAGCCTGCTACCAAAATACTTGGTGCCCATTATTTGCAGCAATGTAGCCAATCCGCAAGTGAACAAATCGGCTGCGATGAGGTAAGCCATTTGAGTCCCATTTAGCTTCAAGGCACCCCCAACAATCAGCGGTACAATTACTGCTCCTGCATACATGGCTAGGACATGCTGAAGACCTAACGTAAATACCTTTTGCTTGCTTAACATCCCGCACTCTCCTTGATTTTCTCTAATGAGCTTTCATTATCAATGAAGTGAATTTCACCTGGTGACATAGATGCAATACGGGCCAAGGCATGGACTTCTATGCCTCTGTTCTCCAGAAGGCTTCGGCCTTCCTGGAAGCTCTTTTCAATGACACAACCGACGCCAAGGAGCTCTGCTCCCGCCTCTTTTACGATATCAACCAGTCCCACAAGTGCAGCACCAGTAGCGAGGAAATCATCCACAATAAGCACCTTGTCATCCGGCCCAAGATATTTCTGAGAGACACTGACCAGATAATCCTCTTGGCGAGTAAAGGAATGTACAGGCGCTGAGTAGACAGCCTCTGAGAGCGTTACTGCTTTCTTTTTCTTCGCATAAACAAACGGTACACCTAATGCAATCGCAGTAGCCATGGCAAACTGAATCCCACTAGCTTCAATCGTAATCACCTTAGTGATCGGTTGATGACCGAACAACTTTTTGAACTCCTGACCGATTTGCAGCGCTAGCTCCGTATCGACCTGATGATTCAGAAATGAATCTACCTTCAGTACCGTATCTGATAAAATAAGACCCTCTTGTCTAATGCGCTCTTGAAGTACTTTCATCGTGAACTAATCTCTCCTCTTCATTAAAAAAACAAAAAAAGGACAAATCCCTTGAGTCGTTTCTCTCAAGTGAATCTGTCCTTCTGGGCTTTTGTCCCTTAGTGGTGTAACACTACATAGTGTCCGCATCGCTCGGTCCAGACCTTTCCTCCAAAGAAGAAAGCGGAACCCTAGATGCGCTATTTCACTCATAGTCGGATAATTACGATGGTTATCCGGTAGAAACTTATGGGCCATATCCCCAAGATTATATGAGTTTTATTAATGTTCGATATGAATACCTTGTATATCTTACACGCTCTGTCTGGTGCTTACAAGCAAAATCTTTAGTGTTTTGCATACCATTTTCAGGTTATTTTCACGAAATTCAATTGTTTACATTTAGTAGTGGTTACTCCAAGATCTTCTGCGCCGTTTCTTCGGTCGTTACGAGCACATTCATATACCCGCCATTTAGAGCGCCCAAGATCCCCGAAGCCTTCTCCAGCGATTCCGCTACACCAATAGCGTACCTCGCTCGTCTGATCTGCTCCAGCTCAATGGTCAACGTTCGGTCCGATATTGCTGTGCGTACAGGCAATCCATTGCCATCATAAAAACGCGAGCAAATATCACCAGCTACTTTCCCGTCCTCCAGCTCATCAATCACAGCATCGCCATAAAATCCGCGCCATGCCTCTTCGCCTTTAATTTCCGGTGATCCAATGCCGAATATAGCGATATCCAGCCGATCCCATGCCTTCGCAATGGTCTGATAATACTGCGAACGCATCAGTTGATCTCTGGTTTCCTTTTGCTCCGTGATCGCTGGCACGTCAATCATTAATGAGCGCGCACCCCACTTTAAGGCAGCTTGGTAGCAGATATTATTGACATGGTATCCGCTCTCCATCTTTCCAGATGGACCACCCACCGTAGGAACACAGGTTACAAAAGGCCTCTGTCCGAGGGTCAGATTGTCTACAACGGCAGCTAAGCTGCTTCCCCAAGAGAACCCAATCGTATCTTTCGGCTGAACCACTTGCTCCAGCCATCTTGCACAAGCCTGTCCAATGGCTTTACGCTTGATCACCCCGGACTGGGCCGGGTCTACCTCTACAACAATGGCTTCCTTCAGCCCGAAGCGTTCTTTCAATTCCTGCTCCAGTGTACAATGATCTCCAATATCGTAATTGATGGTGATTGTAACGATGCCCTCTTCACGGACTCTCTTCAGCATCCTACTTATGGTGGTGCGATATATGCCAAGTTCATTAGAAATTTCACTTTGCGTTAAATTCTGCTCATAATACATTTGTGCAATCTTAATGAGCAGCTTTCTGTCTTCTTTTCGATCCATGATAGAACTCCTCGCTTTTTTCAAGGATTTGACGAATCCATAACCCCTAGCTATACTGTAGACGATTATTTTGCACATTTTTTATTATATTGCACAAATGTGCAGATTATCAATTTTTTAATGGAGATGACCGGCTTTGAATATGGACTTTAGAAAGAAAAGTTGCGCCGCAGAAGCTCTAAAGTATATTGAGAACGACACAACCATTGGTCTTGGTGGGGGTAGTACGGTTTCCTATTTAATCGGGAATATTAAAGAAGCAGATCTTCGGGTAAAGGTAGTTACCCCCTCCTTCACTACAGCTTCACTCTGTGTCCAAAATGGATTGCAGGTTGTACCCACTTGGTCCGTTGACCGAATAGCTGTTGCTTTTGACGGCTGTGATGAGGTGGATGAGCAACTGCATGCGCTTAAGAGTGGTGGCGGCATTCATACGAAAGAAAAACTGATTGCTAGTATGGCGGATCATTATATATTGCTGGTAGATGAAACTAAACTTGTGAACAAGCTAACCTTCAAGCATCCCGTAGTATTGGAAATTGTTATGGATGCTCTTAGTTATGTTCAACATTCCGTGAAATCGCTGGGCGGCAAGCCTGAGATTCGAACAAGCGCAAGTAAGGATGGGTATACGGTCAGTGATCACGGCAATGTGCTGCTGGATGTCTTTTTTGACAAGGTAGAGGATAGCACTGCTCTTCAAACTGAACTCAAAGCCATTAACGGGGTCATTGAGACCTCCCTATTCACGAAAGAAGTTACCTCAGCACTTGTGGCTGGTTCAAATGGAATCAAGGTAATCTCCAAGTAAGCTCAAACAATCAAAACAGGCGAGGTGCTAACCATGAACAATCTGAAGTGGGCAATCATCGGCCCGGGAAGTATCGCTACTGAATTTGCGGCTGCTCTAAATGACATCGGCGGAACTTTATATGCGGTAGGATCACGAACCTTAGAGAAAGCCCAGGCGTTCGCGAGCCAATATGGAGTGGAGAAGGCTTATGGCAATTACAGCGAAATGCTGCAAGATCCAGAAATTGATGTCGTCTACATCTCAACACCACATAGTAACCACTACGAATACATCATAGAAAGCTTGCAGAATAACAAACATGTCCTCTGTGAAAAGGCGATCACCGTAAATAGCAAACAACTGCAGGAAATCGCCGAGCTTGCTAAACAAAAAAGCTTAGTCGTCGCAGAGGCTATGACCATCTACCATATGCCACTGTACAAAAAGCTACGGAAAATCGTGGATGAAGGTAAGATCGGACGCCTCAAAATGGTGCAAGTCTCCTTTGGCAGCCATAAAGAATATGATGTGAACAACCGTTTCTTCAGCAAAGATTTGGCTGGAGGGGCGCTGCTGGATATTGGGACGTATGCCTTGTCCTTCACAAGATTCTTCCTGTCCAAACAGCCACAGGAAATTCTAACGACAGTGAAACGTTTTGAGACAGGCGTCGATGAACAATCCGGAATCATTCTGAACAACGATGCGGATGAAATGGCGGTCATCTCCCTTACCATGCGCTCCAAAATGCCTAAACGCGGCGTCGTTGCTGGAGAACTTGGCTTTATTACCGTAGATAATTTCCCACGGGCCTCCAAAGCTACGATTCAATATTTAGATGGCACCCTAGAAACGATTGAAGCCGGCGATACTTCCAAAGCGCTGCAATACGAAATCGAGGATATGCAGCGCTATATCGCGGCAAAAGGCAACCAGGAAACCCTTAATCTCTCTTTAGATGTCATGGACATTATGAGTAATGTTAGAGAACAATGGGGAATCAAATACAGCTTCGAATAACATACTGAACATAATAGATCAATCATCAAAGCGTTGGCATTCCCTTCAACTGAAGGAGACCCAACGCTTTTTTGCGGATAATTTTCTAGGAATGGATGACAATATCCTTAGGTGATTTCTTATAGGTACTTTTTAGTACCTATAGCACTTTAAAGTACGTACTATACTTAAATGACTCATGCCTTCATAATTGCACTTACCGGCCGGTGATTATCAGAGTGTAGGAGTGAGAGACATGTTGTTAAACCAAAAAAGAAGTACCCTGGCACTCCTGGCTTTAGCCATTAGCGCCTTTGCGATCGGAACCACCGAGTTTATCAGTGTAGGGCTGCTGCCTTTAATCGCCGATGACCTGAATATACCGCTGACCACAGCTGGATTAACTGTTACTTTGTACGCTTTAGGGGTAACCTTTGGCGCCCCAATCTTAACGTCGCTGACCACGGCGATATCGCGCAAAACATTATTGCTTATCATTATGATTGTATTTATTATCGGCAATAGCCTTGCCGCGGCTGCGGACAGTATTACAATTCTGCTAATAGCTAGAGTAATATCTGCCCTTTCGCATGGTCTGTTCATGTCGATTGCTTCGACCATTGCCGCCGACCTTGTGCCTGAGAATCGTAAAGCCAGCGCTATTGCGATCATGTTCACAGGGCTAACCGTAGCTACTGTTACCGGTGTGCCACTGGGTACCTTTCTAGGGCAACAGTTAGGCTGGAGAGCTGCATTCATCGCCATTATTGCCATCGGGCTTATAGCGCTCATCGGTAATCTGATCTTGGTCCCTGCCACAGGGCTGCGCAAAGGAACCCGAACACCGCTTCGCGAACAAGTCAAACTCGTGAAGAACGGACGGTTACTGCTTGCCTTCGCAATCACTGCTTTAGGGTATGGAGGTACCTTTGTAGTCTTTACTTATTTATCTCCACTTCTTCATGAAATCAGCGGTTTCAAAGAGAGTACCGTTGCCATCATCCTTCTTGTATATGGCATAGCTATTGCCATTGGCAATGTCATTGGAGGCAAAGTAGCTAACCGTAAACCTATGAATGCCCTGTTCTACATGTTTGCTATACAAGCTGTTGTACTGTTCGTCTTAACCTTTACTGCACCCTATAAAGTGGCTGCATTACTCACGATCTTCTTTATGGGATTGTTAGCCTTCATGAACGTACCCGGTCTACAGGTACATGTAGTTACACTTGCAGATCGATATGCTCCGAGTGCGAGAGACGTCGCTTCTGCGCTAAATATTGCTGCTTTTAACGCTGGTATCGCCATTGGCGCCTATCTTGGCGGTATTGTGACGGATCATATGGGACTGATTCATACCACTTGGGTGGGTGCTATAATGGTTCTATCCGCTGTATTCCTAACCGCTTGGAGTCGTGCGCTGGAGAAGAAAGATGAGACTCTTCTCCAGTCTGAGGCTGCTTAATCAGCCTTGCCTTAACATACCAATCAAACTTTTAAATATCTCAGGAGGTAATTTTATTATGGCTCAACATCTACAGGATACAACTGCATTACACAACGGGGTAAACATGCCTTGGCTTGGACTTGGTGTATTTCAAGTCGAAGAAGGCTCTGAGCTGATCCAAGCGGTCAAATCTGCTATTGCACACGGCTACCGCAGCATCGATACAGCAGCGATCTATCAGAATGAGACTGGCGTAGGTCAAGCGATCAAAGAAGCTTTGCAGGACAACAACCTGTCCAGAGAAGAGCTCTTCGTAACTTCAAAGGTCTGGACTGCAGATATGGGCTACGAAGAAACCATTGCCGCTTACGAAGCTAGCCTAGCTAAGCTTGGACTTGAATACCTTGATCTATATCTTATCCACTGGCCTGTAAAAGGAAAATATAAAGAGACTTGGAGAGCACTTGAAACCTTGTATAAAGAGGGACGCGTAAAAGCGATTGGGGTCAGCAATTTCCAGATCCATCATCTTGAAGATGTGATGAAGGATGCGGAAATTAAGCCGATGGTAAACCAAGTGGAGCTCCATCCTTATTTGAGTCAGCAAGCGCTGCTTAGCTTCTGCCAGGAACAAGGAATTCAACTGGAGGCTTGGTCTCCATTAATGCAAGGGCAATTGTTGGATCAGCCTGTACTGAAACAAATTGCAGCTAAATACAGTAAATCCGTAGCTCAAGTGATTATCCGTTGGGACCTGCAGCGTGGAATTATTACCATTCCAAAGTCTACTAAAGAGCACCGGATCATCGAAAACGTAGATGTGTTTGATTTTCTGTTAACAGAAGAGGATATGAATCTAATCAACGCCCTGAACCAAGATCAACGGGTAGGTCCTGACCCTGATAATTTCGACTTCTAAGAGATTAAGCACTAGGTTAAGTAACAGTAAAAAAAGACCCTATCTTTCAGAAATGAAAGAGGGGTCCTTTTTGTCTTTACGCCCTTTGCACTAGCACAATAAGGATCGGCAACACAAGAAAGGAAGCAAGCGTCGTCCATAAAATACATTTGGATACCAGCTCTGGAGAGGCGTCAAATCGTTCCGCTAATACCACCGCGTTGACGGCAACTGGCATGGAGGCCAGAATCAGCAGCACAGAGAATAAAATACCATCAATATGCAGAATAGATAATCCGAGGTAGGCCACTAGTGGAGCTAAGATTAATCGAATGATCATCCCTGCCCAAAAAGTAGACTGACCCTTACGTTCAGATGACATGGTTCGTACTTTGACCATCTGTGCACCCAGAATCGCCAGTACGACTGGTGAATAACCTCCGGCAACCATGGAGACCCCTGTAGCAAGCTCAGAAGGTAAATGCAGGTCAAATATTCTAAGAAAAAGTGCTAGCATAGCTGCATAGATGGCAGGGAGAGAGAACACGGACTTTACCGCATTTTTCACCGAGAACTGCGATCTAGCCGCAAAATAAACGCCCACAGTATTCACGATAATCATCTGCCCAATCACATACACAGAAGCCTTATCGAGCCCAAGCTGTCCGAAAGCCAGCAACACCAAGGGAAGTCCATAATTCACACTATTCGTAAATGTCGAGACCAGAGTCAATCCCGATATTTCAGAGGGGCCGAGCTTCAATAACTTTCCGATGATATTTGCAATCGCCCATAAAAAGCACAGATTTAGCAGCGAAAAAGCGAGCGTCTTGTAAATATCATCCATAGAAATCTCGGCCGTAGCCAGTGTATTAAGAATAATAGCCGGTGTTAAAAAGTATAAATAGAGCGTCAATAACGGCTTGGTATCCAAATTCTTAAACCGTCCAAGCAGTGCACCGACGATCACCGGAATGGATAATGGCACGATGACTTGATACAACGTTGATAACACGCTCTGGATCATGAACAGTACTCCTCTGCTCTAAGTTACTCTAAACTATAAGCGCAACAGAGCAAGACGTCTAAGATCTGAAATCAATATACACAATAGCCATTACCTATAATTAAAAAAGGTCTCAACCCCTTTAACGGGGTTGAGACCTTTTTATCATGTGTTACATCATTTTGATTTCAAGCAATTCATATTTGATGATACCCATTGGTGCGTTTACACTAACGATATCCCCGACTTTTTTACCCAGCAATTCCTTGCCCAGCGGACTTTCATAGGAAATCTTGTTGTTTAGGACATCTGCTTCAGCAGCCCCTACAATTCTATATTCAATCTTCTCGGAGTATTCGATATCGTTCAGGGTAACGATACAACCCATACTAACCTTTGACAGATCCATCTGACTCTCATCTACGATCTTGGCTTTGGTCAGCATTTTCTCCAAAATCATAATACGAGTCTCCATGAACGATTGGTCGTCCTTGGCCGAATGGTACTCGCTATTTTCCTTCAAGTCTCCATAGCTGATTGCCAATTTGAGCCGTGCTGCCAATTCCTTGCGCCCTGGGCCCTTCAATTCCTTCAGTTCTTCCTCTAATTGAGCCAATCCTTCTTTGGTCAAGAACACTTCTTCATTAGACATGTATACAACTCCTATTTTGGATGCTTTTTAATATTTTAACCTATATTTCACATTCATGCGACAAGCATAAACGCCTTCGGCGTCCTTGTAAGGACGGTAAGCGTTTAAGCGAGAAATATAAAAATTAAAGTATAGGTGCAAAACCTATACTTTCTTATATTTAAATAAAAATCCCTGCCACAATTGAACATTGGGCAAGGATGTCAATGCTGCATCATTATTCTGGCAAATGCTCTTTACAGAAAAGGAGTAATGCTGCTTCCTCGTCCTCTTCCATATCAAAGTCAAGCAACTGACCTGTTGTTGTCTCCTGTAGATCATAACTCACGATGCTAACTTGATCTTCATCCACTTTAATAATCGCTCTAGCGGATACTCCGTTCTCTACATAGAGCTCATCATCTTCTGGAACATCCAGTTGAACCACGAATTCATACCGTTTACCGGTTAGTATACCAAAAGGATCTTTAACATTCTCCACGTTGTAGCTTGTAAATGTCAACATTGCTCAATCAACCTCTTTTCCTAATACCTGCCACGTCATTGTATCACAAAAAGCTGCATGAAGGGGTCGCCCGTCCCTCAAGCCATAGCTTTCGACTTCTTGATCTGCTTGCTTCGCAATTGTCCGCAGGCAGCATCAATATCTACACCATGCTCCAGACGAGTGCTTACGCTGACGCCCTGCTTCTTCAAGGTATCAAAAAAGGCTCGTACGGTCTCCCGCTCGCTTCTTTGATATTGACTGTGCTCATCGACTGGATTATAAGGAATCAAGTTCACATTGACGAGCTGGCGCCGGTCGCCGATTAGCTCGGTCAGCTCAAGCGCGTGCTCCTTGCCGTCATTTACATCCTTCATCAGAATGTATTCTAACGTAATTCTGCGATTTGTTTTTTCCAAATAATAATCTATGGACTCCATTAGCTTCTCAATTGGAATGGCCTTGTTAATCTTCATAATCTTCGTCCGCAGCTCATTATTAGGCGCGTGAAGCGATACTGCCAAGTTCACCTGTGTATTCGCATCGGCAAATTCAACGATTTTGTTAGCAAGCCCACTCGTCGATACAGTAATACCTCTTCCTGCGATGGCTAGTCCCTTGTGGTCCTTAATAATCGATAAGAAATCGAGCAGGTTCTTGAAGTTGTCGAACGGTTCGCCAATTCCCATGACTACAACGTGACTAACCTTTTGTTCGAGGTTTGCTGCATCCAAATGCTGCTGAACCTTCATAATCTGCTCTACAATTTCACCGCTGGAAAGATCACGACTTTTCGCTAACAGTCCACTAGCACAAAAGCTGCAGCCGATATTACATCCAACCTGAGTAGTGACACATACGGACAAACCGTATTTCTGTCTCATGAGCACCGTCTCGATCAGGTTGCCATCCTTCAAACGGAATAGGAACTTGATCGTCCCATCCGCAGACTCCTGCTTCACATGTTCTTCCAACGTATGGATCACATAGTGCTGCTCCAATAATTCTACACAATCTTTATTTACATCGAGCATTTCTGAGAATTCTGTAATCCGCTTCCGATAAAGCCAATCCCAGACCTGCGTAGCTCGAAATTTTTTATGTCCACGTTCTAACAGCCATGCCGCCAGTTGATCAAAAGTTAATCCATAAATGGATTCCATATTCATTCGTTATCCTCTTTTCAAAACATTAAAGTTCAGTCCATCACTACTCATTGTCTCAAATTTTTTTTATTTAAACAAGGGGAGTTGTAGCGAAGCGTCGAAGTTTACACCATTAGAAGTCCGTTCTATGAAATTACATCTGAGGAGAGATCGAATCAAATGAGCTCAACCACAATAAAAATCATCGGTTTTGCCCTTCTAGCTGCCGTTCTAATCTTTGGTGGCTTTTTACTGTATATTACCATTACCGATTATAAGCCGAAGGAGACTACTCCATTAACGGTAAACCATAATCAGGAACAAATGATGAAGCAGGGAGAACCTTTTGCAATAACCACCTTTAATATTGGCTATGCTGGGCTGGATAAGGATCAGGATTTCTTTATGGATGGCGGGACCAAATCACGTTCAAGCAGCGAGGAACAAACGAGGACAAATCTTGTGGCAATAGCCTCTCTAATGACCACTTCAGGCTCAGATTTATTTATGTTGCAGGAGGTAGATCTCGATTCTTCTCGTAGCAACCATATAGATGAGGTCTCCTTGTTATCGAATACCTTCTCTGATTACAGCAACGTATTCGCAACGAACTACAAGGTGCCTTGGGTACCGATTCCCGTTCTTGATCCGATGGGCTCAGTAAATAGCGGTTTATTAACCTTATCTAAATTCGGTAGCACAAGTAACGTTAGATATGATCTTCCGGGAAAAGAAAGCTGGCCTCGTCAACTATTTGAACTTGACCGCGCCTTTTTGGAGAGCAGATTCCCCGTCGATAACGGGAAAGAGCTGATCCTGATCAACCTTCATTTATCAGCCTTTGACCAAGGGGGAACGATTCGCAAGCAGCAATTAGAATATCTTTCTACTTATATTCAGAGAGAGAATGATAAAGGCAATTACCTCATCTTAGGCGGAGACTGGAATCATTCATTACCGGGCACAACCCCTGAGGCCTTTGAGACTACACAAGCTTGGCCAGAATGGCTGCAGCAGTTCCCTGAAGATTTCAAACCGGAGGGCTTTCAATGGGCTGTCGATGCTAAAGTGCCGTCCGTCCGGACACTTGATGTAGCTTATTCAGAAGGTGTGAATTTCCGGGCTGTAATTGATGGCTTCCTAGTTTCACCGAATATCACAATAAGTGGCGTACAGGGCCATGACCTATCTTTTGAACACAGCGATCATAACCCTGTAACAGCTACTCTTATTCTAAGATAAGACCCAATCATGGATCATTGATGTTATTTAAAAATGACGAATTTCATGTTTTTGCCTTTTAGATACTGAATGATAGCAGGCAATGCCTCTACGGTAATCTTCTTTTCATGAAAAAGATATACAGCACCGGACGGATCAGTATGATGAACAAATTGAATGACGTCTTCCGGGGTCTTGCGTCTCCAATCCTCGGAATCACGATTCCATAACAATACTTTCATCTGCTGTTCTGTCACTTTGGCTGCTAACTTATCATTAATCGCACCATATGGCGGCCGAAAAACAGTAATCGGCGATTGAATGATTTGCTCCAATGCCTGGTTAGCCTTCGCCAAATTATTCTGATTCTCGTTAGCCCCATTGTCGGTCATCTTGCTATGATCCCACGAATGACTTCCAATCGACATCTGATGTTCACTCGCATACTTAACCGCTTCCACATTATGAGCGACCTTATTCCCAACAAATAAAAAGGTGGCTGCCACCTCATGTTCTACTAGAATATCTACGATTTCTTTCGTATACTTCGACGGACCATCATCAAATGACAAGGCCACGTAACCTTTCGGCAGGCTATAGGTGTATTTATTCCCGGTTAATTTAATCTCCTCATACCGCTGTGTTTGTTCTTGAGGAGGCTCTGTAGGTTCTGGTGTAGGTTTAGAAGGTTCTGGCGTAGGCTCAGACTCCTCTTGCTGGCTAGGGCTCGCTTCTATCTTACCAATAGGAGGAATGAACGGTAGCGAGACTATTTTCTCGATCCCCTCAGCGCTGGCGCCTAGTGAGGGACCTTCCAATCCTTCTGCACGGTCCATATCTTGACCACCCATTCGAAGAGACAACAATATAACTACTAAACAAGCGAACATGATACTCTGCAGTCTAAGTCTTCCAACCCGTTTTTTGCTCTTCTTTCTTAGCCTGCGTGCTGGAGGTATAGAGGGTGGCGTAGTTTCAACAGTAATCTCTTCCTGTACATGGGGATCGTTCACTTGCTTTAATTGAAGAAGCTGAGACACATAATATTCAGAGCAGGCAAAATACATGGTTTCGCTGAAGGTTTGGTTCATAATAATCAGTGTGCTGTAATAACTGTTGCGAAATGGATCCCACTTCGGATACAATGACAATCTCATTCTTTCCCCGAAAAAGGGAGCCAGCGCGTTTAGTTGTTCATATGTAAATTCGTCTATGTTTAGCATGCGTCTGGCATACCCAATATCACGGGTTAAACCTACTTCAATCTGATAACCGGCCTGTTCATGCTCAAGCGACAGCAACTCAATCATTAGAACAGTGCTCGGTTCATTCATTGCCATGAATCTTATGTATCTCCGTTTTCGTCATTTCGTCCCGCCAGTGTGCTTCCATTCCCAAAAGGAACGGTCATACGATTGGTAAAATCGCTGATCATACCGGAGAGATATGCTTTTTCTTGGCGGATCGTATCGTATTTCTGTCTTAAATGCGCGTTCTCAGTTTCAATCCGTCCAAGCTTCTCTTCCAGATCATTCATCTTCTTGAGCTTCTCTGCATGAGCTTCGTTATGCTTTTGGATCAGATTTACATACTTTTGATGCTCCAGATCGATCGTACTCTTTAATTCTTCAATCTCTGCAGTAAGGGTAGTCTGAAGCTCCCGATAATCTTCCAGCACTTGATCGACTTTCAGATTCTTCTCAATCAATTTATGCTCAAGCTCTCGAACGTTCTTCTCTCTTTCCTCAATCACTTTATTGAGATTCTTCATGTCCCGGTTCAAACGTTCAACATGGCTGCTGGAATGAGTCAACCGATCCTGAAGTTCATTAATATTCGTCTCAGCATGCTGTCTGGCCTGAATGATCTGCTCCACGGAGAAGATCAAATCGAGTGATTTTTTATCAAGCGACGCTTTCCCTGTAGTAACCACTCCTGCTAAAGTCTCGCCAGCAATCTGTTCCTCTACTTCCTCGCCCTGCTCTTCTGATAATTGCACCTTTTGAACCATACCCGGTTTGGACTGCTTATCCACTGAATCTTTCTTTTTAAAAAAGGGAGAAATCATTGATCTTATCACCTCAATTATAAAAAAATGTCAAAAAATGTCGAGTGCCCACGAGTCTATTATAGTTTACTTGTCTTGTCTGTAAGTGAGCCTTTATATCTAACTTTTTGAATTGGATCAAAAGACCTAAATTCTTGCCAATAACAAGAAAAAAGCACCCTTGCGGGTGCTCTGGTTTTAATTAAATTTATCGGGGAATTGTTTAACAATACCTTCGGTTAGTATATCTCCAAACATAATCATATGCTCGAGCCCTTTATCGAAAGCGACGATCTCGGCATCCCAATCCTTTTTAGCTCTAGCTGTCACATCATCCGTTATTAGCTCCAAATGTTCATGAAGCATCTCTTTCAATTGTTCATACGAATATTTGGGATTCTGTGCGCTAAGGAACTTAGCAATGTCGTCAGCGTTGTCATACCACTCTTTATTGTATTTTTCCAAATCCGCCTGATTACCTGCTAGTGCAGCAGCAACTACCTTTCCGGCAATAAGGATATGCTCCCGCAATAATTGAGCTAGCTTATCACCTACTGCCTCACCGTAATACGGCTTATAAACATTCCCTATCTCCTGCTGATTCTGTAGCAACCTTGCCAGTACCTTCTCTTTGTCCTCGGAATTCGCAAAGGCACTAACTATGTAGTTTTTCGTCCATATCACATGGTCGCTCCATAGTTTCCTAAGATTATCCTTAAGCTCTATTACAGAGGGCGTAAAGCATTGCTTGTGTGAACTCTTTTTCTCTTTGGCTGCAGCATCGGCAGTTACAGGCATTACACTAACAACAAGGAACATACACACAAAAACTAACTTCGCAATCAAAAACTTAGGCTTCAATATGACCTATCTCCTTTTAGCATCTATTAACAATCTTGTATAGTGTGTACCGATACTCTTATTTCATTCCTATCTTCTTGTACATAAAAAAAAAGCACCGTCATTAGACGGCGCCTCTTCCTTAAACTTATCTGAACATCACTTTATCTACATTGTATTTAGACTTCAATTCATTAATGATATACGTTTCGTAGATCTCTCTATGAACGGGGCTCTCGATTAAACTTACATCAATTCTGGTGACCTCGTCCCGATGCAGCTTAATATCAGATACGGTATCTTCAAAATGTTTTTTGATTCTGGGTCTTAGCTTTCTCGCTTTACCTACAAACAACAACTCATCTTGGTCATTGTAGAACATAAAGATACCACCGTAATCTCTTGGAATCAGATGGAAATCAGTGAATCCGTAGATATTGCTTAACTGCGGGTTGATTTGTTTAGTAATACTAACATCCACATTGGGCATAGTTATGTTGATCATTTTAGCTCACGTCCTCTTTCTATATAGGAGTAAATAGTATCATAAGTTTGCCTTTTATTCTATCTTTCACAATGAGCCTGGCTCTTTATTCTGCCTTGACTGACGACTCTTTAGAGCTTGAACAGTCTCTGTTATCCCTTGCTCAAAAGGAGTAGCGGGAATTGGACCCACAACACGCTCGTATTTACCACCGCTTAGGACCACAGGCTCTTTGGTTAAATAGAGCATCTCAACGATCTCTTTCATGACTGGAACAAATACACCGAGCAGCGATAGTCCAGCCTTTCCTAAAGAGATAACGGGCTTCTTAGAGCCGCTTGCTGCTTGCGCTATTCTAACGATATCTCGCCCTGAGATTGTGCCTGCCCCCGGAATGTTCCAATTCTGACCATAAGCCTCATCTCTAATAGCGAGCTCAACAATCATGACAGCGGCATCCGGCAAATACACATACTCACGGGCAACGGTCATATTTCCGATGAACACTGCAGGTTTACCCGCAGCGATGGACGCCAGAGTCGATCCTAAATAGGAAGCCTCATTGGCGGTAGGTCCATAATAATCCGGTAAACGGACAATGAGCCGCTGTGCTTTACTCCAACGCTGGCTAAAAAACATTTGTTCAAACTCAAGTTTCACTTTACCTTTTTTTGTATGTGGATTCTTCGGATGTTCCTCGTCGATTGGCTTGTCATTCTGTCTTCTTCCATAAGGATAAATGCCATCCACTGCGACAACCTTTATCCCCAGCTTATTAGCCGCCTCCATGACCGCCTCTCCCATAGGTAACAGTCGTGTGCTCATTTCATTATACGGAACAGATGCACTATGAAAAATAACATCCACATCCTGTGCAGCTGATAATATATCCTTCGTATTAAATACGTCCCCTGCCATTAGCTTAAGAGCGGCGGGATTACCCAGCTTTGCTGCCAGCTTCTCCAGCTTGGGAATCGATCGCCCAAAGGCCACCGTTTCTATCCCTCTTTTTAATAATTCAGCGATAATTACCGTCCCTGTTCCCCCGGTTGCACCAAGCACAAGCGCTTTTGTTAACATAAATCATTCCTCCTATTATTGTTATTGATTAATCACTAACTAGTACTCAGACATCTAAGAACCGAAGCTCTTAGATGTTACAACGTATCTTCATCTCTAGGACTCTTTCCGATGTTTCGGCTTCAACTCTGGCATTCCAAGGGCCATAGAAATATTGCAGAGCATACCATTGGCCATAAAGGTGCTTACCTCTACTTCAGGCTGCTCGATGCCAGCAGCGACAAACTTCCCGTGCACAACGTTGGTGATCTCCAGCATTCCCTTTTGCATGGCTTCACGAATGATTTCATCGCGAATCCCTAACCCCTGAACTTGCAAAATAATTTCATTCGGATGTGTCTCCATCAACAACTCGTATACTTTAATACTTTCTTTTAACACTTGATCTGCGGGGGCTTCTACGCCTTTAAATGATCGAATAATCCGCTCAAAAGCCCGTTCCAGGGAAGCGACAAACAATTCTTCTTTGTTCTTGAACACCTTGAACACATAGGGCTGAGAAATACCTACCTTTTCCGCAACCTGTGCTGTTGTAGCTCGGTAGTAGCCATTCTCGGCGAATACAACAACCGCTGCCTCCAAGATTTGTTCTCGGCGGTTTACGGTGACCGATTCATCCGATTTCTTGCGACCGGAACTAGATTCTGTTGTCATGATAATCTCCTTACGTAACCTAGATCTAATTAGGTTATTGATCAATCACTTTCTTGATTAGAGTATATGCTCATCTCCTAAATAATGCAACTTAAAATCAACTATAATTTTTAACAACTTTCATCCGTACTGAAAATACAGTAAAAGTTAATTCCCCATTTCCGCTGGAAATATTACTAAAAAATATGACGTTATTCAGAACCTTCTCGCCAAAGGGTTGTGATTTTCCTCATGAGGGTATTATAAATATTAAGGTAATGTAAGAGTTGTGTTAACTTCATGAAAAGAGCAATTAGCATCAAGGGGGATTTGATTCATGTCAGCAACAGACAGGCAAAAAATTGTAGATAGTGTCCCGCAAACCGGATTTTTCGGACATCCTAAGGGACTATTTACACTCTTCTTTACTGAATTTTGGGAACGTTTTTCCTATTATGGCATGAGAGCGATCCTTGTTTATTACATGTATTATGAAGTAAGCAAAGGCGGGCTCGGATTTCCAGAGGATATGGCCCTTTCAATTATGTCTATCTACGGATCACTCGTATATATGTCTGGAATTATAGGTGGATGGCTTGCGGATCGAATTTTTGGGACTTCGAAGGCAGTTTTTTACGGCGGCGTTCTAATTATGTTTGGGCACATTTTATTGGCCATACCGGGGAATGCCACACTATTCTTCGCTTCGATGATTATGATCGTGCTTGGAACCGGACTTCTTAAGCCCAATGTATCAAGTATTGTAGGCGAAATCTACAGCGAACAAGATAACCGCCGCGACGCTGCTTTCAGCATTTTTTATATGGGTATTAATCTCGGCGGATTCATCTCTCCACTGATTGTAGGCGCTGTAGGTATGAATAATTTCCATCTCGGTTTCTCGATTGCCGCGGTGGGCATGTTTATTGGATTAGTTGTTTACGTAGTGACTCGCACCAAAAATCTAGGTCTGGCAGGTACGATTGTACGCAACCCGATTCCAGCCGAACAAAAGAAAAAATTATTTACTTGGATTGGCATTGGACTAATTGTGCTTGCTGTATTAGTTACGGTTGGCATTCTTACTGGAGTACTCACCTTTGAGACATTCATTAAAATCGTAGGGGTGTTAGGGCTACTTATTCCTACAATGTACTTCATTGTGATGTACCGCAGTCCCAAAACAACAGCTGTAGAGCGATCACGGATTCTCGCGTACATCCCTTTATTTATTGCTTCGATTATGTTCTGGGCGATTCAGGAACAAACTTCAACAGTTCTAGCAAGCTTTGCTGATAAGCGTACCCAATTGGACTTTGCAGGCATACACATTTCTCCAGCATGGTTCCAATCGCTTAACCCGCTGTTTATTATCGCCCTTGCACCTGCATTTGCATGGCTTTGGTTAAAGCTCGGTAACCGCCAACCAACGATTCCACAAAAGTTCTCGCTTGGTTTATTGTTTGCCGGTCTGTCCTTCCTAGTGATTCTGGTACCGGCCTACTTCGGTGGAGCCAATTCACTGGTGAATCCATTATGGCTGGTTCTCAGCTACTTTATCGTCGTCATTGGGGAACTATGCTTGTCGCCTGTTGGCTTATCAGCAACAACCAAACTGGCGCCAGCTGCTTTTACTGCTCAGATGATGAGCATGTGGTTCTTGTCCAATGCCGCTGCACAAGCTATTAATGCTCAGATTGTGAAGTTCTATACCCCGGATACCGAAATGCTGTACTTCGGAGTCATCGGCGGAGTTGCCATTGTGCTCGCGTTAATTCTCTTCCTGTTCTCTTCTAAGATTCAAAATTTCATGAAGGGTATACGATAAATATTTAAGGCTGCCGGGATATTCCCGGCAGCCTTTTTTTGAGTCAATATTCTAAGCCAGATCTACACCAGAAACATAGCAACAATCGTTGTAACTATCAGCCCAATCAGCACCGGTTTAACATTGCGTCTAGCGAGCTCAAATGGACTTACGCCGCAGATAGCGGCGGCTGGAATCAATGCCCATGGGATTAGCGTCCCCCCGCCAACCCAAATGGCAGATACCTGACCGAGTGCAGTTAAAGTAGCTGCGTCGGAATGTGTGGCAACAGCGAACAATTTTCCGATGGACCCCGCAAGTGAGATTCCCGAGAACCCTGAACCATCAAGGCCTGTAATGGCCCCTGTTATGGTAGCGGTCACAGCACCTACAGCACCATTTAGAGGTACATTATGCGCCAGAGCAACCCCTAGATCATTAACAATTCCCTGAGATGCAGCAGGTAAGACTTTGCCAAACAATTCAGCAAAGGCCGAATCTCCCAAATAGAAGAATGCCGCAATTGGAATCACTGGACCGAATACTTTAAAGCCAAATGTAAGTCCATCGATTAGATATGAGGTGACTTGCTCCAGTCCCTTATTACGATGTGCGAGCAATGTTACTACAACCAAGATAAATACAGCAGTCCCGCCAACTAAGGCCGTTGCGTCTCCGCCCTGTAAATCCAGCAGAAACATGCCTGCTACATCAGCTAGAAACAGGAGTGGGATAACGATCGCCAGCCATTTCTTCAGTGTGGGAGGAATCACCGCTTGACCCTCGACCGCATCACTGTCTGCAGCTAGCGCATTCGCGGCATTTTTCCCGGAAATAAGTCCGTCTCGCCAAGTACCGTTCTTCTGATCTCGTCGCATCATCCAATAGGCTGTTACCGTAGTGACTACACCCATCACTATAACAAGCGGAATACTCGCTTCCATGACACTGCTTACCGGAAGTCCTGCCGCATCTGCCGTCAATTTAGGTGCACCTTGAATAATATAATCACTCGACAGCGCAATCCCATGACCGAATAGATTCATCGCAATCGCTGCTCCAAGTGCAGGCAATCCTACCCGAATAGCAACGGGCAGCAGCACAACCCCTATCAGGGCCACTGCTGGGGAAGGCCAGAAGAACCATGATGTCACCATCATAATCAAGCCAATTCCCCAAAATGCCATAAACGGCGTACGTAAAAAACGGGTAAGTGGGGCAACCATCGTCTCGTTTATTCCGGTACGTGTTAATACTCTGCTCATGGCTACAATGATCGAAATAATCATAATCGTACCCATTAACTCCTTTGTTGCATATACAAAAGAGTTGAATACGCCTGTGACTGAACCACTAATCGTTTCTGTCGCGAGCCAGCCTAATACAAAGATGCCTGAAATACAGATCATCGTTGTATCCCGCCGCTTAATCAGAAGTGCCATAATGAACACGATGAATGCCAAATATACATAATGGAGCGCTGTTAATTGGATGCCCATCTCTGAACCACACCCTTCTCCTGCTTACAAGTGCTATATGTTATGCAGGGTCGTAGGCTAATGTTCGGTAGAAATGGGCGCTTAAATATTTATGATTTAAATAGAAAGAGACGCTTTTGCTAATGTAACAAAAGCCGCCCCACGCGTAGATAACATCTACGCATGAGACGGCTTTCTTAGTGTTGCCTATTTAGAAATTCATTATTTTGCCACGACTCCGCCATCAACTGGCAGCTCAACACCTGTAATGTATGAAGCTTCATCAGAAGCCAAGAACAATACAGCTTCAGCTACTTCAGAAGCACGTCCAACGCGTGGCAATGCAGTCTGGGACATAAAGAAGCTATGCATTCTTTCATCATTTACAAATTCAGCACTCATTGGAGTTTCGATAAAGCCTGGGTGAACAGAGTTCACGCGAATGTTATCTTTACCAAAGTCTACAG
This sequence comes from Paenibacillus sp. FSL P4-0184, assembly GCF_038004625.1. Classification (NCBI taxonomy): domain Bacteria; kingdom Bacillati; phylum Bacillota; class Bacilli; order Caryophanales; family Paenibacillaceae; genus Paenibacillus; species Paenibacillus sp. FSL P4-0184. Next base: position 2,333,108 of record NZ_JBBORN010000001.1, on the reverse strand, counting down.
CTGCTGCTTTACTCAGCATACGAACGGCACCTTTAGAAGCTGTATAAGCGCCGGCACCGCTGCTGCCAGTCAAACCTGCGATGGAGGAGATATTGACGATGGAACCACCTTTATTGTTCTTCATTTGAGGAACAACATGTTTCATCCCAAGGAATACGCTGCTTACATTAATGTTCATTACTTTGTTCCATTGATCAACAGTGGATTCAAGCAATTGAACTGGGAACGAGATCCCTGCGTTATTTACCAGGATGTCGATTTTTCCAAATTTGCTAATCACATCTTCTACAACTTTGATCCAGTCTTCTTCGGAAGCTACATTATGTGCATAAGCTGCGGCTTGTCCACCACCCTCTTCGATTTCTTTTACAACTGCTTGTACAGCAGCTTCGTTAATATCAGTTGCTACAACTGTAGCACCTTCTTTGGATAATAAAAGGGCTTCTTCACGACCCATGCCACTGCCTGCACCTGTAATAATTGCTACTTTATTAGTTAGACGATTCATAATTAAGTCTCCTCTATAATCGTATTGTGATATAATAATTCGAGTGATGATAGTCACACTATCACTGTGATATTAATCATATCATTTTTACGAAATAACTACAACCTCTCCTTGCTTAATCCAATAAACGGTGGATATAATACTAATAATTAAAGAACCTAATTAAAAAATGGAAGGGTCTATCCCTCATGAATCCTAAAGCACGCTATGAAAAAGAACGATCTGAAGGTAAACAGCAGCGATTATATACGATTCTCGAATCCGCAGAACGAATATTTTCGCAAAAAGGAATTGAAAAGTCGACGATGCAGGATGTCGCAAGCGAAGCAAATATCGGGATTGCGACGTTGTTTCGATATTTTCCTAGAAAAGAAAAGCTCATCGTGGCGGTGGCCACCCGGATGCTAGAGCCAATGCTCGATTACTTTAAGCATGTAGCTGACTTGCCACTTACCTGTCTCGAAAAGATCGAGATGTTATTTGACTTCTTTATTCAGGATCAAAATCATTTAAGCATTATTTTTATGGTCAATTTTGAAAGCTACGCCTCTCACTTAAATGAGCCTGTTGAGGACGTTCTGGATTTCAATGCATTAAACCGCAAGATTTGGCATGAGTACTCCAGGATCATTCAAAATGGGGTAGAAGACGGTTCTATTCGCGCCGATCTCCCTGTGAAAGAGACCTTAATCACGCTGATGAACAGCTTTGCTCTCTTTTCCAGAAAGCTAACGATGAAAGAGAACATCCTCCTGCTAGAATCGGATTTAGACTCCGACAAGCAGCTTGAGCTTCTTAAACAAATCTTTCTAGAGCATTTAAAAGCCTAAAAAGCGCCAGTTTCCTTATGAGGGGAACTTGGCGCTTTTTTGATCATAAATTGGATTGCTAGTGAAAAGGACAGGTGGCCACAGGTGATCGCTGATAAAGGAAACGAGGGCTGTAATCATATTCTTTCAGTTTACTGTCATGCCAAATCGGTGTAGACGACGGAGACATAGGGGGGATCAGCCATGACCAGCGTCCCGAAACCTGACGTCCATGTCCCTGCTCCTGCTCTTGAAATCTCACAAATTGATCGGCTGCTGTATGGTGATCAACGATACTGACCCCAGCTTGCTTAAAGGAATGCAGTACTGCACGATTCAACTCAAGAAGCGCCCGATCCTTCCAAAGCGTTGTGTTACTGGAGCGGTCAAGTCCCATCAGATCAGCTACAGCCGGCAAAGTGTTATATCGTCCAGTATCCCCTAAGTTACGTGATCCAATTTCGGTCTCCATGTACCAGCCGTTAAAAGGAGCCGCGGGGTATAGAATCCCGCCAATCTCCAACTGCATGTCCGAAATGATCGGTACAGAATACCAGCGAAGCTGAAGCTCTGCAAAACGTTCAATTTCAGGATGAGTTAACGGCACCTCCTGAATGAGGTGTTGAGGAATAGGAAATACATGGGGGTGCCCATTACCTATGCTGATCACTAGCGGCAATACATCATAATTGCCCCTTGTTCCCTGCCAGCCTAATTGTTGGCACACTTTCGTAAATTCATCCGATGCCGGATCACCAGCGCGTTCATGTTCAGCATCACCAGGATATCCCGCGTAACGAATCAATTGATGGTTCCAAATCCGGATTCTCCGATCAGGAGCTTCCCCGCTGCGGAAGACCGTGATAAGTGGACGAATACGTCCTCCATTATTCGCCTTTTCCAGATGTCGCAGCAAAGCTTCAGCAATATCCTCCTCGGTCTCTGCCAGACGTTCATCCATCAGCTCAATGGATTGCCAAAAGAGGCGGCCAATGCAGCGGCTATTATTTCGCCAAGCCATTCTCGCCCCATGAGCCAGCTCTTCCGTTGTATGTGTGTAACTCCCGGATTGATTAATTTCTTCTCGTACGGCTTGGATGCGTTGATCCATCTCAGCTTCAGTCTTATCAAGTTCAGCGTAACATTGTCGAATGAAAGCCTCCGCCTGCCGGGTTAACTCTTCGATGTCCTTACCATTCATATCGTTTATCTCCCATCCAAGCTCTTGCTAGAACCTTCAATTCAGTATACCATCCTCAATCCTAAGCTACACCCTTAAGGAAACAGTACATGAGAGTGCATGAGAACAACCCGTGAAGCTTATTCGCTTCACGGGTTGTAGCAGGAACATCTAGCGTTCTGAACGTTTCCCTTGCGTCTTCAATGCAGCAAGCCTGCTCTTATCCTCGGCCAGCAGTTCTTCAGCCAACTCCACACCTTGAGGACCTAACGAGGCACGAGCTTGCTCTACCGCCTGTTCGGTATGCGCCAAACGGTTCTCAGCCTGTGCCAAAGTCTGTTCTGTTGGATGACTAAGCGCCTGAGAGACAGAGAAATGAAGCTTGCCTAAAGCATTTTTGGCTTGAGTTACATTGTCGTTCGCTTGCAGACTGGAATCGGGTTGTTTCATAAATGAAATTCGCTCCCTTCTGAAATGCGCCTGTTCTCTTCTAGCATGGTTTAGGATAAGTAACTTTATGCATACACCCTACTGGATGATGGATTGCATGAAAGTAGTCATTTCTTTGCTGGCCTTATTCAAGCGCTCAATTACCCCGCTGAATTCAGTGACCAATTCTGCTTGTGCGTGTGAAGAAGCAGAGATCGCTTCAATTTCTTGCTCCATTTGCTTAATGGACTTTTGAACATCACTCAGTGATTTTTCAATATTATGGGTTGCTTCTTTAGTGTTAACGGACAGTTTGCGCACTTCCGTAGCAACCACCCCAAAACCTGCCCCTTGCTCTCCTACACGCGCGGCTTCGATGGCTGCATTTAGTCCTAGCAGATTCGTCTGCTCAGAAATCTCACGAATGAAGCTAGTAACCTTATTTACTTCTTGAGACTCCGTTACCGCTCTACGTGTATTATCTAATATTTGCTGAGAGGTGGCCGATAATTCTTCAGATTGTGCAGCTACGCTCTGAACCATATCCATTAGGTGATTGCTTATCCCATTAATCTCGTCTGTAAATACTTCAAGCTTATTCTCGTTCTCTAGTGTATAGGCAATGGCAAAAACCCCGATTACATCATCATCAGTTCCGTAGATAGGTACACATGTTGAGATTACAGGAGCTCCATAAATTTCTGCTGGGATTCGGTTAGAGCTTGCTATACCTTTCAGTCCATTTGAAAGCGACAGATCTTCAGGAGGGATAGGGTTACCCTTAACCAATCCGAGATCAATAACTTTACTTGGTGCGTAATAATGGAAGATCTCCCTGTCCGTGATTCCAATCATAATATCCTGCGAGTGAATCTTTTTGAAATAAGGTGCTGCGAGGACTAAGGCATCGATAATACTCATCTGTTCATCTCCCATATAAAAAATGTATATGTAGTTTTATCGTCACAATGGGTTATTAAATGAATATTGTCATAGTAGAGTAACAATCCCCACGTATGATTTGTTTATGAATACTATTAGCAGACGCCAATTTCTGAAGAAAAGTGCTCAAGTGTCGCTCGGGCTGCTTGGAACCGCAAGTGCATCCGGCATTTATTCACACTGGGTTGAGCCCTACTGGCTTGAAGTTAAACATATAGATATAAAGCTTCCTCTACTCCCTCCAGCATTCGATAGATTTCGTATCGTTCATTTCAGTGATTTACACTTAGGCGTGTATACGAAGTCCGAAGCCTTAACAGAGTTAGTACAGCAAATTCAACATGTAAATCCAGATCTGATCTGCTTCACAGGGGATCTGCTAGATCATTCTGTCGATTATATTTCTGAGGCTGTAGACATCTGTTCACAGTTGCGGGCACCCTTTGGACAATATGCTGTGTTAGGTAACCACGATGCTTTTGGCACTAGGAAAGCTGTGACGAAAGGGTTAACGCAATCTGGTTTCCACGTACTTCATAATGAACATATTGTCTTAAAAAAAGATGCGGAGGCGCTTTATCTAGCTGGAGTAGATGATCCGTGGGTCGGCAAAGCAGATATTCATCAGGCGCTACGCCATATCCCTGATAAGGCATGTACTCTACTCCTTGCGCACGAACCCGATTTTGCTGATGAATATAGTCATCTTCCCATAGATCTGCAATTGTCAGGTCATAGTCACGGAGGGCAAGTGCGTCTCCCATTTGTAGGTGCCTTGTATACCCCGCCGCACGGCAGTAAATATTCAAGCGGATTATACCAGCTCCCAGATAGTCGACTCCAGGTCTACACCACACGCGGAATTGGAGTGACTCGTATGCCTATACGTTTTAATTGTCGTCCCGAGCTTACCGTAATTACTTTAAAGTCCTCATGATTGTGTCAAAAATTAATAAATGGTTAAAAAGTATATACCTTTTGCACGTCTATGCAACAACACTGTAACCGTGTTTGTAATCAAATCTATTTGGGGCCTAGGTATAATTGTAGGAGTGATAGATAACATCAAAAATCATAATGAACTACATAAGCCCATCATTGGAGAGGAGAAATTAAATCATGAACAAAACTATGAAATGGACGTCTGCTGTATTAGCAACTGGAGTATTATTTGGAGGTACTGGACTCATCGGAGGAAATTCTGTTCAAGCTGCAACTACCGGTACAAAAACAGTCAAACAAGCCGTTCAGCAGCCTTCTGTGGTACTTAAATATAAAGGCCAAGTCTTAACGCAGCAAGGAAAAATCGTAGACGGAAATACGATGATCCCTTTAACCGTATTGCGTGATGCCTTCGGCCTTGCTATTCAATACAATTCAACCACAAAGACTTACAGTGTAAGTAGTGACTCGGTGAAGCTTAACATGGAGGTCTCTGACTATGGCGTCAGTACCGATTTGAACGGATATTACATTTATAGCATGACCGGAAATCATGAAGTGAAGATGATCAACGACCGCTTATATGTTCCTTTCAAACTGTTGAATGATTATTTAGGTATTCAAGGCGTATATAATCCAGCCCAGAAATGGCTTGAACTTAGCAAAAAGGTGATGAATGACATCAAGATCACCTCTGTTACCTTAGACAAGAGCAATAAGAATGCTAGCATTAAAGTACAATATCCAAAGATCAGCGGTCTGACGGATGAAGTACAAAACACGATTAATGCTGCCTTCAAAAAAGAGGCTGAACTATTCGCATCAGAGGCTGAGAAAGAAGCCAGCCGTAGAGATGGCACGATAGAGCATAAATATGACTACTCTCAAACTTATGTTGTCACCTTTAACCGTGAAGGCGTACTTAGTATTGTAGTCGATCAATATGGATATAGCGGTGGAGCACACGGCGGTACCATGCGCGAGGGACATACCTTCTCACTGAAGGATGGTAAGAAAATAGAACTTAAAGACCTGTTAAAAGCAGAACCAAACTACAAACAAAAACTAGATAAAATGTTGAAGCAAAGCACTAAGGATATAGCTTTTCCGGAGTCAACTGGTGGTCTATCAGAGAAGCCTGCCTTCTTCGTCAGTGAAAGTGGCTTAGCTATCTTCTATCAACAATATGAAATCGCACCTTATGCAGCTGGAATCCCTACCTATACCTTTAATTTTAGTTCAATACTGCCTAAAGGCACTAATCCATTTGCTTCTTTCAAATAAATCACCACTAACGCAATGCAAAAAGCGCTTCAGCCAATCGGCTGAGGCGCTTTTTGTTATCTATATTATTCTTCTAAACTGCCGGCAGGTCCAAAAAATTCAAAATGAATTCTGTCATCAGGTACCCGCCATTCCTTGAGCGCCTTATATATGACCTTCATAAATGGGGTCGGCCCACAGAAATAGAATTCAGAGTTCACATCTGCTATTTCTTGAAGCCAAGAAAGATCAATATAACCAGATCTATTGCACTTGTCGCCTTCTCCTGGAGATTCATAACATACATAGGACCGAAGAGAAGAATGAGATTGTGCTAAATCTGCCACCCTATCTTTCATAGCATGCAAACTTCCATCGATGGCTGCATGAATATAGGTTACCTCGCGTTCTGGCTGTGCAGCAATTATTGTCTCCAGCATACTTACCATTGGGGTTAAGCCTACACCCCCACTGATTAGAACCACCGGAGTGTCACTACGCTGATCCAATACAAAATCGCCCGCTGGAGAGCCCACTTCTAATATAGAGCCCACTTGGACGAAATCATGCAGATAAGCGGATACGACGCCCGCAGGTCTGTCTATCCCTTCACCTTCCCGTTTAACAGTGATACGGTAATACGCCTGTCCCGGAGCACTGGACAAACTGTAGTGGCGAATATGGGAATATTCTTCCCCCTCGGGCTGAACACGAACCGTGATGTACTGACCCGGGGAATAAGAGGCGATCGCCCCTCCGTCCTCAGGAGACAGGTAAAAGGAAGTAATAAGCTCACTTTCTCTAACCTTCCGAGTGACGATAAAGTTTCTGAATCCACTCCAGCCCCCCAGCGCTTCGGCAGCCTCACGATATTTTTCTGCTTCCACTCCTATGAAAGCATCTGCGATTACCCCATAAGCCTTAGCCCATGCATCTATAATTTCCGGTGTTGCCGCATCACCAAGCACTTTCCCAATCGCAGCTAACAAGGTCTCACCCACGATCGGATAATGCTCAGGCAATACACCCAGTGCTCGATGCTTCTCTGCAATCTGTTTTACCACCGGTAAGATATTCCCTAGTTGATCAATATTCATAGCCGCTGCTAGGACTGCGTTAGCAAGCGCTGTCTGCTGTCTGCCTTGCCGCTGATTGGCATGATTAAATATATTTAATAGCTCTGGATGGTTTTCAAATAACATGCCATAGAACGTCGTAGTAATGGTTGTTCCATGAACCTGTAATACAGGAACTGTTGATTTTATAATAGCAATCGTTTGTTGATCTAACATATGAATACCCTCTCTCCTGCAATTAGATAATGCCTCTATAAAAAGCATATAGAAGCTGCAAATGAGCGAGTGTGCGCTGAATCACTTTAAAATTTAATAAAATGTGAATAAACAGAAAATGCAATGATATCCATCACATCCGAATGCCCAATCCAAAAAAACTGTCCAAGCAGCTCAGGTAGCTACCGGACAGCACTTTCACTCTTATTTTGCCAGCTCCACAAAGCCTTCTCCGAACACATCTCTCACATCGTGAATGGCGATAAAAGCCTCTTTATCAATCGATCTTACGATTTTCTTAAGCATGGTTACTTCCTGTTTGCTAATGACAATATAGAGCAGCTCTTTGGGTTCTTTAGTATAATACCCTCGGCCATATATGACTGTGACCCCTCTATCCATGATTCCATTAACTTGTTCAGCAATTTTGTCCTGCTCCTTGGATACAATCGTAACGGCCTTCTTAGGATTCACTCCCTCAATAATGAAGTCCATCACCTTAGTCGCTACATAGAGCATCACAATCGTAAACATCAGACTTTGAACACCAATGATGAAATACGAAGCAAATACTACAACTAAATCGACTAGAAGAAGAGCGTAGCTAACGTTCCAATCCAAAAATTTATGCAGGATTCTGGCGATAATGGTTGACCCTGCGGTCGTTCCACCCACACGTATGATCATTCCGATACCCACACCAGACAAGATGCCTCCAAATATTGCATTGATGATCAACTCATCGCTGGCGATATGCCAATTCTTCGTAAGAATCAGGAATAACGAGTTAAAAAACACCGCAATAATCGTGTATACTGTCGTCGTTTTGTCCAGAAATTTATAACCCACAATCAATAATAAAGCATTAAGAATTAAGCTAACAATACCTGGTGACCACTGATACAAATAGTATGTAATCATAGTCAGTCCCGTTACCCCGCCTTCACCGAACTCGTTCGGAATCACAAATAAGTTAACGGCCAAGGAAAACAGCAATGCTCCTACAATGATGGAAACAATATCCGAAATACGCTTTTTCATACCATGCCCCTTCTATCCTCTGTCTATATCTACCATCCACAAATACTAACACCGCTTCGATATAGTTGTAAACAATCCAGAAGAAACCAGCATTCTATATATGGCGTAACCGACTACCCCACCGCAAGTGTTTAAGATCAGATCATCCACGTCAAAGGTGCCGATATACAATACTAATTGTGTAACTTCAAAGCTCAGACTCAGCGCAAAAGAGAGCATGAAGACCTTTTGAAATAACCTTACTTTGTGCGACAACAGCATAGGAACAAAGACTCCAAACGGAATAAACGCAAGAAGATTGCCCACTAAATTAAGTGATGAAAAAGGATCTGAAAGTGACAGATGCTCTATCCCCCGCGAGATCTCTTTAAAGGGTACATAGTTGCCCTGTCGCTTAAAAATTCTGTCGGGATGCTCGAGCATACGCCCTGCCTGTTCCCAAAGTGATTGCAAGCTAAAAGGTGCGCCTTTAAATACGATAATTCGGATCAAGAAATACATATAGACAATAAATATGGCTGCCAGCAATAATGTCATAGTAGACTCGCTCTTAGGCTTCGTACTCATCAAAATGTAGTGACAATTACGCCATCCATATTATCGCCCGACGTTTTATATTGCCCTTCCTTTGGAATCTTAATACTTGTATATCCTGATACTGGATAATAGTTTACTGTATATGTTTTGCCGTCTACAACCGTTGAAATTTCACTATTCTCCTTCAAAAGATCTAAATATTGTTCCAGCACAATTCCCTTCTCATAAATGATCGCACTGTGCGGCAAGCCGACATAACGGAAGTGCCAAGGTTCATATTTAATCCCCGTAATCTCCGTTTTGTCTTTCGGATAGCGTAGAATAAAGCCGTATTTCCACGCATTCTTTTCCAGCCATTTGCCTTCAGGTGCTTTGCTCATTTCCGATTGGGACGATCCGATGTCCAGCGATAATCCTAAATTATGTTCGCTATATTGCGCTGGCAGAGCATAGTCTGAACCTTTTTCCTCATACAATCGCTCTTGCTCCTCAAAGTCCCTGTACCCACTGCTAATTAAAAAATGATTCACGCCATCCTTCTCAGCAGCCTTGATCATCTTATTGAATTTATGTGCTACACTTTCAGACAACCGAATCGAGGTATCTAGTAATCCATAGCCCTGAACCAGATCCTTCTGATCAAATAAGGTCACAATATCAGACTTCACGCTGTCCTCATGTACCGGATATTGTTTGTTCACCAGCAATAAATCCCCTTGATATACCTGATCTTGCGTAACCACCTTTAAACTATCGCTATCTCTAATCGATCCCTTCTGGATCTTATCATTCTTATCAGCTAAATTACCCGTATCCGGTAAATAACGAGCGGCTGCGTAACCAACAAATAACACAACGATCACCAAAAAAAACCACTTTTTCATCCGTAATGTCCTCCCATTTCCTTAAGGCGTTTATGCTTGATAGGAATAGAATAACGAAGACACTTTAAAGAAAAAGCAGGACAAATATAAAGTTTTTCTTAAAATGTATAAGAGCTCAGTGGCCTTACCCAGTAAAGGTATATCCTACGCCCCAGATTGTCTTAATAAATTTGTTCTTATTGATGTCTTCACCAAGCTTTTTGCGCAAGGTACGGATATGCACCATGACCGTGTTGCCACTCTCATAATAAGCTTCTCCCCATACCTGTTGGAAGATACTCTCCGCGCTAAACACCTGCTTAGGATGGCTCGCCAATAAATGCAGAATATCAAACTCTTTCGGAGTTAGGTCTATTACCTCGCCGTAAAGAGTGACGGTATGTTCATCTGGTGAAATCGTCAACCCACCAACTTCAAGGACCGACTTAAGAACGGCTGCGGGCTGACTGAATTGTATAGAGCGCCGTAGTTGAGAATTAACGCGGGCGACTAACTCCATTGGATTGAACGGTTTGGTCATATAATCATCTGCGCCCATGACAAGTCCCGTGATCTTGTCCAGATCAGAAGTCTTCGCACTTAAAAAAATAATCGGCAGATGATGCTGCTCCCGAATGTGACGGGTTACCTCATAGCCATCCAGCCCTGGCATCATAATATCCAGAATCGCCAAATCTATCGTTTGGGACTCAATAGCTTGTACCGCTGCCCGCCCATCGGATACTTTAATGATATGATACCCTTCTTTTTGCAAATGCAAAGCCACCAGATCAGCAATCTCCGCCTCATCATCCGCAATTAAAATCGTAATGCGCTTCATCTATATTTCACCCCTGTAGGTTTGTGCTATATGATCTACATCCATTATACCCCAAACTTAAAAACCACTCCTAGGATGAAGTGGTTTTGATGAAATCTATGATGAATAAATAGTAATGTTGCAATATTATTTATTTTTATGATAACTCTCTAGCAGAGCCTCTAATGAAATGCCATTAACTGTGACGCCTGAAAGATTGCAATCTTTTATCTCTACATTCGAAAGATCACACTCTACAAAAGATGTGCCGTTAAGCTGGCATCGTTCAAACTTATTGCCTTTACCATACAAGTGAATATCATGGAAATAGGCTTCTCCTAATTCACTATTGCTAACCTCGATTTCCCACAATCCGACTTCATTAAACTTAACAAGATGCATATTGATATCGTTAAAAGTAGTACTGCTCATATTAATATTGTCAAACTTAGTACCCGCCATATTTACATTAGAAAAGTTCGTCTTAGGCATATCAATATCATCGAATTCACTTTGGCCCATAGCCACACGACGAAAGTTGGTTTCAGGCATTCTTTCATCCTGAAAAACTCTCTTTTTAAATTCGTCCTGCAATTTGTTTTCACTTAGATTGTTATTCACTGTACTCAACATCTCCCTTTTTAAGATCGTTCTTGATCTGCGGAGTCTACTCTCGACAGCTTCAATAGATAAATCAAGGAAATCAGCGATTTCCCTAACCTTGTAGTTGTCGATATAGAATAGAATGGTGACTATACGGTTAGCTTCGGATAAGGTGTTTAATGCCTTCCACACATCTTGCTGGAGTTCTTTTCGGAGGAGCTGATCTTCAGTGGTCTCCAGCTGAGAAACCTCGATTTGCTCCATGAATTCATATGCAGCTTTCTTCTTATTCGCCCTAAACCAATCCATACATTCCCGTGAAGTAACTGCATATAACCAACTGGCGAGTTTCTCTGGCTCCTTTAAGTTGGGTAAATTACGATAGGTCTTAACAAAAACCTCTTGTGTAATGTCTTGCGCGGTGTGGAAATCACCCAATTTACCGTAAGCTACTCCGTATACTGCGTTGGAATATTTGCCGATAAGCCCACTGAATGCATCCATATCCCCTTTACACACCTTATCTACCAGTTCTGCATCCGTACAAGTCACTATCTGCCTCCTTAACAATCAAGTTCATAACATAGACGGAAAAGGAGTTCAAAAACCGTCTTTATGTCTGCAAATAATCTTTTTGATGAAGAAAGGTCTAGTTAGAGTTCAGTACTACTGGCTTGCCGATACAGCTCACGACTCTTATAACCAGCCTGTAGAATCTTCTTCATTTCCTCTTTACGCTTAGCTCTTGTTGCCTCTTGTTTGGCAGTATAGACATATCGAGCCCAGTCTTTGCGGTATCCCGGGGTAAGCGATTCATAGATCGCAAGCAAATCCGACGTATCTTTCAGATCTTGCTCCACATTTGGAATGAAAGAAATATAGTCATCCACAGATTGACTTGGGGTATTGGAAAGCTGACCTTTCCCCTTAGCATCCTCTTTTAACCCCACAACTGTAAAGACATCATCCAAACCTACCATGCGTGCAAATTTAATATTGCTTGTCCCGATGTAGCCATTCTCATCACTGCCCAGACCCTCTAGTAAGTCGTCACGATGAATAAAGGTCGGATACACTTTGTTTCCCTTTTTAGGATACGCCACAAAGAGATAGCCATTCTTATGAAGATGCTGTTGCTCAATCACACGGTTCACTAGTTCCTGTAACGACGCCATGTCTAGTACAAAGGCAAATATAAGATCATACGCCCCATTTAGCGAAGTATCATAATCCGTCAATTCCGCTAAATAATCGGAGCCTTCTGGTTTACTCAATATCGCTACTTGGTTGTATTTTTGTAAGTTCAGCTTTTCTACGATGGTTTTAGTCACTATGCTTCATCCCCCAAATGTATTCGGATGCTTCTTCATCGTGATCATTATAGCCTAATCGCTACCCAATCTAAAACATTCTACGGGCCGTCACAAAACGCTTCTTCCACTTCTCACTCAGGGCTTCATAATGGACGCCTTGCTCCTTAGAATACGTATGCAATATCTGATTATTTCCCGCATACATGGCAACATGACCAATGTCGAGACCACGTGCACTAAAGAACAATAGATCTCCTTTACGCAGTTCGCTGATCCCAACTTCCTTCCCTTCTTTGGCTTGATTATAAGAGGCGCGTGGCAGATCCACCGACAACACGTTCTCTAATAAATGTGCTACGAAAGAAGAACAGTCAAAGGTAGACGTCTGGTTCGTCGCCGCACCGAATTCATAAGGGGTTCCCAGATACTTTTCTCCATAAGCAAGCAACGCGCTTCCCTGCTTCTCAGCAAGCGACTCACTAGTATAATTGCTATATTTCGGTTTAGCAGATATGTACCCCGTCTTGTTGTCTTGCGTTCGCACTTCTAACCACAAAGCATCCACTTCTCTAACGATATGGACTTTATCGCCTACGGACAACATTTGCTGGACACCTGAATGATCCGATGAATTCGGCGAACTGCGCAGGTTAACCCCATAACGAATCGTTGTATCGTAATTCAGCGCTGAATAGATGCGGACGGTCCGAGTGTTAGCCTCCCACTTCACGGTGCTGCCTAGAGCCTCGCTGACAAAACGCAGCGGCATCATCGTATTACCACCGACAACCTGACCCGGAACGGTTAAGCTTAAGGCTTGTCCATTTTTGTTCGCGGTTAAATCTCCTATTTGATAAGTCAGCACCAGCGCTCCCTTAGTGGCCTTAACTGTTTTGGTATCGTTGTTCCATGAAATCTTTGCTCCCTGTTCTTCAAACAGCTTGCGCATGGGAATAAGCGTTGTACCGTTTATGAGCAAGGGCTGAACCTCTAATTCAAGCTGCCGATCATCCAGAAAAACGCCTGTAACCTGATTCTGAGGCGTCACCGCCGCATGGGCTGGAGCAGTATAGAGTATAGATGTAAGCAGTACAAGTAGTGTGGCTTTCTTATGAATCCTCATGATGTCATCACCTCGTTGATTGATATGTTCAATTATTATTACTAAAAAAAGGGTAATTAGTTTTGTTACAATTATTGGGGTTGCTGTCTAACTACTTCTCAAACCATGTAAAAAAGAGGACTGCGGTCACCTTTCGGTGCCACAGCCCTCCTTTTAATCCACTTCAAAAATAGAATCGATAATGATCGGAAGATTATCCCTTACAGAAATAGCGCCCAATACCGAACGAGCATGACTGCCCTTGTCTCCGAATACCTCCAGCATTAAATCCGAACAGCCATTGAGCACTTTATGATGTTCTTCGAATAAGGGATCTGCATTCACAAATCCTTGAATTTTGACCACTCTCTTCACTTTATCCAAGGAACCTAGAGCTGACTCAAGGACGGCAAGGATCTCTATACCAGCCTGACGTGCAAAATGATAGCCTTCTTCGGTGGTGAAGTCTTGTCCCAGCTTGCCTTTGGGATGCCCGGCAGGTCCTTTTCCCGATACAAAACATAATCCATTAACTATAACGTAGTTAGCATATTTTGCCGCCGGTTCACTAGCACTAGGCAGGACAATACCTAATTCCTCAAGTCTATCCGCTATGATTCGATCCGCCACTTCAGTTCCCTCCTCCAATCAGTACAACCTCAATAAATTGGTAAGATTATACTGATTAATCCAGAAAGGGTCAATCCTATTTTGCTTCGACCTCCGCTTCCCATCTCGATATCTCAGCTCGAACAATTGGCGCTACTTCAGTACCCAATAGTTCTATGGCTCTCATTACATCCTTATGAGGCATCGTACCTAGCGGTACATGCAGCATAAAGCGTGTAATTCCTACGTGTTTGCGTAGGTGAATAATCTTCTCAGCAACAGTGTCTGGATCTCCTACATACAAAGCACCTTCAAATCTACGTGCCGCATCAAAGCTCGCCCGACTATAATGACCCCAGCCACGCTCACGACCAATCACATTCATGCTAGCCTGCGTAGAGGGGAAGAACATATCGGCCGCAAGCTGATTATCCTCTGCAATAAAGCCGTGCGAGTGTGAGGCAACCGGAAGCTTCGACACATCATGTCCTGCTTGGGCCGCCGCTTTCTTATAGAGCTTCACCAGTGGAGCAAATTGCAACGGACTTCCTCCAATAATTGCGAGCACAAGTGGCAGCCCGAGCAGGCCAGCACGAATCACAGATTCCGTATTGCCTCCACTACCAATCCATACGGGCAAAGGATTCTGAACGGGGCGCGGATAAATCCCCAGATTATTAATGGCTGGTCGGTGATTTCCACTCCAGGTTACTTTTTCAGATGCCGTTATTTTTAACAACAGGTCAAGCTTCTCATCGAATAACTCATCGTAGTCATTTAAATCGTATCCAAAGAGCGGGAAAGATTCGATAAAAGAACCCCGGCCTGCCATGATTTCTGCCCGTCCATTTGAGATTCCATCAAGTGTTGCAAAATCCTGAAATACACGTACTGGATCAGCAGAGGACAGCACGGTTACCGCACTGGTCAGCCGAATTCGTGTCGTCTGTGAGGCAGCCGCAGCCAGCAAAACTGCTGGAGAAGATGCGGCATAATCCTTTCGATGATGCTCACCCACACCGAATATATCTAAACCCACCTTATCTGCAAGAACAATCTCCTCTACTACCTCGCGCAATCGCTGTGCATGACTTATTAACTCCCCCGATTGAACATCCGGTGTTGTTTCTACGAACGTACTGATACCTATTTCCACTTACGATTCCCCCTTAACTATAATTTTCTCTTCGAGTTATTTGTTTGATTATAACACAAGTTACGTTCAAGCATAGCTAGGCATTAATGCCTAGATCCAGCTTGTCCAAAAACTCATTTTTAAAATTTGCAGAACATCACTGACAAATAGAGGATTTTGATGAAATATGTTGAAATGATCTAAAACAAGTAGCTCTCATGCATCTCATGCTTGATATAGGAGGGACATATGCTTCAAAGAAATAAACACAAAAATTCCATATCCAAACAAACCTTCAATCCTGTTCGGGGCTCGTTAAAAATCGCCATAATATATTTTATTGTTGGGTGCTTATGGATCCCTTTAACAGATAAGGCCGTTTCCACTTTTACGCGAGATCCGGAGTGGATAAGACTTATTAATATAATTAAAGGCTGGTTCTTTATCCTCATAACAGCTTTGCTTATCTTTGCATTAATTCTAGGTACTCTGAAACGGATTAAAAGGATCGAGAAGAAACTGGATCTTGCCTATAGGGATAGGGTGAGCGCCCACGAAAATCTAGAGGCCGCCTATGAGGAAATCACAGCTACGGAAGAAGAACTCAGACAGCAATATGATCAGCTCATTGAGAATCAAGAGAAGCTAGCCATGAATGAAGAAAGGATGCATTACCTGGCGTATCATGATCTATTAACCGGCTTGCCCAACAAATTAGCTTTTTATGAGAATGGGCCTCACATTTTGGAACTGAATAACATTGCAGCCTTAATGTTCATCGACATTGATTACTTCAAATATGTAAATGATACGATGGGCCATGAATTTGGTGACCGGCTAATTGTTAAGGTTAGTGAGAGATTGGTGTCCCTGGTTGGGAGTAGTGGGGAAGTGTATCGTTTCGCCGGGGATGAGTTCATCGTTCTTTTATATTCTATTGAGAACAGTCAGTGTATAACTAGTGTAGCCTCTCACATTATTGCCGGTTTTAAAGATGCGATTGAGATGGATGACAGTCTGCTACATGTTAGCCTAAGCATCGGAATCAGTGCTCACCCCGAACATGGAAGTAATATTATGGAACTCCTTAAATGCGCAGACATCGCTATGTATAAAGCCAAAGACGCTGGCAAGGGTCAAATTATTGTCTTTGATCAACCGCTCAATGATACCTTTACTGAGCGAATGAACATTGAGAAGCAGTTGTATAATGCTTTAGAGAAAAATGAGCTAGAGGTATTCTATCAACCCCAGATTGATCTGACTCAGAACAGGGTGACGGGACTAGAGGCTCTTATGCGCTGGAACAACCCCATACTAGGCATGGTCCCTCCGGATAAGTTTATCAAAATAGCAGAAGATTCCCACCTCATTATTCCTCTCGGAGCGTGGGTGCTCAGAACAGCCTGTGCCTTTTTAAAAAGTCTTCATGAGCAAGGATTATCACATCTGACGATGTCTGTTAATATATCAATGCTGCAGCTATTGCAAAGCGACTTCAATGAGTTAGTTCTAGACACCTTGCAAGCCTCCGGACTAGATCCTGAATACTTAGAGCTGGAGATTACAGAGAGTGTTCTGGTTGAATCTTACGAATATGTGAGCAGTAAACTAACTGAACTCAGAGCTCACAACATCAAAATTGCCTTGGATGACTTTGGTACCGGTTATTCCTCCTTAAGCTATCTTACTCATATGCCGATTTCGACTTTAAAAATAGACAAGTCCTTCATTGATTCCATTCGAACAGGGACACATCAAGCCGTTCTTGTCGAACAAATTATTATGATTGGTAAACGCATGAATATGTGTGTTATTGCAGAAGGTGTGGAGCGAACTGTACAACTCGATTACCTACAGGAGCAAGGCTGCGATAAAATTCAAGGTTACTTGTTCAGTAAGCCACAGTCCGCACAGAGCGTAAAAGAGCTGCTAACCGAGTGGGAGAAGGTTTCGAGCTTAAATGAATAAAGATGAACCTATTTTTTTATATAAGAAGGTGTTACCGAATTGAATGTCATGACATGGATTGACTTATCATTATTCTTCGTTCTTTTCGTTCTATTCATCTACATATTTGTTACTGTAACAATCACTAACTTACATAAGGTTTACTTGACTTTCCATTTCACGATGATGTTATGGCCCTTCTGTCAATTTGCTCTCAAAACTACAGCGGATCCCGATGTTCAATTGTTTTATGTGAAGCTCGCTTTTATTGACTCGATACTGTTAACGATTGGATGGCTTCTTTTTACGATATTTCTCACTGGAAAATCATATCTCCTCCGAAAAAAGAAAACGCTGATCCTATACATTGTCGCAGCATTGATCTTAATTGGAGTGATCGTCAATCCAAAGCAAAGCTTTGTACTGCCAATGCATGGTGGATATGTTGAAAGATCTTATGGTCCGCTTTTTTGGCTGTTTATTCTCTTCTTGATCTGCACCATTATTATTTCTCTGTATATCATCTATTCAGCGCTTATATCGAACGCCACACAGCGGATCAAAAAACAGGTTACTCATGTACTCAAAGGTGTGCTAGTGCTGACTGTATTTGTATTACTGGATGTCTTTCTTAATGTGGTACTGTTTAAATCTCAGCCGGTGATTCCGGGGATGACCTCTCTGGGGATACTAATCTCTGCCATCTTTTTCGTCATTGCCATCCATCGTGATAAAATATTTGATCTCGTAACCATCGCTCATCAGGATATCATTGACACACTCACACTAGGTATTCTTGTACTGGATGATAACGAGACTGTGGTAGAGATCAATCGATCGCTTTTGCCAAAAATCAACCTACAGATCGGTGATCGCTTCGACTTATCGGCGCTAACCCCTCTGGAGCAGACTGCCAGCGCTTTCCGATTGTTTCAACATACATATCTTAAACAGCCCATGGAGAGAAGCGAAGTTGAAGTATTCTACACCTCGCTCCAAGCGTACATCAATATTACAGCGGAACCCATTGTCGTAGGCGAGATCATGGTTGGACGGATTCTCACCTTTCAGGATAGAAGCGAGCTGCATCGCCTCATTGCTGAGACTAATCAGCAGAACGAGATCCTGCAAGAGCGTAATCTGGCATTAATTGAAATCCAGAATGAGCTTTCTCAGACCAACCAAAAACTCAAGCAGATGGCCATAACCGACAGCTTAACAGGTTGTTATAACCGTCATTACTTAACGCAGTACTTAGAACAAGAGATCATAGAAAATATGATATTGAAGCAGCCTTTTGCCATCATTCTACTGGATATCGACTTTTTCAAAACGGTGAACGACAATTACGGCCATTTAGTGGGCGATGTTGTAATTTGCAGCACGGTAGAGGTCATTAAGCAATCGCTAAGGGAGACGGATATTCTGGCACGCTATGGCGGGGAAGAGTTTATCGTCTATTTACCAAATACAAATCACACACAAGCAAACCTCTGGGCAGAGCATATCAAATTCATGATAGAGGCCAATAAAGTACATGTGGATGAGGTTGCTCATTCTGTATCCATCACTGTAAGCATGGGACTACTGTCCATTAATAATTTTGCAGAGCAGTTTGCAGAAAGCCCGACCAATCAACTAAATGATTTATTCGAATCTGTGGACAAAGCTTTATATCAAGCCAAAAATGCAGGACGAAACCAAATTGTTGAAATCATAAGATGACACGCCTTTAAATATTACCTAAAAAAGAAAGAATCAGCCCTACTTCTATCGAAGGTAAGCTGATTCTTTCTTTTATATCTTTTTAACAAATTCGGATTTTAATTTCATAGCCCCAAACCCATCAATTTTGCAATCAATATCATGATCTCCGTCCACTAAACGGATGTTTTTGACTTTGGTACCTATCTTCAGAACAGATGAGCTTCCTTTTACCTTAAGGTCTTTGATTACAGTTACTGAGTCGCCGTCGTTTAATACATTGCCATTGGCATCTTTGATAACCTTTTGATCTTCACTATTCTCAGACTCTGATTCTAATGTCCACTCGTGTGCACATTCCGGGCAGACTAGTAGACTTCCATCTTCATAAGTGTACTCAGAATTACATTTCGGGCAGTTCGGTAAATTAGACATTGTTTCATTTTCTCCAATCGTAGTTCAAATTCTAGCTGTCTTGCGGCTAATCTTTAAAAGTATATTTCATATTCATGAAGGAATCCACTATATCCAGATAGTAAGCTTGTTCCACGTTTCTTAAAAAAACAAACTACTAAATATTATCTTGTATATATTTTCACAATTGTCTATGATAATAATGTAAAATTTTCATATAAATACATAGGAGAGTGAACAATGATTAGTCAAAGGAGTGTCGCATTTTCCATTATACTGTCATTAATTACATGTGGAATATACGGAATATTTTGGTTTATTGTTCTAACGAATGACGTAGGAAAGCTAAGTGGAGACTACACATTCACAGGAGGAAAGCATTTTCTTCTAACATTGATTACTTGCGGGATATGGAGCCTGGTTTGGGCCTACCAGATCGGTAAACATGTTGCAGAAGCTCAAAGACAACGCGGCTATCTCGTATCCGATAATTCAGCTCTGTACGTGATCCTCACAATCTTTAGTTTTGGTATTGTCACATACGCTTTGGTGCAATCTGATGTTAACAAATTGGTATAATTTTACGATTCATAGAAGGACACACCCTAAACTATTTTGGAGTGTGTCCTTAAGTCTCCTTGGCTTACTGTATTTCACTGTATGGATGCCTTTAACCAATCTAGGTATACCTTGTCTATTTCATGAATGGACTGGATTTTATTGTCCGGGATGTGGAATCACAAGAGTTATTCTATCCTTGTTAAAGTTCGACTTCGTTCAGGCGTTTAGATTTAACCCGTTGCTATTTATTCTAGCGCCTCTGTATATGTTGTACTTAATTACTGAAAAGAAACGTATCCAACCACTTAGCCATGGAATTATGGCTGTGATGTTGATCCTAACCGTTACATTTGGAGTACTGAGAAATTTTCCAATGTTTGATTACTTGGCCCCTACAGTAATTCGTTAGCATCAACTATGGTTACATAATAGCTTGAAGGCGCACAATCGCTTGAGCCCGGTCAACCACCTCTAATTTGCTATAAAGATTACTAATATAGTTACGGGCTGTCCCCTCCGCAATATGCAGTGTATCGGCAATTTCGCGGTTGTTAAGTCCCCGGATAATGAGCTGCGCCAGCTCCTCTTCCCGTTCTGTCAGACTCATACGATCTATATTGGATCTTTGCCAATGTTCGTACTCCTCCGTCAATCTATTCATCCTCGTCGCCAATTTGGCTGCTACCGGAGCTGGCAGAATAAATTGCCCGGATATCGTATCACGGATCGAAGAAATCATTTTATCAGCATCCATATCCTTCAGCATATAGCCGCTTGCGCCAAATGCCATACCCTCAACAATATAATCGGTCTCTATAAAAGTGGTTAAAATCAGAATGAATATATCCGGACGAATCTGCTTGATTCGTTTTAGTGCACTGATCCCATTCATGATCGGCATTTGAACATCAAGCAGTACCAGATCGGGTTGGAATGCTTCCACCATCTCGCAGGCCTCTTCCCCGTTCTTGGCAGCGCCGACCACCTCCATATCATCCTCCAGATCCAGAATGGTACGAAGCCCTTCACGCGTCAACAATTGATCATCGGCAATTACAATCTTTATCTTACTCATTTTCTATTCCCAACCCTTCGCATTGGCAGATCGATTTCCAGTAGACATCCCTCATTCATTTCTGAATCGATGGATAAGCTACCTCCCAGTTGCTCCACCCGTTCTTTCATCGTCCTAAGTCCAAAACCCATCACTATATGACTATCTCCTGACCCACGATCTTTGAGCCTAAACTGTAAATTTGCTCCGACAGACTCCAGACTAAAATGAAACTCCGTACTCTTACCGTGTCTGATTCCGTTCGTTAGGCCCTCCTGCAAAGCATGATAGATGGCCTTTTTATAGGCTGTTGACATGGCCTCCGGCAGATCATAAATAATGGCATGGACGACAACGCCCGCATTACGTTCAGTATCGCGTATCAGTTGCTTCAACATGACCGTGAGGTCCGAATACTTGTCCTCCTTC
Organism: Paenibacillus sp. FSL P4-0184; assembly: GCF_038004625.1. NCBI lineage: Bacteria > Bacillati > Bacillota > Bacilli > Caryophanales > Paenibacillaceae > Paenibacillus > Paenibacillus sp. FSL P4-0184. The sequence continues at coordinate 2,311,608 of NZ_JBBORN010000001.1, read as the reverse complement.
AGCATATGGACAGAGCCGCGGATTTCATTCAAGCTATGCCGAACAAGATCCTGTGCTTCAACCAGTCGCTGAAAGCCACTATCTATATCTTTTTTCTGAAGCAGCCGCTTGCCAGCTTCAATCTGCAGAATCGTCGATGTAAGTGTATGCCCAACAATATCATGAATCTCTTGGGCAATACGATTGCGTTCCTCAAAGACGGTAGCTTCGGCCAAAGCCGCAGATGTTTCTCGCATCGAACGCTCCAGACTACGAGTTCTTTCTACAACTTGGTCCTCTAGATTTTTTTTAAGATATTGGATTCCCGAATACAGCTTGGCGTTAGCGATTGAGATTGCGCATTGTGAACCAAGCAGCTTGAGCACATCGAGTCTACTTGGCGTAAATACACCCGGGGATAGGTTATTCTCCAAATAGAGCAAGCAAACCAATTTATTCTGATTCATGATAGGAAGACAAAGAACCGATTTCAGTCTATTCTTCCTAACGTAAACGTTACGCGTAAATATCCCCTCACTGAGCGCATCATGTAATACAACCTGCTCCTGTGTTCTTGCTGCATAGGCTATGATCGCTGCCGGAACAAGATCTGACTCTTCCCCGAGAGGAACAGATTCGATATGCTGAGCCTCTGAGGTACCGTAAGCTTCAACCATCCATTTGCCATCATGATCAAAAATAACTGCCCCATATTCGGCCCCAGCATTGTGGAGCATGATCCGCATCAGCGTGGCCAATAATCGACTCATCTCCATCTCGCCCGATAAAGCTTGAGCAGACATAACTACAGAAAGGGAATCGACTCGATCGAGCCCGGGCTCCCGTTTAATATGCAGCAAATGGCTATGCTGCTGCTCAAGGTCAGCCGCTTTAGCCTTTGCGCCCCATTGCAGATAAGCCTCGTAGGCCTCAGTCATATAGATTCTTGCTAGATGTAATTTGCCATGACGAAGTCCATACTTGCCGTAGCATTCCGCCGCCATCGCTAAATCGTGAATATGGCCGTTGATACGAGCAGCCTCAATAGACTGCTCATACAAGGCTTCAGCTTGTCGTGGATCTCGCGATAGGCGAGTCAGCTCAGCCTTCATCAACAAATATTTATGCTCATAATTTTCCGGGCAACGCTTAGCAAACTTTTTCATTTTCTTCAGCCGACTGTGCATTTTTACCCGGTATACACGTTGCTCTTCAGCGTTAAATTCCTCATATAACTGAGCCCAGACTAAACATTCATACACGGTCTGCATGGGACTGTCTAAGCCATCTTCACGTGATTTTATAATGGCAGCTGATTTCGCTAATGCCGCACTGGCTTCGCGGTACTCCCCAAATACATAACCTGTCAAATATCGGTGTATCCAGACCATTTCTTGTATAAAATTAAAGGTATCTCCATGAACTGACTGTGCAAAATCAGGTTCGCTAATCTCTGCAATGTTAAATGGATCATCTAGTGAGCGATAACCTGTCAATCGAACTAGAGTAGCTGCAGCTATGATAGCCTGCTTACAATGAAGACTGTTGTTATGGCGCAGCAAATCACCGGAATGAGCAATTAACCGATCATAGATATCGCCTAACGGATGGCCAAATTGCAAAAGGGAGGCACAGTTGATTAGCACACTCTGGTTACCCTTCCATAAGTCACCTGATTCCAGTCCCACTTTACCTGCTTTCTCGGTAAACATACGGAGCATAGCTGGATCATAATGCCGCCAGCTATCGTAGCACATTGCGAACGCAGCTAAGGTTGTCATATGTACTTTAGGATAGGGTTCCGATAAGCTGCAAGCCAGCATGGCCCATTTAAATGTTTCTTCATCATTACGGAAGTAATAGTATTGAAACATTGCATAGCCTATGAATCCAATGGAAGCCTCCGGAGTCATCCCATAATCGAGCGTCAATTCAATCATGGTGAAGGAAGAAGCGAGCCACCCATCTCGGTTGACATAGAAGCAGGCATTGCTCGTATGATCTAAAGTGGTCATTGCGACTCTACGAGCCTCGTCGGTCATCGGCGGTAAAAGATTAAGCGATTCGAGTGAGACCTTCTGTAGTCTGCGCCGCAATCTTAACCATTGAAGCGTCAATTGAACATAGCTAGGATCAAATTGATGGCTCACTTTCAATAGCGATAATGTATGCCGACCTAAGGAGATAACCTCTTCATGGTTATCATTACTTGCTTCCAATTGAACCTTCATCGCGTAGATGTAAGCCTTATCCGTATTTGTCGCAGCTTTATGGATTAACAGATGAAATAATTCATTAGCCTTATCAAAATGTGAACATAAGTATTCAAGCTCGGCCCTCTCACGAAATACCCGGAAGGTTAGCCCATAATGCTCCTCCCAGCTCTGCTCCTCTAGTATCGCTGTTGCCTGAAGCATATATTGTAAGGCTGTCTCATGTGCAGTCGTTTGCTTCGCTTTTATCCCTGCCTGTAAGTTGAGCTCTACCAGTTGAAGCCTCTGTTCGGGACGATCTATCCATGTAAGCGCCTGATTGAAATGATGGACCGCCTCAAACAGAATTGTTCCTTCACTAAGAGAGCTGTGGCTTAGCAATAGCATGCCAATCCTCCAATGTAGCTCTGGGCGCACCTCTTCGGGAACAAGAGCATAAGCCGCCCGATGAATACGGTTGTGCTGGAATTTAAAATGCGTATATTCCTCCCCGTTAACAGGTTGTAGCACACGTCCATTTACAGCGACTTCCAACGCTTCGGTCAATGTCTCTACCGGAATCTCCGTAATTTCGGCAAGCGTACCCACATCAAATATGCTGCCCAGTAATGCAGCTCTACTAAGTGCATACACCGTCTGATCAGGAAATTGCTGTAACTTACTTGAAAGATAGGCTGCTGCATTATCAGGAACATTCAATTCAGTAATGCGCTGGAGGTCCCATTTCCAGCTTCGAAGATCCTCGTCAAATTCCACTCGCTGATCATCAATCAAATCCTGAAGGAATTGCTTAATAAATTGTGGATTCCCATCTGTCTTATGCAGAAGTACCCGCGCTAACTCGTCCAAGTCAGTAGCCTCGTAACGCAAAACATCCAGTAGCAGTTGTTTTAAATCGGTGAGTTCAAGCGCTTGTAGAGATATTCTACTCATCACTACGTTGCGGTCTATCAAATGCTTTTCCAGCCTACTGAGTGGGTGCAGCCTCGTGATTTCCCGATCACGATAGGAAAGAACGATTAGCAGATGACTCGTGGCCGTGTCCTCTATAAGCGAAGTAAGATATTGCAGCGATGTTTCATCCGCCCATTGCAGATTGTCCAATATCAAGATCAAGGGATGATCTTCATGAGGAAAGAGTTGAATAAATCGGCTCATGATTAATTGAAATCGATGCTGAGCTTCCAGCGGCGGCAACGGAGGCACGGAAGGTTGGGGGCCAATCAAGAGCTCAAGCTTAGGGACAAGTTCGATCAATAATTGCCCGTAACTGTCCACTGCCTGTAAAATACGCAGCTTCCAAACCTCCACCTGCAGCTTCGTTTCCATCAGCAGTTGACTGACCAATTCTTCTATAACTTGATGCCAGATGCCATAAGGGAGTGAGGTATGTAGAGATTCGAATTTGCCTCTGGCGAAAAAACCATCCAAAGAAATCGAATTTCTAAGCGTTTCTTTTAGAAAGGTTGTTTTGCCGATACCACTCTCACCACTAAGCCAGACCGTCTTTACAGCACCTTGTGATGCTCGTTTCAGTGCTTCTCGTAAGCTTAGTTTCTCAAAATGTCTTCCGTAGAATCGTTCCGATACCATCCAGCGTTCCGGAATATCCCAGCTTCCTAATAGGAAGGGCTCGATGTACCCGTATTGTTGTAGGTGGGTTTGACATTTCTCAAGATCCGACTTGATTCCAAAGGCGCTGGCATATCTCGCATCAGGCATTTTCTCCATGCATTTAGCAACAATGTCAGAGACAGATAGAGGGATAGTGGGAAACCTGCGATGTAAAGGCTCAGGTGTATCTGCAAGATGACGATATACAATATCAACAACATCATGAAGCTCAAAGGGGCGACTGCCTGAGAGACATTCATACATAATGACTCCAAGCGAATAAAAGTCAGAACGATAGTCCGGGTTCAACCCAGTTCGACCCGTTTGCTCTGGCGATATATAAGGAAGCAAGGTATCCGGCCGCCCGCTTAAGGGTGACAATGGACTGGTATCATTTTCAGCGGAGCACATTCGTATATCAATAAATTTCACTTCAAAAGTAATTGGATTGACGATTAGATGAGCGGGGGTCAGTTCATTTAGTGTTATTTTTTCACGATGAATTTGCATAAGGCAATCAGCAACAGCGATGGCGATCCGAAGCAGTACTGGAAGCTCCAATGAATCAGGTGTACGCAGTATCTGATCCAGCGTACTCCCCTCTATATCTTTTAGGAGGAGGACTGGCCGATCCGGCGTGATTTCCAGTCTATATGCCTCGATTGCTCCACGACCGCTAAGTCGCTTAAGCATGTCATACTCATGACGAAAAGCATCAACCATAGTAGATCCCGGGTACTCGCCTGTAGTTGTCTTGGCGATAACCCTAAGGCCATCTTCTTGACGTAGGAGTCTGTACAGCCTGATATCTGAGGTAGTCTCTATCAGATCTAAAGTTTGGTATCCTTGCAACTCAAACATGAACAGCACTCCCTAGTTACAATTAGGTAGACAGAATAAGCAATCTCGCAAAGCAATTATACTCATTATATCATCTGATCTCGCCATAGAATCCTATGTTGTAATTAACTTTGTCATCTATTTTGTCATATGACATCTATAAAATTGCATTGTGATAATATAGGAAAAAATACTCAATCATCTCCACATAAGGAGGATTCAAATTGCATCTTTCCTACATAGACTACCCTATGCTTGAGCACCTGTCCGTTGAAGAATTACAACAGTTAGCTCCAGAAATGCAAGAACAGCATTATGAACCCGGCAAGCTTATCATGCAAAAGGGCGAGGTCAGCCAGCGGGTTTATATTTTGGTATCCGGTCAGGTACAAGTATTTATTAGTACGGAAATAAAGGTAGAATTGGCTATACTCTCGAAAGGCCAGTTCTTCGGGGAAATGTCCTGTCTTACCGGAGACCCCATCAGTGCACATGTAGAAGCGATCGATAACGTTCATCTAATATCCGTATCCAGAAGTGGCATGCTGCTGTTGATGGACAAAAATCGCGAGTTCCGGAGCCAGATCATCCAATCCATGATCAAGAGAATCCAAAATTCCAACGAACGTGTACTGGAAGAGCACTCGAAAAGTCAGATCATCATGAAGCTTCATGAATCTGAGGAACAAGAGCGTTATGGTGAACTGATCGGAGAAAGCGCCGAAATGCGCACACTTCTCAGGTCGATTGAACATCTGTCGACGGAGCGGGTCCATGTTGTCGTGATAGGTGAATCCGGTACAGGGAAGGTAAATGCAGCAAGAGCACTTCATTACCGAGCAACGAACGGACAATACCCGCTACTGGTGTTAAATGTAGCAGACATGAGCCTCGTTGATTGGGAGACCAAGGTTATTGCGGCAAAAGGAGGAACCATTGTCATCGAGGAAGCAGAATGTTGTCCTTCTGAGAAGCTACTACAGCTGCTGGAGGCAGCTGCACAGATTCGAATCATCCTGACTAGCACTTGTCCCTTGAAGATTGTTTCACACTTAGCGGTCTTGCCTGTGCCTCCTCTTCGTGAGCGAACTGAAGATATACCGCTGCTTGCGCAATACTTTCTAGAGAAAGAAGGAGCGGGCAATGCGCAAGAAATCCTCTCTCAAGATGCCCTGAGCATGCTGTCCCTGTTCCCTTACCTCGACAATAATGTAGAGGAATTAAGAAATATCGTGAGGGAAGCCTATATTCGGAGCGAAGGACGTATGATCTACAGTCACCATCTCCGCTTCGGCCGAGTCCGTAAAGTAGGAGACCGCCCCGTTATTGGTCTGGCGTTAGGAAGCGGTGCAGCCAGAGGCATGGCTCACCTTGGGGTGTTAAACATTCTGGAGCAGGAGGGCATTCCCATAGACATGATCGCAGGAACAAGCGTCGGATCTATGGTCGGAGGAGCCTATGCAGCCGGAATGTCTGTAAAAGAATGTATGAAGGTTCTTTCTACGATCAGTTGGGGACAACTGGTGCGTCCAACCTTCCCTATGCGGTCCCTTGTTCATAACGCGCCCATCATCAGCTTTATCGAAAAGCATGTCGGTAAGCATCTAATTGAGGAGCTGCTTATACCCTTTGGCGCGATAGCTTCAGACGTCTCCACCGGTGAGGCTCATATCATGAGGACGGGTTCGCTTGCACATGCCATTGCCGCAAGTACAGCCGTTCCCGTAGCCATGCGACCTGTCAACTATCAAGGAAAGCACTTAGCCGATGGAGCCATTGTTCATCCTGTGCCAGCTGCGCTAGTAAGAAGCATGGGAGCTGATATTGTGATAGCAGTTAACGTTTGCCCTGAATCCTTCACGAAGGGAGCAGCCAGACATCTAATAGATTCCTTAATGAATACGATTGACATCATGAGCGCAAAGCTGATAAAGGAAGAGCTGCAATTAGCAGATGTAATCTTGCGTCCCGATCTTGGCTTCAATCAAATCAGCTTTAAGGATGCGGACGATTACATAGCCGCCGGAGAAGTGGTAACAAGAGAAGCGATGACCCAAATCCGCCAAAAAATAGCCGCTTCCTAAATACATTGCATACAAAAAAAGAAAAATTCAGGAGGTGTCCCAAGAGCTATGAACTGCTACTGGTACACCTCCTTGTATTTAATGCTAATGTTATATTTCTACTCATAACACATTTCATATTTCGTTAGCCCTATCGCGTTTGCGTACAATGCTGCCTGTGTCCGATCATTAACCTGCAGCTTCGCTAAAATCTGGCTGACATGCTTCTTCACCGTAAATTCACTGATATATAGACGTGTAGCAATCGTTCTGTTGCAAGCACCTTGTCCAAGTTCAATCAGTACTTCCTTCTCTTTCGGTGTTAATTCATCCGCCGGACTGCTGCCGCTAATACGCATCTTTTCTTCCATTAGACCAGGATCATAGTACTTTCTCCCTTTATGCACCAACTGGATAGCAAAGAGTAACTCCTCCGGCAGTGCCTCTTTTAGGACATATCCATCTACTAGTACTTCTTCAGCCCTCAAAAAATCCTCTCTGCTCGCAGAGGAAGTCAACAGAATGAACTTACTAACCATGCCGCGAGCACGTGCTGTCTTAATGATATCCAAGCCCGATTCATCAACAAGCTTAAGATCAATGAGAACAATATCTGGCTTTGTCGCTTCAATCACATCAAATGCTTCTTGACCATTCGTAGCTTCACCAGCCAAATGCACACCTGGCTGCATTGAAATGACAGATGCCAGCCCTCTTCTAACTAAAGGATGATCATCCACAATAACGATTTTCATAGAAACGCCTCCCTCTAAATCTCATGACAATCTTAATTCTCTATATCAAGTCCACTTAGGATACCGTCCAATTAACGTCTGCCCGTTTGGCCCCTTCCATCTTGAGCAGGAATTCCGACTTAAATCCAATAGCCCCTGCAAATAAAAAATTAGGAAAAGTACTTATCATCGAATTATAGCTTGTCACATTTTCGTTATAGATACGTCTGCTAGCAGATAGATTTTCCTCTAAAATATTGATCCTTTGTTGCAATTTGATATACGGATCGCTGGCCTTAAACTCTGGATAATAGTCTGCCTGAACATTAGCAAAAGATTCTCTCACACGATTACTCATGCTGAACATTCGTAGGCTGGAACAGTTGAACCATCTGATTCATTATAATTAATAGACTTGTCTGGTTATAGTGAGCGTTGTCATCACTTCTGTCATATTACAAAATGGATGTTTTTTACATAATACGAGTCTCATATTACGTAAGCCCAATATAAAAACAGGCGAATCATGGTGGAATACACCACAATTCGCCTGCTTTCTTCTGCCTATGGGATTTAATTGTTATCAATAAAAGAAATTAATTGCACGAGATTACCTGCGACTTGGTAAGTTAACCCCAGCATGTAAGTTCCCTTCTCCTCGTTCGATAGGTCTATGGTGAACACATCAGGATTAGCTGCCCATTCATTCATATCAAACATGATTTCTTTAGATGTTCCAGTGTTTCTGACCCCTGCTGAATTAGGGATCACTTTACTGCCATCGAGCCCTTTCACCGGATTGGTCCATTCAACCACAGGTCCCTTTAATCCTCCCACCTCTACCACTTGAGGGTCAGCCAATAAGCTCGTTAGTTTAGTTAACCCTTGTAGTGGGGAGAAATCAGTGATTTCATTTCCAGTAATATCAAGTGTCTCTAGGTTCTTAGCATACTGTAGACCTTCCAAGGATCTAGCTCTTCCGGTCTCGCTCGTTAACGTTGTAAGGTTATACATATCCCCTAGCGTTAGTTCTCCAGTTACGCCTAACGTAGTCTTGATCGAAGCACTTAAATATTTGTCCGCAATGGTAATGACTTGCGTAAGGTCTATTTCGGTCAGACCTTCTGTTGCTTGTTGTAACGCTGCTGAGACTACATCTATTTCACTTTGTGTGACAGAAGGATTAGTCAAAGCCGCTTCTGCAATCGAAAGGCTTGCCGTAAATACCGCAATACTCTCAGCCGTGAAGCCTTCTAGAGAAATTGCTTTTGCCGCTGCAATGGCTTGCTCCAGATCTCCAGTGAATAGGTGATCTCCATTCGCAAAATGTAGTTTGGTTCCTCCCCATGTAGCATGGTCAGATCCGTTGCCATTTCCGCCGTCTGTAACGACTAATTTCAGCTCTTTAGCTCCGTTAATATCCAATTCGATGAACTTCTGCGGATCTCTGGAGCCCATAACCCCACTATCGAATTTCTTCTCTCCATCGACAAACACTTCAAAGCTCACCGAACCGACCGTACCATACATTTGTCGATCTACACCCACATAGGAAGTGAAGTAGTCCGCGTTCTTATCGCTTAGATCGTATACAATCGTCGAGTTAGAGTGTGCTCCAATCCCTCTCTCATAGGACACTACTTGATTGCTCTCATCGGTTAATCTCAGCGTATTGGCACTAATAGATTTATCCTTCAAAGGCGCAGTATAGCTGTTCTGAGTAGAATTCCAGTCGTAATCCGTCAGATACGTAAAGTCCGTCATGTCTACAACGGCAATGGTTCTAGTCTTCGTGGTCGTATTTCCATCACTATCCGTTACTGTATAAGTAATCGGATACTTTCCAGCTCTGCCCCATTTAACTTGATTTTCACCCGTAACCTTTACTTGAGCCGTCAAGTCACCATCTTCTGAATCCATTGCTGAATAGTCCGCACTTACTGCTATGGCTTGCCCCACTTTGGTGGATACAGAGTTAGCTATGGTAAGCTCTGGCGTACTGTTTAGAATCATAAACTTCGCATCAGCGAAATCACCGTGGTCTGAAGCATTTCCGTTGCCGGCATTATCTAGTACCAACTTTAATTCACTTACACCCTTCACAGGGATCCGAGCTAATTTAGCTTCCGTGCCAAATTTCATCAGTCCGCTATTATACACTTCTATCCCATCGGCGAAGATTTTGAAGATCACACTAGAATTATTTTGCTCTGGGATATTTCGGTCAACCCCTACATATGTTTCAAAATATTCGAAATTAGCACCCGCCAGATTATACACGATCTCGGAGTTAGCATGCGTTCCTAAGCCCTTAGCGAACTCTTTGGTTACGCCATTTACGAGTAGCTTAATCGGATTGTTAGAACTTGCCTTATCCTTACGAACAACATTATAATCCGTTCTTGCCGACTGCCAAGCTGTATCACTCAAGTATTTACTAGCGCTATACACAACGATTGTTCTGGTCTGCACAGCTGTATTCCCATCCCGGTCTGTAACTGACAGTTCGACGTTGTAAGTGCCTGTTTTGCTTGAAGTAAAACCATTCGGACTTACCTCAACGGCTCCAATCAAGTTACCATCTTCCTTATCAACGGCTGTAACATCGGTCAAAACATCAAATTCACTGTTCAGCTTAATAAACGTTGTCTCTTCAGGCACTGTGATAGTAGGCTTGCTTGAAGTATTCGTAAACTTCGCATCCGCCCATACCGTATGATCTGAAGCATTGCCGTCTGTAGCATCTGTGGTAACCAGCTTCACTTCGCGCGCGCCTGTCACAGGTATTTTCACAAATTCATGCTCTGTTCCTGCCCGGAAAACATCGCTCGCGAATTTCTTCTCTCCATCTACATACACTTCAAAGGTTGCAGAGGATGGCTTTCCTTTCATCGCTTGATCGATCCCGATGTAGCTTTCAAAGAAGTCATAACCTTTACCCTCAATATCATAAATAACTTCAGAGTTCGCATGTACACCGATTCCCTTGGTATAGGTCGCAGCTAACCCTTGTCGAACAAGGGTGATGATTCCACCAGAAACGGCTTTGTCTTTCTTTAATTCACCCCAACCAACAACGACTGACTTCGCATTAAGATCCGAAAGATAAGCATAGTCACTCGTTACCGTAACCAGTGTAGTTTTGGTTTCTGTAACCCCTTCGTTCTTCACTTCATATACCACTTCGTAGTCGCCTTTTTGCGTTACATTAACGGTATTTGCTTTCAGGGTGACATTAGCAGTAATATCGTTTCCTTGATAGTTAGTCGCTTTTACATAGCTCATCGGATCAAAAGCTTGATTAAGCTTTAACGTGATTTGATCTTCAACAGATAACGCTGGCTTGAAGGCTTTAACCTGTACCGGCTTCAGTGGGCTCAGCTTCTTATCATAACCAACGATCTTGTACGTATAATTGATGCTGTTATCTACATTCGTGTCCACAAACTGGTCAGTCCCTGTAAACCCTACTAACTTATCGTCTCTATACACCTCATAACCTAAGAAATCTTTCTTAAGATCCTTATCTATACTGAAGCTTAATGTGTTCGATTTAGCAGTAGTGTTAGGCGTGATATTAACCTTTATCGCAACATTCTTATCTGCTATTCCTGTTCCCTCATAATGAACCACTGAATTGTTTAAATACCAGAGCTTTTTCGGTGCTGGGTATTTAGCTAACTTCTCTTTCGTTTCAGGATTCACAGTGAAGCCATGTCTGGCAAAATAGCTACTTAGGTCTAACCCCAGCACTTCAGAGGAGAACTCCACCAAATACTGCTGCTTGGAATTGTCGCCGTTCGGAAGGGAGACCTTCCGCTCGCGGTACAGCTTGGTCAGTTCTGTCCAGTAACCCGGATGCGCCAATTCTAACTGCCAATAGGCACCGAGCTGTGCAAATAAGCCCTGCTGATTCATAACCACTTTATTTTCTTCGATTACATATTTATAAATATCACTTTCAAAAGGAATACGAGTATCCATCGAGTCCGCATAGACTGACATCAGCATAGACACCATATTATTGGTTACTTCACCATATTCTCGTTCACCCATCGCCAAGCGATGCCCTATTTCATGATTCAATCCCCAGCCTGGATAGACTTTGTTAAAATCACCTAACATCGTCCCTACGGTCCCAATTTGTATCCCTGTATGATCTCCCGCTGCATACATCGCACCATAAGGCTGCATCAATCGGATGTTCTCACGAATTAGCTTCGCATCATGAATCACACTACTGCCATCCAAGCCATAGAAGTCAAAGATCGTCTTCATCCAAGTATCATAGCCGGTTACGGTACCCAGCGGATCATTTTCTTGCGTAATAAACTTGTTATAAGCTTCTGTCGCAGTTCCTGTGAAAATAACATGATCGCTGACCATTTCCACCACATCGATGAGCTCGCGATCTTGAACATTCGGATGCGCTGCCTTATCTTCATCTAATTTTTGTTTATAGGTGGTTAAGAAGGCTTTAAATTGTTCAGGATCTGTAGTCCTGGTCATCATAGGGATCTTGGTAAGCCCCTCGAACCGGATCATAGGTGCTTTACCTTGTTCCTCTGCTGTATATGGATTGACGATATACACTGTACCGCCCTTAGTCACTTCATGTGCATAATAACTATTCGTAGCAAATTCAGGAACGGTTATAATATTCTTACCTGGACGCAATTGCACACCTCTAGCCCAAACATTCCAAGCCGCCTCTTGTTGAGAAAAGACTAAAGAAGGTAGTTTATCGCTCGAAGCTGCGTCCACATAAACGTTGATTGTATCTCCAGGCATTGCAACGAGACCTGTAGGCTGGTTGTTCGTACCGAAACCAATTCTCAGGTTTTCCTGCGCATGCTTTTTCATATCTCCACGTTGTTCCGCCTCAATGATGGTGCCTTCGGTTTGAACTTCACCATTCACTAGCTTCTTAGCTAAATCCAAAGAATCTTTCAGGATTGGATAGAGCGGATGTACTTTTGCCGCTTCTTCTAATTCGTTGATTGCATTGGCGCTATTATAAGCAGGAACAACCGCACTCATCGTGCCATCTGTGAAAATACCATTTACAGCTTCACTTACTTTATCCTCTGTATAAAATCTAAATTCAGCCGCAAAAGGTCTGTTGATATTAGCTTTTGTGAACTTAAATTTTAATCTTTTAAACTTCGTCGGTTCGAATTTAAACTCCAGAAAATCATTGGTACTAATCGCGGTTCCGCTAGATACAAGTTGGAAGGTCTCTCCTTTACTCGTCTCTGATACATAGATTTCAAAAGCCTCTGGGAAGCCTTTGCGGTTATCTCTAGCCAGAAAAGCCAATCTATCTAGTACTTTCGCTTGCGCTAATTCAAACACGACTTCATTCGTGAAGCTGTCATCATTGTTTTTGTTCGTTTCCCAGTGTGTATTCGGCTGGTCATCGAGCATGTATTCCGGTTTGGTACCTGGATAGCTCCCACCGTTCACCGTTACTTTTGATACGTTTGAGTTGGGCATTCTATAAGCTTCGCTATAGGCATTTTCGTATGCTGTACCATAGCCTTTTAGCTTCGAAACCTTAGCCGCTGTTGCCTCTATTTGATGGTTCTCCAGAAGTACGTTTGCATTCTCTATATCTGCTTGAAACTGCGCGTTCAGTGGATGTGTCTGCACTTCTTGTTCTAAAGCCGTTAATTTCTCCACCGTATTAAATGCTGCGCTAACTTGACTCAAGGTATCGTCTGTAAATAAATTTTTCATTTTAGCGGATACGGTATCTTCTTTATAAAAAGAAAACTCAGCCGCACTCGCCCAATCTTGGTTAGCTTTTTTGAAGACAAATTTAAGTCTCTTGAAGGCTGTAGGTGCAAACTGAATCTCTACTACGTCACCTGCTCCGCCTTTATATTCTCCAGAGGATACTAGCGTATAATCGCCTGCATCCGTAGTTGAGCCATAAATATCAAATTCCTGAGCAAACCCCTTCCCCTTTGCACTGGATTGTCTTGCAGCGTATACGATTCTATTTAATTCAGTGGACTCATTGAAAACAAAGACAACCTCATTCGTAAACGTTGAACTGTTCGGTTTGCCCGTTTCCCAATGCGTACTCATATCGCCATCCATAGCCTTAGCTATAGGTGAACCTGAGTAGTTGCCACCGTTATTGGTAATGGATTTAATATTCGCAGGATTCATTCTAAAAACATCATTATAAGCGCTTAGGATAGCCTTGCCGTACAGATCAAAAGGAATAACTGACGCATTGCTGAATAGGTCAGCCTTGCTTTGTACTACAGTGTTCACTACACTTACCTTGCTTACATCACTTGCTAAAGCATAACCTGCCTCACTCGAAAAACTAGCTAACATGGCTGCCGATGTAGCGATCGCAATCATTTTTTTCATCTTTTCTACCCCCTAGATGTAATATGAATCTCTTCCGTGCCTAAAAATAGGCACAAAAAAAACTACCCCAAAAGAGTAGCTTGATTGCGTATAAAGTCGCATAAAAACTAAGACTTAATTTTTATTAAACTTTAACAAGCATAAACGCCTTCGGCGTCCTTATAAGGACGATAAGGGTTTAGGCGAGAAATATAAGACATTAAGTATAGGTGTATAACTTAACCTTTCTTATATTTTAACAAAAAGCGTAATACACTCTTTGGCAGCTGGCTGACAATAGTTATGATAACCTTAGTCCCTATAGCTTTGCGTCCCTACATTTCCATAGGTTTGCCTATGAAGTTTCGAATACATTACAAAGAGTAACATAACGCTACATCTGATCGCATGATTAATTGGTATGAAATCCGAATAGGTAATTGCAATTACTTTTTCTATCGTGATAGATATTATTTATCGACTATCCCGGAAGAGAGAGGACACTTTAGGACTGGAGGTCTACTTAACTCCCCGCACCAAACAAACGCCGGAACCAATTCCACACATCGCCCGTGATGGGAATTAATCCGAAGCCATGCTCGCCAACTGCGATTAGACCATATGCCCATTGGCCAATAGCTACTGCTCCCCCAGCAATTCGTCCTATGGCTACCGCCCCAAATGCCGTATCACCTATGGCAACAGCTCCCAACGCTTTTTCGGCTATCGCGATCGCTCCTACAGCCACTCCTGCAATGGCAATCGCCCCAGCTGCGAAGCCAAGCCAGCTAATTGCTATCGCTCCAAGGGCTAACCACATTCCTAGTGATATTGCACCCACGGATAGAACCCCTACGCTTATCGCACCTATGGAAATCAGGCCAACAGCTATATCTCCAATGGCAATTAATCCAACAGCTGTCTTCACTTGTGGCTTGCTTCCGTGACCATACCCCTGACCTGAGTATCGACCCAAATTGCTGCGAATACTTACCACCGGAAATGATGGAGACGGCCATTGATAATCAATTTCTCGTCCACCTAACCCTCTAGAATCCGCCCAGCGTGTGATGTACTTATGCCATTTCATATCCATCCCGTCCCCCTTCTCAATTACCTTAATTATACAACCCCGGGGGTTGGCTGTACTCAGACTCTGACCTGAAATTCACCTCATCCTCTAGACGGAGTTATACTCATTAGGATCACTGTTTGGGAATAGGATCAGGCTTTCCAAATAAATATCCCTGAAACAACTGATAACCACTCTGCTTAAGCCATTCAAAGTCCCCTCTAAACTCCACACCTTCTGCTAAAGGAACGGATTGGATTTCTAAAGCTTTTTCTAAAAATTGTTTAGCTATTTTCTGTTTGTTCAGATCGCTGGACACACCCTGAACATATTTCATATCCAGCTTCATGTAATGGGGTTTAAGCTCCAACAACATCTCGATCGTGCTGAAGCCCTCGCCAACATCATCTAAAGCGTATTCAAATCCCCGATCCTTGTAATATGTCAAAATAGCTTTCAAATGAGCGAGATCATCCACTTTCTCCGTCTCAACAACTTCAAAGACAAAAAGAGAGGGATCGACGCCTAATTGATTGGCCAGTTCAATGGTTGATCTTAAGCAGAACTCTGGCGCGTAGATCGACGTTGGGATAAAATTAATAAAGGTTTTTTTATTTAAGGGTGCAGCATATTTTACAGCAGTCATTCTACATAACCGGTCTAAAGCATATAAACGCCCACGATTCCGTGCCGCTGCAAAAATCTCATTAGGATAGATAAGGGACCCATCTTCTTTTTTAAATCTGGATAGGAGCTCGTATGCAAAAAGCTCTTCCCGTACGTTCACAATCGGTTGGAAGTGACAAGTAACTAAACCCTTAGTTATAACCTCATCAATCCACTCCATATCAAGTACAGTGGGTAATTCGGATAGAGGTCTCCATGTTTGGTCATCTATACGGAATTCAACCTGCTCCGACTCCATATGGTCATTACAGAAATCTAGAAAATCCCGCACCCCAGCCTCCTTAATCGTAATCACATTTTCTTCTACCTTATGTATCGTATTACTTCTACTCAAGTGATGAATAACCTCAGGTAAAATCCTTAGATTAAGCTCACCATGAGCCTTGATTTCAAAATTCAGCTCTCTTACTACACAATGATTACATGCCACATTCATAACCCCTTTAACAATCAATTCTCTGAAAAAGATCCCGGAACTGCTCTTCTCAATCGAAATCCGTATACTCTAGTAAATACGTCGGGTCTAACACGGTGATCTGCTGATGTTGAATATCAATAATCTTTTGCTCTTGCAGATCTTTAAGCACAAGGGTAGCCGTCTCCCTTAACGTTCCGATCATATCCGTGAACTGCTGATGGGTCAGTCGGAGATCAATCCTCTGCTGGCCTTGCTCCTCTATCCCGAATCTTTGGTATAGTCTTCTTAGTGTAAAAATCGCACGCGCTCTCGCATCATGAAATTTCATTTCATGTAATAACCGATTCGATAAAAATAAACGGTCCATTTGCAGCAGCATCAATTGTTCCTTAATCAACGGGTAATCGGCAAGCATCTGCTCAAAAGGCTCACGTTTAATCACAAATAATACAGTATCATTCATAGCCACCGCAGACAGCACTCTTATATTGGAGGGATGGATCACTTCCAGATCGCCAAAGAAATCGCCTTTTCCAAAAAGATCTACGGTATGCTCTTTCCCTTTCGTGGTAGCGTACACCCTTATAATCCCCGAATAGATAATGTAGGCGTGATCCCCCGGATCTGATTCTGTAAACACTAGAGTCCCCTTGGAATATGCCTTATAAGTGAATAATCTTGAGACCGCCTTGATCTCCTCGGAGGGTAAACCCTGAAAAAAGCGAATGCCAGTCCAAAAAGAAGCTTCCATCTCATTATTCCTTTCTAAAACATTCCATAGTTTTGTATGCCAACATACTGATAATAAATCATCATCCTGTTATATTCTATCGTAACACTGCACCATGAACATGATGCCGAACAAATAACAAGGGAGACTCTTTTATGAGATTTAATTTTGACGGAAAAGGACTTACCGAAACGCCAGAGATCATTTTTGAAAGTAATCCCCTACTCGAACTCAGCATGTACAACAACCACATTAAAGAGATTCCCGATCAGCTCTTCCTTCATGATGAATTAGAAGTACTAAATTATGCGGGTAATGAAATCGAACAGTTATCCGAGAACATCGGTCGCTTAGTTCACCTAAGAATGTTGGATTTAGGCCATAATCGACTGAAGGTATTGCCGGAGACAATTGGCGGACTGCAGGGGTTAGATTCTTTTCTATACCTAAGCAATAATCAGTTTGAACAGCTGCCGGACCAGCTTTGTAATCTCCAGAAACTCAAGTATCTGAACGTAACAGATAATCATCTAAAGCAATTGCCTACCCGTATAGGCGAAATGAGCAGTCTAATTGAATTGCGGCTTTATTATAATCAGCTAGAACGTCTACCCGATTCGATCACACAAATTAAAGGGTTAAAAGAGATTCATCTTTACGGTAATCAACTGGTCGTATTGCCAGAGCATTTGGGTGCTTTAGAAGAACTGCGGATACTCGATATGAGTGATAATCGAATCACTGAACTGCCTTCATCCATCGGTAAACTAAGCAAGTTAAGAAGACTTAACCTTCGAAAAAATAAACTGAATAAGCTGCCTGAGGAAATAGGTCAATTGAGCAGCCTTGTTGAGCTTGATTTAAGAGATAATAACCTGCAAGAAATCCCGAATTCCCTTTTACAGCTTGAACGATTAGAGAAACTGGATCTAAGATGGAATCACAGCTTAAGAAGAACAGACATTTTAGAGCAATTAGAGCAAAGAGGATGTATCGTTTATAAATAGTCACACTGATAAACAAAAAAGGGAACAGACTTGGACCTTTCGCCCAATCTGTTCCCTTTTGTTCAAGCTTAAACTGTATCTCTTAATCGTTCCACAACACTTTGCTTACTTATACTCCGAAAGGCAACATACGGAATAATAACAGACAGCACAAGTAGCGCAGGATATGCCATCAGTAAAGGGATAATGGTGAACTTATAACTGAAGAACCACAAGTTCCCGACCACACCTCCAATAACTCCATAGGAAAAGAGTATACCGAGAACAAGCGAGACAATGATCGTCGCAGCTGCATAATATAGTCCTTCAAAAACTACCATCTTACGTAATTGTTTATCCGTCATACCAATACTTTGCATAATCGCAAACTCTTGTCGACGGGATAGTAGGCTAGTCAGCATGGAATTAATGAAATTCAAAATACCTATCAAACCAATGATCAAGCATAACATTCCACCGACATTGATAAGCATGCTTTGTAGTCCTTTAAAGCTATCTAGTAAGGTCAGCTTAGAGTCATAATTCATAAGAGGCTCAGTATCTTTCGTATAACTCTTCAAAAAGGTATCCATAGCTTGCTCATAGTTTTTCTCAACGTTAAATGCATAAGTCATAACTATAGGCCGTTTAACAATCTTAGTAAATTCATCTGCAGGCAGGTACATCGTAAAGCTGCTTCCCCTGCGATTGGTATTCGTATAATAGTCTGTTTTTGCTTTCGCTATAACTTCATATTCATGCATTTGACCATCTACAGTGATCTGTACCTTCTCCCCAATCTTGTAGCGATCAACATCCCATTGAACATTATCATGATCATCAGCAGGTAATCCTTCAATGATATATTTTCCCGTCGCAAGCTTGTCTAAATCCAATTCTCCTTCCACGATGTCAAGCCTTGAGAAAGGCAAATCCTCTAACCCATATAAATCAAGTTGTTGATCATCACCTTCAGGGAGAAGAAGACTATGACCGGAATAAGCGATTCGATTGTCGCCAGTATAGTGAATCTTACTATCACTCAAATTGTAATATAATTTACCGCCCTCTTCGAATCCTGGCTGAGACTTTACAGCATGAATAAAGCTTTCAGATAACTCATCTTCTTCAGAACGAAACATATTCAGATTAAAATAATTGGCATGACCGATCAGGAAGTCCGTATCTGCGAATTTCGAAAGATACTTATCCATATCCATTCCCTTAGAGAGCGTAAATACAGTATTAAGCACTACTAGACTAAGCGAGAGTGACAATACTACTAACAGCGTACGCTTTTTGTTGCGGCTGAGATTAGAGCGTGCCATTTTATGCAGCTTACCACCATCGGTACCCTTCTTACTGGTTTTATGGATATGATCGGTAACCTCACTGTAACGTACCGCCTCCACAGGGGAAACACTACCTGCTATCTTGCCAGGCTTACGAGTACTAATAAATATAGTGATTAGCGCAAATAATGCCGCTCCAATAAATATAATTGGATTCAGAGAAACTTCGGCTACTGTGGCCCCAATTTCACTGACTCCTACAATCATTGGTAAACAAGCTTTACCTATGACGAATCCAATTACTAATCCAAAGGGAATACCGATTACAGAAAGCAGTAGTGCTTGCTTAGTAAGCATGCTTTTAATCTGTTTAGACGTTGTTCCAATCGTTTTCAGCAATCCATAAAATTTAATATCCTTAATGACGGAGATTTGAAAGATATTAAAAATGATCAAATATCCTGTGATAATAATCAGTATCGCTGCTGCAGCGGCAGATACGAGGGTTGATGGATCTAAATTAAAACTTGATGATAGATATGCCCAGTTCGGATTACCCTCAATATCGGTGGAGCTCGCGGGACCTACACTATCGTCTGAACGATAGGTATAGCCGCTTTCTGTGACTACTTGTTCAAGCTTCTGCTGAATATTTCGGCTATTGCTGAACAGAATATCTGCACTGATTGTACCTGTCATATCATAATCCGTTTTATAGGTGAGCGGTATATCAGCCAAAACCGTATCTACAAATGCTTTGGACACCACCGCAGTTCCCACATTTTGGGAAGCTGTATCACTTTCCCAAAAACCGCTTAACACGAAATCCTTATGATAAATCTTTTCTTTAATCGTATAGGACAGCGTTACTTTCTCACCTACCAGATGAGGAATTCCGAGCAGATCCAAGGTCATGCTGTCTGTAATAATCTCATCTTCTTGCTGTGGTATACGCCCTGTCGTTGGTGCAGTGAATCGTAGCTTAGTATCCGCTTCATCCTCATACCGCATCTCCACGGGACGCTTCAAGAACTCTGGATTATCAGCATACGTAATGAATTTGTTATAACCAATTTCTTTAATCAGCGGATGATCTTTGATCGCGTTGAACTGCTCTTCTGTAATGTACTTAAGTGCCCCATGAGCACTACCCCCACTTTGTCGCATCGTTTGGTTCTGAAAGCTCTCTCCCATCCCTATACCGATCGTAAACAGCGTGGTAAATAAAACAGTAGTTAATGCAATCGCAATAATCGCCATCAGATTTCTAGTCTTGTTAGCTTTAAAGCTGGCAAAGGCAAGCCGAGATACAATCTTCCGATTGGAAACCTTCATCATGTTACTCACCACCTACAATTGTGCCGTCCTCGATGCGAATCACACGGTCCGCCAATTGAGCGATTTCTTCGTTATGAGTAATCATGACGATCGTTTGATTGAATTGCTTACTTGTTACCTTTAGTAATCCCAGCACATCCATACTAGTCTTGCTGTCCAAATTACCTGTAGGTTCATCAGCCAGAATGATTGCTGGTTTGGTGGCAAGGGCTCTCGCAATGGCTACCCGTTGCTGCTGTCCACCGGAAAGGTTATTAGGCAGGCTATACAGCTTGCTCTCTAGTCCTAGCGTTGTCACAATTTGTCCAACAAAATCTTGATCTACCTTATTCCCATCGAGTTCAATGGGCAAGACGATATTCTCAAATACATTCAATATCGGTACTAAGTTATAGTTTTGAAAAATAAACCCGATCTTGCGGCGACGAAAAATCGTCAATTCATCATCTTTCAGATCAAAGATGTTCTTCCCTTCAACCAATACCTCACCGCTAGTAGGACGATCCAGACCTCCTAGCATATGTAGCAATGTAGATTTACCACTGCCCGAGGTTCCTACAATGGCAACGAACTCTCCATTCTCTATAGCTAAATTAATACCATCTAAAGCGCGTACTTTATTCAGTTCATTTCCATAATGTTTCATCAGATCACAGGTCTCTAATATTTTCATCCGATATCATCCTCCATAAGAAAAAATCTATACCGTAAATGCCTTTAGCATCCTACGATATAGACTATAACAGCCACTTCTTTCATGCTTCTTTCGGAAATCTATCAGTATTGAAAGATTTGGAGGGAGAAGGCTCTCTCGGTAGGAAGATTGAAAAGGTGGAACCTTTTTGAACAGCGGAGCTTACTTTGATATAGCCCTTTTGCATCGTTATAATCTCTCTTGTCAAGTAAAGTCCTATACCTACACCTTCCACCTGACTCACCTGAGGCGAGCGATAGAAGCGTTTAAAAATCAGATTAATCTCATGTTCCTCCATACCGATACCCGTATCTGTAATATCCATACGTATGAATAACTCATATGCTGTGGTAGAGATCGTAATCATACCCTGTTCAGGTGTGTATTTGATGCTATTATCCACAATATTAAAGAGGGCCTCCTCGGTCCACTTGGGATCAAATATGGCAGTTAACGCCTCTTCACATTCTATATTGAGACTTATACGCTTGAGTTGTGCTTGCTCTTCTACCTGGGCAACTGTACATTGGATTAAATCCTTAATTCGATTGGGCTGCGGATTGACATAGATAATTCCTGCCTCCATTCGTGACGTCTTAATCAACGCGTGGATCAGGAAATTCAATTTCTCCGATTGCTGTGCGATCTGGCTACTCAGATCTGCTGTAGGACTGCCTGTTTGCTCTTGCTCTTGTAATAGCTGGACATAGAGTAGAATATTAGCGATGGGTGTCTTCGTCTGATGCGATATATCCGAGATTAGCATCTTAATGCGATTTTTCTCCCTACTAATATCCCGCTCACCTGTGGTGGACGCAATTAGAAATCGATTCAGCTTCGTCTCCATTTGAGACAGCATTGTTTCATCATAGCTGGATTCCGCAAACGTATTATTAATGGCCTTATCCAACATCGAATTCATTTGATTAAACATAGCTTTGTTATTGCGATTATAAATGAACGCGGTCAAGCTACTAGCAATAGCAGCAACAACTACCGCCACGATCACATACATATAGACATTTGTCATGTTATTTCACCGCCCACGTATATCCAATTCCATACACCGTTTGAATATACCGAGGATCTGCTGGTACTTCCTCCAACTTATTGCGCAGGCGGCTAATCGTAACGGACAATGCATTCTCATCCACGTATTCTGTACCATCCGTCCAGATCTTATCAATTAATGTGGCGCGTGGAACTGTAATCCCCTTATTTAAGACAAGCAGACGCAACAGCTTCTGCTCCGTCTTACTTAGAACGACATGCTGTCCTTTATTCGTGAATTCCATCTCATCAAAGTTAAAGCTGAAATCATCAATCCGCAGGACAGATGTGGCGCCCTTGTCCGAAGCCGCTCTGCGCAAAAGCGCCGCTACTCGCGCCCGTAGAATCATGAGGCTAAAAGGCTTGGTCATATAATCATCCGCACCTAGCTCAAACCCCGTCACTACGTCAATCTCCATATCATTAGCAGTTAACATTAAGACGGGAACAGCGGAAGTCTTGCGAATTTCTCCGCACCATTCAGCACCATTACCATCAGGAAGATTAATATCCAAAATAATCAAATCAATTTCATGGCTGACAAGAAATTGATCGGCTTGTTTAATTGTGAAGGCTTGTAGAAAGCTAAGAGACTCCTGCCTTAAAGAGAGGACAATACCGTTATTCAATGCGATGTCGTCTTCTACGATTAAGATATTGGGCATAGTTCATACCCCCTTTCATAACTTCAATATTACACAGCATAACTATTATTGTAATAAAAAAAAGCCTCCTGTTAAAGAAGCTTTTCATTCAAATCTATGCTATGCGTGACGCGGTTCCTCCCATGCTCTTTAGAGGCATAGAGCGCTTGATCAGCTTTTTGCAGTAGGGTGGTTTCTGAATCGGTTGGAATAAACGTAGCTATACCCATACTCACCGTAATCTGGCCCATTTCCCATGTTGAATATGCGATAGATTGCCGTAAATTCTCGGCTATGATCTTTGATTCCGAGATATCTGTATTTGGTAAAAGAAGTACAAATTCCTCACCGCCATATCTAGCCGCAATATCCTCTTCACGAGATTGCAATTTCAAGATACTCGCCAATTTCTCCAGTACATAGTCACCTGTCTGATGCCCATAGGTGTCGTTCACTTTTTTAAAATGATCAATATCTATAATACACAGCGAAAATGCTGCTTGAACTTGGCCATACCCTGCAATCTGCTCTTCCAGCTTCTCTTGAAGAAACCTTCTATTCTTCAGCCCAGTCAGCTTATCTGTATTAGATAATTCTACTAAAACGGCATTCATTTCCATCAGCTCAGCTTGCTTTTGCTCGATTTCCAGGTGAATTTGTTTGAGCTTTGCCAGCGCCTGATCTTTTTCCCAATAAGCCTCTTCTATTTGCTTCTTCGCAGATCGTAACTCTAGCTCATAATCAATACGTTTGCCCATCTGTACCAGAATACAATCAATGATCTCCACACCTTCACACTCAAGGCGTCTGCCATTTAACAAGTAAGGGACGGCTTGTCCCTTGCTGTCCTTCAAATTGATAAATAGCTCTTCTACATGTCCATTCAGATTGATAAAAGGATAGAAGTATGAATGAAAAATAAGCTTGTTTGCCGTAGACATGATAGATTCAAAATGCTTATGCACCAAATCAACCTGCTTATACCCCATACGGTCCAAGAACGTCTGATTTACATCCTTGATTATTCCTTCATGGGTAATAGAAACATAGCCACAAGGTGCATATCTTAATCGGTCATCCATGATCTAAATATCCTTTCAACACAGCATAATCTCATCTAGCTTACGTAAGATATTCATTAATTAAAGTGATGGTCTCCTCAGGATGGCTTATATGCGGGTAATGCCCTTTAGCCTCCATTAACCGGAAGGTGCTATTATTCAAGTGTTTATGTAGATATTCTCCAGCCGCTATAGGTACGATACTGTCATCCGAGCATTGTAGAATAAGTGTAGGGATTGTAGCCTTAGGTAGATCTTCCCTATGATCTGAAAAGAACGTAACTTCTGCAAATTCCCTTGCAATAACAGGATCTGCCGAGATAAAGCTGCGCTCCAGCTCTTTCGTTAACATCGGGTCAGGGTTGTTCATAGCAAGAGGTGCCATAAAGCTAGCCCAGCCAGCGAAATTCATCTCCATCATCTCCAGAAGCTCAGTAATATCGCTCTTCTCGAAGCCTCCGAAATAAGTATCCCCCTCATTTAAATAACATGAAGAAGGACCAATCATAATCATTTTATCAAAATAATCCGGCCGCTCAATCGAAGCAAGCATCCCGATCATAGAACTAATCGAATGACCTATAAAAATAATATCTTTGAGTTCCAACGTTTCGATGACATCCAATACATCCTGTACATAGCCGTGGAGCGTATGATATTTATCTGTTGTATATGCACTTAAATCTGAGTTACCTGAACCTACATAATCAAATAGAACGATTCGATATTTCTTCTCAAAAGAAGGCGTGATAAACTGCCACATGCTCTGGTCACACCCAAATCCATGTGCAAAAAGGATGGTTCTTTCTCCTTCTCCAATCACTTTCACATGATTCCGCGCCTTAACATCGTTCATTTCATATAACTCCCTCTATAGTTAGCATTCTCTCTATTTTGAAGGGTTAACCTGGAAATATCAAGAGCATAAAAAACTCCGCTAGAGTAATCTCTAGCGGAGTTTTTATGATATCTAATTTTAGAATGCTGAAGTCCATCCCGCATCGGCAGCGAGGACTGCTCCGTTTACAAAACTGGAATCATCTGAAGCCAGGAATAACGCAACTTGTGCGATTTCTTCAGGTGAACCTACACGAGGAATTACAGCCTGTGTTAGTTGAGTGCGGCTCATGCCGAACTCATTAATATTTTTCATAGAAGCACTAATGTTAGTGGCAGTAGCTCCTGGTGCGATGGCATTACAACGAATGCCTTTGTTGGCATACATAAAAGCTGTATTTTTCGTCAAGCCTACTACTGCATGTTTGGAGGCAGTATAAGTTGCTCCAGCATGAGCACCACTTACGCCACCGGTAGAAGCGGTATTCACAATAACGCCCTTTCCTTTTTCGAGGAAAATAGGTAGCGCTTTACGTGTAGACCGCATTACACTTTTGGTATTGATGTCAAAGATAAGATCCCATCTCTCATCATTAATATCACCAACTGGCTCAAAGCCGTCCATAATACCCGCATTATTCACTAGTATATCTAGCGTTCCATATTCATTTACTGCGGTATCAATCATGTTATTGATATCTTCGACTAGAGCAACATTTACTTCCAACGCCTTAGCTACTCCACCACTACTAACGATTCCTGCTGCGACTTGTTCCGCACCTTCGAGGTTAAGATCGGCTACTATTACTTTAGCACCTTCTTTAGCGTACAACTCTGCAATAGATTTCCCCATACCCGAGGCTGCTCCGGTAACAACTGCAACTCTGTCTTGAAGTTTCATGTTGGAAGTCTCCTTTACGTTTATCTATAATGTAAGTATTAATTTATAAAATCTCTAAATCACTTAAAATTTATTCTACTCAAGTTTAATCTTCTGCAATTTAACTATCAATATACAAATGAGACATCAAATGTTCATAAATAAATATAACTTGGAATTGTGTTGAAATAGGAATAGAAAATAGACAGTTAGGTGGTCTTCTGTTGCTTAAAAATCGAAGAACGAGTAAATCGAAGAAAGAACTAAAAAATGCATTGATATTACTCATGGAAAAAAAGAATTTCCGCACCATTACGATAACCGATATTGTGACCCTTGCCGATTTAAACCGTGGAACCTTCTATAAGCATTATCAAACCAAAGAAGAACTTCTGAATGAGCTGATTGATGATGTGCTGGAGGATTTAATTAAGGCTTATAAAGATCCTTATCTCCATACCGATAAATTCATGGTGAGTGAGCTTACCACCTCTAGCATCAAAATTTTTGAGCATGTCGTTTCCTACTCTAATTTTTATACCATCATTGTAAATTCCAATGTTCTGCCTGGGTTTCAAAATAAGATTTGTGACATCTTAAAGGAGCTAACCAAGCAGGACTTAGTCGCGGTTAATAATACTAATAACAATATAAATATCGAATTATTTTCTAGCTATACGGCCTATGCTCTATTTGGATTAATCATGGAATGGGTAAAGGGAGGGTTCAAATATACTGCGAACCATATGGCAGAGCAGCTGATTCAAATTCTGTCTTTTAATTCACACAATGTAGTTATCAACACTTCTAATAAACCGATTCAGTTGGGTTCCACCCCAGTGAATAGAAACTAGATTACTTCTAACAACCTCCAGAACGGCAGTCTCATTTATGCTGAAGATAGATACATCGTTGAACAACATAAAGGAAAAATTTACGCCAAAAGCACGGTGGGCGAATCCACCACCTTTTACGTTCATCTTTCGTAACTAAAAGTAAAAAAAGACTCAATCCCTGTTATCACTAGGATTTGAGTCTTTTTAATATGCTGATTTCATTGACTATACTTCGCCCCAATAGACCTCGGTCTCATATTCAAAAAACACTTTATCATCCTGTTTATTTCGTTCAAATAGGTTCCTCAGCTCCGTCATCATATTCTCGTAACGTGGATCTCCGGGGGCCGGAATGTAGGAAGATGATCTCGCCCGTCCGCTTAATCCCTCGAAATCAAATACCTGCTGATTGCTAAAGTGCGCTACTTGCATCTGCCCTGCCTTAAAAAAGGAGCTAAGGATTTCAGGGGTAACATTCTTATGATTAACTTGAGTGTAGTCGGTGCCGAAGGTTTGCACGAGCTGCTCATATTCCTCCAGAAATGGGGTACCGTAAGTACGCCGAGAATTCCATATCAGAACTGCCTTTCCACCCGGTTTAAGAATCCGCTTGAATTCCAATTGCGCTGCATCCCTATCAAACCAGTGAAACGCCTGGGCACACACGATAAAGTCTACAGACTGGTCTGGCAATTCTGTCTTCTCGGCAGACCCAGGCAATGCGCGGAAATGGTTATCCTTTGCGAACTTCTCCTCCGCAGCTGTACGCATTTCCGGATTTGGTTCAACGGCAGTCACGCGACACCCGCGCTCCAGAAGCAGTGCTGAGAATATTCCTGTTCCTGCGCCAATATCCGCAATATCACAATTCGATTTTAGCCCAATCGTATTGTATAAATAATCAATGGCTTCTTTAGGATAACTCGGGCGATATTTCACATACGAATCTACCCGATTTGAGAACCGTTCTTTGTTATTCATCCAAATACTCTCCCTTAGCTTTTAGGTTCGTACTCACTTAATTTGCCTTGATAGATCAGCTTCAGCCGATCGCTTTGCCGAAAATCATCCGGCGTTACGAGCGCAGGCAGCTTGTTCCATAGCTTAATGCCGGACCTCTCCAGAATTTCCGCTACAAATTGTGAGCAGAAATAAGAGTTGCTGAATTCAACAGGTTCCTTCAGAGCGATACCAATCACGCCGAGAATATTATAGAGATACTTTTGCCGGCTTCGGATAAAGACTTTGAGTACCCGCTCCATTTTCTCCACTTCACGGGCTGTAACTTGAAGTTCATATAGAACACACGTCGTATTTGGATATTTGCTGAACGTGCCTGTCTTAATATCCTCCTTCACGAATCCTCCGTTTAGAGGGTTGCTCGGGTGCTTTCTGCCAAAGCTATATAACTCGGAAAGCTCCCGATTAAAGGAGATCGAGGCATGATTATAAGGAGCTCTCGTGTAGCCTTGAATAAGCTTCGTAAAGAGCGTTCCGGTATTCGTAAGCAAGATAAAGACCGATGGATCATCTGCCATTTACAATTTTCCCCTTATCAAGATTGAACGTTTCCTTCATAATAACATATGAACCCATTAATGGAATCTACTCTACGACAAGTTGGTGATTAGCTATCGACCGCTCTCTATTAACGGTAATCCTGATTTTTGCGGCCTTATCGGCCATTCACTTGATGTATGTAGTTATAGGCAAATTACAGCCCAGTAAAGATTATACAGGGATCGGCTTCCGCATCAAAACCTGGTGGGGAATGCTTTTTATCTTTTGCTTGGCTACTCTCTTTAATCCAGTCGTCTCACTATTGGCACTCATGGTGCTGACCTTCTTCGCACTCAAGGAATATTTCTCCATGATAAAGTCACGAAAATCCGACCGCAGACTATTTCTGTGGGCGTACTTATCCATTCCTCTACAGTTCTACTGGATTTATATCGAATGGTACGGGATGTTTATTGTGTTTATTCCAGTCTATGTATTCTTACTCCTACCGCTACCTAGGCTCATTAATAAAGGGACAGTTGGCTTCCTGCGTAGTGTTAGTTCAACCCAGTGGGGATTAATGCTGATGGTTTTCGGACTTAGTCACTTAGCTTATTTTCAATTTGCTACACCGGAGTATGGAGCGGGGCTTGTATTATTCCTAGTAGTGCTGACACAGCTGAATGATGTGGTCCACTATCTCGCATCCCTCTATATGGGAAAGCGCAAAGTGGTCCCAACCGCCAACCCGTATTTGACCTGGGAAGGTTTTGCCTGTGCGTTTGTCGTAACAACCGGGGTCTCCTATTTGATCTATCCCTACCTGACGCCGCTTAACCCGATCTTCGGTTTCCTGTCAGGCATGCTAATCAGTTTGAGCGGCTTCTTGGGTAGTTTAACGGTTTCCGTGCTGAAGCGAGATTTGCTCATCGGTGATGGCGATAAATTCGTAGCTTTAAAAGAAAGCTATTTAAGCCGTGTGGATAGCTTGACCTACACCTCGCCGGTCTTTTTCCATGTCATCCGTTATTTCTTCGATTTCATGTAAATTAGTTTTCTACAACGATTTTGGTCGCTTGGCCGATAGGTTCTCCACTGCCTTGCCCCTTAGAATTAATCGTATCTTAACGTGAGGTTCAGGAAAAATGTCGCAATAGATAGCCGTTCAGGCGTTCCATAGATGATCTTGGAGCGTCTTTGTCATGTTCTCTTGCTGGCTGGCAAACTGCTTAAATCTATGTCCGTTCGCTCCAGAAGGATGAGGAAATCCCCATAAACAGCGGTGATCATCGAGATTACCCTCAGATGCCAAAATCTGGAGCATTCCCTCCACCGTTTTTCCTAAAGGAATAATTAAAGCTTGGCTCAGGATGCCCAACTCCTGCTCTAACGACAATAGCGCACATTCTCTAAGGAACGGATCTGAACGTAGCTTAGGATGTGCCCCATTATAATTTTTCTTCTCTACGAATACAGGAAAACGCAATAAAGAGGTGGTATGCAGGTTCGTTTGCTGCTTCTGAAACAATTGGTCACAAGAGGTAAGGTTCAAGTACTGATGAAGCCCAAGTGTATCTAGCATGTGAATTAACGTACTCCTCATGGAGCCTGCGAATCTCGCCGCTTCTTTTGCTTTTCTGCATACCTCTTCATCTGAAAGCCCGGCTTTCAACCCAATAACTGCTTCTTGTATGGCTATTCTCATTTGTGTAAAACCGGGTGTTAGTCCGATAATAATCACCTTTGCAGATGGATTAATGTATTCATTGTGCGGTGCATAGTACATTTCAAGCTTCCCGCTTCGCTTCATTAGAAGCTCATCCACCTGCAGATCATCTTTCGATAGCGCGGTTCCCTTCGGAAGAGAGAGCATCGCTGCTTTATACTGTTGTAAATGGTTAGAGATGAGCATGTCATCCACCTCTTATGTCCCTATAATGATCCACTCACGAGACGCCCTTCGAACCATACCGCTTGACGGTCCGCTCTTCTTGCTACTGCTTCGGCCGAGCAGCTGGCATGCAGCAGCACAAAGCTTGCCGTGTCTCCTACTTTTGGCCATACCTGTTCACCTTTTAGATTAAGAGGCGTTATCCCTCCTGTTATGAATCTAAGGGATTGCGATAATGACCGTTCATCACTACACCCATATAACTCTGCGTACCGTCCCGCCTTCTCCAATTGATCTCCATTTCCAAAAGGAGACCAGTGATCCGTAAGGCTGTCTGTTGCCAGTTTCACTTGTACACCTTGGCTGTGCAGCATCGGTAGTGGCATCATCATTCTTCCAATAGGTACTGTGGATGCAATACCCATACCAAGTGATGCCATCCGTGTAGCCATTTCTTCTGCTTCCTGCTGCGATGCACCTGCGAACCAGAATGCGTGACTAACGGTTACCTTGCCCTGTAAGCCAGCTTCTTTTGTGAGATCAGCCAAACGCGACAGCGTCTGCTTTCCTGCTTC
The DNA here is from genome assembly GCF_038004625.1 of Paenibacillus sp. FSL P4-0184. Classification (NCBI taxonomy): domain Bacteria; kingdom Bacillati; phylum Bacillota; class Bacilli; order Caryophanales; family Paenibacillaceae; genus Paenibacillus; species Paenibacillus sp. FSL P4-0184. The sequence goes on along the minus strand of NZ_JBBORN010000001.1, from coordinate 2,281,308 downwards.
TTTTCCATCATGTAAGTGAAGATCAATGCCAGCATTATTCATTACCGCTAGCTCGACCATGGTCTGGAGTGACTTCTCGATATCTCCATCCACTGAGTATGGATCGACACCACCTACATAGGTTGCCCCCTCTGCCAGGGATTGCTTTACTAATTCAACAGAATTAGAGCGAAGCAGACCATGCTGCGGAAAGGCTACAATTTCAGATGAAATTGTACCGGAGAAGGTATCCAATGCTTGCAGGGTTGCCTCTAAACGCTTCAGACCGCTGACAGGCTCAATATTACAATGACTACGCACATGTGTGGCACCGAAACGCTGTATAAGCGTCAAGATGCTCTCCGCTTGTTGTCTCGCCATAGGCAGCAGCTTAGGCAATAATACCTTCTCTTCCTCAATGCGTTCGAAGACACCGGCAGCAGGCTTTACCGCTTTCCATGGTCCAGCGAAATATGTTTTATCTAAATGGATATGCGCCTCCTCAAAAGAAGGAAGCATCAATAACCCCTTGCAGTCATATTTAGGTAGATGACTCCGAAGCTCTACGTCCGCTCCAACCACTTCTGAAATCTTATCCCCGTCAATTCGGATATGATAAACCTTCGTATCCGTACCAACCACTTGTCCATCCTCAATAACATAACCCTGCTCTAATCTTATATTGGTTAACCAGTAAGAAGCATTCAACATGCTACCCCATCCTTTTCTCAACGATTTAATATAGGTGCGAACCACTTTATCCTAAATGGTACCATAGCCCTTCCTATATAAAAAATGTTTGAAAGGTTTTTAGCATAAGACTATATCGTAAATATCCCAACTTCTAACTTTAAAAATACAGATAACTCGCTGAGTTCTCTAAGTTTGGTCGTCATCTCATCGATAGTCGCAAGTTGCTCCTCCGTGGAAGCCGCTACTTCCTGTGAGGACGATGCCGACTGATCAATGAGCTGCGAAGATTGCACTAGAGCCTTCAATGATTGATGTGACATTGTAGACAACTCACCAAATATGCCTTGAATGCGCAGCGTGCTTTGGGTTGTTAGATCAACCTTCTGAACGATTTCCTCCAGAGATTGTTGCCCTTGTAATACTAAATCATTCTGTTGATTGACCACTTGTTGACTCGATTCCATCGTTCTGACCGCTGCATTCGTATCCGCTTGAATTGCGCCAACAAGCTCGGCAATCTGCTCGGCTGCTCTTTCGGAACCTTCAGCAAGCTTACGGATCTCTCCTGCAACTACTGCAAAACCTTTCCCTTGCTCTCCAGCGCGGGCCGCTTCAATGGCTGCATTTAGCGCGAGTAGATTCGTCTGACTAGCCAATTCGGAAATCACGTTAATGATCTCACCGATTTGGCTGGATCGGCTGTTCAGCTGTGCAATGGTTTCTGTTGAGCGCTCAATGGAACTAACCATAGTTTCCAAGTGATCTACAGATGCCCGGTTTGCACGCTGGCCAGTTTGCACCGCTTTTATTAAATGATTGGAATCGTGAACTGTCTTTACCGTTTCCTGCATAATTTCCTCAGAGATTTCCCCTGTCCGTTCCATCATCGTGAGTACTTGCCGCACATGTTCTGCTTGCTCCGTCGACCTCACAGCCATATCCGTAATAATCGTGGTTATTTGCTTGGATGTCTCATTTGTCTGCTCTGCTGAAACTTGAAGTATTTCTGCATTTTCATTCAGATGATTGGCCTGTGAAGTGACATTCCCGACGATGGCCCGAATGTTATCCAGAAACTGATTCATGGAATACGCCAACATCCCAATCTCATCATTACGCTTCATGTCCAGCTTCTTAGTCAGATCGCCTCCGTGTTCAACAAGCTCCATTACATGCTCATTGATTCTTCGCAGCGGTCGTACAATAAGTCGGGTTAAGATAATGAAGAGTAAGACAATAAAAATAATCAAAGCGATAACAAAACCGCCAATAATTAAAAATTGGTTGTTCATCATTGGCTCCAAGATCTGTTCTACAGACATCACCAGCACTAGCTTGTAATCTGTATCGCCGATCCTTGTAAAAGCATAAACATTCTTCGAGTCCTCCGTACCACTAGTTCCCGTAGATTCTGCTATGACCTGACCAACCTTTTGCAACTGTATGTCCGGTTCATCAAATATAGCTTTACCTATATCGTGCTTAGGGTTCTGGCTTGCTACATATCGACCAGCTTTATCTATGACAAAATAATAACCTGCATCCTCCTCACTCATTTCAGCCAAGCTCTTCTCGAAATCATTCGACAATCGACTATTCAGTTTAGTAGAAGTAAGCTCCACCTTATAGTTAAGCTTTTGTTCAACTTCATGACTGAGAATTTCATTAAACTTAGAAAATGTGTACATACATAGACCTGCAAAAATTAACACCATGTATACTACAGAAACGGTCATAACGATGGTTCGAACGGTTTTCTTCTTCAATGTCTGAATTCCCTTCCAATCTAGTGACATCATGTCATCCATAGCTACAGATTAATCTGACCGTGATGTTTGACGCAGGACCTAGCTTCTCCAATGCAACTAGCTTCCTTGTTCAGTAGCTCATCCACTCGCTGGCTCTTCAGCCCCCTTCTAGAAATCTCCTTTAAGACCTCTTCCAGTCCGGTGATCATGTTCAGCGGTGCTTCTCGATCTGCCCCCGGTGTATCACCATTGTCGTGCAGAACGATGATAGAACCGGGTTTTATCTTTTTCAATAAGTCATGCTTTATTTGGGCTGCGCTAACAGACGCCTTCCAGTCTCCCACCATTACAGACCACAACACTACCCGATAAGAACGTCTAAGAAAGACAAGATCACCTAAATTAAGGAGCCCCCATGGTGGTCGATACAAGATAGGCCGCTCTCCTGTAATCCGCTCGACAATATCAGCTGTTCGATCTACTTGCTTCCGTCTATTCGTCCATGGAGAGTAAATCCAGTTAGGCGTATGTGTATAATTATGAATGCCGATCTGATGTCCTTCACGGTGCATTCGCTGGATTAAATCCGGGAATTGCTCAGCCCTTTTGCCTAATACGAAAAAAGTTGCCTTAACGTCATGTTCATGCAGCAAGTCCAATAATTCAGGGGTATAGCATGGATCTGGTCCGTCATCGAAAGTAAAGGCAACTTCCTTCGCGGCATTTCCTCTGGATACAACTCCCCATCCCAATATTCGAGTAATCACAAACGGAACAATCATATAAAGAATAATCGCATCTATAGCTAAAATAAGGAGCGTCCACATTAGGAAACCGCCTCTTTCCTTCGAGGAGCAAACCGCGCTTTCAAAGACTGCTTACTAAGCACGAGCATCTTAGGAGACAACTTCTCCGTGCTGTCCTCAACGCGATGTTTCCCCTCCGGATGCAGCATCCGAAGTAAGAACCGAAGATAGATTCCGAACCATCGCCGCTGCCATTTGGACTTGATAGGATGCTGCTCAAACCCTATTCCATGAATGATCCCCCGGTGAAGTAGCGTAATCCCCGTTAGCGCCTGCACTTTGCTTAGTTCTGGATTGCTATCTAGTTCACGACTAATCTCCTTCATGGCCTCGCGAAGCATACGTGCAGTTCGAATTCCGGCCCGATCAGCGCCCAGGGTACGCGTAAGCTGCACTACCTGACGATTATCCAGATGAAGCTCCCCCACCCAATCTCCGGGAAGAATCTGATGTCCATCTTGGCAGACTATACTTTCACCGTGATACTTTAACACGACCAATTTACATATCCCGTATCTCCACACGGACTGGCTGCGGAATTTGGTGACAATAGCAAATAGGTTCTCCCACATCATCCAAAGAGATTGCGAGAATAATTTTATAAATGAAACTGAGGCTACCATTAATCTTCCTTCTTTCGTGTAAAAGTTTATCTTCTAGCAAAGTCTTTCACTAAACGCCGCGTATACCTGCCGATCATCTTTACTAAACTGTTGCCAAGATAAGCACCTATCCAAAGAGATACCGCGCCTAACAGCATGAACAGAAGTGAGGTGTTGAGTGTTTTATTTTCAATCCCGAATAACGATATAGAAGAGATATCGATGAAATACAAGATAGGTGACAACAAGAGAATAATAGGGGACAAGTAAAAAAGAGTTGCACATATGAGACTGAGCATTCCAATTCCAAGTTGCAGCATCAACCCTATAATTGCTCTCCAGTTATGCTCATCGGACAACTCCACCTTAACCTTTTCCCATATGTTTCCTTCTTCTTGAGATCGAGTTGGAAGCGTCCGAACGGAGATATCCGTATAGACTTTCGTTCGAATTCGCTCATGTTGTAAAAAGGTTTCGGTAGAACGCAAAACATAATAAAGGATCGGAATCCCTACTATGGTGAAGGACATCGCGACCCCAAAAGTGATGCCTACCAAATAAAAGCAAAAGTAAAATAGCCCTGTGGCAAAAGTAATTAATAAGAAACAGAAATTCCTCACATGCTTCCGGATCATTTGACTCATATTCTCCTCTTCCTCTCTGCACTAAAAATTTGTTCATCTACGCAGCTCTTATGCTAATGCTCCTGATGTAAAATCGACCAGTGCCATAATGTCATATGACAGTTTTTTCATACAAAAAAGCACCTTTCGCCTACTCCCACAAGGGAAAATAGACAACAAGGTGCTCGCTCTACAATTTCAGATCATTCGGTTTTAGTTATTCCAAAGTGCCAAAGGCTTTCTCAACAGCCTCTTCGCGATTCCGTACACCCAGCTTAGCATAGATGGTAGAAGCGTAATTTCTCACCGTTCCATCAGACAAATACAATTTAGCTGCAATGGATTTATAACGCATGCCCTTTGACAGGCATTCTAGAATTTCCAGCTCGCGCGGGGTCAGCCCATACTCATTACTCTGCTCAGTCTGCGCTTCAGAAGTTGGATGCATCTCATAATGATCAATTAATACATTCGTAATAGCTGGTGTTATCATCTTCACACCCCGATGTACGAGACGTATCCCTTCGAATAGCTCCTGCGGTTCAGTAGACTTTAACAAGTAGCCATCTGCCCCGTTTTGCAGTGCTTCGACTGCCAAATCTGTTTCTTGAAAAGTAGTCAGGATCAGCACTCGTACTCCTGGCCACTTTTGCTTAATAAGCTTCGTTGCTTCCGCACCGTCCATGTCAGGCATATTTAAGTCCATCAGTACCACATGAGGCTGTTCCTGCTCACAGAAGCCTACTGCTTGTTCACCATTCTCAGCTAACCCAATGATCTCAAAATCGGGCTGCTGCTCTAAAATAATTCGCAGACTATCCCGGATATAAGGTTGATCATCGACCAGCAATAAGCGAATCATTTCCTCCTGTATCTCTTCAAGCCTTGGTAAACTACAGGTCACTAAGGTTCCTTCCCCTGACTTAGAGTAGAGATACACTTGGCCTTGCAGGTTAGAAGCACGTTCCTTCATCGCGTTCACACCAAATCCTGCTTTTAAATCTTCAGTGCCTAATCCATTATCCTGCACTTCCAGTCGAATTAACTTCTCTTCGTAATGCAGGGTGATGACAATTTCACTGGCTTGACCATGACGAACAGCGTTGGTTATCGACTCTTGCAAACATCTATATAAGGTCATTTTAGCCTGCTTGGATATTGTATAAGCCTCTCCGAACGTTCTTAGACGAACCTTAACCTTCGAAAAGGTCTGGAAATCATCTACTAATTTCTGCAGGGACTGCATAAGCGTCAATGAATCCTGCGAAGAGCCCACATGGTGCAAATATTTACGCACATCATCCAAGCCATTGCGAGTTAGCTTTAATAAGGAATCTATCTTTTGCTCTCCTTCAGAGGTATTCACCTCCGTACGTAAAGTCTCTAGCCCCATAAGAATGGAAGTATAAGAATGCCCGACAGTGTCATGCAAATCTTTGGATAATCGATCTCTTTCCTCCAGAAGGGTCATACGCTCGACTTGTGAGATATACTGCTCCAGGACAGCATTCTGGTTCTTAATAATCCCGTTCTGCTTATGATTCACCACCAGCAAGTGAAAAGCGAAGCCAATCGTATACACCAAGCCAAAGTTCACAATCATCGATATAGCATCCATTTGTTGTGACAATCTAGATAGCATTATTGGAATAAAGATCACCGTGATCGGAGCTGACCAACGATAGGACTTCTGTGCACTATTGCTGGCAATCATAAAAGCAATTGGCAGAAAAGTTACATACGAATCAGGAAACAGAGCAGCCAAATATAAGCATAGACCACCTGAAAGGAGGATCTCCGCCATCAGATAATACTTATAATGCAGCTGCAAACAAAACCAAGGCACTGAAAAAGAGATCACACCCCAAACAAACACGATCCAGAAAGGAATCGTAAAATCCTCCGAGAGGTAACACATCGTAACTATAAAAGAAGTAGAAAAACAAATCCGAAACAGGAGGACGAGCCAATCGTACCAGAACCACTGTTTGACCAGATTAAACAAGACATTGCCCCCTATAAATTCTGCTGACTAGACCCTTATTATAGTGTAACCCCCTGAGGTCTTACTAGTTACAAAAGGTCATGAGATGGGATGACATTTATGTTAGGGGTGTAATTACAGAATAGAAAAAAAGATACCATCCCTTTAGGGGCAGCATCCCTTGATCAATCCTAATCGATTTCTGAAATTAAAACTTAATTCGTGAAAATCCATTGTCTGTCATTACATACCCCACGCCATTGCCTACATAGTTGAAATTAAAATCATCCTTCAGCTTAAAAGTATAATCTACTGCGAGCGTTTTAGGATTTAAAACGTATGTGGCGGAACCCGGGAAGCCAAGCTCAATATTACCATCCTGTAATCGGTCCAACGATACAAAAAATTCTGTCTCATCTTTAAGAACTACCGACTTAACCAATCCTTTGACATTATATAGAGACAGCTTGCCATTGGCATAAACCCCATAAACTTCACCAAGTGAGGATACGACAGCATCACCTGCGATATCTCTTCCCCACAGTAGATTACCTTTAGAGTTGAATCCGAATAACCGATTCCCTGTCTTTGGTATATTAGTACGGATTAATACTGTTCCATCGGAAAGCACCTGATTGTAAGACACTTCAGTGTACGAATCGGCTGGCATTTGATATGTAAACACTGAATTTAAGGAAGAATCGAGTGCCTGGATACGTGAGCCTTTCCCACCACCGTAATTCGTTTGAATTAAGACACGATTTCCTTGCGCCAATACCGTTCCTTTATAAGAAATATTTTTTACTTTGGTACCACTTTTATTAATTAAAGTTAGTGACCCGGTATAATTCCCATTGTTATCAAAGTTACCTTGGGATGCAAAGACTAAACTCCCGTTATCAATTCTATATAAGTATCCCTCTGTCTGAGACAAATTCACTTTCCATTTCCGTTTTCCGTCTGGTCCCACCGCATAGATCTGAGTTGCGTCAGGTGAAAGATTATCTGTAAAGGTTATGTATACCGTTCCATCCGGCGCCACTAAATAATCTTTCGATTCACGAAACATCGCTGTGCCAGGGTCTGCAAAATTAACTGACCACTTTAGCTTCCCTGTCTTTGTATCATAAGATTTCAGCGTATCAACCAACCATACCTTAGTTTGGGTAGCATGCTCTTCCTTAGTGTGGAGATACACTGTATTTAATGATGGAACCTCCACGGGACCCCCTTCTATGCTTTCTAAAGCTCCCACAACATTCAGCTGACTCCATTGGGGGCTAGGTAATTTCGTTACTGTTCCAGCGGCCTCTACAACATTAAAAGATAGCGTACTGGCGGTAATCAGCAAGAGCGCAAGAAGACCTGTAAATATTCCTTTTTTCAAAAAATATCAACCTTTCTTTCCATAAATAGTATGTATCATGTTACTTTACTACCTTTTTTAAGGGACAACAAGATTACAGCACGTAATCGATTCATTAAACGAATGGGTGATTAAATTACCGCAGGAATTCAAGACTATCTAGAACATATGGAGCACCATATTCAAAAGCAAATTTTATAACGCATTACTCAACACCGGAGGACACAACTATGTTAGCCGCACTACTTCACGGGATCGCCTTAGCCTTTGGATTAATTCTTCCGCTTGGCGCACAAAATGTTTTTGTATTTAACCAAGGAGCCTCACAGCCACAGTTTAAAAAAGCCATCCCAGTTATTATTACGGCCGCTTTATGTGACACCCTTCTTATTTTATTAGCCGTGTTAGGTGTTTCCGTTCTTGTGTTTGCCATCCCTGTTCTGCAGACCACTTTATTTGCTGTGGGACTTGTATTCCTTTTGTATATGGGATGGTCCATCTGGAGAAGCACACCTACCTCTTCATCCCAAGACGCAGCACCTCTATCTTCAAAAAAACAGATCTTATTTGCGATTTCCGTTTCTTTATTAAATCCACACGCGATCATGGATACGATTGGGGTTATCGGCACCAGCTCCCTTAGTTACACTGGCATAGACAAAGTTACATTCGCCGTTTCGACTATCCTTGTTTCTTGGATTTGGTTCTTTGGGCTTGCTGTAGCAGGAAAGACCGTAGGACAAATAGATTCAAGCGGCAAAATCATGCTGATCATTAATAAGATCTCTGCGATTATCATTTGGGTCGTTGCAGCATATATTGCTTACAAGCTTTTTCAGATGTAATAGAAGAAAGAAAGGCCATCCCTATAGGGATGGCCTTTTGTTAATATCTATACATATTCTTGTCCCTACATTCAGTTCACTTTCGATAGAAATGCCATATGCGTCTCCATAATAAAGTTTAATTCGTTCATGAACATTCTTCAGACCGTAGCCTGTTCCGTTAGAATATAACAACTGCTCGATTTGCTCCTGATCCATCCCTTTCCCATTGTCACTTACCACAAACCGAATATCGTCTTTATAAGTATAAGCTTCAATGGTGAGCATGCCTTTGCCATCTTCTTTTTCATCGATACCATGTTTAATCGCATTCTCAACAATCGGCTGCAAAATAAAGTTAATTGTCTGATAGGGATACAGCTCTTCCTCAATATGATAAGTGACATCGAAGAGCTGATCATCATGCATAGCCAACTGAATATCGATATAGGCTCGGATATTAAGGATTTCATCTCGGATGCTCGTCAATTGCTTTCCATTGTTCAGACTGGTTCTATAAAATTTCGAAAGTGCATTGACCACCAAGCTAATATCCTCTGCCTCCACTTGAACCGCCCTCCAATTAATAATAGAAAGCGTATTGTATAGAAAATGAGGACTAATCTGTGCTTGGAGCGCCTTCAATTCTGCTTCTTTCTCCTGAATTCCCGATTGATAGACTTGCCCGATCAATTCCTTTATCCTACGAACCATGCTAGCAAAGCTGTTGGTAAGATCCCCGATTTCGTCTTTAGAATTGGATTGAATCAGGATATCGAAGTCGCCATCCTCCACAACTCTTATTTTCTTTTTCAGCTTATAAATAGGTTGAACTAACGTTTTTGTGAATATCCATATAATCAGTAAAAGGATTAAAATACACACCACAATGATGGACACCATCGCTTTTAGAATACTGCTAGTATCCACAATCATACTTCTTACAGGTGTATAATAATAAAGCGTCCATCCGGGGCGTTCGATATCACTTTTGACCAAGGAATATTCCTTATGTCCGATATTGATTTGTCCTGAACTCGCACCTACAATATGATCTGCGACCTTCTCTTCTCCAACCCCGCTACTAGCACTCGAATAGACCACTTGTTGATTGCGATCCGTAATAATAATGCCATAGTCACTCTTTGTGTTCAGCTCATCCATTTTCTCAAATATTCGATCCTTATCCAGCCTCACGTACAGCACACCAGCAAAGGTTGTATTATTACTCTTCATAATATTATGAGTTACAAATAAGATATCCTCGTCATAGTTCCACTCCGTCTGATTGCTCATCTTCGCGGACTGATACCAATCTAAATCTCGAACCTGCTCACTGGAATAGATAAAGTTTCCGATCTGCTTGCCTGTATATTCTGAATAGAAGTTAACTTCTTTTAACTCCATATTAATATTCGTATAGTACCAAAGTGTCGGCTCAATGTTTTCATTGAGTTCCTTGGTGTAACTTATAATATCGCCTAATTCATAGCCCATAATTTTTTTGATAATCGGGTTGAATACCATGAAATCAATAAAATTGCTCTGTTTCTCAAAGGTCTGTTCCAAGTTAAGCGAAATTTGTTCTACCGTATTCTTCATACCGAGCATCAACTGCTGCTTCAAATAAGATTCGGCCATCCGGTAAGAATAGACTCCCAATACTAAGATAGGGATAATGATCACGACAAGATAGGAGGCCAGCAGTTTATGTTTGAGCTTTCTATCCCGGAAAAACGTCAGTATCGCTCTCACAACGAACGAACCTTTTCCCGATACTGTGTCGGTGTAAGTCCGAAATGCTGTTTAAAGGAAACACCGAAATACGAAAAATCCGAATAGCCTACCATTTTATATACATCGTTAATTTTATAGTTGCTTTGGTCTAGGAATTCTTTCGCTTTTTCCATGCGATATTGATTGATATATTTCACCACACTTGTACCCGTTCTTTTCTTAAAAATATGACTAAGATAGCTGCCCGACAGATGAACACTCGCCGCTAAATATTCCAGGCTTAGATCCTGATTATATTTGGTCTCGATGATACGGATCAATTCATCCACAGCTCGCTTACCATATTCACTGTCTGCCGAACGGCTTCCATCTGCTTCTGATTTGGAGGGTGCACTCGCCCCTGTATACGGTTTCAAATTTACGTTGTGATTCTGGGATTCTTCTTGCTCACATTGTTCTACGACCTCAGACAGAACGCTGCGTAACGCTTCTGCTTCAACGGGTTTTAATAAATAATGGAGCACTTTCAATGGAATAGCCGCTCTGGCATATTCGAACTCACTATGACCGCTGAGAAGGATGATTTTCAGATTTGGACAGATTTCCCGAGCCGCCTTCACTAACTGCAACCCATCCATAAAGGGCATTTTAATATCGGTCAATAAAAGATCGAATTCTTGTTGTTCAATAATCTGCAGCGCTTCCTTGCCATTTCTGGCCTCGCTGATTTCTAAAGGAAGTTTATATTTAGAGATCAAGTATTTCATGCCATCTCTCTCGTACTTATTGTCATCTGCTATTAGCATTCTGTACATGATAGGACTCCCCTCCATGGCTTAATTTTATCAACTTCATTCTTGAATTCAATGGTTTTCTGAAGCTAAATCTCTACAGCCTTAAGGAATGCGGGAAAAACAGTCCCCGTCGCCACTTTCTGGCTAGAACACTGTTTCCCTTGAAGCTCATTCGTTTTGCTCTGCTATACCAAACTCCGAAATCGTATTTATGATGCTGCTCACCACTTCATACAGTGATCCTTGTGGTTCTGTCGCAAATAGCTCATGACCTTGCGTCCATTTATACTCCCAAGCATACCAATCAATAGGTTCTGGTGGTGTCTGACTAGACATCGCCTTACTAAGTGAAGAAATAAACATTTCCCAACGCGGCAAGTAGAAGCTCTCGATTAGGCCAGACCATTCTCTATGAGAATATTCGTGTAGAAGCTGTGATGATTCCTCTGGACCCCACAATGTGACCAGTGTTCTCGCATTAAATTCAAACAGTTCTTTCTCTTCTTCCGTTCTTCCCATACGCTTAGCCTCTTCAAGCCACGGTCCGAGCAAAAATTGTTTATAGGTACGCAGCAGACGTTCCTGCATGTGAATCAGCTGTAGAAATTGTTCTGATTGTGTTTCGAATGCGGCCTGATCTCCTGCCCGATAAGCATCCGTGAAGCGTTTATAATATACTCGGGACAAATCGGCCAAGGTTTGGCGTGTCACATCCGTAAGGTCATATCGATAGGTCTCAGACTCGCTATATTCCTCATAACACTTAAATAGGAACTTGCAGGCTTGACGTACATCTTCAAGCTCATAATATACATTTGTTGGGCCCCAGTTAGATACTTTGGTAAGGTCCAAGGACGGACGTGCACATATGAAGGACTCCATCCCACCCTGCTGTATCGTATTGCAGTTGTATACACTCTTTCGTAGAAGCTCCCAAGCCTCTTGTGCTGCTGGAACGAATTTACCGTACCGGCGTTCGATGTAGCTCTCTAGCCATTCCCCAACATCAGTCGCTTCTGAGCGCCAAACGGTGTCCACCAATAGATCGTACATTACGGGATTAGTCTCAATGCCCTCCATAGCCATTCCGATCCCACTCATATGACCCGCTTCTGGATTGTACAAGGTGGTGATGGGGTCATGTGCAATTCTGTCTAAGTTGCCGAACATCCCGTTTTTGCCACCATAATTTTGAATCATACACCATACCCAAGGAATTCCTTGAAAAGCTTCACTCGTCTCCCAAGTCGGATGGGACTCACACCACAAATCAAGCACCAGCGCCTGCTCCGGGATCACATTCTGTAATATTTCTTTTTTTGGATTGCCCTCCCAAGCTTGAAACACCCATACGGCCTGTGGATCATGACGCAACATCTCAGACTGAACGCCAACAGCATAGGCTGCTAAGTCGATTCCCTCCGTATTTCCACCTTCATGGAAGGGATCTACGCTATAGAAATGAATATCTGTTCCGAATAGCTTTTGCTGTTCCTCGTAGAAAGCAGTAGCCACTGTTGCATACATCGGATCATCTGCCAGCAAGAGTGAAGGCCTATCAAAATTACACCATTTACCTTGATCAACCGGCCTTGAACTAGGGAATTTATCACCAAAATCCCGGGGAACCATACCACTATAGCCCGGCAGCACAGGCGAAATGCCTAAGCTTAACATTCTCTGATGAATAGCATTCGCTAATTGGGCTCGATCCTCAAACCACCATTCAGGCAACGGCCCTCCCCAAGACGTCATATTCTGCATCCACTGCCATGCAAAGAAGGCTGGTCCACATACAAATTCTGAGACCTCTTGTTCCTCATAACCTATCCGAAGCAGCGTTCTTCTCCACACTTCTTCTTGCCCAATAATGCTAAGTGCCAAGTTAATGCCGTTCATCGCCATCTGATCGATTTCTTGCTCCCAACGCTCCCAATCCCAGAAGGGCATGGAGTAGGAGAAGGTGCAATAGTTCAAATAATACCGATATTTATAAGGAGTCGCGAGCTGTACGGGTTCGGGTAGTCCAGGTAATTGTTCAGGCAACTCAAGTTGATTACCACACCATGATAAATGTGCCTTACAAGTATGCTTTAAATACCAGTGGAAGCCCGATGCTACAGCAGTACCGGAGGAGCCTTTGATTACAACCATGTCACTGTCGCTTGCTAACTCAAATACATCCTGATCATTATCTGGCGCTATAGATTCCAGGCGAATTTGGGAGGACTTTTCTGACCCGATGACTCTTTCAATCATAGCTAATACATTCATTACATCTACACTTTGAGGCATCATAGAACGAATTCTCCTTTTATCCTTTTAGCGCTCCAGCGGCAACGCCCTTAATAATGTATTTTTGCATCGCAAGATAGAAAATCATTAGAGGTGCAACACCCATCAATAACATTGGAAACAGGCTGGTCCAGTCCACGGAGAATTGTCCGACATTACGGAAGACTTCCAATAGGATGACGTTATTCTCCCTTGATTGTAGGAATAGGAGTGGATTCATAAAGTCGTTCCATACGTTCAACGTGCTTAAGATCACCACAGTCGCTATAACTGGCTTCAATAAGGGGAATGCGATAAGCCAAAATGTTTTGAAAACCGAACAACCGTCTATAAATGCGGCTTCTTCCAGTTCAATCGGAACCGAGCTAAGGAAGAAGCTATGAAATAAGAATATGGCAATGATGCTGCCCGTACCGATATTTACAACCGTAACGGCAGCTAGATGATCCATTAAACCAAGCGCATTGATCAATTTATAAAGATTCACAAGCCCCATTTGGAAAGGAACCATCATTCCCGCCAAGAAAAAATAGAACAAGAAGCGATTAAACGCATGATTTCTTCTCGCCAGAGCATACGCCGCCATGGATGAGAACAAGACAATGCCTAACACAGAAAGCACCGTAACAATCAACGTATTCATAAATACACGCGGATATTGCATCGTGTTCCATGCCTCTGCATAATTGCCGAAGTTAAAAGTAGTAGGTAATGACAAAGGAAACAGCGTTGCCTGATCTGGTGTCTTAAATGTAGTTACAATCAAATAGTAAATCGGTATAAATGTAATTAAGGCAGCAATAATCATACATACTTCAAATAAGGGATTCCCCCATTTACGCAGCCATTTCGTATTCATCGTGTTTGTTCACCCCATTTTTTCAAGAAACTCATCATCACCATCGTAATGATCATCACGGCAATGAAGAATACAACCCCAAAGGCAGCTCCTTTTGCATAAAATCCTTCTGTAAATACCGTCTTGATATAAGCTGTCATAATCGTTTGTGTCGAATTTCCCGGTCCACCTTCAGTTAGCGCAAAGATAATATCAAATACTTTTAACCCACCGATCATGGCAGTGACCGACACAACGTTAACGGAAGGCTGCATAAGTGGCAAAGTCACTCTCCAGAACTTACCCCAGCTATTGGCTCCGTCGATTTCTGCCGCCTCATATAAATCTTTAGGAATGGATTGCAGATTGGCAAGGAAGATAACCATCGCCCACCCGGTCCACTGCCACAACTGTGTTCCAACTACTGAATACAAGGCCAGGTCAGGATTGCCTAAAAAATTGATCTTCGCAAATCCCAGCGCAGTGATTGCCCGGTTAATCAGGCCGAAATCTGAAGTAGACATAATATAGCTCCATAAATAGCCGATAATTAATGGGCTGAATACCGCAGGCAAGAAGAACATCGAACGTAAAATATTTTTAGTCTTTAGTTTCCGATCTAGAAATACAGCCAGAATTAAGCCGAAGCTAGTCTGGAATACGGTCATTAGAATGGCGTAGATAATCGAGTTCTTAATCGATATCGTTAGCAGATCACTTTTAAAAATGCCCTTAAAATTATCAAATCCTACAAACTTTAAATTATCTAATTTCATATTAGAATAGTCGGTAAAGCTATAGTAAAATGTCGAGAAAAAGGGATAGACACAAAATAGTAAGTAAAAGATCAGCACCGGCAGGATCAATATTTGATAATCAATCTCCCTCTTTAGCAACCTCATTTTCGTATTCATATTATTCAACCTCTCTTGTAAAACACTTGCGGGCAGCGATCAGGCTGCCGCAAGTATTATAGCTCATTATTGTGCTTTACCTTGGATGAGTTCATTGGTCTTCTTATCGATGGCTTGTAGTGCTTCCGAAATTGTCATTTTTCCACTCAACACATATTGAAAATTCTTACCGTAATCTTCAATTACATTAGATGCATCGCCCCAGTTGTTCCACGGTGCATACACATTTCCTGCTTTCAACGTTTCACTTACACTTGCAAATTGTTCAGGCATTTCGAATTCAACATCTTTTAAATAGCTGCTTCCACCCTTGTTGTCACTCCAGAAAGCTTGTTGCCCTTCAGGCGTTGAAATTAAATCTAGGACCTGCATGATTTCTTCTTGATGCTTTGACTTACTATTTGCAGCGAACCCTACACCTGGGCCACCAATCAGCCAGCCTGCACCTGGCTCAGATCCATAGAAAGGAAACATATCAAATTTCAAATTCGGATTTTTCGTTTGAATAGCTTCTACAGCCCACGGTCCAGACTGCCACATTGCTGCTTTTCCAGTTGCGAATTCATCAAGGGCTTGGTCATAATCAACACCCAGCATATCCTCCGTTAAATATCCGCGTTTGATTAATTCCGCCCATTGCTCAAGGGCTGTATTCCAGTTCCCATCAAGCTTGGTCTTACCTTCACCGTACTGTACATCGAAATCTTTATTCTCAGACTTGGACAAGAAATCATTCATTACTAGACCCATGGAGGATTTCATCATAGGCTCCCATGATTTAGCGCCCATCGCCTGAGGTGTGATTCCGTTTTGTTTCAATGTCTCATGGAGCGCTAGCTCTTCGTCAAAGGTTGTAGGCACTTTTAGATTCAACTTTTCAAAAATTTCTTTATTATAGAACATCCCTTCGAACCAGCTGATTCCCGGAAGCGCATATAATTTACCATCTACTGAATATACATTCTTGCCACCGTCGTTATAACGATCTGCCAGTTCAGAAATATCTTTGATGTAGCCGAGTTTTGCATATCTTGATGCCGTATAAGGATTAGTAGAAATAATGTCTGGACCTGCCCCAGCCGTTAGCTGTGTTTCAATAATATTTTGATACTGCTTGTTATCAATAAATTGATACTCCAGTTCAATGTTCGGTAGCTTTTCTTTTACCAGATCAAGAAGGGTCTTAACACTATCCTCTTTGTTCCAGTACGCAATTCTGATTTTCACCTTGTCTTTCTTTTCCCCTTGATTAGCTGCTGGAGCATTATTCTCATTGCCACAACCTGCAAGTGTCATCGAGAGTAAAGTGGCGGCGGTGAGAAGTAGAATACTAAATTTTTTCACGGTGAGACCTCCCTGTTCTTTTTCTAATGTAAGAGCTTCCATAACTAAAGTTTAGAGCAGTTCTTAAATTTACGTTATCTAAATTTCTTTGGTTCGTTATGAATAATCTGCTTTTTTACATGTATCATAAGCCGTACACCAAATCGTCGTATAATTAAGTCCAATTTACACCATAATGTACTAGAATTTTGACTTCTTGTTCGGAATGCTGTACATTACAAAGTGGACGAACAATAATCAAACCAAAATACTATAATGTTCGCATTTAGAGGTGTATATAATGAAAAAAGTATTCGATTATGAAGATATTCAGTTAATTCCTGCAAAATGTATCGTAAATAGCCGTTCTGAGTGTGATACAACAGTCACCTTAGGTGGTCATACTTTTAAATTACCTGTGGTACCTGCAAATATGCAAACCATCATAGATGAGAAGATCGCCAGCTTCTTAGCCCAAAATGGCTACTTCTACATTATGCATCGTTTTGAACCAGAGAAGCGTACGTCTTTCATCAAGGACATGCACTCCCGCGGATTAATCGCATCCATTAGTGTCGGAGTCAAAGAAGAAGAATATGATTTCGTTGAACAATTAGCTAACGAACAGTTGATTCCGGAATTCATTACGATCGATATTGCACATGGTCATTCCGAGGCTGTCATTCGAATGATCAAGCATATTAAACAGTATTTACCTGCTAGTTTCGTTATTGCTGGAAATGTGGGAACTCCTGAAGGCGTTAGAGAATTAGAGAACGCTGGGGCCGACGCTACTAAAGTGGGAATTGGACCAGGGAAAGTATGTATCACGAAGATTAAGACAGGATTCGGAACAGGTGGCTGGCAATTAGCCGCACTACGCTTGTGTGCCAAGGCTGCAAGTAAGCCTATTATCGCTGACGGAGGCATTCGGACACACGGTGATATCGCCAAGTCCATTAGATTTGGTGCTTCCATGGTCATGATCGGTTCCCTATTTGCTGGGCATGAAGAATCTCCTGGTGATACCATCGAGATCGATGGAAAGCTGTATAAAGAGTACTTCGGCTCCGCTTCTGAATACCAAAAAGGTGAAAAGAAGAATGTTGAGGGCAAAAAAATTGTTGTCGAGCACAAAGGTGCTTTAGCAGAAACTTTGAGAGAGATGGAGCAAGATCTTCAGTCCTCGATTTCTTATGCTGGAGGCAATAAATTGGAAGCCATTCGTAAAGTAGATTATGTTATCGTTAAGAATTCCATTTTTAATGGTGACAAGGTCTATTAATAAGCATAAACGAGAAATATAAGAAAGTATCGTGTGAAACTTATACTTTCTTATAGTTTAAAAAAGAGGTGAGTAAGACGACTTAAGTCGTTCTTGCTCACCTTTTTTTAGGTTGTTATGATTTCTGCTATACCACTTTGGGGTAATCATCTAATAGGCTATTAGATTGAACAAGAGAGGATAATCCCCATGCGGCAAGCTATGATTATTATTAACCCCTCATCTGGTAAAGAAGAAGCTGGCGAATATGTCAGATATGCAGAAAGAGTTCTAGCTGATCAAGGCTACTTGGTTACGATTAAGGAGACGGCAAAAGAGCTAGATGCAACTCGTTATTGTATCACTGCCTGTGAGGAGTGTTACGATCTAGTCGTCTCCATTGGCGGAGATGGCACGCTTCACGAGACCATTAATGGTCTTATGAATCAGAAACAACACCCAAAGTTAGGTGTAGTCCCTTTAGGAACGATTAATGATTTTGCCCGCGCGTTACAGATTCCATTGAATCCCGAAATAGCCATTCAAACCCTTGCTTCCTCTAACGTAAAGACAGTAGATATTGGTTGCTTGAATGACCGCTTATTCGGAAATGTTGTTGCTGTAGGTTCAATCGCCGGATCTTTATCCTCCGTTTCAATCGAAGAGAAAACCAAGCTCGGCTCATTGGCATATTTGAAAGAAGGCCTAAAACAACTTACAAGCACTTCCCCCCACCCTCTTGTCATTCATTATGACGAGAAGACATGGCAAGGCGATTCCCCGCTTTTTCTCGCCGTGTTAACCAACTCCGTTGGCGGATTCGAGAATCTGATACCTGATGCTGCGGTTGACGATGGTCTGCTTCACTGTTTTATTATTCAAGACCTCAGTATACTCAATACCATTACAGCCAGTATTTCTTTACTACTTGGCAGCCTTAAGGATCATAAAGACGTTGTCTATTTCACGGCCCAAAATGTGACTGTGAGCTCTCCAGAAGCCGTAAGAACCAATGTGGATGGTGAAGAAGGTCCGATTCTACCAATTACGCTAAGTGTTCTCCCTCGTCATATCCAAGTCATTGTACCGGAAGTAGACTAACAAATAAAAAGCAGTCCGGAACTCAAAAAGTTCCAGACTGCCATTCAGTTATGGATACCCCGTTCCATATCTCCTTCTAATCAAATAACTAAGAAGTAAATTCTATTCCGCTACAATAAACTTTTTACTTAATAACCACATTCCGCCGCTAATCCCTAAGAAATAGATGGGCATCGTCAGTAATGAACCATTATGCAGGGCGCTCATTCCCCATGTCGCCAAACTAACTAATAAGTAATATCCCAAACTGAAGATCGCACCTGCTGTTCCCACAACATCCTGAAAATTGACAAGCGCAAGACTTAGACAATTAGGTAAAGCGATACCGGCCCCCATTAACATGACAAAAAGGGTTATTAGAATGCATACCATCAACATCATATTCGGCAACGAGGCAAGGCTGCTTACGATTGTTAATAGCAAAGCCCCACTGGTCATCACTAGACAGCCGATGTGAATTATTTTTTCTGCGGCATAGAGACTCAATAATCTCTTGGACATCATTGCTCCCACTATCGATGCCAAAGCCACAACAATGCCTAGAAAACCATATACTCCCGGTGAAATGTTAAAGTGTTCAATAAATATAAAGGGTGCTTCCGCATAGTAGCTAAATAAAACTCCATTGATGCCCCCGATCAGTAACCCAAACACTAGTACACGTGGCAATGAGAGCATTCTTTTAACGATAGGTAGAATAGCCACCTTTTTTCTCACGGAAACATCAGTCGTTTCTGGCAGCTTCCAAAAAGCATACACAAATAACAACACACTCATCATCACTAATGTAAAGAAAACCGCTCGAAAACCAAAAGCTTGATCCACCCATCCGCCAATAAGCGGCCCTACTGCTGGAGTAAAAGCAATCACCGCCGAGATTTGGGCAAACATAGCATGCCGCTTATTCCCGGATACACTCTCCCGAAGAATGGTTTGCGTAATGATAGAGCCAGTTGCAGCTCCAAATGCTTGAATGAAACGGCTGACCAGAAGTAGAGTAATGGATTCCGAGTAAAAACACATCAAGCTTCCAATACCATATACAATGAGGCCACCCAGCATGGCAGGTCTCCGTCCGATGAAATCAGAGAGCCAACCCCAACACAAAACACCTAAAGCAAATCCGATAAAATATATACTTAATGTTAACTGTACAGAACTATTAGAGACCCCAAGTACTACCGCAATATCCGGCAACGATGGAGTGTAGATCGTCTCACTAATTTGCGGAAAAGCCACAAGAACAATCATTAAAAGTAAAGATGGTGCTGCATATTTTTTCATATTAAATTCGCCCTCCTACAAGCTTATATCCTCGAACAACAACAAGAATATGAGCCTAGCTAGGGAAATGGGGGCATCATTATGGCAAGACGACTATAGATCATCATGTTCGATATTACCTTTCATTGTTAAGTTTTCTTTGTTATATAGGAGGGTTTCAATGATTCAACTAAAATATCATTATATACGGTAATAGAAAAGCTCTCAAACGAAACGCATCACCTGAGAGCATATTTATGTTATGAGTTTTGTTCCGATAATCCATTTACAGTTATACCAGCGGCGCTTGACTTCTTTTTATCCTGAGAAGCATGTAGCTTTACCATCACAAATCGTGCAAAAGGTTGGATCACTATACTTTCAGCGATCAGTACAATTAGGAAATTTCTTGGCCAATTCGCTAAGAAGTGATTAAACGTTTCAGAACTCAATCCGTTTCCGATAATGTCTCCAATAAAGGTCATCACAAATGACATTCCTAGTACGGTGAAAAGAATACGAAATAGAATTTTGGCGTTGAAGCTATCGCTAGGTTGTGTGAATTTAGCTGTCAGATTTTCTGCGATACGCCCAATAACAACAGGCTCTATAATCATAACAATGACCCAAATGATCGGAAACACCTTAAGGATCGATAAAGCAACTTCCCCATTGAATTCTCCAACCGCTAAAATGATATTTAATGAAGACATAAATAGAACGGTTAGTGTACAAATAATTGCACCGTATAATGCCCCCTCTTTGCCGTTTCTCGGTAATCTTGTTTCTAGATTCATGATGTTCTTCCTTTCAAAATTGTCGGTAATAGTTTCGCAATAGTCTTTAAAGGTGCAGTAGATCGCTGCGTTTGACACAGCATGATCGCACCCTCAATCGAGGTTGTCATCAATAAAGCAATATCAGAAGCTAGTTCATTCGAGAAGCCTTCAGTTGCAAGCTTCGTGTAGTAAATAGTCTGAATGTTCTCATAAAGTGAGTTACATGCTTGGCGGACAGGCTCACTGACCGTAGCCATTTCACTGACAATACTGCTAAATGTATAGCCTGTAAGCTTGCCCTCGGTTTCCAAGTTGTGAATTAACTTATTAAGCATGAATTGCGTGGCCTCTTGCGTAGAAGAATGCTTTTTGAAAATGTCCTCCATATCTATTGTTATTGCTTCCTTTAGGCTCTTTAGACAAGCAATTAATAGTTCTTCTTTTCCATTTGGAAAATGATGATAGAGCGCACCTTTGGTAACATCACAAGCTTTTAAAATTTCACTAACGCCTACACTCTTGTAACCTTTTTGTTGAAAAAGGAGTGTCGCCTTCTCAATCATTAGTGATTTTGTATCCATAATTACGTACCCCCCAAACATACCAACCGGTCTGTTTGTAATTATAACAATATAATATCCGTTAATGTAAGTGTCTTTTGCTTTTTTTCAAAAAAAGCATTGGATTTTTCATAAAATACAGCAAAAAAAGACCCTAGTCATGTTGTGCTGGAGGAGGTAAAGTTGCCGTCGCACATGGATTAATGTTATCATTCTGATGAAGTTATCTTACTTTAAATATGAAGGAGGAATACCTAATGAAAAAGAGATCCCTAAAATATTTATCTTTTGGTATTGGGTATTCTACTGCTGTTTTTTTCTAGAATTAATGATTGATAGGATAAGTCTGTCAAAAATTAAAACTAAAAAACAGTGGAGATATATAACCTAGCTATCGTTATGTATCTTCTATTTAAAGGAGACTTCATAAAAATGAACTTAAATAATAATGTGATCACAAGATATAATCCAGAAAATATTGCGAAACCCGTTGGTAACTACAGTCATGTAACAAAAATAAGCAGAAACGCTGAAATGTATGTATTTTCTGGTCAAATTGGAATCGATCAAAACAATAATATCCCTACAGATTTTAATCAACAAGTAACAAATACGATGAGTAATATTGTGGAAGTCCTCTCTTCTCAAAAGTTGACTCCCGATAACGTAATCAAAATCAACATTTGGGCCACAGAAGAAATCGATTGGGATCATTTCTATGGAATTTGGAATAAAGTATTCGGGATGACGCCTCCTTCAATGACCATTGCTTATGTTAAAGGATTAGGTTTACCTGAATTGAAAATCGAATTAGATGTTTGGGCTGCAGGATAAACTAAATTAAGCAGGACTAATTTAAAATACTGTACGCAAAACGAGCCTTAGAAGCAATTCTAAAGGCTCGTTTTTGTAATCTGACAGCAAAAAGAGCTCAGTTTCCTGAGCCCTTCAAATACATTTCTATCTTTTTATATCTGAAGAATTGTCCCAACCTTCAACGTTCTCGAGCCCCGGAATGCTGTCTTTATAGAAAACAGGATCCTTCCCTTCACGTTTCTGCTTTTTATAATCCTTCAAGGCGGCAAAGGCCACTTTAGATAATAGCAGGATGGCAATCAAATTCACGATAACCATGAAGCCCATAAATAAGTCGGCCAAATCCCATACCAATTGAACCTTTGCTACGGAACCAAAAATAATCATTGCCAAAACACTGTATCTATAGAATAGTAATACCTTTTTGTTGGAATTCAAAAATTCTATATTGGTTTCACCGTAATAATAATTTCCAATTAACGTGCTGAAAGCAAACAAAAAAATCATAATCGCTAGTGATCCGGATGCCCACGAACCAATATGCTCGCTTAATGCGGCTTGTGTCAGCTTGATTCCGTCCAGCCCTGGCTGCTTATAGGCATCAGACAACAAGATAATGAACGCCGTACTCGAACAAATAAGTAACGTATCTGTGAGTACGCCTAGCGCTTGCATTAGCCCTTGCTTCACCGGATGACTCGTAGTTGCCGTTGCCGCAGCATTAGGCGCACTACCCATACCCGCTTCGTTAGAGAACAAACCACGCTTCACGCCCTGTAGAATTACTGCACCAAGAGAGCCACCAGCGACTTGTTCAAATCCGAAGGCACTTTTCACAATGAGTGCGAAAACTCCTGGGAGTTCTGTAATATTAATCAGCATAATAATAAGAGCAGCCCCAATGTAGATTCCTGCCATTACCACTACAATATATTCGGACATTCTTGCGATACGCTTAACACCGCCAAAGATAACCAGTGCAAAGGCAGCAGCCATTACAAGCCCAAGAATGGCCCGATTGGTGCCAAATGAATTCTCAAAGGCCACTGTGACCGTATTCGATTGGACCGCGTTAAATACAAGCCCGAAGGATAATGTAATCAGAACCGCAAATATCGCACCCATCCAGCGCTTGTTCAGGCCTTTCTCCATATAATAGGCAGGCCCACCGCGAAATCCGGTCTTATCCTTCACTTTATATACCTGTGCCAAAGTGCTTTCTATAAAACCGGACGCTGATCCAATAATGGCAATCACCCACATCCAGAAAATAGCCCCTGGACCACCTATGGCAATAGCAATTGCGATTCCCGTTATATTACCTGTTCCTACCCTCGCCGCCATACTAATGCAGAAGGCCTGGAAGGATGAAATACTATCTTTTGACCTTTCATTGGATCCTTTAAGAACCCGAAACATTTCTTTGAACATACCAAACTGTACAAATTTCGATCTTACGGTGAAATAAAGTCCACAAGCAATAAGAAGGATCACCAATATTTTCGACCACAAAAAATCATTTGTTACGCTAATCATACTATCTAAAAATTGTTGCATGTAATTCCGCCTCTCCATTCTGTCGATACCAAGTTGCTAAGCTTATAACACATAGTATTTTCAAATATAACAGTCATTATTTCAAATGCCAATAAAAATTGTAACTTTCATAACATCTCTTGTCAGTGGGTTTCGCATACTTTTCAGAATTCTGGTAGAAAATACTATTCATATCTGAAGAGAGGTTAAGGAACCTAGTACGGGTTCTTTAACCTTTTTTTTGATTTTGAAAGCTTTCGCTTTGCCATATTCACGTAACATATGAACACTATGATTATTGTGTAGCTAAGATCATAGGAGGAACAAACCGTGCAAAATACAACCATATTAATTACCGGTGGAACCGGATCTTGGGGACGACAACTCGTGAAACGGTTATTGGAAAGAGACCCAAAAGAAATCAGAATATTTTCCCGCAATGAGTCACTTCAAGTAGAACTACAACAGGAATATCATCATAATCCCAAACTAACGTTCATCATCGGTGATATACGTGATAAGCAAGAACTGATGCAAGCTTGCCATCAGGTAGATTATATCTATCATTTAGCGGCCTTGAAGCATGTTCCGATCTGCGAACAACAACCAGACAGTGCGATGAAGACTAACGTCCTCGGAACTCAGCATGTGATTCAAGCCGCTATTAAACATGGCGTAAAAAAAGTAGTCTATGTCTCAACCGATAAAGCAGCGCAACCATCGAGCACCTACGGAATGACAAAATCACTCGGTGAAAAGCTAATGGTCCATGCCAACCTCAGACAAACCAAAACTCAGTTTGTATGTGTGAGAAGTGGCAATGTACTTGGCTCAACGGGTAGCGTGGTGCCTATTTTCAAACAAAGTATTGTGGATGGAGTAGACATTTCCCTTACAGATGCTAGAATGACTCGTTTTTTCTTAACCATAGATGATGCAATTACCCTACTCCTTAAAGCAACAGAAGAAAGCAGAGGCGGAGAAGTCTTTGTGACCAAAATGCCTGCTTGCAGCATTAAGGATCTTGCCCAGGTCTTAATTGACGACTTATCAACTAGCACGATCCAAATCAAGGAAACGGGGATACGTCCCGGTGAAAGCTTAAGTGAGGCCCTAATTTCGGAATTCGAGAGTGCTTCTTCCATTCATCTGGATGATCACTATTATGTGATTCTCCCTCCTTTTCCTATAGAAGGTTTACAAGAAGCCTATGCCTCTTGCCCGCCTGTGGACTTCCAGAGCTATGATTCGAATCATGTGTTGATGAGCAAACCTGCCATAAAAGAAATGTTACAACAAGGTGGGTTTCTAGCATGAGTACCTCGATCGTATTTACAGGTGGAGGCTCCGCTGGACATGTATCCGGCAACCTCGTGTTGATCCCTAAGTGTCTAGCAGAGGATTGGGACGTCCATTATATAGGCTCCGAACAAGGAATTGAGCGTAAGCTTTTGTCTGACTACAAGGAGGAAGTGACCTACCATCCCATTTCCACAGGGAAATTGAGACGCTATTTCGATTGGAAGAATGTGACCGATGTACTCAAAATCATGAAGGGCATCTTTCAATCTTACCGACTCCTACGAACCATCAAACCAAGTGTGATTTTTTCTAAAGGTGGATTTGTTTCTGTACCGGTCGTGATTGGAGCCAAACTCAACAAAGTGCCCATCATTATTTATGAACCAGACTTAAATCTTGGACTAGCTAATAAAATATCACTTCCGTTTGCCACTCATCTGTGTACAAATTTTCTGGATACTGTAACCAAATCTGCTTCTCTCAAGGCCGTTCATGCGGGACCGCTCTTGAAGGAGCAATTCAAATTAGCTGATAAACAACGTGGTTTAGCCTTTTGCGGATTCACCTCTGCTAAGCCTGTTCTTCTTATTATGGGAGGAAGCCAAGGGGCACACAGCATTAACCAAATGGTGAACAATGTACTCGCTGAGTTGATAGACAAATTTCAAGTGGTTCATATTTGCGGGGAGGGAAAAGTTGATTATCACCTCTCGATGTCAGGCTACAAATCGTATGAATTCATTACAAGCTGTGAGCTGCCACATTTATTAGCTATGGCGGATGTTGTCGTATCCCGTGCAGGCTCAAATTCTATGATGGAGCTTCTTTCTATGCAAAAGCCAATGTTATTAATTCCTCACACGAATGGCGGCAGCCGCTCTGGTCAACTTGCCCAAGCGCAGTATTTTCAACAAACTGGACTCGCTGAAATGTTACTTGAAGAAGAGATAACTAATCAAACCTTTGTCCATTCGATTATGACGCTATACGAGAACCGCTCTACTTACACAGATAAGATGAAACCTTATGAGAACGGCAGAGGAGCCTATAAGGTAATGAATTTAATCAAACAAGTAAGCGGCGAGGACTTAACAATGATCAAGGCAGATACGGTTTAAATGGGAATGAAGCTAGCGAATTGGTTACTCCTCTGCTTTATCGCTGTCGTCTGTATTTTGGTTTATTTTGGACAAAGAATCCTATAATAAACATCTCTAAATTGTACCGAACATTTTTGGAATGGGTATAATTAAAGCATCTATAATCTTAGGGGGAGAAACTCATGGAGAAACATCCGACGTTAGAAATGTATGACTACAATGTATGGGCTAATCAAACGATCATCCATCGCTTAAAGGAGTTGCCTAAAGACATTTATCATAAGGATATCCAGAGCGGTTTTTCTTCGGTAGCGAAGGTTGTGACGCATATTTATGTCGTGGAGAACATTTGGTTTGACTTGATTGAAGGGCGAACTAGGAATGAAGCTAAAGCATCAGCTGCCCAATTAGAGTCCTTATTAGCTATAAAAGATATTGAAGAAATGGATGTCCTCTATCGTGAGCTAACCAGCAAAAATAAAATGGTGCTGGCTAGTCAAATAGATAAGGACCCCACCGTTGTGTTAGATCATCCAACTATGGGATCACTTGAGACATCCATTTCCGGGGCTATCTTCCACATCGTAAACCATGGCAGCTATCACCGTGGAAATATCGGGACTATGCTGCGACAAATGGACCACACCTCAGTGCTGCAGGATTATGTCGCCTATCTTTATAACGAGTCCAAATGATCATCGAGCTATTATCTTTGAGGCATCAATTAGCTACAGATTTAAAATATTGGTAGACCTGATTTAGCTTTTTGTCATGTTTACCTTTTGGACTCTCCATATTCCCAAACTCGAAAAACTTCACTTTTTTCATACCGCAATATTGAAATAATGCTTTTCTCATCAGTACCTTATGGGAATTGTTTAACCAATATAAAGGATAAAGGGTTGGCCCCTTCATGCTGGAAATACAAACTACTGACTTCCCTTTCAGCAGCCCCTCCGGGATAAGACCGCCCTTTTCTCTATAAGCAAAATTAGAGGCAAACAGTTGATCAATATAACCGAGTAGCATGGCGGGAGGCCGGCCCCACCAGATCGGATACACAAACACAATTTTATCGGCCTGACGAATCTGCTCACGATACTTCTCAAACTTGGGATCGATATGCATGTCTCTTCTACGTTTATTTTCATTAAAAACCAGCACCGGATCAAATTGCTCTTCATATAGATCAAGCACCTCGATGTTCGTGATCTTTCGATTTTCATTACTTCCTTGAATGACTTTATTGAGAAAAGCATAACTTAAACTTTTATGATTCGGATGAGTATAGATGACTAGAACGTTCATTGGTCCACCTCTTTAATTATCATTTGATAACAAAATCGTATCACAACCTTTATTTAGTTGTCAAATGATAATTGTATTATGATAATTATTTTGTTAAAGTTTACACTAAGAGGTGATCGTTATGGACAAAGAAGCGTTTTTTCATAAATTAGTGACCTTTACGACGGCAGTCCATGAAGTAACATTCGACTTAACCAAAGATGTTAGACCGGAAGGTATTACGCCCGTTCAATATAGTATTCTGGAGTATATTGCGGTCAGCCAGCCTGTTACTCTCAGTCAAATTAGTGATTGTAAGAATATCTCTATGCCGAACACGAGCCGTGAGCTCAAGAAATTAACAGAAAAGAATCTTTGCGAAAAGCTGGATGTCGCAGAAGATCGGCGTAAGCAAATGATTCGGTTATCTGACGCTGGACAAGCGATGATGAACAAAGCTTTTGAGCAGATTGGTGAACGTTTCCTGGACCGGATCAAGGATTCTTCTACTGAAGAACTAGAAGAAATCAACCGAGCACTCGATGTGCTTCAGTGCAAGGTGTTTAATAGCGATCAATGAGTGGGTTAAAAAGAAACAGAGCAGCGATTCTCCGTTATTGAAGAACCGTTGCTCTGTTTTTTTCGGTCGTTTATTTGGCTGATTTATCAGCCCCACATTCAGCTAAATCGCCAAATCCACTATTTCACCAGTCCGCCGATAAAGGACTCGAAATTATCAGCCAAGCGAGTAATCTTGTATTTGTTATCACGATCAACATGAATAACCTCGGGTTCGCCATCATTTCCAAACTCGCGGTAATCCAGCATGATTACTTCATTCTCGGAAGGACAATCACAAATCACTACACCAACCTCAGGATAACGTCCATTTTCAATCACAGTCCGGCTGCCTGAAGCTCCACACAGCGACTTATTCTTATCTCGTCCAATTCCAAGGATACCTGAAATCGTAATAAATTCTTCTGTTCCCGGAATTGGGTACCGAGTGTTATGAGGAATTCCCCCATTATGTAGCTTCATCATTTCAACGTAGTATTTTGGCAGCTTAAAAACCAGCTCTTCTTCTACTGAAGCAATCAATGCATCTGTAGGCGGTTCAGAGATATACTCTGAGAACGCATACTCGCTGTCATCCCAAAAGTTGGTGGTGTCGATCGCTACTACAGGCTTCTTTGCAGGTTTATTCACAGGCTTTTTCGTAGCTTTCTTAGCCAATTTTCGTTTGATCCATCCCAAAAACTCCAAGGTGTCCTCATCATCAGGCTCTAGCTCGTCTGCAATTGTAAATGCTTTTAAAGCTTCGTCGTACCGCTTCAGATAATAATAGGAAACTCCGATACGGTAATGCCAAAGCGGGTCACCTTCACCCTCTTCTTCAATGCTCAAATACTGCTCTAAAGCTTCTTCATATTGCCCGAGATTATTAAGCGCTCTGCCCAAATGACTAGTTAGAACATAATCTCTTTCCTCTTCAGGAATTTCCGTTATTGCATCCACGATTTCTTGAAATTCATCCTCTTCATGCCAAGTATCCAATTTTCCCAATAGCTCATCACTCATCATTAATACCTCCTTGTAACGATCACTCAAAATACCTATTAGAAATTATACCATTTATAGCCTATGCCCAGCCAATCACGCATCAAAGGCGAAATTTAGTTAAAAAAACAGACCACATAGCTCTTCTGCGGTCTGTTACGTATACACAAATTCATGAGCACCCCTCATTGCTTGTTTTCAATCCTCTGCATAAACTCTTCTACGGCGCTATAGCCAAGCTGCTTCAGATACCAGTTGTTGGCGGCAGCTTCAATTAGGCCGGCTACGTCACGACCGGGCTGAAGCTGGATTTCAATATGCGGAATTTGGACACCGAGATAGTCTGTGAACTTCGGCTCCAGTTCGAGCTCATTGTTCAAGGAATTTTCTCGCCAAGGAGACAACTCGATGTCGAGTACAATTCGCGTCTCATCCTGAAAAGCTCTACGCCCGTACTGGCGTACAACATTGATCAGACCAATACTGCGCAGCGCTAGGAATTCGCGGGTCGTCTCGTTATGTGTGCCGAGAAGCGTCGCCGGTCCCAGCTTCTTCAGCACCACGATATCATCCGCTACAAACCGATGACCTCTTCTAATAAGCGTATGCGCGGTTTCGCTTTTTCCAATCCCTGACTTGCCCCTGAGTAGGACACCTATACCAGACACGTTTACACATACCCCATGAATTGAAAGCTCTGGCGCCAGCGCCTTCACCAGATAGGTATCAATCTTTGCGATGATCTCTGTCGTCGTCTCCTGCGTCCGAAGCAACGGGATGCCCTCTTCTTCGCAGAATAGAGTTAAATAAGGAATCTCCTGCTGACCTGTCGTCACAATAAAGCATGGTGGATGATACTTGACGATATTACCAATATGTAGCTTGCGCTCTTCAACGCTTAGGGTTAACAGATAATTGATTTCCTTGCAGCCCAATACTTGTACCCGCTTCGTTGGGAAAAAATCAAAGTAACCCACGAACTCCAGACCAGGTCTATGCGCCTTTGAACGAGTGATTTCACGATCCATGCAGCTAGCACCTGCAAGCACTTCCAGCTTAAACGTCTCTGTAAGGCTTTGAACGGTAGTCGATTTCAATGTTGTTCCCTCCTGTGGCTGCGTATCTCGAATACGCAATACGGTTAACGGGATATATTCAACGACAAATGGGATGATTCCTGCAAAATAAACAAAAGGCGTTCAATCACCGTTAAATGTTTGAGCGCCTCTCGATTACAATGTTCTATTTACTCGTTAATGTAAGTGTTGACTCGATTTTGAATCAGCTTGCTGACGTCTTCAGCGGATTTCTGACCACTCATATATGAATCAAACTCTTCAATTGCAATTGAAACGACCTTATGATCACTAGATAAATTCCTACTTGCTCCATCTAGAAGCTGATGTAATTCTTGGATTTTACTTTCTACAGTCTCAGCATCAAACTTCTGTTCTAGAAGAGGTAGTGTTCCCGCTACTGCCTGCTGCTTAGCATCATTAAACTGTTTCTCCACAACTCCCTTATGCAGCGGAAAACCCTGTACCACTGGTGAAGATTGCATATCTTCGGAAAGCATGAACTTAATAAAGTTCCAAGCTTCCTCTTGAACCTTGGACTTGCTGTTAATGCCTAAAGTAAAGTATGACTTAAATGGAGTTCCGTTATATTTTCCATTGACTGTTGGATTTTGATATAGTTTAAGCTTTGGATCAAGGACTTGAGAGAGGCCTGACATTGGATCGAAAAGGTTAGCTTTGCTGAACAAAGTTTTGGTATAATCGTACGAAAATTCCTCTTTAAGTACGCCTTCATCATACATCGATTTGATTTGCTTCATCATGTCTCGAAACAGATCGGAATCAAAATTAGCTTGACCTTGATCAATGAGCTTATCATAATTCGCTTCTATATACTCCGCTAACATTTGAATCGGAAATAGATTAACAAATGCTACATAATCCTCACCAACTTGTTCCTTAAGCTTCTTAGAAATTTCTTTAAATCCATCCCATGTCCAGGTCTTATCATCGATTTTAATATTAGCTTTTTCTAACAACTCTGTATTCCCAGTAAGCGCGTCGATGACAAATGAGAATGGCATTGCATACAATCCGTCCCCATCCTGGGAGTTCTTAAAGATATTTTGATAGTACTGGTTTCGATCAAATTCTGAGTCCTGATCCATCAGATCATAGAAATTAGTCAGCATGTTCTTGGCGACATATTTGTCCTGCGGCAGATCGTTCATTACGATGATGTCTGCCCCTTTGCCGGACATCATCTGTGTGCTAACCGTTTGTATATATTTCTCAACATCGCTCTTTGAGAATGATTCGCTCGATGTCATTTCCTCCGTTTGAGGTCTGGCTAGATACTCTTTGATTTCAATTTGTATATCTGGGCGAATTTTTTTATATTGCTTAACCGCCTCATCTAAATAAGGAGTTACCGCCATGGTCGCAATCTCAATCTTATTGCCATTCTGGCCTGATTGTTCATTAGTTGATCCTTCTGTACCTGATCCCACGCTGCTGCTAGAGCATCCCGATAATACGACTATCATTGCTAATAAGGACAAAACCCATCTTCTTTTCAAATTCATTCATTCCCTTCAATATACTCGGATTCGATTACCTTCCTGAAGTGGTTCACTTGATTCAATAATGATCTCATCATCAGGACTTAAGCCGCTCACAGCTACAATCTCATCTTCGGTTGAATCACCCGTTACAATATAAGCCTTGCGTGCATTAAACGTATTGCCGAGTGAGCTTTTCTTCTCCTCAATTACAAAGACATAGCTCCCTGTTGTATCTTTATGAACCCATTTCTTTGGTAACACATAACCTTTTTCATTTGACTCCTTCTTTATATCCAGACTGACTTGTTCGCCACCTTTAATACCATCATCGGAGACAGAAACGACAACCTGATAACTCGATTTATCGGATGAATCTTCTTCACTGCTCTCCTGGGATGCAGCTTTAATCTCTTCAATTACACCGTTAACCAGTGTATTGTTTTTCTGCAATCGAACAGAAACCTTAGAACCGATCTCGAATAATGCCGTATTATCCGACTCGACAGCAAATGAAAATTCGAAGCCCTTACGACTATCCATTAAGGTCAGGATTGTCCCCCCTTGTGAAGCATTCATACTATCCTCTGCTGTAATCTTTGTTACTTTTCCATCAAAGGGGGCCGTCAGTGTCTGTTTATCCGCTTTATCTTTGCGCAGCTTATTCATCTTTCTTTGCGCCAGTTCAAGATCCATACTATCCAGTTCAAGAGCTCGCTCTGCCTTGGCAATCGCCTGCTCATCACCATCTATCAAAGCATTCAGCATATCCTCCTCCAGAATCTCCCGATTTAACTGTTGTTTCTTTAGCGCCGTTTCCTCTTGATAAATCTGCTCATCCAGATCAGAGCTATCAAATGTCACGAGCTTTTGCCCCTTCTTAACCTCATCATTCTCTTTTACATGTACCTTCACAATTTTTGAGCCAGTCTCATTCAACAAATCCACCTGCTTTCGAGGTGTTAAGACTCCACTCCCTTTAACCTGATGAACTAATGATTTCGAGGTAAGTTTCTCCGTAACTACTTTGGGCAGCGTCATCGTTTCGAGTGTGCTGCTAAAGAAAGTCAGGCCAGCCAATATCGCAAAGAACAATACAAACAAAGCAGCCGTTAATCGTTGTCGCTTAGATGTGCTTGTCATCTCATTTCCCCTATCCTTTAATTCCAGAAAGCTCTATACCCTCAATAAAATACCGTTCCGCCAAAAGAAACAAAAGAATCATAGGCGTCATATACAAGACCGCAGCCGCAAAGGATACCCCAAGCGCATCTTCCTGTAGACGAGATAGAAAAATGGACAAGGGCTGCAAATTGGCATCCTGCAGAAAGATCAGGGGCTGCTCCACCATATTCCAGTAATCTGCAAACAGCAGAACAACAAGCGCTGCCATTCCAGGTTTAACCATAGGCAGGACAATCCTGATAAAGGATCGAAAATAACCCGCCCCATCCATTTGGGCTGCTTCCATATATGCCGTTGGAATTTGGAGCATAAATTGTCTGAGCAGGAACACACCAAACGCCGCAAATATCCCTGGTAAAATAATGGAGCTTGGACTATTAATCAGCCCTAGCCGATCGGACATGATATAGTTCGGCACAAGCGTGACCTGGAACGGCATGAGCATCGTGATCAGATACATAATAAATAAGGGCTCTCTGCCAGGAAATCGCAGCTTAGCAAATGCAAATGCCGCTAATGTTGCCACCACGACCTGGCCTATAATGATTGGAAACACCATAAATACAGAATTCCAGAACATACGAAGAAATTGCGAGGTTGAAATAAGCACCTTATAAAATTGCTCCAGCGAAACCCAATCTGGAATCAGCTTCAAATTCACAAAGTCATTCATCTGTGTATTACCTAACATGCCGTAATTCAGCATAATTTCCTTCTCCGTCATCAAGGAGCTTACCATTGTGAGTACAACTGGAAATAGCATTACCAGCGCGATTACGGCTAAGAAAATAGTAAGTAGCAGTGTTCTTATCTGTTTCTTGTTCATCTACACCCCTCCCTTTACTCCATAAATGAACGGAACTTATGTTCAACTCGGAAGAGCATCAACACAATGACTAAAATACAGAGCACCATTAAGAAAGCTGCAGCCGACAGCTTCTGAATATCGAGCGATAAGAACATATTGTTCATATAGTGCTGAAGCATATAGATACTGTCATGAGGATAGTCACCCGCAACTAAATAAATTTCCCGAAATACCTTGAATGAGTTCAGAATCGACATCAGCATCACTAAAAATCCTGTCGGTATTAAATAAATCAAGGTGATGTGGTGCTTACGAGCCCAGCTTGCACCTTCCAGGTTTGCTATCTCATAATATTGGTCTGGGATATTTTGCAGTCCAGCCAAGAATAGAACCACATTATAGCCAATGTTTTTCCATACATAGATAAAAATAATGACCCCTTGCGCCCACTCTGATTTCATCCAATCGATCCGCTCAATTCCAATCCACTCTAATGCATGATTGAAAAAACCATTCCAGTCGAATAGGATCTGCCATACGAGCACAATTGACGCTACTGGAACAACCAGTGGCAGTACATAAGAGGTACGCAGCCAATTCCGAAGGTAGACACGTTTGTTAAGCAGCATGGCAAGAGCAAGTGACAACAGAATAAGGATCGGAACACCAATTATTGTGAACCAGAATGTATTCCCTGCCGCCTTTTGAAAGGACGAGCTAGCTAATAGGCTCTGATAATTGGCAAACGATAACCCTGCCTCACCACTTGGATTCTCAAATGAAAATACAACACTTTGACCAAACGGAATCAAATAAAATAGCGCAAACCCGATCAAACTCGGAGCAAGAAAGCAGAACGCCACAAGAATCTCCTTGCGAGCCAAATATGAAATTCTCACAGCCTCAACCCCCTTTCGAGCTTGTTCCATACAAGCAACATGTTTACCGTACAAATAACTATTCTATAGATCAGCTTCGGTATTAATTTGGAGCAATTGTGGAAAAAGTATGGAAAAGCCCGCTTGAAAGGACAACTTTGTTAGAATAATAGATGTATTGGTTAGGAGGTCTGTTGATGAAGAGCTATCAAATCGCAATCGTTGAAGATGATTGTCATATAAGAGATATCGTTGAGAATTATTTACAGAAGGAAGGCTATAGCACCATATCATTAGGTTCAGCAGAAGAAGCGCTCATGTTATGGAACACAGAGCGCCCGGATATGTGGATTCTAGACATCATGCTTCCAGGTATGAATGGCTATGAATTCTGCAAACAAATACGCAAGGAAGCCGAAGTTCCTATTATTATGATCTCTGCTCGTGATGAGGAAGTAGATAAGATACTTGGACTTGAGCTTGGAAGCGATGATTATTTAACTAAGCCTTTCAGCCCACGTGAGCTGGTCGCACGAGTAAATCGTTTATTCCATCGGCTTAACTCCCTTACAGAAAGATCAGAACAGAGTATAGTCTCTTCTAAATCAAACGACCTCATCATCGATGAGCTTCGTCTAGTATTAGATAGTCGTCTGGTTTACTGGAGGTTTAAAGAAATTGAAATGACGGTGAAGGAATTTTCATTGCTTCATACCTTAGCAGCGCAACCGAATCGTGCTTTTTCTCGCAATGAGTTGTTAACTTTAGTGTGGGGCGATGACTATTTCGGTAGCGATCGGGCAATTGACGATTTAGTCAAAAGACTTCGTCGTAAAATGGAAGACCTGCCTCTTGAAACCGTTTGGGGCTATGGTTATCGAATGCGCGTGGATGGAGTGAAGACCTAACATGAAACTAATCTATAAGCTTCATTTATCATTTGGAATATTACTGGTATGCGTACTCGTACTTACAGCTACATTCGTTTATCCTCTACTAATGGACACACTAATCAATAATCAAAGAGAAGAGCTAAGATCACAAGGCAGTGCAATGATGGAGTTGGTCAATTCGTTACCTGTTCAAGACCTAACACCTTCTCAGTCAGCAGCAGCTATCGTACAGCCGGCTCAAGAAATTAATAGATCCGTCGATGCGTTACTCATAGAGCCGAATCGTAATATATTATTTAGTACAATGACTGAAGCGCAGACACAGACATGGCTACCGCTCATTGAACAGCATTCAAGTCACAATCAGCAGGATTTATGGGAAAATGGACAGGAGAAATATATTGTTGAGACCTTAACTTCTAATCCACAGAATCTTGATCCAGCTAGTGCTGTAACCCCAGCCACCCTTGTCTTGTCTACACCGCTGAGCAAAGTGAAATCATATCAATCAGAGCTTTTTACAAGAATGATGTTCATTATGGTGATTGGGGGCATTATTGCCTTTGGCCTAAGTTTATTTATTACCAAACGTCTCGTTACTCCTCTTGAGAAATTAAAGCTTGAGCTCAAAAAAGTTGAAAAACGCCAATTCGATGAGGTGCAGCTCATTCAAACTGGCGGGGAAATTGGTGAGGTAGCCCAAAGTGTCCATCATCTCGCAGGAGAACTTAAACAATACCATCATGCTCAAAGACAATTTTTCCAGAATGCTTCTCATGAACTTAAGACCCCACTAATGACGATTCAAGGTTATGCAGAGGGAATACGAGATGGTATTTTCACCGGGGATCGTGCTGACAATGGTCTTGATGTCATCTCAAGTGAATGTGAACGACTTAAGGGAATTGTTACAGAGATGATCTTGTTAGCCAAGCTTGAAAGTGAAGATGGTATTTTTGATCAAGAAGAAGTGTCAGTAGAACAATTAATCGATAAAACCGCCGATCGAATACGTCCATTAGCTATAAATGAGAGAGTTGACATCAAAGTAAAGTACGAGGTGGATAACCCGAGAAAACTTCATATTCATGGAGATTCGGAAAAACTCTTACAAGCAGTACTAAATATTATGAGCAATGCGATCAGACATGCATCACAAGCCGTGGATATAGAAATTTCGGAGCAGGATGGACAAGTGCAGATCGATGTCATTGATGATGGTCAAGGTATTCCTGATCAATTACTGCCTCAGCTATTTCAGCGTTTTATTAAAGGTAAGAATGGAGAAACGGGACTTGGACTCGCCATTTCACGTGCAATTGTTGAACGGTGCGAAGGTACTATATCCGCTCATAACGGAGAGCAGGGTGGAGCTATCTTTCGAATGAGTTTCCCTTCAAAATAAATGCATTCTGATGCTCAAAGATTGTCATCGAATCGAATACGAACTCTTTCTATGATGCCGCCAGACAGCTCTATACTTTGTATGACTTTTTTGGCAAAGAGCCATACTAACCCTCACAGACTATGACTATCCCGAAGGAGAGTACTGATGAGCGAACAACAATGGCTGATTCCAGCAACTAAGGGATTGGGCTTCAAGTTGGACAAAGGGCAGATCGTCCGGGTAACCGATGTAGAAGGAGAGCAGGTAGCAGATTTCGCTGCTTATAACGCCGTTCGCCCTAATGAACGGATTGACCCCGGTGTAACGATAGATGCTCTAGGCAAGATGAATGTTCTTCCGGGGGACATCCTCTATTCCAACCAATACAGACCACTGCTTACGATTATTAAGGATACTGTGGGCCGCCATGATTTCATTAACTCTGCCTGCCGTCCCGAGATGTATGAGGTGCTGTATAACAAAAAGAATCACGCCAGCTGCTACAATAACCTGAATGAGGCGCTGGAGGAGTTTGGCCTGCCCGCTCCCGATCAGCATTATCCGTTTAATCTTTTTATGAATA
Source organism: Paenibacillus sp. FSL P4-0184 (assembly GCF_038004625.1). NCBI lineage: Bacteria > Bacillati > Bacillota > Bacilli > Caryophanales > Paenibacillaceae > Paenibacillus > Paenibacillus sp. FSL P4-0184. The sequence continues at coordinate 2,243,902 of NZ_JBBORN010000001.1, read as the reverse complement.
CTGTCATTGATCCTTCTGGAAAAGTCAGCGTGGAGCAACCGCTTTCTAAAGCCGGGGATTATATTGAGTTGCGGGCTGAGATGGATCTGATCATTGCCATATCGGCTTGTCCCTGCTCCGAAAGTGTCTGCAACGGGTATAAATGTACACCGATTGCCGTGGAGATCCTTTAGAGCATGTCGCAAAGAGGATAGCGCCCACTAGGCTTGTCTTCTAACTTACCCACTTCTTGAATAGAATGACTTGTACAAGTTAACATCTCATTCAAGGAGCGATGACCATGAATAGCTTTATCACCTATATAGTACTCGGCATTTCATTATCTGCACCTATTGGTCCCATCAATGCAGCCCAGCTCGACCGGGGAGCGCGGATGGGATTTTTCCAATCCTGGATGATCGGACTGGGGGCTATGTGTGCAGATTTAGTGTATATGCTACTCATTTACTTTGGACTAGCCCACTTTCTGAATACCCCGTTTATGAAAACCTTCCTGTGGACATTCGGCAGCTTCGTTCTCCTTTATACCGGAATTGACACTCTAAAAAACATCAATGCCGTGCCTGGATCCGCCTCACGAGGTGCACAGACCGGCACTAGCGCCTTCCGTTCAGGCTTTTTGATGGCACTAATGAACCCACTCAGCATTCTGTTCTGGTTAGGTATCTACGGCTCCATTCTGGCCAAAAGCATAGAAAATCAACATTTCGATCAGGTGCTGTGGAACAGCATGGGTATTTTTGTTGGCATCCTACTCTGGGATGTAGTGATGGCGATGCTGTCTAGCTTCCTTCATCGGTTCACCGGCCCTTCTATGCTCCGGTTCATTTCCCTTGCCGCGGGAATTTGCCTTCTTGGTTTTGGCATCTACTTCGGTTTTCAGGCTTTTATACAGTTGTTTGGCTAATAGGTTCAACCAGCAAGAGCTTTCCTAGGCCTTCACCTATCCCCCTCCCTTCGCATAGGATGTTTTGATTAACGAGGAGGGTGTTTTTGGATGGCCCATTTGAACACAAAGGTCTGGCTGGATGAACATCTGGCTGAGCTGCCGTACTGGCAGCAGGATGCTTTTCGTCAATTTACATCTATGATTGCAGATCCCGAAGGCAAATATCCCTGTATTCCGGGACGTCAGGGGTTTCTGTCCAATCATTTGCGTTTTGGCTTCGTAGCTGATCCACGAAGTGAAGAGTCTGCAATAGAGGTCGCTCAATTACTTCGTCAATATGGGGAATGCTCGCGGGATACCGGAAAATATGCTTCCCTTGTTCTATTTTTTGAAACTCCGGAAAATTTGGCGGAAGTTTTCTCCATTAAGGAATATGAGAATTTGTTCTGGTCCATTCTGGGCCGCGTCAGTGCGGTGGACACGGCGCCCTGGCCGGATGAAATTTCTACAGATCCCTCCCATCCTTCGTGGGAGTTCTGCTTTGATGGGCACCCGTATTTCGCGTTCTGCGCAACCCCGGCACATGAGCTGCGGAGAAGCCGCCATACCCCTTATTTTGTCATTGCTTTTCAGCCGCGTTGGGTGTTCGAGAATATTAATGATTCTACCGCATTTGGCCGCAATATGAAGAAGCAGATCCGCAAGAAGCTCGCTGACTACGATAGTGTTCCCGCACATCCTTCCCTTCAATGGTATGGGCAGGAGGATAGTCTGGAATGGAAGCAATATTTTCTGCGAGATGACGAAAGTGCGCCGTCTAAATGTCCATATACTTATATGAAGAACAAGTTCAAAGCAATAGGAATTAAATTTCACTCTTAAGCGCTTATGAGGTTTGTCCGCGTTTTTTCAAGAGGTGCTCCCTAAACCAGGTAATCAACGCAATGACACAGATGATCAGAAGGCTGGACCAGAAGCCGGGACGGCCCCCTTTTTCAAAAAGTGTACCTGCCACGGCAGTAATGATCAGCGCCATAGCGACCATGGATCTAATCCAACCGCCCATCTTTGGTCTCAATAACTTAAGGAAAGAGGCAAGGATAAATAGCCATGTGTACAAAATAACTAGACCGGCCGCCGTGGTATATGCTCAAAAATTTGCTTTGGCAGAAACAAGCTCAGTACAATTGTCACGCACAGGCCCAGCATATTAATACCAAGCGCGTAGAGCGGCATCTTCCTTTTTCCCTTGGTCACCGCCAGCCAAGAAGGAGCATCTTTATCCTCGGCTAAGGTTACCAGCATAGTCGAGACCGCATACAATGAAGCCACTAAAATAGAGAACCCGGCCACGATCATTACCCCGTTCAGTACATATACAAAAATAGGTAGTCCCATCGCTTCAAGTGCAGCAATAATTGAGCTTTGATCAGATCTCACTTTCTTAGGGCTCACGAATAATAGGGCGAGTCCTATCGACAGTACATACAGCAGGGTCACGCCCAGCAGCATAAACCTGCCTGCTTTCGGAGCTTCTTTGGAGTCGCGTAGGTCCATCGCCATAAAGCCCATTACCTCAATACCCCCAAAAGCATAGAACGCATAAAGTAACCCTTTCCAAGCACCCATCCATCCTTTATTCAACCATGCTGCCGAACTGTGAACCGTATCCCAATTCCCCCTCCCCCTCAAAAGGGCAACCACAGCGACCACGATGAACATCAGTACCGCGGCAATTTTAATCATGGCGAATAGATTTTCCGCTTTGTTAATCCCCTGGCTACCTAGAATAATGACCAGCAGACCTAGCACGGCATAAATGGCAGTGAAAATCCAAAGCGGCCAACTCGGAAACCAGACCCGCGAGAACAGACCCAAAGCAGTCAAGGTACTGCCAAGTATTAGAATTTCTGAACACCAATAGATCCAGCCCATGCCAAACCCGGCCCAGCGGCCAAAAGCCTCTTTGGCATAACTACGAAAAGAGCCCTTTTGAGGATTCTGTATAGTCATTTGGGCCAGCGCCTCATAGACGAACAGAGTTGCCACAGCCGCCAACACAAAAATAACCAACACCAATAATCCGCTCTTACGGATAGCGATGCTGGAACCAAGAAAGAATCCCGTGCCAATCGTGCAGCCTACACCAAATAAAGTAAGCTGCCACCAAGGTAGCTTGCCAGTTGGAGTACCCATATGTATATCCCCTCCGTCTGGTGTTACTATGCGTTATCGGGTGTTATTTTATTCTGGTATAGGCTTAGGCAGGCAAAAGAAGACCCGACTTCCTGTTCAACAACAAGCGAGTCGGGTCTTCTACAGTTAGAATGGTCAGCGCCCTAGTTATTTACTGGCATCTGAGGAGATCCGGCAGCGGGAACATAGGCATCCAGCATCTGCTGTATTACTGAAACCTGAAGCTGCGGAACCTGATAATAGGCATGTTTGTTCTGATAAAGGAACAACTCATATCCCATTTCAATAAAATGCTGCACCTGTGAAGCCAGCACCCGACGCAACGCTGGGTTCGTCACTTCCGGTGAAGACATGGCCAGCAGTGAGGCATGGGATTTGATTAGACCCAGCATATACCCGCTGACGCCCGCATCTTTCACATCCGCCAGTGACGAGTTAGGCTTCTTGGGCGGGGCCGGTTGGAGGCCGTAAACCGGCTGTGTCATATTCGGGATAAGATAGGTAGCCGTTTCCTGGCTTGGCTTTTGCCCTGTCTTAAAGCATTGGCAGGTCAAGTTGTACTGATCCAGCATGAAATTGTACTGCCGATCCAAGATAGACAGTAGCTCTTGATCCTGTACAAAGGTTCTGAACATCATGAACTGGTCCAGTAAATTGATCTGGCAGGACAATACCTCGTGCACATCGAACATTTCGTGGGCGCCGTGACCTAGCTGCTGTCCGCCCATCGTTATACTTCCTAACTGTGGTTGCTGCTGCAAATTATATTCTCCTTTGTTCTTAGATGAGTACCCTCTATAATATGAAGGACAAGATAGCCAATTATGCACGCAGTTATATTTACATCCCTCCATATCTAAGTCAAAGTGCCTCACTTACTGCAACCTTCTTATTTTGAATCCGAAGATTCCTTCTATGTGTCGTGAATAATCCGAAGTACCCTAGCGTTACGAGGATACAGATTATAACATCAACTACAATTAAGTTCTGATAATCCCCAAAATAATCGAAGGATAGGCCTCCAATTAATACACCTACTATACCGCCGCCCTGGTGCATGAGAAGTAGAACACCGGTATGTTTTCCTTTACCCTTTGCAAACTCATTAATGACAAGCATTCCACCTGGTAATGCACTTAAGTAGGTAATTCCGAACGCTATAGCAAAAAGAATAGGTGAACTTCCCAAGTGCATAAAGAGGAAAGCAAAACCTATAATACGTATGCCATACAATAGAGACATCATCATTAATTTATTGAATCGGTCCAGAAAATAGCCGCAAATGAGTGCCCCCGTGATTTCCATAATACCAAGGATGCTCATAGATAGGGCGATCATGCTTGGTGATACATCTGCCAACTGATGTATGGCTACCAAATTCATCTCGACGGATCCCATATTGATACCGCAGGTGAACAGCGCAATCGCGACTACGACAAAGATAGGAAGAGAAATAAATTTCTTGGACGGTGGAGTTACTCTAGGTGATGTATCTTGACCTTCGACTTCTATTGAACGATCCGAAGGAGCTCTCTCCGTATTTTTCTGTTGTGAACTCTTAATTCCTAACCAAATTACGGGAAGTGTTACACAAACACCTAGGATAAAAGAAGCCATAAAGGCGTTTTTCCAAGTCAGCCAGTCCATGGATACGAAAATGGGTGTAATAATCGCTAATCCTACAGAAGAGGCACTCGCCAGCAAGGCCATTGCTTTAGCCCGATGATGCCGAAACCATTCAAACATCAATATATAATTTGTCGTCGCCCCAATACCTGCCAAACCAGAGATAACACCGTATCCAATAAAAAAGACAATAGGATGGTGGCCTAACACGACAATACCAGTACCCAAAGTACTCATGATTGCACTTAACATTAGTATCTTCTTTGTGCCATAACGATCCACGAGCCAGCCCCCCAAAGGCGCGCATACGGCTACGATGAATAAATTGGTGGACCATGCCATTGAGATGAATCCCCTGCTAATCTGTAAATCCGTCGATATTTGCACCTGAAAAAAAGACAAGCTGAAGCGAGTCAATGCACCAATAAATCCAATAACCCAGAGAGATCCTAATCCAATCCATGCATACCTGGATTCCTTAAACCATGTCGTTTCCATTATGGTTTCCACCCCTGTCTATTATAAAAGATACCAATCGGTATCTTTTATAATAGCATAGATGCTTTTCTTTGCAACAGAATAATTTCTTTTGATATACTACGTGTACATATACAATTAAGGACGGAGGATGACAATGGAAAAGGGTGAGAAGACTCGCAATTACATCATAGCTAAAGCCGCTGAACTGTTTAACCAGAAAGGATATTCGGGCTCATCCTTATCTGATATAACAGAATTGACAGGCATTAAGAAAGGTGGCATTTATCGTCATTTTTCCAGTAAGGATGAGATTGCATATGAAGCCTTTAGCTATGCGGGTAGTATTGTGGGGGTCCAACTAGCTCATGCCATTAGTCAGCAAGAAACGGCCTCTGGCAAGCTATTAGCATATTTACATGTGTACGAGAAAGTAGTTGAAGCGCCACCCTTTATTGGGGGGTGCCCGCTCCTCAACACGGCTATTGAAAGCGACGACAGTCATCCAGGCTTACGTGAAAAAGCCCAGCAAGCCCTAATAGGCACACTGGAATCCAAAAAGAAAATCATTTCTGAAGGTGTACAAAGTGGTGAATTCAAAGCGGATCTCGACATTGAGGCACTAGCTACCTTCTCCCTTTCCATCATGGAAGGCGGCATCATGATGAGTAAGCTCGAGGGCAATAATCGGCATATACGGATGAATATCAAGAGCTTTGCTGCTTATTTAAAAAAAGAGTGCCTACGCGAACCTAGTTAGTTCATTCAAAACTTTTTTAAATACAAAGATTTTAAAATAAAAAGGAGCTTCGTCACTACTTACGAGGCTCCTTTAGCTTATTCTTAATTCCTTAACTTTATTTGTGCTCCAACCACTGACATTCTGTGATTTCTATTTCTGTAAATGTTGCTTTAAATGACGAATCCTCTGGGCTACAAGCATATAAACCAAAGTTGATATGCTCACTCCCTTCAAACAAATGAAAAATACGCATCTGCTTAAATGTAATCCCATCAAGAGAATTTTCAACACAGAAGTCACTCTCACGCCGACTTAATCTGTAATACATTGTTTTTATTGTTGCGTCGATATCTGTTGTTGCCCAATCCGAATATCCGTGATTCGTAACTACACTACCCAATCTTTGATATTCTTCATTCTCATATTCAATCGATGCCTTGAACCAATTGTCACTGTCCTGATAAATAATGACTCCACACTGGTCAAATCTATGAGCGCTGTCAAAATCAGTTTTCACTATTAAAGAAAAGTATTTCTCGTCAGTCCTCATTAGCAGCGCAGGTGCAGTATCATTTCTGAATCCATAATAGGTACGTTGCCAAAAATCAGTATTAGGCTCAGTTATAATTTCAATCTTCTCATCTGTAATAGAAAAAGTGCTTACTGGATACTGCCAAAAAAGATTTTCTTTTAAAAATTTCATCTCACTACTCCTTATCTAGGTCCCTCTTTACCCTTGAATGTCCCTCCTGGCATCTTGCTCGGCGAGAATCTCTTTGTCCTCCGCGTTATCTCTCGTCACTTTCTGAACGCCAACGGCGCTATATGAAATCAACAGAATAACAGCTATATAATACCCCTTTACATTCAATTGAAATGGAGCATTGTACAGACCAATAAAGAACATTACATACCCAATAACCAAGCCTGCAAAAGCCATAATTGTGAAAGCCCCTGTATTTCTCATCCTGTGTTTCGGATTTTCTAGCTTAATTTCTTTATCCTCTGAGTTGTCTCTAACGACCTTTTGCACAACGATACAGCTAATCGTAATTAACACCATGCAAAGCAAATAATACCCTTTCACGTTCAATTCCCAATCGTCGTTGTACACCCCCAAACAGAATAGAAAAAGACCTGCAGCCAATGCAAAATACGATACCCCTGTGAAAGCAGCTGTGTTGCGTTTACGATACCTCTGATTCATCCGACGATTCCTCTCCCAATACAGAATTGAATGGTGTTATAGCCTTCTTCACTATACCGTGGAACATCGGTAAAATTCTACCATTAATTAGGTTGTTTTGGGAAAACGCAAAGAAAACGGTCTCAGTCCCAGGCAATTCAGGACTAAAGCCGCCTCCTACATTTTCTGCAACTTTATGATTTAGAAAAAATGCTACTCCCTTTCCTGATCCACCAATTGCTGCTGTGCAAGACGAATCATCTCGCGGACCATCGATCCACCAATTTTTCCGCCAATCTGACCCACTGATTCTGTACTCAAATGTCCATTCTCACCGTGTTCCAATGGGATACCAAGTTCTTTTGCGACTTCATATTTCACATCATCAGGCCGCTCCGGATCTACATCATAACCCTCGCGCCGCATCACCTCGGCTTTAAACGTTTGCATTCCGCGATTGACTCCCGGCACTGCATATTTCCTGTTTCTTCTGGACATCCCTTATCCCCTCCTAACATGTTTTAAGTAACATGCCCGGAAAACGAAATCTCCACCCCTGTTGATTTGCTCCGATTATTTCCAAGAGGGCGCTGAAAGGCCAACTGCTGTCAGGGTGCTTGCCCTCTGTTTCTTATGCATAAATTTTGCTTGAAGGTGACGTTACGTCACCTGCTATACTAACTGAGAACAACACGCTGGAGCAATCGATTGGATGTGAGAAAGGATGTACAAAGAGAACTATTTAACGACAGGGCAGCTTGCAAAGCGTACAGGAATAACGGTCAGGACATTGCGATATTACGATCAGATTGGGCTTCTAATTCCAGAAAATCATCATGCGGGATCGATAAGATCTTATAACATGAAAGACCTAGAAAAATTGCAGCAAATTCAAACGTTGAAATACTTAGGGCTATCACTTCAAGAAATAAAAGACATCTTAGATGCAGAGTCGCTATCCATAGGGGAGATCAGACATTCATTACAAGCACAGCTCGATGTTCTACAGAGAAAAATCACTCATACGGAGCATGTAGTTCATGCAATACGAGATGCTATGCAAATGTCGGTCAATCGGTCTGATTGGAACCACTTAGCAAATGTTATTCAAACCTTGCAGATTAAGCAAGATTGGGGGGAACAGTATCGGACGGCGAGCCGCTTGCAAACGCGGATACATCTTTATGACAAGTTCAGTACAAATCCGCAAGGCTGGCATAATTGGGTCTTTGAACAACTGGAGGTGCACTCTGGAGCCCACATTCTAGAGTTAGGCGCCGGCGATGGGACCTTTTGGATAAGAAACGCCGAACGAATTCCAAGCAGCTGGCGCATCACACTTACTGATATTTCGAGCGGGATGGTAGAAGAAGCACGTTGCCGCTTAGGAAGTAAAAGTTCACAGTTTAAGCTCTTATCTGTTGACGCGCAACAAATCCCCTTCCACGATGAGCATTTCGATGTGGTTATCGCTAACAACATGCTGTATCACGTGCCGGACATCCCTAAAGCGATCCGCGAGATACACCGCGTACTAAAGCGAGGGGGTATAATATGCACCTCTACAATGAGCACTCAACACCTACAAGAGATTGAACAATTGGCGGTCTCGTTCGACCCCGACCTTCATGTATTGGATCAAGCTATTAAACGATTTAATCTGGGTAACGGAGGAGACCTGCTGTCTTCTTGCTTCTCCGATCTTCGGTTACTACGTTACGACGACCGTCTGTTAGTGGACGAAGCTGAACCCCTGATTGAATATATGATATCGACCCCGATGAACGCAAAAGAGCGGCTTGTCGGTGCGGCTATAGACGAATTTCGAAAACACGTCAATCGGCTTCTACAGGAGAATGGAGCCCTCGAAATGACTAAAGAAAACGGGATTTTTCTAGGGAGGAAATGAGATGAAGGCACAGCATTACAACCCAAGAGTACGGATCGTAAAAGAGGAACTTCTATCGGATAACTGGTACACCTTAAAGAAGATCACATTCAAGTATGAAAAAGAAAATGGACAATGGGAGACACAATCCCGTGAAGTGTATGACCGAGGCAACGGAGCGACCATTCTACTCTATAATCGACACAAACAAACCATCGTACTTACGAGACAATTCCGAATGCCTACTTATCTAAACGGCAATGTGACTGGAATGCTTATCGAAACCTGCGCGGGGCTACTCGATAAAGAAACACCAGAAGAAAGTATTCTGAGGGAAACGGAGGAAGAGACGGGGTACCGTATCGACCGAGTGCAGAAAGTTGGCGAGGTCTATATGTCACCAGGATCTGTTACCGAAACCCTGCACTTCTTTGTAGCTGAGTATAGTGATGTCATGGCAAAAGGTCCAGGTGGGGGACTTGAGGAGGAACAGGAAAATATTGAAGTAGTGGAACTTCCGTTTGCTCAAGCGCTTGACATGGTCCAAAGCGGCGAGATTCGTGATGCTAAGACGGTAATGCTGCTCCAATACGCTCAGATCCAAGGTCTCTTAAAGGTAAAATCCAAACCGCTGCATATCCTCATCGCTGGCCCATATCGTTCTGGAACCAATGATGATCCAATATTAATCGAGGAAAATGTCAAATACATGAATAAAATTGCTCTTCAAGTTTACGAGGCTGGGCATATGCCAGTGCTGGGGGAGTGGTATGCTTTGCCTCTTATTGCTACAGCCGGTTCCACTAATCTAGGAGACGACGTTTTCAACCGGATTTTCCATCCGTCTTCCATTCGCCTGCTTAATTACTGTGATGCCGTGCTTCGAGTTGGAGGATCATCTCAGGGTGCCGATGAAATGGTACAGGTTGCGCAAGAGAAAGGATTGTTGATTTACGAACGGCTGGATGAACTTCCGTTATTGTGATAACAAGCATTTTTTCCTGTCTGATGATGCACTCTTGATTTAAGTCAATGCCCGCCATACTACTCCTAATTACAATAAAAATAAAAAGTCCTTTAGGAGGCTATCTATGGCTATCTCAGAAAAAGATCTATCGAATCAGCGAAAGTCCGCTTTAACTGCTGGAATCTCACTGATTATCATGACCCTTGCCTCATTTTTTTCGTATGGCTTTGTCCATGGGAATCTTGTTGTTCAGGGCGATGCCAGCGCCACATTCAATAACCTTGTGTCATCCACTAACCTTTTCAAAGGTGAAATTTTGGGTTGGATCATCATTATGATTACTGACATCCTGGTCGCCTGGGCGTTTTATGTGTTTCTAGAACCGATTAACCAAAAGCTTTCCTTACTCGGCTCATGGCTTCGTCTAACCTATTCCGCTATATTGGGAATTGCTATACTAAACTTGATAGTTGTGCTGCTGCTCACGGGAAATACAATCGACTTTTCCTCATTAAAAATCGAACAGACTCAAGCATTTATGATGTTATTTCTGGAAGCATTTCAATGGATTTGGTCTATGGGGTTAGTCGTTTTTGGCGGGCATCTGTTAATTGTGGGCTATGTGGCTTTAAAATCTGACATCATCCCTAAAGTAATCGGCATCTTATTGCTGCTTGCTTCAATAGGTTATATGATCATTCATCTAAGCAAAATATTTCTCCCACAATACGAAGGGGTCATTACAATATTAAATTATGTTTTCACTATTCCTATGATTGTAGGAGAACTAGGCTTTGGGATATGGCTGCTGCTTAGAGGAGGAAAACTCCACAAAAGTGTATGACTTTCTTTTTAGTTATCACTGGAATGAACCCGCTTCTTAATTCTACTTAATGACTCTGGTGTCATCCCCAGATAGCTGGCCAATTGATGCTGAGGTACGCGAGTGAGTAAGTGAGGTCTTTTTCGCAACAAAGCTTTGTAACGTTCTTCAGGATTGGAAGCGATAAATGAAGTTAATTCGTCCTGTACCTCACCTAAGTTTTCCTCTACCATTTTGCGGATCATCGTTTCCAATTGCGAGTGTTTGTGAAGCATGTCTTGTTCCGCATTAAGTTCACCAACCACCAATGTGCTATCTTCCAGACAGGTTAAGGTGTACGCAGAGGGCTTACTTTCTTGGTGCCGATTAAAAATCGAAGCCGCTTGCTCTTCCGTGTAGAAATTAGATGTAACTTCTTTTCCCGATTCATCTATCGAGTACTGCCTAACACAACCTTTTAGCACGAAAAAACATTTTGTGGGAACATCTCCTTGTCTAAAGAGCACTGTCCCCTTTTTAAATTCCTCTATAAGGATACCCTCAACTATATCCTGCTGATCCTCTTCGTTAAGAGATGTAAATTTACTCATATACTTATACAATATGTTTTTCATATCTCTCTCCAATCTTCCGAAACTAATGGCCCGCTTGAAGCTATTTAGGCTCCCGTGAGGGAGTCTCTTCCCTAATTATACTAGCTCATACTAAAACAAATGCAACCTCTCAACTCTTCATACGCCGCTCGGCTGCGTCCGATAGCGCCTTCATATACAATCGATCTCAAAAAACAGGGAGGCCCAACAGCCATTTCATGACTGTTGGGCCTCCCTTATCCTGTATCTTACTTGTTCGCTAAGAAAGCATCGATTTGCGCTTGCAGCTCAGCTTGGATTTTATCAATGCCAGCTGATTTCAGCTGTTTGTTCAAATCTGCAAGGCCTTTGTCGATATCTTTAATTACGCCGTACTCAAGCGGAATGGCATAGCGGAGCATTACATTGCCCACATTGGCAATTTCCGTCTTCACTTTGCTATTGTCGAATACAAAGGTTTCAAGGGCATAGTGGTAGACGTTAGCTTCCCAGCCCTTAGCCAGATCGTTAGCTTCTTGAGGGAATGCTTCATTGTCAAGGTTAAGTGGCGAGTTGAAGTTCCAATTAGAGAAGCCGGTAAAGTTCGGATTTTTGTCGAGTGCTTTATATTTGGTGTCGCCAACCGGTTCATAGTGCACGCCACTAATTCCGTACATCATCAGGTCGTGCAGTTCTTTATCGTTTTGCATCAGATCGATCAGCATCAAGGAACGTTCTACATTTTTGGAAGTCGCATGAATCGACGTACCGTTTTGTGTAGAAATCGCCACTGATTTTTTCTTCCCTTGGTTAATATCAGCCAACGCAACTTCATAAGGAGAATTTTCTTGGCGCATCAAGGCCATGAGTGCTCCAAGTGTTCCGTTATTATGCGTAATTGAAGCGGTTTTGCCTGCTTTAAAATCCGCTTGATGATCATTTTTACTGTTCAGAACGTTTTTCGACCAAGCATTGTTATCAGCGAGATCTTTGTAATACACGAGTAGATCTTTGAACTCTTGCGTTTCATAGACGTTAAAGACTTTACCTGTTTCATCGGTCAATTTGAAGGCAAACGGAAGATCTAGGTCAAACATATTCCATTCGTTTTGCTGCTTCAGTAATACACGGTCCAAGTTATGATACTTCCAGTCTCCCGTTTCCGGAGTGAAAGGTGTAATTCCTTTTTCCTTCTCAGCTATCGTCTTCAAATAGGTAGCATATGCTTCCGGGCTGTTGATTTCAGGAAGATTGTATTTCTTACGCAAATCTTCACGATATAGAATCAGCTTTTCAACAGACTCTCCTCTGTTTTGCGGAACCATATACAGCTTACCGTTTACTTTTGCCTGATCCCAGCTCACATCTGACATAGCTTCCTTAGTTTGCGGCATATATTTGGTAAGCAGCTCGTCGGTCAATTCTAGGAATCCGCCTTTCAGCGCCTGATCATTATAACCAGCCCAGTTTGCCGAATAGATGAGATCAAAATCTTCATTTGCCGCCAGCTTCAGTGGATATTTTTGAGCCCAGTCAGACCAGTCCAAGAACTCGCCCTCAAGGGTCGCATTAATTTTTTCTTTCAGTTTCTTATTAATTTCAGCAAAAACACTATCATAGTCTATCGGTTTAGGCCCAACGAAGATCATTTTCAGCTTTACTTCTTTAGAGGTGTCTATAGTATCTGAAGTTTCGGCTGCATTCGTTGCACTCGCTGTTTCTGTAGGCTCACTTGTTACCTCAGCGGCATTATTGGTAGCCTTAGCGGGTGTATTGGCGTTGTTGTTGCCACCACCACATGCGCTCAAAATCATTACGAAGGTTAAAACGAGTGCGAGCATAATGAATCTATTTTTTCTCAGCATTTCAAGCCTTCCCCCTTGTATTAATTATATTGATAAACCGGATTTCCCCGGGTTCATCCTTTCACAGCGCCAATCGTCAAGCCTTGAACGAAATATCTCTGAACGAATGGATAAGCGAGCAGAATCGGACCTGTAGCTACAACCGTCATTGCCATCTTCAAGCTCTCGCTTGGGATCGATGTGGTTACGACTGCTCCTGCACCCATCATGGCTTTTCGCATGCCATCCATATTGCCAAGCATTTTGTACAAATAATATTGAAGCGGCATCAGCTTCTCATCGGAAATAAATAGAAGGGCATTGTACCAGTCGTTCCAATAGGCAAGAGCCAGAAACAAACCAATAGTCGCTAGCGCCGGCTTAGAGAGAGGCAGGATTAGACGGGCGTAGATCTTAAAATCGCCTGCACCGTCAATTTTAGCCGATTCTACGATTGCTTCCGGAATGCTGCCCATAAACGACTTCATAACAATGATGTAGAAGACGTTGAGCATCATCGGAATCACTAAAGCCAGCAATGTATCTTTGATATGGAGGTAATTGACCATAAGCAGATACCATGGAACCAGACCGCCGTTAAATAAAGTTGTAAAGAAAAAGAAGAACGAAAATTTATTACGCCATTTAAAATCTTTTCTGGATAGCGCATAAGCCGTCATCGAAGTCAGAAACAAGCCAAACAGTGTGCCTATTATAGTAACACCTATGGTCACCATATAGGCTTGAATCATCTGGTCGGGATACTTAAACAAAATGCTGTAGGCTTCTGTTGAGAAGGCCGTAGGTATAAATTGATAGCCATCAGTTAATATTTTTGACTCTTCCGTCAGCGATGAAGATACGACAAGTATAAACGGGAATATACATAAAATTGCGAGAAAGATTAGGGATACATAACCAATACCCGAGAATATTTTACGATCGAGCTGTTTCATATCGTTACCTCCATTATGAAAACTGTACCTCTGATGCAGTTAGAATAAGGCGCGGTCTTTATCGTATTTACGAACAGCATAGTTCACAGTCATGATCGTTGCGAAGCCAAGAACGGACTGGAAAACGCCAGCCGCAGCCGACATGCCGATATCATTCGAAGTAATCAGCGATCTGAACACGAAAGTATCGATAACATCCGTCGAAGAGAACAACAAACCGTTATTGCCGATCATGTTATAAAACATCCCGAAATCACCGCGGAAAATATTCCCGACCGCCAGCAGCACCAAAATAATAATCGTCGGGTAAAGATTTGGAATCGTCACTTTCCGGATCCGCTGAAAAATATTGGCGCCATCGATTTCAGCTGCCTCATACTGTTCAGTATCTATGCCCGTAATCGCGGCCAAGTACATTACCGTTCCGTATCCAAGGCCTTTCCAGGCGGAAACGAGAACTAGGATATACGGCCAGTAGGCAGGCGTATTGTAAATATCAATAGGTTCTAGCCCGAGTCCTCTAAGGAGTGCGTTCACAGTACCAATATCATAATTGAGCAGGTTATAGGCAATCGCACCGACAACTACCCATGAAATAAAGTAGGGAAGAAACAACGCCGATTGCGTAATTTTGCGGAACCATTTGCCACCGACCTCAAACAACATAATGGCTGCAAAAATTTGCAAAGAGTTATTTACAACGATGAATGCAATATTGTACAATGCTGTATTCCGTGTTACCCGCCAAGCATCTCCTGATTCAAAGAAAAAGCGGAAGTTATCGAGCCCGTTCCAGGCACTTCCAAAAATACCGCCCGCGTAATCATAATGCTTGAAGGCAATAATAATGCCCGCCATTGGGACATAGGCAAACAAAAGAAAAAAAGCAACCGCCGGAGCCAGCATCAGCAACAGAACCCTATAGTTTTTTAAATCGCTCCAAAATGTATGCCCTTTCATCTTTGCACCCCTTTCTTCTCTATATCTCTCATTATAAAAGGACGGCGGCGGTGAGATAATTCAGCGAAACAACTAAACATAATACTAATTCAACGATTCATAAACAATTTCGATAAAAAAGAAGCCCCTGTTCCATATAGAACATGAGCCTCCCCAATAAGTAATCGATTCAGATTTTATTTTTCTTCCGGTACTCGCCGGGCGACATGCCCATATATTGCTTGAACTGCCTATTGAAATAAATAATATTTTTATATCCGGCTTGTTCCGCAATCTCATATACTTTTTTCGTTGGATCCTCGAGTAGCTCGCATACCCGCTTCATACGCAATTCACTTAGAAAATCGCTGAAGAGACTATTGGTTTCGACCTTGAACAGATGCCCCAGATAGTTAGGGGTAAAGTCGAAATGTGCGGCGACCTCGTTTAGCGTTATTTTTTGATCTAATCTTTCTTTCACATACTCCGTGATTTCATCAATTAACTTGCGCTTTTGCCTTTGGCGTTTCAAATAAAGCAGCTCCGACAGTTCAAAGAATCTTCTTCTCAGCCACGAAAGGATATCATGCACCGTTTCGAACTGAAACAGTACAAAAGGATGATGAGAATCCCAATTCAAAATCTCGTACAAATGCTCATTCATTTGCTGCAGATCAGCATGAAGCTTAGAGGTAATCCGGATAATGATATCGTAGATGTCGTTTTTCTGGGAGATCGGACTGTCTCCGGCAAATAGCTGAAGCAAGCAATCATCAATAGTGGTAAGGTCGTAGTCGAGCATAGCTTTAAGCATACGATCCACAATAACCTCTAAGTCCGAAGCCATCTTTTCCTTTGGAGACCATTCCGAGGCATCTTGGATCAACCTATTCTTCCCTACGATCCATTTAATGCTTAGAGCGGCCTGCGCCTGCCGATAGGAATCATGTAGCTTGACCGGGTCGGTTGTGTACATTCCTCTTCCGATCGTAATCGAACAGGAGAACTCCTGATAGAACGCCCGAATCAACTCTTCCAGCAAAGCTGTAAAATATTGTTCCTGAACCGCAGCAAGGATCACAAAGTGATAGTCATAAGTCGTAATCACCATGCCCAAATTTTGATCCTGAGCAAACTTCCGGATAAACTGATTGGCAGCACTGCTCCATAAACTCCGCTCTTCTTCCGTCCAGGTTTGGATTTTTCGCGCCATATCGTCGATCTCAATGATGGCAACCGCCGATGCACCTTGTAAGTATGGCGTGAGGACGTTGTGAATGTGCGTTTCAACCTGTCCCGGTGCAGCCTCGTTAAACCAACGCAGCAGTAACTCCTGATTAACAAGCGTCAGCGTTTCCGACAAGGAAGTACGCTGCGTCCTCTCTTTCTCAATCTTGGTGCAGAGTTCGGTCAGCGTCTCGTTCAGCTCGTCATCATCCACAGGCTTAAGCAAATAACTGTATGCGTTCAATTGAATCGCTTCCTTGGCATAATTGAAATCCTGATGTCCGCTAATAAATAGAATATGGACCTCTGGGTTAATCTCCTTTGCTTTCCGTGCAAAGTCCACGCCTGACATAATCGGCATACCGATATCAGAGAGAATAATATCAACAGGGTGCTGCTCCATCATTTTCAGAGCGGCAAACCCGCTCGTTGCCGTTCTCACGCTATGCAAAGGCAAATGATCACTGCCGGCTACACGCCGTCTAAGCCATTCCAAATCGATTACTTCATCATCCACCAGCAGAACATTGATCTCCATCGCCATACTCCTCACTCCCCCATCACTTCCCTGATCTCTGCATTTTCCACCGGTAAAATAATTTGAACTGTCGTTCCCGCTCCAAAATAGCTACCGATTTGAATGCCGAAATCGCTCCCGTATCGCAGTTTAATTCGTTCCTCCACGTTTCTCAGACCGTAGCTGCCTGGTTGATATGCGCTTGATCGCATGTTTTGAAGTGTCTCCGGCCGCATGCCGATCCCGTTATCAATGACCTTGAGTTCGATGCGGTCACCCAGCCGCTTTCCAGTAATACGAATCGCAATAGTCTCCCCGAACCAGGCGTGCTTGAATATATTCTCCACAAACGGCTGTAAAATCAGCTTAATAATAGGCACCTGTAAAATTTCCGGATCGACATCATAATAAACCTCAAAGGCGTCCGCATACTTTACTCTTTGGATTTCAAGATACATCCTCACCTGCTCCAGCTCATTTTCAAGTGAGATATATACATGCCCATCGTTCAAAGTGAGCCGATAAAATTTGGAGAGGCCTTGTACCATCTGCGTAACCTTCTCCACTTCCCCCAAATTGGCCAGACTGCCAATGGTCGACAGCGTATTGTACAAGAAATGCGGACTGATCTGGGCTTGGAGCACATCCAGCTCCGCTTGCTTTTTCTGAATGCCCTGCACATAGACGTTCCGGATGAGTTCCTGAATGCTGGTCGCCATTTGATTAAAGCTATTCGCAATATAGACAAATTCATCGTTCCCCGGAAATCCGATTCTTTTATAAAAATTCCCCTCCTGAAACGATCGGACCAAATACACAATCCGCTTAATTTTCTTGCCAGATATACGTGCAACAAGAAAACCGATAATAGCCATCACCAAAAAACTAATGGAACAAACGGTGCTAATTACCTTCCGCATTCTACTAGCGTCTTTGTTCAAATAAGAGTGGGGTACACGCGCCTCAATGACATAGCTGGAGACCGGAATATCTTCACTAATAACTAAATAAGCGTCTGGTTTCGTACCTTCACTGGCGGCACCCTGTTCGTACATAGTCATGCCTGTAGCCCTATCCAACAGACGAAGTTGAATCCCCTGTTCAATCGGGAAGGTATCAAAATTACCAAATAGCTCATCAATCCTCGCCGTAACGCGAATATATCCGATAATCGCAGGTGCTGCCTTGGAAGAAACAAGCTTGCGGAAATATGAAATATTACCTAGCTCACGGTCGGTATCCGCTTGAAGCCACAAGCTGTCTTTGTTATTTGCAACGATCGACTTAAACCACTCCATATTCTCGATCACCTGATCAGAAAGAACATAATAATCACTTCGACCGATAGGTGTCGACATATCATCACCGGTAATTTCAAGCATCGTCTCATTGACCGTAAAAAGCGCAAGTCTCAGCTTGTTCCCATACAGTTGCAGAGGAGCCTTCATATAAGGAACGATATCATCTCTCATTTTGAGCATGTTTTCCAAAGGATCTCCCCTGAACTGAAGGGCATTCTGAAAATTCGTATTTAGAAACAGCGAGTTGGTCATACGTTTGATTTCATCTGTCTGGTATTCGATGTTGTTCCTCGTCTGCTTTAATGCGGTCCGGACATTCGTTTCCGCCATTTCAGTCCTGGACTCTACGAGCATTGTATAGGCTATATAGCCAACCAGCACATCTGTCAGCAATACAAGAATGAGATACGGAATCATCATCTTGTATGTGAATGGAATATACTTTTTACTAGACAGTTTCCTCTCCATGCGCATGCTCCCTTATATACGAATCCATACGACTGCTATTTTGACCCATTTTACAATGAAAAGAAAGCGGTTACTATATCTTGTATTTGGAAACTTCGCTTTAGAGTAGCACTCTGTTCTCCAAAATATTTTTCAAGCTGATATGCGATTTGGAAGGTCCGAACTTTATAAGGTGATCTTGAAATTCAGCAAGCGCCTCAATCGTTGAGGTCTGTACCTTAATGAGATAATTATATTCTCCACTAATGCGGAACAAATCGGTGACTTCCATTGCATCGTTGCAAAAATCGGTGAGCTCTTGGCAATGTTCTGTTTTAATTAGAATAAAAGTAGTCGTACCCCGGTTCAGATCCCGCAAATTAAAAGCTGTATGATACCCCGAAATGATGTTCCTTTCCTCCAACTTAATGATTCTTTCTTTAACGGATGGTTGTGACATCGAAACCTCTTTACTGATTTGTGAAATGGGCATTCGAGCATTGTACTGCAATAATTGCATAATCTTTTTATCAATATCATCCATAAGATGTTCCATATCAAGCGCCTCCTAGCTCTTTTTAATAAATAAACCCATTAAACTAAAATACCTTATATTCAATAACCATGTCAGGATAAAACACTTATCTTATATATGTATCTCCTATTTTAATCCAACTATAATAAATAGTACATTAGATATAGGAGTGATTAATAATGAGCGTAAAAGGTCTTGCACATATAGCGATTCAAGCCAAAGATTATAAAGCAACAATTTCATTTTACATTGACGTCTTAGGATTTAAGTTAGGTCATCATTGGAGTCTGCCCTCCTTTCAAATCAAAGAAGCTTCGATGCTTATTTCACCTGATCAAAGAACTTGCATAGAGATTTTTGATAACAATGCAGTCATTGCCGCCCAAGGAAAAAAAGCCTTGTCTGAAGAGGATATAGCTCACGGAGCACTCTTACATTTCGCCTTCTATGTGGATAATGTAGAAGAAATGTACCAAAAAGCCCTTGCTCATGGAGCAAAGGCTTTTATAGCACCAGATTCGCTTTCTCTTGGTGAACCACCTCTCCTGATCAAGAACGCGATCGTTCACAGCCCCAATGGGGAAGTTATCGAATTTCTTGAAGAGGTTGATTTTGATATGTCTAATTACACTTCCTCATACAAAGAGGTATCCAAGGCTTGAATAAAGTGCGACCAATTGCCTGTCGTGTACAGCAGAAGCCGATGCATCGCGCGCGTACAAGCTGTATAAAAGAGTTTACGTTCGCTCTCCCGATGATACGTCTGCGTAGAAGCATCGTAGATTAGCACAGCGTCGAATTCTACACCCTTAGCAAGATACGCAGGAATAACTAGCGTTCCCTTCTCAAAGGTGAGCGTCTCCTTCGTAACAAGTCGCAGATTCTCGCCCCCCTGTGCAGCCAATGCTTCATAGGCCTCGCGGCTTTCCGCAGCAGTCTTAGTAATAACGGCAATGGAGTCGAGACCTTCGGCCATAAGCGCCGCAAGATCCTCTTTTATTCGGACCGCCCGCTCTACGTCATTGCTAGCCTTCACTAGGTGCGGCTTCTTACCGCCCCTATCAAAAGGCACGATCTCTTCATTAGGTAGCAGCGCCTTCGTAAACTCCACAATCTCGCGAGTCGAACGATAGCTTCGGATTAAACGAAATAGGTTCGTTTCCTCTTCACCATAAAGCCGGATCAAAGGAGAATTCACCTCTTGCAGATTCGTCGCTTGCGGGAATATCGCTTGACTGAAATCACCGAGTACCGTCATGCTGGCGCGGGGAAACAATTGTTTGAGGAACGCAAATTGGAACGGCGAATAATCCTGTCCTTCATCAATAAATAAATGCCGCACCATTGTATTCGTGCGAGAACCCTCGATAAGCTCTTTTAAATACAGGAATGGGGTCTCATCCTCATAAAACAGCTCGATATGGCTCAACTTTTCCTTCGTTTGCATACAGATTTCTGGCCATTGATCAGGTACTTCGGTCTCACCCGTCATTTTCTGATAAGTGGCTTCATCCCTAAATAACTGCTCGTATAATCCAATCGTATCTATGAATTTCAAACGTTTGGCATCCCGTCTTAGCGGTTTGAAATGATCCTTCACGATCATACGACGCAGCAACTCATCTTCCTGCGAACTAAAGTCAAAGACATTCTCTTCCCCGTCCTTCTGAGTACGAAAATCGCCATAGATTTCAAGATACTGCTCTGTAAAATCGAAGACTGCTTCCTCTCGCCGGTACTTCTTAAGCACCTCACTGTAAGCTTCGGCATATTGATCGTTGTCGAGGTAATCGACTTCATCTTGAACCCAGGGCGCTTCCATTTCCTGACGCTCTAGCTTAGTCAGCTCACGCAGCAGCCATTCACGTAGTAAAGCAACGCGATTAGCCAATCGTATAGAGCTGTCGTAGCTGTAAAATTGCGATTTCATTTGCTCCGCAGTAATCAACTCGCGGTCCCGGAAACGGATACTGTGGAACAGCATACCTTCTTTGCCTAGCCATAACGCGTAGCTTTGAAGAGCATGCAGGAAAGACTCAGAAGCTTTATATTGCATCCCCGTTAACCGTGCTTCATACCCCTGAGAGGATTGTGACGTCAGTACATACTCAATCTGCTCGAAGGGGTCCTCCAAATTCATCGTGGATCCGAGCCAATAGGCAAGATACTCCTGAAAGGTCGTTTGCTGCATATTCTCTTCGCCGAGCTCAGGGAGTACCGTCGATACATAACTGTTAAACATCGGATTTGGCGAAAAAAGAACGATCTGGTCGGCCTTGAGCCTATCACGGTGTTTGTATAATAAATACGCTACTCGTTGCAGCGCTGCGGACGTTTTTCCGCTGCCAGCCGCTCCTTGCACAATAAGCATACGGCTTTTGTCATTGCGGATGATGGCGTTCTGTTCCTTCTGGATGGTCGCCACAATGCTCTTCATTTGTGAATCTGCGCCTTTACCAAGCACCTGCTGAAGCAATTCGTCCCCGATCGTTAAGCTCGTATCGAACACGTTCTGGAGCTGACCGTAACGGATCTGATATTGCCGCTTCAGCATCATCTCACCTGTAATCTGTCCTCCCGGCGTTTCGTAAGTAGATGGCCCTGGGGAATGATCATAATACATGCTTGCAATAGGCGTTCGCCAGTCATACACCAGAAAGTCCACACCGTCTGCATCAACGAAAGAAGCCACTCCGATATAAATTTTCTCACTCAAGCCCAAACCGTCTTCTTGAAAATCCATTCGCCCAAAATAGGGAGACGGCAGTAGCCGTTTCATATTCTTAAAACGCTGCACCCGCTGCCGGTGGCTGCGCTCCCGCTCGGACAACAATGCTTCTTGCTGCTTTATACTGTAGAAGGTCTCTTCGAAGTCTTCGTCTGTGCTCGTATTGACCGTGACTTCTTCCCAAAACCGCTTGCGAATGTCCACCACTTGATCACGTAGCCCAGTCACTTCTGGTTCTAGTTCTGCGATTCTTGATTGCAGCTTTTCCGTAACCAAATCAAGCCGATCTTGTTCTTGCTGCCAATCCATTACGTTTACCATCTTCACGAACACGCTCCTTTTCATTCTTGTTATAAAGAAGCAAAAATTAAAATTTGACAAACTGTTAATCCACATGGTATTATAATAGTGTAGATAAGATGTTACACTTATGTTTAAATTAGTGAAATTAACAGTGATTATTTTATAATATCACGATCTTTCTTTGCATGCAAATTATTTATATAAGCAAGAAGAACTAGCAGAGTCTGCTGGTTCTTCTTTTTTTGAATGCTAAGCTTAGGCACATATAGAGAATAGACAAAAAGACCGTCCTAAGGACGGTCTTTTTTCTTACTACAGTAAGTTTACTATTTAGTTTGCAGCAGATTCATAATGATGGTTACTGCCTCTGCTCTTGTTGCCGTCTCATTTGGTGCAAATACATTGCCGTTACGCCCGCTCACAATGCCTGATTTCTTCACGGCTGCAACCGCATCCTTTGCCCATGCAGGAATTTGGCTATCATCAGCAAAGCCTGTTGATGCCGCCGTTGTTAAATCTCCCCCTGCTGCTCTAGCGATCATAACTGCTAGCTCGGAACGTGTTATGCTCGCTGCCGGACGGAAGGTAACATCCTCATAGCCGCGTATAATCTTCGCCTCTAAGGCTTGTGCAATGGACTTCTCAGCCCAAGCAGGGATTGTATCTGTGAAGCCCAGTTCCACACCGTTTCCAGTTGGCTTCAGCGCATTCATCAGCATCACCGCAAATTCAGCGCGTGTCACCGCAGCATTCGGTTTGAACGTTCCGTCGGTATAACCCTTGACGATCCCTTCGCTCACCGCTTTCTTAATATTAGCCTGTGCCCAATGTCCCGAGATATCGCTAAATTGAGCCTCTGTTGTCGGTTCAGTAGATGCATTGGTTACCGGTAATCCAGTCGCTTGATCCACTACGAGTACAGCAAACTTCGTAAAGTGATCCACATCTGCAGCAATGCGGTTTCCATCTATTTTGCCGCCATTAACTTTCACCCAGCTCTTCTTCACTTCATCATAATAAAAGATCGCTACAGTTTGGCCGCTCTTCACTTGTCCTGAATCGAACACAAAGGTTAGCGTGACTGATTTACTAAAGTTCTCCGCAAAGTTTTTTAGAACTTCATAGATCGGGCTTACGAGAATCTCATGATTGCTGAGAAGGTTCTGCAAATCGAGCACTTTCTCAATCGTTAATACCAACTGCTTGCCTGAAGCAGTAGCTGGAATTGAAATCACAAGCCCATTATCCAATCTGACTTCACCCGCTTGACCTGCAGGAAGCGTCAGTTTCCCATTGGAGGAGATAACCGGAAGTACGACATTAGAGGTACTACCACCATCATTACCACCGTTCCCATTACCATCAGAACCGTTATCTTGCTCAGCTCTCGTTATTGTTGCTGTGTATCTCGTACCTGTGCCATCTTGGGCAATTACGAATAACTCCAATCGGTTACTACCTACTTCAAGGGGAAGCTCTATTCTAGTTGCCCCACTTGCCAAACTTATCGGACCGGCCACAAGTGTATTGGCACTATTGTACATACTCACTGTCAAGGTACCATAGACAGCATCGCTGGCCGTTGCCGTCACTGTGAAGTTAGATAAGGAATACGGTACACTCGCTGTATAGTCGTATACACTTCCGCTCACTGTTTGATCCAATGTTATCCCGCTCAAATCCAAGCTATTCAAGCTTGCACTAGAACTTAATGTTGTAAACGTAATCTCTTGTCCGTAGCTTACTCCGGTTGCATTCACTGCGTAGGCACGTACATGATAGATAGATCCAGATTGAAGTCCTGCAAGACTTACTGAAAAGGCACCTGTTCCACCTGATTCAGCTATAACTTTACCATCCTCAATTGTCGGATTGGCACTAGTAGAATATACGATTCCTCGCTCTGTAACCTTAGCGCCACCGTCCGAAGTGATATTTCCTCCAACCGTAGCTGTCATAGAAGTGATATTTTGTACTTCTGCATCCGTATCAACAATAGCAGGTTCCTCAATACCTTTGACAAAGCTTAGATAGAAATCATCAATCGATCCCCATGCGCCGCCGTCTGCTTTGATATTAGCTCCGATGGTAAGGGCTCCATCGGTAACGAGAATATCCTGGATCTCAGGATTATTCCACTGTGCCCATCCTTTCACACCGGTGTTTACTTTTATTTCCTTACCATCCGTTACAGCAAATAGATTCATATTGGGGTTGGCAGCATCTCCCCCTTGAATAAACATCGAAAGATTATAATATCCCGGCTTCAGACCAGAAATAGTCTGCTCTACTCTAAAATCCACTGCTTTCGCAGAATAGAAATGTAGTGAATAGTTGCCTGTTTTGGCATCTGTAACTTTATTTTGGTAGTCTGTATGTGGAGCATTAACGTCAGCATAGGTGATTTTCCACATGCTTCTATCGCTATTTTCAAAGCCTGCGTTGACGATAAAGTTCTCTTTTTTAATAACTAGAAAAGCCTTTACCACCTGACCGCCTTCCGCCGTTCCACCGATCACATAGCTGCCCGCACCCTTGCTAATGGCTTGCTCAAGCGCAACTTGATCCCAAACCACTGACATCTTGCCGGAACTTCCATCATTGTAAGTAACACTTACGTCTGTTGGCAGATGGATTGGCTCCCCAGCAATCGCCGTTATCGAAACATCCTTAATTTCATCTACAGCAATAGGGGCCACTGCGCCTGTATTCACATATTTGAACACATTCAGCGAGGCAAGCGGATGTCCGTTAAAATCAAACAAAGCCTGGTTATCAACGGCACTTCCGCCATACCATTCCCCTGCATCATCAGGGTCATATTCCTTCGCATGGCTGGATGCCCAACCGGAACCATACTGTTCCCAAATCAACTTATTCTGCTCCAGATTTTCTTTCGGACCTACCGGAAGCCAAGCAGGCTCCCAATAAAACACGCCAATTCCCGATTTACCCACATTCGCAACCGCTTCGATCACGTCTCTAACTGAGTTAGCCTGACCTTGAACGCTGATAGGGTAGTTTAAAGTTTGACCTGAGCTCTGAGGTGCTGTATTTCCGTGCCCATCACCGTCTTCTGCGGTATATGCGTAAGAGGTTTCAGCTACCATTACTTTTTTCCCATAAGTATCAGCCACTTGCTTCAACACGGACGTCAAATTGCTTAATGTACCGTGCCAGAATGGATAATAAGAACTTGCAAACACATCATAGTCTACATTGTTATCTTGCAAATTCTTCGCTATAGTGGCATATCTGCCTGCCGACTCCGGATTTGTAAAATGCAGAGCAACCAGAATATTAGGATCGATCTCCCGAATGGCTTTGCTTCCCTCATTGAACAATTGGCTCATCTTCGTCCAATTAGATTCACCAACGAATTGTCCATTCGTTTCATTGCCTACCTGAACCATGCCAATATCAATACCTGCATCAAGCAGAGCTTGCAGGCTTACTTTGGTATATTCGTAAAGTGCGGTCTTCTTATCTTCGAAACTCAGATTGGCCCATGCCTTAGGCGTATGCTGCTTGGCCGGATCGGCCCAAAAGTCGGAATAATGAAAATCCACTAGCAGCTTCATGCCGTTTGCGGTCGCCCTTTTCCCAATTTCAATCGCGGTGGCCAGATCATTATTACCACCACCATAACCTTTTCCAGCTGTATCAAAAGGATCATTCCATATCCGTACCCGAACGTAATTAACCCCGGCTTCATGTACGGTTGTAAAAATATCCTGCACCTCTCCATTTTCATTGTAAAACTCGACTCCGCTATTCTCTAAAGAAATAATACTGGAGATGTCCACGCCCTTAATAAAATCAGGCTGGAGTCCTTCCACCTTCTTCACAAAAATATCCGCAGCCACCGGCTGGGTCGTATCCGTACTCAACTGTTTCAACTCAAAGCTGTCCAGAAATCCATATGCGCTTGGAGCGCCGCTAATGTTCGCGCCAGCCTCAAGACTCGGGGTATCCTGCTTCAAGATAAATTTCAGGCTGAGTGTTCCCCAAGCATTATAGCCAGTGGTAGCAACAGCGGATGCCGTCTCGTCACCCGCAAACAATTCAACATTCCCCGTTTCTTTGTCAGTACCGCCCATCGACTTGACTGAGAGCTCATAACTTCCCGCAGGGAGGTTCGTTATAGTCTGCTTAAGCGAGATGGTCTGGTTTCCAGTAGCGACTTTGTTAATCCAATATTTGAAAGCATGAGCTCCTTCATCTGGATTTAGCCAAGTATCATCGGCATATGCAAAATGCTTAATTTCTACTTGATTCCAATCTGACGTATCGACACTCCATGATCCATCTTCCCAGAAATTGTCCTCGAAACCGCCATTTACTATTAAAGAACTGTTCGAATCTGCAGCTAAAGCACTCCTCATGTTGAATGAGAATGAACTTAGCAGCAACAACACTGCTAAAAATGCAGAGATACCCTTTTGATTAACTCTCACGTTCTGATCACCTTCCATTCTAAATTTTCAGATGCATATGTGCGTCCCAAGTTATGTAAGCACTTACAAATCAATATACCAATAGTTAAAATATTTAGTAACGGATGAAAAGATAACATTTTGTATGCTTAAGCAAGCTTTATAGGCTTTAATCTTCATTTTCCATTATTCTGGAATAGATGATATTAAATAGATTTCAGATTTTTTTATCCAAATATAACTTTTTGTTTGCCTTCTCCATCTAATCATACAGAGGGCCCTCAAGGAGGAACAATCATTTGCTGGAAAACGAACTGGATATCAAAAAAGCGCAGAAAGGCGACCACGAGGCGTTTACCCGTCTTTTCAGGCAACTGGAATCCCAGTTGTACAGATTAGCCAAAACCATTCTGCTAAAAGAAGAAGATTGCGCGGATGCTCTTCAGGAAACGACACTGAAGGTGTATAAAGGGTTGGCCAACCTTAAACAGCCTAAGTTTTTTAAAACCTGGGTTATACGCATCCTGATTAATGAATGCAATCAGTTACTTCGTATGCGAGAGCGAACTATAGCTGTGGCGGAAATTCCCGAAGAACCGGTCGATTCCTATGTGCATTTTGAAGATTCAGGCAACGTAGACCTGCAAAGCTTCATTAATCAGTTGGACGAATCCCTGCGGCTTGCTATCGTGCTTTTTTATTATGACGATTTATCCATTAAGCAGATTGCAGATGTGCTCGACATCTCCGAAGGAGCGGTCAGGGCACGACTTCATCGCGCACGGAGATTGTTGTCCAAACAGATACATCCTGTGCGGGAGGAGGGTCTTGCTAATGAATAATAACAATTTAGAAAAGCAGATCAGGGAGCTAGGAAGGGCTAATATACAGGAGCTTCCACCTTTACTGCGGTCGCGGCAGGATTCGATTTATGCATCACTCGCCACAATTGCCCAGGATCCTGTGGAAAAGGAAAAGAAAAAACGGATATATCCAAAAATCGCAGCTGCTGTATCTGCAGCGATAGTGCTAAGTGTTATGCTAACGGCCGTCTATCCGCCAACGTTGGCCAATGCACTCAAGCAGCTTCCATGGATAGGCGGAATTTTTGAACGGGCAGATGATATAGGATTGCAAGCTGCTCAGCGTCTGGGTCTGATTACCCGACCGAATAGCAGTGATACGCATGATGGAATCACCTTGTCTGCCGAAGAGGCTGTATTTGATGGCAACCGATTGGCATTCTCAGTGAAGCGTGAGGGAGAAGGGCTGGACGGGAAGCTCACCGGAGTGACGATTGGAGCGGATGGGAAGCCTTTTCTAGGCAAAGGTTCGATAATGTCCGCAGAAGTATTGATCGACGGGGCTTCAATGGAGGAATTCTCAGATGGTCATAGGGAAGCTGTTCCTTTTCTAACCTGGATGGAAGGCAAGGAGCAGAGTACAGCTATTTTTCAACTGGTGGATTCTTCGAATTTGGGGATCACCAAGCCTTTCCCTGATCAATTTGAACTGACTGTAACCCTTCTCTTAAACGGTATAGATACACCATACATTCTAGAGATTCCTGCACGTAAGGTTACAGAAAATAGTATTGCGGTACCTGATATACGCGCACAAGCAGAGGGATGGAGTCTGACGCTGCAAAAGCTGGAATATAGCCCATTAACCACGCGTCTGTTAATCAACATTGAACAAGAGACTGACGGGGATTACGCAGATTTTAATACATTGGGCTTTGAAGTGAAGGATGAACAGGGACTGGTTTTGGAAAATATATCGCAAAAAGCAGTCCTTTCTTCCAATAGATCACGGGATCTGAATCTGCTTGTAGAGCCGTTCGAGAAACATCCCAATATGCTCACAATCCGTGGCTATCTTTATGAGTTCGAGGATCCAAAAAGTAAGAGTGGCGCATTCAAAACAGACAGTTCCGGAAATCCTGTGAAGCATTATATCGATGGTCTGGAAATAAACGTGCTAGTTAAATAAACACTAAGGAGAATGATATCATGAAGAAAATGACAACTAAATTGTCTGTAATTTTAAGTGCTGCTGTATGCCTTGGAGCGTTGGGAATGCCGGCTTTAACCCAAGCAGCCAGTGTTCAAACCGCCGCTGAAGCTTCCCTGGATACAACAAAAGTCGCCGATTCACACGATCAGCTTACTTTAAAGGGCAGTGCACAGTTTAACGGTAATTATATTAAGATCGATCTGAGCCGTGAGGGATCCCTGTTCTCAGGAATGCTCGCAGGAGTAACCTTGAACGATAAAGGTGAGCCCTACCTTGCAGAAGGAACCATTATGGCAGTAGACGCCAAGCTCACTAATTCAGGTGGAATTGATTTTAAATCACCACGCTGGATCAGTGATGGTGATGCCAACAAGGCGGTTGTTGTATTGCAGACCGGATGGCTAACTGAGCAGCAAAAGGCAAGCCTGGCTTCCTCTGAATTGAGCATCCATGTGAAGCTTAACGGAATCGAAGATCCGTATGTACTAAAGTTTTCTCTTAAGCAAGCAGGAGTAGTGCGTAACATTCAGCTACCAGCTTTAAAGAAAGACAACCAATTTGAAATCAAAACCAATCGTGTTGCTGTGGGAGAGACTTCTGTGTGCATTGCTTTAGCAGTTAAAGGGATTGCTACCCAAGCACAGGCTTTAGGATATGACATTTATGATAATCTGGGAAATGAATTAGAATATATTGCACGCGAATCTGTTGCAACAACCCAGAATACTGTTTCTGAAGATTTATTGTTCGAGGCGCTTCGCCCGGCCGCAGAATATCTCATTATCAGACCTTATCAAGCGGTGTTTGAAAAAGGCACTGCAGGGGCTTATAAAGTAGATGCCAAAGGTAATGTAGTTAAAAATCACAACAAGCAACTAGAGATCAAAATTCCTCTGAAATAATAAACGCTGCAACAGATCCATATGTATGAGGAAAAGGGGATTACCTGTTGGCCGTGAGGCCTGAGGCAATCCCCTTTTTCATGGATGAAGCGTAATTTTACAATTAATCATCCATAGACAAATCCAGTGTATTCCCTTTACTAATGAAGACCTTGTAATTAGCAATTTTGTCGTTTAGCATCTTCTCTGTCTCTGTTAAATGTCTGATTTGATCCTGAACTGAGCTTCTATGATCTTCCAGAAGATTCAAGCGGGCTTGGCTTGTATGTTCTCCTTCTAAATATAACTGGGCATATTGCCTGATTTGTGAAATGGGCATTTGGGTTTGTTTCAACCTCAGTACAAATCGCAGCCAAGCAACATGAGTATCATCATATACCCTCTCTCCATTGGCATTGCGTATCGGAGCAACGATCCCTTCTTTTTCATAATATCTCAGTGTATATGTGGTTATCTCCAATAACTTGGATACCTCGCTAATCGTGTACATGCAAATCCTCTAATCTATTTTATTTTGAAAGTCACCCTAATTATAAAAAACATTTGCCTTAGAGTAAACTCTAACCTATATAATCAAATCGCTGTAAGATCGAATTACATTCTCGTAGAAAAAATAGGAGGAAATCACATGAAGTACACTGTAATTACCGGCGCTAGTTCAGGGATAGGTTATGAAACTGCCCTAGCTTTTGCTTCTCGTGGAAAAAACTTAATCCTTGTGGCCCGCAGAAAGGAACAGCTAGAGGAATTACAGTCTAAAATCGCTAGTATTCATCCTAATGTAGAGGTTGTCATTCAAACGATTGACTTATCCGTTATCGAGAATGCTTATACATTGTATGAAAGCCTGCAAGGATATTCCATCGAAACCTGGATCAACAATGCCGGATTTGGGAACTTTGCTTCAGTGGCCGAGCAAGATTTAAATAAAATAACTACAATGCTACATCTGAACATAGAAGCGTTGACTATACTCTCCTCTTTATTCGTTCGAGACTACTCTACTATTGAAGGCACGCAATTAATTAACGTTTCATCTGGTGGCGGTTATACGATTGTGGGCAATGCTATAACGTACTGTGCGAGCAAGTTTTATGTAAGTGCATTTACTGAAGGACTATCTCATGAGTTGAAGAGTCAAGGTGCACCTATGCAGGCTAAAGTGTTGGCACCTGCCGCAACAGAAACAGAATTCGCGAAACGTGCTTTCGATATCACGAATTTCGAATATCACGGCGCTGTGCGGAAATTCCATACCGCGAAGGAAATGGCTGGCTTCATGCTTGATCTGTATGACAGCAATCATGTGGTGGGACTTGTGAATGGCGTGACGTACGAGTTTGAGTTGAGAGATGCTATTTTTAATTATGTGGAGAGTACGCGATAGGCTTGTCTCGAAAGTTAAACAAATATGGCCATCCTTCAACGGATGGCCATGCACACTAACCAAGATATTGACACTTCCATTTGAAAATCTCATCAACAGCTTGATGAGATCCACCGGATGTCCGAAAGGAATCTTTAGTCGTTGCAACAGCTTTTTGGAATGACGGAAGGGTGAGCACACGCTCTACAGCTTCACGCAGTTCAGTTGCAGTTAATCCTTGCATTTGTAATTTAATGCCCGCTCCAATATTGACGACTTGCTCCGCAATGATCGGCTGATCCGCACTTAGTGGGATTACAATTAGCGGAACCCCATAGTAGAGACCCTCATGCGCACTATTCATTCCACCATGTGTAATGAATATTTTTGTGTACTGTAATATATCCGTCTGTGGAACATAGTTTTTAACTATGAAGTTGGGAGGAATTTCTCCCAAATCATAGATTTGCACTTTGTTCCCAATGGACATAACAATCGTATAATCCGTATTCCCGAATGCCTCAAAACAAAGCTTATAGAAATCACTTGCTTGGTTGAAGACCGTACCCATTGAAATGTAAATTAGGTCCTTTCCCTTAATTGCAGAAAAATCAAAATGATCTGGCGTTAATCGTGAAGAGATGGAAGGACCAACGAATTTATACGATGGGTCGAAGGCTTCTCCATAAGGTTGAAACTCCCTTGTCGTATACACGATTGTAAGTGGTGCAGGATTACAGAACACTTCGTAAGGGGAGTGAATCTGCACACCATATTGTTCCTTTATTTTTATGGTCAGACTTTGAAATCTATCGTCTACAGCTTTTACTATTTCTGCAGGGGCTTCTGTGTAGAATCGTTCCATGACTTGATCAAATGATTCCTTTGTCTGTGCAAAAGAAGTACAAGAGTTGATTGCAGGAAGATTAAGAATTTGAGCCAGTAAACGTCCACAACCAAACATCGAATCATGGATGATGTAATCGAAATGCTCCCCCTTAATCTGTTCAAGAACGCTTGGTATAACGATATCCGCCGTAAGTAAAAGCCCATTGACTCTTTCAAGCAGATAATCTCTCCCACCTGAAATAAAGGCTTTTATAAATTGTTGAGCGTCCAATGTCCGTACTATAGCACCTGTCTCCTCCATACGCTCCTGAAAAGCTTCTATAGTGAAGTACACTACCTCTTCTCCACGAGAAATGAGCTCCTGTACAACGCCAATCGTTGGATTGATATGTCCCTCTGATCCAGCATTAATAAATAAGACACGTGCCATGCCTACCACTCCTCAGTTATGACCTAAGTTACGATGTATGTAGCTCCCTCTTTTGTCCTTTTCAATGTACCCATTATACGTTTATCTAAGAACCGACTTCTACTTATCAAAATCCCCATCCGATATTCCGATCCTAATTTTACCTAATTTTGATATAATAATGAAATCATAGTTAGCAAAAAGTGGAGAGTGATGAAAACATGGACCGGATTCTGATCGTCGATGATGAACCCGACATTCGCGAGCTTATTCGCTTACATCTGGAACGCGCCGGATGGGACATCGCCGAAGCGGGGTCTGGGCGGCAGGCGATCTTACAGCTACAAGCGCAGCCTTTCTCACTGATCGTTCTGGACATCATGATGGACGACGGTAACGGTTTCGAAGTTCTACGCTACTTGCGGGAACATCGTCCGGAAACGCTGGTCATTGCGCTTAGTGCGAGAAGAGAAGTGGAAGACAGAATCGACGCACTTGGACTGGGAGCCGACGATTACATGACCAAGCCTTTCAGTCCAATGGAGCTGCTGGCGCGGATACAGGCCCACTTCCGCAGGCACCATCCTGAGACCTCCAACCGGCCCCATGTGATTCAATTGAATAAACTTATTTTGGATATCGACAATTATGTACTACATAATGATGGGCAACAACATGGACTGACTCCAGTCGAATGCCATCTACTGCAAGTGTTCATGCTCAATCCTGATCGCGTACTAACAAAAGGAGAAATCTACAAACAAGTCTGGCAGCATGAAAACTATGACGCCAACAACCTCAGCGTCTTCATCAGCCGCATCCGAAAAATACTTGAAAGCTCACCCGGGTCCCAATCTAATCTTCATACCATTCGCGGCATCGGCTACCGCCTCTCAGGTGACGGACGATGAAGAGACGAACTAAGCTATGGCTGATGATGCTATCCAGTGCCGCAGGAAGCATTGTCTTGTTTATTACAATTACCCTAATGACCGGGAAGACTTGGACCCCGGGATATGATCTGAAGACGTTAAACGCCATCGCACAAGAAGCACTTACGGCTATAGAACGGCAAGACGCCTACTCGGGACCAGAGGTTCAACCCATTCTGGAAGAAGTACTACTCCCGCATTCCAAGATCCGCCTAGAGTGGCTGGCTGAGGACGGTTCGACGCTGTATGATTCCGCCGGCGAGAATAATTCCTACGACTTCCGCAAATTAGCCGACCGTGTTGACCATATGCCAAATAATCTTTGGGGTGAAAATACTCCGATCACTCTTACTTATTCCGTTGCCCATGATCATCGATCCTATTACATGTTATTGAGTTTATCCAGCGAAGACATGACATCTGGACAAATATATTTTTTTCTCCGAACGTATAAGGCTTTACTAACATTTATTTTACCTCTGTTACTGGCGTTGTTGCTTCCCTATCTCCTTTCCTTATGGTTCTTCTCTTCCACCGATCGTCGCATTACAAAACTGAACAACGCGCTGAACCAAGTCGGAATCCGAAGCGATGTCATCGTGCTGGAAGATACGTCGAGGGACGAGATCGCTCAGCTGACCCATCACTACAATTCAATGGCAATGCGTATCCAGAGACAGTCTGCCCAAATCGAACAGTTGGAACATCGGCGAAGACTGCTCTTATCGGACCTGTCCCACGATTTGCGAACGCCGTTAACTATGATTTTGGGTTATGCCGAGTTGATCCGTACCGGCGCGTACAAGAATGAGAACGAGCTTCAGTCCGGGGCCAAAATCATCCTGCAGCGCTCTCGCTACATGGATAAGCTGCTTGATCAGTTACTCGACATTACCCGTCAAGAAGAGCATTTACTTCGGCTTCAGCTTGCTCCGCATAACCTGTCGGAATTAATGCGAAAGATCGCAGCCGAGTACCTCTTATTCCTGGACGATAAGAACATCGTGTTGGAGGCAGACATCCAAGATACGGATATCGAGGTTATGATCGACGCACCGCTGATCGAACGTGCTTTGCGCAACTTGCTGGACAATGCCGTTCGTTACGGTGAAGAAGGACACTATCTGGGAATTGGATTGACGGAGGAACAAGAGGAAGTGGTTCTCACGGTCAAAAACCGAGGTAAAGGGATCGCACGAGAGGATCGCGAGCGTATCTTCGAGCGTTTCTACCGCGCCGACGGTGGAAGAAAAGGCGAGGGACTTGGCATCGGGCTCTCGATCGTCAAGGAAATCGCGGAATTGCACCATGGCAGCGTGCGTTTGCTGGACGAAGCCGTGACGGAAACCATTTTTCAGATTAGAATTCCTAAGAAGTCTCCTAGTGAACATGAAAATTAACGTTGATCAAAGCTACGTTTTTCTGCGTACTTCTACGAATAAATAGAAGGAGGCGACGAGAGCGCCCAATGTTCCGCAAATCATATCCATCATCGTGTCGGTCAAACTACCATTTTGCGAATGAAGCTCAAAGAGATGATCCACCGTAAACTCATAAATCTCCCACATTCCAGCCATTGCAACAGCAAACAGAAACGCGAACCAAATGATAATGTTGGAAGGCAGACCGCCCAGCCCTTTACGCTTAGCCATCTTGATCAAGATGAATCGTCCTACGAAGAATAAAATAATTCCAGACAGCAGATGTTCAATCTTATCTAAATAAGGGATGACACCATACAAATTGAATAAATTGGCGAGCATCATCGTGATTGTGATAAAGACCAGCACCGAAAATTGAAGTGCGGGAGGCAGTTCGCTGTTGGTCCTTGTGATTAAGCCCTTAAAGAGTAACAAGACTAGAATGATAAGGGCCGCTTGAAATGTTTTATCATCATTTCCATTCAGGCCAAAATAAACAATTGATACTCCGCAAATGAGGTAGAGAATCATTTCAAAAAAATAATTGAACCTATGGTTTCTAGAAGTTTCTTGCATAGCAGTTCCTTTCTGACTAGACATGTTTAATTAATTATCACCCGTTCAAAGCCACCCCATACGACAATCATATCATTAGTTATAAAAAGACTCCCGTGACATTCCCTTAAGCGGAAATACACGGGAGCCTTGAGCGATCCAATCAGCCCTTACATCGCTTTTTCAGCCAAATCGTTAACTAAATTCCTCATCCACTTCCGGGAGTAAATCCGGGCGTAACCGAAGCCAAAACGGACAACCTCCTCAAGTGATATGACGAGATATACAAGGTAGACAGGCTGCTTCCAGACGTATGATAACAACAGCCCGGAGGGGACACCTATCAACCATGTCGCGGTCGATTCCATGCTGAACACGAACTTGCTGTCTCCCCCACTGTTTAGAATGCCGCCTGCTATAATCATATTGGAAACTTTGGCCCAAAGAAATCCAGCGAATACGATAACGATATATATGCTCATCTGTTTAGCATCCTCGGAGATATTGAACGCGGAGACATACAGCTTCGAGCCTGCCGCAATGATAACCCCGACAATCAGAGAGATGATGATGCCAAGGCGAATGAACTTTTTCGCATGATCGAGTGCGATATCCGTTTCGTTCGCGCCCAAACGGTTGCCAACCAATACCCCAGCTGCACTAGCCAGACCGGACAATAAGCCTATGCAAAGTCCTTGCAATGGAAAGGTAATGGTCATCGCCGTCATCTCCATCGTCCCCATGCGGCTATAGATGATCGCATATGCCGTTTCACCCAATACCCAGATCAATTCTGTCAGCAAGAGCGGATACGTCGTTCCAAAAAACTTGCGGATGAGCGGTTTAGGAATGATGAACAAGTTCTTTAACCCAACAGCACCCGGTAAACGATATCGGTACACGGCACCAATGATCAACAAACATTCTAAAACCCTGGAACAAAGGGTAGCAATAGCCGCGCCCTTCAGACCAAGTGCAGGAGCGCCGAAGTTCCCGTAAATAAGTACGTAATTCAGTATAATATTCAAGACAACAGCAATTAAGCTTACATACATCGGCCATTTGGCATGGCCCGTACTACGCAAAA
Organism: Paenibacillus sp. FSL P4-0184; assembly: GCF_038004625.1. Classification (NCBI taxonomy): domain Bacteria; kingdom Bacillati; phylum Bacillota; class Bacilli; order Caryophanales; family Paenibacillaceae; genus Paenibacillus; species Paenibacillus sp. FSL P4-0184. Next base: position 2,207,766 of record NZ_JBBORN010000001.1, on the reverse strand, counting down.
TCGCGGAATACATCATTGTGAGCATGACAGGTACAAAGCCGATCGACATGATCTGCAAAAAAATGTACCCATCATGTATTACATTCGCATCTGTCGTGAACATGCTCAGAAAAAGCGGCGAATCGATGAAGACAGCCGCAGAGAATATGAACGAGAACGCGAAGCCAACGATCAATCCGAGGCCCAGCACCTGGGAGACACTTTTGGAATCTTTGTTTCCCCAAAACTGGGCTGCATAAATGGATACCCCCGTCGATAAACCAGCCAAGACAACCGCGATGATCCCATATATTTTGGTGGACATCCCCACCGAGGCAATCGCCACATCTCCAAGCTGTCCGACCATCAATTGATCCGTCAAATTGAGCAATGCCATCAGCAAGCTTTGAAGCGTAACGGGCACAGCGATTTTATACACACTTTTGTAGAAATTCTCTTTCTCTGACATGGATCATTCACAACCCCCATATTCTCGATTTTACAGCTTCCATAGCCATTCGCAGTCTATGACTTCGTGTGAGGTTATATCACTTTTTTATAGCGCATGAGCGTATAATTATCTTTTGGCTGAATTTCTACAACCTTGAACTTTTTCGCAAAGCACAATTGTTGATACCCGTCTCCATCCACTAAAGTAATGTTCGTGGAACCGCCTATGATGATCGGAAGCTGCATCAGAATAATCTCATCGACGATGTCCTGATCGAAGATATGCCAGTTCAAAAAGCCACCGCCCTCGACCATCAAGCTGGTAATCCCGAAGTTGTCTTCCAACTGACGTTCAAGCTCCACGAAATCGACTTTATCCTCACCGCAGATGAGGCACTCCTTCCCTCTTTCCCGGATCTGCTTGATTTTATATTCATCCCGTCCTTTCTCGGTTGTGACAATAATCGTCCTCCCCTCATCCGAGAGCACATTGCTATCCAGCGGAATATCCAAGGTGGTAGTCGGAATGATCCGGATTGGATTTTTGTTCTCCTCATACCGATTAGTAAGAAAGGGATTGTCCGTCAGAATTGTATTTTTTCCGACCATAATGCCCTGCACATTCCCCCGGAATAGATGAATGAATTCCATATCCTCACTGGAAAACAAAGAAAAAAGCTCCTTACTCGAATTACCAGCTCCCATAGTGAGCTTACCGTCAATCGAAATTTGGCTGAATATCGTTGTTTTCATGTTTCTTCTCCCCGTCTCTTTTTAGCTTTTATATGCGCCCCAGAATGCTTGGATGGTCTGTTCAATTTTTTTCAATGCATGTTCAGAATTGCTTGAGGCCAGCTCGGTTAGACCCGCATTTAGCGCCTCCCATACATGAATCATGAAGGGGTACGTCGGCATCGGCCGTGCGTGCTCCAACAGCGATATAATCATCTGTTTGTTAGGCGTAGCAGAGGCAGCTAGACGGTTCAGCACCTCTTCCTGAGCTGGAATCCGCTGCACACCGAGCGTCCACATAGTCTGGCATTCATCACTCAGCATAAAATGCGTGAACGACAAGATATCTTCCCGTTCCTCCGACGTTAACGAATGATTCGGGTAAATCAGGCCGATAGAAGAAGACATGGATAGCGATTGCTGGCCTTCTATGACCGGAAGCTGGCAGACCGCAAGCCTGTTGTTCATCTGCTTGTCCAGATGGTTATAAATCCACTCTCCACAAATAATGGCGCCAATCTTACCGTCAATAAACTGCTCTAACAGTCCTGTGGAACCGTCAAGACTGACGAGCACGCCTTGATCCATCTTGTCATGGATGAACTCAAGTGCTCGCTTCATTTCAGGGGTTACGATATTCGGCTTTCCATCCTGAACAGGCCAACCACCGAAAGCTGTAAGAAACGGAATAAACCAATAACCCTGCTGTAAATCTGCTCCAATCGGTATGATGCCTTGAGCGGACAACCTCTCTGCTGCCTCTTCGAACACCTCCCATGTCGTCGGCGCACTGGCGTAAATCTCCGGATTGTAATACACAACCAGATGATTGCCCCGTAATACCGGGATACCATACTGAACACCATCCAGTTGCATCGTTGAAAGTGCCCCTTCAGTGAGTGCATCATCGAATAGCCAGCCCGGTACTTCAGAGTAAAGGCCATTCTCAACGTAGGAGGACATATCCGCAGGAACCATCGCCAGATGCGGACCTTGATGGGTGTCCTTAATTTGGTTCAGGCGCGCAGTCAACTCCGTAATGTTCATCACTTGTGGCGTAATTTGTACGCCGAAGCGCTCTGTATACAGCTTGCAAATTCCCTCCAACACCTCAATCGAGGTATCTCCCGGACCGTCAAACTCATGCCATAACACAATTTCTTTGTTCTTCTTTTCCATCGCTGCCTCTCTCCCTTAACTAACTTGTCTATGATTGTTTACGAGCACTAAAGCCTGATTTGGTGCAAGCAGTAAGCTGTCTAACGTCTGACCTGCGATGCTGCCCGTTAAGGAACTATCCAGTGTCACGGTCATTGGGCACCGCCCAGGTACCGCAGCCTTCAAATCAACTTGGCAGGAAGCATCAGCACTCAAGTTAAAGCAGCAGAGCAGCGTCTGTTCGCCATGCATATACCCGTACAGAACTGTACCTTCCGGGGATTGAGCCACGAAAAAGTTTTCTGGCTTCACTAGCTGAGGCCAATCTTTCTTGAATTCACTCAGCTCCGTCAGCAGCGGCAGCATCGGTGCAGGATTAGTCCAATTAATTTGCATGACGTTAAAAAAAGCGCGGGAAATCTCCTCTCCGTTCGTGTTGTCGCCAAGACCACAGTTGAGGGGCTGCTCCTCATTCATTTCATAGCCAGTCGTCACGTATGGAATTGCATTCGGAAGAAATTGATTAAATACCGCAATCATCCGAGCCACCTCAACACCGCCACGGCTCGTGATCCGAGGCGTATCTGCTGTTTCTGCACAGGCGAACACATGAATGTTTAACTCAGGCAGCTCCTCTAAGAATGTAACGAGATTGTCCTTATTGATTTGCGTCATGACATTCCATCCGCTGCCAAGCATAATGTTGTAGCCGGTGCTCGCCGCCTTCTTGTGATTACGATTGAACAAATCTTCGCTGATCAAGATCGCATTCGGATTCAACTCTTTAATCGTGTCAAAAATACGAGTCAACAACGGAATAGGAAGTACATGTCCGATATCGATGCGGAAGCCATCAATCCCATACTTTTCGAGATTAAACCGTACGGCCTCCTCCAGCACATCCCACAGCTCCAGATTCGGCTCCTCACCCGGGTAGTCATTGCATTTAATCGTATCAAAAAGAACATATGGTGCCTGATCCGAACTTATAAGATGTCTCACTTGCGGAGAAAAGTCCTTGTAGAGGCGCAAGAACGTAATGTCTGTCCAAATCGGCTGCACATCGTTAATCCAATCCGAATGCGCGGGAGCAGTCGTTATCCCCATCTCTTGCTCTACCAAAGTTAATAGCTCATCTCCAGTTTTAGCAGCCCTCTCTTTTAACTGCTGCCAAAGGATTGGATGAAGTTCATTGGGCGGCGGCGAGAACTTCCGCAGAAATGCTGCGGTTTCCTGGCTGTGGTAGACCGTCTCCAATTTGTCAGGCTTACACTCCTCAAAGAACCCAAGCTCAGGAATCGATGGCGGTGCAAAGCCTTCTAATTCCTGCATTTTGATCCAATACACCCATTCGGGATGTTCGGTAATGAACGCACTGTTTTTCGCCGTTACACGGGGAATGAAATCAACAACAGTCTTAATATCAAGCAAATGACAAGCTTCTACCAAAGCGCTGAGCTCATCGTGGATCGTAAACTCCTCCATACCATCCAGCAGGCTGTCGTGTAGGTTCTGATCCAAGTGGAATAACGATTGCACAGCGTAAGGTGACCCGATATCTCCTTTCAGATTCAACTTGCTGTACTGGTTCACTGGAAGCATATACAGAATATTGATGCCCATTTTCTTTAACAACGGCAGAAGAATAAGGAATCTTAAAAAAGTGCCGGATTCAATTGTTCCATCATGGTTGTAATCCCAAGCCGTCGAATAACGAATTAATGAAGAATAGATCGCGCTGTCGTCTAAATTCGTGCGTTCCTTGAGCGAATATCTCCACGAAAGCTTGTCTACATACTTCAAATGCTCTGTCAAAAAATCATACGGATGTACACAAATTTCACCGTCGTTTTCGAAAAGAATACACTCATATTTGCACTCATTCCACAGAGCAGGAATCCAAATTGGCGCGACGTCTTTATCTTTGTGTGTAGACAAGTAATCCTGAACAAGTCTAAATTTGCTTTCTTTGCTCATTAACAGATCCACCTCTCGTTGATTGCAGTTCTACGTTTAGGGAACAAAAACCGTCTTTACGGTGTCACTCCCAACCACCTTCAAAGAGTTCAATTCATAGCCGATCAACTCGTTTATTGCTGCCTCGTGCTGGTTGAGCTTAACTTTTCTGGTCACCAGTTTCTCCAGTTCAGGTGTCTCAGCGGCAAACCGCAAAGCTTCCTCGAACATGTAGCGGTATTCGCCTGCTGCGATAATTTTGATTGCATGCTGTACGAATTTGGTAGGGGAAAAGGTGTACCGATACTTCGCATTAATTCCAAAAGGAACGATGCGCCCTCCTCGCTCAATCCATTCCTCCGCTACTTCGAGCTGAGTGCCCACCGTATCGATAATCACATCAAACTTATGTCCCGCGCAGATTTCATCTACGGTAGCTTGATTTAATTGGGATGGTGTTAGAGCAAAATCCGAGATTTCTCTGGCAAATGCCAACCGATAGGGATTAACTTCCGTCGCTACCGTGAGCGCAGCTTTTGATTTACTCACCATTTGACTTAACAGCCCCATTGGACCCGATCCAAGAATGAGCACCTTATCGTCAGCTGTGACATTAGCTTCTTTGAAATTGTGCAGCACACAGGCAAGCGGCTCGATTAATACCCCCGTCTCCCAGCTCATATGATCAGGTAGAAGGTGTGCAAACGTTTGTACAGTTGAGAAAAAAAAAGTGAATGTCCCATTTCGATTCAAACCAGCAATAGGCATCCCATTTCCATCGGAGCCTATACATAAGTGCGGCTGTTCTTTCAAGCAAAAATAACATTCATTGCAGCTTTGATTCGGATCGATAACTACACGGTCCCCCACCTTAACACGGTCAACATTACTGCCAATTTCGATTACGGTCCCTACAGCCTCATGACCGCGAATGATTCCTGGAACTCCTTCCTCTTTACCGGTTATGACCGCTAGATCTGTTCCACAAATGCCTGTCATCTCAATCCGAATCTTAACTTCATCCGGGGTTACAATCTGTGGCTCTTCCCATTCGCAGAGCTCTAGCTTATCATTGGATGTCCACACCAGCGCTTCCATACGCATTCTTCCTTTCATTTTTCCTATTATCCATATTCCACCAGAATATATCATACCTCCCATGTAAAAGTAAGGTGAATATTGTCGTAAAATGTTATTGTTTACATTTTCATATAAAAAACAAATAAGTAATCGCTTTCATTTCACTTCCTCAAACGTTTCAATTGCGGCCAGTACGACTTGATCTGATCCATTTTTCTTCTTATTCAAAATCAACAATCTCCTCTTCCAACATGAAAAAATATGTTACTGTTACTGAGTACCTGACCATTTGCTCATAATTATTGATTATAAACGATTGCTCTCTGAAATCTAAAAAAATAGGACGGTGCATCATATGGTATTTGCATTTCTGTTTATATTCGCTATGTACGCGGCAAGTAACTATTACATCGCAAGAAAAATTTTTAAATTGTTACAACATGTATTTTCAAATATTAACGGGATTATATACGGAGTCATCTACAGCTTGTGTGCGGTAACAATCATTATTAATTTACTATTGTCCTCTTCAGCTATGACGACCGATTCAAGTATTGTTAATTTTATTGGTCAGTTCGGGGACTATTGGATGGGGATCTATTTCTATTTGTTCTTGCTGTTACTCCTTTCCGATGTAATCTTACTTATTAGTAAATGGATCAAAATCATCCCCTCCCCTGCGCCAAAACGTGTTATTTTTCATACAAGGTCAGTAGTATTAATTCTAGTCATAGGGTTGGTGTCCTATGGGATTTATAATGCGAATCAGATAAAAGAAGTTACTTATCCGATCCAAATACATAAAAGCACGTCGTTAGATCATTTAAATATTGTTCTGATCAGCGACTTACATTTAGGCTACGTAAATGATGTAAAGTTTATTGAAGACGTTGTTGATCGTATTAATAACATGCAGCCGGATATTGTGTTGATGTCAGGAGATATATTCAATGGTAACTACCATGCGCTCTCTAATCCTTCCAAAGGAATAGAGTTATTAAATACTATTCAGTCCACCTATGGGGTTTATGCTTGTTTAGGTAACCATGATGCAGGAAGATCATACGATGAGATTGTGAACTTTATAGATAAGAGTAATATTAAACTTCTAAATGATGAGCATGTCGTTATTGATAATCAATTCGTTGTAGTTGGTAGGAGAGATTCATCACCGATTGGTGATCAAGGAAATGCTAGAGCAGTTACTTCTGAAGTGATGAGTAACATTGATACAACTATGCCCGTTATCGTAATGGATCATCAACCAACGAATATGATTGAATACGGAGATGAAGTCGATTTGATACTTAGCGGACATACGCATCAAGGACAAGTATTCCCTGCAAATCTAATCACCAATGCTATGTTCACAGTAGATTACGGACACTATCAGAAGAATTTAGACAGTCCTCAAGTTATTGTTACATCAGGTGTGGGTACCTGGGGACCGCCATTACGCATTGGTACGAATAGTGAGATAGCACAAATTAAAGTTGATTTTAAATAGCATGATTTTAAAAAAAGCGGACAGCCTTTGGACGAGAATTAGCGTCCTAGACTGCCGCTTTTTATAGTTTTACCTAAGGTTGGTGCGGAGAATATCCGTTATCTTGAAATTTGTCTCTCTATATCATACAACGGTTTTTACTCATATCCTCCTGTAGCATAGTCTAGCGATTATAAATACCTTCTTTTATACATCAAAGTAATTTGACCCGCGATGTATTCCGCGCTATATTGGCTACCATCCTTAATCCACCACATAATAGTCCCCAGTAGTGACGCTGCAATAATATCAACGGAGACTACTTCTTTAGAGGGATCTATGTTTCTAGCGATTCTCCGTTTCTCAATAGTATTTTTCAACAGATTGGTCAAATGTTTTTTGAAGCCTTTGTGCTCCATCAATACAGCAAAAACTTTCCGGTATTCATAAAAATAATTTAAAAATGTGACCAGCTGCTCTGATTCGTTCTGACTCTTCAATTGTAATAGCGGTTCAACCTTCATGGACAGGTCATCAAAAATATCATGTACAATCTGGCGCAATAAATCGTTAATATCCTCATAATGCAAATAAAACGTTGCACGATTCAGCTCTGCCCGGTTGGCAATTTTTTGGACGGTCAATTGAGAAATCTCCACATTATCGGCCAATAATGAAAAAACAGCGTTCTTCAGCATCTTTTTCGAGCGAATGGCTCGCGGGTCAACTCTTTTGTGTGCAGACATTTCATCCCTCTATTATCGTTTATATGGCATTTCATCAACTAATTTATCCAATCTGTCAATTAGTCGACATTTTCAACAAAATTGCAAATAGGAATACTGTTTAAATCCTGATATCATTCATTTTATTGACACTATGTCGAAAAAGCAATGAAGAGAGGACTGCACCATGCAAGAAGATATTAAGAAAATAAATAAAGGAATCCTACTAACCATTCTAATTTTTGGTTGTTTCTTATCTACACTCAATCAGACGCTTTTAAATGTCGCCTTAAGTAGTCTGATGGATGTATTTGATGTCACGGCAACAACTGTACAATGGATTTCAACAGGTTTTATGCTGGTCAACGGGATATTAATTCCGATTACAGCCTATTTAATGAAACGTTTTACAACACGTCAATTATTTCTAAGTGCCATGTCATTTTTATTAATTGGCTCAATCATTTGTGCAGCAGCGCCGAGCTTTAGTCTACTCTTAGTCGGACGGATGATCCAAGCTGCAGGTGCCGGTATTATAATGCCGCTCATGATGAGCGTTGTGCTCGCTATTTTCCCTGTTGAAAAACGCGGAAGTGCTATGGGACTGCTTGGACTGGCGATGATATTTGCTCCTGCTATTGGGCCGACACTTGCGGGATTTATTGTTGAATATCACTCTTGGCGCTGGTTATTTATCGGCCTCATTCCACTTGTCATACTTGTAATAGCGTTAGCGTTCAAATATTTAGTGAATGTATCTGAGACGTCTAAGTCAAAGCTGGATGTGTTAAGTGTTCTTTTATCGACCGTCGGATTTGGCTTAATTTTATACGGCTTCAGTAGTGCAGGCAGTAAAGGCTGGGATGATGTAATCGTAATCCTGACCTTAGGGATTGGAGTCGTGGTAACAGCCGTATTCTGTGTTAGACAAATCAAGTCTGATGATCCACTGCTGAACCTGTCTGTCTTCAAAAATAAAGTTTTTACGATGACTTCTCTTATTAACGTATTAATCACGATGATGATGTACGCAGATATGATTTTATTGCCTATTTATCTGCAGAATGGCCGTGGTTTTACAGCATTTGATGCAGGACTACTATTGCTGCCAGGGGCGCTCGTAAATGCGTTCATGTCACCCGTCACCGGTAAATTATACGACCGTTTTGGTGCTAAACCACTGTTCATTATTGGTTTACTGTTTATTATTCCATCTATGTGGGCGGTAACTGATCTATCTGAATCTACAACGTATACGTATCTAATGATTCGTACCATTGGCCTGCGAATTGGATTAAGCTTCATCACTATGCCACTCAATACGGCTGGACTAAATGCACTGCCCAAACAACTCGGCACGCATGGTACAGCTGTGAACAATACCGTTCGCCAAATTGCCGGAGCCATCGGTACTGCTGTCGTAATTACGATTTATACAGTACAGGCAACAAGTCATGCGGCCACAGTGATGCAGAGCAACCCCTCTACTACTCCTGAGATCCTTAAATCCCTTGCATCCATTCTTGGGGCAAGTGACGCCTATTACTTTATGATGATTTTATCCGTCGCCGCGTTTGTTATAACATTATTTATGCCGATGAAGAGCAAGATCATGGTTGAAAAGAAAGCAAACCTAGTTAACAAGGAATAACCTTATAACGTGGAATGTAAAAAGGACAGCGATCAGCTGTCCTTTTACATTATTAATAGCTATTCCCGGCTCACCGGCTTACTCTTGTTTATATTTTTCTTTCAGGATGCTGGAGCCGATTCCCCCGCTAACCATTAAAATCAGAGAACCGAAGTTCCAAAAGAATGACCCGCCATTCAAGGTAATCTCTAGTGCCGTTACTTTGTTCAGAAAGAGAACACAGAGTTTAATCACTAATAGCACAATGCCTGCTATTACGAAGACATCAAATACAAACTTTAATTTCGGGTGAGCCAATTTCTTGCCTTCTTCTATCACCTTTTTGGTCAACTCCTCGTCACTCCTTAGTAACTCATCGATAGTTACCCCAAAAAGATCGCTTATTTTAATAATGATTTCAATGCTTGGGTAGTTTTGACCATTCTCCCATTTCGAAACCGACTGTCGGCTTACAAACAGCTTCTCGGCCAGTTCTTCTTGTGACCAACTTTTTTTATTTCTTTCAGCTTTTAACTTCTCCCCAAAGATCATAACAGCAACTACCTTTCTGCAATTCATAAGCCTATATTGGATTAATCGTATGCAGAAGTAAAGAACGCTTTAGTTGCAGCCCCGCAACCCCAAGTTGCAGTTAACACTAGGCTTACCGCTAGTTGATGTTGACCTCACTCAAGCTTGATTACTTCTCCCCTTTTTACTTCTAATCGAATACAGGATGGATAATAAAACAAACCATAACGGAGTACACAATAAAGCCGGGCGTGTTTCTCCAGCGAACAGCATGATGATCAGTATTCCAGCGAACAAGGTTAAGACAATATAATTAATAGCCGGTGTGAACGGTGCTTTGAATTTGGATTTCGCCTGTAAGTCTGGCCGGGTTTTCTTATACTTAATATGGCAGATAAGAACAATGCCCCACACCCATATAAAACAAATGGCGCTTATCGTTGTCACGATTCCAAAAGCCTGCTCCGGAATAAGTTTACTTAAAAGAGCCCCTACAGATATGACGATTGTAGAAATGAATAACGAGTTACCTGGTACATGGTTTTTATTTAGTTTGCCCAAATGAGGTGGCGCCTGGTTATTTCTACTCAAATTATAGAGAATTCGACTTGTCGAGAACATCCCACTATTACAAGCGGAAGCGGCTGAAGTTAATACAACAAAATTAATAATCCCTGCGGCAATTGGAATCCCTACTAAAGTAAAGGTTTTTACAAAAGGACTCTCTGCCGGGCTGAGCTCCGTCCAAGGGTTAATGCATAGCAGGACGAAAAGCGCACCAACATAGAAGAACAGAATCCGTAAAGGAATTTTATTAATCGCCGATGGGATATTTTTTTCCGGATCCGCTGTTTCCGCTGCCGACACCCCGACCAATTCCACACCTACGTAAGCAAATACAACCATTTGAAAAGAAAATAAGAAGCCTGATATGCCGTTCGGAAAAAAGCCCCCATGCTCCCATAGGTTTCGTATCGTCACCGATCCTGCATCCGTCTTAAACCCAATGATCAGTAAAATGACCCCAAGACCAATCAAGGCGAGAATCGTAATTACCTTAATTAAAGCAAACCAAAATTCGAGTTCCCCAAAACTTTTTACAGTTAATAGATTAAGTCCTAATAACACGACTAGACAGGCGATGGCAGGAACCCATTGCGGGATATCAAACCAGTACTGTACATATACGCCAACAGCAATGACATCAGCCATAGCCGTCATGATCCAGCAAAACCAATAGGTCCAACCGGTAATGAATGCGACCCGTGATCCAAGGTAGTCTTCAGCAATATCCGTAAACGATTGATAGCCCGCTTTAGATAATAGGAGTTCTCCCAGTGCTCTCATCACAAAAAACACAGCAATACCCACGATTAAATACGTGATCATAATGGATGGGCCTGCCTTCTCTATCGCCTTGCCTGATCCCAAGAATAATCCTGTACCGATGGTGCCACCAATAGCAATAAGTTGAACATGCCGATTAGCCAGCTCTCTCTTTAATTCTGGTTGTGCCATACCTAGTTCCCCCTTGTGAGTACAATAAATTGGAATAAAAAAAGAGAGATTGGATGTCATCCAATCTCCCAGATCGTAAGAATATCAAATAATATTCGCCCTGCTGATGGCGATCAGCATGACAAATACATATTCAGTACTCTTCTGTCCTTTTGCCTGAGATTGTGAACCCTTCGGCGCCGCGGAATTTCCGCAGTCTCTCCAGAAGCTGCTCCAGCTAAAGTGTAATCCTTAGCCATCATAGCTCGTGAATTATGAAGTTGATAAAGCGGTAACGCAGTAAAGCTGTTCTGATATTCTAACATATTACTTGTGATGTGAGTGTTAATCAGTGATAAAAGTCTCAAGAATTTAAAGTTAGCCTCATGAACATACTACTTTTTGAAAAGCAAAAAACTAAAGGAGTATGCTAATGAAAGCCGCTGTAGTAAAACAATTTAAAGAAAAGTTAGAGCTACAAGACGTACCTAAACCAAAACCCGGACCCAAAGAAATTCTTGTCCACATTCAGGCGTGCGGAGTGTGTCATACTGATTTGCATGCTGCTCATGGCGATTGGCCTGCCAAACCAAAGCTCCCTCTAATTCCCGGACATGAAGGCGTTGGGATTATTGAAGAAATAGGTGAAGGAGTTGCACACTTAAAGGTAGGAGACCGAGTAGGAATTCCATGGCTGTACTCAGCCTGCGGTCATTGTGAGTATTGTCTTACAGGAAGAGAGACTCTTTGTCTGGATCAAAAAAATTCTGGATATTCCGTAGATGGTGGATATGCAGAATATTGTGTGGCAGCTGCCGATTATGTAGTGAAGGTTCCTGATAATCTAAGCTTCATCGAAGCGGCACCTTTATTTTGCGCTGGCGTTACGACCTATAAAGCTTTGAAAGTGTCAGGTGTAAAGCCAGGTGAATGGGTAGCCATTTTCGGCGTCGGAGGATTGGGTCATCTTGGTGTACAATATGCAAAGGTGATGGGAATGAACGTAGTGGCCATCGACACTTCAGATGAAAAGATGGAGCTTGCGAAACAACTTGGTGCAGACAAAACCGTAAACGCATTAAAAGAAGATGCCGCAGATTGGATTCAAAAAGAACTCGGCGGAGTGCATGGTGTTGTTTGTACAGCGGTTGCAAAAAAAGCATTCGACCAAGCCTATCGAGCCATTCGCCGCGGCGGTACCTGCGTCATGGTTGGGCTGCCCCCTGAATCCATGGATGTTCCTATCTTTGATACGGTATTAAACGGTACAAAGGTAGTCGGTTCGATTGTCGGCACTCGCAAAGATTTACAAGAAACATTACAATTCGCTGCAGAAGGAAAAATAAAAACCATTATTGAGACACGTAAACTAGAAGATATTAATGAGATCTACGATCTGATGTTAGAAGGCAAAATCAATGGTCGAATCGTTCTTGATATGACGAAATAATCCGAAAGAAAACATGCTCGAAAAGTACTGCTTTTCGGGTTTTTTTATGCCTAAAAATCCCCCTACTAGCAATACTTTTCTGCGCAATGTTTCTGTTGTGATCAATCAAGCTCTGCGCGGGAGAACGGATTTGAAGTTCATCAGGAAGTACTGACAGCTCGCCCTTATGCCAATTATCGATCATCTGTGGGGAGAAGCATTCGGAGAACTGAATCTTATACAATCACTCGCTAAATTCAACAAACCAGTATTTATCGGTTTAGGTAGTTATGATTATTTGGTAGCGCCTGTTTCACTTTGGAATTCTGTTGATGAGACCTATGAGCACGTAAAAAAGTGATCTTTGAGCATAGTGGTCACAATCCGATGTTTGAAGAACCTCAAACCTTTGACAAAGAGCTAAGCAAGTGGATTCTTGAGGGCAATTGAGGCTTCCCTTTGAATAACGAAAAACACTAAGTTAATTCTTAGTGTTTTTTTATTTCCTGCCCCTTTTGGTTTCGCCCAAATAAGTTTTACCATTATGTCTAAAGGCGAAAACTCCGCCTCGGTGTTGATTAATTCCATATCCTTCCTCAATTCTTCATCCTCAACATGTTTTCTGAACTTCACAATATCTCCATAGGCCTTTGGGGTCAGTCCGATCTGGCATTTTTAATAAAATTGCAAATAGGAATACTATTTGAATCCTATGCGTGACAAACACCAATTCATGAAATCGCTTGCAAAATTAAAAATTCAGGATATAATACTTGTATACAAGTATACCATATTAATTATGAGGTGAATTTATGACCGAATCAAATAGATTTCTATATCCCTCCAAATGGCTTTCAAAAGCTTCTGCTGGTGATCGTGTATCCTGCGAGCTTAGAATGCGTATTATTTCCGGCGAAATTGAAAGCGGCACCATATTATCGGAAAATAAATTAGCTGCAGATTTTGCTGTAAGTCGCTCACCGATCCGTGAAGCGTTAAAAATACTGGCATCCGAAAATATTATCCGTTTAGAAAGAATGGGTGCCGTTGTTATTGGTTTATCAGAAAAAGAAATAGAAGAGATTTATGATGTCCGTTTACTCATAGAATCGTTTGTATTTGAACGGATTGTAAAGATAGACACTAATGAATTAATAAAGGAACTTAGTAAAATTCTAGAAATGATGAAGGTCGCAATCAAATATAGTGATGCTGATGAATTTTCCTATCAAGATGTCTTGTTTCATGAAACGATTATTCGTGCAGCTAATCATTCATACATCCTGATGATCTGGAATAATTTAAAACCCGTTATGGAAAGCTTCATCCTTTTGTCGATGCGCATGCGTTTCAAAGAAAAATATGAAGACTTTACAAGGATTATAAAAAATCATGAGCTTTATATTGAAGCGATCCACACAAAAGATAGAGACCTCATGAGTAAGTCCTTGCATGACAATTTTGATGATGTTCAAGGAAAAGTAGAAGACCTATGGATATCGCAACAAATGCTCTCGAAAGGAGTAGTGCAGCAAGATGACTAACTATATGTTAGGTATAGATATCGGAACCACAAGTACGAAAGCAGTTTTATTTAGTGAAAAAGGCGAAGTCATCCAACAAGAAAATATGGGGTATCCGCTTTATACACCGGATATGTCGACAGCTGAACAAGACCCAGAAGAGATTTTTCAGGCAGTCCTACAAGCAATTTCGAATATAATGAAACATCATTCACACAAAAAGCTATCGTTTGTTTCATTTAGCAGTGCCATGCATAGTGTCATTGCTATGGATGAAAATGACCTGCCGCTGACGCCTTGTATTACTTGGGCAGATAACCGAAGTGAAGCATGGGCACATAAAATAAAGAATGAGTTGAATGGCCATGAAGTCTATAAACGCACGGGAACACCGATTCATCCCATGTCACCATTAACTAAAATAGCTTGGATTGTGAATGACCTTCCCGAAATCGCTTCCAAAGTTAAAATATATATAGGAATTAAAGAATATATTTTCAAAAAGTTCTTTGATCACTATGTTGTTGATCATTCTCTGGCTTCAGCCATGGGCATGATGAATCTCAAAACACTAGATTGGGATAAAGATGCATTACAAATTGCTGGTATAACACCTGCTCAATTATCTGAACTCGTTCCAACTACCAAGATATTTACCAACTGTGATTCAGATTTAGCAAAACAGATGGGGATCGATCCACAAACAGCATTTGTCATTGGTGCCAGCGACGGAGTCCTTTCTAATCTAGGTGTAAATGCGATAAAAAAAGGCGAAATTGCCGTCACAATTGGGACAAGCGGTGCCATTCGAACCATTATTGACAAGCCGCAAACAGACGAAAAGGGAAGAATATTCTGTTATGCCTTAACGGAAAAGCACTGGGTCATTGGCGGGCCGGTAAACAATGGCGGGATGGTCCTTCGCTGGATCCGTGATGAACTTGCCTCATCAGAAGTAGAAACAGCAAAAAGACTAGGAATTGATCCATATGATGTATTAACTAAGATTGCTGAACGTGTGAGACCAGGAGCAGATGGATTGTTATTCCATCCATACCTCGCTGGTGAACGTGCGCCTTTATGGAATCCAGACGTACGTGGCTCATTCTTCGGTTTAACGATGTCACATAAGAAGGAACATATGATTCGCGCAGCCCTAGAAGGAGTCATTTACAATTTATACACCGTATTCTTAGCATTAACCGAATGCATGGACGGTCCTGTGACCCGAATTCAAGCTACCGGGGGCTTCGCAAGATCAGAGGTTTGGCGGCAAATGATGTCCGACATATTCGACTCTGAAGTAACCGTTCCAGAAAGCTACGAAAGTTCTTGTCTAGGTGCTTGTATTTTAGGCTTATATGCCACCGGAAAGATCGAATCATTTGAAATCGTTTCTGAAATGATTGGCAGTACCTACAAACACACACCAAACGAAGAAGCAACGAAAGAATATAGGAAATTACTGCCGATCTTCATTAACATATCTAGAGTGTTAGAAGATGATTATACACGGATTGCCAACTATCAAAGAAGCTTAATCAAACACTAACAAGATAAATATCAGGGGGAAATTACAATGCCACTAGTTATTGTAGCAATTGGAATTTTAGCATTATTAGTTTTAATAATGGGCTTCAAATTAAACACCTTTATTTCATTAATCATTGTATCGTTCGGTGTCGCTTTAGCACTTGGAATGCCCTTGAATGAAATTGTCAAAACCATTGAAGCCGGATTAGGCGGAACACTTGGTCACTTAGCGTTAATCTTTGGTCTTGGAGCGATGTTAGGCAAGTTGATCGCTGATTCAGGTGGCGCTCAAAGAATTGCCATGACTCTCGTTCATAAATTTGGTGAAAAAAATATTCAATGGGCGGTCGTAGCTGCTTCATTCATTATCGGTGTGGCGTTATTTTTCGAAGTAGGATTAGTATTATTAATTCCAATTGTATTCGCCATATCAAGACAATTGAAGGTTTCTATTCTTTATCTCGGTATTCCGATGGCTGCAGCTTTATCCGTAACACACGGGTTCTTACCTCCTCACCCAGGACCTACAGTTATTGCAGGTGAATATGGCGCGGACATTGGCGAGGTTTTACTTTACGGTTTCATTATTGCAATTCCAACAGTTATTTTGGCTGGACCTATATTTACTAAGCTTGCCAAAAAACTCGTACCTGCATCATTTACGAAAACAGGTAATATTGCCTCTTTAGGAGAACAAAAAGAATTTAAATTAGAAGATACACCTGGATTTGGTATCAGTGTATTTACTGCAATGCTTCCTGTTATTTTAATGTCTATTGCAACGATTATTACTTTACTTCAAAAAACAATCGGATTTGAAGATAATAGTTTACTAGCCGCTATCCGTTTTATTGGTGATGCATCAACTTCCATGTTAATTTCCTTACTCGTTGCTGTCTATACCATGGGATTAGCAAGAAAAATTCCAATCAAAACTGTAATGCAATCTTGTACAACTGCTATTACTCATATTGGGATGATGCTCTTAATCATTGGGGGCGGCGGAGCCTTCAAACAAGTATTAATTAATGGAGGCGTGGGTGACTATGTAGCCGAACTATTCCAAGGAACTTCATTATCACCCATCTTGCTTGCCTGGATCATCGCTGCAATCTTACGTATTTCCTTAGGTTCTGCTACTGTTGCATCTTTAACAACGGCTGGTTTAGTTATTCCGATGTTAGGACAATCTGACGTTAATCTTGCTTTAGTCGTACTTGCAACGGGAGCGGGTAGTTTAATAGCTTCCCATGTTAACGATGCTGGTTTCTGGATGTTTAAAGAGTATTTTGGTCTAAGCATGAAAGAAACATTTGCAACATGGACATTGCTTGAGACAATCGTTTCTGTAGCTGGATTAGGATTTATTCTATTACTAAGTTTATTCCTATAACAACAATATTTGTGGGCAGTCCCCCCACTTATTCTCTTAGAATCTCCTGAGTCAATAAGTGAGGGTTTTTTCTACCTATTAATTAGAAGGAGCAGGACAAAATGTTCAATACAATTGGTGTCATTGGTTTAGGGGTAATGGGCAGTAATATCGCTTTAAACATGGCTAGTAAAGGTGAGCAAGTGGCTGTCTATAATTATACGAGGGACTTAACCGATAATCTTGTTGGCACAACGGAAGGTCAATTAATCCATCCCTACTACAAAATTCAAGACTTTGTTCACTCTTTAGAAACTCCAAGAAAAATCTTCCTTATGGTCACAGCGGGCAAACCGATCGATTCGGTGATCAGTGCATTAGTACCTTTTCTTGAAGCAGGCGATGTGATTATGGACGGTGGTAACTCCCATTACGAAGATACTGAACGTAGATATGATGAATTAAAGTCTAAAGGAATCGGTTATTTAGGAATCGGTATTTCCGGAGGCGAAGTTGGAGCTTTAAAAGGACCTTCGATCATGCCTGGTGGAGATAAAGCCGTATACGAAAAAGTAGCTCCTATTCTAACAAAAATAGCAGCCCAAGTGGACGACGACCCTTGCTGTGTTTATATTGGTCCAACAGGATCCGGTCACTTTGTGAAAATGGTCCATAACGGAATCGAGTATGCAGATATGCAATTAATTGCAGAAGCCTATACATTTTTAAGAAAAAGGTTAGGTTTATCTGTTAACGAAATTGCTGTCATCTTTGAAACATGGAATCAAGGTGAACTGAACAGTTATTTAATCCAAATCACCGCAGAGATTTTACGGAAAAAGGATGAATTAACAGGCTTACCGTTGATCGATGTGATTCTTGATAAAACAGGGCAAAAAGGCACAGGTAAATGGACGAGCATTCAAGCCATTGATACCGGGATCCCATCATCCATTATTACAGAGTCATTGTTTGCCCGTTACATCTCCTCTTTAAAAGAGGAACGGGTTTATGCAGACAATATCCTATCCGGGCCTGAGATGGATCACCGGAGTTTAGATAAGGATTTGTGGATTGAGTACGTTAGACAAGCATTATATATGGGCAAAATTTGTGCCTACGCACAAGGATTCACACAATATAAAATGACTTCTGAACTTTACGGATGGGATTTACCTTTAAAGGATATTGCCCTTATTTTCCGTGGTGGATGTATCATTCGTGCAGAATTCTTAAACGTCATAAGCCAAACCTATCAAGCACAGCCAAATCTCGCTAATCTATTAATCGCCCCCTATTTTGCTGAAAAGGTTAAAGAATATCAAATAGGATTGCGAAAAGTTGCCTGTGAGGGTATTAATTTTGGTATTTCGTTTCCATGTTTAAGTGCTTCACTTACTTATTACGATAGTTACCGGACAGGCATTTCAAATGCTAACCTTCTGCAAGCACAACGGGATTATTTTGGAGCCCATACTTATGAACGAAGTGATTTAACAGGATTCTTTCACACAAACTGGCAGTGATCGATAGTGTTAGTAAAAGGTTCATTATTTCTTAATGATACCCGTACTATTACCTCTCAAGCAATTCCGCCCAATCACCACCAAAAGCCATCCCATTTGGGATGGCTCTTATTGAGCCCCCAGCTTTCATCCTGTACACCGATCACAATTTTCGAACCACCACTTTCTGATTTTATATTACCGTTGTTCGATCTCATACTTTGGGCAGTTACCTACTCGCTACCTTGATGATCCAGTCTGTCAATTCGTTGATTTGTCTTTTCACGGCGATCGGGTCACGGTACCAGGATTGGTTCTCCGTCCATAAGAATACCCGATTGTTGCGAATCGGCTCTAGTGTCCCCCAGATCGGATCAGCCTGCAGCGATTCCAAGCTGGCTTCGGTCGTCAGAATTAAATAATCACCCATGTACTCTGGGAGTTTCTCCAGCGAAAATTCGTAGTAGGATTCCTTCAGCATATACCCGGGAACCGCCGTCGGCGGCTTTAGCCCCATTATTTCATACATCAGCCGACCGCCCCGTCCCGACTTCGGACCAAAAAGGCTCACATTTCCATCATACTCTTGCATAATCGAAAGTGTCTTTCCTTCGGGAACGGCTTGTTGGACTTTCTCCCGAATATCTGCAATTTCCTTCTCGAACTGTTCGTTCCATCTCTCCGCTTCCTCGCGTCTATCCAGCAAGTCGCCGAAATACAGCATTTCTTCCTGAATGGATGCAAACTGATTGTAAGGAACAGATACCGTAGGTGCGATCATCTGATATTTTTCGACTACCTCTGGCTGTGGATTATGCGTTATGATTATATCCGGATTTAAATCCAGCAGCTTCTCTACCGAGTCGCCTACATCCGTCACGACGTTCAGCATTCCCTCGAGATAAGGACTCGACATCAAGAACGATTCAGCTGCGACTGGCTGGACATCCAGCGCAAGTACGGTGCCGAGATAAGAAATTGCCGCTACGCGCTGAGGATGTGCAGGAACCTCCACATCGCCAAAAGCAGTCGTGACAATCTTAGTGTCCGAAGATGTCGAAGCCTTTGACTCTTGTGGGATCGCAGTTGGAGAAGCGCTGACGGCAACTTGGCTGTGCGTTGCACCCCCGTTATTCGCCGGCCCACCGCAAGCCGTTAACATCACGGTCAAGCATAACAGCATCACTGTATAAAAACTTCTGGTTGCTCTAGTCATTCTATTCGCCTCATCCTTTTGAAATTGATAATCATTATCACTTATATGAAAAGGATAGCGCAATGACTGGCTTGAAACAACGTACGATTGTGACGTATTCCTTGCATAATCTGAAACGGACTGGCTGTATCGTTTACGATATTGACCCGGCGTCATGCCGGCATACTTTTTGAACATACGGCTAAAATAAATGAGGTCGGGATAACCGACATGCGATGCTATTTCCTGTTGCGTTGCCATCGTGCCGGCCAGCAGAGCCTTCGCGTTTTCCATTCGGAAACGAATAACGTAGTCCAGCGGACTGAGTCCCGTCTGTTCTTTACATTTTCTCGAAATATATTGTTGGCTATAATTCAATTGCCGCGCAAGCTCCTCAAACGAAATCGGCTGGCGGTAATTCCTGGACAAATGCCGAATAACCTGCTCCGATAAGGATAGGTCGCCGGCTCCGAGCAGGCGCCCCCTCAGAACAGCGTGGACGAAGCGGATAAAATCTCCCTTGACCGACAGTCGGGTCAATCCGTCGTCAGATTTAAGCCAACCGTCGCGTATCGTTTGAAGCAGCTCAAGCATGGTCAGCGGCTCGCCAGGCGAGAATCCCCAGCTTTCCAGAAACGGGTCGGATTCCTGCATCATCCTATGAAATTCGCGCGAGGCCGAAGCGGGGAGAGACGCTTTGTAGAGTACGATATATACGTTCAGCGCTTCTCGGCTCCGAACTGTCACCTGAGAGCCTTTGCCGGCGTGCAGTACATAAAAACGATCGCACAGCCAAACCTCATCGTTAACCCACAATTCACCTTGTCCTTGGAAAGCAAATAAAAATGCGCTTGACGGCAATCGATATTGATTCAAATGATCGCCGATTCCGCCCTGCTTTAGCCGCACGTCCAGCACGCGCACCATCACCTGGTTCCATATTTCTATAAGTCTCAGAACATCCATAGCTGATTCGCAAACTCCCTTTGATTTATCTAATAGATAATCATTCTCAATTGAATCATGTTTCTAAACACAATAACGAATACGGCTAGCGCTGTCAACAAGGTGCTGCCGAATGAGACAAGGATGCGAATAGGGAGGCATTCGGCTGTTTTGCCGGGGTCTGGCCCAAAAGCAAAAGACGCTTGTCCCGCAAACATACGTGCGGAAGTGTCCAAGCGTCTATCAATGAATATTTTATCGCATTATTCTTCACATGCACTAAGATTTTACAAGCAAGTACGACGAAGCCATGAAGCTGCTGGAAGAACAAGCGGGTAACAAGGACGGACTGATCTCTCTGTCCACCATCGTGCTGGAACCGGGGGCCGATGGCAAAAGCCGTCCCGCCGCCCGCATTGTGGACGCCTATTATGAGGACGGCGCGTTCTACACCGTCACTTACGCGACCTCAGGCAAGATGCAGCAGATCGCCCAAAACCCCGAAGTCGCTGTTTGTATCATCGTCGAAAACTTTACGGCCGATGGTATCGGTGAAAACCTGGGCTGGGTATGTGACGAGAAAAATGCGGAGATGATGAAAAAGCTGCGCACAATATTCGCCGAGTGGTGTAACGAAGCCAATAACGACGAAGACCCTAACACATGCCTGCTGCGCATTCGCCTGACAAAGGGCTTGTGGAATGACGCCCATAAAGGGATCAGAAATGAGATTGATTTTATCAATAAGACGGCAAATTTAGTGGTCTATGTATAAGCATACTGTGTGGTTCTCCTTATTGGATTAATGTGAAGTAGACATTTGATAACAGATAATGTTAGCTCAAAGGCACACGATGGGTGCCTTCTTCGCGTAACTTTTTAAGGTATACCTCACTCTACACAATCTCTTTATTAAAATGTCCTCTTGTTTCTGTTTCCTGATTAAAGACAGCATGATTCATTGAGCCATTTAATTTGCCTGAGGCCATATTAATGACTTTCACAACCTGATCTTTAGATTCAACTGTGAAGTTTAATCTGAGCGCCTCAATTCCTTTGATGTTTTGTAGCTCATCTAAAAGATTAAGCGTCTTCCCATTAAGGAGAGTCGTTGTACAATCATCATGGGAAATGATAGGGAACGCTCCGTGCTCATCTTTTAACTCATAGCTCTTCGTTTTGCAAACTCTGCATTGATTCATTTTTCTCATCGGACAATATTTTGTAAACATCAATGGAGCTTTACCATATACAATCATTTCCAGAGCAGGATAGCCGTCATTTTCTTCATAGTAGGCATTCATTAAATCTTCAATTTGGCTCTTATTCAATTCATAAGATAAAGTGACTCGTTTTGCACCTAATTTATATAATTCATAGCAACTAGTAGCATTAACAACATTTAGAGTATAGTCCGTAACAAAAGGATTAGTTTCTCTGTAGTGATAAATTCCACCATATCCTCCGATCAGTAGCTGCCCTTCTTTTTCCTTATAATCATTCTGATTTCTTCTAACCACATTTTCAAAATAGATCTCCTTAATCCCACAGCTCACGCAAGCATCATACTGTTCCTTATTCGTTACAGAGGCCGTAAGGTATGGTTTTTCAGGGGCGAAGCTTATTTTTCCTTTTGCTTTCAAAGCCTTGGTTCTTTTCTTCTGGCTGTTAAGCTTTAAGTCATATAAGCCCAGTACAATATCTCTTCTTGCTGCATTTAACAGTTTAGCTGGAATAAATGCATTGCATTCCTCAAAATCGACATGATTAAGTTCGAATATCGTATCATTTAATCTTGAGAATTGCTTTATTATCTGGTCTTTTGTTGTTGGATTATTAATGGCTTCGCCTAGTATTTCCTCGCTTTCATATGAATAATTAAAGCCTAAGCCCTCCGCATCTATGAAAAGCTTTGAATCTGGACATGCATCTACTCTAATATCTAGGTTAAACCGCTTAAATTCTTTTTCCAGTGATGATTCTAATTCTTTGTTATAGAAATAATCCTTCGTTTTATATACTGAATCTCCCATAGACATCTTTTCTTTGATTTTGATGTAGCAGACATCATCTGCTTTATTGATTAACACGCCATCTTTATCGTACAGCTTTACAACAGTTAAATTAACATCTTCATTGTTGTGACTTATTCGGATTGTATCGTTTTGATTTAAAGTACGTGTAAGTGTTATTTCATACCTATCTTTATCAATCTTGCTGATTGTTCCAATTGGATAACCAAAGTTATTAGGTCTTGAGATGTTTGTAATATTTCTCCTATCTTCGTGAAACAAATATCCTTTAGTAAATGTCCTATTGAATGTTTTTTTCAGATTTTCTTTATCTTCTTCGGTTATTTTATTATCTAAGGCCATGCGATATTTTGATACAACATTAGCAACATACGTAGGCGCTTTCATCCTACCCTCTATTTTTAAAGAATCGATTTCTTTTAAATCATGGATGTAATCGATTGTGTTTAAGTCCTTAGTAGATAGAATATAGTTTTTCCCTAAAGATGTATCTGTTGTCTTATCCATTAGTTCATACTCCTTACGGCATGAACCAACACATCTTCCGCGATTTCCGCATCGATAGCCGAGTAATCCTGACATTAGACAGTTTCCCGAATAAGATACACATAAAGCACCGTGAACGAAAATTTCTAAAGGTATTTCAGCTATTTTTTTGATCTCTTTTACTTTTTCAATCTCAACCTCACGGGACAGAACAACTCTTTTAGCACCAAGTTCTTTAAATAATAAAGTTCCGTCTAAATCGTCTATTCCCATTTGAGTTGAACAATGTGCTTCCATATCAAGAAAGTTTTTAACGATATAATCGAAAGCAGTCAGGTCCTGAACGATAATGCCATCAACACCGATTTCATTTAATTCGTGTATCTGCTCCTTCATCTCTTCAACTTCGTTTTCGAAAACGATCGTATTCATTGCAACATAGATTTTAACGTCCCTCAGGTGCGCATACGTAACAGCCTCTTTTAACGATTGTAAATCAAAATTAGATGAGTATGCGCGTGCACCAAATTTTTGCATTCCTAAGTATATTGCATCACAACCATTAGATATTGCAGCTTTTAAAGCCTCCATATTTCCTGCTGGAGCTAATAATTCAGTCATTTTTTCCTCCTTATGACCCATAAGTTACACACTAGTTAAACTCAGCACCATTGATCATAAAATAAGACCTACACTTAAGCTACGGCAAATAGCACAAACCAATGGCTTGTGCTTTTGTTTCTAACGATCTTATTTGCCCTGAGAGGCTTGCTTCATAATTATTTTTTATAATAATTCCTTCAGTACATTTTTAGCCACACGTACCTTCTCATCATTGGCCTCACGGAGCATGCCTACAATATCCTGAATATCACGCTCTGCTGCGGTAACCATGAACTCTTCACCCTGGTACGCAAACAACTGAATGATATTCACTTCAAGCGATTCTTCAATCTTATGTAAATTCAATAAAGAAACGTTCTTCTCCCCACGTTCAATCTGCCCTATGTATGAAAAATGAAATCCGCCTTTCTCCCCTTCCTGCGACAAGCCCTGCTCTTTCCGAAGAGCACGAATCGGGGTTCTTACAAGCTTCAGTATTTCCTTATCCATCACGGTATTCACCTCTCCATGTCAAAAGTGTAGATAAGTTTCCTAAAATTTAGCTCATATCATGAGAAATCACCAGCAGTATAAGACTGCGTTCTTCCTTTGTCATTCTGCCCTCATTTCTATGATTCGTGCGTTATACATCTATGAGCATAAGACGGAGTTTGGCACAGAGATGTCATTAATTGATCTATTACTTCTGATACATACAGATTATAATCCTGGGCTTGAGATAGTGGTGTTTGTGGAATTATATCGTTCACGGGGAGGGGAAGGAGTTAGAGATGATAAGGGACGAGGATATAAAGAGAGTGATGAGACGGGCGGCTGAGGTTTTGGAGGAGTTGTGCTGGAGGATGGGGAAACCGTAATATGTGTCCAGGCCAAAAGCCCATAAGCAGATAAACGCCTTAGCGAAACGAACTTGGCAGGTGTCAAAACCCCAGTTGTTTTTAGACTGGTTTAACAGGGCTATCGGCGATTTACCCTGTTGAATTAACCGGCACATTATAATACCTCCCTAATCGCATCTCGTCAAGAAATAATGTGCGAATGAGCGACATAGCGAGGGATCCCCCTTATGTTTTCTTAATAGGAATGAATTTCCGAGTATGCAGAGTGATATCGCTTTTTCCAATTCATCCGGTGTCACGTAAAATATTCTTTAGATCAATGAGGAATAAGGAAAGGAGATTTGTATGAACAGCGTGGACAAAATCAGATTTTCACTCTTTTACGGCGAAGCGCCCGAGGCATCTTGTTACGGGTATATGGAACGAAATCGGGATGGCAATATGATCGCGCTCTACAATAGTTGCGGCGAGGAAATCGACATGTTTGGCGGACATAAATTTGTCAGGGTACAGGCGCTTGGCAAATTTGATGATGAAGACCGCGATAATTTTTACTCCTTGTTAGAAAGTGATGGTGTAGGATAATCTGCACGATAGACAGTTGAAGATTCAGTGTCAAGATACTTAATGAGCCTGTTCAAAAAGCCCATAAATGCGGAACTCATCGATTACATGGATCATGTAGACGACTCTATTGTTCTAGAGAAGATTGCTCCCCTTTACAAAGATGGCGGTCGTCCGCCCATTGATCCCAGAGTCTGCTTTCGGATGCATTATCTGTACTTTACTCGTCCAGAAATTTCTTCGTTTCGAGAGCTGGAGAGACAACTTATTGGCGCAATTTTATTGGTGTTCCCAGCCCGACAAAAGTGCCGGTTCACAGCTCCCTGAGCCACTTTCGCTCAAAAGTTAGTGCCGAGTTGTTCTATGCCATTCTTTTCGACATCATCGCCCATGTTAAAGGGCATCGATTCCAGGCCGATATGGGCCAACGTCAACGGATGCAAGCACAAACGCTGTTCTTACCCGGACCAGAGCACCTGCTCTTGCGAGAAAACGTATTCTGATCCCGATGCCACCATTGGCGTGCAGCGCAATAAAGTCAACCAAAACAAATTCTTTATCGGTTACCGCTAAACATTCTATCGTCTGTCCAAGCCCTAAAGGACCCGTTGTTCTATTCTCCATCGTTCTTCCTAACGAAACGGCCGATGTGAAGGTGATGCTGCCGCTCATCGACATGATGAAAAAAATCGAAGGGTTGCAGGTGGAGTATCTGGTAGCCGACTTGGGTTACTTCGACTCCGACGATCAGAAGGAATCCCTCCTGACCCACGATGTGGCAGTCGTCACTGGGTTCAAAACCAATACAAAGATTCCCGAACACTGTTCACCCAAAGGAACGCCGGAATGTGAACAAGGACATGTCCTGATGTTCGACGGATTCGATAAAGAGGATTATACCGCCTGGTTCCGCGCAGCGGAGGAGAAATGTGCCGCCTGCCCGTTGCAAGGAAAATGCCAGAAGCAATGGGGCTATTCCTTTCTGGACAATCCGTTTTTCCACGGTCCCGTCCCACAAGGTAGCGCCCTGCAAGAACACATGATGGGCTTTCGCAAGCAAGTGGAGCTAGCGTTCGCCCAAGAATCCAACCCACTGACTTCGGTCATGAAGCACAAGAAGGTGCCGGTTCGAACAACCGAGCGTGTGGAGAAGTGGTTCATCTTGCGGGATGCCTTCCGATTGGTGGAGCGGATGATAGCTCACGTTCGTCAGACCGTTCTTCCCGTGCAGCATGTAGCCGCTATGAAGAAGCTACAAGAGATCCATGTCGAGCAAATCTCACTGCCTTTGGCTGGGTAAAGAGGCATTACTACACATTGAAAATACAGTCCTCACGACCAAGGGAGAGGTCTGTCCAAAATAGGCTATCCTAGTGGGAGACTGTGCGTTGGAAGTAGCCACAAAAGATATTCCCCTTACATTTCCAAATTTGGAGTCTCCGTCTGCGGTTTAGAGTCATTCTTTCAAAATCATTTAGCCCTTTTGAACAAGCTCTTAATGGAACGCAATGAATATTCTCTGGAGGTGGAAGATGAACAAACGGGTTCAAGAGGCAGGCGGAATGAAGAGTGGGGCGATGTTAGCCGCCCTGCTCATCGGTGCATTTATTGCGTTTCTTAACGAAAATTTACTTACCAATACATTTCCTGGATTAATGCGTGAGTTCAACGTTGCTGCTTCAACTATACAATGGTTATCGACTGGTTATATGCTGATGATCGGCATACTGGTGCCGGTGACCGCATTGCTACAGCAATGGTTCACGACTCGCTGGATGTTTATGTCTGCGATGGCGTTATTTTTAGCAGGTACCTGCTTGTGTGCAGTATCCCCTGGATTCGAAGTCTTGCTGATAGGCAGGGTTGTTCAAGCTTGCGGGACAGGATTATTGATTCCGTTGATGATGAATACGATTCTTGCCCTCTATCCTCCGGAACGCAGGGGGGCTGCCATGGGTCTCATGGGGCTTGTCATCATGGCCGCCCCAGTCATCGGACCGGCTTTGTCGGGGTTGGTTATCGACACCTTAAACTGGCGATGGCTGTTCTACATGGTGATTCCTCTGGTATTGTTTTCGATTATTTATGCATTCATTTACTTAAAGAATGTTACAGAAATAACCAAGCCAAAGGTCGATCTTTTATCCATTTTTTTGTCAACCGTCGGGTTTGGTTGTGTCACCTACGGTTTCAGCCAGGCGGGTGTCTGGGTTAGTCCTGGGAGTTACAGTTTGATTGCCACAGGCGTCCTCTTCTTGATCTTGCTTATTTGGCGGCAGCTCAAGATTAAAGATCCTTTGATTGATCTTTCCGTATTCCGGTATCCTGCCTTTTCTTTGGTAGCAGTATTAATAGTAGTGCTGATGATGGTTTTATTCGCCACCACGACATTGCTGCCGATCTATATGCAGGATGTGATGCAGTTGACAGCATTCGCGACAGGTTTACTTCTGATGCCAGGCTGCATTTTAAACGCAATGATGATGCCTGTGACGGGAAAATTATTCGATAAATTCGGGCCGAGATTCGTCATAATGCCCGGACTGCTCATGATCGCCCTATCGCTGTGGCTGTTTGCTGGTATCGACAGCGATACAACCCGAGGCTCCGTTCTGTTCAATCATGTCCTCTTATTCTTAGGCATATCGTTTGTCGTCATGCCAGCTCAGACGGCAGGAATGAATCAACTTCCGCGTCACCTGGTCCCCCACGGCACAGCCATCTACAATACGCTCCAGCAGATTGCTGGGGGAATTGGCATCGCTTTGTTCGTCGGCATCATGTCGTCCAGAGCTAATCGTTCTCTTCACCATTCGCTCAATCCCGCTGCGTTTCAAGATAAGACACAAAGTATCGTTGCTGGTCTGCAAACGGTTTTTAGGATTGAATTTATTCTCGCAATACTTGTTTTGGTACTGGGTTGGTTTATAAATGATCGTCTTTATGCCGATTTTTCTCAAAAGAAAGAAACCAAAAACTTATTGCCTTAGGGTCTCGTAATACTTATTTCGCCGTCATTTATGGAGACCTTGCTACCAAACGTATTAAGCATTCTAAGACGAAGGAATACTTTCATGAGGTGATGAGCTTATATGCAATTGGATATTTTTCTCTCTGTGCAGTAGTAATTTCAGACCTTGTGTAAAAACTGAAAGACTAAGTAGAACCTATAATCTTCATGCTGTAAATACAGGATCCTACAAGCTTTTCTTCAAAAAACTTGCCCCTATTTATGATACGGTTCCCCCCGATTTATCTTCACCGCGCGATAAATCTGCTCCACCAGCACCAGGCGCATGAGCTGATGGGGCAGCGTCATGCGCCCGAAGCTCATGCGCTGCTGCGCGCGGCGCATGACCTCGTCGGAGAGCCCATGGCTCCCTCCGATGACGAACACGACATGGCTCGTCCCGTAGGTACCGAGCCGGTCAATTTCTGCGGCAAGCTCTTCCGAGCTCCATAGCTTGCCGTCAATCGCGAGCGCAATGACATGCGCCTCGCTCTTTATGTGCGCGAGGATGCGTTCCCCCTCGCGCGCCTTAACAATACCGACCTCTGCTTCGCTTAGAGAGTCGGGTGCTTTTTCATCTGCCACCTCAATCACCTGAAATTTCAGGTACGGTGTCAGCCGTTTAGCATACTCCGCGATGCCATTAATCAAGTACTTTTCCTTCAATTTTCCTACGCCAATAATTTGAATAAGCATAAGTGCCTCCTGTTATAGTCCTCTATTGAAATAGCAAAAGGACGCGCACTGGGCGTCCCTTGTAGTTTTAGTAAGTACCTTCCTAATCTTTCGCATTCCTTAAATGTCCTATTCTTCAGACAATCCATCTCCCACTACTTACTCTCCTCCCGCTCCTCCATTGCAAAATCCGGCTTTTCCCCAGCTTCATAAGCACTCAATATAGAATCCAGCAATCCTGGGAAACGTGCGCTCAGATCCTCCGTCCGTAGCGACAGTATGCGCTGCGTTCCTTGCACCCGCGTAAACACAACACCTGACTCGCGCAGCGTACGGGCATGGTGAGACATGGTAGATTTGGCAATCGGAACGTTGAAGCCGTTGCAAGCCTGTTCTCCATTTCTATGAATATCCGATACGATATGGAGGCGAATCGGATCGCTGAGCGCATACAATACGGAAGCCAACTGAATGTCCTTGCGGTCCGGATGAAATAGTATTTTCATGGATGATTATCCCCTTTGTCCTACTTTTAATGCGAAAAAAATATTGGTGATCCTAATTGCATTTTATATCAACGCATGCTATATTTCAATTGTTCGTAAGTAATCGAACTATTAAACAATAATAAAAGGAGTGCTTCGCACATGACTTCTGTAAATAACCTTTCCGCGAATGCGGATCATGAAGCCTCCGCTCCGGAAGCGACTCTTCCACGGGAAGGCCTGCTGACACTGCTGTTCAGCATCGCTGTGGTTCTCGTCATCATGAATACAGCCATGTTCAATCTGGCACTGCCTGATGTAACCGAAGCCTTCGGCATTACAGCTGCATCTGCTTCTTGGATAGTTACCGGGTATTCCATTATGTTCTCGATTGCCTCAATCACGTACAGCCGGCTCTCTGATTTTCTGCCGATCCGCCGCCTGCTGGTGATAGGCCTGTTGACGCTGGGCTTTGCGGCTGTAGCCGGCTTCTTCAGCACCAACTTTATCTTTCTGCTTATCGTGCGCATTCTACAGGCGTCGGGCGCGGGCGCAGTAATGTCCTTATCTCTTGTGCTGTTTACACGTTATGTCCCGCAAGCTCGTCGCGGCAAAGCGATGGCGACGATTATGTCAGCTGTTTCACTCGGCCTAGGCCTTGGTCCGGTCGCGGGCGGAGCCATCGTCGAATATCTCGGCTGGATCTGGTTGTTCGCTGTAACGGCAGCTATTTTGCTTCTCGTGCCGTTGTTCCTTATCCTACTGCCTAAAGAGGTGCCCACCCGAGGCTCCTTCGATGTGCTTGGTGGGCTGCTCTTGGGCGTCGGCACCACCGGTCTGCTGCTATTCCTGACTAGTGGGCTGTGGGTGGCCTTGGTAGCTGGACTTCTTGCCATCGTTTTATTTGTTGGCCGCATCCGCAGCACGCCCGACCCATTTGTAATGCCCGCGCTATTCCGTAACCGCTCATATCTCGTGCTGGCAGTGGTCGGTATCGCCTCCTATCTGTGCAGCTTCGCCACCTTGTTCCTGCTGCCGCAGATTTTGACTCATCGCTTTGGCTTCAGTGCAAGTCATGCCGGGCTTGTGATCTTTCCGGGATCGCTGCTCGCAATCTTCGTTTCCCGTTCCGTCGGACGAATCATCGACCGTTATGGCAATGCGGGGATATTGCGTTTCGCTCCACTACTTGTGCTGACTGCTACTGTCCTGTTCGCTGTTTTTGCAGGACGATCCTGGATTGCCGTCATGCTCATCTATATGATTATGAGTCTTGCCTTCACTACATTGTCCAGTAGTGTATCCAATGAAATCTCACGGATTCTGCCTTCCTCACAAATCGGCTCCGGGATGGGGCTGTTCCAGTTACTGCAATTCTTTAGTGGCGCCTTCAGCGTAGCTATGGCCGCAAGTGCACTGGAATGGCAGCGTGGGCTGCCGCTCCGGGCCGCTTACTCCAACATTTACTGGGGACTCTCTATTGCGGCGCTAATTGCCATCATCTCAGCCATTGTCT
Source organism: Paenibacillus sp. FSL P4-0184 (assembly GCF_038004625.1). Taxonomy (NCBI): domain Bacteria; kingdom Bacillati; phylum Bacillota; class Bacilli; order Caryophanales; family Paenibacillaceae; genus Paenibacillus; species Paenibacillus sp. FSL P4-0184. Next base: position 2,176,808 of record NZ_JBBORN010000001.1, on the reverse strand, counting down.
ACCGCCGTAACAGCCGAGGTAGTTCACTGGCTAACATGGCAGATGCGGCAGATGCATAAGACTAATGAGCCCTCCAATATATTATTCCACGCAAAAACACCTTGCGGCCCATTTCCGGGACTGCAAGGTGTTTTTTTATAAGTCTTAAAGGTCCTTTAGACCACCAAATATTCAGCGTTCTTCTCACATTGGGTGCACTTTGCCGGCGGGTCCCAGTCAGAGAATTCCGTTTCCTTCAAATCCACTACATCTGGTGCATCTTCATACTCGTCCACAAACAAATCAATAGCTAATTCTACATGTTCTTTACATACTACATACATTCAACCAAGCATCCCTTTCTGTGCCGCTACGGCCTAATACTCCTTCTATTGTTCTACCATACTTCCCACGAAAATGGAACTCCTATCTATCCATTCCAGCGATCTGTTCATCCATTGTCTATATTCTTGCCCTGCACCAAAAAAAGATTCCTCCCACCCCGAAGGGCAAAAGGAATCTCTTCACTCAACTCTCTCTATTTTCTATATATATTATCTCCAAACTCTCCATCCTACCCTAGAAACTCCACCGGACGATCCAGCTCATATAATCTGCGGTAACGTGGTTCTTTCTTCATCAGCTCCGCATGGGTTCCACGCATTTCTACCGAGCCATTTTCCATAAAAATCACTTCATCCATCTGCTCCGCACCGACCAAATGATGCGTTACCCAAATTAGTGACTTATCCTTCATGGCTTCGAACATTGTATTCAAAAGATCACGTTCTGTCCGCGGGTCCAACCCTACAGTCGGTTCGTCGAGTATGACAACAGGTGTATTTTGCAGCAAAATACGAGCTAATGCTATCCGCTGACGCTCTCCACCAGAGAATCGTTGCCCTGCTTCTCGGACAAAGGTATCATATCCATCTGGCAACGAGGAGATCAACGTATCCATTTTGGCTAAGGCGCCAGCTTCTTTAATGGCTTGTTCGGAAGCCTTCGGATCACCCATACGAATATTGTTAGCTACTGTAGTGTCGAATAAATGTGGACTCTGATTAAGCACCGCTATAATAGAAGGAATATGCTCGCCATAGGCATCTGCAGCGATTCCATTAATCGTAACCGAGCCGTCAGAAGGTTCAATAACACCTTGAATAGCCTTTAATAACGTCGATTTACCCGCACCACTTCGGCCGATGATCGCAATCTTTTTACCTTGTGGAATATCGAGGCTGAGATCGTGAACCGACCAGTTAGCCTCTGAACCATAGTGGTAACCTACATTTTCGAGCTTGATGTGAGCACTCTTCATGGCCTGAGGTAGAGCATCGACTACAGTTGCTTTTTCAGAGACGATGTTCTGCTCAGTTCCATTTACACCTGACAATCGCTCTAAGGAGTTACGGTACTGCGGGATTTTCTCCACCGCTTCAGACACTGGCAGAAAGGCATCTGCTACAGGAAAAACAACCAGTACGAACGCCGCAATCAATGTACCCGCAATAGCACCATCTGCAAACTCTCCAGCGGCCCAATATAGCATAGAAAGCACGCCAATCCCAATTACCGCTTGCCCAATGAACGTACGAATACGTGCCCAGCTGCGCAGCGCTGCATCGGTTTTGGCTACTTTTCTCTCATCTGCTTCGTAAGTGTCTACGAACTGGCTTTGTCGTCCACTAATGACCCAGTCACCCATACCAAGTACGGCGTCAGTCAGCTTTTGATAGAGACGATTACGCTCTACTTTCACTTCACGTTGGCGCTTCTGTGTGAACAATAGAGATAAGAACGGCAACACCACTACTAACACCAATATATACAGAGCCATCAATAGCGCAAAGGCGATGTCAAAAGTACCCAGTGCAATCACAGCTGCTCCATAAATCAGCAAAGCAATAATGCTTGGAAAAACGGTGCGCAGATATACATTTTGCAAATATTCAATGTCATCCGCAAGCATCCCGAGAATATCCCCAGTGCGGAAGCGTGACGACAGGAACAAAGCCTGTGGTTCCAAAATATTGTACAGACGCACACGCATCTTTGATAGAATTCGCAAAATCGTGTCATGCCCAACTAAACGTTCTACATAATGAATGACAGCCCGACTCGTTCCGAACGTACGCACACCTACAATCGGTACATAAATCATTAGAATATTCTCGACAGGTGTAGACGCTTTTGAGATCAGAAATCCTGAAGTATACATTAATGATGAGGCTGTAAAAATCGTCAACGCTCCAAGCACGATAATAAGCACAAAACGCCAAAAATACGACGATACATACGGAGCAAACCATCCTTCACGTTTCAATGGATTCCCTCCAATTGCGACCCAATCAACTCATAATACGCACCCTTGCGGGCAAGCAATTCCTGATGGGTACCGATTTCTGCCACTTTTCCTTGTTTCATTACTACAATAATGTCCATATCAAGCATCCAGTGCAGGCGATGTGTAGCCAGAAAGACCAGCTTTCCTTCAAAAAGAGGCACCATCGTCTCCTTCAGCTCATATTCCGTCTCAATATCCAGATGTGCCGTCGGCTCATCCAATAACATAATCGGACGACTGCTGAGTAAAGCTCGAGCCAGCGCAACCCGCTGCTCCTGCCCGCCACTGAACGAACGACCTCCGCCGCCGATCATCTCATCCAAGCCATTCGGAAGGGTTGCCGACAGCTCTGATAATCCAGTAGCTTTCACAGCTGCAGCCACAGCTTCCATAGAAGCTTCAGGGTAATAGAAGCGAATATTATCAGCCAATGTACCACTAAAAATATAAGGGCGCTGCGGGATATACGAGGTCTGCTTTCGCCAAGCCTCATCCGTTAATGCGCTAACCGTTGTACCGTTTACTGTGATACTTCCTGATGTAGGGTGTAAGAAACCACCCAAGATATCGACTAGTGTAGATTTACCGGCCCCACTCTCTCCGATAATCCCAATTTTGCTTGCTCCTTTAAATTGCAGGTTCACCGCTTCCAGCGAAGAAAGACCAGCTTCCTCGTATTTCACACTGACATCATTTAATGTAAGTACGCTATTTTTATGCCAAGTGAATATCTCTTCTGGTGTTTTCGATGCTGATTTCAATGCTTGGTCACCATTAGAACCTACTACTTCAGCTTTCACTTCATCCTGATCTATAATGCTTTTCATTGCCTCAGCGGCTTCCTTACCATCGAGAGTAGCATGGAAATCCGAACCTACCAATCGTACAGGCAAAAAATATTCCGGTGCCAAGATCAGAATGGTTAAGCCCGTAACCAGTGTCATCTGATCGTTGACCAGACGCAGGCCGAGACTTACCGCGACGGAAGCAACGGATAACATCGTAAAGAAGTCCAGCGCGAACGAAGACAAAAAGGCTACTCGCAGTGTACGCATCGTCGCCGAGCGATATCGATCGCTGACGGTGGCAATACTCGTGCTATGACTACGACTGCGGCCCAGAAATTTCAGCGTTTCTAGCCCACGGAGGGAGTCTACGAAATGATTAGATAAGGTGCGATAAGATTTTAGCTGACGGTCCATCTGCTTGCGAGCCGTCATCCCGATCAAGATCATAAAAACAATAATAATCGGCATGGTGATCGTTAGAATTATCCCACTCGCGGTATCCATCTTGTAGATATAAATAAGCACCAAAATCGGTGTAATTGACATCCCTACCATTCTAGGGATAATCGCTTCTAAATATGTGCGGAACTTTGTTACGCCTTCCAGCACAAGTGTGACAAGATCCCCGGTTCCACGCCCGCCCACCATTCTGGGTCCAAGCTGGAAGAGCTTATCCATCATTTCCCTCCGCATGTTGCTGCCTGTTGCTTCCGCAAAGCGGTAAGAGATACGGCTCATCAGCATGGCGCAAGCATGGCGCACTAGAAATGCAAGAAGGAACAATAGCGAAGTAGCCCATTGTTCCTTCAGAGGTTCTCCCGCAAATAGCGCAGAGATGACTTCTGCCAGCCATTTGGCCAGCAGAAGTATGGACATGCTTTGCACCAGGGTAAGGAGGCCAACGATCAGAAAGACCGGCTTAACTCCTTTATACCCAAGCAAATTTTTATCCATTAGTATTCAAGATGCTCCTTCTCGTGAACGCGTTTATGAAAGACAAAGTAACTCCAAATTTGATATCCCAATACGAATGGAAGGATGGTCAGTGCCACAATCGTCATTACCTTTAAAGAGTAATGTCCCGAGGCCGCATTGGTGATTGTCAAATTAAAGGCTTGATCGATTGAACTAATCATAACACGTGGGAACAATCCTACAAAGATAGAAGTTACGGACAATGCTATTACCGCTCCTGTCATACCAAAAGCATAGCCATCCTTCTTCTTCGTCATGAAATAACCCGATAATATGAACGCGATAATTCCCAGCGCTACTATAATTATAAGAACTAAACCACGTTGTTCGAAAATATCAGTCATATAATAAGTCATTACCACGAAAGCAAGCAATAAAGCCCCAAGTGGCAAAAGCAATCTTTGCGCCATTTTTCGAGCGCGAGCCTGTAGATCTCCCACTGTACGCAACGTTGTGAACATGAGACCATGTACCAAACAAAGAAGGACAACAGTCACACCAGCTACTACGGTATACACATTTACGATATCTGTAAAACTTGCGTACATTTGCATATCCCCATCAATCGGCAAACCTTTGATGAAGCTGGCGAACACCACAGCTAGGAGGAACGGTGGGAGGAAGCTGCCGAAAAAGATACACACATCCCAAGTTTTTTTCCAAGCTACGGAATCCCGTTTACCTCTAAATTCAAAAGCAACACCACGTGCAATCAAAGCTAATAAAGCAAAGACAAAGGGAATGTAAAATCCGCTAAACAACGTTGCATACCACTCAGGGAAAGCCGCAAACATTGCACCTGCAGCAGTAATTAGCCATACCTCGTTTCCATCCCAGAAGGGTCCGATCGAGTTAATCAGAATCCGGCGCTCTGTATCATTCTTAGCGAGAATTTGTGTTTCCATCCCTACGCCGAAATCGAAACCCTCCAGGAAGAAGAACCCTATAAACAGAACTGCAATGAGCACAAACCACAATTCATTAAGAGACATCATTGGGCGCCCTCCTCGTTATATGGATCATGCGAATCCCCGTGATCGTTATCCATCGCATAAGGACCTTTTTTAATCACTTTCATAAACAAACCAATTAGAACTAATCCGAGAATGGCGTAAATCGCTGTAAAGGAAATAACAGAGAATAGAACCTGACCACTCGTAATATTAGGCGACACACTGTCTTCCGTTGTCATCAGTCCGAATACCGTCCATGGCTGACGCCCGAATTCGGTCATGACCCAACCCGCTGTATTCGCGATTGGAGGAAGCAATAGTCCCCATAACATAAACCGCATAAACCAAGTGTTTGGACGGTCCATCTTTTTGCGCCACATTAAATACATTGCGTACATACCCAGTACAATCATCAATGTTCCTGCTAGAACCATGATCCGGAAACTCCAGAATGTCGTACGTACAGGCGGGATATAGTCACCGGGGCCATAGGTTTGCTCATACTCAGCTTGCAGTTCAAGCATACCTTTAACTTCACCGGAAAATTTACTGTATGAAAGGAAGCTCAGCATATACGGAATTTGAAATTCTCCAGTACTTTCTTGCTTCTCAGGATCAATGTTTGCCCATACGGTCCAAGGTGCCGGGTCTCCACTCTTACCCCACAATCCTTCTGAAGCCGCCATCTTCATAGGTTGAGTCTCAACCAAATACTGTGCTTGCGCATGGCCTGCCACGGCTACACCAATAGAAGAAATGATACCTACGATTGCTGCAATTTGAAAAGATTTCTTAAAGAAAGATACATCTTGTTTCTTCAATATCTTATACGCACTAATACCCGTTACAAGGAAGGCGCCTGTTGCATACGCAGCAAGAACCGTGTGCGGGAATTCAACCAGCAATTGTCCATTCGTAATGAGCGCGAAGAAATCATTCATTTCTGCACGTCCATTATTTATCTCAAATCCCACAGGGTGCTGCATAAAGGAGTTCGCTGCTAGAATCCAGAAAGCGGATAACATCGTACCAAATGCTACCAGCCAGATGGATAACAAGTGCACTCTTTTGGACACTTTGTCCCAGCCGAATATCCAGATGCCAATAAAAGTAGACTCCAGAAAAAAGGCTGCCAATGCTTCAACTGCAAGCGGAGCCCCGAAGACATCACCCACAAAACGTGAATAATCAGACCAGTTCATCCCGAACTGAAATTCCTGCAAAATACCTGTAACTACCCCTACTGCAAAGTTGATGAGAAACAGCTTTCCCCAGAACTGTGCCATTCTTTTGTACTCTTCATTGCCTTTTCTAACGTACATGGTCTCCATGATCGCAATCAAGAGCGCTAGTCCGATTGATACCGGTACAAAGAAATAGTGGAATATTGTCGTCGACGCAAATTGTATACGCGACAGCATTACTGTATCCATATTTTTCCCTTCCTTCTCCCCTTTTCGTTAATTATATTGTGTCAAAAATTTAGACGTCGTTTTGTGATAAATGTCACACAAAGGGGTACTTTTAACGGTGAAATTCAAATGATTTGTGACAAAAATCACAATTTACCTTAAAAAAAGCAAAAAAAATAAGACGGTTTGACCGTCTTGAAGTTGTTCACTGCTCTATAACAAGCTTGACTCATAAAGGCATTGGTTAGGTAATGGAAATACCCTTCTTCAGCGATTTGAGATCGCCATTCGAATTAAGCAATTGTGGTAGCATCTTCGTGCTGCGAACCATTGGAGAGTCACATAGACGGCAAGAAGGCGCATGTTCAAATGCGAAATTATCCCTCATCCATCCGTTGCATCCATCATTGGTACACGCCCAAATCGCGGTATTTTCTTCCGGTATTTCTTCCAAAGGTTTCTTCCGGTAGTTCATTGCCGTTCCTCCCATCCTGTAAGTCAATAGTGACTAACTAGATATAAAAAGACCGTCCCAACTTTCACAAGCTGGGACGGTTTCTTCTATTATTACAGTTTTACAACGTTTTCGGCTTGTGGTCCACGGTTGCCTTGAACAACGTTGAATTCAACGCGTTGGCCTTCGTCCAAAGTTTTGAAGCCGTCGCCAGTGATTGCGCTGAAGTGAACGAATACGTCGCTTCCGCCTTCAACTTCGATAAATCCGAATCCTTTTTCTGCGTTGAACCATTTAACTGTACCTGTTTGCATGTGTGTTACCTCCACAAATTTAAATTAATATGTTCTTTTTATCTTCAAACAAAGAAAAAATTCACACATTGAAAAAGGTTGTATTACCAAATATAACAGCCCTTTTCAATGCGAAAATTAGGGACTAAATGTATGATTGATATCATATTACCACACCTGATTAGCAAAGGCAAGCTGGCATCCGTATATATCCGTTTCTACCCTAATAAGTATTACCTTCCAATGTAAGGGTTGCCAGTCAGCCCAAAATTGATTAAATCAGCTTATAATTGCCATATTTATCAAAACTTTAGAAGAAATAGATCCCCGATAGCGATACAGAGTATCGCTATTTCAGGAAGCTCTACCTTCTCAACTGAAGGGGTAGTCCGCTCTACTTGTCATTACTGCTATATCATTATATGCCGACTTCCAGCATATTATTCCTCTGGTTTTTCAAGAAGTTTTACTGTAGTCTGATTGACTTTCCCATTTCGATAATAGGTAATCTTCAGATCCTCACCAATCTTCGTCTGATTATATAAATACTTGCGAAGGGAAAGCGTGGATGTAATCGGTTCATCATTAAATTTCGTAATTACATCATTGAACTGTATTCCCGCTTCTTGTGCAGGTCCAACAGCATCCAGAACGACAACCCCATCCTTAACATTGTTCGGTAGGTTCAGTTCCTTGCGTTGGTCCTCTGCGAGAGGAATGTAAGGATTGTTTAAATCTACCGAATATACGCCTAAGTAGGAACGGGCAATCCGCCCTTTCTCAGCCAGTTCATTAGCGGTATCTATCACATGGTTAGCTGGAATAGCAAAACCCAGCCCTTCTACACCTGCATCGGAGATTTTCATCGTGTTAATACCGATGACTTTACCATCCAGATCCACAAGCGCCCCGCCGCTATTGCCTTCATTAATTGCAGCATCGGTCTGAATGACCTCTTGCTCCCAATCATATACGCCGTCCTGATTCAAGGATACGGGAACCTTCCGTTCAGTATAGCTGACAATACCTGAAGTCAATGTGTCACCAAGTCCCAACGGGTTTCCGATGGCAATGACCGTTTCACCTAGACGAAGCTTCGAGGAATCCCCGAGCTCTGCGATTGTATTGATACCCTTGGCATCAATCGAAAGCACCGCGATGTCACTCACTTTATCCGTTCCAACAAGTGTAGCTTTACGTGTCTCTCCATCTACGGTTACGACTTCAAGATTGCTAGAGTCTTCGATGACATGGTTATTAGTAATGATAAATGCTTTATTATCTACCTTTTTATAAATCACTCCAGAGCCTAATGCTGACTCATCCAGAATGTTCAATTCTTTATTATCTTCTTTATGGTTGATAATACTTACTACTGCAGGACGAACCGTAGCAGCGGCTTGAATGATACGGTCAAACGGATCTCTGCTTGGGGCAACCTCCCCAGTTGTTACTACCGACTTCGGGGCAGTTTCGTGACTCATTTGTCCAGTAAGCATACTGAATAAAAACACTGCCACCACAGCACTAATTAAGGAGCAGACGGCGGATATTTGCCAAGTGGATAAGCCCTTGCGCGATCTTCGCACAGAATGCTTGCGGTTAGCAAATGATCCCTTTGATGCTTCATCCCCTCTGGACCGTGATACTTTAGTTGAATAGAAATCGTCATCAAACAATCCCACCGAAAATCTCCCCCTTCTATTGCCAACCGTTCACAGTATCTAAAACCTGAACCTCTAGCAATCACGTTCCAAGCATATACCTCTGCATCCTTTAGACTCCAACAATCACTAAAAAGTTTCACTTTATCCATTAACCACACAATAGTTTCAGTTAATCGAAAGAATTTTAGAATCTTTCAATATATCTTCTCTACTAGGAATATTTTGTAACTTAAAAGACTACACTAATAGAAAGGTTCCATAAATTTAGAGTTTGCTTATCACGTCTATAATTGTATCACAGGCAACCCTCAATTCGTGATTTTCCTGAGGTAAAAAGCCTGCGAATTTTTTACAACTCCAGTTCTGCTTTTACTACATAAGGAGGTATAATTATGAATTCTTTTTCCACAAGTATGGATCTGGTGGAGTTTATCGGTAAGCTTGGCGATTTGAAGGATGAACACTACCATATGACCCTTGCCTTCAGTGCTATGATCGAATTGATGATCGATAAAGGCCTGATCTCCCGCCAAGAATTAGAACGAAAGACTGCCGAGCTTGATCAGCTTATGACAACTGGCTCAACTTATCCCATGGCGTAGGTTGGTCATAATACGTATCGCAAAGCTTAAACTCACTATCTTTAAAGAAACAGCCCCGATCCTCCATTGCGCAACGTACCGACATTTTAGCCAAATCCATCATATTATGATCCCGGCTTAAATGCGCTAAATAGGTACGTTTAGTCCGTCCTGTGAGAATTTCACTTAGTGCTGCTCCGGCTGCTTCATTAGAAAGGTGACCCATGTCGCCAAGTATACGTCGTTTCGTATTCCACGGATAACGTCCCATCCTCAGCATTTCAATATCATGATTCGCCTCCAGCACCAATACGTCCGCCTCTGAAATCGCATCTCTTACCTTGTCGCTAACATATCCCAGATCTGTAGCTACACACAGTTTTTCTTTTCCATCATAAAAATTGTAACCCACCGGCTCCGCCGCATCATGAGAAATTGCAAACGATTCTACACGCAGACTACCAAAATCCCTATGCTGTCCCGACTCCATAATGATTCGGTTATAGTCGGGTATTTTTCCAATGCCTTTTTCAATGGCTCCCCAGGTATTGGTGTTCGCATAAATCGGAAGATCGTATTTACGGGCCATTGCCCCGAGTCCTTTTATATGATCGGAATGCTCGTGTGTGACTAGAATCCCGTCTATATCATTACCCGTTAGCTCGCGCATGGCCAACAGCTCATCGATCCGCTTGGCACTTAGTCCCGCGTCAATCATAAGTGTTGTCTCCCCGTTCCGAACCACCGTTACATTTCCGGTAGAACCACTGGACAGTACTGTAAATGAAATCCCCATTTTCCTTACTCCTTCTAATCTGTTGTCTTCGGACTAATGATGTCCGCACTTATAGCATCCACATAATAGGCATTGCCGTTCTCCAGCATGAACCGCCACATTGGCGACGCTACCTGACTTTCGGAGTTGAACAACTCACCATAATAACCAAGCTCAATCTCCTTTACTACGGAGTCTGCCGGAAAATATTTTTCAATTAAACTGCTAAGCGCTTGCGATGCCGGCAGTACCTTCTGTTCCTTATCGCTACTGCTTGCCCCTATCTCAATCTTAGGTGAGCGGAAAGCTACAATCTTCTGATCACTATTAATCAACTCTAACCTAACTCGGAATAGCGACCACTGATTCTGAACTAGCGGGTGAAGCACGAACTTCCCAACTTCACTTTCTTGAGAATCAAAACGATAATTTGCGATATCCGGTATTTGACTCTCAAGCGCCTTGCTAAGGTCAGTGAAGGAAGAATAGATCAGCTTGCTGTCTATAGGAACATCTAATTTAATGGGTGGTTCATTCTGCTCTTCAGCAGAATATCGATATGTTATATTAGGAAGCTGCGGGGTAGAAGCCGGAATGGGACACAACACACGAATCCCTTTCTGCTCCATGACCGCCTGGGTTTCTTCGGACAGGGAAGTGAAATCGAGATTGGCACTAACCTGATCGCGCAAATCAATCCACAGCTGATAACATAGCAGCAGATTTAGACCTAAAAAGGCGCAAATTAGTACATTTTTGGCTCTTCCCCAATCCATACCCTTACCTCCTAAATATTATATGAACAACTTGTACATTAATTTAATGTAAGAACGCTGCCGTCAATAAGCGTAACCTTCCAGACTGGAAGTAGTTGCAGCTTTTCTTCTTTCACTACAGGTACATACGCAGGCGTTAAATCCTTCACTGCCGAAGTTTTGCTAACCGCAGACAATTGATTCTCTAGCTCCACGCCTCCAGATAGCTCTACGATTTTCTTCTCTGCCTTACTCTCATCAATATAGATTAACGAGCGTTCATAAGAGGATACGGTGCCTTGCTGCAATTCCAGATTAATCACACCATACTGCAGCTGCGAGTTACTCATGATCGGATAGGAGCCATATGGATAGGAACCATAATATTGTTGAAAAGAGACCTTTCTCTCCTGTCTCCCCTCTTCGGTGGCTTCAAGACGGTAGGTTCCATTCCATCCACCATGTTGGTTCACAAATTCTACAGCTTCAAGCGCATCCTTGGCAGGTGTACTGTCTCCGGCTGGAAGTGCGGCAGGATCGCTATAGCTCATCCAATTCCGTTCCTTATCGACCTGAAGACTCCGTTTGCTATCCGTATAAATCTCCGAGCCATTTTTCTCGCGAATATATCTAGTGCTTCCAACATCGAAGAAAAGATTGTTCTGCATTTGTTCTATGGTATACATGCCTGAAGGCATCTCAACCTGAACCAGAGAAATTTTGCTGTCTGGCACATAATAATCACCATCTACGGACTTGTAAGGCGTCCAGTTCTTGCCGAAATCCACATGCTGCTGCACGTCTTGCACAGTTAAATCCGCTTTTGCCGCTTCATATATAATGTCGCCTCTCGTACTGAAGAAAATGGCATGCGCTTTGGAGTCATTCTTAATGTTATAGATCCAAATGCGATCAATGCTTTCTCCTTCAAATAGGGAATCAGGTGACAGCTGCATAACCCGCTGAAGTAACGTTACCGGAATGCCGGATCCGAACGAAAGCTCAATCCCCGGATTCTCATTTCGAATCTTATCCCAATCATAATCCTGTACCGAGTGCCGCTGGAAGCTTTCAAATCCACGCCCTTTTAACCGATTCATAATCAAGCTATAGAACGTTGAGTCTGGATAAAAAAGCGTATGTTTGTTATCGCCCATATGGATGATCATTTTATCAGGGTACAGCAGGTTCTCGACCTTTTCCTCCGGTCCCATATTGTCTGTCTTCACGTATAGATTCTCGGAGAGTACTGCTGAGTCTGCACCAGGCAAGCGATAAATCAAATAGTAACTCTCAACAAGACTTCCCAGCACGAGCAAGGCTAGAATCCATGACTTCAATCTCTCCTTCATGCCTCACTCCCCCTTTGCGCATTCAGAGGTAGCGTAAAGGTTACCTTAGAGCCTTCATTAAGCTCGGATTGCAGGGAAATAGAGCCTCCATGGGCTTTCACAATTTCCCGGGCAATGGAAAGGCCAAGTCCGGTGCCTCCCATATTCCGTGAGCGCGCCTTATCCACCCGATAAAAACGTTCAAAGATCCGCTCGATGTCTTTCTTCGGAATACCAATCCCGGAATCACGTACAGAAATGGAGAGCATTCCATCCTCACTTTTCAAGGCTTCCAATTCAATCGTACCGCCTTCTGGCGTATATTTTAATGCATTGGAGACCAAATTCCCCAAGACCTGATCGATTTGATCACGATCGAGCCATGCTGTGCTGACATCCCTACGGACCCTTGTACTAATGTCGATCCGCTTCTGCCGAATCTGAAAAGAAAAGCGGTCTGCTACATCCTCTAGCATCTCTGTAATATCCGTCTGCTGAATTCTGAGAAGTGCCTCCTTGGAATCCAGACGCGACAGATGCAGTAGATCTGTAACCAGACGAATCATACGCTCGGTTTCGTTACGAATAACCCCAACAAAACGAACCGCTAACTGCGGATCCTCAAGCGCTCCATCATCAAGTGCCTCCACATAGCTCTTAATCGTTGTAAGTGGTGTTCTTAGCTCATGCGAAACGTTCGCGACGAACTCTCGGCGTGATTCCTCCAGGTTCTCTTGCTCAGTTACATCCTGCAGTACAGCAATCGTACCGGCAATGCCGCCTTCACGTCGATGAATCGGAGTAAACGTAACTCTCACGATATTAGAATCTTCTCCACCCATATGTGTCAGATGAAGCATTGCAGACTGGGCATTTCCTTTAGCCAAGGAACCACTCTGCTCATAATCAAGACCTAGCAATTTATCCAGTGGGGCACCTTCCGGCAACGGACCTTCTGTTCCCAGCATAAGTGCTGCTCGAAGGTTCATAAGAATGACTACACCATTCTCATCCGTGGCTACCACACCGTCGCTCATATTCGTCAGAATAGAGGTGAGCTTCTCTTTCTCTTCCTCATTCTGAGAGAGCGCCTCACGCAATCTGCCGGTCATATAATTGAATGCCTGACTGAGTTGTCCAATTTCATCGTTGCCGAGTACGGGCATTTTTCGATTGAACCGACCTTCAGCAACAGCTGTTGCATGCCTAGTCATTTCTTTAATCGGCTGCGTAATGGTGTGTGCAAGAATAACACATAGGACAACTGTCAGTCCCAAGGCTAACAGCAAACCAGAGATGAATACACTGTTGATCCTGCCCATAGTCGCATATAAATCTTTCATGTCAGCAGCAATATAGATTGCACCTACTACCTTGTCACCGGAAAGTACCGGCTTGGCCACAACCTTTTTTCGCACATTATCATCAGCAATAATATATTCTTCATTATCGCTGATCCCCTGCAAGGCGCGATTGACTACGGTCTGAGTGTTGCGCTGTCCGACATAGTCATTCTGCGAGGGCACGGAGGTGGTGATGATTTTGCCGCTAGCATCAAGTACTTGAATTTCAGCCCCGTTAATGTAAAGATTATTAACCATACCACGCAGACTTTCTACAGCCGTTTCCTCGTCAACGGTACCAGCCTCACTACCGAATTTATCAGCAGTCAGGATGGACAGCATCTCCGCACGTGCTTTAAGATCCTTCGTGAAGTTATCCGTTAACGAGTTCTTCATCGAACTGACAAAATAGACTCCAATTAACTGCATAGCTATCAGAATCAGCAGCACATAAATAATAATAAGCTTGGCCTGAATTGTCCGGAAAAAGGACCACCACTTCATCACAGTCCTCCGCTTTTAGGGCTATGCATCAAATAGCCAAGTCCGCGCCGAGTATAAATATATTCCGGCTTGCTGGGATTCTCCTCAATTTTCTCTCTTAGACGACGGATCGTCACGTCTACGGTCCGCACATCGCCGAAATACTCGAATCCCCACACGGCCTGCAGTAAATGCTCCCGGGTCATCACCTTACCCGCATGTTTAATCATATAGTAGAGCAACTCATATTCACGATGGGTCAAATCAAGCGGCTCCCCACCCTTATATACCAGATACATATCTGTATCAATAAATAGATCAAAATGGTAAATACCCTGTCTGGTCTCTGCAGGTTCATTCGCCATTCCCGGCGGTGACGGTTTGTGCTGTCTCCGCATTTGGGCCTTCACTCTGGCGAGTAGCTCACGTGTACTAAAAGGTTTGGTCACATAGTCATCCGCACCAAGCTCTAGACCAAGCACCTTATCAATCTCTCCGTCTTTGGCAGTAAGCATTATGATAGGAATGTCCAAATGTGCAGAACGAACCTCACGACAAACATCCATCCCGTCCTTACCAGGCAGCATAAGATCAAGCAGCATAAGATCAGGTTTTTTGGACAATGCCAATTCTACTGCACTGTTACCATCAAAAGCACAAATAACCTCGTAGCCTTCTTTTTCTAGATTAAACTTCAATATATCAGCAATAGGCTGTTCATCGTCTACTACCAGAATCGTTCCCATCTGCATGTCTCAGCTTCACCTTCCTATCCCTACTTAAAGATCATTCCTTTATTTTAACATACCTGTCTTACCGTCACATCCTACGAAATAAGGAATCGGCTTCCCCAGCAAAAAGAAACAGCTATATCGTCATTCCTATATTAAAAAAAATAAAACCGCTCGAATTTAATCGAGCAGTTGAGGTTAAAGTATGAATTATCGCAAATACTTCATTGGATTTACTGCAGTGCCATTCTTCCGAATCTCAAAATGTAGATGTGTTCCCGTCGAGCGTCCAGTATTGCCCATTACACCAATTTTGGCGCCTTGTTCCAAACGCTGTCCCGTAGAAACGGAGATGCTGTTTAAGTGGCCATAATAGGTTTCGTATCCGTTACGGTGATCCACGATAACCACATTTCCATATCCACTCTTCACACCAGCAAAGATTACAGTTCCGGCATCAGAGGCTTTAATGCTTCGGTTGCCAGATACCATATCTAGACCCTTATGAGCACGGCTCCAGCGCTCACCGAAACTACTAGTAAGGGTTGCTCCGCTTACTGGCCAACTGAACATGCCTGTTCCTTCACCAACTACCTTCGTACCCCGATAAACCACTTCAGGGAGAGAAGATTTAATAACGGTCTGACCCAACCACTCTTCTTGTACGACCATTCCGTTTTTCTTTGTTAACCGATACTGCATTTCTTTAAGGCCCGTTTGTCCTGGACGAACAACCTTACTTTTGCCTGCTGGTAACTGGTCGCTTTTCCGCACGATCACTTCAGGCTCAGTAACCACCTGCTCTGACACTTGCTCTACAGTAACAACTGTAACATCTGGCTGTGGTACCTTCAGCTTCAGTGTATCTCCAATCTTCAAAGTTAGCTCTTTCACATCCGGGTTGTTACTATAGATCTCTTTTTGTGTAATTTCAAACCGTTTGGCAATCCCCGAAATCGTATCGCCCTCTTGAACGTTATAAAGAAGTGGTGCTTCTTTACCCTCGGTAAGAGTTTTGACCGCTTCCTGCACATCCAACACTTTGTTAGGGTCTGTCTTCACTGGAACAATAGCAACTTCTTCACTAATTTTGACTGACTCCACTTGGTTAGGAGCTTTTGCTTTCGCAGCACTTGAACTTGAGGCTGCTGTTCTTGTGAGCTTACTAGCCGTTGCTACTTTAGTTTGCGGAACATAATGATTCTTTACCCCTTCAAGCACCGCATTTGCGGTCTCTTGATCCTTAACAATGCCAACCACCTTGCCATCTACCAATAATTGTACACCTACAGCATAGGCCTTCAGCATTCCATCTAGTTTATTAAGCGTTGCTTCACTATCAACTTCCGGCTTGTACGCTTTCTCCTGTTTAATTGTAATGCCTTCTGTCTGAAGCACCATCGTTGAATCTGGATACTTGTCCTGATATTCCTGTTGCTTCTTATCATACAGCTGATTAAGCTGTGCCTGATCGTTAAGCTTCCCGATCTCCTTACCCTTCACCAACACTTGATAGAAGGTTTCAGTATTGGCTGCTACATACTTTTTCTCTGCACCAATCAACACAGTGGTTAGAAGTACTAGACCAACAGCTCCCAAAATCCAAGAGTGCCGGAATCTACGAGTTCCTTTTTCTTGATGAAAGTGTGTGGAGTCGTGATCGAAATTGTGGCTCTGCTGAACATCTGCTCCGGATTCTGCTGTGTCCCTATCCTGCAGTTTCCCCATCCGGCGCATGAACTTAAATCCCTTCATGAAACTCTCCCTTTCAGTCCGCTCGGTCATCCGAGACGAGCGGCCAAGCTAGTTATACGATCTCGAGTATATAGATTACGACCATGAATATTTCCACTTATCCTAGTTCTAATTTCCTGCTTCTAATGGACCCTCAAAAAGGTTACAATTGGTTACAAAAAATTAACCCTTTGAACATCCTTGTCTAATGTACCATAGCTGAGCGGAAAATTTCAACTTTGTACACATAAAAAAACCCACGAAATACGCGGGTTTTTTGCGCAAATATGAAAATTTAGCCTTTTTCTTGTGTCTAGAAATTGACAATTACTATGGTTGCTGTAGAGTTTCTGTAGTTGGTGTAAGCATTTTCATTATACTCTCGTATTCATCGGGATCAACATATTTGGCAATGACTTGTTGCAGCTCCTTAACCTCATCCTCCGTTAGACCACCCTCCATCGCCGTGGAGATTTTCTGCATCTCATCCTGCGGTAGTTTGGACATCAAGATATTGAATATATTTACCTTCTCCGCCGAAGGGAGATTATCCTTTAAGTCACCTATTGCCTCAGGTGTCATTACCAATTTCTGGTCCTCTGAACTTCCACTCTGGCTTTCGTTAGTAGAAGACTCATTTGAGGCTTGGCCCATAACCGGTAAAGCATCCTCGGGTGCTTTTTCCTCCACCGGCTCCCCTTTTTCAGGTGTATCCTTACTGTTATCTTTATCCTTGTTTACTGCGCTGCCTGTTGTCGTCGCTTCTTTATTCGCTTTATTGGAGTCCGATTGGCTATCCATGCCAATAATACTCTTGACCATCCCACCTAAACCTGGGCCTGGACTATCCACTTTAATATCGAAGCTCGCCAGCACCGACTGAATATAAGCATTTACAACCACGCCCGTAGTTAGAATTGAAAGTGTACTTGCGAGTACTACAATTAGACATACTCCCAGTGCACGCTTCACGATCTTCATTTCTTCTCTCCTCTCACCTATGTTCAAGTCTATCTGGTATATTTTTTCCATGTTTTTCTATACTCCCAGTATTGACTAGAACCGGCTTCGGGAAACATACGCATAAAAGTAAACATAAAAAAGAGACCTCTCGCGAGGTCCCTTATAAATGACTAAATTTATTTAGATATAAATTGGCGTTACTTGATTCGTCTGCTCACGGTTACGGCCTACTGAGAAGATGGCGATCGGAATCCCTGTAAGCTCAGATACACGTTCAACATATCTGCGTGTATTTGCTGGCAGATCGTCCAATGTTTTTGCAGAAGTAATATCTTCGCTCCAACCTGGAAGCTCCTCATATACCGCTTCGCACTCTGCCAGCATCTTAAGGCTAGCTGGGTAATGCGTGATTACTTCACCACGGTATTTGTAGCCTGTGCAGATCTTCACAGTCTCAAGTCCACTCAGCACATCCAGCGAGTTAAGAGACAAGCCTGTGATTCCACTCACACGACGAGCGTGACTTACAACAACACTGTCAAACCAGCCTACACGGCGAGCACGTCCTGTAACTGTTCCATATTCATGACCTGTTTCACGGATATAATCACCAGTTGCATCGTTCAGTTCTGTAGGGAACGGGCCATCTCCAACACGAGTAGTGTAGGCTTTAGCAACCCCGATAACCTGTTTAATCTTAGAAGGTCCAACACCAGAACCTATGCATACGCCACCTGCAGAAGGGTTAGAAGAAGTAACAAACGGATACGTACCTTGATCGATATCAAGCATTACCCCTTGTGCACCCTCAAACAATACTTTGCGGTCTGCATCAATAGCTTCATTAAGAATGACCGACGTATCTGTCACATAATTACGTAGCACTTCCGCATATTCCAGGTACTGAGTCAGAATCTCTTCAACATCAAGAGCTTCCGCGCCATATACTTGAGTAATCACTTGGTTCTTCTCTTCCATCAAGTGACGAAGTCTCAATTCGAATTCCTCAGCGTCCATCAGGTCAGCAATACGGATACCGTTACGTGCAGCCTTATCCATGTAACATGGACCGATGCCTTTGCGTGTTGTACCAATCTTGTTCGGACCCTTGCGGTCTTCTTCCAGAGCATCCAGTACCATGTGATAAGGCATAATAACATGAGCCCGGTCGCTGATCACTAAGTTTTTAGTGTCAAAGCCGTTCTCGTGAATATAATTAATTTCTTGGATCAAGGCAGCTGGATTAATAACCATCCCGTTACCAATTACACAAGTCTTTTCTTTATAAAATACACCAGAAGGGATTAAGCTGAGCTTAAACTTCTCACCGTCAATCAGAATCGTGTGACCGGCATTATTGCCCCCTTGATAACGGGCAACCACATCTGCACTTTCCGCTAGAAAGTCAGTGATTTTCCCTTTACCTTCGTCTCCCCATTGTGTTCCCACGACGACTACCGTTGACATGTTCATTCCTCCGTAGGTGCTAGCAAGCACCATTATTTTTCATAATATGGGCCCTGTACGTCATTCTTATGTACGTAGCCCTCCGGACTCCAAGCGGATTTACCCACTAAAGGACAATACTCAGTGTAACAGCCGTTTTTTTCAAAGTCAAATAAAACGAACGATTACACAAAGAAATGTGCAATCGTTCGGATATCATACATGACAGGTTACCCAGCAAATGGTTCTGCATGTGCTCGCTCGTAGTTAACGAACTTGTTGAAGTTTTTGAGGAAGACAAGCTCTACTGTCCCAACGGGACCATTACGCTGTTTAGCTATAATAATTTCAATAATATTTTTCTTCTCAGTGTCCTGATTGTAATAGTCGTCACGATACAAGAACGCAACAATGTCGGCATCCTGCTCGATAGAACCGGATTCACGCAAGTCACTCATCATCGGTCGTTTATCCTGACGTTGTTCCACACCCCGGCTAAGCTGCGACAGGGCGATAACCGGCACGTCCAATTCACGAGCGATCTGCTTCAATGTACGGGATATATCCGATACTTCCTGTTGACGGTTTTCCCCGCCTTTACCGCGGCCCTGAATGAGCTGCAAGTAGTCAATGACGATCATCCCCAGGCCCTTTTCCTTCTTTAGCCTCCGGCATTTCGCACGAATATCCGTTACAGTAATCCCTGCTGTATCATCGATATAAATCTCCGCCTCCGATAGGGACTGAATGCCCATAGTCAGCTTCGACCAATCATCATCACTCTTGAAGTCACCGGTACGCATAGTATTCGCATCCAGATTAGCTTCGGCACAAATCATCCGCTGTACTAGCTGCGGCGCAGACATTTCCAGACTAAATATGGCAACCGTCTCTTTGGCACGCACTGCAACATTCTGAGCAATATTTAGCGCGAATGCTGTCTTACCTACAGAAGGACGGGCTGCAACAATAATCAAATCATTGCGCTGGAATCCATTAGTCATATGGTCTAAATCCACAAATCCCGTTGGAATACCTGACATGCCGCCCTTATCTTTATTCTGATGGAGGAGTTCAACCTTATCAAATACTTCCATCAAAACATCGCGGATTGCGATAAATCCACTGCCGCTGCGCCGGTTAGAGATTTCAAGAATTCGCCGTTCTGCATCACTCAGCATATCGGCTACATCTTCGCCGCCGGTGTAACCCTCGCTTACGATTTGCGTCGCTGTACGAATCAAACGCCGTAACATAGCCTTTTCTTCAATAATCTGTGCGTAGTATTCTACGTTAGCCGCAGTAGGCACAGCATGCGCCAGCTTAGCTAGGTAGCTAACACCACCAATATCTTCGAGCTCTCCCTTGTCCTGCAGTCTAGAAGTAAGCGTAACAAGATCAATCGGCTGGCTCTCTTCTCCGAGCTGCACCATCGCCTCAAAAATCATTTGATGCGCTTTATCGTAGAAGTCTTCGGTATTCACCCGTTCCATTGCAGTAATGAGCGCTTCATCCTGCAACAGAACAGCACCAATTACCGCTTGCTCCGCCTCAAGATTCTGCGGGGGAACCCGATCGAAAAAGAGATCTCCACCCATGTTACTCCTCCGTTACCTGAACCTTAAGGGTAGCCTTTACTTCAGTGTGTAGTTTTATACTTACTTGAAATACTCCCAAATGACGAATCGGCTCTCCTAGCTCAATCTTGCGCTTATCGATGGAAATGCTTTGAGTGGAAGCTAGCGTTTCAGCAATTTGTTTGCTCGTGATTGCACCGAATAGACGGCCGCCTTCACCTGCTTTTGCTTTCATAGTAAGAGTAAGCTCATCTATCTTCTTGCCCAGTTGCTGAGCTTCTTCTTTTTCGTTATCTTTACGGCGTTGTTCAGCAGCTGCTTGATTCTCAAGCGTCTTCACATTGCCTTCCGTTGCCGGACGAACTAAACCACGTGGTAATAGGAAGTTCGAAGCATAACCTTCGGATACCTCTTTAACCTGACCTTTTTTACCTTGACCCTTAACATCTTTTATGAAAATGACCTTCATTCGAATAAACCCTCTTTCGATTCGATTTCAGCCAGCACTTGCAGCAGTCTGGCTTCTGCTTCTTTACATGTTCCTTCTAGCTGTACCGCGGCGTTCGATAGATGCCCACCGCCGCCCATTTTTTCCATCACGACCTGTACATTCATACGCCCAAGTGATCGAGCACTAATGCTTATCAGGCCATCTGGTCGCTCACTAATGACAAATGAAGCGACTACGTTCGTCATCCCAAGTAATGTATCCGCAGTCTGAGCGATAAGTAGCTGTGGAATCTTCATACCTGGTGCCGTAACGACCAAGGCGATTTGATCATAAATCATACGCGCATGTTTGATAATTTCGGCTTTTGAAATATACTCCTGTAAATCCTCTTTCAGCATACGCTGAATAAGAACGGTATCCGCACCATTTCGGCGCAGAAACCCTGCAGCTTCAAATGTACGTGAGCCTGTATGCAGTGCAAAGTGCTTCGTATCTACAGTAATTCCCGCTAAGAGCATTGTAGCATCCAATGGACTAATCTTTACCTTCTCATGGATATATTGAAGCAACTCTGTCACCAGCTCACAGGTTGATGAAGCATAAGGCTCTAAATAGACAAGTACAGCATCGTTGATGAACTCTTCGCCTCTACGGTGATGATCCACCACCACAATTCTACTCGCATATTGCACAAGCCGCGGTTCCATTGTCATAGATGCCTTATGGGTATCTACAACAATAAGCAGTGTATGCTCCGTCATCACTTGTAAAGACTGCTCCGTTGTGATGAACGACTTAAACAATTCATCATCTTTACGAATCTGCTCCATCATGTTCGTTATGGAAGGATTAGGAGTCTCCATCACAATGCTAGCCTCTACATTATACATCTGTGCGGCTCTTAGAAGGCCAATCGCAGCACCAACAGCATCGATATCTGGTGTGCGGTGGCCGAGGATCAGCACACGGTCGCTCTCCTGCATTAAATCACGCAGCGCATGCGCAATGACTCGTGCCCGCACTCGTGTACGCTTCTCCGCAGCATTACTCTTTCCACCGTAGAAAGACAACCTCTGGCCTGCTTTTACAGCAGCCTGATCTCCACCTCGGCCGAGCGCCATGTCCAAACTTGATTGTGCTAAGGCACCTAGCTCGCTTGCAGAGTCCGCTCCAAATGCCATACCAATACTTAGTGTCATAGGCACTTTAAGGTCGGCTGTCATTTCCCTAATCTCATCGAGAATAACGAATCGACTTTCTTCCAGTGCTTGCAGACTACGATGATTAAGTAGCATTAGATAACGCTCAGACGACAGACGACGCAGATAAACATCAAACTGTTTACTCCATTCGGTGATCTCACTCGCTACCTTAGCGATCAGAGAAGTACGCTGTTGATCATCCATTCCTTGAGCAGATTCATCTAGATTATCCATCATCACTATGCCAATCGCCAGCTTCTCATCCTCATAACGTTCACGTAGCACCACAAGCTCAGTGATATCATACATGTAAAGAATACGTTCACTTGGAATAATGACAGCTTGGTAAAATCGTTCATCCACAGTGAGCTCAAGGCGAGTGTCATGCAATACGCCTTCTTTGTGAACATCCCTTTTTCCCGATACATTCGTCGTAAAAAAAGACTGCATATCCGGCAGCAATTCCAGTAGCGGTTCCCCAACTAAAGACTTGCGCGCAAAAATATCACCAGCATAGCGGTTATTCCATTCTACTGTTCGATCTTCGCTAAACAGAATGATTCCGAGGGGCAGCATACTCACTGCTTCTCCCTCCACTCGCTTAATACGAAAAGTTAATCCATTAATATATTCCACCAGATTACGGCGGAACGAAATTTCCGTCTTCAGCATATAGAAGCATAATGTACCTGCCAGAAACAGACTAACGACCCCAAGAGCCCAGTTATAAATACTAACAATTATAATAAGGGCCAACAGCAGCATGAACGCCCATACGGTATGATAGCCGTGCCAGCGTCTTTGCAGAAATTTAGGCATGAACTCTCACCCTATCGTTTCGATTTCGTCACATACTCCCGCAGTGGGAAAGCAAGATCAATAATACCGATAATGCGTAGCGGCGGCAGCAAAATGACCGGTATTGCTAGCAGAATGGCAACCATCTTGTTCCATTTGCGTTCATGCGCCAGGAAGAAGAAAAATCCAATCGCCTGAATCATAAAGCCAATTCGTAGCAACGGCAGTAGATTGGCAGAAATCATGAGGATGTAATTATTCTCTGATCCTGAGAAGAAGAGCTGAAGAACCACACCAATCAAATAATACCAAATAAACGATCTCGAAAGTCTCCATTCACGAGCAGGCTTCATCTTAGGCACTGCATAATTCATACTGTTCAGAATCGGACGAACAATAGAATGCGTAATGACAGCTATCATAAAAGAGCTTACGATTAGAGTCATTGGGATCATTTGAACCGTCATATGACTTAGCTTGTTTACATCCTCAGTCGTAAATCCAAGATCAGTAAACAGTGGATTAGCAGTACCAAGATCAGACAGAGGCGAGTTAACCATCTGCAGCACATCGTTCACATAGTTAGACAAATCAAAGTTAAATAACGCCGTACCGAGTAATAAGAGTAACAGGAATTCTCCAAGAATCGTAACCGTACCTGCAATCACGGTAGATACTGCTGAAGCATGTCTTTTATACCAACGTCCCATAACCAGAGCAGGTATTAAGAAATACGCCGCGATCAGCACATAAATAGGTGTAATCAGACCAACAATCAGCAACACCGGCAATACGTGTAGAACGAATTGTTTGGTGTTCAGCGTAGTGAATAACACTACTGCCGGAACAATCATAAATAGGGTAGTGATGATGAGCAGTGGAGTCGTTAAACTAAGCAGCAAAAGTAAATATACTACGCTCCAAGCCACAGATGACCAGCGAAATTTCAACAGTATTCACCTCTTACGCATATGTTCTTCTAAAGCAGATATATCTTGATACCATTCTTCCAGTTGATGCCCTTCCTGCTTATGCTTTCTGAGCTTCTCGAGTAGCAAGTCATCTAATTGACGATAGGGAATCCCTAGTCTGCGGCCCAAAATATAAGAGCTCATAATCAAACTAGCCAGGCTGTCGCCCACACGGGTAGTACTGCCTTCCCATAACGCTTTAAATAACCGTGAAACTTGGTCAATCACTTCTGTTTTTAACCATTCAATTACCTTGGCGCGTTTAGCGACATCCAGATCCTTCGGCACATTGGACACGTCTCTCTACCTCCGGCAAAAAGCTTTATTCTCCATTATAGCATAAAAAATTCCGTGTCACACAAGGGCGCCCCGCGCACCTTAAGTATGCTTCAACAAGGGATGAACTAGTACTTCTTACATTTTTAAAAAAGACCTGCTTTCCGTTATCGCCGGAAATACAGGCCTTGTTCCGATTGCTTCTATTACCGCGAATAAATTGGGCTATAATGACTCTTGAGATTGTTTTGATACAAATTTCTCACAATATTCTATGACTTGACTCCGGCGAACGATGCCAATAAACCGGTTCATATCATCGACTACAGGAACAAAGTTCTGTACCTTAGCCAAATTAATCAGATCTTCCATATCCGCATCAATCGAGACAGGTCTGTTATTCATCCTCAACGGCAAATCTTTAAGCAAGAATTTTGAAGCGTTCTCGAAAGTAACCTTGCCCTCGGATTCCTTCATATACCAGAGCAGATCACCCTCTGTAACCGTACCAGCGTATTCTCCATTTCGGTTCAGAATAGGGACAGCCGTATAACGGTGATACTCCATCCTCTCCAACGTTTGGCGTAGCGTTGAATCGATCGTTACGCAAGCGACTTCCTGTTTCGGAAGTAAAAAAAATGCAATATTCATCTCTTGATCCTCCTCAAAGAGTTCCGAAGGAATTACGGTTCTTTAACTTCCTTTTACTACCATGCAAAATTATTAATACGTGGCAGCTTAATAATCGTTCCAATACATTATAGCATGAAGACAGTAAGCAGCAGCCATAAGAATGTGAATGGCTGCTGCAATTAATTATATGAGTTTGAACTCCACTTTAGAATTATTGCGTAACTGCTGTTGATTTAGGCTCCAGTGCATTACTTGCTTTTCCCGGCTCAATTAGTTGATCTACAGGTGTTGCTGCACTCATCCAGTTGTCGATCATCGCCTTAGCTTCACTCAAATCCTCTTCATCAACGATATCATAGTAAACACCATCCATACGTTTACCTTCACCCATAACTGTGAAGCTTGAGATATCCATGCCTTTTCCGCCCATAAATTTTTTGGCTAGACTAATGATCATCGAAGGCTCTATATCGGTTTTGAAATTATCTCCCATAATATCCAGCAACTTCGGAATGTTGCCAATTTGACTGATCGATAACATTTTATTCGCTACAACATCAATAAAAACCTGTTGGCGTTTGGTACGGTTAAAGTCACTATCCTCACGATAACGCGTATAGTTCAGTGCTTCTTGTCCGTTATAAAGCGACTTTCCAGCTTCAATTGTAAACTTTTCATGATCCTTACCCTTGTTCACAATGTCTTTCTTAATCGGCAGCGGAACGCCTCCAATAGCATCTACAGCATCCTTGAGTCCTTGGAAATTTATTGTCGCATAATATTGAATATCATGACCAAGCAGAGCTTCTAGAGAATCCTTGGCCATCTGTTGCCCCCCAAAAGCATAGGCATGTGTAATCTTATCCTTTTTATTATCCTTATGACCTATAATTTCCGTATACGTATCACGCGGAATAGAAATGAGCAGGATCTTATAGTCCTCAGGCCGAACAACAGCGTACATCATGGTATCTGAACGTGCCGTTTCATTATCACGTTGATCGGTACCTAAGAGCATAATTGAGAACGGATCGCTCTTGTACACAACCGGTTCTGGCTTAACCTTATTATCATCCTTAAGCGGCTGGTAAGATTCTTCCTTTAGCTTAGTTTCAACCCGATCAGACAAAAAGAGGTCGAAGGCTAATACAGCCAGGGAATTACGAAACAGAAAGCCTCCCGCTATAATAACAACAAGAACAATGAGGGCGATATATCTTTTCTTTATTTTTTTCATCTTTGATTCCTTCATTTTTGATTCCTTCTTTATTGTAGAATAATTGCTTGCCATATATATAATGCTTCCTGAATCTTTATCAGGCAGTCATGACTTTATTTCTCACGGCGATCAACTGACCCTTATTCCATTATCTTATTGTCCCCCCTTTCAAGAAATTCAGGTCATTCAAAATTATAGAAAAAAAGTTTTTTTGCGGTTCTAAAATAATGTGCACTAAAACAATATTTCTATTGTAATCACTAAATGGATAAAAAGAAACCACAAATAACGACATGAATAGGGAAAAAGCACCAAACCAAGTAATAAATACTGGTATGGCGCTCCGACTTTAGTTCCTAATTCTGAGCGGATTCATCATATGTTTAACCCGATCTCCGGATTGTAAACCACGGAAAAATCCGTAATCAAATAATTTTGCTGCCCCTTCAAATCGGCTCTCATAAGTCTTTGCCCCCATAACGACTGCAATAAGCCTATGCCCATCCCGCTGAGCCGAGCCTGCAATACAGTACCCTGCCCGGTTATTATGTCCAGTCTTTAAACCGTCTGTACCCTCATAAGCGTAAATGCCACCCATAGCTGGCAACATGAAATTGCTATTACTTACATATAGCCCCTTATTCTTCAAATGCATTTGTGTACGGCTGGAAATATTAAGAATATCTGGATGATGAAAGATTAGTGCGGCAGCCAATTTAGCGGTATCACGAGCTGTCATCATAGTCTCACCGCTGATATGCATATTCGGATCAGTGAAACCAAGATCCTTACCTGATAGTCCCGTTGCATTAGTAAATATTGTACGAGAAGATAAGCCTAGACTATGTGCCTTGTCGTTCATCATGAGCACAAAAGAGGCTTCTGAACCAGCCATATACTCAGCCAATGCAACAGTAGCATCGTTGGCAGAATAAATAGTGACTCCTTCGAATAATTCTCTTATAGTATAGAATTCTCCCCGCTTCAATGAGAGACTTGTGCCGCCCATTTTACTTGCATAGGCACTAATTGGGACTCTATCCTCCCATCTAATCATTCCAGAGGAGATTTGATCCAGCACAATCATTTCTGTCATTAATTTAGATACACTGGCCGGTGGCATGGGTACATCACCATTAATATCCACCCATATATCTCCGGTATCCATATCTAGAAGCACTGCTGATTCCGCGTCAATATTCGGTTTAAAACCAAGCCCAGTTGGCCTCCATACCGCAATTAAGACAACGACTAATACAGCTGCGATTGTCCCCACTACTATCCGTCTCTTCATCGTCGTCATCCTCCATACTATATATGACGAATGAAACTACAATTTGATTTCACTTTTCACAAAAAATTATTATTTTATTTTTCGTCCTCTTCCTTAATCCACCATTTATAAGGATCTATAATCGTACTCATAGAATTCACACGAACGCCCTGTAGGCGCTTATTTACTGGAACTATCGCTTTTCGTTCGGCAAAAAAGATCATAGGTACCTCTTCATTAACCAGCTTCTGCCACTCATAGTATATTTCTTTACGATAGTCCATATCGTATGCCTTCATACTTACGCCTTCACGAATCAGCTCTTCATTCCGCTCGGAAGACCAACGGGGATAGTTCCATAGATCATTTTCTCTCCATAGACCTGTTGGATCGGGATCACTGGCTAGCCCCCATACTCCGTAAAATAGTTCGATAGACGGATCATCGGCTTCCACTGCGTCGTAGAAAGCATGAAATTCCTTTAATGCTCCACCGTTTAGCTGTACATCGAGTCCAACATCACGCCAATTTCTTAAAATGGCATTAGTACGTAGCTCTGCTGTTTGACTGCCTAGCATAGAATCAAAATGGATCATCAGCTTCTGGCCCTTTGGGTCTTCCCGTAATCCGTCACCATCTAGATCCAAGAACCCAGCAGCATCCAGCAGTTCCTTGGCCTTTGTAGGATTATACAGATAAGCATTAATCTCAGTATCAGGGATCTTCGCCCAGCTAGTGCTAGATATAGGAGTCTCTACAGGCTCAGCTAGACCGTGGGAATATGCTTTGATGATCCCTTCACGATCTAAAGCATAATACATAGCTTGCCGTAATCTTTTGTCTTCAAATTTAGGATTATCCATTACGATGGTCTCGGTTTCCGTATCCCAATGCCCGAATTTAAAACCTATATATTCATAGCCTAGCTCAGCAGTTTGCAGGATGTTAATATTATCCAGTTCTTTTAGATCATCATAAGCATCCCGAGGGGCTGACTCTATGTCAATCTCTCCTGTTTGAAAGCGTTCAGCCACTTCCTTATCGTCAAATGCCTTATACACTATCCCATCCAATAGCGCTTTGCCCTTGTAATATTGATCAAAACGTTTCATTTCTACCCTCTGGCCAGGCTGAATATGTTCAACCTCAAAAGGGCCAATACCTATAGGAGATTTTCGCATCTGGTCACTTTCAGGCATATCTTTAACAGCAATTCCAGTATAGTATTTTTTATTCATCGGATAGGGCCACAGACTATCGATGGTGTTTACCCGTGCAGCAGTTACAGTTATTTTCAAAGTATAAGGATCTATAACCTTCAATCCGGATATGCCCTTCGCTTCTCCCTCATGATAGGCCTCTGCACCCTGAATCATTTCAACACTATAATAATGCGAGCCCGTATAATCTGGACTAGCAATAGTTTCAATTGCGAATTTCCAATCCTCTACCGTTAATTCATCACCGTTATGCCAACGGATTCCCGGTTTAATTTTAAAGGTAAATACTTTATGATCATCAGATTCCTGCCAAGAGGCAATATTAGGAACCGTCACTAGTTCATCATTTACCTGAAACATCGGCTCAGTAATAAACTCCAGCACATGAAAATCATCTTCACCTTCATAAAAAGCAGGCTCAAACAAACCCGTAAATGGTGAGGAGAATCCGTAGGTAACTACTCCACCAGCTTGTGGCTTATCGTCTACTATATTATGGCGCGAAGATAATGGATTACTGCTAGAAGTTGTTCTACTACATGCTGACAATAGAGTTGCCATCACGAGCAGCGTTAACAACAACCTGCATATTTTCTTATTATTCATGTGTTTCTTCCCTTCTCTAGTTGAACGTATATCTACATTTAAGTTATGGAACATAAATATTTTTACTGTAACAAAGTTTTATGGTGGTTACAATAACTTCTAAGCCCTAGGCCTTTACTCCTGCTTGAAATTCACTTATTTCGTTATATCTATAAAAAAAGACCTGTCTCGTGGACAGATCTTCATTGAATCTATTATTCATCTCTGTGCGTAATCGTTAAACCCTCAACATGTTTACGCTGCATCAACTTGCGCTTTTTACGTGTATCCTTACTCTCAAAAATAATATCAAAGTCATATTCCTCCGGGTATAGCTCTTCTTTTGAAAGATAGGGCTTCAACCGCTTATGGTTAATTTTCATTTTTTGCTTCTGGATCATCACCCCAACCATTCCTAAATGATCTCTCTTCTCATATACGATCCCTGTCCGGCCGAGTGACGTTACCACAACTGCATCTCCAATTTCAAATTGAATCAGCTTCTCCTTGCTGCGGTCAGATGGAGCAGCCTCTTCTTCTGCATTGCCATGTTCCTCTACTGGAAGTGCAGCATATTCCTGTTCTCCATCTTTGCTGAAAAGATTTCCCCATGCCTCTCCACTGCCTTTCTGTAGCCTTTGTTGCTGCGCCTCTACGATTTCCCATGATCTCTTAATAACGTTATCCTGTATCCCCAGCTTTTTAGCGATCTGCAGAGCGTAACTTTCCCCCGCTTCTCCAATCGTCAATCGATACAACGGCTGTAGCGTTTCTTTATCAAATTCCATTCGCGCATTTTGAAAGCCCGTCGTTGCGGCTGCAAAGGCTTTTAGCTCATTAAAATGTGTAGTAACAATAATATTCGCCCCTTTACGGCTCAGCTCTTCCAGAATCGCGATAGAGAGCGCAATGCCTTCCCCTGGATCCGTACCAGCCGCCAGCTCGTCAATGAGCAGCAGCACCCCCTTAGATGCATCTCTCAACATTCCCTCAATACTCTTCATTTGCGCCGAGAATGTGCTGAGTGATTGTGCCAGACTTTGTCCGTCGCCAATTACACTGATTACATCCGTAAAAATAGTGAATTCGCTACCCTCATCGACCGGAATCAACAGCCCCGATTGAGCCATGATCGTCAGCAGCCCTAGTGTCTTAAGGACCACAGTTTTACCACCTGTATTTGGGCCTGTAATGATGAGGGATTTATACCCCTTACCAACCTCCAGATTGATCGGAATCATCCCCTTCAGCATGGGATGCCTGCCTCCATTCATCTTTAGAAAGCCTTTCGCATTCAGCGTAACAGAAGATGCCCCCAGTGTTCGTGCATATTTAGCTTTAGCAAAAATAAAATCATACGTGCCCGTAGCCTCAATATTAAGATGCAGGGCAGCCTGTTCCTGTTCTACCAAGCTAGTCAGCATGCTGAGGATTACGGCTTCTTCTCGCGCCTCTTCACCCAAAAGTAAATCAAGCTCAATTTGGAGAGCAGCGATCTCGTCTGGTTCAATAAACACCGTCTGTCCACTTGTGGATTGATCAAGCACCGATCCTTTTATTTGTTTATGATATTCCCGTTTTACGGGGATAACGTAACGCCCACCTCGCTGACTATAAATATTCTCCTGCAAAATCGATTGATGGCGTGACATAATTCCGTCGATTTTTTTATGAAGACGTTCTTTAGCCACTACAATCCGTTTACGAACTCGCTCTAACCCCTTGCTTGCTCCATCATCAATCGCACCAAAACGGATACAACGATCAATAGCCTCCCTCACGTGATTTAACTCCATCAACGAAGATGCATATGCAGCAATCCGTGGAGCACTCTGTTCTTTAGAGGCCATATATTTGCGCAGTTGACTACAGCTCTTAAGAAATGTAGCAACCGCAGTGAAATCTTGCTCACTGTACAAATATCCAGTCCCCATTAATGACATGATCAACTCAATGCCTTCTAATGAAGGAATGGGTACACTCGATCCTCGTTCCAGCAGTTCTTTAGCTTCAGAAGTTTCCTCCATTGCTCTTTGAATCGTCGGCAAATAGGTCATTGGCATAAGCTCTTCTACAGCTTTTTTTCCTACATAAGATACTGCGTGGCGCCCAAGCTCTGTTTTAATGATTTCGTATTCCAGCGTGTTTAGACTTTGTAAATTCACAGCAAATCCTCCTTCAAATCTCTATTGGTTTGGACCTAATTCTCCATAACGCAAAGAAGGGCAAAGAATGCCACTATGGCAGTCCTTGCCCTTCTTTTTTATACTGATGCCCTCTATCGTCCTAAGGCCCCGAAATGAGAACAGGTACCGAAAAACAAAAAAACCGTGCAATAAGAGCACGGTTAATTACAAAGAGAACAACAGCCGTAAAGAGGCCATTTGACGCTTCGTGTGTTCTTAACTAAATCATCCACCCGTAAGGAACAACAGACTGCTGCGTAATACGAACTCAAATAGAGCACGTAATCGCCTCATGACGAGCCTGCTAAAGCCTTCCTAATCAAGTGTTATGAAATTGCTAGTTAAGAACGGTCACCGACATCAAAATTTCCCCTTTAGTTATAGGATAGCTGTAATTTAACATAATAAAGTTCCAACGTCAAACGATTCAACGCCCAAATAATTCGATTTCATGCTTACCCTACTATTAATGCTTCCTTTTCTGCATACAAAAAAAGCAGCCGGTTTCCCGACTGCTTTTATAAAACGTCCTATTCCGTTGTGTAAGGAAGCAACGCGATTTGACGCGAGCGTTTTACAGCAATGGTAAGAGCGCGTTGGTATTTTGCACTTGTACCTGTTACACGACGTGGCAAAATCTTTCCACGTTCGCTGATGAACTTCTTAAGAAGTTCGGTATCTTTATAATCAATGTGAGTAATCTTGTTCACAGTGAAAAAGCAAACTTTTTTACGCTTGTTGCGTCCACCACGACGTGCCGGTCTTTTGTCGTTGTCAGCGCCTTCTCTTGGTTTAAAAGCCATATTCTTTTCAGTCCTTCCTAATTAAAATGGCAAATCATCATCCGATATATCAATCGGTTTACCATCGCCCGAAAAAGGATCTTGAGTATTGTTGTTACGCGAGAAATTATTGTTGTTATTTCCGCGTCCAGCGTTACCACCGCCACCATATGCTGGCTCTTCAGGCATACTACTTGCACCACTTGAAGTATTTCCACCTTCACGGCTCTGTGAAGATTCCAGGAAACGAACATTATCAGCAATAACTTCAGTTACGTATACACGTTTGCCTTCGTTATTCTCATAATTCCGCACTTGGATGCGTCCTTCCACTGCTGTCAGACGACCTTTGCGCAAGTAATTGGCACAGGTTTCTGCTAGCTGTCTCCAGGTTACAACCGGGATGAAGTCTGCCTCACGTTCACCGTTCTGGCCCGTAAAGTTACGATCTACGGCTAGCGTAAATTGCGTTACGGCAACACCAGCGGGAGTATAACGAAGTTCCGGGTCACGGGTCAACCGTCCGATCAAAATGATACGGTTCAACAATTCTGGTCCCCTCCTTTAGAGCGATTCATTACAAAGCTTGTCAAGATCTTAAGCAACGTCGTTCGTAATGAGATAACGAATAACTTCGTCAGAAATCTTCATAAGACGTTCTAATTCAGTAACTACTGCAGGTTCTGCATTGAAGTTAACCAAAACATAAACGCCATCACGGAATTTCTTGATCTCATACGCAAGACGGCGTTTACCTTGCACTTCGTGCTTTGTAATTTCCCCGCCATTGGAGATGATGCCTTGGAATTTATCGACTGCTGCTTGAACGGCTTCTTGTTCAATGTCAGGACGAATAATGTACATCACTTCATATTTGCGCATAATTTTCACCTCCTTATGGTCTGAGGCCCCTAATCACGTCAGGAGCAAGGAACGAGCACAAACATAGACTCGCACCTGATTAATATACCAAAATGAACAGCAGAGTGCAAGCAATATTAATACAGGACAACTCCTCCCCCTCTTTTTACATGAAAAAATCACTACCTGCGCACAATAATTACGAATTCATCTACACTAAAAAAGGAGGAATAATGATGGGTGAGAAAACGGAATATGAAGAAGGCGACAAGGCCCCCAATCCAGGCATGTACACAGAGGTAGGCGAAGCGCGAAGCTTCCATACTGAGATTTCGAATCCACAGCACATTAAAATGGAAAAAGGGGACACCTTCCCTGAGACCACCAACAAAAATCGAAAGTGGAAAAAGGTTGAAAAAGCACGGGTACATTAATTCAAGCATATTTAAAAAATAAATGTGTATAAAAAAAACGACATTACACATACTATACTCAGGCAGTACAAAAGAGAGGTGTGGTTCCGTTGGCCGTCGTAGACGAACACAATCACAGGAGATCTGATTCAGCATCTATTGTAAGCTGGGAAGAGTAGTGGGTTATTGCCTTAAAAAAGCATTAGCCTCAGCAACGCCTAAATCACTTTAGTCGCTATAAACAGAGAAATTCCAACATCATTGATGTACTGCCTCCTGAAGAAGGACCCGAAAGGGCCCTTCTTTTTGCGTTATATATTATCCTGTATATCGGCTATTATAGACACAAAAAAACCTCCGTTACAGGAACGAAGGAATCATTAAATGTTATATATGCTGAAGTGGCGGAGAGGGTGGGATTCGAACCCACGCACGCTTTGACACGCCTAACTGATTTCGAGTCAGCCCCCTTGGGCCTCTTGGGTACCTCTCCGCAGCAAAAATAATTGTATCATGCAGACATGCCATTTGCAAGCTTAATTATTGTCTGTATTTTCCTCCGCAGAGCGCAGTACCTTCTTCATATTCTTCTCGAATTTAGCACGGGGAATCAGAACACTATGCTGACAGCCTGTACATTTAATTCGGATATCCATCCCCATGCGAATGATTTCCATCTCATTAGATCCACAAGGATGCTGCTTCTTCATTTGCACTATATCCCCAAGCTGAAAAACTTTACGTTCCACTATTCTTCCCCCTCTTCTCCTTCTTGTGTAGCTGCAATTTGCCGTCTTGATCCAGTGTTTGCCGACCCTGTAACTTCTAGTGCATGTTCTGTTTTCGCAAGATCTATTTCAGCCTTCGCCTCTGCCTCTGCTTTCTTACGTGCTTCTTCTTCAGCTTGAGCTAGTTCCAGCATGCTCTGTTTCTCTAATGCCTGCTTTATGTCGTTCTGAATTTGTCTTTCCGCTGCATCTCTTGCATTAGGAGCACAGCTGGCAGCTATACGAATCACATATTCCGAGGTACTCATGGACTGTATTCCGAGCACGTTAGGGTAAGCAAGCACATTGGAGTTACGTTCTTCTATTCCTTTTAGCGCCTCGCCAATTAATCCTAACGTGGCTTCCAAGCTTCGCTCCATTTTAACAGGAACATCAACTACAGCCAATGCATTGGAAAGAGAATAGTTCGTCACATTCGTAATTAGTCCATTAGGGATAATAAATACTTCTCCGGTTGCACTTAACAGTCTTGTTGTTCGCAATCCGATTAATTCTACAGTCCCTTTATAAGTACCTGTCTGAATTACATCACCAACCGCAAATTGATCCTCCAAAATAATAAAGAACCCTGTAATAACATCCTTCACCAGACTTTGTGCTCCAAAACCTACTGCCAGACCAAGTACACCTGCTCCGGCCAACAAGGGTGCTAAATCGAAGTGGAACTCTGAAAGAACGAGCATGATCATCACAAAATTACAGATAACCGTTACTACATTTTTCATCAATTCCCCTACCGTAGTAAACCTTCGTGTGTTAGACAGAATTCTGCCACCCGTTTTACGTTCAAGCGAACGATCAATAATATTAGAAACAATCTTAATAATAACCCTAGTTAAGAGAAAAATAATAAGAATTCGTAGTCCTGAGAATAAGACATCGGCCCACATATCAGCATCGGTAAACCAATTCCACACCTTATCTTTAAAACGCAAGGCATCTTTTACAGCATCACCGGGAGTAGTAGCCTCTAATATCCACCTATTCATATTGTATAGTCCTCCCTACCTCTCAATCAGTATGTAGTTCTCGTTGTGTTTTCCGTAGATACCGCGTATTTCGATATTCTGTTCCGTTACTATCCTTTGTACCTCTTCCAGTGCACTTTGATAAAACTGAATCGATATCGCGCATCCTGCCGTGATCTCTTTCGGGGTTGGAAATATATCAATTTCAATTTCCGCATACTCAAGCAGCATTTCAGCACGAAGCGCCTGCTGGGTAGAGTCAAACGCGATCAACATCTCTTCCTGCATATACGTTACGCCTCCCATAGGTTTATCGTCCTATCTCTTGCCGCTGTAGTATAAAACCCCTCTTCTATCCATATACTAGATACCATCAAATAGAATCAGCTTCAGAAAGGAAGATGGTATGAATTTTTCATCCAAAGCTACATCAGCGCAAGAAACGTCCTGTTTAAAAATATCACATACCGATCCCGATATCTATTCTGCTATTACCCACCGACTACTGTTTCACTTTGCACGTACACGCCCGGAAACACAGATTGTCGTCATTTGTGTAGGTACGGACCGATCCACAGGAGACTCTCTTGGCCCTCTTGTTGGCACTGCATTGTCACGTTTTCATAGTCCGCTGTTTCATTTATATGGAACTCTTGAGGAGCCTGTCCATGCCGTTAACCTTGAGGAAACTCTATCTCTAATCAACGAAAGATATAGTAACCCCTTTATCATCGGTATAGATGCTTGTTTAGGTCACTCTACTAGTGTGGGATGCATCCAAGTCGTTGAAGGGCCTTTGAGACCAGGTGCTGGCGTAAATAAACAATTGCCGCCGGTAGGTGATATCCATTTGACGGGAATCGTTAATGTCGGCGGCTTTATGGAGTATTTTGTATTACAGAACACGCGATTAAGTTTAGTTATGCGATTATCTGATATTATAGCTACGAGTCTATATTCTGCCTTAAAGCAATGGAATCTTCATGCTAGGTCCGCTGCAACGCGAGAGTGACTACTTCTTTTTCTTCAGGTGATAGGACATATTGTGATTCGCCATTCTGCATAGGTTTAGAGTAAATGTAAGAATTCTCACGATTATGAAGACTGGTTAATACAATACCACTACTGTTGTCATCCAGTATAGCGACTGAGAAACTCAGATCATTGCCACGTTCACCAAAGGCATTATAACGCTTCAGCGCAATATTGGACTTCATGCCACGCATTCTAGTTTGAGTTGCTTCTAATACGGTTTTTTGCTCACGTTGTTCTTCTTCCAGCATGTCGCTTTGGTTCTTCAGATCAATTAGAAGGCCTTCCAGATCCTCCACACCGCTTCCAGCCATCATGGCCTCATATTTACGCCGCAAAGCACGCAGCTTAGCCCCCTGGGCGATCACAGTGATTATCAGCACCAACATAATTACTGTAAAACCAAACACAAACCACTGCAACTGCTCACTAATTAATTGATTTAATTCAGACATGAATGGACCATCCTTTTTATTCATCTGCTGCGGGCATTGCCATATAACTCATCCATAGCAGCCAGCATTCTGCTTATATTATGCTCTGTCGTATCTACACCTACACTCGCCCGAACAGCACCACTCTCTAGCGTGTCAACCGCCTTATGTGCCAAAGGGGTACAATGCATACCCGCTCTGACCGCAATTTTATAATCACGATCTAGACGGTAAGCAATATTCGCCGACTCTTCTCCATCTACTACAAACGATACAATACCGGTTCTTGGCGCCCCTAGTGAGGGCCCTAATAGTCTAATGCCTGGAATGTGGGACAACCCCTCCATAAGTCTTTGGGTTAATGTCCATTCTTTTTCATGAATAATGCTTATCCCTAAAGATTGTACCTTTTGAACACCTGCTAGTAAACCGGCAATCCCTACCGTATTTTGCGTCCCCGCTTCATACCGATCTGGACGGACAGAGGGCTGTTCACTGTTTTCAGATTGACTCCCCGTTCCTCCATGCATTAAGGGTTCAAGATCCAATTCAGGTGATATATAAAGCCCACCGGTTCCTTGTGGTCCAAGTAGCCCTTTATGCCCCGGAAATGCCAATAAGTCGATATTCATTTTTTTAACATCAATATCAATTGAGCCTGCACTTTGAGCTGCATCCACTAGAAACACAGCACCATGCGATTTAACGATATCACCAATATCACCGATAGGGAGTATACTTCCTAGTAAATTAGAGCTGTGATTGCAGATCACCATTTTGGTATTCGGCTGGAAAGCATTTTTGAGTTCTTTTAAATCCAATTGCCCTTCACGATCCACTTTTAGATAATCAACTTTTATCCCTAGTGTCTTACGCAAGTATTCCAGCGGCCGTCTCACAGAATTGTGTTCTGTCATCGTTGAAATCACGTGATCTCCCGCTTTAAGCGTCCCTCTGATCGCCATATTCAAACTCATCGTAGTATTTTGGGTAAAAGCTATATCTTGCGCATTAGATACACCGAACAATCCCGCCAGCACACTCCGCGTCTTTACTAACACTCGACCGCTTCCTATCGCTAGCGAGTAATTACCTCTACCAGCATTTGCTCCTGACTGCAGAGCATTCATCATCGCAGCTGCAACCTCTGGTGGTTTCGGCCACGAAGTAGCTGCATGATCCAGATATACGAAGACTTCCATAACCTCGCTCCTCGTCTATTACCCTTTTTTAATCAACTTATTCAAAAAAACATACCCCTAATTATCCGATTAAGGATATCTCAGGATATGTTCTTGGCATAGATACCCATTTAGTTACCCAATAATTCCAACAATCTTTCTAAATCCTGAGCACTGTAGTAATTCAGTTCAATCTTCCCTTTTTCCTTACCCTGTTTTATTTTCACCGTTGTTTTAAAACGTTCGCGTAATACTTCCTCTACATTATCAATATAGGGATCACGTTTAATAACTTTGACTTTAACTCCATTAGTAGGTTTTCGGTCCAAGTTCTTTACTGTTTCTTCTAGCTCTCTTACACTCCACTGTTGTTCCACGCATTGTTCGGCCAGTTGTTTAATTACTTCTGGATCCTTTAAAGCAACAATTGCCCGCGCGTGCCCCATTGACATTGTTCCACGTGAAACATATTCTTTTACTTCTTCAGGTAAAGAAAGCAATCTCAGGAAGTTAGCGATATGAGATCTGGACTTTCCTACCTTAAGCGAGAGTTCTTCCTGCGTGAGTGAAAACTGATCCATTAAGCCTTGGTAAGCCACTGCAATTTCCATTGCATTAAGGTTCTCACGTTGCAAGTTCTCGATTAATGCAATCTCCATGACTTGCTGATCACTAAGATTTCTAACGACTGCTGGAATTGTAGCTTTGCCACAATATTGAGAGGCACGGAATCTGCGTTCGCCGGCAATGATCTCATACCCCTTCAATACGCTACGAACAATGATCGGCTGAATCACGCCATGTTGTCTGATAGATTCTGCTAGTTCTTGAATGGCCTCTTCATTAAAATCTTTGCGCGGTTGATATGGATTAGCCCGAAGTTGAGCTAAAGGGATCTCAACTACCTTATCATCTTCATTAATTGATAAAGATGGAATTAGCGCATCCAGACCTTTTCCTAATCGTTTACTCATAAGAAATCACTTCCTTTGCCAACTCTAAATACACTTCCGCTCCTTTAGAGCGAGGATCATAAGTAATAATGGATTGCCCATGTGACGGCGCTTCACTTAACCGGACATTCCGAGGGATAATCGTTCTATATACTTTTTCTTGGAAATACTTTTTAACCTCTTCTATCACTTGAATTCCCAGATTGGTCCGGGCATCAAGCATAGTCAATAATACTCCCTCTATCTTCAGATGCGGGTTGAGATTTTTTTGCACCAGACGAACGGTGTTTAAGAGCTGACTCAGACCCTCAAGCGCATAATATTCACACTGGATCGGGATGATTACCGAATCCGCTGCAGTAAGGGAATTGATTGTTAAAATGCCAAGTGAAGGAGGACAATCGATGATAATATAATCATAATTGTTTTTAACCGCATTCAGCGCCTTTTTTAGCTTTAGCTCTCTGGAAATCGTCGATACTAACTCGATTTCCGCACCCGCTAATTGAATGGTCGCTGGAATGATATGCAGTCCTTCATTTTGAGTTTCCAGTATGGTTTCTAGAGGATTTACCTCATTTATAAGAATGTCATATATACAATTCGCCACGTCCGCCTTGTTGACGCCAACGCCGCTAGTAGTGTTACCTTGAGGATCGATATCAACTAGAAGCACTCTTTTTCCTAATGTAGCCATACCGGCACCTAGGTTCACGGAGGTTGTTGTTTTACCGACACCGCCTTTTTGATTTGCTATGGCAATAATCTTGGACACTTATTTCACCTCGAATAGTTAGGAAGAATCTTCTCGTAGATCGCAAGTACAAATGTTCCTGACGCTGATATAGCGTCACACTTTATGAAGAATATAGACAACTATTATATACTGGAACTTTAAATTACAGGCCTGGCCAACACATCCCGATTCTAGCCACACCAAAGGCGGCCAATCACCTCAAGGCCGCCTTTAGCTTTTGAAACAATTTATCTTTTGGGGATTTGGATTACAATCTCGTAATGGTCACCACGGTCATTTTCTGACGTTTTGATTTCCATCCCTGAGCCTGACACCATATCAATAGATTGACGAATTGTATTAAGAGCTAGACGAACATCCTTGGTATAGGAGACCCGCTTTGATTTTTTAGTTTGTGAGACTTGTTTGTAGAAAGCAATACGAGCTTCTGTTTGTTTAACATTTAAGCCTTTTGAAATGATTTCTGCCAACACTTTCAGTTGCATCTCCACACTATCAAGTGATAATAATGAACGTGCATGTCTTTCAGAAATCTGACGCTCCATTAACGCCGTCTTAACCTCTTCAGGTAAATTAAGTAAGCGAATTTTATTAGCTATGGTAGACTGACTTTTACCTAGTCGTTGTGCTAAGCTTTCTTGTGTCAATTGATGAAGATCAATTAACTTTTGATAAGCAACAGCTTCTTCAATAGAGGTCAAGCCCTCACGCTGTAAGTTTTCTATAAGCGCAATAGATGCGGCCTGTGAATCATTGAATTCACGAACAATGGCTGGAATCGTCTCTAAACCAAGCTTTTTGACCGCACGCCAGCGTCGTTCACCTGCAATGATCTCGTACACGGAATCTCGCATGCGTACAACTATGGGTTGAATGACCCCATGAGTTTTAATCGTCTGGCACAACTCATCGATCTTGTCGTCATCGAATATCGTCCGTGGTTGGTAAGGACTGCTAATGACCTCATGAACTGGTATTTGTTTAATCTCTTCTCCGCTGCTCCGCTCGGTAAATCCAAATAGCTTGGTAAATTGTTCTTTCATTCCGTTCATAACCACCTAATTTCGTTATAGTACGATCTTCTTGACCTTCTTCTCGGAAAGCGTATCGTACAGCAATAAAAAACATTCTGATATTATGAAATAGCCTGCAGCTATCAGGCATCATAATCTCTCCTTCTTTCGAACAAGAGTACAGAGAAGGAGTTATATACAAAATTAAAAGTCTACTATGCTATTCTATCACTTTTCTCTACATAATCATATTCTCCGTAAAGACCTATTTTTCCTGCATTTTCATAATGATAGCCGCTTAATAAACATATCAATTTAGTTTATCTTTTAATTAACGTTCATTTAAGATCATTATCGCAATTCCACTCAAAAAAGGTCATCCTCTAAAAAGAAGATGACCTTAAATATATTTGTCAATCTATAATGTTTCACGTGAAACATTATTTGATAAGTGGTGTTTTGGCAGGAATTCCCGCTTTTCGTGGGTACTTAGCAGGAGTAGCACCTGTCTTATGAATAATGACAATATGTCGCGCCGACTCTTCCACAGGCAAGCTGAACGACTCTACTTTACCAAGTTGAGCACGAAGCTCTTTTAAGCTGTACTTCGCCTCACTTAATTCTTCTGATGGATCGCTTCCCTTCATGGCAGCAAAAACTCCATCCTTACGTGTGAAAGGAAGACAAAACTCATTCAACAAGGATAATCTTGCCACTGCACGCGCAGTCACCAAATCATAGGCGTCACGATGCTTGAATTGCCGGGCAATATCCTCCGCTCGACCATGAATCAATTGCACATCAGTTAATTTCAACGTAGTACAGACATGCTTCAGAAAAGAGATTCTTTTACTTAATGAATCAATGATCGTAAGTTTCAAATGTGGAAAACAAATCTTAAGCGGAATGCCTGGAAACCCGGCTCCCGAACCGATATCTGCCAAATTGTTTATCTCATTGATATTAAGGAAAAAGGCTAGAGAGATCGAATCATAAAAATGTTTCGTGTAAACCTGCTCACGCTCTGTTATTCCAGTGAGATTCATTTTTTCATTCCAGGATACGAGTTCCTTATAGTAAAGATCGAATTGCTCCAATTGTTCTGCTGTAAGTGTAATGCCTCTTTCTTGTAAAAGCTGAGTGAATTGAACTTCCGTATTATCCATAGATTATCCTTTCGCCGCGGTTACCCGGTTGTAATGCTCGAGATATACGAGGAGAATAGAAATGTCGGCAGGTGTGACTCCCGCAATCCGAGAGGCCTGCCCGATAGAGATTGGACGGATCTTAGTCAGCTTCTGCCGCGCTTCCATCGCTAATCCATGGATTTCATTATAATTAATGTCATCTGGAATTTTCTTCTTCTCCATCTTTTGCAAGCGCTCCACATGTTGGAGCTGTTTTTCAATATATCCGGCATATTTGATTTGGATTTCCACTTGCTCCTTCATTTCTGCATCCAGCATTTCCGGTGATGGCGAGACTTGATCTACGAAGCTATATACAAGCTCTGGACGCCGCATCAAAACAAGCAAATTACTGCCGTCTACAATAGGTGCCGATTCATATTGCGCTAGTACATGGTTTACCTCAACAGGTTTAACCTTTGTCTCTTGCAGACGAACAATTTCACGCTCCACCCGTTCTTTTTTATCCGTGAAGTTATCGAAACGTTCCTGCGTAATCAAACCAATGTCGTAACCGATAGGTGTAAGTCTTAGATCTGCATTGTCATGACGAAGCAACAAACGATATTCTGCACGTGAAGTAAGCAGACGGTAAGGTTCATTAGTGCCTTTAGTCACCAGATCATCAATGAGTACACCAATGTATCCCTGTGAACGATCTAAGATTACGGGTTCTTTGTCTTGCACTTTGCGCGCTGCATTAATTCCAGCCATTACACCTTGTCCAGCTGCTTCTTCATAACCGGAAGTGCCATTGATTTGTCCAGCAGTGAAAAGACCTGGTAGACGTTTAGTTTCAAGAGATGGCCATAGCTGTGTAGGAACCATTGCATCATATTCAATAGCATAGCCGTTACGCATCATCTCTACCTTTTCCATACCAGGGATGGAACGCAGAATCGCCAGCTGTACATCCTCAGGAAGACTAGTCGACAGACCTTGTACATAGTATTCCGATGTATTTTTTCCTTCTGGCTCTAAAAAGATCTGATGCTTAGATTTATCACTAAATCTTACTACTTTATCTTCAATAGATGGGCAATAGCGTGGACCTGTTCCTTCAATAATACCCGTGAACATCGGCGCACGATGAAGGTTGTCATTAATAATCTGATGAGTAACCTCAGAGGTATAAGTTAACCAACAAGGAAGCTGTTCATTGTTGGATGATTTCGTTTCAAACGAAAAGAATTTAGGCTCATCGTCGCCGGGTTGAATTTCTGTCTTCGAGAAATCGATCGTATCGCGATGTACACGTGGTGGTGTACCTGTCTTAAAACGTACCAATTCAAAACCAAGCTCCCGCAAATTCTCAGACAGCTTCACTGATGGCTGCTGATTGTTAGGTCCACTCTCATATGTCAGTTCACCCATGATCACTTTACCACGCAGGTAAGTACCTGTAGTCAGGATAACAGTCTTACTATGGTATTCCGTTCCTGTCTTCGTAACTACACCCGCACAACGTCCATCCTCAACGATTAAACGCTCAACCATCCCTTGACGAAGCGTCAAATTAGGCGTTTTCTCCATCGTTTCCTTCATTGTATGTTGGTACAAGAACTTATCTGCTTGTGCACGCAATGCATGCACCGCAGGTCCCTTCCCTGTGTTAAGCATACGAAGCTGAATAAAAGTCTTATCTATATTACGGCCCATTTCTCCGCCTAGCGCATCAATCTCACGCACCACATGTCCTTTGGCAGGTCCGCCTATGGACGGATTGCAGGGCATGAATGCAACCATATCCAGGTTAATTGTGATCATCAACGTGCTGCAGCCCATTCGTGCTGACGCTAGAGCTGCTTCGCAACCGGCATGACCGGCGCCAATGACGATTACGTCATAGTTGCCTCCATCATAACTCATGTCCTGTTTCCCCCTAATGTTATATTAAAATGTAAAACCTATTTTCCTAAACAAAATTGTGAGAATATTTGATCTAACAACGAGTCCGCTGCCGTATCGCCAATAATTTCACCGAGTTGTTCCCATGCTAGCCGTACATCGATTTGAATCATATCAATTGGAATATACTGTTCGGCCGCATCGTATGCATCCTGTAGTGATTTATAGGCTTTTTTAAGCAGTGCAATATGTCTCACATTACTTACATATGTCAAGTCACCCGATTCCAGCTTTCCACCAAAAAAGAGTGTCGAAATGGCATCTTCAAGTTTGTCTAGACCTTCCTCTTCCAGAACAGACATCGGTACGATGTTGGACTCCTCAAAGAACGAGAGCAACTTATCCTTATCCAGTTTGGCCGGTAAGTCCATTTTATTCATGATCACTAGGCATTGTCTACCGTGGATTTGTTCCATCAATGCCAATTCGTCCTCATGCAGCTCTTCGTTAGCATTTAGCACAAGTAGAATCAGATCCGCATCACTAACTGCCGCCTTGGAACGTTCTACGCCAATCTTCTCCACTACATCCATCGTTTCACGAATTCCCGCCGTATCAAGCAGCTTAAGCGGAATGTTGTTTATCGTTATATATTCTTCGATGACATCACGTGTTGTTCCAGGAATATCTGTTACTATCGCTTTGTTATCACGTGCTAACGCGTTTAATAAAGAAGATTTACCAACATTGGGGCGACCAACTATAGCTGTCGTTATCCCCTCACGAAGAATTTTTCCTTCATTAGAAGTCTTAAGAAGCTTTGTGATTCCTTCCATCACTTCACTGCTTTTATCTTTAATAAATTCAGCTGTCATGGATTCTACATCATGCTCTGGATAATCTATATTCACTTCGATATGAGCCAGCATCTCAATAAGTGTATGGCGCAAAGCATGAATTCGATCCGACAAGGATCCACTGACCTGCTTTAAAGCCACAGAAAACGCACGATCCGACTTCGAGCGAATGAGATCAATAACCGCCTCAGCCTGTGATAAATCAATACGTCCGCCCAAGAAAGCACGCTTGGTGAACTCACCCGGCTCGGCTAACCTTATCTCCTGCTGAAGAAGTAAATCCATCACCCTTCTTACAGAAATTACACCACCATGAGCACTGATCTCTACTACATCCTCGGTCGTAAAAGAACGTGGGCCTTTCATTACGGTTACAAGTACTTCTTCCATCTTCTCTCCGTT
Organism: Paenibacillus sp. FSL P4-0184; assembly: GCF_038004625.1. NCBI lineage: Bacteria > Bacillati > Bacillota > Bacilli > Caryophanales > Paenibacillaceae > Paenibacillus > Paenibacillus sp. FSL P4-0184. Next base: position 2,131,931 of record NZ_JBBORN010000001.1, on the reverse strand, counting down.
ATCCGGACTAACGATATGCCCATAATGAACGGTATGCGATTCCGCTTCAGTTAACGGAACTCGGCTACGAAACAAAGGCGCCACTTGGGAAATAGCCTGAGGGCCACTTACCCGAATAATAGCAATTCCTCCCTCGCCTAATGCCGTCGATACGGCAGCAATGGTGTCACTAAGCATGCTGTTTTTCACCCCAAAACCTATATTTTTTTTGATCATAAACGGTCTTATATTGTTAAAAAAGCAATGACCCCTTACATTGGTCAAGGAGTCATTGCATCATATAGTCTTTACTTCAAAGTTATAACGACGCGGCGATTTGGCTCTTCGCCCTTACTAAGGGTATTCACTTGCCGATGATCCTGTAATCTGGAGTGAATAATTTTCCGCTCCTGAGGCGACATCGGTTCCAGTACTACCTCTTTACGAGTCCGAATGACACGACTTGCTAAACGATCAGCCAGCTCTTCGAGAGTTTTTTTACGCCGCTCACGGAAGTTCTCCGCATCTAGCACAAGCCGTATAAAACTGTCGGAGTAACGATTAGCTACGATATTAGCCAAATACTGCAGAGCATCGAGAGTTTGTCCTCTTCTACCAATCAACAGTCCCAAATCTGGACCTGATATCTGCAGAATCGTGGATTCCTTAGTGTGGACGATTTCGACTTCCACTTCGAGCCCCATGCTCTTAGCGACATCCACAATGAAATGAACGGCTTCTTGGTAAGCTTCCTCCACCGGTTGTCCGGAATCTTGGCGTGGCACACCGCCGTTAGCCTCCTGTTTGCTCTCTCTTGTTGACTGCTGAGGCAGTGACGGAGCACTCGCCGCTGATGCCGGTGCGGCTTCGGCTATCAAGGTTAACTCAACCTTGGCACCTTTCGCACCGATCAATCCCAGGAATCCTCTTGATGGCTGCTCAAGTACGTTGACCGTTACCCGGTCCTTTTGAACTCCAAGCTGGGTTAGTCCCCGTTCTACAGCTTCTTCAATGGTTTTCCCTGTTGCGACGACTTTGCTCATTTTGACTTTTTGGCTCCCTTCGATGCTTTACTGCCGCCTTTGCTCTTCACAGCAGTTGAGTCATCTGTACTTTTCACAGCACTTGCGATTGCCAATTTATGTTTATCGTTGTTGCGATATAAGAAATAGTTCTGAACAATAGTGTAAATGTTACTGTAAACCCAGTATAGCGGCAATGCTGCTGGGAAGTTGTAGGACATAACGAAAATCAGAACTGGATAGATCATCATCATGAACTGCATCGGCCCTTGTTGTTGCATCGGGTTCATTTTAGTCATCATTCTAGTTTGTATAAATGTTGTTAATGCTGCAAGCACTGGTAAGATAAACAGATGATCCGGCTTACCTAGCTCCAGCCATAAGAAGGAGTGCTCCCGTAGATGTGGATTATAGTAGATCGAGTTGTAGAGAGCGATAAAGATAGGCATTTGTACGATCAGCGGTAAACAACCCGCCATTGGATTAACCTTATTCTCTTGGAACAAACGCATCGTTTCTTGCTGCACCTTTTCAGGTGTGTCTTTATATTTTTTCTGGATCTTTTGGAGTTCCGGTTGAATGGCTTGCATTGCCCGCGAGCTCTTCACCTGTTTAATCGTAAGCGGAAGAATCAACGTGCGGACAATAATAACCATCACAAGTACGGCTAAACCATATTCTCCGTTAAACCAATCAGCAAACTTGTCCAAGGCAATGGCGAAATAATACACAACATTACTTTGCCAGAAGCCTCCATTCTTTAAATCCTCCGTAGTGTGCGTAACAGCAGCTGACGGAGCGCATCCCGACAGAACAGCTAACGACAACACCATCACTGTGATGAGGAGAAACCATTTTCCCCGTCTAGTCTTCATTAGAGACACTTCAAAACCCCTCTCTTGAACATTCCATTCCACCGTAAATCATACCATAATTATGAATACAAATAAACAAGCCTCTTATGCGTCCTTTATTTGCGGGAAGCCTTGAGTAGCTTGGCTTTGCGCAGTACATGCAGCACGCTTTTTTCGAGCTCTGCGTATTCCATGGAAAGCGCTCCTTTTCTTACGATAAACACCATATCGAGTCCACCTGCAATTTCAGGCTCATGATGACGAACGATTTCCTTCACCAATCTTCTCATTCGGTTACGGACAACCGCGTTTCCAACCTTTTTACTGACCGATACCCCAACTCTAAATCGCTCTACCTCTTTTTTGCTAAACCAATACACTACAAATTGATGATTCGCAAATGACTTCCCATGGCGATATACACGACTGAAGTCGGCACGGTTTCGTAATCGTAACTTTTTGTGCACGGGAATCTCCTTCATAAATCCGGTTAAAAGTATCGTTCCGAATTTTTTTCTTCTAATAGTATAGTCATTTGGATGTCGCCATAAACGACCGCGACTACAACGCTGAAATTTCCCTTCTATATTATAGAAAGAAAAATATTCTCAACTTCTCACAAAATAATTCTGTATATACGTTAAATAGCCCCGCAAAGTGTAGCTAGCGCATTAAGCGAGATCCTAGTCGTTTGCAGAGCAAATAATAATAAAAAGCAGTAAAAAAAGACCACCGGAGTGGTCCCTTAGTGGCCTAACTTACGCACTCAAAACTTTTCTGCCTTTCAAGCGGCGAGCTGCCAGCACTTTACGGCCGTTTTTCGTGCTCATTCTTTTACGGAAACCGTGAACCTTCTTGCGTTTGCTCACATTTGGTCTAAATGTCGGTCTCATAATTGCACCTCCCTTACAGGAACTTAATTACTGTCATATAAGCAGAAACGGTCTAAGCCGTCCTTATAGTAGGGACAGTATCTACATGAATCATCATTTAATTATCGAGACATATCCTTACAGAAAACACCTTTATATATTTAAACATATTTTATGCGCAAAAGTCAACCTACTGCTGGCTCCAGACCCTCCCTCTAATTCAAGCCGCTTATCCACAACTCCCATTAGAAAAAAAGTAATCCACAAGATATGACAGTTATCCACCTGTGATCAAAAAATAAAGTCGACTACTCACAGATGAGCACAACCTGTGTATAAAATTATCGAAGCTTTGGCGTAAAGTGTCGAACCGTAAACAAATTATCAACAATATGTAGTGGTGTTCCTAATAATTGTACACAAGTGCTTGAATTTGTGGATAAAATAGCCCTGCTCATTGAAAAATAAGGGGCGTTTTGCTATGATGGTATTACTTTTGAATGTGAATAGATTTGTTTGTTCTCTTAATTATCAACAAGCTGTGGATAAAGTTGTGAACAAATCAAATTTATCCATATTTTTTTGTCTCTTCATATTGCCTACTGGGGATAAATATCAGCACCAACCTATTTTCTTCGACATTTCCACTTCATGGCTGATGCCACATTTGGAAGATTTAAAGGAGTGACAGTCTGTGGACAGCCATACTTCCGAATTATGGCAGCAAATTTTATCGATTATTCAAACCAAATTAAGCAAGCCGAGCTTTGATACCTGGTTTAAGGCTACTAAAGCGATAACCTTCAACTCCCAGGTTCTCATTATCTCGGCACCTACAACGTTCGCAGTAGAATGGCTGGAAAGTCGCTACACCAAACTAGTAGGAGCAACGGTCTACGAAGTCACTGGGAAACAAGTGGATGTAAAATTCGTGATTGAAGAAAGCAAGCCGCCTGAGCTTGTAGTTCAACAATCCGCTCCCACTCCCGTAGTATCACGAGAAGAAGCGCAAACGCATCTACTCAATCCCAAGTACACTTTTGACACTTTTGTAATCGGCTCCGGCAACCGTTTTGCGCATGCAGCCTCACTGGCAGTAGCCGAAGCGCCGGCCAAAGCATACAATCCCTTGTTTTTATATGGTGGTGTAGGTCTGGGCAAAACCCATTTAATGCATGCCATTGGGCACTATGTTCTAGAACATAACCCGAATAACAAGGTTATTTACATCTCATCAGAGAAATTCACGAATGAATTTATCAATTCAATTCGTGATAACCGCGGTGAAAGCTTCCGCAATAAGTATCGTAACGTTGACATTTTGCTTATTGACGATATTCAATTCCTCGCTGGAAAAGAGTCCACGCAGGAGGAGTTTTTTCATACGTTCAATGCGCTCCACGAAGAACGCAAGCAAATTATCATCTCCAGCGACCGACCGCCAAAGGAAATTCCCACACTGGAAGAACGGCTACGTTCCCGGTTCGAGTGGGGCTTGATTACGGATATTCAACCACCCGATCTAGAAACCCGAATTGCGATTTTGCGCAAAAAGGCGAAGGCAGAGAACCTTGATATCCCTAATGAGGCCATGATGTATATTGCTAACCAGATTGACACCAATATTCGTGAGCTGGAGGGTGCATTAATCCGGGTTGTTGCTTACTCTTCGCTAACTAACCAGGATGTAACTACTCATTTGGCAGCTGAAGCACTCAAGGATATTATTCCTTCCAGCCGGCCTAAGATGATTACCATCGCTGATATTCAGCAAAAAGTCGGTGAATACTACAATTTACGCCTTGAAGACTTCAAAGCGCGAAAACGTACGAAAGCCGTAGCTTTTCCACGTCAAATCGCAATGTATCTCTCCCGTGAACTAACCGATTATTCGCTCCCTAAGATTGGTGAGGCATTCGGAGGACGTGACCATACGACCGTAATTCATGCGCATGACAAAATTACACAGTCATTAAAGGTCGATCAGGAGTTGTACAAAGTGGTAAATAATCTTGCGGAGAAAATTAAAAATCCTTCCTAAGAGGAACAAAGAGCCTATACACAATCTATACACATGTGGGTAGGCTTAATTTTATGCTATTTGATAGGGTTATCCACATATTAGACGCCCCTACTACTAATACTATTAAATAACTATAATAATTCATCATGTAAAGACGCGTAATAAAGAGATACCAATACAACGAAATTCCCAATTTTTCAGCTAGGAGTGAAATCATGAAAATAAGCATTCTTAAAAATGAACTCAACGAATCCATTCAACACGTATCCAAAGCTATCTCCAGTAGAACAACCATCCCTATTCTGACCGGTATTAAGGTGGAAGTTAGCCATCAAGGCGTCACATTAACTGCAAGCGACACCGATATTTCGATTCAATCGTTTATTCCAGCAGAGAATGACAGCCATACGATCGTGAAGATAGATCAGCCAGGAAGTGTTGTTCTTCCCGCTAAATTTTTCGTCGAAATTATTAAGAAGCTGCCCTCCAAAGAGATTCACATGGAAGTTAAAGAAGGATTCCAAACGTATATTTCTTCTGGATCCACTGAGATTCAGATCGTAGGTTTAGACCCTGAAGAATTCCCGGTGCTACCGAGTATTGAGGAGAACGATACTATCTCCCTGCCAGGTGATTTGCTGAAAAATATGATTAAACAAACCGCTTTTTCTATTTCTACCCAAGAGACAACTCCGATTTTAACAGGTATACTGTGGAATCTGGCTGATAATGAGTTTAAGTTTACAGCGACAGACCGTCACCGCTTAGCTACAAGAGCAGCAAGACTAGAAGGTACGGAGAATGTCCAATTTGCAAATATCGTAATCGCCGGTAAAACCCTTAATGAGCTAAGCAAAATTATTCCTGATCAAAATATGCTCGTTGATATTGTGGTTGCGGACAATCAAGTTCTCTTTAAAATCGACAAAGTACTGTTCTATTCACGGATCCTTGATGGAATTTATCCGGATACTTCTAGAATTATTCCAACAACCTACAAAACAGAACTAACTTTGGACACAAAAAAATTAAGCGAATCGATTGATCGCGCTTATTTGCTGTCCCGCGAAGAAAAAACCAATATTGTGCGCATGCAGACGCTCGAGCAAGGTGGTATTGAAATTTCTTCTAGCTCTTCTGAGCTTGGTAAAGTTCGTGAAGAACTTGAAGTCATTGATTTCAAAGGTGAACCGCTCAAAATATCTTTCAACTCCAAATATATGCTCGATGTCCTAAAAGTTATTGAGAGTGAGCAGCTTGTAATAGCATTTACAGGAATGATGAGTCCGATCATTTTGAAGCCGCTCGATCAAACCAATAGCTTGTATATTATTTTGCCTTACCGTACAACAAATTAATGCCAACATTCATGAACATGTGGATAAGTGGCTGAAAGGATAAAAACCATGAAAAAAATACTTATCCACAGTGGATATATTAAGCTGGATCAATTCCTGAAACTTTCTGATTGTGTATCCACAGGTGGAATGGCTAAAGCTTTGCTGCAAGAAGGACATGTACTTGTTAACGGAGAAGTAGAGGAACGGCGCGGAAGAAAACTTTATCCGGGTGATCAAATTGAAGTGCAGGATAACGGCACATTTCAGGTTGAAGGCGGAGGAGTCAAAGAGGAGTAGGCTAGGGGAGGAACCATTTCGTGTTTGTTAAAAATATCGGTCTGCAGCATTATCGGAATTACGGGCTGCTGCGTCTGGAGAGCTTGGGCGATGTGAATCTGATTCTGGGTCAGAACGCCCAAGGCAAAACAAACCTCATGGAGGCATTGTTCGTCCTGGCGATGACCAAAAGCCACCGCACCTCGAAGGATCGCGAACTTATCTCATTCGATGCCCCTGGAGACGCTGCTCAGATCATTGCCGAGGTAGAACGTAAGTACGGCGATCTCAAGCTAGAGCTCACCCTATCTGCCAAAGGTAAAAAAGCTAAGATTAACGGTCTAGAACAACGACGTCTTAGTGAGTTTGTGGGATCACTCAATGTGGTCATGTTTGCACCGGAAGATTTAGAGATAGTGAAAGGCACACCTGGCATCAGACGGCGTTTTCTCGATATGGAGATTGGCCAAGTCCAGCCCAGTTATCTATTTCACCTCCAGCAGTATCAAAAGATTCTCTTACAAAGGGGCAATTTGCTGAAGCAGTTGTGGGGGAAAGAGGCAGCGGGAAAAGACCTTTTGGAAATCTGGGATGCTCAACTTGTGGAGCACGGTGTTAAAATCGTAAAAAAAAGGAAACAATTCATAAAGAAGCTGCAAATATGGGCTGAAAGCATACACCGGGGGATTACGAACGGCGGAGAAGAACTGAAATTGCTCTATGTCCCCTCTTTCGGCGATCGGGATGAGGAAGATGAAGCTGTCTTATTAGACAATTTTATGTTAAAGTTATCACAAACGAGAGAACAAGAAATCAGGCGCGGCATGACGCTGACGGGTCCCCATCGGGATGACCTGTCCTTTTTTATCAACGGAAGGGAAGCTCAGGTCTACGGTTCTCAGGGACAGCAGCGTACAACGGCTTTATCGCTCAAGCTGGCGGAAATCGAGCTGATCCATGAAGAAATCGGAGAATATCCTGTGCTGCTTCTTGATGATGTTTTATCCGAGCTTGATCCTTACCGACAGACCCAGCTTATTGAAACCTTTCAAAGCAAGGTACAGACATTCATTACCGCTACCGGGATTGAGGGTCTGAATGCCGATAAATTAAAGGGCGCCAGCCTATATCATGTTCATGATGGAAAAGTGGAGTTATAAAGAGCGGAGGAAGATCATGTATATTCATTTGGGCGGGGAGAAGATTATTCGCTCTTCGGAGTTAATTGCAATATTTGATATTTCGATTGAGAAATCTTCCAAGGTGTCTAAGCAATTCGTCATTCACTCTGAGCAGGACAAGAAGCTTGAGCGGATTGGTGAAGAGGAAGCAAAATCTATTGTCGTAACTAAAAATATCGTGTATTACTCCCCCATTTCCTCCTCCACTCTCAAAAAAAGAGCCAAAATTTTGCTCGAAATATAACTTGCGTTTAGTAACAAAGAGATAATCTGAAAGAAGTAGGTGAAGGCATGTCAATGAATCAACCGACATATGATGAGAGCCAGATTCAGGTACTGGAAGGGCTAGAAGCTGTCCGGAAACGTCCGGGCATGTATATTGGTTCCACTAGTTCTAAAGGTCTCCATCACTTGGTGTGGGAGGTCGTAGATAATAGTATCGATGAAGCCCTAGCAGGTTATTGTGACCGGATTCAAGTGATTATTCATGAGGATAACGGGATTACTGTTATCGATAATGGACGTGGCATACCTGTAGGTGAAAATGAAAAACTTAAAAAGTCGACGCTTGAAGTTGTAATGACAGTACTGCATGCAGGCGGTAAATTCGGCGGCGGCGGATATAAAGTATCAGGCGGCTTACACGGTGTGGGTATCTCCGTAGTAAATGCCTTGTCTGAGAAGGTTGTTGTTAATGTTAAGCGTGATGGGCATATTTATCAGCAGGAATACAGACGTGGTGCACCACAGTATGAGATCAAAGTTGTTGGAGATACGGAAGAGACAGGTACGACTACAACTTTTCATCCGGACCCTGAAATCTTTACTGAAACCACGGTCTTTGAATATGCGACACTGCTTACTCGTATTCGGGAGCTAGCTTTTCTTAACAAAGGAATTGAGCTTTCACTGCATGATGAGCGGACCGATGTCACCAACGTGTTCAAATATGAGGGTGGTATCGTTGAATATGTGAAATATCTGAATGAGAAAAAAGAAGCGCTGCACGAGGAACCAATCTACGTGGAAGGCTCACGGGATATGATTCAGGTTGAAGTAGCTCTCCAATATAATGATTCGTATACAGAGAACATCTACTCTTTTGCGAATAATATTAATACCCATGAGGGCGGAACGCATGAATCCGGCTTCAAAAGTGCTTTAACACGTATTATCAACGATTACGCCCGTAAAGCGGGTGTGCTGAAGGATGGTAATTCAAATCTGACTGGCGACGACGTGCGTGAAGGATTGACAGCCATTATTTCTGTCAAAATTCCAGAGCCTCAGTTCGAAGGTCAAACGAAGACTAAGCTCGGAAATAGTGAAGTCCGTGGAATAGTAGAATCACTGTTCGGAGAGAAATTGCAGGAATTCCTGGAAGAGAATCCGGCAGTATCACGCCGTGTCCTTGAGAAGTCGCTTTCAGCTTCACGTGCACGTGAAGCTGCTCGTAAAGCTCGTGAGTTAACCCGCCGTAAGAGTGCGCTTGAAGTCAGTGCACTACCTGGTAAACTTGCGGACTGTTCATCCAAGGATGCGTCTATCAGCGAACTGTATATCGTCGAAGGTGACTCTGCGGGTGGATCGGCCAAGCAGGGCCGGGATCGTCATTTTCAAGCGATTTTACCGCTGCGTGGTAAGATTCTAAACGTAGAAAAGGCACGCTTAGACCGTATTTTATCCAACGCTGAGATCCGGGCTATTATTACTGCTCTTGGTACAGGAATCAGTGATGATTTTGACTTATCGAAGGCTCGTTACCATAAAGTCGTTATTATGACGGATGCCGACGTCGATGGAGCTCATATTAGAACTCTGTTGTTAACATTCTTCTACCGTTACATGCGGAAGCTAGTAGATGCAGGTTATATCTATATCGCACAACCGCCATTGTTCAAGATAGAACGCAACAAAGTGATCCGTTATGCAGGTAGCGAGAAGGAACGCGATGAGATTATCGCCTCTTTTGGAGAGAATGTTAAGGTCAATGTTCAGCGCTACAAAGGTTTGGGTGAAATGAATGCTACCCAGCTGTGGGACACGACGATGGATCCTGAGGCTCGTATGATGCTACAAGTAACGATTGAAGATGCGATGCTTGCTGATAGTATCTTTGATACGCTGATGGGCGATAATGTTGAACCAAGACGTGACTTTATCCATGAGCATGCGAAGAGCGTCAGATACCTTGATGTGTAAGAATTACATTCAAGCATAAACGCTTATCGTCCTTATAAGGACGATAAGCGTTTAAGCGAGAAATATAAGACATAAAGTATGGTGTAAAACTTATACTTTCTTATATTTTAATAAAACCTCCGGCTTCTGTTCCTAACGGAATGAGAATGCTGGAGGTTTTTTTGGTTTCAGAGCTGATTTTTAGGCTTTAGTATAATGCCTATTGCGGGTAGTATATGGGGATTTTCTAGCTTTTACACGTCCGTATGCTACAGCATAGCGGTGTATTCTACGATAGATAGATTTATCAGGAAATAACTTGAATACAACAATGGATGGAAGCGTGTTGACCTCAAGCAGCCACATATCCATATGCTGATCCATGGCAATATCCAGACCAATTTCTTTAATTCCTGGATAGGTGGTTTCCAATTGGCCTGCAATTTGTACCCCTAAAGATTTTAATTGATTAATCGTGGAGAGTGTTTCAGAAGGGTTCATATGATTTTTTAATAATGTATTTACTGACAGAATACTGCCTCCACTATGATAATTGGTGACGATTTTCTGAGGGGCAGCTACTCTTCCGAGCATTCCTGTTGTTTCCCATGCACCTGATGGAGACTTTTGGGCAAGAACTCGAAGGTCGAAGGGACGATCTTGGTGACGCAGGAGATCAATTCCTTTTTGGACGAGGTAGGTACGGTTCTGAATTCGTTTCTGTAAGGCCTCATGCAGCTCTTCGGGGGAGAAGAAAACTTCTGCAGTCTTTGCATATCTTAAAATATATAGGACCTGCGCTTCTTGCTGTTCTCTCTCCTCGTTATTGGCGGTGACAGTCATTTCAGTCTTCTGCTGGCTAGGACTTAAAATCACCGTACGCTGCTCAACTCTCATTACACCAATACCAAAGCTTCCGCGATCAGGTTTTATATAGACCATGGCATATAACGCAAGCATTTCTTTAAGAACATTTAAATCATATTTACGAGTATCAGGCACATATAGAGATAGAGATTGATTTTGAAGGATAACTTTTGTTTTAGCCCATTTACTTGGGACTCGTTGAATCTTCATTATCTTCCTCCTTAACAATTTTGTGCAGCATTTGCTCTTTGGAATTCCCTTGTACAAAACTTGCTGTGGAAGCATAATCTTTGGCAGCTGAAAATCAGGACAAGCTACCTAAACAATGGTATAATATAAGGATATGGGGTTATGCCTTATCGAACGATACTAGGATAATAAAACCGTGTTTCTTGTCTTTACAGTCTATGTACTAAAGACATTTGCGGAAAGGGCGAATACCCTAATCAGCGCAAAAGAAATCAATATTAGAAGATAAAAGGCTATCATGTTTAATTGTGCTACTTTTGTGAAAGTAATATAATTAAGGGTAGCGGTTTTTTAACTGAAGGAGGTCCAGCAACTCATGGCTGAACAAAATAACCCACAAGTCAAAGATCGGGACATTGGCGTGGAAATGCGTGAATCCTTTATGGATTACGCAATGAGCATCATTGTTAGCCGGGCTTTGCCAGATGTGCGGGACGGACTCAAGCCGGTTCACCGACGCATTTTGTTTGCGATGTCGGAACTTGGAATGTCTGCGGATAAGCCTCATAAGAAATCGGCAAGAATCGTCGGTGAGGTTATCGGTAAGTACCACCCTCACGGTGACTCAGCCGTCTATGAAACAATGGTACGGATGGCTCAGGATTTCTCTATGCGCTATATGCTTGTGGACGGTCACGGGAACTTTGGTTCGATTGATGGTGATATGGCTGCAGCGATGCGTTATACAGAAGCCCGTCTTTCCAAGATTGCAGGCGAAATGCTTCGTGATTTGAACAAAGAAACAGTTGATTTCGCACCCAACTATGATGGTGAAGAGAATGAGCCAGTTGTATTACCAGCTCGCTATCCGAACCTGCTCGTTAATGGGGTATCTGGTATAGCTGTAGGTATGGCTACTAATATTCCACCGCATAACCTAGGTGAAGTTATCGATGGTGTGCAGGCGATGATTAAGAATCCTGATATCACCCCTATGGAATTGATGGAGTATATCCAAGGCCCAGATTTCCCAACGGCTGGATATATTTTGGGTCGTGAGGGTATTCGTCAGGCTTATCGTACGGGGCGTGGTTCAGTGACCATGCGTGCAAAGGCAACGATTGAAGAGAATAACGGTAAGGCTCGCATCATTGTACATGAGCTGCCGTATCAGGTGAACAAGGCAAGACTGGTTGAGAAAATCGCAGAATTAGTGCGTGAGAAACGGATCGAGGGTATAACGGATCTTCGAGATGAGTCTGACCGTAACGGTATGCGTGTAGTTGTTGAGATGAGACGTGATGTGAATCCAAATGTTGTGTTGAACAATCTATATAAACATACTTCTATGCAATCTACATTTGGTATTAACATGCTGGCCATCGTGAACAACGAGCCGAAAATTCTTAATCTGCGTGATGTGCTCTATCATTATTTGCAGCACCAGATTGAAGTTATTCGTCGTCGTACTATATTTGATCTTAAAAAAGCTGAAGCACGCGCTCATATCTTAGAAGGTCTGCGTATTGCGCTGGATCATCTGGATGAAGTGATTGCGTTAATTCGCGCTTCTCGGACAACGGATATAGCCCGCGAGGGATTAATGAGCACCTTTAGCCTCAGTGTAGAGCAGGCTCAAGCGATCCTCGACATGCGGATGCAGCGTCTGACCGGTCTGGAAAGAGAAAAGATCGAGAATGAATATAACGAATTGCTAGCTAAAATTGCAGAGTACCGTGAAATTTTGGCGAATGAGCATCTTGTACTGGAAATCATTAGTAACGAGCTGCAGGATATTCGTGATAGATATTCTGATGAACGCCGGACAGAGATTACCGTTGGTGAAGAAAGTATCTTGGATGAAGACCTTATTCCGCGTGAAGAGGTTGTTATCACTATTACACATACGGGATACATCAAACGTCTACCTGTCAGCACCTACCGCAGTCAGAAGCGTGGAGGGCGCGGAGTCATGGGGATGGACACCAAGGATCAGGACTTTGTGGAGCATCTCTTCGTGAGTAACTCTCATAACTATCTGATGTTCTTTACCGATAAGGGTAAGGTGTACCGGATTAAAGCTTATGAGATCCCAGAGCTGGGACGTACTGCACGTGGGACACCAATCATCAACCTGATTCAAATTGAACAAGGTGAGAAGATTAGTGCCGTAATCCAAGTGGAAGAGACCGATAGTGACAAGTACTTGTTCTTTGCTACCCGCGAAGGTATCGTGAAGAAGACGCCACTTGAGGATTACAATAACATCCGCAAAGGCGGACTTATCGCTATTAACCTTCGTGAAGAGGATTCTCTAATTGAGGTTAAGCTGACAGATGGACAGCAAAATCTTATTATCGGTACAGCTCGCGGAATGTCGATTACGTTCTCAGAGAATGATGTTCGTTCTATGGGTCGTAGCGCGACAGGCGTGAAGGGCATTACGCTTGATAGTAATGACCATGTCATCGGTATGGATTGTGTCGATAAGGAGCTTGAGGTTCTGATTGTTACTAGCAAGGGTTACGGTAAACGGACACCAGCCGGTGACTATCGTTCCCAGACTCGTGGTGGTAAAGGAATTAAGACCATTAATCTCACTGAGAAGAATGGCCCTGTAGTTGGTCTAAAAGTCGTTAAGAACGATGAAGACTTAATGATCATTACTACAAGCGGTACCTTGATTCGTACCAGCATGGATGGAATCTCTACTATGGGTCGTTATGCGCAAGGGGTTAAGCTAATTAACATCCGCGAGGATGATGCTGTGGCTACTCTGTGCAGAGCAGATAAGAACGAAGAGGACGAATTGTCTGAAGATATGGAAGGCCTCGAGGAACAAGTAACAGTAGATGAATCTGGTGATATTGATCAACCGGAAACAATCGCTGAGGATCAAGAAGATAACTTAGAGTAGGTTATATTCAATAAAGAGCAAGGGCTTCTATTACAGAGACCCTTGCTCTTTTTGCTGTGATTAATTAATAGCAAGTTATTTAATGAAATTTAATGAGAATTTTTATAAGAATAGTTTTCATTTCACTAGTCGCTTCCTTTTATCCGTACTATAATTAGCCGATAGAGTATAAATCAGTATATAAAGTACTATTTTCTCAGAAATTATCTGTCATATTAGATTTCGGTAATCCTGAGCTTATTGTTATAGAAATTAAGGGGCTGAGTATATGCCAAGTGTATTGGCTGGAGAAGTTAAAGCGGGCTCAAAGATAACCAAAGATGTAATTACACCTTTGGGGGGGATTTTGTTCACTAAGGGAAAAATACTACTCCCCCGTGATCTAGAAATTTTAGAAGCTTTTTTGGTTGGGCAAGTAGAGATCGAAGGTGTTCAGGGAGAGGCCAACTCTGATGCTGTCAAAAAAAACGCCAAGCAGACAGCACTTAAAGCTGGAGCGATTATAAATGAATCGATGCTGATCAAGAACAATTCCCCACTACATGATGAATATGAAAAAATGATCGCACTTATTAGGACCAGCTATCGTTCGGTAACGGCAGCCTCACTTCCTATTTTTGAGTTGCGGAGTCAATTAGAGTTACTAATTAGTCATTTGAAGGATTATCATGTGTTGAAGTTTTCTCCACGTACGCTAAAAGACGAGGATTACAACTATCACAATGCCGTGCTGTCCGCGTTAACATCATATAAGATTGCTCAATGGTGCGGGTATCCGCAAAAGGATTGGATGCAGATCGCTTTTGCCGGATTGCTACATGACATCGGAAACGCAAAAGTAGATAGTTCTCTTTTACATAAGCCGGAGTCACTTAATAGTGCTGAAATAGAAGAGGTTCGCAGACATACTACATATGGCTATCAATTATTGCGTAATGTTACAGCAATTAATGAAGGGGTAAGACTAACGGCATTGCAGCATCATGAGAAGGTTGACGGGTCTGGATACCCACTTAAGCTAGAAGGTAGCCAGATTCATTTTTACGCTAAAGTAGTTGCGGTAGCAGATATATTCCATGCAATGACTCTAGAAAGGGCCTATAGAAAAGCACAGTCTCCTTATTTAGTGTTAGAGCAGATAATGACAGAAAGCTTCGGTAAGCTCGACCCAGTCGTTGTACAGACCTTTATACAGAAGAGTACCGATTTGTTTAATGGAACCAGAATACGTCTGAGCGATGGACGTCATGGAGAGATCATATTTACTGACCGTGCTAATCCAACACGTCCTATGATTAAGGTAGAGGGTACGATTGTGAACCTAATGTTGGAGCGAGAATTGTATATTCAGGAGATCATTGCTTAGAGAAGGAAGTATTAAGAGACTCCATAACTGAGACTGTGCTAACAGGTATATACCAATATATTAAGGGTAATTGATAGCACAGTCTCTTATTTATAGATTATATTAAAAAAGTGTTGCAATGAATCTCTATACATGATATATTCTATTTCTGGCCGAGAAACATACATGCCGAGCTCGAAAAAGAAGTTAAAAAAGAGCTTGACATTAAACGGCTGAATATGATATAGTATAAGAGTTGCTGCTGAGACATTAAACGGCGCCAACGAGAACTTGATCTTTGAAAACTGAACAACGAGTGAGTAGGAAATCACGAAAGTGAAATCCAAAACTGATGAGTTTCACAGCGTATTTTACGCTTTTGAAATTTCATCGTGAGAATTAATTTTCTCGTCAGATGTTTCAAAATGAGCATATCGCTCTTTTCAATACTAATTGGAGAGTTTGATCCTGGCTCAGGACGAACGCTGGCGGCGTGCCTAATACATGCAAGTCGAGCGGAGTTACTTTGAAAGCTTGCTTTCAAAGTAACTTAGCGGCGGACGGGTGAGTAACACGTAGGCAACCTGCCCCTTAGACTGGGATAACTACCGGAAACGGTAGCTAATACCGGATAATTTCTTTTTTCTCCTGAAGGAAGAATGAAAGACGGAGCAATCTGTCACTGAGGGATGGGCCTGCGGCGCATTAGCTAGTTGGTGGGGTAACGGCCCACCAAGGCGACGATGCGTAGCCGACCTGAGAGGGTGAACGGCCACACTGGGACTGAGACACGGCCCAGACTCCTACGGGAGGCAGCAGTAGGGAATCTTCCGCAATGGACGAAAGTCTGACGGAGCAACGCCGCGTGAGTGATGAAGGTTTTCGGATCGTAAAGCTCTGTTGCCAGGGAAGAACGTCCGGTAGAGTAACTGCTACCGGAGTGACGGTACCTGAGAAGAAAGCCCCGGCTAACTACGTGCCAGCAGCCGCGGTAATACGTAGGGGGCAAGCGTTGTCCGGAATTATTGGGCGTAAAGCGCGCGCAGGCGGTCATTTAAGTCTGGTGTTTAAACCTTGGGCTCAACCTGAGGTCGCACTGGAAACTGGGTGACTTGAGTACAGAAGAGGAAAGTGGAATTCCACGTGTAGCGGTGAAATGCGTAGATATGTGGAGGAACACCAGTGGCGAAGGCGACTTTCTGGGCTGTAACTGACGCTGAGGCGCGAAAGCGTGGGGAGCAAACAGGATTAGATACCCTGGTAGTCCACGCCGTAAACGATGAGTGCTAGGTGTTAGGGGTTTCGATACCCTTGGTGCCGAAGTTAACACAGTAAGCACTCCGCCTGGGGAGTACGGTCGCAAGACTGAAACTCAAAGGAATTGACGGGGACCCGCACAAGCAGTGGAGTATGTGGTTTAATTCGAAGCAACGCGAAGAACCTTACCAGGTCTTGACATCCCTCTGAATCCACTAGAGATAGTGGCGGCCTTCGGGACAGAGGAGACAGGTGGTGCATGGTTGTCGTCAGCTCGTGTCGTGAGATGTTGGGTTAAGTCCCGCAACGAGCGCAACCCTTAACTTTAGTTGCCAGCAGGTAAGGCTGGGCACTCTAGAGTGACTGCCGGTGACAAACCGGAGGAAGGTGGGGATGACGTCAAATCATCATGCCCCTTATGACCTGGGCTACACACGTACTACAATGGCCGGTACAACGGGAAGCGAAGCCGCGAGGTGAAGCCAATCCCATCAAAGCCGGTCTCAGTTCGGATTGCAGGCTGCAACTCGCCTGCATGAAGTCGGAATTGCTAGTAATCGCGGATCAGCATGCCGCGGTGAATACGTTCCCGGGTCTTGTACACACCGCCCGTCACACCACGAGAGTTTACAACACCCGAAGTCGGTGGGGTAACCCGCAAGGGAGCCAGCCGCCGAAGGTGGGGTAGATGATTGGGGTGAAGTCGTAACAAGGTAGCCGTATCGGAAGGTGCGGCTGGATCACCTCCTTTCTATGGAGAATCGTCTTCTGCAATGAAGACATTCAAATCGGAAGCTAAGCTTCCACAACTCACTCGTTGCTCAGTTTTGAGAGTTTAAGCTCTCAGTAAGACTTGATCCTTGAAAACTGGATACCGAAACGAATTTGCGTTTTAGAACATCTTTTAGCTAAAACTTGTGTAAACAAGTACGTTAGTTATTAGCTGGAAGCGAAGATTTTCAATTGTGCGAACAAGCGAAACATCGGAGCGAAGGTTAAGCTAATAAGAGCACACGGAGGATGCCTAGGCGCCAGGAGCCGACGAAGGACGTGGCGAACAACGAAACTGCCTCGGGGAGCTGTAAGCAAGCTTTGATCCGGGGGTGTCCGAATGGGGAAACCCAGCTGTGGTAATTCGCAGTTACTCATCTCTGAACACATAGGAGATGTAGAGGCAGACCAGGGGAACTGAAACATCTAAGTACCCTGAGGAAGAGAAAACAATAGTGATTCCGTCAGTAGCGGCGAGCGAACGCGGAACAGCCTAAACCTAAGAGCTTGCTCTTAGGGGTTGTGGGACGTCTCACATGGAGTTACAAAGGAATATGGTAGGTGAAGAGGTCTGGAAAGGCCCGCGATAGAGGTAAAAGCCCTGTAACCTAAACTGTGTTCTCTCCGAGACGGATCCCGAGTAGTGCGGGGCACGTGAAACCCCGTATGAATCCAGCAGGACCATCTGCTAAGGCTAAATACTACCTGGCGACCGATAGTGAAACAGTACCGTGAGGGAAAGGTGAAAAGCACCCCGGAAGGGGAGTGAAATAGAACCTGAAACCGTGTGCTTACAAAAAGTCAGAGCCCTATCTATGGGTGATGGCGTGCCTTTTGTAGAATGAACCGGCGAGTTACGTTTAACATGCAAGGTTAAGTCGAGAAGACGGAGCCGCAGCGAAAGCGAGTCTGAATAGGGCGATTGAGTATGTGGACGTAGACCCGAAACCGTGTGATCTACCCCTGTCCAGGGTGAAGGTGCGGTAACACGCACTGGAGGCCCGAACCCACGCATGTTGAAAAATGCGGGGATGAGGTGGGGGTAGCGGAGAAATTCCAATCGAACTCGGAGATAGCTGGTTCTCCCCGAAATAGCTTTAGGGCTAGCCTCGGTATAAGAGTAGTGGAGGTAGAGCACTGATTGGGTGCGGGGTCCGCAAGGATTACCAAGCTCAGTCAAACTCCGAATGCCATATACTTATTGCCGGGAGTCAGACAGTGAGTGCTAAGATCCATTGTCAAAAGGGAAACAGCCCAGACCATCAGCTAAGGTCCCCAAGTGTGTGTTAAGTGGGAAAGGATGTGGAGTTGCACAGACAACCAGGATGTTGGCTTAGAAGCAGCCACCATTGAAAGAGTGCGTAATAGCTCACTGGTCGAGTGACTCTGCGCCGAAAATGTAACGGGGCTAAACACACCACCGAAGCTATGGCTAGATACGTATGTATCTGGGGTAGGGGAGCGTTGTATGTGGGTTGAAGGTGTACCGTAAGGAGCGCTGGACAGCATACAAGTGAGAATGCCGGTATGAGTAACGAAAAGATCAGTGAGAATCTGATCCGCCGAAAGCCCAAGGTTTCCTGAGGAAGGCTCGTCCGCTCAGGGTAAGTCGGGACCTAAGGCGAGGCCGAAAGGCGTAGTCGAAGGACAACAGTTTGAAATTACTGTACCACCGTAATCCGCTATGAGCGATGGGGTGACGCAGGAGGGTAGTGACGCGGACTGATGGATATGTCCGTCTAAGCAGTGAGGCTGATGTGTAGGCAAATCCGCACATCGTTAAGGCTGGGCTGTGATGGGGAGCGAAAATTACAGTAGCGAAGGTCATGATCTCACACTGCCAAGAAAAGCCTCTAGCCAGGAGAAGGTGCCCGTACCGCAAACCGACACAGGTAGGCGAGAAGAGAATTCTAAGGCGCGCGGAAGAACTCTCGTTAAGGAACTCGGCAAAATGACCCCGTAACTTCGGGAGAAGGGGTGCCCCGGTAGTGTGAATAGCACGAGGGGGCCGCAGTGAAAAGGCCCAAGCGACTGTTTAGCAAAAACACAGGTCTGTGCGAAGCCGCAAGGCGAAGTATACGGGCTGACGCCTGCCCGGTGCTGGAAGGTTAAGGGGAGTGGTTAGGGGTAACCCGAAGCTATGAACCGAAGCCCCAGTAAACGGCGGCCGTAACTATAACGGTCCTAAGGTAGCGAAATTCCTTGTCAGGTAAATTCTGACCCGCACGAATGGCGTAACGACTTGGGCGCTGTCTCAACGAGAGATCCGGTGAAATTTTAATACCTGTGAAGATGCAGGTTACCCGCGACAAGACGGAAAGACCCCATGGAGCTTTACTGCAGCTTGATATTGAATTTGGGTACGATCTGTACAGGATAGGTGGGAGCCGTAGAAATCGGAGCGCAAGCTTCGGTGGAGGCGCCGTTGGGATACCACCCTGATCGTATCTAGGTTCTAACCTAGTACCCTTACCGGGTACGGGGACCGTGTCAGGCGGGCAGTTTGACTGGGGCGGTCGCCTCCTAAAGAGTAACGGAGGCGTTCCAAGGTTCCCTCAGAATGGTTGGAAATCATTCGAAGAGTGCAAAGGCATAAGGGAGCTTGACTGCGAGACCTACAAGTCGAGCAGGGACGAAAGTCGGACTTAGTGATCCGGTGGTACCGCATGGAAGGGCCATCGCTCAACGGATAAAAGCTACCCTGGGGATAACAGGCTTATCTCCCCCAAGAGTCCACATCGACGGGGAGGTTTGGCACCTCGATGTCGGCTCATCGCATCCTGGGGCTGAAGTAGGTCCCAAGGGTTGGGCTGTTCGCCCATTAAAGCGGTACGCGAGCTGGGTTCAGAACGTCGTGAGACAGTTCGGTCCCTATCTGTCGTGGGCGCAGGAAATTTGAGAGGAGCTGTCCTTAGTACGAGAGGACCGGGATGGACGTACCGCTGGTGCACCAGTTGTTTCGCCAGAAGCATGGCTGGGTAGCTACGTACGGACGGGATAAGCGCTGAAAGCATCTAAGCGTGAAGCCCCCCTCAAGATGAGATTTCCCAATTAGTAAGACCCCTTGAAGACGACGAGGTAGATAGGTTGGAGGTGGAAGTGCAGTAATGCATGGAGCTGACCAATACTAATCGGTCGAGGGCTTATCCTATACTTAGAACGCAAATTCAATTCGGATTCAGTTTTCAGGCATCAAGCCTGTAACACGCTAAGAAATTCATTCTCACTTCTGGTGATGAACGAAATTTCACGCGGCAGCGTCTGTTTCACAGACGCATGTTTGGTGGCGATAGCGGAGGGGTTCCACGCGTACCCATCCCGAACACGACCGTTAAGCCCTCCAGCGCCGATGGTACTTGGACCGAAGGGTCCTGGGAGAGTAGGACGTTGCCAAGCACGCAAGACCACTGTTGAGTAATCGACAGTGGTCTTTTTGTTGTGTATATTTATTTAAGGATTGTTGCAAATTAAATTATGTTTGACAGACTACAGTGTTTAACCCATAATACAATTCATACTAAACATATAAGAATTATAGGGGGAGAGAATTATGTCGTACTTTAGTGTATCTATTAAGAAACCGATTCTGTTGGGGGCAATAGCAGTTTTGCTATTGATGGTAATTGCAGGATGCTCGGGATCTAATAATAAGGCTGCTTCAAATAAAGATGCGCAGGAAAGTGCGAGTCCAGCAACAGCAACTCAGAGTCCTCAAATAGCTGAGCCTGCAGTAGGAGGAACCTTCGTCTATGGACGCCCTGCTTCTGTAACCTCATTGGATTTGCATAATCAGATTACGTCCAACAATGCTTTTGCTATCGACAAAGTATTTGAATCGTTAGTTGCTTTTGACAGCAAGGGCGAAATTGTAGATTGGCTTGCGAAGTCACATAGTATCAGTGAGGATGGCCTGACGTATACTTTTAAACTTCGCGACGGCTTAAAGTTTTCAAACGGTACGGATGTGACTGCAGAAGATGCTGTATTCTCCCTTGAGCGGCACTTGAAGGTTGGCGGCCCGCTGGCAATATCGGCAAAGGTCGGCACAATTAAGGCGCAGGATAACAAAACGCTTGTTATTACACTTAAAGAGCCTTATACACCATTTATCTCAGAGCTATCCAATTTCTCAAATGGTATCTTGCCTAACAATTTTGGTGGAGTTTCTGAAGAAGAATTCTTTAAGAAGCCTATCGGAACGGGACCCTTTGTGGTTGAATCATGGGATACAGCGGGTGATCTGACCTTCACTAAGAACAAATTCTACTGGCAAGAAGGTAAACCATATATTGATAAGCTAGTTTATAAGTTGATTGAGGACGATAGCCAAGCAATCAACCAGCTGAAGGCTGGGGAAGTTAACGCTATTGAATCTTTAGCACTGCAAAATGCCAATGAGATCAAAGATGGAGCTGACACAAAAGTAATTACTAACGGTAGTTGGGTGACAGAGCAATTGTTCTTTAATACACTGGATGAACATTTCTCGGATGTGCATGTTCGCCGTGCTCTGGCTCTGGCGCTTGATCGTGAAGGCTTAACCAAGGCTTTAACCTTTGGTTATGCGCAAACAGCAAACTCATTGCTGCCAACAACAATTCCTTATAACTCCAATGATACAATCAAGGCTCTGAACTTCAATGTCGAGGCAGCGAAGGAAGAGCTTGCTAAATCTGCCTTCCCTAATGGATTCACTACCAAATTACTTGTAGCCTCCGGCAATAGTACAAGAGCGCAAGAGGCGCAAATTATTCAGGCAGCGGGTCAAACGATCGGGATTACAATTGAAATTGAGTCGATTGAGCTTGCTACTTTCCGTGAACGGTTTTTTGCATATGATTTCGCCGCAA
Organism: Paenibacillus sp. FSL P4-0184; assembly: GCF_038004625.1. Lineage (NCBI taxonomy): Bacteria > Bacillati > Bacillota > Bacilli > Caryophanales > Paenibacillaceae > Paenibacillus > Paenibacillus sp. FSL P4-0184. The sequence continues at coordinate 2,110,007 of NZ_JBBORN010000001.1, read as the reverse complement.
TGCTCAACAGCGGTCAAGCCGACTCCCCTGAAGCGAACTCGATTATTGCTTTTCAAACTGATCCGGAAGGCTTCAGCAAATCATATTGGACGCATTATACGAATGATGAAGTAACGAAGCTGCTATATGAGGGCCAAAAAACAGCGGACGGCGATGCTCGCGCACAAATCTATACTAAGCTGCTGCAAACACTTGCTGATGAAGTGCCGTATATTCCGCTTTATTATCCAGATGTTTTGAAAGGTATTCGTTCTTCAGTCGATGGCCTTGTTGTTCTACCTAACGGTAGCGCCCGTTTCGAAGATGTCCGCCTCAGCCAATGACGAATCTTAAGCAGGTGTTAAATCAACCTAGAGGAAGCAAGGACTCTTACAACTGGCTTGTGATATCACTTATAAAGGCGCTGGCAGTGATCTGCTGCGTAATGATAGCAGTCTTTTTCATCATCCGAATTGTGCCTGGAGATCCAGCTAAAATGATATTGGGAGAATACAGTACCCCTGAGGCGCTCAAGAGTATGCATCATACTCTTGGGCTGGACCTCCCTTTATGGGAGCAGTTCATGCGATTTCTGAAGACACTATTTACTCAGGGGGATACTGGAAACTCCATTGTTATGGGTACATCAACAAGAGAGTTGATTATGCAGAGAGCCCCTGTCACTTTGTTGCTCATAGTAATGGCGTGTGTGTTGGCGATTTTCGTATCACTTCTGCTTGCTACAGTAGCAGCTACGCATAAGGATAAACTGCTGGATCATTTAATACGTATTTTTCCTACAATAACTTTGGGTATGCCAATCTTCTGGGTTGGCTTACTTTTAATTTTGCTCTTTAGTGTCCGGCTTGGCTGGTTCCCCGTTGGGGGAGTAAGTGAAGGGTGGATTGGAACTTTGCACAGTCTTGCCCTTCCGGCAATCACCGTTGCTTTCTCACAGATTCCTACGCTGGTCCGTTCGTTAAGAGCACAGATGCTTGAAGTGTTAGAATCGGATTTTGTAGTTACACTTAAGGCTGCCGGAATACCAAGCAGGGTTATTTTATTTAAACATGTGCTGCGCAATTCGGCTCTTCCAACATTGATGCTGATGGGTGTGAATATTTCTTATCTAATCGGCGGCACATTGGTCGTTGAACAGGTGTTTGGAATAAAGGGAATTGGCAGCTTGTTATTCACTTCAATTTCGAAACGGGACTTTCCGGTTATTCAAGGAATAGCACTTTACTGTGCGCTAGCTGTTGTGATCATCAGTCTCTTGATTGAAATCATTTCTTGGTGGCTTGATCCCAGAACGAAGGGAAAACAATGAAAACGATAAGACTAGAACCACGATTGTATGAGGCTGGTAAAATGACTAGCGGCTTAAAACGAATATGGAATACCCCTTCACTTCTAGTGGGATTGATTATGTTTGCAGCTCTTATTCTCTTGACTGTGTTCATACCGTTTATAAGTCCCTATGATCCCTCCGAGCAAAATTTGAGCGCCTTTCTGCAGCCTCCGTCGCCTGAACACTGGCTAGGAACCGATCAGCTGGGACGTGATCTGTTTACTAGATTGATTTATGCAGCGAGGACTGATTTAAAAATCATGGTCTTGGCAGAAATCATTCCCTTTTGCATAGGTGTGTTCCTAGGAATGCTAGCAGGATATTACGGCAAATGGATTGATACAGTTATTACGCTGCTGTCAGATACGTTGATCGCTTTTCCTTTTTATCTAATCGTCATTATCGTTGCTTTTGCCAGTGGAGCAGGAGAACGAGGCATTTATATTACTTTTATCCTTGTAGGTTGGATTGTTTTTGCCCGTGTAGTGAGAGGTCTTAGCGCATCTTTTCGCAATCAGGAATGGGTGGCATCCGCTCAAACCTTAGGGCTACCCGGAGTGAAAATTATTTTGCGTCATCTGCTGCCCAATGTGCTTCCGCAAGCCGTGGTCGTTCTTATGACAGACATGATTGGATTGCTTGTTGCCATTGTTACACTGGGGTATCTTGGGATCGGTATTACACCGCCAACTCCAGACTGGGGAACTATGATCTCGGATGGACAGCCATTCATCACTACAGCTTGGTGGCTCTCAGCTGTCCCAGGATTTGCAGTGGTGTATACCGGAATAGCTTTGTCGCTCCTAGGTGATGGTTTGGCAGACATATGGAGGAAAAAATGATGTCTAAAGAACCCATTTTAGAAATAAACGCACTATCGCTGGCAGCGAAGTCAAAAGAGAGATTAGTCAACAATGTTAGCTTTTCGCTGAGCAAAGGGGAGAGTCTAGGATTAGTAGGTGAGTCGGGTTCAGGAAAATCGCTTACGCTGCGTGCAATTCTGGGACTACTTCCAAATGGTGTTGAACAGACAGGTGGCACCATTAAGAGTGACGTAAGCAGTGCGATGGTGTTTCAAGACCCGAGAGGTGCGCTTGATCCACTCTGTATGGTTGTCAATCAGCTGGCTGAAGTCGTGTATTACAGACAGAAAGTTAGTCGAAAGGCTTCACGAATGATTGCGCTGGAGCTACTCGAAAGACTTGGTCTCCCTGATTCATTAAAGAAAAAGGATCGATATCCGAGTCAGCTGTCAGGCGGTCAGTGTCAACGGGTAGTCATCGCTTTGGCACTGGCGTGCAAGCCAGGTATTCTTCTCTGTGATGAGCCGACAACGGCGCTGGACGTCACGGTTCAACGACAAATTATTGAAACGATCACGAACCTCCAGCAGGAGTTGGGATTTGCCATGGTTTTTGTAACGCATAATCTCGCGATTGCAGCCAACTTGTGCTCACGCCTATGTGTAATGAAACAAGGGCAGATTGTTGAGCATGGCGCTACCCTTGATATTTTGCAAAATCCATCCGACCCTTACACACAGATGCTGATTGATTCGGTGCTTCCTTTGCCAGAGCTTGAAGGGAGTAGAGACTCATGGAACTAGCCTTGCAAATAAAAGATTTAACTGTTCACTATGGCGGATTTACTGCACTGGATTGTATCAATCTGAATCTTGAGCAGCACACCACTCTTGGACTAGTTGGAGAATCTGGCTCAGGGAAATCTACACTGGCGCGAGTAATTGCTGGACTGATTGCTCCGCATGAGGGGAAGATCCTGTTAGGTACCCAAGAATTAAAAAAGAAAAGAAGCCGTGAGCAGCGTAAAATAATCCAGATGATCTTCCAAAATCCTGATGCATCGCTGAATCCAAAGCATTCGATTAGGCAAATTCTTTCCGAGCCCTTATTGTTTCATAAAATTGTGGGACGTACAGACGTTGAGCAAAGATGTAAAGAGCTTTTGAACCAGGTTCATTTGGAGCAAAAGGCTTTAGATAAATTCCCGCATGAATTTTCTGGTGGTCAGCGGCAACGGATAGCGATCGCTCGCGCATTAAGCGTTGAACCAAACATCCTGATTGCGGATGAACCTACAAGCGCGTTGGATGTATCAGTACAGCTTAGTGTGCTCGAACTGTTCAATACGCTGAAAGCTGAGCTTAATCTCACCATGCTTTTTATCTCCCATGATCTAGGAGTTATCAATGCAATTAGTGATACAGTAGCAGTTATGCGGCAAGGAAAGCTCGTGGAGCAGAGCCCGAAGGATCAATTCTTCATCCGTCCTAAACATGAATACAGTTACGAGCTGTTGTCGGCGGTTCCGAAAATGCCAAAATCAAGTACATCAGGAGGTTTCTTATGAGCCCAGAACATAATGTTCATGTGCCACTTTCAGTGGCTGAGTACAATAAGCTTACACAATTGATTTCTACAATCTTGTTTACTGAGCATCCACCAGTTATCATCCCAGCTGAGGCAATTCTGGGGATCGAGGCAGTGGCTGCAGGAATAGCGGCACCTGGTCGAACCATTGTAAATATAGTAACAGGTCCCTATGGAAGTCTATTTGGAAAGTGGCTTGAACGGGGAGGAGCAACGGTTATTGAAGTAAAGGTTCCTTTTGATGAAGTGGTCACTGGCGACCAAGTTGCTTCCGCAATTAAAGAGTTTAGCCCTTGTGCCCTTTCCTTTGTTCAGGCTGAAGTAGTTACAGGTGGTTCTAATCCGGCTAAAGAAATATTTAAGATTGCAAAGAAGTTCAATCTCATTACTGTGACGGACTCAGTTTCTGCGGTTGGGGGAGAGGCGTTACTGGTCGATGAATGGGGAGTTGATTTTGCTGTGATAGGCGCACAAAAAGCCTTGGCTGGACCTAATGGTGTTAGCGCCGTCAGTATTTCACCACGTGGCTGGCAATTTCTTGAGTCAAATAAAAATGCACCGCGTAACTCCATTCTGTCCTTGCTGGATCTCAAACCTTCGCTGAATGGCGCCACGCCACTACGAGTTGCTCCAAATATTCCGACATTAGAGGCTAGAGCTTTGATCCTGGCCTTGACACGAATTGAAGAAGAGGGATTGGAGCAAATCATTCAGCGTCATGAAAGGGCTGCAGCTGCTACATTAGCTGGTATAGAATCCTTGGGGCTTGAGCCTTGGCAAAAGGACAGCAGACATTATTCTACACTGACTACAACGGTTCGGATTGCTGGAAAGCAAGATTTGCAGATCGAAAAACCTATAGGCATTGTGGCTCCAGGAGACGGAGAATTATTTGGCCATCTTTTGCGGATCAATCATTTCGGAACAAATGCTGCTCGGAAAAGTGTGGAGGAAGCCATATCAACGCTTACTGAGTTATTGAAACAAGACCCTGATCAGGCATTACATGCTGTTCGGCTGGCTTGGGGGGAATGAAGATGATCCATAAGCATCCAGAGCTGCATACATTCAAGGATATTCATATAGCAGGCATCGAAGGTAAACGATTTGATGTTGTGATCAAGGATGGCTATTTTTCATCTATTACTGAAGCGGAGCCGCAACAAAATAATTCAACTCCTACAGGCACAGAACTATGGATAAGTCCTGGTATAATTGATCTCCATACCCATCTTGCTTGGACAGACTTTGATCATGAGGACCAATTGAAGCGCGACTCCCAGCAGATCGAAGCCATGCAGGCGCAAGCGTTTGAGGCTACTCTAAGGACGGGTGTAACGACTGTACGGGATGCAGGCGGAATTGTGCCAAGCACAGTGCAGCATCTTGTTCAGCAGTATCAGCAGCCTTTAAGAGTGCATACCAGCAGCGATATGCTTGGAGCAGCAGATGCCCGTGGAATTAAGCATTTGGAACAACGGATGGCGCAAATCTTTGCTACAGGAGCGGGCTGGGTAAAAATCATGGCCACAGGCGGTCTTGGGGCGCCCACCGAAAAAGTCGTAGATCCGATCTTTTCCGAAGAAGAGTTCGCATTCATTGTTCGTAATGCACATGCTCATGATAAGAAGGTACTGGTTCATACCTGGGGTGGAGTGACGATAGACTGGTCCATTCAGGCCGGGGTGGAATCTATAGAGCATGGGATATTTCTAACTGAAGATCAGGCAGGGAGACTTGCTAATTCGGAGGTAGCTTTTGTACCTACTACATCCATCTATCGCATTGCCGCAGATCCGAAAGGCGTTCTAGCGTTGAACCCGATCATTTGCGAACGAGCTGCCCGCGCTGCTGAATCTCATTCTAAAGCCATTAATTATGCAAAAAGAGAAGGTGTTCGTATTGGATTCGGTACAGATTATGCTACACCCTCATTACATGGTTATAACCTTCAAGAGCTGGATACGTTGATTGATTATGGCTTAACTCGCAGAGAAGCGTGGCAGTCTGCTACTAAAAGCGCTGCTGACATTCTAGGGAGCGGTAACGAGCTGGGGCAGATTGCAGAAGGTTTTATTGCAGATGCTGTTGTTTTCAATGTCGATCCATACCAGGCGTATAATGCAGAGATACTTCGAAACAGTATCGTTTCCGTAATTACTGGAGCGAAGGAAGCGGAATTAATTTAGATTCGTCTAAGCTATCTTCTGAAAACAACTGATATCTTTTTCAGTTGTTTTTCTTTTATATTATGGAATGTATATAAGGCAACAGTATATAAAGATAGAGTGTATTCATTAATGCATGATTTATGGTTTTTAAATCTTTCAAAAAAAAGTGTTGCAATGAATCTCTATACATGATATATTCTATTTCTGGCCGAGAAACACACATGCCGAGCTCGAAAAAGAAGTTAAAAAAAGAGCTTGACATTAAACGGCTGAATATGATATAGTATAAGAGTTGCTGCTGAGACATTAAACGGCGCCAACGAGAACTTGATCTTTGAAAACTGAACAACGAGTGAGTAGGAAATCACGAAAGTGAAATCCAAAACTGATGAGTTTCACAGCGTATTTTACGCTTTTGAAATTTCATCGTGAGAATTAATTTTCTCGTCAGATGTTTCAAAATGAGCATATCGCTCTTTTCAATACTAATTGGAGAGTTTGATCCTGGCTCAGGACGAACGCTGGCGGCGTGCCTAATACATGCAAGTCGAGCGGAGTTACTTTGAAAGCTTGCTTTCAAAGTAACTTAGCGGCGGACGGGTGAGTAACACGTAGGCAACCTGCCCCTTAGACTGGGATAACTACCGGAAACGGTAGCTAATACCGGATAATTTCTTTTTTCTCCTGAAGGAAGAATGAAAGACGGAGCAATCTGTCACTGAGGGATGGGCCTGCGGCGCATTAGCTAGTTGGTGGGGTAACGGCCCACCAAGGCGACGATGCGTAGCCGACCTGAGAGGGTGAACGGCCACACTGGGACTGAGACACGGCCCAGACTCCTACGGGAGGCAGCAGTAGGGAATCTTCCGCAATGGACGAAAGTCTGACGGAGCAACGCCGCGTGAGTGATGAAGGTTTTCGGATCGTAAAGCTCTGTTGCCAGGGAAGAACGTCCGGTAGAGTAACTGCTACCGGAGTGACGGTACCTGAGAAGAAAGCCCCGGCTAACTACGTGCCAGCAGCCGCGGTAATACGTAGGGGGCAAGCGTTGTCCGGAATTATTGGGCGTAAAGCGCGCGCAGGCGGTCATTTAAGTCTGGTGTTTAAACCTTGGGCTCAACCTGAGGTCGCACTGGAAACTGGGTGACTTGAGTACAGAAGAGGAAAGTGGAATTCCACGTGTAGCGGTGAAATGCGTAGATATGTGGAGGAACACCAGTGGCGAAGGCGACTTTCTGGGCTGTAACTGACGCTGAGGCGCGAAAGCGTGGGGAGCAAACAGGATTAGATACCCTGGTAGTCCACGCCGTAAACGATGAGTGCTAGGTGTTAGGGGTTTCGATACCCTTGGTGCCGAAGTTAACACAGTAAGCACTCCGCCTGGGGAGTACGGTCGCAAGACTGAAACTCAAAGGAATTGACGGGGACCCGCACAAGCAGTGGAGTATGTGGTTTAATTCGAAGCAACGCGAAGAACCTTACCAGGTCTTGACATCCCTCTGAATCCACTAGAGATAGTGGCGGCCTTCGGGACAGAGGAGACAGGTGGTGCATGGTTGTCGTCAGCTCGTGTCGTGAGATGTTGGGTTAAGTCCCGCAACGAGCGCAACCCTTAACTTTAGTTGCCAGCAAGTAATGTTGGGCACTCTAGAGTGACTGCCGGTGACAAACCGGAGGAAGGTGGGGATGACGTCAAATCATCATGCCCCTTATGACCTGGGCTACACACGTACTACAATGGCCGGTACAACGGGAAGCGAAACCGCGAGGTGAAGCCAATCCCATCAAAGCCGGTCTCAGTTCGGATTGCAGGCTGCAACTCGCCTGCATGAAGTCGGAATTGCTAGTAATCGCGGATCAGCATGCCGCGGTGAATACGTTCCCGGGTCTTGTACACACCGCCCGTCACACCACGAGAGTTTACAACACCCGAAGTCGGTGGGGTAACCCGCAAGGGAGCCAGCCGCCGAAGGTGGGGTAGATGATTGGGGTGAAGTCGTAACAAGGTAGCCGTATCGGAAGGTGCGGCTGGATCACCTCCTTTCTATGGAGAATCGTCTTCTGCAATGAAGACATTCAAATCGGAAGTTAAACTTCCAAAATCTCAGGTTTAGGCCTGTTGCTCACTCGTTGATCAGTTTTGAGAGTTTAAGCTCTCATCTTTAACTTGATCCTTGAAAACTGGATACCGAAACGAATTTGCGTTTTAGAACATCTTTTAGCAACTTGTGTAAACAAGTAAATGTTATTAGTGAGATTTTTCTTAGGAAAAATCAAGGTTAAGCTAATAAGAGCACACGGAGGATGCCTAGGCGCCAGGAGCCGACGAAGGACGTGGCGAACAACGAAACTGCCTCGGGGAGCTGTAAGCAAGCTTTGATCCGGGGGTGTCCGAATGGGGAAACCCAGCTGTGGTAATTCGCAGTTACTCATCTCTGAACACATAGGAGATGTAGAGGCAGACCAGGGGAACTGAAACATCTAAGTACCCTGAGGAAGAGAAAACAATAGTGATTCCGTCAGTAGCGGCGAGCGAACGCGGAACAGCCTAAACCTAAGAGCTTGCTCTTAGGGGTTGTGGGACGTCTCACATGGAGTTACAAAGGAATATGGTAGGTGAAGAGGTCTGGAAAGGCCCGCGATAGAGGTAAAAGCCCTGTAACCTAAACTGTGTTCTCTCCGAGACGGATCCCGAGTAGTGCGGGGCACGTGAAACCCCGTATGAATCCAGCAGGACCATCTGCTAAGGCTAAATACTACCTGGCGACCGATAGTGAAACAGTACCGTGAGGGAAAGGTGAAAAGCACCCCGGAAGGGGAGTGAAATAGAACCTGAAACCGTGTGCTTACAAAAAGTCAGAGCCCTATCTATGGGTGATGGCGTGCCTTTTGTAGAATGAACCGGCGAGTTACGTTTAACATGCAAGGTTAAGTCGAGAAGACGGAGCCGCAGCGAAAGCGAGTCTGAATAGGGCGATTGAGTATGTGGACGTAGACCCGAAACCGTGTGATCTACCCCTGTCCAGGGTGAAGGTGCGGTAACACGCACTGGAGGCCCGAACCCACGCATGTTGAAAAATGCGGGGATGAGGTGGGGGTAGCGGAGAAATTCCAATCGAACTCGGAGATAGCTGGTTCTCCCCGAAATAGCTTTAGGGCTAGCCTCGGTATAAGAGTAGTGGAGGTAGAGCACTGATTGGGTGCGGGGTCCGCAAGGATTACCAAGCTCAGTCAAACTCCGAATGCCATATACTTATTGCCGGGAGTCAGACAGTGAGTGCTAAGATCCATTGTCAAAAGGGAAACAGCCCAGACCATCAGCTAAGGTCCCCAAGTGTGTGTTAAGTGGGAAAGGATGTGGAGTTGCACAGACAACCAGGATGTTGGCTTAGAAGCAGCCACCATTGAAAGAGTGCGTAATAGCTCACTGGTCGAGTGACTCTGCGCCGAAAATGTAACGGGGCTAAACACACCACCGAAGCTATGGCTAGATACGTATGTATCTGGGGTAGGGGAGCGTTGTATGTGGGTTGAAGGTGTACCGTAAGGAGCGCTGGACAGCATACAAGTGAGAATGCCGGTATGAGTAACGAAAAGATCAGTGAGAATCTGATCCGCCGAAAGCCCAAGGTTTCCTGAGGAAGGCTCGTCCGCTCAGGGTAAGTCGGGACCTAAGGCGAGGCCGAAAGGCGTAGTCGAAGGACAACAGTTTGAAATTACTGTACCACCGTAATCCGCTATGAGCGATGGGGTGACGCAGGAGGGTAGTGACGCGGACTGATGGATATGTCCGTCTAAGCAGTGAGGCTGATGTGTAGGCAAATCCGCACATCGTTAAGGCTGGGCTGTGATGGGGAGCGAAAATTACAGTAGCGAAGGTCATGATCTCACACTGCCAAGAAAAGCCTCTAGCCAGGAGAAGGTGCCCGTACCGCAAACCGACACAGGTAGGCGAGAAGAGAATTCTAAGGCGCGCGGAAGAACTCTCGTTAAGGAACTCGGCAAAATGACCCCGTAACTTCGGGAGAAGGGGTGCCCCGGTAGTGTGAATAGCACGAGGGGGCCGCAGTGAAAAGGCCCAAGCGACTGTTTAGCAAAAACACAGGTCTGTGCGAAGCCGCAAGGCGAAGTATACGGGCTGACGCCTGCCCGGTGCTGGAAGGTTAAGGGGAGTGGTTAGGGGTAACCCGAAGCTATGAACCGAAGCCCCAGTAAACGGCGGCCGTAACTATAACGGTCCTAAGGTAGCGAAATTCCTTGTCAGGTAAATTCTGACCCGCACGAATGGCGTAACGACTTGGGCGCTGTCTCAACGAGAGATCCGGTGAAATTTTAATACCTGTGAAGATGCAGGTTACCCGCGACAAGACGGAAAGACCCCATGGAGCTTTACTGCAGCTTGATATTGAATTTGGGTACGATCTGTACAGGATAGGTGGGAGCCGTAGAAATCGGAGCGCAAGCTTCGGTGGAGGCGCCGTTGGGATACCACCCTGATCGTATCTAGGTTCTAACCTAGTACCCTTACCGGGTACGGGGACCGTGTCAGGCGGGCAGTTTGACTGGGGCGGTCGCCTCCTAAAGAGTAACGGAGGCGTTCCAAGGTTCCCTCAGAATGGTTGGAAATCATTCGAAGAGTGCAAAGGCATAAGGGAGCTTGACTGCGAGACCTACAAGTCGAGCAGGGACGAAAGTCGGACTTAGTGATCCGGTGGTACCGCATGGAAGGGCCATCGCTCAACGGATAAAAGCTACCCTGGGGATAACAGGCTTATCTCCCCCAAGAGTCCACATCGACGGGGAGGTTTGGCACCTCGATGTCGGCTCATCGCATCCTGGGGCTGAAGTAGGTCCCAAGGGTTGGGCTGTTCGCCCATTAAAGCGGTACGCGAGCTGGGTTCAGAACGTCGTGAGACAGTTCGGTCCCTATCTGTCGTGGGCGCAGGAAATTTGAGAGGAGCTGTCCTTAGTACGAGAGGACCGGGATGGACGTACCGCTGGTGCACCAGTTGTTTCGCCAGAAGCATGGCTGGGTAGCTACGTACGGACGGGATAAGCGCTGAAAGCATCTAAGCGTGAAGCCCCCCTCAAGATGAGATTTCCCAATTAGTAAGACCCCTTGAAGACGACGAGGTAGATAGGTTGGAGGTGGAAGTGCAGTAATGCATGGAGCTGACCAATACTAATCGGTCGAGGGCTTATCCTATACTTAAAACGTAAATTCAATTCGGATTCAGTTTTCAGGCATCAAGCCTGTAACACGCTAAGAAATTCATTCTCACTTTTGGTGATGAACGAAATTTCACGCGGCAGCGTCTGTTTCACAGACGCATGTTTGGTGGCGATAGCGGAGGGGTTCCACGCGTACCCATCCCGAACACGACCGTTAAGCCCTCCAGCGCCGATGGTACTTGGACCGAAGGGTCCTGGGAGAGTAGGACGTTGCCAAGCAGATTAAGCCATTGTTGATAATATCAGCAGTGGCTTTTTTTCTTTTTTTATTATGCAAGTATTTAAGGCTAGTAATAACAGTAGAATAGGTTACTGTGGAATGACATTTTTGTTACCGACGCTGCGGTGGATACAAGTATAATAGAAAAGTGCTAATAGTTAGCAGATCTTTAATACGAAGGAACTACTCATAAATTCTAACTTTGAATTTTCTTGTGTCTTTAGATGCATTGTAGAGGTAGGGAGGATTTAAGGCATGAAACAATTAAAAATATTCAAGTTAATAATGATTTCTTGTATTTTAACTTTAATATTGGCAAGTTGCGGGGCTAAAGAACCTAAGTGGGATACTTTTGAGGGTGCACTTAATGAGAAAAGCTTCCCTGTCCCCCATGAGGCAAACTCACCAGACCAGACTACTACTAACGTTGCTATGGATTATGTACGTTATTCTTTACCTGGATTAAAGGAGAAGAATGGTATTCCGGATCCTTATTTGGAGGCTATTAAAGCCTGGGGATGGACAGAACAGGAAGATGATGATAGTGATTCTTCGGGTGTTTTTCTGAAGGATGGGTTAACGGTTCATTTAACAGTGCACGATGATTATTTTGTAGTGATGATTCCTAAAGAAAAGAAGACCTCCATTAAAGGCCTTAAGACGAAATAAAGAATCGCCATCCCTAAGGATGGCGGTTTATTTTTTAATACGTGAAAATAATATGAGCTATACTGCTGCACTTTATTGAGAGTAATAGGATACATCGGTCGGATTGAATTTCAGCATGCCCCCCTGATCCTGTCGATTCAGTCTGAACAGAGTATAAAGACGAGGCATTAGGAGCCATAAGTGGCAAGTGATCAGTGATACAGTAAATGCTGGCGGTGACCAGAAAATAAAGAGTGCTGCAATACAAAGACCGATATAGAAATTATGTAGCTGTACTTTACGGAATATACGGTAACTAATATGTTGATCAGGCATAAACCCTAACCAGGGCAGTTTAAATGAGACAGACCATCTTTTTGAAATGGGGTGTCCTGAGATTAAAAGAACTGAGCGTGAAATGACATATTGAACCCAGAAGGCTACAGGCGCTGCTATGATTATGTAAAGAATGCTCCACCAGGAAAGAAATACGGTTTCGAGCACAAGGACTAATAAGGGAAGCATAATATAAATAGGCAGCAGGCGTGCCGTTAGATTTACTTTTTTAATTAGTTTATATTGATAGAATGTAGCTGCACCTTTGGTAGTGGGTTCCATAGATTATAGTCTAACCTCCTCGTGAATTCGTATGTTCTTAATATCGGCGATTGGATGTATTTTATTAAACTGCGGCGAAAATTCACCGATATAACGGCAACGGAATATATATAATGCACGATACGAAGGATATGAAAAAACTATGAAAAGGTTTAAAATGATAGAAGGTGTATCATACTGTTCTTAAAAGAGTCAAGGTGGGATGGTTATGGAACAGCAAACCGGGCAAGCTTGTATCATTTGTGGACAGGTAAAAGAGGAAGGTATTGTGATTGTCTCGCATTTTATTTGTGAGGAATGTGAGGCTGAGATGATACGTACCGAGGCTGAAGATGCCAAGTACCGTTTTTTTATCGGCCGGATGAAGAAGATCGGATTGCAAAAGAACGCCTAAGTAGAGTAACTCTGTTAAATGATGCAATTAAGAGAGCGGTCTGGATGAAAGATACGAAGGCTGCATTAGTGATATTCAATACACGGCTTCCTCGTTCTTCAGGCGGGAGGAGCCGTTTTCTTGTCCATAGGGCCGCTTTTACACTGAAGCGTAGGCGTTTGCGAATATTTACGTTAAAATAGAAGGAACCCTATGGGAAGGAATTTAATATGAATAAATTACAACGTTGTAGGGCGCCTATATACGAAATGCTGGAACAATATAGAATTATGGGTAATAGATCATATCATGTGCCAGGTCATAAGAATGGAGAGGCATATGAGGGCGTTGAAGGCGCTGGCTTTTTAGATGAGGTAATGAAGTATGATGTTACGGAAATTTCCGGAACGGATGATCTTCATCATCCTGAGGGAGTTATCAAGGAAGCGCAAGAGTTGGCAGCAGACTGCTTTGGAGCAGAGGAAAGCTTTTTTCTGGTTGGAGGGAGCACAGCCGGCAATCTGGCTCTTATTCTAACCGCTTGTCCCGAGCCTGGAATGATTATGATTGTTCAACGCAATGTGCATAAGTCAGTCATTCATGGACTGATGTTGGCTGGAGTACGTGCTGTTTTTCTGGAGCCTCTGATTGATCCACTCAGCGGCTTGGCAGTGGCGCCGGCGGCCGAAGCTGTTAAGGCTGCACTTGCAGCCTATCCTGAAGCCGCAGCTGTACTTGTTACCATGCCCAATTATTACGGCATGGGTAGTGATCTTGCGCCCCTCGCGAGTATTTGTCACGACAGCGGTGTACCGCTGCTTGTGGATGAGGCGCATGGGGCGCATTACGGGCAGCACCCGGCGCTGCCAGCCGGGGCACTTGCTTGTGGCGCGGACGGCGTCGTGCAGTCCACGCACAAGATGCTCACAGCGATGACCATGGGCGCTATGCTGCATGTTCAAGGACCGCGGCTCAACCGCGCCCTGCTCCGGCAGCGGCTCGCCATGGTGCAGAGCTCCAGCCCATCATATCCTATGATGGCGTCGCTGGATCTTGCCCGGCGGCTGCTGCACAGCCGGGGCAAGGATGCCTTCACGGCGGGGCTGGCCGCCGTGGACGTTCTGCGGCGCGGGCTCGCGGAGCTGCCGCGCTACGGACTAGTGCAGCCGGCAGAGCCGCTGCACCCGAATACGCCGCCTGATTATATGGCGGCGTACGTGACACAGGACCCCTTTAAAGTCGTCATTTATGACGCCACCGGGGTCCTGAGCGGCTTCGAGCTGCAGCGCAAGCTCGAGGCAAAGGGCTGCGTGCCGGAGATGAGCGATGACCGGCACGCAGTACTGCTGTTTAGCCTTGGATCGAAGGCTGGAGATGCAGATCATTTGCTGCAGGCGCTGCGGGAAATAGATTCGGAGGAACCTTCCGAATCACCGAACGCCCCCGACTTATCAGGCGCTCGCAATATTTCCACGTGGAACAATTTCCATCCTTTACAATTCTCAGCTCCTGTCCACTTCTCATTGAAGCCGGTGTCAGCGAATGAGATTGAAAGTATTGATCTTAAACATTGCGTGGGTAGAGTGGCGGCAGAGATGGTTATTCCCTATCCACCAGGCATCCCGGTATTATATCCGGGTGAAGTGATCACAGATCAGATCCAAAGAAGGCTGGCTGGTTTAGCCAAAGGAGGCGCCAAATTTCAGGCTTGTGCTGATCCGGTCTTGCAGCGTATTGAGGTATACAACATTCAGAAGGGCGGAGAAGCATAAGTGGGAAAAGAAGGTTTCTTCATAACATTAGAAGGGGGCGAAGGCTCCGGAAAAACAACGGTACTAGGTAGAGTAACGGCCTATTTACAGAACCGGTCCATGCCTTATCGAATTACCCGTGAACCGGGTGGCGTTGAGATTGCTGAGAAGATTCGTTCCATTATTCTAGATCCTGCCCATACAGCTATGGATGCGCGTACAGAGGCATTACTATACGCTGCATCAAGAAGCCAACATCTCGCCGAAGTCGTTGAACCGGCTCTTAGAGAAGGGCTTACTGTACTCTGTGACCGCTTTGTAGACAGCAGCCTCGTTTATCAAGGACATGCGAGAGGACTCGGAATAGAAGAGGTATGGAGTATTAATCGTTTTGCAATAGGGAACCGTATGCCAGATCTAACCTTTTATCTGGATGTAGACCCAGAGATAGGGTTGTCACGGATAGCAGCGAATCAAGAACGGGAAGTGAATCGTCTGGATCTGGAGAGCCTTTCTTTTCATAAGAAGGTCCGTGAAGGCTATCAATTATTAGCCCAGGCCAATCCGGACAGAATAGTAGTTCTGGATGCTAATCGCCCCATTCATATGGTAGAACAAGATATCGTGAGAACTCTTGAAGAGAGAGTATTAAAGGGTTTTTAGGGTGTTTTGTCTAATATACTAAGAGAAGTGACATATAATTAGGCGTGTGCTTATGAAGTAAGGGTTACTACGAGTAACTCTAAGTAGTAATACACCATAAAAGTATTGGGAGGGAATGCGAAGATGAAGTTGATCATTGCAATTATCCAGGATAAAGACAGTAACCGGTTGTCCAGCGAGCTAGTCAAAGCCAATTTCCGTGCTACTAAACTTGCAAGTACAGGTGGATTTCTACGAGCGGGGAATACGACATTTATGATCGGGGTAGAAGACAGTCAGATTGAATCCGTATTGACCGTGATCCGAAACAGCTGTAAAGTGCGTGAGCAGTTAGTCACTCCTGTAACACCGATGAGTGGAACAACGGATTCGTATTTGCCACTTCCTGTTGAGGTACAAGTGGGTGGAGCTACTGTATTCGTACTTCCTGTAGATCGTTTTGAACATTATTAAGTATAATATAGATTAGCAAGCCATTTATAAAAAGGGCGGTAGATAACCTTTGAAGATCAATCCGGGGTATAGGCCCTTGAAGAGTGAGATGCCAAATACAGAAGGGGCTAACAAACCCGTTCAGCAAAAAACGTTCTCTGATGTTTTTCAGCAGCAAAGTGAGCAGAAAACCAAAGATGAACTGAATCGCCAGATCAAAGAAATACAGTCTCAAGGCGATCGTTTATCTAAGTCTATGACGATTCGTGAGCTTACCATCTACCGGATGATGATCAAAAGATTTCTGGAGGAAACGGCTCGAAGAGGTGTCATTCTGAAGGAAACACGCGGATGGGATCGACGTGGACGTGGCAAGCGTTACAAGCTGCTTGAGGAAATTGATTCGGCTTTGCTATCAATGGCAGATGATTTGCTGAATAGTGAGCAAGGCCGGATCGATCTGTTAGGACGCGTTGGAGAAATCCGTGGGTTGTTAATCAACCTTTCTTTTTAAAATATAAGAAAGTATATGCTTTACACTATACTTTAGCCTTATATTTCTCGATTAAACACTTACCGTCCTTATAAGGACGCTAAAGGCGTTTATGGTTGAAAGTTTTGGGAGGAAATTATGCCTTTTCATGATATAGTAGGCCAGGAGAACGCCAAGCGGCTACTCCAAAATGCCTTGCGCAAAGAAGCTGTGAGTCATGCTTATTTATTTACAGGGCCGGCAGGCAGTGGACAAATGAAAACGGCGCTGATGTTTGCCCAAGCTATATTTTGTACCCAGAGCAAGGACGATGCCTGTGGGGAATGCCTGGAGTGCCGCAAAGTAGAGCATGGAAACCACCCTGATTTGTCACTGCTGCAGCCAGATGGAGCAAGTATTAAAATAGATCAAATCCGTGAGCTGCAGCGCGTCTTTTCCTATCGGTCAGAGGGTGTGAATCCGAAAGTTTATATTATAGATGGAGCAGACAAAATGACGGTACAAGCTGCCAATAGTCTGCTGAAATTTCTGGAGGAACCACCAGCTCCGGCTGTTGGAATCTTAATTTCTGATAATAGCCGTTCCTTATTGCCAACAATTCAGTCGCGGACTCAGCGGATTCCATTTAGTCCGTTAAACCCGGATATTATGCTCCAAGCTCTGGCAAGTGAGGGCGTTCCCATACCCTTAGCTCGATGTGCAGTATCACTTAGTTCAGGACTTGATGGTTGCAGGAAACTTTTGGAACAGAATTGGTTTGCAGAAATGAGAAATGTAATGTTACAATTAGCTAAGGAGTCCTTAGGCAAGGGCAGCTCCGCTGTAGCAACTGCTGGGCAGAAGCTGTTCAAGACCGGACTCGCTGAACATTTGGATATCTTCTTCAGCATGTTCCATCTGTGGTTTAAAGATATGCTTTACTTCCTGTATCGTAAGCATGAGAGTATCGTTTTCATAGATCAGTTAGACTTTATTTCCAGGCATGCCCGTGAGCGGAGTGCGGAACAATGGGTGGCTTATATGGGATTTGCTGCAGAGAGCACTAAGAAGCTGCGATCCAATGCCAATGCCCAGTTGTGTCTGGAGCAGTTTTTAATCCGACTGGAAAGTTAAAGGATTAGTTATGATATATCCTCCGGATGTCGCTTTACCTGGAAATATCGTTTTAACAGACGAGGAAGGACAAGCATGGATCATCAGGGAGCGGACATGCCCATAGGTTCCTTTTACCGGCAAACAAGGGGGTTAATTTTTGTACAGCGTAGTAGGTGTCCGTTTTAAAAAAGCGGGTAAAATATATTATTTCGATCCACTTGATTTTCCGATTGAACGGGATCAATATGTTATTGTGGAGACAGCACGTGGGGTTGAATACGGTAAAGTTGTCGTAGGCAAAAAAGAGGTGGAAGAATCCGACGTAGTTTTGCCCCTCAAAAAAGTGATGCGTATTGCCGGAGAAACCGACGCACGCGTAGTTGAAGAGAACAAAGGGGCTGCTAAAGAGGCTTTTACCACCTGTTTAAATAAAATACGCGACCATGGTCTCAAAATGAAGCTCGTCGATGTAGAGTTTACTTTTGACCGTAATAAGATTATATTTTACTTTACGGCCGAAGGACGGGTCGACTTCAGAGAATTGGTTAAAGACCTAGCAAGTATCTTCCGGACCCGCATTGAGCTACGGCAAATTGGGGTGCGTGATGAGGCTAAAATGCTAGGTGGACTTGGACCTTGTGGGCGAGTACTTTGTTGTTCATCTTGGTTAGGGGATTTTGAACCCGTATCCATTAAAATGGCGAAGGATCAGAACCTGTCACTTAATCCGACGAAGATTTCAGGACTTTGTGGACGTCTGATGTGTTGTTTGAAATTTGAGCATGACAATTATGAGAGTGTAAAGGAAGAAATGCCAGCGGTCGGCAAGATTGTCGTGACCTCATTGGGTGATGGCAAAGTAGTAGGACTTAATGCCGGAAGCCGTACGGTTCATGTACAGTTGTTTGAAGTGGGCAAAGTTAAGGAACTTCCAATGGATGATGTTGTCGTCAAGTAAACCATTATAAGGTTACTTTCGGGGTGGAAACTTGGAGAAGAAAAATATATTTGCACACATGCAGGATATGGAAGCACAGATGGAAACGATGCGCGCCAATCTTGGAGAATGGAAACAGACGGTAAAAGAACTGATGGAAGCTAATCAGAGGTTAACTCTGGAGAATGAACAGCTTCGCAAAATTTTAAAGCGGGATGCACCTTTGGATCCTACCGTAGATTCTGCGGAGGCGGAAGCTCTTTTAGCTGCCGGAGAGGGAACAGAAGAGGTTGTCGGGGAAGGTTATGACAACTTGGCCCGGCTTTACCATGAAGGCTTTCACATCTGTAATGTTTATTTTGGACATTTACGCACGGAAGGTGATTGTCTGTTCTGTCTTTCTTTTCTTAATAAATGAGGATATCCAGCCGTAGGAGATTGATCCTACGGTTTTTTTTGAATTTAGCTCAACAAAACATTTAGGAGATTACTACATGACAAATTCTTTTAACGATATATCTGTTCCTTTGTTGCCGACGGAGCGGGTGGATGATTTATTAACGCATGACTTGCGAATTATTCAAAGTGACGAAGTATTTAGCTTTTCTATGGATGCTGTACTGCTTGCGCGTTTCGCCAGCGTTCCGCCTCGTGGGAGAGTCCTGGATCTTTGTACTGGAAATGGTGTAATTCCTATTTTGATGACGACCCGAACTAAAGCTTCTATAGAAGGGATTGAAATTCAACCCCGTTTAGCGGATATGGCTCGGCGTAGCGTGGCTCTAAATGGGCTACAGGATCAGGTTGTGATCCATGAAGGCGATTTACGTGAGTTATATAAAGTTGCAGGGCATGGCGTATATGATGCAATAACAGTCAATCCTCCTTATATGCCGCTTAACGGCAGTGACCTCAAGCTGAACACTCATCAGGCCATGGCTCGTCATGAAATCGGGTGTACGCTGGAGGAGGTCATTCAAGCCTGTGTGAGACTGGTTCGCACCGGTGGAAAGGTAAGTATGGTTCACAAGCCACAACGATTGGTCGATATTATTAGTCTTATGAGAAAATATAGGCTCGAGCCTAAGATTATTCGCTTTGTACATCCACGTGCGCATCTGGAAGCTAATATGGTATTAATTGAAGCGATACGTGATGGTAAGCCGGAGGTTCGTTTACATCCACCACTCATTGTATATAATGAGGACAATCAATACTGTCCAGAAATTATGGACATCTACTATGGTGCTAAAGAGGGTAAATCATGACGATATCATGCCAAAGCAGTTTTCAGAACAATAACAATACACATAAGCAGGAATCAACCGGTTCACTCTTTTTGGTGGCAACACCCATCGGTAATTTAGAGGATATGACTTATCGTGCTGTCCGCACATTGCAGGAATGCGATATTATTGCAGCTGAGGATACAAGACAAACTCGGAAATTGTTGAGCCATTTTGAAATTACACCCTCTATGCTGTTCAGTTATCATGAGCATAATAAGGCTGCCAGTGGACCTGAACTTATCCGCTATATAATAGAAGGAAAAAATTTGGCACTCGTCAGCGATGCCGGTTTACCAGCCATTTCCGACCCTGGTGCAGACCTTGTAGCCCTTGCCATAAGTCACGGTATACCAGTAATTCCTATACCCGGAGCTAACGCAGCTTTGTCAGCATTAATTGCCTCCGGTCTGCCTACGACTACTTTCACTTTTATCGGCTTCTTACCTCGAGAACGTAAAGATATCCGTGCGGTATTAAGTCCACTTCGTTCGGCGCAAGGGACTATACTGTTCTACGAATCTCCACATCGCGTGGTGAAGACACTGGCTCATCTCCATGAAGCATTTGGCAATCGACGAATTGTGCTTGCTCGTGAACTGACGAAGAGATATGAGGAGTTTCTTCGTGGGACGATCGAGGAATGTATGGATTGGCTCGCTGAACATCCACCGCTTGGTGAGTATGTTATCGTCGTTGAAGGCGAGAGCAAGGAAGATGCAGAAATGGCGGAATCGGCTTGGTGGCGCCAGTTAAGTATTGAAGAACATGTTGCTCATTACGAAGCAGCAGATATGCCGCGTAAAGAAGCTATGAAAAAAGCAGCCTCTGATCGTGGTGTGTCAAAGCGGGATATTTATAACGCACTTCTGGATAAAGCGGAGCAGCAATAAGTGTCATTGACGGATTCTAATTCTAAGAGGTTAACCAGGTACGGAGGGGTATTACGAAGCTGACGAGATTCTAGCCTGAAGGTGGTTCCCAAAAGGAAGCCCAAGATATACCAGATCATGGTAAAACTCGTTTTACTTCATGCTCTCACCGCATTACCCATCATTATTAGGTGTCATGGGGGAGTAAATCCTTATAGACACCTTTTGGGGCGGGAAACACAGGTGATTGCAGAAAAAAAATACCTCCCGTGGTCACGGGAGGTCAAGGAGATATGAAAAGGTTAGAATTAACAATTTGATTAGTTCTATTATATACTATTTATTTTAGTTTGTCACAGGGGTAGGGATAGTAGAAATGCATTCATGACAAACTATTTTTCCTTTGAAGTAAGTTACGTTCTCAGCGTTGCCGCAGAAAATGCAGGCAGGCTCATATTTCTTAAGCATAATGCGCTCACCATCAACGTAAATTTCAAGTGCATCTTTTTCACCAATGCCAAGAGTACGGCGCAATTCAATGGGAATAACTACCCGTCCAAGTTCGTCTACTTTTCTTACAATTCCTGTTGATTTCATCATAACAATCGTTACTCCTCTCAATGTTCCAAAAACGTCATTATTCGACATTGTTCACTGTTTTATGATATTTATAATACCAACGATTCCCAAAACAGTCAACCTTTTTTCATCTGTTAAATAAGTGCTTTTTCACGAAAACTTTGAATTCCCTATAACAATCACGAATTCTAAAAAAAGTGAAAAAATAAACTTTGTCGATTTACCAAGACTAAAAACGTCACTATTCGACAAAGTACGACATAATTACTTATTATATACTTATATTGGTTAAAATCATATTAAATTTAATAAAGGAGTTGATCTCATGAAGCAGCCGCTCACAGAAGAAAAGGTTTTCAAAGATCCGGTTCACAATTATATCCACGTGCAGGATACTATTATTTGGCGACTAATAAATACAAAGGAATTTCAGCGTTTACGCCGAATTCGCCAGCTGGGTACCTCGTATCTTACTTTTCATGGCGCAGAGCATAGTCGGTTTTCTCATTCCCTAGGGGTGTACGAAATTACACGTAGAATTATTTCGCAATTTGAACGAAGCGGGTATAAGGATTGGATTCCTGAAGAAAGTCTGCTCACCTTGTGTGCGGCCTTGCTGCATGATCTCGGACATGGTCCATTTTCCCATTCTATAGAAGAAGCTTTTGAAATGAATCATGAGGATTGGACTTGTCGAATTATTCTGGAGGACACAGAGATTACTGAGATCTTGCGTGATGTGGAGGAGGATTTTCCTCGTAAAGTAGCCTCTGTAATCGCTAAAACTTATGAGCATGAAATTGTTGTAAATCTGGTTTCCAGTCCGCTAGATGCTGATCGCATGGATTATTTGCTGCGTGATGCGTACTATACAGGTGTAAACTATGGAACGATCGACATTGATCGGATTTTAAGAATGCTGCGTCCTTATAATGGTCGAATTGTTGTAAAAGAATCGGGAATGCATGCCATTGAAGATTATTTAATGTCGCGTTATCAAATGTACTGGCAAGTCTATTTTCATCCGGTGACACGTAGCTCAGAGATTATTTTGCGACAAATTTTCCGTAGAGCCAAGGAGCTTTTCCAAGAGGGGTACAATTTTAGTTTCATGATTAATCCGCTGGAGGATTTGTTCCGTGGTGAGGTGACAGTGAAGCAATATTTAATGCTAGATGAAGCACTGGTACAGACGGCTTTTATGCAGTGGACGCTTGAGAAAGATGAGCTCCTAAGTGACTTGTGTACCCGTTTTATTCATCGTAAACTGTATAAATATGTAGAGGTGGAGAATCTCGATACAGATATGATTACTGAAATTCGCAGCAGTTTTGCGGCAGCCGGACTTCACCCAGAATATGATTTGGAGATTGATTTTCCGACAGATCTGCCCTATGATGTGTTCCGTCCGGGAGAAGCTTTTGACAATAAACAAATTCTGCTGCTTGATCGGCATGATCATCTGCGGGAAATTTCAGAGGTGTCGGATATTGTGCGTTCTATTAGCGGCATTCACCGTGGAAGATATCATCTTTATTTTCCTCAGGATAAGTTGAGAAATACTCGATTGCCTGGTTCTATTGCAGAGATTTTTGCAAAATAATACAAGAAAATATGGGATTTTTGACAAGAAGAGTAGAAATATAAGATATAACGGATAGCTTGAAACTTATATTGTCTTATATTTAAAAAAGAACAAGGAGTGAGGGTTAAAATGTTTCTGTTTGACACACATACGCATCTGGATGCACCTCAATTCGACGAGGATCGCGAAGAAGTTATCGCTCGTGCTGTAGAAGCAGGAGTTAGCAAGATGATTAATATCGGATTTAATCGGGAGACGATTCCCTCAACGATGAAGCTGGCGGAATCTTATGATTATATTTATGCGGCAGTGGGTTGGCATCCTCAGGATGCGATTGATATGAAAGAAGGAGATCTCGATTGGATTGCTTCTCTATGCAGTCATAAAAAAGTAGTGGCTATTGGTGAAATCGGACTGGATTATTACTGGGATACTTCTCCCAAGGATGTGCAACATGAAGTTTTTCGCAAGCAAATTGGACTAGCCCGTGAACTAAATATGCCGATTTGTATTCATGATCGTGATGCCCATGAGGATGTTGTACGGATTTTACGGGAGGAAAAAGCAAATGAGGTTGGAGGCGTGATGCACTCGTTCTCAGGAAGCTGGGAAACAGCTAAAATGTGCTTGAATCTTGGTTTTCATTTATCCTTTGGAGGACCCATTACGTTCAAAAATGCAAGAGTGCCAAAAGAAGTGCTTGCGCAGACCCCACTAGACCGATTATTGATCGAAACCGATGCTCCATATTTGACTCCACACCCCTTCCGCGGGAAGCGAAATGTGAGCGCTCATGTGAAGCTTGTAGCAGAGGCAGCAGCTGAAATTAAAGGGTTAACATGGGAAGAATTGGCTAAAATAACGTATGCGAACGCACTGGAACGATTTGGGATTCAGTGAAAACGGGAGCAAAACAGGCGAAAAATAGAGAATGGCCGATATATTAAACTTTTTTAATATAAAAACGGCTGAATATTACAATATTTTAACCATATTTTTGCGTAAACGTGGTTGAATCGTCCTTTACAACATGCATCAAAACAGGATATCATCTTTTCAGTGATGTGAGCTGTGTTATAGTGACAGCCATTGATTCATGGATCGTCTCGCTGAGTCTCCGTATGGAGAACGGGGGAACCAATATTGACCTGCCGCATGCCTGTATTTTAAATACGGTTTAGACGTGCCGTAGGACAGTATTTGATTTCTTTACGTGGTCTTTGGGGTGAATTTAAGGGCAACCGCCATGAGCGGGTGACCTGAAATAGGGCGTCTCTCTTTCGTCCGAACCCGACAGCTAACCCCGTAAGCGCAAGTAAGAGAGGCAACCTCGTGCACAAGCATTCTCTATTCTGATATTGGAGAAGCCACGAAAGAGTCCTCAGTTGAACTCTTTTTAGGCTTTTTTATTTTTGAATAAATAGAATGTTGCCCACATACTGTTATATAACAGGGGTGGGAGTAGCTGTGCCGAGCAGGCGATCCATGAGCAGGAGACGCTAAGTTATTACGTGCGTGTCCTGTGACAATCTCAAATAGTTTCGTCAAAGGAATTCAGTCCTCATGATATACAATTGACGACGGGGCTATGTAAGGAGGATGGAGAGAATGGGCGTATTCCAACCAGAAGTATCCCATGATTCGCAGTCATCCAGCAGGTCTTTCGCATTACGGTGGGAGCAAGTAAATACTCGCGTACTTTTACTTGCAGGCGTGATTTCAGTCGCTATCGCGCTACTTATTCTGCTGTACGTACACGGTCAAAGTAACAAACAATTATTTTTAGTAATAGACGGGCAAACACAGACGCTTGAAACGCGAGAAGCGCTTCTTGGTGATGTGTTGGAGAAAGAGCAAATTTCGCTGCAGCCGCATGATGAACTATCTTTAGGACTGAGTGATGAAATAAAAGACGGTGACCGTGTCGTTATCAATCGTGCGCAGAAAATTAGTCTTACTGCGGATGGAGCAACAAAAACGTTATATACGACCGAAGACACAATTGGTAAAGCAATTGAGAAAATGGGCATTACCCTAGAAGGTCATGATAAGATTTTCCCTTCGTTAGACACCACCATTTCTGCAAACATGGAGGTTAAGATTGTTCGCATCAACAAACAGACTGTACAGCGATCAACTAACTTACCCTTCAGAGTCATCAAGACAGCAGACCCCTCCCTTACTGTGGGAACAGTTAGAGTGGCACAGGCAGGCAAACCAGGCGTCATGATTCAGCATATTGAAAAGATCTACCAAGACGGAGAACTGGCCTCTATGCGCATGATTGGTAAGGAAGTACAAACGGTAACGAAAGATAAGATTATTGCCGTTGGTACCAAAGCACTTCCTAAGCCGGCTGTAGCTAAGACTACAACAACTTCCAAATCAAACACCACTTCAAAAACGGCTAAGGTTAGCGCCAAGACTAATAACGTCACTAGCAAGGCTGGCGTAGACTTTGAGTACAAGAAGATGATTAAGAACGTCTCCATGACAGCTTATTCATCAGAAGAGCCAGGTATTGGTACCAAAACTGCCTCCGGAACACGCGTAACGGAAGGTCGTACAATTGCGGTAGACCCGAATGTAATCCCTATTGGCTGGTGGGTATATATCGAGGGGCTAGGATTCCGCCGAGCAGAAGATACTGGCGGTGCCATTAAAGGCAATAAAGTAGATGTCTATTACGATTCACTGAGCCATGTCCGTAATTTCGGTCGTAAATCGCGTACCGTTTATGTGATTGGACCTGTGAAGCCGGAGTTAAACTAGGCTGAAGCTTTTGCAAATTATTCTTTGATAAGCTATAGTGATGATAACCGTTAAGGAACGCCAGATGATCATTTCGTTGATCGCAGAGCAACCGCTCATCACTTATACATTCTTTAACCAAAAGAAGAGGAGCGAAACCTCTTCTTTTTTGCTTTTTTTGGAAGGAGTCAAGAGATATGATTAAGGAATTAATTGTCGTTGAAGGTAAGAGTGATACCGTCGCTGTTAAACGCGCTGTAGAAGCAGATACGATCGAAACAGGGGGCTCGGCTGTAGACCGGACCGTAATTGCGAAGATCGCGCTTGCTATGGAGCGTAGAGGAGTGATTATCCTTACTGACCCGGATCACGCGGGTGAACGAATTCGTAAGATTGTGTCCGCAAAGGTTCCGGGCTGTAAGCATGCCTTCATTCCGGAGAAGGACGCAACCCGCAAGGGAGATATTGGTGTGGAGAACGCTTCTCCAGAGGCGATTCGTCATGCGCTGCGGAATGTACATACCTCTTTTGAAGGTGCACCTGCTTTAATTGGACTTGATGATCTAATGGCCGCTGGAATGCTTGTACATCCTCGGGCAGCTGAAAGACGTATGGCACTTGGTAATTTGCTTGGAATCGGATATTGTAATGGCAAGCAGCTGTACAAGCGGCTGGCGATGTTTGGAATTACGCGGGAGGAATTTGCCGGAGCTCTCGCCCAAATTGATCAGGGGGGCATTACTTCATGAGTGGTAGAGAGGAAATTTCGACTCCAAAACGGACGAAAGAAATTATTCAACGTTATGGATTCAAGTTCAAGAAGAGCTTAGGACAGAATTTTTTGATTGATCAAAATATATTGGACAAGATTGTTGACGCTGCTGGGCTAGATAGTGAATCAGGGGCATTGGAAATCGGTCCTGGGATTGGTGCCCTGACGGAGCGTTTGGCGCTAACCGCCGGTGCGGTGACTGCTGTGGAGATCGACCGTAGGCTGATTCCTATTTTAAGGGACGTACTTTCCCCTTATCCGCATGTAAAGGTTCGTAATGATGATGTTCTGAATGTAAATCTGCAGGAGCTGTTCAAAGAAGATTTTGCATCCGTGAACAAGGTAAGTGTAGTTGCCAATCTGCCGTATTATGTAACTACTCCGATTCTGATGAAGCTGCTCGAAGAGAAGCTTCCGCTTGATAACATCGTTGTAATGATTCAGAAAGAGGTTGCGGAGCGTATGGCTGCTTCTCCGGGAGGAAAGGAATATGGGAGCCTTAGCATTGCCGTGCAGTACTACAGCGAGCCTGAGCTCGTCTGCATTGTGCCGCGTACGGTGTTCATTCCTCAACCTAATGTGGAGTCCGCTGTAATCCGTCTAAAGGTAAGAGAGCGTCCACCGGTAGAAGTTGAGAGTGAGAAGCACTTCTTTGAGGTAGTCCAAGCTTCTTTCACACAGCGTCGCAAGACGATTGCTAACAATCTCAAAGCTCGTTACTTCCCTGAAGAGGGACGTGAGCGTCTGGAGGCTTTACTCGCAGAAGCTGGTATTGAACCAACACGTCGTGGAGAAACGTTAAGTCTAGAAGAATACGCCCGATTGAGCGGTGTTCTGTTAGCTGCTGGAATTGAATAAGCTAAAAACATAGCTAGTTATGAACCAACTGAGGCCTTTGCCCATACGATGGGGTAGAGGTGGTGGTTGTAATGAATTTAGGAGACTTGGTCGTTCGTAAATCTTATGGCGGAGATTTGACTTTTCGTGTAGATCATATTGTGCAGGACAGAGCCGTCATTAAAGGCACAGATTTCCGTCTGTTGGCGGATTCTCCTCTGAATGACTTGGTTCAAGTGCCTCCTACCCGAATTACGGAACGAGGACAGCAGGCACAGATTAAAGCGAATGAATCACTGACACAGCTGCGGAAAGACCGACAGGAGCAAAGTCAGCGGAGCGGGAGCGCTCTATCAGAAGGAGCATGGGCTCCATCGCCCAAGGAAGCTGCTTATTTTG
The DNA here is from genome assembly GCF_038004625.1 of Paenibacillus sp. FSL P4-0184. Taxonomy (NCBI): domain Bacteria; kingdom Bacillati; phylum Bacillota; class Bacilli; order Caryophanales; family Paenibacillaceae; genus Paenibacillus; species Paenibacillus sp. FSL P4-0184. The sequence goes on along the minus strand of NZ_JBBORN010000001.1, from coordinate 2,082,573 downwards.
AAGTACCGGGGAAAGTACTGCATCTGGATGGCGATCCAGCGTATTTGAATAAGAGCCTTAGCTTATACGAGCAATTGCGGATCCCTGCTGAAGGTCATCATGTTCATGAGTCCGCAATGGCTGACACTTTATACCGGCTGCTGCCCCGCGTGCGTCCAGATATTGTGGTGATTACCGGTCATGACGGGGTGCTGAAGCAACAGCATACTTACGATCTTCACAGTCTGAGCAGCTATAAAAATTCGCAAAACTTCGTAGCTGCTATTAGGGTAGCTAGGGATTATGAGCGAAATTTTGATGCGTTGACGATTGTTGCAGGTGCTTGTCAGTCACATTTTGAGGCACTGCTGGGGGCAGGGGCGAACTTCGCCAGTTCTCCTGGACGGATATTGATCCATGCCTTAGACCCAGTTTATGTAGCGGCAAAATCGTCGTTCACGCCCATTAGGGATACGGTGAATCTGAGTGAGGTTTTGAACAACACCATTAGTGGTAATCAGGGAATAGGCGGTATTGAGACCCGTGGCAGCTTCCGTATTGGGATGCCGCGTCTGCAGAATCTGTCAGCACTAAAAGTGACACCTTCCGCAATTTAATCGACAGGTACTGGTCTATTTTCAAAGCTAATAGGTAATTTGGAGTGGCCGAATAGAGTAACGCGAAGAAAGGGTGAGCGATGAGCTTAACCCTTTTTTTATATAAGAAAGTATAAGTTTCACGCTATACATTATCCTTATATTTCCCGCATAAACGCTAACCGTCCTTATAGGGACGCCAAAGGCAATTATGCTTGTGTGAAATGGTAGTTATCTTTAAAGATCGACAATGTTATTTTTCTTGCTTTGTGGTAAACCTATTACAGATAACAAGGCTATTAGTTCGCCTCTGATTCTCCGCAAAAAAATTCCGTTGACAACCAAATATTCATCATCTATAATTATTTATTTGCTTTGACAAACACCTGGGGAAGTTGTATAATGGACAAGAAAAGAGGTGGTCGTCAGGCAATGGCTAATAACGCGCTGTTGGAAATCAAACGCAGTCTCGAAGCTCACGTCGGTCATAAGATCACGTTGCGTGCAAACGGAGGTCGTCGTAAAACCGTAGAACGCACCGGTGTCCTGGAAGAAACGTACCCTTCTGTATTTATTGTCAAACTGGATCAGGAGCAGCAAACATTCAAGCGAGTCTCCTATAGCTATGCCGATATCCTTACTGAATCTGTGGAAATCACAGTATGTGAAGACGATGGGCAGATGCGGATTATGTATATTAAAGCTTAATGTTTCACGGGCAGCTTCCTTTGGAGGCTGTTTTTTATTTTATCAGAAACGGTTCTCCTTCATAAAGGACGACTGTTTCTTTTTTTTGGCGGTTAATATTCGGTGAATGATCCTTGTTCTAAGCAAGCATACTAATTGAGCAATCGGTTTATCATTTTCTTTCATAAGGGAGGAATTCCGTAATGAGCCGCAGAAAACGAGGCATGATGTCGGAAGAACTAAAGACAGAGTTAGCCAAGGAGCTTGGTTTTTACGAAACTGTGGAACGTGAAGGCTGGGGAGGAATACGGGCGAAGGATGCAGGTAATATGGTAAAAAGAGCGATTCAGCTCGCTGAAGAGGCTGCCCGGAAATCTTAATCTTTAGCGTGTGAACAATTATTTAACGAAAAAGGGTGCGTCGAACTGGCGACACCCTTTTATTATTGGACTTCATTAGAAGTTTTTCATATAATATGTTAAGTTGTTTTTACGGGAAAAGCTGAAGGTGGGTGAACGCCTTGAAAATGTATGAAAAGGCACCAGCGAAAATTAATTTGATGCTGGATGTGCTGCACAAGCGTGCTGACGGTTTTCATGAGGTGGAAATGATTATGACCATGGTGGATCTAGCAGACCGCTTAGAGCTGTCTGAGCTGCCAAGGGATACTATTATAATATCAAGTCAAGCGGGTTATATTCCTCTAGATGAGAAGAACCTGGCCTTTCAGGCGGCTAGGCTTATTAAAGAGCGTTATAACGTGAAGAGTGGTGTACATATCCATCTGGATAAAAGAATACCGGTGGCAGCTGGCCTGGCTGGCGGCAGCAGTGATGCAGCGGCTACCCTACGTGGTCTGAACCGACTGTGGCGCCTAGGTATACCTGCGCAGGAGCTGCAGGAGCTTGGCGCTGAGCTTGGCTCAGATGTGCCTTTCTGCGTTACAGGTGGCACTGCCTTGGCAACAGGTCGTGGCGAGAAGCTGACGCCGATTAAGAACCCTCCGCAATGCTGGGTAGTATTGGCTAAGCCACCTATCAATGTATCGACTGCGGAAGTATACGGACGTGTGCGGAGCAATAATATAGCTGTTCATCCTTCGGCTCGAAAGATGCAGGACGCGATCGAAGCTGGAGATTTTGGGGGCGTGTGTAATCATCTGGGCAATGTGCTTGAGGATGTTACCCTAAAGCTGCATCCAGAGGTCCAGCAGCTCAAAGAGGCGATGGTTAAGCTCGGAGCAGACGGAGTGTTAATGTCCGGCAGCGGTCCTACAGTGTTCGGTTTAGTGTCCAAGCAGTCTAAAGTAGCAAGAATTTATAATGGACTGCGAGGGTTCTGCAAGGAAGTCTATGCAGTGAGATCACTCAATTAGTATGCTTCTCTTGTGTAAACCCGTACAAAAGTGATATATTTTTCATAAAATATTCGGTTTTGGCGAGGAGCATTCCGTGAAGAAATTAAAAAGAAGCCAACGTTTGGTAGACATGACTCAGTTTTTACTTGAGCGGCCACATGACCTACTGCCGCTGTCTATATTTGCCGATCGGTATGGAGCGGCTAAGTCCTCCATCAGTGAAGATTTGGCGATCATAAAAGAAGTATTTGAAGGTGAGGGCATTGGAGAGCTTCAGACCTTAGCCGGTGCAGCAGGTGGAGTACGTTATATTCCTGTGATGCCTAAAGAAATGGCGCTCTCTTTTGTTAAACGTTTATGTGTGCAGCTGGAACAGACAGATCGGATATTGCCTGGTGGTTATTTGTATATGTCGGACCTGCTTGGACTGCCATCTTTGATGGAGCAAGCAGGGAAAATCATCGCAACGGCCTTTTATGGATCGGAAATCGATGTGGTGATGACAGTAGAAACTAAAGGGATTCCGCTAGCCTATGCAACGGCAGCACAGCTCGGCTTGCCAGTAGTGCTGGTACGACGTGATCATCAGGTTACAGAAGGCTCAGCAGTAAGCATTAATTATGTATCTGGATCACATAAGAGCATACACACCATGTCTCTTTCTAGACGAGCACTCAAGGAGAAATCACGGGTACTCATTGTAGATGACTTCATGAAGGCAGGCGGAACCGTTCGAGGGATGGTTGATTTACTCGGTGAGTTCAATGCCGAAGTTGCTGGAGTGGGTGTGTTGGTCGAATCAGGCGCAGTAGAGACGGAAGAGCGTTTGTTGCATGACTATGTTTCTTTAGTGAAACTAAGCGAGGTAGACTCGAAAGAGCGGCGGATTTCCGCGCATCCGGGTAACTACTTTTCCTCTTGATAGATTGGCGTTTCTTTGTTTTCAAAAAGCGTGGAAATTGTCGAAAACGTAAGGGATATTAAGAAAATCACCCGATGCGTGTCGAAAACAACAGATCCTAAAAAATATATTTCTTTTTTAGGTATTTTATGGAATCAAAAAGAAGGAATTCGCTTTGCTGTGTGGAATTATACACCAAGTCTCTGATGGAAAAAGGTGGTGAACACACACATGCAAATTACGGATGTCAGACTCCGCCGCGTTAACTCTGAGGGGAGAATGAAAGCAATCGCATCCATTACAATCGATAACGAGTTTGTTGTTCATGACATTCGCGTCATCGATGGTAATAACGGGATGTTTGTTGCAATGCCCAGCAAGCGTACACCGGATGGCGAATTCCGCGATATCGCTCACCCGATCTCTTCGGGAACACGCGAGAAGATTCAATCAGCGGTTCTGGCCGAGTACGATCGCGCCGCTACTGAAGAAGAAGAAGTTATTGAAGAGGGAGCTTAGGCTGCCTCGGAAGACGGCTACCTTTTGGGTGGCGTAGGATCCGCCGTTTTTGATAAGATCATACCGAATATACTTCATGACTTAAGCAGCTTGATCTTGCAAGAAAAGCTAGCGCTAGTGAAGGATTTGACGACATCTTCGAAAGGCAGCGATAAATGCTTTTCTAACATGGGGTTTATAGAAAAGAGAACCATGACTTCATGGTTCTCTTTTCTTTTTGCCCGGAATGAGATATATTCAGTAGTGAGTTCAAGAGTAGGAGGTTGGCATTCTTGAAAAGAATGGCTGTAGTTCTTGCCGCAGGTCAAGGCAAGCGAATGAAATCTAAATTATATAAGGTGCTGCACCCCGTTTGCGGTAAGCCAATGGTAGGGCACGTGCTTGATACAGTAGAAGCGACCGGATGCCAGCGCACCGTTGTTGTTGTTGGGCATGGCGCAGAGAAGGTTAAGGCCTATGTAGGGCAAAGTGCGGAATACGTGCTGCAGGAAACTCAGCTCGGTACTGGTCACGCTGTCAAACAAGCTAAGGATTTGCTCGGTGGTGAAGAAGGAACGACGATTGTTGCTTATGGTGACACTCCGCTTATTACATCGGAGACGCTGATAGGATTGATGGCTCTGCATGAGGAGCGTCAGGCGGCAGCGACTGTATTAACCGCAGTAATGGATGATCCATCTGGATTAGGACGGATTATACGTAGTGAAGATGGCGGCTTAATGAAGATCGTAGAACAGAAAGATTGTAATGCCGAACAGGCAGCTATTCATGAAATCAACACAGGAATTTATTGCTTTGATAACATCAAGTTATTTTCGGCTTTAGAGAAGGTTACTAACAGCAATAATCAACAGGAATATTATTTGACAGATGTTATCAGTATTCTGCGTGAGCAAGGTGATCTTGTTCTAGCATTCCAGACTGAGGATGCTAACGAGTCTATTGGTGTTAATGACCGTTTAGCTTTATCTGATGCGGAAGGTATTATGCGTCAACGTATCAACCGCAAACATATGCTGGGTGGCGTAACCATAATCGATCCTGCCTCCACATATATCGGAGCAGATGTAGTCATTGGGTCAGATACAACGATCTATCCAGGAACCATCTTGAAGGGTAAAACTGTAATCGGTGAGAACTGTGTGATCGGACCGGCAAGTGAAATCGAAGATTGTCAGATCATGGACGACGCGACGATTAAGCAGTCCGTATTGAATCAAGCACAAGTTGGCGCACGGACTACCGTTGGGCCTTTTGCCTATTTGCGTCCAGGTTCTATACTTGGAGAAGAAGTGAAGGTTGGAGATTTCGTCGAGATCAAGAATGCTACGATTGGTGACGGTTCTAAGGTGTCGCATCTTAGCTATATTGGCGACGCATCTGTGGGTAAGAATGTAAACGTCGGTTGCGGTGCGATTACTGTTAACTACGACGGGTATAATAAATTTACGACAACAATTGAAGACGATGCCTTTATCGGCAGTAACGTTAACCTTATTGCACCGGTTTCTGTGGGCAAGGGGGCTTTTGTTGTAGCTGGTTCGACAATTACGCGTTCCGTTTCAGAGAACGATCTGGCTGTTGCCAGAGTGCGGCAGGAGAATAAACCGGGATATGCAGAGAAGATCCGTTCCCGTGCAAAAGCGAAGAAAGACCACTCGAGTCCATCGTAAAGCGTTGCTAAGAAGCGCCGGACGGACTTGTATTTCCGCGCCGGCGCCTTTGGAAAGCTAAATTCCGTCACGGAGGGTTTAAATTTTATGACTTATTGTGATTCCAAATTAAAGATTTTCACCTGTAACTCCAACCCAAAGCTTGCTAGTCAAATCGCTGATTACATCGGAATTCCGATGGGTGAATCGCATACTACAAGTTTTAGCGATGGAGAAATTCAGGTCAAGCTGTCAGAGAGCGTTCGGGGTTGTCATGTGTATATTGTACAATCCACCTGCGGCCCGGTTAATGACAACCTAATGGAGCTTTTAGTTATGGTGGATGCACTCAAACGCGCCTCCGCAAAAAGCATCAATGTGGTTATCCCTTACTATGGTTACGCTCGTCAAGATCGGAAAGCTCGTTCCCGTGACCCTATTACGGCCAAGCTGGTAGCAAATTTGATTGAAAAAGCCGGCGCCCACCGTGTAATTACGATGGACCTCCATGCTATGCAGATTCAGGGATTCTTTGATATTCCAGTAGATCACTTGCTGGGAGTTCCCATCCTGGCTCAGTATTTCCGTTCCAAACAAATCGAGAACCCAGTTGTCGTATCGCCAGATCACGGCGGTGTAGTACGTGCAAGAAAGCTTGCTGATTTCCTGAACGCTCCGCTTGCAATTATAGACAAGCGTCGTCCAGAGCCGAATGTCAGCGAGGTCATGAACATTATCGGTAATATTGAAGGTAAAACAGCCATTCTGATCGATGATATTATCGATACTGCTGGAACCATTGTACTTGGTGCTAATGCTTTGATGGAAGGCGGCGTGAAGGAAGTATACGCTTGCTGTACACACCCAGTATTGTCTGGTCCTGCACATGAACGTCTGGAGAATTCTCCAATTAAAGAGATTATCGTGACAGATACGATTCCAATTCGCAGCGCGAACCCAACTTCTAAACTCAAAGTGTTGTCCGTGGCTCCACTTATGGGTGAGGCAATTATCCGCGTTCATGAAGAGCTGTCGATTAGTAAATTGTTTGAGATTGAATAAATATAATCAATGAATTGCGAGAAATATAAGGATAATGTATAGCGTGAAACTTATACATTCTTATATTTTACAAAAGGGTTACACCTCCGTTCTCGGAGATGTAACCCTTATCGGCGTGATGCAGGTAGAAGCGCTGGCTTCAATACCCGGCGCGGGAGACGAAGGTGAATATGCTGCGGTTATAGAGTGTCCCTTGCAGCTCCACGAATCCTTCGTCCACTGCTGTCAATACACCAATGTCAATGTGCACGTCGCCTCTGTATATTTCCACAGGCACAGCATATTGGATATGGTACTGAAAATCGCGCTGATGTGTTAAGATTCTACTTTGATGTAGCATAGGTTATCACCTGTCTTCGGAGTATAATTTCGCTCTGGTTGCACAGAGATATGTAGATAAGATCTATTGTACCAAAAACGGACTTCTCTTGCCGGAGAGCCCGAATGGAAAGGAAAGGTTCGATAATGAAATGGATTGTCGGATTGGGAAATCCGGGAACACAATATGCGAAAACAAGGCATAATGTTGGTTTTATGGCATTGGATGAGCTTGCGGCTCAGAACGGGATTTCCTTCAACCAAAGCAAATGTAAATCCGTGATCGGTGAAGGGGTTATCGGGGGAGTCAAAACCGTATTGATTAAACCGATGACCTTTATGAATTTGTCCGGTGAGGCCGTTCGCGCTTATATGGATTATTATAAAGTTAAACTAGAAGATATGATCGTCGTCTACGATGATCTGGATACCGAAATCGGAAAAATTCGCTTGCGTTATCAAGGTAGTGCTGGTGGGCATAACGGAATTAAATCGATCATTCAGCATGTAGGTACACAAAGCTTTAATCGGGTACGCATGGGTATTTCTCGCCCTGAACCGGGTTTTGCAATAGTGGATTATGTTCTCTCTTCTTTTCCTAAAAAGGAAGGCGATCCTCTGAAGCAGATGATCCTTAATACTTGTGATGCACTGGAGTTCAGCTTACAGAATTCATTCGAACAGACGATGGCTAAATTCAATGGTTGATCTGTAAACTCTGTTGGTTATGAGGCTAAAGATGATGCTCCCCGGACATACTGAAGGTATATAGTACCTTCAGGAGGCATATAGATGGCAATAAACTATGTATGTAGGCACTGCAAGACATCTCTAGGCAGCATTAATAGAAGTGATGTAACAGAAATGCAGTTGGGCCTTCATTCCTTGACCCCTGCGGAGCGCAGAGATATAATAGCGTATAATTCAGAAGGTGAGATCACGGTAAAGGTGACTTGCGACTATTGCAAGGAGGCTTTAGAGCATAATCCGGAGCTTAGCCTGCTGACGAGTCCGCTTCAGTAGGTGATAGCGCCTGTCTCTATCGTCATCCGCAAGCCTTGGCGTTACAGCTGAGGCTTCTTTTCGATTCCAATCATAATAGGTGACGGTGGCTTTGGCTTCCGTTAGCCTGTTTAGTAAGAGAGGTGCGCCTGTTGTTACAAGGTATTATAGAAGCTTTTTCCAAGGATCCCGATTTCCAGTCTATCACCCAGGGTGTAGCTGCAGGTATGAAAGAGCAGCTCATATCGGGGCTTACAGGTTCAGCTAGACAGATCATGCTTGCAGCACTGCATGAAGAGACAGCTCGTCCCTTGCTTGTGGTGACTCATAATATGTTTTCGGCTCAGAAAATGGCCGATGATTTACAGGAAGCGCTTTCCCCGGAACGAGTACTGCTCTATCCTGCTAATGAACTTGTGGCTGCGGAAGCGGCTGTCTCAAGTCCAGAGACATTAGCCCAGCGTATTGATGTACTGACCAAATGTGCCCAGGGCTTCCGTGGTATTGTTGTAGTTCCCTACTCGGGAGTGCGCAGATTGCTCCCTGCACCAGAGGTTATGGCAGAGGCACAGGTTACGGTTTCTCAGGATGGAACGCTTGCTCTGGATGAATTCTTGATGTCCATGATCGAAATGGGTTATGAAAGAGTAGAGCGGGTTGAGAATCGCGGTGAACTGAGCGTAAGAGGTGGAATTATTGATTTTTATCCAATGACTTCTCCTTTGGCATATCGTGTTGAGTTATTTGATGATGAGGTTGATTCGATCAGAACTTTTGATCCAGTCGATCAGCGTTCTATTGATAAAGTACGAAGTGTGAAGATTACACCGGCTAAAGAGATTATAGGGAGCAGGTTTCGCCAGGAATCTGCTTCTGCTGAAGCATCTGTTATGCTGGAACGGCAGCTAGAGAAAATGGCGGATCGGCAGGCTAAGTTGCGTCTAAAAGAAGAAATTGGACGCGAGCTAGAAATGCTGCGCGAAGGAACCTATTTTCCTGAAATCTATAAATATATCAGTCTTTTATACCCTGAACGCTCTCATTTATTTGATTACATGGCCCAGGATACGATCCTTATTCTCGATGAGCCGACAAGACTGCTTGAAACGGCGAAACAGCTCGAAAGAGATGAATCGGAATGGAACCTCCATCTGATGCAAAACGGCAAAACATTGCCGGATCTGGATCTCTCTGTCGAGACAGATGTTGTGATGTACAAACGTCCGTTCCAAAGCCTGTTTATGTCGATCTTTTTGCGCCAGGTCCCACACATTCAACCACAGAACATTCTTGGGTTTATTAGTCGTGGGATGCAGGATTTCCATGGTCAGATGAATGTGCTTAAATCGGAAATGGAGCGTTGGCAGAAGTCTGGTGTAAAGGTAATGATGCTTGCGAGCAGTGAAGAACGGATTGAACGTGTGCGCAGAGTCCTTTATGACTACGGCATTGATGAGCCAACGATCGTACAAGGAAACCTGGGTTCAGGCTTTGAGCTGCCTTCTATTCATTTAGCCGTTATCACTGAAGGAGAGATGTTCTCTCAGAAGCAGCGGAAGGCACGGAAGATCTCCAAAGGGATAGATAATGCTGAACGGATCAAGAGTTATACTGAGCTGAAAATTGGTGATTATGTTGTTCACCAGAACCATGGTATCGGTAAGTATATGGGGATCGGCACGCTGGAGGTCAGCGGTATTCATCGCGACTATATGCATATTTTATATGCGGGTGGCGATAAGCTCTCGGTTCCGATTGAGCAAATTGACTTGATTCAGAAATATGTCGGTTCAGAAGATAAAGAGCCGAAAGTATATAAATTAGGCGGTAATGAATGGACGCGGGTGACCAATAAGGTCCGCTCTTCCGTTCAGGATATTGCTGATGATCTAATCAAACTGTACGCTGAACGCCAAAGTGCAGCAGGGTATGGTTTTGAGAAGGACACACAGGAACAGCGTGAATTTGAAGAAATGTTCCCTTACGAGGAGACTCGGGATCAGCTTCGAGCGATTGAAGAGATTAAGAAGGATATGGAACAGAATCGTCCAATGGATCGGCTCCTTTGTGGAGACGTTGGATATGGTAAGACGGAAGTAGCTATACGAGCAGCCTTTAAATCAGCGATTGAAGGTAAACAGGTGGCTGTGCTGGTACCGACAACGATTCTAGCTCAGCAGCATTATGAGACCTTCCGGGAACGCTTCGCAAATTATCCGCTAAATATTCAAGTCCTAAGTCGTTTCCGCAGCCGTAAGGAGCAGAATGAGACGATTAAAGGTGTTCGGGCAGGAACGGTTGACGTGGTTATTGGTACCCACCGTTTATTGTCTCAGGACCTTGTATTTAAGGACTTAGGTTTATTGATCGTGGATGAGGAACAGCGATTTGGCGTGACTCATAAAGAGAAGCTGAAGAAGTTAAAAACGAATGTAGATGTTCTTACCCTGACAGCAACTCCAATTCCTCGTACATTGCATATGTCGATGCTGGGAGTGCGTGATTTGTCTGTCATTGAGACGCCGCCGGAGAACCGTTTCCCCGTGCAGACTTATGTTGTTGAGCATAGTCAGACGCTTACGCGGGAAGCTGTAGAGCGTGAATTGGCTCGTGGCGGTCAAGTCTACTATCTCTATAATCGTGTGCAGGGCATTCAAGAAATGGCCGCTCAAATTTCTATGCTTGTTCCTGAGGCTCGGGTAGGCATCGGACATGGCCAAATGTCGGAAGCGGAGCTGGAGAAGACGATCCTTGATTTTCTTGATGGAGAGTACGATGTGCTGGTCAGCACAAGTATTATTGAGACGGGTGTAGATATTCCTAACGTAAATACACTTATTGTGCATGATGCGGATAAGATGGGTTTGTCTCAGCTCTATCAATTACGTGGACGTGTAGGCCGGTCCAACCGGATTGCGTACGCCTATTTTACCTACCAGCGGGACAAGGTTCTGACTGAAGTGGCAGAGAAGCGGCTGCAATCTATTAAGGAATTTACGGAACTGGGTTCTGGTTTCAAAATAGCGATGCGGGATTTATCTATTCGTGGTGCCGGTAACTTACTTGGTGCAGAACAGCATGGTTTTATTGCATCCGTAGGATTTGATCTATACTCACAAATGCTGGCGGAGGAGATCCGCAAGCGTAAGGTTACTGTGCTTGGAGAGGAAGATACCTCGCTTAAAGAGGGCAATACCGTCATTGATTTGTCGATTGACGCATATCTGCCATCCGAGTATATTTACGACAGTATTCAGAAAATTGAAATCTACAAAAAAGTTGCGGCAGTAACATCCTTCGATGATGCTTCTGAGCTTGAGGATGAGCTCTTGGATCGGTTCGGAGAATTGCCTGAAGCAGTTGTTAATCTAGTAACTGTAGCTCGTCTGAAAGTGTATGGAAAAATGTATGGCATTGATTCCATGATCAGACGTGGTGATGATGTTACCCTGAATTTCTATGAGGGAAGTCTTGGTGCTCTGGATACGGCGAAACTCGCCAAAGTTGGAAATAGCTTCGAAAGACGTGTACAATTCGATAGAGATGCTAAAGCCAGTATCCGAGTAAAGTCGAAAGACTTAAGTGATAAACAGCTGCTTGACTTGCTTGAACAGTTTCTTAAGGAAGCTAAACAGTCTTTTAAATCGAAGGGAGAACTACACAATGTCGTTAAATAAAAAAAAATCATGGAAAGTACTGCTCGTTTCATTGGTAGCAGCGGTTTCCTTTTCTATGCTAGCAGCATGCGGTAGTAGTGCTGATGATAGCAAGGCAGTTGCGACTTATAAAGGTGGAACAATCACAGAGAAGGAATTTGCTATGGATCAAAAAATCATGAAATTCCTCTCCCCACAGCAAGCGCAATATTTAGAGATTGAGGCGTTTAAGGAGTCTATTTTGAAGCAGGAAGTGGGCTTTGAATATTTGGCTTCCAAAGCAACGGATGAAGCGAAGAAGCAGGCGAAGAAAGAGGCTGATAGCCAAATCGCTGACTTGAAGAAAACTCTGGGCGACACTTATAAGAAAACACTTAAAGACGCTGACGTTACAGAGGGCGATATCCATAGTTATATGGAGCGTGTGCTGACGGTTTATCAGGATATGCTGCTTAAAGTGACAGATGATCAGGTTGTCAAAGAATTTGAAGCTACAAAAGGTGACTTTACGGTAGCGACTTTGCGCCATGTACTAATCGGTCTGACCGATGCTAACAACAAAGAGCGCACTAGTGAAGAAGCACTGAAAATCGCGAAGGAAGTTAAGGCAAAGCTGGACGGCGGAGCTGATTTTGCAGCAATCGCTAAGGAATACACTGACGATACAGCCTCTAAGGAAACAGGCGGAGAATATAAAGATAAAGCTGTAGGAACGTATGTAGATGAGTTTAAGAAGGCTGCTCAAACCTTGCCTTTGAATACCATTAGTGATCCTGTAGAGACTTCTTATGGTTACCACATCATCAAGGTGGAGTCCCGTACCGACAAAACCTTTGATCAGTTAACGGATGAACAAAAAGAAGGCATTAAGAGCTCCATTGTGTCCAAGAACCTAGAAGCGTTCATGGAGAAAGATCTGGAAGGCATTATTGAGAGCATCAATCTGCCGAAGAGCTCTGCTGCCGCAGATGAATCCGGAACAAAAAATAGCGGAACAGAAGCCACTACAGCGCCAAGCGCATCCCCAAGTGCTACAAAAGCTGCTGAATAAACATCGGTAAAAATGGACAAGCTTACCTTAGAAAAGCCATCCTCACTTAATGTGAAGATGGCTTTTTATTTCGAAGAAACATCTTCAGAACGGCCTTTATCTTGATGCAGATATTAATACATGTCAGCTTATGTATAAGGATCTGGGAAGAGATGAATACTATGGTCAGATATTACGATAAATCACTGGGATTATCCTTTCCCATAATGGACAGTAGTAAGACCATACTTCTTAAGAAAGCGGGGCACATGTGAAATGAAAGCTACTGGAATTGTTCGGCGTATTGATGATCTCGGACGAGTGGTTATTCCCAAAGAAATTAGACGTACTCTACGGATTAGAGAAGGCGACCCACTGGAAATTTTCGTCGATCGGGACGGTGAAGTCATACTCAAGAAATATTCCCCGATTGGCGAGCTTGGTGACTTTGCAAAAGAGTACGCGGAGTCCTTGTTCGAAGGTACTGGGCATATTACGATGATTGCTGATCGTGATACCTTTATTGCACTGGCTGGAGGCTCCAAGAAAGACTATTTGGAAAAACAAGTAGGAATTCTTTTGGAGAAGGTCATGGATAGTCGTAAGACTGTACTGGAAACCAACGAAGGCAGTTATGAAATCGCTAAAGATCATCCGGATTTGGTGTCCTCATATGTAGCCTCACCGATCATTTCCGGTGGAGATCCTATTGGTTGTGTAGTGATGGTAAGTAAGGATGATTCAGCGAAAATGTCGTCAATGGAAGTGAAAATGGCCGAAACCGCCGCCGCATTCCTTGGCAAGCAAATGGAGCAATAGACCGTAATGTAGACCCCGCTTTCCTTTTGGTAAGATATACAAAGGGCAAACGGGGTTTTGTCGTTCTTACAAAACCGTTTCTACTTGTGGGTATACATACGTTATAATATAGAAATTCATCCCATTAAAGTTGTAGAAGCAGGTACTTTATGAAATCTAACTCACAAACATCACGATTGCTGCAAGGGGCATTTATTCTAAGTGCGGCAGCGATTATTTCAAAGCTTATAGGTACACTCCAAAAAATCCCGCTGCAAAATCTAGGCGGAGATGCGGTATTTGGTATATACAACACGGTTTATCCTTTATACACGATGTTGTTGACGGTAGCGATGCTGGGTCTGCCAGCGGCCATATCCAAATTTGTCGCTGAAGCCTCTGCAGGAAGGCAGGATGACGAGGGTCGGCGGATTCTGCGGTTATCTGCGGTTATAACAGCCATAAGCGGTTTGGTTATCGGAGCAATCACCTATGCAGGTGCACCGATTATAGCTGGGTGGGTCGGCAACTCGCATGTGATGCCCGCTTTGCGGGCAAGTGCGTGGGGGCTTGCGGTTGTTCCAATCATGTCAGCTCTTCGGGGTTTCTTTCAGGGTCTTCATAATATGGTTCCGACGGCTGTGTCACAAATTGTAGAGCAGTCCGTACGTGTTACGGTAATGATTGTACTGCTCTTATACCTGACCTCACTGGGTGCAGGCGCTGAGAGCATTGCTGCTGGCGCATTGCTCGGATCAGCCGGGGGAGGGGCAGCGGGGCTTGTGATCATGCTGCTATTTTTGCGACGTCATCGGCGGGTGTTAAGACAAGGGGCCCCTTTAGATGCTGCCGCTTCTGTCGAAAGTCAGGGTTTAAAACTGCCCAATGCAGATAATGAGGGGCGTTCGAATCAACGGATTATGGGCGTTAAAGCAGGGGCATTGCTGGCTTATGGAATTCCCGTGATGCTTGGCGCGCTCGCAATGCCTCTTATCGGTCTTGTAGATGTATTCACTGTACCTCGCTTGCTATCCTCTCTAGGAAGCGAAGTGGAGGCAATGACACAGTTTGGTATATACAATCGTGGTTTGCCACTAGTGCAGATTGTAACGATGATTGCCACTTCTTTGTCTGTCGTGTTCATACCAGCCTTAGCAGAGGCGAAGTACAAGGGAGACATGAAGCTGATCGAGAACCGTTGCAGCTTGTCGCTGCGTTGGTTCTGGCTGCTAGGGCTAGCAGCGTCAGCGGGCCTTGCAGTGCTTGCTGAGCCGATTAATATGGCTCTTTATGGCGACACCGCCGGCAGCAGCACTATGACTTGGCTGGCCTTAACCGCTGTTGGCGGTACGGTCAGCATCATCTCGGCTGCACTCCTGCAGGGCCTCGGCTACGTGCGCGCCCCGGCCCTGCACCTTTTGGCCGCCGCGCTGCTCAAGGCGGCCCTGAACCTGCTGCTGGTTCCGCAGCAGGGCATTACCGGCGCAGCCATCGCTGGCGTGGCCGCGCATTCGTTCGCAGCAGCGCTCAACGTGCTGCTGCTTTACCGCCAGGGCCATCTGCGGCTTCGCCTCGCAGATGCCCTGGCACGGCCCGCGCTGCTCACAGCGGGCCTGGCTCTTGCCGCCGCAGCCACCAGCTGGGGCGTGGACGCTGCGGCTACGGCCGCTGGCATCTGCGGCGGGCGCACTGCCAGCTTGGCGCAGAGCCTGCTCGGGGTGCTCGCAGGCTGCGCTGTCTTTGCCGTAGGGGCTATAGTCCTTCGGCTCCTTAGCGAGAGCGAGCTTCGCCAGCTTCCAGGCTTCGGCCCGTCCCTGGCGGACAAGCTGAAGAAGCTGCGCTTATTCCCTTAATCAACGTTTACATCACAATTTAAAAATGCGGTCTGCTGAGACAGCCGCTTAAGAGGAGGAACAGACATGAGTGCAACATTAACGGTCGTCGGTCTGGGTTCAGGCAACCCTGATCGATTGACGCTAGGAATTATAAAGAAGCTGAAGGCAGCATCCGTTGTCTATGTCCGCACAAAAGAGCATCCAGTCATGGCTGCCCTCTCCGAGCTTGAAATAACTTCACAGTCCTTTGATGGATTGTATGAATCTTTATCCTCGTTTCCAGAGGTGTATGCAGCGATTACTTCAAAACTGATTGAAGAGGCTCAAGCAGCAGCAGACGGTACAGATATTGTTTACGCGGTTCCGGGTCATCCTATGGTTGCGGAATCAGCGGTTTCGCAGCTGCGCGAGCGGTGTCCTGAGGAAGGCATTGAACTGCAAATATTGGGTGGGGAGAGCTTTCTCGACGAGGCGTTTGTTCGACTGGGGTTTGACCCCATTGAAGGGTTTCAGTTACTAGATGCTTCAGGCATTCGCAGTGCTCAGCTTCAGCCTGAACTACATACTCTGATTGGTCAGGTGTACGATAGCTTTACAGCCTCGGAGACAAAATTATGTTTGATGGAGCTGTATCCGCCTGAATATGAAGTTGTTGTGGGGCATGCACTTGGTGTCGAGAACGAAGAAAGTATTGTAAGAGTCCCACTGTACGAACTGGATCGACTCGACGGTTATGGCAACCTGTCGTTAGTTTATGTACCTGCGAATCGTGACGAGAATCTAAGAAATCGTACCTTTGCCCGTCTGCATGAGATTGTCGATATTCTTCGAAGCCCGGAAGGTTGTCCATGGGATCGGGAGCAGACACATGAATCCCTGCGCAAAAATTTAATCGAAGAAACCTATGAAGTCCTTGAAACGATTGATGAGGATGACCCCGATCATATGAAAGAGGAGCTGGGCGACCTTTTGCTGCAAATTATGCTTCACTCTCAAATGGAGGAGGAGCTTGGTACGTTCAACGTGTATGACGTCATTGAAGGGCTGAATGATAAGCTTATCTTCCGTCACCCTCACGTATTTGGGGATACCAATGCGAATGATGCCGAAGAAGCGCTGAAGAACTGGGAAGGCATGAAAGCAGAAGAGAAGCGGCGTAAAGGTGTGAAGCCAGAGGAATTATCCGTTCTTAGTGGTGTTCCGCGTGACCTGCCTGCTCTTATGAAGGCATACAAGCTTCAGAAAAAAGCATCCAAGGTGGGCTTTGACTGGGACAACGCTACGGATTGCATAGCCAAGATTCGTGAGGAGATCGATGAGCTGCAGGAGGCGATTGACACAGATGCGGCGACAGATGATCAAATTCTGGAACTTGGGGATTTGTTGTTTGCAGTTACGAATGTCGCTCGTTTTATCGGTGCAGATCCGGAAGAGGCATTAACCCGGACTAACCGCAAATTTGTGCGCCGGTTTCAATATATTGAGCAAAGCTTGCAGCGCAAGGGAACGAGCGTAAAGGATAGTAGTTTGGAAGAGATGGAAGAACTGTGGCAAGAGGCTAAGGCTGAGGAGCGAAAAGTCTAGTAATTCACAGCCCCTTTACGGTATATGGACTCAAAAATGGGGCAATGCTGTGGATGTAGCTTTTATTTTCTGATTTAGAATGTGGCCAGTAGTTTAATAGTGCTATAGAATAGATTCTGCGACGATTTCTGAGAAATAACTGCTTCTTTTTTAAAAAAACGACGAATCGTGGCAGGATTTTAAGGTGACATCAAGAATAACATAAAGACGAAATGCGATTCGCCCCATATTATGGTGGTGATTCTCGTTTCATTTATTTTTTCGTATCCTAGGAGGAACTTTAAATTATGAACAAGACAGATTTGGTAAACAACATTTCCGAGAAAAACGGATTGGCAAAAAAAGATGTAGAAGCAGTATTGAACGGATTCTTGGGTGAGATTACAGAAGCTTTGGCAAAAGGTGATAAAGTCCAACTGATCGGTTTCGGAACTTTTGAAACTCGCAAACGTGCAGGACGCACTGGTCGCAACCCGCAAACGGGCACAACGATTGAAATTCCAGAATCGACTGTACCGGCTTTCAAAGCTGGTAACAAGCTTAAAGAAGCCGTTAACTAATGCGTCTTGACAAATTCCTGAAAGTGTCCCGTTTAATTAAGCGCCGAACAGTGGCCAAGGATGTGTCCGAACAAGGCCGGGTACTGATTAACGGGCGGGAATCTAAACCTAGTAGTGCAGTTAAGATCGGTGACGAGATTACTGTACAATTTGGACAAAAGCTTGTAACGGTCAAAGTAGAAAAGCTGGTCGAAACGACTCGCAAGGACGAGGCCGCTGGTATGTATACTCTAGTTCGGGAAGAGCCTGTTGCCAAAAGCAGCGGACTGGACTGGTAAGAGTAATAGAAGAAGGCATAACTTTACATTTTGTAGAGTTGTGCCTTCTTTTTGTTTCTATTATTTTTAGTGGGACGGGATGTTCTATAACTTCTGCCTCTGCCATAGATTAGAGGTAAGAAGGAGGGGTACATGCTATGATCGAGCCAGGAAAGGTAAACAAACAGCATGATCTGCACATGCGCAGTCGGAAGCAGCTGGAGTTGACGGGCGTGCAAAATGTGGAGAGCTTCGACAGCGAGGAATTTTTGCTTCGTACAGAACTCGGCCATCTCACCATTCGCGGGAATCATTTACATATCAAAAATTTAAGTCTGGAGAACGGAATGTTGTCCCTAGAGGGCAATGTACATTCCCTGATTTATCTCGATCCCGGATCGCAGGGCAAAAATAAAGGTCTGCTCGGTAAGCTATTTAAATGAATCCTGCAGTCCAGTGGGTGACGCTGTTCTACATGATCATGGCCGGGCTGGCAATGGGACTGGCCTATGACAGCTACCGGGTGCTGTCGCTGAAGTTCAATTTTCCCAAATGGCTGAATGCCATGCTAGATCTACTGTATTGGCTTTGGGCCGCCTTGCTCGTTTTTCGTATGCTGTATGCCGGAAATCAAGGACAATTGCGGTTTTATGTCTTTCTAGGTTTGTTTCTAGGAGTATGGATCTATTTTTTAATCTTCAGTGTTAC
Source organism: Paenibacillus sp. FSL P4-0184 (assembly GCF_038004625.1). Classification (NCBI taxonomy): domain Bacteria; kingdom Bacillati; phylum Bacillota; class Bacilli; order Caryophanales; family Paenibacillaceae; genus Paenibacillus; species Paenibacillus sp. FSL P4-0184. Next base: position 2,064,072 of record NZ_JBBORN010000001.1, on the reverse strand, counting down.
GGTGCGGCGTTTTGTGTTAAGGTTAATTCAATCGGTTCAGTATATGTGCAGGTTGCTGTGGAGACTTGTGGAGATCCTGATAGGTACACCTCTTCGCTGGCTTTGGCGATTTATTTTAGGGCTGCTAAAGCTACTAGGTCGTATTCTGCGGTTCATCTTTAAGCTTCTGCTGCGTCTGACCAAACCAATTTGGGTATTACCTGTTAGGTGGATCTCTCCACAGTTATCGCGGCTGACACATAGCCCCTGGATTGTGAAGATCACTGAATGGATTACCAAATGGCGGAAACGCTGACCTTGAATTAGGGGGTACGTTGCATGAACAGATTTACTGCGGAAGAGAAAAGTAATCATAGCAAAAATTCGGCCGCAGGCGCGAAGAGAAGAAGATTTATGTGGATTGTCTTTGTGGCAGTATTTTTTGGTTGGGCGGGTTATACTTACTTCGCTCAAAGTGCGGTCATTGCGGACAAGGGTGAGGAACTTGCAAAGAAACAGGAGACTAGTGAGGATGTCATGGCATCTTTAACTCAATTAAAATATGAATTATCCAGACTTAATGATGACGAGTATATTGGCCAATTAGCACGTAAATGGTACAATATCTATCCTCAAGGGGAAACTCCTATTCGAACAGAGCAATCAGAGCAATAATAGCGGCGAAAAGAGGCTTTTACTCTGTTGCCTTGCTTTGCTCTTTACTGTATAATCAAATCACCGCAGACAGGATGACCTTAATATTCGTCTGTATATTTTTAAGGGAGGATCATTTTATTCTATGGCAATTGAAGTGGGCACCAAGTTAGAAGGCAAAGTGACAGGCATCACGCATTTCGGAGCATTTGTGGATCTGTCAGGAGGTGTCACAGGTCTCGTTCACATCTCGGAAATCGCCGATAATTATGTCAAGGATGTTAACGATCATCTGAAGATTAGTGATGTAGTAACAGTCAAGGTGATCAACGTCGATAAGGACGGCAAGATCGGACTTTCCATTAAGCAGGCTGTTGACAAGCCAGCATCGGAAGTACGTCCGCCTAGAGCTCCAAGACCAGAACGTCCTAGCGGCGGAGACCGTTTCGGCGGTGGCGGCGGCAGTGGTGGAGGCGGCGGTGGATTCAATCGTGAACGGGGTGGGCGTCCATTTAAGCCTGCAGCCGGTAAACCTTCATTCGAGGATAAAATGTCGCGATTCCTGAAAGACAGCGAAGAACGGATATCTTCGATTAAGAAGAACACAGAAGGAAAGCGTGGAGGCCGTGGAGCTAAACGCGTATAATCCAATACCTGTACATCATAAATAACCGCAGGGGCATTTCGCCCTTGCGGTTTTTTTGTCATGTCATATAAAATTGCCGACAGCATCCATGTCATTCTCACATAACTCTAGGGCAATCGCTGACGAATAACCGCCGCGTCAGCGCGTGAAATTACGTTGTAAACAATCTTGAAACCAATCAACCTACCGTCCCGCAAGGGATAGAACCGCTTTTTTACAGATCATGAATGAAGGCTTTTTTGTCGGAAATTTCTTGTGTGTGTCCCTCCATTTCTGACAAACTTTCTCAATTCCCCGGTTATATAATGAGAACCATAAATTCTTAAACGGGTGGTGTAGGGGAATGAGTAAAAGCAACGTGGTAAATTTGCCAGAGTGGACAAGAGTGGGAAGTGAAGATAAGAAGCAGAGACAAGCATTGCGCACGCGTATTACAGCTTGGGGTCAGAAGCAGCGGTATGTTCAGCTAATAGCAGCGAAGAAATGGATGCTATTGCTCAGTTTCATGGGGTTTCTGCTGGGTAGAGCCATGATTCTGGACGAACTATCCCCTTTTGCTGTCGCATACTTTGCCGTCATTGTGTTTATGCGTCGCGACTCTATTCTACCTGTAGCTGCAGCCATTATAGCTGGAAGTCTCTTTACTCCATTCCCTGGAGCTTTGGTTACTACTGCTGAGCTGATTATTTTCTTTTTAGTTTATAAAGGCTTGGAAAGTTATGAACGAATAGATTTATCCTATGCACCACTTATGGTGTTCGTGTCTTCGTTTATGGTTGGCTTGTTCCAGATTGTTATTGGACCTTCTCTTTCTTGGTATCCGCTTATGATGACAACACTAGATGCTTTACTAGGTTTTGTGCTTACACTGGTGTTCATTCAAGCGCTGCCTTTACTAACCTATAAGCAAAAGAGTAGAGCGCTCAGGAACGAGGAGATTCTGTGCCTTATTATATTACTTGCCTCAGTAATGACGGGTCTTGTGGGCTGGACCCTTAATGGTTTGTCTTTGGAGCATATATTGTCACGATATTTGATTCTACTCTTCGCCATGGCAGGTGGGGCTCCTCTTGGGGCTGCTGTTGGGGTGGTGACCGGATTGATTCTCAGTTTGGCGGATATTAGTGCTATCTATCAGATGAGCCTGCTTGCTTTTTCTGGAATGCTAGCGGGAATGATGCAGGGTGGTCGAAAAGGTGCAGTATCTATCGGGATGTTGCTAGGATCCACGATCCTTTCCGTCTATTTTACGGGTCCGGGTGATATGATGGCCTCAACATGGGAAACCTGCGTAGCGGTAGTGCTATTTCTTATAACGCCTAAGGCGATGATATCTGCCATTGCTAAATATGTTCCTGGCACGTCAGATCATAGCCGATCTCAACACGAATATGCGCGAAGGGTCAGGGATTTAACGGCAGAACGGGTGACGCAATTCTCACAGGTATTCCAGCAGCTGTCGAGCAGCTTTGGTCAGATTCCACGTGCCGGAGAAGTAGGGAAATCAGACCGTGAGATGGAGGATTTCATGAGTACGGTGACAGAGGGTGCTTGTGCAGGATGCATTCGGCGTTCCCACTGCTGGGATGCAAAATTCTATCAGACGTATAGATATATGACAGATATGATGACTACTGTTGAGGAATGCCCTGATATTACGGCAGCTCAGCTGCCTCCGGAATGGAGCCGGATTTGCGGTAAAACGGGTGAGGTGCTTGAAGTCATGAAAGGACAATATGATCTTTACCAACATGATATGCGATGGAAAAGACAAATATACGATAGTCGTCAATTTGTTGCCGAGCAGTTATCGGGCGTGTCACAGGTTATGGAGGACCTGGCGCGTGAAATAAAACGCGAGGGACAGGCTATGTATCGTCAGGAAGCTCAAATCCGTGAGACATTGGAGAAATTAGGGCTGTCTATTCATAGTATCGAAATCCTAAGTTTAGATCCTGGGCGTGTTGAAATAGAGGTGGTGCATGCCTATACTCGTGGTTTTGATGAATGCCGTAAAATGATCGCTCCGCTCCTTTCCGACATACTAGATGAGAATATTGCTGTCATGAGCGAGACGGCAGTCCATCCTCGGGAAGGATTGTCGATGGTTACCTTCGGTTCAGCCAAAGCCTTTGAGATAAACACAGGAGTGGCCGTTGTTTCTAAAGGAGGAGATATGTTATCTGGCGATAGCTTCAGTACCGTAGAGCTTGGAAACGGCACCTTTGCAGTATCCATTAGCGATGGAATGGGAAATGGTGAGCGGGCGAGAATGGAGAGTAGTGCCGCCCTCGGTATGTTAGAAAAGCTACTGCAATCCGGTATGGATGAGAAGCTGGCTGTAAAGTCGGTAAACTCTATTCTCTTATTACGTTCTCCTGACGAGTTCTACGCTACCGTTGACATGGCTTTGATAGATCAGTATTCCGCACAGACAACTTTTATGAAGATTGCTTCCGCACCGAGCTTTATCCGGAGGGGGAGTGAGGTCATTCCAATAACCTCTAGCAATCTGCCTATAGGAATCATTAAAGATATCGATGTGGATCTGATTAGTATGCAGCTTCGGGCCGGTGATATTTTGATTATGATGACGGATGGTATTTATGATGCGCCAGGATATGCCGTTAATAAGGAGATATGGATGAAACGGTTGATCCAAGAGCTTGAGGGGGATGATCCTCAAGATTTGGCGGATAGCCTGTTAGATAAGGTAATTCGTTATCAGGGCAATGAGATCCATGATGACATGACAATTGTCGTAAGTCGTGTAGATCATTTCCACCCAGAGTGGTCCAGTCTGCATATGCCTGGTGTCGGCCGAATGGAGCGTCCGCGTACGGTGAGTTAGGAATTTTCTCGGTTTAGGCTTAGGTTTTACGTTTGGTACGCGCGAAGCGCCGTATTGCTTGTGTGTTTAAGCACGCACGAAGTGTCGTGTTGCCTATATATTTGCAGTGCGCGCAATGCGCCGTGCTGCTATACGAGGTTTAAGTACGCGCGAAGCGTCGTGCGTGCTTGGAAGTCGGGGCGAGTCTATGATGTGTAACTCGCCGGCCTCTACTATTTACGTTTCAAAGGTTCGCTGACTTTGGAACGTAATTTTTTGATCTAAACTGTTTACTAGTGAAGGTACGGAACGGAGAGAAAGTTTGGAGCTGTAGAAGCGGAGCGTTCGCCTTTATTATTTGATTTCAACCGTAAAGGACGGTTTTAATAGAGAAATCAAATAATAACAGCGATCGAAAGCCCAAACATTTCTCGCAGTTCCCCTATTCACTATCCCCGTAGTTCAGATCATAAATTTCCCCAACAAAAGCGACCGTTTGAAATCTCTCATTTCTGGATATGCTAGAAACAGAGGTTCAAACAAAGGGGGAGTTGAGGGTCATGAAGCAAATTATGCTCATTACTGACGGTTGTTCGAATGTAGGAGAAAGTCCGGTGTTGGCAGCGGCGCATGCCCTGCAGGAGGGAATCACCGTAAATGTGGTTGGTGTAGTTGATTATGGTACGATCGGCGAGCTCGGAAGCCGGGAGATTGCCGACATTGCCAAGGCCGGGGGAGGCCTTAGCCGAATAGTCGGAACGCCACAACTGGCGCAGACGATTCAGATGATGACACGCAAGACCGTGGTTCAGACGATCCAGCAGGCGGTTAATAAAGAGGTAAAAAAGATACTAGGCGATGGCTCATTGGATCAGTTACCTCCTGTTCAACGTTCACAGGTTGTTACAGTTGTAGATGAACTGACAGAAACAACACCGCTGCGCATTGCACTTCTTATCGATGCCAGTGCTAGTATGAAACCTAAACTGGGTGCTGTGGAAGATGCTATCCGCGATTTGGCGCTCAGTTTGGAAGCACGGGAAGGTAAGAGTGAGATTGCTGTGTTCCATTATCCTGGAAATAACAGCAGCGAAGATGCCAAGCTTGATCTAGATTGGACCCATGACATGTCAGGTATTCGTACGTTATTCTCTAAATTACACATGAGAGGGGCGACACCGACGGGTCCAGCTATTTTCAAGGTGCTTGAACATTATCGTTATGATACACTGGATGAACATCGTGGACGCCGACTAAGTGATGACCACGACGAAAGAGAAGGGATGATTGGTGGGTATGTCGTCTAATCCGTCCTATCCTACTGGTACCTTAATTAACGGCAAATGGCGGGGTAACCGTTATGTCGTTGAGCGGATGCTGGGAAGGGGCGCGAACGGAACCGTATATCTTGTGCAAAGAGAAGGCAGACGGGAAAGGTACGCGCTAAAAATCGGATACGATACACTTGAACTTCAATCGGAGATCAATGTACTAACCTCGCTGCAATCACGGCGAAAGCGGAATGAACATCGTGCTCGTCGTGAGAATCCATTGTCTTCTTATTTTTTGGAAGCGGATGATTTTGCGAATGGGGATAATGTCCCCTTTTATGTAATGAGGTATGTTGAAGGCAAACCTCTGCATCATTTTTTATCGAAAAACGGTCCCGACTGGTTAGGCCTGGTAGGGCTTGGTCTGCTTGATAAGCTGCGCACGCTGCATGAATGCGGTTTTGTGTTCGGGGATTTGAAGCCGGAAAACGTCATGGTATCAAAGTACGGCGAAGTGGAGCTGATCGACTTTGGGGGCACAAGTCCTATTGGTCGCAGTGTGAAGCAGTTTACCGAATGGCATGACCGTGGCTTTTGGAATGCAGGCAGCCGCACGAGTGATGAGGGTTATGATCTATTCGCTTTTGCTGTACTGTGCCTCCGTCTTTTGAATGAAGAGGGGCTCAAGAAAGCTGCGCTACAGCTGCCGCAGACAAGAAGTGTAGATGAGCTGTTTAAGCTGGCTAGAAATCTACCCGACAAGAAACTATCCTCTTGGATTTGTTTGGCGTTAAAAGGAGGTTTCACCGGTTCCGCAGATGCTACAGAGCTCTGGCGAAGCCATATTTACAATTCGCGTAGAAAGCGTCCTGATAGTATGGACACACCTCGCTGGCTCAAAAATGCTTTTGGGTTATCCTTGTTTGTGCTTGCCTTTACAATTTATTGGGTATTTCGGTTTTGAACTTATACATATAGTTAGAGAAAAGGGGGGCCGCATATGGAGCAAATGAATGGACTGGTGGAGTCAGTATTGGAGTCAGCAGCCGAGCACGAGCTGTGGGCGCCCCATGACACCATTGTAGTCGCAGTTTCCGGCGGCCCGGATTCTGTGGCTCTTTTGCATGTTTTGCATGAAATAGCAGTAAACGTTATGCCACTTACCTTAATATGCGCTCATGTGAATCACGGATTTAGAGCGGAGTCTAAGGAAGAGGCAGAGCTAGTACGTGGTATGGCTGAACAGTTGGGACTGCCCTTTGAGTTGGCAGAATTCGATATTCCCTCTTTGGCTAAAGAGAGTGGACTCGGTCCTGAGGGGACAGCACGCGAGAAGCGATACGAATTTCTGATTGATACCGCACACCGTTATGGGGCGCGCTCCGTTGCTCTGGCTCATCATGCGGATGATCAGGCAGAAACGGTGATTATGCGTCTATTGCGAGGAAGCGGTTTATCGGGGCTGTCCGGTATCAAGTGGAAAAGAACAGAAAAAAAGGTGGAACTCATTCGTCCATTCCTACGTATTAACAAAACGGCTCTTCTTGGGTTATGTCAGAATGAAGGTTTCACCTATGCCGAGGATGCAACTAATCTGCTGACGAAATACAAGCGGAATGCTGTTCGATTGGAAGTTCTTCCTTTTCTGGAAAGGTATAACGGCAGAGTGAGACAGTCACTTGTGCAGCTTGCGGAAATTGCAGGAGCTGAGGATGAATATATGGAGGCATCTGCGGTAAAATGCTTTGAGGAGCTGGTTTCGGAAGGGGAAGGGAAATATACCTTTAACAGAGCTTCATTTGCGGCCATACCCTCCGCTTTACAACGGCGTTTGATTAAACTAATATTAAATTATCTGTCGGCGGATCTATCTGCCCTTGATTTCTCCAAGATTGAATCTGTACGTCGGGGAACGCTGCAGAGCTATCCCACCACCTGGAGTTTGGATTTAGGTGGAGGCCTGACTTGTGTGCGGCAATATGATATCATCTTGTTCTCGTCCAAGCCCGCGCAGCAACAGGCAAGCTATACATATCGTCTGTTTTTACCGGATTCCGAGCTTAAGCTGGAGGAAATAGGTAAGGTGATGTCGATGGCGGTGCTGGAGAGAGAAAACTTTTTTGTACAGGGGGAGGATTATGGGAAGATGTCGGCTTGGTTTGACCGTGATGAACTGGTCTTTCCACTAACGATACGTTCCCGATTGCCTGGAGATACCATAAGAGTCATGGGATTAAACGGAAGCAAAAAGGTAAAAGATATTTATATTGATGATAAAATACCTGCTGCTGAACGCTCAATGATCCCCCTCGTTTGTGATGGTTTGGGCAATATCGTCTGGATTCCGGGCGTAAGACGCTCGATGCATGCCGCAGTAGGGCGGCAAACGACCTCGATACTTCTATTGTCTCTAGCAGAGCTGGATGACCGTGAAGAAACGTAATGGTCGATGTAAGTCTTTCATAGTATAACTTAGGAGGTTTCGCAAGTTGCAAAATGATATTCAAGAAGTCTTGATCACCGAAGAGGAACTTCAGCAGAAAATTAAGGAGCTCGGTCGAACACTGAGCGAAGAATACGCAGGACGTACCCCTTTAGTCATTTGTGTACTAAAAGGCGCGTTTATATTTATGGCAGATCTGGTTAAAGCCATTACAGTACCTGTTGAGATGGATTTCATGGCAGTATCTAGCTATGGAGCATCCACCAAGTCCTCTGGTGTTGTCAAAATTATTAAGGATTTAGATGTATCGGTAGAAGGCCGCGATATCTTGATCGTTGAAGATATTATTGACAGTGGCCTTACGCTCAGCTATTTGATTGAGCTACTCCGCAACCGCAATGCTGCTTCTATCAATGTGGTTACCTTGTTTGATAAGCCCTCAGGTCGTACGGTTAATCTGGAAGCCAGCTATACAGGCTTCGTGTTGCCAGACGAATTTGTAGTAGGCTACGGATTGGATTATGCCGAGCGGTATCGGAACCTCCCATATGTTGGAGTACTGAAGCCTGAGATTTATTCCAATTGAACTATTGATTGCCTTGATCATACGGATCGGGCACCCTTGGCTTCCTTTATTTGAGGTGTCCCAAGAGGCTATGGTACAATAACTTGAGTGTTGCGAGAGGAGGTAGGGGATGAATCGGTTCATCCGGAATTCTGGTTTTTATTTGATTTTATTTTTAGTCGTGGTGGGTATTGTCCAGTTTGTGAGCAATGGAAATGAAGCCGCCGATTTCCCTAGATACGACGAGTTACGGCAGGAGATCAAGAGCAACAATGTGAAGGATTTGACGGTTCAGTTTGAGGGTAATGCCTTTTTAGTTACAGGCGAATATAGAGAGTTGCCTGCCGATACTAAATCGAAAAGCTTCTCCACATATATTCCTCCAACAGATGCTGCTATTAATGAACTGATTCAAGCTAGTGATGTTAATGGGATTGAATTAACTCAGAAGAAAATGGAAGGTACCAGCATTTGGCTGACATTCCTTTCTTCTATTATCCCGCTAGTCATTATGTTCATCTTGTTCTTCTTCCTGTTTAACCAGGCGCAAGGTGGCGGCGGTAAAGTCATGAATTTCGGCAAGAGCAAGGCTCGGTTATATAATGAAGAGAAGAAGAAAATCAGCTTCGAGGATGTTGCAGGGGCAGACGAAGAGAAGCAAGAGCTTGTCGAAGTCGTTGAGTTCTTGAAAGATCCGCGCAAATTTGCAGCTGTCGGTGCACGTATCCCTAAAGGCGTACTGCTTGTAGGCCCTCCGGGAACAGGTAAAACATTGCTTGCACGTGCAGTAGCAGGTGAAGCCGGTGTTCCTTTCTTTAGTATTTCTGGTTCCGATTTTGTAGAAATGTTCGTGGGTGTCGGTGCTTCTCGGGTACGTGATTTGTTCGAGAACGCTAAGAAGAACGCGCCATGTATTATCTTCATTGATGAAATTGATGCTGTGGGTCGTCAACGCGGCGCCGGACTCGGCGGCGGACATGACGAGCGCGAGCAGACACTTAACCAATTGCTGGTTGAGATGGATGGATTCGGTGGTAACGAAGGCATTATTATTGTTGCGGCAACTAACCGCGCTGATATACTTGATCCTGCATTACTTCGTCCAGGACGTTTTGACCGTCAAATTACGGTTGACCGCCCTGACGTAAAAGGCCGTGAAGCTGTACTTAAGGTTCATGCCCGTAACAAGCCGCTTACGAAAGATGTAAGACTGGATGTTGTCGCTAAACGCACAACTGGATTCACGGGTGCTGATCTAGAGAATCTGCTAAATGAAGCAGCATTGCTAGCTGCACGTCGTAACCGCAAAGATATTTCCATGATTGAAGTGGATGAAGCCATTGACCGTGTTATCGTGGGTACTGAGAAACGTAGTCGGGTTATCAGTGACCGTGAGAAACGCATTGTTGCTTACCATGAAGCAGGCCATACTATAGCTGGTTATTTCCTTGAGCATGCTGATATGGTGCATAAAGTTACAATTATCCCACGCGGACGTGCCGGCGGATATGTTATTATGCTTCCGAAGGAAGATCGGATGATCGTTACCAAGCAGGAGCTTTTGGATAAGGTTACTGGATTACTTGGTGGACGTGTTGCCGAAGAATTGTTTATTGGTGAGATCGGTACGGGCGCATACAGTGACTTCCAACAGGCTACGCGCATCGTGCGTGCCATGATCATGGAGTACGGTATGAGCGATAAGCTTGGACCTATGCAGTTCGGCTCTTCTCAAGGCCAAGTATTCTTGGGTCGTGATATTGGGCATGAACAGAATTATAGTGATTCCATTGCTTATGAGATTGATCAAGAAATGCAAAACTTTATTACTTCGAGCTACGAACGTTGTAAAGAACTGTTGCTCAAACACTCTAAAGAAATGCACCTGATTGCCAATACGTTACTTGAGAAGGAAACACTTGAGCTTGATCAGATTAAAGAGCTGATTGAACAAGGATTCCTTTCTGAAGATGGTAAGGCTGAGGGTGGCGAAGGCGTTGCGCTTGAAGTTGGCGAACCTGTCATTGATAATATCGGTGATGTGCGTGTCCGCATTCAAGGCAAGTCTGAAGATACTGATTCCACGCCTCCGAACCTATCAAAGGAAATCCCGAACAAACCTGAATCTGAGGGTAATGACGGATCTGATGATGACAATAAAGGCGGCGGAACTGGCCTTACCTAAGCAGGATCACTATTCATAAGATGTAAATTAATCCGGTGAGCGTAATTGCTCTCCGGATTTTTTATTTTAATTTTTAGGTAATTTCATGCTTGGAAGCCTGTCTAGTCACATTGACAGGGGCTGGAACGTTGTGTACATTAGTGATTAATATTACTTACTATTAACATCAGCTTATTCATTTTTTCGGATGATGGCTCATGCCATTTGATAACATCGCACCGGCGTAAAGCCGCGAAGATTTAAGGGGGAGAACAATCGGTGGAAGCTCTGGCACTTGAGCGTAAGCAGGAACAGAATCGAGAACTTCGTATACGTCTTGAACAGCTTAAGAAGGAAAGAAACGCAATCATTTTAGCTCATTATTATCAACGTGATGAAATTCAGGAGGTTGCTGATTTCCGGGGAGACTCTTTTTTACTCGCTCAGAAGGCTGCAGAGACTGATGCAGAGGTTATCGTATTCTGCGGTGTTCATTTCATGGGGGAAAGTGCTAAAATTCTGGCTCCAAACAAAACCGTCCTTATTCCTGATGAACGTGCAGGCTGCCCAATGGCTGATATGGTTAATGTAGACGGTTTGCGTAAGCTTAAAGCGCAACATCCAAATGCTAAAGTGGTGACTTATATCAACTCGTCTGCAGAGATTAAAGCGGAAACTGATATCTGTTGTACCTCTGCCAATGCCGTGAAAGTAATCGAATCCCTCGATGCTGAAGAAATTATCTGGGTACCCGATAAGAATCTTGGTCAATACGTACAAGATCAGACCGGCAAAAAACTGATTATCTGGGAAGGCTATTGCAACACTCATGATATGTTGACTGTTAAAGATGTAGTAGAAATGAGAGCGAAGTACCCAGAAGCAGAATTTGTAGTTCATCCAGAATGTCGTCCGGAAGTAGTGGCCATGGGTGATTATGTAGGTAGTACTACATCCATTCTCGAGTATTGCCGGAAATCTGACCGTAAGCAATTTATCGTTGGAACTGAGGATGGTACAGGATATCAGCTTCGTAAAGATAGTCCGGATAAAGAATTCCATTTTGCTACAAAATTTCTTGTTTGTCCTAATATGAAAGTTAACAATCTAAAAAAACTGGTGAAATGCCTGGAGACGATGAAGCCACAAATCTATGTACCGCCTGCTGTCGCCGACAAAGCCAGAACTTCCTTAGAGCGCATGCTACAAGTCCGGTAGTATGCGCTACTCTTTCGTTGAAACAGGTGAAACGCGGTCATGATTCCACAATATTTGGTTGATTTTGATCTTCGGGATATTCCTAAAGTAAAGACAGATTGTATTGTTATCGGTTCAGGGATTGCCGGATTGTTCACGGCTATTAAAGCTAGTGAAGATCGGCGTGTCATTATGATCACAAAGAAATCAGTAATGGAGAGTAATACTCGCTATGCACAGGGGGGGATCGCAGCTGTAATAGCTGAGGACGATTCCCCTGCTTACCACCGGCAGGATACATTAATGGCGGGAGCAGGTCTTTGCTCATCCACAGCTGTCGATGCACTTGTTAATGAAGGACCAGATAGAGTTCATGAGCTAATTCGTTTAGGTACTCTTTTTGATAAGGAAGATGGGGTACTGGCTTTGACGCAGGAAGGAGCGCATAGTCACCGTCGTATTTTGCATGCTAATGGAGATGCTACAGGTTATGAGATTGTTCGTGCCTTGGCTGAACAGGTAGCTGAACATGAGAACATTGAGGTGTGGGATGATCATTATGTCATTGATCTCATCACTGAAGGTGGAGAATGTGTAGGCGCATTGTTGCAGCGTCCCGGCGGCGGACGGTTATTCCTGCAAGGGGATGCGACTATTTTGTGCTCTGGTGGAGCAGGACAATTATTTAGATACACTACCAACCCTGAAGTAGCTACAGGCGACGGGGTAGCCATTGCTTATCGTGCCGGGGCTCATATACGAGATATGGAATTTATTCAATTTCATCCTACAGCATTGAGTTATCCTGGAGCTCCTAGATTCCTAATCTCCGAAGCAGTCCGTGGGGAAGGAGCGGTATTGCGCAATATTAATGGAGAGCGGTTCATGGAACGATATCATGAGTTGCTTGAGCTAGCCCCACGAGATATTGTAGCTCGGGCTATTGTAAGTGAAATGGAGCTTACAAAGTCAACGTTTGTCTATTTGGATATTACGCATGAATCCCCAGAAATGGTGAAGCATCGTTTCCCTACAATACATGAGACCTGTATGGGCTATGGACTGGATATTACAAGTGATTGGATTCCAGTGGCTCCAGCTGCGCATTATATGATGGGGGGCATTAAGACCGATCTAAATGGGGAGAGTACGATTCCTCGCTTGTTTGCTTGCGGGGAGGTTTCTTCCACAGGCGTACATGGGGCTAATCGATTAGCAAGCAATTCATTATCAGAAGCAGTTGTTTTTGGACATCGTATTATTGAGCGGATTCGCCAATTATCTCCGCTTGGACGTGATGTTACATCAGTTAGTAGCAACGAAGGGCGTGTTGATTCGCCAACTCAAGCTATTGTGGAACGCCGTTTGAAGCTACAAAAGGTAATGGTTCGATATGCTGGATTACGACGTAATGAAGAGACCTTGTCTAAGGGAATAGAAGAATTGAAACGGCAGCTACCCATCTTTGGATCCGTATTGACTAAACGTGAGGAATACGAGTTCGCTAATATGCTGACCTGCTGTTTGCTCGTGACAGAGTCTGCTCTAGCACGGGAAGAGAGTCGCGGGGCACATTACCGTGAGGATTACCCGCAGCGAAGTGATGATCAGTGGCGCAAGCACCTGCTTCAAATTCGCGATCTGGGAATAGTGGAGGAATTAAGCGATGATGTTTAATGGTTACAATGAAGAACTAGTACAATCCATTAAGGCTTGGCTGCGGGAAGATGTAGGTTCCGGTGATGTAACAACACAAATGACAATACCTGTTGGCCATGAATCTAAAGGGATTATTCATGCTAAAGAAGATGGCGTAATTTGTGGTATCCCGATTGCAGAGTTGGTTTTTGAAATTGTTGATCCTACGCTTAGCTTTACAGCCCTTGTAGAAGAAGGTCAAGCAGTGACAAAAGGGACTGTAATTATTGAGGTAGAGGGAAGCACACATGCAATTCTTACGGGTGAACGGCTTGCACTCAACTTGATGCAGCGTCTTTCCGGTGTAGCATCACGTACGTCATCTTTCGTACAGGTGCTCGATGGATTACCGACTCGTCTAGTAGATACACGTAAGACTACACCAGGACATCGTATGCTGGAAAAATATGCAGTTCGTGTTGGTGGAGGCTTTAATCATCGCTTTGGTCTATATGATGCGGTTATGATCAAGGACAATCATATCAAAGGTGCAGGTGGTATTAGGCAGGCAGTAGGTCGTGCGCGGAAGAACATTCCACATACGATGAGCATTGAAGTAGAGACTGAGAACTTAGAGCAAGTCGAAGAGGCGCTGGCAGCAGGTGCTGATATTATTATGCTTGATAATATGTCTAACGAGATGATGAAGCAAGCGGTGGCTAGGATTAAAGCTAAAGCTCCACATGTCAAGACAGAGGCCTCCGGCAATGTATCGTTAGAAACGGTTCGTGGGATCGCAGAAACAGGTGTGGATGTGATTTCTGTAGGACGCCTTACGTACTCCTTTTCCAGTCTGGATATTAGTCTAGACCTTAATGCCAAGAAGGAAGGGTCCTCATCATGATGCTTGCTGTCGATGTCGGTAATACCAATATTGTTCTCGGTGTATACAGAAAGCGCGAATTGTTACATCATTTTCGGCTAAGTACTGCGCGCCAATCCACCGTGGACGAATATGGAGTGCTGATACACAATCTTTTTCAGATGTCAGGGATCTCTGTCAAAGATGTGGAAGGTGTAATTATATCCTCGGTAGTTCCACCTTTGGTTAAGACTATCGTGGATATGTGTATAAAGTATATAGGCAAAGATCCGTTACTCGTAGGACCAGGGATAAAAACGGGACTTAATCTTCGCTATGAGAATCCGCGTGAGATTGGCGCAGACCGGATTGTTAATGCTGTGGCTGCGATTGAACAATATAAATGTCCGCTTGTTGTTGTTGATTTTGGTACGGCTACGACCTTCGACTGTATCGATGCAGGGGCTAATTATCTTGGAGGAGCGATTGTTCCGGGTCTTGTTATTTCTACAGAGGCCTTATACCAGCGGGCGTCGAAACTGCCACGAATTGAGTTGGAGAAGCCTAAAAAGGTTATCGGACGTAATACAGTTCACGCTATGCAGGCTGGTATTATTTTTGGGTATGCAGGCCAAGTCGAGGGGATTGTAAAGCGTATCAAAATCGAGATGAACGCTCCGGAACTGAAGGTTATTTCTACTGGAGGCCTCGCTTCGCTAATTGCGGGGGAGACGGATTGTATCGATGAAGTAAATCCTATGTTAACACTAGAAGGATTACGAATTATTTATGACCGTAACCAATAAAGATAAAGAAGCCTAAAGGGCGAAGAGATAGGAGGGCTATGCACCCAATGGAAAAAAAGAAGGATCGACTTATCCGTGGAACGGCTATGAATGGTAAAGTGAGAGCGTTTGCTGTCCGCACAACAGAATTGGTCGAGGAATTGCGGCGCAGACATGATACGTATCCAACGGCTACAGCCGCACTTGGACGTACAGTTACCGCTGCAGCCATGATGGGCGCTATGCTCAAAGGAAGAGAGAAACTATGTATCATGGTCAAAGGGGATGGACCGATCGGGCAAATCGTTGCGGAGTCCAATGCGTTGGGAGAAGTGTGCGGTTATGTACACCATCCTCACATTCACTTACCTAGCAATAGTATGGGCAAATTGGATGTTGCTGGAGCCGTAGGAACTGAAGGGTTCATTGATATTATAAAGGATTTAGGTTTGAAGGAACCTTATCGAGGTAGTATTCCTATCATCTCCGGAGAACTTGCGGAAGATTTCACTTATTATTTCGCTGTTTCTGAACAAACCCCAGCTGCAGTTGGCTTAGGTGTATTAGTGGATACCGATGAGTCAGTGATTGTAGCCGGAGGGTTTATCGTTCAGCTTCTTCCAGGACTGACGGATGCGGAGATTACGGAGATCGAAAAAGCTCTAGGGGCTATGCCTTCCGTGACAACACTTCTTGATCAGGGCCTAGAGCCAGAAGAAATGCTGCGTTTTCTTTTGCCGGATGCGGTAGTTATGGATGAACTGGATATTAACTTTGCTTGTCAATGTTCGCGTGAGCGGGTAGAGCAGACATTGGTTAGCTTAGGGCAAGATGAACTGGAGAGATTAATTGCAGAAGATGAGCAGGCTGAAGTTGTATGTCATTTTTGCAACGAGGCTTATGTTTTTAATAAGGACGAATTACAGGTCATTTTAGAACAAGCGAAATCGTAGGGCATGGGATGATGACGAGACAGGAACGTGCACTTCGCAATACGGTAGTTATTCTGGCTGTTGCAACTTTAATGCTCGGGGGCCTATTGTTCTGGAGCTTACGCGCCATGGCTCTTCTAAAAGGGGATACAACAGAAAACGAAACACCGGATGCAGCGACTGCAGGCGGACAACCGATAACAGATAAGCAGTGGATGGATGAGCTCAAAAAAAAGCATGGCCACGAAGTGCTGGTTGGAATGATCAATCATATTGTTGTGGAGATGGAAGCAAAGGCTCTGGGGATTACCGTGACCGACGATGAGGTTGAGCAAGAACTTGCACGAACTATGGTTGGATACGGATCGGAAGAACAGTATTATGCACAAATGCAGTCTCAGCTGGGATTATCTCGTCAGGAAGTGTTCGCAGAAACGGCTTATCGTCTGACCTTACAAGCAATAGCCACTGATGGTATTACGATTAAGGAAGCTGATATCGATACTTATTTAGACCAAAACACGGAGCGTTTCACTCCCAAAAGGGAATTGGAACTCTCCATGATTAAGGTTTCATCTTATGATGAAGGCGAGCAAGTAATGGATCGCTTGGAGCAGGGCGAGAATTTTGCTGATTTAGCTAGGGAAGTTTCCATTGATGCAGAGAGTCGGCAGCAAGGAGGCCGTTTGGGCAAAGTAGAGGAAGACGATCCTTTTTGGCCTGAGGGACTGCTTAAGACCGCTGCTAGTTTGGATGAGGGTGATATAGCGGGGCCGATTCAGGCGGAGGACGACTTCGCTATCATTCGACTAGAGAGTATTCACACACAAAATATTCCTGATCAAAAGGAAATTCGGGCGCTGATACGTCAAGAGCTGGCGCTTGAGCAAGCACCCCCTTTACAACAAGTGGAGAGTGATTTGCGCACGAAATATGATGTGGCAATAAATA
This sequence comes from Paenibacillus sp. FSL P4-0184, assembly GCF_038004625.1. Lineage (NCBI taxonomy): Bacteria > Bacillati > Bacillota > Bacilli > Caryophanales > Paenibacillaceae > Paenibacillus > Paenibacillus sp. FSL P4-0184. The sequence goes on along the minus strand of NZ_JBBORN010000001.1, from coordinate 2,047,155 downwards.
TTGACAACAGCCTGCAAGATTGATAATATGATATTAACGTAAAACCTACCGTTTTAGTCGGAAATAACTAACGGTGGTCCAATATCTATACCCCTTTATAGCAGTTATTATTGCATAATAGGGACACACATACAGAAGAGTAAAGTCACAATTTACGTTCTTATATCGCATTTATCATTCTAAGGAGGTTTTTGCTCATGGCTAAAGTCGTTAACAACGTAACAGAATTGATCGGAGGTACTCCGCTCGTTCGTTTGAATCGTCTGGCACAGGAAGGCTCCGCAGATATTTATTTGAAATTGGAATATCAGAATCCGGGATCAAGCGTAAAAGACCGTATCGCAATCAGCATCGTTGAAGAAGCTGAACGTGAAGGTCTACTGAAGCCTGGAGGTACAATTGTAGAAGCAACTAGTGGTAACACTGGTATTGGCTTGGCACTTGTGGCTGCGGCTAAAGGTTATAAGGCAGTTATCGTAATGCCGGAAACCATGAGCTTGGAACGCCGTAATCTACTTCGTGCATACGGAGCAGAATTGGTTCTGACTCCAGGATCGGAAGGCATGAATGGTGCGGTTAAGAAAGCGGAAGAAATTCTGAAAGAGAACCCAAGCTATTTCCCATCGGAGCAATTCAAGAATAAAGCGAACGTGAAGATCCACCGTGAGACCACTGGACCTGAAATCGTTGAAGCTATTGAGTCCATCGGAGGCCCTCTGGATGCTTTTATTGCAGGTATCGGAACAGGTGGAACGATCACGGGTGCGGGTGAAGTGCTGAAGAGCAAATATCCTGACGTGAAGATCTATGCTGTGGAACCTGCTGCTTCTCCAATCTTGGCAGGAGGCAAACCAGGCCCTCACAAAATTCAGGGTATCGGAGCAAACTTCATTCCTGAAATCCTGAACCAGGACATTTATGATGAGATCATCCATGTTGAGAACGATGAAGCATTCGAAACTGCACGCCGTGTAGCTAAAGAAGAAGGCGTCTTGTCTGGGATTTCTTCCGGTGCAGCAGTATTTGCAGCACTTAAGGTTGCTAAAGACCTCGGTCCTGGCAAGAAGGTAGTTGTCATCATCCCAAGTAATGGTGAACGTTACCTGAGTACACCACTTTACAATTTCGAAGCGTAATTGTTTGCAATAACGTAATTTATAAGAGTCTTCATACCACTTTTCTGGTGGTGATGGAGACTCTTTTCGTTGATTATATGGGCAAAAGGCTCTATGGATATATGACGACCTAGACGTGGTAATTTATTATTTTTGAGAAATGCTATGGTTTTTACTGAAGACTTAAAAGCCATAATAATTTCCTATAGCTGGGGGCTTTTCAATAATGCCTTAAGTACAGTATACTGACAGGCAATATACTACTGATGATTAATAATAAGTAATTGTTAGATAAAACTAAGCAAATGCTTACGAAGTAAGTTTTATTGCGAAGTGATGTCTATGATGTAATGGCTCCATAAAACTTTTAGGAGGATGGCTTTGGAAATCATAACGACATGGCATGAGTGGGAACAATGGGCAGCTGAAGACTGGAGCATGTTCCCCTTGATTATAAAATCACCCAAGTGTTCGGGGGAATTGCCCGCATCCTGGAAGAAGGCCTGGGAACTAGCTTCCGAATACTCCGTAGTGTTGGAGAGTGGCAAGGGTGGCCGCTATACTTACCTAGGTTTAAATCCTGTATCAATATTAAAAGGCAAGGGAGAAGGCGCTGAGGTGTTTAGCCTTTCTCCCGAATCATTGGGTCATACAGCCGATGAGGGTTCACATGAGACTACAACGCTGATAGGTCAGCCGCTAGAGCTGCTACAGCAGTGGATGTCAGGCTTCACCTCGCCAAGTCTAAACGTTCAGGGCATTCCTCCATTTACCGGTGGATGTATTGGATTTCTAGGGTACGATGTGGTTCGCTCATTGGAGCGTTTACCGTCTCTCGCACAAGATGATCCCGGTTTTCCTGATTATCTCTTTATGAGGATGGATGAGGTATGGATTTATGATCACGAAGAGCATGTGCTTTATTGTGCTGTTCACGTCCCGGTTCCAGCAGAATGTGGGATGGAGGATTTGCAGAACCTTTATCTCGGTGCTATAGAACAGGCTGGACGAATGGTAGAGCAGTGGCAGTTGGTATCCGCTGCTTCGGGATTGAACGAAGAGGTCAAAGGTAGCATTGAGGCCCTCACAGATTCCTCAGGGGAGTGGCCGGGTATGACCTCGGCCTTCTCACCTGAGAAGTTCCAGCAGGCCGTGCTGGACGTTCAGGAATACATCCGCCAAGGCGATGTATTTCAAGTGAACCTCTCGCTGCGCCAGGAGGCGCAGCTGAAGTCCTCGCCGGAGGATGTTTACGAATGGCTGCGCAAGCTCAATCCGTCCCCGTACATGGGGCTCTTGCGGTCGCCCGGCTTCGCGCTATCCAGCGCTTCACCGGAGCTGCTCGTCAAGCTGCACGGGGACAAAGTGAGCGCACGGCCAATCGCCGGCACCCGGCGCCGAGGCCTGACTCCCGCGGAGGATGCCGCCATGGAGGCGGAGCTTCGCGGGAGCGAAAAGGAGATCGCCGAGCATATTATGCTTGTCGATCTGGAGCGCAACGACATCGGGCGTGTCGCTGCGTATGGATCCGTCAGCGTGCCTGAGCTAATGACGGTGGAGCGCTACTCTCATGTGATGCATCTCGTTTCGCAGGTAGAGGGCCAGGTCGCACCGGATAAGGATGCTTATGCTGTAATCGCAGCATTGTTCCCAGGGGGAACGATTACAGGCGCGCCCAAAGTAAGAACAATGGAAATCATTGAAGAGCTGGAACCGGTTCGGCGTGGGCCGTATACAGGATCCATGGGCTTTATTGACTATAACGGAAATATGGAATTAAATATTATTATTAGAACACTGGCTGTAAAGGATGGAGTCGGATATATTCAGACAGGTGCGGGCATCGTGATCGACTCTGATCCATACCGTGAATACCGTGAATGCCATAATAAAGCCAAAGCGGTAGTGAAGGCAGTACTCTGTAGTGAGTTACAGCAGGAATCCCAAACTACCAGCGGCGCCGAAGGGGGAGAAACACTGTGATCTTGGTCATCGATAATTATGATTCCTTTACGTATAACCTTGTACAGTATTTGGGTGAACTTGGGGAAGAGGTTAAAGTACACCGCAACGATGAAATTACCATTGAAGAGATTGAAAAAATGGCTCCCGATCATATTTTAATTTCTCCAGGACCATGTACACCTAATGAAGCGGGGATCAGTTTGGAATTGTTACATCATTTCAAAGGTATTATTCCGATCTTCGGCGTATGCCTTGGGCATCAGGCGATAGGCCAAGCATTTGGTGGAAATGTTATTCGCGCAGAGCGTTTGATGCATGGAAAGACATCCCCGATTCATCATAAGGGCACGTCGGTTCTTGAAGGTCTGGAGTCTCCTTTTACGGCAACGAGATATCATTCTTTGATTGTAGAGCGCGAGAGTCTGCCGGATTGTCTGGAGATTACAGCGGAGACTGAAGAAGGGGAGATTATGGCACTGCGCCATAAAGAATACCCTATCGAAGGTGTGCAATTCCATCCGGAATCGATTATTACGGATCATGGTCATACGATGCTGCGTAATTTCTTGAAACGGAGAGCCGGAGAAACGGCATGAAATATATAGGATTTAACAATGGTGTCATTGATGCAAGACAAGCCGTGGTTTCCGCCCTGGATCACGGTTTTTTATACGGCATAGGATTGTTCGAGACCTTTCGGACGTATGGGGGAGTGCCTTTTCTGCTGGAGCGTCATTTGAAGCGTATGGCAGAGGGCTGCAAGGAGCTTGGTATTCCATTTGCGCAGGATGTTGAACAGCTGCAGGAGTGGATCCAGCGTGTTATGGACAAAAATGAATTAAAAGAAGCTTATATACGCTATACCGTGACCGCTGGTGAGGATATTCTCGGATTACCTGCGGGCGACTATTGCGAACCCAATCATTTGCTGTACATCAAAGCGCTGCCGAAAGTATCCGAAAAGATATATAGCGAAGGCAAAGACCTGCAACTGTTGTCCTTACGGCGTAACACTCCGGAGGGAGCAGTGCGATTCAAGTCTCTGCATTATATGAATAATATTTTGGCCAAGCGTGAGCTTAGGGGCTATGCCTCTGCGGCGAATGGTGCTGAAGGACTGATGTTGACTGCACAAGAGATCATAGCAGAGGGCATTGTCAGCAACATCTTTTTTATAAAAAACAATATTCTCCACACTCCAGATATCTCAACTGGGATTCTACCGGGAATTACCCGGGAAATGGTAATGGAGCTGGCTCGTAGTGCTGGGATTAGGGTAGAAGAGGGCGCATATCATTGGGAGCAGTTAAAAATAGCCGACGAAGTATTTCTTACTAATTCCGTACAAGAAATTGTCCCGGTCACAACGCTTTGGGAAAAAGATAAAAAATTTACCGTTGGCGATGGCCTTTGCGGCAGAATGACTTCGGATTTGATTTCATTCTATAGAGAAAGGACTGGAATACCGAAATGAGACCAGCCATATTCAAGCGGACATACCGCTGTGGAAATACTGATTTGGAATTGGGAAATCGAACGCTGATTATGGGCATCCTGAATGTAACCCCGGATTCTTTTTCAGATGGAGGACTTTGGGATGATCCGGACAAAGCAGTAGAACATGCGCTACAAATGGCCGCAGACGGTGCTGATATTATAGATATTGGTGGAGAATCTACCCGTCCTGGTCATAAACCAGTGGGGCTTGAAGAGGAATTAGCTCGTGTATTGCCTGTCATCGAGAGTATTCATCGAGCGGCACCGCATATTCCGTTATCTATAGATACCTACAAAGCTGAAGTGGCACGCCAAGCTATTGCTGCTGGTGCCCATATCATTAATGATATATGGGGCTGTAAAGCTGATCCGGAAATGGCGGCAGTGGCAGCTGCTGCGGACTGTCCCATTATTTTGATGCATAACCGGCAGGACCGTGATTATACGAATCTAAGTGCGGATATGTCGGCAGACCTTAAGGAAAGTATTGATCTTGCTTTAGCCGCAGGAGTGAAGCCGGCCAATATCATCTTGGATCCAGGGATCGGCTTTGCGAAGGATTTTAATGAAAATTTGCAGGCGATGATGCTTTTGGACGGGTTGACTGAGTTTGGCTATCCACTGTTACTGGCGACTTCACGCAAAAAATTCATCCGGACCGTACTTGATTTGCCCGCTGATGATGTTGTGGAAGGTACCGCAGCTACAGTAGCCTTTGGTATTGCTCAGGGCTGCCAGATCGTACGAGTGCATGATGTGTCCCTAATAAAACGAACGGTCAAGATGTGTGATGCGATGTTGTATGCTGCACCTTTATTGGTGCGTGAATAAAGATATTTTATAAAAAGGGCGGGTTTAAAGATGGATAAAATGACACTGCATCGAATGGAATATTACGGATATCATGGTGTGTTTGAAGAAGAGCGTAAGCTGGGCCAACGTTTTTACATTGATTTGGAGCTGGAACTTGATCTACAGGGAGCGGGCCAGAACGATGATTTGAACCAAACCGTAAACTATGCTGAAGTGCATGAACTGGTCAAAAACATTGTCGAAATAAAGTCCTTTAAGTTAATTGAAGCTCTGGCAGAATATATTGCATCCTCCGTACTGGACACTTATACTGTTATCAATGCAGTAACGGTAAAGGTAACTAAACCGCATCCGCCATTCGACATTCATTTTCAGGGAGTGACTGTGGAGCTGCGCAGAACTAGAAAGTGAGAACAAAGTCCATGAATATACATTCCACCTCTGAAGAATCAGAGGCTTATATTGCTTTAGGGGCTAATTTGGGCGACCGTGAGGGCACGCTGTCAGAGGCTTTGAACAGACTGAATAATCATGATGAAATATCGGTAGTTCGCTGCTCCAAAGTCTACGAGACAGAGCCAGTAGGTTATTTAGATCAGCCGCAGTTTCTTAATATGGCAGCAGCTTTGCGCACGACGCTTGCGCCAGAGACCTTGCTGGAAGTAATGCTGGGGATCGAAACGCAACTGGGTCGTATCCGGGATATTCGCTATGGACCGAGAACGGTAGATCTAGATTTATTGTGGGTAGAGGGCCAGACACTTGATACTCCGCATTTAACGTTACCGCATCCGCGTATGTTTGAGCGTGCATTTGTAATGCTTCCGCTCAGTGATATCGTTCCACAGAATGAACAGTCTTCCGGACTCCGCAAGTTGATTACAGCAGCGCTTCAAGACATAGACGGGAAGGAAGGAATTCGGTTGTGGACAACAAGCGTATGGGACGGAGGGTCAGGGCATTCCGCAAGCTAAAAGGCTATACTCAGCAGGAACTTGCGGATCTCACTGGGATTTCCTTGGCTGTGCTTGGCGCAGTCGAGAGGGGCAATAGACGTTTGGAAGATCAAATTTTAGATAAAATTGCGAATGTCCTAGGGGTTACAACCGAAGAATTGGTAAACCCTGACTCATAATTTTTAAGCAATTTAAATAGGAATAATGGAAGTGATACGAATGCTGAAGATTGGCGACATTGAGATGAAAAATCAAGTTGTTCTGGCACCTATGGCTGGGGTGTGCAATCCGGCCTTTCGTCTAATCGCTAAAGAGTTTGGTACAGGTTTAGTCTGTGCGGAAATGGTGAGCGACAAGGCTATTATTCACGGGAATACGCGTACTCGCGAAATGTTGTTTGTAGATGAACGGGAGAAACCGCTTAGTTTGCAGATTTTTGGCGGGGATAGAGAATCACTGGTGCAAGCAGCTAAAGTGGTTGATAAAGAAACCAATGCTGATATTATCGATATCAATATGGGATGCCCAGTGCCTAAAGTAACTAAATGTGATGCGGGAGCCCGCTGGCTTTTGAATCCCGATAAAATCTATGAAATGGTCTCTGCGGTTGTCGATGTTGTCGATAAACCCGTAACCGTGAAAATGCGGATTGGCTGGGATAGCGAGCATATTTTTGTCGAAGATAATGCACGTGCAGTAGAACGTGCCGGTGGCAAGGCTGTCAGTGTACATGGACGAACACGGGAGCAACTCTACACGGGGCGTGCGGATTGGAATTATATCAAGATGGCAAAAGAAGCGGTCTCCATTCCGGTTATCGGCAATGGTGATGTCAATACACCTGAAGATGCTCGGGCTATGCTTGATCAGACCGGTTGTGATGGCGTGATGATCGGGCGTGGTGCGCTAGGTAACCCATGGATGCTGTATCGTACGATTCAGTATTTAAGCACCGGGGAACTGATGCCTGAACCTGGATTGGATGAGAAGATTAAGGTTGCCATTCTTCATATGGATCGGCTGGTTGCACTTAAGGGAGAAGCAGTAGCCGTTCGGGAGATGCGTAAGCATATGGCTTGGTATTTAAAAGGCCTGAAGTCTGCTGCACGAGTAAAGGATGTGCTCATGTTAGAGACAGAACGTGATGGAATGGTGAAGATTTTGAATGATTTTGTCGTTCAGCTAAAGCATGAAGAAGAGAATAAGGGTAATGAAATGTCTGCTTCGGCAGTATAAACGTTGTTTTCCTTACGCTTTTTGAACACATCCCACTTTATATGTGGTGTCATTGACATTTTGTAGCGGTTCCAATATAATTTCACAGTATAAAATCGCCGTTACAGTAAGAGCAATGCAGCAGGGAGGGTTCTTATCCTCCTAGATTAGCATATAGTATGGTGTTTTCAATAAATGTATACGACAGGAGAATCGGTTGAGATGAGCGATAAAGAAGTCATCCTTACGCCGGACGGGCTAAAGCGTCTGGAAGATGAGCTGGAATTCCTCAAATCTGTGAAACGCCGCGAGGTTGCTGAACGGATTAAGGTAGCGATTGGCTACGGAGATATCAGTGAGAACTCGGAGTATGAAGACGCGAAGAATGAGCAGGCTTTTATCGAAGGACGCGTTATCACCTTGGAGAAGATGCTTCGCAACGCGCGCATCATTAATAGCGACGAGATCGTTACTGATGTGGTAAGTATCGGTGTTACTGTAAGTGTTGAAGATTTGGAATATGGTGACACTATGGAATACACGATCGTAGGTACAGCGGAGTCCGATCCACTGAATAATAAGATCTCCAACGAAAGTCCAGTAGGCAAAGCCATCATCGGCAAGAAAATAGGCACGATTGTTGACGTTAATACACCTGCAGGCGTTATTCAATATAAAATTCTCGATATCAGAATGAAGTAGTGTACAGATCTTATAGTCTGTAAATAGATGTGCTGCCGAATGTATAAGTAGTTTTCTTGTATGCAGGCAGATAAGGGAACATTGTTTGGGAAAGCTTCCTTAGGGAAGCTTTTTTTCAAAATATAAGGGATTTATATCTGCAAGGGGATGAATAGCATGACCGAGGAAATGAATAATGTGGAGAATGCAGAGAACGAACTTAGTGAGCTTTTGCAAATCCGCCGTGCCAAATTGGACGAGCTAAGAGGACTTGGTATCGATCCTTTCGGTAAAAAGTATGAGCGTACAGCTAACGCTGGCGACCTAGTATCGAAGTATGATGGACTTTCTAAAGAAGAATTGGACGAGCTATCTGTTGAAGTCAGCATAGCGGGTCGCATTATGGCAAAACGTGTTATGGGTAAAGCCAGTTTTGCGCATATCCAAGATCTCAGTGGAAGAATTCAGCTTTATGTTCGTCAAGACAGCATTCCTGAAACGCAATACGCAGCGTTCAATGTTCTCGATCTAGGAGACATCATCGGCGTTCGCGGAACAGTATTCAAAACCAAAACAGGCGAGACCTCCATCAAAGTGCATAATCTCGAAGTCTTGTCCAAGTCCTTGTTGCCGCTTCCTGAGAAATATCATGGTCTTAAAGATGTAGAGCTGCGTTACCGTCAGCGCTATGTTGATTTGATTATTAATCCGGAGGTTCAACAGACCTTTATTGCTCGTTCAAGAATCATTCAATCTATGCGTCGTTATTTGGATTCACTTGGCTATCTTGAAGTTGAGACACCTACACTTCATGCGATTGCCGGTGGAGCTGCAGCGCGTCCGTTCATTACTTACCACAACACACTTGAAATGCAGCTTTATATGCGTATTGCTATTGAGCTTCATTTGAAACGTCTTATTGTTGGTGGACTGGAAAAAGTATACGAAATCGGTCGTGTATACCGTAATGAAGGAATTTCGACTCGTCACAATCCTGAGTTTACTATGATTGAGCTGTATGAAGCTTATGCTGATTACAAGGACATCATGAACCTTACGGAGAATATGATCGCTCATATTGCCCAAGAGGTATTAGGAACTCAACAGGTCGACTATCAAGGCAAGCCGGTAGATCTGTCGCCAGGATGGCGTCGTGTAACTATGGTTGATGCCGTTAAAGAAGTAACCGGTGTTGATTTCAGTGTTCATATGACAGATGAGGAAGCACAGGCTCTGGCAAAAGAGCACCGTGTACCTGTAGAAAAGCACATGTCTTTCGGTCATATCCTTAATGCTTTCTTCGAGCAATTTGTAGAGGAAACTCTGATTCAGCCTACCTTTGTAATGGGACATCCGGTTGAAATCTCACCACTCGCGAAGAAAAACGATGAGGATCCACGCTTCACCGATCGTTTTGAATTGTTTATTGTGGGTCGTGAACATGCGAATGCATTTAGTGAATTGAATGATCCGATCGACCAGCGTCAACGCTTTGAAGCTCAAATCCAGGAGAAAGAGCAAGGTAATGACGAAGCTCATGAAATGGACGATGACTTCATCCGTGCTTTGGAATATGGTATGCCTCCTACAGGTGGATTGGGAATCGGTGTAGACCGTTTGATCATGTTGCTTACCAATTCTGCATCTATTCGTGACGTACTGCTATTCCCGCATATGCGCAACCGTACAAACGAATAGTATTAATACAACAATGAGCACAGGGGAGCTGTCTAGCGGCGGTTCTCCTTGGCTACTGTTGATCAGAAGGTAAAGATTCTGGTATCGTTATGAGGATATATAGCTTAATACTAATTTGTTTGAAAAAAAGTGTTGCAATGAATCTCTATACATGATATATTCTAAGTCCGGCCAAGAAATACACATGCCGAGCTCGAAAAAGAAGTTAAAAAAAGAGCTTGACATTAAACGGCTGAACATGATATAGTATAAGAGTTGCTGCTGAGACATTAAACGGCTCCAACGAGAACTTGATCTTTGAAAACTGAACAACGAGTGAGTAGGAAATCACGAAAGTGAAATCCAAAACTGATGAGTTTCACAGCGTATTTTACGCTTTTGAAATTTCATCGTGAGAATTAATTTTCTCGTCAGATGTTTCAAAATGAGCATATCGCTCTTTTCAATACTAATTGGAGAGTTTGATCCTGGCTCAGGACGAACGCTGGCGGCGTGCCTAATACATGCAAGTCGAGCGGAGTTACTTTGAAAGCTTGCTTTCAAACTAACTTAGCGGCGGACGGGTGAGTAACACGTAGGCAACCTGCCCCTTAGACTGGGATAACTACCGGAAACGGTAGCTAATACCGGATAATTTCTTTTTTCTCCTGAAGGAAGAATGAAAGACGGAGCAATCTGTCACTGAGGGATGGGCCTGCGGCGCATTAGCTAGTTGGTGGGGTAACGGCCCACCAAGGCGACGATGCGTAGCCGACCTGAGAGGGTGAACGGCCACACTGGGACTGAGACACGGCCCAGACTCCTACGGGAGGCAGCAGTAGGGAATCTTCCGCAATGGACGAAAGTCTGACGGAGCAACGCCGCGTGAGTGATGAAGGTTTTCGGATCGTAAAGCTCTGTTGCCAGGGAAGAACGTCCGGTAGAGTAACTGCTATCGGAGTGACGGTACCTGAGAAGAAAGCCCCGGCTAACTACGTGCCAGCAGCCGCGGTAATACGTAGGGGGCAAGCGTTGTCCGGAATTATTGGGCGTAAAGCGCGCGCAGGCGGTCATTTAAGTCTGGTGTTTAAACCTTGGGCTCAACCTGAGGTCGCACTGGAAACTGGGTGACTTGAGTACAGAAGAGGAAAGTGGAATTCCACGTGTAGCGGTGAAATGCGTAGATATGTGGAGGAACACCAGTGGCGAAGGCGACTTTCTGGGCTGTAACTGACGCTGAGGCGCGAAAGCGTGGGGAGCAAACAGGATTAGATACCCTGGTAGTCCACGCCGTAAACGATGAGTGCTAGGTGTTAGGGGTTTCGATACCCTTGGTGCCGAAGTTAACACAGTAAGCACTCCGCCTGGGGAGTACGGTCGCAAGACTGAAACTCAAAGGAATTGACGGGGACCCGCACAAGCAGTGGAGTATGTGGTTTAATTCGAAGCAACGCGAAGAACCTTACCAGGTCTTGACATCCCTCTGAATCCACTAGAGATAGTGGCGGCCTTCGGGACAGAGGAGACAGGTGGTGCATGGTTGTCGTCAGCTCGTGTCGTGAGATGTTGGGTTAAGTCCCGCAACGAGCGCAACCCTTAACTTTAGTTGCCAGCAAGTAATGTTGGGCACTCTAGAGTGACTGCCGGTGACAAACCGGAGGAAGGTGGGGATGACGTCAAATCATCATGCCCCTTATGACCTGGGCTACACACGTACTACAATGGCCGGTACAACGGGAAGCGAAACCGCGAGGTGAAGCCAATCCCATCAAAGCCGGTCTCAGTTCGGATTGCAGGCTGCAACTCGCCTGCATGAAGTCGGAATTGCTAGTAATCGCGGATCAGCATGCCGCGGTGAATACGTTCCCGGGTCTTGTACACACCGCCCGTCACACCACGAGAGTTTACAACACCCGAAGTCGGTGGGGTAACCCGCAAGGGAGCCAGCCGCCGAAGGTGGGGTAGATGATTGGGGTGAAGTCGTAACAAGGTAGCCGTATCGGAAGGTGCGGCTGGATCACCTCCTTTCTATGGAGAATCGTCTTCTGCAATGAAGACATTCAAATCGGAAGTTAAACTTCCAAATCTCAGGTTTAGGCCTGTTACTCACTCGTTGCTCAGTTTTGAGAGTTTAAGCTCTCAAGTAAGACTTGATCCTTGAAAACTGGATACCGAAACGAATTTGCGTTTTAGAACATCTTTTAGCAACTTGTGCAAACAAGTAAATGTTATTAGTGAGATGATTTCAAAGAGAATGTCATTGTATGATATTTTCCTGCGGAAAAATCAAGGTTAAGCTAATAAGAGCACACGGAGGATGCCTAGGCGCCAGGAGCCGACGAAGGACGTGGCGAACAACGAAACTGCCTCGGGGAGCTGTAAGCAAGCTTTGATCCGGGGGTGTCCGAATGGGGAAACCCAGCTGTGGTAATTCGCAGTTACTCATCTCTGAACACATAGGAGATGTAGAGGCAGACCAGGGGAACTGAAACATCTAAGTACCCTGAGGAAGAGAAAACAATAGTGATTCCGTCAGTAGCGGCGAGCGAACGCGGAACAGCCTAAACCTAAGAGCTTGCTCTTAGGGGTTGTGGGACGTCTCACATGGAGTTACAAAGGAATATGGTAGGTGAAGAGGTCTGGAAAGGCCCGCGATAGAGGTAAAAGCCCTGTAACCTAAACTGTGTTCTCTCCGAGACGGATCCCGAGTAGTGCGGGGCACGTGAAACCCCGTATGAATCCAGCAGGACCATCTGCTAAGGCTAAATACTACCTGGCGACCGATAGTGAAACAGTACCGTGAGGGAAAGGTGAAAAGCACCCCGGAAGGGGAGTGAAATAGAACCTGAAACCGTGTGCTTACAAAAAGTCAGAGCCCTATTAATGGGTGATGGCGTGCCTTTTGTAGAATGAACCGGCGAGTTACGTTTAACATGCAAGGTTAAGTCGAGAAGACGGAGCCGCAGCGAAAGCGAGTCTGAATAGGGCGATTGAGTATGTGGACGTAGACCCGAAACCGTGTGATCTACCCCTGTCCAGGGTGAAGGTGCGGTAACACGCACTGGAGGCCCGAACCCACGCATGTTGAAAAATGCGGGGATGAGGTGGGGGTAGCGGAGAAATTCCAATCGAACTCGGAGATAGCTGGTTCTCCCCGAAATAGCTTTAGGGCTAGCCTCGGTATAAGAGTAGTGGAGGTAGAGCACTGATTGGGTGCGGGGTCCGCAAGGATTACCAAGCTCAGTCAAACTCCGAATGCCATATACTTATTGCCGGGAGTCAGACAGTGAGTGCTAAGATCCATTGTCAAAAGGGAAACAGCCCAGACCATCAGCTAAGGTCCCCAAGTGTGTGTTAAGTGGGAAAGGATGTGGAGTTGCACAGACAACCAGGATGTTGGCTTAGAAGCAGCCACCATTGAAAGAGTGCGTAATAGCTCACTGGTCGAGTGACTCTGCGCCGAAAATGTAACGGGGCTAAACACACCACCGAAGCTATGGCTAGATACGTATGTATCTGGGGTAGGGGAGCGTTGTATGTGGGTTGAAGGTGTACCGTAAGGAGCGCTGGACAGCATACAAGTGAGAATGCCGGTATGAGTAACGAAAAGATCAGTGAGAATCTGATCCGCCGAAAGCCCAAGGTTTCCTGAGGAAGGCTCGTCCGCTCAGGGTAAGTCGGGACCTAAGGCGAGGCCGAAAGGCGTAGTCGAAGGACAACAGTTTGAAATTACTGTACCACCGTAATCCGCTATGAGCGATGGGGTGACGCAGGAGGGTAGTGACGCGGACTGATGGATATGTCCGTCTAAGCAGTGAGGCTGATGTGTAGGCAAATCCGCACATCATTAAGGCTGGGCTGTGATGGGGAGCGAAAATTATAGTAGCGAAGGTCATGATCTCACACTGCCAAGAAAAGCCTCTAGCCAGGAGAAGGTGCCCGTACCGCAAACCGACACAGGTAGGCGAGAAGAGAATTCTAAGGCGCGCGGAAGAACTCTCGTTAAGGAACTCGGCAAAATGACCCCGTAACTTCGGGAGAAGGGGTGCCCCGGTAGTGTGAATAGCACGAGGGGGCCGCAGTGAAAAGGCCCAAGCGACTGTTTAGCAAAAACACAGGTCTGTGCGAAGCCGCAAGGCGAAGTATACGGGCTGACGCCTGCCCGGTGCTGGAAGGTTAAGGGGAGTGGTTAGGGGTAACCCGAAGCTATGAACCGAAGCCCCAGTAAACGGCGGCCGTAACTATAACGGTCCTAAGGTAGCGAAATTCCTTGTCAGGTAAATTCTGACCCGCACGAATGGCGTAACGACTTGGGCGCTGTCTCAACGAGAGATCCGGTGAAATTTTAATACCTGTGAAGATGCAGGTTACCCGCGACAAGACGGAAAGACCCCATGGAGCTTTACTGCAGCTTGATATTGAATTTGGGTACGATCTGTACAGGATAGGTGGGAGCCGTAGAAATCGGAGCGCAAGCTTCGGTGGAGGCGCCGTTGGGATACCACCCTGATCGTATCTAGGTTCTAACCTAGTACCCTTACCGGGTACGGGGACCGTGTCAGGCGGGCAGTTTGACTGGGGCGGTCGCCTCCTAAAGAGTAACGGAGGCGTTCCAAGGTTCCCTCAGAATGGTTGGAAATCATTCGAAGAGTGCAAAGGCATAAGGGAGCTTGACTGCGAGACCTACAAGTCGAGCAGGGACGAAAGTCGGACTTAGTGATCCGGTGGTACCGCATGGAAGGGCCATCGCTCAACGGATAAAAGCTACCCTGGGGATAACAGGCTTATCTCCCCCAAGAGTCCACATCGACGGGGAGGTTTGGCACCTCGATGTCGGCTCATCGCATCCTGGGGCTGAAGTAGGTCCCAAGGGTTGGGCTGTTCGCCCATTAAAGCGGTACGCGAGCTGGGTTCAGAACGTCGTGAGACAGTTCGGTCCCTATCTGTCGTGGGCGCAGGAAATTTGAGAGGAGCTGTCCTTAGTACGAGAGGACCGGGATGGACGTACCGCTGGTGCACCAGTTGTTTCGCCAGAAGCATGGCTGGGTAGCTACGTACGGACGGGATAAGCGCTGAAAGCATCTAAGCGTGAAGCCCCCCTCAAGATGAGATTTCCCAATTAGTAAGACCCCTTGAAGACGACGAGGTAGATAGGTTGGAGGTGGAAGTGCAGTAATGCATGGAGCTGACCAATACTAATCGGTCGAGGGCTTATCCTACACTTAAAACGCAAATTCAATTCGGATTCAGTTTTCAGGCATCAAGCCTGTACACGCTTAGAAATTCATTCTCACTTTTGGTGATGAACCGAATTTCACGCGGCAGCGTCTGTTTCACAGACGCATGTTTGGTGGCGATAGCGGAGGGGTTCCACGCGTACCCATCCCGAACACGACCGTTAAGCCCTCCAGCGCCGATGGTACTTGGACCGAAGGGTCCTGGGAGAGTAGGACGTTGCCAAGCACGCAAGACCACTGTTGAGTAATCGACAGTGGTCTTTTTGTTGTATTATTGAAGAATTCATTAGGGTTTATTTTGAGATACTACATTAGAGATAGGTGTAAGCATTGGTGATGGGTATGGTGGATTGTATAATTTCACCACTAAATGTCCACTCTGTGCGGACAATAGTCCAATAATTCGCTTACGCGTGAGTCGTTTTTTGAATACCTACTCTGATGATGTAATGTTCTTGACAGTCCAAATGCCCTTTGCTAAGATGGCAATAATATATTTTTGGATAAGCATCTCAAACCTAAATTGAAGATATGAACTTGTTCAACTTCCAGATGTACAGAGTTGTCTGTCGTGAATGGACTTAAAGTCGAAGGTTCTTCTTTTATAAAGTTTGTAGGCGGGTATAATTTAAAACAACCGAGGAGGAATGACCCAGGTGTGGAAAGATAAGTTTGGTAAAGAAGGTCTGACTTTTGATGATGTGCTGCTGGTTCCGCGTAAATCTGAGGTACTGCCGAAGGAAGTAGATTTGACTACAGTTCTAAGTAAGAATGTGAAGTTGAACATCCCGCTTATGAGTGCAGGTATGGACACAGTCACAGAAGCGGCTATGGCCATTGCTATTGCTCGTGAGGGTGGTATCGGGATTATTCACAAGAATATGCCTGTAGAGCAGCAAGCGGAAGAAGTGGATCGTGTAAAACGTTCTGAGAGCGGAGTTATTACTAACCCATTCTCTCTTTCAGCAGAACATCTGGTATCCGATGCTGAACTGCTGATGGGTAAATATCGTATTTCCGGAGTACCGATTGTAGACAGTGACAACAAACTGGTCGGTATTCTAACTAATAGAGATTTACGTTTTATTCATGACTTTAATATTCCAATCAAAGAAGTTATGACACATGAGAATCTCGTGACTGCTGCTGTAGGTACGACACTTCAAGAAGCAGAAGGCATCTTACAACGTCATAAAATTGAGAAATTGCCGCTGGTGGACGAGAATAACGTTCTTAAGGGCCTAATCACAATTAAAGATATTGAGAAGGCGATTCAGTTCCCTAACGGAGCGAAAGATGCACAGGGTCGCTTACTGGTTGGAGCAGCTGTTGGTATCTCTAAAGATACATTCGAGCGTACTGCAGCGTTAGTGAAATCAGGTGTGGATTTGATCGTCGTCGATTCTGCACATGGTCACCACATTAATATTATTGAAGCGGTTCGCCAAATTCGTGAGTTGTATCCTGATCTTACGATTGTTGCTGGTAACGTGGCTACAGGTGAAGCAACCCGTGAACTTATTGAAGCTGGAGCTTCTGTAGTTAAAGTAGGTATTGGACCTGGATCTATCTGTACAACACGAGTTATCGCTGGTATCGGTGTTCCGCAGGTTACAGCCATTTATGATTGTGCAACGGTTGCTCGTGAGTACGGAGTTCCTATCATCGCTGACGGTGGAATCAAGTATTCCGGTGAAATCACTAAGGCTATTGCCGCTGGTGCTCATGCAGTAATGATGGGAAGTATGTTTGCGGGTACAGAAGAAAGCCCAGGAGAATCGGAGCTTTATCAAGGCCGTAAATTTAAAGTATATCGTGGTATGGGCAGTATGAGTGCCATGAAACAAGGTAGTAAGGATCGTTATTTCCAGGATGACGATAAGAAGCTTGTTCCTGAAGGAATTGAGGGCCGTATCGCTTTTAAAGGGCCTCTTTCGGATACCGTTCATCAATTGATTGGCGGACTGCGTTCGGGTATGGGCTACTGTGGGACCAAGTCACTCGAAGAACTTCGGAATGACACTTCTTTCATTCGCATCACAAGTGCTGGACTTCGCGAAAGCCATCCACATGATGTGCAAATTACGAAAGAAGCGCCAAATTATTCCGTGTAATGGACTAGAAAGACTATTTTTTGGACAGACAGGACTATTTCGTCCTGTCTGTCTTTTTTTGCGTGTACCCCTGTGTTAGAATAGAACAAGCTATTGATATGAGGTTTAAAGGAGAGTAGTAATCATTGAAGCACAAACAGAAATTTAACGGTAAGCAATTTATGATTAAGACAGTCACAGTAGGTCTACTTTTAAATATGTTAGTTTCCACTCCACTTCCGGCATTCGCTGAGGAAGGTACGACAACGACAATACAAGCTGGTACTGCAACTCAGACGACTCAGAAAGCAGTAAAGATCCCTTCTGTGGAATCACTGGGTCTAAATTTGAAATCAGCGGTTCTAATAGAACCAACAACAGGTGAAATTCTTTTATCTATGAATGCAGATGAGGCTTTGCCTCCAGCTAGTATGACTAAGATGATGACAGAGTATCTTGTAGCAGAAGCGGTGAAGACTGGACAGCTTTCATGGGATCAAAAAGTCATAGTAGGGGAAAATGCGTCTAAACAGGTTGGATCACGTATTTTTCTAGCGGAAAATGACGAGCATACGGTTGAAGAGCTGTACATAGCAATGGCTGTTGGATCTGCAAATGATGCTACAGTAGCTTTGGCAGAACTAGTTTCTGGATCAGAATTGGAATTCGTAGAGCTAATGAATCAGACTGCCCAGAAAATGGGGATGAAAACTGCCTATTTTGTTAATTCTACTGGATTAGACAAAGCTGACATGCCTAAGAAGTTCCGCTCAACTGATAAAAAAGAAAACGTAATGTCAGCGATGGATGCTGCTATTCTTGCCAAATATATCGTTACTGATCATCCTGATTTTAATAGATTTACAACGGTTCAGTCGTATAAGTTCCGTGAACGTGATACCGCACCAATGATTAACTTTAACTGGATGTTGGAAGCTAACAAGAGTATCCAGAATTTTAAGGCTTATGCTTATGAGGGATTGGATGGTTTGAAAACAGGTCATACCGCTAGAGCAAAATATTGTTTTGCAGGTACAGCTGTACGTGATGGCATGCGTCTGATAAGTGTAGTAATGGGGGCTAATACAGAGCCACACCGTTTTACAGAGACGAAGAAAGTACTTGATTTCGGATTTAATAATTTTGAAATCAAACAGGTCGTGGCCCCTAAAGCAGTGATAGCCGGCAACGAAACCGTGCCAGTTCTTAAAGGGAAAAATAAAAAGGTGTCTGTAGTTACGGATGAAGCTGTTTCGTTTATCGTCCCTAAGGGAACAACCTCCCCTCAAATTAAAACAACTGTTGAAATAAATGATCCAGCAACCTTAGTTGCTCCTATAGAACAATCTGCTAAAGTGGGTAAGGTTACTTATTCCTACCAAGTTGAAGGCATGTCTGATGTTCAGCAGAAGACAGTTAATCTGATTACTGCTGAAGAAGCGGAGAAAGCCGGTTGGTTCAGTTTATTCCTTAGAGCCATTGGAGATTTCTTCGGCGATTTATTTACAGGGATCAAAAACTTGTTCTAATGAATTTAGCATCGAAAATTGCGTTAAATCCGAGTAAGTGGATTGTATATTTCCCTTCATTGGGGTAAAATTACAAGTTAGATTAAGATAGATCATTCGGGGGGCTAGGACATGGAAACTGGAACATCGCGAGTTAAAAGAGGCATGGCAGAAATGCAAAAAGGCGGCGTCATTATGGACGTCATGAATGCAGAACAAGCAAAAATTGCTGAGGCTGCGGGTGCAGTAGCTGTTATGGCATTGGAACGCGTGCCTTCTGATATTCGCGCAGCTGGCGGTGTAGCACGGATGGCCGATCCTACAATTGTAGAAGAAGTTATCAAAGTGGTAAGTATCCCTGTTATGGCTAAGGCTCGTATTGGCCATTACGTAGAAGCAAAGGTTCTGGAATCCTTGGGTGTTGACTATTTGGATGAGAGTGAAGTTCTTACTCCTGCTGATGAAGTCTTCCATATTAATAAACGTGAGTTCACTGTTCCGTTCGTATGTGGAGCTAAAGACTTGGGTGAAGCCTTGAGACGTATTAACGAAGGTGCATCCATGATCCGTACGAAAGGTGAACCAGGAACAGGCAACATTGTTGAAGCAGTGCGTCATATGCGCTTTATCAATAGTCAAATCCGCAAAGTAACTAATTTGTCCAAGGATGAGCTATATAATGAAGCTAAGAACCTGGGAGTTCCTTACGAGCTACTGCTTGAAGTGCATGAGCTTGGTAAGCTGCCGGTTGTTAACTTTGCTGCTGGCGGTGTAGCAACTCCTGCCGATGCTGCCCTGATGATGCATCTAGGTGCGGATGGTGTGTT
Source organism: Paenibacillus sp. FSL P4-0184 (assembly GCF_038004625.1). Lineage (NCBI taxonomy): Bacteria > Bacillati > Bacillota > Bacilli > Caryophanales > Paenibacillaceae > Paenibacillus > Paenibacillus sp. FSL P4-0184. The sequence goes on along the minus strand of NZ_JBBORN010000001.1, from coordinate 2,027,571 downwards.
TGTAGGCTCAGGTATTTTTAAATCGGACAACCCTGAGAAATTTGCCCGTGCGATCGTTGAAGCCACTACACACTATACTGATTACAAACTGATTGCAGAAGTATCTAAGAACCTTGGTGCACCAATGAAGGGGATTGATATTGCAACTCTAACCCCGGCTGAACGTATGTCGGAGCGTGGCCGTTAATAGAGAGAAGGTTGCCCGGATGAAAATAGGAGTGCTGGCGCTTCAAGGCGCAGTTACGGAGCATATTGTTAGTATAGAGAAGACCGGAGCAGTGGGCGTACCTATCAAGCGAGTAGAGCAGCTTGAGGAGGTTGATGGCCTAATTATTCCTGGTGGTGAGAGTACAACGATCGGTAAACTGATGCGAAAATATGGCTTCATCGAAGCCATACGTGATTTCTCCAATCAGGGCAAGCCGATTTTTGGAACATGCGCGGGTATGATTGTTCTGGCCAAACAAATTGCCGGCGGCGAACCAGGGCATTTGGAGCTAATGGATATTACGGTGGCTCGGAATGCATTCGGTCGTCAACGGGAAAGCTTTGAATGTGATCTGGAGGTTAAAGGAATTGATGAGCCGGTTCGTGCTGTTTTTATACGTGCACCGCTTATCAACGAGGTAGGCCCCGGTGTAGATGTGCTTACAGTCTATAATGATGAGATTGTAACTGCACGGGAGGGTAACCTGCTGGTGTCTTCTTTTCATCCAGAATTGACCGATGATTTCAGACTGCATCAATATTTTGCTGATATGGTAGAGGCTACTAGGCAAGTGCAACAACAGAATCGCATATAAGAACATCCTGACTCTTTCAAAGCTGTAAGCAGCAATTTGAAAGAGTTTAGGCTGTTTTCAGGAGGGAAACTTTGTGTTAGACGTAAAAGTATTACGCAGTGATTACGCTCGAGTTGAACAAGCCTTAGAGAAACGGGGTAAATCACTGGATTTAATTGCTGATTTTCCACAACTTGATCTACGCAGACGTGAATTACTGCAAGAAACAGAAGGTCTTAAGAACCGTCGTAATACGGTTTCTGGTGAAGTAGCGAAGAAGAAAAAGAATGGTGAGCCAGCAGATGACCTAATTGCAGAAATGCGTACGGTATCTGACCGAATTAAAGAGCTTGATGACGAAGTGCGTGAATTGGAAGTTCAGATTGCTGAACTTACTATGAGTATTCCGAATATTCCTCATGATTCAGTTCCAGTTGGTAAGTCTGAGGATGATAACGTAGAATTGCGTCGCTGGTCGGAGCCAAAAGAATTCGGATTTACTCCGAAATCACATTGGGAGCTTGCGCAGCAGCTTGATATTATTGATTTTGAAGCTGCAGCGAAGGTTACGGGATCTCGGTTTGTTTTTTATAAAGGACTGGGAGCACGTTTAGAGCGGGCGCTTATTAACTTTATGATGGATCTGCACAGTGGTGAGCATAACTATGAAGAAATGCTGCCGCCTTACATTGTGAATAAAGACAGCTTGTACGGAACGGGGCAACTTCCTAAGTTTGAAGAAGATCTGTTTAAGTTACGTGACACTGAATACTATTTGATTCCTACAGCGGAAGTACCTGTGACCAACTACTATCGCGAAGAGATTTTGACAGCAGCAGATCTACCTAAGTACCATGTAGCATACAGCTCTTGTTTCCGTTCTGAGGCGGGTTCAGCTGGCCGTGATACTCGCGGTCTGATCCGTCAGCATCAATTCAACAAGGTAGAGCTGGTGAAGCTTACTACACCTGAATCCTCTTATGAGGAGTTAGAAAAAATGACAGCAGATGCTGAGCGTGTGCTGCAGCTTCTTGGATTGCCATATCGCGTACTTGGGCTATGTACAGCTGATATGGGCTTTACATCGGCTAAGACGTACGATTTGGAAGTATGGCTGCCTGAGAGTGGAATGTACCGTGAGATCTCTTCTTGCTCAAATACGGAGGACTTCCAAGCGCGTCGGGCAAATATTCGTTTCCGTAAAGATCCGAAATCCAAACCTGAATTTGTTCATACACTGAACGGATCTGCTTTGGCTGTTGGGCGTACTGTTGCAGCAATTCTTGAGAATTATCAGCAAGAGGATGGTAGTGTTCTGATTCCGGAATGTCTACAACCGTATATGCGCAATGTAAAATCGATCCAACCTAAAACTATTTAAGAAAATAGTTGCTTTTTCTCCGCACCATATGATACAATTACTAATGCATGTGAAATTTATATGCATTTGGAGAGGTACCGAAGCGGTCATAACGGGGCGGTCTTGAAAACCGTTAGGGTGCAAGCCCACATGGGTTCGAATCCCATCCTCTCCGCCATTCCTTTATGAACTTTAAGAAATAAGCAGATAGAAACCGTCTCCTTTGGAGGCGGTTTTTTTGTTGTGCTTGAACTGGTACAGTTTTAGTTATTGTTTGATGAACCTAGTTCCATTGAGAATAAAAAGATTGATTTCTCCGCAATGTATTAGAGAAGGAGGATGATCATAATTATGGACAGACAATTGGGAGTAGATCAGCATAATCTTGTCTCGGCCTGGCAAGAACGCCTGCCTGCGTTAATGGAGGATGGGGACAGTTTCAATGTACTAGCGGATGATGGTGATCCGAATAGTCTGCTTATTCATTTTAATGCAGCAGGACGTCAAGGGTACTCACTTGATTTTCGTTGCAGGTATGTAGATAGCAGGGAGGTCGCTGTTGATCTGCTTGATGTGGAGCAGAGTGGAATTCATATTGATGAGCATAGTGATGCAGTACAGCTATTAGCACAGCAGTATTCACGACAAATTCACGAATGTGCTCAGGCTCTACAGAGTATAACTAATCCTTAGGAGGAATGAACAATGTCAAAACCAAAAAGTATTCCAGTTCCCGGGGCACAGCCCAACGATGGCGAGCGTAGAAAGGAGCATAATTCTTCTGCACCAGAACCGCTTTCAGGTTCTAAAAAGGTGAAACAAGCGAATCATGTTGACCACCATAATCCACAAGGTTAACAAATAAAAACGTTAAGAATTTTAAAGAAGTGTTTCTTGATTTTTACAAATGGTTTATCATAGGGGGGGGAGAGATTTCTTTACAATGGGAGAGGAGAACAATAATGAACAAAAAGTGGGGTTTGTCGGCCGCTGCATTGCTGCTTACAGCAGCAGTAATTCTGCCGGGATGTGGAAGTAAACAGGAGGCGCCAAAAGAGGCCTTAAAATCAGCTGCTACTAAAGCGACTACAATGTCATCCTATGAGATGAAGAGTAAATTCACGATCAACGATCTTACGATCGAGACTTCTGACGCTGAATCTGCTGCAATGACTACACAGGTACTTAGTATGCTTAAGAATGCTGATATTACCATTGATGGGGTATATCAAGCAGAGCCAATGCAGACAGAACTAACTATGATTCTGAATCTGAAGGGCGATATGAGCATGAGCTTTAATGTTCCTATGGTAATGACTGCCGAGAAGTTGTACGTTAAGATTCCATCGATTCCTTTCGTACCGATTCCTGAGACGATCCTCAATAAGTTTGTAGAGGTTGATCTGAAGGCGTTGGCAGAGCAGGAGGGTGCAGAATTTAACCCAAGTACGATGGATACTCAGAAAATGCAGAAGCTGTCTAATGAAGTGGTGGACACTGTCCTAGCTGAATATGACGAAGAAAAATATTTTAACGAGATTGATCCCAAAGATGCTAATTTACCAGAAGGTGTGGAAGCTAAACAGGTCGTTCAGTTCCAAGTGACTAACGATAATGTTAAAGAAGCAATCACTATCTTGGTGAATAACGCCCTGCCTAAAATCATTGATATCGTAAGCAAGGAAGAATACAAGGATATGCTGCAGATTAAAGATGCAGATTTAGCTAAAGCTAAAGAAGAACTGACATCAGGTGAAGCTAGAACTGAATTAGATAAGGGCTTAGCTGATCTTGATAAGTACCTTACCATCAACCAGTTCCACTATAATACTGCGATCAATAAGGACGGATACGCTGTGTATCAGGATTTATTGATGGATATTAAAGTAAATGATCCGGAAGATGGCACAAATGTGGCCTTCTCAGTAAATGGAACGGGCCAATACAGCAAGATCAACGAGAAGCCGGTATTCAAGATTGGTATCCCTCAAGGTGATGATGTAATTACAATGGATCAACTTGGAGAAGAATTCGGTGGTATGGGAACTTATTAATCCCAGTTCGCAAGATTAAGACCCGCATGATGCGTATATTATACGCCCATGCGGGTCTTTTTTTAGGAAAAAAAGTAGCACTCTTTCCTGCGACAATGCAGAATCTTATTTCCGTTCCTCAGTCAGCACATCTTCGGTTAAGATTGCGTAGGTTTGGTGATCCTGCCACTGTCCATTTATTTTAAGATACTGACGAGCAATCCCTTCAGGTTTGAACCCACTCTTCTCCAGGACTCTTCGGGAAGCTTCATTATGCAATAAAATAGCTGCTTGAACTCTATGTAGACCTAAGGCCCGGAACGCATAGCCAAGGACTAATCCAACCGCTGCTGTCATATAACCTTGTCCTTGCATCCGATGATCCATTAAATATCCTAAATCAGCATATTGTGCTATACCTCGTGAGACGTTGGACAATGTGATCTGACCGATTAGCTGTCCATCCAGCAGATAAATGCCGAACATATAAGCTCTGTCCAGTAGGGCGTCCTCAATACGCTGATTGATGATCTGTTGTTGACTCTCCAGGGTAAAGAAGTGCTCATCACGTTTTGGCTCAAACGGTTCGTGGGTTACCCGGTTATTTAAACGAAGCTCCAGCAGGCTCTGTGCATCCTTAAGCTCAAGTGGAGAAATATAGATGCCTTGAGAGGTATGATATAGAGTAAGGGTCATTTAGGAGTCCTCCTTTTGTTTTATTGGCTTTTTACGTAAACGGCGAAAGAAGGAGGTGAGTAGATCTGCACATTCTTCTTGTAAAACACCCTGTATTACCTCAGTTCTATGATTAAATCGCGGCTCTTCAAGCAAGTTCATGAGGGTCCCGGCACATCCAGCTTTAGGGTCAGGCGTTCCATATACCGTGAGAGGCACTCTGGACTGCACTATTGCTCCTGCACACATCGGACAAGGTTCTAGGGTGACGTACAGCTGGCAATCCAGCAGACGCCAAGAATTCATGACATTGCTGGCCTCACGAATAGCTACCATCTCTGCATGGGCTGTCGAATCCATTGTCGTTTCTCGTAAATTGTATCCACGTCCTATAATTTCACCATGTCGAACAATGACAGCACCAATAGGAACCTCACCTAATGCCTCAGCTTTACGTGCTTCTGCGATCGCCTGCCTCATCCAATATTCATGAACCGCTTGTATATCTTCTGGCGATTCATTGGCTTTAATATTCAAGATCATCTTCCCTTCTTCTGTAACCATTGTACAACGAACAAATATTCGTTCTTAACAAAATGTGCATAACTCTGTGGATAACCGCCTACTTATGCACATTTTTGTACACATCGTTTTATAATAAAATGTTTATATGTGCATAAGCTGTGGATGGTTTCTTAAAATATAAGAAAGTATAAGTTTCACGCTATACTTTGTCCTTATATTTCGCGCTTAAACGCTTCCCGTCCATATAAGGACGCCGAAGGCATTTATACTTGTATATTGTAGAGAAAGACCTTTTGAATTTCAATATTCTTGAATTGGAACGCTACATTGAAATGTCTTTTCAAATGTGAGGGCAAAAGGTATGATGTTTATTGTAGGCCCCGCAAGGATTTACCAGTGGATAAGAGGTGAACAAACAGTTTGTCCATAAAGACAAAACTATCTGCTATTATTTTTGGGGCGGTGTTGCTAATTTTAGCACTGAACCTGACATTTAACCTTTATGCCGCCCAAAATAATCTACGGAATGAAAGCATTAATAATATGCAACTAACCGCTATGCAAATGGCCGTTTCTGTAGAACAAAGTAACTATAGCTCTAACTATGTAGAATATCAAATTGCGCATAATTTAAGGATGGCGGCTATCTTTGCCTCCGAGGAGCTGGACCCCGACTATAGGAATGTGACGAATGAAGAACTTAAGGCCCTAACTTCCAAGGTGGGCGTGTCTAATATTTCAATTCTGGTAAAGACTGATAACGATATTGTAATAGCGAGGTCTTCGCTACCTAGTGATATTGGGGTGTCCACAAAGGACTGGGGGTACTGGTATCTGGCCTTTTTGGAGTTGTTCGATAATCAGGAGGTATCCGTGGGTCAGGGGCAGGCCATGGACCATTTTTGGTCAGGCCCTTTTGATTATTCAACCTACAATCTCGATTTCATTGAAAAGTGGGGATATTACCATGATGAAGAGAGCAACTACATCATAAATCCTGTTATTCTCAATACTGCAGCCAGCGACTATGTCAAGATTACCAATCCCGATCAAATCGCAGCGCAGACTAAAGAAGCTAATCCAGGGATCTTAGAACTCACAGGATTTAACCCAGTAACATTTGGCTCAGCAAGTATGAAGGCTGACGGAACTGACACATTGAATAAGAATCTTGGTAACCGTCCCATTAAGTACGGCACCTATACTTATGGTAATGTGGAGCAGGATAGAACAGCGATTCTATTGGCTCAGGAGAAGCAGAAGCCGGTTACACTGGAGACGAAAGTGCTTGGAAAAAGAGTGCTCAAAAGCTTCATCCCTATCCAATCTCCTGGACTGAAAGCTTATGTGATTGGAGTCGTTTTGGATTACTCCGTGATTTCATCTGTGGTTCATGAACAATTAATTAATAATCTGACAACTTCACTGTTATTACTTACATTATTCTTGTTATGCAGTTACATACTGTCTGGATTTGTTACTCGTCCTATTCAGGCGATACTTGCCAAAGTGAACGATGTAGCCAAAGGGAAATTCGAGCCTCCACTTAAGGTAACTAGCCGGGATGAGTTAGGGCAACTGGCACTACGAATCAACGCTATGACGGCTCATCTCATGCAGCGCACTAATCGACTCAAACAGACACTGGAAGAGAACCGAGCAGTTAAGGAGCATTTGGAATCGGTCATTAATGGAACCTCTGATGCGATACATACCATCGATATGGACGGCCGAATTACTAGTACGAACAGAGCCTTCGAAGAACTGTATGGATGGAGTGCCAAAGAGGTGCTAGGGAATAAGCCTTACCTTGTGCCTGCGACAGCGCTTAAGCAGGAGGAAGAGCGGCTTGATGCGTTAAAGAGTGGTGCGGTTCTACCACCAATTGAAACCGTAAGACTTAAACGTGATGGAGCAATTGTTGAAGTTAGTGTTAGTACCTCAGTGATTCGTGATGAAGACGGGTATCCACATTCCTTTATTCACGTCTCACGTGATATGACGGAACGTAACCGAATGGAGGAACTGCTTAGACGCTCTGAGAAGCTGACTACAGTTGGCCAATTAGCCGCGGGAGTAGCTCATGAGATTCGTAATCCTCTTACGACGCTAAAAGGATTTCTGCAGCTTCAACAAGAAAAGCAGATTTTGGTCCCCCTCCATATTGAACTGATGTTGTCCGAGCTCGAGCGGATTAATCTGATCGTAAGTGAATTTTTAATTTTGGCCAAGCCTCAAGCTGTTCATTTTCAGGAAAAAGATGTGCGGGATATCCTTGGTGATGTGGTTTCTCTATTAGACAGTCAAGCTCATTTGTTTGGGATTCAGTTTAGTGCGACATTCTCTGAATATCCATCCACCGTTCATTGTGAAGTGAACCAGCTAAAGCAGGTGTTTATTAACATCGTCAAAAATGCTATTGAAGCTATGCCTGATGGTGGTGTGATTTCAATGGAGTTAAGAAATACCTTGGATTCTGTCTTCATTCTTATTTCAGATCAAGGCGAAGGAATTCCTAAGGATATGCTGCCTAAGCTGGGTGAGCCCTTCTTCACCAATAAGGAGTCGGGAACAGGCTTAGGGCTAATGATTAGCCAACGTATTATTCAGGCTCATAAGGGTCATTTGGAAATACAAAGTGAAGTGGGTCAAGGGACAACTGTTATGATCAAGCTGCCTGCAGCTGGTACGGATACCCCTTGGCTTAATATTAAGGATGAACGGAGTGAAGGACAACGTGAGAATTAATAAATTCATCAGTGAGACAGGGTACTGTTCACGCCGTGAAGCAGATAAGCTGGTGGAAGGTGGTAGAGTTACGATCAACGGACAACCTGCTGTGCTTGGCAGTCAGGCCGTTCCAGGCGATGATGTAAGAATAGATGGTGTTGCACTTGAAACATCAAGCCAGACGGTTTACATTGCGTTAAACAAGCCAGTGGGTATCACTTCAACTACAGAGCAGCATATTAAGGGGAATATTGTTGATTTTGTAGGTCATCATGAGCGAATCTTCCCGATTGGGCGTCTCGATAAGGATTCAGAAGGATTGATTCTGCTTACTAACGATGGGGACATCGTTAACAAGATTTTACGGGCCGAAGGTCGGCATGAAAAAGAGTATGTTGTTACTGTAGACAGACCGATTACGCCATCATTTATTACCGGCATGTCCAGCGGCGTAAAGATATTAGGTGAGAAGACGCTACCTTGTGAGGTCACTCGTATTACAGAGCGTGTATTCCGTATTATTTTGACGGAGGGTAAGAATCGTCAGATCCGCCGTATGTGCAGCGCTTTTGGCTACGAGGTTAGAAAGCTGCAACGCATTCGGATTATGAATATTCGTCTAGGGGCATTACAAACAGGAGAATGGCGTGAGCTGTCTGCTGAAGAGAAGCAAGAACTTGGAGCTACACTGAATTACGAACTTCTATAACCTAGAAGAGCCTAGATTTGAATACAATGTATCAAAAAAGAGCTGTTCCATCGGTCTAAGACCTTGGGACAGCTCTTTATGCTTGTAATAGGATAACCATTATTCATCGGAAGGAGCAATACCTGAGAACTCTTTGGTTTCTTGATATTTACGAATAATGGATACTTCAACCCGGCGGTTCTTACTTCGTCCAACAGCTGTAGTATTTTCAGAAATGGGGTGGTATTCCCCGTATCCAATCGCACTAAATTTCCGTGGATTCAGGTTCGTATTTGTTAGCAAAATCTTCATGAACTGAAGGGCGCGATCGGCGCTCAGGTCCCAGTTGGAAGAATAGTCGCTATTAGAGATAGGGATATTATCGGTATGTCCTTGCACGACTACATCATAATCTGGGAATTGCTGCAGCATGGTTGAGATGGACTTTGCTAATTGCCGAGAATCATCTTTAACTACTGCCTGTCCGGATGCGAACAGCGCGTTATCACTTATCGTAATCATAAGTTGGGATTGATTGAGCTTAGTGCTGAGTAGATCGGTAAGGCCGTTCTTGCTGATATATTGATCAAACTGCTTCTTAAGCTTCTCTAAATCCTCTTGTTCCTTTTGCCGCAGCTTAGCCATTTCTGTTTGTTCATTTTTCTTGGTTACTGATTTATCCATTTGATCATTTTTTCCTAAATCCTCTTGACTCTTAGATGGCATTGCCGCCCGCTCTTCAAGAACACCTGTACCGCCATTAAGAGCGGAACTGAAGGCTTGACTCATCTCTTCGAATTTTTTGGCATCCGTTGCACTCATAGAATACATTACGATGAACAAGGCTACCAGAAGGGTCATAAGATCAGAATAAGGCAGTAGCCAAGATTCATCGGCGTGTTCTTCATGCTCTTCGTGTCGTCTAGTCTTTTTGCTCACCCGATCCACTCTCCTTCTCATCATTTAACTTAGCTCGTTCCGAAGGTGTCAGGAAGACAGCAAGCTTCTGATTGATGGCAATAGTGGATACACCGGATTGTATGGACAAAAGACCTTCGACCATCATCATTCGAACTTCAATTTCACGTTTGGAAAGTCGTTTTAGCTTATTGGCAATAGGATGCCATAATACGTAACCTGTAAAGATACCGAGTAGTGTTGCGATGAAGGCAGCCCCGATTGCTGCAGCCAATTTGTTCATATCACTCATATCAGCCAGAGCGGCGATAAGTCCGATAACGGCCCCGAGTACGCCAAGTGTAGGAGCATACATACCTGCTTGTGAGAAAATGAGTGCGCCTGCTTTATGTCTATCCTCTGTGGCGTGGATGTCCTCCATGAGAACATCGCGGACAAAATCCTGATCATTTCCATCAATAATCATCCGCATGCCATTTCTGAGGAAGTTATCTTCTATTTCATCGACTTTCGACTCAAGAGCCAGCAGACCTTCACGCCGTGTAATAGAAGCCCACTCCATGAACATAGTAATTAATTCGGATTTACTGATTAATTTCTTTTTGACAAAAATCATTTTAAACAGACTTGGAATCTTCTTGACCTCCGAGAACGGAAAGGCCATAAAGATGGAAGCTGCCGTACCCACTAAGATAATAACGTAAGCAGCAGGTGTGGCTAAAGCGTGAAGAGGAGCGTGCTTGAGGATCATACCCCAAATAACTGCAACTAGACCAAAAATTAAACCAAGTATTGTTGAAATTTCCATTATGCACCTCGTCCATGAGATTATAAGATGTGTTCCGACAAAGCCGCGTATATCATCCTTGAAACAGCGGCAAGGCACTCTGTTCGAAACCGAATAACGTATATTCTTATTTATCGACATCATTCCGTTTTTTGTGAAGTCATTTTTTCGGCTATAATGGATAAGGTAAGTAATTATTCATCTGTGGAGAAAACGGAGTGATACATGTGGGTGTAAAGCATGGTAGAGATTACGGTGAAATCCTAACGGATTTGACTGAGGCTGTCGGAAGAATTTCCGATGGGTACTTATTTTTTGAAATGGATCCGGAAGAGTGGCAAGAATTGCCGCAGGAATCCAAGATGGAGGTATGGGAGGCACTGGCTGAGGATCTTTTCTTCGCGCTGGGTAATGAACCTATGATTGAGGTGGGGAGCGGCGTTATCATTTACGATAAGGACACGCACCGCATTAATATTTTAGTCGGAGAAGAGGATTTAGCCTCTGTTGTTTTGATTTAAGAAGAGGGGGCGCGGGGCGTAATTTGCCCGTAGTTAGTAGCCCGTGTTAAAATTGGTGTAGCCGAGTTATAATCGCTGGGATTCTTGAATACATTTAATCGAAAATATTGCCTTTATCCTGGCACATCCCTTGGACCTCAGAAGCTAAGGGATGTTTTGTTTAACGAATAAGACGAGTAAAGGGACCTGCGGATTTTACTGCAATTTTTAGTAAGGGAGGAAACGAATTGTTATTTACCGAAGAAGAACTGCGTGAGCAGATCAGCAAGCTGGAAGGTTGGAAGCTGGAAGAGAATACCATGGTGCGAAAATATATGTTCAGTCAATATATGAAGGGTATTGCTTTCGTTGATGAAGTAGCCACCATTTCAGAAGCCTTTGATCACCATCCACATATTACGATTGATTATAAGACAGTGACTTTACGACTGAAATCAAATGAGGAAGACGGTATTACAGCTCTAGATATTCGAGAGGCACATGAATTTAATGAAGCCTTTGAGAAAAATCGTTAGTGTCACCTAAACTCATAAATAAACGCCCGTGCGCAGATAGTGAACTATCTTCTGGCACGGGCGTTTTTAGTTGCTTAGGTAGTAGTTACTGTTACTTTTTCTCTGAGAGCCAGAGGGCGACGTTTGCAATCTCCTCAGGGGCTAGCTTTTCTTTAAAGGAAGGCATTTGACCTCGTCCTTTAGTGACGATACTGTAGATTTCTTCAGCATCATGCTGACCGCCTTCATTTTGAAGACTGGGTCCAACTCCACCTTGAAGCTGATCGCCGTGACAGGTGATACAGCTGGCTTTCACGGTTGCTTCGGCCTTTGCCGCATCCAATTGGACTTCCGGCATCGTCGGCTTATTCTGTTCAGCTACCTCTTCTTTACCTGGAAGTGTAAACATAAGTACTACCGCAAAGGCACAGGCGGCAAAAAACAAACCGCTCATGATCCATTTCTGCATCCCAGTTCGTCCCTTCTATGTAAGCTGCTCCCTACATTATAGCTCAAGGTGAAGCGTTATCATAGGGTTTGTGACAAAAAAATGAACGATAAAGCCATCAAATCATTGAAAAATATTGAATTTAATATTATTTATCATAGACCATGCAATAAAAAGGTTTGTTTCCTGTGGGGGTTAGGCGCTCATACGTATCGGTAATCGTAAATCCACACTTTTGGTAAGTTCGGATCGCCCGCTGGTTCCAGGTCAATACCTCTAGATCAATCTCACGCCCAGGATAACGAAGCAGGGCTGCTTGCACGATTGCATCCATGAATATTTTTCCTAGACCTTGACCGCATAGATCAGGGCGCATACCAATCCCCAAGCGAACAACACCTTCCATTGGAAACAACTGCGCGAATCCACACAAAATCCCTTGCCCATTTAATATGGAGACATATTGCTCATTCCGTAGCTGAGGGTCACCGAACTCGATTCCAAGAGCCTGCATTTGCTCCCACGGCATCCAGCCGTAAATATTATAAGGGGCAGTGTAATCCCAGTTGCAAATCTCTTCCGCGTGACTGGTCTCCATAGGCGCTACATGAAAAGTAACAGAGGGATTTATCATAAGGTCAAGGACCTCCTTTCACGGGGGAACTTTAAATGTCTTATATTTCTAGCTTAAAATACTTATGGTCCTTATAAGGACATCGAAGGCGTTTATGCTTGTAACTAATTATATACAAAAAGAGGCATGGTCGACTCAGAAATTTATGAGGATTATTGTTTTACAAATTCTGAGAGGGGTAAATACTAAATAAGACAAAAAACAAGCTCTTCTCCAAGAATCAACATCTTGGAAAAGAGCCTATGTACGATTTACTTATTGAACATCATCATTATCTTCTGTCTCAGAAGCAACAGAATGATAAGCATCCGTGCTCATAATTCGTTTAGCACCGATGTAGCGTTTCACGTAGTAGCTATCACTCAGGGAGCTAATCGTTACACCGCGTGAGGAAGATGCGTGTGCAAACTTGCCTTCACCGACATAAATACCAACATGGGAGACACCCTTACCACTTGTATTGAAGAATACAAGATCTCCAGATCTTAAATCATCTTGGGAGATAGCAGTACCCATTTGATACTGGGAACCTGATTGGTGTGGTAGGTTTATACCAATTTTATCAAATACATACATTGTAAATCCGGAGCAATCAAATCCATTTGTGGAGATGCCGCCGGATACGTACTTAGTTCCGATGGTCTTGTCGATCACTTTATCCATTTTGGAATCCGCGAAAGCGCTTCCTGCTCCGATGGTGAAAATAATGGAAAAGCTAAGTACTGCTGCTGCTAGCTTCTTCTTCAAAAGTTTATACCCCTTCCGGATGCCTACGAGGTTAGCTTAAGGGTTCGGTTGAAGGTCCCCTATGACCCCTCTAAAAATGGAGGTCAATTCACCCAAAGTTGGTTCCCCCGTTTTCCTAATAGTTAGGAAACTCGGCTGATACTGTTGATTAGGAATAGCTTGTAATCAATACATGACAAAACCTTTGTAAATAACAACTTAATGATTACAAAAATGTTACTAAAATCTTACTGCAGTTATTGTAACAAACAGAGTGCCGCTTGGCAATCGTTTTTAACATAATCATGCAGAAAAATTCGTTTTTTTAAAGACAAAATGCATATGTAAGCGATAATATTAAACTAATTTTTATATTTATTGAAATTTTTATCAAATAAAAGTGTTTAAAGTCCGTTCTAGAGGTGTAAAGAATATAATAAGACAAAAGAAAACCTGGATTCGATTAAGTCAATAATCAAACCCAGGTCTATATAATGTAATTGTGAGGTTATAGTTGTGGGGAAGTATTAATCGTAGGCTATAGCTTGATATGAGGAAGTACTCATTACTCTTTTAGCACCAACGTAGCGATTGGCCCAGTAGGACTGGCTAAGTGAAGTGATGGTCACGCCATATGAAGATGATGATTGTGCGAATTTTCCGTTTCCAACATAAATGCCGACATGGGATACGCCGTTGCCCAATGTGTTAAAGAAAACTAGGTCACCTGAACGTAATTTACTTTTGGCTACAGGAGTTCCGACATTATATTGAGCTTTTGAAGTACGGGGCAAAGAAAGACCCACCTTCTTGAATACATACGTAGTAAATCCAGAACAGTCAAACCCGGCAGTGCTAGTGCCTCCGGTTTTATAGGCAACTCCAATTGTCTTTGAAATAACACTGTCCATCTTAGAATCTGCAAAGGCACTTCCTCCACCAATAGAGAACGCCATCACAAGTCCTAGCGCCGCAGCGACGCATGCTTTTCTTAAATTCTTCAAAAAAATTGTACCCCTTCCAATGCCTGTGAGGTTAGCTTAAGGATTCGGTAGAAGGTTCCCCTATGATCACTGCAAAGCGAGATCAATTCACCCAAAATATGGTTCCCCCACTTCCCGGTGCAAGGAATTCGGCGTTTTATGCACCAGATAGTGACTTATCGACATGACTACGACAAATACATGAAGTTATGTAGAAATCGTTTCAAATGATTACAAACTTGTTACCAATGGAACAGGACTTATTGTAACAAAGTCTTTACGATTTTGCAAATCCTCATAAATTGTCTATAACGCGAAAGAGTCCCAGCTCCTGATTCAGGAACCGGGACTCTTATATTATGTTCTGTAATGTTTCAAATTATTGTGGAAATGCTTTACTTTGCCATAGATGATATTGAGCTGAAATTCCCCACATTTTGAAGAGTGTTGAGGGCAGTGATGAAAGTTGACGAATAAGAAGTGCTGGTAGGCCAGGACAGAAGATACCCGTTAGTCCGCACACTAGCAAAAGGATCAGGCCTGCTGCACCAAGTATGATTGAAATTCCTATTGCCGGAATCAGCGACTTCAAGCAAATGAATAAGGAGGAGAACATCCCCGTGCCGCTGGTATAACCAAACTGCATATATAGAAGGAACAGGCGCACGATAAAGATGTATATAAGCCATGCCAATACGTATGGAACTAGATGAAGTAACAAAGAGTAGTTCAGAAAGGAGGACAAGAATAGCCCGTACATTTTTGGAGCAAGCCAGTATAACGGAAGTAGAGCCAGCACCCATTCGATTAGACTGAAGATAAACACTGGAAATCCATAAAGCTTCATACCGGGAAAAAAGAACAGGCCACGCTCTCCTTTTCGCTCCTGATGGAGTTCATGCAGTAATCCTGCCCTTATGAAGGGGGAGAGTAGCAGTCGTAAGACAACAAGCCCTAGGAACATCCATAACCAAGTACGTATCGCAGGATCTGTGTTCAAGCTGAACTGCCCTTCGACATAATAGAGTAGTCTGCCCATTCCGCTGCCTCCAGCGTCTTTATCTGGATAACGTAGTAGAATTGGAACGATAGCAGATCGGATGAAGCCGTACATAAAGTAGCCCCAGAGCAGTCGGTAGATGAAGAGCAGAATCAGAATATAAAATTGCTCCTTCATGCTTTGCCAGCCGCGGGTTATCGATGTTCTCACAATCATTCACCTCACCAGACAAGAGTTCCGAGCACGGTTTCAACTAGTTTAGTTACACTTAATGTCCAGCGGGAGAGCGTTTTGGGCTCTATTTCCGCCAGTCTGAAGTTATTAAGATGTTTGTTTTCTAACAGAATGGTATGCTCAGGATCAACCTCAGCAGAGAGAAGAAGCTTATCGCTTAACAATTGGAATGTAGTCTCTGCTCCTTCACCGCTCCAGACCCGCTCTGTAGCAGAGCCATCGGCGAATGTGAATTTAATGGGAACGTCAACGTAATGGCTCCCTTTGTTTGTAATCTTTACTATGGATTCATAGCTCTGAGCATCGCTGTTGCCATTCTTTTTAATCGTAATCGTATCTATTGAGAAATCAGGAGCACCACCACCATAAATATAATCTTCGAAATAAGGCTGCCATGATTTTTTGGTTACCTTCTCAATGACTTTTTGAAAATCAGACGTAGTGGGGTGCTGGAAACGGAATTTACGTGCGTAAGTGGACATGATGCTGTTCATTGCCTTAGTCCCTACTTGGCGTTCAATATCCTTAAGTACTAGCTTTCCGCGAATATACACATTCCGGCTATAGGATTCTGCCCCGGCATATTTCCATGTCTCTAAATTTAGCGGCTCTGATTTGGTCACCAAGCTGGACTGAAGAGGGAGATTCGTTTTGATGCCATATTCTTGCTCCATGAGTCTGTCTTCAGCATAAGAAGTGAAGCTTTCATCTAGCCAAGCCTCTTCGAATTCATTGCTGGCTACCATGCCGTAAAAGTATTGATGGCCAATTTCATGAACGACGGTTCTTTCAAGTGAGGTGTCAGGAGAAGAGTCTGTGGCTCCAAACGCTGTAATGAGTGTTGGATACTCCATTCCTCCAGCCCCATTCCCCTCCTTAGGCGGAACGATAATAGACAGAGTCGAGTAGGGATAAGGACCATACCATTTGCTGAAGTAGGTCAGAGCTGCCTTAGCGGCCTGAAGGTATCGTTCCTTTAAGTCTTTGTGTAATGGATCGAGATACACCTTAATCCGTACACCAGGCACTTCTGGCGTAGAGAAGGCTTCTTCGGCTACTGTAAAATCAGGGGATGCCGCCCACGCAAAGTCATGGACATCGTCAGCGTAGAACTGATATATTTTCTGATCTTGCTTTAGCTTGGCATTCTTCACAGGAAATCCGGTCGCAGCTACCGTGTAGTCGGAAGGAACCGCAATCGTTACATTAAAGATGCCAAAATCGCTGTAAAACTCAGAGGTGCCGTGGTACTGATGCAAATCCCAGCCTTCCTCCTTAACCCCGCGTGTGCCCATAGGCTCGTATACACTAAGTTTAGGGAACCATTGCCCAGCCATCACGAAATTGCCTGATGCGCCCATACGGGCAAATATTTTGGGGAGCTGGACCTCGTACTGGAGTTTAAGCGTGACACTTTCTCCACCATTAACCGGTTGTGGGAGATGTACCTTTAGGAGTGTCTTATCGTTGACGTTACCATCATCGGGTTGTACAAATTGCACTCTTTGCATTAGTGATGTTCCTTCTGTTGTGCGCAAATCGGTTAAAGTCATGCTTCCGAAGCCGTTCTCTGGCATGGTGTCACCTCTGAGCGTTCCTCCGGACTCCTTCATAAAGGTAGTATCTGATGAAGCAAAAGCATTTGGATACATATGAAAATATAGATCACTTACCGGTTTTACACCGGGGTGTGTCCAGGTTACCGTCTCAGAAGCGATTAAGGTTTCTGTATCAGGAACAAGCTGAACATCGATGTGATACTCGACAACTCGTTGACTTAATGCCTCTTCTGCTGGAACGGGGGCGCTTTCAGGCAGTGTCTGTTGTGGTGCAGCTGCAGGAGCTATGCCGCTTGAGGACTTGGCCTCTTTTGAAACAAAGCTAGTAACAGAAGATGTGGAGTTATCCCCCGAATAGACCCATATGCCTCCTAATAGCACGAGGGTGGCCAGGGTCGCAAAGATGATGATGTACCTTAATGACAGTGACTTCATAGTGTGATTCCTCCCGTGACAAGCATCTACGGGATGTATATGTTTGCAATCGCCGCATTATTAGCTAAAATTAAATTATTCGTAAGAGGAAGGGTGTGCACTCGTGGACAACATACAACCGGAGGGCAAGAAACAGATTGCCTTAAATATTGTGAATGCCAAAAGTAAACATAAAGGCTTTGGAGCGGGCTCTATAGAGCTCAATAACGTATCGCCTGTCATTATTGATGGCGGTGAAGCAGTCATTGATATTGGTGCCATGCATGCCAAGAGTAAGGTTGAAAAGGGGATTAAATTCTCCATGAACCGTGAAGATGTACCTAACGGTAGACAGGTTTGGGTAGTATGGGTAGCAGTGGACCGTACACAGGATAGTCAATTCTATGGCGGAATAACGGCCTGTGAAATGTGGATCGATACGGAAGCACGTCGCGGTTGGAAAATTCTCGCCGAGCATGTCAATAAGTTGGATGCTGCTCTAAAACGCAAAATCGATGTGGGAGGGCTTGGCGCAGTTGAAAAAGCTGCCCTCAAATCCCTCTTGATCTCTCATAATGAGGCATGGTGGACTGCGTCCTCCGATGAGCTTAAAGCTGCACTGAACGAGTAGGAACGAATCACCCGGTAAAGGTTACCTGATACAGAAAAAAGGCTTCGACATCCTGATATAGGAGAGTCGAGGCCTTTTTGAATTGAACATAATGAATTAGTTTACGATTTGCCTGCCGTACTAAGTTTGCGTTTGAGTTGACTTACTCTGGCTTGACTGATCCCAAGAATTTCAGCAAGCTCTTTCTGATTGGCATATGGATGTTCTTCTATGGCCCGCTCCAGGCGTTGGCACATATCCTCTGTCTTCGTCTTCCGGATCGTGCTGCTGTGTTCTGACACTTCGCCTGCAAAATCTTGGCGCGCCTCAGGCACTTGAGACATGCGTTCAGGGTCGGCAATTTCTTTTAGACAGCTACTGCAAATAAATTGCTCTTTATAGTAGGTGACATGGTCGTGGCTTCTGCAAAACGTACATTCTGTCGAGGTGTACTTCCTGAGTATGATGGTGTTATCGTTTAATATAAAAAATTCGATAGGATCACCAATGTCGATATTACGAGTCATACGGATTTCTGCGGGAACCACAATTCTCCCAAGACTGTCTAAACTCCGGATCATGCCTGTATCCTTCATCCCATGTCCCTCATTTACATCTTTATATTTTGGTTGCTACTAACTATTATAGCAGTAATTGTGAGTTAAGAGAATGGGGTGAATATAATTAATGAAGCGGTTACATCCTTTGTGGGAGAAGTGAAAATCGAGTTTGGCCATCCTATGGATTCTACAATAAATAAGTAATAAAAAAGAAAAACCTCTTCAATTAATGAAGAGGTTAATTCAACCACCAGCGTTTAATATTGTTCCACAGGGAACGACTTTCTTCAGCAGGATCTACTTTGCTTTGTACATCATCGACAGCGGGAGCTTTGCCATGTTGATCACAGTATTCGGTGGGCTCAGTTCCACTAATGAAAGTCTCCAGTTCTTTTTCGGGACAGGCTGCTGTAGCTAGCTTACCGGATTGCGGATTGATGTATACACTGACTACGCCATCTGGAATGGGAAAAATCTTAGGCGGGATATTTTCCAACGCTTTTTCAGTAAACTCCGCGAAAATTGGAGCTGCCCGTCGGCCATCGGTAGTTGTGATGTCGCGCCCCTTGTCATATCCAACCCAAACTGCAGTGGACAGCTCGGGGGTGAAGCCTACCATCCAGCCGTCTGTATCCGTAGTTCCAGTCTTGCCGGCTACCGGACGTTTGATTATAGAAGCTACGCGGTTTCCTGTCCCCCCAGTCTCAAATACCCCCTCCATTAAACGGGTCAACACATAGGCGGCAGAAGGCTCTACAATGGCTTCACCCTTTGGCTGTGGTGCTTCATACAGCACCATACCATTAGAATCCGTTATTTTTAGAATGGCTGTGGTGGGCATTTTCTGGCCACTGTTTCCAATAACAGCGAATGCCGCAGCCATTTCTAGCGGACTGATCGGTGAGGTACCGAGTGCCAGTGACGGCACGCTTTGAAGCGGACTATCAATGCCCATCTTGCCTGCCATCTCGCTCACCTTATCCGCGCCGATCTTCATGATCGTATTCACAGCATAGATATTGTCGGATGCTGCAATGGCTTGTCGCATATTGATTTCGCCCAGATACTTATCCCCGAAGTTCCGAGGCTGGTAGGTTTTGCGATTGTTATCATAATGGAACATCGTTGGCTGGCTTTTGAAAACGGAAAGACCAGTCATCTCTTTAGAAGAGAGTGCTGCTAAATACATGATCGGCTTAAAGGACGAGCCAGGCTGACGTGTGGTGGCTAGAGCATGGTTGTATTGGTTGGTACGATAATTTTTTCCGCCGACCATAGCTTTAATGTAGCCAGTGCGAGGATCGATGGAAACAAGAGCGGTCTCCAGATCACTCTTTTGATCCATCTCTTTGTCGACTGCTTGTTCTGCGGCATGCTGCATGTCAGGGTCAAGGGTAGTGTAAACATTTAGTCCCCCTTGTTCCAGCTCATCACTGCTGATGTGAAGAGATTCTGTGGCCAGATTGCGGATATAATCTCTGAAATAAGGTGCAACCACAGTGGTATCCTTCTGGCCTTGTGGTTTTAAGTTCAAGTCTTCCTGAACAGCCTGTCCTGCTTCTTCTTGTGTGATTTCTCCTAAATTGGTCATGACAGTCAAAATGATTTTTTGGCGTTTTTTAGCGTTGTCTAAATGATTGTACGGCGAATAATAGGTTGGTCCTTTTGGAATTCCAGCTAGCATGGTACTCTCTGCCAAGTCTAAGTCTGCTGCAGATTTACCAAAATACATTTGAGAGGCTGCTTCAATGCCATAGGCACCATGGCCATAGTAGATGTTATTTAAATACATGTTCAAGATTTCATCTTTACTGTATTTCATCTCGAGCTGCATCGTATACAAGGCTTCTTTAGCTTTACGCGTCCACGTCTTCTCGTGGGATAGATAAAGATTTCTCGCGAGCTGCTGAGTTAGCGTGCTAGCCCCCTGCGTTCGGTTTCCCTCTTCCAGATTGACGAGCACGGCCCGAGCCATTCCCTTCATGTCAAATCCGGAATGCTCGTAAAACTTACGATCCTCGACGGCTAGTGTGGCTTCAATGAGCAGGGGAGAAATTTGACTTAATTTGACCGGTTCACGGCTACGCCCGTCTGAGGTAAAGGTGGCAAGAATATTGCCCCTGGAGTCGAGTAGCTTGGAGCGCACATCGTCGCCAATGGGAGGGAGATCTTTTTGGTATAGGTAACCGAGCAGAGCTCCCGTGGTCAGTAGAAACAATATAATCATGGCTACCAGCAGCCGGAATAAACGGCGGAAGCGGCTTTTTCGTTTGGGTGGACTCGTTGATTCACGTGACATGACACCAGACTCCCTTCTCCTTGTATTATGGGAAAGGAACTGGAAGGATATTCATTGTATAACTAGGTGATCTGTTAAAGGGACTATCACCGGAGGAAATTTAAATAGGAGATGACAAACTGTTTCCATTTTGTGACTATTCAATGGTGGATCATGCGTGCTTCAGGAGGTATAAAAGAGTAGAGATTGAAAGCTAGGGTATATATACAATAGGAGGTGTCACTATGAACTGGACGAAAAAGATTCACAGAACGACAATAACCGCCCTTTCGGCGACGCTAATAATGGTTTCAGGCTGGGGTGCATCAGCTTCTTCTGTACATGCTGCTGCATCGGCTACACCAGCGGCTACACCAGCGGCGTGCGGCACTGGAGATCATGGGCTACTACAGTCTCTGCAAAACAAGCATTCAGGAGACGTATCCACACCGCTTACCTTTTCTGATGTTCAGTTTCTGAATGGAAATATCGGACGGGCAGCAGGCAATGGATTTATGATTGGCACTTCTGATGGAGGCTGCAATTTTCAAGAAATTTATGAAGGCCAATGGAGCTTTAAACAGATTGATTTTCCCGATAACGTGCATGGTTTTGCCCTTGCTTCTGTAGAAGACGGTCAAGCTCGATATTTAATCAGTACCTCTAATGGCGGCTCAGAATGGAAAAGACTTTCGAATAAAGCTGTTAGCTTTGAAAGAATCGATTTTATCGACAGTAAGATTGGTTTCGGGTATAACAGGGCATCAACGTATTACACCAAGGACGGGGGACTTAGCTGGAGTAAGATTTCAACCCCATCCAATACACGCGGTGCTTATTTCAGTGATCGTAATACCGGCTGGGCCGTTGTAACTGTGCCTGGAACCAGCTACCGGGTAATGAAGACTGCAGATGGTGGCAAAACTTGGAGTTTATCGTTAAAGGTAGCCTTTACCGATCCAGAGTATGGGCAAATCACTTCAAAGGGAGATCAAGTTGATGTGGTTCTCTATGGCGGCTCAGGGATGAGTCAAACCTCATACTCCCTATATACAAGTACGAATAAGGGTAAAAGCTGGAATAGAGTGATCGCTCAGGAAACTGCTGGGGGTGGGCCTGCTCCGGGTAGTGGAAGAGCTGTAGTAAATAAAGGGCCTGCGTCTGGCAGACCGGGAAATTTGGAGCCGATAGGGAACAATACGACCTTCTTGGTGGGTTATTCCGACGCAGCAGAAAAAGTAGCGGTAGGACGCACATATAACGGTGGCAAGCAGTGGACCAATCTTCCGGCGATTGCTGGGTATGAAGGAGTAATCTCGTTCACTAGTAATAAAGAAGGCTGGCTAGCCGTTCGCGAACTCGATTATTCATCGTTATATGTAACTAAAGATGGCGGCGCATCTTGGCAACTTAGATTTTCGTTGAAAATTTTGTCCTTGTAACGGGAGGGTTAGTAAAGGTAGCGAGCATAGCTTTTAGTTTTCTAAACGGTTCCTTAGGGAACCGTTTTTTTGTGATTATTAAGTTGGTTGCACTTGGGTACAGTTTTACTACATGTTCCAAGTGTGCTTTTATCCATCAATATGGTAAAATTTTATGAGCTAAGCTAGATCTAATGGATTCTGAGATTGAAATGCTTCTTTGAACTGGATATAGTGTACAATGGGAAAGCGAATAGGCCTTTGAATGAATATAAAAATGTTTAAGTTTTACGACAGGCGTTTTTCTTATGCAGAATGCAGAGGCTTGCAGAATGGAGGAACGTGTGATGCCCGAATTACAGTCTAACAAATATGACGTCTCTATTACGCTCGTGAGCCTTCAAGATGGTCAGCGGAATGTTATGAAAGCGAATGGAGAGGTAGTATCCAAAGGACCGCATCTATATATTCAATATGAAGAGTTAGAGCAAGGCCCTCGAGGAGAGAAAATTTCTGTTCGTACAACAATAAAGATTGCAGGCAATCAGCTAAAGCTAATCCGCCACGGTGGGATACAGTCGGAACAGAGCTTTCAATCCGGACGGCGTCTGCCGGGATTCTATCGTTCACCATATACACAGTTTAATCTTTCTACAGAAACGAACAAGCTGGACGTGGTGCGCGAAGGGCGCTCCCTAACGGTTGCATGGGAATATGATTTGTACGTATACGAGGAATTGTCAGGAAAGTTTGCTATTAGTTTGCATATACAGGAGGAACCGAAATTATGACACAGAGAAAGAATCCGTTGGAGCTAGTGAATGAACGGGTAAAAGAAGCCATTGCCGATGCAATTGTAAATGCAGGAATTGTTGCACCGGAAGAGGTTCCGGATATCGTACTGGAAGTACCAAGAGATAAGGCACACGGTGATTTGGCTACGAACGCTGCTATGCAGCTGACCAAAATCGCAAAACGTAACCCACGCCAGATTGCTGAGGCAATTATAGAACATTTAGATACAAGCAGCGCTTCTATTGAAAAAGCTGAGATTGCCGGACCAGGCTTTATTAACTTTACGTTGTCCAAGAATTATTTGTACCCAATTATCAGCCTTGTTGCTGAGCAGGGTGATGATTATGGCCGTATTAACATCGGTCAAGGTCAGAAGGTTGAAATGGAGTTCGTCAGCGCTAATCCAACAGGTAGCCTTCATTTAGGACATGCTCGTGGTGCTGCTGTCGGCGATGCGCTTTGCAACGTACTCGATTATGCAGGCTATCAGGTGACACGGGAATATTATATTAATGATGCCGGTAACCAGGTGGTCAACCTGTGCAAATCCATTGAAACTCGTTACCTGCAGGAGCTGGGCCAAGAAGCAGAAATGCCTGAAGACGGTTACCATGGCGAGGATATTAAGGGATTTGCTAAAGAGCTTGTGGCTGAAAAGGGTGATACACTACTCGAAATGAGCCCGAGTGACCGGGCAGCTTTTTTCCGGACTTATGGACTTAATAAAGAGCTCGATAAAATCAAACGTGATCTGGGACTATTCCGCGTAAACTTCGATATCTGGTTCAGTGAGACTTCCCTGTACGAGAACGGAGAAGTGTTACGCTCGTTAGACGAGCTTCGTGATCGTGGAGAAGTTTATGAGCAGGATGGGGCAACCTGGCTGCAAACGACTAAGTATGGCGATGATAAAGACCGCGTTCTGATTAAGAACGATGGCACATACACCTACCTTACACCGGACATTGCTTATCACAGCGATAAGTATGGCCGTGGTTACGATAAAATGATTAACATTTGGGGTGCGGATCATCATGGCTATATTCCGCGGATGAAAGCGGCGATGTCAGCACTTGGCAATGATCCTGAGAAGCTAGTGGTTCTGATTGCTCAGATGGTCAGCCTGTTCCAGAATGGTGAAAAGGTTAAAATGTCGAAACGTACCGGCAAAGCGGTTACGATGGAAGATTTGATGGAAGAAGTAGGAATCGATGCGATTCGTTATTTCTTCACCATGCGTAGCATGGATTCCCATCTCGATTTCGATATGGACTTGGCGATCTCTACTTCTAATGAGAACCCTGTATTCTACGTTCAATATGCGCATGCGCGTATCTGCAGCATCTTCCGTCAGGCAGAGGAGCAAGGGATCTCCATTCCTGATTACGCTGAGATTGACTTCTCCAAGCTGACAGCAGTGCATGAATATGACCTGCTGCGCAAAATTGGTGAGCTCCCAGCGGAAATTGCTGTTGCGGCTGAAGGTTATGCTCCACATCGCCTCATCCGTTATGTATATGAGCTGGCTGCGATGTTCCACAGTTATTACAAAGCTGAACGTGTAATCACTGAGGATGCCGCTCAAACCGTGGCACGACTTGCACTGCTTGGTGCTGCGCGTACCACCATTGCTAATGTCCTGCGTCTTGTTGGTGTTTCCGCACCAGACCGCATGTAATTCAACATCAAACGACAAAAAATCCGCCTTCCGGTTCCCTGGGAGGCGGATTCTATTTTGTGCCGTTCTTCGCACCGGCACAAGCTGCGCTCACGTCAGAGTGACCCACCCGGTGCCCGGGTAGGGTCTATACGTTCGCGGATACCGCCCGCTTGGCCCTCACTCCTGCTTTCAGCAGGCGTAGGGCATCGGCAGCGCCGCCGCCAAGGGATGCGCGTCGCTGCCCCTTGCGCAGCCGCACCGGGGACGCGGTACGGCGCAAGAGCAGCTTCAGCTCCCTTGGCGAGAGCCCCGGTCGCACCGCGAGCAGCAGTGCAGCGGCTCCCGTGACATGCGAGGTCGCCATGGAGGTGCCGCTCATCTCTTTGTAGCCCTCCTTCAGCCAACAGGAGGTCACGCCTTCGCCGGGGCCATAGACATCGATATAAGAACCGCGGTTGCTGAAGCCAGCAACACGATGTCTTTTATCGATGGCGCCCACGGCAATCGTCTCAGGATAACGTGCGGGATAGTCTCCGCCACGTTTTCCATCATTCCCGGACGAGGCGATGACAGCGATTCCGGCTCGGTACGCTTTAATAACTACATTGTGAAGCGCTTTGCTTCTAGTTTTCATTCCGAAGCTCATATTGATGATATCAATTTTGTTCTGTACGCACCAATCAATGCCCAGTACAATGTCCGATACATACGCGGAGCCGCTATGATCAAAGGCCTTGACTGGATATAGCAACGCTCGTGGAGCCACTCCCATCATACCGCGCGTTCCTCCTGCCGCAGCTAGAGTACCGGCGATATGAGTCCCGTGTCCATTATCATCTAGCGGCAACATTCCGCGGTGTAGTAAGTTGACCCCAGAGGCTAATGAATGCTTCAGATCGGGATGGCGGTAATCAGCACCTGTGTCGATTACGCCGATTTTGACGTGAACTCCGGTTGATTTGGACCATGCCTGAGGAGCATGAATGGCTTTTACTCCCCAAGGGAGTGTGGCGGTACCGCTCTTTTCGTTAGCTATGGAATGGATTTGTATTTGTAGATCCTCTTCGACATTTAGGAGGTCTGCAAATCGGTTCATTAGTTTTCCAGCTCCGGCAGCAGGCACAAAAAAGGCCCGAATCAGCGGAGATACCTGCACTTGCCGCAGCTCAGGCTGCTTCGCTTTCAGCGCCTTCCATTGTGTGAATGCCCCGGCATACTGGCGGGGATCATTGAAGGTAAGAATACGCCGCTCACCATTGTTGGGGGCAACCGATATTTCTTCAAGAAGCATGTGCCAAAATTTGTAATAGTCCATAGGTTTCGCTGTCCCCTCCTCGGTGCCCTGCTGCCATATTGTATGAGTGGAAGAGGGGGTCCGAATGGGAACTTGCCCTTTTTTAACGAAATGGGCTGCCCATCGTGTCAAAAGACGGCGCTTTACATAAAATAGACAGAAGAGATTAACACTCTCTTTGTAACATCACGTAAGGAGCCGATCCTTGGCGTGGATACAGTCATGCGCGGAGGGTTTCCTCCGCCTTTTTTTATTTAAAAGGAATTATAAGTTTCACACAGGTACATATGTTTTGGGTTTATCCTTCTTCAAGATGGAGACAGGTTTCTGCTATGGATAACAGCCTGAAGGCTCTTTCTGTTAGCTGTTACCGCTTTTGACTTGCAATTTGTTGTCAAATAGGTTTTACTTAGTTTTGTTAATGGATATTATTGAAATAAACCGTAATGTGAACAATGCGTGAGAGGAAGTGTCCTTTAGTGAGTACGCCACTCAATTTAAAGCTAGACCCTGAGAAAGTTAAAGAAATGCCGATGGTGGATTTGGCCTTTCTAGTGCTTAAGGCAGCCAATACACCGTATTATTACCGTGATCTGATGGTCGAGGTAGCCAAGTTGCGCGGCATGACCGATCAACAAAGCCAAGATACTATTGCCCAGTTATATACCGAGATTAACATTGATGGGCGTTTTGCCTGTGTCGGAACCAACCTTTGGGGATTGAAACGCTGGTATCCTCTAGAGCGCTCTGATGATCCGGTTGGTAACACCAAACGCGTGCGTATCATCAACGATGAAGACGATGATTTGGAAGATGACGACTTTGCTGAAGAAGAAGAAAACTACGCTGCTGAAGAAGAGGATTTCGACGCTATCGATGAAGATCGCGACGACCTCTATTCCGACGACGACAGCGAAGAAGAAGTCGACGAAGATGTCGTGATCGATGAAGATGACATAGACGAAGATGACTCAGATGAAGACGATGCAGAAGATGACTCAGATGAAGACGATGCAGAAGCTGACAAGTAAGATAAATAATTTCAAAGAGTCTTGCTGATGGTTTAATTCCTCCCTTGACAGTGGGGGAACGTCAGAGTAAACTATTGCATGGGCTTATCATGTAAGTTAATAAACGCGTTTCTTAAAATAAAAAGTGCCCCGGTTCTACGGGTGTCACTTTTTTGTTTTTTTAGATGCAAAGTAGCTGTAGTTTTATGTAATTTGCGGGACGACGCTTTATGTTTTCCCCGGTGAATCAAACTTTTGATTTCCCCTGTTTTGATGATAGTAAAACGGGTTACGATAAACACCATGCGCCGCTTTTATGTCTGGACTTTATTTAGGAGGGTTTTACAGTGACAAAGTATATTTTTGTAACGGGTGGCGTTGTGTCTTCCCTGGGCAAGGGCATTACCGCCGCTTCGCTGGGCAGGCTGCTCAAAAACAGAGGTCTAAAGGTAACGATTCAGAAATTTGATCCGTATCTTAACGTAGACCCTGGAACGATGAGTCCTTATCAGCACGGTGAAGTATTCGTAACCGATGACGGTGCGGAGACTGACCTTGACCTTGGACACTATGAACGGTTTATTGATATTAATCTGTCAAAGAACAACAATGTGACGACAGGTAAGATCTATTCATCCGTAATCAGCAAGGAACGTCGTGGAGAGTATTTGGGCGGAACTGTACAAGTTATCCCACACATTACGAATGAGATCAAAGAACGCGTGTTCCGTGCAGGCCGCGAGACCAACTCTGATGTTGTAATCACAGAGATTGGTGGAACCGTAGGTGATATTGAAAGTCTTCCGTTCCTGGAAGCCATTCGTCAGATCAAGAGTGATATCGGACGGGAAAATGTGATGTATATCCACGTAACCTTGATTCCTTATATCAAGGCTGCTGGAGAAGTGAAGACAAAGCCGACACAACACAGTGTTAAAGAGCTGCGCAGTATCGGTATTCAACCGAATGTCATCGTGTGCCGTACGGAATATGAGCTTTCCGCAGATATGAAAGCGAAGATCGCACTTTTTTGCGATATTGATGCTAATGCTGTTGTGGAATGCCGCGATGCTTCAACGTTGTATGAAGTTCCATTGAATCTTCGTGATGAAGGATTGGACGAGATTGTTGTTAATCATTTGAAGCTTACGACACCTGCACCAGATATGCGTGAATGGGAAAGTATGCTTGAACGGATTCAGAAGCTTGAAAAAACAGTGGAAATTGCGATTGTTGGTAAGTACGTAGCACTGCATGACGCTTATTTGAGCGTTGTTGAATCACTTTCACACGCAGGCTTTGCTGCTAATGCAGAGGTTAAGATTCGCTGGGTGAATGCAGAGGAAATTACGGATGAGAACGTGGATGAAATGCTGCGTGGTATTGGTGGTATTCTTGTTCCTGGTGGTTTCGGTGATCGGGGAATTGAAGGTAAAATCTCTGCGATTCGTTATGCCCGTGAGAAATTGATACCTTTCTTCGGAATTTGCTTAGGTATGCAAGTTTCCGTAATCGAATATGGCCGTTCTGTTCTAGGTCTACAAGGTGCGAATAGCTCCGAAATCGATCCGAACACACCATATCCACTGATCGATCTGCTTCCTGAGCAGAAGGATATTGAAGATATGGGCGGTACTATGCGTCTTGGCTTGTATCCTTGTAAGATTGCTGAGGGTTCCCTGGCAATGTCTTGCTACGATGATGAACTGGTTTATGAGCGTCACCGTCACCGGTATGAGTTCAACAATACGTACCGTGATGAGATTGAAAAAGCAGGTCTGGTTATTTCCGGAACCTCTCCAGATGGCCGTTTAGTTGAGATCGTAGAGCTTCCGGGACATCCTTGGTTCTTGTCGGTTCAATTCCATCCGGAATTCACTTCACGTCCGAACCGTCCACAACCGTTGTTCCGTGATTTCGTCAAAGCTTCTTTGACTCATTCCGAACAGCAGTAATTTTGTAAATATAATCAGAACCTACGGGTTTTGTATCAAACCTGAAGAGCCTCCCATAGGAGGCTCTTTTTTTTAACTATTCGAAAGTATAAGTTGTTCATCTATCCTTTATGTCTAATATTTTTCGCTTAAACGCTTATCGTCCTTATAGGGACGCCGAAGGTGTTTATGCCTGTTTGTCCATTTTGAAGAGCTGTGTAAATGACATCATTGTAATTCAGACTCTTTATTTACCCATTTTATCCAATTAGCAGGATTTGAGCAGTGAAGCACGAATAATAGGTTTCGTATGGGTTAGTTTCTGAAGGGGCCGTTAGCTGTGGAGAGCGCGGTATAGTCAATCTGGCTTAATCTCTGGGAGGGTATTATATGGAAAAAAAGAAAGTGTTAATTGTCGATGATCAGAATGGGATTCGGATTCTTCTTATGGAAGTGTTCAATAGCGAAGGATATACGACATTTCAAGCAGCTAACGGAAAATTGGCCTTAGACATTGTTCGCAGTGAGTCTCCTGACTTGGTTTTGCTCGATATGAAAATACCGGGAATGGATGGACTCGAGATTTTGAAGCATCTGAAGGAACTAAATCCATCCATTAAGGTCATAATGATGACCGCTTATGGGGAGCTGGATATGATTAAGGAAGCAACCAAGCTAGGCGCATTGATGCATTTCACAAAGCCATTTGACATCGATGAAATGCGGGTAGCGGTCAATATGCATCTTCATAATAAGTCTGTAGATCAATGCAGTTAAAGTAATATTTTCTGTATCGATTCTATTTGGTTATGGTGATTATAAACAGTTTGAGTGCAAATGCTATACGGGCTGGATAAAAATCGTCCCACCGGGACATTTTTTTGTTTATCCTATTTAGTATTTGACTCAGGATGTGTTATAATAAGCCTGTATGTGATGTCGGTTTAAAAACATAGCCAACCAACATTCTTAGGAGGATGAAACCATGCCATTAGTATCTATGACAGACATGTTGAACAAAGCACTTGAAGGAAAATACGCAGTAGGTCAGTACAACATTAACAACTTGGAGTGGACACAAGCTATTCTTGGTGCCGCTGAACAAGAGAAATCACCAGTAATCCTTGGTGTATCCGAAGGCGCAGCACGTCACATGGGCGGCTTCACTACTGTTGTTAAAATGGTAGAAGGTCTAATTATCGATATGAATATCACAGTTCCTGTAGCGATCCACCTTGACCATGGATCTAGCTTTGATAAATGTAAAGCAGCAATTGATGCTGGATTTACATCCGTAATGATCGACGGTTCCCACCACCCAATCGATGAGAACATTGATATGACTAAAAAAGTCGTTGAATATGCTCACGCTAAAGGTGTTTCTGTAGAAGCAGAAGTAGGTACTGTTGGTGGACAAGAAGACGACGTTATCGGCGGCATCATGTATGCTAAGCTTGATGAGTGCGTACGTATTGTTAAAGAAACAGGTATCGACACTTTGGCTCCTGCACTAGGTTCCGTTCATGGACCTTACCATGGCGAGCCTAACCTCGGATTTAAAGAAATGGAAGAAATCCGCGACGCTACTAACATCCCAATGGTTCTTCATGGTGGTACAGGTATTCCTGAACATGACATCAAGAAAGCTATCTCCTTGGGTACTTCCAAAATCAACGTAAACACTGAGAACCAAATCGTGTTCGCAAAAGTTGTTCGCGAAGTTCTAGCTGCTAAACCTGATGCTTACGATCCACGTACATTCATCGCACCAGGTCGCGATGCGATCAAAGAAACCGTTATCGGTAAAATCCGCGAATTTGGATCCAACAACAAAGCCTAATCATTGTTAGCTTCCGCCACAGGTGGACAAGCAATTTGTAAAGGGCAGGGTGTAGCTCTGCCCAGTTGAATAGTTTGATGAGGAAAGCACACCGCTTAGCCGGTGTCTTTCCATTTTCATCACTAAAAGTCCACAGCACGTATTGCCCACACAGCTGCAATACACGTAGGGGGAAATTGATAAATCTATGGAAAAATTAATGATTGGCGGTGGACGTCCGCTAGAGGGCGTTGTAACCATCAGTGGAGCAAAGAATAGTGCTATTGCACTTATTCCTGCGGCGATTTTGGCCGAATCTGAAGTTGTTCTTGATAATTTACCGTCCCTTAGTGATGTAGCCGTTTACTCCGAAATCTTGCAAGAGCTTGGCGCAAGTGTATCTTGGTCAGGCAACCAGATGAAAATTGATCCTTCGCGTATTGTATCTATACCTATGCCTAATGGTCCGGTTAAGAAACTTCGAGCTTCGTATTATATGATGGGAGCTCTACTTGGAAGATTCAAAGAAGCGACAATAGGTCTACCCGGTGGTTGTAACTTCGAACCTCGTCCAATCGATCAGCATATCAAAGGATTCGAGGCACTAGGAGCAACAGTTACCAACGAACATGGTTCTATCCACTTATATGCTAAAGAGCTACGCGGTGCGAAGATTTATTTAGACGTATCAAGCGTAGGTGCCACTATTAACATCATGCTGGCGGCTTCACGTGCCAAAGGCTCCACAATTATTGAAAATGCGGCTAAAGAGCCTGAGATTATAGATGTAGCAACCCTATTGAACTCTATGGGCGCTGTTATTAAAGGCGCTGGTACAGAAACCATCAGAATCGAAGGGGTATCGGAGATGCACGGTTGCCGTCACTCCATTATTCCCGATCGGATTCAAGCAGGAACTTATATGATTGCCGCTGCGGCTACGCGTGGTAATGTGTTGATAGATAACGTTATTCCTAAGCACTTGGAAGCTTTAACGGCCAAGCTTTTAGAGATGGGCGTTGATATTGAAGAGCTTGACGAAAGTATTCGCGTTATAGGTAGAGCTAAATATGAGCACGCAGATGTCAAAGCGTTGACCTATCCTGGCTTTCCTACAGATTTACAATCTCCTATGACAAGTATGTTGACACAGGCGGAAGGCGTTAGTGTGCTTAGCGATTTCGTCTACAGCAACCGTTTTAAACATGTGCCAGAATTGGTACGGATGGGCGCGAAAATACGAGTTGAAGGCCGTTCTGCAATTATTGAGGGTGGTAAGCTTAACGCTGCAAAGGTGAAAGCGACTGATTTACGGGCAGGCGCTGCTCTTGTCATTGCTGGATTGACAGTAGGGGATGGGATCACCGAGGTGACCGGCGTAGAATATATTGACCGTGGTTATGATAATTTAGTGAGCAACCTTCGACAACTTGGTGCTCATGTTTGGCGTGAGAACGAATAAAATTAGGATATCCCGTTTGGAAGGAGGTTTATTTGCTTATTTACCGCATATATCCTTCCAAATTGGGTATTAATATCCTAATGGGCATTTTAATAGACTCATCATTTTGCCTAGTAGATAGACTAGGGCGAACTCATTTAAAAATTGAATAGGTGGTTATTACATGGATCTTCAAATTTCCGATTTGGAAGAAATGAAGCTGACCGAGTTGTATAAGCTGGCCAAGAAATACCAGATCCCTTATTACGGACAGCTGAAGAAACGGGAACTGATCTTTGCGATCCTTCGGGCACAGGCAGAGCAAAGCGGTCTTATGTTTATGGAAGGCGTACTGGAAATTTTACCCGAGGGCTATGGATTTCTAAGGCCGATTAATTATTTGCCTAGCGCTGAAGATATTTATATCTCAGCCTCACAAATTCGGAAGTTTGATCTCAGAAGCGGAGATCTTGTATCTGGGAAATGCCGGACGCCGAAAGAAAATGAACGATATTTTGGCCTGCTTCAAGTCAATGCCGTTAATGGCGAGAACCCTGCTAGCGCAGCGGAGCGACTACATTTTCCAGCATTAACACCACTTTATCCGCAAGACAAGCTACCGCTTGAAACATCCCCTACTCATTTGTCTACCCGAATAATGGATTTGCTCGCTCCTGTAGGTTTGGGGCAGCGGGGTTTGATTGTAGCACCTCCTAAAGCAGGAAAAACGCTCCTCTTGAAAGAAATTGCCAATAGTATTTCCACTAATAATCCTGAGATTGAACTCTTTGTATTGCTAATAGATGAGCGTCCCGAAGAAGTAACTGATATGCAGCGTTCAGTAAAAGGCGAAGTGGTTGCATCGACGTTTGATGAGCTTCCAGAGAATCATATTAAAGTGGCCGAACTTGTGTTGCAAAGAGCTCTTCGTTTAGTTGAGCACAAGAAGGATGTAGTTATTCTTTTAGATAGCATTACCCGTCTTGCACGTGCGTATAATCTTGTGGTTCCACCATCTGGACGCACGCTTAGTGGGGGGATTGACCCAGCAGCCTTTCATCGGCCGAAACGGTTTTTTGGCTCTGCACGGAATGTAGAAGAGGGCGGTTCACTGACTATTTTAGCAACTGCTTTAATTGATACCGGATCACGTATGGATGATATTATTTATGAAGAGTTTAAGGGTACTGGTAATATGGAGCTTCATTTGGACCGCAAATTGGCGGAACGCCGTATATTCCCTGCTATTGATATTCGTCGTTCAGGTACACGTCGTGAAGAAGTGCTCTTGAGCAAAGAAGAGCTTGATACGATCTGGGCGATTCGCAAAAATATGAATGAATCCTACGATTTTGTGGAGGGATTCATCAAAAAGCTGCGTGATACAAAGACTAATGCTGAATTCTTAGCATCATTTGACGTGGCGGGAGCTAAACAATCGCCAAATGGAACTGCGAGTAGCGGAGGAACTTCCAACAGTGGTACGGCTGCTCGTCGCACAACACGGGCAAAGACTTCTTCAGTACCTACAACTTGAGAATTGATAATAAGAGGAGACTAACATGTATTTGGTATATGCCGACGGGCAAGGAAACGTATATGATCATCCAGAACTGTACGGGTTAGCCCGTAGTGGGGATATGATCGTTGAAATGTTGGAGGAAGAGTTGATTCCGCTGCCTGAAGGCGCCACTCTTGTGGGCTTGCCTAGTACGCGGGCTGTGGGTATGGATCCTGAGACAGGTGAAATGATGGCGTTGCCGGATGGCTCACAGGCTGTAGGCGCGCTGCTGCCTCAGGGCTATACTCGCTTGTGTCTTCCTGGGTATGTAAAGACAGATAAGTCTTACAAGCTTCCACTGTTTGGGTATTCGGCTGTAGTGTGGAAGGATGGCGGGTTCTATGTTGCGGCGGATCCAACCGATAATCCGGAGAAGTGGAACCCACTGAACTGTGATAAACAGGATCTTGAGGTAAGCGTTGGCGAGTTGACTGCCAAATATCCTGATAACCGTCTCTATGAGCATCTTTCTAACTGTGCGCTTGGTTATGAATGCCTGACTTCCTCCAACACCTTCTTAGGGCGTTGGGAGGGCGGTGTACCTGTCTCTTATTCATGTAATGCTGGATGTTTTGGCTGTATTTCTGAGCAGCCTGATGATAGTGGTTTTGTGTCTCCGCAGACTCGTATGAATTTCCGACCAACGGTCAATGAAATTTCACAAGTTATGTTGGAGCACTTGAAGACGCCTGAATCGATTATCAGTTTTGGACAAGGCTGTGAAGGTGAGCCTTCTACGCAGGCAAAACTTATTATAGAAGCAATCCGTGAAGTGCGCTCGATTACTGACATGGGCTACATTAATATCAACACCAATGCTGGCTTAAGCGATCATATTCGTGGAATCGTCGATGCTGGGCTGGATTTGATGCGTGTCAGCACGATTAGTGCTCTAGATGATCATTACAATGCTTATTACAAACCACGTGGCTACACATTGGCTAATGTAGAGAAGTCTTTGAAATATGCTGCCTCGCAAGGTGTTTACACATCGATCAACTATCTGATTTTTCCTGGAGTAACTGATCGCGAAGAAGAGATTGAGGCGATGGTGGAGTTTGTAAGACGTACGGATCTGAAGCTTATTCAGATGCGTAATCTGAACATTGATCCAGAGAGTTATTTGGAGTTAATTCCTCCTGCTAAGGGTGAAATTCTCGGCATGAAGACGATGCTGGAAATTTTCCGGGACGAATTGCCGGATGTTGTTATTGGTTCTTACACACATGTACCACCAGCAAATATGGCTCGGGTAAAGCAACGGCAACTCAACATTTAATAGATTAAATGTACCAATGAATTACCAATGAAACATATTGATCAATTGAATTTTTCGTGCTAAAATACCACAGTGTAATCATATAACTCTGGGTCCGCATGAGGCTTAGGGCATGAGAGGTGAAATTCAAAATGCAAGCAGCAATTCAACCAAAGTATAACTTAACTAAGGTAACCTGCGCATGTGGCAACTCTTTCGAAGCTGGCTCTGTTAAACAAGAGCTTCGTGTTGAAATTTGCTCCAGCTGCCATCCTTTCTTCACTGGCAAGCAGAAGTTCTTGGATGCCGGCGGTCGCGTTGATAAATTCAAGAAGAAATACGGTATCTAATTGGAATAGCCGCTTAGCGGCTTAAGGTTAGATCGAGCCCCCAGCTTTCTCGCTGGGGGCTCATTTTATGTCTTGGAGTTGATTTTTGTCCGAGCGTGAGCTATACTTATCTTCGCCGTGCTAGACGGGGAGGTAGCGGTGCCCTGTAACTCGCAATCCGCTGTAGCGAGGTTGAATTCCTGTTAGAGGTGCTATCGATGTGAGGCCTTGGTTCCTACGGGCTGTGTTGACGGTTGGGTCCTCCGCAATGAGTGCTTATGAACCTGGTCAGGTCCGGAAGGAAGCAGCCATAAGTAAGTTTACTCTTGTGCCGGAGGGTGGCCTAGCCCGAGCAGTCATGTAGGGTTGCCGCTTGGATCGTAGTCATCAATAACAGGTGCACGGTTTATAATTCTGTTTATAACAGCATCTTTGCCACAAGCAAAGATGCTTTTTGTTTTTGGTCAATAGCCCATGAATATAGTATAATAAATTTGCGACAAATGCCGGGAAAGAGGCAGCCTAAGAGAGGGTAATGCATAGTGGAACATATCGCGCTGTACCGTGCTTGGCGGCCGCAGTCGTTTCAAGACATGGTTGGACAACAGCACATTATCCAAACGCTGCAGAACGCAATTCGTGAACAGCGGGTTTCGCATGCCTATCTGTTCAGTGGTCCGCGGGGAACTGGTAAGACAAGTGCTGCTAAAGTCTTAGCGAAAGCGGTCAATTGTGAACGTGGGCCAGGTCCGGAGCCTTGCAACGAGTGTCCTTCCTGCTTGCGAATCACTGCGGGTAATGTGATGGATGTGCAGGAAATAGACGCGGCATCTAACCGGGGCGTAGAAGAGATTCGCGACCTCCGGGACAAGGTGAAATATGCACCTACCGAGGTGCGCCGTAAAGTGTATATTATTGATGAAGTGCATATGCTGACAACAGAAGCATTTAATGCGCTATTAAAGACATTGGAAGAACCGCCGTCACATGCAATGTTCATCCTTGCGACTACGGAACCTCATAAATTGCCAGCGACGATCATTTCTCGTTGTCAGCGTTTTGACTTCCGCAGAGTAGCTTTGGAAGAGCAGACAGCACATCTAAGTGCTATCTGTGAGAAGGAAGGGATTACAGCCGATGTTAACGCATTGCAGTATATTGCCCGCCTTTCTGATGGGGGTATGCGCGATGCAGTGAGTTTGCTGGATCAGATTTCATCTTTTACAGATGGCAAAGTTACGTACGAACAAGTGCTGGGGATGACCGGAGGGATACCCTCTGAGCAATTTGCACGTCTTGCCACTGCCATATTGGAAGGTGATATGGGTCTTCTGCTGGAGCTTGTTGAACAGCTTATGCATGAAGGTAAGAGTGCTGATAAATGTCTAGAGAATCTTATGTATTATTTCCGTGATTTATTGATGATTAAGATGGTACCTGGGGCCGATCAACTGACGGAGCGAGTGCTTAATCCCGCCGAGTTTAAAGATATGGCCACCGCTTTTTCCCGGGATCGTCTGTTTCAGATCGTAGATACACTTAATAAGTACCTGGGTGAAATGAAATATGCTACTCATCCGCAGACTTTGTTTGAAGTCGCGCTGATGAAGCTTTGTAGCTTGCAGCAAGAGGAAAGTGAGACCGCATCAGCTGCTCCGTTAGGTGCATTACAGGCTGGATCAGGGGTGATTGCTCCTGCAGTCCACTCTGGTGAACTGGATCTGCTCAAGAGACAGATTACTGCGCTGGAGAAAAAGCTGGAGCAGGCATTGCAGGCCGGTGGTATTTCCGGAGGTGGGCGAGATGGTGCCTCTTCTGCGAAATCGAATCCGACTCCAAGTTCTGCGCCTAGAATCTCTGCAACCTCCAAAATGCCTCCAAATGTTGATAAGTTTATTGCTGGTAAGGATAGTCCTGATTTTGCAGCTATCTACAAACAGTGGAGTCTTGTCTTGCAAGGGGTAAAAGAGGAGAAGGTAACGGTTCATGCGTGGTTTGTAGACGGAGAACCTGTATCTGTAATGGACGATGCTGTGCTTGTTGCATTTAAGAACACGATTCATCGTGATACAACGGAGAAGCCAGCAAACAGACAGGTCATTGAGAATGTGTTTGCAGCGCGTCTTGGTAAACCTTATAGACTGGTAACTATAATGCAGCGCGATTGGAACGAAGCCGCTCAGAAGTCAGTGGGACAACCTAGCAAAGAAGAGTTGCGGCTAGAGCATGAACATGATACTGCAGATGCGAAATCTGAACCTTGGATTGATGAGGCTATCCAGCTTTTTGGAGAAGACCTTGTTGTCATAAAAGAGTAATGTAAGCATACTAGCGCAAATTGCGCATTCCAAAGGAGAGATGATGTATGAATAATATGAACCAAATGATGAAGCAAGTTAAGAAAATGCAGGAGCAAATGCTTAAAGCTCAAGAAGAACTAGGTGGCAAGGTAATTGAAGGCTCATCAGGTGGCGGTGTAGTTACAGTTCAAGTTAATGGCCACAAAAAGTTGCTTTCTATCCAAATCAAGCCAGAAGCTGTTGATCCGGAAGATGTTGAAATGCTACAGGATTTGGTAATCACTGCAGTTAATGATGCTTTGACTCAAGCTGAAGACCTTGCGAACAATGATATGGGTAAATTTACTGGTGGAATGAAGATCCCAGGCTTGTTCTAATTCACTCACTCCACTTTCGTCTAAAGGAGAATTATTAATTTGTATTATCCCGAACCGCTAGCCAAGCTGATCGATGCTTTTACGCGCTTGCCCGGGATTGGGCCGAAGACAGCCGCCCGGTTAGCTTTTCATGTGCTTAACATGAAAGAGGATGACGTCATTGATTTTGCTAAAGCGCTAGTAAGTGTCAAGCGTAATCTTCATTATTGCTCCGTCTGCTGTAATATTACGGATACGGACCCGTGTAAGATATGTCAGGACAAAACTAGAGATCCTTCAGTAATCTGTGTGATCCAAGACTCCAAGGATTTGGTGGCAATAGAACGAACCAAAGAGTTTAATGGGTATTATCACGTTCTTCAGGGTGCGATTTCACCTATGGAAGGTATAGGCCCTGATGATATTCGCTTGAAGGAATTATTGACTCGTTTGAGTGATGAAAGAGTGAGTGAGCTTATCATGGCGACCAACCCCAACATTGAGGGTGAGGCAACGGCGATGTATATTTCTCGTCTAGTTCGGCCTTTTGAGATTAAAATCACCAGAATAGCCCATGGCTTGCCTGTTGGTGGCGATCTTGAATATGCCGACGAGGTTACCTTGTCCAAAGCGTTGGAAGGTCGTCGTGAGCTATTCTAGTAGCTCTAAAGTCGTGTTTTTCAAAAGGAGGCCCCTTGGGCCTCCTTTTTTTGTTCTAAGTTTGTCCCTATCCCGATATGAATGAGAATAACGAGATGTAATTTTGCATCGAAATTATTCTGAGGAGGAATGAGTAATGGGATGGTGGACCTCATTGTGGCGGGGAGCAGATGAAGAACAGGGTAGAAAAGATACGGAGGGCTGGGAAACGTTGCTGGAGGTTCGTAAGGCGCAATCTGAGTGGGAGAGAGCGTACCTAATGTTTGATGAAGCGTTGGGTCAAGATCAAATTGATTATGCTATTTATATTTTAGAGGCAGCAGAGCGCAAGTATCAGATACATCTCAAACATGCAAAGAGCATTGGATTAAATAGCAGTCAGATGTAGGCGCTAACCAAATGGAAATATAGGAGGGATCAACATGCTAAGAATGTTAGCTATAGGAGTACTGGTCATATCGGTTGTATTGTTGAGTGTAATTGTATTCCGGAAAAAACTTGGCTTTGGATGGCTTAGTCTGTTCGGAGCTCATTTGGTACTGGCTGCGCTCGCGATATATGTAGTGAATTTCTCGGGTTTAATCACACAAGTTCATATTCCCCTGAATCCCGCAACCATAGGCGCAGTAACGGTTCTTGGCCTTCCAGGCGTAGTAATGTTAATAGGATTAAGAATTATTTTGTTTTAATGCTTGACGTGAGTTTGAAAAATATGATACATTAAGTCTCGCCCCTTTGGACAAGATGTTGATTAACAACTTGCTGAAACGGTAAGCGAAAAAAAGAAATTAAAAAAACGCTTGACGAAAACAAAGGTGCTGTGATATATTATAAAGGTCGCTGCTGACAAGCAACGACAACGAAAGATGAGACATTGATCTTTGAAAACTGAACAACGAGTGAGTGGGAAATCACGAAAGTGAAATCCGAAATTAGAGAATTAATTTTCTCGTCAGATGTTTCAAAATGAGCATATCGCTCTTTTCAATACTAATTGGAGAGTTTGATCCTGGCTCAGGACGAACGCTGGCGGCGTGCCTAATACATGCAAGTCGAGCGGAGTTATTTTGAAAGCTTGCTTTCAAAATAACTTAGCGGCGGACGGGTGAGTAACACGTAGGCAACCTGCCCCTTAGACTGGGATAACTACCGGAAACGGTAGCTAATACCGGATAATTTCTTTTTTCTCCTGAAGAAAGAATGAAAGACGGAGCAATCTGTCACTGAGGGATGGGCCTGCGGCGCATTAGCTAGTTGGTGGGGTAACGGCCCACCAAGGCGACGATGCGTAGCCGACCTGAGAGGGTGAACGGCCACACTGGGACTGAGACACGGCCCAGACTCCTACGGGAGGCAGCAGTAGGGAATCTTCCGCAATGGACGAAAGTCTGACGGAGCAACGCCGCGTGAGTGATGAAGGTTTTCGGATCGTAAAGCTCTGTTGCCAGGGAAGAACGTCCGGTAGAGTAACTGCTATCGGAGTGACGGTACCTGAGAAGAAAGCCCCGGCTAACTACGTGCCAGCAGCCGCGGTAATACGTAGGGGGCAAGCGTTGTCCGGAATTATTGGGCGTAAAGCGCGCGCAGGCGGTCATTTAAGTCTGGTGTTTAAACCTTGGGCTCAACCTGAGGTCGCACTGGAAACTGGGTGACTTGAGTACAGAAGAGGAAAGTGGAATTCCACGTGTAGCGGTGAAATGCGTAGATATGTGGAGGAACACCAGTGGCGAAGGCGACTTTCTGGGCTGTAACTGACGCTGAGGCGCGAAAGCGTGGGGAGCAAACAGGATTAGATACCCTGGTAGTCCACGCCGTAAACGATGAGTGCTAGGTGTTAGGGGTTTCGATACCCTTGGTGCCGAAGTTAACACAGTAAGCACTCCGCCTGGGGAGTACGGTCGCAAGACTGAAACTCAAAGGAATTGACGGGGACCCGCACAAGCAGTGGAGTATGTGGTTTAATTCGAAGCAACGCGAAGAACCTTACCAGGTCTTGACATCCCTCTGAATCCACTAGAGATAGTGGCGGCCTTCGGGACAGAGGAGACAGGTGGTGCATGGTTGTCGTCAGCTCGTGTCGTGAGATGTTGGGTTAAGTCCCGCAACGAGCGCAACCCTTAACTTTAGTTGCCAGCAAGTAATGTTGGGCACTCTAGAGTGACTGCCGGTGACAAACCGGAGGAAGGTGGGGATGACGTCAAATCATCATGCCCCTTATGACCTGGGCTACACACGTACTACAATGGCCGGTACAACGGGAAGCGAAGCCGCGAGGTGAAGCCAATCCCATCAAAGCCGGTCTCAGTTCGGATTGCAGGCTGCAACTCGCCTGCATGAAGTCGGAATTGCTAGTAATCGCGGATCAGCATGCCGCGGTGAATACGTTCCCGGGTCTTGTACACACCGCCCGTCACACCACGAGAGTTTACAACACCCGAAGTCGGTGGGGTAACCCGCAAGGGAGCCAGCCGCCGAAGGTGGGGTAGATGATTGGGGTGAAGTCGTAACAAGGTAGCCGTATCGGAAGGTGCGGCTGGATCACCTCCTTTCTATGGAGAATCGTCTTCTGCAATGAAGACATTCAAATCGGAAGTTAAACTTTCACAATAGAACCTTAGGGTTCGAACACTCACTCGTGTTCAGTTTTGAAAGAGCAAGTCTCTTTCGTATGCGTTTGGTGGCGATAGCGGAGGGGTTCCACACGTACCCATCCCGAACACGACCGTTAAGCCCTCCAGCGCCGATGGTACTTGGACCGAAGGGTCCTGGGAGAGTAGGACGCCGCCAAGCGGACAACCATTCTTTGGTTGATTCACAATATTATATATGTTATATGGGCTTTTAGCTCAGTTGGTTAGAGCGCACCTCTGATAAGGGTGAGGTCGGTGGTTCGAGTCCACCAAGGCCCACCATATGACATTATAGAGTAACGAGGCCTCCGAAAAGTAATCGGAATTAGCTTCGAAGCTACACTTCACTTTTTGGAGTGAATTTCATGGGGCCATAGCTCAGCTGGGAGAGCGCCTGCCTTGCAAGCAGGAGGTCAGCGGTTCGATCCCGCTTGGCTCCACCATAATTTTTAATTCAATACCTTCTTTAAACTTGATCCTTGAAAACTGGATACCGAAACGAATTTGCGTTTTAGAACATCTTTTAGCAACTTGTGTAAACAAGTAAATGTTATTAGTGAGATTTTTCTTAGGAAAAATCAAGGTTAAGCTAATAAGAGCACACGGAGGATGCCTAGGCGCCAGGAGCCGACGAAGGACGTGGCGAACAACGAAACTGCCTCGGGGAGCTGTAAGCAAGCTTTGATCCGGGGGTGTCCGAATGGGGAAACCCAGCTGTGGTAATTCGCAGTTACTCATCTCTGAACACATAGGAGATGTAGAGGCAGACCAGGGGAACTGAAACATCTAAGTACCCTGAGGAAGAGAAAACAATAGTGATTCCGTCAGTAGCGGCGAGCGAACGCGGAACAGCCTAAACCTAAGAGCTTGCTCTTAGGGGTTGTGGGACGTCTCACATGGAGTTACAAAGGAATATGGTAGGTGAAGAGGTCTGGAAAGGCCCGCGATAGAGGTAAAAGCCCTGTAACCTAAACTGTGTTCTCTCCGAGACGGATCCCGAGTAGTGCGGGGCACGTGAAACCCCGTATGAATCCAGCAGGACCATCTGCTAAGGCTAAATACTACCTGGCGACCGATAGTGAAACAGTACCGTGAGGGAAAGGTGAAAAGCACCCCGGAAGGGGAGTGAAATAGAACCTGAAACCGTGTGCTTACAAAAAGTCAGAGCCCTATTTATGGGTGATGGCGTGCCTTTTGTAGAATGAACCGGCGAGTTACGTTTAACATGCAAGGTTAAGTCGAGAAGACGGAGCCGCAGCGAAAGCGAGTCTGAATAGGGCGATTGAGTATGTGGACGTAGACCCGAAACCGTGTGATCTACCCCTGTCCAGGGTGAAGGTGCGGTAACACGCACTGGAGGCCCGAACCCACGCATGTTGAAAAATGCGGGGATGAGGTGGGGGTAGCGGAGAAATTCCAATCGAACTCGGAGATAGCTGGTTCTCCCCGAAATAGCTTTAGGGCTAGCCTCGGTATAAGAGTAGTGGAGGTAGAGCACTGATTGGGTGCGGGGTCCGCAAGGATTACCAAGCTCAGTCAAACTCCGAATGCCATATACTTATTGCCGGGAGTCAGACAGTGAGTGCTAAGATCCATTGTCAAAAGGGAAACAGCCCAGACCATCAGCTAAGGTCCCCAAGTGTGTGTTAAGTGGGAAAGGATGTGGAGTTGCACAGACAACCAGGATGTTGGCTTAGAAGCAGCCACCATTGAAAGAGTGCGTAATAGCTCACTGGTCGAGTGACTCTGCGCCGAAAATGTAACGGGGCTAAACACACCACCGAAGCTATGGCTAGATACGTATGTATCTGGGGTAGGGGAGCGTT
The DNA here is from genome assembly GCF_038004625.1 of Paenibacillus sp. FSL P4-0184. Taxonomy (NCBI): domain Bacteria; kingdom Bacillati; phylum Bacillota; class Bacilli; order Caryophanales; family Paenibacillaceae; genus Paenibacillus; species Paenibacillus sp. FSL P4-0184. The sequence goes on along the minus strand of NZ_JBBORN010000001.1, from coordinate 1,984,318 downwards.
GTATGTGGGTTGAAGGTGTACCGTAAGGAGCGCTGGACAGCATACAAGTGAGAATGCCGGTATGAGTAACGAAAAGATCAGTGAGAATCTGATCCGCCGAAAGCCCAAGGTTTCCTGAGGAAGGCTCGTCCGCTCAGGGTAAGTCGGGACCTAAGGCGAGGCCGAAAGGCGTAGTCGAAGGACAACAGTTTGAAATTACTGTACCACCGTAATCCGCTATGAGCGATGGGGTGACGCAGGAGGGTAGTGACGCGGACTGATGGATATGTCCGTCTAAGCAGTGAGGCTGATGTGTAGGCAAATCCGCACATCGTTAAGGCTGGGCTGTGATGGGGAGCGAAAATTATAGTAGCGAAGGTCATGATCTCACACTGCCAAGAAAAGCCTCTAGCCAGGAGAAGGTGCCCGTACCGCAAACCGACACAGGTAGGCGAGAAGAGAATTCTAAGGCGCGCGGAAGAACTCTCGTTAAGGAACTCGGCAAAATGACCCCGTAACTTCGGGAGAAGGGGTGCCCCGGTAGTGTGAATAGCACGAGGGGGCCGCAGTGAAAAGGCCCAAGCGACTGTTTAGCAAAAACACAGGTCTGTGCGAAGCCGCAAGGCGAAGTATACGGGCTGACGCCTGCCCGGTGCTGGAAGGTTAAGGGGAGTGGTTAGGGGTAACCCGAAGCTATGAACCGAAGCCCCAGTAAACGGCGGCCGTAACTATAACGGTCCTAAGGTAGCGAAATTCCTTGTCAGGTAAATTCTGACCCGCACGAATGGCGTAACGACTTGGGCGCTGTCTCAACGAGAGATCCGGTGAAATTTTAATACCTGTGAAGATGCAGGTTACCCGCGACAAGACGGAAAGACCCCATGGAGCTTTACTGCAGCTTGATATTGAATTTGGGTACGATCTGTACAGGATAGGTGGGAGCCGTAGAAATCGGAGCGCAAGCTTCGGTGGAGGCGCCGTTGGGATACCACCCTGATCGTATCTAGGTTCTAACCTAGTACCCTTACCGGGTACGGGGACCGTGTCAGGCGGGCAGTTTGACTGGGGCGGTCGCCTCCTAAAGAGTAACGGAGGCGTTCCAAGGTTCCCTCAGAATGGTTGGAAATCATTCGAAGAGTGCAAAGGCATAAGGGAGCTTGACTGCGAGACCTACAAGTCGAGCAGGGACGAAAGTCGGACTTAGTGATCCGGTGGTACCGCATGGAAGGGCCATCGCTCAACGGATAAAAGCTACCCTGGGGATAACAGGCTTATCTCCCCCAAGAGTCCACATCGACGGGGAGGTTTGGCACCTCGATGTCGGCTCATCGCATCCTGGGGCTGAAGTAGGTCCCAAGGGTTGGGCTGTTCGCCCATTAAAGCGGTACGCGAGCTGGGTTCAGAACGTCGTGAGACAGTTCGGTCCCTATCTGTCGTGGGCGCAGGAAATTTGAGAGGAGCTGTCCTTAGTACGAGAGGACCGGGATGGACGTACCGCTGGTGCACCAGTTGTTTCGCCAGAAGCATGGCTGGGTAGCTACGTACGGACGGGATAAGCGCTGAAAGCATCTAAGCGTGAAGCCCCCCTCAAGATGAGATTTCCCAATTAGTAAGACCCCTTGAAGACGACGAGGTAGATAGGTTGGAGGTGGAAGTGCAGTAATGCATGGAGCTGACCAATACTAATCGGTCGAGGGCTTATCCTATACTTAAAACGTAAATTCAATTCGGATTCAGTTTTCAGGGAGTCAAATTCCTGTTTGGATTGCTGTGGTACTGATATCGTTTGGAGAGATACCCAAGTGGCTATAAGGGGACCCTCTGCTAAGGGGTTAGACTGCGTAAGCGGTGCGTGGGTTCGAATCCCACTCTCTCCGCCATTTTCAATCCATAGCATTTCTAATTATTGTGGCGGTGTAGCTCAGCTGGCTAGAGCGTACGGTTCATACCCGTGAGGTCGGGGGTTCGATCCCCTTCGCCGCTACCATAATACCTGGAGGCTTAGCTCAGCTGGGAGAGCATCTGCCTTACAAGCAGAGGGTCGGGGGTTCGATCCCCTCAGCCTCCACCATTATTACTTTTTTAGAATTACTTTTTACACCGTGCCGGTGTAGCTCAACTGGTAGAGCAACTGACTTGTAATCAGTAGGTTGGGGGTTCAAGTCCTCTCGCCGGCACCATTATTATCAATGCGGAACCGTGGTGTAGTTGGCCTAACATGCCTGCCTGTCACGCAGGAGATCGCGAGTTCGAATCTCGTCGGTTCCGCCATTTTTTTCCACAAGACTAGGGTGGGAAGTTTAATGCTACCACTTTATTTTTATGTCAATTTAATATGGCTCGATAGCTCAGTCGGTAGAGCAGAGGACTGAAAATCCTCGTGTCGGCGGTTCGAATCCGTCTCGAGCCACTTTTTCCTGGGGGATTAGCGAAGTGGCCAAACGCATCAGACTGTAAATCTGCTCACGTACGTGTTCGGTGGTTCGAATCCATCATCCCCCACCATTTATGAGCCATTAGCTCAGTTGGTAGAGCACCTGACTTTTAATCAGGGTGTCGAAGGTTCGAGTCCTTCATGGCTCATCCCAAACAGAAAGTCATCACCTTATGGTGGTGGCTTTTTTTGTGTTTTATGGTTGTATTATAGTAGCGCGCTACTGTAGCGATTAACATAATATAAGAGAATATGCTAAAATAGGCGAAAAGAGCAAAAGTGGTGGAGCATGGTGACTATGGATAGTGAGACATTGCGGAAAAAATTAGAGCAGCTCACCGGAAAGAGAACCGGAATCAAGCAGTTAGGGAGGCAGCATTCAGCTTCTCTTTTTAGCATGGGATTAGAAGGACAGGATCAGCTGGTAATCCATGAGGGTCATCTCTGGGCACCTTTGTATGAGAGTGACGGACGTATAACCGCTGTCTGGGTAGAAATGGAGGGGCTCACCTCTCTGGAAGTACAACTGGTCAACTATGCAGTTCGAAATTTTGCTATTGCACTTAAAGCTACAGGGCTTAGAGAAGAAGGTGAAGTGGAGGCGCGGCAGCTTGGCGCTTGGTTGAACACGGAGCTAGAGCAAGAGAAGAATGACACTGAAATTCCCGATGAGATCACCCTAAAGGGACGTCTGTTCGGAGATATGATTCCATTCCTCCTTAGTAGTGAGATTGCCCATAGTCCACAGATCTCTTATCGTTCACTGATGAAATTACTGCGTAGCTATTTTGAGAACGAAATTCTGCTCATTCCCCTTCAAGAGAAGGAATGGTTAATTTTAGCTCGTAAAGAATTACTTACGGGCGGGGATGATAAGGATGATGAAGAAGAGAGTGTAGATGATCTTCTAGCACAGACTAGTATGGGGTTACATGAGCTGATAGCTAGTGAATGGGTAGGGGTATTCCATTTGGCAGTAGCTCCGGCTATAGTCCCTGTTAAGGGATTGACTGGATCTGTAGCTTTGCTCAGGGAGACGATTGTTCTCGGTCGTATTTTTCAAGTAGGAGAGTATATTCATTTACCTTGGGAACTGCATTTGGAACGTCTGGTTAACAGCATTCCTGATGTACGCCGCAAACAGTTGCTTGGACAAATTGGTGACTATTCCTCTGTACTATCAGATAAAGAAATGCTGCTGACTTTGGAGACCTTTTTTGAGATGGACTGTAATGTAAGTGAAACCGCCAAGAAGTTGTATATCCATCGTAATACGCTGCTTTATCGTCTGGATAAGATAAAACAAGAGACCGGAGCAGATGTACGAAGCTTTGGGGACGCTGCTATTGTTAAGCTTACTATGCTTTTGTATAAAGTGACGAAAAGGAAATAGGTTTTTTGTGAACCTTACAAATAGCCATAGTGTCCCGACTGGGGTAATATAAATGTACAAGGAAACAGATTTTTTATATTAACTAATTAATAATTAACTCGAGGGGGAAATACAATGGCAGGCGTACGTTTAGAGCATATTTTCAAAAAATACCCGGGTTCAGATAAAGCAACAGTAATCGATATCAATCTTGATATTAAAGATAAGGAATTTCTAGTATTGGTTGGACCTTCCGGTTGCGGTAAATCCACAACTTTGCGTATGATCGCTGGTTTGGAAGAAATCTCCGAAGGTAAAATGTACATTGGCGATCGTGTAGTTAATGACGTTGCACCTAAAGACCGCGATATCGCGATGGTATTCCAATCCTACGCCCTGTATCCGCATATGAGCGTATACCAAAACATGGCTTTCGGTTTGAAACTTCGTAAAGTGAAGAAGGATGAAATCGACAAGAAAGTTCGCGAAGCTGCTAAAATTCTTGATATCGAGCATTTGCTAGATCGTAAACCAAAAGCGCTTTCCGGTGGTCAACGCCAACGTGTCGCTTTGGGACGCGCTATCGTACGTGATCCACAAGTCTTCTTGATGGATGAGCCTCTTTCCAACTTGGATGCTAAACTTCGTGGTCAAATGCGTGCTGAAATCACTAAACTGGTTAAGCGCCTTGAAACTACTTGTATCTACGTAACGCATGACCAAACAGAAGCTATGACAATGGGTGATCGCATCGTAGTTATGTATGATGGTATCATTCAACAAGCAGCTTCCCCTGAAGAGTTGTACAATGAACCTACAAACTTGTTCGTAGCTGGATTTATCGGATCCCCTACTATGAACTTTATCAATGGTACTTTGTCCGAAGTGAGCGGTTCTATCCGTTTCCGTGCTGAGAACCTTGATGTTGAAGTACCAGGCGGAAAAGCTCAAATCATCCGCAACAAAGGTTACATCGGTAAAGAAGTAATCATGGGCGTTCGTCCAGAAGATATCCATGAAGAGCCAGTATTCTTGGAAGCTTCCCCGAACACAATCTTCACTTCATTGGTTGATGTTACTGAAAACCTTGGTCACGAAATGCTCCTTTACTTGAGCGGCCTTGGTAAATCTACTGTAATCGCTCGTGTAGATGGACGTTCCACTACTCGCGAAGGCAGCAAGCCTAAATTGGCTATTGATATGAACAAAATTCACTTCTTTGATAAAGAATCCGAAGCTAACATTTTGTTGGGATAAGATTGTAAAGATCTTTTCTCTCTTGATAAAGCCACCCGAAAGGGTGGCTTTATTGTTTAGATGGCCCCTGTTTGGTTAGGCGCTAAGATTGCATTCATAAGCGTTATCAATTAAGATAGCAGGAGAATTACCTCCGGAATGTAAAGAGATCGCTGCCAACCGGACGCAGTAAGCGGACAAATACCGCAGGTGACGAAAGGACGAAATTACATGGCTAAGAAAGTAAAAGTATCTGAATTGGTACAGCATTTTCAATTAGAGGTTATTTCCGGCCAGGAAGGTCTAAAGAGACCCATTACAGTCGATGACCTGAATCGCCCTGGACTAGAGATTGCTGGTTATTTTGAATATTATCCAGAAGAACGTGTTCAATTGCTAGGCAAAACAGAACTCGCTTTTTTCTCCATGCTGCCCGAAGCTGAGCGGAAAAGCCGACTTCGTGGAATTTGCAATGATAACACACCTTGTATTGTAATTACACGTGGTTTAGAAGTGCCTCAGGAGTTAATTGACATAAGTAATGAAAAGGCCCTTCCTGTACTTCGCAGCTCGATGGCTACGACTATTTTCTCCAGCCGTTTGACGAGCTTCCTAGAAGGAAAATTAGCCCCTACGGCGACTATTCATGGCGTACTTTGTGATGTATATGGTGTAGGTATGCTAATTACGGGTAGTAGTGGGATTGGTAAAAGTGAAACAGCCCTTGAGCTTGTAAAACGTGGTCATCGATTGATTGCTGATGATGCCGTAGAAATCCGTCAGACTTCAGATAACCAGCTGCATGGTACAGCCCCTGAGTTAATCCGTCATTTACTGGAGATCCGTGGAGTAGGTATCATTAATGTAATGACACTTTTTGGTGCGGGTGCCATTCGTAATCATAAACGGATTACACTTGTTGTTAGATTGGAAGCGTGGCAACAAGACAAGCAGTATGATCGACTTGGACTTGATGAGGAAACGACACGGATTATTGACACAGATGTTCCGCTTGTAACGATTCCCGTACGCCCAGGACGTAACCTTGCAGTTATTATAGAGGTTGCAGCGATGAACTATCGCCTGAAACAAATGGGCTTTAATGCAGCCCTGCAGTTCACGAATAAGCTAACTGCGACCATATCTGAAGATATGGATGATCTCGATTAGGAGTGTGAGAGAATGTTCCCATTAGCACTAAATCCTATTGTCTTCTCAATTGGATCACTGCAAGTACACTGGTACGGATTAATACTAGGTTTCGGTGCACTCGCGGGGTTATTTCTTGCGATCCGCGAGGGCAAACGGTTTGGTATACCACAAGAATTCTTTATGGATATGCTGCTGCTAGGTGTGCCTTCGGCCATTATTGGGGCACGGATTTACTTTGTAGCGTTTAAATGGGAGGATTATAAGGATAATTTAATAGATGTCTTTAAGATCTGGAATGGTGGCATCGCCATTTACGGTGCGTTAATTGGAGCCATTATTTGCGGGATTATTTATTTCCGCTATAAAGGCTACCCCTTCTGGCGTATCGTTGATATTTGTGCACCTGGACTACTTGCGGGTCAAATGATTGGACGCTGGGGAAACTTTGTCAACCAAGAGGCATACGGCAGCGTGGTTGAAGAGTCGTTTTTACGGGATAAACTGCATTTACCTGACTTCATTGTGAACCAAATGTACATAGGGGATGCTTTTCATCATCCGACCTTCTTGTATGAATCTCTTTGGAGCTTACTGGGTATCGCGCTACTAATGGTTCTTCGTCGTCAGAAGTTTGTGCGAGCCGGTGAGATCTTCATGTCTTACTTTATATGGTATTCCATCGGTCGTTTCTTTATTGAAGCCATACGTACAGACAGCTTGGCATTTAATGGAAGCTCAGGCTTGGCGTCCTTTATGAACGGATTATGGAAACCGATGGAATGGTTAGGTTTTGAGCAAGGATACTTGGACCCAAGCTATGGAAATATCCGTATTTCTCAGCTGCTTGCTCTACTGATCATCGTCGCAGCTGTACTGCTTATCATTATTCGTAGGGTCACCGGAGAGCCTAAAGCACATTATTCTGATCCTATCGTATGTACTAAACCGATCAAAGCAGATACCATAGTGCCTGAAAGCGCAGTAAATACACCGCAGAAAGCTCGTCACGGGGCTCAACCTGAGCAAGGACAGCCTGCGGATGGAGATAAGAAGGAGCAGTAAAGCTTATGATAGAATGCGTTCTTTTTGATCTAGATGGAACGATTGTCGATACGAATGAGCTAATTATTAGTTCGTTTATGTACGCGCTGAAGGACAATGGTCTAGCTCCACTCACTAGGGAAGAGATTATTCCGCATATGGGCACAACCCTTCAGCAACAGATGAGAGTCTTCTCTGGACTTGAGGATGTAAGTGGTGCGCTTGAGAAATCCTACCGTTCTTATAATTATGAACATCACGATGAGTTAGTACGTCCCTTTCCTCAAGTGAATGAGACAATGGAAGAGCTCTTACGTCGTGGAATTAAAATGGGGATTGTGACCACAAAAATTCGTCCAACAACGATTAAATCGCTTGAGATGTTTGATTTGCTAAAGTACATGGATACGATTGTGACGGTGAACGATGTTACTGAACCAAAGCCACATCCAGAGCCTGTTCTGACAGCAGTCAATAACCTTGGCGTTGATCCTCGTAAAACACTTATGGTGGGTGACAGTACGGTTGATATTCAGTCAGCAAAAGCTGCTGGTGTATATGCGGCTGGAGTATCGTGGTCTTTAAAAGGCGAAGAGACTCTCCGCAAGTATGATCCCGACTATATCATCCATAACATGAAGGATATTATAGAAATTGTGGAGCGAGGAACGAGTGAATCGTGAGAAAGTTAACCCGATATCCTGTAGAAGGTCATAACTCACTTTGGTACATTTACCGTACGGTCAGCCCGTGGAAGGGTGTCCGCAACTTTATTTTTATTCAGATTGCCCGTTATTGCCCGATTCTACCGTTAAAGAACTGGATCTATCGTCGGATTCTCGGGATGAAGGTAGGCAAGCATACCTCCTTCGGTCTGATGGCGATGGTGGATGTATTTTTTCCGGAAAAAATAACGGTGGGTGAGAACTCTATTATCGGTTATAACACGACGATTCTGGCGCATGAGTATTTAATCAAGGAGTATCGCCTGGGAGAAGTAGTGATTGGTGAAAATGTATTGATTGGCGCGAATACAACGATTCTTCCCGGTGTAACCATCGGTGATTGGGCAGTTGTTGCCGCAGGATCAGTAGTACACAAGAATGTGGCGGCTGGCTCTTTTGTAGGAGGCAATCCACTGCGAGAGCTACGTCCAGCTTCATCGGAAGATTCTTCGGAACAAGTGTAAAAGATGCTTCGTAAACCCTGCAGTTTCATATTGCGTTTTTTTAGCGCAGGATCTGCAGGGTTTCTTGCGTCTTGGAGAAGCATATTAAGAAAACTTTAAGATCTTCTTAAGTTTTTTATTCGGATGTAGGCGGTATAATTAACCTTAGTAATCACGTAAATCCCACGCTAGGCATTCAGCGTCAAATATCAGAATGTAAATTCAGCAAGTGCAGACTTCCTGGTATGTTCAGTTTCCACATTCCGCTTAGCGTCTCTATGAACAACCATCATAGTAGAGAAGAGGAATTTAATATGAATACTGTGAGACAGGAAAGGCTGCCCCAGCTGGATATTTTCAGAGCTCTAGCTATATTAGGAGTGCTGCATGTGCATGCCTCATCTTTTGCTGCTGGAGAGCAGGCACTGCATTCACCTTATTATTACTGGCTGAACTGGATTAACATTTTCTTTAAATTCGGTACGCCCTCATTTATTTTCCTTAGCAGCTTCGTATTGTTTTATAATTATTATGGTCGTCCTGTGACACGCAGCTTGATCATTAATTTCTATCGTCGGCGATTAAAGTATATCTTACTGCCTTATTTGCTAGCTTCTATGGGCTATTATGCACTAACTCTATATGTGAACGGACGATTGATGCAGAGCCTTGGAGGCAACTTGTTAAGCTTTTCTAGAGCGTTATTCTCGGGTTCCGCATATGCGCATTTGTATTTTGTCTTTATTAGCATTCAGTTTTATTTGCTTTTTCCAGTGCTGCTTAAGCTACTGCAGAGTTCCCGCTTCTTAATGAAATGGGCGATACCGATGGGTTTGGCGCTTCAGTGGGGTTTTATTTTTTGGAATAAGTACGAACTGCACATTGTTGAAAAAGGGAGCTTGGCGATCTCCTACCTGGCCTATTATATGATGGGTGCTTATCTTGCCATTCACTTTGAGAAGGTGAAGCTGTGGCTGATAAAGCCATGGAGTGAGCTGGCTGCCAAGCAAAAGAGATGGACTGCCTTATTAGTGAGCTTGTGGTTAATTGCAGCCTTTATCCATGTGCAGCTATGGTATGTAGCCCGCCATTTTGGGGTGTGGACGGATTCGCTGTGGTACGAGCTATTATGGAATGTCCATACGATGTTATCAGCATTGGTTCTGATGTACGCTGCATTTTTGCTTTATCGTAAGGCTCCTCGTGTGATCGTTGCTTTCTTGACTCGTTTAGGTGAGTTGTCATTTGCAATTTATTTGATTCATCCGCTATTGCTGGCGATATATCGCAGGTTCCGATATCATATTCCCTTGGAATCGCTAACTTATGTTTTCTTCATCTATGGAGGACTTGTAGTTGCACTGGGAGGAAGCTGGTTCATGGTGCAGTTTGCTTTTCACCGAATTCCTAAGTCATGGATCTTCTTGGGAAGTGTTCCTCGGTCTCTAGAATCTAGTTCCAAGGTAAGGTCAGGACATGCCTCGGAGGAGATGAGGAAGGTTAATACTTGATTTGGCATCATTTTGATGCGGAGCTTAACAGGAGGAAAGATAATGAGACAAAAAGAAAGAATTCCGCAGCTGGATATTTTTCGAGCGATTGCTATTTTTGCAGTGCTAGCTATTCATGCTACTTCGCGAACGTTGGCGGAGACACTAGGTACAAACATGTTTCATCCGTTCTTATTTATTAATAAATTCAGCCAGTTCGCTGTACCTTCATTCATATTTTTGAGTGGGTTCGTGCTGTTCTATAACTATATTGATCGTCCTCTGGGTGGAAAGACGCTGGGGAAGTTCTACAGTAGAAGGCTGCTTTATATTATCGTGCCTTATGTACTATTTTCACTGTTGTATTTTGCATTAAAAATGACGGCGGGACATACATGGAGTTTACCTCCAGGGGAGATGGCTTCTAAGCTTTGGAAGTATTTGTGGACAGGAACAGCATACACGCATTTGTATTATATTATTATCATTATTCAGTTCTACGTATTGTTTCCGCTCATTCTGTGGTGTCTGCAAAAGGTTCGTCGTCTGGCGGCTTGGGCACCGCTAATCGGATTGATTCTACAATGGGGTTTTGTGTTGCTGAATAAATACATGACTAATAACGGGTATTGGCAGTTGTCCAAGGGCAGTCTGGCAATCACTTATTTCTCGTATTTCTTGCTGGGTGCGGGGATTGCAGTATACTATCCTTCTTTGAAAAAGTGGCTGGTACCTTCACGTGAAGGCTGGCGCGCCGGTAAAGGTCCGGTATGGATTACGTTGTGGTTGTTGTGGATCGTAGCTGGGGTTGTTCATGTTGAGCTATGGTTTAACAACTATACGAAGAAAACAGTCATCAATAGTTTATGGTATGAGGGATTCTCTAACCTTCATGCGCTACTCTCTTGTGTGGTGTTGTTACAAGTCTCCTTCTTATTGTACGGAGCGGGCCGAAGCTTGATTACAAGATTGTTGTTATCTGCCGGAGCTTGCTCTTTCGGAATCTATTTACTGCATCCGTTACTGCTATTTTTCTATAGAAAATTACCGTTTCACGGGGGTTCTCTTGCATATACCGCAGCGATTGCTGGGGGTTGGCTCTTTGCGTTGTTAGGTTCATGGGTGGTAGTGGCCTTTGCCTTCCGATATATTAAATCGGCTTGGATCATCTTCGGCTCGGGTCCACAGAAAGCAAAGGCAGAATCGAAAAGTGCATAGTCTATTGCAAGGAAATATAAAAGCGTCGGTTTTCCCACATATGTGGGCAGACCGACGCTTTTTATTTTTGCCCTATTCTCCAGCTTGTTCTCGCTGAAATTCTGCAATGGCTTGATACTGGCTTTCGAGACTACGGTAGACAGAAATATAGATCGGCAGCAGCTGCTTGTATATTTTGGTATGTTCATCCAATGGATCATGCTTATAGGTTGAACCAATCATGTCAAACACCACATCAAAGGAATCTACACGACCCGTAGCATAAAGGCCAAGTACAACCGCACCGAGGCAGGAGCTCTCGATACTCTCCGGAATGACAACCTCCTGATCAAAGATATCAGCCATCATCTGCCGCCACACTGAGGAGCGGGCGAAGCCGCCAGTGGCAAGGATTCTGCTTGGGCGTCCGATTTGCTCTTCCATAGCAAGGAGAACCATATACATATTGAAGATTACGCCCTCTAGTACTGATCGAATCATATGCTCCTTATGGTGGTTCATAGTAAGACCAAAGAAGGAGCCGCGGGCATCCGGATTCCACAGCGGCGCCCGTTCTCCAGTCAAGTAAGGATGGAATAAAAGTCCACCGCTTCCCGCAGGAACTTGCTCTGCAATGCGAGTCAGAACCTCGTAAGGATCAATGCCTAGTCGTTTGGCGGTTTCAACTTCAGAGGCCGCGAACTCGTCTCGTACCCAGCGGAACAGCATGCCGCCATTATTGACGGGTCCTCCGATCACCCAATGTTTTGGGGTTAAGTTATAACAGAAGGTCCGTCCTTTGGGATCGGTGAGCGGCTGATCCACTACGGTACGAATTGCTCCACTCGTACCAATCGTAGCGGCCACTACACCGGGTTCAATTGCACCTACGCCGAGATTGGACAGGACGCCGTCACTGGCGCCAATAACAAATGGGGTTGTAGGGAGCAGCAGAAGTTCCTCAGCTAGTCCAGGGAGCAGCCCTTGCATGATCTGCGTGGTGGGAACAAGCCGCGAGAGTTGATCCGCTGTAATATGAGCAATCTCTAAAGCTTCTTTATCCCACTCTAGATTCTCTAGATTGAGCATGCCTGTGGAAGAGGCAATGGAATGATCGATGACGTATTCGCCAAACAATCTTGCGAATATGTATTCTTTAATGGAAATAAATTTATAGGTTTGCTGGAACACGTCAGGCTGCTCTTCGCGAAGCCACATTAGCTTGGTGATCGGAGACATTGGGTGTATAGGTGTGCCTGTGCGTAGATACAATTCATGGCCGTTTAGCTCATCCTTCAAACGAAGTGCGCATCCGGCACTGCGATTATCGGCCCATGTGATGCAGGCAGTTAGGGCCTTACCCAGTTTATCAACTGCAATGACACTGTGCATGGCTGAACTGAAGGAGACGAATAGGATTTCATCCGCAGATACACCGCTTTGCCGCATAACTTTAGAGATAGTATGGAAGACTGCACTCAGGATTTGTTCTGGGTCCTGCTCCGCTATTGAGGGTGAGGGCTGATGTAAGGGATATCCTACATTAGCTTGTGCAGCTATGGCTCCTTTTTCCTCGAAGAGAACTGCTTTGGTACTTGTAGTTCCAATATCAACGCCAATCATATAGGATTTAGTCACGCATTAGCCCTTCTTTCTAGTTGTAAGTAGATTTTTAGAACACTAATTACAGAATTATGAAGTACAATCATATTAGCTCATTATAGTATTGGATAAACGTGGAGGCAAAATAAAGGGATTCCCAAGTATTGGTTCGAAGTACATAAGTGTTTGATTTAGATTTTCTTTGTGAACAATTCAACCTAGGTAGACAAGGTTTAAGCATACAAGCATTAGAATTGAAGTCATAGCTTTACCCCGTTAGATTGACGAAAAAGTAGTGACCATGATACGATATTGAAAATACTTTAATTTGCTACCACTTTACCATAGTAAAGTAAATATAAACAGTATCTAATGATAACTGACGAGGTGAACAATGAAGATGTCCAAACCAAAGGGATTTGAGAAGCCGTCTGGCGTTCGGGACTATCTGCCCCGGGCCGTAACGAAATTACGAAAAATTGAGAATGATGTACTGCATTGCATGAGTCGCTGGGGTTATCAGCAAATGATGACTCCGACGCTAGAATATTACGATACAGTTGGCGTGGCTAGCTCTACGTCCGACCAAAAGCTTTATAAATTGCTCAACAATCGTGGTCAGGCACTAGTGCTTCGTTCTGAAATGACAGCTCCGGTTGCCCGTGTTGTGGCATCTTTATTAAAGGATGAGCCATTGCCATTGCGGTTGTCCTATCACGCTAATGTTTTCCGTGCCATTGAGGAAGAAGCAGGGCGGGAAGCGGAGTTTTTCCAGACAGGGGTCGAGCTGGTAGGTGACGATTCACCTGAGGCCGATGCTGAAGTAGTGGCGCTCGCAATTTCATCTTTGCAGGCTGCGGGTGTGAAGTCTTTTAAAATCGCTATGGGGCATGTAGGCTTTCTGAATGGATTATTTCAAGAGGCACTTCCACAATTGCCGGAGGCTCAGGAGGAGCTCAAAAGCCATTTGTTGGGCCGTGACTACGTCTCTTTTCGGGAGACCTTACGCCGGCTGGATCTGACGGAAGCTCAGAAGAATGAACTGGATGGACTGTTACGTTTGCGTGGAGGCAAGGAGATTTGTGGACAGGCGCTGGAGCTTAGCGATCATCCGCTTGCCCGTCATTCGATAGATCATTTATGCAAGGTGTGGGAGGTACTGGTCTCTTACGGCGTATCACAGCATGTGCTGATCGATCTGACGATGATCGGGGACTTCTCTTATTATACAGGGATGACTTTCGAAGGCTATGCAGCGGAATTAGGGTTTCCGGTATGTAGTGGAGGCAGATATGATAATCTCCTTCAGCAGTTTGGACGTCCGATCCCTTCTACAGGTTTTTCTTTAAAAACGAATCGTATTCTCGATGGTGTGGCTGGATCGAGCGAAGAGGAAGAGCTGCCTATCTTGATCCAATATGATGCTACTCGCAGAAAAGAAGGTCTGGAAGAGGCAACACGCTTACGGTCGGAAGGGCACGCAGTAGTGACTAGACTGGCAGCAGGTCCAGAAGAGCTTGAAACGGTGAAGCGTCTAGATACGGATACGATCGAAGCAGATGGTATGCGGTACGGCGAAATCTATACCTTTGTATCTTTTGTAAGTGAGCATGGCTGAGATATCGCTAGCAAGAATGAGCGGTTAAGATAAATTTTCATGGAGATGGAAAAGGAGGCAACTTAAAGATGGCACAGATTTTGAAGGTCGCTATGCCAAAAGGTCGGATTTACGAAAAGGCTGCTGAGCTGTTTCGCCAGGCAGGTCTCCCGATTCCACCGGATGGTGAGGCATCCCGCAAGCTTGTTATTCCACTGCCTGAGGCAGGCATGGAGTTTATATTAGCTAAACCAGTAGATGTACCTACATATGTAGAATATGGTGTGGCGGATATTGGAATCGTGGGCAAGGACGTATTGCTGGAGGAAGATCGTGATGTATACGAGCTACTTGATCTTGGCATTGCTCGATGCCGGATGTCGATCATCGGATTGCCGAACTGGCAGCCGGGAATTCAGCAGCGTGTGGCGACGAAATATCCGAATGTAGCTTCAAAGTATTTCCGGGAGCAGGGTCAGCAGGTCGAGGTCGTGAAGCTGAATGGTTCGATTGAGCTTGCGCCACTGATTGGTCTCGCCGATCGTATCGTGGATATGGTAGAGACAGGCCAAACGCTGCGGGATAACGGATTAATTGAAATGAAAAGTATATTCGAAATAACGAGCCGCCTTGTGGCGAATCGTGTGAGCTATCGGATGAAAAATGAAGAGATACAGCAGCTGTGTGACCGACTACAGGCGGTTATAGGGGAACCAAATTTGCGGTAGGTGACAGATGTTAAGGGGTAAAGGGAGGAACCAGCGATGAAGGTTGTATCGAGCAAAGACTTTAAGCTAGAGCGAGAAGTCGAGTATGGAACGCCTGAGCAAAATCAGGCGGTAAAGGAAATTGTATTCGCGATTAAAAAAGAAGGAGACACGGCGCTTCTTCGCTACACGGAGCAATTTGATCGGGTCACGCTCACGCCGAATCAGCTGCGGGTAACGCCGGAAGAGCTTCAGGCGGCGTATGGCCGGGTAGAAGAATCTTTCGTATCCGCTATTCAAGCGGCTGCAGCCAATATCCGGGCTTTTCATGCTAGACAGAAACGGAATTCGTGGATGGATCTTCAGCCCGATGGCACGATTCTGGGACAGATTATTCGTCCGCTGAAGCGGGTAGGGGTATATGTTCCTGGTGGTAAGGCAGCTTATCCTTCCTCGGTGCTGATGAACGTGATCCCTGCACAGATCGCAGGCGTGCCGGAGATCGTTATGGTAACCCCGCCATCCACCGGCGGCAAAGAAGGGATTGATCCTTACATCCTGGTTGCTGCTGCAGAAGCAGGTGTGAATGAAATCTACCGTGTGGGCGGAGCGCAGGCGGTAGCTGCTTTGGCTTTTGGGACGGAGAGCATAGCGCCGGTAGATAAGATATGTGGGCCCGGCAATATATACGTTGCGCTAGCGAAACGCGAGGTATATGGTGCCGTGGATATCGACAGTATCGCGGGACCAAGCGAAATTGTCGTGCTCGCAGATGAGACCGCTGAGCCGGCCTATGTCGCAGCGGATCTGCTCTCGCAGGCCGAGCATGACGAGATGGCCTCGGCGATTCTAGTCACGCCATCGCAGAGCTTGGCGGATTGCGTGGCTGCCGAAGTGGAGCGTCAGCTACAGGAGCTGCCGCGACAGGCGATCGCCCGTTCATCCGTAGAGAATTACGGCGCGATCATTGTTGTGGAATCTATGGAGGAGGGAATCTCCGTAGTGAATCGGTTGGCACCAGAGCATCTAGAGATTGTTGTCGAGGATCCAATGGGCCTTGTGGGCAGCATCGAGAATGCTGGGGCGATCTTCCTGGGAGCGTATAGCTCGGAGCCTGTGGGCGACTATTTTGCCGGACCGAATCATATTATCCCGACCAATGGTACGGCACGCTTCTCGTCGCCAGTGGATGTCGATGATTTTATAAAGAAATCAAGTTTGATCTATTACAGTAAAGAAGCCCTCCTGCGGGATGGGAAGACCATTATAGAACTGGCGCGTCGCGAAGGGTTAGAAGGCCACGCACGAGCCATTGAGATTCGACTCAAGAACGAAGGAAAAGGTGGAGACGGATATGGAGAACAATAATGAACAGGCCTTGCGCCAAGCAGGATTAAGCCGTAAAACAAACGAGACGGATATCAAGCTGTCTCTTAACGTAGATGGAAGTGGAGTTTCCGAGCTGGAGACGGATGTTCCTTTTCTGAATCATATGCTGGACCTATTTACGAAGCACGGCCAGTTTGACCTGTCAGTACAGGCGCGAGGAGATATCGAAATTGATGATCACCACACGGTTGAAGACATCGGGATCTGCCTAGGTCAAGCGCTGCACGAAGCACTTGGTGATAAAAAGGGAATCAAACGTTATGCGAGTGTTTTTGTACCGATGGATGAGGCGTTGGCGCAGGTTGTGATCGATATCAGCAATCGTCCACACTTTGAATATCGCGCAACGTATCCTTCACAGCAGGTGGGCAGCTTTTCGACGGAGCTTGTTCAGGAATTCTTATGGAAGTTCGCGCTGGAAGCTCGGATTACGCTGCATGTGATCGTACACTACGGTTCTAACACACATCACATGATTGAGGCTGTATTCAAGGCGCTCGGACGGGCACTCGATGAAGCGACACTGATTGATCCACGCGTGAAGGGTGTGCCTTCTACGAAGGGAGTGCTGTAGCATGACTGTTGCAATCGTCGATTATGGCATGGGCAACCTGCACAGTGTGAGCAAGGCGGTAGAACGTCTCGGTTATGAGTGTATAGTGACGGGGGAAGCCGAGCAAATTCTTGCTGCTGATAGTGTCATTCTGCCTGGTGTCGGTGCATTTGGCGATGCGATGGAGCAGCTGCGGGAAAGCGGTTTGGATCTAGTGGTCAAACAGGTAGCTGCTGGAACCCAGCCGCTGCTTGGGATCTGTCTTGGTATGCAACTACTGTTTAGTAGCAGTGAAGAGCATGGCAGCCATGATGGACTTGATATTCTCTCAGGCTCGGTGGTGCGTTTCGCTCCTAGAGATGGCTATAAGGTACCGCATATGGGTTGGAACAAGCTGAGCTTTAGGCAGCCGCAAAGTCCGCTTTTTGCAGATCTTGATGAGGGTCATGTGTACTTTGTGCACTCTTATCATGCGCTTGTAGCGAATGAGAGTGATCTGCTGGCTGTCACCGATTATGGTTACCCAGTCACAGCTATTGTGGGGCAAGATAATGTGTTCGGCATGCAGTTCCATCCTGAAAAAAGCGGGGAGCTGGGAATCAAGCTACTGGGCAATTTTTTGAAATTAAAGGGAGAGCGGGCGTAAGCCGCGCTATAAATATAATGTAACGAAAGTGGGGAGCGCCAAATGTCTTCTTTTATTGTATATCCGGCGATTGATATCCGGGATGGAAAATGTGTCAGGCTGCAACAAGGGGATTACAGTCAGGAAACGATATACAATGATAGCCCACTGGAGGTGGCAAAATCATGGGAAGAGCAAGGCGGAAAGTTCATTCATTTGGTGGACTTAGATGGCGCGAAAGCAGGTCATCCTGTGAATGATGCGATTATCGGCGCTATTGCTGCTAATGCTAATGTGCCTGTTCAGGTGGGCGGTGGCCTTCGTAATCTTGCGGACGTGGAAAAATTGCTTGGGCTTGGTGTTAGTCGGGTTATTATCGGAACTGCTGCGATTAACGATCATGCTTTTACCGAAGCGGTATTGGCTAAATACGGTGATAAAGTAGCTATCGGCATTGATGCGCGCAACGGTTATGTTGCGACACATGGCTGGTTGAACACCTCTGAAGTACGTGCTGAGGATCTGGCTAAGGAATTGGCTGCAAAAGGAGCCGAGACGTTTATTTACACCGATATCTCCCGCGACGGTATGATGCAGGGTCCGAACGTGGAGGGCATTGTGTCCATGGCGAAGGTCAGCGGTAAAACGGTGATCGCCTCCGGTGGAGTCACCAGTCTTGATGATCTGTTACGTCTGAACGTACACAGCGGCAGCGGTGTGGGCGGAGCTATTGTTGGCAAGGCGTTGTACACGGGCAATATTGATCTTTCCAAAGCTTTGCAGGCGCTCGGGCAGAAGTAGTGCTGAGTATGTGCGTTAGTTGACGAACCTGACTAATTAACTCGTTCACACTCTGCGAAAAGTCTTATTTGTGGTTTTGGTTATATTTTGTGCAATAGAAAGCTGAAATAGGCTTATAAGCCACCAGCTACCGAGCGACTAAGTTAGTAGAACCGGACATTACACCTCAGATGGATGATATAAGTGTACTTCATACAACTATTATTCTAATTAAGAGCGTGTTTGCTAATTTAATTGTATTTCGTGCAGCTATATATGAGAGTTGAGCTTATATTAAGCTCATTCCTAGATTTAATTGTACAAAATGCAGTTAAACACCTAGTTTGCTGGACGGAGGGTGAAATAACTGCATATTGTGCAACTAATTATGCTTATTATTTCATGAGCGCAAGCCCATAGGCCGCCTATATGAATGTGGTCTTGCGGTTGTCGCGAGCCCGTCGTCCTGCTAGGAGCAAGAATCGTGGGAACATAGTGATTATAGAGTGAGTGGAGCGGGATTTAGGGGGATCAAAATGTTTTAGGGAAACACATGGAAAGGGGGATTAATAATGTTAGCAAAACGTATCATCCCCTGTCTTGACGTTAAGGACGGACGGGTAGTCAAAGGCGTTAACTTTGTGAATTTGCGAGATGCCGGAGATCCGGTAGAGCTGGCGGCGCTGTATGACCGTGAGGGTGCAGATGAGCTTGTGTTTCTCGATATATCGGCTTCCGTAGAAGGCCGGGCGACCATGATTGAAGTTGTGCGGCAGACCGCAGGTGAAATCGCCATTCCTTTTACAGTGGGTGGCGGGATCTCTACACCTGATGATATGAAGCGGATTCTTCGTGCAGGTGCAGACAAAATCGGCATTAATACGGCTGCTATCACTAATCCACAGTTAATTTTGGAAGGTGCACGCCGTTTTGGCTCTCAATGTATTGTGGTAGCAATAGATGCTAAATATAACGAGGCATTTGGTGAATGGGAAGTGTATACCCATGGTGGGCGCAAGCCCACTGGCATCCGTGCTCTGACCTGGGCCAAGGAAGCTGAAAAGCTGGGTGCAGGCGAGATTTTACTCACAAGTATGGATGCAGATGGGACGAAAGATGGCTTCGACCTGAAGCTGACCTCAGCAGTAAGCGATTTACTTAGTATTCCTGTGATTGCTTCTGGCGGCGCTGGAAAGAAGGAGCATTTTTACGATGTATTTACGGAAGGGAAAGCCGATGCGGGACTGGCGGCGACCATTTTTCACTATAAAGAGATTGCCATTAACGACTTAAAGGCTGACTTGAAGCAAAAAGGGGTAGAGATCCGATGAGCGAAACAGAAAAGAATACATCCATTAGCCAAAAAGAAGCGCTGGCCGGCATTCGCTGGAATGAAGCGGGGTTGGTGCCTACCGTTGTGCAGGATGCTAACACACTAGAAGTTTTGATGGTTGCTTATATGAATTCGGAATCGTTGCAGCTCTCATTGGAAAGTGGCCAGACCTGGTTCTGGAGCCGCTCACGCAGCGAGCTTTGGCACAAAGGTGGAACCTCAGGCAATACACAAGCGATTACTTCCATATCCTATGATTGCGATAGTGATACACTGCTCGTGAAGGTTGTCCCTGAAGGACCAGCTTGCCATACTGGAGCTACATCATGCTTTTTCCGTGACATTCCTTTGAATAACCAAGCCGAGGAATCTCAGAAATCGGTAGCTACTAGCCTTACGGATGGTGAGCGTTTTGCTGTTCTTGGTGAGCTGGAGCGCGTGATTGCTGAGCGGGAAGTAGAGCGTCCGGAAGGCGCGTATACAACTTATTTGTTCGATAAAGGTGTCGATAAGATCCTTAAGAAGGTAGGCGAAGAAGCCTCTGAAACGATTATTGCCGCCAAAAATAAAGACAATGCCGAGCTGCGTCTTGAAGTTAGTGATCTGATCTACCACTTACTAGTACTGCTACAGGAGCGCAAGCTTCCGCTGGATGAAATCATGGAAGAGTTGAGTACCCGCCACGAGCGCCCACGCCGGGACCAGTACTAGGGAGGGAACTGACGGATGCATATCGATTACCACACGCATCATGAGCGCTGCGGTCATGCCGTGGGCAAGCTTGAGGAGTATGTGCAGCGTGGGATACAGCTTGGTCTTCAGCAGCTAGGGTTATCCGACCACTTGCCGCTCATCCATGTTGATCCTGCTAGCTATTACCCTGAAATGGCCATGCCAATGGCTGAACTGCCTCATTATGTGGAGGAATGCCTGACGCTGAAGGAACGCTACCGCGGAGTCATAGACCTGCGGGTAGGGCTGGAAGCAGATTATATTGAAGGCTATGAGGATCAAATTCGTGAGATTTTATCTCCTTACCCATGGGATTATCTGATAGGCTCTGTGCATTTTCTCGGGGAGTGGGATATCACAGATTATCGACAGGTTGATGGCTGGGAAGGCAAGGATGAACTAGAGGTATATCGCCTTTATTATGATGCTGTAAAGAAGTCGGCGTTATCAGGATTATATGATATTATAGGACATATGGATGTTATTAAACGGTTCGGCTATGGTCCTCAGACACCAGAAGGTAAAGCAGAGGTGAGAACGCTGGAGCTGGAAACCTTAAAGGTTATAGCGGATAGCGGAATCGCCATGGAGCTGAATGCTTCAGGACTTACCAAGCCATGTGCTGAGATGTTCCCGGCGGAACATCTGCTACAGGAGGCTTTTATGCTCGGTATACCGCTTACGCTCGGCTCGGATGCACATGACCCTGCCAAGCTTGGTGACGGCTTGCAAGAGGCACGTAGCATGCTTTGGCACACAGGCTTCCGTGAGCTGGCTGTATTTGAGGGACGCCGTCGTACCACTGTTCCGTTCAAACTATAATTTATAATCCGCAGGAGGGTATTATGCATCATCAACAATTACGTATTTTTTCCGGTTCGTCGAATCCAAAGCTGGCGGCAGATATTGCAGAGCGACTTGGTGTTGAATTGGGGCAGATTAAGCTGACCCGTTTCATGAGCGGCGAGATTTACGTGCATTACGAAGAGAGCATCCGGAACTGCGACGTATTTTTGGTGCAATCCCTATCCCATCCCATTAATGAGATGTTCGTGGAACTGCTCGTGATGATAGATGCTGCTAAACGGGCATCAGCACGTACAGTTAACATTATTGTGCCGTATTATGGATACGCTCGACAGGAACGTAAGTCTGCACCTCGTGAACCGATCTCGGCTAAGATGGTAGCTGATGTACTTACGACCGCGGGCGCAACCCGTGTAATCACTATCGATTTGCATGCAGCGGCAATTCAAGGATTTTTCAACATTCCGGTCGATCATTTGACTGCTCTCGATTTGATCAGCAGCCATTTGAAGGCCAAGGCTATGTCTGATTTGGTCATTGTTTCTCCGGATGCCGGACGTGCATCTATGGCTGAGAAGTTGGCAAATAAGCTGGATTCACCTTTTGCCATTATGATCAAGAAGCGTCCAGCCCATAATGAATCTGTAATCACTCATGTCATTGGTGATGTCGAGGGACGTACACCGATTATTATCGAGGACCTTATTGATACAGGGACTACCATCGTGAATGTGGTTGAGGGTCTGAAAGAGAGAGGTGCGAAGGACAGTATCGTCTGTGCAACGCATGGATTGTTCTCAGGACCTGCGCTGCAGCGGCTTGACCATCCCTCTGTTCAGGAAGTGGTCATTACGGACTCTATTGCGCTGCCAGATGATCATTCAAGTCGGTTTACGGTCTTATCGGTGGCACCGATGCTTGCACAAGCTACACGTATTATTCTTGAGGGCGGTTCGATCGATAAGCTTTTCAGAGACGCGGGAATTTAATTCCCCGTCTTTTTTATTTTTATGTGAAAAGTTGCTGTTTGTGGAGTGGTAGAGTCTTTCTCAACTTGAGAATCTCGCGGTCACATGTGGTATACTGTGTGAAGATAGCCGCACCCATAAAGGGAACGGAATAGCGATTAAGTTTGGAGCTCCGGTATACCCCATTGGGCGCCGTCCTCCTATTTTTTCGTTAGTATAAAAGGAAGCTTCTTATAAGGGGGTGCCTTGCTTCCATGATGGAGAGAACTTCAGAGTATGAGGAGAATGGTAATGTTATTCCTGTCACTCTGAATGCCAATTTTTTCTTTGAAAGAGCCGTTCGGTCCTTGGATCGCTTTCAATATGATAAGGCATTAAAGAATTTTCGCAAAGCTGTAGAGTACGAACCGGAGAACCCGGTAAATCATTGTAACGTAGCAGGCGTATTATCAGAGATGGGTAATTATGAGGCGTCTAACGACATTTTGACCCATGTGCTGGAGAATATTGATCCTGGAATGACGGAATGTTATTTCTATATGGCTAACAACTTCGCCAATATGGAAAGCTATGAGGAGGCAGAACGCTCACTTGTTACTTATCTCGAAGAAGATGTGAACGGTGAATTTCTGGCCGAATCGGAAGAGTTGATGGAACTTCTGCAATATGAGCTCGATCGTCCTGCACCACTTATCCGGATTAGAAGCCGGGAAGGGGTGATAGAGCATGAGCGGGCCCGAGCGCTGTTGGAGGAAGGCAAGTTTACACAAGCAGTAACTTTGCTTGAAGAGATTGTGAGCAATACGCCAGACTTCTTGGCGGCGCATAACAACCTAGCCCTTGCGTATTTCTATATGGGTCGTTTTACCAAAGCCAAAGAATGCATTATGCGGGTGCTTGAACAGGACTCTGGGAATTTGCACGCACTTTGTAACTTGGCGATCTTTTTGCAGTATGAAGGTGACCGCGGGCAACTGGCTGGATTATTACGTCTGCTAGAGACGACTATTCCTTTTCACCAGGAGCATTTATTCAAGATGGCCACTACGATGGGGATTCTGGGACGGCATAGAACCGCCTATGGTCATTTTCGGCGCCTGCTGAAAGATGAGGAAGTCGGCGGTGACGCCAGTTTGTACCATTACTGTGCGGCAGCAGCAAGTAATAGCGGTCTCTATGCAGAGGCTCAGCGTTGCTGGCAAAAAGCTGCTAAGCTGGATCCGGAATCGGCTGTGCCGAGATTTTTTCTGGCCCAACTGCAGCAAGCGCAGGGGGAAGGCAAGGCGTTGTCTCCAATCAGTTACAACTATCAGCTCCCCTTTCAAGAGCAGCTGAAGCTGTGGAAAGACAACAAAGGCAGCTTTGCTGAAGAGGTGCGGAACAATCCTCTGCTTCGATCTTCCTTCTTCTGGGCACTTCGCTACGGTGATGCCAATACGAAGCTTCAGGTTACGGAAGCTCTGCGCTGGATTGAAGATGAAGAAATGTCCGAGATTCTACAAGGACTTCTGAAACAACAGCCATTGCAGGAAGAAAAGCTGCAGGAAGCTGCGCTTCTGAGCCTGCAGCGACTGATTGGTAGTGTTCCGGAGGAAAATGTACTTCAGGAAGCCAAAGAAACTTCTAATGCGCGTCTGAAGGGATTGCCAGAATGGAGAGAAGATTGGCAAAAAGTCATCGACCAGACGGTAAGTATGATGGACCGGAGATTTGATGCCGTCCAGAAAAAAGATGCTGAATTACTTTGGAAGCAATTCGTGAGTAGCATATATCCAGATGTTCCTTTTATCCGTCAAACGGAAGGCTGGTGTGCTGCTTTAGAATATCTGATCGCAAAAATGCATAACCTTCCAGTCACCTACCGCGAGGTAGCTCAGCGTTATGACGTATCCGTGTCGATGGTCAGTCGTTATGCTCGGCGTATCGATGATGAATGTAGTTTTCAGGGAAGTGTGAGCGACAGTCTTCCCCCGTTTACTGAAAATATCTAAATTCTTTGATGCATAAACCCTATTGTGAGGAGGCCACTGTTATGTACAAAACGATTGTAATCGGAACAGGCCCGGCCGGGCTTACTGCTGCTATTTATCTGGCACGTGCCAACCTTAACCCACTTGTAATTGAAGGGATGCAGCCAGGTGGACAACTGACAACGACAACGGAAGTGGAGAACTTTCCAGGTTTTCCCGAAGGGATTCTCGGCCCGGATTTAATGGACAACATGCGGAAGCAGGCTGAACGTTTTGGTGCTGAATTCAAGAATGGCTGGGTGGATTCAGTGGATTTTTCACAGCGTCCATTTAAAGTGACAGTAGATGGTTTGGGTGTATTAGAGGCAGAGTCGGTAATTATCTCTACCGGTGCTTCTGCCAGATATTTAGGAATACCAGGGGAGCAGGAGAATGTGGGCCGTGGGGTCAGCACTTGCGCTACTTGTGATGGCTTCTTTTTCCGGAACAAGAAGATTATCGTGGTCGGTGGTGGAGACTCTGCGATGGAGGAAGCCAGCTTCTTAACAAGATTTGCTTCTAGCGTAACCGTGGTTCATCGTCGTGATGAGCTCAGAGCTTCAAAGATTATGCAGGACCGCGCACGCGATAACAGTAAGGTTGTGTGGGCACTTAACCGTACACCGCTTGAAGTAACAACCGGCGAGTCTGGAGTTAAGGGACTGACGGTTCGCAACAATGATACAGGGCTTGAAGAACTCATCGAAGCGGACGGAGTGTTTGTCGCTATCGGTCATACGCCGAATACCGGATTCTTGGGCGGTCAGATTACGACGGATACCAATGGTTATATTGTAGTAAATCCAGGTACTACTGAGACGAACATTCCGGGTGTATTCGCTTGCGGCGACGTACAGGATACCCGTTACCGACAAGCGATCTCCGCAGCGGGCACCGGCTGTATGGCAGCAATGGACGCTGAGAAATATCTTGAGGGCACAATGGTACATGACTGGAGCGAAAACTTGGGTAGTTAATATAACTAAATTAATCGGAATGAATTCAAGCAGGTGATCCTTATTTTAAAGGGGCGCCTGCTTTTTTGTAGTAGGAAGCTGGGTGCTGTTAAAATAACTGTAACAATGTCTTTCGAAAAGGGCTTGCGCATTTTAAAAATACGTTTACAATAAGAGATAATGTTAACGTTAACAATTTGAACATTTTTAGAACCGAAATTATTGTAATCTAAAGAAATAACTAAGTTAAAATATCATATTCCGAAAAATGTTTACGTTAAACTAATTGTAACTCCCATTATGATTATAAAGGAGAGCAGCAAACCTCATGAGCAAAAAATTCATGGATGAGAACTTCCTGTTGTCGAGCGAGACCGCCATTAAGCTGTTTCATAATCATGCGAAAGATATGCCTATTATCGACTATCATTGCCACCTCAGTCCTCAAGAGATCTATGAGAACAAGACGTTCAACAATATTACCGAAGCTTGGCTGTATGGCGACCATTACAAATGGAGAGTGATGCGGGCAAATGGTGTAGAGGAGAAGTTCATTACTGGTGATGCTAGTGACTATGAAAAGTTCTTGGCATGGTCTAGAACCGTTCCTAAGATTATCGGGAATCCGCTCTATCATTGGACACATCTTGAGTTGCAGCGTTTCTTTGGAGTATATGATTTGCTAAATGAGGCTAATGCTCCGAAGATTTGGGATGAAGTGAACAGACAGTTGCAAGGTGAAGGATATGGAGCGAGAGACCTAATTGTTAAATCGAAAGTAACTGTTGTATGCACCACCGATGACCCAGTAGATTCTCTGGAATATCATGAAAAAATCAGCAGCTTGAGTGGATTCGATGCCAGCATAGTTCCGGGGTTTCGTCCAGATAAAGCCCTTGAGATTAATCGTCCTACCTTCAAGCCTTGGGTAGCTCAGCTAAGCGAAGTCTCAGGAATAGATGTTGAGAATTATGGTCAGTTTCTAGAAGCATTGGAGAGCAGAGTGAGATTCTTCCATGCCAGAGCGGGCCGTGTATCCGATCATGCTTTGGATGCAGTAATGTTTGAGCCTGCTACCTTGGAGGAAGCTACGGCTATATTCAACAAAGCTCTTCGTGAAGGTGCTGTAAGTGAGAGAGAAGAAAAGAAATATAAAGGGTTCACATTAGTATTCCTTGGCAAATTGTACAACGAGCTGGATTGGGCGATGCAATTCCATATCCATGCGCTACGCAATAATAACAGCGTAATGTTCGGACGACTCGGCCCTGATACCGGCTATGATTCGATTAATGATGGCGTGATTGCTAAACCGCTGGCAGGTCTGTTAGATGCGCTGGATCGTGAGAATGCGCTGCCTAAGACGATTTTGTACTCGCTGAATCCAAATGATAACCATGTCATTGCTGGTTTAATGGGCTGCTTCCAAGGCGGCGGAATTCCAGGGAAGATTCAATTTGGGACGGCATGGTGGTTCAACGATAACAAGGATGGCATGCTGGAACAGATGAAGACGCTTGCTAATCTAGGTGTGCTTAGCCAGTTTGTCGGAATGTTAACAGACTCCAGAAGCTTTTTATCATATACCAGACATGAGTATTTTAGAAGAATTCTATGTGATCTTGTAGGTTCTTGGGTAGAGGATGGAGAAGCCCCGGATGATATGGAACTGTTAGGTGGTATGATTGAGAATATCTGTTACAATAACGCTGATCATTATTTCAATTTCTCGAAACAGGCATTGGTGACTAGGTAATCGTTATGATATCCTTACATGGAATAGCCAAACCCGTTTGATAAGGAAGGTTGACCCATGGCACCTACAATCAAGGATATCGCAAAACTGGCGAATGTTTCACATACAACTGTATCAAGAGCACTTAACAACAGTCCCCTAATTAAAGAAGTTACACGTAAAAAAATTGCCGAGATCGCTGCGCAAGTGGGTTATGTCCCCAATTACAATGCCAAAAGCCTTGTGATGCAGCGGTCATACACCATTGGCTTGTTCTTCACGAGTATCGCCAACGGCACAACGTCTGGTTTCTTCTCTGATACGATTCGTGGTGTAAATAGTGTCATAGATGTAGAGTATAATCTGTTCATCCGTGGGATCGACGATTATGCGGAATATTCCTCTATTCATCACAAACGCTTTGATGGAATTATTCTAATGAGCCAGAGTGAAGCAGATAATAAATTCATTTACCATGTTGTCCAGCAAGGCATTCCAATCGTTGTGCTGAATCGGCAGATAGATGATCGCTCCATTATTAATATCATCTCGAATGACCGGGAAGGCGCTTATCATGCAGGCAAACACCTGATTGAGTCCGGGCATCAAGACATTGCGATCATTGAAGGTGTTGAGGGCTTTAAATCCACGCAGGAACGCAGAGACGGTTTTATAAAAGCTTTGATTGACCATAATATCCCTGTTCGTAACGATTATATGAGAAATGGTAATTACGATATGCAAAGTGGATATGAGGCGATGGGCAAGCTGCTAGATTTGGAAAAACCGCCGACGGCAGTATTTTGTTCCAATGACGATATGGCAATCGGGGCTATGAAAGCTGTGTTTGAGCGAGGGCTGCAGGTGCCGAACGATGTTTCTATTGTTGGTTTTGATGATATTGGATTTTCGCTCTTTGCGAATCCTTCGCTTACCACAGTTAAACGTCCTATTGAGAAGATCAGCGAGCAAGGAGCCCGCAAGCTGCTAAGCTTAATTAAAGAACCTTTGGAGAATGACGGGCTAACCTCGATTGATACGGAGTTTATTGCGAGAGAATCGGTTAGGAAACTGTAGAAGCAAAAGCTGCGCATGGCAGCTTGATCCTTTCACTCGTAAAGGATTTTGAATTAAAATTTTCACGTGTGCATAAATTAAGAAAATAATAATAAATATATTGAATTATAAAGTATATTTAATTAGTTTATCGTGTGCATTAATAATCAGGAGGCGTTTATATGAACAGATTAAATAGTGATAGTTGGAAAGCTTACAAGCACTATCCTGAGAAGGTTCTGCAATTTGGTGAAGGCAATTTCATGCGCGCTTTTGTAGATTGGCAGATTCATACCATGAATCAAAAAACGGATTTCAATGGTGGCGTGGTGGTTGTACAACCGCTGGGTAATGGACTTGCAGAAATGCTAAATGCTCAGAACGGTTTATACACGTTGTATCTCCAAGGAATCAAAGATGGAGCAGCGGTAAAAGAACATGAGGTCATCAACTGTATTACACGAACGCTTAATCCTTTTGCCCAGCATGAGGAGTATATGAAGCTTGCCGAGAATCCAGAGCTGCGCTTTATCGTGTCCAACACCACTGAGGCGGGAATTGCTTTTGAAGCAGGCGACAAGTTAACCGATGCTCCGCAGAGCAGTTTTCCAGGCAAACTGACGGCCTTATTGTATAAGCGTTTTGAATTTTTTAACGGTGATGCTTCTAAAGGTTTTATCATCATTCCGTGCGAGCTGATTGACCGAAATGGGGATGAGCTTAAGAAGGTTATTTTGAAATATGCTGACCTGTGGAATCTGGGAGAGGGCTTTGTAAACTGGATGAATGAAGCCAACACCTTCTGCTGTAGTTTGGTAGATCGCATCGTTCCTGGATATCCAAGAGACACCATCGCTGAGATTACGGAAGAATTGGGCTATGAGGATAAGCTGGTCGTTGTCGGTGAGCAGTTCCATCTTTGGGTGATTGAAGGACCGCAGTGGATTAAAAAGGAGTTCCCGGCTGAACTAGCAGGTCTTAATGTGCTGGTGGTGGATGATATGGCCCCTTATCGCACTCGTAAAGTGAGGATTTTAAACGGAGCTCATACAGCTATGACACCAGTAGCGTATTTGTACGGTATTGATACGGTTGCTGAAGCCATTGAGCACGAAGAGGTTGGGGCGTACGTGAAGTCCTTAATCTATGATGAGATTATTCCAACGCTGGATCTGCCGGCAGAGGAATTGAATTCTTTTGCAGACGCGGTATTGGAAAGGTTCCTGAACCCTTATGTGCAGCATTACTTGATGAGCATCTCCCTTAATTCTATCTCGAAATTTAAGACAAGAGATCTGCCTTCTTTACTGCAATATGTAGAGTCCAAAGGACAATTACCCGAGAAGCTTGTTTTCTCAATGAGTGCATTAATTGCCTTCTATAAAGGACGTAGAGGGGAAGAAGAAATTCAGCTGGCCGATGATGCGGATATTTTGGAATGGTTCGCCTCCTTGTGGGGAGGATGGGATGGCACAGACACTGGGTTACGCGCACTGGCTGTCGAAGTATTAGCAGCGACAAATCGCTGGGGCTCTGACCTGAATGAAGTGGCTGGTCTTACTGACAAGGTGACAGAAGGGCTCATTGCGATTGAGAGAACAGGTATGAAGCAAGCGCTGCAAGCGTACGTGAAGAGACCTGCACACAACTAATACACAGGAGGTGGATAACGACATGATTAAGACTATGAAAGAGGTACTGCAGATCAACGAGGCTGATAACGTGGCAGTTGCACTTAAAGACTATCAAGCAGGCGACACCATTGTGATTGGTTCAAAAGAGATTAAAATTACGGAAGATATTGCTAGAGGTCATAAAATTGCACTAACCAGCATTAGCGAAGGCGAGAATGTATTGAAGTATGGTTATCCCATCGGTCATGCTAAAGCGCCTATCGTGCCGGGCCAGTGGGTGCATACCCATAATACGAAGACAAACCTAACAGGGGTTGAGGAATATACTTTTGAGCAGAAGCTGACCCCCAATCCTTTTAAAGTAGAGAATTTGACCTTTACGGGGTATCGTCGCTTTGACGGATCTGTAGGTATTCGTAATGAGCTGTGGATCGTCCCTACGGTTGGTTGTGTGAATGGAGTGGCGGAGCAGATCATCAATATTTTTAAGGCAGAGGTTGGTGATATCGCTCCGTTCGATAACGTGCTCGTACTGAAGCATAACTATGGTTGCTCCCAGCTGGGTGATGATCATGACAATACTCGTACAATACTTGCTAACGCGGTTAAGCATCCAAATGCAGGCGCCGTACTTGTGCTCGGACTAGGTTGTGAGAATAACAATTTGCATATTTTTAAAGACATGCTGGGTAGTTACGATGAGGATCGAGTGCGTTTTCTTGTCTCCCAAGAGGTTGGAAACGAGATTGAAGAAGGCGTAAAGCTGCTGAAGGAACTCTACAATAACGTACAGGGCGATCATCGGGAAGAAGTCTCACTCTCTGAGCTGAAGATTGGTCTGAAGTGTGGAGGCTCGGATGGCCTGTCCGGGATTACAGCGAATCCGCTTCTTGGACGTCTGTCTGACTATATGGCTGCCCAAGGCGGCACAACTGTACTCACTGAAGTACCTGAAATGTTTGGCGCCGAAAAGATTCTGATGGAACGTGCTGCAGACGAAGCTATTTTCCACAAAATTGTTGATCTCATCAATGACTTTAAGCAGTATTTCATGGACTATAAACAGCCGGTATATGAAAACCCTTCACCAGGCAATAAAGCCGGAGGGATTACTACGCTTGAGGATAAATCGCTGGGTTGCACTCAAAAATCCGGTAATTCTACGGTAATGGATGTACTCAAGTACGGAGAGCTTATCACTAACAAAGGCTTAAATCTTCTTAACGCGCCGGGCAATGACCTAGTGGCTTCGTCGGCTCTGGCTGCTGCTGGCTGCCAATTGGTGATCTTTACGACCGGACGGGGGACACCTTTTGGTACATTCGTGCCAACAATGAAGGTGTCTACCAATACCCCATTGTATGAAGGCAAACGTCACTGGATCGATTTTAATGCGGGTGTGTTGGTTGAAGATGGTTCTCCAGATGAGGTTCTGCATGACTTCATTAACTACATTATCAGCGTGGCTAGTGGGGAATGGGTAAATAACGAGAAGAATAACTTCCGCGAGATATCCATATTCAAAACAGGAGTAACGCTATAATAAATAATTTATTACGAATTAGACTGTCCCTTATGCTATTTAGCGTAGGGGGCAGTTTTTTTAATTTCACATTATACATAATCCATCTTTAAAAGAACGGTTATTGCTTTCTTCTAATTTAGTGATTGCAATCACTATTGCCTTGTAAGGCCTGTGCTAATCTGTTGTTGAGAATAGTTCTCATATAAAGGAGAAGAGTCCAATGGAAAAAATGCTGCGAATGGATGAGTCTATCTTCGAGATGGTATCCCGGCATCCAGAGGTCGTTGAGATTATGGTAGAGCTGGGCTTTAAGGACATTGCTAAGCCAGGTATGCTGCAGACCGCTGGCCGTTTCATGACCTTATCCAAAGGAATGAAGCTGAAGAAAATGGATCTCAACACCGTGAAGTTAGCATTTGAACGACATGGCTTCGAGATTATGAAATAAAGGAATCTATCATCAAAATTTCATTAAGGAGAGATCAATAATGAGTGAACTGATAAATAACCGCGAGGTTGATGTACCGGAGCAAACTCGTCGCCAAGCCATGCTCAAGGAGATTATTAAAGAACTGCATGCAGGCAAAAGCGTTGAAGAGGTTAAGGCACGCTTCGAGGAAGCTGTAGGTGATGTTACTGTTGCGGAAATCTCTGCAATGGAGCATTCGTTAATGACTGAAGAGGGAATTCCGGTATCCGAGGTACAGCGGCTTTGTTCGGTGCATACAGCAATATTCAAAGGCTCTATTGAGCAAATTCACCGCTCCTCAAAGCCTGAAGAACAACCCGGCCACCCAGTCCACACCTTCAAGCTAGAAAACCGTGAGATTGAAAGACTTGTGAACTTTCGTTTAGATTTGCATGCTACCAAATTCCAGAAGAATGACAGTGAGGAGCTGATCTTTAAGCTGCTGGAGGATCTTAGCTTACTGCTGGATCTAGATAAACACTACAGTCGAAAAGAAAATCTGTTGTTCCCTTACCTTGAAAAATACGGCATTTATGGACCAACTAAGGTAATGTGGGGCGTGGATGATCATATCCGTCGTATGATTAAAGAGGCAAAAGCAGCGCTCAGCAGCTACAGCGGAAATGCAGCAGATATTGGTGTTCAACTTACGGAGATCATCAAGGAAGTTAATGAAATGATTTTTAAGGAAGAAAATATTTTATTGCCTATGTCGCTGGATAAATTGACGGAAGACGAATGGGTGAAAATCGCTCGGGAGAGCGATGAGATTGGATTCTGCCTAACGGCGCCGGAGCAGGAGTGGATACCCGAACGTGCCGCAGAGCCGGAAGGTGCAGCATTGCAGGGTGAAGCAGTGGGAGCCGCTCCGCAAGAAGGGTTCATCCGTTTTGAGACAGGGCTGTTGTCATTGCATCAGCTCGAAACAGTACTCAATCATCTGCCAGTAGATCTGACATTCATTGATGAGAATGATGTCGTTCGATATTTTTCACACGGGAAGGAACGTATCTTTGCCCGAACTAAGGCAGTTATCGGCCGCACGGTACAGAACTGTCATCCGCCTCAAAGTGTTCATGTGGTGGAGAAGCTTCTGGAAGACTTTAAGGCAGGCCGTAAGGATGCTGAGGACTTCTGGATCAACATCAAGGATAAATTTATCTATATCCGTTATTTCGCTGTCCGCGACGAGACTGGTCGGTATATGGGTACGCTGGAGTTTACACAGAATATCGCACCTATCCGTGCACTGGAGGGGCAAAAGCGTATTTTGTCAGAATAAATGGGTGATTTAGGTTATTTTCCAGATAATAATATATTCAGAAGACTCTCTTACTTAGTCGTAAGGGGGTCTTTTTAGAATATAATAGAGTATAGTATTAAAATAAGGAATTCCCGGGTGTGTTGTCTTTCCTTGACCACAGAGGGGGCTTCTATTATAGTTGGTACTTAGGATTAACTATTTTAGTATAAAAAAAGGTGGCTTGTTACATGTCTGAGAATATCTACGTTGGCGTGGATTTGGGTGGAACTGCAATTAAGGTTGGAATCTGCAATGCTGAGGGAACGCTACTGCATACTTATGAGGGACCCACAGGAACTGCAGAAGGTGTCGATACTGTTATCGATAATATCGAGAAGTATGTACGCCAAATTGTGGAGGATTCCCCGTACTCTTGGGATCAGCTTGCAGGTGTAGGCGCGGGCGTAGCAGGGTTCACAAATATTCGTGAAGGAATCATTATCCTTGCGCCCAACATAGGATTTAAAGATGTGCCGATTCGCTCCATTTTGGAAGATCGCTGGAACAAGCCTGTCAAAATAGACAATGATGCGAACGTGGCTGCACTGGGTGAAGCCTGGAGTGGTGCAGGACGCGGGATTGAAAATTGTGTCTGCTATACGCTAGGAACAGGTGTTGGTGGCGGAATCATTATCAACGGAAAGATTTATCAAGGTTTTGCAGGTCTAGCAGGTGAGCTTGGCCATATCACTGTAGTGCCGGATTTGGAAGCCATTCAATGTGGTTGCGGTAATATGGGATGTCTGGAAACCGTTTCCTCCGCTACAGGAATTATTCGTATGGCTAACGATGCAGTAGCTCGTGGTGATCGTACTTCCCTCTCAATGGTAGAGAAGATTGCTGCGAAGGAAGTCTTTGATGCGGCTAAGGCTGGCGATGAAGTAGCGATTCGCATAGTAAACCGTGCAGCATACTACCTGGGTAAATCTATGGCTTCTGTTGCAGCCGTGCTTAACCCTGAGGTCTTCATCATTGGTGGTGGTGTGTCTAAGGCTGGAGATATTCTATTTGATGAAGTTCGTCGTGTGTTTGCTAAGCTCGCACCGGCTCCGCTTCAGACTGGTGTTTCGATTATTCCTGCAGAGCTTGGTAATGATGCAGGTATTGTGGGTGCAGCAGGTCTTCTGCTTCGTTCTTAAAAGATAGGGAGTATTCATATACTAATTTAGGGAGGGGACGCTTTAATGACCGAATTGGACAATACTCCAACGGCTGGAGCCACCCTGATCATTATTACCGGAATGTCAGGTGCGGGTAAGACAATTGCTGTGCAGAGTCTGGAAGACCTAGGGTTCTTCTGTGTCGATAAT
Organism: Paenibacillus sp. FSL P4-0184; assembly: GCF_038004625.1. Taxonomy (NCBI): domain Bacteria; kingdom Bacillati; phylum Bacillota; class Bacilli; order Caryophanales; family Paenibacillaceae; genus Paenibacillus; species Paenibacillus sp. FSL P4-0184. Next base: position 1,950,159 of record NZ_JBBORN010000001.1, on the reverse strand, counting down.
TTGCCGCCGGTGCTGATCCCTAAGTTTGCAGAACTGATTGAGCAGTCGAAGGGTAAGATCGCCAAGGTAGCGCTTGTGATTGACCTGCGCGGTAGGGAATTCTTCACTGCTTTGTCCGAGTCTCTAGCCTATATCAAAGATGAGTCAACCATTGGCTGTGAAATCTTGTTCTTGGATGCTACGGATTCGGTGCTTGTGCAGCGTTACAAGGAAAGCCGGCGTCATCATCCTCTAGCGCCTAAGGGACTTCCGCTTGATGGTATCAAGCTGGAACGTAAAATGCTTGAGGAATTAAAGAATTCAGCTACATTATGTCTGGATACTAGCAGTATGAAACCAGTGCAGCTCAAGGAGAAGATCGTTTCTCGGTTCTCGCATTTAGGAAAAAGTACACTCTCCGTCAACATTACATCGTTCGGATTTAAGTATGGTATTCCTATTGATGCAGACCTCGTCTTCGATGTTCGCTTTTTGCCTAACCCACATTATGTGGATCACCTGCGGCCAAAAACAGGTCAGGACAGCGATGTATATGACTATGTAATGAAGTGGCCTGAAACACAGGTGTTCCTGACCAAACTGCTCGATATGCTTCATTTCTTAATTCCGCAATATCGTAGGGAAGGTAAATCCCAGATTATTATCGGCATTGGCTGTACAGGCGGGAAACACCGTTCAGTAGCCATTTCTGAATATTTGGGCAAAATGCTGGGCGTCAGCGAAACGGAATCCGTAGCCGTTAGTCATCGGGATTCCGAGCGTGATCGGCACTAATGAGAGAAGGGGTCCATAGTGGCTGAAGAACAAAGACAGCGTCCACGTATCGTCGTTATGGGCGGTGGCACGGGGCTATCTGTCATGCTTCGCGGCTTAAAAGAAAAGCCGCTAGATATTACAGCTATAGTTACCGTAGCAGATGATGGAGGAAGCTCGGGTATTTTGCGCAGTGAACTGCAAATGCCGCCTCCTGGGGACATCCGTAACGTATTAACAGCTATGGCTGATGTAGAGCCGCTCATGGCGGATATTATGAGATATCGTTTCAACACGGGCGAAGGCTTGGCGGGTCATAGTCTTGGCAATTTAATTCTTGCTGCGCTTACAGATATATCTGGCGATTTTGTCACAGCTGTTCGTGAGCTTAGCCGATTATTTGCTGTTCGCGGACGGGTATTACCCGCTGCGGGGGATGCCGTAGTATTGCGTGCAGAAATGTCGGACGGCACGATTATCACGGGTGAATCTAAGATACCGGAAGCAGGCGGGATCATTAAACGGGTTTCTTTGGAGCCTGCTGATGTGGAGCCGTTGCCTGAAGCACTTGAAGCGATTCGAAATGCTGATGCAATTCTTTTGGGTCCAGGGAGTCTATATACGAGCATTCTTCCGAACCTACTTGTTCCGAAGCTAGCAGAAGCAGTTGTATCTTCTGATGCAATCAAAATTTTTGTCTGCAATGTAATGACTCAGCCTGGTGAAACGGATAATTATACTGTAAATGACCATCTACAAGCCGTTTATGATCATATTGGAATTCATTTATTTGATTATATTATTGTGAATGACGGTGAAATTCCAGAGCAGGTGCAGTCGAAGTACGCTGAGAAGGGTGCACGTCCGGTACAGCTCGACAAGGATGTACTAGAAGGCAGTGCATATAAAGTTATAGCGGATAAGCTAGTGTTATTCCGAACTTATTTAAGGCATGATACCGATAAGCTTAGTCATCATATCTATCAGCTTGTGCAAGATTGGATAAACAGAAACCCTAGGGTATAACTTAAAATATAAGAAAATATAAGTTTTACACCTATACTTTCTTATATTTCTCGCATAAACGCTTACCGTCCTCAAAAGGACGCCGAAGGCGTTTATGCTTGTATATATGAATGACGTACTTATTTTCAGAAAGAGGTGAGACCCTTGTCTTTTGCGGCCCTTACCAAAAAAGAGCTGACGATGGTGGAGAGTGAGCCCTGTTGTGAGAAGGCGGAAATGTCAGCGCTTATCCGTATGAATGGATCTGTGCAGCTTTCAAGCAAAAAGGTGATTCTCGACATTTCGACGGAGAACGCCGCGATTGCAAGGCGGGTATATTCTTTACTTAAGAAATATTACCAGGTCCATATTGAGCTACTCGTGCGTAAAAAAATGCGTTTGAAGAAAAATAACGTTTATATCGTTAGAATCCCTAGTCGCGTACAGGAAATCTTAAATGATCTCAGAATTGTGTCCGAAGGATTTATTTTTACCGACGGTATTGATAAAGAGATTGTTGGGAATAACTGCTGTAAGCGTGCTTATTTGCGGGGTGCCTTTTTGGCGGGCGGATCCGTTAATAATCCGGAGGGTTCCTCTTACCATTTGGAGATTTCCTCGATGTATGAGGAGCATTGTAAGGCGCTGGTCGATCTGGCTGGTGAATTTCACCTAAACGCACGCTGCATTGAACGTAAAAAAGGGTTCATTCTATACATTAAAGAAGGCGAGAAGATTATCGAATTCTTAAGTCTGATCGGGGCGCATCAAGCGTTGTTCAAATTTGAGGATGTAAGAATTATGCGTGATATGCGTAATTCCGTGAATCGGATCGTGAACTGCGAGACCGCGAATCTCAATAAAACGATAAGTGCCGCGGTGCGGCAGATTGAGAATATCAAACTGCTGCAGCGAGAAGTGGGGCTGGAGAGCCTACCGGATAAACTGCGGGAAGTTGCAGAAATTCGAATGGCACATCCAGATATCAACCTTAAAGAGGTTGGTGAAATGCTGAAAGGTACGGTTAGTAAGTCCGGAGTAAATCATCGTCTTCGTAAGATTGATGAACTGGCGGACAAGGTTCGAGGCGGCTAGTCACTTTTTTTCTAGTGTGGTTTACGTTATAATGATATAATAATATAAAATTAATGTGAAATTTTTGGGGAGAACTCAATTAGGGGGTAAGCGTTTCATGACAAAGCACCCGGTAGTTGTTCGGTTGAAGACAGGGCTACACGCTCGACCGGCAGCATTGTTTGTGCAAGAAGCTAACAAGTTTTCGTCGGAGATTTTCGTGGAAAAAGACGATAAAAAAGTAAACGCCAAAAGTATTATGGGTATTATGAGCCTAGCGATCAGTTCCGGTACGGAGATCTATATCAGCGCGGATGGTGCAGACGCGGATCAAGCTGTAAACGCTTTGACGAGTCTCGTTAGCAAAGAAGAGCTTGAGAACCAATAATCTTTTGAAGTGACTTTTATTGCATGACTAAAAAGCCCCCAGGGGCTTTTTTTTATACCAAAAAATAGATTTAGTTGTGCAACATTTACCAAAAAGACTCGTCTAGAGGATAATAACAAATCACAAAGGATGAAAGGGGCTGGCAATATGAAAGGTTTGGTAAAGAAGATTGGTTCAGTGTTGATTGTAGGGAGTTTGTTAATTGGAGGGATTAGCATGAGTGGTGTCTTCCAAGGCCCTGCAAAGGCTTACGCAGATGAAGTGCAGAAAAATGTCGTTAGTGTAGTAGGTAAAGGTGAATTGTCCATCAAGCCGGATATTGTATACTTGTCCATCGGTGTGGATACTACGGCTACAACTGCGCAAGAAGCGCAAAAAACAAATGCTGCTAAAATCCAAAAGATCACTACCCTACTGAAGGGGACTTGGAAAATCGCAGATAAGGATATTCAAAGTACCCAATTCTATGTGCAACCCAACTACAGTTATAGCGAAAAAGAAGGACAGCAAGTGAAAGGATACAACGCGAATCATACACTGTTAGTGTCCTACAGAGATCTGACCAAGGTTGGTGAATTGCTAGACGCTGCATCTGCGGCGGGGGCAAATAATATCGGAAATGCACGTTTTTCCGTGGAAGACACTTCTGCCTTTGAAGCTCAGGTGATTGAAAAGGCGATGGCGAACGCAGATGTTAAAGCAGGTGCTATTGCTAAGGCAGCTAAACGTAGCTTGGGTCAAGTAATCACGGTCAGCCAAAATGATGGCAATGTCACTCCGGTTTATTTTGAACAAAATCTAAAAATGGAAATGGCTGCAGCAGATGCTGGTGCAAGCACATCCGTTCAACCGGGAGTAGTTAAAGTTACAACACAGCTGAGCGTAATGTATGAATTGAAATAGTAGCAGAACAAGATGATTGCAGAGAGGAGAGGTGATCTTCCACTAGTAATAGTGGGGGGCGCCTCTTTTTTTGTGTAAATTCTCCAAGATTAGGTTTAATAAACTGGAAATTAGTGGAAAAACTAGATGATGAATATTTCAAAAGAAACAGTACGCAAATGGGGCATAGGTTTGATGTCGGCGGGATTATTGCTTGGTGGAGGATTGCTGCCTAGTGATAAGGGTTATGCAGCGTCTGATCAGACGAAGAGCAAGGCAATTGCTGCAAGTATAGTTTTAAAGGCGAACGGGGTAATTTCTCAGCAGACAGGTATTTTGCAGGAAGGGAAGGTCTGGATTCCGATTACCTTTATGCGTGATGTACTGCAATTACCTCTAACTTATGATAAAAAAGAAAATGCATACACGATCGGAAAGGGAACGACTAAGGCCAAGTTGCTGTTATCTAGCTATGGTACTTCAATTTGGGTGAACAATTATTACATTCGAGAGTATGAAGGAAAGCTAATAAACAACCGCCTCTATGTTCCATCCGCTCTGTTAAATGATTATTTGGGCTATAAAGTGGATTGGAGTCGGGGCTCTAGTAGGTTGAATGTGGTGAATAGATCACAGAATGCGTTGATAGTAACCACGGAGATCTATGCTAAGGATCGAAAAGAGGCTTTGATCCAGCTTGATTATCCGAAGTTTAGTGGATTAAGCAATTCCAATGCATAGCAGGCCATGAATGATATTTTAAAAGAAAGTGCCATGAAATTCGCTGCAGGCGCAGAGAAGGATATCTCGAATCGATCCGGGTCAGAGCCTAAGTATACCTATGATAGAGATTATGTGGTGACCTACAATCAGAATGGTGTGATCAGCTTAGTGATGTCACAGTATAGCGATACGGGCGGCGCTCATGGTATGACCAATCGGGAGGCGTTTACCTTTTCGCTCAAGGATGGCAAACGTCTGCTGTTGGGCGACCTGTTCGGAGCTAACCCAAACTACAAAAAAGAGTTGAATGCTAAGTTGAACAAGCTAGTAAAAGCGGAGGAAAGTTATTTGGGAGGGTTCAACGGATTGAATACGGAAAAGTATTTTTATCTGAAGGATGATCAGGTCGTGCTGTTCTTCCAATTGTATGAATACACAGCTTATGCTGCGGGATTCCCGGAATATCCCTTTACTTTCAAAGAACTGTTGCCGGAAGGCGGTAGCCCATTTGCTGCTGTAAAATAAATAGAGAAGTTGTAACCGCTAGTGTCACCACTGGACATCTCCCCCTTACCAGAATCACCTCGAATTCATATGCTAAATGGAGTAACTAGTTTATGAACGGGGGAGAGCTATGAGCTATCAATACACTGCAATTGGCGATTCCTTGACGACTGGATTTGGCGCTCTGCCAGGTAACGGTTTTGTACCGGTGTACCGTAGAATGGCGGAAGGGAGACTGCGTTCTAATGTAGCCTCTACGAATTTGGGCGTGAATGGATTGACTACTTCTGAACTGGAACAGCGGCTACGGGGGAGTGCAATGACTCGCGAAGCCATTCGAGCAGCCGACATCATCACTCTATCCATCGGTGGCAACGATTTAATCCATGCTGCGAAGGCTGCAGCTAGACAACCTGAAAATTTATCTAAAGAGCTGCGAAGATCATTGCAAGAATGCAAACAAAATTTTGCTGCAATTATGAGTATCCTCTTCCAATTGAAGACGGGAACGCGTAGACCTTTTATCATTCGGATTGTGGGACTGTATAATCCTTATCCTCAGGTAGTGGGTGCTACAGAGTGGGTGCGGCAGTTTAACCGCTATGCCTCACAGTACAGTAGCCGAGTATGTGGGTTTGCTTCTATCTATAGTGAGTTTGCAGGAAATGAGAGAGGGCTATTATCGATTGACCACTTACATCCGAATGGCCGAGGCTACCGTGTGATTGCTGAGAAACTCGATGCGCTTGGATATGGCGGTTTGATTTAACTGAGATTCGTATGGAGTGGTGGTCTGAAAAGTAAAGAGGCTGTGCGCTAACCATCAAGTGGATAGGGCACAGCCTCTTTGCGTTGTTTTATAGCTTACACACCGCTAGGCAGTGTTTTCTCGATGACTTTATCAACGATACCGTAAGTTGCCGCGTCTGCAGCAGTCATGAAGTAATCACGATCTGTATCCTTCTCAATACGTTCTAGCGGTTGACCCGTACGTTCTGCAAGAATACGATTCAACTTATCACGCAATTTGAGGATACGGCGGGCACGGATTTCGATATCCGTTGCTTGACCTTGAGCACCACCCAGAGGTTGGTGAATCATGATCTCACTGTTAGGCAGTGCGAAGCGTTTGCCTTTAGCGCCAGCGTTAAGTAGGAATGCTCCCATGGAAGCTGCCATACCTACACAGATGGTGGAAACATCCGGTTTAATGTACTGCATTGTATCAAAAATAGCCATACCTGCAGTAATGGAACCGCCGGGGCTATTCACGTAAAGGTGAATGTCCTTATCCGGATCTTCGGCAGCCAAGAACAGCATTTGTGCGATGATAGAATTGGCTACCACGTCATTAACCTCCGTTCCAAGGAAAATGATGCGGTCCTTCAGCAGGCGGGAATAGATGTCATAAGCGCGCTCACCGCGGTTGCTCTGTTCTACTACCATAGGAATATAACTCACGTGGAAAACCTCCTTGATATTGGTTCTTCAAATGTATTCATTTTTACTCTTGCCGTATTACCCACATGATAAACAAATTCAAACAAAAAGTCAAAGAAAGTCAAACTTATATTCAAAAAAAAGAGCCGACACGCGGCTCTTTGGTTAAGTAGTAGTATAGGCACTACTAAATTATGTACAAAAGTGAAATTAATGGCGCGCCCGCCAAGAATCGAACTTGGATCTCAGGCTTCGGAGGCCTACGTCATATCCATTGGACCACGGGCGCAACAAAAATGATTATAATACAATTTCTGTGCAATTGCAATGAATTAATAATACTGTACACAGGCTCTATCCCTAGTCTTCAAGGTGGACAAGCGGACATTGTGTTTCAATCAGCGAAAGAATCCGGATTGTTAATGACAGGTTTTTTGGAGCTGAACCTCTTTCCCAATCTTATAAATGTATAAGAAGACAAGCGCTTGAGAATTCTACTCTCGGAAGACTTGCACTTCGAGCAATATTTGGTTAGAATATGAGTGGGACTTAAAAAGTTTACCCGGGACATTTTGAGACCATGAACAAGGGAATAGAGGAAGACGAAGTTGCAGGAGTGAAAGTATGCGTAATTTATTAGATATCCAAAAGCAGCTTCTGCCTGATCTCATGGAAACCCTTAAGAGACGGTACACGATTCTTCATCAGATCATGCTGTCCGATATAATTGGGCGCAGAACGCTTGCCGCTTCGCTTGATATGACTGAGCGGGTACTGCGTGCCGAGACGGATCTTCTGAAATCGCAAGGGCTCATTGAGATCGAGAGCGTTGGCATGCGCATTAGCGCTGCTGGACGTAGACTGCTTGATTTGCTAGAGCCGGTCGTTAAGAGCCTGTTTGGTCTGGATGAGCTGGAAGAGAAAATTCGGGCAACGTACGGTCTGGATAAAGTTATTGTGGTGCCGGGTGATTGTGAGTCATCGCCGTTCACCAAACGTGAGCTTGGCCGAGCGGGTGCAAAAGCGCTGCTCAGTGTACTTCGTACAGATGATATAGTTGCTGTCACAGGTGGATCAACGCTTGCCGACATGGCTGATCAACTGACACCGCCGTTATCCCTTTCCTATAAGAACGCTTGGTTTGTTCCGGCGCGTGGTGGATTAGGAGAGAGTATGGAGATTCAAGCCAATACGATTGCCTCAACAATGGCAAAACGGGTAGGAGCGAATTACCGGTTGCTGCATGTACCTGATTTACTTAGTGGGGATGCCTACCAGTCACTAGCACTTGACTCTAATATTGGAGAGATTGTACAAATCATCCGCAGTTCGCGTATTATTGTACATGGGATTGGGGATGCCATTGAAATGACTCGTCGCCGCAAGCTGGATGAGGCAACTGTCTCAGAAATCCAGGGTGAGGGAGCCGTGGCTGAATCCTTTGGGTATTACTTTAACGAAGATGGTCAGGTTGTCCATACGATGCTTACGATGGGACTACGTCTAGAAGATATTGTTCGGACGGAGACAGTCATCGGTATTGCTGGAGGTAAACCAAAGGCCAAAGCCATTCATGCCATGCTGCGTTTCGGGCAGGAGAATATACTCGTCACCGACGAGGCTGCTGCTGTGGAAATCGGCAAGGAAATTGATAATCAGTTACAGATATCCTCGTAACTCACTAGAACATATATCTTGTATCATACTTAACATTGTTGTCATGACAGGCTTCACGGTCTGTTTTGAATAAATAAAACGAATTCTAGGAGGAACTATTCAATGAGTGTAAAAGTTGGAATTAACGGATTTGGACGTATTGGACGCCTTGCTTTCCGCCGTATTCAAAATGTAGAAGGTATCGAAGTGGTAGCAATCAACGACTTGACTGACGCTAAGATGCTTGCTCATTTGCTTAAATATGATACAACTCAAGGTAAATTCCAAGGTGATGTTGAAGTGCATGATGGCTTCTTCAAAGTCAATGGCAAAGAAGTTAAGGTTCTTGCTAACCGCAACCCTGAAGAATTGCCATGGGGCGACCTAGGCGTTGATATCGTACTTGAGTGCACAGGTTTCTTCACAACTAAAGAAGCAGCTGAAAAACACTTGAAAGGTGGAGCTAAGAAAGTAGTTATCTCCGCTCCAGCTACTGGCGACATGAAAACTGTCGTTTACAACGTTAACGATGACATTCTTGATGGTACTGAGACTGTTATTTCCGGCGCATCTTGCACAACGAACTGCCTAGCTCCAATGGCAAAAGTATTGAACGACAAGTTCGGTATCGTTGAAGGCTTGATGACTACAATTCACGCTTACACTGGTGACCAAAACACTTTGGATGCTCCACACGCTAAAGGTGACTTCAGACGCGCTCGTGCAGCAGCTGAGAACATCATTCCTAACACTACTGGTGCTGCTAAAGCAATCGGTCTTGTTATTCCAGAACTTAAAGGTAAATTGGATGGTGCGGCTCAACGTGTTCCAGTTGCAACTGGTTCCCTGACTGAGCTTGTAACTGTTCTTGATAAGAGCGTTACTGTTGAAGAAATCAACGCAGCAATGAAAGCAGCTTCCGATCCAGACACTTATGGTTACACTGAAGATGAAATCGTATCTTCCGATATCAAAGGTATGACTTTCGGATCCCTGTTCGATGCTACACAAACTAAAGTATTGACTGTTGGCGACAAACAACTCGTTAAGACTGTTGCTTGGTATGACAATGAAATGTCCTACACTGCACAATTGGTTCGTACTTTGGAGAAATTCGCTAAAATCGCTAAGTAATTGACTTGATATAAGTAACATCTATAGAGCGGAAACAGAAGTTCCTTGTTTCCGCTCTTTCTAAATGTATTTCTTGTTTCCTGCTAGAAACAACTTTGGGTGTGGAGGAATTAATCATGAACAAAAAGAGCGTCCGTGATGTAGAAGTAAAGGGCAAACGCGTATTTGTACGCGTGGATTTCAACGTACCTGTAGAAGACGGTAAGATTACTGATGATACTCGTATTCGCGAAACCCTTCCAACCATTAAATATTTGATTGAGAACGGTGCAAAGATCATTCTTGCGAGTCACATGGGTCGTCCTAAAGGTCAATTCGTAGATTCCATGCGTTTGACTACTGCTGCTGAACGTCTGTCCGAGCTTCTCGGCAAACCAGTAGCTAAAGCTGACGAAGCTGTTGGCGAAGCTGTCAAAGCAAAAATTGCTGAGCTAGGCGAAGGCGACGTACTTGTACTTGAGAATGTTCGTTTCTACCCAGGTGAAGAAAAGAACGATCCTGAATTGGCTAAACAATTCGCTGAACTGGCTGATTTGTTCGTCAATGATGCGTTTGGCGCGGCTCACCGTGCACATGCATCGACAGAAGGTATCGCTCATTTCCTACCAGCTGTATCCGGTCTTTTGATGGAGAAAGAATTGACCGTTCTTGGTAAAGCTCTTACTAACCCAGAACGTCCTTTCACTGCGATCATCGGCGGTTCGAAAGTTAAAGACAAGATTGATGTTATTGATAACTTGTTGTCTTTGGCTGATAACGTCCTGATCGGCGGTGGATTGTCTTATACATTCACTAAAGCACAAGGCTTTGAAATCGGTAAGTCACTTGTAGACAACGACAAACTTGACGTTGCTCTTGGATTCATCGAAAAAGCTAAAGCACTTGGCAAAAACTTCATGCTTCCTGTTGATGTTGTTGTTGCTGATAAATTCGGTGCTGATGCTAACACTAAGATCGTTAATTACAATGAAATCCCAGAAGGTTGGGAAGGACTTGATATCGGACCTAAGACTCGTGAACTTTATGCCGATATTATCAAGAACTCCAAGCTGGTTGTCTGGAATGGACCTATGGGCGTATTCGAAATCGATAAATTCGCTGAAGGTACACTTGCAGTAGCGAAAGCTTGTGCAACAACTGAAGGTTACACTGTTATTGGCGGCGGAGATTCCGCAGCAGCAGCAGAAAAATTCCACCTGGCTGACCAAATGGATCACATCTCCACTGGTGGCGGTGCATCCCTTGAGTTCATGGAAGGCAAGGCGCTTCCTGGCGTAGAAGCACTGAACGACAAGTAAGACGTATAGAAGGAGGCAATTAAATTCATGAGAACACCAATTATTGCGGGTAACTGGAAGATGTTCAAAACAGTTCCTGAAGCAGAAAGCTTTATTGCTGACATCAAAGGCAAAGCAGAAGTAGAAGGCGTTGAGACTGTTATCTGCGCCCCATTTACTAACCTGCCTGCACTTGTAGCAGCTGCAAAAGGTACAGACATCAAGATTGGCGCACAGAACCTGCACTTTGAAGATAACGGTGCTTACACAGGAGAAATCAGTGGTGTAATGCTTAGCGATCTTGGCGTAGACTATGTAATCATTGGTCACTCAGAGCGTCGTGCTTATTTTGGCGAAACAGATGAAATCGTGAATAAGAAAATGCATGCTGCATTCCGTCACGGTATCACTCCAATCGTATGTGTTGGCGAAAAGCTCGAAGAGCGTGAAGCTGATCAAACTAAAGCAGTATGTAAAGTACAAACTGAAGCTGCATTCCAAGGACTTAGTGCCGAGCAAGCAGCAAAAGTTGTCATTGCATACGAACCTATCTGGGCTATTGGCACAGGTAAATCTTCCACTTCCCAAGATGCTAACGAAGTTATTGCTTACATCCGCAGTCTTGTAAAAGATTTGTATGATGTTGCAACAGCTGAAGCTGTTCGTATTCAATACGGCGGCAGCGTGAAGCCTGAGAATGTAACTGAGTACATGGGCCAAAGCGACATCGATGGTGCGCTTGTTGGCGGTGCCAGCTTGCAGCCTGCTTCCTTCGTTCAATTGGTTGAGGGGGCGAAGTAAGATGTCAGCTCCAAGACCTGTAGCTTTGATCATCATGGATGGTTTCGGTTTGCGTGGAACATCTGAAGGTAACGCCGTTGCTCAAGCTAACAAACCTAACTATGACCGTTACTTGAAACAATATCCTAATACTACCCTTACTGCTTGTGGTGAAGCTGTTGGTCTTCCAGAAGGCCAAATGGGCAACTCTGAAGTAGGGCACTTAAATATTGGTGCAGGACGGATTGTGTACCAGGATTTGACTCGTATCGATAAATCGATCCGTGAGGGCGAATTCTTCGATAATGAAACACTGGTAGCCGCAGTTAGAAATGCTAAGAACACAGGTAAAAAGCTTCATCTTTACGCGCTTGTATCCGACGGAGGGGTACATAGCCATATTAATCACCTGTTTGCTATGCTTGACCTGGCTAAGAAAGAAGATATGCACGAAGTGTACATCCATGCTTTCATGGATGGCCGGGACGTACCTCCAGATAGTGGTAAGAAGTTTGTTCAAGATCTGGTTGCTAAGATTGAAGAAGTTGGAGTAGGTACAATTGCAACGGTATCCGGGCGTTATTACGCAATGGACCGTGACAAACGTTGGGATCGTGTAGAAAAAGCCTATCGTGCTATGGTTTATGGCGAAGGACCGAAATACACAGATGCTCTGCAAGCTATCACTGCATCTTATTCAAATTCCGTGTTCGACGAATTCGTTGAACCTAGCGTGATTGTAGACAGTGAAGGCAAACCGGTAACGGCAGTAGAGAGCGGCGATTCCGTCGTGTTCCTCAACTTCCGCCCTGACCGTGCTATTCAGTTGTCACAAGTGTTCACGAATCAAGATTTCCGCGGTTTCGACCGGGGTCCTTTGTTCCCGCAAGACTTGCACTTCGTATGCCTGACTACTTTCAGTGAAACGGTACAAGGTTATGTAGCCTATTCACCGAAGAACCTGGATAACACATTGGGTGAAGTACTTGTGCAACACAACAAGAAGCAACTGCGCATCGCGGAAACTGAGAAGTATCCGCACGTAACGTTCTTCTTCAGTGGTGGACGTGATGAGGAACTTCCAGGAGAAACTCGTATCTTGATCAACTCTCCTAAAGTGGCAACCTATGATCTTCAACCTGAGATGAGTGCTTACGAAGTGGCTGCAGCCTGCGTAGCAGAAATCGAAGCGGAAAGACAGGATGCTATTATTCTTAACTTTGCAAACCCTGATATGGTTGGACACTCCGGTATGTTGGAGCCAACAATCAAGGCTGTAGAGGTAACTGATGAGTGTGTAGGTAAAGTAGTGGACGCAGTAGTTGCCAAGGGTGGCGTTGCGATCATTATCGCCGATCACGGTAATGCAGACATGGTATTTGATGAGAACGGTCGTCCGTTCACAGCTCATACTACTAACCCGGTTCCGTTCATCCTTACGGATGAAAATGTTGTATTGCGCGATCGCGGTATCCTTGCTGATGTAGCACCAACCATTCTGGATCTGATGGGAATTCCGCAACCTGCGGAAATGACTGGTCAATCCATGATCGCTAGTCGCAAATAAGGAAACAATACCTAAGATTAAGCTTCAACAATCAAAACCAAAACATTGTTTAAAGGAGATTAACTAAAATGACTATTATTTCTGATGTTTATGCTCGCGAAGTCCTTGACTCCCGTGGTAACCCTACTGTAGAGGTTGACGTTTATCTTGAATCCGGTGCTAAAGGCCGCGCTATCGTTCCTTCCGGCGCTTCCACTGGCGCTCATGAAGCTGTAGAGCTTCGTGATGGTGACAAATCCCGTTACATGGGTAAAGGCGTTCTGAAAGCTGTTGAGAACGTAAATGAAATCATCGCTCCAGAAGTTATCGGTATGGACGCTCTTGACCAAGTGGGCATCGACAAATTGATGATCACTTTGGACGGAACTCATAACAAAGGTAAATTGGGCGCTAACGCAATCCTAGCTGTATCCATGGCCGTAGCTCGCGCAGCTGCAGCAGCATTGGATATTCCTTTGTACGTATACCTGGGCGGATTCAACGCTAAAACTCTTCCAGTACCAATGATGAACATCATCAATGGTGGTGAGCATGCGGACAACAACATCGACGTTCAAGAGTTCATGGTTCTTCCTGTAGGAGCTCCAAGCTTTAAAGAAGCTCTTCGTACAGGTGCTGAAATCTTCCACAACTTGAAATCCGTACTTCAATCCAAAGGCCTGAACACAGCTGTTGGTGACGAAGGTGGTTTCGCACCAAACCTTGGTTCGAATGAAGAAGCAATCACTACAATCATCGAAGCGATCGAAAAAGCTGGTTACAAACCAGGTGTTGACGTATTCTTGGGTATGGACGTTGCTTCCACTGAGTTCTACAAAGACGGTAAATACACCCTTGCTGGCGAAGGTAAATCTTACACTTCCGCTGAGTACGTTGACCTTCTTGCTTCATGGGTTGAAAAATATCCTATCATCACAATCGAAGACGGTATGTCCGAAGACGACTGGGATGGTTGGAAATTGCTTACTGAAAAATTGGGAGACAAAGTTCAATTGGTTGGTGACGACTTGTTCGTTACAAACACTGAGCGTCTTGCAACAGGTATCGAAAAAGGTATCGGTAACTCCATCTTGGTTAAAGTTAACCAAATTGGTACATTGACTGAAACTTTCGATGCTATCGAAATGGCTAAACGTGCTGGTTACACAGCAGTTATCTCTCACCGTTCCGGTGAATCCGAAGATAGCACAATCGCTGACATCGCTGTTGCGACTAACGCTGGTCAAATCAAAACAGGTGCTCCTTCCCGTACAGACCGTGTTGCTAAATACAACCAATTGCTTCGCATCGAAGACGAGTTGGGTGAATTGGCTCAATACAACGGCCTGAAATCTTTCTACAACCTTAAAAGATAATTCACGTCTCTAAAAAGCCTATAAAGGGCCTGCCGCTTTCGGCAGGCCCTTTTTTCTTCTTTTGGCTACTGGTTTCTCAATAAATGATAGGAGCGCTTTTGATGAAAAAGTATATTCGTTGTTCACGTGTCTTCGTGTTATTAATGAGTATTGTATTAATTCACCTATTAATTCCTCAGCCGGTTGAGGCATCTGAGATTAGGGTCGAGGATCCTAACCTTGAACAGGAGATTCGTAGAGATATCAATAAAGCATCCGGCCCCATTACACAAGAGGACATGGAAAAGCTAACATTCCTAGTGGCGCAGGATAAGAAAATAAAATCATTAAAAGGCTTAGAATATGCAACTAATATGACATCGTTATCTTTGAAATTTAATGAGATTCAAGATATTCAGCCATTATCCCAATTGACGAAGCTGGAAAATCTTTATTTGGACGACAACCGTATTATAGATATTAAGCCAATTGCCTCGCTGATACAGTTAGATACGTTGTATATGGATAAAAACTTAATTTCTGACCTGACCCCCTTACAGCATCTGAGCCAATTAACATCTCTTGCGATTAACGAGAATAAAATCTCTTCAATTGATGCGTTGAAAAACCTAAAGAAACTAAACTATCTAGGTATTTCTGATAATAAGGTAGAGAATCTGGATGCCATTTCTGAAATGGATTCACTAACCTCAATCGTCTTTTACAATAATCCAGTAAAGGTTATCTCACCTTTAGTTGGACTTCAGAACCTAGAGTCTCTGAATATGTCCAATAATGAAATTAACTTCAATGAGGAAGCAAATAAGATTGCGCTTCAGACACTCAAAAATAAGGGTGTGAAGTTTTATGGTGAAACGATGGATCAGAGGGTAACAGCAGTAGTTTCCACAGAACCAGCACCACAAGTAGTGGAGACACCGACCAAATATACCTTCCCTATTGCTTTTAACCGAGCGACCAAAGATGGAATTAATTATATTGCAACAAATAATAAGGGTACAATCATGACTACATCGTGGAATTACTTAAACATTACATATGATTACGGAAAGACCTGGGTATCCAGAAGTCTCCCGAGAAATGCCAATTATTATTTTCAATATCATAACAATTTATTTTACCTATCCGTCAGCGATTATAAAGGAACGGAATCCTATTATTCAAAGGACGGTAAAGAATGGACTTCTTTTTTTCTTTACGCACCGAACGGAAGTAAACTTTCTATCCTTCAGATTCAATCAGTCCACGGGAAGCAAGTTTTACTTGCCACAAATGAGTATTTAAAAAGTACTTATATTTTCACTTCAATGAACGGAATATCTTGGGATTATGAAAGTACAATTGCAACTAAGGGTGCAAAATTAATATGGAATGGTAAACAGTATACAGCTCTAGGTGGAGGTTATCTGTATTACGGCAAGCCGAGCACAAAAAATCAGTTTTTGGTGAAACAGAAGGATGGGGTTTCCGGTGAACTGATTATATTTACCTCAACTGACCTGAAGAAATGGACGCAACATTCAGGGGCCGTAAAGAAGTTGAACTATACTTGGTCAAATGCGGACGGTCCTTATAAAGGGTATGGCGTTTATGAGGAACAGCCTGTTATAAATGGCCAGATTCTACTATATGATGATTATTCGCATGTGCTAACATCAATAGATGGCATTAACTTTAAGATCAAAAATACCAATAATTCGTTGCAGACCAATGATTGGCGCTCACCTATTTATGAGAAAAACAAACAATATTATGTATTTATGCATTATTGGGTTTCTTCAGGGGTTGTGAATACGAAAGTATTGACATCTAAGGATAAAATCAACTGGAAGACAACAAAAATAAAAGCTCTAAACAATATGTATGTTTTCCAATCTGGAACGAAGTTCCTTGGATATTCCGATGAGGGAGTCGCTATTTCGGATGACGGTATAAATTGGAAAAAAATCAAATAGAATAGAAGCAAGAGATTACAAGAATCTAGGGAAGATATACAACGGAGGCGGTTGTATTCCATTGAACGCTATGATAAAATAAGAATACTGTTTATGTATCGTGATAACCTCAATTACCATAGATAGTGATGCTTAGGCGTAGGAGGTGGAAGTGAATGGATATCTTTTTGAAAGTTGTGCTCCTGATTTTTTCCGTCGGTCTTATTGCGGTCGTTCTTCTGCAAAAGGGGAAAAGCGCGGGTCTTTCCGGTGCCATCTCCGGTGGTGCTGAGCATCTCTTTGGTAAAACAAAAGCTCGTGGTATGGAACTCGTACTACAACGTGTAACAGTTGGACTTGCTGCAGGATTCTTCATTATGGCGATTCTAGCTGCTGTTTTCATTGACTAAAGTACCTACAGTAAGCCCTCGCTCTGTTCTGAATGGAATGGAGCGAAGGCTTTTTTGTTATAATAAAAAGGGGATAAAGCACCTGCAGGTGCTTTTCTTTGCATAGCAGAAAGAATAAGATTCGATACGGTAAAGCCTTAATAAATAAACTTTCTCCTTCGGT
This sequence comes from Paenibacillus sp. FSL P4-0184, assembly GCF_038004625.1. NCBI lineage: Bacteria > Bacillati > Bacillota > Bacilli > Caryophanales > Paenibacillaceae > Paenibacillus > Paenibacillus sp. FSL P4-0184. Next base: position 1,933,114 of record NZ_JBBORN010000001.1, on the reverse strand, counting down.
GTGAATGAAATTTCGTACTGCGTTTACCTTTGGATGACAGTAACAGGGATGCGCAGGATTGATTTCGTGTATACTAGGGTATGAAGTAGGTAAAGGTAAATTTTACTTGGCATTACTACAGAGCAGGACAAGACATACATATTTGCCAGCGGCTTGGAGCCGCGGAGGGCTGGGGTGACGAACATGATAACACAAGAAATATTACTCGATTTCATGCGGGAAACTGCATATAAACCAATGACTTATGAAGAGCTGGTGAGCCATTTTGCTCTAGAAGATAGCACAGGGTTTAAAAAGTTCGAGGAACTACTAATTGAATTAGAGCAGGACGGAAGAATTGTATTAACTCGTAATGCACGTTATGGCGTGCCGGAACGAATGGATTTACTGCGAGGCCGGTTACAGGCTCATGCGAAAGGCTTCGCTTTTCTTATCCCGGATGATCGTGATCATCCTGACGTATATATCCATGCGAATGATCTTAAGGGAGCTATGAATGGTGACATCGTCCTTATCCGTATTACCTCTAAAAGTCCGTCCGGCGGACGTATGGAAGGCGAAGTTGAGCGCATTGTAAAACGGGGAGTATTGCAGACGGTTGGCGTATTTCAAAATCTGGAGACCTATGGCTTTGTGCTGCCTGATGATAAACGGATTAATCGCGATATTTTTATTCCGAAGCAATCCTTCATGGGGGCGGTAGACGGTCAAAAGGTCGTTGTACGTATCGTGAATTATCCAGAAGGCCGATCAGCGGCAGAGGGTGAAATTATTGAGATCCTCGGACATAAGGATGATCCAGGAGTCGATATTCTATCTATTATCCGTAAGCATCAGCTGCCAGAGGCCTTTCCGGCTGAAGTGATGAACGAAGCGGACAACGCTCCGGATTCAATCACAGAAGAGGAAATTGCTGAGCAGGGACGTCGCGATTTGCGCGGACTAAACATTGTCACGATTGATGGTGAGGATGCTAAGGACCTGGATGATGCGGTTAATGTTCAGCGACTGGAGAACGGACATTACAAGCTAGGCGTGCATATTGCGGATGTAGGTTATTACGTACGTGAGAGCTCTGAGCTCGATAAAGAAGCCTATGATCGGGGCTGTAGTGTGTACTTGGTGGATCGGGTGATTCCGATGCTGCCTCACCGTTTGTCTAACGGGATTTGTAGTTTGAATCCACAGGTAGACCGCTTAACGATGTCCTGCGAGATGGAATTTAACGAACACATGAAGGTCGTGAAGCACGATGTCTTTACAAGTGTGATTCGCACCAAAGAAAGAATGACTTATTCCAATGTTCGCAAAATTTTGGAGGATGAAGATCCAGAATTGCTGGAGCGCTATAGTCCATTAATTGATGATTTCCGTCTCATGAAAGAATTGGCGATGAAGCTGCGTGATGCGCGGATGCGGCGGGGCGCGGTTGATTTTGACTTTGAAGAGAGCAAAATCATCGTAGATGAGAACGGCAAGGCTGTAGATATCGTGAAGCGTGAGCGTTCTGTAGCTGAGCAGATTATTGAGGAATTTATGCTCGCGGCGAATGAAACAGTCGCGGAGCATTTTCACTGGTTGAAGGTTCCGTTCCTTTACCGGATTCACGAAGATCCAGATCCAGAGAAGCTACAGAATTTTATGGCTTTTGCGGCTAATTTCGGATATCACGTGAAGGGACGTGGCAATTCAGTTCATCCACGTGCTTTGCAGGATCTGTTGGAGCAAATCCAAGGGACTAAAGAACAGACTGTTATTAGCACAATGATGTTGCGTTCCATGAAGCAGGCGAAATATGATGCGGAGAGCACAGGCCATTTCGGACTGGCTGCGGAATACTATTCCCACTTCACTTCGCCGATTCGTCGTTACCCCGATCTGGTCATTCACCGTGTAATGCGTGAAGTGATTGAGAATGGAGGGGCGCTGAGCCAGAAACGACATGATTATTTGGCCGGCCGGATGCCTGACATTGCTCAGCAGTCCTCGGAACGTGAGCGTGTAGCGGTAGAAGCAGAACGCGATACAGAGCAGCTGAAGAAAGCTGAATACATGCAGGATAAAGTAGGCGAGGAATTCGAGGCAATGGTCAGCAGTGTGACCAGCTTCGGAATGTTCATCGAGCTGGACAATACTGTCGAAGGCCTTATTCGTCTCAGCGCTATGAGCGACGATTATTATCACTTCGACGAGGCCCATATGGCGCTCATCGGTGAGCGCACATCACGGGTGTTCCGTATTGGCGACGAGGTGAAAATTCGAGTCGCCAAGGTAAACATGGATGACCACACGATCGATTTCGAGTTGGTCGACATGAAACCACGCGCGCCAGGTGAGCATCGCGGCGGTGGTTTTGGAGGCGGCCGCGGTGGCAAAGGCGGCCGTCCAGGTAGCGGCGGCTTCAAGGCGCCAGCCGGGGGTAAAGGCGGCGCGGGCAGCAAGGGCCGCAGCGGTAAAGGCAAGCCCGGCGCTGCTGTAGGCGCGGGCAAGGGCAAGCCGGGCGCTGGTGTGCGCGCCGGCGAAGGGCCGCGCGAAGCGACCGGTGTTGGCGCACCGGGCGGACGCGGAAAGCGGAAGCGCGGGCGTGATGCCGGCGAGGATGCGAGCCGGGTAGTTGCGGCGCCGGGCGGAAGCACCGGCGCAGAGCGCAAGGGCGAAGCCGGCGGTAACGCAGGCGCGCCACGTGAGCGCAGCGGCGGGCGAGGCCGCGGCGGTGACAACGGCGGTGCCGGTGGTGGACGCGGCATCAGCTTCGGCTTTGGCTCCGGCAAAGGCGGATACGGCGCTCCTGCGTCTGACTCTTCCAGCGGCGAAGTCCGCGGCCTGGACGGCAGCACGAAGTTCCGTAGCCGAGAGGACCGCGGCGGTAACTTTGGCGGTGGAGAAGGCCGTAGCGGCGCTCCAACAGGTAAAGGTCGCCGGAAAAAGAAGAACAAAAGCGGTGTATTCATCGGTCAATCTGTGACACCGGGCAACGTTCAGACGTCGGAACAAGCCGCTTCTAAACGTAGTGACACTACAGGCAGCGCTCCAGACGGTGCTCCTCGTAAGAGAAAGAAGAAATAAATAACGTTATTGGGCTACGTTTCGTAGCTCTATGACGAAAGATTAAGCACCGCTCCCTTTGATTGGGGGCGGTGCTTTTTTAATTCTTTTTCGCTGCTCAAGTGTGAAATTCTCATTTATGACCGAGACTATTGGTTGCCACAAGTTTGTTGAGTAATAATCAGAAGAAGCTAGGTTACAGCATCATTTTGTAACTATGACACTTGGGTTGGAGCAAAGTAACCCGTGCTATCACGATGCTTATTTTTTAATTGCATAATGTGCAGTTAAATTCCTGCGTTTCAGTGGAGATTGAGGTTAATTGCACTTTGTACATCTAAATCTGATCAGTATCTTCAAAACAGCATGATTTCGAGTTATTAACTGTAGAAAGTACAACTAAATAACCATCGAGCATCTAAATATATTAAATAGATGTATAAGGTGCATTTATGTAGCTTTAGGGTAGCGTCGGAGGGAGAGAGTGAATAGAAAAGGGTATGAGTTAACTGAGATGTGTGAATATAGAAACATAAACACCTTTTTATAAATAAATGTAATTAAAGTTAACTATTGGGTAAACTTACTGACAACTAGTTGTCAAAATGGCTGGGAAAGGATTACCTGATCCTTCCTTGCGCACAATCGATTCCATTTGTTACAATATAGATCAGACGTTCGATGACTATGTCGTTTAAGATTAGAGTGACATGGTTACTTTAACTTATGAATATGATTCAAGGAGTGATTCTCATGGGTAAAAAAGCAGACGGGAAAGTACTTGCCCAGAACAAAAAAGCTTCCCATGATTATTTTATCGAGGATACTTATGAAGCTGGCTTGGTGCTGACAGGTACAGAGATCAAGTCGCTGCGTAATGGCCGCGCTAATATTGGAGATGCTTTTGCTACGATCCGTAACGGTGAGATTCACATTCACAACATGCATATCAGCCCTTTTGAACAAGGTAATCGTGCTAACCCTACGGACCCGACGCGTACTCGTAAATTGCTGATGCACAAGGAGCAAATTCATAAACTGCTGGGCTTGTCCAAGCGAGATGGATTTACGATTGTGCCACTCAAGGTTTATGTGCGAAATGGCTATGCGAAGCTGTTAATTGGTCTTGGTAAAGGTAAGAAAGAGTACGATAAACGTGACTCTGCTGCTAAGCGTGATGCTCAGCGTGATATCCAGCGTGTATTGCGTGAGAAGCAAAAGATCGCCAGATAATCTAAGAAGAATGTACGATTCAAATGAGTACCAGTTTCCACCTTCAATTCCTTTAACCTACGTGTTAAAGTATTGATAAATGTGATATACTGAGTAAGTAAGATTATTGCTTCGTTACAGACTTCTTGAAGAAGAAGCTGTGGATAGGATCTCTCTTGCTTGGAAGATCCGCTTGATCCGAAGCGCCCTTTTTAATGAGGGGCCGTTCTTGGATTCGACGGGGGTAGTTCGAGCATGAGTAGCGAGTAGTGGGGACGCGTCCGCTTCATCAACGCTAAAGCCTATTAAACGGCAAACAACAAAACAACTACGCTTTCGCAGCCTAAGAAACTGCGCGCGTGCTTCTACCCTGCATCGCCCATGTGACAGGGATAGGGGCTAACAAGTAGTGGGATACGCCGTCTGGTCTCCGCCTGGGGTCAACGGAAGAAGATAATCAGGCTGACCCAACGTATAGCCGGTTACGGGGCGATACTCGGGTGACATCAAAACTGTGACTACACTCGTAGAAGCTTATGTGCCGTTATCTTCGGACAGGGGTTCGACTCCCCTCGGCTCCATAAGAAAAACCCGCTAAAATAGCGGGTTTTTTGCTGTTTAGTGGTTGGATTGCAGACCGAATGTAGACAAGGCGTTATAGGGAACTAAATGTGTTCATCATTGTAGACATATTGTCTACATCTAAAATTAGATCATTCACTTTGAAGTTATTAATATCTATAAGAGCCCGAACTGATATAAAATTATAGTATTAAGCATCCAAAAACAAAAACATTCGGAGGAATTACTATCATGAGTTTTACTATTGATTATGTTAAAAACAAAAACAGAATTATTGTAACATCGGACGGTATGGATGTTGAGGATGCCCTTGCGTACGCGGAACAATTTCCGAAAGTACTGAAGAAAACTAAGCGAGGGTTTACAGGTATGACTGTAATTACTGGTGGCCTGGTATTTAAGCAAGAAGTGTTGGCAATTCTTGCTCCAACAAGTGAAGATGCTGTGAAAGCTGGAATCTCTACAAAACACAAATGGGTGTATGTTGCGCCTACCTCTTTCTACAAAACGCAAATGCATCGTATGTTTAAAGATATTGCAAACTTGTACGAATCGATAGAAGAAGCTGAAACGTATCTTGATTCTGCAGGGAATTAGCAACTTCTAAAAATTAAAAGAATCCAGCCATCATCTGTAGCGGCAAAGGTACTTTTGCGTATTAACTTATATAATTGCATCACTATTCTAAGGAGTTATTCCTATGATCAGTCTCCTTTTTTAACCATAGATAAGTAATTTCTATACGATTCTATAATTTGAAAGCTTATGTGCCGTTATCTTCGGACAGGGGTTCGACTCCCCTCGGCTCCATATGGAGTATTATTGAAGACACCATGAAGGGTGTCTTTTTCATGTTTTCAGAGTATGATCTGGACTATGCGTGGCGGTTCAAAAAAATGAGTATCTTGCTAGATCCAGTATCTTTCGTATGTGGAATTAAAGATTGCAGTGAAGAAGGCGTGAAGAAAAATTTAAGGTTCTATATAGGGATAAAAAAGGCAAACATAGGATAGGAAGAGTTAATAGGGAGATATAAATGAAAACCAGTACACTTATGCTATAATTTAATAAAGTGACTCTGTGCTTTTAGAAAAATTGGATAAAGGATGCATTGACCAACCATGTATGAGAATCAGACTTCTATGCACCACAAGCTGTTTATTATCGGCGCAGGTGCTGCCGGACTAATGGCCGCTGTTACTGCGTGTGATATGGGTATCGATACTGCCATTCTGGAGAGTAACGACCGGATTGGAAAGAAGATATTAATGACAGGTGATGGCCGCTGCAACATTACGAATGAATCCACTGCAACGGGTACGGATGAAGCAATCGCTTTATCGCGCAAGTATCACAGTAATCAGGCCGGATTTCCACTTGCGGTATTGCAGCAATTTGGCATCCGTCAAACCATAGATTTTTTCTCCTTCCTCGGGCTTCCGCTTACAAGATTGAAGGAGGGCTTGATGTATCCAATGTCGCTGCAGGCAGCAGCGGTGCTGGATATTTTCCAGCTTGCGCTGGAGGATCGGAATGTTCCGGTATACCTCAATAATAAAGTGTTGGATGTTACTGTTTCGAAGAATCATCCGCGCTTCAAGATAAAATGCCAAACGGAGACAGAGGAGGAGGTTGTTTATACTAGCGACTATCTACTTCTATCTGCGGGTGGCCTTGCCGGTCCAAATGCGGGAAAAGAACCTCCTGGGTATACACTTGCCGAACGTCTGGGACACACCCTGATTGAGCCTTTGCCGGCCATTGTGCAATTGAAGCTGCAATATCCGAATATGAGGGCACTGTCCACTATCAAATCTCAGGGACAAGCTCATATCATTGTGAACGGTAAAGTCATCTGCAGTGAACAGGGTGAAATTGCCTTCACGGATTATGGTATTACCGGCCCGCCAATTCTTCAGCTAAGCAGGAAGGCTGCGTATCATCTTGCAAGAGGAGAACAGGTAACATTGTCGGTTGATCTGATGCCGGGCCGCACGGAGGAAGAGTTGGTTGAGTTTTTAGAAAGGCTCTGGGAGACCTTTGGACACCGGACTGTGGCGGATTGCCTTGTTGGCATCTTCAATAAGAAGCTTGTTTCTGTCCTACTAAAAGAGACTGGCTTAGATCAACAGCCAGAGCTGCTTTGCCAGGATCTATCGATGAAAACCAAGGGGAAATTTTATCGAATCTTGAAGCGTTGGGAATTTAAAGTGACGGATACCAATGGCTTTACGAATGCGCAAGTGACAGCCGGCGGCATTGATACGTCGGAACTCATCGAAGGAACGCTGGAATCCAAGCTGGTGCCTGGGCTGTATTTGGCTGGCGAAGTGATGGATGTGGACGGAGATTTCGGCGGCTATAACCTGCAATGGGCCTGGAGTTCCGGATATGTGGCCGCCATGGCGCTAGCTAAGTCAATTCAATAAATTTATTAGGAAAAGGGATGCATCAATTAACATGTATAAGGATCAGACTTCTAAGCACCACGAGCTGTTCATTATCGGTGGGGGTGCTGCAGGTCTAATGGCTGCAGTTACAGCGAGGGATCAAGGTATTGATACAGCAATTATTGAAAGCAATGACCGGCTTGGGAAGAAAATAATAACGACGGGTAACGGGCGTTGCAACATTACGAACCAATCCACCGCCACCGGTACGGATGAAGCGGCCGCTTTATCACGCAAGTATCACAGTAATCAGGAAGGATTCCCAATACATGTATTGCGGCAATTCGGTGTCCGCCAAACGATCGAATTTTTCTCCTCGCTCGGGCTTCCTTTTGTAAGCTTGGAGAATGGCCGGATGTATCCGATGTCGCTGCAGGCGGCTTCGGTGCCGGGTGTATTTAAGCTGGCGCTGGAGGATCGGAATGTTCCCGTATATTATAAACATAAAGTGTTGGATGTTACCGTTTCGGCGGGACATCCGCGGTTCGCGATAACCTGCCAGACGGAGACAGAGGAACAGGTTGTGTATACCAGCGACTATCTTTTTCTATGTGCAGGCGGCCTTACCGCTCCCAAAACGGGAACGGACGGCTCCGGTTATACGCTTGTCCAACGTCTGGGGCACACCCTGATCAACCCGGTGCCAGGCATTGTACAATTGAAGCTGGATTATCCGTATTTGAAGGAACTATCGGGCATCAAATTTGAGGGAGAGGCCCATGTTATCGTAAACAATGAAGTTATCCGCACTGAGTCTGGTGAGATTCTTTTTACGGACTATGGTATCTCGGGTCCGCCCATACTTCAGCTCAGCAGAAAGGCTGCGTATAATCTCGGAATAGGAGAATCGGTGACATTGTCGGTTGATTTAATGCCGGAGCGCACGGAGGAAGAGTTAATTGATTTTCTGGAGATCCACTGGGGAATCTTCGGACACCGGACGGTTGCCGATTCTTTTGTGGGCATCGTCAGCAAGAAACTGATTCCAGTTCTGCTGAAGGAGGCTGGAATTGATCAACAGCTGCATCTGCTTTGTCAGGATCTATCGTGGAAAACCAAGAAGATATTTTATCGAATCTTGAAACGTTGGGAATTTAAAGTGACCGATACCAATAGCTTCACGAATGCACAAACAACAGCCGGTGGCATCGATACGACGGAGCTAATCGAAGGAACGTTAGAATCTAAGTTAGTCCCTGGGCTGTATTTGGCAGGTGAAGTGATGGATGTCGATGGAGATTGCGGCGGCTATAACCTGCAATGGGCCTGGAGCTCCGGCTATGCCGCAGCGATGGCACTTGCTAAACGACGTGTTAGCGCCACGTAAAAGGATAGATGGTTGCTGACTCTTGGCATGTTGCGGTGGAATACTTGCATGCATTGAACACTGGGCGGCTAATGGATTTACCGTGACACGCCTCGGTTCCATATAGAGTAAATAAAAGACACCTTGTGAGGTGTCTTTTTTCAATTAATTCTTATTCCAATATTGCCAGACTGCTCCCCCTGTTGCATTCGCTGAAAGGCTTGAAGGGTTTCTTGTAAAGGATACACACTATCAATAATAGGGCGTATCGAGTGGAGTTCCATAAATTGAAGCATCGCAACAAACTCCTCACTGCTTCCCATTGAGGTGCCAATGATACTAATTTGGGGGTAAAATATGGATCGTACTGCTAATTCCATTCGATCTCCTGAGCTTGCACCAAATGTAACGATCCGGCCATTTGGCTTAATGATATCAAAGTACTGTTGGAACGTCGCTGGCCCGATACTATCCAGGATGAGATCCACTGTTTCTCCTTTCATACTTTCCTTCCAATCACTATGACTGTCAAAGGCATGATCTGCCCCATGTGCAAGAGCAACTTGCCTTTTTGTTTCACTTCGTGATGTGACACTGACTCGTGCACCCGCTGCTGAAGCCATAAGCATGGCATAAGTAGCCACACCGCCACCAATACCTGGAATAAGGATATGTTCACCTTGCTGTAAGCGGCCTCTCGTAAACAAAGCCCGATAGGCTGTCAAGGCAGATAAGGGCAACACGCCCGCTTCTTCCCAAGACAAATAAGCTGGCTTGCTGATGGCATTTTGTGCAGGGATGTTGATAGACTCGGCAAATGTACCATCTGAAGGGCCGCCCACTATGGCCGGAACGTTCGGGACATCGTGGGTGATTTCCCATCCGATACACGGATTAATGATTACATCGGTACCTACTGTAAGGGATGTTACGCCTTCACCTACCGCTTCAATTATACCCGCCCCATCAGAGCCCATAATCAGGGGAGCATCCTCATTTGTTCGATCCGCTATGAGAAATAAGTCTCGATGATTTAACCCTGCGGTTTTCAGCCTTACTTTTACTTCACCGAAGCCTGGCTGTTTATCAACAACGTCTTCATATGTCAGGCTCTTCAAGCCGTTCATCCCAGCATGTATGATTGCTTTCATCCTAATCCTCCAGTAATTCGTATTTCAATGAATCTATATTGAATTGTACAGAGTGGGAATCATACAGTAAAATGAACAAAACCGAATGTGAGTATCATAAATGATCATACCAAGCAGGTGACATAGAAATGGAAAGCGGAGATTTAAGAATATTTCAGGCTGTGGCTCGAGAGGGTAGCATAACCAAGGCTGCGCAAATGTTGAACTATGTACAGTCTAATGTGACGACCCGAATTCAGTATCTTGAGGCTCAGTTGAAAACACCCCTTTTTCGGAGATCCAATCGAGGAATGACGCTAACTTTGGCTGGCGAGAATTTACTGGGATATGCGGATAAAATACTGACTCTGATGGACGAGGCTGTGAAAACTACACAATACTCGGACCATCCTGCAGGGCCTCTTCGGATAGGCTCCATTGAAGCGACTGCAGTCATTCATCTGACTCCTCTATTGGCCGAGTATCAATCACGATATCCGGATGTTAATTTATCGCTCACTACGGGTGTGACACATGCGCTCTTACAAAAGGTGCTGGATTACGAGCTTGATGGAGCGTTCGTCTATGGTCCTGTTGATGATCCAGATATAGAACATATCGCGGCCTTTGAAGAGGAGTTGGTGTTGATCTCTGAACCGGGACAAAACGAAATGTATGAGCTACTCATGAAACCGATGTTGTTCTTTGACGTTGGATGTACGCATCGGGCGAAAGCAGAGAGTTTTCTGAGAGGCACTGGCCTGACCACTTATCAGATTATGGAATTTGGCACATTAGCAGTTATTCTAGATGGCGTTTCCTCTGGACTTGGTGTGTCTATGCTGCCACAGTCATCGATTGCCAAGGCGGAAGAACAGGGCATAATCACTTCCCACCGTTTGCCTGAAGAGTATCGAGATTTGCAGGTATGGTTTGTGCATAGACATGACACAATTTACTCAAGCGCGTTGACCAGGTTAATACAATTAGTTGAAACTAGGCAATAATAGTTCACCCGCAACGATCAATACGTCGAATGTTAGTGCTAGACCATTTCATCAAACAATTTAAGTAACACGCATCAGGAGGAAATGATGAATTTTATAAAAGATCAACTAGCAGGATACGGTGTAAGCGAACAAATGACAGGTTATCTTTCGAATATAATCATGGTCTTATTTATAGCACTACTCTCTGTACTGGCCAATTTAATAGCTAAAAAAATCGTGCTGAAGATAATTATTCATTTCATTAGTAAGGATCGGTATGCATGGGATAATATCGTTTTGGAGAAAAAAGTGTTTCACAAGCTGTCGCATCTCGCGCCAGCCTTCATCATCTATTTTTCTGCGTCTATCTTTCCGCTATATCAGGCTTTTATTGAAAAATCCGCCTTAACTTATATGATTATCGTAACTATCACGGTGTTTAATGCACTACTTAATGCCATCGATGCTATTTATCGCTCGTTTGAGGTCTCCAAGATTAGACCGATCAAAGGGTACATTCAGGTTGCAAAGATTATTCTATTTATCATTGGTGTTATTGTGGTGATCTCTAACCTCATTGGTCAGAATCCATTGATTATTCTTAGTGGGTTAGGTGCATTATCAGCTGTTTTTATGCTAATTTTTAAAGATTCTATATTGGGCTTGGTGGCAGGTGTTCAATTATCATCTAATGATATGGTGCGTGTAGGTGACTGGATCGAAATGCCTAAATATAATGCGGATGGTGATGTAATTGACATTACATTGAATACGGTAAAGGTTATGAATTTCGATAAAACAATCACCATGATTCCTAGCTACGCCCTTATTTCAGATTCGTTCAAAAACTGGAGGGGCATGCAAGTATCTGGCGGCAGAAGGATTAAACGAAGCATTCATATCGATACAAGCAGCATATGCTTTTGTACAAAAGAAATGATGGAGGAATTCCAGAAGATTCACTACCTTTCCGATTTTATAAGGGCAAGATTAAATGAAATTAGCATTTATAATATCGAACATCAAATCAATACGGAGAGTAAAGTAAATGGAAGACATCTCACGAATGTTGGTGTATTCAGAGAATATATCCATGAATATCTGAGGAATCATCCTAAAATTCATAAGGATATGACGCTGATCGTCAGACAGCTAGCGCCAGAGGATAATGGACTGCCCTTAGAAATCTACGCGTTTAGCAATGATACTAACTGGGTGGTGTATGAATCGGTTCAAGCTGATATCTTTGATCACATTTTTGCAGTTGTACCGATATTTGGGCTTCGTGTCTTCCAAAACCCGACGGGCCATGATATCGCTCGCTTAAAAGAAAGCAAAGAGTATTCATCAGGATACTGAAGATAAGAATGATTTGCAGGAGAAGGCATTTCTTAATATCAGTAAAAAAGCGACCATCGTGGTCGCTTTTTTACGTTTTTTTCATTTTGGAAAGGATCATAAAACGTGCGATTTATTGGGGTTCGGACATAGCTGAAGACTCTAATGGAAGTTCCCAGATTCATTTTCTGAGAATTTGCCGTCGCTGTCATGCAGAGCTTGTTTGCGGCGATCATTACGGGCTTGCTGCTGCTGTTGGGCCTCCAGGCTGTTTACGGGCGTGGCTTCAAGTTCTTTTACTGTGTTGATTAGATTCTTATCTGGTTGATTTGCACTCAATTGAAAGCTCCTCCCTTGATTATCTAATGGTTGTGAATTTTATTATGTGCTGGCTACTGTGTGGCTATTCATGTTGTATTTTCACAAGAGTTCAGGATACATTGCTGAAAGTACGGGTGTATCAATGCTCTGTCCTATAATCATTAACTCAGAATACTGTTAGATGTGAAAAATATGAGGAAATGATTGTATCGGAACTGATTTCTGTTCTGATATGTTGAGGATGTTTTAGTCCCATAAAATGTAATATTTCAGGAGGTGAAAAGGAAACTTTATATCTTATTGCAAGCGGTTACAATTCTATCTGCAACAAATTAGAATCAGGAGGGAATAAAATGAAAAAAAGTATTGCCAAGGTAATCAGTATTGGTGTGTTGTTTTCTCTTGCGCTTTCTTTGATAGCAGGTGGATGGACAAATACAGTAGTGCATGCTGCTGGTCTTTCGATAACAGGCAGTGGAGGCTGGAATGAAGCGGCATATGTGGAATGGTCACCTGTAAGTAATGCGACAGGATATAACGTATATGTTAAACAGGCAAGCGCATCAGATTCGGGGTACCAACAGATTGATAATGAATTGATCCGCAAATATTCTTCCTATTGGAGAGCGGATGCTGTAGGGCTTGCAGCTGGAAGTTATGTAATGAAGGTTGAAGCTACCCTGTCAGGGGGAGGAACGGCAAGTGCGGTATCAAATACGTTATCCGTAACGTCATATGATCGATCAGGGTTTGCTTTTTCGGCAAGCTCGCCATTTGGTACCGGTTCTGGCGCTTATAATGAGAATGGAACCCTCAAGAATGGTACTCAAGTGCTGTATATAACATCTCAGAATGCGAATACCGTAACACTTGATGTGAAAATCAACAGCTCGGGCGCTGTACAAACAGGCGTTGGTCTTGGTAGCATCTTGGCTCTGAGACAAAAAGGTTATGATACAACCCCACTTGCCATCCGAATTATCGGTAAAGTTACAGTCGCTGACCTGAGTGGACAGCTTAACAGCAGTGGATATCTTGAAGTCAAAGGTAAAAATAATTATTCGGAAATGAATATTACAATCGAAGGTATCGGAAAAGATGCTTATGCATACGGCTGGGGATTGCTGCTTAGATATGTTGGTAATTTGGAAGTAAGAAATCTGGGTGTAATGTTATTTCCTGACGATGGTATTTCAATGGATACAGGCAATGCGAATGTATGGGTGCATAATAATGATATTTTCTATGGATCTGCAGGGAGCGATGCGGACCAAGCCAAAGGCGACGGATCTACGGACCTCAAAAAAGGATCAACGTACATTACCATCTCGTACAACCATTACTTTGATTCCGGAAAAGCTGCTCTAGTCGGACTTAGTGAGTCTGCAGAATTCTTTGTTACCTTCCACCATAACTGGTTCGATCATTCGGACTCCCGTCATCCGCGGATCAGAGTGGCCTCTGTCCACGTCTATAATAACTTCTATGATGGAGTCTCGAAATATGGTATCGGCGTTACAACCGGAGCTTCGGCTTTTGTGGAATCCAATGTTTTTAGAAATACTAAAGACCCAATGCTTAGTTCCTTACAGGGTACAGATGCTTTAGGTGAGGGTACGTTCTCCGGTGAAAATGGAGGTATGATTAAAGCTTATAACAATCTAATTGTTGATGCTTCAAGTCTTATCTACGCTAACTCCAATACAGGGACAGCTCCTGCTAATGCAACCTCATTTGATGCCTATTTAGCCTCGTCGAGAAATGAAACCATCCCAAGCTCATACAAAGCATTAAAAGGCGGAACAGCTTATAATAACTTCGATACGAACGTCCAAACTGGAGTGAACGTATCGAATATTGACAACGTAAGCAATGTAGAACAGGTTGTTACCGCAAAAGCCGGACGTCTGAATGGCGGAGACTTCACATGGGCATTTAATGATTCCGTGGATGACGCATCGTATGCGCTGAATACTGCACTGATGTCTGCAATCAGAAGCTACACAACGGGGCTTGTCTCTGTAGGGGGCAATTCAAACCCAACAAGTCCGACACCAACGCCAACAGCAACACCTGTGCCAACAGCGACTCCATCTCCAACAATAGCACCAACAGCAACACCTGTACCGACAACGACACCGACGGCAACGCCAGTGCCGACAGCGGGAGCAACCGTTCATAACTTTACCACTGATGGAACAACGAGCAGCTTCTTCAATATCCAAGGAAATCTCTCAACAAGTAAGGGAAATGTGACATATCAGGGTTTAACCCTAACTCAATGTCTAAAAATTGAGAGTGCAACCAGTATTCAGTTCACAGCTGCAAAAGCTTCAACCCTAACCCTAGTGTTCAATACAGAAGGAACTAAAATAAAAGTGGATGGAACAAGTTATCCTATAACGAATGGCATTGCCACTATCTCACTTACTGCGGGCGCACATACCATTACGAAGGATAGTACGGCGAATCTGTATTATATGAAGTTGGAATAGATAGTTTTATAAAATAAAAGCTGCTAACGATATTGAAATATCGTTGGCAGCTTTTTTGGTCAGGGTCGCTTTTTTACTATGATCTTAAGACTCGAATCATTGCAGATTATTAGTGTTAGTTTAAGACTATAATATTATCGGGAATT
Organism: Paenibacillus sp. FSL P4-0184; assembly: GCF_038004625.1. Classification (NCBI taxonomy): domain Bacteria; kingdom Bacillati; phylum Bacillota; class Bacilli; order Caryophanales; family Paenibacillaceae; genus Paenibacillus; species Paenibacillus sp. FSL P4-0184. The sequence goes on along the minus strand of NZ_JBBORN010000001.1, from coordinate 1,918,100 downwards.
TTTTAGTAGTTATTGACTTCATATCAAATGATTTGTACGCTGAGGACATAGTTTATCAACATGGGAGATTACAATATGAAGCTTAAAGATGATTACCGAACAATTTGGAATAAAAAATTGCTGAAGTATCCATCATTTTATCGCAAAATGATTGCATATACATTATTTTCATCGATCATTCCTATCGTTATCGTTGGAATTGCTAGTTATGTATTAACTTCTAATGCTATTAAAGATAATGTTAGCCAAGATATTACTCAAATCTTGAATTACGCTTCAAGGACGATGGATACCGAGTTGGAAGCGGTTCAGAATAACTTAGTCCAGATGGAACTGAGCTCGTTCTTTACTTCAGACTTGAATGAAATGAAGCGAATCAATTATTCCAGCTTCTATACGGGTGTATATCAGAATTTGTTAGCTTTTATGAACGGAAATTCTCGTGTTAAGGATATTTCGCTATATACATTGGATGAGAACTACTTAATATCATCAACTTACGGTGGAATAAAGATCGAATCAGCAGTGGAACGGGTGAAGTATGCGAACCTACTGGATAAAAATCAGCAACTAGATTGGAAAGTAGGCTATTCTCAGGGTGGCAAAGACTATGATTCAGGAATAACGTTAACAAGTACAGTACCTTTACATTCAAAAGAACCTATCGGATTTATCCAGGTCATCATAGATAATAAAGCGTTTGAATCACTGACAAAACAATTTCTTAAATACGAGCATGAGCAAATGTATGTGATGGATAACACCGGTCAACTTGTATTTCATTTGAACGGAAGCGAAGTGCCTGAAGACTTGTATGAATTGATAACGGTTACAAAAAAAGGTGAGCAAGAGTTTATCTATCGATGGCAGGACCGAGAGTACTTAGTGACCTCTACGGAATCTCCAATCCAAAAGATGTTGTTTGTGGATATGATCCCGACGGCGGAACTGTATAGCAGTGCAAGGCAGATTGCAGGCATTACGATAGGAATTGTACTTGCTGTACTTGCTGCAGGAATTGCATTGGCGATGATCGGCACTAGGAAAGTGTATAGTCCGATTCGGAAGCTAGTCTCTCTCATCAGCGATAATCAAACCGCGGATATGGGAACCGATGAGTTCAGTTATGTGAATCAGCGTTGGAAGGAAATTAACCGTAAAGCGAGTCAACTAGAAGAACAATTAAATGAACAATTTCCACTTATTCGCGAGCTGTTCGCCTTAAGGTTGATGGAGGGGCAGTTTACTCATGACCGTCGTGAATATTTACTGGAGCTTCTGCGCAGGCATTCTATTCCGGAGAAGCAGTGTGCAGTTGTATTTATTATTGCCTATGATCACCTATCCGAAGTGACCAAGTTCCAAGAGACGGATAGGGATCTAATTCTCTTCATCATAAAGAATATGACGACAGAATTATTGGAGCATCAGCAACTGGAGGGCTTGGTCATCAACTCTTTTAATGATCAAGTTGTGGTTTGGCTATGGACAGAGCATGAAGAGGTAGACGTTTGGTCAGATAAGCTGAAGCCTGTGATTGACAGGATACGTGAGCAGATTACTCATTTTTTGAAATCTCCGGCGACGATCGGTTTGAGTCGAACCACATCGCATGTGGAGGAGTTGCCTGATTTATATCGTGAGGCGCAGCTTGCGATTCACTCGCGGATGATTAATGGGGGAAATCAGATTATTGAGAGCAAAGGGCTTGCGATTTCGATGATGTACCGTTATCCAACGGAGATTGAGAACCATCTGACCGATTCGCTGCTGGTGGGAGATCTCTCTGAAACGAAGCGGATGCTTGATGCATTCTCTGATAAAGTACAATCCGCTGTACACAATCCAGAGCTCATTATGATGTCTTACGATCAGCTGTTGTCTACTACTTTACGAATGGTATATTTAATGGATATAAATTCGGAGCAATTATTTGGCTATACAACTAGTGAACTCAATGTAAATCTGAGAAAACTCACAACTATACATTCAATTAATGAGTGGTTTATGGATCGTATATTCGAACCGATTATGCTGTATGTGAATAGTAAGAAGAATCAAGAGTATGAGCAATTTATTGAGAAGGTCACGGACTATATCAAGGCAAACTATCATCTTGATATCTCTCTTGACCAGTGTGCACAGATATGCAATTTGAGCCCGCAATATTTAAGCAAGTTGTTTAAGCGGACGATGAATATTTCCTTTATCGAGTATGTCACACAATTGCGTGTAGCCAAAGCCCAGGAGTTGTTAGAAACGACTGATTTATTGGTCAATGAAATAGCGGAGCAGGTAGGATATAACCCTAAAAATTTCATTCGTGTATTTAAGAAGCAGGTGGGCTTACCGCCGGGGCAATATCGAGAGATGCATCGAAAATAGTATTCCTGACTAAATTAAATGCACTTTTTTTTAATAAGACTTTGCCAAGAGCGAGAGAAATGAAACCTCTCGTTCTTGCAAGTCTTTTTTTGATTTTTATGAGGTGCAAATTTATAATCTCTCAGGGCTAATGAGGTTAATTATTGAGACTAGAAGTGTTCATAAACCCAGTAGTATCAAGCTATTCGCAATTATTGCACAAGGATCTCAGGCGAATAAGAATTGGTCATTGTTGATGGGCGTTGCAGCTTGTAAGATGCAGACATGAAACGTTACAGTCAACCAGGTTCAAACAAAATCGTTGGAGGTGGTGAAACCCTTGCCGCAATCTAATCTTAAATTAGCGAACGCAAGTTTATCACAGGCATATGAAGCCGACAGACAAAGATTAAATCCGAAAGACTCCCTATGGGCTCGATTCAAAGTCATATTTGGTCGAGAGAAATATTTGTACTTACTAGCACTTCCAGGTCTTCTCTTCTTCTTAATCTTCAAGTACTTCCCGCTATGGGGGCTAGGTTTAGCATTTAAAAACTATTCTCCATACCTAGGGTTCTGGGAAAGCGAATGGGTCGGATTCAAATATTTCCGTGAGTTTTTCACGAATCCAGACTTCTTTCTCTTATTTAGAAATACGATGGCGATTAGCTTACTAAATATCATCTTCTTCTTCCCGATTCCGATCGTTCTTGCATTACTCATTAACGAGGTTCGGAGTATGAGATTTAAGAAAGTAATACAAACGATAGTTTATTTACCTCACTTTTTATCTTGGGTAATCATTGCTGGTATCTGTTTTATCATTCTTGGACAGAGCGATGGAATTGTTAACAAGATTATTGTCGAGCTTGGCGGTCAGCCGATCGCTTTCTTGACAGAGCCGAATTACTTCTGGGGTTTGTTAACTGCTCAGAGCATATGGAAAGAAGCCGGGTGGGGTACAATCATCTTCTTGGCTGCAATTGCAGGTATCAATCAAGAAATGTATGAGGCGGCGCAAATTGATGGTGCGAACCGATGGAAACAAATTATGAAGATTACATTGCCTTGTATCAGGAGTACAATCGTCGTGTTGCTCATACTCAGGCTCGGTCAAGTGATGGAGGTAGGGTTTGAACAGATCTTCTTGATGATGAGTTCTCCCGTATCGCATGTTGCGGATGTTTTTGATACATATGTGTATCGGGCAGGGATACAGAACGGTCGTTTCAGTTATGCGACAGTCGTTGGAGTATTCAAGTCGGTTGTTGGTCTTGTACTTGTAGTAACAGCCAATCGTTTAGCTAAAAAATTTGGTGAGGAGGGTCTTTACTAATGAATAAGTCCCTCGGCTATAAAGTGACAAACGGCATCATTTATGGTGTGCTCAGTTTAATCGGGCTTGTAACACTACTACCTTTTCTTTATGTCATAATCGTATCCTTTACAGATCCTTCGGAATATTTGAGCAAGCCATTAATTCTTATTCCGGAAAACTGGAGTCTTTCCTCCTATAAGTACATTCTATCAACCAAGATGTTTATGAGCTCATTAGGGGTTAGTGCCTTCTTAGCTATTGTCGGCTCTGCGATTAGTATCATGGTGACGAGTGCCTTGGCGTATTCTCTGTCACGGAAACGATTTTTCGGGAAGAAGTTTTTTCTAGTTGCTATTCTAATGACGATGTTGTTCAACCCAGGAATGATTCCAAATTTCATGTTAGTTGAAGGATTAGGTCTTATTGACTCCATCTGGTCGTTGATATTACCGGCAATTACAAGTGCATGGTATGTATTCTTGATGAAGAACTTCTATCAGGAACTGCCGGAGGAGCTAGAGGAAGCAGCGAAGATTGATGGATGTAATGATATCGGAGTCTTTTTCAAAATTATGTTCCCGATCTCGCTGTCAGCGGTCGCTGCATTCGGGCTATTCTTTGCAGTAGGTTTCTGGAATACGTACTTCAATGGCGTTTTGTACATCAATTCAGATGAACTTCGGCCGATGCAGGTTGTGCTGCAGATGATGCTGATACAAGCTTCAACGAATATAGCAGATCCATCCGTAGCTGCAATGCTACAGAGTGAGCAGATGCTTCCTCCAGAGACAATTAAGATGGCGGCAGTAGTCGTTGCTTCTCTACCTATCATTATGGTCTACCCGTTCCTTCAGAAGTACTTTGTTAAGGGTATGTTGGTTGGCTCCGTGAAGGGTTAAGGGGTAAACCAAGCTTATATATTAATTTATTAGATAAAAGGGAGGGTTTTTACAAATGAAAAAAAGAAGTTGGATGACCATGCTAATGGTGTTAGTTCTCACTACAAGTATGTTGGTGGGTTGTGCAAAGGGTGGTGAGACCAATTCTGCTGGAGATGCTTCCAAGTCTGAGCAGCAAAAGCCAGTTGAGATCAATATCGGTACGATGACTTATGGTGAATCCCCTAGTAGTGATCTTGAAAGCATTCTACAGCTGAATGAAAAATTGAATGTAAAGCTTCAGATCGACTTCTACCCAATTAATAACTATAAAGAAAAGTTGAATGCATTACTTGCTTCGAAGAGTTTGCCAGATGTCGTTCTCATCGAGGATATTAATGACCCTGCATTCTCAACTGCAATAGATCAAGGTGCATTCTGGGATTTGACTCCTTTCCTGCCAGACTATCCTAATCTAGCAGGCTATCCGGAGAATGCAATTAACAATATTAAGTTCAAAGGAAAATCTTATGGTATTCCACGCGTTCGTCCATTGGACGGGCATGAGTCGCTGTTGATTCGTGAAGACTGGCTCAAAAACGTAGGATTGACTGCTCCCACTACTATGGAAGAATTCTACAAAGTATTAGAGGCCTTTACAAAGAATGACCCTGACAAAAACGGTAAAAACGATACTTACGGTATGGTACAAGCTAGCGTCAGTCCTTATATGATGACTATGTTTGGTGCAGGTACATCGTGGAAGGAAACAGCGGATGGCGGTCTTGAGCCATACTGGTTAACAGCTGAAGCGAGAGAAGCGCTTGAATTCTGGAGCAAGGCTTATGGTGATAGTCTTATTACACCGGACTTACCAGTTATGAAGTCAAGTCAAGTGAAAGAAATGATGATTCAAGGCAAAGCGGGTATCTCATTCGGTAATATTAACGAAGCATTTATATTTGGCCAAGAGCTGCAGAAGATTAAGCCTGAAGCTGAGTTGAAGGCGTATGAAATTCCAGCTGCAAAAGACGGCAAGAAATACAATGAGCAAGCTTATGGTTATTATGGATTGTTCCTAGTTAACAAATCGGTTAGCGAAGACAAGCTCAAGAAGATTCTTGAAGTTTACAACGAAACCGCTACTCAAGAAGGCTACAATCTCGTGACATATGGTATCAAAGACAAGGATTATACCGTTTCTGAAGATGGTTCTATTGTTCAAACAGATGAAGGTAAGAAGCAAGGATACGGTACAGCGACAACAGCACAATGGATTTCTGGTTTCTTCAATAAATACCAACGTGCTGAAGGACCTGGAATGCCAGCAGAAGTATTAGAGTACAATCGTAAGCTGATCGATACAATCTCAGAATCTTCGATTAAGAATCCTGCTGCAGGATTGCCAAATACCGAAGCATGGATGGAAAAAGGCGGCGATTGGCAGAAGAAGTTTGTTGATATGTATACAAATGTCGTTATCAAAAAATCCAGCTTGGAGGATTGGGACAAGTTTATTAATGGACTGAAAGCAGACCCGAGCTTCCAGCAGCATCTCAAAGATACTAGCGATGCTTACAAAGCAAGTAAGTAATTAAGTAATTAAATAAGCCCGGTAAGTTCGAATAGTCAGTCGAGTTTGCCGGGCTTATCCTTTTTACCAATTCATATGGGGGGAAAAGAAGTGGAAATGTTGAATAGAGCTGCACGGATGGAAACAAGATGTATCAGTTCATTAATCAAGGTATTTGCTGATGAAGAACTGCATGCACCAACTCAACTTAGAGGCTCGGCACTACTTGGTGAATCCTATTCTTTCCAGGTTGCATATCGGGCAAATGTACTTATGCGGTCGCTTCAAGTTCGGGCCGAGCAATCCGAGTTGGGGCCCAATATCACTGTGCGAACTGTAGAGCTAGTGCCTGCTAATATGGTGAGCTATCACGATGCAGATGAACATGTCTTAAGAAGTACGCCGGGTCTTTATCCAGATGCGTTAATTCCGTTCGATACGAATCGGGGTTTAACTGGTTATCCGAATCAATGGCGCTCAATATGGATCACTGTTGAGGTACCGCTCAATGCTAAGGCGGGATTATTTGATATTTGTATCCAAATCGCAAATGATAGCGGCGAACTAGTAAGTGAGGAAACATTTACGCTGGAAGTGATCGCGGCAACATTGCCGGAGCAGTCGCTTATACATACGGAATGGTTCCATGTAGACTGCTTGGCTACCTACTATAAAACCGACATATTTAGCGAGTACCATTGGCAGTTGATTGAGCAATACATCCACACCGCGGTGAAACATGGAATGAATATGATTCTAACCCCTTTATTTACACCTCCGTTAGACACGGAGATCGGGGGAGACCGCCCAACCGTACAACTTGTTCAAGTAGAGCGGACAGGAGAGAAGTATAACTTCACTTTTAAACGATTAAAGCGCTGGATAGAGCTGTGTGACCGCAGTGGAATGAAATATTTTGAGTTCTCTCATCTATTTACACAATGGGGTGCCAAGCATGCACCAAAAGTAATGGCTATGGTTGATGGTCAATTAAAGCAACTATTTGGATGGGATACCGATTCTAAAAATCCGGAGTACACGGGATTCCTTACGTTATTTTTACAAGAACTTTTAGCGTTTGTTAAAGAAAATCATTTAGAACAGCGAGTTTATTTCCATCTATCGGATGAACCGAATCTTGCGGACATGGATACTTATCGTGCAGCGAGTGAACTTATTAGGCCAATTCTAGAAGGTTTTCCGATCATTGATGCGCTCTCTGAGTATGAATTTTATGAAAGTGGTTTAATTAAGCATCCGATTCCAGCGAGCAATGGTATTCGACCATTTCTGGATCATGGCGTAGAGGGGCTATGGACTTATTATTGCTGTGCCCAATACAAGCTCGTTTCTAATCGCTTTCTTCATATGCCGTCATCACGCAATCGTGTACTCGGGATGCAACTTTACAAGCTAAAGCTTAAGGGATTTTTGCATTGGGGTTACAACTTCTGGTATGCGCAGTTCTCGAAGTATCCGATTGATCCATTCCAAGTGACGGATGCAGGAGGTGGATTCCCAGCGGGCGATGCATTTTTGGTATATCCAGGCGCTGAGGGGCCGATCGAGTCAATCAGACTGGAGGTGCTTACGGAAGCTCTGCAGGATTTTCGCGCACTTGAGCTACTTGATCAGAAAATCGGAAGAGAGGCAGTAATCGCTTTATTGGAGGAGGGCTTGGAGCAAGAATTATCCTTTGAAGTATACCCACAAGAGGCGGAATGGTATGTCCGTAAGCGTGAAGAGATTAATCGTCTCGTTGGCGAGAATTCATGCTCAGAATAGTAATGACAGGTAGTAGGGGCTTACATCGAGTTCATGAGTAAAGGAGTATGTAATATGGCATCATTCACAGTGCAAGGAGATCAATTTATTTATGAGGGTACACCCCTAACGATTGTGTCAGGAGCGATCCACTATTTCCGTGTAATTCCTGAGTATTGGAAGGATCGTTTGAGCAAGCTGAAGGCTTGCGGCTTTAACACGGTAGAAACGTACGTTGCATGGAATATTCATGAGCCTCAGGAAGGTAAATTCTGTTTTACGGGTATGGCCGATATCGTGACATTTATCGAAACAGCAGCAGAGTTAGACTTACATGTCATCGTACGTCCAAGTCCTTATATCTGTGCGGAGTGGGAGTTCGGTGGAATGCCGGCGTGGCTCCTTGCCGAGGATGGGATGCGCTTGCGCTGCTATGACGAGGCATTTTTATCTAAGATAGATTCTTATTATGATGTGCTGCTGCCGAAGCTGAAGCCGTTGTTATGTACGAATGGCGGTCCGATCATCGCCATGCAGATAGAGAACGAGTACGGAAGCTATGGGAATGACCTGAAATATCTTGAACATATACGAGAGAGCATGATCTCACGCGGGATGGATGTCCTGCTGTTCACCTCAGATGGCCCGGAAGATTTCATGCTGCAAGGCGGTATGGTTCCAGGAGTTCTTGAAACCGTTAATTTTGGTTCGAGAACGGAGGAAGCCTTTAATAGTTTGAAGCAGGTGCAGCCGGATAAGCCGCTAATGTGTATGGAGTATTGGAACGGGTGGTTCGATCATTGGAACAAGCCGCATCATACGCGAGATACACAGGATGCTGTGCATGTGTTTGAGGATATGCTTAAGGCTGGCGGATCGGTTAACTTTTATATGTTTCATGGCGGAACGAACTTTGGATTCTACAATGGTGCCAACAATCATGGGACATATGAGCCGACGGTAACTAGCTACGACTATGATAGCCCACTGACAGAATGGGGAGACGTTACGGAGAAGTACCTTTTGTTGAGGGAGCTTATTGCAAAATATTTCAATACGAAGCTAATGCCGCTTCCTGAGCCTGTTCGCAAGATGGGGTATGGCAGTGTTCAGATGAAGCCAGTTGCACCGCTGTTTGACCTACTGCCAGTGCTGTCGACACCTGTGCAACGGACTTGCCCAGAGCCGATGGAGAAGCTGGGGCAGGATTATGGCTTCATTTTATATACAACGAAGGTTTCCGGTCCTAGACAAAATTGTTCACTGGTCTTGCAGGAGGTACATGATCGTGCGCTCGTATTCCTCGATGGAGAGTATAAGGGGGTTATTGAGCGTTGGGATCCGCAGCCGATTGAGTTCCATGTACCAGAGGGCGGAGCTGAGCTTCGTATTCTAGTAGAGAATATGGGCAGAACGAATTATGGACCGTATTTAAGAGATGATTGTAAGGGAATTACCGAGGGTGCGAGATTGGGATTTCAGTTCCTATTTGATTGGACGATTCATAGTCTACCCCTGGACAATATCGATTTACAACATGAACCTGTTGTTAATGTTGAGGAAGGAAAAGAAGGACCTGCATTTTATAAGGGCTCCTTCCATATTGAGCAAGAGGCAGATATCGCAGACACCTTTCTAGCACTTAAGGGCTGGACAAAGGGAATTGTATTCGTAAATGGCTTCAATCTCGGACGTTATTGGGAGGCAGGACCGCAGAAGACGCTTTATGTTCCAGGGCCACTGCTGCGTGCGGGTGAGAATGAGATTGTTGTGTTCGAATTGCATGGTACGAAGGACCTGCAAGTTACACTTCAGGATCAACCGGACTTAGGGTGACATTACTATGGGTTCAGTAGGAGGAGACCTTGAATGGGCATCAGAAAGAGACGGATTTCAATTATAGTAGCATTCTGTATGACATTCCTACATCTTGGTTGAGCATGTGAAGACATTCAAGGATATGGACAATCATTGGGCTAAGGAAGATGTAGACTATCTAGTGAGGCTGCTGCAGTTCTGCAACGAATGCTTCGCTGAGATGAATGGATCGTGGAAAGGGTGTAAGGACATGTGGAAACATGCAATTGAAGATGCAATGGAGAAGATCAAAAATAATGTGGAGCGTTTCGGAGATCGCTTCCCACATGTCAGTGTTAACGGCAGGTATGAATTGAACAATAATGATGATTGGACAAACGGGTTCTGGAGCGGAATGCTGTGGCTGTGCTACGAGTATTCTGGCGACGAGGCTTACCGTGAGGCAGCACGCCTTACGGTAAAAAGCTTCAAGCGGAGAATGGAACAGAACATCGTTCTTGATCATCATGACATTGGATTCCTCTATACGTTATCCTCGCAGGCGCAATGGGTGGTGGAGCAGGATGAGGAATCAAGAGAATTGACACTACAAGCGGCAGATGTACTCATGCGTCGTTGGCGCGAGGATGGACAGTATATTCAAGCTTGGGGACTGTCTGGTGATGCACAGCATGGGGGACGAATGATCATTGATTGTCTCATGAATCTCCCGCTATTGTTCTGGGCTTATCAACAAACAGGGGAAGAGTGTTATCGTCAGGTTGCAATTAAGCAAGCTGATCAAAGCCTGCGATATCTTGTGCGTGGGGATGATAGCTCATACCACACGTTTGTGTTTGATACGGAAACGGGTGAAGCACTTGGCGGAGCGACACATCAAGGATTTACGAACGGATCTACATGGGCTCGTGGTCAAGCATGGGGTATTTATGGCTTCTCACTTGCTTACCGTCACACAGGATATAAAGTTTACTTGGATACGGCGAAGCGTATGGCATCCTATTTTATTGGGCAACTGCCAGAAGATTATGTGGCTTATTGGGACTTTGATGCTCCGGTTAATGCGAATACGTATCGAGACAGTTCCGCTTCAGCGATCGTCGCAGCTGGCTTGATCGAGCTGCTAAGTCTTCTTGACGATACAGACCCCGATCGCGCTGAGTTTGAGGAGAAGTTTGAGCTGACGATGACCTCACTCGTTCTTCATTATTCAACTATTGGTGAAGAAGGAGCCGAGGGATTATTAAAACATGGGTCCTACTATGTACGAGGAAATGTAGCTCCAGATGATTATATGATATGGGGCGATTACTTTTACCTTGAAGCACTGATACGTTTGGAAAAAGGAATAAAAGGATACTGGTACGAGTCAAAACCTTTACAAGAAACTCGGTGATTAAACAATGACAACTATCGCACTCATACTCGTGTTAGCATCTGGTTTTACGCATTCAATATGGAATTTGTTTGCGAAACGTAGCATGAACAAAGATGTGTTCCTATGGATGATTAATATCCCGTGTTTTTTGCTGCTTACTCCATATCTGATTGAATGGCTAGTAAGCAATACGATTCCATTGAAAGCTTACGGCTTAATACTGCTATCTATAATGCTGCAGAGCGGGTATTTCATACTACTATCGAAGGCGTATCAGTTCGGTGATATTTCGCAGGTTTACCCGATTATGCGTGGGACAGGAGCACTGCTCGTTCCTGTCCTAAGTGTACTTATGTACAGCGAGTCCCTATCCATCTTCGGATGGGCAGGTTTAATGCTTATTATTTATGGAATGATCCGCATCGGTGGCTTTAAGCTGAATCGAACAATGCTGCAAGATAAGAAGTATATGAAGGGTCTTATGTATGCTCTTGGGGTTGGTTTATGCATAACAGGCTATACCCTGACAGATAAGAACATATTGGAATTCATGCCACCGCTTGCATTACTGGCCCTGTGCAACATTGGCTATATGCTTGTTCTAACATTGCCTGCCTTGCGCTCGAAAGCGGTCAAGACGGAGTGGAAGATCAATAAGGGGCCGCTTATAGTCGGCTCCATTTTATCGCCAGGATCTTACTTGTTATTCTTATTTGCTATGAATCTAGGCCCTTTAGCACATCTGTCTCCGATCCGGGAGATAGGCACCGTCTTCGGAACACTGCTAGGCATAATAGTCTTGAAGGAACAGCAGGGTAGAATGCGGGTCATGATGTCGATTGCGATTACGGCAGGGATAATTATTATTGGAACACTTGGATAGATGAAGAATTGTACAACTAAACTTGGAATGTCGAGGGTGGCTAACTATGAATAAAGGACAAATTTCCGTTAAGCTGGAACAGAATAATACCTACTTCCCGATTGAGGCTGACGAAGAGTACGAATGGTTCGCGATTCGATTTACTTATGAGAAGGAGAAATCGTGGGGACGATTACATTTGTTTGATTCGGAAAAACATATTCGATTCTGCTTCCTGGATGGTGGAAACGAGCGGCTCATTGTCGTTCATAACCAGCCGGAATTAACGAGTTCAATAGCGGTGCCAGGGCCACTTATGACCGGCACATGGATGCTTGAAGTTTCAAATGAAGAAGGCAGAACTTTTGAAGCTGAGTGGGAATTTGGTTGTGGCACATTGCCAGACGAGTATGTATCGGCGCAAATTCAGGGTGAACGTGAGTATTGGAACAGCGGCAAGCTGAATGCTGGCTTCATAATGGAAAACTATGACTGGGCGAAGATATGGCAGGCAGGAAGCCGTTGGTACAAGGGGGATTTCCATACGCATACCGTGTTGTCCGATGGCAAGATGACTCAGCTTATGAATCGTGAGCAGGCACTGAAGCAAGGTATGGATTTCTTTGTAGCGACAGATCACAATGTAATGTCTACATCTTGGGCTAAAGGAGATGCGCTCGTCATTCCAGGTGTAGAGGTAACAGCTGGCGACGGACACTGGAATGCACTTGGACTTCGAAAATGGATCGATTGGCGAGCAACCTCACCGGATGGAGGCCTAACCACTCAGCAGGGTATGGATCGATTGATGAAAGAGGCGGCAGAGCTGGGGGCGATTTGCTCAATTAATCATCCGATGCTGACGCCATGGGCTTGGCTATACGAAGAGACGCAGTTGGAGGGAGTACATTCCATGGAAATATGGAATGACCCGACCTTTTCTCCTAACAATGTAGCTACCGAGAAAGCATTGCAGTTATGGACAGCAAGCTGGAATGAAGGCTACCGCATTACAGGTATTGGCGGCTCTGACTCACATATGCTTCCAACTGAGAGCTATGATGATAGCCCAATTCCTTCTTTAATCGGGGATCCTGCTACGTATGTGTGGTGTGATGATCTGAGTGCAGATGCAGTATTAGAAGGTGTGCGAAATGGGCATGTTTATGTATCGCGCGGTCCAGTGATTGAGGCATCGATTCAAGCTGGTGGTAATACTTATCGCTTCGGCTGTGACCTGTCTGCTGCATTCAGTCAGGAACAAGGAGAAATAGCATCTCATGAGGTGACTTGCACATTAAGCGTAGCAAGTGATGTCAACGCTCAAGTGACACTGATCCACAACGGAATTGCTGAATCGGTAAGGGATGTATCTATAACGGCCACAGGAGAAGTACCTGAGGTGCTGGAATGGAATATAGCTTTAGAAGAGGGAACGTATAACTGGTATCGCTTTGACATTCGTGATGAAGCGGGGACGCTGCTCGCCTTTACGAATCCAGTTTATTATGGTTCTAAGAAGCCGCAGATCACAACTTATAACGAGCTCTTGGCAAGTGCGAACCTGACGTGAAAATAGATGCTGCATTTATTGTTGAAGCTAGCGGATAAGACAATTTTACAAACCGTATACACGTAAATAGGCTACCCAGGTTCTGAGCTCAGGTGAATTGTGATTTCGCATAGCTACAATTCGGGTCCGCCATGCAAAACCACATCAGCAAGAGGATGTGGTTTTTGCTTTATTTACAATCTCTAGGGTCCTTGTAACAATTTGACCATATTTTTTTGTATAATAGGATCCTTTTTTTAAGGAAAATGTAGAATTCTAGTATTTGGAAGGTTAATATGTTAGATTATGTATGAATTATCTAGATGTGATTACGGCTATTTGCCATTTTGGATGAGTATCGTCAAATAAACTAGATTAATAGTGCTGCCTTTAGGTTCCTTTCATTGAGATATTTGATCTTTCATTAATAGCTAGAAGGAGAATACTATGAAAATAATACTTTTATCTGGCGGATCTGGAAAGCGATTATGGCCGTTGTCAAACGACTATCGTTCGAAACAGTTTATAAAGGTAATGAATAGTGATAATGGCATTAATGAAAGTCAAACTTCAATGATTCAACGAGTATGGAACAACTTAAAAAAGTATGATCTTGCTTCTTCGGCGGTAATTGCAGCAAGCAGGGTGCAGCAAGAGGTTATCGAATCTCAACTTGGCGATGATGTTACTCTGGTGCTCGAGCCCGTTAAGAGGGACACTTTCCCAGCAATATGTCTGGCATCGAGTTTTTTGCATACAAAATGGAATGTGAACGAAGATGAGGTAGTTGTAGTCATGCCTGTCGATGTTGAAGCGGATGAAGACTTTTTTGCTGCTATTAGGCAGCTTGCGCTTGAATTTGAATCATCGACAGCAAATATAGGGCTTATTGGCTTGAAACCGACACATCCTTCAGAGAAGTTCGGTTATATTCTTCCTGATTCTTCAGATGAAAATGCAGCTTTGTTAACAATTGACCGATTTGTTGAAAAGCCTGCTTCAGACGAAGCATCACAATTGATTGCTTTGGGTGCGCTATGGAATTGCGGGGTATTTGTTTTCCGCTTAGGCTATCTACTTCAATTATTGGATGCGTCACAATGGCCTAGGCAATACGAGGAGCTTCTTACTCAATATCATACGATGCCTGCCATCAGCTTTGATTATGAAGTGGTTGAGAAGGAAAGAAACGTTGTCGTGAAACCGTATGAAGGAAAATGGAGTGATCTGGGAACTTGGGATGAATGGACAACCACGATGCCAAGTTACTTGAATGGAAAAGGTATTCTAAGTGAGGATAGTGTAAATACACATATCGTCAATGAATTGCAGATCCCAATCGTTGTGATGGGGATTTCCAATGCAATTATCGCGGCCAGTCCAGACGGGATTTTGTTCGCGGATAAAAAACTCAGTCCCAAGCTTAAGGAGCTAATAAAGCCCATTTCTGCAAGGCCTATGTACGAAGAAACCCTTTATGGATGGTACCGTGTGATTGATATAGAGAAAAATGAGATGGACCAGCAAGTAGTTACGAAGCGAGTGCATGTGTGGGCTAGAAAACATATTAGCTACCAAATTCATAAGAAGCGCGATGAAATATGGACGATTATTAGCGGAAATGGGGATGTCGTTGTTGATGAGCAACGGTTTACTGTGAGTTCAGGGGATGTGATTCATATTAAGTGTGGATCGAAACATGCAATTAGAGCAATAGATAGCCTTGATCTGATTGAGGTTCAAATTGGTGTTGAAGTTAGTGAAGAAGACATAACAAGATATGACTACGACTGGGAAGAGCACAGGCTCCTAAGGAAAGGAAGAATATTCGTATGAAGCCTGTACGTATTGGGGATGCACTGTTGAGCGAAGGCTTAATTACGAACGAACAGCTGCAAGAAGCTATCGATTACCAGACAAGATTTGGCGGTCGCCTAGGCGATATTATTATGAAACTAGAAGGTGTGGATCGCGAAGCGATTCAATTATTCACTCAGCAGCTTCCAAGCAAAGGACGACTAGGTGAAATGCTGGTGAATACAGGGCAGATTACGCAAGAACAGCTGGATCAAGCTCTTTTGTTTCAACAGAAAAGTGGAGGTATTCTGGGAGATATTTTGTTATCGTTCCGTTTTATTGAACCTGATCAGCTATATCGGGCCATTGCCACTCAGAATAATATGGGTCGTATCGGCGTGGAGTTTTCATTTGAGCAGGAGCATAAATTGCCAGAAACGATGGCCCGTGCTTATAATGCGATTATTTTAAATAGACATTTCAACCGGTACTTGGTAGCGGTGAGTAGCATTCTATCTCAGGAACAGGTGAGGGAACTAGAAAGATACCTGGACAGCCCGATTGAACAAGTAATGGCAACTAGAGACGAGATGGAATTATTCTGGAAAGAAGTTTACGTCGAGGAGCTCATGTTGGAAAGTACGGATAAGCTTATAGCCGAAAAACCAGAAGATTCCGCACATATTACGTTTACGAAAAGACAAACCATTGGATTACTTATATCCGGTGTATTATTTGTGGGCGGTTTGATATGGGATTGGCTATGGACATTAATCATATTTAACATCGTTGTTCAAATCGGATATTTATTGATGTCGGTCTTTAAATATTCCATTTTAATCTACGGGGCAAAGGAATCAGCTCAGCTTAGGTACACGGAGGAAGAAATTGCAGCTATAGATGAGAGAGCCTTGCCGGTATATAGCATACTGGTTCCTATCTATAAGGAAAGCAATATCATTCCACAGCTTATTCGAAATATTGAAAACTTAGATTATCCTAGATCGAAATTGGATGTCAGGCTGCTAATTGAAGAGGACGATGTCGAAGCCCAGGAATTGCTGAGAACGTTCAAGCCTCCATCTTACTTTACGGTGCTTGTTGTGCCGCACAGTCTGCCCAAGACTAAACCAAAAGCTTGCAACTACGGTCTTATACGGGCAAGAGGAGAATATGTAGTTATCTATGATGCGGAAGATCGTCCGGATCCGGATCAACTGAAAAAGGTATACCTTGCCTTTCAGGCGAGTCAAGAAAATGTTTGCTGCATACAGGCAAAGCTTAATTATTACAACAGCAATCAAAATCTGCTAACCCGCTGGTTCACTCATGAATATAGCATGTGGTTTGAATTGCTTCTGCCAGGAGTAATGCAACTGGATATTCCAATACCTTTGGGAGGCACTTCAAATCATTTTAAGACGGATGTATTGAAGAAAATTAATGCGTGGGATCCGTACAACGTGACGGAAGACGCGGATCTTGGAGTTCGACTATATAAAGAAGGATACAAGACGGCTATTGTTGATTCCAGAACATGGGAAGAAGCAACAAGTCGAGTAGGCAACTGGATTAGACAGCGGTCGAGGTGGATTAAGGGCTATATGCAAACATGGCTTGTCCATATGCGTAATCCGGTTCAGCTTTGGCGTGATCTCGGAGCAAAAGGCTTTTTTGGCTTTCAAGCGATGGTGCTTGCAACTCCCATGCTTCCTTTATTAAACCCTATATTTTGGACAATGCTGTTGTTATGGTATTTGGCGAAAGTGGAAATCATACCTCTATTTTTCCCAGGTCCAATTTATTATTTTGCCGCATTTGAATTGTTTATTGGCAATTTTATTTTTGTATATAGTCTTACTGTTGGTATTTACTGGGTAACTAGAGATTTACATAATAAAGGAAATAAAGTATTTTCATTTTCACTTATCAAATACACATTGTTGACGCCGATTTATTGGGTGTTGATGAGTATCGCAGCAATTAAGGCGGCAATCCAACTCGTCACCAAGCCATTTTATTGGGAAAAAACGACTCACGGACACGCTACAATGGATACACATCATGCAAATTCAAAAATGGATACATCGATGTAGGCCAACAAATAAATGGATAGGTGAATTGAATGTCAGTTACATGGAAACGATCAAAATATATTATCTTTTTTTTGGTTTTGTTACTAGAGTTGGGGGTAGGATATTACCTAACATCCATTTATGGATTTATGTCGGGAGACGCTTCAAGCCGTGTAGCTAATGCTTTCTATGTCCTTTATAGTCGTGGGCCGAGCCTTGCAAATATTGGGTTTGTCTGGAATCCTCTCCCGAGTTTTATGGAGATGATTTTACTTGTTTTTTATCCCCTATTCCCAGCACTTGCATCAGAAGGATTAGCTGCCGTTATCGTTTCCAGCTTATTTGCTGCTCTAACTGTAGCGTTATTAGTAAAGGCTGGAAAGCAATTCGGTTTGAACAAATGGTTAAGCATCATCTTTGCACTGCTTTACGCTTTTAATCCGTATATTTTTTATTATGGAGCTAATGGACTAACAGAGGTTATCTTCATTTATTTCATTAACATAGCTGTGATCCAAATGCTGCTCTGGATGCATAAAGATGGTGCAAGACCTTTGGTCATAGCAGCCATTGCAATTGCATTTGCTTTTTGGACACGTTACGAAACTGTATTTTTTGGGGCAGCACTAGCAGTAGCGGTCCTTATCTGGATAATGCAGACCAAAAAAGAATTAATGAAGGAGCGGTTGCAGCAAGTCGAGGGAACGTGGATTCTTCTATTAACGCCGGTTGTTTTCTCAGGATTGTTATGGATTTTCTTCAACTATACAATTATGGGGGATGGATTTTACTTTCTGACATCCAGCTACGGGAATTTAGGACAAGCTACCTTATTAATGGAAGATGAGAAATTTACTTCGCTGGTTAATAACCCTATTTCTACTTTAATTTTCGTTGCGGAGCGTTTATGGTATTTCAGTATACCGCTCATTATCATATTTGTGATGCGTATCATAGAGCGGCGAATATTCAGATGGGATTTTCTCATGCTGCTTATACTTGCACTCTCAATACCTTCGATGCAAGTTATTCTTTTGCTAAGGGGAGGGACTGCAGCGTGGATTCGATACTACATGTATGTATTTCCGATCGTTGTTGCGTGGATTCCTTACGAGATTAGCAAAATGAGATTTCGTAAAGTAGGATCAACCCTGCTCATTATTGGGATGCTTATAAGCGGAGTAGTCATGGGTATGATGATGAATAATCCGAAAATCGCATCCGATGAATTTGAGGCTTTCCGTCAAAATAAGCTGTTTGAAGAACAACAAGCTGGCGCAGCGGTAACAGCATTCATTAATAAAAACGTGCCTAACCAGATGATTCTTACAGACTCATTCAGCAGCTTTAGAATTATTATGGGCAGCAGCAATCCTAAGAACTTCGTTATAACAAGTGATGATGATTTTGTAGAATCGCTTGAAAATCCTGCAGTGCATAACATTGATTTTATCCTGCTTCCAAACCCGAAAGCCGTTTTGTCCATAGATGGAGTGAACCAAAAGTATCCGGATCTCTATGAAAATGGAGCAGAGTGGACTACATTGTATCAAGAGTTTAATGGTTATTGGAAACTATATAAGGTGAAGTAGGCTTGAAATAATGAATCCTTCACCTCCTAAGTCCTAAGCTATCATCAACAACAAATCCCCTCGCCTCTACCCAAAACCACATCCGCATGAGGATGTGGTTTTTTGCTTTCTATGACCTGTCTAAAGACTTGTAGAAAAGCATATCCTGCCAGGATTATTAATCCATAAAATGTAAAAATGTCACATGATAATTTGATGACTACAGTCACTATTTATCTTAATTTAAAAGTATTACAATAAAGAATGGTCCTAAAGATCTAAACTTTTGCTAGAGTTGAAGCCTAATAGAAATTATAAATTGATACACTGGAGGCTGCTCTTAAAGATGAATCCACAACTGTTACGAGATTTCCCGTTCTTCGAACATCTCGATGATGAGTATTTAGCTGAAATTTCCAAGGTATGTAGCGAACGTACTTATATAAAAGGAGAGTCTATTTTTTTTGAAGGTGAAGAGGGAGAGGAACTCTATCTGGTTATATCTGGAGTTGTTCAAATCTATCAAGATAACCATTCTAGGGATGTAATCCTTTCTATTTTTAGAGAAGGTGATTTCTTTGGAGAGATGGCTTTATTGCAAAATGAAAGAGCACGTTCTGCGTCTGCAAGAACCATTGAGAAATCCACCTTATGTATTCTGAAAAAACGTGATTTCATACCCTTATTAAAAAGTATTCCGGAAATACTAATCGGCATTTTGGAAACAGCGTTAGATCGTCTACGTGATGCCAATAAATTAATAACAGACTTGACCGTTATTGACGTGCGTACGCGCATTGCTCGCGTGTTGTTGCGTCTAACAGAACAGCATGGAGTGCCCTCTGATGAGGGTGTTCTAATCGATTTGAAGCTGACGCATCAACACCTGGCGGATATGACAGGAACGGCGCGCGAGACCGTGACAAAATCATTACTTGGATTACAGGATGAGCAGTTAATACGTATTGATCAGAGGAAAATACTCGTGTGCAACATAGATAGACTTAGAAACATACTTGATGTAATTTGAGTCCGACTATTTGGAAATTGTAATTGGGGTTACAGACCATTAATCATCCAAAATGATATAACAATATTAACAAAGAAAGCGCATATTTGGATTTGTTAATCGCAATGACGCAATGATCATCCATAAATGAAAAGAGGAAATGAAATGAGCGTGAAAAAATTAGTTTTATCTATGTCAGGTACTTTTGTACTGGGGATTATCGTAGGAGGGGCTTTGTTATATAACAATTCGGTGTATAACTCTGTTAAGGATGCCCTGAATGGAAATGCCACGCAAAATTCGGTAGGTAGCGTTGATATGAGTGGTATGACACAGGTTAACATTCAGGGCATGGATCTTGAAGCAGCAATGATGGCTGTACAGTCGAATCGTGCAAGTATGTTAGAGGATCAGTTGAAAGATCAAATCGCATCCGTACAAGCCAAGAATGAAACAATCTCAAAACTGAATCAATTGCTAGGAGTGATCAATGAAGAGCTAGCGAAGCTTCCTTCAGGTGCCGAGGTCAACGCTGCTGTAAAGCTGGCAGATGACCAGGGGGCCATGTTTACTGCTATGAGTATGGCTATACCGCAAACAAAAGGGCAACTTGAGAATCTGTTGGGACAAATCAAATCACAGATTGATAGTGCAAGTAATAGTCAGCAAATGGACATGCTGCGCCTGCAAAGTCTAACGAATAAACGTAACGAAGCTTTTGATACAATGACAAATTTTATTAAAAAAATGCAAGATTCCAGAAGTAGTGTTATTGGAAATATGCGGTGATGAGTTAAACCTATGATACCAAGTGCTGCAGTCGATTTTCTACGTGACCATCCGTTATTACGAGGTATTCCTGATGATGAGCTACGAAATGTAATTAATGCTATAAAACTTGTGTCTTTAGAGGATGGACAGCGACTTCTTATGGAAGAGTCCACCTCTAAGGACTGTTTCATTATATGGCAGGGGAAAGTGCAAGTCACCTCGGTTAACTTAGTTGGGCAGGCACTGCTCTTGGCTGAACTTGGACCGGGAGAGTTAGTCGGAGAGATCGGTCTGATTCGGAACGTACAAAGATCAGCTAGTGTTACGGCAATCGGGCCAGTACAAGCGTTGCGTCTAGACCGTTCCTCGTTCGAATATTTGGCGAAGCTGAGTCCATTATTTTATGAAAGTGTACTTGTGAATACACGGATCCGAATGATCCATAGTATGCTTCGCAAAGCGACAATTTGGTCGGTCATCCCTGATGCTGAACTTCGGGGTCTTGCAGAGATTACAACGATCAAGAAAGTAACGAAGGGCGAAGAGATTATCGTAGAAGGTGCGGTAATGGATCAATTTCTCATGATTAGTAGCGGGAGTATCGAACTTCACGGTCAAAAGCGGCGCAAGACTGTTCTTCGTGAAGGGGATTTTTATGGAGAGACAGAGTTACTAACAGACACGGCTTCCTCACACACGTTGATCGCGGTAGAAGATAGTGAATTACTGATCATGGGTAAGTTAGAATTCTTAACTATACTTGACTATTATGCTCCGGTTCGTCAACAACTCATAGAGGTTCTAAATATACGAACACCCCATCTGATGGAGAGAGTTACAATTGCTTTTAGCGAGGAGTCTATTATCGAGGATAATGAATCGCTACCTAAAGCCAAAGACAATTGGATTAACCAGTTGCTGTGGCTGGTCGGTGGATTCCTTGTCTTATCCTTCTTGGCACTGTTCCTTCATAGCCAATGGTGGAAGATTGCCGCCTTAATTGTTGGAGGTGTGGTAGGTCCCCTAGCATTCGTAGCTTTTGTGAGAAATCAGCAGTTAATAGGCTTTCGTCAGAGGAGGCTTGGTTTAGTTTTTGTGTCTACCGCAATTGTTGCTATCCCTCTGGCTTGGTATTTAGAGCGGATTTGGCTTTTTGAAGCAAAAGCAAGTTCCTTTGACTTTTCGCAGTTTTACGTACCTTTGTCTGTAGCTCTAATAGAAGAAACTGCAAAATTATTAGTCTGTGTGATGCTCGTTCGAACGCGAAAAATCCATTTTCTGATGGATGCAGTGGTGTTTGGTGCCGCAGCAGGAATGGGATTTGCTGCAGTGGAAAGTATTATTTATGGATGGGTGCATATAGACGAAGCCTCTTCACTTGGGATGCTCGCCGTCCTATGGATGAGAGCATTATTATCGCCATTCGGTCATGGAACATGGACTGCGATTGCAACTGTGGGTATCTGGTATGCAAGCAGCATGCATAAGCACTTCAATTTGGGGGACAGTAAGCCGTGGACGAGAGGGCTACGTGCAATGGAGATGTTTTTGGCGGCAGTCGTGATGCATGCACTATGGAATTATCACTTTGAATCGGGTCTGATGAAGGCGGCAGCTATGGCTGTAGTCGGGTTTATAGGGCTCTATTTATTATTCTCACTTATTCGTAGGGGAAGAAAAGAGGAGTTCCATGCATTGAATATGTTGAATCCAACCACGCATGAGGCGATAAGGCATGACGATCAAGTGAAGCCCATGACGCAGGAGCTTTACTGTGAAGGCTGCGGGTCATTGTCTCCTCAGGGTACCCGCTACTGTGCTCGCTGTGGCCAAGCATTAAGGGTTAAATGATAATTAACTCTGACGTAGATCCAAAAGCTCCGTTCCTAGAGGAACGGAGCTTTTTATGCTATCTACGTATCAACGAAAAATGCGATATAAGCAAATGATGGGCTGATTTTCTAAGCCTTTGGATGTTCTGAAGTTAATCAAGCAAATAAAACCATTTTATGGTATGTTTTTTGCGATGGATGTTATAACTTGGGAGCTGCATAAGGATGATAGGGAATACGACAGGGAATGCGACAGACAAAGAACGGACGATATTTGATCATGCTGGAAATACGATTAAGACAGAAGATCGAGAGATTCGAATTCTTGCCAAGTATGAGGAACCGCTGGTTGTCTTGCTAGGAAATGTGCTTAGCGATGAGGAGTGTAATGAGTTAATTGAATATTCTAGGCAACGATTGCAACGTTCAAGAATTGGTGAAGACCATGCTGTCAATCCAATTAGAACGAGCAGTGGTGTGTTCTGTGAGGAGAATGAGACGGTTACAAGAATCGAGAAACGATTCTCTCAAATTATGAATATTCCTATCGAGCATGGTGATGGCTTGCAAGTTCTGCTGTATATCCCTGGCCAAGAGTATCTACCCCATCATGATTTCTTCACACAAACGAGTCGAGCAAGTAGCAATAATCGAATTAGTACGCTCGTGATGTATTTGAATGATGTGGAGGAAGGTGGAGAAACAGCTTTCCCTATGCTTAATTTAACAGTGAGTCCTAACAAAGGTATGGCGGTCTACTTCGAATATTTTTACGATAATCATGAATTAAACGAGTCCACCTTGCATGCAGGTACGCCAGTGATCAAAGGCGAAAAGTGGGTTGCAACGATGTGGATGAGAAGACAAGTCCTTCGCTCATCATAGAGGTATGAACAGATACTAAGTTCCACATGGAGTATCAGTAAAGACACCTTAAAAGGTGTCTTTTTTCGTTTAACGGCAATGTCTACTCCACCAAAACGCCATTAATGAACGTCATAGTTTTATCTTTGAACTCAAGGATAAATTTGTTTGGAAAATCCAGATCGGTTTGAATCTCCGTCCCCAACATTACTTTTTTCCCTACATCATCAAAGGGATTGTGAATCAAGCCTCTAGGGGTATACCTAGTTTCGGAACCGATCACATTATTATTTTCATCGCGGATAAATTTAGTTTTTCCTGAGAACACCAAGTCCTTGCCGTTTTCCAAAGTCAGATGAACCTCCAAATGAGTCTTTGTCTTCTGATAATCGATGGTCACATCTTTAGAGGACACAGGGAAGCCAATCACAAAAAGTCCAATAAGAGCTGCAGCCAGTATGATTACCGATAAGATGGAAAGGACGATTACCTTTATGTTTTTTGATTTCACCTTTTTAAAATAATTAAGTTTGTTAACCTCTTCTTTATCAACAATAGGCACGTTTAGATTTGCTGTTGCGGTCATTTCATGATATGACTGAAGGCAGCTTTCGCAGGTTTGCAGATGTTTTTCAATTTCTTCGTTGCTATGTAAAGAGGTTAGCTTTTCGATATAGGAGGGCAATAAATCCTGAATGATCTCGCATTTCATGAAGATCTTCCTTTCATTAATTTTTGTTTTCCACGGTAAAAGGTAACTCTTGCCCAGGTTTCATCCCTTCCGAGAATTTCGCCAATTTCCCGAAAGCTGAATTCTCCGGTCAAACGCAGATACAATACTTCCTTGGTATTTGGATCAAGTAAATGAAGCTGTTTAAATAACTCCATTTTGTCTTGAGCTAAAATGAACTCAGTTTCTGTTGAATTTGCGTTAGAAAAAGGAGGGTCTTCTAATTCACAAGTCTTCCTTTTGTTCTGCTTGTCCAGTTCCTGATACCACACATGCTTAGCAATCTGACAAAGCCATACATATACTTTGCAGGTTCCATCGTATTTGTGTATGGACTTTATAGCTCTATAAAAGGTTTCTTGGGTGATTTCTTCTGCCAGTAAGTGATTATGACAAAAACTAAATACGAATTTATATACTTGGGTTGAATATTCCCTGTATAATTCCTCGTTGTCCTGCATCCGTTCACCTCCTCACTTTATATATCCGTAAAAAGCTATAAACGTTACAGCCTTTCTAAAATAATTATGAGTATAACGAAATAACGCCTTGGGTGTGTAGTATGATAAAAATCCTTAGAAATGTAAAAAAAGAAGGACTGCTTTTCCTCTATAATTAGATGAGATCTTATTTTACAAGTTACAAGGGGGCTCATAAATGACTATAAAGGTGAACCGACAGTTAAATGAAGGTCCTAAAATTCAAAAAGAACAAGATATTGTCACGAAAATGATTCGTATATATTGTAAGAAAAAACATCACCATAAGGGGCTTTGCAACGAATGTCAGGATTTAAACGATTATGCTCTGAAGAGGTTAGCTTACTGTAAGTTCGGGGAAGTGAAAACGGCTTGTGCTAAATGCCCTATTCATTGTTATAAACCGGAGTATCGTCAAAGAATAAAAGGGGTTATGCGTTTTTCAGGTCCATGGATGTTACTATATCATCCCATTGAATCAATTAGGCATATTCCATTACCCAATAAGCTGAGGAAATAAGTAAAAAACGGACATCATTTGATGTCCGTTTTAAGATCTAGCATTTTACGTTCTATTTTCCACTTGGCAGTAGTTTATTCAATAAGATCGCAGCCAATGAAGCCGCTAGAATAGGTGAACCTAATAAATATTGCACGAATGAAGGTAAGGAATGCAAGTAGTCGCCAGGAATGAGTACCAAAGCTAACGTGATAATCATCGGTATTGCGATAATGTACATTTCTTTCTCGCCAATCGTTACGTTCTTCATTACCTGTACACCATTAATTGCAATGATCCCGCAGACGATAGCGAAGACGCCGCCGATTACAGCGGATGGAATCGAGGAGATCAGAGCAGCTAATTTACCAGAACAACCGAAGAGGACAAACCATCCTCCTACAGCGAGGAAAACCCGGCGGGAGGCAACACCTGTGATGGAGATAATACCCGCATTGGTAGAATAGCCTGTTACAGGTGTTGAACCGAGTGCAGAAGCAATAAGACAGCCAATCCCCTCACCGATAACCCCTTTATTAATATGTTGGTCTGTTAAAGGTTTATTGATTACGTTGCTGACAGCAAACCAGGTACCTGTTGTTTCAGCTAGCAGTACGAGATAAATAATAACCATGGTGATAATAGCCGAAAAGTTGAACGAGAATCCGAAATCTACAAAAGCGATACGCGGCATGCTAAACCAGTTCGCTTTGCTAATCGCTGAGAAATCTAACACACCCATCAAGTTAGCAGAGATACATCCAACTACTAATGCCATCATGACGGAAATAATTCGGAAGATCGATCCTTTATTACGGAACATAGAACCGAGAATCACGAATAAAAGGAGTGTACCTGCTGAAATAAGGGCTAACAAAACGTTCTGATTGATTGAAGCGCCTGAAGCTCCATAGATATTGTCTCTTATAGCAACAGGTAATAAAGAAAGACCAACTATGAATATGATCGTACCACCTACAATGGGTGGGATAAAGTTCTTAACGATTTTATTAAAGATCCCGACATAGCCCAAAATAATAACTAGAACCGCACCGATTAAGCTGGCACCTAACACGGAACTCCAACCCAGCTCCCCGCCGCCACTAGCGGCATAAATACTGACAATCGCACCAAGCGGAACATAAGATGGACCTTGCGCGATAGGAAGCTTCATACAGAAATAAGTCTGCACAATCGTTGCAAGTCCAGCAGCAATAAAGGTAGATTGAATCAACGCGCTTGACTGATTCGGTTGTAAGCCGATTAACATTGCAATCAGGAAAGGAACTACATAAACGTCCATTGCCAATACATGTTGAAAGCCTAGGATGATGGATTTACCGAAGGAAACTTTTTCATCGGGTAGAACGGTTAATAGTTGTGACTTCAATGGCGCTTGATCTTGTACGTTTGCTTGTGTTTCCACTCAGATGCCCACCTTATATTTTCTAGTTTTATCGATCCTTAACGTGAATGAACCTTTTCACCCTGTACCCAGACTTCACGGATATTCTCAGGTCGAGCTAAATACATCATCTTTTGAAACACGTCCTCTAAATCTTCATTCCCATCAAAAATAGGCAATCTAGCCGAAGGTAATTTCGTATCAATAATTTGAACATCCCATGTATAGCCTTCTAGTATCCGACCGATAGGCAAGCTTAAACTTTTACCACCGCCAGCAGTAGCAAGATAGAAAGCTTCATCAATCTTAATCCGTGATCCTAGTAATCCACGCTCTTGTGCAGGAAGGGAAGGATTAACGCCATCCTCTAGCATTCTTGAAGACATTACAGCTTGTCTTATGTTATCGAAGAGACTAGGTGAAAAACCTCCAGAAATATCAGACCCTAAACCAATCTCTACACCTTTGGAGTGGAAATGAGCGATAGGGATGACACTATTGGCAAAATAAGCGTTTGATATCGGACAATGCGCAATAGCCGTTCCTGTCTCCGCAAATAACTCTACATCGTCTTCTTCTAAAAAATTACAATGTGCCATTACAGATTTATCACGGAGTAGACCGAAATCATGCAAGGCAAAAGCATCGTTCTTCTGGAATCGTTCTTGTACATAACCATGTGCCCAATCACTTTCACTACAGTGCGATTGAATATGAGTATCATATTTGGCGGCTAAGTCTCCTAAACCTTGCAAAGCCTCATTCGTACAGCTAGGAATGAACCTAGGTGTCACTACTGGATAAACGCCTTGCTTAGTAGATTTGGCTAGTTCTTTTACCGCTAGTATAAATTCTTCTGTATCTTTAAGTGCGTTGTCGGTGTCAGTGTCGCGATAGTATTCTGGATTTCCTTGAGGGTCGTCCATTACCACTTTTCCAACGAGTCCGCGTTGCCCTTTATCCGCACATATTTGGGCTAATAGTAAACTGGCTTCTTTATGCACCGTTGCAAAATAAAGGGCTGTAGTAGTTCCGTTCGCAAGTAAAGTATCAACCACATCATCGTAGACCTTTTTAGCAAAATCCAGGTCCGAAAACTTAGACTCCAGTGGGAAGGTGTACGTATTTAACCAATCATAGAGTGGAATATCTAATGCAGTTCCAGATTGAGCCCACTGCGGGGCGTGAACATGCAAGTCGATAAAGCCAGGCAAAAAATACTGACCTTCAGCTAATCGATGGAAGTTATCTTGGCCTTGATAAGTTGCTAGTAAAGTTTGATAGTCGGGTTCTTCTGGTGAAACGATCTTTTCTATCATTCCATCTGTATTAATGCAGTAGAGATGGTCTTTTAAAATTTGAATTTCCTTTGGTGATTTGCTTGAAAATGAAGTACCTAGGAATATTTGCATATATTCAGTCATGATTTCCGCCTTAATGTTCGTCTTTTGGTGTTCGTTTGTTATTATAATCCGTAAAAAATGATAAGTCTATACCTAAAGTCGAACGAATAAAAGGGTTGGGCGCTGAATTATGCTCTGATTAGATCATAATTGTTAGCATTTCGTAAAATGTATGCGGTTACTTACTTATGCTATAATACATATAGATAAATTAGGTTAAGCGCTTAAGAAAAATGGGTTAGGAGTGTTACTGAAATGAGAAGATATAACTTTTGGCGTCCGATCATGCTTATTATTGTCGCGTTGCTTACGAGAAGCCTGGTGACTAACGTATGTATTTTGTTTGGTATGCAGACTGAAGTAGCGAGTAGTATAGGTACGCTGGGCATGGTCATCGCCGGTTTAGTGATGTATAATCGCATGAACATCCGTCGTCGAAAATAACGAACAGATTTCTAGAATCCGATCTATTTGGTTAATTAATAAGATATGAAATTAGCGCAGGAGCATTTGTTGACCTGTTATACATAAAAATAAATCCATCGGGATTTGTTTTTAGGACATAGCCAGTATCATAGAAAATAATGAAAAGGACACCCTTAAGGGTGTCTTTTTTGGGTTGTTCAAGTAACTATACAAAATAATTATAGTCATTCTTTCATCTTTACCACTGTAAATATATGTGAGTAAATAGGTGGGTAAAGAAAGGGGAGAAAAAGAATGCCATATGTTGATAAACTTCCCAAGTCTATAGAAATGCAGCTTACGGAACAACCGTTATTCCACTTTGGATCTGATTTGATGAAAGATGGACAGTTCGGTGAGCAATGGCTTGTATTGACAGAGAAGGAAGTGTCCGTTTGGGGAACGGACGGGAGAATGGTTTCGAAGTTTTTTGTTTCGAGCATAACCGATGCTCGAGTAGTAGGTGGGGTAGGAGGCGGTTCGTTACTTGTAGATACTAAAGAGGGTCCAATCATTCTTATACGTTATACCGCATCGCTTACCTCTATATTTGGATATGCCTCTAAATTAATTGCTGCTGTAGCTAAAGGGGAAGAGCGGCCAACGGCTTCTGAAAAAGAATTTCCAAGACATTGTCCGAAATGTCGCAATCCGCTACCAGACGATTCTCAGACCTGTCCGGTGTGTAAAAGTAACGGCAAGGTTCTATTTCGAATGTTAGGTTACGCTAAGCCGTATAAAATCCAAATGATCGCAGCAGCGATTATGCTGATTTTCACTACATTGATAGAGCTTGTTCCACCTTTTTTGACGAAAATGATTGTAGATAACGTGCTAACAAAAAAGGACATGGGTTCAACACTGCTATGGATTGTAATTGGGCTTGCAGCCACCTCTCTGGTGGTTACTTTAATGCAGACTGTACGTGGACTTATCGGGGTATGGATTGGCTCGAAAATTATGGGTGATCTGCGTCATGATGTGTATCATTCCTTGATGAAATTGTCGTTATCTTTCTTCGATCGAAGACAGTCTTCGCAATTCATTGGACGGGTAAATAATGACTCTGAGGCGATGCGACAATTCATGACAGATGGCGTAATATGGGTCTCGGGTGAATCATTAAGGGTGATCGCAATCTTCGCCATTATGTTTAGTATGGATTGGAAGCTAACGCTGCTAGCCATGCTACCTATGCCGCTTATGGTCGTACTATCGACTGTATTATGGCCGATGATTGGCAGACGGTGGTACCAGCAGTGGAGATCTATTTTTAGACTAAACGCTTTGGTTGGCGATTCTTTGCAGGGGATTCGTGTGGTTAAAGCATTTGGTCAGGAAACTACGGAAATGTCACGTTATACTGTCGCCAATAAGGAATTGGT
Source organism: Paenibacillus sp. FSL P4-0184 (assembly GCF_038004625.1). Classification (NCBI taxonomy): domain Bacteria; kingdom Bacillati; phylum Bacillota; class Bacilli; order Caryophanales; family Paenibacillaceae; genus Paenibacillus; species Paenibacillus sp. FSL P4-0184. The sequence goes on along the minus strand of NZ_JBBORN010000001.1, from coordinate 1,888,308 downwards.
GCGGCACAATATCCGGATTGAAGGCTTGTGGCAGGGAATGTTCCCCGCCTTTGCGTTAGTTGCTGGCGTAGGTACGCTATTAATTTGGTATTATGGCGGCAGAACGGTGCTTGATGGGCAATTATCTATTGGTACACTAATCGCTTTGGTGACTTACCTCGGGATGCTCCTCGGACCTTTGCAGTGGGTAAGTCAAATGATCAATTGGGCCAGTCATGCGATTTCAGCTGCAGATCGGGTTTTCGAAATTATGGATACACCATCCGATGTGCCTGACACTACGAACCCAGCTGATATTGGTCGTGTTAATGGTGAGGTAGAGTTTAAACAGGTCACTTATGGATACGAAAAGCATCACCCTGTGCTCAAGAACGTGGATTTAAAAGTAGGTGCAGGAGAGATGATTGGTCTGGTCGGACATTCAGGTGCTGGGAAGTCGACCTTCATCAACATGATTTGCCGATTCTATGACACAGATGAGGGTACCATCACCATCGACGGGGTGGATATCCGAAATATTAGCCAGTCTGACCTTCGGAGTCAGATCGGTGTAGTGCTGCAGGAGACATTCCTGTTCGACGGCACGATTGCTGAGAATATCGCTTATTCTAAACCGGACGCTACAGAGCTGGAAATTATGCGTGCTGCTAAAATTGCCAATGCACATGACTTCATCGTTCAGCTACCTGATGGCTATGACACAAGGGTAGGAGAACGTGGGCATAAGTTATCCGGAGGGGAGAAGCAGCGAGTGTCTATTGCCCGAGCAATAATTCACGATCCGCGGATTCTAATTCTGGACGAAGCAACGGCTTCTGTGGATACAGTGACTGAGCGGCAAATCCAAGAAGCGATCTCGCGTCTGGTCAAAGGTAGAACGACATTCGCCATTGCTCATCGATTGTCTACTTTAAGAAATGCCAATCGGCTCGTCGTGCTGGAACGCGGTAAGATTATTGAGGTGGGTACGCATGAAGAATTGCTAGCAGTAGAAGGGGCTTACTTCAAACTGGTCGAAGCACAGAAAGAAATGTCCCAGATCAAGGGGGTAGAAGTGCATGAGTGATCCAATCAGCGTCAGTGATGAATTGAAAGCTCAAGATAAAGATAAAGATCCCTATGAAATTAACATTTTTGAACCGGGTCTGATTTCCTTTAGCCGTAGTCAAGGTGGGGTGTTTCAAGGGGTAATAGAAGGTAAGGTTTATGAAGAACTAATCCTTTTTCGTATATTTCCTTTTCAATACAACACCCAGTATATTTCTGTGAGAAATTCTAAGAGTGAGGAGATTGGTGTCATTCGTGACATTGATCAGCTGGATGAGGAAAGTCGGGGGGAAGTGGACAAAGAATTGCAGCTGCGATACTTTCTTCCCGTTGTGACCCGAATTGATTCCATCAAACAGAAGGCAGATATGTGGATTTGGGAGCTGCAAACGAATCTGGGGCAGACCCGTATCGTTATGCGTAACCTGCATGAGCATATGCAATACCCGAGTCTTTACCGCATCATTCTTACTGACGTCAACGGAAAAAGATGCGAAATTCGTGATTATTCCACTTTGGATATTCAGAGTCGGAAAAAGCTGAAAGACGTTTTATAGTGGAAGAAGCAAAGTGCTTGGTAGTTTATACTACTGAGCACTTTTTTGAATTGTGTAAACATCCGCGGTTATCCCTCCTTTATGATGAGGAAACACATTAGATTGGAGCAAATTTGTCACTAAACTTCCAGTATATGTGGTAATATATTACAACTAGATGATTACTATATGGGAGGTATGTGAGTGAAGCATAAATGGATGAACTCGCCGTACACCTTTGCTTTAGGGATGTTTGCGATGATGGTTCCCAGTCAGGCTTTTAGTTCTTTTTACAGTTATTTTTATGTGGAGAAATTGGGCTTGGGCATTGGACTTGCTACACTGGCCAGAACAATCTTTCTGATCTGGGATGCGGTGAATAATCCGCTGTTTGGATACTGGTCAGACCGCACAAATACCCGCTATGGTCGGCGTAGACCCTGGGTGTTCGGCTCGATTCCGTTATTTATGCTGGCGTTTGTGCTGGTGTTCTCTCCCCCTGGCGGTTTATCCGAGAATGGACTCTTCACTTGGTTTTTAGTGACACTTATTTTCTATGAGGCTGTCGCTACGGTCTTGTGGGTGAACTATGGCGCACTGCTCCCGGAGCTCTTCCGTGGAGATCGTATTCGGGCAAAAGCATCGGCGATTCAGCAAGGGTATCAAGTGGTTGCTCTGTTAATCGGTACGGCTCTAACGCCCATCCTATTTGCAGCAATTAACTTCTCTAATATGGCTATTGTGTATGCCTGTGTCTTCGGCGTGTTTATGTTTTTATGTATGATGAATGTCCAAGAGAAGAAAGAGACCACTAAGACTGAACCTTTGAAGCTCATTCCGGCTTTTCGGGAGACGATTCGAAATAAGAAGTTCTGGGTGTTTAATATTTCGAATTCTTTTGCTCAAACGGTTAATGGACTTGTAAGCTCGATGATTCCCTTTTATGCAAAATATGTTCTACATATTTCAGAAGCACAAGTGTCTATTATGCTCGCGGCTGTCTTTGTCTCGGTCATTCCATTAGTGTTCGTGTGGTATTGGATTATTCGTAAGATGGATGGGGTCAAGGCATGGCGGCTATCGCTTATCCTATATGCGTTATCTGTCATTCCGCTATGGTTCGGTTATGATCTTGTAAGTGGTGTAGCCGCTGGCATTGTTGTCGGTTTCGGACTAGCAGGATTTCTAGTAACCCCAGCGATCGTAGGTGGCAAAATTATTGATGAGGATGCGGAGAAGACAGGTCTGAGAAGAGAAGGCATCTATACCGCGGTAAGTGGATTCATCACTCGTTCAAGCGGATTAATCTCGGCGCTAGCCTTTTTTATTGTAGGGATGATCTTTGGTTACAAGGGTGGCGATGACCCAGGGTCTGATCCAGAAGCAACGTTCCGGTATTTAATAAGCGTGGTGCCGTTATGTCTGCTAGCGATATCTGTTGTCATATCTTTTACTATTAAATTTACATTTACGGGGCAATTGAGAGGTGATGCTGACTATGAGCAAAAGATTAATCATCAATTGTGATGATTTTGGGCAAAGCCCTGCCATGAATCAGGCGATTATGCATCTATTAGAAGAGGGAAAAGTATCTTCAGCGACGATAATGGCGGTTGCCCCTGGATTCGAGGAGGCAGCTAGATGGTGTAGCCGTAGGCAACAACGAAATGTGGGCCTTCATTTGACGATGACTAGTGAGTTTGAGGCTTTACGCTGGAGCAGCCTGACTGGGGATTCTTCACTACATGATGATGGCGGGCATCAATATAAGACGGTAAAAGAGTTTGAGCAGGGGGCACAGACAAAAGCTGTGCTGAAGGAGATTGTTGCGCAGTATGAGAGAGTGAAACAATCCGGAATCGTGATTAGTCATGTAGACAACCATATGGGAAGTTTATATGGAATGGAAACGGGACGCAGCTTGCTCCCGCAGACGTTGTGGAGAATTTCGCGCTGGGGATTGCCATCCCGGTTCTTTCGATACATCCATCCAGAGGATCCTCTTCTGGGATCGCTGAAAAATATTGAACGACCTGTTGCACTTGGATCCGGGCTGGCCGATACACTTGGAGTCCCGATTCCTGATTACTTGTTGTCGCATCCTTTTGGTGTGGAAGAGGGTGAGACGTACGATCGTTTCAAACAATCCATTATCACCAAGATGTATTCGCTACCTGATGGTGTTAGTGAAACCTATATTCATCCCGGAATCGACGATCCGTGGATGCTTGCAAATATACCACATTGGGAGAAGCGAGTCTGGGAATATCGCCTACCCTTTGATGATGATTTTACCTATGCGATTCGTGATGCTAGTGTTGAATTAACAGACTATCGCTATGTACAGGAGTATTTAAAGCGTCCACGGGTAAAATCTGCGGGGAGACTTTTGAAGAAACTGATAAGTTCATAAGGAAAAATAAAAAGACACCTTGAGGGGTGTCTTTTGACTATCCCATTAAACCCTTCAGTCCATTCAAGAATGGGGAAATAGATTTAATCATATTGTAGCCCATTTTCACAACCGGCATTGTTCTTTGGATCATCCCTACGAAGCCCATAATTCTACCGAATCCTGAAGCGCCTGAACTTGCAGCCTCGGTAGCGCCAGCAGCCCCTCCTCCCATTCCGAAAAGTGAGCCGAATAATGGCATGAGTCCTGATACGTTCGCTTTCCGGGAGCGGGAAGAAGAGTGTTTTTTTGATTTTTTGTTTTTATTTTTACGTGGTTTGGAGAGGGTCAATCCATCCTTATCGAGGCCAGTTATCCATCCTACATACGTACGTCCATCATGAAGCGTAACGCACACAGGTCTACCCTTGAGCTGTTCAGCTCGCTTGCGAATTTTTGCTCTGTTTGACATTTGTGGATCACCTCATTGGTCTATTTAATTCTATATTACTCAGATATTCTGGTGTTGCTTGTGCGGGTTCATCATTAATATGAAAAGAAAGTCCAAAAAATGGATAAGAAAACGTTATACGTAAATATCCATCTCAGAGGTCTTTTCTTATAGTCAAAGCAACAGAAGCTGATAGATCGAATGAATGAACTGAGCTACAGCCCCAAGTATCTCTCGTGAAAGTCCATTGCATTTATAAAGGTGTTCTTCCGCTTATAAGATTCGAATACCAATTAGTGAACGGGGTGGAAGGATGTTATCTGCATGGATTGGGAGTATTACTTTTGCGGGAGCGGCGATTCTTTACATATTACTGTCTTTAGGATTACCTTATGGTGAATTTGCAATGGGTGGCAAACATAGAATCATGCCCTCACAGATGAGGATTGCGTGTGCGATCTCAGTTGTTATACAACTGATTGCAATCTTGTACTTGTTGCAGGCAGGCAACGTGACCTCTATTGGATTACCTTTTGATAGAGGCGTATGTTACTTTTTTACAGTCTATCTAATTCTCAATACCGTAATGAATATATTATCGAAGAGTAAAAAAGAAAGACTTGTGATGACACCTTTGTCTTTAATCACGGCAATTTGTTTTGGGTTTACTGCCATCATGAGTGGGTCTTGAGAGAGTTATTATCAGATAAAGATTCGACGTGTTTTGATCTTATGTATGCGCTTTCTTGGGACGCATCTGTATAAGGTGTGTTTTTTTGTATGTCTAGAGACTCTTGATCTAATAAAATAAAAATGTGACCTAGGTCTTTCTTCACACGTTAATATATTTGACACGAATTTATATTAATTTTACAATCCTATACTTTTTCGTCATGTTTGTGTGATATAATATCACCGAAATTATGTAAAAACTACTAGGGGGAATAAATCTTTATGGGATGGAAGACACGATGGAACAAGCCTCTCGCTTCTGTACTAGCAACTGCAGTGCTTTCAGCACAGGTACTAGGTGGAGTCGTTTTGGGTACGGTTTGGAGTCCGGACAAAGCCGAAGCCGCATCTGATGCCACAGCCAAACTCCGGTTGATGAGCACCACGGACGTACACACCAATGTCTACGGCTGGGACTATTTTAAGAATGCAGCTTCTACAACTGTAGGACTCGATCGGACAGCTACGTTGGTTACTTATGCTAGGAGCGAATATCCTGATAATAATCTTCTGCTCGACAATGGGGACTTGATTCAAGGTACGCCATTGGGTACTTACATCGCGAATGAAAGTAATTTAGTAGAATCAGAGACTAAGCTACACCCTATGATTGCGGCTATGAATATTATGGAATATGATGTTGCGACTTTTGGTAATCATGAATTCAACTATGGGCTGGATTTCTTGAAACGTACTATTAAGGGCAGTGCTAATAATCCATTGAGTGGTGCCGACTTCCCCTATGTAAATGCCAATATATATATTGATGATAAAGATGGTAACCCAGACAATGACGTAAATGCTTTTGACCCTTATGTCATTATCGACAAGACAATAATGGATAGCGATAACCAACCTCAGGAAATTAGAATCGGCGTACTTGGCCTTGTAACCCCTCAGATTATGGAATGGGACAAGGTTAATCTGGAAGGCCATGTCATCGCCAAGGACATTGCAGAAACTGCAGCGAAATATGTTCCTATCCTGAAGAGTGAGGATGTCGATGTAATCGTAGCAATGGCACATACCGGCTTCGATGCAAATGCAGTTGAAGGTACTGATGCGGAAAACGCTATCAATCTTTTAAGTAAAGTTGAAGGCATCGATGCGATTACTTTCTCGCACACCCACAAAGCGTTCCCAACAGGTGATAATGCAACGCTTGATGCTTCTTTTAAAGATCCATTAACAAAACTACCATATAATAACGCTCAATCCGTTGTTGATAATGTTTACGGCCACATTAATACTACTCCGGCTGTGCAAGCAGGTTACGGTGGGGGTTACCTGGGGCTGATTGATCTTAATCTGGTGCAGGAAGGCGGCAAATGGAAGGTCGACAAAAAGAACTCTAAAGCTTCGACCCGCTCCATAGCCAATGCTAAACCGGATCCTGCTATTGATGCTGCTGTTGCGGCAGACCACCAGGCTACTATTGACTATACAGACCAAGAGCTAGGCGTTACTACCGCTCCGATGAACAGTTATTTTGCAATGGTTCAGGACGATCCTACCGTGCAAATTGTTACCAATGCCCAGAAGTGGTATGTGGAGAAGTATATTGACACCAACCTTCCACAGTACAAAAATCTTCCGATTCTCAGCGTTGGCGCTCCTTTCAAGGCTGGACGTAACGGTCCTTCTGAGTATACGAGTATTGAGAAAGGTCCGCTGACTATTCGCAGTGCGAGTGACTTGTACCTGTATGACAACACGCTGAAAGCTATTAAAGTCAAAGGCTCTGTTGTTAAGGAATGGGTTGAAATGAGTGCGGGCGCATTTAATACCATCGATGTGAAAAGTGCAGCTTCACAAAGTTTGCTCAATGGAGATTTTGCGGTTTATAACTTCGATGTCATTGATGGCATTAAATACACAATTGATGTAACTAAACCTGCAAAATATACCCCTACCGGAACAATTAACGATGCTTCATCGAGTCGTGTGAAGCAAATTACGTATAAAGGTAAAACTTTGGATCCAAACCAAGATTTTATTGTTGTGACTAACAATTACCGCGCAAGTGGTGGTGGGAACTTCCCGGGTGTGAAAGGTTCAGAGATGGTAGTCGATTCACAAGATGAGAATCGCCAGATCCTCATGGATTACATCAGAGAAGTAGGTACCATTGATCCTTCTGCGGATGGGAACTGGTCTTTGGCTCCTATTTCGGATGATGTGAATATCACCTTTACTTCGTCACCAGAAGCGGCAAAAGTTGTGCCATCCAACATTAAGGATACTGGTGCAAAAGATATTAAGGGATTTAGTATTTATAAACTGGCTCTCCCAGTTAAGGATGTAGAAGTTCACCTTCTGGGAATCAATGATTTCCATGGCCAACTGGATACAGTTTCTACAGTAAGCAACAAGAATGTGGGAACAGCTGCTATTCTTGCGACTTATCTGAAGGAAGCACGGGCTAAATATGACAATGCTCTACTCTTCCACAACGGAGATTCCGTAGGTGCATCTGCTCCTGTATCCTCGCTTGAACGCGATGAACCGACGATTGAGTGGATGAACATGATGGGATTTGATGTGGGTTCCCTGGGTAATCATGAATTTGACCAAGGTGTCGATGCACTAATGACGCAACTTTATGGCGGTGTGGACCCTAAAGACAGCAATGTTACCCACAAGGGTACGAATTTTGATTATGTTAATGCCAATGCGGTGAATGCCAAAACTGGCGACCCGATTATTAAGCCTTATGTAATTAAAGAAGTGGGCGGTGTGAAGGTCGGCTTTATTGGCCTTGTAACGAAGGCTACACCAGGCAAAGTTTCGCCTTCCGGCACAGCTGGCGTATATTTCCTCACTCCTGAGGAGGAAGTGGCGGCTGTTGAAAAATATGCTAAAGAGCTTCAATCTAATGGTGTTGAAACGATTATCGTGCTTGCGCATGATCCTGCCACAACTAAAGATGGCAAAACTACAGGTGAAGCAGCTGATCTAGCTAATGCGCTTCCTGCGAACTCCCCTGTTGACGTTATCGTTGCTGGTGATAACCATGCTCTGGCAAATGGAACGGTAAACGGCAAGCTGATTGTACAAGCATACTCTTACGGTACAGCATTTGAAGATATCAAGCTGATCATTGATCCTAAAACAGGTGATGTGAAGGAAAAGTCTGCTGTAGTAACCTCGACCTTCCATGACGGTGTAACACCGGATCCGGAAAGTGTAGCGCTGGTTAATACTTACCTTGAGAAGCATCCTGAACTTACTCAACCAGTAGGTACAACAGACGGAACTATCACTCGTACTGATGCATACAACAATGAGGCTGCGCTTGGTAACCTGATTGCTGACGCTATGCGTACTGCTGATTTCGGCGATGGTGCAAAGGCTGCTGATTTTGCCTTTATGAATCCAGGTGGTATCCGTGCGGATCTTCCAAAGGGTCCTGTAACCTTCGGAGACCTTGCCAAAATTCAGCCATTCGGCAATACGCTTGTGAAGCTGACACTGACTGGGGCACAAATTAAAACGTTGCTGCAACAGCAATGGAATGTAAAAGCTGATGGAACACCAGATATCAAAACGCTGCAAATTTCGGGATTGAAATATACAGCAAACATGTATCTTCCAGTACCTGACCGCATCGCGAGCCTCACATTAACCGATGGAAAAGCAATTAATCCTACGCAGAAGTATACAGCTGTAGTAAACAACTTTATGGCTGCAGGTGGGGATAATTACAAGGTTCTGACTGAAGCTAGTGACTCATTGGCTGGGCCTATTGATTTGGACGTATTCTACGACTATATTGTGAACACATTTGATAGAAAAGAGATTAAAGCAGCTATTGAAGGTCGGATTGTTAACAATTTGAAGGATGTAAATCCTACGCCGACACCTAGTCCAACAGCACCAACAACGGCACCAACAACGGCACCAACAACAGCACCAAAACCAACAGTAACACCAGCGCCATCGACAGCACCAACAGCAACACCAGCGCCAACTACTGCTCCAGCAGCAAACTTCAAAGATCTGGGTAAGGTAGCTTGGGCGCAAGAAGCTGTTCAAGCATTGGCTGCTAAGGGTATTATAAAAGGATTGGATGCTAATACTTTTGCACCAACCAAAACAGTGACTAGAGCAGAATTTATTACAATGCTGGTACGCGCACTGAATCTGACGGGTTCGGCAACAACCAGTTCATTCAGCGATGTTAAACAAGGAGTTTGGTACACAGATTCTATCGCCCTTGCGGTGAAGGCCGGACTTGTACAAGGCTCTGGAAATGGTAAATTCGAACCGGGCCGTGAAGTGACTCGTGAAGAGATGGCTATTATGATTGCTAATGCATTGAAAGATAAACTACAGCCGATTGATAAGAATGCAGCGCTGGGCAAGTTTGCAGACAAGTCCAGTATTGCTCCTTACGCACAGGACGCTATAGCACAACTGACCCAATTGGGAATTGTTAACGGTGTTGAGGGTGGTAAATTTGCACCTAAGGGCATAGCTAACCGCGCTCAAGCGGCAGTCATTATCTACCGTATGCTTGAACAAGCTTCATAATCCGATAGTTCTTCTAAAAAGTGTATCGATGATCCCTAATAGGGACTCGGTACACTTTTTCTTTTTACATTAGGTATTGCCCTTTGCGCTAATATATGATAATTTAGTTCTGCACTGCATGATTCTTTTAAATTTTGTGCGGTCGTGGCGGAATTGGCAGACGCGCACGGTTCAGGTCCGTGTGGGTTAATCCCCGTGGAGGTTCGAGTCCTCTCGACCGCATACCTAAGTGCTCATAAATTAGCCGTACTTTTGAATTGCTCTTCAACCTGAAGAGCCTTTTTCTATTTATAAGGATATTTCAGATTTGGATAACTCTAATGTAAAAGAAGTGAAGCGAAGATGGAACCTAATGTAAATGTCAATACGAAGCGAAGTGTGCGGTTTCTTGAAAAATATTTTTCAGGAGAATCGTTAGATTATCGCCATATGATTGCTTTATTTATCCCTATTCTGGTAGATCAAGCCTTTATAGTGGGGCTAAATCTAGTGAATACGGCTATGATCAGTTCGTCCGGTGTGGCAGCTATCAGTGCGGTGAACATGATTGATTCTCTTAATCTTTTTCTCATTAGTGTGTTTATCGCGGTATCAACAGGTGGTACGGTTGTCGTAGCGCAGTACAAAGGAAGCGGCAATAGTCTTATGGTGTCAAAGGCTACCGCAGGCGCGACTTCGTCGGTTTCCCTTATGGCTTTTATTATTGGTATGTTTGGTATTCTTTTTCACAAGCCGCTGTTGAACGTACTATTTGGAGCAGCTTCACCCGAGGTAATGCACAACGCCCGAATCTATTTGATTGGGAGCTGTATCTCCTATCTTGGTATAGCTGTGGTAGAGGCAGTGTGTGGTGCTCTTCGGGGAATCGGAAGGACGAGAGCCTCGCTTGCGCTATCGCTCATTATGAATTTAGTTTACGTTCTCTTGAATCTCGTATTTATTAACCTTTTGCATATGGGCGTTCTAGGAATGACCATTTCTATAAATATAGCTCGATATTTGGGCGCGATATGCGCTCTGTATTATCTGTTCCGCATGGACAATGAACTGCATATTCGAATTCGTGACTTACTGGTGGTTCAATTCTCCATGCTCAAAAAAATAATGTTCATTGGTATGCCGTTTGCGGCGGAGCAGATGTTCTTTAATGGTGGTAAGATTCTGACGCAAGTCTTTATCGTCAGTCTCGGTACTTACGCGCTTGCTACAAATGCTATCGCCTCTTCCTTTGCGGGGATTATGCAAATTCCGGGCAATGCGCTGTCTTTGACGATTATTACAGTGGTCGGACAATGTATGGGAAGCAATAATGTTAAGGATGCCCGGAAATTTATTAAATCGTTTCTCGTAGCATCTTCCCTTTCCTTTGTGGTGATGGGATTGTTAGTTATGCCTTTCTTCCATCCGCTAGTTTCGATGTTCCATCCACCTGCGGAGATAGTGAGAGATATCTTTATAATTGTACTTATCAATACAATCGTACAAATACCGCTTTGGTCTATTAGCTTCATAACACCATCAGCGCTTAGAGCAGCAGGAGATTCCAAGTTTACATCCATGGTGTCTATGCTGAGTATGTGGTTGTTCCGCGTAGTACTCGGATACATCTTAGGTATTGTTCTCGATTTCGGTCTACTTGGGGTTTGGTTAGCTATGAACTGTGAGTGGGGAATAAGAGGATTCATATTTCTACGGCGTTTCATGGGTAAGAAGTGGGTTCAGCATCGTGTTATATAGTAAAAGTAAAAGACACCCCCCTAAAGGGTGTCTTTTTGTTTGCCATGCATGTAGTATTATTCTTTGATCTGTGAGAACAAATCATTCAAAGCTTCACTCATTGTAGGGTGAGTAAAGATATGATCTCTCAAAAAGGTAAAATCTTGCCCTGTTTGTATTGCCATGCTCACGATATTAATCACTTCGCTAGATTCCGCACAGAACAATGTAGCTCCGAGGATTTTATTGGTTTTTGCATCCACAATTGCTTTTAGGAAGCCCTCGGTTTCATTAATTAAGCGAGCACGTGGAATAGCTGCTGCAGGCAACTTAGCGACTTTAATTTCAAGTCCTTGTTCGACGGCTGCTTCTTCACTTATTCCTACTCTGGATAGTGGGGGATCAATAAATACACTGTATGGAACAACGTCACGGTCATTTGTGGTATGGGAATGATCGCCGAAGAGATCATTTCGTACAATTCTATAATCATCTAATGAGATGTAGGTAAACTGTAATCCGCCTTTGACATCTCCGAGGGCCCATATATGGGGAACGGTGGTTTTTAGGGAAGGGTCCACCTTAATAGCTCCCCGATCTGTAACTTCTACACCGGCTGCTTCTAAATTTAATCCCTCAATGTTTGGTTTTCTACCTGTCGCAACCAGAACAGCATCGACTTTCAATTCTTGAATAGCACCATCTATCGAAAAGGAGATAACGGTTCCATCTTTAACATCCTTCAGTCCTATAACCTTTGCATTCAGTTTGACCTCAATGTTCTTCTTGGTAAAGGTTTGGAGGACGGCGTCCGCGACATCGCGGTCTTCTTTAGGAATGAATTTCGGGGAACCCTCCAGCACCGTAACCTGTGCGCCGAATTGACTGTAGATCGACGCGAATTCCAATCCAATATAACCACCACCAATGATGGCTAGTTTAGTTGGGAGCTCCTTAAGATCCATAATGGATGTGCTGGTATATACGAACTTACTATCTTGTATCCCATCAATAGTAGGAATGATGGTTTCAGCGCCCGTATTAATGAAGATTTTATCGGCGGTTAAGGTTTTCGTCTCACCGGCATCCTTTACTTGGACTTCGTGATCCGATAAGAAGGAAGCTTCACCATTGATAACTTCTATATTCTCGTTCTGATTTAGATTATCGTAATTTTTTTGGCGTAGACTTGAAATAAGTTGATCCTTATTATGGACCGCTTCTATATAATCTTCCCCTTGATGGGCTTGATAAGCTAAGGATTTCGTAGGGATACAGGCGATGTTAATGCAAGTTCCACCGTACATTTTCTTAGAGCGTTCAATCACGGCTACTTTCCATTTTCGATTAGCTAGTTCTGTGGCAAGGGTCTTTCCGCCTTTACCGAAACCAATAATAATAGCGTCGAACTTGTTCATTTTAATACCTCCAGGTCACACAGGATGTTTTAAATTATGCATTAAATAGCATGTTTCTTTATTATTACCCTAAATCCGAAGGCCATTAAACGAACGATAAAGAGATTTGAAGACGAAAAAGAGATCTCCTCTAAAGGGAATCTCTTGATGGTCAATATAGCTACCTTGTTGCCTTCTTTAACAATGAAAGAACTGAGTTCGAGGTGCTTAGGAGGATCGCTTTTTGGTATTCGCTCGACATAAAACTGTCTAGGTAGGGGAGAGTGTAGGGAATCCCATGGTGATCACTGCACCGCCATCCTTACGGTTCCCTGCTGAAATCAGACCTCCAGAGCGCTCAACGATCGCACGGGATATGGCTAGTCCTAGCCCTGATTCGCCATCTTTTCCTTTTACAAATCGGTGGAACAGGTATGGAAGCAGATCTTCTGATATGCCAGGGCCATCATCACTAACGGAGAGCAGAGCCTGGCCATCTTTAACCGAAGCATGAATGTAAATATGCTGGTCTGCATAACGAGTTGCATTGGAAACTACATTAAGAAGTGCTTGCAACAGCTTATCTCTATCGGCCCGGATCGTAAGTGGCTCGCAGTCATCGTACGATACATGTAGGGTCAGCCCTTTTTTTATCAAAAGGGGGTTCATGCGTTCGATCGTTTCTATGACTAAATCGTCCAGAGAAAGCTCGCTAGTTCTAAATATATCCTCCTCACTATCCAGTTTCGCAAGCAGGGTCATTTCTGTAACGAGTTTCTTCAGACGACTACTCTCACTCATAATAATATCCAGACCTTTATCGATTCCTTCCCCCTCGAAGATGCCATCCTTAATCCCTTCAGCATAACCAGAGATAGACATTAGTGGGGTCTTTAATTCGTGTGACGCATTCTGGAAAAATTGCTTCTGTACGTGGTTAAAACGATTCAATTCGCCAGCCATGTTATATACCGACTTAGCGACAGCACCAATCTCTCCGCCAGCTTTAATTAGCTTAACGTCCGAAAAGTGGCGTTCCTTTACCTTTTTCAGCTCTTCCTGCAGCTTCATTAAAGGTTGGATTAGCTTTTTCGTGATAAACAGTCCAAATAGGAGCATAAATGCCCCTGCTGCAACGAAAACGATTAGTAGTCTTTTGAACAGAGCTTGTTCAATGCTTGTTACTGCACTCATAGGTGTAAGCAGAGTTAGCGTGCCTATTGGCGTAGCCTTCACTTCTGTTATATATCTTGCATCTGTTCCATTCCAAATATTCTGGAGATCAGAGGTTTGACCAGCGACAAACTGCGTATTGGAATTTACCGCGATTGAACTCATATTTGATGAGCTGGACAGTACTTTTCCAGTCTCATCACTAAGAATGGCCTCGACGCTTGCAATACCTACAGAAGAAGGCATGATCGCGGGCAGCGCATGGAGCTCAGTTTCGATGTTTCCCTTGTGTGCGGTACCGTGAATCATAGTGGCTGACATGGCGGAACTAATGCTTCGTAATTCCTCCTTTTGTGTACCGACAAAATGATTGAGCAGTACAAAGTGGATCACAACAGCGGTAATAGACAGGAGCAGTACTAAGGCGATACTAAAGGCTAAATTAATCTGATGTGCTAGCTTCATTGATCTCCATTCCCTCCTCAATACGCATACGATAGCCATGTCCCCAAACGGCTTCAATCGGCAGCAGGTCTAGTTTTTTCCGCATTCGTTTAATTAAATGGTCCACGGCGCGGTCGCTCCCGAAATAGTCATCTCCCCAAACATAGGTTAACAGCTCATCTCTTGTAAATGCGCGGTTTGGAGAAGCTGCAAAAACTTTTAGAAGGGTGAATTCTTTGCTGGTGAGTTCAATCTCATTTCCGTGCCAGAACACACGTCTTTCCTCCAATAATAACTGTAGGTGGCTAACTTCAATTTGCGTCGATGGGTGTGGGCTACTAATTGCGGGTTCCACGGGATTACTCATTTTATACCAGCGTTGTAACTGGCGTTTAATGCGAGCAACTAGCTCCCGGGGGCTAAATGGCTTGACCAGATAATCATCACTGCCAAGCTCTAAGCCTAATATTTTATCCACTTCATTATCTCTTGCGGAGATCATAATAATCGGTACCTCGGCTTCATTGCGAATCCGCCGACAAAACTCGTACCCGTCCATGCCAGGCAACATTACGTCGAGCACCCACATATCGGGTGGGCTTGTCTGCCATAAGGTCCAAGCTTCCTCAGCGCTGCCAAGGCCGATCGTGCGGTAATTTTCTTTTTGTAAATAGGCTTCTACAAGATTACGTATATGCTGATCATCGTCTACTACGGCAATGAGATAGTTGGTATTCATTTCGTTACCTCCAGAGTATTCTTCTGCAATTATATCAATCCATAGGTGGGTATAGGGGGCTGCCATCGTTTTTCCACAAATTAACCAATGTTATGCCACACCCATTTTGTAAGCTTGGACTTGTAAGATCATTCAAATCGACGAGGAGTGTTGTATTTATGAATCAACAGATGATATTTAAAAAGTTAGCGTTGTCCGCCTTACTAGTTTCCGCAGTTGCCGCACCGACTGCAGTGAACGCAGCTAGTGGAGCTAACGATCAAAGTGCGAAGACAACAACAGCAGCCGTGGTTACTCCAGCAAATAGTGGATCACTTTCTGCAAGCTTAATAAGCTTTGATTGGGTAGATCCCCTGGAACTGGCTAAAACATACGCACCTAATACCCTGGAAGACTGGAAGAAGACCTTGGATCAATATTATAAGGCTGCTGGATTTAGCATTACCGCAGTTTCTGAGCTTGTACCTTCTGAGCAGGCGGAGGGAGTTCTATTATCGAAAGAGATTGGATCAGCTGAAGCTCTGCCCGTGAGTTACATTGAAGCGGGTCGCAATGTTGAGGTATTACCTAATGATAAGAAGATGGAGAGTTTTGCCTCTACTTCAATTAAAGGTGTAGCTGCAATTGCGGCAGTAGAATCAACTGAAGCTACGATTTCAATTCAAGAACTTAGTGAGGCTGATAAAGCCTTCTTCAAAGCCCAAGAGGATCTGAATAGTGCGGCTAAAACCAAAGATTCCACTGTGATTAAGGAAGCTTTAACTAAACTATTGGATCAATATAAAGAGAAAATCAAGGCGTTAGAAACGTCGAAGTAACAGTGATAACCGCAGCTTGATACAGAATACAGAGAATGAAAAGGTAAAAGCAAAAAGACACCTCGAGGGGTGTCTTTTTGTTACGTAAATGTATCTAGTCCAACCCAATCTCGCTTTTTGCTTGAACCCTTGCCCTTTTCCGCCAATTCACTCCGATCACCCCGGCAATAATCATCACCGTGCCGGTCCAATGATACCATTCCAGCTGTTCATTCAGCAGGAGTACACCCCCAAGAATAGAGACAACTGTCGAAAGACTGCCGAAGATACTCACGCGTGAAGCCTCCATTCGGGATAAAGCATAGTTGGAGAGGAAGGAGGTCACGAGGGAAGATAGCACACCGAGATAAATCATGGAGAATATGAATTTTGGCTCCTGAAAAGGTGTGAAATATTGATTCAAGGTTCCTGCCGAACCATGTTTAATGATCGATAATCCATTAAAAAATATAAATCCAAATAAAGTAATCATATAAGTGAGCTCTTTAGGACTCCAAGTTCGTGTCAGCTTTCGGGCCGCAACATTATAGCCGGCAAGGGATAGCGCTGAGATTAGGATGAGTAAGACGCCCCACAGACTAGAGGAAGAAATTCTCACGCCCGGAATGGCAAAGATAAGAATGATGCCTGCAACCGAGATTAAGGTGGAGATCTTCTGGAAACCGCTCGTAGTTTCTTTCAAGAACATCGCTGCTAAAATGATGGTGAAGATGGGCATGGTCGCCTGAATTATGCCCGCTACAGCAGATGTTGTATGCAGAAGTCCGAAGGCTTGAAGTGTAAAGTACAACGATGGGTATAGTAGAGCAAGTGGGATTACCACTGCTGCCTTGGAAATACCAAACTTTACCCGCCCCCATCCTGGAAAAGTAAATAATGAAGCGGCAAGGAAAGATAACGTGAAGCGGTGAGCTAACGTATCGAATGGGTCCGAGACGGTTAAAGCCATTTTTACAAATATAAAAGAAAACCCGACAATAATAGCATTCAAGACAGCAGCTACTATCGCTTTTTGAGTAGAAGATGTATTCATCTATAAGACCTCCAAAGTGTTGCGCGCATTTAGGACCGGTCCTGTTATGCTCTTTATTCTAAGGCTAGACCAGCTGTGCTACAATGTAATTATTGTTCATCTGTACCGGTACAAAATAGACTCGGAGGTAGGTGAAGGGCATATTTAAGTATTCGGAGTTAATCAACGATCTGGAATTACAAATCGCTGAAGATACATATCGTGAGGGCGACAAGTTACCTTCTATTCGAGAGCTGGCGCTACGTTATGATTGCAATAAGAGCACGGTTATTCGAGCACTCCAAGACCTTCAGGACAAACATCTAATCTATGCCGCGTCAAAGAGTGGATATTATGTCATGAAACGCAGTGGGGAGCGAAAAGAAGAGGGCGCGCACTGGATTGATTTTACAGCATCTGCACCGGACCCGGATATTTTTCCGTATCTAGATTTTCAACATTGTATTAATAAGGCGATCGATATGTACCGTAAGGATTTGTTTATCTATGGAACGCCGCAAGGGCTGCCGTCTCTGATCCGTGAAATGCAGCGGCAACTGGCCTCATATCAGGTATTTGCTGATTCCAAACAGATTTTCATCACCTCTGGTGTGCAGCAAGCACTTGGACTCTTAACCCGTATTCCTTTTCCGAATGGCAGGGAGCGCGTGTTGATTGAACAGCCGAGTTACCCACTGTTTATGGAGTATTTGAAGACGTACGACATCGAGACAGAGGGGATACAGCGTTCGGATGACGGGGTGGACTTGAATGAATTAGAGCGGTTATTTAAGACGGGCCAGTTCAAGTTCTTCTATACCGTACCACGGTTTCATAATCCGCTTGGCGTTTCCTATACCCGCAACCAGAAGAAGGCGATTGCCCAGCTTGCAGCTAAATACGATGTGTATATCGTTGAGGATGACTACATGGCAGATCTGGAGCAGGATACGAAGCAAGATCCGATTTATGCCTATGACAATACATCACACGTTATCTATTTAAAAAGCTTCTCCAAGATTATATTCCCAGGTCTGCGCGTTGGTGTGGCTGTACTTCCTGAGGTGCTCTGTGAGTCCTTTAACCGATTCAAAAGACTGATGGATATAGATAGTTCTATGCTGTCTCAAGCTGCCTTGGAGTTGTATTTGAAAAGTGGAATGTTCGAGCGCCACCGAAAAAAGATGCGTTCCTGCTACGGAAAAAGATCCATGCTTCTCCATGATTCGATTATGAGGGAGGCAAATGCAGCATCTGAAGAGCATTATTCCTATGTTCCAGCCAGTCAGCTAGGCGTGCATACGTATCTGAAATTGGAGGAGAACTATAGAGCAGAGCAGATGATCAAACGGCTGCAAAAAAAGTTCATTCGAGTGGAGATGGCGGATAGCGGTTACCTTCCGTATTTCGCCAAGGAGAGCATTCTAAAGCTCAACGTATCTAGTGTAAAAGAGCCTGATATTTCTTCTGGCATTGCACAGGTGATTCGAGAAATACGCTAAAATAGGTGCAATAGAAGCTACAGCAAACTTGAGGTGAATAAAAAAAGCCTGCTTAATTTAGCAGACTTAAGGAAATACATTATATCTTATTGATCTTCTACTATCTCTGACTGCCAGCCTAACTGTCTGCACATCTCGCTCATTTTGCGAATATTCAGCCTAGCCTCGATCCGGGTTAAGCCCAGTCTGATTGAAGTATCCGCAGCCCAGCGAAGCAAGTATACCAAGGTATCAGCCTGCGCTTCTTTAGCCGCATAATCTAATAATACAAGGGTATTGTCTACGACACCGGCGCGTACATATCCCCAATAGCTGCCATCAAATTGCCGTATGGTAAACAACTCGCGATCCTCTGTCACTCCAACCTCTTCTAGTGGACTCTCCAGATGCTCCAGCCACTCCTTTTCAGAAGTGAAATGTAGTGTATATTGCGGAATGTTCCACTCAGTTGTCTGGGTCGCGAGGTCGGCAAGCTGCTTACTATTTTCTAAAGCGATCCAATTTTCCAAGGGATGATCTAACTCTGCGGGAACGTCTACGACTATTTTCCAGGGTCTGTGGTTTACTTCTACGCCAATGGACCCAAGGATCTCAGGTACGCCGACACTTTCCAAGCCTCTTTGCTTGGCGATCCGAATAAGTGCTCTCAGTGCATCCGGTGAACCTTTTGCAACATCATTACTATGCATGACTACAATGATTCCATTCTCAAGCGTAGGTTCAACTCTGGCAATGATCTCTTCAGCAGAAATACCAGACCAATCTCCGCAGTCAACGCCTTCAATATCCAGATAATCGCCCCATTCTGTCAGCCACTCGAGATTTTCTTCCCGGAATGAGCAATATGGAAAACGCATGAAATTGGGAGAAGGGAGACCCGTTGCGTCCTGATAGGCCAGCTCAGTCAGCTTCAACTGCTCTAAGAATACCGCCTTTGGCACTTGGGCCATTCGCCGATGATGGTACGTATGCGGAGCAAGCACATGACCACGGGACAGGATCAATCTCGCCTTCTCTGGATAGCGATCCATCCATTCCCCAGTGAAGAAAAAGGTGCCGACAGCACCTTCCTCCTCCAAAACATCAAGCCATAATTCAACGGGAAGCTGGGAAGGCCCATCATCAAATGTAAACGCGCAGATGGCTTGGTTCACATCGCCTTTCCAAACCGCTTTAGCTGACATATTGACGCCTCATCTCTATGGTTATTTAGTAAAAAAGTTCGGCAAGAACTCTTTATTGGCTTCCAGCATTTCATCCAGCATACGAACCGCCACATCTACAGATGGAACGAGTGGATGATGCACCATTGCCTGAAGGGCAAGCGCACGGTCACCGGTCACAGCGGCATCAATGGCTAGCTGCTCGTAGGTTTTGACAGCATGAATAAGCCCTTTGGCCATCGGTGGAATCTTAGTCAGTGGTAGAGGTAGTGGTCCGTTCTTGGTGACAACACAGTTCACTTCAATGCTTGCATCATCTGGTAAGAAGTCCAGTATGCCACGGTTAGCGACATTCAAGGTCTGGATGTCGTTTGAACCGTTATGGAGCGATCTCATGAGATTAACTGCTGCTTCTGAATAGAAAGCACCACCGCGTTGTTCTAGCTGTTTCGGTTTCTCGCTCAGCTCTAAGTTGGCGTATAGCTCAAATAGCTCTTCTTCTACGCGTTTGACGACTTCAGCACGGTTGATACCTTGCTTAAACGATTCCATCTGCTCTTCGAGCATGGCATCCGTCATATAGAAATATTTTAAATAGTAGGAAGGCACGGCGCGAAGAGATTTTAGGAATTCTGGATTCCACTCTCGGGCTGGCACGTTCTTGGCACTGTAGCCCTCTGTGAGCATTTCATCCAGCTTATCTTCACCTTCAACGTCGATTCGAGTAATCCAGTGTAAGTGATTCAGACCAACAAATTCGGCATAAACACGGTCGGCAGCTACGTTATATTTGGCGGATACTTGTTTGATCAGGCCGATTGGTGCATTACATAGACCGATACTCTTTACTTTGGAGTATTTCAGAACAGCCTCAGTGACCATTCCTGCAGGATTGGTGAAATTGAGCAGCCATGCGTTAGGAGCCAGCTCTTCGATATCCCGGCATACATCCAGAATGACAGGGATCGTACGCAGTGCTTTCATCATTCCGCCAGGACCTGTCGTTTCTTGACCAATGACACCATATTTAAGAGGAATCGATTCATCACGTGCGCGGGCATCAAGCATACCGACACGCATCTGAGTGCTGACGAAGTCTGCACCTTCGATAGCCTTCCGGCGGTCTGTTGTAAGATGAACTTCAATCGGAAGCCCGGATTTCTCAACCATGCGTTTAGCGAGATTTCCAACGATATTCAGCTTGCGAAGTCCAGGTTCGATGTCTACGAGCCATAGTTCACGAACAGGAAGCTCCTTGTAATGAAGAATAAATCCCTCTACCAATTCGGGTGTATACGAAGAACCCCCACCGATAACTGCGATCTTTAATCCTTGATTAGTTGCCAAGATCAACCACTCCTGTCTTTTTTGTTTGTTGGATCGATTCATAATCTTGAAATTGCCGCATGGTCTCATACGCTTCACTACTAAGGGTCAAACCATCTTGATCCATCGCGGACCATACGGCACCTACTACAGGCTCTGTGGCAAGAGTCACCACAGTTGCATGTGGAGCTGCGGCTTGTACAGCTTTCTCAATAGGTCCGCGAATCCAGCCGCGATCCCCACGGGTTAGCAGACTTCCCGCCAGAACCACATCGAAGGTGTCCTGCTCCATCCCAAGCTTGTGGATGACTGCCGCAGCGGACTTCCCTAACTCAACGCCTTGCCGATTTAGAATCTCTAAAGCTACAGCGTCTCCTTCAGCTGCTGCTTCGAAAAGCAAACGAGCAGCATGAACAGGGACCCTTTTCCAATGATTGAGGAAATCATTAAACATATCTGCAACTTCCTCATAACCTAGCAAGTTGAGTAGAAGTCCGGTCAAGAGGGTAGGTTGCTCCCGTCCATCCCAAGCTCTTATGACAGAACGAAAGACTTCAATGTTGAGAGCACCGCCACCACCGAAGTCACCGTACATGTAGTCAAAGCCACCACACTGATAGTGCTCTCCTCGCGTGTTTCTGCCTGCCGAATTGGTGCCTGTACCGCAGATTAGTGCAACTCCATAAGGGCGAGTCGTCCCTGCACGTAATCCGATCATGGTGTCACAGTTAATGGTGTAATTGATAAATCCGATCTCGCGAATCATTGGATGGAGAATGAGATAATCGGCCTCTCGGTCAGCACCGGCAAGCCCAAGATAGGTATGCTGGATGTCCTCCAATCGGAGTCCAGCCTCATCTAGTGCCCCGAATGTGGCCTCTCGAATGCTGTTGGCTGCCTCAAGTGCGCCTGTCTGGTGGTTGCCGTTACCGCTCCTGCCCTTACCGAGGACATTGCCATGTTCATCGCATAGCAGAGCATAGGTTTTGGTGCCTCCACCATCGATCCCCAAGTAGTAAGTCAATGGTTGTCACTCCTTGTTTATATGATTTAATTAATTGGAAGTAGTAGATTCCCGTACAATTAACTCCGGGTCAATCTTTACTCCAGCTCCGCGCTTCATCTTTCCAGAGATACGCTTTAAGAGCATTTCGGCAGCTGCTAATCCAATTTTGTCCGAAGGCTGACGGATCGTTGTTAAATATGGATGAAGCTGTGAAGCAATATAATGATCATCATAACCAATCACAGCTACTTGTTCGGGTACCCGAATGCCAGCTTCCATTAACGCGTTGATGACGCCAAGGGCGATATTGTCATCGCCAGCGAATACCGCAGTAGGTAATTGTCCTTCGTTCAGCCAACGCTTGCAGGTTTCGTATCCCATTCCAATTTCGAAATCACCATGTACAATCTCAAATGGAGTAAGACCTTTTTCCTCAAGCGCTTGTAGGAATCCGGCACGCCGCTCCCGCGTACTACGGAACATCTCCTGTCCACATAGATGAGCAATTGACGTATGACCGAGCGCTAACAGATGACTGGTAGCCATGTAGCCACCTTTGAAGTTGTCAATCGTGATAGAGTAGGTGTCATTCTCGGGCTTTTGGTTATCAATCAGCACATAGGGGATGCCGCGCCGTTTTAATTCCACAATATAATTATCCTCTTCCATCGGAGAGAGTAGAAACAAACCGTCTACACGATCCTCCTGGATTAAATAATGGCTATCATCCGATTCGATGCCTGCTGAGATGGAGATGGCCAAAAAATAACCATGCATCGCTAAGACTTCATTCAGCTCTTTGACCACTGCGTCAAAAAAAGAATCCTGCAGGGTCGTGACAATAATCCCGATAATTCCCGTCTTACCGCTTGCCAGACTGCGTGCCGCTGCATTAGGGCGATAATCCAGCTCTTTAATGGCCTCCAGCACCTTCTGGCGATTATTCTCGCGTACCGATTCGGCCCCATTTAAGACCCGGGATACGGTTACAACCGATAATCCTGATTTTTTGGCTACATCAAAAATACTCACTTTCATCTCTAGTTCTCCTCGCGGCAGATTTTCCGATCCTGTTTTCTACCTTTAGTATACAGGGTTGGCAGACTGTCCGCTAAACGTATGATTTCAAACAGGTATACCGTCCCTAAAGGGACGGCATATCTGCCAAATATTAACGATGAATGATCTCCGTAACTTTTTTCTGAATCGTCGTCATCACCTCTTCCACCGTCTTATGTCCAGTTTCTACTGGCTGCAATTCATTAATGAACATGTCATTAATTTGCGAGTAGTTGGTGATCAAATGGTTGTAGGATTCGAAGCCATAGTTCACAGCACCCTCGTAGACATTTTTGATATCTTGTGGATCGATGCCGTCAAAATGTTTATAGTAAGCTTCAGCAGCTTCGGTGTTGACTGGCGGGTTACCGCCACTAAGCTCAATGGATTTCTCCTGCACTTCGGTAGTGATCAAATATTTGATCCATTCCAAAGCTTCCTTCGGATGTTTGGAGTCCTTCAAGATCAGCAGCGGATCGACGTAAAGTGTGCTGCGGACCTTATCGTTGCCTCCCCATGGTACAGCGGCTACGCCGATTTTGAAGGGAAAGTCATTCGCACCTGCAAGGTTCCATGAGCCACCGATAGACATCCCGATTTTGCCTGCAACAAAGGGATCACCGTTCTGTCCGGCTACGCTTTTGCTCCACTCGGAGGAAGGAGAGACTTTATCTTTGAAGACGAGATCAAAGAGTTTGTTGTAGGCAGCAATCACTTCAGGGGAATCAAAATAAGTCTCGGAAGGCACGCCGCCATTAGTCCATGTATCCTCTGAATAAGGCTGCGCTCCAAAATATAAAGGCCGCATATCGCGTTCAGACCAGGTGAAGTCTACGCCATATTGTGTTTTGGCAATATCATCGGAGACGAGAGTCATTTGTTTAGCCTGGTCGACCATCTTTTCAAACGTCCAGCTCTTATCTTCATAATCGCTTGTTGGATAAGTCAGTTTGGCAGCATCAAACATGTCTTTGTTATAGAGCATCAAGGTGACATACATATTAACTGGGATACCATATGTGTGATCTTTAACCTTATAAATGTTCATCAGGTTCTCTGGGATGTTGTAATCGGCTGCCTTGAAGCCATCCTCTTTTAAAAGGTCGGTCAAATCGAGCAGCATATCCTTGTTGTAGTATTCTGCGAAACCTCCATAACCCCAGTGACTTGTCACATCGGGTGATTTGCCACCGGCAATTAGTGTTTGCAGCTTGCTGTCGAACTGCTCATAAGGTGCTTTTTCCACTTTTACTTTAATGTTCGGGTGCTGCTTTTCGAAATCAGGAATTAATTTCTCAACAAAAGTCCGGTCTTCTGAATCTATTGTGTAATGGGTGATGGTTACCGTTTCTGCTTTGCCTCCTGAATTGGTCGAGCCACCATTTCCTTCAGATAGAGTGTTACCCGCCGATTTGCCGCCGCTACAGCCTGACAATGCCAGAACAACAAGCATGGTTGTTGCAAGTAAAAGCGCACTACTTTTCCTGTTCTTGTTCATTAGCTAAACCCTCCATGATTTCAAGTATATTTGGCCGCCCGGGTGGCGGATTATTACTTAATCCCTGTAAGTACAATCCCTTCGACGAACTGTTTCTGTGCTACAGCAAACAGCGTTACGATAGGAACCATAGCTAGAACCGAAGCGACCATCAGCAAATGCCAAGGTGGAATGCGGAATCTGGATGAGGTGAGAGAAGCCATCCCGACGGGTAGCGTGAACTTCTCTGACGAGCTTAGGTAAAGCACCGGTGTAAGCAGATCGTTCCAGTTGTAGATAAAAGCAAAGATAGCTACAGTTGCAAGTGCGGGTTTGGAGAGTGGGAGTGCTATAGTAGCCCACATCCGTATTTCGCCGCATCCATCAATGCGTCCGGCATCAAACAGCTCTTCAGGCAACGTGGAGAAGAATTGGCGCAGCAGGAAAATGTTATAAGCTGAGCCGAAAAAAGCAGGCACAATCAAGGGTAGGAAGGTGTCGATCCAGTTCATTTGCGAAAAGAGTACGAACTGTGGAATCATAATGGCTGGATAAGGCAACATCATTGTGCTCAACAATAGGATGAACCATATCTGATTCCCTCTACCTCTGAATCTGGCGAATCCATAGGCGACCAGCGCTGAAGAAATCAAGGTGCCTACAACGCTGAGACCGGCGATAATTAAACTATTTTTGTAAAGCGTACCGAACTGCAGGGTATCAAATATTTCTGTGTAATTGCTCCACTGCCAGCTCTCTGGAAGAAAGGTGGGTGGGAACTTCAGCATCTCACGTTTGGACTTAAGTGAAGTGGAGACCATGAAGAACAAAGGAAGCAGCATCAGAAATGTTGTAACTACTAAAGTAATAAAGCTAAAAATCTTAACAGGCTCCACTTTCCGGCGGCGTTTGGTTCCTTTAGTCTGGGGGCTTAGCGCTCTGACTGTACTCATTTGCGTCCGCCTCCTTCGTAGTGAACATAACGGTTAGACAATTTCATAATTAGTGCGGTGCACAGCATAACTACGATGAGGAGCACCCATGCCAAGGCTGAGGAATAACCGGCACGATATTCTTTGAAAGCACTGGTGTAGAGATTATAGACATAGAACCAGGTAGAGTAATTCGGACCTCCTTGAGTCATAACAAAAGCTTGGGTAAAGACTTGGAAGGAATCAATCAGTCCCATAATTAGTTGAAAAAGCAGCACGGGAGAGATCATCGGCAAGGTAATGTTCAAGAAAATTCTGAAGCGTCCGGCACCGTCAAGGTTAGCGGCTTCGATCAAGCTAGCCGGTACGCCTTGCAGACCTGCGAGGAATAAAATCATTCCTGAGCCTGCTGTCCAGAAGGTCATGATGATCAAGGCATATAGTGCAGTGTCCGGGTTCATCAGCCAAGCCGGTCCATGAATACCGAACCAGGAAAGGATGTAATTGAAGAGCCCGATCTGCGGGTTGAAGATCCAGTACCATAGGAGGGACATGGCCACGCCGGATACCATGCTTGGAAAATACATGGCCGTTCGGAAAAAGCCGCGCAGAGGAATGGTCTGGTGAAGCAATAGCGCAAATCCAAGACCGAGAACAAGCTGGATAGGTACACCGATGAAGGTATATCTCAGCGTGACAACCACCGATTTCCAGAATAGGTCATTGTGAAACATCTCTGTGTAGTTAGCGAGCCCGATAAACTTAGGCGGGTGTATGATGTCATAATCAGTAAAGCTGAAGTAAAGCGATGATAAGATAGGATAAAGGGCGAATACTAGGAAGCCGATAATCCAAGGAGAAATGAACAGATACATGTAGAAAGTCTGCCGCCTGTTCTCGCGATTGATCATGACACACCAACCTCTCATTTTAAAGTATAAGCGCTTTAACTTTTGGTCGTGCTAATACTATTAAGTAGCAATAATAATAGATACCTTTGTATTAAAGTTTAACCGCTTTAACTTTTTGGTTCGCTTGATAAGCTTATCATAGAGGATGATCACTAAATAATCAATACTTATTTTTAACTATAAGAACGCTATCAGTCATTAAACATAACATTAACCCTGTTATTTTTTTGAGAAAGTCCCTCGAACAAGATTTCTAAGTTTTTTATGATAGTAATTATAACATCTGAATGTTATTTTCGATTGATATTTCTCATGCTATGATTAGGTTTGGTCATATTTTGTTAGAAATGAGGAAACTGAATGACGACTAGACCTTACTTAAAAATGATCCAGCATTCTGTTACAACCTCAGGGATTACCTTTGAGGAAGTTACACCGAATTTCGTATATAGAGCTACGGATGGATTGAAATCATTTGTGATGGTAGACGCTGAGATCGGACTAAACAACAGTGCTTCTACGATCATTGCTATGAGTAAATCTCTAACTTATGACGTTTTGCATAAGGCGAATATCCCCGCGGTAGAACATATCTATTTGCCACATCCTGACTCCAAATTTAACAACTTGAATCCTTATTCATTGGCTGAACGTTATTTCCAAACGCTCAATGGGGTGGTAGTTATGAAGCAGGATAACGGGGCACAGGGAAATCATGTGTACAAAATTAATGAGATTGCCGATCTGCACGAAAAGCTGGATTTATTATTTTCTTTACAGCTTAATGGGGCAATAGGTCCCTATTATGAAGCGGAGATTGAGTATAGAATCGTAACTTTTAATCACCAGGCGCGTGTATTCCTTGGAAAAAAAAGAGTTCGCTCTTGGAAGCACAATTTGATTAACGGGGCTGTTGCTATTGAGGTTAGCGATCAGGCTAAACGAGCGGCGCTTGCGGCGCTTGCTTCCGAGACCTCTAAAGCGATGGGCCTTGATTTCTGCTCCGTGGATATCTTGGAGACAGATCAAGGCCTCAGGGTGATCGAAGTGAATCATAAGGTTATGCTAGATGAGTATTGTAAGCAGAATCCAAGTGAAGTGCCAGCTCTATCTGATCTTTATCAGGAAGTCATTCTCCAGCGCTTTGAGAAGCTATAAGCCGATATCGAGCAGCGATTGCCCGAATAATCTTTTGGTATTTCCGATGAAGGTTTGCGTGCCAACAATTACAATAATCTCGGAAGACGAGCGAGTTTGTATGTGCGTTAGAGCGTCCTCTAAATAGGGGAACTCGTAACTTTGTTCGATAAAACGTTTGGCAACATGGAGTGCATCTGTAGGAAAAGAAAGATGACTAATATCGGGCTTTGTGATGATTAATTGATCCGAGACCGAACTCATCACTTCGATAACCCCGGGGTAATCTTTATCTTTAGGGACCCCGATAATTGAAGTTACAGCTCGGCTGCGGTCAGGATTCACCAGTTGAATAAGCTCAGCCAAATAGCGTGCCGATTCTTTATGAATTGCTCCGTCAATTATCGTTAATGGATCATGGCAGATCACTTCACAGCGACCCGGCCATTGCAATTGCGCAAAGCATTTGAGAACGAGTTCCCTATTCAGAGGACCGCTTGTAATATCCTCACATAGTGCGACTGCAGTGGCTGCATTTAGAGCTTGAAATTGCCCCAATAACGGAATCGTTAAGAACGGGTAAACCGCTTGATTTGTCTGAACATTAAAAGTAGTTCCAACGGGTGTTATTGCAATAGAGTCAGCCCAGAACTGCTCCTCATAATACTGCACAGCGTTGGAAGTGAGGTTCGCTTTTATAGTCGCAAGTACGCTCGATTTCTGTTTGCTGATATAGACGTTAGTAGCCTTGTTTTTGACGATGCCCAGTTTATGTAGTGTAATGCTGTTCAGGTCAGGTCCTAAATTAGCTACATGTTCCTCCATAATCGGAGTAATGACAGCCCAATCATTCTTCAGGACATTCGTGTCATCAAACCTTCCGCCTCTTCCACATTCAATTACATTGAAATCGGTATGATTCTCCTTGAAGTACAACGTCGCAATCGCCAGACCCACCCCAACAGGACCTTGATACTCATCAGCGGCAAGCTGATCTTCAATCGTTCGAAATCCCTCGCGAACTACATTTCCTAATCGTACAAAATCCTCTGTGGATATGGCCCGCCCGTCAATCCGTATTCTTTCGTTGAAATCCACCAGATGAGGGGAGGTGAACAAGCCCACTTTATAGCCTAGGTGACTTAACAAAGAAGAGATAAACCTTGAGGTGGAGCCCTTACCTTTACTGCCTGTGACTAGTATGTATTGTTGATCTCGATCCGGATTTCCGACTAGATCCAGCAATTTTCTGGTTAATTCCGGTCGTCTAACTTGTCCATCCAAAGTTTCTGTGATGTTGTTAATGGCTCTTAGATAAGAGCTGTAGATCATATCTTCTACCTGGGCTTGTGAAGTGAATACCACGATCATCGCTCCATTTAGTTAATTTTTGCTCGTTCTTCAGATAGCGTCGTATAGATGATTATCGGAAGTAGTACCAGAGAAATAGCAACGGTCAGAGCGATGCTCCAGCTCAAATCCTTATACAGCTGTACTACTGTAAACAATAGAGCAATTACAGGCAAGACCAGCTTATTTAAGTGTTTTAAGAATAGGGAGTTCATGCTTCTCTTTACGGTAACCGATGTGCCGATACTGGGGATTTCTAGTTCATTTCGTGACAAAGCGGTGATTCCGATAAATAAGTGACTGTCGTTAAATTTGAGCTGATCATCCTCCTCATTTAGCTTGATCAACTGGGCAATATGCTCAGTGTCTATATCTAAGATGGGGACGGTGATTTCTTTGTTGTTATAGGTGATGACGATTTTGTCGGTCTCTTCCATGCCCAGCAGCTTTCTAACATTGGGGTGAATTCGGCATAGATTTTGGTGCTCATCAAAAGGATAGGGATGTCCTACTCTTAGTGTAAGCTCTCTTTTGCCAATAAAAAGATTTCCTAATGCGGTTAAGGGCCGTTTGATTCCCAGATGTATAAGTTTATGTATGCCTGGCTTGGACTGAGGACTTGTTCTTGCACGGGTAATAATTAGTTGATCATCCTCAGTGGCATGAGTCTCAAGTAACAACATGATATATCTGTTGAAATATAGTGCATTCGGCTTGGCTGTGTCATCCTCTTTTAACGTTAAGTTTACCCGAAAGCCATTCTTAGGATTAATCAGCTCTACATGGTTCGAATACTTGCGGACGAGCGTTGGACAAGCCTTGACATAAGGTTTGGCAATCTCGTCCACTTTAGGAATTCCCCGAAGGATCGTGTTGTACTCAGGTTTAGTAATGGTTAATCCTGTTATGGGGCAATCTCCTAGCTTGTCCTTTGCTCTTTTAGATAATTGGATACTGCCTCTAGGGATATCACTTTTAGATAAAAGCAAACAGCTAACCTGAGCATCATTCTCTGCTTTAAGCTCGACAAAGATATGGTGGACTAAGCCTAATTCAGCCAGCTCATCGGGGTTCATCGTGAGTTCTTCCCGGGCAGTATAGCTTTGTTTGTCCAAAAGGGTGAAGGTCTGCTCGATATTTATGTTAGGCACCTCCCAATTGATTGATGATTTGTTCGAGGGAATGAATGGTTTTTTGGAATAAATCAAATGATTTCGGGTTACGATAATTTCGATTAATTTCAATTTGAATACTTTGAACTAACAGTTCTTTGGCGGAATACGATGTGACCGTTCCCGGATGAGATGCAGAAAATGTATGGTTTTGATGAACATTGGTAATACCATTATTGAAAAAAATACGTACGATTTCATTTATATTATTTTCTTGTATGGAAGTTCCGTGTAATGTACCTAAATCAATATCAAATTCCCTATCCTTAGAGGCACCATGCAAGTCTATAACAAAGTTAATTTGATGTTCTTTGACAATTGTTCCAAGTGCAGTCTTATATTCTCCGCCAAGGATGTAATTGGGGTCTTCTTTGGAGAAGCTATTGGAATAGATACAGTGACAATTGGTGAGCTTTTGTAACAGCAGCGCAAGAGAACCTGTATACATGTCCGCAGGTTTTACTGCATGCTCTCTATAGTGATTAATGGTATGCGGAGCGGACACAAGGACAGGAAGAGTACCTTTTACAATGGAGTAAGAGGGCTCTACCCCGATATCGCCAAAATAATTATTATTAGAGAATTGTAACTCATACTTTTCGATCAGAGATAAGATATGCAATCACCTATTCATAGTTATTTTAAAAATATAAGAAAGTCGAAGGCGTTTATACTTGTCTATTATAACGTTTGAAGATTTGTAATGGCGAGTTTCTGCAATAAAATGGTTATTGAAATGTTCCAAACGGTGTGCTAATATTTCAATTGAAAACGTTACCGATAAGGATACCGGAAAAAAGCGGAGAATATTTAAGTGAAATGAAAACGCTGACATTATTCTCGGTGAGCAAGCTCGGAGACGTCTTTAAGAGAAGTATTTAATAAAAAAGTTCGAGGGGGAAGAAAAATGAAGAATATTAAAAAATATCTAGGGCTCATGTTGGTAATGTCTATGGTTGTAGTCTTGGCAGCAGGGTGTGGGAATAAAGAGAACAATACAGCAACCAATGGTGGAAACGCTTCATCTGGTAAAAATGGATCGGTTTACTTTTTAAACTTCAAGCCTGAAATTGCAGAAATATATGAAAAAATCGCTAAGGATTACGAAGCGGAAACAGGCGTTAAAGTAAAAGTCGTAACAGCTGCAGCAGGTACTTACGAAACCAAATTGAAATCCGAAATTTCTAAGTCCGATGCACCTACGATCTTCCAAATTAATGGTCCTGTTGGTTTCCAAGCGTGGAAAGATTACACCTTGGATTTGAAAGATACTAAGCTATACAGCTACTTGTCCGACAAAAGCTTGGCTGTAACTGAAGGCGAAGGCGTGTATGGTATCCCTTACGTAGTTGAAGGCTACGGTATTATCTACAACGACGCCATTATGAAGAAATACTTTGCTTTAGCTGACAAAGCTGTTTCGATCTCTTCCACAACTGAAATCAATAATTTCGAGACTTTGAAAGCAGTAGTAGAAGATATGACCGCTAAAAAAGATCAACTGGGTATCAAAGGTGTATTCGCCTCGACTTCCCTCGCTGCTGGTGAACAATGGAGATGGCAGACTCACTTGGCTAACTTGCCACTGTACTATGAATTCAAAGACAACACTGAGTTTGATAACACAGTTCTTGCCGGTCTGGCTTCTAAGGAAGTTGAATTCAAATACAACGATAAATTCAAAAACATCTTTGATCTTTACATCAAAAACTCTGTGACTAAAGAATCCCTTCTGGGTAGTAAATCTGTAGCGGACTCCATGGCTGAATTCGCACTGGGTAACGCAGCAATGGTTCAAAACGGCAACTGGGCGTGGTCACAAATCAATGATGTAGATGGTAACGTAGTTAAAGCTGAGGACATCAAATTCTTGCCTATCTACACAGGTATGGAAGGTGAAGAAAAACAAGGTCTGGCTGTAGGTACAGAAAACTATTTGGCAATCAACAGCAAAGCCTCTGCTGAGAAACAACAAGCTTCTATCGCATTTTTGGAATGGTTGTTCTCCAGTGAAAAAGGTAAAGCTTATGTAACGAACGACTTAGGTTTCATCGCTCCATTCAACACGTTTGAAGACAGCGAAAAACCAGCAGATCCACTTGCTAAAGAAGTATCCGCTTGGATGGAGAAAGATCTGACTTCCGTGGCTTGGACATTTGCGGCATTCCCAAGTGAAGAGTTCAAAAATGTCTTTGGTGATGCGCTCTTGCAATACGCTCAAGGCAATAAAACCTGGGATGAAGTTGTAACCATCTTTAAGGACACTTGGAAGGCTGAAAAGGCAAAATAATAAATGCATGGAAAAATGATTGAATAACTCTCAGTTGTTATAAAGATAAAAGCTTAGTGCCACTGGATTCCCTTTGGAATTTCAGTGGCACTAAGCAACAATTCGAGTGAATTCATCTGTTTCATCATTTTCCATACTGAGATAGGAGAAGACTCCATGGAAAAATCGATAAGAAAATATTTTGCTCTTTTTGCATTACCGACCATAATAGCCTTTGGGATCGCATTTGTTGTACCTTTTCTTCTAGGTATATATTTATCCTTTACAGAGTTTACTACCGTCAATGATGCAAAATGGATAGGTTTTGGCAATTACATTAAAGCATTTTCAAATCAAGAATTTCTAAATGCACTAGGCTTTACTGTTAAATTTACAGTTCTATCTGTTCTTACGATTAATGTATTCGCCTTCATACTGGCGATGTTGTTAACTAGAAAGCTAAAAGGGACTAACGTATTTAGAACTATTTTTTTCATGCCTAACTTGATAGGCGGTATCGTATTAGGATACATCTGGCAGCTGATCTTTAATGGAATTCTGTATAAATTTGGAGTCACTTTGACCTCTGACGCAACTTATGGATTTTGGGGATTAATTATCCTTATGAATTGGCAATTGATAGGTTACATGATGATTATCTATGTTGCAGGTATTCAAAATGTGCCTAAGGATATAGTAGAAGCCGCAAGAATTGATGGAGCTTCACGTTCAAAGATTTTACGTAATGTGACGATTCCACTCGTAATGCCATCCATTACCATTTGTTTATTCTTAACGTTATCAAATTCATTCAAATTGTTTGACCAAAACTTAGCGTTGACCGCTGGTGCTCCTTCTAAGCAGACCTCGATGTTAGCACTGGATATCTACAATACCTTCTACGGAAAAACAGGATGGGAAGGTGTGGGTCAAGCGAAAGCCGTCGTATTCTTTGCACTGGTAGCCTTAAT
The DNA here is from genome assembly GCF_038004625.1 of Paenibacillus sp. FSL P4-0184. Taxonomy (NCBI): domain Bacteria; kingdom Bacillati; phylum Bacillota; class Bacilli; order Caryophanales; family Paenibacillaceae; genus Paenibacillus; species Paenibacillus sp. FSL P4-0184. The sequence goes on along the minus strand of NZ_JBBORN010000001.1, from coordinate 1,855,043 downwards.
CGCCTTAGTACAACTTGTCATTACTAGAAGAAAGGAGGTTGAGAACTAATGCAACAGACTAGAGCAAAAGACTATTCCATATTCACTATTTTGTTGGTCTTGGCCATTGCGTTCTTATCTCCGATCTTTATTGTTCTGATGAACTCCTTCAAAGGGAAGTTCTACATTAGTGATACACCGTTCTTATTTCCTAATGGAACAACTTTTGTTGGTTTGAAGAACTATACCAGCGGTATAGCGAAGATTGATTTCTTCAGTGCTTTCGGAATGTCCTTGTTTATCACGGTGTGTTCGGTTGCTGTAATCGTGTTATTCACTTCCATGACCGCATGGTATATTACTCGGGTGAAATCAAAATTTACGAACTTGATGTATTACGCATTTGTGTTCTCGATGATCGTACCGTTCCAAATGGTGATGTTCACAATGACTAAGACAGCCAATGTACTGCATCTCGACAATCCGATTGGGATAATCTTGATCTATCTGGGATTTGGATCAGGGCTATCGGTATTTATGTTTAGTGGATTTGTGAAGTCCATCCCACTGGAGGTTGAAGAGGCGGTTATGATTGATGGATGTAATCCACCGCAGGCGTTCTTTAAAGTGGTATTGCCCATCCTTAAGCCTATAGCTGTAACCGTAGCGATCCTTAATGTAATGTGGGTATGGAATGACTTCCTGTTGCCTGACCTGTTGATCGGTACTGAATACAAAACCATTCCTATTGCGATACAGTACCTAAAAGGTGGATACGGATCGATTGATATGGGAGCTATGATGGCGATGCTAGTTCTAGCTATTGTACCCATCATTATTTTCTACCTCACCTGCCAAAAATATATTATCGAAGGTGTCGTTGCAGGAGCCGTTAAGGGTTAAATAGAATATGTATGTAGAAGCGAGTAGGGTGCTTTTCTTGTTGAGTCTTCTCTTCAAGAATCCCCTACTTTCTTATTTAACGTGTAAAGGAAAGGTAGAAATGGAGAGATTGACTATCATAGATATCGCCAAATTATGTGGGGTTGGCGTGACTACAGTATCTAGAGCTATAAATAATCATCCGGATATTAATGAAGAAACAAAAGCGATGGTTATGAAAGTCATCAAAGAAAACCATTATGTACCGAATAACAGTGCCAGAAATTTAAAACGTTCCGATTCGAAAACGATTGCAGTATTGATCAAAGGGATATCAAATCCATTTTTCAGCCCGATGATTAAAGTATTTGAAAAAGAGATCCAGCGAAAGAAGTATTCCTTTATCCTACAACGAGTTGATGAGAATCAAGATGAGATTGAAGTGGCAATTGAGCTGGAGAAAGAAAAGCGCCTGAAGGGAATTGTGTTCCTGGGGGGGTTATTCTCACACTCTCAAGAAAAATTACAGCAATTGACGGTTCCATTTGTCCTCAGCACGATTGGGATGACGGAAGAGTTTGATCTAAGTAACTATTCTTCTGTATCTGTAGATGACTTTAATGAGAGCTACAAAATTGTAGACTATTTATGTAATCTAGGACATGAGAAAATCGCAGTTATTACCGCGCCTGAAGATGATGTGAGTATCGGTAAATTAAGATATGAAGGATATAAAAAGGCTCTTTCTGATCATGGAATAGCTTATAATGAACGGCTAGTACGGCGGATGAAAGAAGATATTGATAGCTATAGTATGGAAAATGGGTATGCGGTTACAAAAGAACTGCTGGAGTCAGGGGAAGAGTTTACCGCTATTTTCACCTTATCAGATAGTATGGCCATCGGCGCTTGTAAAGCCATATTTGAAGCAGGCAAGCGAGTTCCTGAAGATTACTCTGTGGCAGGTTATGACGGACTGGATATTTCCTTCTATTATAATCCTTCTATCACTACCATCAAACAGCCAGTAGTAGAAATTGCGGAAGCGTCGATTAAGATTTTGTTTGATCTCATTAATAAGAAGGTCAATCATGCGCATCAGATTTTCCCTGCAGAATTAATCGTTAGAGAATCTACGAGATCTATCTTTTAAATTCTGGTTCGGAAGGTTCCGTTACGGGGACTAAGCCAGCTCATATAGGTTTAGTCCTAGGGTTAAGATAACCAGGAACTTACCATGTCAGCTACGGGATTATAGATAAATATCATCCAACCTAAAGGATTAGGGACCGGAATATGCAATGCGTTAATAATGCCTAAGAAGGTTCCAAACAAAAGAAGAAATGAGAACACCCACATCTCCTTGATTAATTTTCTCCTCCACATAAGGGGTACTTCGATGGCTATAATAACAGCCACAACGACGAGGATTACTACTAAATCCAATGTTTACGACCTCCCAAACCATATTTAGTTTTGAGATTTTAAATCTTTGCTGATTGCTCTTCGAAACATCGCGACGCCTAATAACACTAAGGGGAGAAATAACCCGAAGGTTATAATATAGTAGACCCAACCATTATCGAATACTGCGTTGTAATATGTGTAATTTGGGGCAATAAGAGGTGCCAGTGCAACCAATATTAGCCCTGTGGGTAAGGTTAACACGCGGTACTCCTTTAATTTAAATAATTGGGATAAACCCAGAATGAAAGCATAGAAGTACAAAGTGACTTCAATAAACAAGGTTAACATCCACAGGATAGCTATTAGTGCTTCAACTCGCTCGAAGAATCCACCAACCGATATGCGCCTTGCTATATTATAGCTTGGGTATATATCTCTAGTTGTCAGATCCGGACCTAACACTAATATGGAAATAGTAACTGTTATGAAGATTACAAGGCCACCTAAGAAACAGCCCCGAAGTAATCCTTTTGTTATCTTTTGTTGTTGGTTTACACAAGGGAGGATCATTAGGAAGACAACCGGTTCTAAAAAGGTATAAGCTGTAATGGGAATAGACCCTCTTAGCACAGGCTTTATCCCATCCTCCAATATGGGCAGCAATCTGATCGCATCCATCTGAGGGACAATTGCAACCGTTAGCGTCAGAAATAGGATAATAATTATGGGTGTAAAGATCTCGCCAGCTCGTCCAATGACCTCAATACCGAGTCGTGTTGCCATAATCACGATTAGTATGAATAAGATTAGAATAGGTGGAACAGGGGTTGCAGGCAACATCTCTGAAATCACAAAATCACTGACCTCCCGCATACTTCCAACGGTGACGATAAGAAAAAATATTAATGTCATAAGCGAAATTATAGTCCCTATCCATTTTCCAAAAGCTTTTTGAATCGCTTCAATAAACGTCAATTTGGGATATAACTTTGTAAACCTGCTGTACATATAGATGGTTAACAAACCAGCTGCCATCCCTATGAGGGTGGAAATCCAAGCATTTTGTCTGGCATATTGTGTAGTGGAAGGGGGGATTACAAGAACGGAATCTCCGATAGTCAGAAGCATAACCAGTATGGTCAGCTGTCTAGTACTTATTTTACCCTTTTCAAGCATAGCTTCGTTCCCTCCATTGTATCACTTCATCTCTTCTAAGAAAGAGTTAGTTACTTTCCCTAACAGGCGAATCTCAATGTCCGCCTTCACACTTACTGGCAGGTTAACAAAGGTCTGATCCCATATGTCTTTTAGTTTCTTCCATGCCTGTGGGTCAGAGCGGTGAATGACCTCACCGAAGCCAAAAATATCAGATTTGTATTCTTGTTGTACTTTCTTAATCGTAGTTTCGAATAATTGTTGTACTTTCAGGTTAGCGATTTGCTCTAATTGGGTGATGGTCTTTGGATTGGTCAGGTCCAGATTTCTGCATTGAACTTCTCCTATATTTGATTCTATATGTTGTTTGATACTGATTTCTGGCTTGCCATTTTTCATGCTGCCTTTTATTGTGGAATGGGCGTCAAATACATCAAGAGACACCTTCCTTCCTTCCGGACAATTGATGTAGAATACGGTGCTCTTCACCTTATTAGTTAAATAGTTATATACCTTTGATTCCTCTTGATTCAGCCAGCCAATCAATTTGTCCTCTTTAAATACAGCCAATCCGGAGTATTTCAATTCTGTTGGAGAGTCTACTGTTTCAACATTCTGCTGAGTTTCTCCCACATCTACATTTCCATCGATAATAACCCCGGTTAAGACTGGATTCTTACCTTTAGTAACAAGCTCTGTTATCAGTGTTCCTAATGTCACAGTAGATGTAGGAGCCCATTGTTTCTCCGATGTTTCCAGACTAGAATATAATCGCATGGCAGGAATCTTTTCGAGGCTGGTTAATATTTTCAAAGCGTCTGATGCTTTGGAGTTTTTGGATACGACTATAAAAAAGTCATTTCTCACTTCCGTATCTCTAGCCAAGAGATCAAGAACTGGACTGATTCCTTCCTTTGCTAAATCTTCGCCCAGAACTAATATTCGCAAATGAGCGATGTAAATTTTGCGGGGGCTAAGGGTTGTAATTTTCCTTACGGCTTCATAAACGGTGCTTCCAGTGGCTTTATATAGGTTTACGGGTGACTGAGGACTTCCGCCCTTTGAGCCTGCAATCTGACTGGGCAACACCACTTGTGCAGAAACTTGATATTGATCTCCGATCTTATCGATGCCGAGCCCGACAGTAATCGCAAGATCGTTCAATTCACGGCGACTCCAGCAACCTGTTATGAATATTTGCAAGAGTATAACAACGCAAAGCAGGAGTGATCTTCGTTTCATGGTTTATTCCTCCGTTAGATCTCCCGGTTTTTTCGGTGGTGTACTCTTTTCCCGAACGAGATTTTTTTGATTGATTAGCTTAGGACGTGTAAACATAGCCCAACGAGGCATTCGGAAAAAGGTGTCCTTTTGATCAACAAGATTAAACGGAGCTAGCGGGCTCATATAAGGAACTCCAAAGGAGCGTAAACTACACATATGAAGCACTATCGCGATAACACCAATGATAATTCCGAACAATCCAAAGGAAGCCGCTAAAAACATCATTGGGAAACGAAGCATTCTGACCGTCAAGGCGAGATCAAAGGCTGGCAGAACAAAGCTGGAGATCGCCGTAACAGCAACGACAATGAGCATGGCGGCAGAAACAATGCCGGCATCTACTGCCGCCGTTCCAATGACTAGTGTTCCTACAATGGAAACAGATTGGGCTATGGTTTGAGGCATGCGTACACTGGCTTCCCTCAGAATCTCAAAGGCAAGCTCCATTAAGAGTGCTTCAATAAATGCTGGAAGCGGCACGCCTTCCCGTTGAGCAGCCAAACTAATGAGCAGCGTTGTAGGCAACATCTCTTGATGGAAGGTAGTAATAGCTACATATAAAGATGGGGCTAGCAGGGAAATGAATATACAGAAATAACGGAGCATCCGAACTAAGGTACCAACATCTGCGCGTTGGTAATAATCCTCAGCGGTCTGCATGAAGGAAACGAATGTAGTAGGAACCGTCATTACTATAGGCGTTCCATCTACTAATATAGCTACTTTTCCTTCCATAAGAGCAGCTGCAATAACATCAGGACGTTCGGTATGATGAATGGTTGGAAATGGAGTATAGGTTTCATCCTCGATTAATTCCTCGATATAACCACTCTCCAAGATGCCGTCAATGTCTATCCGATCTAAACGTGAATGTACTTCTTGCACCACCCCGTCATCTACAATCCCTTTAATATACATAATGGCTACATCTGTTTGGGTGACACGCCCAATGGGTTGTGTTTCTAACCATAAGTTAGGGTCTTTTATTTTACGCCGGATTAATGCGGTGTTGGTACGCATGCTTTCTGTGAAAGCTTCCTTGGGACCACGGATCACCGTTTCTGTAGCACTTTCTGTTACACCACGATCTTTCCATCCACGCATGCCAATCGTGAAACCCTTAGCGTATCCATCTAGTAAGAGGATCACATCTCCGGATAATAGGGAGGTTAACAAAGAATTGAACTCCGTCGCATCTTTGATATCACCTACGGTAAGCATGTGATTTTTTAATAAGGAATAGTTGTCTTTCTCAGGTTCTAAGCTCAAATCTGGAATTTCTAAGACAAGGGACTCCAGAATGAAATCTTGAATAGCTTTACTATCAGCAAGTCCATCCGTATAGAAAATAGCGGCTTTCATTTGATGCTTGGAGCCAATGAAGAAATCTCTGACCACAAGGTCTGTGCTATTGCCGAGTGCTGTTTTTATATGTTCAATATTATCTTGAAGGTTTTCCTTGAGAGGTTCTTTAGGTAATTCTTTAGTGGGGCTGGGGTGCCCTAATGTAGGGTTTTTGAATATTTTAGTGATTGTTCTGTTCAGAAATCCCATAGTTGTTATCCCTCTTCCGCAAGCTGCTGTGAAATTAGCTATTACCAAAATGCGGTGGGATTATTCTTTGAATAATCTACTGCAGATTTGGGGATGAGCATGCAAAAGAAAGCCGTCGAGAGAATCTCGACAGCTAGGGTTAGAACTAGGTATTTAAGAACTTTAGGACGTCCAGTCGTTATATAAATGTTTCTCAGTTAGGATGGACAACAACTGGATACCGACCTCATTATGGCCACCTTCAGGGATGATCAAATCGGCGTATTTTTTGGATGGCTCAATAAAAGCTTCGTGCATCGGTTTAACCGTGCTCAAATATTGGTGATGGATCGATTGAATGCTCCGACCGCGTTCCTCGATATCGCGGAGTACCCGGCGGAGGATGCGTACATCAGGATCAGCATCAACAAAGACTTTGATATCAAGCATATCGCGGAGGTTCTCGTCGGATAGAACATGGAGTCCCTCGATGATTACAATATTGTTGGGTTTCAGTTCTACAGTCTCCGTAGTGGAGCGGGCATGAACTGTGAAGTCATACACCGGTGCATATGCAGTCTGATCTTCTCGCAGACATTTAAGATGCTCAATAAGCAGCTCGTTATCGAAAGCGAAAGGATGATCGTAATTGATGGATTCACGTTCAGCGAAGCTGAGGTGTGAATGATCTTTATAGTAGTTATCTTGAGATATGAAAGTTACCTTTCCCGTTCCAAGACGGTCAATGACGGAGCGGGCTACGGTTGTTTTTCCCGAGCCGGTGCCGCCGGCGATACCAATGATGAGCATGTGATTCAATAACCCTCCCTAAGATTGCCGTTGCAATTCCAATATTGTAGCACAGCGCTCATGTTTTTTCACCTTAGATCGGGTAAAATTAAGATGGGATTTTTTGAAATTCGTCTATATTAGGGACAAGGCAAACACGGAAGGGGCAATTCTACCAATGAACGGAAAAAAATCAGTGCAAGAGGCGTTTAATGAAACGACTTATCGAATCGTAGGACATGGGGATCGAGATGTTCAAGTCTTGAAGGAAGCCTTTGAAGCTGTGGAGAATAGTACACCATCTGATATTTATGGATCGGGAAAGGTGATTGAGGATTTCCAGTCGGAAATGGCGAAGCTTTTGGGAAAAGAAACAGCAGTCTTCTTTCCGAGCGGAACGATGGCACAGCAAATCGCTTTAAGAATATGGTGTGATGAAAAAGGACTCAAGAGCGTCGCCTATCACCCTTTATGTCATTTAGAGATCCATGAGCAGGATGGGTTGAAGGAATTGCATCATATCGAGCCTGTCCTACTTGCTGATAAGAATCGACTAATTACCTTGGATGATGTATTACAAATGAAGGAAGACATTGCTTGTCTGCTGCTTGAATTGCCGCAGCGTGAGATTGGCGGACAGTTACCGGAGTATCAGGAGCTTGAAGCGATTTCTGCACATTGCCGTGCTCGGGGAATTAAGCTGCATTTGGATGGCGCAAGATTGCTTGAGACGCTTCCCTATTATGGAAAGACAGCTGCTGAGATCTGCGCCCTCTTTGATAGTGTCTATATCTCACTGTATAAAGGAATCGGAGGAATTGCTGGAGCGATTCTTGCAGGCGGTGAGGAGTTTACGAAGCAATCGAAGATATGGAAACGGCGGCATGGTGGCGACCTAATCAGTCTGTATCCATACATTATTTCCTCTGATTATTACTACCAGCAAAGAGTAGATAAGATGCAGCAGTATTATGAAGGGGCTAAAGAGCTTGCTGTTTTAGTTAATCAATGTCATGCGGTGACTACGTTACCTGCTGAGCCTGTCTCCAACATGTTTCATATGCATTTTCAAATGTCTAGGGAGAGCATTGAACCGATCCTGTCTTCTGCATATGAGGCAACAGGAATCGGTTTAAGCGCAGCGATAAGACCAACGGGAGAACATAGTTCTTATTGCGAGATCAGTATTGGAGACAAGTACGCAGACATCCCAAAAGAAGAGGTAAAAGGATTCTTACTGCTGCTCGATAAGCTAATGCGTGAATCATCTTCCGAGCAGCGTTCGAAGTAACGAGATCCGTAATAATTGTTTTTTAATAAGCTTTGTACGGAATTCATTTCTTAATTGATTGTAGATCGGCGGGCAATGGTTAAGGGCCCAATGATACATGAATTTAAAGTCTGTGGCGTCTTTCGCAGAATTTAATAAATAGTATGAGATCGTATCATATGCATTATGGTTAAACCATTCCGTCATTTCCTGCTCGTGATAGCCATATTTCTGAATGGCCATATTCTTAATTAACAGCTTCTCCTCCAGATTCTCAATTAAGAATCGCTGACTCAAATTAAAAGTAATGTTGTCCCCGTGTAATCTGTACACACCGGCAAGGGTATCTATGAAGCCAGCATCACCGACCAACAAGGAACGCAGATAAATAGAAGCATCGTTAACCATGTTCATATTCAGGATATCCATAGCCATTAAAGCCTCACGCTTAAAGACAGTTGTTAAGGTGGAGGAGGGCTTCGGATATCCTTTTTTCTCGAAATTCATGAAATAATCCTGCTTTTTAATAATCCTGCTTAGCTGTAGGCTACTGATCTTCAGTTGCTTGGCCTTTGAAAATTCAAGAAACACATTAGCAGCCACAAATGATATTTCGGGATGGTGATTGTGAAAGTCCACAGCCTTACTTAAATAATTCATGTCAATCAGATAGTCATCATCATCGAGAAAAAGAACATACTCCCCATCACCATGAGCAGCAAAAGCCTTTCGGCGATTATTTCCCGGCCCGCTATTTTTTTCGTTCCGCATATATATTACCCGTGACTCGCTTCCGAAGCTTTGATGCATTAACTCTTCCGTGCCATCTGTAGAGCAATCATCAATAACTGTGATCTCTATATAAGGATAGTCTTGCTTTAAGATGCTTTGGATCGCTTGATATAGAAATGCCTTTCTATTGTAAGTAGTGATAATGACACTAACCTTGGGATAATCGGCAAAGGACAGGAGTGCTGAGTGTGAAGTATCCGTATGGGAGGACTGATGTTTGATTGCAACGATCCCATGGATTAACCCGTCAATTTCTTCGTTCACAATACTGAATTGCTCTGACAGATAGAACCTTAATGCATCTTCTGAAGCTCTCCCTGTGAGATAAGCACGGATCACCTCAGATAAGATTTCTAGATAGGTTTTAACTTGCGGATTTTGTTCTTTATCTATGATCAGGCGGCATCGTTGGAATATCTCTTGATCATCCAATTGAAGGGCAGATGAAGGGTTGATTTCATCATTAAGGTCATTTAGAAAGACGTAACAGGCTTGCTGTAAAACCTCGCTATGATCCATTTGGGGGCCTCCTGCTATGTTATTTGGATAAACCACTTACCTTAGGTCTAGCTGCAATTTTACTTTTGAGTTTATATCGATACGTTTTGAGATGCCTCCATGTATACAGGAATACTTCCCGTTCCATTAAGGAGGCAATTACGAAATATACGGGCAGGATCACAAGCCCTAACAGTACACCCCACAACATAATTCCCGCATAGGAATGGATGGGGATATTGATAGCACTAGAGATCAGAATAATGCCCACAAAAACCACTGCATTCGTTAACCATCTTCTAAAAGTGACCCAAGGGCTACGATCCAGCAGATGTCTGCTAGCATAGACCACGATATCTATGGAACGGTACAAGAGAGCGGCTATCGTCCCCATCAATACACCGTAAATCCCCATAAAGATAACGAAGACAATAGAAGCGACTAGATTGATAGCGGATTCTAGAATGGAACGGTTCTGTGTGTTCTTGAAATGTCCGGCGATCGTAATCACATTATTGGAGGAAGCTCTGGCATTGGTTAATAATTTGATGACTACGAACAGGATCGGCAGCCACATATCGATATAATTCACGTCATTTACCCCAGCGGTATACAGTTTCATAAAAGGTAGAATTAGAATGTAAGCTACCGTTAGAATCGAGAAAATGAGCCCCATAAAATACACTTCGTAAGCATCATAAAATTTAATAAAGGCTTCTTTACTCTCATGAAAGCTCTGACCGAGAGCAGCCTTCACGCTTCCGTTTATGGTTTGGACGATGTTATCTACAATTGTAAAGATCATGTTGTACATGACATAAATGCTGACGATCTTTAAGTTCGTAAATATAGTCAGGATTAGCACGTCAGTATTTCTAAACACTAAGTAGGAGATCTCATGGATTAAGACAGAATTTTTTTGACCAATGGCTTCATAGTCTGGTTTAAGATTTAGGTTGATCCATTTGTAATGCTTATTGATATAAATATAGAAGACGACGATTTGAAGTATGGTCAGTATGAAATAGGAAGCTTGCACAGCAATGATGTTAACTCCTTGAAGTAATAACAGAATCCGAATTACATTGTTCAGAATATTAGCTACGGTGACTATAGAAGTCTCTACATAGCTTTTTCCCTCTGCAGCGAGAAGCACTTTGAATTTCCCTTGAAAATAATAATTGATCGCTCCGCCCATCCCTGTAAGTAAAATAATGAGCATAATCGATAATCGATCGATGTCAGAAGTGATCACTAATGGATACACGGTGGCGATTAGAAGGACGGCGAAGAAATAATAAATGCCTGTTTTTTTATAATAGCTAGAGGTGGCGGCCAAAATAGAGTTGATGTGGTTCTTATCATCCGAAGCTACTGGCTTGTATAGGGCTTGGATCGAAGCGGCGCCTACGCCGGCTTCCAGCAGTGCCAAATAACTAATAATTTGTACAATAGAGGCGATTAAACCATTGGCCTCTGAGCCATAGTTGACCATAATCAGTCGGGGGATAAAAAAACCGAGGATGATCGTAATGAGCTGACTCCCGAGTCCAAAAGATAAGTTAAGAATGCTCCGCTTGGCTCTCATAACGTATCCTCCTTTCGTAAAGCGATAAATACGTATCCAGATGCTCGAAATGCCTTTCGGCATCTTTGGCTTGCGGCGTGACATCCATGTAGTGAGTAGTCATACTTTCAAAAACCTGCGCAGGCTGGAGCTGCTCCAGTGTAGTGAAATCGGTATATAACCCTTTGAACTGGGCATCTTCCATTACATTGATCATTTTTTTGCTGTAAGCGACGGGAAACACTGGTTTACCCAATACCCAGCCGAGGATCATCGCATGGAATCTTGAAGCTACGATAAAGCTGGAATGGGCTAGAACGGCCAAGACCTCTTCCATATTCGTTTTATATAAATGCACTTGGGTGGCATCCTCATAGGAGGGACCCATAAGACTCCGGATTTCCTCAATCGCCAGCTGATCGCCTTCGTGTTCACAAAATGACATGAAATGAACAGCGTATCCTTTTTCAATGAAATAAATTGCGAGTTCTTTCATTTTTTCATAATAGAGGTTGTCAAAACCGTTCAGACCTTTAACAGAAGGCTTAATGACGGATAAGACGATATAATCCTCTGGTTCAGTTTGAAGATCTGACGGGTTAAGCTGAAAAATAATATCGGGTGCTAAACGGACATGATCCAGATCCTCAAATAAATCATAAGAGTACTTTTCTCTAAAGCAGATGTCTGTATAGTCCTTAAATATCCGCCTGTGTTCCTCATAATATTCTTTATCTGTATAAGGGCCGAAATTCGATCCTAATAAATAGTAAGGCTTATTCTTATTTCGGATGGCTTCTGCGTTCTTGAAATGCTCCTCCCAATGCTCTGCCTGCATAAAGATCGAGCCGCCGATATGAACAACACCATCGGAGTGATTTGCCATAAATTTTTGCGCCAGATTATGTATCTTTAACCTTCTGCAAATAAAGGCAATGCCTCTTAAGAAAATGGAATCGGAAGGATACACTTTGAGGTTCCTGATCTCTTTGAAGCATAGCTTGTATAGGCGTGGAGCACAGATTCTGAATTCGGTATCCGGATACCTTTCACATAGCACCTTTATGAATAAATCATCGCCCAAATTAAATTCGGTATAGGCATAGATCAGCATCTTCTTCATATTCTAGATTCCTTTCGCTTGAACCTGGATAAGCTTCTCTCCACAGAAATGAATCTGTGATATAGAAGCGGGGAGATTAAGAATGCTCGGATATAAAGGGCTAATCTTCGATCATTCCCTCTATAACGTCTTATGAGTTCATACATTTCTTGGTTTAGTTCCGGATAGGTATGATCGATGTCGCGAAGTAACTTATGAATGCTTACGCCTTCTGTCCCATTTAGACAGGTTTTTAGGTTGAAAAAGTAATTCTCGATCAATTCGCGATTTCTTATATAAGGAGATATCATATCCAGCTTCTCAAAGGGATGGGCCTCGAAATAAGCATCTACCCGTTTGAATACACCAACGACATCAAATTTTTTCACATTATAGCTGTTGGAAATCGACGTGTTTCTTTGTAAATAAAACGATAATATATCCGGCAATGTGATGACTGTAGCGGCTCTGGATAAGGCTTTGTAGATAAATTCCTGATCTTCTCCATTCACACAGCGTTCCGTATATTGGAGCCCATGAAGGAGAAGCAATTCCCGGTTATACGCTATGCTCCCTGTCCATATTCGCAAGCTTTTGTTCACAAAAATATGAGTCAGTGCTTCACTGCCTGTTATGTTGCTATAAGCGGAGGTGTAGCTCAAAGTAGTGACTCCATCCTCTGTGACATGGCTATATCCCCAGCAAATAATCTCGGGGTCAGATGGTTGAGTATAATTATGAATGGTTCGTACTAAGTCTGTAGAGATATAATCATCACCATCCAGAAACAGCACATATTTCCCTGTAGCTTCTGTTAAGCCTCTATTTCTAGCCGCACTAACTCCCTGATTCTCTGTTCGAATGACTTTGCAAGAAAGATCGGGGTGAAGTGCGAGAATATTTGCTATCACGTTGTAGGTGTTATCTGTAGATCCGTCGTCCACGATAATGACCTCGAAATGCGGTTCACTTTGGGTAAGGAGTGAATCAAACATAGGGGTTATATAATGTTCAATATTGTATACAGGGACCACAATGCTTAGATTCATGTGCTGGCTCCTTTCCTTGGTAGAACTGGATAAATAGCTATCTTAAGCTTACCCTTCGTATCAAAAGATTGTATATACTACTTTAGTTTACTTATTGCTACCTCTAATTCGTTGTAACATCACGTGAATAATAATTATTACAGTATGTAAAATGACAATCATATCGATTGGTATAACATATATAGAAAGTCTATAAAATCATAAACGCTCGAAGCGGAGGGACCTACGATGCAGCTGCAAAAAATATTCGTGAACGGTGAGAGATTAAAGAATACGATTGAGGCATTTGCGGATTATGGGCGTACAGATAACAACGGCGTGACCCGGTTATCGCTGACGGAAGAGGATCTTAAGGTTCGGGATTATTTTCGATCCTGTTGTGAAGAATTGGGGATGTCTGTGAAGGTGGACGATATGGGCACGATGTACGCTACGCTTGCGGGTGTAGAGTCTGGGCCTCCTATTGTGATTGGTTCACATATGGATACTGTGAAAAAAGGTGGCAGATTTGATGGTATCCTTGGGGTAATCGCTGGACTAGAGGTAGTCCGCACACTCGTGGATCACGGGATAAAACCGAAGCTACCGGTGACCATTATGAATTTCACAAATGAAGAAGGGGCTCGATTTGAGCCTTCGATGATGGCTTCTGGTGTGCTGGCCGGTAAGTTCGATAAGGCAGAAATGTTGAATAAAAAAGATCCGGAGGGCATTACCTTTGGCGAAGCGCTGGAGGAGAGCGGATATGAGGGAGACGCGAGCAATCGAATTACCGAAGCCACTGCTTATTTGGAGCTTCACATCGAGCAAGGTCCCGTGCTAGAACAAGAAGAACTGTCGATTGGTCTGGTGGACTGTGTAGTTGGCATGGCCTGTTATGAGATTGAGGCGACGGGGGAATCGGATCATGCGGGCACCACGCCTATGGCAATGCGCAAGGATGCCTTGTTCGCTGCCACGGATTTGATCACGGAGCTTAGAAGCAAGCTTAGTGCGCTCGATTCTGAACTGGTGTATACCATGGGCAGAATGAATGTGTTTCCTAATATTCATACCGTCATTCCCAATAAAGTGATCTTCACCATTGAGGCTAGACATAAAGATATGGAGATTGTCCGTGAGGTGGAAGCTATTATTCATAGCTTGCCGGAGATGCTACTGGACTGCGTAGTAAGTAAGACCAAGCTTTGGGGCAGAGAGACTGTTTGGTTTGACCGGGGGATATGTGATTTAGTGGAGCAAGCGGCACAAGCCTTGTGTTATTCTAATCGGAAGATCGCAAGTGGCGCAGGGCATGATGCTCAGTTCGTAGCCAGCTTTCTGCCATCCGCGATGGTGTTTGTACCTAGTGTGAAGGGAAAAAGTCATTGTGAAGAGGAGTTTACCTCCTATGAAGACTGTGAAAAAGGGGTAAATGTAGTCCTAGAAACGGTGTTGTTATTACTGTCAAAGTAATACGCGTCACTAAACATAACATTCCAATATGGAAGTAGTGTTTTAATTTCATACAAAATCGTCAAAAAGACACTTTAAGCAGTGTCTTTTTTTATGAGATAATGATTAGGGTTGTGTTAGGTACCAAATGACATAAAGTTACTGGGCGGTTTAAGTCGAATCCTTTGTGTAAAAACACAATGATGATAGATAATATTTTAATTTTTTACCAAATTGGGAATACTAAACGTATGTTATCATTCTTTACATAAGGGATCTATATTAGACGGGAGAGATGAATGATGATTATCGGAGTGCCTAAAGAAATTAAAAATAATGAGAATCGTGTAGCCATAACGCCTGCGGGTGTAGTTAGCCTTATTAAAGAAGGACATCAAGTGCTGGTGGAAGCTGGGGCTGGTGTGGGAAGTGGATTTCCGAACGAAGAGTATGCTTCTGCCGGAGCGAAGCTGATTCAGGACGCAGCTACGGTCTGGAGCTCTGCCGAAATGGTGATGAAAGTGAAAGAACCGCTGGAAAGCGAGTACCCTTATTTCCGTCCAGGCCTTATCTTGTTCACGTATCTGCATCTTGCGCCTGAACCTTCTCTGGCCGCTGCGCTCAAAGACAAGGGTGTCTTTGCCATCGGGTATGAGACGGTTGTTCATGAACGTACCTTGCCGTTATTAACACCGATGAGTGAAGTAGCGGGCCGGATGTCTGTGCAGCTTGGCGCTCAGTTTTTGCAAAAAAACTATGGCGGACAAGGGATTCTTCTCTCCGGTGTTCCCGGGGTTAGTCGTGGCAAAGTTAGCATCATCGGCGGTGGAGTAGTAGGTACAAACGCTGCAAAAATGGCTATCGGTTTGGGTGCTGATGTTACAATTGTTGACCTCAGTGCTGAAAGATTGCGTCAATTAGATGATATTTTTGGGGCACAGATCAATACGCTGATCTCTAACCCTTACAATATTGCCAAAGTGGTAGCTGAGGCAGATCTGTTGGTAGGTGCGGTGCTGATTCCGGGTGCGAAAGCACCGAAGCTGGTTACAGAAGAAATGGTCAAGACCATGAAGCCGGGATCGGTGATTGTCGATGTGGCCATTGACCAAGGTGGTATCGTAGAGACGATCGACAGAGTGACAACACATGATAATCCTGTGTTTATCAAGCACGGCGTGCTGCATTATTCTGTTGCTAATATGCCGGGCGCTGTGGCCAAAACTTCGACGATCGCTTTAACCAATGTCACCGTGCCATACGCCCTGCAAATTGCCAATAAAGGCGTGATCAAGGCGATTCAGGAGAATGCCGGTCTAAGAAGCGGCGTAAATGTCGCCAATGGAAAAATCACCTGCCAAGCCGTGGCTGAAGCACTTGGCGAGAAACATTTTACGGTAGAACTAGCTATGGAGCAGACGTTCATGATGAGCTAAATAGAGCTAAATAGATGCATTCCAAATGATTTATAATATTTGAAAACCAATAGACAGCGAATTCCCACTTTGGGAGTTTGCTGTTTGTTGTTTCTGGGAGTAATATTTTCGGCTCAGTTCGGTGTTAAAGGTTGTAGGACTGCGTTATGAAGATCGTTGGATCGGGTGGATGTTTGTTGGTGTATTGTTAAAAGTAGCTAAGTTGTATTTGGTATGGTTAGGTACTGTTGATGTTGCCAGCGCGACGCTAAAGGTGGATAGACAACGTAGAAGTTGGTTTGAATTCGATCAAAACTAGCAAGTTTCAACTATGTGTAGCCTGATTTGGCTAGTTACAGCTTGATTAGTTAGTATTTGGTTTTTTGTTACGGTGAGAGATTTGTTGAAGATGATTTTTAGGGAGGAATTCCCTAAAAACTCTAAAGGGGCTCTCTCAAGTAGCGGTTTATGTGCTGTCGCGCCACTCCGTCACGCCGTAACCCGCATCAACGTAGCCGGCAACTCCGTCCCATGCAAACCCGCAACCCTGTAACCAACGTAACCCGTAACTCAGCAACTCCGTTCTCACTGAAATCTATAACCTCGTAACTCCTCCACCCGGCGATCTCAAGGCCCGCCATCTCGCCCCCATCCCATTATCTTATAGTCAGCTAGGAGCACGCATACTATAATAAAATCACTCTAGAGTACAAGGTTCGGCTATTTTTTCAGGCAGGGGTGGGGCTAGTGACGGAAAAGGATCCATTGTTTGATCGTTTCTTCGATAGTATGGAATCGTTGGCGGATGCGATTAGTGAATCTCTTCAATCCCAAGTTACGATTGAGGACAGCAATCATCATGTGATCGGATACAGCTCCCATCAATTTGAGAGTGATTCCGCGAGAATTTCGACCATTATTGGAAAGCGCGTGCCTAACGCTGTCATTATTGGCTTGCGCAAGAAGGGGATTATGCAGCAGCTTGAGAGCGCTACACGTCCGATTCGGATTCCTGCGGTCATGGAGGTAGGTCTTGGCCCCCGACTCGCTATTTGCATCAAACATCAGAAGGAAATACTCGGGTACATATGGGTAGTGGATGCAGGCAATCTAGTTGAAGGACACGCAGAGAATATTGTAGAGAAAGCGGCGGCCATCGTTGGTCGTTATATATTGAAGCAACGGGGTTGGAAGACGAAGCAGGAGAAAACGCAGGAGGATTTTTTCTGGAAGCTGCTCACCTCCCATTACGACAATGAAGCGAATATCAAGCAGGATGCGGAAGTTTGGTCGATTCTTTTGCCGGACAAATATTATATTAGCGTGTTTGAGAGTGACAAGGTCATCAATGACCACTTCGTACTTCGGTTTCGGCAAACTATGACCTCCTATCCGGGGCTGAAATTATTGTTTCTGACTGCTGAGCACAATCGGTTAATTATATTGTTTTCATTCAGCTTCCGCATGGAAGGGACGGGTGGTCTGTATTCGTTCATGCACAAAATTATCGAGGATATGCGTAAGAGTGAGAACTGTATGCTGGCTGCAGGCTGTAGCCTGGATTACACTGAATATATGTCGGCAGCCATTGCGTACTGGGAAGCGGGTTCCATTCTGGAAATCAAGAAGCTGCTGCCTTTTCACGGCCGAGAGTTACTATTGTATGAGGATATTGGATTTTGGGCGTATGTTCCGGCTATTATAGAGCAAAAACGTAGTCGGACCCGTAAAAGTCCTTTACTGTATCCGTTAAAAGAGCATGATCGCGAGCATAAAAGTGATTTTCTAAAAACGATTGCCGTTTATTTATCACTCAGTGGAAACTTGAAGGAATCCGCCGCTTTTTTACATATTCATACCAACACATTGCTGTACAGATTAAATCGCATAGCAGAGATTACGGGAAAAAGCTTAAAGGATACGGGATACCGCACTTCTATATATTTGGATATTTTGACGGAAGAGACCAGGCAGCTCAATCAGTGGTTTGTTGAGTCAGGGGAATAAAATGAATTAAGCACCAACTGGGCAGCGAACACGTACAATAACCTATATTTAGAACCTATAATATTGGAGGGACTAAGCATGGTGAAGGAAGTTCGTTCACCCGATGCCCTTGACTTTGAACGGAAAATGAGAGACAGCATCGTGGAATCGGCGGAAGCTTTAAATAATAGTGGAGCGGATTTTGCAACATTTGATGAGTCGCGCTGCAACCCGCAGTTTTGGACGCGTACAGATATTGGAGGACTACAGCTGAACGCTGGTGTGGCGCCTTCGGTGGGGATTAAAGACATTTTTCAGAACGGACATTTATATGCCTTCGAATGCGCGACAGCGATGGTCATTGTTATGTACAGGGCGACAATTGAAGCTATAGGTGAAGAAGCCTTTAATAGGTATTTTAAGGATTTGTTCTTATGGGATTGGAACTACGACGAGAATCTACGCTTAGTTACGAACTATAATAAGGATCAGATGCTGCGGGGAGATATTGTGTATTTCAGGAATCCAGATCATGCGCCTAGCAAGCCAGAATGGCAGGGTGAGAATGCTGTTAAGCTTGAAGAAGACCTGTATTATGGCCACGGCATTGGGATAACCACTGCAGAAGTCATCATAGCCTCTCTTAATGAGGAAAGATCGCCCGGAAGCAATACCTCAGCGTTTCTTACGAATGAATCCATTCATCCTGATTTTAACTATTTACAGAGATTATCTTCAGGTTCTGTCTTACCCGGAGCGGAAAATAGAGGCTCTGAGTGCACTGTGTTTTCAAGAATAGGGACTAGAAGCTACATTAATAAGATCTAACAGCTAAGAGGGTACCAAGAAGAGCAATCTTCCTGAAAAATCACTTCACCATCCGTTTATCCGTCATACGTAGTTTCAGTAAAGACACCATCTAGGGTGTCTTTTTTTCGTGTGGATTCAATAGTTCTAGTTCGTAGTCATTAAAGCTTGAGCAGCTGTATTGCACCTCTTTGTGATTCTTGCATATTACGTCATGCATACAATTTAAATCTTTAATAATAGCAAAGGTTTAATTTTACATTGAACTGTTATAGTACTCATTGATCAATACTTTACTAACAGGGGGAAGGATAAGCGCATGAATACAGTACGTAAGACAATAGTGATTGCATCAGCGATAACGTTGCTAGGAGGAGGGTTTAATACAGGCTTTAGTCAAAATAATTATGTCTACGCAGCAGATGATACTACGCCATCCATCCTGGTCGAAGATTTTGAAGATGGAATCAATGATGTGAAATTTAATCCTAAACGTATGTATAATGCTACGCTGCATTTGGAAGATAACAAGAAGCTTGTAAGAAATGGGCAATATTCGGCTAGAATTGATTACGATATGATCGGCATAGTAGATAACCCCTCTCAAATTGAAGTCGGGTATAAAACGGGGAATATCCCAGTTACAGGTTACCCTACTAAAGTAGGTATGTGGGTTTATGCAAACAATGAAGGACATTTGCTGACGACAAAATTTAGAGATATAGGCGGATCTTCTTTCCAGGCAGAATTTTATGATGTAAATCAAGTGGGTATCAACTGGTCCGGCTGGAAATATATCGAGGCAGATATTCCGCAGGGTAAACCGGGTCCGATTGTTCTTGAATTGTTTTTCCAATTGAAACAATCGAATATGAGCAAGAAAAACAAGGGCTCTATTTGGGTAGATGATATTACCTTTATCTATGATGAAGTTGATGAGGATAAGGACGTTCCTGCCATTAAACCTAAAGCCCCTGTTGAAAATGAAGTCTTAAACACTCCACTTGATGAATTGAAGGTTGAGCTGACCGATAACGGATCAGGTCTGGATTTGGGTACCTTATCTGTTCAGTTAGATGGAACGGATATCACGGATGAAGTGCACTATTCTCCAGATACAAATTTATTAACTTACCCAGGAGAATATGTAGATGGCGGTTATCATGAGCTTGTGATTGAAGTGAAGGACAAGAATGGTAACCCGGCAGCAAAAAAACTCACCTTCACAATAAATGCAGGAGAGCGTTTGTTCATGACTGCAGACGAAGAAGCCATAAGTAATGAAATCTATCCTGTTCATATTAATATCAAAGATTACTTGAAAGCAGAGCAGGCAAAATTCAGCTTAAATTATGATGCAAGCACCCTTCAAGTTGAAAGCATTACTCAGGCGGCTGGAGTCTCCCTAACCTCAGATATTGATAATGAGCACGGCATGGTTCAAGTAGCGCTTGATAACGTAATAGCAGCAGCTCAAAATGTCGTTACTGTTAACTTCAGAGTGAGCTCTCATGCCGTCTTAGGGCGTGGTGAAGCGTACAAAACCATAACAATGAGTAATGCGAGTCTTACTGCTGGCGGCGTTCAGACGAGTACACCGTTAGCTGCGCCTATTCATTATACAATCGGTTTCCCTTATCAGCTAAAAATGACGGGAGTTGGTTTGGGTACACCGTCTACCTTTACAGTGTTAGACCATGGAGGCAATCCGTATGAAGGTGCGTATATTGTTTTCACTGGATTATTAAAGCAAAGCTCAGTCGTTACAGTTAACACTGTTACGTCTAGTGTATATGAGGATGATGATACATCTTCTAATGTAATCATGGTTGCAAATGCTGGTGAACGTTACTATGCTTCAACAGCAGCTAAGAATGGATTTTACGAGGTTATTCTCGCAGACGGACAAACAACAGGTTATATCTCTGAAGCTGATGTTAGTAGTCAGTTATTGAGCGGCAGCCTTGGTAAAACAGATGCTAAAGGACAGTTAATAACAGACCTCACTACATTGGCACTTGGAACCTATCAGGTTCAAGCAGTCATCGGTGATCAGAACAGTAAGGTTGTCAATTATGAAGTTGTAGAGCAGTATGGTATGAATGAACCGCAATATATTCAAACCTATGTCGCAGAGGATATGTCTTCACAACTGAGTGCTGCCTGGCAAACAAAACCAGATCAAACCTCTACGTATATTCAATACATCGAAGCTGGTGAATGGGGAGCAGGTGCAAGCCCAGACATCAATAGTGTAAAGCAGCAGCAAGCCGAGAGTGAGCTGCAGGTGCTTAGTATGAAGGAAAATGGAACGAAGGGTGAAATCCGTTTTCATAATGTCCTGGTTAAGGGTTTGAAAGCAGATACCACTTACAAATATCGTGTAGGTGATGAAGACAAATGGTCGGAGTGGAATGAATATTCTACTGTCGATCAGGATAAATCAACACCGACATCATTCTTGTTTATTACGGATTCCCATACGAATCAACTGCCAGGATTACAAATCTATCAAGAGCTAATGACTAACGCTTTGACACAATATCCATTAACACAGTTTATTATGCATGGTGGAGATATGGTTGATGTAGGCGGTGCATTCGAAGAATGGCAAAAGTTCTGGCTAGCATCTTCTATCTATGCAACAAAACTCCCGACTGCACTAACACTGGGCAACCATGATGTGAAGAGTGAAGGGAAAGATGTGTTCACCAAAGGTGCAAATTTCCCGGAAAACGGACCAGAATCGCAACTGCAATATGCTTACTCTTATGAAGTCGATGATACTCATTTTGTCGTATTGAACTCAGAAGGCACAGAGGAACAGATGGTTGACCAAGCAACATGGTTAAAGGACGATTTGGATCAGAATGATAAAAAATGGACTGTCGTTATGTTCCACCGTCCAGCTTATCATACAGAGAATGGTCGAGAATCCCTTGTTGAGTACACCCAAACCTATTTTGCACCCATATTAGAAAAGAAAAAAGTCGATTTGGTTCTGGTTGGTCATGATCATGTATATGCGCGCACCTATCCAATGATGGATGGAAAGCCAAATAAAGCTACCAATGAGGGTACTGTATACCTTGATGGTGGTGCTTCAGGCTGGAAATTCTATGATGGCACCCAATATAATTATTTGAATTATATTTTTGATGAAGACGTTCCTGTATACTCCGCTATTAAAATTACTGAGGATGCGATTCATGTGGAGGCACGTACAAGTGCGGGTACATTAATCGATGAGTTTTCTGTCGAGAAAGGGGAGGAAACTGAGACACCAACACCAACACCAACACCAACACCAACACCAACACCAACACCAACACCAACACCAACACCAACACCAACACCAACACCGACACCAACATCAACGCCACCAACACCGAACTCAACATCAACGCCACCAACATCTACACAAAAGCCAACAGCAACGCTTACACCAACATCAACACCGAAGCCAACAGCGATGCCAACACCGCCAACATCGACATCGAAGCCAACAGCGTCGAAGCCGGTATTCAACGACAAGGTAAATGTAGATGCAGTTAAGGCTATCGTGGAAAAAGAGAAGTCTGCTCCCACTATAAACTTTACGGATGTTCCGGCATCATCGTGGAGTGCCTCTGTAGTGGAGCGTGCAGCTAAGATGGGGATTGTAACGGGTTATAGTGATGGTTCTTACCATCCGAATCAAAAGGTAACTCGCGCCGAGTTCGCCACAATGCTAGCAAAAGCTTTTGGTCTACCGAATTCAAGCGGTTCATCTTTCTCTGACACGCAAGGGCATTGGGCTTCAGAATCGATTGCAGCATTACAAGCTAAAGGGGTAATTACGGGTTACAGTGATGGTTCTTTCCATCCGAATCAAGAAATTTCCCGCGCTGAGATCGTTGCAATGCTTGCTCGTCTGACAAACTATGTTCCTAACGCATCCAATCTATTTTTGGATGTAGCTACGAACTGGGCTTCAGAACAAATCAATGCTTTTGCAACTGCTGGCATAGTAACTGGTAAAGGCAACGAGTTGTTCAAACCAAATGATGCTGCATCCCGTGCGGAGTCGGTTGCGATGATCATTCGTTTGTTGGATAAATTACTTGCACACTAAGTGAAATGTTTCGGGTAGTTAACCGGATTCAGCTCCACCAATAAGAAAAAGAAGGGGCTGTCCCTGAGTCATTATGACTTATGGGACAGCCCCTTTGCTGTGTCTAATAGCCTAAAGCTCAACAAAGTCGTTGCGGAATTTCTCGAAATCAGATTTTCTACATTCTAGCGCAAGCCGTGTGCCTGTTTCTTCATAGCTAGTGGATTGAACATGGGCATGCTCGTTGAAATAGGAGACTACATTGCCGCGATCAAATGGAATCAGAATTTCACACTGTACATAATCCGTAAACACATGGCTGCGAATCAGATCTGTAAGTTCAGCTACCCCACTATTTTGTTTGGCAGAGAGATAGACATTGTCACCCTCAAGGTGAGGGTAAGGCAAGTCAGTTAGGTCAGCTTTGTTGTAGGCATAAACCGTTGGAATTTGGTCCGCGCCGAGCGCTTTCAAAGTCTCATCAGTGACGGCCATATGCTGCTCATGCTGTGGATCGGAAATATCGACTACGTGAATCAATAAGTCAGCTTCGGTCACCTCTTCGAGCGTGGAGCGGAAGGCTTTGACCAGATGATGGGGAAGCTGGCTGACGAATCCGACGGTATCTGTTAATAAAAAGGTTTTGTGATCCGGTAGCTCAATGCTCCGAACGGATGTCTCCAGCGTAGCGAATAACATATCCTTGGCGAACACTTGCTTATTAGAGCCGGGATGATACGTCTCCACGATCACATTCATTAAGCTGGACTTGCCGGTATTCGTATAGCCGACGAGACAGACGACAGGAACCTCATTCTTATGCCGCTGCTTTCGCTGAATTTGGCGCCTTGCTACTTGCTGTTGAAGCTCAACTTGTAACGCTGAAATACGTTCTTCTATTCTTCTGCGATCCAGCTCCAGCTTCGTTTCACCAGCGCCTCTGTTCTTCAGCCCAGCACCACCGCCTTGTCTTCCGAGGGATTCTCGGAGACCTGTCAGGCGGGGCAGCATATACTGCAGCTTGGCTACTTCTACTTGCAGCTGTGCTTCTTTGGTCTTTGCTCGTTCTGCGAAAATATTCAAGATCAGAATCGTTCGGTCAATGACCTGACGGCCTAGAGAAGACTCCAAATTGCGAATCTGTGAAGGAGACAGCTCATCATTAAAAATAACAATAGGAGCATCATGCGCTTCTAAGAGCGCAGATACTTCTTGGATTTTGCCTGTGCCGATATAGTGGGAAGGGTTGATCCGGCTTGCCTTCTGACTAAGTTCTCCGACAACTTCTAGGTCACAGGCAGCTGCCAGATTACTGAGTTCTTCCATAGAATAATCGAAGTTTGTTTCGTTTTGTAGCTGAACACCGACTATAATAGCTTTTTCTCGTAGTTGTTTCATATATTTATTCATCCTCCAATAGTAAATAGTAAACGCAAAAAAACACAGGACATCTGCCTGTGCTTACGGTTCGTTAGAGGACGTCAGAACAAATGTGTAAGGAGAAATCTCCATTACGACATTAGGGTCTTCCATAGATATATCGAATTAAACAACGGCTGGGGCGTAGGGAAATGATAACCTAATCCCTTACGAGCAGCAGTTGGTTTAAATTATAAGAAAGTATAAGTTTCACGATATACTTTATCCTTATAATTCTCACATAAACGCTACCGTCCTTATAAGGACGCCGAAGGCGTTTTAGTTTGTTGGCTTCTATGGAGTTAAATGGGTAGACCTATCCTGAGTCCTCTGCACATGGGCAGAGCTTTAGCGCTATTCAATTAGCCGCGCAAAGTTCTAACTCGGATAAAGTCTATCACACGTAACCCTCCGTTCATAAAAAGTTAAGTCGAGTTTACCACATCCTTTATTTGGTGGCAAATCTGTATTTTATGCTCGGTGGAGCACATCTCTATTTTAATATCAATCCAAGAATTCTAAAGAATGATTGCATACCATATATATATAATTTGATATGAATAGGAGGTGTGAAGACATTGCCTGTCCTCTCTACAAACACCATCATTAATTTACCTGTCGACGGTACTCGTCCAATAGATCAAGTTGTGATTAAAGTGGTTAACAATGGATTAGCTGGCGTGGCTTGTTATTTAACGGGTTTAGCCAATAGTGCAAGTCCTCAGACAGTCTTTATTGAAGAATTATTTGAGCTGCAATATCAGGAAACGTCAAGCAAGACCTACACGATTGTAGAGGATTTATTCCAATTTAATTTTGTGTATTCACAGGAACAATTGAAGATTCAGGTTTTTCTTGTGGATGTGAACGGTGTCTGGACGGCTGTTAATCTGGAAGTGTTTCAAGTAAGCCGTATAACCTCGGAAATCCGTGATAACGTATCGGTTACATCGACTGACTTCGCGGCGATTAGCTTTATGAGGAGTTCTGCCTTTACTATTCCACAAGGTCTTGCGGCTGAGATTAGACCGGCGGCTTTAGATATTCTATCCAAAAGACCTGTGCGATATATGGTCGTCGCAGGTGGCACTCTGGATGGGACATTCGAAAATTTTCCAACGCCAACTACGGATATTCCTGTCACGGACACGGCACTGCTGGTGAATTACACCTGCACTACGGTCACGGGTGGAAAGGTGATTATGCAAGGTACAGGATCGGGAATCTCCGGTGCTTATGCGAATTTGGCTGTTAATTTGCTTAACGAGCGACTCTCTTACGAGCTTCAGAATGAGCCGGTTACTTTGGTGGTTAACTCACTTTCAGGTGATGATGATCTCGCAGTCACCTTTAAGATGTCCGAGCAATGGTGAGCGTTCTTTAATCCAGTACTGAAGATAAATTCTAGTAATTCAAAAAAGGAACATCCGCGTAGATGCGAATGTTCCTTTTGATGGTCGTTGCAAGCGTTAAGATTAGTCTGTTAAGCCTCTCCGTAATGTAAATAGGTCTTTCAAAGCCTCAGTAGACAGCTCGGTAATCCAGCCTTCGGAGCTGGAGATGACATTATCACTTAGCTGCTGCTTACTCTCCAGCATCTCATCAATCTTTTCCTCGAGCGTCCCGAGAGCGATGAACTTATGCACCTGTACATCACGCGTCTGGCCCATCCGATAGGCGCGGTCTGTCGCCTGATTCTCAACGGCCGGATTCCACCAGCGATCGAAGTGGAATACGTGATTGGCTGCGGTTAAGTTCAGACCGACACCTCCGGCTTTGAGAGAAAGGATGAATACATTCGGCTGATCAGACGGTGGTGCATCTGGACGTCTGGACCCTTCGTCCGCGGAAGGTGCAGGCGTCTGGAATCGCTCAATCATTCGGTCACGCGCCTGTTTGGAGGTGCTTCCGTTCAAATAAAGGACAGGCTCCCCAAGCTCCTGCTGTAGAACAGCCTGAAGCATTTTTCCCATCCCGACATATTGCGTAAAGATGAGACAGCGCTCATCCTCTGCACGCAGTTCCTTAACCATATCCAGCAGTCTTTCAAGTTTAGAGGAACGGTTAATGAGTAGACTGGTATCCAGTTTGTTGTCCGAATCCGTTTCAGGGAGGGCCTCCTTAGTCACAAGCATCGGGTGATCACATAGCTGCTTAAGTCCGGTCAAAGCCCCAAGAATGGCGCCCTTACGCTCAATACCTTCCAACTTCTGCATACGGTCGAGCAGCCCGTTTACGGTCTGGTCATAGAGCGCAGCTTGTTCAGCTGTCAGATGGACATAGGTCTTCATCTCGTTTTTATCTGGAAGATCGAGCTGAATGTTAGGATCCTTTTTCTTACGGCGTAGCATGAACGGCTTCACGAGATTCTGTAAGTCCGCTGTACGCTTCTCGTCGCGTTCCTTCTCAATGGCATTACTGAATCGGTCGTTAAAGGCTTTGGCACTACCCAGATAACCTGGGGTTATAAAATCATAAATGGACCACAGCTCAGATAATCTATTCTCAATAGGTGTTCCTGTCAGCGCAATCCGGTGTAAAGCCGGGAAGCTGCGCACAGCTACCGACTGCTTCGTTTGAGCATTCTTGATGTTCTGTGCTTCGTCCAGGCAAATCGCCGCCCAAGTGAATTCCTTCAGCAACTCCTGATCAAGCGCTGCAGTCGCATAAGAGGTGAGTACCACGTCAGCTTGCGAAGCAGCGCCATAGAAGAATCCTGCGTCCAAACGGCGACTTCCGTAGTGCAGCATCACATTCAAAGAAGGCGCAAAGCGCTGCAATTCCTTCTGCCAGTTGCCCAGCACGGAGGTAGGGCAGATGATCAGAGCAGGCCACCCCGGAGGGTCGGTCTGGCGACGGGATGAGCTAGGATCGGTATTTTCTTTGATATGAAGTAAATATGCGATGAGTTGGACGGTCTTGCCAAGCCCCATATCATCGGCTAGACAAGCCCCCAAACCGAATTGACGCAGGAAAGTCAGCCAAGCATATCCTTCATGCTGATAGGTGCGTAGCTCTGCCTGGAGACCTGCGGGCACTGGAGGCTTCGGCCACTGTGAGCGCTGGCCGAGCTGACCAATGAGGCTGATCAAATGCTCGTTTAGCTCTACCTCGAGCCGCAGGCGCGCCGCATCCTCTTGAAGCTGCTCTTCTGTAGCCTCAGCATCAGCTTCCTCACTCGCTTGTAGCAAATGAAGCTGAAGCACATCTTGGAAAGACAAGCCTTGCGACTTGTCCATACCAGCCATGGCTCTTTGGATTTGCGCCAGCAGCGCGGGATCGAGCGAGACCCATTTGCCTTTGAAGCGGACGAGTCGTTCTCCTCTTGCGACCAGCTCGGCAAATTCAGCTTCGGTGAGGTCGACGTCGCCGATGGAGATTCGCCAATCGAAATCGATGATCGAATCGAGGCCGAACAGCGACTCGCCGCCGCTACGTTTGTCCTCGCCGGAGCTGATCTTGGCGCGCAGGCGCGGTTTTTTCCGGCTGGCGGCTTCCCACCACGCCGGCAGCAACACTTGCCAGCCTGCTTCCAGCAGCCGCTGGCTCTCGGCCGTCAAGAACCGCCAAGCGATGGCATCGCTGAGCGGTTCGGCCAGCACGTCGCCGCCCGCCGCGAAGCGCTCGGGCGGCAGACTGCCGCGGAGGCGCTCCAGCCATCCCGCGGCGCGTTCGTGCACGTGGGCCGACCATGCTGTCGGCCACAAGCCGTGCGGCTCGCCATCATCGGCGAGCCTGATGGGAACAAGCGCGGATTCATCGCGCTTGTCCTGAAGGATCAGCTGCAGCCGCCAAGGGGATTCATCCCCTTCCGGCTCCAGCAGCTGAAGTGCAGGCCGGAAAGGCGCGGTATCCGCTTTCCAGCCAATGGCGATAAGCCATGCAGCGGTATCCATGCCCGCTGCAAGGGCCCCGCTTCTATCGAATAGAAGCGGGAATTCGCTCCGGAGGTCGCCTGCCTCGGCCTCCGTGCTGTAATACCTCTGCGACACGGCGGCGGAGAACGCCGCGCGTAACCCACGGCTAAATTCGCTGCCGCCATTTAGCGCCTCAAGGGCCCCTTTGGCAGTGTCATTCTCCACTGCCACCTGCGCAAAAGCGCCCTCATCCCAGGTCCATTGCAACCTCCCAGCGCGATAAGCGGAGATATCTGGAATATACTGTTTGTTCTCCAGACATATAGTTAGAAGTGGCGCCAGTTCAGTCAGGTGAGCCGCATCGCCCTCCCAGTTCCATTCGATATGCGCCAGCAGCTTCTGCTCTGCAAAGAAAGGGATGACCTGCTCCGCAGGTAGAATCACTAGCTCTACACCTTCGCCAGCTGGTTGAACCGTTAACTCCGTTCCATAAAAAGACGCCTCATGCCAGGCGAATAACCGCTGTTTAAGCTGCAAACCGGGCACGAGATCTTCTCTTTCATTCATTCCGTATATTAAAGCGTCGCCATACTGGCTTAATGCAAGCCGGATGGTCAGTGTGCGCAAATGCATGTTCATGGTATTAGCTTTCCTTTCCGAAGCTCCTCTTGCAGCGCACGGAGTCTGCTGTGCTTTGTGGTGAAGGCAATGAGGAACTCTTCCCACCGTTCTTCTTGTTTCATTTTTTTATACAACTTGGATAATCGCTTCAATAGTTTCACAGCCGCCTTGTAGCTATGTCTATTCTTATCCAGCACAAATCTTTCGACGGCCTGATGGTAGAAGGGGAGTAGAACTTCGGGTGCATTTTTCTCCATAGGCTGGAGGTCTGTAACACGAAATTCGGAAGGCAGCTTACCGATGGACAGTTGATAATCCATCCATGTCTGCCATTTTTCATAGGTAATTAATTTCTCTTCGTATACTTCTCCAGAGATAGGTAACATGGTGGCTAATATATTCCACATCTGCGGCTCAGCTTCAGGAAGGTGGCGAACGGCCTCTTCCCATCTGTTCGAATAGTTATTCAGATTATAGAGTCTGCTGCTCAGCAGTGGACCGATCTGAGCAAGCCAGCCGACCAAGCGTGACCATTCACCTGCATCCAGAAGCGGGGAGGTGAAGCTCATAAGCTCATCAGGATGGAGACCTGGGCGCTCGGCAGCCGTAGTCAATAATTCCCAAGCCTTCTGGTCATCCTTCAGATAAAAATACATGCGGCTCTGGGCTAACAGCCACGCATGGCGTGACAGGGAAGCGCCTAATTCACTTTCTGCCTGCTGAAGCTGTTTGATTTCATCCAGATAAAGCTTAGTTCCACCTGTATTCGGATAAATCCAGTTTCTCCACAGCAGGTCATAGCACAGTGAAAAAGAGGGTTGATCTCGCAAGCGATCGCGCGACTCCGTCAACATCTCACGCCGCAAGTAGGAGAGGGTCTCGACGATATGCGGCCACAGATCGTATTCCTGCTCTTGCTCGGGCGACAGCGGAAGTGTGCTTTTTAACAGACGTGTGATTGCTTCCTGTAGTTCAGAGACCGCTACTTGCGTGTAATAGCCGAGTGATGAGGTAAAGGCGACCTGACCGGGTAGATTGGCGGAAGGCTTAGCCAGCTTTTCTAGAAGAAAAAGATGGGCATGCAGGGTAAATAACTTGTCCATTTCCGGTGATAACTTCGGCTTAAATTTAGTAATGGAAGACAATGCCCGATCCACATATTCAGGATTCCGAGTGGTATGTGCCAGAGGCGTGATGCAGAACGCAAAATACTCGCGCCACTCCGTGATGCCTCCGTCAGCGATCCTGCTGGCATGTTCTTTTAGCTGCTGCTGGTGCTTTCCATCGGTTCCGACAGGTGAACTACTTGATGTTTTTGGGAGAAAAGATGCGGCTTTGGCGTTAGCTAGAACTTGTACAGACCTATTCTGTTGTTCAGCAAAACTGAGTAGCACGGCGGCCATATGCTTGCAATGTCCTGAAACTGGGCAGTTGCAATGGCACCGAGTGAAGCTGTCCAGATCAATAGTAACGCGGTAATCTTCTCTACCTTCAACAAGGGCATTAATCTTAGATGGCTCCGTCATAGTGAACGAACGAATACGGCTTTGCTTATAATATTGGAACCCTCGTTTGAGGGTGAGGTCATCGAAATAATAGGCGACATTCTGGATGAGCTTACTCCACTGCGTATCATCCATAGTATAGGTTGGTTGCATACAATTGGTCTCCCGTAAGAAAAATGGTCGTTATTTGACCTTCATTATATCATTTCTTTTTGAGTAGGATGTTTTGGCGTTGTAATGAAAGCGAAATTGCTGGCTTGTATGGAACGTGGGGCCTAAACATATACTAATCGTGCTGAATTTTGAAGTATAGATCAAACAAAGGTCAAAAAAGGTCAAAACATTAAAAACATTAAAATTTGTAGCATTAAATCAGCTGATTTGCCTGAATTTGACCGAAAATTCGCTTAAATCGGTTTTGTTATTCCTTTGATAGGGGACTATAATAAGGTCATAGGTCAAATAAAGTCAAAGTCAATGAGAGGAGAATGGATAATGTTTGATTTAGTTCCTTTTGGTAAACGTAGAGATGATGCTTTTGGTATGCTGGCTAAGTCTTTGAATGATGTTTTTAATGATGATTTTTTTGCACCGATCAAGAGCTCGACGATGTCCTTCAGAACGGATATCCACGAGAGCGAGCAGGCTTACCTGATTGAAGCTGAACTTCCTGGCTTTAAAAAAGAAGAAATCGACATTGATTATGCCAGCCCTTACTTGACGATTAAAGCGGTGCGGAAGGAAGAGAATGCGGAGGAGAACAAGGATCATCAAATTGTACGTAGAGAACGTCGATATGGTGAATATGTTCGCAGATTCTATGTTCAGGATATTGGAGTGGAAGAGATTCGCGCGTCTTTGAAAGACGGATTACTGAAGCTGGAAGTTCCAAAACAGCAAAAACCACAAGGGAAACGCATTGAGATTCAAGACGGAGATTCTAGCGCATCGCAGTCTGAATAAGCATAATTTAGGCGGTAATAGTTTCCGCTCAGCATCTTAGAGATAGGCAGCGAGCTTTTAATATAGTGTTATGAATAAAAGGCGCATTGTAGTGGAGGATTCCGGCTATGGTGCGTCTTTTCTCGGAATCGTACGATGAGTTGTATTTAATCAAGCGTTGAAAGGAGGAATCCGAATGGCTAACAAAAGCTATTATGATGCTTTGGGCGTGAGCAAAACAGCAACTAAACAGGAAATTAAGAAGGCTTATCAAAAGCTGGCCAAGAAGTGGCATCCCGATGTGAACAAAGCCTCTGAGGCAGAGGCGAAATTCAAAGAAGCGGCTGAAGCCTATGAAGTGCTGGGCAATGAGGAGAAACGCAAGCTTTACGATGAGGAGCTGCTTTATGGGGCTCAGCGTGGTAGAGCTGGTGGAGGTGCGTCGAGCGGAGCCTCTTCGTGGGATTCAAACTATGGTGGAAGCTGGAGCGGCGGAACTTATTCTGCAGGTGGTTCTGGCATTTCGGAGGAAGATTTGTTCGGAATGTTTTTTGGGAATCGGGGATCGGCGGATCGCGCTGGCTTTGATTTCTTTTCTAGTAGTGGTAGTGGGCGTTCGAACGGCAATCCATGGGGTGAGGCGCGTAGTTCGACGCAGGCGAAGCTGGATATTACGTTGGAGCAGGCCTATAAGGGAGCAACTGTAAGAGTGCAGATCAGTGATAAAACTGTGGACGTTCAAGTTCCCCCGGGTTCTAGTGAAGGCACGATTTTAAAAATCGCAGTAACCACTCAGAGTGGCATAGCTCCAGGTGGGGATATACTGCTGGTACTTCATATTCTTCCTCATGATATATACGAGCTTCGTGCTGGCGATTTATACGGTGTAGTTGAAGTTGCTCCATGGCAAGCGGTATTGGGTGGTGAGGTGAAGGTTCCATTACCGGGTGGCGGTGCCGTGAAATTGAAGATTCCTGCAGGAATTCAAAGTGGTAAAACGCTGCGCATCCCAGGCAAAGGTTTGAAGCGTGAGAATGGTGCGAACGGTGATATTTTATTTGGTATTGAGATTGTTGTCCCTGAGCCAACCAGCGAAGCGGAGAAGAATTTGTACCGTAAACTGGCTGAATCCAGCCATTTCGAGGCTAGAGCTAAACGTCAAAGCGCTAGTGCGCAGCGCCCGAAGGCAAAAGTGGGTAATTAATAGGTAGGTAGAGGTAACTTTGTATGAATAGAGTGCTAGTAGTAGAAAAGTAACTTAATTAGAAACTAACTATAGTAGAGACCTGTGAGAAGTGTCGGGAAAAGGAAGGGTAAAAGTGTTCTAAAGGTGCCGATTTCGGCTCGACGAGTGAAAAGAGGGGTGAAAATGCCCCAGAATGAGCCGGATTCGGCTCATCCGCCCCAATTCAAAGGTATTAATCCCGCTAAATTAATCTATCCCGGCCAAAACGGCCGATCCCATATATCATTCTTAAATAGAAAGGTGAGAGAGCTATGGATTTCAATAAACTTACTCAAAAGCTGCAAGAAGCAGTGGCTGCGGCGCAGTCGCTTGCTTCGGGCGGCGGTCATCAGGAGATCGATAATCTCCATCTGTTAAAAGCATTACTCCAGCAGCAAGAAGGCTTGCTGCCAAGATTGCTGCAAAAGATGAACGTCCCCATAGCTGAGCTGCTGCGCAGCACGGATGAACTGCTTGGGCGTAAGCCAAGCATAAGCGGATCAGGAGCAAGCACAGTACGGCGTTATGCCTCGCAATCGCTGATTCATCTGCTGGAACAGGCGGAGAAAGAAGCAGCGAAGATGCAAGACGAGTTTGTTTCGGTAGAGCATGCTGTGCTGGCCATGGTGTCGGATTCGAGCAGGGATAACCGTGAGCTGCGTGATCTTTTTGTCAGTCGTGGATTAACACGCGAGAAGCTGATGTCTATCCTTGCTGAGATTCGTGGGCATCAGCGTGTAACGAGTCGGGAGCCGGAGGCTACTTATGAGGTGCTGGAGAAATACGGACGTGATCTTGTAGCAGAGGTTCGCGCGGGTAAGATCGATCCAGTCATCGGACGTGACGCTGAGATACGTCGTGTGATCCGAATTCTGTCCCGTAAAACGAAGAATAACCCTGTATTGATCGGTGAGCCAGGTGTAGGTAAAACAGCGATTGTGGAAGGCTTGGCTCACCGGATTGTACGCAAAGACGTGCCAGAGGGGCTGAAGGACAAGACGATTTTCTCGCTGGATATGAGTTCCCTTGTAGCAGGCGCGAAGTTCCGAGGTGAATTCGAGGAACGCTTGCAGGCGGTGCTTAGGGAAGTTCGTGAAAGTAACGGCCGTATTATTCTTTTTATTGATGAGCTGCACACGATTGTAGGCGCAGGTAAAACCGAAGGCTCGATGGATGCGGGCAATATGCTGAAGCCGATGCTGGCTCGCGGCGAACTGCACTGTATCGGTGCCACAACGCTCGATGAATACCGCAAGTATATAGAGAAGGACCCTGCGCTGGAGCGCCGTTTCCAACAGGTGCTGGTCAGTGAACCGGATGTAGAGGATACGATCTCCATTCTACGCGGTCTGAAGGAACGGTTCGAAGTCCATCATGGAGTCAAAATCCATGACAGCGCCCTCGTCGCTGCAGGCGTTCTGTCTAACCGCTACATTACGGATCGTTTTTTGCCGGATAAAGCGATCGACTTAGTAGATGAAGCTTGTGCCATGATCCGTACAGAGATTGATTCCATGCCGGGTGAGATGGATGAAGTGACCCGCCGCCTAATGCAGATGGAGATTGAAGAAGCGGCACTCAAAAAAGAAACCGATGACGCCAGCAAACGCCGTCTGGAAATCTTGCAACGTGAACTCGCCGATCTGAAGGAGAAGCAGCTTGGGATGACGGCGCGTTGGGAGAAGGAAAAGTCAGCGATTCAAGGCATCCGCGACCTCAAAAAACGGCTGGAGCAAGCCCGCAAGGATCTGGTCGATGCACAGGAGGAATACGATCTTAATAAATCGGCCGAACTCAGCTATGGCATCATTCCTGATCTGGAGCGGCAATTGAAGGCAGCGGAAGAAGCGGCACAGCAGGATCAGGATACAAGATTATTGCGTGAAGCTGTAACCGAGGAGGAAATCGCAGATATTGTATCGCGCTGGACGGGTGTGCCGGTTAGCCGACTGGTTGAAGGCGAACGCGATAAGCTGCTGCGTCTGGAAGAAACGCTGCATGAACGAGTTGTGGGCCAAGATGAAGCTGTCAGCTTGGTGGCCGATGCCGTGCTTCGGGCAAGAGCCGGGATCAAAGATCCGAATCGGCCGATCGGTTCCTTCCTGTTCCTCGGTCCGACTGGGGTGGGGAAGACGGAGTTGGCTAAATCGCTCGCGGTCTCTCTCTTTGATCGCGAAGATGGCATGATCCGTATCGATATGTCGGAGTATATGGAGAAGCACAGTGTTTCTCGCCTAGTCGGTGCACCTCCGGGATACGTTGGATATGAGGAGGGAGGCCAACTTACAGAAGCTGTACGGCGTCAACCGTATACAGTAGTGCTGCTCGATGAAGTGGAGAAGGCGCATCCCGATGTATTTAATATTCTACTGCAACTGCTTGATGATGGACGGCTGACCGATTCGCAGGGCCGGATGGTCGACTTCAAGAACACGATCATTATCATGACCTCAAATATCGGTTCACCACATCTGATTCAAGGCACCGATGAGAAGGGTCAGCTTACGGAGGCTGCCAAGGATAGCGTAATGAAGGAACTAACTGGTCATTTCCGTCCAGAGTTCCTGAACCGGGTTGACGATATTGTGATGTTCAAGCCGTTGACCCTGGGCGAGATCGAGAAAATCGTGGACAAACTGGTAGACGGATTACGTTTACGTCTTGCTGACCGGGAGATTGGTCTTGAGTTAACTGAGCCCGCGGTACGTTTTATCGCTAAGGAAGGTTTTGATCCAGTGTATGGGGCGAGACCGCTGAAACGCTTCATCCAGCGAAGTCTGGAGACCCGTGTGGCACGTGCGATCATTGCTGGTGAAGCCGCAGAAGGTACGGTGATTCAAGTAGACGAATCCGGCGGCGGCCTGACGGTGAGCATTATGAAACCAGATCTCGATGAACCACAGCGTACTGAATAAGAAGAAGTTAGCAAAACGGATCGTACTATGTAAAAATAAAAGGCGTCCACAAAGCCACTAAGGTTTTGTGGACGTCCTTTTTATGATTACCCTCATTCCACCCAAGGTATTAAATGAGGGTGTTCATCCAGAATGGACAGGTATTGCTCCTTCCAGCCGTATTGGCCATCGGGATCAAGGAGCATGTAACGCAGATATTTTTCTAAGCGGAATTCTGCCTTCGACCAGCCTAGATGCTTGAGTCGCAAGTTACTTAGCTGGTGGGGAAGCTCGAAGACATTCTCCGGGAATCGCCCACAATGCTGTGGAGATTCATTCCATACATAGTTGAAGTCTTCTTTATAACGAAGCAAAAAAGGACGGTAATTCAAATGAGAGCGCCAGTAAATATCTTCTCTGTAATGGGTGGCGTTCCATAAATCATAGAGACGGAAACAGAATAAATCGACCTCGTCAGCGTACAGCAGGGGTTCGATATTTGCCGCGAAGCTCGCTTCAAAGATTTCGTCTGCGTCCAGACTTAGAATCCACTCGGGCTTCGTCTTCAGAACCTCTTCCCATTGCTGCTTTCGCAGCTCGATTTCATTGCTGAATTTGGATATGGTATTGTGCACGAGATGGACGGGAATGCCTTCAAGCACCTCCAGGCAGATAGCTGCTGAATTATCGGTGCTGCCATCATCGATAATGACGGCCTCGTCGATGTATTTGCGATGCTCTTCCAGAACCTGTCGCAGAAAGCGTCCACTTTCATTTTTCACAACCATGGTGAGGGTTAGCTTGGGCCGTTTTCTGGCTGGAGGGACTGTCTCCTTGGAGCTTTCGTTGTCTGGATTGTCTGTTGTGGGTGTTGGCATTACTGATGCAGGTACTTCGTCCGTAGATGAACTGTTCTCAGTATCAGTGGCTTCAGCTTTGGTCTCCGTAGTTTCTTTGATGAAATCCTCTACTTTACTCAAATCACTGTCTCTATACAAGTGTAGCGCCGGATAATGGGTATCGACGAACAAGGGAATACCAAGGGCTGCGGCACGAATGCAGAAATGACGGTCTTCTCCCCAGTATGAAATGTTGCGAATTTGATTATAGCTAACTCCAGCTTTTATCGCATGCTGACTAATCAATGTACAAGCCCCGAGTCCGCCCACCTCATAGATTCCGGGAATCCGCATCTTTGCTATGAATTCATGAAATCTGCGATTAATCTCCTCTGGTTGCAGTTTTTCACCGGGCAGTAACTCCCACTGATTGTATTCGTCGTGCATCCATACCTGCGGCTGAAACATAGTCTCGGGCTGCCACTGCGTCCAGAATACCTCTGAAATAATATCCTTGTTCGTACCTATTAGATGTCTGAGGGTATCGGGATGGAGAATGAGATCAGAGTCAATAAGGAATAAATAATCATAGTTCAAGGTTTGGGCGCGGTTGATCATGAGATTCTTAAAATTGGCTACTTTCCAGACTAAGTTGGTATTCCAAAAGTGGGTAGTGTCATTGCGAATATACGCATCGTGAAAGCCGGAGCTCTGAAGATAAATATGATCACCCATGCTTTGGAATTCCTGGAGCAGCCGACTTGACTCCCCATCATCATTATCATCAACTAGATGGAAATCCAGCTCAATATCGGCAATATTCAGACGAAGCAGGGAATTCAGAAATTCTTTTAAAACCATAGGCTTCTGGTGGATTGGACTGCCAATCAATACGCGAATCTTGTTTTCCGTCATTGCCGCCTCCTTGGGGAACGCCCCTCTTTCCTTGGATGATCCTTATGTTCTCAATATATTTACAGGAGAGCGGCAATAATCCTTATTTTTCAAAGTTCTGTAAAGTAAATGAGTATTAGATGTATTAATTCGTAACGATCTGCTGTACAATAACCGAATAATTAGATGACAATATGAACAGCAAAGGATGAGCGCTATGGATAAACCATCAATCGATTCCCTCAATATTACATTAATGTGAAATGCTATCCATTGTAATTCCTAGTATTCCGATATACAATATAAAAAACACAAGCAACGCAGAACATAGAATACGGGGGAGAAACTTATGCGTAAAGGATTATCTGGAGTTATTACTTTGATTTTGTTAACATTTTTGATTAGTGCGTGCTCCGGAGGGAACACCGCCACTTCTACAAATACAAATCAGACACCTGCTACTAATGATGGAACGACAGCAAGCACTGAGATAAAAGATGGAGGCAACTTGATTATTGGAGTCGCTGCTGATCCTGTTATTCTAAATCCGAACTACGCGGGTGACCGTGTCAGTCTTACGATTGACCAAGCGCTATATGCTCCACTGTTCCAAGTAAATGATGGTAAGAAGACCTTCTACTTGGCAGACAGCCTAACCCTTTCAGAAGATAACCTGACTTATACGTTGAAGCTGAAAAGCGGACTGACATGGCATGACGGAGAAAAGCTTACTGCTGACGATGTCGTGTTCACGATTGATAGTATCCTCGATGAGAAGCAAAACAGCATGTTGAGAGCGAACTTATTCATCGGTGATAAACCCGTTAAGGCCGTTAAGGTGGATGATCTGACCGTAGAGTTCAAGCTTCCGCAGGTCAGCCCAGCTTTTGAAGCTACACTAGTGCAAGTATTTCCGATTCCAAAGCATATTTTTGAAAATGAGACGGATCTAGAGAAAAGCACCAAGAATGCTAATCCTGTTGGATCTGGACCATTTAAATTTAAAGAATATAAAGCAGGCGAATATGTTACATTAGAAAGATTTGATAACTACTTCGGCGGCAAGCCACATCTTGATTCTGTAACGTACCGGATTGCTAAAGATACGAATGCTGCGAATCTCGCACTTCAGAGTGGTGAGATCAACATTAAATATCTCGATCCTCAGGATGTTGGAACGATTGAAGCTTCGAACAATTTCGAGATCCTTCCTTATAGTGAAGGCCGATTGTCCTACCTGTTGTTCAATGCGAACAGCGATAGAGGTGCTCTTGCTAAAAAAGAAGTTCGTCAAGCCTTGTCTCTAGCACTAAGCCGTGATGAAATCATTCAGGCTGCTTATTCCTCTAGCGAGTATGCTGACCCGGCGAAGTCATTCTTGACTCCGGATGCATTGTTCTATACTAATGACGTACCTTCTTTCGATAATGATGTGGAAAAAGCGAAAGAGCTTCTGCAATCGGCAGGGGTTAGCAATCTGAAATTGAGATTGATTGTATCGAGCGGTAATAAAGCTCAGGAAGCTATTTCACTATACGTGCAGCAAAAGCTAAAGGCCATTGGCGCTGAAGTTGAACTGCAAAATATGGATGCCTCGGCATATGGTCAGAAGTTCAGTGATATGAATTCAACAGATTTTGAACTTGCGATTGCGGGTTATATTATGGGTTACGATCCTGATGCTTACAGAATTTTGTATACTTCTACTGCTGACTCTAACTACTCGCATTATA
This sequence comes from Paenibacillus sp. FSL P4-0184, assembly GCF_038004625.1. Taxonomy (NCBI): domain Bacteria; kingdom Bacillati; phylum Bacillota; class Bacilli; order Caryophanales; family Paenibacillaceae; genus Paenibacillus; species Paenibacillus sp. FSL P4-0184. The sequence continues at coordinate 1,816,072 of NZ_JBBORN010000001.1, read as the reverse complement.
ATAATGCTGAAGTCGATAAGTTGTTTAATGAAGGTGCAGGAGAAGCAGATGTGACTAAACGTGGTGAGATCTATAAGAAGATCCAAGAGATCATTGCTGACGATGCACCGATTTATCCAATTGCTAATACTAAGACTATTGTAGCTGTCTCCAAGAACTACGGCGGTCTAGAAGAAGCAGTCTTGAAGCCTGTCGTTATTTTTGAAGATTTATCGAAAATCTACCTTAAATAAAAACGGGAAAAAGTAAGCTGGGTTATCCAGCTTACTTTTTTACCGATACAGAACTGGGAGAATAAACGTATGAGACAACTTATCGTCCGAAGATTACTGCAAACCCTGCCGATGTTGTTTTTTGTTTCGGTTGTGTGCTTTGCGATGATTAAGCTGGCTCCGGGGGATCCGGTATTATCCTTCGTTACGCCGAATATGCACGCAGATGATATTGAGCGCATCCGGCATAACCTTGGGCTGGATAAGCCAGCCTACATTCAATATTTAATCTGGATTAAAGAAATATTGCAGGGGAATTTCGGTTATTCCCTAGTGAATCATCAGCCAGTATTGGATCAAATTCTAGAACGCCTGCCTGCAACGGCAGGTTTGATGGGTTCTGCGATCGGTCTCGCTGTTTTGCTGGCGATTCCACTCGGTCTTATTGCTGGAGCAAACCGGAACCGCTGGGTAGATAAGCTGATTAATTTCTTATCCTATGTCGGAATATCCGTGCCTTTGTTTTGGCTTGCCATCTTACTAATGTACTTATTCGCGATTAAGCTGCATCTGCTTCCTATTATGGGGATGCGAACGATTGGTGTGGAATCGGCGTTTGATGTATTCAAGCATGGTATCCTGCCTTGCACCGTGCTTGCTTTTGGATTCTTGGCTGGTTATGTGCGATACATTCGCTCTAGTACCATTGGACAGCTAAAAGAAGAGTACGTGCAGATTCAATATGCTTTTGGATCTAACAAGACAACGATTCTGTTCCGTCATGTAATGAAGCATGTGTTGCTTCCTGTAATTACATTGCTCGGGATGTCTATGGGTGATCTGGTGGCAGGCGCAATTGTTACAGAAACAGTATTTTCATGGCCAGGTATTGGCTCTTTGGGGATGACTGCAGTTAAAGGGATGGATTACCCCGTGATTATGGGAATTACTCTATTCTCCTCTTTAATGCTGATCATCGGTAATCTGGTCGCGGATATTCTATATAGCTTCGTGGACCCACGAATTAAATTAACGAGGTGACCTCATGAATCGCAGTAAATGGAAAAGTGTTGGAGATGAGCTATTTACGAATAAATTGGGCGTCGCAGCCCTCATTACTTTAATCATCTTCTCACTGGGCTCTATATTTGCTTTTTTATCTGGACATGATCCGAATGCGATGGATGTTCTGGCACGTCTGAAATCGCCGGGAGCCGATCACTGGTTCGGGACGGATGACTATGGCCGGGATTATTTTGCCCGCGCATTATATGGTGGCCGGGTATCACTGCTAGTTGGCTTTGCTTCAATGATCATTGCTACAGGCATAGGTGTGACGGTGGGCGTAATCAGTGGATTCTTTGGCGGATGGGTTGATAATCTTCTCATGCGGATGCTTGATGTAGTGCTGTCCATTCCTTCTTTCTTAGTTCTGCTGCTGCTTAGCGTATTTCTGAAGCCGAGTGTTGGGAATATCATCATTATTATTGCTCTATTAATGTGGATGAATATCGCCCGTGTCATTCGGGCAGAGACGATGACGATTAAGGAACGCGAATATGTACTCTATGCAAAAGCCTCCGGACAGAGCAATTTCGGAATTATTTGGCGTCATATTCTTCCGGGGCTAGTGCCTGTTGTCATTGTAGGTGCGACGAATAATATCGCTTCGGCGATAATGATGGAGTCGTCCCTAAGTTTCCTCGGGTTCGGGGTACAGCCTCCGAATGCGACTTGGGGCAGTATGCTTAACAATGCGCAGGGATATATCGCTCAAGCGCCATATCTGGCTTTATTCCCTGGATTATTGATACTATTAACGGTACTGAGCTTTAATGTTTTGGGTGATATTTTGCGGGTAGGCTTTGAACCGAAGCTGATCCGAAGATAGGAGTGTGAAGACATCATGACGGAACGGCTATTGTCTGTCGAGGATTTGAAGGTTTCGTTCCATACAAGGGACGGAGAGAATCAAGCAGTTCGCGGCGTTAGCTTTCATATAGATGCTGGTGAGACGGTAGGAATCGTCGGAGAATCTGGTAGTGGGAAGAGTGTAACTGCCAAGGCGATTATGTCGTTAATTACACCTCCGGGTAAAATTATCGGTGGAAATATTAATTTTCGTGGTGAGAATTTATCGAACCTTTCGGAAAAAGAGTGGAGAAAGCTACGCGGCAATCGTATAGCAATGGTGTTTCAGGACCCCATGACCTCTCTTAATCCTGTAAAAAAAATCGGCCAGCAGCTTACGGAAGTCATCCGTCGGCATCGAGGTTTAAATAAACAAGAAGCGCTTAAAGAGGCAGCAAGCATCTTGCGTCAGGTAGGTATTAATAATCCTGAACAGCGGCTGCAGCAATATCCGCATGAATTCAGCGGCGGGATGCGCCAGCGGGTCATGATCGCCATGGCTCTTTCCTGTAAGCCAGAGCTATTAATTGCGGATGAGCCGACAACTGCGCTCGATGTAACAATACAGGCGCAAATTCTCGATCTTTTTAAAGAGTTGAAAAATAATACCAGTACAGCTGTAGCGCTCATTACCCATGACTTGGGTGTGGTAGCACAGGTATGTACACGGGTTATCGTAATGTATGGTGGACTTGTAATGGAGGAGGGCACGGTAGAGGATATCTTTTATCGCCCACAGCATCCTTACACGAAAGGTCTGCTTCGCTCGATTCCAAAACGTGACGGCAAGTCGCGGGAACGCCTTGTCCCTATCGAAGGCACACCTCCGGATTTGCTGAATCCTCCTTCGGGCTGTCCCTTTATGGAACGTTGCCCTAATGCTTTTGCCCGTTGCAGCGAACGTCCTCCAGTCATCGAATTATCGCCTGGCCATCGTTCGATGTGCTGGCTGGCAGACGGTGTGCAGGAGACTCCAGCCGTAGCTGGTGTTGAAGGGAGCGGTTCTGTTGAGTGATAATAAGATTCTAGTGGACGTAAATAATCTGAAGAAACATTTCTCCAAAGGCAAGGATATATGGGGACGTAATACATCAGTGCTTAAGGCGGTAGATGGCGTAAGCTTTCAGATTCGTCAGGGGGAGACCTTTGGACTGGTCGGAGAGTCGGGGAGCGGCAAGTCCACGGTTGGACGCTGCTTGCTGCGATTGTATGACTATACAGATGGTGAAGTGTCTTTTGACGGGCAGCCGCTGAGCAAGCTTGGAGAGAAGCAGCTTAAGCCTTTTCGCAGACGGATTCAATCGATCTTTCAAGATCCATATTCCTCGTTGAATCCAAGCCTGAATGTGCTTGATCTGATCAGTGAGCCTATGAAAATCCACGGGATCCACGAAGGCGACGAGCGTATAGAGGCAGTTGCGGCACTGCTGGATAAGGTGGGTTTAAAAAGAGAGCATCTTTATCGCTTTCCTCATGAATTCAGTGGTGGGCAACGCCAACGGATTTCGATCGCTCGAGCATTATCTGTGAAGCCTGAATTCGTAGTGTGTGATGAACCGATCTCAGCGCTGGATGTATCTGTTCAGGCTCAGGTAGTGAATATGCTAGAGGATTTGCAGTCGGAATTTGGGTTGACCTACCTCTTTGTTGCGCACGATCTGTCGATGGTACGGCATATTTCGGACCGGATTGGCGTGATGTATGGCGGTCGTCTCGTAGAGGTAGCCGAAAGTGACGAACTATACGAGAACCCTATTCATCCTTATACGAAGGCGCTGCTATCTTCGATTTTGGAGACGGACCCTAAGCGGGCTAATCAGAGAATTATTTTAGATGGATATTCGGCAGAGTACGGCAGGGCTGAGACCTCTACATTGCAGGAAGTTAGTCCGGGTCATTATGTTGCTTATGATTTCACGGAATAAGTAGAATCTATATACAGGTATGGGGGGAATCAGGATGTCAGACAATTTGAACCGAGTAAAGTTATCCCAGTGGGATGCTTTACTGGTAGAATCACTTCGCGCTTTGGGCTGGTCCAACGAGGATATTCTTCGTAAAGTGGCGGAGGGCGATTTGCCCGTTGACGAGAGTGAATACGAATTTGATTATAAGCAGTTGACCACTTTACAAGCGGAGCAGCCAGAATTGTTCGAGCAAGCGGTGAAGACAGGCTATCAGATCAAGTACAACACGATTCGTGGCATTCGTAGCTGGATATGGATTGTTCTTGGTAAAGAGGCAGAGTTGGAGCTTGAAGAGGGTAAAGAAGCCATAGAAATAGTATTGACGACAGCCGAGAAGAACCGGCTGGAATCTGTGCTGTCATTCGGCTGGCAGATTCACGGTGGAGCCGGCGTGGAAGACGATGCCAGCGCTAACGCAAGCTACCGGATCGAGCCGATTCAACGATAACCTCTCCGAGCAGAGAAGAAATAAAGAAAGAACGCCCTTACCTTTTCCTCATGGAAAGGATAAGGGCGTTCTTGGTTAGTTCACTTCAATCCGGCCACGCCGGAAGCTGATTTCTGCTTTGCCGGTGTGCAGCTGCCACATATGCCAGAATACAAACGGAACAATCATAATAAAGTTGATGATTCCCCAATAGTTCATGACGTCTGCATTGTACCACGATGAAGCATCCATTAGTGTCGGGAACAGGCTAACGAAGCAGGCGCGTAGAAGTAAATGTGCCGCTAATGTATAGACCCGCGCAATGATGTAGAGTTCTGGGCGGCGTTTGATGATGGGATAGAGCTCGGCTGCGAGAAGAATGCATAGCGAGCTTGCAAAGAACTTCGGACTCTCTGCATAGACGAAGGCTGCATTCCAAGTTGTATAGAGGAAGTTCCAGCCGATTGTCGTATATGCAATGAGATCGCCGTGCGATTCAGTAGAAATCTTCCAATATTTTGGCGCAAAAGGGATGGTTATACATAATAGGAGGCCGGTAAGCGCATTGAATGTATTCCCCATCGTAAAGTCTTTAATGGTCGCTTCCATGATATTAAGGAATAGAACGCCATATACGAACCACAATACCCAATCCTTCTGTAACCCATTCCAGAACGGTCCTTTTCGTTTCTCGTAGTTAGCAATACGAATGAATCCAACAAATATCGTAGGAAGAATTACACTTAAAATCTTGGCCCAGCGAAACCAGCCTTCGACACCGCCCATAAGCCATAAGGGAAAGGTTAGTAAAGAAGCAATCCAGAACCAGTGGGCAAACTTATAATGCTTGCGCATGATACTGACAACAATAAGAAGCAGAACTATGTAGCCGATCATACTAACGCCGTACTGCCATGCAGGAATATCCATGATAAACCTCCTTTTTTTGTGAAAGCGTAATCAATTGTTGCCGATACTGAGCTTCAACCTTACAATGCTTGGTTAATTCATAAACATAACAACTGTTCGGTTTTATTGTATTAGGAATTAATTGGTTCTGTCTGTGCTAATTAACACACAAAAAACAAATTAGATTCAGTACTCTTTTCATATAAAAATAAATCGCAATAAGCGATTCAGTTGGGCGGGGAGTTTATGTCTGAGGATAGAAAATTACATATTATTGAGGCGACGAATCGTGTTATCTATCGAATGGGTATTGCGGGTACGACAATGCGGAGAATTGCCGATGAAGCCGGGCTTAGCACAGGGGCGTTGTATCATCATTACAATAGTAAAGAAGAGATTCTTTATGATGCGATGGATCGCAGTCTATCCGTATCTACGAGAATTGCCGAGGAGGTACAGCAAGGGAAGTATAGCCGCGGGGAAGTTATTGAGCAAATCAGCGAGAATGTGAAAGATCGTTTTAACAAAATAGATGACAATCGAATGCAGTTCTATCTTGCCCAGGAAGCGATACTAGGGAATGAGGAAATCTCCAATCAATTGAAAGTTAAGTATAAGAAATGGATTGGTCATACCGAGGAGCTGTTGCAACGCGTGTACGAAAAACAGCCCGGGAAATACAATAAAGCCATTGCCTCATTACTGATTGGAGCTATTGACGGGATCGTTATGCAGACGCTGCTGGGTGTGGCGAATACGGATGATATTGAAGATATTTCCGAGGTATACCACAAGCTTCTTGTAGAAGGCATTCCGAAGCTATTAGAAGCATGGGATGAATAACGCAGAGCGTGGCGGTACGGCTAATCCTTGTGCGTGTAATTTACAGAATGAAACTCCCCGCAGCTTGCTGCGGGGAGTTTCATTATACGTTTACTGCTGTATAAGCAACCTCATATTGTGCAGCTTCAATCCAGGTTCCTGTCTTAAAGTCTCTGCCCCGGACAAGCACTTTATCTCTATACACTTCCACATAGAAGCCTTGGCTGCCTGTCTTATGCTTATCTTCGTTTGTCCAAAGGTAGGCGACAGAAGCAGCATTAAACATCGTTGCCATCTCTCCATGGCCAGGGTGAATAGTGTTGTCTACCTCTAGCTCCCAATGGGTGTGACCAGTGAATAACAAGGTCTGGGGGTGTCTCGAAAGAATCTCTTTTAATTCCTTATCTTGAGTTACACCATACCAATCTTGTGATTCTAACGATCCAGCTACTGTATCTTTAAGCGGTTGATGCAGGAAAAGAAAGATAGGCTGATCCGGTGAAGCTTGCTCCCCAAGCTTATGCTCCAGCCAATCAAGCTGCTTAGAGGAAAGATGACAGAATTTAGGTAATCCTTTTTCTGTACCTAGAAAGATAAAATGATAGCCATTAATCCAGTGATCATGATAGGGTCCAGACATTCCAGTCTGTGACGTATACATCCCTAAGCGAGACTTCCAAATCCCGAGGCCTACATCATGATTACCTAAAGTGAAAGTAATGTCGGGCAAGTCAGCCTTATGTTGATTAATGATACGAAGCATTTCTTTATATTCAGCAGAAAAACCATGGTTTGTGACATCACCGATATGCATAATCCCACTGCTGCCTTCTCCATGTGCGGCTATATCACGGAGCGCCAGCTCAAAGTTAAGATTGTACTCATGATTTCGGTCAGCGGTGACATGCGTATCCGTGATGATCTGAAAGGTAATAACAGGCTTCTCTTCAGGTAATGTGTTCGCGCTCATGTTTAGGCATCCCCCTTCATCTTATGAATCTATGAAATACTGTGGCTGTTCACTAATGCGTCTTCCCGCTAATGTTCAGTCCTATGATCCCGGTTAGGATAACGGCTATCCATAGTAGGGAGGACAGGGTTAGCTTTTCTTCGAAAAATAGGGCTCCTATGAAAGAAATAAGGATGATTCCCGCCCCTGACCATATCGCATAAGCAACGCCTACCTTAATAGAGGTGAGGGCATAATTCAGGGAGGTGAAGCTGGCTCCATAGAACAGAAACATGAGCACGGAAGGCCAGAGCTGAGTGACCCCCTGAGATATTTTCATTGAGATGGTCCCTGAGAGTTCGAACACAATAGCTAGCATCAGAAACATCCATGCCCATATTCCTTCTATTTTCACAGGGAAGTAACCTCGATGCTAAGTTCAGCGTAAGTTCGCACAATGAGATCTGCATCCGGGAGAATATGCGACGAAGCACTAATGTCTTCATTTTCAGTGATACCTATAGCTACTTGCACACCCGCTGCTTTAGCCATTCGCATATCCCCATTAGTATCACCGATAACTGCTGTGTGCGCGGGTTCAACGGCCAACCTTTCGCAGGCAAGCTGCACCATGTCGGGGAAAGGTTTACCCTGATCCACAAGGTCTGTTCCAATTACCTCGGAGAAATAGTGCCGTATGCCGAGCCATTGGAGATGTTTCTCTGCAGCATCTGTTTCATCTGCGGTCACCACGGCGAGAGGGATGCCAGCACTCGCACACTCATCGAGAAAACGGTGAATACCCGGCAGCGAGTGAACGGGGCGTTTCTCTTCCAACATAACATCCGCTTCCAGACGGCACTGATGAACAAGCTCCATGGACTCCGCCCACGATAAACCTTGCAGATAACCCTGCCATGACAGGATGGCATAGAGATCACTCATAGTCCCCATAGCCAGGGGTCCGTTCCGATCATAATCGGTAATGCTTCCTTGGGCATTGTGTATAGTTCCCATTAATGCAGGGAGCTGTTCTTCTGGAATCTGTAGTCCTCTTTGCTTCATATCCTTCGTGAATCGCTCTAAAAAACACTCGCCCCAGCTGCCCCAGAGGGATACGAACTGGAGCAGCGTACCATCCTTGTCGAATAGAATAGCTGCTACAGCGTATCTGCCTTGTGGCGTGATGAGCTCAGACATGAACTCCACCGCCTTTATTTTAGTTTATCAAGCGCTGCTTGCGCTGTTTCCTGTGCTTCCTTAAGTGCCTGTGCTGCAGGAATATTCTCAATTTGCACCTTATCAGCGGCGATTTTCAGCGCATCGTTGATTTTGCCGCCAGTTGGATCTTGGAATGGTGCAGAACCATGAGATGCTTGCATCAATGGAACCTTAATCTGTGGATTGCTTTCACTGAATGACACAAACGCCGGGTCTTGCAATGCGGATTGGCGCACCGAAATATATCCAGTATTAATGGACCAAGAGGCAGTATTCTCGGCATTTGTGAAGTAGGTTAGCCATTTCATAGCCGCTTGTTTCTCACTGTCGCTAGCTTTAGATAGAATGCCGGCCATCAGTGATTGGGCTACGGGTTTGCCCTCGCCAATCCCTGCCCAGCCTGGCTGCTCCATAGCAGAAACAATGCTAAAGTCGAGGTCACCTTGATCGCCACTGGAGCCGGTGTAGCCTGCGGATTGATTCTTCATTACATCATCAATTGTTTTGTACCAATATTCCCAGCCTTGACCCCCTGAATGAATCCGCATGATCTTATCCTCGTGGATCCATTTGCGGAACAAATCCCAGGTTTCGATCCACTCTTTAGAGTCGATCGTGACTTGTTTGCCATCCTCACTAAGGATGGTGCCTCCTTTGCTGAGCACGGCATCAATCATGTTCCCTGAACCCCACATAGGCTCCCAACCGAAGAAGGTGGTTTTGCCGCCGTCTTTCACGGTCATTTTCGCAGCTGCGGCAGCTAGGTCTTCCCAAGTCTTCAATGTGCTCGCATCAATTCCGTTCTTCTCAAAAGCATCTTTGCGATAGTACATAACCTGTGTTGTTCCATACATCGGCAGGAAGTATTGCTTGCCATCAACCTGGCCCTGATTTAGAAAGGTTTGGACAAAATCCTCTTTATTAAAATCTGGCTGCAATGCCATAAGCTCATCTATCGGAGCGAAATATCCTTTGCGAGCCCAATCTACGTTTGAGGAGAGAGCAGCAGCAGGCACATTTCCTGTAGCAATCGCCGCTTGCAGCTTCTGCTCGGTTTCAGTGTAGTCTGCCTGCGCGATACCTTTGACAATGACCTCTTGCTGGGAGGCATTAAATTTCTGAATCAGTGCCTCCATATTCTCACCAAGCTTACCGCCGAGACCATACCAGAACTCAATCGTTACCGGTGCATTTTGTGTAGGCGCAGTCTCTGCGGAGGGGGAGGAAGAAGCTCCATTTGCCGCTGTAACATTACCTGTACTCGCATTTCCTCCACAAGCTGTTAACATTGTAAATCCGGCAACCAAAGATAGGGCGGACAGTCTCTTCAATACGTTCATCATCATTCTCCTCTTATTAAATAGAATAGTTAGCTTATCCTTTGCTGGAACCAGCGGTCATGTTGACGCTTTGCATGATCGTTTTCTGAGCTAGTAGAAATACTAGCAGCAACGGGGCGATGGTGAATGCGCTAGCGGCCATGATCAGCGGCCATTTCAATCCGTAAGCACCTCCTTGAGTGAAGAAACTACGCAGACCGGCCGAGACCAGCTGTAGATTAGGATCTTTGGTGATGAGCATTGGCCAGAAATAGTTATTGTACTGATCAATGAAGGTGATCAGGGCTAGCACAGCAAAGGAAGACCGTGTAATGGGGACAAGAATGGTCCAGAGAATCCGCATATGCGAGGAACCATCCACTTCTCCAGCCTCTACCAGCTCATGGGGAACCTGAAGGAAGGCTTGCCGAATTAGAAAGATGGAGAAGACACTTACACAGTTAGATAGAATCAACCCAGCATATGAATCCAGTAGATGAAGCTGGGACAATACCAGATATCCGGGAAGATAAACGGCGGTGGCAGGGACCATATAGCCGAAAAGAATGACACCTGCGAACAGCCCTCTGAAGCGGAATTTCATATGCGTAAGCGCATAGGCCATCATCCCGGAATTTATCACCTGCAAAATAACAATCGATACGGCGACAAATACGCTATTGCCCATATATCTAAAGAAAGGGGCTTCGTGCCAAGCGGCTGAAAAGTTACTCCACAGCGGCTCTTTCGGCCAGATCGTCGGCGGAGACTGCCAGATTTCATCATTGGTTTTTAAGGCGCTGGTGACCATCCAATAGAAGGGGAAGGCCATGATCAGTGCAATAGCTGCAAAAAATAGATGGCGGGCCAGTTTGCCCACTCGTACGGTCGTTGCATTCATCAGTCGTTCTCCTTTACAGCAGTAGTTATTGATAATGGGTTGTCCGTTTACTAACCTCTAGTGAGATTACGGAGAGCAGCATACATATAAATACCAGAATCATTGCGACACTAGAGGCTTCTCCAATCTGAAAGGCTTCAAAGGCAGACTGATAATACATATAGAGCAAGGTACGTGTTGATCCCGACGGTCCACCTTGTGTGAGTACGTTAATCTGGTCGTATGCCTGTAAGGCACCAATGATCTGTACGATGAACAGAAACAGTGTCGTTGGCGAGATTAGCGGTAAAGTAATACGGCTGAATTTTTGAACAGCATTTGCTCCATCCAGTTCAGCGGCTTCCAACAGATCGGTAGGGACATTGCGTAGTGCCACCAAGTAAAAAATCATCGCCCAGCCTACCGATTTCCATATCGTCACGAGCAGAACGCCGAGCAGTGCCCATGTAGGATCTTGAAGCCAACCGATTTTTTCTAGACCTAAGAGGTCAAGTACAGTATTAGCAAGACCGATTTCGGGTTCATAGATCCAGGACCAGACAATGGATACCGCCACGGTCGGTGTGACCCAAGGGGAGAAAAGCAATACCTGATAGAGGGTGGAGCCTTTCAGCTTCCCATTCATCAGGAGTGCTAGTCCAAGTCCGATCAGAATAACGGGCAGTACACTTCCCGTACAGAATAACAAGGTTACTCTTAGCGCTTTATAGAAGGCGGGATTGCTGAACAGATCCAGATAGTTGGTTAGTCCGACAAAGGTTTTCTCGGGGCTCATGAAGTCCCATTCAGTAAAGCTGAGATAAAATACATAAAGTAATGGCGCGAGCCAAAATACCACGAATGGAATCATTGCCGGCAAGGTGAAGAGCACCGGTTTCAACTCACCTATAAATCTTGTGCGTTTCATTATTTTGTCGATACCCCATTCCATCTTCTGTTTTTTGCGGTATAATTCTGAGGAAAGCTCCTCCGTTCAAAAAAAATTGTACACTCATCGAGCAGCTGCGTGGTCAAGCGGGCGTAAAGATCGATGCGAGATTATGTAAAAATTTAAGAGATTAGCGAAAGTAGTTGCTATTTTGTGTAAAATAGAAGGTAGATTCTAAGTGGAATGAAGGTGCAGCTATGAAACAGGTAGCCTTTGGTGAAGAGAATAGAGACTTATCTCCACGCGAGCAGCTGCTGCGTCCGATGATTGATGCAATTGCTCAGACGATGGACTTATATGGCGCCAATTACTCATTCGGGCAGCTGTATGGAATTATGTTCTTTGAAGACCGGCCGATGACGCTTGAAGAGATGAAGAATGTGATGAATATGAGTAAGAGTAATATGAGCTATGGAGTCCGATCTTTGATGGCTTCCAAAATGGTGACCAAGCTGGAGGAGAAGCGGGAGCGAAAGGATCTGTATGCAGTGGAAACAGATTTCTTTCAGACCTTTAAGAATTTTTTTGGAATGAAGCTGCAGCGGGAGATTGATGTCATGAGGCAAGCCTTGGATGTTGTTATTCCTGAGCTGGAGGGATTGGTTCATGCCGTGGATACGCCTGAGGAGGAGCGGCACTTCTGTCTGAAGGATCTGGAGAAGCTGGAGCATGCCGTTCAATATTATGATTGGCTGCAGCAGTTTGTGGACGAGCTAGGGGAAGAAAATTACTTCGTAGACAAGAGAAGATCCTAGACCGTCTACAATTACACATAGATGTACATAATTATATATAGATCTCCATGTGAGGGAGGTGTTCCTTAAGCCAGTTCAGGCATAGGGTTCGCCTCCTATTTTTATTATAAGAAACAAAATTAAAAAGAAAATGTAACCAAAAGTAGGTGGAACTGTCACCAAATATGTAGTTACATAGTGAATAAAAGATCTTTTTAAGGAGATTCAGAGATTGCATACGAAAAAATATATGATACTTTTAGTCATTGTTCTGCTAATAAGTCTTGCTGCTATTTTCAACAATCAACACGAGTCTTCTGCAGTTACTATAGATGTGAACGGTCAAATCATTAAGACAGTAGCTACATATCCGGGCTCGCCTGATGAGCTAATGATTCCCAAGGCTGCCGCAGAACAGGCCCTTAATATGCATATCGGCTGGCAGAAGCAGGGGCCACTTCCGAAAGGTATTTACTATAGAGACCATGTAGCTGTGCTGATGTACCATCATCTTTCAGAGAAGCCAATGCCGCAGTTTCCTTGGATCTTATCTGCCGATCGGTTTGATGATCAAATGAACCTGCTGAAGCAAGAAGGGTTTCACGTGATTACGATGGAACAATATCGTGAATTTATGCTGAATGGCGGCACGGTTCCAGATAATGCGGTGCTGCTGACTTTTGATGATGGATATGAGAGCTTTTATGAATTGGCCTTTCCTATTCTCAAAAAATATGGCTATACGGCAGTGAATTTTGTTATCGTATCTACGATTGATCACCCAGATCCGAATAGTGTGCCGAAGCTCAATTGGGAGCAGATGCGGGAAATGAAGCGGGACGGGATGGGATTCTATAGTCACACGTACGATTTACACCATTATGGTATCGTGGATGCTGAGGGTGGGGAGCGGCCAGCCGCCAGTGCTTTGTTATATATCGATGATGAGAACAGAAACGAAATGAATACGGAGTACTACAGCAGAGTTACTCGTGATTTAGCCAAGGCGGAGCAAAGGCTGAAGGAAGAGCTGGGGAATACCGATTCAGCGATTGCCTTTCCTTATGGATCATACAATGACCGATTGCTATCGGCATGTGATTCACTCGGAATTTCGCTAACATTTAAAATCCAGGATGGGATCAATGCGAGAACGGACCGGAATGCCTCCCGGATCAACGGGGGAAGTCAGAGTCTAACTGCAGTCCAAACTCTTGAGCAGGTTAAACATATAGATTCACCTATGGAATTAACCCTGAATAACCAAAGAGTAGCCCTGATAGGAAGTGCGCCCGAAATGAGGAAAGGGACCCTGATGGTTCCGTTTATACAATTATGCAAGGATCTACATATTGATCTCAACTACGATCAGAAGAGTCGAATCGTTAAGTTAATGAACACAACGGGAGGCTCATAAACGGCTAAGGAAATGTATGGAATGGATATCAGCTTTCCCTATGTTCATTAGGAGTTTACAAAAAGTGAGAAATTTCGCCAATTTGGGCGAATCACTAGTTGCTATAAGTGAATTCCTTACTGTAGACTATAATTAGAGTACTAATTGGTAGGCGAATGGAGAGAACAGATGGAAGTATTTAAGCGTTATTACGCGAATTTAACGGTCCGGCGTTTTTTTATTTTGGGGCTGGTTGCCCTGCTGCTATTCAGTATTAGAGATATGCTCAATTTAGTACTGTTAACATTTCTGATTGCTTATGTAATGAACAGCTTTCAGGTGCTGCTCACGAAGCGAATCAATAAATATGTTGCAGTCAACAGTAAAGTCATTATTGTTATTTTGTATTTAGCTCTGATTGCTCTGATCGTAGTGACCTTAGTGAATTATTTACCGAAGGTCTTCACACAGATAAAGCAGTTAACTAACTTTCTGACCAGCTTAACCCCTGCAAACATTCCGCAGAACGAAATCGTGCAGTATTTATTTGCCCAGCTTAAGGATTTAAACTACCAGTCTTATGTGAAAGATGGTCTTGAATACGTCCTGAAAATAAGTAATTGGGGCACAAGCTTCGTATTATCCACCATTCTGAGCTTTGTCTTTATCCTTGAGAAGAACAGAATTGTCAGTTTCACTGCCCGTCTTAAAGAGAGCAAGATTTCTTGGTTCTATGTTGAGCTTGAGTATTTCGGTAGAAAATTCATCTCATCGTTTGGTAAAGTGATCGAAGCGCAAATTCTGATCGCGCTGTTTAATACATGCTTTACGGTGATTGGACTCTGGATCTTAGGTTTTCCGTATTTATTCGCCTTATCGATTATGATCTTCCTGCTTAGTTTGATTCCAGTTGTAGGCTTTGTGATCTCCTTAATACCACTTTGTATTATTGGTTACAACATTGGTGGTATAGCAATGACGATATATGTATTGGTTATGATCGCCATACTACATTTTGTCGAGGGTTACTTCTTAAATCCAAAACTGATGTCATCCAAAATGAACCTGCCTATGTTCTACACCTTTATCGTACTTCTCTTCTCTGAGCACTATATGGGCGTATGGGGTCTAATTCTCGGCATTCCAATTTTTGTATTCTTCCTGGATATACTGGAGATCAATAGAGATAACAAGATAGAGACTTAGGAATTCAGTTAAATAGCGTTGAATATACGAAGAGGGTGATCCGACAGCCATTCAATGGCTTTCGGATCACCCTCTTTATTTAAATATAAGAATTTATAATCTCCAAGCTATATATTATCCTTATATTTCTCGCATAAACGCTTACCGTCCATTAGGGACGTCCAAGGCGTTATAGCTTGGGCGCGGAGAAATGTTATACGGCCACTATATGTATCTTTCTTAGCCGAAAGAAGTGAGAACACTCTCCGTAACGATGTCCCTCAGCTCCGCTTTGTGTGCTGCATACTGCTCGGCTGTAATGCTTCCAGAGGCTAGTCGTGAATCTAGCTGTTCCGTTAGCTGGGTTACCTGTAGATTGATCACATCTTCAATATCTGTGTTTTGTTCTATTGCAATATCTTGAAGTGATTTGCCGTCATATAAGGCGTCGTACAGATCATCATCTGTGGGTTGGTTAAGGGCTTTCAATAATAATTCGTCTTTATCCGCAACACTTGTGGTGGACCATTGAGTTGACGAGCTTGCGTTAGCAGTAAGGCTACTCCAAGCATTTCCGAAAGACATTACTATAACTACGGTTCCTACTATAATCACTCTTTTTATATCCATTAGAGTCCTCTTTTCTTATTTTACGAATAACGTTCTATGGTTTCTGTTGAAAGTGTCTGTAATGGTTGTGGTTTAACTTATTTCTATTATAACCCGGAAAGCTGAGCTGAAGCTTAAACAATATTTAAGATAACCTAAAGATTTAACATTGAAATGATATAGCGATAATATACCCCTAGTATAATTTCCAGATGATCTAAATTGCATATTTATGCAGAAGGGTCACAATCAAACTTACGGGGAGTGTTCGGAGTTTTGAGAATAACAGCAAAAGCTAAACGTTTTCTATCCAGCGTAATTGCAAGTAGTTTGATGTTGGGGATCATGGTTCCAGCAGGATATGCGGAAGAACAGCAGCCGGATACAGAGCAGACATCTTCCGAATTAGGAGCACATTTTGATGAACAGGTTGAGCTCAACACGCTTTTAAGTCAACCGACTGTAATGACAGATGTATACGCGACACCAACCAATCCAGGCTCTTTACTTATTACAGAGGTTGTTCCAGATACTAAAAATGTAAAAGGCACGGACGGGACCTCAGTAGATGGCTATGAATTTGTCGAGGTCTACAATAATACGGACGAGCCGGTTAACTTTAAGGATTATTATTTCTTTTATAATGACAAAGATACTTGGACACCAAATGGCGATGCGGTCATACCGGCGCATGGAAATATCGTCTTCTGGATTATGAACGGCAATAATCTGAGTGTTCCTGCCGAGGATTTCATCAAAAACTTTAATCCTTCAGCATCTCTGCAGGAAGGTGTAAATCTGTTCCGTATTAACGGTGGCGGTGGTATGGCCAACGCTTCTCCGCGCAACTTACAAATTAAAAGTAAAGCAGGAGATGCTCTTATTGTCTCTGCTTCTTATGGAAAAGAACAGGTGAAGGAAAATAACGGGATTTTCTATAAGTATTCGCAATCCGACAGCTCTATGATGAGTCTCATGGCGATTTCGGGAACGGTTGCGGCTACACCAGGAACCGTAGATCCAGAACAACTACCTGAGCTAGTACCTGGAGACAAGCAACCGGTAATTGAACACCACTCGCAGAGCAGTGTGGATCCAGCGGATCTTCCCATCACTGCGAAGATTACGAACCTAGAGATTGGACCAGACGGAACGCTACCGGTAGTGAAGTTGCAATACGGCTCTCCTTCTCAGGTGAAAGATACGGTAATCACCATGACCTCAAAAGGTGAGGGGGAATACACGGCCGTGATTCCTGCGGCTGCACTGGAAGAACCAGAACTGCACTACAGCATTCGTGTAAACAATGTAACAGAGAGCTATTCTGTTCATGTGAACCTGCCTGCATTTGATTCGAATAATGTGCCACCGCTGTTAATTACAGAGCTGCTGCCCAATTCGACGAATGTAAAAGGAACGAGCAGCGATGCTTTTGAATTCATTGAGGTATATAACAATACTGATGCACCGATTGATTTTAAAAACTACAAGATCTATTATCGCTATCCTGATAAAGGCAATGCTTCCGATGTGAAGTGGCCCTCTACGAAAGAGAGTTTTGTAATTCCTGCACAGCAGTCCGTAGTGTTCTGGGTTATTAATAGTGCTAACAGTACATACACCGCTAGTGACTTTAATGCAGAATTCAACACTAATCTGATGGATGGCACAAATCTCTTTCAAATCAAAAGCGATGGGATGGCGAACTCTGGCCGCCGGGCCGTCGTAATCAAAAGTAATACCGAGAAAGAAATTTCCTCTGCGTATTATGATGCTGATCTTACCTATGATGGTGGGGCTAAAGGTGACGACACTAAAGAAAATAAAGCCCTTCTATACAAGTATCCTGTGAATGGGCAAAGTAAAATGCTCAAGATTAGCACAGGATCAGCGGTTCCGTCACCAGGGCAGGTAGATGATGCACTACTTCCTAACGCACCGATCCATGTGGATCCGGATACCAAAAATCCGACGGTAAATGATCTGACTGCTGTAACGGAGATTGATCAATCGATGAGTCTGGATTTGAAGGCTTTCGCGGATGACAATAAAGCCGTTACGTCTGTAGAAGTAAGGGTAGCTTCGGATAAGCAGCCTGATTTTGTCAGCCATAATCTATCCCAAGACTTTAACGATAGCTTGTATCATTATAAATTGTCGTCTGCTGATTTGATCGGCAGAAATGAAATACAGTATTATTTCGTCGTTTCCGATGGCACGAATGAGACCGAATCTCCGGTAATGAAAGTGAAAATTACAGGTGGCCCAGATCAATCAGCGCTTCGTTTGAATGTGAAGGATGGGCAATTCATTAATGGCTCTATGACGGTAAAAGGAACCTCTGCTACCGCAAAGGCTGATGAAGTGGGCCTGAGCATCGACAATAAGGTACTTGGCAATAACGAGGTATATGCCGCGCTTGAGAATGATGCTTACTTTGTATTTGATGCGAAGAATGTAGATTATTATTTCAAAAACGGTATCACCATGGGACCAGAAGAATTAGGGGATGCGAGTATTCTATACACCTTTATGGACCCGATTACTACGTATACGACATTGACCTTCCCGATCTCCTCTGCCGCTTTACAAGTGGGCAAGGATAATGTGATCTACATTCGGGCGGGCTCTAAATCATCGCCTTTTGACCCTCGTCCCGAGGAGAATAAAGATGATTTTGAAGTAAAGAATGTGCGCCTATTACTTGCAGACGGTACTGAAGTTTGGGACCCTGCTTATGCAGAACGTGATAAAGAAATTAAGATGGGGGACAGCGCAGGTAAGCATGAATCCATCGGCTTCCGGTTCGATCTGAAATCTGACTTATTCCGTTCGAAGGCTTATAACTGGAATACTACAGAAGTAACGGACGGAGAACATAAAGTAACAGTGACCGAAGGTGGATCCAAGGTATCGTCAAACGTAGTTGTAGACAACACGCCACCATCTATTAAAGCATCGATTGAAGATGGAAAAACTTATCGTGGTAATTTCGTAATTACTGCTGAGATCAAGGATACTTACGCAGGTGTAGATAAAGTTAGCGTGAAGCTGGACGGCAATGTTATTGAACTGCCTTATGCTACTTCATCCGGAAAGCTGTCCGGTGGAGACCATACGCTTTCTATCACCGCATTGGATAAGATAGGTAATCAGGTGGAAAAGGTAATTACATTCCATGTACCGAATGAAAATCCATTTGCACCACTCCTGATCTCACCTCAGAACTGGGAGATTGGTGTGGGTACGAATCCGACCTTGAAGGTTAAGGTTGAAGATCCTAACCAGGATAAGATGGATGTTACCTTCTATAGAGGCTTCAAGTACGATGGTAACCATCCAGAGCAAGGATTTACTGGATTTAAGAACGCATCCGATACAGAACCGCCGAAGCAATCCGTTCCTGCGGGCGAACAAGCCCTTAGCAGTGACGAATACAGCAAAATAAGTGCAGTGGACGGACAGTATTTAATCAACGATGCTGTTGAGCAATTTCCTTATCAGCGATATGAAATTAAGCTTGATGAGTCCGTTAAGGCGACAGATCGTGTGGATATTGAGTGGAAAGGAAATTCATTGCCGGGACGTAAAGTAAGTCTTTACGCTTGGAGTCCTGCTGAAGAGAAATGGATACAGCTGGATCATTTAATCGCTGGAACAGAGGATTTTGAACTGAGATCTACGGTGACCGTTGGGCAATTTATGAATGGAAATAGCATTGCCGTAATGGTTCAGGATGAAATTGCGTCTGTGGCTAAATCAGCTACAACGGTAACGCAAGACACCTATGACTTTTCCTTTGTTTGGATGTCTGATACGCAATATTATTCACAGAGCTACCCTTACATTTATCGTAAGAACGTGAAGTGGATAGCCGACAACAAGGATAATTTGAACCTGAAATATGTAATTCATACAGGGGATATAGTGGATAAATCCTATCAAGAGTACGAGTGGAAGGAAGCGGACCAGAACATGAAGGTTCTGGAGGATGCTAACATCCCTTATGGTGTTCTTGCAGGTAACCATGACGTAGGTCATCAAACCGGTGACTATACGAAGTTCTGGGAGTATTTTGGAGAGTGGAGATTCAAGAATATGCCGACCTTTGGTGGTTCCTATGACAACAACCGGGGCCATTATGATTTGGTATCTGCGAACGGAAATGACTTTATTATCGTATATATGGGCTGGGGACTGGCTGAAGAAGAAATTGAATGGATGAATGAGGTTGTTGCTCGTTATCCAGAGCGTAAAGCGATCCTTTGTCTTCATGAGTACCTGCTTGTATCGAATAACCGTGCACCAATCGCCGATACGATCTTTGAAAAGGTTGTAAAACCTAACAAGAACGTAATCGCAGCACTGTCCGGGCATTATCATGATGCAGAGCTTAAGGTAGATGAGCTGGATGATAATGGAGATGGCATTGCGGACCGCAGTGTATATCAAATGCTGGCAGATTATCAAGGTGCCGAAGAGGGTGGACTTGGTTATATTCGTCTGCTTCAGTTCGATGTAGCTAACAACAAGCTTCGTGTGAAGACTTATTCGCCTTACTTGGATGATTATAATTATTATGATGAAAATGAGTTCCCGGGCAAAGATGAATTCGTACTAGATCTCGATCTGCAGCCTGTAACCAAACGTGTAGCTACCGATTACATTGGAGTTAAGGTTTACAGTGATCAGACAATCGCGACCAATCAGCAAGTAGAGAGCGGTACGGAGACTCAGGTCACTTGGAGTAAGCTTAATCCAGAAAGCTACTACCAGTGGTATACAAAAGTCGAGGATGATAACTCTGGTAGTGTGCTTTCAGACATTTGGGGCTTCTACACTGGGAAAGAGGATGTAACACCAACACCAACACCAGGGGGAACGGCACCTTCAGTGCCTACAGTGACCCCGAGTCCTACAGCAACACCTGGAGCGGAAAAAGGAAGCATTGAACTGACCTTGGGAAGTGACGGTACTTATACCGCTGACTCTGCAGCCTTGAAGAAGCTGATTGAGGAAGCTACGACAGGTGGAAATATCAAGATTAGCTTAGGCGGAGGAGCTTTGACTCAAGATCAGTTTAAACTTGCACTTGATGCAACGAGCATCCAACAGGCTGCCGACAAGAAGCTGAATCTGAATATTGTATCTTCCAGCGTTACATTAAGCGTACCAACAAGCTCTTTACCAGCGATCCCGGCCGGAAGTGACATGCTGCTGCTGAGCGTTGATACAAGTACGACAGCTGTACAAAGCAATGTCGCTGGAATGAGTCCATCCAGAGCTAACGTTACGCTGAACCTCAGTACATCAGCAGGCGGCAAAGAAACGGCTATCCACCAGCTTAAAGGTGCTGTTACGATTACCCTGACGCTGACGAAGGAACAGCTTGCTAAGCTCGATACAGATTTTGCGGGTGTCTATTATGTAAATGGCAGTACCTTGGAATATTTGGGTGGAGTGTTTAAAGGCAATACCGTGACCTTTACAACAGATCATTTCTCTTCCTTCGCGGTACTGGAATACCATAAGCAATTTAGTGATACCGCTGGTCACTGGGCAGAGCTGTACATTTCCAAGCTGACGGCTAAGCATGTGATTAAGGGTATCGACGATACGCACTATGGTCCACAAGCGAATGTAACCCGTGCAGATTTTGTTACACTAGCCATTCGTTCACTCGGATTGAATGAGACAAGTGAAACTACGGGGAATAGTGCTTTTGCAGATGTATCAAAAGATGCTTATTATGCATCATCGATAGACAAAGCTGTCCAGCTTGGACTCATCCAAGGCAGTGATGGCAAGTTCCGTCCTAAAGATGCAATTACACGTGAAGAAGCGGCTGTTGTCCTGCAGAAATTGATACAATACAAAGCTGGAGTGCAGTCTTCCATTGCTGCTACTGCAAGCTTTAAGGATATAAACAGCGTATCAGAGTGGGCGAAGCAAGCGGTAAGTGAATTACAAGCTAAGGGAATCCTTGACGGTAAGGGCGACAATCATTTCGATCCTCGTGGCAAAGTAACCCGTGCTGAAATTGCAAAACTGTTATATGGAATAATCAATTTATAAGAATAGTATGGCAAAGGCAGGCAGAGGTAACTCTGGCCTGTTTTTTGTCATTTTTTGCACTCAATATTCCTTTTCTTCTAGCAAAGCAGGAAATTCTTACTATTCATATGATTTTTCATATATAATATTTTTGAATAAATTTTTAATAGACATAATCTAGCTTCCTGCTGGCAGTCATAATGATATCTTTCGTTGTTACACTAGTTATTCACGATGATCCGGCAGTTATTCTCCTTGTTACGGCACTTCTTCCAATTGGCGCAGGAATGGGTATTCATCCACGATTGCTTGTATTCCTTATTCTGTTATCCACTGCCCCCTTCTTCTTTGCTTATCAATTACCAACGTATTTGAACGCTTATTATAGCGCTGGCTCGGACTCATTGCATAATACATAGATTGGAGAAACGAACCTTGAGAGTAAAGTTAGCACATATTTTGCTTCTACTTACGGTAATTTTTGCGGTTCTACTGTATAGAGGGAGTCTTGACTCCATTGATCATCTGTTACAAGACCGCGTGATGCAGCACGAGCGGTCTGTGGATACAACGATTGCTATCATCGGGATAGACGATCAGAGCTTGGAGGACTTTGGCAGCTGGCCGTGGAGCAGAAATGTTCATGCACAGCTGTTAGATACGCTCTCCGAGGGACATCCAGCAGTGATCGGTTTTGACCTTACGTTCCCTGTAGGCTCGGAGGACCCGGAGGCGGATACAGAATTCGCTGCGGCTGTGGCCCGTGCGGGGAATGTAGTTTTGCCGGTATATGGCACATTTGCGCCAAATACCGAGCAGGGAAAGATCGAAGCGCTGGAGCTATCCCAGCCGTTTGAGGCTTTGCGGAAGGCTGCGGCTGCAACCGCCCATATCAATACTATTACCGATACTGATCGAGTGGTGCGTAAGGCTCTTTATTCTTTTGACTATGAAGGGGAGTCTATTCACAGCTTGTCATGGACGGTCTACCAGAAATATCGAGAGGCGATGGGGGGCACTGCTGATCCGCAGAAACTCCCACTGGATGACTTTGGGCGCTTTTATATCCCTTATTCAGGTGGCAATGGCGACTTTGAGGAGATTCCTTATTCGGCGGTTCTTAGCGGAGAGGTTCCACCATCTTATTTTGAGAATAGAATTGTGCTTATAGGGCCCTATGCTACAGGGTTTAAGGATGACTTCCTAACACCCATTAGCGGAAAAAATACGTTATATGGTGTGGAAATTCATGCAAATATCATTCAATCTCTACTGGACGATAATTATAAGCGGGTACTGGATTGGAAGTGGAACGAGGTAGTGTTGCTTTTTGTTGCGCTCCTAGCCTATCTACTATTCCGTAAAGTGAAGATGCTATATTCCTACGCGGTCATTGTGGTCATCATTGCACTTCTTATCTTTGCAGGTCGTTTTTTCTATGACCAAGGGATAGTAATTTCACTGGGTTATGTGATTCCCTTTCTAATCGTTAGTTGTATTATCGTAATAGCTTTTCAATATTTAGAAGAACTGATGGAGAAACGTAGAGTAACGGATATTTTTGGTCGATATGTTGCTCCGCAGGTTGTCGATCAAATTCTCAAGAACGGTCAAGAAGGGCTGAAGCTGGGAGGAAGCCGCAGAGAGCTAACCCTGTTATTCGTTGATATTCGCGGGTTCACTCCGTTATCGGAGGCTGCTGAACCAGAGGAGATTGTTGAGATTCTGAATGAGTATCTGGATCTGACTGCGGGTTGTATTTTTAAGTATGATGGCACGCTGGACAAGTTTATCGGGGATGCCACGATGGCGATCTTTAATGCTCCATTGCTGCTGGAGGATCATCCAATGCAAGCGGTGAAGGCGGCGTGGGCGATGAAGGAAGGCTCGGCTGCGGTGGAACAAAAGCTGTTCGAACGGTTTGGTATTGTAGTGAAATTCGGTATCGGGGTGCATACTGGTCCAGCTGTATTCGGGAATATCGGCTCCAAGACCCGGATGGATTATACAGCGATTGGCGACACCGTCAACACGGCAGCCCGTCTGGAAAGCAATGCGAAGCCTGGACAAATCCTCATCAGTGAGGCTACCTACGCTTTTGTAAAAGATAGAGTATCAGCCGTTTCATTAGGAGAGATCAAGGTAAAGGGCAAGGAACAAGGAATCAGTGTCTATGAACTGGAGGGATTGAGATGAGGTCGTTAAAGCTTACACTGTCGTTTATGCTGTTGTTCAGTATTCTTTGGCCAGCGGTTGTCACAGAGGCGAAGGATAGCGTTAAAGTGGGGAAAATAACTGCAGTCTCAGGCAAGTCTGAGGTGAAAAAGAGCGGTGGAACGAAGAAATTCAACGCTTTTAAAGGAATGGCGATTACGCAAGGCGATACGATTATAACTGGGACTGACGGGAAAATCAGCCTCGACCTCGATGCTAACAAAGAAGTTACGATCGGAGCCAGCACTACGCTTACTATTAGCCAATTAGTCGAAAGTGCAAAAGCGCTGGGCGGTAAGACAAGTCTGAAGCTGCAAAATGGGCAAGTCCTGATCAAGGTGAAAAAGAAGCTGGAAGGCGACTCCCGGTTTGAGATTGAGACCCCGACGGCTATCATGGGCGTGATGGGCACAGAGTTTTTTGTTAGCGTTAATAGCCAAGATAATGTAGTCCTTAATGGTGGGGTAGGAATTAACGGCGATTATCTGGGAGTTCTGGAAGGAACGGTTCACGTAGTTTCGCCTACTAATCCCACGTTGATTGAGCGTATGATAACAGCTTCCCAACAGCTTATTATGGAGAATGAACAATGGACACAGGAGCAGCTGTCCCTGAATGCATTACCGCAATTTGCTCTAGAGCAGCATTTGAAATATCTGAACGAAGAAAAATATACATTGGAATTGGAATCGGCTAAGAAAAGAATCGAACAACTAATCCAGCAAATAAAAGCTACTATGCCTGTTCACTCAAGCTCACCTATACCATCAATTCCACCTCAGATTAACTATGATCTATCTAGTTGGTCTCCTTTAGATATAACGAAGCCAACACCACCAACTAGACCGGAACCAACAGCAGCACCAACACCAGATCCAACACCGACACCGACACCGGAACCAACACCGACACCGGAACCAACAGCAGCACCAACACCAGATCCAACACCGACACCGACACCGGAACCAACACCGACACCGGAACCAACAGCAGCACCAACACCAGATCCAACACCGACACCGACACCGGAACCAACACCGACACCGGAACCAACAGCAGCACCGACACCAGAACCAACGCCGACACCGACACCAGAACCAACGCCGACACCGACACTGGAACCAACAACAGCGCCAACGCCAGAACCAACACCAATACCAACGGAAACACCAAATCCACTTGGTGCACCTGAGATAGATCAGCAGGAATTTAGAGAACATATCTATGACTTTCTCGTCAGTGACAGAGAAATTGTATTACCGTTTACAGCACCGCTAGCTTTTAATATCGCAGACGACTCTAATCCAAATGCAGCAAGGGATGGAGTGAGTGTTACTTTGAATCAGAGTGAGGACAAGCTCGACTTAGGCGAGGTCTACATTCGAGAGAATAAGCTTTACATTCAGTCTCGTGAATCACTTCCTTATAGGTCTTTCGTTCAAATTAAGGTTAACGGCGGGTTATTAAAGAATGCCCTTCCCGAGGGGGAGGTACAGAAAGAGGATCAACAGATAGCAGACGGCGGGTTTTACTTTGAAGGACAGATCACTCCGAGTTATTTTAACCATACTGGCCCTATAGGTGAAGATGAAGCACCGGAATTTATCATCCATTCACTGGGTTATGATGTAGGGGAGATTGGATATTGGCCAGAATTTTATGAGGGAGCCCCAATTCCCCTTGAAGGCTTTGAATACACGCTGGATCGGAACGATGAGAATACTGCGGTCCTAAAACTTTCACCTGAATTTTTGAACGCTAAAGGTACAGAATCCTATATCGTGATCATTCCTCTTGTGAGGTTTGAAGAAACAGAGGAAGGTTATATGCAGGTAGTAATAGATTATCTTAGGCTCTATGTTAATATGTAATTCCAGTGGTGCAGCAACCTTCGAGAGGAGAAAATAATGTAATGAAAAAGGAATTTACCTCCATCATTTGTGGATTTATACTCATAAGCGGATCACTATCCAGTATCGTCGGCGCAGAGGCAGTGCAACCCATAAGCAGCAATGTTCAAGGGAGTATAGATCAGAATGTCTCTTCTAATGCTGTGCTCTCTCTTAAACAGCCGTGGGGACTGACTGCCGTACCTGGTAGCAATGACCTCATTATCGTTCAGTCCGGAAGCGGTGTTATCAGCAAGTGGAGCAATGGAGAGCTGCAGACAGTGGCTGGACAAGGTGCTGAAGGATATATCGATGCTAAGAGTGCGAAGGCCTTGTTCAATCATCCAACGTATACCGCTGCTGACAGTAAAGGCATTATCTATATCAGTGATACCGACAATCATGTTATCCGTAAAATAAAGAATGGAGAAGTATATACCCTCGCAGGAACAGGAGTGGCCGGCTATAAAGATGGACAACCCAATACCGCGCAGTTTAACGCGCCGGGTGGATTGGCAGTAGACAGCAATGACAACGTATATGTTGCCGATACGCTGAATCATGTGATTCGCAAAGTTACACCCCAAGGTATTGTGACAACTTTTGCGGGTCAGCAGGGTAATAATGGTGCTTATTTAGATGGTTCGGTAGCTTCGGCCAAATTTAATGAGCCGGTGGGTCTTGTGTTCGATGAAACCGGTAATCTCTATGTGGCTGACAGTGGGAATCAGATGATTCGTTTGATTACAGGCAATAAGGTTGAGGCCTTTGCGGGCAAAGCAACGACAGTTGATCCAGTGACTGGATATATGGCTGGAGGATTCCAGAATGGAGATCGTCTGTCGGCGCTGTTCAATCGTCCTCGTGGACTGGCCTACGCCGATGGGGTATTGCTGATTGCTGATAGTCTGAACCATAGGGTTCGGGCCATTCAGAAGGATGGAAAAGTCATAACAGTCGCAGGGCAGGGGACCTCGGGAGATCAGGTTGGAGTATTGGATAAAGTGATGTTTGATCAGCCTTCCGGTGTTGCGCTTGCCTCCGGGAAGCTGTATGTGACCGATACACTGAATAACAAGCTAAAGGTATTGAATCTTGATTTGCAAGCTCTTAAGCCACTGCGTAGCGAGGCTGATCTGCTTGAATCAGTTCCACTGCTGCCAGCGGGTAATAACATGCAAGTGTGGTTGGACGGAGCACAGGTGAAGTTAAATAGTGCTACTCAACCTCTTAAGGCGTCCGAATAGTTTTCCAGATGGGCGGTGCTGCTTGCTGCTCTGGAAGCCAGTGCTTCATGGTATGACGCGCATACCATGGAGCCGCAAGAGGAATGGCTTAAGCCGCATCTTCAGCTTTATCAGTTCATTATGTTCGAAGGCATTCAGTATACAATTGATGTTTCGCGTCCGATTGGCGCACGTCTTCAGACGTGCGAGTATCGGGGACAAGCGGTTCGGGATACGGATATGTTCACGATTGTCATGACAAACTATTTGGCGGAGCAAGCTTCGCGTTATCCGATGTTTCGAAGAATGAAACGGCTTTTCGAGCTGGACGAGCCCTTTTACAGCAACTTGAGAGGGATGCCGGCTCACATGACGTTCTGGCATTTGATCATACGTCGAACTGGCGGATAATAGGGGGAATATACAGACTCATATGGAAAAGTGTCCCATGAGAGAGGGATGTTATTATTTATTGCTAAGCCGAAGAATTCCAGGTATGCATTCCGGATTTTCGCTCGGCTTTTTTCGTTCGTTTATGGTTCAAGGAAATGTTCAATCGAGCTTTACTTTAAATCAACATTATGCTAGCCTAAAATAGACAGGCAGTCGGTCTATAGATGGGAGCTGTAAAAATGAGAGTTATAAAAAAAGCCGAGGAGCGCAAGAACGAAATACTTGACGCGGCAGATGAGCTTTTTGGTCAGAAGGGCTTTGATGGCACAAGTACAAACGATATTTTGGAAAAGGTCGGGATTGCGCGGGGAACGCTGTATTATCACTTCAAGTCGAAAGAGGATATTATGGACGCTCTAATTGAGCGCTATACGGTTCTCATTTTAGAAGCGGCGAAGGAAAATGCTGCAGACAAGAGTATACCCGTAAACGAGCGCATTATCCGTGTTGTAATGTCACTTAACATTAGTGGAGGAAACGGCAAGGAAATTATTGACCATATTAACAAGCCGCAGAACGCGCTAATGCATCAGAAGATAGAAAAGATCATAATCAACGGTGTTACGCCGATCCTGACAGGAATAATTTGCGAGGGCATTGAACAGGGACTGTTTAGCACTCCATTCCCTTATGAATGCATGGAAATGATTGTGACATATGCGAATATTGTTTTTGATGATGATATGGTGACTATGGCGAACGAGGAGGAGAGCGCTTCACGCATACAGGCGTTTGTTTTCAACGCAGAAAGGCTGCTTGGTGCTGAAAGTGGAAGCTTTATGTCCGCTATGCAGATGTTTGGCAGCGATCATGTAGGTAGCACTGAATAATGGGGAAAATCGATTTTGAAGTCGGTTAAAAGTTTGAAACAGAGGTGACTTATGTATTTCAGAATAATCCGCAATGACATTTCAAAAAGCAAATTAATCACACTGACAACTATGATATTTGTCGCTGCAGCGGCCATGCTAGTTTCTCTCGCGGCAGTTCTTGTCGTACATTTATCAGGTGCGATTGATACGTTAATGACACAGGCAAAAACCCCGCATTTTATGCAGATGCATTCAGGCGCAATTGATAATGAGCGGCTTGCAGCTTTCGCGGAGCAAAGCAGCAATGTCGATGAATTTCAGGTGCTTGAGTTTCTCAATGTAGACAGTACGCAGATAGTAATGGACGGAAATTCGCTTGCAAACAGTGTTCAGGACAACGGCTTTAGCACCCAAAGCAGTAAATTTGATTATCTTCTTGATCTAGACGGGAAAGTCATAAACGTAGCAGACGGTGAGCTATATGTTCCAATAAGCTATATGAAGGATGGTATTGCAAAGCTCGGTGACCAGACTACCGTATTCGGAAAGAAGCTTACTGTTGCGGGTTTTCTTCGCGATTCACAGATGAATTCATTGCTTGCCTCGTCAAAGAGGTTTCTTGTGAGCGAAAATGACTTTGCCGAAATAAAGGATTTTGGAAGCACGGAGTATCTGATTGAATTTAGATTAAAGGATTTGTCCGAGCTTGGCGCGTTTGAAACAGCTTATACCTCCGCTGGACTTGAAGCAAACGGACCGACGATTACATATCCGCTTTTCAAAATGCTTAACGCAATTTCCGACGGGTTGATGATAGCGGTCATACTTCTTATAAGCGTGCTTGTCGTTGCAATCGCATTTATGTGCATACGCTTTACGCTCCTTGCGAAAATCGAAGACGACTACCGTGAAATTGGAGTTTTGAAAGCAATAGGGCTGCGCGTTTCCGACATAAAAAAGATTTATATTGCGAAATACGCGGCGATTGCGGCGGCTGGCTGTACACTTGGATTTGCATTCTCGTTTGTGTTCAGAGGCATGCTTCTTGAAAATATACGGCTTTACATGGGGGAAAGCGGCAATGCTTCTTTTGCCTTGTTTCTTGGATTAATCGGCGTACTGCTTGTATTCCTTGCTATTATCGCTAATGTAAGCATAGTGCTGAAACGCTTTCGGAAAATATCCCCCACGGAAGCCATTCGTTTTGGTATTTCACAAGAAAAATCCGCGGGTGCAAAGCGGTTTTGCCTGAACAGAAATAGGCTGTTTAACACAAATATTTTTCTCGGCATCAAAGATGTACTCGCAAGGAAAAGACTTTACGCCACGATGCTTGTGGTGCTTGTAATTTCGACCTTTATCATTATTGTTCCGCAGAACCTGTACAACACTATTTCTTCAAAAAGCTTCATCACATATATGGGGATAGGAAGCTCCGATATGCGCGTTGACATTCAGCAGACTGATAATATTTCTGGAAAAGCAGCGGAAATTGCAAAGGCGATGGAGAGCGACGGATCCATATCCCAATATGCCGTGCTTACAACTAAAACATTCAAAGCAAAGACGGAAAAAGGCTTGGAGGAAAGCTTGAAAATTGAGCTTGGCGACCATTCGATATTCCCTCTGGGATATTCCGCGGGCAGAGCACCCGCAGCAGAAAATGAAATTGCGCTTTCGGTTTTGAACGCTGATGAACTGGGCAAAAGGGTCGGGGATGTCATTACGTTGGTGATTGAAGGGGAAGAGAAAAATCTCACGGTAAGCGGAATTTACTCCGACATCACCAACGGTGGTAAAACCGCAAAGGCTGCTTTCACCGACAACTCGTTAGATATGATGTGGAGCGTTATCTACGCAGAGCTTTCAGATAAATCTCTTGTTGACGGCAAAGCTTCGGAATATGCGGACCGGTTTGATTATGCAAAGATATCAGGCATTGATGAATATATTACACAGACATTCGGCTCGACAATAAGCTCCGTCGGAAAGGCCTCCTATGCCGCAATTGCCGTTGCGCTGATAATAATGGTACTGGTTACACTGTTGTTTATGAAAATGCTTGTTACAAAGGACAGATATTCCATTGCCATGATGAAAGCGTTAGGTTTTACAAATTCGGATATTATGGTGCAGTATGTAACGCGTTCGGTATTCGTTCTGCTCGTCGGAATTGTTCTCGGCACGCTTTTGGCAAACACTATCGGAGAGGTTCTCACAGGAGCGGTGATCTCCTCGTTTGGAGCATCGTCATTTAAGTTTGTGGTCAATCTGCTATCGGCATATTTGTTGTATCCGCTTATGATGGCAGGCTCCGTACTTATCGCGACAATTATTGGCACATTGGGCGCGGGACAAATAAAAATACCCGAAAACATAAAGGAGTAGCTAATGAAAAAGATTATTATCGGTGAAAACATAGTAAAATCTTTCGGTGAGGGCGATGAGAAGCGAAATGTTCTTGACGGAGTGTCCGTTGAAATAAACGAGGGAGAGTTTGTTGCGGTTATGGGACCTTCGGGCTCAGGAAAATCGACGCTGATGTTTGCGCTGAGCGGAATGGACGGTGTCGACGGTGGCAAGGTTGCTTTTGACAGCAGGGATTTATCATCCCTCAAAGAAAATGAATTTGCCGACATACGCAGAACAAAAATGGGATTTGTATTTCAACAAGCAACTTTTATGAAAAATCTTAATATTCTCGACAACATCATTCTTCCCTCCATGCGCGACAATAGAAAAAACGCTGCGAAGATTATTGAGAAAGCAAGAACGCTTATGAAAAAGGTGGGTATTGCGGAGCTGGGAAACCGTGATATTACACAGGTTTCGGGAGGGCAGCTTCAGCGTGCAGGAATATGCCGCGCACTTATGAGCAATCCGAAAATTATTTTTGGAGACGAGCCGACTGGCGCGCTTAACTCAAAATCTGCACAGGAAATCATGGATATTTTTTCTGAAATCAATATGGAAGGCACTGCGGTTATGCTTGTAACCCACGATGCAAAGATTGCGGCGCGGACAGAGCGTATTATGTTTATGCGTGACGGAAAAATCGTAAGCGAAATGCGACTTCAGAAATTCAGCGGCACAGATATTGACGACAGAATGGAAAGAGTCACGGCGAAAATGCGGGAAATAGGAATATAAATTGGATATTCGATTCTGCACATGAACCAATTCCTTTCGGTTATGAAATATCACCTGATATTGATTATGGATATACCGCTGATATTCCGGTGGATTTAGCTATCTCTGGCCATTCATGCTCAATAAAACATTTAATATTTCAAATTAGTAAACCAAAACCCGATGCCTTTTTTCTTTCTAGGCATCGGGTTTGCTAAGAGGTGAAGCACAATACAAATTATCGGTTGAAATTTTACCAGTCAGGGGAATTACCATTCCCCTGATCGAGTGGCTTTGAGAAAAACATTGATATATAAATTTTTTATGTGCTTCATGTTGGTGCTGAGCATGTGCCATGTAACCTAATGATCCATATATGCGATGCTTGTGCAACAATTGGAATGGAACTATAATTCAATACCCGATTACGATGACTTTGAAAGGTCATCTAGTTTGAAAATTCAGTTTTCATAATAATTTCTATGACTTTCGGCTTGAGTGTTGTTATACGGACAGCCTATTTTTATGACGACAATCCTTCAACGACTTTATCAATATTCCATTTAATCATCTTAACGTATGTGTCGCCTTCTTCGCCTTTCTTAGCTAAAGAATCGGTGAAAATCTTAGAATGTATCGGTACACCCGTTTCATTGGAGATGGTTTCCATTGTTTTCGGATTAACGCTCGTTTCCAGAAATAAAGCCGGCACTTGATTTTCATCAATAATGTTAATGATGTTTTTCATTTGTTCTGGGGTTCCTTGACTATCGGTATTGATTTCCCAAATAAATGCGGATTCAAATCCGTAGGCTTTTGAAAAATATTTAAATGCCCCTTCGCTTGTAACTAAAATGCGTTTCTCCTGTGGAACTTTTTCTACCGATTCTTTTGCATATTGATCCAATTCATTAAGTTTCTTAACATATTCTGATTGGTTATTCAGATAAAATTCTTTGTTGTCCGGATCTTTTTCGATTACATGTTTAGTGATGATATCTACATATTTAATAGCATTCTGAACATCAAGCCAGGCATGAGGATCTTCTTGAGTTTCTTTGCCTTTTTCTGTTAGGTACATTGGAGTTACTTCATCTGAGACGGCAAAAGCGACATCCTTTTTATTAGTGACATCAAGAAGGTCTTGGAACCACCCCTTACCTGTTTCCAGGTTCAATCCGTTATAAAAAACTAAATCTGCGCTAGATACTTTACTTGTGTCCTTAGGTAGTGGATCGTACATATGCGGATCTGTTCCGATGGGAACCATGCTATAGACCTCGGCTTTCTCCCCTACAATGTTTTCGGTCATATCCGCGATAATGGAGTAGGTTGCAACAATCTTCAACTTGTCATGGTCTGCTTCTCCCTCACTAACATTTGAACATGCGGTAAATAGCAAGATGAACATTGTCAAAGAGAGCATCTTTATTGTTTTCATCCTTGTTTCAACCCTTTCCTTAGAAAATTATTTTTGGGCGAGATAATAAATGATATAGCAAACAAACTTACGCCTACCAGAACAATGGTGGCACTTGTAGGTAAATTGAATCTAAAGCTAATGATCACACCTATAATTCCAGATACAGCGCCGATGGTAGAAGCCAGGACAATCATGTGGATCAGCTTATTCGTCCAAAGATAAGATGTAGCTGCTGGAATAACCAGCATTGCAATCACAAGCACAATGCCTACTTGAGATAATGAGGACACAGTAACCACGGATAACAGCATCATCAATAAATAATGATAGAATCCCGTTTTTAAACCAAATGCCTTAGAGACGACAGGATCAAACGAACTAATTAACAGCTCTTTATACAACAACGAAATGATGGCTATAACAACAAGCATGATAATAAATGATTGCATTAACTCGGACTGCGGGACGGCCAAAATGTTACCAAATAAAATATGAGTTAGATCAAGCCCGCTCTTGGCGAAAGTGATTAAGACAATTCCTAGAGCGAAAAATGAGCTGAGAATAATTCCGATCGAGGTATCACTTTTGATATTGCTGCGACTTGTAATAAATTGAATGAGGATGGCTGCTAAAAGTCCAAACAATGAAGCTCCTACAAGAATGTTAATCCCTAAAATATAAGATAACGCCACACCTGGTAATACAGCATGAGATAAAGCATCTCCCATTAATGACATCTTTCTGAGTACAATAAAACTTCCTAAAACCCCTGAAACAATTCCAAGAATGATAGCAGACAATCCGGCGTTAAGCGCATAGATCGGAATGTTTAATAATGATGAGAAATAGTCAATCATTTTCGGTGCCCCCCATTCCTTTGATTACAAGATTACCTAAGGAAGCCCCGTAAGCATTGAGGATATTGTCGGCTGTAAAGGTGTCTTTCACATCGCCAAAGGCAATAAGCTTTTTATTGAGAATGATTACTTTGTCAAAGTATTCTTCGACTTCATGTAAATCATGATGAACGATCAATATGGTTTTCCCTTCTTCGCGAAGCTGTTTAAGCAGTTTTACAATAATTTTCTCACTGACTAGATCTATGCCGACAAAAGGTTCGTCTAAAAAAAATACATCCGCTTTTTGGGCAAGCGCTCTGGCAATAAAAACCCTTTGTAGTTGTCCTCCAGACAAATTACTAATTTGTTTATTTGCAAGATCACTTATATCTACCATGGCCATACATTCCTCGACGCGTTGCCGCTCTTTTTTCCCGGGGCGCTGGAAAATTCTTAAGTTTGGATAGGTTCCAGTTAGCACAGTATCTTTCACTGTGATTGGAAAAGTAAGGTCAATATCATTTTTTTGCGGTACATATGCGATCTTCCGTTTATACTCAGAAATGTCTTTTCCCTCTACCATCACCGTTCCGCTTCTTTTCTTGATTACTTCTAACAATGACTTAATGAATGTCGATTTTCCTGCACCATTTGGCCCGATAATTCCGATGGTGTACCCAAAGGGAATATCGATATTTACATTTTCTAGCGCTGAATTACCGAAATAATCCACGTTTAGGTTTCTAATCTCAATCATTAAAAAAGCTCCTCGTCTTGAAATTTATTGATTTGTTTCCTGTTGGAAACATTTATTTTAATTATCTAATTTGTTTCCCTAGGTAAACATTTATTCTTAGGTACAATATATTTAACAATGGGCAAAATGTCAATGAAAAAGCTTAAAATTTATTTGATTTTGAATTAGTACAAGCATGCGATTTGCGCCGGTATCGGGGTAATTTTTTAGAATTAAAAATACATACTTGACAGGTAGGAATAAAGGGTTATATGATATCATCAATACTTAAACACTAATTAAATGAACAGTGAAATAATTTATCTGAGCCGATTGGACCGCCAAAGGCTCCCGCACTTTTCCCTTGCCAGGGAGTTGTGCTGGGAGTCTTTTTTTGTTGGCTATGGAGAGAGATGAGGTAAGAATGAGCGATACGTATTGGAGACAGCTGGAAGAGACGGACTGGGTATTCCGCAAGGTGGTCCGCAGATTTGTAAAGGAACGGGATAAGGTTACAGTAGCAGGCATCTCTTTACCCGGCATGCTGATTCTACATAAAATCATTCGCGAGGGTGAACAGCGGCTTGGGGATTTAGCAGATGAACTGGACTTTACGTCAGGTGCGATCACAGCTTTGAGCGATAAGCTTGAGGCAGGCGGATTTACTGTACGCAGACGTAAGGAAGGGGACCGCAGAACGGTGATGCTGGACATCACAGACAAAGGCCGGAAGATGGCAGAGCTTAACAGCAACATTGGGGAACGATGTATTTCGCTTCTGTTTGAAGGGTTCACGGAAGAGGAATTGGTGCAGCAAAGTCACTTTTATCAGCGGATCATTAGTAATCTCGAAGGATTCTCAGACATCTTGCTGAAGCTGGTGAAGGAGAATGCTGAGGCTGAAGCTTCTCCAAACCTTGAACAGAAGCCACGAGCAGTCACAAAGAAAAGTAATTATCTTAGCTATTAAAATAAATTAAATGTAGGAGAGATGAACGATGGGACATTCAACCATATTTCCAACTGGAGCAACCGTATATAATCCGAGCAAAGCGTGGAATGGCTATACCGTATTTCAAGCGGGTGAAGAAGGTGTTGTACTGATTGATATGAACGGTAAAGAAGTGCATCTGTGGAAGGGGCTGCTCGGGTTTCCGGCAAAAATTTTCCCTGGTGGTTATGTGCTAGGCAGTACAGGAAGGAGAGATCCCAAATTTGGCATTCAGGATAATGTAGATCTGGTGCAGGTCGATTGGGACGGTAACATCGTATGGAAATATAATAGCTATGAACATATAGAAGATCCGGGTTATGAACCGCTCTGGTATGCCCGCCAGCATCATGACTATCAACGAGAAGGCAATCCAGTAGGTTATTTTGCACCAGGGCTAGAGCCTAAGGTTGACGGCGGCAAAACCCTAATCCTCGCTCACAAAAATATCTACAACCACCAAATCTCCGACAAGCAGCTGCTGGATGACACGATTATCGAAGTGGATTGGGAAGGGAATATCGTTTGGGAGTGGGCTCCGAATGAACATTTTGCAGAGCTAGGCTTTGATGAAGCGGCGAAAAACGTCTTATTCCGTGATCCTAATTCACGCTCCTTCGGGAATCTAGGGGGCGGTGTGGGTGACTGGTTGCATATCAATTCAGCTTCGTATGTAGGACCTAATAAGTTTTACGATGCAGGCGATGAGCGTTTCCATCCAGATAACGTGATCTGGGATGCACGGGAAGCGAACATTATCGCAATTACAGATAAGCGTACCGGGGCCATCGTGTGGAGAATCGGTCCAGACTACTCACTGCCAGAATTGAAGCATATCGATTGGATCATTGGCCAGCATCATGCGCACATCATTCCGAAGGGCTTGCCGGGAGAAGGAAACCTACTCGTATTTGATAACGGAGGTTGGGGCGGTTATGGTCTTCCCAATCCATCTTCACCCTTTGGGCAAAAAAATGCACTCCGCGACTACTCTCGAATTCTAGAGATTAATCCAGTGACACTCGAAATTGAATGGCAGTATACCGCGGCAGAAGCAGGCTTCTCTGTTCCGACGGATTCTTATAAATTCTATAGTCCTTATATTAGCTCCGCCCAGCGGTTACCGAATGGCAACACCTTAATTACAGAAGGATCTAACGGTAGACTTTTCGAGGTTACGCCAGAGCATGAACTGGTCTGGGAATATATCTCACCGTATAACGATTCCAGAAATACAAACATGGTTTATCGTTCCTATCGTGTGCCTTATGCGTGGGTACCACAGCTGGAGAAGCCGGAAGAACAAGCGATTGAGCCGATAGATGTTACGCAGTTCAGAGTACCAGGGGCTGCACCTAAGGGATCGGATTCGGTAGTGAACGTGGCAACAACCCTGCCGTTTGTTGAGGGGGCTGCTTGTGTGGCGACGACTGATGAAGGTAGTAGCCGCAAAGCCAACTAATACATTTGAGGGGGATGTCGTTGTGAAAAAGTCATGGATCAGCTCAAGCTTTCTGCTCTTATCCTTATCCGTTGTTATCCTATTATCAGGTTGCAGCTCCAAAGGTGATGCGTCGTCCTCTAAAGATGGAGCATTGAACGGCAAAAAAGAGACATTGAAGATTAAAATCGCTGACATCAATACGAATCCAACCTTTCGTGTGGCATTAGATAAAGGTATCTTTGCCAAACACGGGATAGACGCCGAACTAGTCAACTTTGGTTCCCCGGCAGAAGGTGTAAATGCACTCTTCATTAAACAGGTAGATGTGGCTTTCGGGGCCGATTTTCCCTTGTTGAACGCAGTGTCGAAAGGAGATTACGCAATCATCGCCTCTGCAGGTCTGGCGACAGATGAAGCTTCTACAGAATGGAAGCTGTTCGTACAGGATGATATCAAGACAGCTGAGGAATTGAAAAGCAAGAAGCTGAGCTTTATTCGTGGAACCTTCATTCCGTACCTGTGGGATGAATATTTAAAAGAGCATAACATCGCGCTCAGTGATGTGGAATTGATAGGGCAGGGAGCCTTTGACGAATCTTATATCGCTTTGAAGCAAGGGGCTGTGGATGGTGCATGGTTTTATGGTTCAGTTCTTAATGATAAGCTGGGTGCCCTTGCAGGCGTACATGAGCTGACGGATATGTCCAAAACAACCGTACGGTTAGGGATGGGCATTGTAGCAGGGAATGATTTTGTAACGAAAAATCCAGAGGGGATCTCGAACTTTCTCGCAGCAGTGGATGAAGCAGGGGGCTATGCCCAGGCCCATCCAGATGAGGTTGCTGATTTGATGTACGAGGCAGTGAAGCAGCCTAAGGAATCGACGATCAAAGATCTTCCGAACAATCCATGGGCACTCGGATTCACACAGGCGGCGTATGACAGTCTGACTAAGCAGAAGAAATATATGGTCGACACTGGAATCATTGAGAAGGATTTCGATCTGGATAGCAAGCTGAATCTTGAACCGCTGACCAAAGCTTTGCCGGAAGAAGTCACGTATAAGAAATAGGAGGGTTCAGCATGTCATTACCTGCTAAGCAGCACACCATTCATATTGAGCGGCTACGCAAGAGCTACAGTGAGCCAGCCGCTGGAGATGTGCATTATATTATTAAAGATGTGGATCTCGTAATCAAAGGCGGAGAGTTCTTCGTTCTACTCGGTCCAAGTGGCTGCGGAAAATCGACACTGCTGAATATGATCGCCGGATTTGTTTCCAAATCCGGCGGTAACCTTCGGGTGGATAACGAAGAGGTGAATAAGCCTGGCAGAGATCGGGCAGTTGTGTTTCAGCAAGCAGATTCCTCTTTATTCCCTTGGCTAACGGTTCGAGAAAATGTGGAGTTTGGACTGCGAATGAAGAAAATCGTAAAGGCTGAACGGCGCACGATATCGGATAGGTTCATCGGACTTGTAGGACTGAACGGTCATGAGGAAAAGTTCCCGAAGGAGCTATCAGGAGGCATGAAGCAGCGTGTACAGCTGGCACGGGTGCTCGCCAATGATCCGGCAATCCTGCTGATGGATGAACCCTTTGGTGCACTTGATGCGATGACCCGGAGGACGATGCAGAAGGAACTGGTCAACATCTGGCAACAGACGCATAAGACGGTGATTTTTGTAACCCATGATATTCAGGAAGCCTTGCTGCTGGGGGAACGGATCGGCATTATGTCTGTAGGACCTTCCTCTAACATTACGGACATTTATGACAATACGCTGCCTTATCCGCGGGACGTAGCCTCACCGGAATTTTACTCGCTATACAACCAAATTCAGAGCCATTTCGAAGAATAGGATAGGGTGGGACAGATGATGAAATGGGTGGAAAAGAAATGGGTTTCCGTTTCGATACTATGGATTACCGCATTCTGCATCTGGCAGCTTGGGGCGGTGATCTACGGTCCTGATGTAATCCCTGGACCGTGGAGTACGCTTAAGGGTGGACGGGAACTGCTGGAAGACGGAACTTTGATGCAATATATCGGGATTAGCTTTTACCGGGTGCTAATTGGCTGGGTACTCGGCAGTTTAATGGCGATTCCCGTAGGCCTGATTATTGGAAAGGTGAATGTGATTCGTATCTTTGCAGAGCCTTTTCTGAACTTTATTCGTTTTATCCCGCCGATTGCATTCATTACATTGTTTCTAGTGTGGTTTGGCATTGGGGAGCAGTCGAAGATTGCGTTGATTATGTACGCTACCTTTTTTATTGTGGTGCTGAATACCTTGACCGGTGTGATGTCCGTAGAGGAGGATAAAATCCGCTCAGCCCGCAGTATGGGCGCCAGTGAGTGGCAAATTCTGATTCATGTGATCGTCCCGGCGACGATACCGTATATTTTTACAGGCATCCGGTTAGCGATGGGAACCTCGTATATGGCGATTATCGGTGCGGAAATGATTGCTTCGAACGAAGGTGTAGGTTATCTGATTTGGAATTCCAGATTGTTTTTCCGGACAGATTGGATCTTTGTAGGGTTATTCTGTCTTGGCTTTATGGGCTTTTTCACGGATCGGTTATTTGGGTGGTTCGGCAAGAAAGTGCTCTATAGATACGGCGTGGTAAGTGTGGCGGCGCGTAGAAAGTAGTGTAGCTTTAAGCATAAACACGGGAACCGCCTGAGTGAATCAGGTGGTTTTTGGTATGTCTTACTTTTTATTTACAAATATTCCTATCCTCCTTAATGCCGCGAAAATAGTACACGCCTATACTGCAATTGGGTGCCTAACAGTTGGAGCATAGAGAAGCCCGCAAATAAGAAATAGGAGTGAAGGGGAAATCATGAAAAAAGGGATCAAAAGTCAATTATCGATGGGTCTAATGTTATCCTTGCTCGTCCTGTTGCTTGCTGCTTGTGGAAATTCGGCTAAGGCTGACGAATCAACGAATGGAAATGCTGGCACCAAAGAATTAAGTCTGACCGAGATCGAGAGTAAAGCTAAAGAAGAGGGCAGTGTTATCAGCGTGGGAATGCCGGATTCCTGGGCGAACTGGAAAGATACATGGAGTGATATGAGTAGTAAGTATGGTCTTACACATTCAGATACGGATATGTCGAGCGCGGAGGAAATTGCCAAGTTTGATGCGGAAAAAGATAAACCAACGTCTGACATCGGAGATGTAGGGATCGCTTTTGGATCGGTTGCCATGGAAAAAGGAGTAACACAACCTTATAAAACGACCTACTGGGATGAGATCCCTGATTGGGCTAAGGATAAGGACGGAAATTGGATTGTCGGCTATCAAGGGACGATTTCGTTTCTGACAAACACCAAGCTCGTGGCTAATCCACCGAAGAGCTGGGAAGATCTGAAGAACGGAAATTACAAAATCATCGTAGGTGATGTAACTAAAGCTGCTCAAGCGCAGATGGCTGTATTGGCCGCAGCGATTGCTTTTGGTGGCGATGAGTCGAACATTGAACCGGGGATTGCTTTTTTCGAAGATTTAGCTAAAAAAGGACGTCTCTCCAATGCAGAAGCTTCTCTTGCCAACATTGAAAAAGGGGAAGTAGAAGTTACCCTGCTGTGGGATTTCAACGCTTTGAACTATAGAGATCAGATCAACAAAGATGGCTTCGCGGTAGCCATTCCGAAGGAAGGCAGTGTGGTGAGCGGTTATGCAACGATCATCAACAAATATGCGCCGCATCCTAACGCTGCGAAGCTGACACGTCAATACATCCTTAGTGATGAAGGACAGATTAATCTTGCCAAAGGGTACGCTCGTCCGATTCGTGACAGTGTAACACTGCCGGATGATGTTGCGGCTAAACTGCTGCCAAAAGAGGAGTATGTTAACGCTAAGCCTGTTGGTGATTACAAGGTATGGGAAGAAACAGCGAAGACCATACCACAGTTATGGCAGGAACGTGTACTTGTGCATTTGAACTAGAATTGTTCTTCCCCCTAAAAAAGAAACAGGGCACCTTCGTCACGATGCCGTAAGGTGCCCTTGTTCTATTCCCGCGACAAGGAGTGAGGAAGTTGAAACAGAAAAGCCGCGGTGTGATCCTGGCACTCATTCCGTTTGCACTGATGGTGTTGGCATTTCAGCTGGTGCCTGTATTGTCCATGCTGACGGGAAGTTTCCAAAAGGCAGATGGGACCGGGTTTACGCTAGGCAATTATCTGCATGCCCTGCAAAGTGCCTATTATATGCAGGCAATCAAGAACAGCTTGCTGATCTCTTTAACCTCAAGTCTGATAGGGATCATTGTCGGACTTTTTTGTGCATATTGTATTACTCGGTTCACTCCGAGAGTAAGAGACAGACTCTTAATGCTGTCGAATATGACCTCTAACTTCGCAGGAGTTCCGCTGGCTTTTGCGTATATTATTTTGCTTGGTAACAATGGAGTGTTTACGCTCTTATTCAAACAGTGGGGCTGGAGTGTTTTTACCGATTTTGATTTATATAGCTGGTCTGGTCTGATTCTGGTGTATGTATATTTTCAGGTTCCATTAGCCTTACTGCTCTTGTATCCATCCTTTTACGGAATTCGTGAGCAGTGGAGAGAAGCGGCGTCCTTGCTGGGGGCAGGACCGTGGCAGTTCTGGAAGACGATTGGGCTGCCAATTCTAACTCCGGCGATCTTCGGCACACTGGGAATACTGTTTGCCAATGCGATGGGCGCTTATGCCACGGCTTACGCATTAGTTGGCGGGAATTATAATCTGCTGGCGGTACGTATCGGTTCTCTGGTTGCTGGGGATGTGGTTACTCAGCCAGAAATGGGGAGTACGCTTGCTGTTCTGCTGGGTCTGACTACGATTTTGGCCGTCTATTTGAATCATCTGATGGTTCGGCGAACGGAGAGATTTGGAGCTAAAGCGCTCAGTAAACCGGATGTGAAAACCAAATCGTCTCGGCGCTTGTGGACGGCAGCTAGTGAGGAGGTGGGGCAATGAATATACGTAAAGCAGGCTTCGCTCCGCGCACTTTCATGCTAATGCTCATGGTGTATTTATTACTTCCACTGTTAGCAACCGGTATTTATGCCTTCGCGCAGGACTGGCAAAATACCTTATTGCCTCAAGCTTGGACACTGAATTGGTTTGGAGAAATGTTTAAGGATATTCGTTTTTTGGAGGCGCTTTGGACCTCGCTGTATTTATGCCTGATTAGCGTGGTGCTGAGTCTGGCCGTGATGCTGCCAGCTGTTTTTGTCATCACCATTTATTTTCCGCGCTGGGAGAGCTTTATGAAAGTGATTGTTGTTCTGCCTTATGCGGTACCTGGTGTAGTGGCTGCGGTGGGACTTATTCGTACCTATTCCTCTGGCCTCTTTGATATCGCTGGAACAGCTTATTTATTGGTGGGGGCGTATTTTGTGGTCATTCTTCCCTATATGTATCAGGGCATTCGCAATAGTCTATTGACCGTTAACGCTGTAGAACTGCTGCATGCCGCAGAATTGCTTGGAGCCCGCCGCAGAACGGCTTTTATGAATGTGATTTTGCCAAATATCTGGCCTGGCGTTATCGTCTCTACCTTATTATCATTCTCCGTTCTGTTCGGTGAATTTGTTCTTACAAACATGCTAGTTGGCGGGCATATTCAGACGATTCAGGTGTATCTATATCAAAGAATGGGCGAAAGCGGACATTTAGCCAGTGCGATTGCCATCTCGTATTTTCTGTTTATTCTAGTCCTTTCGATGGTACTAATGAAGCTTGGCAAAAAGATGGGAGGAGGCGTTAAGGGATGAACGATTACCTGAAGCTGCAGGGAATACGCAAAATGTTTGGTGAGACCTGTGTGCTAGACAATATAGATTTGGAGATTCGTGAAGGGGAGCTTGTAACGCTGCTAGGACCTTCCGGTTGCGGGAAAAGTACGTTACTTCGCTGCATAGCTGGCCTTTCGGAGCTGGATGGCGGCAGAATCCTTCTAGAGAATAAAGATCTGGCAAATCTGCCGCCCCGTAAACGCGAGGTGGGGATGGTGTTCCAGTCTTATGCTCTATTCCCTAATCTGACGGTGAGCCAAAATATTGAGTATGGAATGAAGATGCGTGGTTTGTCCAAAGCCGCCCGACGTAGCCGATGCGAGGAACTGCTGGCTTTAGTCGATCTGGAGGAGAAGCGGGATGTCTATCCGCAGTCACTCTCCGGTGGACAGCAGCAGCGGGTAGCGCTGGCCCGTTCTCTAGCCGTGCAGCCCAAAGTATTACTGCTGGATGAGCCCCTGAGTGCACTTGATGCCAAGATTCGTAAGAATCTACGTGCCGAAATTCGTGATATTCAGAAGCGCTTTAACATGACGACCTTATTCGTTACGCATGATCAGGAAGAAGCGCTGATTCTATCCGACCGCATCTGCATTATGAATGGTGGACGCATCGTCCAAGATGGAACACCGGAAGGACTGTACACCGCGCCGCGCACAGAGTTCGTTGCCCGGTTCATGGGCAGTTATAACGTATTGACTCGGCCAGAGGTGATGGCGCTGTTCCACGGAATAGATAGTGGGATGGACAGCTTTGCTATTCGCCCCGAAGCAGTAACGTTACTGCATGATGGAGCGGGTCAGCAGGAGGCTGCTGCCGGAGCACAACTGGTGAATGGAATGATTAAATCGGTGTCTGTGCTAGGCAATATTATTCGATGTACGGTTGAGGCTGAAGGAATCCGCTTAACGGTTGATCTTTTAAATGATGGACGCTGGCTGCGGGTTGGAGAAGGGGACAAAGTCACATTGGCGCTGAACCCTTCCGAGCTTTTACATTTAGAGCGAGAAGGAGCGTGAGTAGAATGACGGATATGACCAATAAACTCATTGTGGTTGTCTTGGACGGACTTAGATATGATGCTGCTCGCAAATACATGGGCTATCTGGAGCATCTTGTGGAGCAAGGATCCTTATCTTGTTATCGAGTACAGTCGGAGTTACCCAGTCTATCACGCCCGCTTTATGAAGTGCTCTTAACGGGTACACCCGTGTCCAAAAATGGAATTACGGCTAACCATATTGTGAGACCTAGCCATGAAGAAAGTGTATTTCATTTGGCAGTAGCCGCTAATTTGCGTACAGCTGCTGTCGCCTATCATTGGGTCAGTGAGCTTTATAATTCGGCACCCTTTGATCCACTGGCTGATCGCCATCAGCATAATGTGATGAAGCCAATTCAGCATGGCAGCTTTTATTTTGAGGATCACTATCCTGACAGTCATGTGTTTGCCGATGCCGTGTATTTACGGAGTGCTTATGATCCGCATTTTCTATACATTCATTCCATGAATATAGACGACGCCGGGCATCGTTATGGCGGGGAGAGCAAGGAATATGAGCTTTCCGTGCGTAACGCCGATGGACTGCTAGCCACTGTTTTGCCTATTTGGATGGAGCAGGGGTATAAGATTCTGATTACGGCAGATCATGGAATGAACGCAAATGGGTACCATGGAGGGATAACCTCCTCCGAGCGGGATGTGCCGTTATATACGTTTGGAGTAGATGCATTACCTCTGGCAAAGGAGGATCATGCAATCCCTCAATTAAGGCTGGCTCCGCTAATGTGCCACTGCTTAGGGCTTGCTCCCTCGGCTGCAATGAGCAAGGAAGGATTGCCCCCTTTTGTGCAAAATCAACCACTTCATGAGTTGAATGAACCTGTGATTTTAGGATGAAAATAAAATAGTAAAGCACGATAAAAATCATATACGAGAACGATGGTTTTTTGTATAATAAATAGTATATTTTACCTATTGGGAGGTTGTCTTTTGAGCGCTTCTAGAGCTTTGAAATGGATTACAGGCTCGTTTGAAATTATTTTGGCAATTCCAATTCTGGGTGCTGCTATTGTAATTGGCACTGCGTACTCCGCACTGGGATTGATGTTTATTCTTCATCTAGTTACTTTGATTTTATCTTCAAAGAACAATGAATCTATCTATGGTTCAGTGCTCGGAATTGTAACTTCTTTATTGGCTTGGATTCCATTCGTGGGATGGGTATTACACTTGATTACAGGGATTCTGTTG
This sequence comes from Paenibacillus sp. FSL P4-0184, assembly GCF_038004625.1. Taxonomy (NCBI): domain Bacteria; kingdom Bacillati; phylum Bacillota; class Bacilli; order Caryophanales; family Paenibacillaceae; genus Paenibacillus; species Paenibacillus sp. FSL P4-0184. The sequence continues at coordinate 1,771,320 of NZ_JBBORN010000001.1, read as the reverse complement.
ATGGTAAGTGGCGGGCAGAAGACTCGTCATTCTTCGAATCATACATATCCACAATAATTAAGACATCCTAATACAGCCCGATTCGGACGTTTGTCCGGTCGGGCTGTATTCATGTTATAATGAGGGCACATTTTAGCATGAAGTACATGAAAGGAGGCACATCCATATGGAAGTAACAGCACAAGATGTAGCGGAATGGATGGTTAAGGAAATTCGGTTTACGGGTACCTTGTATCAGACCGCGGCGATTGAATATGTGAAAGAGAATTTTGGGGAACAATTTGTATTTGTGAATGAGAATGGCAATGCCTCACTGTCCAAGGAAGTAAAGAAAGCTTTCCGGAAGCTGCACGGCGGCAAAATCGCGTGGGATCGCGATGGATTTTTGTGGGCGTGGACTTAAGCTGGAGGTGAATATATGCCGGTTATCCGAAGTAAATTAAGTGTGGTCATGGAGAATCATGATCCCAAACTCTCTATACGAAAGCTTGCTAAGGATATTAATTATCACTTTGATTCGGTTCGCCGTATGTATAAGGATGAGATGGTACAGTATCCCAGAGACTTGCTTTTAAAGCTTTGTTTATATTTTAATGTACAGCCTGGGGAACTCATCGGAATCGAAGAGTTGAATGAAAGTGATTGTACAATAGAAGAAGTGATAGGTGAACATGGTTTAAGTAAGCGTTAAATAAATTGAGAAAGTGCAGTTGGGAAGAGTTGAGGAATGGGAAGTTGAATTCACTCAAGTCTTCTTTTTTGTATGGAAAAGGGAGATTTCTGCTAAATTTGACTAGATTATATGGTCATGTTATACTTAGACTGACAAGAATTTATGGTCAAAGAGAGCAGGAAATAAAAAATGAGTAAATTTATTCAATTAAACAAGCGTACTGGCGAAACAAAGTCCCAAAAGAAATTAGCGAGAAAACAGGGACGTATCCCGGCTGTATTGTATGGAGTGGGTAAAGATACTCTGAACGTAGAAGTGGATGAAAAAGAGCTGTTGGGTACTTTGAAAAAAAATCCACGGGCTATTCTGCAAGCAAAAACAACGGACGATGAAGCAATGCCGATCATTGTTCAGCATATTCAAAAGGATTCTCTGTCAGGTAAAATCTTGCATATTGATTTCCAGCATGTGAACATGTCTGTAAATATGGATAGTAAAGTTACGATTCATTTTGCAGGGGAAGCAATCGGCGTGAAAGCCGGTGGCGTATTGCAAGTGGAATTGTATGAAGTAGAAGTTCGTTGTATGCCGGGCGTTTTGCCTACTTCTATGGAAGTAGATATTAGTAAACTTGATATTGGCGATCAGCTGCTAGTTTCTGACCTGATTTTCCAAGATGGAATCGAAGTGCTGACCGATCCGAATGCAGTAATGATTCAGATTAAGACTGTACATGAAGAAGTTGAAGAAGCAGTAGTAACTACAGCTTAAATATATATTTATATTAAAAAAAGCAAGTTTCCAGGGAAGAGGAAACTTGCTTTTTTTGCGTGTAAATCATACGGGAACTTCTCGCTGATCCTTTGCCATAGGTGAGCTACATAAAGGGCAGGGCTTTGAGGTTAGATGATCCTCAGCTCCGCTAGCTTTCATGCGTGTCCAACCAGGACAACTGTTGCCCGTGCAGTTCCATACCGGAACGACATGGGTTTTTGTTTTTGTCGTGGTCGCTCGGCTGGTCGGCAAGGATCTTGTTGTCACGGTTCTACTCACCGTAGTTGCTGCTGTGGAAGAAACCGCTGAACGGAAGGCGGATAACATGAAGCGGGAGACCTCCGCTTTTTTACCCCGATGCTGTGCAGGTGAGCTGATGAATAGCTCCTCTCGGGCTCTCGTAACGGCCACGTACGCCAGTCTCCGTTCCTCCTCCAGTGCTGCTAAGCTTGAGGCTCCGCTGCTTCCGGCAGCAAGTTTGCGGTCTTTTAACCGGTCGCCCTCCAGTGCAGAGCTATGCGGAAGAATTCCCTCAGACGCTCCAATTAAAAAGACTACAGGAAACTCTAGCCCCTTTGATTTATGAATGGTCATTAATGCAATCCGATTGCCTTGCTCTTTAGTACCTGGTTGGCGATTATGCTCGTTACGCTCCGTGACATTATCTATGAAATCAAGAAAGGCAGGGATGCTGTCGAAACGCGCCGCGGAGGATTCTAGCTCATCTAGCATTTCTTTTAACGTCTCTCGATGCAGCGTCGCTTGATGCCGTTCATTCGCTTCGATGAAATAATCGTAGAATTGGGTACGAATCTGCCGGATTGCTTGTATTGGGGTCAGTTCGCGTATATTTCGGATTAGATCGAGCCGATCTCTTAGTTTAGTCCCTTTGAAGTCTTCCATGCCAGGCATAGACAATAGGTGGATTAACGGTCCTTGCTTGGGCTGTCTAGCTTCCATCTGGCGGATGTGATTCATGCCTTTTTCACGGTTCATATATAGCGTCGGCAGGATATTCTCCATCGCTGCAAAATTTCGCCGATTCACGGAGAGTCGCAAATGATCCACTACCGGAGAGATCAGCCAGTGCTCGTACAATAATTGCCCCTCTCCGTAATCGATATAGGGAATATCACGTAAAAGGAGCAGTTCGAGAACGGCCCGATTGCTGCTCGACGCCCGGTACAACATGGCGAAGTCGCTATATTCTCTTTTGCCGCTAGAGACCTCGTTTAAAATATGCTCGATCATCTGCTCGGCTTCTTCATCTGCAGTTTGCGGACGCATATATCGTGGCTGACTTCCACTACCTTTTGCGGCTTGCAGGGTTTTGGAACGCCGACGTGTATTGTGCTTGATAATGCCATTGCCAAGTCCAACGATAGCTGGGCCTGAGCGGTAATTAATATCGAGTGTAATAACCCTTGCTCCGGGATAGAGCTTCTCGAACTCAAGAATGAACTCACTGCGCGCTCCATTGAAGGAATAAATCGTTTGGTCATCATCACCAACCACCATTAGATTATGCTGTGGGTGAGCGACCATTTTGACAAGTTCGTACTGCAAGGCGTTTGTATCCTGGAACTCATCCACCATCACGTACAGATATCTCATCTGCAACTCTTGCAAAAGCTCCGGACGCTCCTTCAGCATCCGATAAGCAATTAAGAGGACATCGTCGAAATCGATTTTGAAATTGTCTAGTTTCCATTGTTCGTATATTTCCAGAATGGACTTCATTTCTTTTTCGGCGGTGGTGCCTTCTGGTAGATCTTCCATGGTGCCCATGTTCATTTTGCAGGAAGAGAGCAGAGAGAGGAGGGTTTCCGGTGGATAAGCATCCTTCGGCAGTCCGAGCTCACGCATGATCTGCTTCAATAGGATGTGCTGGCGACGTGTCTCACTGAAAATTTCCTGTTGCAATCCTTGTCTGCGCAAGAAAAATAAGAAAAAAGAATGGAACGTACGGGCCTGAAGCCTTGCAACGTCCGCTGTGCTGACTCCAGGGAGCAGGGCGATTCGTTCGCGCATTTCTGCCGCGGCTTTACTCGAAAAAGTCAGCAATAGCAGCTGACTCGGCGAGACGCCGCGCACCGACAACAAATAACCGGTTCTGCAGATCAGAACCGAGGTTTTGCCGGAGCCTGCACCGGCCAGTGTCAGTAGCGGCCCTTTATGATGCCGCACCGCAGCAATCTGCGGGCGGTTGAGCAGGATGCCGCCTTCCTCCAGCCTGCGGAAATAAGCGGAGTCCCCCTCCTCCCGCTTCACTAGCTCCTTGCTGGTCTGTGCTGAAGCTACTGCCGCTTGCGGGATGCGTTCGCCGGTTGCTCCCAGCGGGATATTATGAAATAAGAGCTTATTCAATAGATTCACCTTCATATATTTCTGTATAGAGTGAGCTCAACAAAACTAGTTGGAGAATGGTTGAGTTCATCTTAAAATGTGCCGATTAAAATACGCCGAAAATTTAGCCAATCTACAATATACCATCCCAGCCTTTTTACTGCACAGAAAAAAATGCTGGATATAGTATGGGGGAGTGTGGAGCTTGGTTGTGTGAATGGGGATTGGTGGGCAAGATGTACGGTATAAATCCCGTAGAAAAGCTGGAATTGGGCTCTATGGGCGAAAAGAAGGGTATAAATCCCCCCTTGTCCTCTCTTAAGTTTACAGTAAAGCCCATTCCCTTTCCTTATTATCCTCATATCCTAAAGCAAAATCATGATATGGAGATGACCGTATGCCCTCAGCCAATAAGGTCCGCATAAGACATGCCGTTACCATAGATGTACTGATTCCGGCTATCGAGAAAGATTTGGCTACACTCCCCTATGTTATTGACGCTGTCCGAACACATGTTAAGCATCCGATAGGTCGTATATTGATTGTTGCTCCAAAAAAGACACGTATACTGGATTTCTGCCGAAAAAAGGGCTGTACCTTTGTCGATGAGAATACAGTCCTCCCGATTACAAAAAAAGATATCCATTACCGTTCACGGAAATGGGAAAGGTCCGGTTGGTTGTTCCAGCAATTGTTGAAGCTGAATGGTGACAAGCTGTGTACGGCTGACTATTTTTTAGTCATCGATGCAGATACGGTCTTAATCGCTCCTCATCGATTCCGTGAGAAGGGAAAGACGATTTTTTACAGCCGTAATTGGAGTCAGCCTCAGTACTTTACAACCTATAGGAAGCTAATGGGTAAGAAGGCGGCATCTGCTTCTTCTTTTGTGACGCATTATATGCTGTTTGAACGCAGCCAATTGACTCAGATGAAAAGAGAGATTGAAGCAAAGCATCAGAAGCCTTGGTATTCGGCGATTATACACAGTATGAACCGAACTAAGCAATTTGCTTTTTCTGAATTCGAAACTTATGGGAATTACCTGTATTCGAAGGATCGTGGGGGCATGAAGATCCAAAAAGCACGCAATAAAGGCCTCCATATGAATGCAGGTCAGCTGTCCAAGCAGAAGCTGAATGAGCTGGCGGAAAAGTATAGATCATTGTCTTTTCATAAACGGAAGGGGTATGTGAGAACACCGAGTAGTAAGTCCAGCGCAGGGGGGAGATAGCGTTGCAGATCGTGCTCCTTTCAGGGGGATCGGGGAAGAGGCTGTGGCCGCTGTCGAATGAGATCAGGTCAAAGGCATTTTTAAGACTTCTTCCAACAGAAAATGGCGGCATGGAGTCGATGATCGAGCGAGTATGCAGAGGGCTGGATGAGGCGGGATTGTTAGATTCAAGCTGCATTGTAACCCATCGCAGTCAGGTGGAAATTACCCGCAAATCTGTTGGCAATCAGGTTGCTTTACTGGCGGAGCCACAGAAGCGGGGAACTTTTACTGCAGTTGCATTGGCGGCGAGCTATTTGCATTCCGTGAAGAAAATAGACTTAGAAGAGATCGTTGTGGTCATTCCGGTGGATTCTTATGTGGAGGCTTCTTTTTTCAGTCAGCTTCGGCAGTTTCCCAGCGTGCTGTCCGAATCACAAGCGGATATTGCCTTGATCGGTGTTACGCCTGAATTCCCATCCACACAGTTCGGGTATATATTGCCGAGTGAAGGTTCAGAGGGGACGTCTTTTCTAAATGTGAAGCAATTTGCAGAGAAACCAGACGAACTGGCGGCGGCCGAGTTCATTACCTGTGGAGGACTATGGAACTGTGGGGTGTTCTCCTGCTCATTAGGATACTTGCTCTCAACTATGGTGGAACGGAATCTTTCAGCAGATTACATGGAGCTAGTGGAGCGTTATGACGAATTGCCAGAACGAAGTTTTGACTATGAAGTGCTTGAGCATACGCAGCGAGCGGTAGTTATTCCTTACACCGGAGTTTGGGCGGATATTGGTAGTTGGGATGCGCTTACCCCTCATTTGCAGGAAAAGGTAATTGGCAGGGGGAGCATTTCTGAGGATTCAAAAGGAACCTATTTAGTGAACGAACTCTCTTGTCCCGTACATGTCATCGGTGCTCCAGGTTTGATTGTGGCGGCGGGTGCGGATGGTATTTTGGTTGCTGGGATCGAGCAGGCGAAACGGATTAAGCAGAAGCTGGAGGGTCATGCCGCGAAGCCGATGATTGAAGAAAAGCGGTGGGGAAGCTCACGCATTCTGGATTTCTCACGAACAGCAGCAGGAGTTGAAGTTACGACTTCCAAAATCACGATGTTGGCAGGGAAGCACACCAGCTATCATTTTCACAGGCATACCCAAGAAATATGGTCTTTTCTTTCGGGCAATGGGGAGTATCGTATGAACGGCGTTCTTCATGCAGTTGCAGCCGGAGACACAGTCACAGTACCTGCCGGTGCGAGACATGGTTTACGGGCGATTACACTGCTCGAATTGATCATTATTGAACTGGTGACGTCTTCTGATGTGGGGGATTATGTACGTGTTTCTGCTGAATGGGTGGGGGAGGAAAGCGCTCCTGATCATTTGTAATTCAATAGATTGAAAAAAAATCAACCGGGTTTAATCCAGCGTACATGTCCCGGTTGAATTTAATTTTAGAGTCTAGCTAATTAACATCACTGCATTTAAAAGAGTTATAGATCTGAGCCACCTTCGTATCTTTTGGATGGAAATCGAAATGTGACCTCCGTTCCTAGTCCTAGAATACTGGTAATGGACAAGCCGTACTCTGGACCGTACATTAGCATAGCCCGGTCATTTACATTTTTGAGCCCATAGCCTATAGACTGGGATTTAAGCAGAAGATTGAGTCGTTCTTGTGGGATGCCAACGCCATTATCCTTTACTTTGAAGATGATAGACTCCTCCACCATTTCTCCGGATAGAATAATTTTGCTTCCTTCTTCTTCTCTATTCTCAATACCATGAATAATAGCATTCTCAATTAGAGGCTGAAGCATCAGGTTAGGCATGTAATAAGAGAGAATAGCCTCGTCGATCTGATATTCTATCTCAAAGCTGTTGCTATGCATGTTAAGCTGAATCTGTATATAAGATTGTACATTCAATAGTTCATCTGAAACCAAAATAATATTATTCCCTTTATTCAGTGTAGTCCGATAGAACGTGGATAGAAGCTGAGCCATTTCACTTATATCTGTTGCATGGATTCGAATGGCTCTCCAATTGATGAGCGAAAGAGCATTATATAGAAAATGAGGATTAATCTGAGCCTGTAGGGCTTTCATTTCATATTCTTTTCGTGAAATTTCCTCAATGTAGACTTTATCGATTAACACTTTTGTTTTGTCAACCATATTGCCAAAGCCTCTGATTAAATCCCCAATTTCATCTTTGGATGTGCTGGTGACGGTGACTTCCAGGGATCCCTCTTCTACGGTGCGCATATTATTGCGCAGACGCTTAATTTGTGAATTGAACTTTCGAGAGAAGAGATTGGCGGTTATAGCAACGGCAGCAATACAGGCAACAATAACAAGCCCAACTGTCGAAAGGATTTTCCAAGCAGAATTCGTAATCATCTTCGTAGGTTTGCATAACATCACTGTCCATCCTGATATAGGAACTTCAGATTGCAGTACAGTGTACTTTGTATTTTTCCATTGCAGCGTATCCAAGTTATCTGTGCTATTGGAAGGAATATATCCTTCTATACCAGGCGAGGCATAGATCGACTTTCCATAAGCATCTTTGACGAGAATCTCTGAACCTTGAGAGAGTAGGGAGTCAAAAGGTGTGAATAACGAATCGTAATTCACACGTGCATACAGCACATTTTCTTTTGGATCTTTCTGTTTCGTATTAATAATGCGTCGAACAGCAAAAATCTCCTTATTACCCGTAAACCACAGGACATCGACTGACTTCATCAACGCCGGGTACCAATGTTTCTGTTTAATATCATTTAGGGCTCGGACGGTATTGCCATGTGCCAAAAGATTGGTTCCTGTATACAGAGTGATTTGTTCTACACCTGTATTTAGATACCGTGCCGTATTGAAATTTTGGTCAATCACATGGGTTAACTGATCATACATTTCATACATACTAGTGTAGGTATGATTAGCCGAATTAATAATTTCCTGATTAAAACTCAAGAAATTCATGAGTTTATTGTAGACATCCAGATGACTATTTAAAGCTAAAGCCCCTTGATTTAAGGCTGCTTTCAAATCAGATTTGGATTGCTTAATGAGGGATGATTTGGCTTCTTGATAGCAGAAGCTGCCCAATACAATCACAGGAATCATACTGATTAACATAAATGAAAGCATGATCTTGGTTTGAAACTTCAAGTCGCGAATATTTTGCTTAAGTGTCCGCCAAAGTTGCATAATGCTCCTCCCGATATACAGAGGACTTCTGATTATACTGTCTATATTTTTCTGGTGTGTACCCATAGAAATCCCTGAAATTTTGGCAGAAGTATGAAATATTGCGATAGCCCACTGCGGTGCAAATATTTGATATTTTTTGATGCGTATTTGTTAACAACTCTTTTGCGTTTTGCATGCGGACATTCTTAATATATTTATTAAGCCCACAGCCTGTCTGCTTCTTGAATATGGAGCTAAGATAATGTGGAGACAAATACACTTTAGCAGCAAGCATTTCCAGACTGAGATCATCTGCATAATATTGTTCAATATATTGTTTGACGGCGTCGACATCACGGTTCTGAGTAGGCTCATGGTTGGTGGAGTTCTGATCAATCCGAGCGATACCTTCAAATATGATATCTTTGATATCCCGCAAATCTTCAGATCCATATATGATCTCGACGGCAGTCTGCAGCTCCATTTCTGATATAGGTGCAGCTTGTGTCATGATCTCTTGATAGATTGTGGAAAACATATACTTTACATATAAATGTGAATACTGTACTTGATGTACGTATTTTTGATATAAAATCTCAGTATTTGCTCGTAAGCTAAAAATATCTTGATCCTTCAGATTATTTCGAATCTGATCTAGTAGATGGCTATCTGTAAGGTCTGGATACAAGGCCTCAGAGAAATGTAAGTCATTTTGTGTATTAAACACAAAGGTATCTGGGAGAAAAAAACGATATTCCATCAATTCTTCTAATGAAGTCAAAAGTGAACCTAAATCTAGTATTGAGGTTAGTTCCTCTTTCATAGCGAGATAACAATTCACTTTATATTTATCAAGGATACAATGATGCAGGTGCATCGCTGAATTATTATCAAACCGGGAAGAAGGGGACTCTTGCTCGGGAAACAGTAGTAGACTCTGACATCCGTTTAGATTTAAGTAATCAGCAGATGTGTCTACTAAACCAAGAACAAACTCTTCGAACTCTGAATCCACAGATTCAAAAAATGGCTTATCGAATTCTAACAAAAGCATTTTATTGTAATGGCTGGGTAATTCAATAGACAGCTCTTGAAGAGGAGGCGGGCTTCCGATGCCATTGACTAGAGAGAAGAGTAGATGTTTTCTCACATAGCTTAGCTTTCTTTGTGACGCTTCTTCTTTTTGTTGCTGGTTCTTTAATTCCTGAATAACTTTTTCTAAAGTAGTTTGGAATGCTTCAATGTTAACCGGTTTCAAAAGATACTCGGATACGCCCAGGGAGAGGGCTGTTTTGGCATACTCAAATTCAGCGAATCCACTGAATAAAATCACCTTTAATTTGGGGTGCAACTTTAATGCTTCTTTTGTTAGCTGTAATCCATCCATTATAGGCATCCGCACATCGGTAAATAGAATATCGACAGAGTGTGCGCTTACATATTCAAGTGCTTTACGACCGTTTTCTGCAACATGCAATTGGAGGGGGAAGCCAAGCTCCTTAATGAGGAAAGCAATCCCCTCTCGCTCCTCCTTATGATCATCTACCACCAATATGGATAACATTATTTACCACCTTTCGACATGTAGTGACATTGATATTGTAGTATAACATCTTCGACCGTAGCAATTATTCCTCGATATTATCGTTAATGATGAGTATTTATTTGTGTAAAACATAATTTTTTTGCGTTTACGATGGATAGCAATAATCTATAAACTTAAGGAAGTAATAATATAATTTTTTTTGAAGCTGGCCGGCGCTTTGAAATCGTTTTCTAATACGAGTTTTTTTATAGAAAAAGGGAGGCTCTTATAATGAAACATAAATTGAGAAAATCAAGCTCCATAGTATTAGCATCACTATTAGCTGTTGCTATGGTAGGTTGTTCAAGTTCTAATAATTCTTCAGCATCTACCCCAAAGACAGATGCGAGTGATCCTGCATGGAAAGAAGCACAGACGACTCCATTTGGCGCCTATCCTGAAACAGTTACTTATTCTGTTGGACAAGTGGCAACGAGCTATTCAGCACTTGCAGGAACGCCTTATGAGAAAGATAATGCCACAAACAATGTGTGGACAAGATATTTCAAGGATAAGCTGAACATTCAAAATACGACCTCGTTTGAGTCCAATGATGGTACAGACTATAGTCAGAAAGTTTCGATGGCGATTGTAAGCGGTGAAATCCCTGATCTAATGGTGGTTCCTGACTACGCGACATTGCAACAGCTTTATGAGAACGATCTGATTGCAGATCTGACCGAGGTTTATGAAAATACTGCCAGCGATCGAATTAAGGAAATTTATGATTCCTACGGTGGTCGTGTTCTGGATAGCGCAAAGTTCGATGGCAAGCTGATGGCCATACCAACTACTGAAATCTCACATGGTCCTGGTATCCTCTGGCTTCGCAAAGACTGGATGGACAAATTGGGACTTGCTGAGCCGAAATCAATGGCTGATGTCGAGAACATTATTAAGCAATTTGTAGAAAAAGATCCAGGTGGTAACGGAGCGGGTAAGACGCTAGGTCTTGTTGTCGATAATGAAAACGTTGCCGGTGTCTCTGGTGGACAATTCTCATTTAATAATATCTTTTCACTATATGGTGCGTATCCAAAACAGTGGATTGATGATGGAAGTGGAAAGGCTGTATATGGATCTGTTCAACCAGAGATGAAGCCAGCACTGACCAAGTTGTCTGAAATGTACAAGAATAACTTGATTGATCGTCAGTTTGCAGTACGTACTGGTGATGACCGCAAGGCGCTACTTACAAGCGGAAAAAGTGGGTCGTTCATGGATAACTGGTGGGGAAGCTGGACTGTGGCTGACACGCTTAAGCTGAATCCAGAAGCGGAATGGGTATCTTATGTTGCCCCACAATCAGAGGATGGCTCGCTTACAATGTTCACTGGAAATCCTTCCAGCAGTTATTTGGTTGTTCGCAAAGGCTTTGAACATCCTGAACTTGCAGCCAAGCTTGTGAGTGTTCAATATGACTATCAGCGTTACCAAGAAAAAGATGCAAAAGCTTTGAAAGAATTTGAAGATTATAAGAGCATGAATGTTGGCGGATCTCCGCTCGCCATTAATATCGATTATTATGACGCTTTCTATCGTAACGTTGACATCATGAAAGCAGCATTAGAAACAGGCGATACAAGTAAATTAACTAGCAATGAGGATTTAACGGCTTATAACTCCTATAAGAAATTTCTTGATAGTAAGAAGAATGGAGAAACACCAGACTCCAATGCATGGGCTGGATATACTTCCAGTATTACGACAGCTAGTTTGGTGAAAGCCTCTAATATTAAAGAAGTGAATCCATTATTCTTTGGAAGTACATCATCCATGACGTTGAAATGGCCGACACTTACTAAAATGGAACTTGAGATGTACTTGAAGATCATTACAGGTGAGCAAACACCTGACGCATTTGATAAGTTTGTAGAAAGCTGGAATAAAACTGGCGGCGAAGTAATTACTAAGGAAGTTAACGAAGCGATAGCAACCAAATGATGTTGAAAGAGATGATCCGTAAATGAAAAATAAAAAAGATCAGACAGCATTCCATCTCATGATGGCGCCAGGCATGATTTTCCTAATTATCTTTTCGTTTATTCCAATGTTCGGTATTATAATGGCTTTTCAAAATTATGTTCCGGCTAAGGGAATGAGCGGTTCATCCTGGGTAGGTCTTGATAATTTCAAATTTATGCTCCAAATTCCTGACAGCAAACAGATTTTCAGTAATACGATCGTTATCGCGTTATGGAAAATTATCGTGGGTACTTTTACATCCATCGTGTTTGCCCTGTTATTAAATGAAATTCGGGTAAAGTTTGCTAAGCGATTCATACAGACGGTTGTTTATCTGCCGAACTTCTTGTCATGGGCGATCTTAGCTACTGTAGTCATGAATATCTTCTCTTATGAAGGTCCTGTTAATGCCATGTTAAGTTGGTTTGGGATTGACCCGGTCTTGTTTATGGCCAGCAATACCTGGTTTAGACCGATGCTAGTATTAACAGATGTCTGGAAGGGTTTTGGGTACGGTTCAATCATCTACCTAGCTTCCCTGACATCCATTGATCCCGGACTTTATGAGGCGGGCTCCATTGATGGAGCCAACCGGTTTAAGAAACTGTGGCACATCACGTTGCCAGGCTTAATGCCAACTATTTTGCTGGTTACAACCTTGAACTTGCCGAATGTATTGAATGCTGGTTTTGATCAGATCTTCAATCTGTATAATCCTTTGGTGTATGAATCTTCGGATATTATTGATACCTACGTTTATCGGGTGGGTCTGGTGGAAAGACAATACAGCTTAGGTACAGCAGTTGGCCTATTACGGTCGGTCGTTGGTATCGTACTGATTCTTTCTGCGAATAAATTGGCCCAAAAACTTACGGATTATCGTATTTTCTAAAGAAAGGGGGGTTCTCCCATTTACGCATCTAACATCAAGGGTCGTATTGCAGATGTTATTATCTGGGTATTTGTTCTAGCGTTCGCCTTGTCCTGTCTCATACCGTTAGTCAATTTAGTAGCCATCTCTTTCAGTGATAATGCGGCGGCTTCCGCAAATCTAGTAAGTATATTCCCGGTTAATCCGACGTTTAGCTCCTATGAAAAATTATTGTCTGACAGCCAGTTTTGGCGTTCATTCATGATCTCTGTAGAACGGGTAGTGTTAGGTCTGCTTGTGAATATGGTACTGATGATTCTTACAGCCTATCCATTGTCTAAAAGTTCACGAGTATTCACGGGTCAGAAGGTTTATATGAATCTCGTTATCTTCGCAATGTTATTCTCAGGCGGATTGATTCCAACCTTTATGGTAGTCAAAGAGCTTAATCTTTTAGACTCCATCTGGTCATTGATCTTGCCGGGTGCAGTACCGATAGGGAATGTTATCTTGCTGATGAATGCTTTCCGCGCTGTACCGAAATCTCTAGAGGAAGCAGCGAATATAGATGGAGCTTCGCAGTGGAGAATATTAGGGACAATTTATCTCCCAATAGTATTGCCTACGCTTGCCACCGTTACGCTCTTTACTATTGTGGGCCATTGGAATGATTACTTTGGTGCCCTGGTTTATATTAATAAGACGGCGAATTATCCATTGCAAACCTATATCCAACAGCTTAGCGTTGAGGTTCAGAACATTACGGATCCTGAAAAATTATTGGAATTAGCAAAAGTTTCGAATAAGACTTTGAACGCTGCTAAAATCGTAGTTTCTACGCTACCATTGTTGTTGATTTATCCGTTTATGCAAAAGTATTTCGTATCAGGGATTGTCGTTGGTTCGGTTAAAGAATAAATATTAGTAGACAGCCGCTATGAAGCTTCATAGCGGCCTACTATTTTCAAGTAGGAGGCTTACAATGAATAGTAATCAAGTTCATACATCAATTCTGGATGACATGAAGACATTTGTCTCTCAAGAAGCCAATCGGAGTATTTCATTTACGAATAAAGAGGCAGCTTTTTATTTTACGCAATCCCATCATACGGATCATGTGGAACATGCATTTTTTGAGGGACTTAATATTGCTAAGAATAGAATTTTCGGTGGATACACCTTATTCGTAGGTGAACAGAAGCTAGACAATCGACAATCTGAAGTTTGGGCCTATCCTTATAAAATGGTGCGTAAGCACGCCGATCTTACAGAAGAGCTGTGGTTGTTGGATTATCATAATCTATTAGAAATTAGTCTCGCTAATGCTAAGGAAGACATAGGCATCGTTTTAAGGGGAGAGAATGTTAGCTATATAAACCAACAGGATCATCTCGCGTTCTTTAGCGCTATCGAGGGAGATTGGGTGATTGCAGTTAGTGCTATCAACCGTTCACCTTTGCATATGGATAATGAAGTTCTAATTGCCGATGCAAACGCTGGGGGTTATTATATCGCTGCAGGTAAGACATCCGAAGAAGCAGCAAGCTTAATCCTTAAAGCTAGACAAGATATTAGTACTTTGAAAGATGAACGTGTTAAGCGGATGGAAGATTTCTTACACCATAATGCCCATCTAACCAGCAGTGATGATGCGTTTACTTTAGCCATGAATTGGTTGAACATCACAATGGATCAGTTGGTTACTAGACAGCAGGGTGACGGTATCTATGCAGGGCTGCCATGGTTTAACGAATATTGGGGACGGGATCAATTCATAGCTCTTCCAGGTGCTGTGCTCGTTACAGGGCAATTCGAAACGGCTAGAAATATCTTGCTATCATTCGCAGAGTTTCAGAATACGGACGAAGATTCTAAATACTTTGGTAGAATTCCAAATATCTTGTCTCCTGGAAAAGTGGATTACCATACAACGGATGGTACGCCGCGATTCATTATCCAGTTGCAGGATTACGTTAAGTATTCAGGAGATACAGCGATCATTAAAGAGCTGTATCACAATGTACAATATAGTATTGAAGGTTCCATAAAATATTGGGTAGATGATAAAGGGTACTTGAAGCACGCAGATAATGAAACTTGGATGGATGCCCGGGATGGCAATTTGGAGTCATATTCTCCTCGGGATACCCGTGCCAATGATATTCAAGCACTCTGGTATAACCAATTGCTTGCTGGTGTTTACTTTGCTGAATATATGAATGACAAGGTGAATGCTGATAAATGGAAGGGCATTGCTGAAACCTTGAAGCGCCATTTTGAGGTCGATTTCATTGATCAAGCGCATCCTTATTTAGCAGACAGACTGGATGCAGAAGATAAGCCGGAATTCTCCCTGCGCCCAAACCAGTTATTTGCTTTTGAAATGTTTGATGATAACGATTTTAAGGCTAGAGCGATTCGTACCGCGTGGGAAGAGTTGGTCTATCCATGGGGTGTTGCTTCGCTAGATAGACATCATCCATTGTTTCGTCCGTTTCATTTAACATCTCATTATCCGAAAGACGAGGCTTACCATAACGGTGCAGTTTGGATTTGGCTTAATGGTATTGCGATGCAGCGTATGATTGAAGCGGGGCAGGAAGAAACGGCCTATCAGCTATTCAAGAATATGAACTGGCAGGCCTTGAATTTAGGTGTTGTTGGTGGACTTTGTGAGAATATGGATGCTTATCCAGAGGAAGGTGAGAGCTGGGCGAAGTTGACGGGTGCATACCTGCAAGCTTGGTCCAATGCTGAGCACCTGCGTGTGTGGTACCAATATTTCTTAGGTATCCGTCCAGACCTGATTAACAATACACTGACAATTGCTCCAAGAATTCCGCAACAGCTTGAATCCTTGGCCTATAATGTGAACATAGGAAAGGGACAGATCGAAGCCACGTATAACCGTGGACTTGAAATCACTTACGCCTATACATTCAAGAATGTGGGACTGGAAGTTATCATCGATATGTCTCCTTTCGAAACGGTATCGCTTGAAGTTAAGCCCAATATGGAGCTGGTTGTAAGACAAGATGATCATACACTGGCAGTTACCTTATATGATGAGAATCGTCAAATGCTCAAGGAGATTCTGTCAGGGCTATCCGAATCACGTGTTATGCACAATAAGCGGAATAACGAGTTATTAAAAGACGTTGAGTTTGCCAAGCCATTGAGCTTGGACAATCATCCTTGTATAAAGCTGTAGCTATAATTAGTTAAGACAATCTTAATAAAACCTCTAACCCATCCTCAGGATGATGTTAGAGGTTATTTTGGCTGTTTATGATTTAAGCCAGGCATGTTGGTTCAGAATTTAGCCATAAGATGCTCAAGTCCTGCTGCCACTCCATCTTCCCCATTACTGACGGTAACAAATTCAGCCATTTCCTTTAGAACCGGTGCTGCGTTAGCCATGGCAATCCGGTAGCCGGCCCTCTCGAACATCGGTTGATCATTATAGCTGTCACCCATTACGGCTACATCTGTTAGCGGGATGCCATAGTGGGCGGCGAGCATAGCTACACCGGAGCCTTTGTTGGCGTCCTCATGGTTAATTTCGATATTATTGACATGGGAGGCTGTAATAATGAGGCCAGGGATCGCGGCGAAGCGGGTGGAGGCTTCTTTGAGCAGTTCCCGGTCTAGAGAAAAGGCTAATGTTTTATAAATGACGTTTTCTTCTTTACTCCAGATCTCTTCCATGCTTTCGACGTAAGTTACAGCCGCTTGTTGAAACTGCTGATCGATCATTGCTTTTAGCAGCCAGCTGACTTCCTCAGGTACTTCTTCTTCACTTAGTGCAGATAGTTTCTCTAATCTTACCCGTTTATTGAGTTCCACATATACGTTGTCCTCTGTGTATACCTCGTAATACAAATCCGGAATTTCATTCATCCAGCGTAACGCAGGAATGATATCTTCTTTATTCAGCGGTTTACTTGCTGCGAGCGTGTGGTCAGACAATGTAACCACTGCGCCATTCAGACTGACTACAGGGCATTCCAGATCTGCCAGCCGCAGCTGTCGTTCCGCATCCATAAAAGAGCGTCCCGTAGCAATAATTACGATATGACCTAAATTTTGAGCCTTTATAATCGCCTCGCGGTTCTTTGGGCTAATTTGTCCTTCTTCGTTCAGCAATGTTCCATCCATATCTAAAGCAATCAGCATAGTGTATGATCTCCTTATCCAGTCATAGTTGTCCCCTTCGCGGGCCAGTGAGAACGTTACTTGTATCTTATCATTAATATTCTGAAAACCAAAAACACCTTTTCATTCCTAGTCTAATCGTATATTTTCAGAAAATAGTTCAGTCGTGGTACAATAGTTGTTAAACTAATCGACTAGCCGAGTCTATCGTCAGTTCATGTTCGTGGGACGTGATCCGTCGGTATTTTTCCTGCGTAAGGACATCGGCAGCTGTGTATGTAAGGGGGACTAATCGTGAGATCCAAAAACTTGGCCACCATGTCACTAGCTTTTATGGCATGTGGGTTTCTGATTACACTATTTCTACCTGAAAATCTCGCTGTAATTCTACTAAGAGGTGGCTTTGAGGCTGGGCTGGTTGGGGGGATTGCCGACTGGTTCGCGGTAACCGCGTTATTCCGCCATCCGCTCGGGCTGCGTATTCCACATACCTCACTGCTGCTCAAGAATCGGGATAAGATTATTCAGTCGTTAATTACCGCTATGGAGACTGAGCTGCTGAACAAAGAGAGTATTGAGAACAAGCTGCGCAAGTTTGGCATTATGTCTATGAGTTCCAAGCTGCTGACGAAGTTCTTTAGCAAGAAGAAGGCGAGAGCCCAGATCCTAGAGCAACTTAGCGAATTCGTGTCACGTCTTCCGGTAGAGAAAGCTGTACCTTTTCTTCAAAAGGCAGCCTCTGACTATATTCGTGAAGCGGAGCTTGGAGTTGCGGCTGATAAGATTGTCACTAAATTAATGAACGATGGAAAAGATGTAGCGGCTCTGGATTATGCGCTGGAAGGGGTATCTAACTGGAGCGGTCGTCCTGAAACGAAAGCTATGCTGGGTAAGATCGCCAGTGAGAAACTGGCTGAAGTAAAGCTCGGTGGACTGAAAGGGATGGCTTTTCAGGCTTTCGTTGGATTCATGGATGCGGATATGCTTGGTGAAATGCTGCAAGGCATGCTGCAGTCCGGTATTCGCGATTTTCGTGAAGAGGATAGCCCATATCGTGAAGAGATCATCCGGGAAATTCGGGTGGCGTTGTTCCAGATTGTCAATGATGAGGCTAGAATGACTTCTGTGAAAGAATGGGCACTACAAGAGCTTGAGGGAGAAGCAGTAACTACTTTTCTGCATACTCAATTGGAGAACGTACGTAGTAAGGCACTCTCCTTATTAGAAGAGGACCGGGCAGCTGGCGGACGAAAACTATTTGCACTATACACCCTTCTTATGCGCCGTATTAGTAAGGAACAAGAGTGGATCGGTAGCTGGGAGGAGCGGATTCGCGCTTCATTGATTGCATTTGTAGAGGCTAACCACTTCCGAATCGGTCTTTTGGTGAAGGAGAATCTGGATAGCATGGACGATGCTAGTCTAGTGAATATGCTGGAGGAAAAAGTAGGTAAAGATCTTCAGTGGATTCGTGTGAACGGTGCCTTATGCGGTTTTGTTGTAGGGCTTGTACTTACGATTGTTCAATTTATTTAAATCAAAGTAGTCCGTCTCCAGTGAATGGAGGCGGACTACTTTTTTATGTTTGTAGGGTCTATCGCTGTAGTAAGGCAGCTTGATAAAGCCGCTCCAAATCAGTTGCTGTACGTTGCCAATTGAAGGCTTCAAGCGCATCCGCTCGTCCTTGTTTCCCAATGATTGCTGCTACCTCAGGATTCCGGCCTAGTCGCAGCAAATCTCTAGCAAAGGGCAAGGCCTCGCGATATCGTTCCACCAGATATCCGTTATGGCCGGAGTCGATAATTTCACGGATACCACCATTGCTAGAAGCGATGACCGGTAGTCCCGAGGCCATGGCTTCTACATTAACAAGCCCAAAGGATTCATGATTCTGAGAAGGACATACGAAGCAGTCGGCTGCTTGATAAAGGGTATGGATATCCTCATGAGCTACATTTCCAAGGAAGGAGACGGATACGCCTAGTCGCTGTGCAAGCAGCTTCAGCTGTCGCAAATAGGATGGTTTCCCTTTGCCTGCAATTACAAGATGAGCGGGAAGGTGCTTATTTAAATGGTACATAGCACGTATCAATACGGGCACCCCTTTGCGGGGAATGACTCGACCGACGAACAATACGGTAAAGATCCTCGGGAGTCTGTAAAGTTTGCGAAGATGGTATTTTTCCTGTAGCGCTACAGGAGTGAATCGATCAAGATCTGCTCCGAGCAGGACGATACGAATTTCATTGTTCAATTGCGGGAAGCGACGGGTTAGTCTTCGCTGTAGAGAGTGGCTATTCGCAATAATCAGATCTGCTCTAGCCAAGGCCCTAGCAGTCTTAACTGTGTCCGGTGTGAATGTAAGAGAATGCAGAAATAGAAATACCGGAAGATGAGGGAGCCGTTTCTTTACAGCAGACATAAGATGGGGGCGATTATCGACCTGAACGATATCAAATGACTCATTCTGAATGTAGTCTAATACCGAAGTACGATAATGAACGGGAGTACTTGCGGGCAACCGAATGATTCTGACCCGCTCCAATATGGAAGCATCGGGCAGTCCCGGCACTTTGCGGCTCACAATGGTAACCTTATGTTTCTCAGCCAGCCTTCTGGCAATGGCCCAAATGCAGATTTCTACTGACCCGTCTCCTGGAACCGGGAGACGTTCCGGCGCAATAATACAAATATGCATGGTTCATGCCTCCTCTGATCCGCTAATGGTTATCCTCTTCCCACCATATGCAGCTTGAGTATCTGGAGATACATCTGAGAGCGGAGAGGGCGTTCAACCCATTCCATTCATATAGTCGGAGCATAAAATACTAAGGTTAAGCAAGGCTATGATCATTATTTGAATGACAGGGGAGAGGGCAATTGGGAACAAAGTTAAAGTCTGCGTTGACCAGCAAATGGATTAAAACCAAGGTGCTCATGCAAAGTTCCGAGATTTCACCGCTCATTCCAGAAACAGTGAAGTTTAGTAAAGCAAACTTAAGAACGATGCTCTTGAAATATGGGATGATTTACGTTAAGCCGGAACATGGCACCTATGGTAATGGTGTAATGAAGGTTGAACAGAGTAAGGATTCTCATGGAACAGAATACAAATACCAAAGTGGAACAAAGATAAAAACCTTTGGAGCCTATGACACCTTTTATTCATCCCTTAAGAAAGCGACACGCGGACGCAGTTACTTGATTCAGAGAGGGATTGTTTTGCTAAAGCACGGAAAGCATCGTTTTGATATCCGTGTGATGGTCCAGCTCAGTCCGCGTGGCAAATGGGAAACTACCGGATTGATTGGCCGAGTAGCTGAGAAAGGCAAGATTGTTACCAATTATCATAACGGTGGCACGCTAATGTCTATGGAGAAGCTGCTGTCGCCTTATTTGAACGATGCTCAGCAAGCTCAGATGCTTAAGATATTGCGAAAGCTAGGTGAGGATACCGGACGTTTCTACCATAAGAAATATCCTGGCTTTAAACAGATTGGTGTAGATGTAGGATTAGATAACCACATGACGCCTTGGATTATTGAAGTGAATACGAGTCCAGATCCATATATTTTCAAACATCTTTCTAATAAAAGCATGTACCGCAAAGTGATGGCTTACCGCAGAGCAAATGAGAAGAAGAAGTCCGCTAACTGATTTGCTTCTTCGTATTCGCAATAACAAGGGAAATCTTTTGTTCGAGCTCAATTATTTTTTGCTTATGGGTTGCGATCTGACGGTAGCCGGAGACCAGGGCAGCTAAGGACTGGGTGGTTAGGGTAAGGTTTTGTTTGCGAATCGCTGCTTTAAAGTCAGTCCAATCTGCTGAGACACGTTTGTTTAACGAGGTGATCACGCTCTTGTTAGATTTGATCGTGATTTGAGGACTTTCAATGCCAGACAAGGTTTTACGAGCTTCGGCTATCTTTTGGGAACGTTTCTTTTTCGCGGCGTTCAGCTGATTCTGCTTGTCACTGATCTCTTGGCGTGCCAACTGAACCAAGATCTTCATAGCATCACCTTGGGCACGCAGTACGGTATTCAAGGTCTTGTCCTTAAGTGACTTGGCGATACTAATTCGCTTGTTAAGTGCACTATACTGGTCAAATAAGGGCTGATAGCGCTGCTTGCTACTCTTAACGGAGGCCTCCAATCGGGTCACTGCTTCAAGATCAATCCCTTTAATTTGTTGACGAACCACAACTAGCGATTGCTCATTATTGTAGTGAAGGATTCGGATTTGCTCCTCGCGCTGATCATACTGCAGCTTTAAGGTGGATAAATCATTGTAAAGAGAAGTCAGCTTAACCCTGGCAGGACCATCTGCCGTTGCGGCCGTCAGATCAAAAGCCGCTTTAACAGAGGGGGTTATTTCTGTTGTAGATGCAGCAATAGCTCCTGATGATGTGCTTAGCAGTAGCAGGATCGTAAGCAGTAGTAAGGGCAATGACTTAAATATTTTCATTTATTCTCCTCCTATTGTCGTTACCTAATGGCAACAAAAAAAAGCACCCGTAGCAAAGGCAAAAGCCTTTATTACGGGTGCTTCCAGCGTAATAGGTCACGAACGATATTATTATGTTTAATAATAGTTTGCCTCAGGCCATCCAGTCAATATTTAAAATTAAACTATTTCCTATTCAAAATAATACGCAGGGCATTTCTATACTCACTTCTCTTATCGTATACTGAACTTAGGATGGAATAAAGGATGCAACGTTCGCAACAAAGGAGGTCTGGCGTAGATGGATAACGCGGTAGAATATAGCACAATGTTGGAACATGCATTTATGAGGTCCCCAGAGGGAATAGCCGTACTGTCTTTAAACGATGGTAAGGGCAACTGGCTGAAGGTCAATCCGGCTTTTTGCAATTTACTTGGCTTTACGGAAGCTGAGTTTCTTGCTGGGGCTATTTTTGCAGAAATGGAAAATAGACAGACGTCTTCGAAAGAGCTTTCCTATAGATTGGTGATGGATGAGCTTCAGAATTCTCCAGCAGGAAGCTGGAAGAAGGAAGAATGCTTTCACAAAGGGGATCAACCGGTATGGCTTTCCCTGACATTCTCAGGATTTGGAACAGCAGGACAAGCCCCTTCGTGTTTTATTGTGTACGCCGAAGATATTACAGACCGAAAGATTGCAGACCAACAAATGGCAGATCAACGAGATCTAGAGGAACAGATTTATCAAAGTGAACGTAATTATAGATTGATTTCCGAGAATTCGCTGGATTTAATCTCGCGTCATGCAGTTGAAGAGCGCAAACAGTTCGAATTCAAGCTTCAGGAGAATGAACAGCGCTATAAATCCTTATTTGAATATAATCCCTCTGCTGTGTACTCAATGAATTTACAAGGGGATTATTTAACAGCCAATGCGAATCTGGAGAAGCTGACCGGGTATTCGCTGGAAGAACTGATCGGAATGTACTTTGGTCCCGTTGTGCATGAGAAGGACATGGAGAAGACGCTGTATCATTTTAACTTAGCTGCTAAGGGCTATCCCCAAAGCTATGATCTGACGCTTATTCATAAAGAAGGCCATCTTGTAGAGATTAATACCACTAATATTCCGATCATTGTAGACGATCAAGTGGTTGGTGTATATGGTATTTCCCGTGACATTACGGAACGTATAAGATATACAGAACAAATTGAGAAGCTAAGCAATGAGTACACCCTTATATTAAATGCAGTATCTGAGGGTATTTTTGGACTCGATATGGAGGAGAAGGTGACCTTCATCAACCCTGCAGGTTTGCATATGCTCGGCTATGAACATGATGAGATCATGGGTCATACCTATCTAGATCATATTCAGCAGACAGCGCTTGATGGGATCCATTACCGGCCAGAGGAGTCGCCACTTATCAAAGCCATTAGGTCAGGGGGATCTTACCAGAGCAAGGATGCAGTCTTATGGCGTAAAGATGGTACAAGCTTTCTTGCGGAGTACCAAGTAACCCCTCTTTTTGATAAAGGTGAACCTAAGGGTGTTGTAGTCGTGTTCAGGGATATTACAGATGAGAAGGAGATCATTCGGGCGAAGGAATCTGCGGAAAAAGCGGACCAGGCTAAATCAGAGTTTCTAGCCATTATGAGTCATGAAATACGCACGCCGATGAACGGCATTGTGGGGATGACTGATCTGCTTGCCGAGACGGAACTAGATGAAGAACAACGTGAGTACACAAATATTATTAAGGAGAGCAGTAGCTCTCTTCTATATATTCTAAATGAAATTCTCGATTACAGTAAAATTGAGGCCGGAAAAATGATGATCGTACATGAGCCCGTGCATCTTCGAGAGGTACTGGACAGTGTAACGGATCTATTTATGGCTAAGGCTTTGGAAAAAAATCTTGAGCTGTCTTACAGCATGGCACCAGGAGTTCCTACGTTCATTATGGGAGATGCAGGACGATTACGTCAGGTATTGGTTAATCTGGTCAGCAATGCGATTAAATTTACTGACCGAGGTAATGTTTGTATTTATGTGGAGCAGAAATTGTCCGTGGTTTCAAAGAAATCGACTTTGAAGTTTAATGTCAGAGACACGGGGATAGGTATTCCTTTAGAAAAGCAGCATCAGCTATTTCAATCATTCTACCAGCTGCACTCCTCGTTTAATCGTAAGTATGCCGGGACGGGTTTAGGACTAGCTATTTGCAAGAAGCTTGTCGAGCTGATGGGCGGAGCCATTGCGGTGGAGAGTAGCGAAGGAAACGGCTCTAATTTCTATTTCACGCTACAGATTAATCCTGAAAGTAAATATGAGGGCGATGAGGAAGATATTGCTCAGGCAGAGCAGAAACCCGAACAGGAAATGGAATCACGATCTAATTCAGAGGGATCTATGGATGTTGGTGAAAATGTGATTTTACTTCCAGAAGGCCCTGCCCTTTCAGCTTCTAAGCCGAACTCTTCAAAGGGAGAAACATCCTGATGAGGCATAGAAACTCCAGTCTCAGTAACAAACTATCGGTAGATCCATACACACAGTGGGAGGCTGGGGTTTCATCCCCGTCTTCTGCATGTGGACCAGCGACGCTGGCAGCTTTAACCGAGTATTGGAATACCCAGCTAGGAATGGACTTTATTCGTGGCAAAGGTCATTTTCACTCTAAAGCAGCTCATATTAATTACATATACAGTCATCACGGAGGTACCCCTTTGGGGATGAGTACACGTAGTTTTGTAAAGGGGATCACAGCTTATATCCACTCTTCAATCTCGCCAAAAGGGGGACATAAACTTTCTGTCTCTACTTTTAACGATTTCGATGTGTATAAAGTGGAGATTGATGCAGGACGGCCAGTAGCTGTTAAATTTGATAAATGGTTTAATTTTCGGTGGAGAGGGAATTTTGCTTACGATTACCATTGGGTATTAGGAATAGGATATGAAGTACCTGATAACGGGGATCGTCCAATCCTCATCGTTCAGGATAATGGCGTGAGATATAAGGGGGGAAGGATTGCTCTTTGTAAAGAACGCCGCATCCCATATTATGCAAATAAAGACATCATTACGATGGTGGGAATCAATATCTTAGAAACGCCTAGTTAATCGTGATTTAGCTATGCAATTACCCTGGAAAAATGATCTGGTTATTTTGAGTCCAAACGTTTGCACAAATTCGAGGATCATACTATAATCCAGTTAATAACTGGAAAAGGGGATAGGTGCTTTGTCCGTACAAAGGGAAATGAAGGAACCGATTTATTATGGTGATCCTGCGACTACTAGAGGGATTTCCGTATTCGCTCAGGAGTTTGATCAGTTGTTTAGTTATGACGGGGATGATCTCGGACTTACATATTCATCGGCCTGTTCATCATTTTGCTTGTGGGCCCCTACGGCTCAGGAGGCAGAGCTAGTAATTTATGATTCATGGCAGGGAGTTGCGGGGTCCAAATATGCTATGATTCGCGATATTCGGGGAACGTGGAGAGCTACGGTTGACGGTGATTTAGATGGCAAGTTCTATACCTACCGAGTGCGTCTAGGTGAACAGTGGAATGAAGCAGCTGATCCTTACGCGCGTGCTGTCGGCGTGAATGGGGACAGAGGTGCTATTCTAGATTTGCGCAAGACGGACCCTGAGCGGTGGACGGAAGATAAGCCGTCGTTTGAGGATCCTGTTGACGCTATTATTTATGAGCTTCATTTGCGTGACTTATCCATTCATCCAGCAAGCGGTATGGCTCATAAGGGTCAATATCTCGCTTTGGCGGAAGAAGGAACCCGCGGACCAGAGGGCATTCTCACCGGACTCGATCATATCGCAGATCTCGGTGTAACCCACGTGCAGCTATTGCCTATTTATGATTATTCTACAGAGAGTGTAGATGAGACGAAGCTGGATGAGCCTCATTTTAACTGGGGTTATGATCCGAAGAACTACAATGCTCCTGAAGGCTCCTATGCTACGGATCCTTATGTGCCCGGACTACGTATTCAAGAACTAAAAACAATGATTCAAGCGCTTCATGATCGTGGACTCCGCGTCATTATGGATGTTGTTTACAACCATGTGTACGACGGATATCGCGTGAATTTCACTAAACTGGTTCCTGGCTATTATTTGCGTTATAAACAAGACGGAAGCCTGTCGAATGGCTCTGGCTGTGGGAATGACGTGGCTACAGAACGCTTGATGATGTCCCGCTTCATTGTGGAGTCCGTGGTCTATTGGGCTAAAGAATACCATATCGACGGCTTCCGCTTTGATTTGATGGGCTTGATGGATGTCGATACGATGCGGGAAACCCGGCGGCGTCTGGATGGAATAGATCCGTCTATCATGACGATCGGTGAAGGCTGGATGATGGGGACTGAGCTACCGATGGAACGGCTCGCTCATCAGAAGAATGCCTCCCTTATGCCGGGAATCGGACATTTTAATGATGATTTCAGGGATGCTATTAAAGGAAATATCTTTTTGTACGATCAGTCGGGCTTCATCAGTGGAATGATGGGTCTGGAGCCTGCGATCAAGGCGGGGATTGCGGGAGGAATTGACTTCAGCCCAGGAATTAAGCAATTTGCCGAGGAACCTCAGCAAAACGTTAATTATGTGGAGTGTCATGATAAT
Organism: Paenibacillus sp. FSL P4-0184; assembly: GCF_038004625.1. NCBI lineage: Bacteria > Bacillati > Bacillota > Bacilli > Caryophanales > Paenibacillaceae > Paenibacillus > Paenibacillus sp. FSL P4-0184. Next base: position 1,745,438 of record NZ_JBBORN010000001.1, on the reverse strand, counting down.
CATACCTTATGGGATAAAATCGTATTGTCCACCGAGGGTGAGACGGTTACTCAGCGCCGTTCCATGCACAGACTAGCTTCTGCGATAGTGTTCATGAGTCAGGGGATTCCTTTTATCCATGCAGGGCAGGAGTTTATGCGTACGAAGGACGGGGTGGAGAACAGCTATAAATCTTCGGTCGAGATCAATCGTATGGACTGGGAATTGTGCGCCGCGCATCAGGAAGATGTGGCGTATATGAAACAGTTAATCGAACTGCGTAAAGCTCACCCGGCCTTCCGTATGCGAACAGCAGCTGACATTCGGAACCATTTGGTTTTTGAAAAGGCACCGGCAAGTGCAGTAGCTTACACGCTACGTGGCCATGCTGGAGGAGATGCAGCGAAGCATATTTATGTTCTTTTTAATGCGAATGCTGAACAGACCACTGTGGTTCTGCCGCAGCTTGGAGCATGGAAGACCATCTTCGGGGCTGATCTTACGCAGGAGCTGACTGGAAATAAGCTAACTGTAAATGGGATTGGGACAGTAGTCCTGACGGCGAAATAATTAGTCTTTTACAAGATCATTATTGAAAAGCATGCGGAGTAACGTACTTTAATCAGGTACAGTACACTGTGTGCTTTTTTTGTTTTTCCATTTTCTTAATTTGATTGTTTCATTTTACATAAAAAGGTGACATTACTCATTTTCGATGATGATATTGGATGTTAATATGAAAGCATTTACTTTGGCGCTTTAGAGTGGCATAGGCTTGGCAGCAGACAAACATAGCGCGTACTTTTCTTTTTAAAGGTTTAGGAAGTATATATCTGTGGGGATATTTAGAGAGGATGAGAGAGATGGGGAAAGCAACCGGGTTTTTGGAATTTGAACGGCAGACGCCTTCGGAGTGTGAGGCGCTGGAGCGGATTAAGAATTGGGATGAATTCACGATTCCAATGGATGAAGAGAATCTGCGCGAGCAAGGCGCACGTTGTATGGACTGTGGTACGCCATTTTGTCATGTAGGACGTCTGTTGTCTGGTATGGCTTCCGGCTGCCCTCTACACAACTTGATTCCTGAATGGAATGATATGGTTTATCGTGGGAACTGGGAGGTTGCACTGAAACGTCTGCATAAGACCAATAACTTCCCTGAATTTACTGGACGTGTGTGTCCGGCACCTTGTGAAGGTTCTTGTACAGTAGGGATGAACGGCAAGCCCGTAACGATAAAGTCGATTGAAAAGTCGATTGTAGATAGAGGTTTTGAAGAAGGTTGGATTGTTCCTGAGCCACCGCTTACTCGCACAGGTAAAAAGGTAGCTGTAGTGGGCTCGGGTCCAGCAGGTCTTGCCTGTGCAGCTCAGCTTAACAAAGCGGGGCATACGGTGACCGTGTATGAACGGGCAGATCGGATTGGTGGTTTGTTGATGTATGGTATTCCGAACATGAAGCTGGATAAGAAGACGGTTCAGCGCCGAGTAGACCTGCTAGCGGCTGAAGGCATTACATTCGTAACTCGTACAGAGATTGGGAGAGATATCTCGGCGTCACAACTCAAGGCGGAGCACGATGCTGTTATCTTGTGTGGCGGGTCTACGCAGGCACGAGAGCTTCCTATAGAGGGTCGTGAGCTGCGGGGCATTCATCAGGCGATGGAGTTCCTGACACTGAATACTAAGAGCTTACTGGATTCAGAGCTTGCTGATGGTGAATACTTGTCTGCGGCAGATAAGGATGTAGTTGTAATCGGTGGCGGGGATACTGGCACAGACTGTGTAGCAACGTCGATCCGCCACGGCTGTCGTAGTGTGATCCAGCTTGAGATTATGCCACAAGCTCCACTGAACCGTCAGCCTAGCAATCCGTGGCCAGAATGGCCAAAGGTTCTTAAGGTGGACTATGGCCAAAAAGAAGCGGCTTCACTGTATAAGGAAGATCCACGTCGTTATCTTGTTTCGACGAAACGTTTTGTTGGTGACGATGGTGGACATGTGCAGGAGCTGCATACCGTGCGCATTGAGTGGACTCACAATGAACAGGGAAGGATAGTTCCGGTTGAAATACCAGGCAGTGAAGAAGTTCTAAGGGCACAGCTGGTACTACTCGCATTAGGATTCACAGGGCCCGAAGATACTGTGCTAGGTGAGCTTGGGGTGGCACGTGATGAGCGCGGAAATGCCAAGGCGGAGTTCGGAGCACAAGCGACCAATGTAGAAGGGGTATTCACAGCAGGTGATATGCGCCGCGGACAAAGCCTTGTAGTCTGGGCCATTGATGAGGGGCGTCAGACGGCCCGCGAAGTGGATCGATTCTTGATGGGATCATCGAATTTGCCATAAGGATTGAGGTATATAGAGCAGGGCGTTCCTTTTGGGGGACGTCCGCTTTTGCGTTGTTGGCCTATTCAAGGTTAAAATTGTAACCTAAGAACATGATCTACTTTAGTCGAAAAGGAGAATACATGATGAAGCTAATGTTTATTTCCGATATTCACGGTTCTTTATTCTGGTTAGAACGGGCTTTGGAAAAGGTAGAGGAAGAACAGCCAGACAGTCTTGTAATCGTAGGAGACTTTTTATATCACGGTCCCAGAAATCCACTGCCGAAGGGTTATGACCCGCAGGGAGTTGCTAATAAACTGAATGAATATAACAAAAAGCAGCCTATAACGGCAGTACGTGGTAACTGCGATGCTGAGGTGGACCAGATGCTGCTTCAATTCCCGATGATGGGTGATTATGTCATGCTCCTGCATGAAGGCAGACGAATCTATGTTACACACGGACATGGCTTTAGTATTGAGAATTTACCGGCATTATCTGAGAAGGATATCTTTATTCAGGGGCATACCCATCTTCCCGTTGCGGATGTAAAAGAGGGCGTATACGTGCTGAATCCCGGTTCGATATCGCTGCCTAAAGAGAATAATCCGAATTCCTACGGTATCCTTGAGGGTGGAGAATTCATCGTTAAGGATTTTGAGGGCGATGTGATAAAAAGGATTACACTATAAGCTCAGTCAGATCACATGTGGCCCGAATTCCTTCCAACATTATTAGTGTTCTAGGGAATTGAGCACTAGAACATATTATTGTATGATGAGGTAGGAGTTTTAGGGCAGGGCTGGCTCCAAATATAATAGTAAAGGTAGTTAACACATGAATCCTAAAGATTTGAACTATACAATGCCACCGGAATGGGGCAAGCATGAACGTACTTTTATCTCCTGGCCGGTGCAGGAATCTATGTGTTTCCCGGACAACCACGAGTCGGTATGCCAAGGTTATGCTGACATTATTACAGCTATTGCCGAGTTTGAACCGATTACGGTCATCGTTAACCCGGAGGACGTGGAAAAGGTAGAACGTCTGGTCAGCGGACCGAATGTAACGCTACTACCTATAAAGCATAGCGATGCTTGGTTGCGTGATAACGGGCCTACCTTTGTTGTTAATAAAGACGGCGTTCTAGCAGGCGTGAACTGGAAGTTTAATGCCTGGGGCGGTAAATATTCACCTTGGGATCTGGATGATGAGGTAGCTCCACAGATTCTCGAGCACTCACAAGTGACACGCTTTGATGCGCCGCTTGTGATGGAAGGCGGCTCGATCCATACGGATGGAGAAGGCACCTTGATTACTACAGAAGAATGTCTGCTCAATACGAACCGCAACCCGGATTTGAAGCGCGAGAATATTGAAGAGTACGTGCGCAATTATACAGGTACAGAAACTATTATCTGGCTTAAGCGTGGTCTAAGTGGTGATGAAACCGATGGTCATGTGGATAATATCGCTTGCTTTGCTGCTCCAGGTAAAGTCATTATTCAGGTCTGTGAGGATCCGCAGGACGAGAATTTTGAGATTACACAGGAGAATCTTCGTATTTTGGAGAATGCCAAAGATGCCAAAGGGCGTAAGCTGGAGATCATCAAGATTCAGCAACCACCACGGATGGATCATGACGGCAGCCGTCTGACGCTCAGTTATTTGAACTTCTATTTCGTAAATGGTGGAATTATTTTACCTGTGTTTGGCGGTACAGCGGTGGAAACAGATAAACTTGCCGAGGAAGTACTGGCTGGTTTGTTCCCGGAACGTAAGATTCGTACAGTTAACGGTATGGCGGTCATCACCGAGGGCGGGAACGTTCACTGCACTACGCAACAAATGCCTGCTCAGCAATAATTGAAGGAAACTAAACGTCCAAAGGGACATTTATATATAAGGAGGACAGATTCTTGAGAAATGTAAAAGTAGCTGCGACGCAAATGAGCTGTTCCAGCAATATTGATGAGAATATCAGCAAAGCCGAAACATTGGTCAGGGAAGCGGCGGCACAGGGAGCACAAATTATTTTGCTGCAGGAGCTGTTCGAGACTCCGTATTTCTGCCAGAAAGAGAAAGCTGATTATTACGCATATGCAACAGAGCTTGAGCATAACAAAGCAATTAATCATTTCACAGCAATAGCCAAGGAACTGCAAGTGGTGCTGCCAATCAGTTTTTATGAGAAAAAGAACTACGCACGTTACAATTCACTAGCTGTAATCGACGCCGATGGAACGATACTGGGCAAATACCGCAAGAGCCATATTCCAGATGGCCCAGGGTATGAAGAGAAATTCTACTTCAATCCGGGAGATACTGGCTTTAAAGTATGGAACACTCGCTATGCGAAGATTGGCGTAGGGATTTGCTGGGATCAGTGGTACCCGGAAGCGGCTAGAGTGATGAGCCTGATGGGAGCAGAAATTCTGTTCTATCCAACCGCTATCGGATCAGAACCTCAGGATGGATCGATCGACTCTAAGGATCATTGGCAGACTTGTATGCTTGGGCATGCAGCGGCTAACCTTATTCCAGTCGTTGCCTCCAACCGTATCGGTGAAGAAATTGATGAAGATTCTAGTATTAATTTCTACGGCTCTTCGTTCATTGCGGGACCGCAAGGCAATAAAATTGTTGAAGCAGGCCGGGACGAGCAAGCTGTAATCGTGAGCGAATTTGATCTGGATGCTTTGGAAATCGGACGGATCGAGTGGGGCGTCTTCCGTGATCGCCGGCCGGATCTGTACAAAATGATTGGCTCTTATGATGGGGACATCATTCTTTAATAGAATTCACTGTTAAATGTGCTAAAGGCATTGCTAGAGAGGATAGAATCTCTGGCAATGCCTTTTTTGGTGTTTCAACGAGAAGTGAGGGAATGACGATGATCGTTGTGACCCATGAAATGGGCTTTGAGCGTGAGGTTGGTGATCGTATGCTGTTCATGGAACAGGGCGAAATCGTGGAAGAAGGCAGTCCGGAGCAATTGTTTGGAATCCTGTACAAGATCGGACACAATCTTTTCTATCAAAAGTACTGTAAAAGTCTGGAAAAGTAGAATATTGCTATTTTATCAGGTATATTAGAAGAGTAAACCGTGATTCAGGGATCTACTATGAAAATTCTGTCGGATACGTGGAGAGGAGGCTCTGGGATATCTTTTGTTATCATAATCTTGCGGTGATAGAAGGAGAATACGATGAGCACATTTAAAAGCTGGTTGAACACAACCAAAAACGGACTAACAGATCAAGTGAAGAAATTCAAAAATAAAGATTTCATGAATGCGGTAGTTGCGGGCTGCGCTTTAGTTGCTGCTGCCGACGGTAAAATAGAAGAAGCTGAAAAGAATAAAATGGCTGGTTACATGAATATGAGCAATGAGCTTAAGGTGTTTGACATGAGAGATGTCATTACCCAGTTCAACTTTTATGTAAGTAACTTTGAGTTCTCACCAGAAATCGGTAAGCAGGAAGCACTGAAAGCAATCGGTAAGTTTACCGGTAAACCAGATGTGGGACGTGTAATTGTGGGTGTATGCTCAGCTATTGGATCAGCTGATGGTGATTTTGATGACAATGAAAAAGCAGTTGTGCGGCATATTTGCGGTGTCTTGGGATTAAACCCTGGTGAATTCAGTTTATAAATGATGTAATACCATATACATGAGTTCGGATGAAACGTATTTAGTTCTTTAGCGTATCACTCATATAACATCCAAAAGCTAGACAAATAGATGGTGATTCTTTTTAGAGAATGGAGGTACGTAAAGTTGGCTGGAATTAATCTGGTAAAAGGTCAGAAGATTGATCTCACAAAAGGTAATGCAGGCTTATCTAACGTAATTGTAGGTTTAGGTTGGGATCCGGCTGAGCCAGCTCGAGGATTCTTCGGTGTAAAGAAACAGGCCAACGTGGACTGTGACGCTTCAGCACTGATGCTGAACGAGAATGGTAAGCTAGTTAAGAAGGGTAACCTGGTGTGCTTCCATAACAAGCAAAGTCCTTGTAACTCTGTCATTCACTCCGGAGACAATCTCACGGGGGATGGTGACGGAGACGATGAGCAAATCATGGTTAACCTGAATGCCATTCCTTCTGATGTACACAAGGTTCTGGTAGTTGTGAATATTTATGATGCCACGAACCGTAAACAGGATTTCGGATTGATTAAATCAGCTTATATCCGTGTGATGAACGCTGTAGGCAACAATGAGCTAATCCGTTTCAACCTATCTGATAATTACAATGGCTATACGGCGCTTATTTGTGGGGAACTTTACCGTCAAGGTGGAGAGTGGAAGTTCGCCGCAATTGGTGAGGGTAGTCACGCGGCACATATCAATCAACTGGCAGAACGCTACGTATAATCCAAATAAAAGAAAAGAGGAATGTTATCATGGCAATTAATCTATCTAAAGGTCAAAAGATCGATTTAACAAAAACAAATCCAGGTCTATCCAAAATCACAGTAGGTCTTGGTTGGGACACTAATAAATATGACGGCGGTAAAGATTTCGACTTGGACGTTTCCGTATTCTTGACTAATGCGAACAGCAAAGTTGAAAAAGAAACCAACTTCATTTACTTCAATAATAAACAGAACGAGAACGCTTCTGTTGTTCATACAGGTGATAACCGTACGGGTGACGGCGATGGTGATGATGAGCAGATTCAAGTGGATCTTCTGAGTATCCCAGCGGATGTAGAGAAGGTAGCTTTTACTATTACAATTTATGAAGCTGAAACAAGAAGCCAAAACTTCGGTCAAGTTTCTCGTTCTTATGTACGTATCGTAAATGATTTGAACAATGAAGAACTAATCCGTTTTGATTTGGGTGAAGACTTCTCTATTGAAACTGGCGTTGTTGTCGGTGAATTGTATCGTCATGGTGCAGAGTGGAAGTTCAATGCAATCGGTAGCGGCTACAAAGACGGCTTGAGCGGTTTGACTCGCGATTACGGCTTGCAATAAATCTTGTAGCACACAGTGAACTGAATCCACTCATGAAAGAAGGTTATGTCAGTGACGATCAGTCTTTCCAAAGGACAGCGGATTGATCTTACCAAGACTAATCCAGGTCTGACAAAGGTAGTAGTTGGATTGGGCTGGGACACTAATAAGTATAGTGGAGGTCAAGATTTTGACCTCGATGCTTCAGCGTTTCTGCTTCATGAAGACGGCAAAGCTAAAGGTACAGATGATTTTGTATTCTATAACAACCCAAATGGTGGCGCAGGCTCTGTAGTCTACACGGGAGATAACCGTACAGGAGAAGGCGACGGAGATGACGAGCAAATTATCGTTGATTTTAGCAAAGTCCCTGCCCATATTCAGCGTATTGGTATCACCGTAACGATTTATGATTACGAAACTCGTGCACAGAATTTTGGACAAGTCTCCAATGCTTTCGTACGTGTTGTGGATGCTTCCACAGATCGTGAAGTACTCCGTTTCGACCTGGGTGAAGATTTCTCAACAGAGACGGCAGTTGTATTCTGCGAATTCTACCGCAATGGTGCGGATTGGAAATTCCAGGCAGTAGGTAGTGGTTTTGGCGGCGGCCTTAGCGCATTGTGTAAAAATTATGGGCTGGACGCGCAATAGCATCTTCCGGGCGGGGTCATCACCGATCCTGCCCTTTTTTTAATTCTTTATGGATTGCCTCACAAAGGAAATGGAATGGGTCTCGAAGTATAAACTCCACTTTGTGGGGTTATTTAAAAATATAAGAAAGTATAAGTTTCACACGATACATTATGTCTTATATTTCTCGCTTAAACGCTTGCCGTCCTTATAAGGACGCCGAAGGCGTTTATGCTTGCTCCATTTATAAAGGTGGTGTAAGAATGGGTATTACAGTTGTCAAAGGACAAAAGGTTGATTTAACTAAAGGGAATCCTGGGCTTGATTCTCTTATCGTAGAGATTGGCTGGCAATCGCCATCTTCACTTGAGATTGATACTTCTGCTTTTCTGCTTGGAGCGCAAGGTAAAGTAAGCAAAGATGAGGATTTGATATTTTATAATAATCCGTCTACACCTTATATCAGATATAAGGAAATGCCTACATCAAACAGCCTCAAGCAATTTGACGTGGAACTAAACAAAGTTCCTTCTGATATGATGAAACTCGCGTTTACACTTACCATTTATGATGGCGAGAAGCGAGGTCAAAGTTTTAGGCAGGTAAATCAGGCCTATTTTCGGATTCTGAATCAAGTAACAGGTGCGGAGCTTCTCCGATGTGATCTTGAAAATCATTTCTCCGTGGAAACGGCTGTTGTGGTAGGAGAATTATATAGATATAACGGTGAATGGAAATTCAGCGCCATTGCCGCGGGTTTTGCTGGTGGTCTACAGGAACTGTGTAGGAACTTTGGGATAGAAGCGAACGATGAACCGGCACCGACACCAATACCAGTGCCTAAGCCTGCTGCTCCGCCGCAGCCAGAGCTTAAACGCCAATCAGCGCCGGCAGCGGAGCCTAAGATTCAGATTCCACCTCCTCCTGCAGCTGCGCCTTCACCTGTAACACCCCCTCCGGTCAATCTCAACCTGAAGAAGATCGAACTGAAGAAAAAAGGCGATTCGATCAACCTGAAGAAATCAGCTGGTGGTTTGGGCGAATTGCTAATTAACCTCAACTGGAATCAGAAGCAGGGTGGAGGGCTATTTAATCGTAAAAATGGTGTGGATTTAGATCTTGCTTGTCTATATGAGTTGAAGAATGGCAGTAAGGGAGTAGTTCAGGCGCTGGGCAATGCTTTTGGCTCATTGAACCAACCTCCTTATGTCATGCTTGATGGAGATGACCGGACAGGCTCTGTAACAACCGGTGAGAATCTGCGGATTAATGGCAGCAAAATTGCTGATATTGAACGGATTCTAATTTTTTCTTTTATTTATAAAGGTGTTACCAATTGGTCAGAAGCTGACGGTGTTGTCACGATTACCCAGAGTGGTGGCCCCGATATTATTGTCAATTTGGACGAGCATAACAACCGCAAAGGCATGTGTGCTATCGCGTTATTTCGGAATGTGAATAACGAGACATTCAGTGTTGAACGGCTGGTCCAATATTACAGTGGTCATCGGGAGATTGATGAGGCATATGGTTGGGGACTGCGCTGGGTTGCTGGCAGTAAATAGACGATTTTTTCGGAGGCGCAAGTGTAATGGATTGGTTCGCTGATTTTTTTAGGAATATTAGTGAGAACTACGGTCATTTTTTCTCATGGAGCGATGTGGTAGGTACGCTCTCAGACCCGGTTAGCTGGGGCATTATTGGTAGTTTAGTTCTGCTAGAGGGACTGCTCTCTGCAGATAATGCGCTTGTTCTCGCCGTCATGGTTAAGCATTTACCTAAAGAACAACAGAAGAAGGCGCTCTTTTACGGTATTATAGGAGCTTATGTATTCAGGTTTTTGGCTATCGGTCTAGGGACATTTCTTATTAAATTCATGTTGGTTAAGGTTCTTGGTGCAGCCTATCTCTTTTATATCGCTTATGGCGGGTTATTTAAGGGCGGTGGCGATGAGAAGATTGAGAATAAGGGGTTCTCTTTTTGGAAGACGGTTCTCCTTGTTGAATTAATGGATATTGCTTTTAGTATTGATAGTGTTATTGCTGCATTTGGTGTTAGTAACCAGGTTTGGGTGCTCTTTATGGGCGGAATCATAGGCGTTCTCATGATGCGGGGAGTAGCGCAATTATTCTTGAAGCTTATTGATAAAATTCCGGAACTCGAGCGTGCCGCTTTTGCGCTTATTGCCATTATTGCTGGTAAAATGCTCGCGGGCGCTTTTGGGTACGAAATGCCACATGTATTATTCTTTTCAATCATTATTCTTGTATTCGGTGGTACGATCCTTTACAGCGTACTGCGTAAGAAAAAAGAAGCCCATAGAAATGCTTGATTTCAAAGCTAGTTGAACACTGCTGCTTTCAGGTAATCGTATATGTTTATAGCGTAGGCCTTCACTTATATATGAGAGAACCGGATAGGGTATAGCTGGTTCTGCCACTCTCTATAGGAGAGGCCTGCGCTTGTTTTGCTTGGCTTCGCAAAACTATAAGGGGGAACCATCTTGAGATACTTCGATTACCTGACGAAAGAACAAGAAATAGCCTTATTTTATAATCCGCCGATTTCATTTAACCATAATACTACGAGTAAAGATTTGCTGGCTCATGCTGTTGGAGCTGCCCTTTATATGCCAGCAACTCGTGCTAGTGTTCCCGAAGACATTTTGAAGCTTAAAAGTGCAGGACTTGTAACCGTTATTATTGATCTGGAGGATGCGATCGGAGATAACGAGGTTGACCATGCAGAGGAGTCTCTCATTCAGCATCTTATTTTTCTCGCCGCATATGAGGAGAACGAGCCAAGCGGGAGTGATAGTCTTCCGCTCCTCTTCATCCGAGTTCGTAACCCGGAGCAGCTACGGCAGCTGATTTTTCGGTTAGGATCTTTGGTTACGATGTTAACAGGGTTTGTTTTCCCTAAGTTTTCGGTCGACAACGGAATCCAATATTTCGAGGCGATAGCCGATTACAATAGAACACGCAGTTACTCAGACCCAGTGCTTTATGGCATGCCAATTCTGGAAAGTGCGCCTATTATTTACCGGGAGAGCCGGGTAGATAGTCTTTTATCTATTCGTAATTTGCTAGGCAACTACCGCGAATATGTGTTGAACGTTAGAATTGGAGCAACAGACTTCTCAAGTTTATTCGGACTGCGCCGTAGTCCTGATATTAGTATTTATGATCTTACTCCTATTCGAGACTGCATATCGGATATTATTAATATTTTTGGCAGAGTGGAAGAAGGGTATGTAATTTCCGGACCAGTCTGGGAATATTTTGCGAATAAAGGGCATCGGGTGCTCAGACCACAGCTACGGCAGACTCCGTTTGAGGACACCTATGGTAAAAACGGCCGCGACATGCGAAATAGTTACATTTCTAGCAGCATGGATGGGCTTATTCGTGAAGTGATTTTAGATAAAGAAAATGGGATCTTGGGCAAGACGATTATACATCCCTCACACCTCAGACCTGTTCAGGCCATGTACACGGTAATGCACGAGGAATATGTTGACGCCTGCAGTATCGTAGAGAGTAACGATGGTAGCCTAGGAGTCTTCAAGAGTCAATATTCTAATAAGATGAACGAGATTAAGCCGCATTTGAACTGGGCAAAACGGATTTTACTACGATCACAAATATACGGGGTGTTACATGAACAACAGCATTTTGTCGGATTATTACCCGAAAACGAATTTACACACGTATAACATAGTCGAGAACCTGCAGGTTACGGTTACCGAAACATCTAATCCCTTTCATTTGCCTGTGGATACTTTATTCTCCATGGCAGCCCGGATTAATAAGAAACGCTCCTTTTTGTTCGTCAGCAAGGTACTTGGCAAACATATCCCTGTTAATCCGTACACCTCTCTGCTAAGTGGTGCTGCATTAGCGCTGCTGTTATATCAGGAGATGAACGGTAATTCTGCGGATAATGATAGGATGGAAGATTTATTAGATAAAGCTGTACACGGACTGATGCACCCTGAGTCTGCCAAGGCAGCCTATGAGCATTTATTAGCGGCACGATTAGTTCTTCCTAGGCCTGTTGTCTTTATTGGTTTTGCTGAGACTGCAACTGCGCTGGGTCACAGTGTGTACAACATGTTTGCCGATGAAGCATCATATATTCATACTACCCGTGAACATATCATCGATTTGGAGTCCATTGTTAGCTTTGAAGAAGAGCATTCACATGCGGTTGACCATCTATGTTACGCCTTGAATACTAAGCTATTATCAGGGACTGAGCCGATTATTTTGGTGGATGATGAGATTACAACAGGGAATACAGCAATTAATACGATCCGTGATATTCAGTCCAAATTCCCTCGGGAGGAATACGTAGTCGTTTCTATTTTGGATTGGAGGAGCGGTAATAATCTTCATACCTATAGCGAATTAGAACAGGAACTGGGGATTCGGATTAAGTCCTTATGTTTGCTTCAAGGAAGTATTGAAGTAAAAGGCACGCCTTTGCTAAATGCTAGGAATGACAAAGATTTGTTATCGTCTTCAGTGGAATCCGAAGTAGTGACCACTTATGTAGTGGACGGTTTAGAACGTCTGCAGGCAACATCCGTAGATTCATATGGTGACACCAACTCGTCTCCTTATGTGAAGTACAGCGGACGTTTCGGACTGGAGTCGCTGAATAATGATGATCTTGATGTAGGAGTAACCCGGATAGCCGCTCAGCTAAGAGAACTACGAGGGGGAGATTCTAAGACTCTAGTGATGGGTGTAGGGGAATTTATGTACCTTCCTATGCGGATAGCGGCTGAGATGGGGGAAGGCATTTCATATCAGTCCTCTACTCGCAGTCCAATCCACCCTGAACGTCGGCCAGATTACGGAGTGCATAGTGCTGCCGCATATCCTTCAGCTAGCGATCCGGAAATTACAAACTTTATTTATAATGTGGATTCTGATCAGTATGATGATATATTCGTGCTGATTGAGCGTGATGTACCGCATGAACGAATGAAACCTATGCTTGATATACTGAAGACACTTGCCCGCCATAAAGTGCATCTTATTGTACTGACTCCTGTAGGAAGAAGTGGAGGCCTCCAGTATGAAGGGAACAAGTAATCATAAAGTCATGGACAAAAAAATAGCAGAACCGGTTCTGCTAGGTAGCTATCCACCGTCAGATGTTACGTTTCTGCTCAAGGATCTTAGTGACGTTTCGCTGGAGCTTGCGACAGAGGAAAGGGAGGAAGCTATCCAATCGGGTGTCCATTATTCTGAGATGTTGCCCGTTGAATATCAGCCTACCGAGCAGTATATCGACTTGTTTCATGAGACGCTGCAGCAATCAGCTAAGAAGGTTGCTTTAGCTGTTGCCATTGTTTCTGAGATGATTGTCTCAAGAAGAGGACTAAGTACGGTGCTTGTCTCTTTAGCTAGAGCAGGAACACCCATTGGTATACTGATTAAGCGTTATATAGCTGAGAGATACAAGGTAGACTTGCCGCATTATAGTATTTCTATTATTCGAGGAAAAGGTATAGATGAGAATGCGATACTCTACATTCTGCAGAAGCATGGACTTGATGCTGATTTGCAGTTTGTGGATGGGTGGACAGGAAAAGGGGCTATCCGTGGGGTGCTGATTGATTCTTGCAACACCCTCTATGAGAAGTATGGTATTCGCTTAAATGATGATCTTGCCGTATTGGCTGACCCGGGAAACTGCGCAGGCATGTTTGGGACTAGAGAAGACTATCTCATTCCTAGCGCCTGCTTAAACTCTACCGTTTCAGGGCTGATGAGCCGAACGGTGTTACACGCTGATCTCATTGGTCCTGAGGAATTTCATGGTTCAAAGTTTTATAAGGAGTGGCTGGATGCGGACGAGTCCAATGTATTTATTGATACGATTTGCCCGTATTTTTCATCCGTAGTAGCAGAAGCGAAGAATATTGCTGGACAGATGCTGGAGCATCCGCCAGAAATCACTTGGCAGGGTCTTCGTGATATTCAGAGTATTCAGGAGACTTTCGGTATAGATAACATTAATCTGATAAAGCCGGGAGTCGGCGAAACAACCCGCGTATTACTACGTAGAGTACCTTGGAAAATTCTTGTCGATACTATGGATAATCCGAATCTAAAGCATATTCTTCTCTTAGCGAAGGACCGGGGCGTTCCTGTTGAGATCTTTCCTGGGATGACGTACTCCTGCTGCGGAATAATTAAACCGCTGAAGGGGGAGACAGAATGATATATGCTAGTGATCTAGATCGTACTTTGATCTATTCTTTAGGTGCAATAGGTGTGCCGGAGAATACCCCAGGTCTAATTCCGGCGGAAATTATAGAGGGAAAGACGAGATCCTACATTTCGCAGCAAGCATTAAATCAGCTGATGGATCTGAACACACGGATTATTTTCATCCCGGTTACTACGCGTACGATACAACAATATAATCGTATTAATCTGTTTCAAGAAACGGTCATACCTGACTATGCGGTTACAAGCAATGGGGGGAATATCCTAATCGGTGGAGTTGTCGATAAGGAATGGAGAGAATCAATCGGTAGATTGGTAGCTCGTCACTCTGCTGGGGCTGAAGAGGTTAGATCATATATCAAGGCGGTTGTACGTGAGGATTGGATCATTAGTGAGAATTATTGTGATGATCTATTCTATTCCTTCATGGTTTATCGGGATCAGTTGCCTTTAGATGAAATCACTAATCTATCAGATCGGCTCTATAATCTCGGCTGGAGAGTTTCTTTACAAGGCCGCAAGCTGTACGCTGTGCCGGCTGCCGTGAACAAAAGCGATGCTATACTCCATTTGCGGCGCACCGTTCGCTCTGAACCTATGGTGGCCTCCGGGGACTCACTGCTAGATAAGAGTCTGCTTGAGAGTTCCGACTATGCTATTGCCCCTTGCCATGGTGAAATATTTGCAGAGCAACAGAGTGGTCTTGTAAAATCAAGATATCCATTCACGAAAGAATCAGGTGTATTTGCTGGAGATGAGATTTTGCAGTATGTAAATATGATCTATAATAATCTAACTGCATTGGGAGTGGGGCCACTATGAAAAAGGTAAATATTTATTTCAATCGTTGGTTTTCCGTGGCTTACCATTATATGAATCTCCTCCGCAATAACGAGGATGGTATACCGGTTCAAATCTTTGCGACACACCCGGATATTCGCCATATGTCCCTACAAGGTGCTGACTTTGCTGAAACCGAGCCGGCGCTGAAGGGAATAGAATATGTTCAGTTTTGCGTTGATTTCTGTCGGCGTAATGAGATCGATGTTTTTATTCCACGGTTGCATATGCTTGATATTGCTCTCCATGCGGCAATGTTTGATGCGATTGGTACAAAGGTTCTGGTCTGTAGAGATCTTGATTTGCTGGAGTCCATTATGGACAAAGGTAAATTTTACGAGAATGTTAGTGAGCAGGGCATTATGAGTATCCCGGATTATCATGTAGTTAGTACAGCGGAGCAGTTTAAAGACGCTTACGAGGACCTTGTTGCCAAGGGACATCGTGTTTGCTTTAAGCCTACTGAAACAGAAGGCGGGTTAGGCTTCCGTATTATCGACAATACCCGCGATCCTCTTCAAGAGCTTTTTGGGTATGTAACTCCATTGATTACGTTTGATGATGCCTATCGTATTCTTGCAAGCAAAGAGACCTTCCCTGATTTGATGGTGATGGAATTACTGGAGGGTTACGAGTATAGTATAGATTGTCTGGCAGATGAGAACGGTAAGCTGTTAGTAGCTGTGCCACGTCGAAAAGTGGGCGGTCGTCTGCGATTGATGGAGCATATTCCTGAACTGGAGGAGATTGCAGCTAGAGTTGCAGAAGTTTACAAGATCCCCTTCAATTTCAATATTCAAATGAAATACAATGGAGATACTCCAAAGCTGTTGGAAATTAACCCACGAATGTCCGGTGGACTGCATATGTCATGTCTGTCAGGGATTAACTTTCCTTATTTAGCCGTTAAAAGCGCACTCGGTGGCGAGGTTCAGCCTATGAATTTTGAAGGTGATGTATTGGCTAGCCATCTGGAGCAACCGATGATTATGAAAATAAACGGCCAATCTGTCATTCCGGATGCCGTGAATTGAGCGTTCATAAAGTCGCTCACAAGAGGTGAGAACAATTCAGTTTAAATCGAAAGTATTGCTTTACGCCGGTATCGGCTACGTTGTTGCTGTATTAACGAGTTCTTTTCTTCCCGAATTCATCTCTCTGCTGTTGCCTTTAGCGGGTGCGGGGATAGGTGCTCTGGTAACGAGAAGTCCAAAAACCAATCTCCCAGCGGAGGTGTTGCCAGCAGGCCCGGTGACGACAACTATTGCTCCGATACCCGCTGCGAGTGCTCCTCAATTAAGCAACACGACAAATGATACTACATCAGGTAATCACAGCTATGACGGTAGAACTGAGAGCGCGGTGAAGATTGGACCGGAGTTCGCTCCAGTTGTGGAGTATCTTAGCATTCTGGAAGATATGATTATCTCAGAAGGGCAGAAGGATACGCTGGACAATGAAATTGTCGAGAAATCATTGGCGCTCTTCGCGAGGCTTCAACGTGTAATTCCACTGCTGCAGGAGCTGAATAACGGCGAGATTAATCATACGGTCCGCAGATTGATTCTGAAGGATTTGAATGGTGTAATCAACCCGTTCTTACGCCTAGGCGGTGAAGCAAAGACGAAGAATCGGAGAATGCTGCTGAACGGTCTAAGAGATGTCGATTCCAAAATATCGGATATTGCGTCCACGATCGAACATAAAGACCTGATGGAACTTCAGACGAAGGCGGAACTGATTCATCAGCGGTACAGCAGTTCCGAACTATAGGAGGGAATCCCATGTCCACGCAGTTGATCCAATTAAAAAAAGAAGATGAACAAAAGGTAGTCGAGGAAGCGGCACAATTAATTGAGAAGGTATCCCAAACGGATACTGTTACACTGGATTCCTTGATGGATGATATCGGTAAGCTTGGGGTTAAGACGCAGGAAAAAGCAGGACAAACCTTGAAGCTGCTGGATCGCCCGGTGAATGACCTGATGTCTGGTAAACGCGTTGAAGTGCCTAACATGATTATGAAGCTGCGGAATGAGTGTGAGAATCTGCAGCAAAGTAAGAATGTGAGCTTCTTTGGCAAGATGCTACGCAAGAGTCCGATGAAGAACTATGTGTACAAATATCAGTCGGTCCGCACGAACATTGATGCCATTGTTACAGGGCTTCGCGATGGTAGAGATACCCTCGAAGAGAGCATTGTGAATATGCGTCAGCTGAAACGTACTTCCATGGAAGAGATCTATAACCTACAGACCAAAATTGCTTTCGGCACTAAGTTGAAAGAGTTGTTCGAGGTAGAGATCGCGAAGCCTGAGAATGAGTACCGTAAAGCTTATCTGGAGCGCGGTTTGCGTAAAGTGATGGTTCGAATTCAGTCGATGACAGAAATGATTCTGCTGTACAATCAAGCGATTGCTGCTACAGATATTATTAATGACAATAATGACAAGCTGATTGATTCCGTGAATAACGCTATTGATAAGACCTCTAATCTGATCACGGTGTCGGCAATGATTGCGATGTCTTTAGCGGATCAGGAGAACGTCATCAATGCTGTAGAAGCGACGAATAAGACCATTGAAGATCAATTTAAAGAAAATGCACGTCTGCTGCGTACCACTACAGAGAAAACAACCGAGTTGCTGTCTAAGCCTTCTATGTCTATGGAAGCTGTGAATCAAGCGATCGGTGATCTGCTTAGCGCATTAGACACTTCAGAACAGTCCAACCGTCGCATTATTGAGAGCTGCCAGGATTATACGTCTAAAATGACGGCAATCAATACTCAACTAGGCAATCGTTTAGGACTAAATGAGGCGGACAAGCCTCAGGCACTGAAGCAAGGAGAGGCTGAGAGTCAACTGAGCAGTTTCTTGAACTAAATTGTTTCTGACAATAATAAAAATACAGAGAATAGATTGAGAAGCCTGTTGAATTCATTCAACAGGCTTTTTTAAACGCCAATACTCAATCATAAAGCCCTATCTTCACACATAAGTTGTCACAAGACTACATGTGGAGGAAGTGAGGATAGGCATATGATCTTAGGGTGCTTGATACTCGTGCTTATCATCGTAGCCAGTAGTGAAAGAGCAGAAGCGATTGCAAAAATGAATGAGGACACTTAGGATTTTTACCATGATTTGGTTCAAGTAATTTCCAGCTGGTTATTGGGTATAATAACGCAAGATTGCACGATTAGCCCATAACTAGCTGGAAAACCCAAATTCCTAAGGAGGTCACATGGAGAACGAGGCGCTGCTACAGGTTGAACAATTAGCACTTAAGAAACAAAAGATCTATCGGCAAAGTATATTGCGCTATATTGCCAGAGCCATGCTGGCCAGTATGTTTATCGGGTTCGGCGTAATTGTAGCATTCAAGACAGGCAACTACTTCTATATGGAGCATTCACCATTTGCGTATCCAATGGCTGCGATTACTTTTGGAGCAGCGATCATCCTAATCTCATACGGGGGAGGGGACTTATTTACCGGAGATACTTTCTACTACACGTACACGGCTTTGAGGCGCAAAATGAAATGGACCGAGGTTGTACGCATGTGGGTCATGAGTTATATAGGTAACATTCTTGGTGCTGCTGCATTTGCACTGTTGATTTTTTTAACAGGCCTGTTTTACAGTTCTGATGTAAATGGTTTTTTACTATATGTGGTTGAGCATAAAATGGAGGCTCCGGCAGGTCAGCTTTTTTTTCGTGCTATCCTCTGTAACTGGCTCGTTTGTATGGCTTTTTTCATCCCGATGAATATAAAGGGCGATGGGGCCAAAATGTTCGCAATGGTCTTATTCGTATTCTGTTTTTTCATCTCCGGTTATGAGCATAGTATTGCCAATATGTGTACCTTTGCAATTGCATTAGTCCTTGACCATCCCGGAACGGTTTCGTGGGGCGGTGTGGTACATAATCTTGTGCCCGTTACAATCGGAAATCTAATTGGCGGTGGAGTTCTGATGGGGGTTATGTATTATTATGTGAACAAACCTTTTCTGGATGATCCGAAACATTAAGAAGAAATAATGTGAATCCGCAACTTCGCTCTTTAAAAGGGCGGAGTTTTTTTGTGCTGCAAGAAATTTATTCGCATTGGGATATTTTGATTTTTTAGGGTTCAAAAGGATTAGGGGGAAAGAAGTAGAATACATATTAGTATTACAAAATTGAAGATTCATACAGAATGGGGTAAGGCTTTGGAAAAGACAACAGGGGTACTGACGGATGAGACTATCATTAAGGCTTCCAATCAGCATTGCATGGATCAAGGAATAGACCCTGAGCAGCCTCCTATTTTTCCAAAATGTTATGCTGCAGATGAACTGGGGTCACAACTCCGTGTATATAGTGAAGTGATTGAGGTTATTGATTTTTTTGTGACTAAGTTTCTTTCTTCAGTAAAAGGTAATCCGATCCTTGTTACGATATCGGATGATGCAGGTTATCTATTGGCGTTCAAAGGGGATCCGACAATTGTTGATCTCGTTGGGCAGGTTGGCATCAAAGAAGGTGTGCAACTAAATAAAGAAGTGGGTACAAATTCAATTGCGTTGTGTCTCGAACACCAGCGGCCTTTTCAGTTGAAGGGACAAGACCATTATCATCAAATTCTTCATCGTTTAGTATGCTGTACGGCTCCTTTTTATAAAGAGGATGGACGAGAAATATTGGGGACGATATCATTTATGGCGGATATAGATGTGGCGCATCCCCACTTATTGCCTTTACTCTGTACCATGGCTGACTCCATCGAACGCGAGATTTTGCTGCGTAGAGGGAATGCTGAGCTTCAGCTTTTAAATCGAATCCTATTGGATACCAATTATTTGGGTGTTATTATAACGGATGAACTCGGAACGATCGTCAATATAAATGAGAACTGCTTAAACATGCTTCATTTGGATGGTGAACATCAAGAATCTGTTATCGGTGCCAGTGTCTTCGAAATTCGAAATGTGGGCTCTTATTTTCAGCATGTCATTCTTCAGCAAGAGGCATGTGCTGGGCTGGAAGTGATTCAAGAGAGCAACGGTTTGTTTGAACATTATATGCTGGATGTGCTTCCGGTTTATGATTCGAATGCATGTTTAGCTCGTGTGATTGGGAGTCTTCGTAATATCACAGAGATGAAAAAAACGGAAGAAGTGCTGCGCAATACAGAGAAGCTAGTGGTTGCTGGACAACTAGCCATGAGTATCGCACATGAGATTCGCAATCCGCTAACTACAGTGAAAGGAATGCTTCAACTGGCCAATAAAGATTCGCAACTGCTACATTATGATCTTATTATGTCAGAAGTAGAAAGAATGAACCTCATTGTGAGTGAGTTCCTCATACTAGGTAAACCGCAGGCCGCGCATTATAGGGTAGAACAATGTAGCACGATTCTGCAGGAAGTGCTCAGCATCTTTGCGATTCAAGTGGAGATGAATAATATATCATTGAACACGCAATTCCATTTTGATGCGAATATTTTGTGTGATCGCAATCATATCAAGCAGGTCTTCCTAAACATCCTAAGAAACTCAATGGAAGCCTTGCCCTTTGGCGGAAGCATTACAGTTGCCCTAGATGTGGAGAATGGCTTCCAGAAGATTACCTTCACAGACAACGGAGAGGGTATGAACCAGGAAGTACTGGAGAAATTAGGCCAGCCTTTTCACACGACCAGAGGTGATGGTAATGGACTGGGAATCATGATTGTTAAAAAGATAGTATCTGCACATAGAGGGCGAGTGGCCATAGCGAGTGAAGTGGGCGTAGGTACGGCCGTTACGATTTATCTGCCAATAAAATAAAGGGCTTGTCTTGACTATTTCTTCGTCATGCAAGCAGTAATTCATAATAAAAGACTCTTCCGCCCAAGCAGGCTGGAAGAGTCTTTTGTTTGGAGATAGTCTACCACTTGGATCCGCCTGATGAATTTCGGCCGGACTTCCCTCCGCCGCCCCAAGAAGATCCGCCGGAGGATCTGCCACCGCTGCCGCCTCCACCCCAGGAGGAGCCACCGGAGGAGCGTCCTCCACCGAATCCACCTGATGAAGGTGGGCCAGAGGACATTCGTTTGCGAGCCTGCGCGCGACGTTGCTGTTCTCTCATCATAGCTAATTGAGCTAGTCGTTCTTCTTCTTCCTTCTGACGAACGAGTCGGTTCGCTTCATTCACAAAGGAAGTGATCTGTGAATCATAAGAACGGCCAAGGGACTCCAGTTCCTCAAGATTATAAGGCCGGGATGCCAGGCGATGATCCAGTGCACTGTATTCCGGCAGTAAGGATAGCTCGAAGTGAATTCTAGAAGATAATCCTCTGCTATGCAGCATTCGCTGGGTCGTTTCCACCCGGCTTTGCCCTTCGGAAAAGAGGCGAGTGACCTTATCCAGTCTTTCATGAAGTGCATTTAGACTTTCTGAGACACCATCGAACTGTCTTGCAGCTTCATCTAGGAGGGACAGCAACTGTTCTAGCGCATTGTGGGCCTTATCATATTCGCCGCGCTCATCACTGGTCCAATTCTCAATCTGCGCCACTTCACTAGCACCTTCCCGAAGACGTGTGCTCCACTCTGTAAGGATGTTCTCCACAGTTGACACATGTTGTTCTTCAAAATACATACGTGCTTCGGTAATCCGGCTTTGCAGTCCGTCTCGCCGCTGTTTTAATTGGCTCCATTCGGTGCGGAATGTCTCTAAATCTCTGCGGTTGTTCTGCCGAAGGAGTGCTTGTTGTTCTGTCATAGCAACAGCCTCATCCAGGAGAAGGTCAAGAGTGGCGCCAATCTTGCGCACCTCATCCATATCTCCAACACGCAGCGGCGCTTCAAGCGTCAGCGATTCTGCGCGGGCCTGCTCCAGACGGTCAAATGGTTTTACCTTCATGTTGTGGAGTGAATTCTGCTCGATGATGTTTGTGATTTTGGTACGGGCTGCAGCTAATACCGTAGGGAACTGGTTTAGCTTATCATCGTAGAGATCGACATCCTTCAGGTCTTGTTCAATCTTTTCTTGGCGATCTTGTGCATCCTCGGTAATTTCTTGTGCGGCGATAGGGTCAAAAAGCTCCAATTGATCTGCCTTAGAGGTCTCCTCGGCAAGCTCCTTGAGCTCTTCTACAATTTCTTGAAGTGCATAGCCAGTTTCTTTAACCGCACCTTGTAGCTGCTCTTCAAGCTCTGGTGCATCCTCTTTCAGCTCTGTAATTCGCTGTTTAACATTGCGATCAGCTTCACTGATGACAGCAATGTTCTTCTCTTCCTCCTCAAGCGCTGCGCGGAAGGAGTCCTCTGTCTGCTGTAATTGTTCCACGGCTGCCTTAAGGGCAGTCAAACGATAAAAGGGTAGCTGTACACCTTGCCCATCATTTTGCAGTGAAGAGATTTCAACGAGCTTTGCAGAGAGTCGTTTTGAAATGCCTTCTACCAGTACCTCGGTTTTTCCCTGAACGATCCCTTGAAATGGCTTTAATGACTCCAATGCTCGATTCGCCCGTACTAGCAAATCGGATAACTGCTCTTGTTGTGCGTTTAGCTGTTTGCGTCGACGTAGACCTGTGATTACTATAAATAGCACAAGTAGTATCAGTACGATTCCGATTAGAATGGCAGCAATCGTAAACATGGAGCTACTGGAGCGGCTTCCTGTACTGACCGAATTCCCTGGTTTACCGGAGGTTCCGTTCCCTGAACCGCTATTCGTACTGCCAACTGCGCTACCGCTTCCTGCACTTCCTCCAGCATTTCCGGTACTCTCCCCGATGGAATGGACCGCTTTAATTAAAGCCTTTGTCCCTCCAGCGAAGTCTCCTTCTCTGGCATAAGGGATGAAATAAGTATCAAGCAGCGCTGTAATGGCAGCACTTCCTGATTTCCCTCCCTGATTTTGGGACCAGGCATTTAACGAGGTTTGAAAGCCAGGATTGTTAAAATTAAGTTCAATGGACTGATCGCCAGCGGAGATCAACAAGAGAATATCGCGAGTGGACAGTCCCCATGAGGCGTAAGTATCTTCGGCGTATTTATCAGCCGGAGTACCGTTTAAGGAATCTACGGTGAGTACATGCAAAGTAACAAGATCTCCAGTGGCAGTAGCAGAAATGGACGTCGCTTCTGCGGAACTAAACATTCCAGCTTTATCGGTTACTAATCCCTGCTCAGCAGGGATTTCGGCGGCGTATGCAACGGGTATCCATAACACGCTGATCAATAAGAATAAAGCTAAATACTTTTTCAAGCTGACACGCTCCAATCTGAAGGACTTTGTATTCAATATATTATGCTGATAATTATACTATATCATTAACCCTCACGTGACGCGGGGATACTCCTATTCTTACATGGCTGCCAATCATACAAGCAAAAAAAGCCGCATTCCCTAAAGGAATGCGGCGAATATTCAGAAAGATTATCTTGTCGGCAGACAAAGAATGTATTGCAATCTGGATTTAATTTCTTTTTGCCATTTTAAATCTCCAACTTTAACGGCAAGATTGAGCAGATCCAGATAATCGTCAACCTGTAGTGTTGTTCGGGTAGAGGTAACGTTCATGGGTGATCAGTCTCCTTTTAACTTAAATATAGTAAAGTGAAATCAATAACTTATTTAATAATGATAATCATTATCAACTTGTATCATTATTGCTATTATCCACATTTTCCATCTAAAAAGCAATATAAAAATGTAGCATCCGTAATTTTATATAATTTACAAAGGGAAAGGTTCGTTGATGGGATTTGCGTATATTATGTGACGAGGAAAGAAAAAGCAGGGGTATTGCCATATTTTGTCGAATAACATTTAGGATATTACTGTAAATTCAGTAAAAAGGGGGAATGAGCGATGAAGCAGTGCAGACTGTTGCTTCTGATTAGCATTCTATTTATGCTCTTACCTCCTACTGCCATTCACGCCGAAAGAAAGGAGATCGAATATCAAGTAGAGCTGGAATATCCACCTTATAAATATATAAAAGATGGGTACATGACCGGTTTTGATATTGAATTGAGTAATATGATCTTTGAGAAGCAGGATTACGATGTCCACTACAGTACAGGGAAGTGGTCTGATGTATATAATCGGCTCGTTCAGGGAGATATCGAAACAGCGGGTCTAATAGCAGTAACGGAAGGACGAAAACAAGAGTTGTTATTTTCGGAACCTGTTTTCAAAAGCTATATTTCAATCTACGCAAGGCGAGGGCTTAAGGGTGAGATCGATTTAAATAAGCTTGGAGGTTATAAGATAGGTCTAGGAAACGGGCAGTATTCTGAAACAGTACTGAACGGGAAACTGGGAATTAATGATTACGTAGAATATGCAACGATTCCTGAAGCCTTGGAGGCTTTAGAAAAAGGGGAGGTTGACCTTCTATTTGAGAATCAGGAGGTGGTCGATTATCTGCTCGTTGAACAGGGGAAGACGGACAGTATTATTAAGGAAATGAATGATCTTTATCCCAGGGATGTGGCTTTTGCAATCAATAAGTCTACACCGGAGTTAGTTTCTTATGTTAACGAGAGATTGGTGGAATTACAGCATTCGGGTGCTTTTGAAGAATTGTACCAGAACTATTTCTTCGTTCATTCTGATTATTATAAAGGCATGATCCACAAAAGATGGGTTTACGGAGCAATCCTTCTATTCTGTCTTCTTATGCTGGGTGGAGTCCTGCTTAAAATGAATATTAATCGTTTACGGCGTGCTGTTTATTCAGAGCATCAATTTTTTGAGGATGTTATAGAGCATAGTGGTATGGTAGTTTGGGCGGTGCAGGCAGATAAAAAGGTAGTGCGGTTTAACAAGTTTGCTGAGCGGATGACGGGTTTAA
Source organism: Paenibacillus sp. FSL P4-0184 (assembly GCF_038004625.1). NCBI lineage: Bacteria > Bacillati > Bacillota > Bacilli > Caryophanales > Paenibacillaceae > Paenibacillus > Paenibacillus sp. FSL P4-0184. Next base: position 1,720,610 of record NZ_JBBORN010000001.1, on the reverse strand, counting down.
GCGAAAAAGAGGTGCTGGGAGTAAATATTGAGGATATCGATGGTCTAAAAGGTAGTACGGCTGCAATCCGTGATCTTTTGATGCGGGCAATACGGAATGAATATGTTAACAACGTAGAAATTAAGCTCCCAGACCAGTCATCTGAAGCGCGATATTTCTCATTCCGGACAGCCTTATTAAAAGGACTTGATAAGCAAGCAGCCGATATCTTTGTACTTGTAGGTGTGGATATCGATAATCGTAAACAAAATGAGCTGAGGCTACAGCTAAGTTATAAGGAATTGGAAGCTACATACGAAGAGCTCTCAGCGACAGAGGTCGATCTACAGGAACAATTTAATAGGCTTCAAATCAGTGAACGACGTTTCCGGCTCACCACAGAAGGTTCTGGTGCATATATGTGGGAGTTTGATTTGGAGGCGAGACGATTTCATTTATCAGACCGATGGTATGACCTCATAGGTTACACGAAGGATGAAATTAACTCGTTTGAAGAGGGAGCTTTTAGTATTGTTCATCCCGATGACCTAGCTTCAACCCGTAAGCTTAAACATGATCACCTGGAGGGTGTTACACCTATTTTCGAAACGGAGTTCCGCATGATTACCAAAGACAATCAAATCGTGTGGTTTGAAGTTAGGGGTAAGGCTACCGTTAATCCAAAGGATGAAGTTCTGTTATTTATGGGCTCCTTGATTGATATCAGCGAGCGGAAGCAAGCGGAGCTTAATCTGAGCAACAGCTACCAAGAACTTGGGGCGACCTATGAGCAGCTCGCGACTACTCAACAGGAGCTTCTGGTACAATATAATATGCTTCTAGACAATCAGAAACATATGCATCGTCTGGCTTATGTGGATGCGCTCAGTAATTTACCTAACCGTTTATGTCTGCTGGAGACCATGGAGAAGTATCTAAAGCATCCGGAAGGGAAATTTGCACTACTGTTTCTAGATTCAGATAATTTCAAATACATCAACGATACCTTAGGTCATAAATCCGGGGATGTACTCATCCGGAAGGCAAGTGAGAGATTGCAGTCACTGATGCGGGAAGGAGATATGCTCTCACGGCTAGGTGGAGATGAATTTGTTATTTTTATTAAGGATACAGAGGACCGTGAGGCTGTATTGAATCTGGCAGAGCGTATAATGAGAGCGTTCAGGCAGTCCTTTTTAATAGGAGAGAGTAATCTGTACGTCTCGCTAAGCATCGGAATTTCCTTTTATCCAGAGGATGGGGAGACGGCCGAGCAAATTTTGAGTAATGCGGATGTGGCGATGTACCGCGCTAAAGAGGATGGCAAGGGAACTTATGTAGTCTATGACAAATCGATGCATACAGCGTTTAATGAACGAATGAATATAGAGAAACATTTGCGCAGTGCTATGAACAATAATGAATTTGAACTGAACTATCAGCCCCAGATGGATATCGAATCCGGATTCATCTCAGGCTTTGAAGCTTTAATTCGTTGGAACAGCCCATCGCTTGGTTCTGTATCTCCACTTTCGTTTATAAAAATTGCTGAGGATTCCAGACTGATCATCGATATTGGTGAATGGGTGCTTCGCGAATCTTGCATCTTTATGAAAGGTATTCAAGATCGTACAGGTGTTCCTTATAAAATATCGGTCAACATTTCGATTATTCAGCTATTCCAGAACGATTTTATCGAGATGGTACAGGATAGTCTGGCAGTAAGTGGCCTAAATCCAAGCTGTCTTGAGCTGGAAATCACGGAGTCTATTTTTATGAAATCATTTGAGAGTATTCTGGGTAAGCTGCAGTTTCTTAAATCTAAGGGCATTAGTATCGCCTTGGATGATTTCGGAACGGGTTACTCATCACTTAGCTATTTGCAGCAATTGCCGATTTCAACGCTCAAGATGGATAAAACCTTTATTGATTCACTCTCAGAAAAAGCTAACAGCCAGTCTTTTGTGCAGTCCATTATACAGTTGGGGCATAATATGGGACTAAAAGTTGTAGCAGAGGGTGTAGAAGAGGTTATTCAAATGGATTTGCTCAAGCAATTAGGCTGCGACAAGGTTCAAGGCTACCTGATTAGCAGACCTGTGCCAAAGCAGGCAGTCGAAGAGCTTTTGGAAACACAGAGGCGCTATGGGCTTTAGCAGTCAGATTCAAACAGATGAACACAAACAAGCCCGTGAAAAGATCCGTGGGCTTATTTGTTCAAATATAAGAATTTATAAGTTTCACGCTATATATTTTTCCTTATATTTCTCGCATAAACGCTTACCGTCCATTAGGGACGTCGAAGGCGTTTTTGCTTGTGTTCGGTCTTTAGCTGATTACGATTTTATTCTTCCCCGTGTTCTTAGCCTCGTAAAGTGCATCATCTGCCTTCTGAAATGTAGAATTCTTGGAATCTGAACCTCCGAAATCATGCATACCGATACTGACGGTTATGCTTGTACCGTTCATTTCCGCAAAATGGGTATCGGAGATGGACGTAAGAATACGCTTCATAATCTCATGAGAATGATCAAGGGTTTTAGAAGTCAGAATGACGACAAATTCTTCTCCGCCATAGCGAGCCGCGAAATCATCAGGTCCGACATGTTCGAGGAGGATCGCTGCAACCTTTTGCAATACGATATCTCCAACGGAGTGCCCATAGGAATCATTTACTTTTTTGAAGTTGTCGATATCCATAACGGCTAGCTGCATGGGAAATGGATTACTCTGCTGATGATCGATCAGCCATCCTAAGTATTCATAAAACGTCTTATGATTATAAAGATCCGTCAGCGGATCGATCTTGGATAGCCGGTCCATGATTATATTCTGAATGCGTAATTCCTGTTCTGACTTTACGGAGTTCTCCAGCGATCGCATCAAATCACGCCCACGACCGATGACTGCAAAGCCTGCTAAAGCAGTAGCAGCAAAAATAAGAACAATAATGATAGTTTGGGTGATGGGTACGTACCCGTGATTAGATGCGTTGATGAATAAAATGATCGTGTACAGTAGACAAACAGCAGAAGAGACTATCATATAACTAGATTTCATATAGATCATGGATACAAGCAGCGGCAGCAGCATAATTAATGACGTGACATACAGTTCATCATTGAGATTGATGATCAACAGAAGCGCAAATAAATGGCTCGCTACTGTAATAGCAAGCTCGGACCAGAGGGGTTTCCATCTATAGATACACTCCAGAATAATGATCAAAGTCACTATGATCGAATCAGGAATCAGCGACTGTACAATAAACTCTCCCATGGTTAAGGTATCCGAATGTTGATCCCATGAGCATAGAGAAATAAACATACGAATACTTAAATCCACAATCAGGATGATCCAGAATGCATTGAGGAGCACACGATTCCAATGGGTCTGACGAGGAGTTTGAGATGTAGTATGCATAATGTGTTCCTCTTTTCCAGTGGCAATATGCTTATATATTCGACAATAATTACGGATTCCCTCTCCACCAATTATCTCCAAATATATTCGTATATTACGGTTACGTTGGTGTAGGTCCTCCAGGGATATGGATTTGCGTGTGGAAAGACTGATCGAAAAGGAATAGTATAGAAAGTATTTCCTTTAATTAACTCTGCTGATATAATGTTAGAATACATAACATCAATCGAGTGGAGTGGGAATAATGATGCAGATTCGCCTTAGCCAGATTTTTGTAGTCGTCCTTTTGCTCCTTGTCAGTGTTTACAGTTTGTTGATAGACATGTTCTGGATTCATAAGCTGGTAATCATCCTGCTTATGGCTTCTCTAGTCTGGGTCCTGCTAAATTTGTCCCGCTACGGTTATCGGAAAGAAGTGCTGCTGAAGGAAGCTAATAGTAAAGTGGAGCTGCTTGGCAATGAGATTGTAGTTACGTCGGACCGACTGCATGGTGCACTCGAAGAAATCAGTCGTCATACAGAAGAGCTGCAACGGACAGCAGATTATTCACATGAATATGAGATGGATTTGCGGATTCGCAGTAACGAAGCTAAAGCTAATATTGAAGGTGCTTATCAGACAATGGGCGGAGTAGCATCCGTTACCGCACATATCGAAGAGTTGACGGAGAGACTGGGGTCAAATATGAAATATGCTCGTCAAGGAATGACAACCATGGTTGATTCCTTGAGCATCGCAGATGCTGTGATGAAGGATTTACAGATGCAGAGCGGGGACATGTTAGCTAAGTTTACTATCTTGAGTAATCATATTGCGATGGTAGAAGAGATCAATACGCTTATTAACGGAATTGTGGATGAGACCTCACTGCTAGCGCTTAATGCTTCCATAGAAGCGGCCCGGGCCGGGGAACAGGGCCGCGGATTTGCGGTGGTAGCCAGCCGGATTCGGCAGCTGGCTGATCAAAGCAAGAGCTCGGTAGACTGTTCCTCTGGCATCTTGCTCGACATTAATAACGGAGTACAGCAGGTGCTGGAATCCGTGACGAAAGAGCAAGCTTCAGTGGAACGCGGGGTGAACGAGGTTGGCACTGTGAAGCTTCGACTCGATGATATCGCGTCGAGAGTCGATGAGGTAGGCAGCGCCGTAACAGAAACAATCGATGCTACCGCGAAGCAGAGCAAGCTGATTGTTGAAGTGACGACGGAGCTGAGTGGGGCAGTGGCTATCGTGAATGAGACGATTGCCAATGTCGATCTTACACTGGAACAAGTGACACGGCAGCGGAGCCAGATCGGGCAGCTGAACGAAGTCAGCGCTAATCTGTTAGCGGAGTCGCAATCGTTGCAGCAATCGGTTACCAGCATAGCAGCCCGAGAAGAAATCGAGATGAGCCAATATGCAGCCCGGCTTCAAGAAATGCAGAGTCTCTTGGAGACAATTTCAGCTAAGGAAGAACTGTACGACCCGGATACTGAAGTTCATCAAGGTGTTTTGACCTCTTACATTAAAAAAATTCCGGATGTACAAGCCATTTGGTCCAATCGGACAGATGGGACCTTTATCTATTCTGAGCCAGCGGCTGGCCTCTTGAATGCCAAGCGACGTGATTGGTGGAATGGGGCCATAAATGAAGGTGAATATGTCTCGAAGCCTTATGTATCAGCGATTACGAAGCGTTCTTGTGTTACATTATCCAGAGCGATTAAGAATCGTCAGGGAGATGTCGTTGGTGTAGTTGGTATCGATTTGGCGGTGTAATAAAACCAGAAAAGCAAGCCCTGCTATATTGGGGGCTTGCTTTTTGTTATTTTAGGTAGTGCTGATCTGCAACTGTTTCCACGTCGCCTGCCAGTTCTTTTTAATAACACGTTGTTCATAAATAGGGAGTAAGCTCGGGTTTTCAGTAAAATGTGGGGTAGGTCGTAATACTACATGAATAACATCGGAAATTCCGTGTGGAGCGACTAGGATGATTTTACCTGATGGATCTAGGGAGAGTCCAAGCGCTGTGGCGGTTTCCGGAAACTTGGATATCGCATCAACAGCTGATGTATAAGGTGGAAGTTGATTGACGGTATGCATTCTTGCTTCATTTTTAACAGACCAGGGAACATTGGGGTTTAAATCTCTTAGCTTCGCCTCCCAATCCTTCTCCACTTCCTCTTGAAGATTGCTGTCGTCATAATAAATAACATCAACATCTGGCAAAGGTGTCCGTTCTTCGAAGCCATGAAGGGTATCCCAAATTTTTGCACGCACAAAGCCAGCGCAAACCCACCAGTCAGGTAACTGCAGCGATCTAGCATTTTCTAATATGTCCATCATCCAGGGATCATTTTGTACAAGCTGTATGATATCTGCCTCGTGTTCTAAGTTTTGCAATCCGCCCACCTCCGTATATGTATGCTTTTATTCTGTTCATATCATACAACAAGAGTTTCAATAGAGGTATTAAAGGATAGGCTGAATGGACAGAGGCATGAACTATCTTTATAATAAGTCGACATCTAGTCCTTTGGAGGCGGAGACCGTGCAATATACGTTTACGATATTACTGCAATTATTCGAAAGAGCTGCACTACTGCTGATGTGTCTGTTCGTGCTGACTCGTCTGCCGCGGTTTAAAGAGATTTTTCAAAAAGGAACCTACGCCCCGCAGGAGCTTGCCATAGCGACGACGATCTTCAGTTTATTCGCCATCTTCGGTACCTATAGTGGCATTAATGTGGAAGGCTCGCTTGTGAATGTGCGAATTATCGCCATCGTGTCTGGTGGGATTTTGTTCGGGCCATGGGTAGGACTCATAACAGGCATCATCTCAGGGGTTCACCGTTTTTTAATTGATATCGGAGGGGTAACCTCTCTTCCTTGTCTGATTACGAGTATTACCGCAGGGATTGTGTCAGGGGTAATATACCGCCGCACTTCTGGTGAACGTCGCTGGATGGCCGGTATTTTGGCCGGGATGGCCTGTGAAGCCCTGACGATGCTGCTCATACTAGTGATGGCCGAACCGTCGTCGCTGGGTGTGGATATCGTGTCCAAAATTGCTTTTCCGATGATTATGAGCCAGATTAGTGTCGGTCTGATTGTCATGCTAGTGCAGAGTGTGGAAGGTGAAAAGGAACGGATTGCGGCGAAGCAGTCCAAGCTGGCACTGGATATTGCCAATAAGACCTTGCCTTATTTTCGCAATATTAATCCCGAGTCGCTTCGTACCATCTGCCAAATTATCAAAGAAGATATCGGTGCAGACGCTGTAGCTATTTCGGATACAAGACTTATTCTCGCTTACGTTGGTGTTGGGGAAGAGGACTATACTACGACCAATGAAATTATAAGTGAAGAAACTAAGGTCACGTTGTCCAGTGGTGAAATTACGATCCGTAACGACGATAGTGATTATGTGAATCCGGAGATTAAATCGCTGATTATTATTCCATTGAAGGAAAAAGGCGAAGTGACGGGAGCGCTCAAAATCTATTACACCAGAGCCCACAAGATCACTTATTCTCTACAAGCTATGGCTGTAGGATTGTCGCAAATGATCTCTACACTAATGGAGGTATCGCGGGTTGAGGGCATTAAAGAAATGGCGAACAAAGCAGAGCTAAAGGCGCTGCAGACAAGCATTAACCCACACTTTCTGTTCAATGCGCTGAACGCAATTGCGTCCTCGATTCGGATTAACCCGGATAAGGCGCGCGAGCTGATCGTGAATCTGTCCGGCTATATGAGATACAATCTGGAGCTGACGGATGAATTCATTGATATTAAGCGCGAGCTGCAACAGGTTCAACAATACGTAGAGATTGAAAAAGCGCGCTTCGGAAGCCGGCTTAATGTCCTCTATGATATTGATGAGGTTCAGGTTCGGATTCCGAGTCTAATCATTCAGCCGCTTGTAGAGAATGCGATTATACATGGCATACTGAAGGTACGAGGGACTGGAACCGTAACGATTTCTGTAAAAGATCAAGGTGATAATGTACGAGTTGGCATTCGGGATACCGGAGCTGGCATCAGCGAAGAAACCATAGAGAAGGTCTATGCTGGCGATATGCCGGAGAATAAGATCGGACTGTTTAATGTACATCAACGGGTCAAGCTCATCTATGGAACTGGTCTTACGATTCAGAGGCTCGATAAAGGGACGAACATTTATTTTGATGTCAAAAAGGAGGACCTATGAGAGCAATTATCGTGGAGGATGAAGAGCTAGCGAGACAGGAACTGACTTATTTAATAGAGACTCATAGCGGAATCGACATTGCCGCACAATTTGAAGATGGGCTGGATGCACTCAAATTTTTACAGGTTGAGACGGTAGATGTGATTTTCCTGGACATTAACATTCCCTCGATCGACGGAGTACTGCTGGCTCAGAATATTAGCAGATTCTCGGTAAAACCTTATATAGTGTTTATTACTGCGTATAAGGAGCATGCCGCCGAGGCGTTTGAGATTGAAGCGTTTGACTATATTCTTAAACCCTACAGTGAGGTTCGCATTAAGGCTATGCTGCACAAGCTAGAGGGGGCGTTCGCTGCTCGCGGAAGACAGGGGGAAGAGGAACGTAATCCAGTAAGTGATAAGGTGAATCTGTGGAAAAATGAAAAGATTATCGTAGTGAATGCTGATGATATTTATTATGCCTCCGCACAAGAGAAAAGTACGAGCGTAATAACTAAAGGTGAGGAATATAGTATGGCGCTCAGCATCAGCGATTTTTATAATCGACTGCCGGAGGATCGTTTTTTTCGCTGCCATCGTTCCTATATCGTTAACCTCTCCAAAATCAAGGAAATCATCCCTTGGTTCAACAATACATACTTGCTGCGCCTGCATGATTTGGAGTTTGAGGTGCCGGTAAGTCGAAGCAAGGTAAAGGAATTCAGGCAGATCATGCGCCTATAAATGCAGTTCATTCTTCATTTTCGTCATCTCATGCCAGATTTCTCTCAACATCCGCTGGTTTAGCTACAATAAAGAGGCAATAGAAGCTCTTGTAGCAGATCACGAGAGGGAAAGAAGGAATAGACCATGACTTCGACGATGGACAACAAAAACGCCAAACGGTGGCTTATCGTATTAGGAACAGTAATTATGCAGATGGGTCTAGGTACCATTTATACATGGAGCTTGTTCAATGCACATCTGGTAACAAAATTCGGGTGGGAGCTTAATTCTGTTTCGATTACGTTTTCGATCACGAGCTTTGCACTCGCTTTTGCGACTTTGTTCGCAGGGAAATTGCAGGATCGTTTTGGTCTTCGTCGGTTAACTGCCGCCGCAGGGATTGTGCTTGGTCTAGGATTGATTCTTAGCTCTCAGGCGAATTCGCTTCTAATGTTCTATGTATTGGCTGGTGTAATCGTTGGTTTTGCAGACGGAACAGCTTATATCACTTCATTATCTAACTTAATTAAATGGTTTCCGAATAATAAAGGCTTAATCTCCGGTGTGTCCGTGGGTGCTTACGGAACGGGAAGTTTGATTTTTAAATATATCAATGGTAGTTTGATCGACTCGGTGGGTGTGTCTAATACGTTTATGTATTGGGGCATGATTGTTATGGTGATGATTGTAATCGGTTCCTTACTCGTCAGAGAAGCTCCAGTACAAGCGGCATCACTGGGTGTAACATCAACTTCGACTATCGCTAAACCAAAAGACTACACGGTAAAAGAAATGCTACGCACGAAAGAAGCTTATCTGTTGTTCATTATTTTCTTTACCGCTTGTATGTGTGGTTTGTATTTGATCGGTATTGTAAAAGACATCGGTGTGCAACTGGCTGGACTTGATGTACAGACGGCAGCTAATGCCGTAGCGATGATCGCAATTTTTAATACAGCAGGACGTTTGATCTTGGGTGCCTTGTCTGACAAAATGAGCCGATTGAAGCTGGTAGGTGCTTCACTTGCTGTAACGGCAGCCGCTATGTTGACCCTTAGCTATGCAACGCTAAACTTCGGACTGTTCTTCACTTGTGTAGCAGCCATTGCGTTCTGCTTCGGGGGTAACATTACAGTATTTCCGGCGATTGTCAGTGACTTCTTTGGACTTAAGAACCACAGTAAGAACTATGGAATCGTATATCAAGGTTTTGGTATCGGTGCCCTTTCGGGTTCGTTCATCGCCGTCTTCCTAGGCGGGTTTAAACCTACTTTCGTGATCTTTGGTCTCTTGTGTCTGCTGGCCTGCATCATCGCAATTTCACTGAAACCGCCGGTGGAGAAAGTGAAAGAGAATGAGAAGAAAGCCTTGCGCCTCAAAGCTACAGAACGGACGGCTTAAAGGTAAAAAGACAATAAATTAAACAAAGACGTACAAACTGACAACAGTTGTACGTCTTTTTTCTATTGGCGGGCAGTAGTCCGTGGAGCGTGTGAAACAAAAAAACTAAGGTGATCTGAATTCAGAATGAATTACTCATTGGAGAATATTACAGAAACACGGTCCGTATTGCAGCTATTATTGATTTTTGGCTCATTCTGCTAGAGTCACGGACTGTATAGCTCTTATTAACCTCTACATGTGTATAATTGGAGTGAATTTGGGAGAATAGTTCGGTTTACATAGGCACTTTTTTCGCTGCCCAAGTGTTATAGAAGATATAAAGGTTAAGGAGGTGCTTACAACGCCACAGGATTCGCTAGACCCAAAGGAGCTGGAAGAGTTAATCATTAGTATTCAAAAGGGCAATATCGAACGGTATGCTTTTATCGTTAGAGCTTTCCAAACGCCAATCTACCGCTATTGCTATCGTTTGTTAGAAAACAAGCAGGATGCGGAGGACGCAGTTCAGGATGTTTTGGTAAAAGGCTATCAATCTATCCATCAATACAAGTCGCAGATGCATTTCTCGGCATGGCTCTATCGAATCGCGTATCATCATTGCTTAAACCTGCTGCGCAGACGGCGCTTGCAAAAGCGAGTCATGAGTATCTTCAAGCCTGATTTTATGTCTGCAAGTCCGGAACAAGAGCTGGATGATCGGTTGTTTAATCCCTCATTGTCAGCCGCTTTAGCGCAGTTGTCGCTGGAAGAGAGGAATATGCTTATTCTGCGGGTGTTCGAGGAAAAAACTTATACGGAGATAAGCGAAATTCTTGGGGTCAGTCCCAATGCACTGACGAAGAGAATGAACCGGATCAAGCGGAGGGTGCAGGAAGCTATGAAATTGGAGGAGGAGATCAGATGGAACGAACCACAATCAGCGATGAATACCGAGATGTAATGTATGCCTCAGCCGGCAATGAACATCTGGGTGAGATCGATGTAGAAGAGAAGGTTATGGGACATATCCGTGGCATATCAGATCGAAAGCGATCGTTCTCGCTCTCGCTGAAGACGATGAATAGAACAACGGCAATTGCCAGTATGTTAGCCTTGTTCCTGATGATCTCAGTGACAGCTTATGCTGCATCGGAATATATACAGATCCGCAATAGTGAAGGCGTAGTGAAGGTTCAGCATGTTGCGCCGAATGAATCTGCAGGAGTAGCCTCCTATGATAAGTATGCACAGAAAGTAGATGCTTTCGCTAAACCGGGAGAATTGATCGCCTATCTTGTGAACAATAATGCAGGTGCAGCAGCCTTGGCAACAGAATTGTCCTTTAAGTATAAAGAGCAGCGGATAGGCGCATATTCTGATTTTTTGAAGGAAATCAAACGGACAGGGGCGCCGATGCTTCCTTCATTGGCAGCAGGGTATGCTTTTGAATATGGGGTTATAAACCCTAATCATCCGACTACGGATGCGGAGAAGAACAGTTCTCTATATCAGGAGACTTTACAAGATCTTACTGTCCAAGCTAATAAAGAGAAGGGGAGCGGTAAGTTATTCATGATGGCTATACCGTGGTCGGAGCCCGGTTGGATAAGCGCTACTTATTCCAAAGATAACGCTTATATAGGTATCTCTGCATCGATCATGCATGGCGGGAAAGTGTTTGTGGAGCAAGAACCGGAGAATCAAGCGGATAAGATTATGGTGGCAGGCACAGAAGTGATCTATAACAAAGTAGTGAAGGAAGAGGTCAGCTACGATTATCTGAATTGGTATAACGAGAAGCAGGATGCGTATTATACACTCAGCAGCTACGGAGATAAGATTTTGACCAAGGAGCAATTTCTGCAGGTGGCTGGGGAGCTGCTGAAGTAGATTCTTGTAGTTTTGTAGTTGCATGCGCTAAGTTAGTTGTACTTTGTACAATTTTAAGTTAACTAATACGTTTATATAAGCCCTGTAGTTGTATTTAATACAGCTATTGCTGGTTAGATTAGTGGAAATAAACGTTTTTACGGATTTTAGTTGTAGAGAATGCAATTAAGGAAGAGGATATGGGAGATCAGAAATAAATAAGTGTATAAAATACAGTTAGATCATATGCAAGGTAGGAAGCATTCCCGACAACGCCGGACTTTCTATCCTAAGGATTCATGATTCACCTTGTACTTATGAAATACTTCATCTCAAAAGTTGATTCAGATATAAAAGAAGGTATCCCTAATGCGAAGCTTTAGGGATACCTTCTTTATATTCTTAATTCGAAAGATCGATCAGGGTTAGCCTTCCAGCAGCAGTGCTTCTGGATCTTCCAGCAATTCCTTCACTTTGACGAGGAAGCTAACCGCTTCAGAGCCGTCAACGATCCGGTGATCGTAGGAAAGGGCGATATACATCATTGGGCGGTTAACGGTTCTTTCTTCGTCCAGCGCAATTGGACGCAATTGAATCTTATGCATCCCTAGAATACCTACTTGAGGGGTATTCAGAATCGGGGTGGATAATAGGGAACCGAATACACCGCCGTTGGTGATAGTGAACGTACCGCCTTGAAGCTCGGAGAGACTAAGTGTATTAGCGCGTGCCTTGGAAGCGAGTTCGCCAATTTGACGTTCGATTTCCGGGAAGCTGAGGCGATCTGCGTCACGGACAACCGGAACCACCAGACCTTCCTTAGCAGCAACGGCAATACCGATATCGTAGAATTTCTTAACAACCAGATCTTCACCGTCAATCTCTGCGTTCAGCAGTGGGTAGGTCTTCAGCGCACCGATCACGGCTTTGGTGAAGAAGGACATGAAGCCTAGTCCTACTTCATGCTTCTCTTTAAAAGCATCCTTGCGGCGCTTGCGGATGTCGAGGATCGCTGTCATGTCCACCTCGTTGAAGGTGGTCAGCATGGCTGCGGTCTGCTGCGCTTCTACCAAGCGGCTGGCAATCGTGAGCCGTCTGCGCGACATGCGCTTGCGCTCCACGTTCTTGCCATCCTCCGGCGCGGCTTTGCTCGCTGCCGGCTTCGCTGGCTCCGGCTTGACTTGTGCCGCCGGAGCTACCGGTGCAGCGGCCTGTGGCGCTGCTGCACCATGACCCGACACATCGGCCTGACCAATCCGGCCGATAGGATCACGGGCGCTAACATCGCCGAGGTCGATGCCGCGCTCCCGTGCCAGCTTGCGTGCGCCCGGCGATGCCAGTGCAGCGGGGCTTTCGCCACCCGCTACAGCGACTTCGGGCGCTGCTACAGGTGCGGCTGCTGCGCTGCCGCTTGCCGGTGCCGCTTCAGGCGCTTTGCTCTCAGCGGCCTGCGGTGAACTGCCGCTAGCGGCTCCAATGATGCCGATGGCTTCGCCAACGGCTACGTTCTCGCCCGCTTGACGTAGGATGGAGGAGATGACACCCTCCACCTCCGCACTAATTTCTAAATTGACTTTATCCGTTTCTAACTCAGCAAGCACATCACCTTGACCTACCGTGTCGCCTTCTTTAACCAGCCATTTGTAGATGGTTCCTTCGGATATAGATTCTCCCAGATCGGGTACTAAGATTTCTGACACAGGCCGTTACCTCCCCAAACATAATGGTTTACGCTATTGTGATACCGTCCTCTTAAGAGGACGGTACAGCTGTTTGTACTTGTGAATTTGCTTTTAGGGCCTCTGAAACAATTCTACGCTGTTCAAAGCTATGAACATCTGCATAACCACTCGCAGGACTGGAACGTTCAGGACGTCCGATATATCTCACGCTAGTGTTTTGCGGTGCGATGGCCCGTAACCGAGGTTCGGTATAACTCCATCCGCCCATATTCTTCGGCTCTTCTTGCACCCAGACAATTTCCTGAAGGGATGTGAAGGAGCTTAAGTGAGCACTCAGTTCATGTTCTGGGAACGGATAGAGTTGCTCTAAGCGCAGTACATGTAGCCATGACCAATCTTTGTCTGAAGCAGCTTCTAGCTCTGTTTGGATGTCGATAGCTACTTTACCGCTGCAGACTACTAGACGTTTGACCTCACCTGGCTTCTGGCCTAGTAGGGGCTCTGCTAGCACAGGCTGGAATTGTCCGGAAGCGAGCTCAGTTCCGGCAGATGTGCTGCGCGGATTACGAATGAGACTCTTCGGCGTCATAATCACCAGTGGTTTAGCGTCTTCCTGTCCACATAAAGCAGCTTGGCGTCGCAAGACATGGAAATATTGAGAAGCAGTGGTCAAGTTAGCAACGGTCCAGTTCTCTTCCGCGGATAACTGTAGGAAGCGTTCCAATCTACCACTAGAATGCTCGGGTCCCTGTCCCTCGTAGCCATGCGGTAACATGACGACGAGATTGCTGCGCTGCGTCCATTTCGCACGTCCTGCGGCAATGAACTGATCAAATATAACCTGACCTGCATTGGCGAAGTCGCCATATTGCGCTTCCCAGATGACGAAGGTTTCTGGTGCGAACACATTATAACCATACTCAAAGCCTAGCACAGAAGCTTCAGATAGCGGACTGTTATATACGCCAAAGGAAGCGCGAGAATTACTTAGCTGATGAAGCGGAGAGAATAATTCTCCTGTCTTGCTGTCGTGCAGCACCAGATGGCGGTGTGCGAAGGTGCCGCGCTGTGCATCCTGACCGCTAAGTCGAATTGGCGTTCCATCCTTCAGGATGGTTGCGAAGGCGAGGGACTCAGCGAGTGCCCAGTCGACCTTTTCACCCTCATTCAGTGCGTCCTTGCGACGCTGCAGAATTCGCTCCAGTTTCGGATAGACTTGGAATCCATCAGGTACGCTCAGTAGCTCACGATTAATCTCTTGCAGACTGGAGATCGGTACGGCTGTAGTGCCTGCCGCTGAGCGATCTGTATGAAGAGGAATGAAGGCTTTTGGTTCTTTTTTCTTGTGATTGCCTTCCTTCATACTATCGTACGCACGTTGCAATACGCCTTCTGTTTCAACGTGCATCTTTTGTACATCTTCAGCTGTAAGAATTTTTTCACGCTGTAGCCGCTCCGCATACACCTTGTAAACGGTTGGATGATTGCGTACCTTACCGTACACGATAGGTTGTGTAGTTTCAGGATCATCCATTTCGTTATGTCCATGACGACGATAGCCGATGAGATCAATAACGAAATCCTTTTTGAATTGATTGCGATATGCACTAGCTAAACGAACTGCTGATATACAGGCCTCAGGATCATCAGCATTGACATGGATAATTGGAATTTCATATCCTTTGGCGATGTCACTCGCATAATGCGTTGAACGGGAGTCTTCGCTTTCTGTCGTAAAGCCGATCCGGTTATTAACAATGATATGGATCGTCCCGCCATTCTGATAACCTTGAAGTTTGCCAATATTAAGTGTTTCTGCAACAATCCCTTCACCTGGAAAAGCAGCATCGCCATGCATCAGTACCGCCATAGCTTTACTGGTATCAATCTTCGGCAATCCGGCTGTGCTCCGATCTTCTTGAGCAGCACGAGTGAAGCCTTCCACGACAGGATTGACGAATTCCAAGTGACTTGGATTATTCGCTAGTGTTATTCTTGTGCGTACGGTTTCTCCTTCACGGACAGCGCGGTCTGCACCCAGATGGTATTTCACATCACCCGTCCAGCCATAGTTAATGCCTGTAGAGCCTTCGGAAGGGAAAAGCTCCTTGTTCGGAGAATGATGAAACTCTGAAAATATAATGTCATAAGGTTTGCCCAAAATATGTGCAAGAACGTTGAGGCGACCACGATGCGCCATGCCCATCAGAATATGCTCTGCGCCGTCATGCGCAGCAGCGCGTACGATTTCATCCAGCATCGGTACGAGAGCGTCATTGCCTTCCAAGCTGAAACGCTTCTGACCCACAAAGGTTTTGTGAAGGAAGGTTTCGAATTGCTCTACTTGGATCAGGCGGTTTAGCAGCTCTTTACGTTCTGCATTATTTAAAGGCGCTGGTGAGCTTGTGGATTCTGCCTGTCTGTTCAACCATTTCAGTTCTTGTTCTTCATGCACATGCCCGAATTCATAGGCGATTGTCTTGGTGTAAGCCTGACGCATACGCTGAACTGCATCCCATCCGGTATGCACATCATTCGGCGCATTCTCCCAAATGAGCGTGGCAGGTAGTGCGAGCAGATCCTCACGAGTCAGCTCATAGGTTTCGAGTTCAAGATATTTAGCCATGGGATTGTGATCGCGCTCAAGCGGATCAATATCAGCGGCCATATGGCCATATATACGAATATTAGCGATTAGCTTGGAAGCTCTTACTGCCTTTCTAAGCCATTCGGTGTCTCCCGAAATGCGAGGCTGTGGAGCCGGTTCGCTATCCGGTGTTAGGGGTGGGGGACCCGAATTTGTAAAAAGCTCGCGATAATTATTCTCTACGGTGGAAGGATCTTTCACAAACTGTTCATATCTTTCTTGAATGTAGCCTAAATTGGGTCCGTAATACTTACTCCAAATGGATTCGTTATAGGGCTCTTTGGCTGCCATGAATACATCCTCCTTAACGGATGAACTCCATACGTGACATTTTGTGTCAACGCTTACTGGAGCTGTGATGATTGCGGTTTCATTTCTCATCTTATTGTGCTACTTTCCACACGTGTAATCAATTCTTTCTTTCGTCCAATACGTTCGCAAAATGGTATGGGTTAGCTTGTTCTAATGAAAAGAACGCTGTTTCTTCTCATTACCCATTCCTAAGGCCCACTAAAATGATTCTAATATCCTTATTTTTAACTAATAGGGAAGGAAGTATCATTCTATCGGCTTAATTAATTTTATGAATAGGACGAGTATCGTGTTAAAAGGACAAGTTATCGCACAAAAGCGCTTCTATTTTTTGTTTTTTAATGGAAAAACTAATCAGAAATCGACACACTTTTCCACTTTAGTATAGTATAATGTTATTGCAGTTAGCGATTTTCATATATTCAAAGTAGATCCTTTCGTGTAAAGGGTCCAGTAAAAGGTAAACCTGCCGAAAGGCAGGGGCACAAAGTCGCGGGTCTAAGGTAGAAATACTATGACAGCCGGATTGCCTGGGGACTAAAATCTTAGGAGGAGATTTTTTGGACAAGTCCAACCAGGGAAGCAACAGAGAACAGCAGGTCATTGATCTAGACGTAGAGTGGGTCCATTTATTATTAGCAGCTAAGAAGGCTGGCATAAAGGCAGATGAAATTCGTCGCTTCTTTCATGAGAAGACTGTGCAAGCCGTGCAGTGATACATTCAGAGCATTAGATATCAAAAGAGCACAGCGAGTTATCGCTGTGCTCTTTTTCTTTATATAAGAATCTATAAGTTTCAGACTTGGTCCTTATATTCTGCTAGAATTCAAACGCCTTCGCGGTCCATGGTAGGAGGGCGAAGGCGTTTATGTTTAATAGTATGAGTAGAAGAGGATCTTATCAGGTCAGGTGGAATATTAATCCTTCTGATCAAGGCGCCATTTCTGGTAGTCCAGAAACTCCTTGAATTCGCGTTTGCTTATGCCTGAGGCCATAGCTTCCTGCACCAATCGGAACCATTCCGAATCTAAAGGTGACTCCTCAGCATCATTAGGTTCTCCATAGAGCAAAGCGTGGATGGATACCTGAAGCGCATCGGCGATCTTTTCGATAAACTGGATTGAAGGATTGGATTGGATGTTTCTCTCCACATTGCTAAGATACGACTTAGCAACATCCGCTCTGTCCGCAAGCTCAGATAGGGACAATCCCTTTTCTAGGCGGAGATGCTGGATACGTTGGCCCATATTTTGTGGCACTATGCTGACGCCCCTCCGTTATTTTTGTTATTAGTATAGCAAATATCATTAAATTCGACAAAGTTTATTGTAAAGAGAAAAGCAGCATCTACTTATCCGTTTTCCGGAATAAGAATCTGCTGCTCTTCGAATGGAAGACTTATTAGATTAGTAGTCAGTTCCTCTGGCTTGTTTAGCAAAGAAATCCCAAGTCAGTGTCAACACATCTTTTTGGAAAATGTTCTGATCTTTACCGTCATCCACAAATTCGAACTTAACGGTGAAGCTATCAGATGTACCTGCTTTAATACCGGATGCTTCATTGCCTATGAACGGCAATTTTTCTACGAGATCAGGTGTTGAATTTTGCAAATCAGCCAGTGTTGTTTCATAAACTACAATATCCGGAATAATGTTACCGCTCTTGTCCTTATTTTGCAGGAATTTAACTTTAATGAATTTACCTAAATCAACACCATTGTTGTTACCACCCACGTCATTAACGGAGTATTTTGTTTTGAGAACAATAGAGCCGATATCGATGTTACCATCATTATTCAGTTTGAAATCTCTTTTGATAGTATCACCTGGTTTCAATTTATCCAGATTAACGATAACAGATGGGTCAGAGTTCAAATCCAGTGTACCAGCTGCGAATGTAGAGGTACTTGTTGCAGTGTCGCTAAAGTAAGCGAAAGTTCCTCCACCAATCAATGATAAACCCAGTGCTGCTGATGCTACGCCAAGACCCAATGTTTTCTTGATACCCATAATTAAAATTCCTCCTCGGTTTTTGTGGTTTTTTATAAAAGTTATATATTGTAACTTCCGGTTCGTAAGCGGAAGCGGACAATCAACGGATTACTGTATTTCAGTTGGAGGTGGAGAGGTGGGAAGTATAGCAGCATTTTTCTTTTCGAGTGCAGCTACAGCCTTCCATGATGAATACAGGGCATAGAGCAGGAGCATCAAGCCTGGTACAATCATGAGCACAACACTTCCAGCTTTGGAAACTGCGAAATTCATAGCGTAACCTACGTAAGGTACGGTGACCCCGGTATACTCAGCTACAACATTCGTGGAACTGGTAGGGTTCATATCAGGCGCATCATTGTTATCGCCTTTCGTGCGATACATGGCTTCACCAGTAGCGTTGTTCATTGTTGCTTCTACAACACGGTGAGTAATGAGCAGGTTTTCTTCATTTCTAAAGGTGATCACATCGCCTTTTTTGAAGCGATTCATATCTCCTCCGGGTTTTAAAGCGACAATCGATCCGGTTTGAATCCCTGGTTCCATCGAACCTGAGAGTACCGATTTGATCTGGTATCCGAAGAAGGCAGGTTCACCGCCGGAGGCCTTTGATAAAACTACGGCTACCACCAGCAGAATGAATATCACAAGCATGATGCTCGATAATGTATTGTTGATCATTTTTTTAATCCGCATATTATTCGCCACCTTTAACTTGTTGAGGGTCCGAAGGGGCTGGTGTTGCTACCGGTGGGGAAGTGGTTGTATCTTCCGCTTTTGGCGCCTCCTGAGGAACCGCTTGCTGTGGGACATCTTTTGGAATCGTTAGCTCTTCACCAATTTCCGGAACGACCGGGTTAGTGGCTGGGGCTTCAGGCTGTTCTTTATTTATGTTCTCTGGAGTAGCTTCACCTTTCGGTGGAGTCACTTCCGTTTTTGCTTTCTCCTCAGCTTCAGCTTTCGCTTTGTCCTCAGCTTCTTGCTTTTCTTTTTTCTCCAGTGCCAAACGTTCTTCTTCTTTCTTCGTTTGTTCCAGCGCCTCTAGTCGGGCTTTCTCAAGTGCTTCCAACTGTTGTTCACGGGTTTGACTGATCAATTGGAGCTGACTCTGAAGATTGCTGATTCCTGAAGTAGCCGATTCTTTAAGACCATTCATTTCAGTATTGAGATTTTCATAAGTGGAGGTAAGTTCGCTAGAGATATTGCCGGCCGGCTGACTAAAAGGAATCAGGAAAGGTAACGGCTGCTGAAACGCCTCGTTGCGTAACTCGGGTTGTCCATATACATCACTGGTCACTACTGAAGCAAATGGAAGCCCGATATCGTGTATGGAGTTTAGATATTGGATGACTCCCTTTAAGGAAGCATTCAGGGATTCAGAGATTACACCGCTTTGATTCAGGCTGCTTTGCAGCTCTCTGAAGAATTGTTCATCCTTGATTTCTAGACAGTTTGAATCTAGAGAGGTCATATATCCTCCAATCTGGAATAGGACGGCTGCTGCTGCGTTCAGCTCACTATTGATTTCGTTCCAAATTTGGCTGTTGGTGGCCAGTTGCTCATTCACGCCATCGATTTGAGATTGAAGCGCGGAGATTTGCGAGGAAATCTCTTGCGCTGCGACATCAAGCTCATCCAGCGTCATGCCTTCTATTCCCGAAACGTCTGAGAGACTGCCTGAAGGGGTATAGCTTTGCAGCGATCCTTTTAAAGCAGTAGCTCTTTCGATATGATCTTTGAGTTCTGTTAGAAGCCCCTTGATCGAGTTTGGAAATACTTCGCAAAAGCTAATTGTGCTAGTGGTTTGCGTAGTAGCTCCAAAACCACCATAGGTACTACCCACTTGCTGCGAGGTAGTCAGAAACAAGACGGAGACAGCCATTCCTGATTGCAGAACACGTAATCCGATTTGCTTCTTTCGTTTAGGTCTTCTTTTTGCTGATCTGGGTCTCAGAGGAATACCTCCCCTCAATGTCTTGAGTTTCTTTGGTTCGTTATTATTGTTCTTTATTGAGAACAACTTCTGTAATGAATAATACATGGAATAAATTGAAAAGAAAACTGTCAATAAGTCTCGTTTGTGCTCTATAAAGAACAAAAATGTTAATTTATCTCTATTTATCTCGGTTTATCGCTTGATATCTATTTTTATTCGCAATAGAGAACGATACATAGGAGAGGAATGTATTAAAAATAGCCTAATCATGCGAGAGGCACGATTAGGCTATTAAGAATTCTTGCGAGTTTAATTGTGGGCTCAGTTAGGGAAGACGAGTACCACGTGAACTAACATATAGGTCATACCATTCTTTTCGAGTAAGCTCCAGCTTGTCCGCATCGGCGCAGGCAGCGATGCGCTGCGGATTCACAGTCCCAATCACAGGCTGAATAGCTGCCGGATGTGTCATTAGCCAGGATAGCACTATGGCTTCGGGTGTTGTTCCTTTTTCATCTGCAAGTTGTTTAACCATGGCAGCTGTCTGGACGATATTCTCTGGTTGATCCTCTAATGAACGTCCGCTAAATAAGCCTTGTGCGAGTGGGCCCCAGGCTTGAAGCTGAATGTTCTCCATTCGACAATGTTCAAGGGTTCCTTCGGGAAAGGTAATATCCTTCCAAGGTTCACGGTTTACACTGATTCCAGCATCGACCCAGCTGAGCTTGGCTAGGCTCATGTGTAGCTGGTTTATGATAAAAGGTTCCTCGCAATAGGCTTGCAGCATTTTGATCTGCGCTGCGCTCATATTGGAGACGCCGAAATGACGAACTTTACCTGTTGCTTTTAATTGATGCAAAGCAGAAGCTACTTCCTCCGGATCCATTAGGGGGTCAGGCCGATGGAGCAGCAGAATATCAATATATTCTGTTCCTAGTCGCGACAATATTCCTTCTACACTGCTTAGAATATGCTGGCTTGAGAAGTCAAAGACATTAGAGCTGTCTCCGGGCTCCATTAGCTTAATACCGCACTTCGATTGAATAATGATTTCTTCGCGGAGTCCTGGGCGTTCTTTAAAGATTTGACCGAATACCTTCTCGGCTTTACCACGGGTATAAATATCTGCGTGATCAAACATATTGATACCAATAGATAGTGCTGCGTCGACGGCTGCATGTCCTTGCTTAACATTCTCGGCGGTAATCGGTTCATGATCCCAGCCCCCACCAAATCCCATACAACCTAGAGCAATACGGCTGGCTGGTATACCGCGCTTGTTTAAAGGCAGCGTTCTCAACATTGTGATTCCTCCTAGGAAAATATGATTGCGTACACGTACATATTGTACACGCTTAGATTCTAGTATGGTATTTATTGTCTCTGCAAAAGTGAAAAAAAGAGTAGAGGTCCTAAGGACTCTACTCTGTATTAAGTGGTGTTCCAATGTCATTCAACTTGCGTGCTACAACATCATCATAGAGACGTTGTAGCCATTTTAGTTCAATAAGGGTGTGTTCATAGGTGCCGTACATGAGATGAAGGGCGGAACGAGGAACAATAGGAATATGTTCTTCATATACCTGATAAGCCAGATTCACCTGATGTTCGGTTTCCCGAATACGTTCTTCGAGCAGCTTCTCCACCTTGTTTTGATCAACATGACGGGACATGGCTAGAGCCATATACATCGGATGATAGAAGGGCTCGTTCTTTTTAATTTGCTGTAGAATTAACTGCTCGAATAAATTTTTACCTTGCTCAGTAATACCGTAAATGGTTTTGTCTGGGCGATCACTGCTGCTAATCACTTCTAAAGCTTCGATATAACCATCTTGTGCAAGTTTATCGACTGCGTAGTAGAGAGACCCAAGCTGGAGCTTTGTAATCCGGTCCATGGAGCGCTCTTTCATGACTAGTGTAATTTCATAGGGATGCATGTTTCTTTCAAGCAATAGTCCGAGAATAGCCAATTTCATTGACATAATCGTTACCTTTTACCCTCGGACGCCTGAGCAGTTTTACTCGGAATGGTGAGGCGGTCTTTTGGCATAAGCAGCACAAAGACTAAACCAAGGACGGCAGGAATCATGGCCCACATAAAGGTATGTGCGATTGAAGAGGACAGTGCACTAGATATTTTCTCTAAAATTTCAGGTGGAATCTTGGCTCTTGCTTCAGGTGTCAGGGCTGCCCGTGGATCGCCGAAGGCTGCTGACTGCTCACTTCCGCCAAAAGCTTCGCTAATGCTGCTAGTGAAGTTGTTACGCTGAATAATACCGAAGATCGTAATCCCCAGCGTCATCCCAAGCGAGCGCATAAAGGTACTTGTTGAAGTTGCTGAACCGCGTTGGCGCATATCGAAGTTATGGATAGCTGCCATGCTTAGCACGGAGAAGGAAAAGCCCACGCCGAACCCAGTTAAGGCCATGAATACATTAAGCATGAGACGGGAGGTATCTGGCGACAAAGTGCTTAGACTGTAGATACCTGCGACAAAGCAGACTGCGGATAGAATCATAATGTTGCGGAAGCTGGTTTTGGTGGTCAGTAGCCCACCGGTCTGACTGCCTACGACGGTACCGATCATCATCGGCATGAGGATCAGTCCAGAGTTCGTAGCGGAGCCGCCAAATACGCCCTGTACAAAGATAGGAATGTAGATGGTGGCTACGATAAAGGCAGAGCCATAGAACAAGGCTGTCACACTACTTGTTGCAAACAACCGTTTACTGAACATCGCGAACGAGATAACAGGTTCAGCCGCCACTCTCTCAATGAGGATGAATGCCAGCAAGAGTACAGCAAAGCCGGCGAATAAGCCAAGGATGACACTAGAATCCCAAGCGTATTGATTGCCTCCCAGTTCTAGCGCAAACATTAGGCAGATAATGGCGCCGACAAGAGTGAAGGCTCCGCCCCAGTCGATGCGCTGTTTAGCGTGAGAAATCGATTCTTTGTAAGAAGTTGCGATCAGAAACAGTGCAATAATTCCGAGCGGCAGGTTAATGTAGAATACCCATTGCCATCCTACATAGTCGGTAATATATGCACCCAATAAGGGTCCGAGTACACTAGAGATTCCGAAGACGGCACCGAAAAGGCCGGTCAGCTTTCCTCTTTTTTCAGGAGGGTAAATGTCGAAAACGATGGTGAAGGCGATAGGCATTAGTGCACCGCCGCCGATCCCTTGAATAGCCCGGTAAATACTGAGCTGTGTAATACTGGTTGCAGTACCGCACAGTGCTGAGCCAATCAGGAATACAATCAGTCCGAACATGAAGAAACGTTTACGTCCATACATATCCGAGAGCTTGCCGAAGATAGGGGTTCCAGCCATTACCATAACCATATAAGCCGAAGTGACCCATACGATTTTGTCCAGACCGCCAAGGTCGGAAACAATGGTTCCCATAGCTGAAGCTACAATGGTATTGTCCATCGCGGACATTAGAATACCGAGCAGCAGGCCGATAACTACGAGTTTAAGATTACTTTCTTTAGTATGCATGCTTCGCAGGCTCCTTTTTTCTAATAGTGATAAATCCGTTCAAAAAATGTTCATAGGTTAGAAGCAAAATTTATTATATTCAAATTTGAATAGGGTAGCAATAGTTTTTTTCAAATATAAGAAGTATAAGTTTCACACAATACTATATGTCTTATATTCTCGCTTAAACGCTTACCGTCCTTATAAAGACACCGAAGGCGTTTATGCTTGAAAAAATGGGATTTGGGGGATATGAAATAAAGAACGCCTCTTGACATACCCTACGGGGGTATATTATATTATTGACAAGGAGGCTGATTCTTATGTCTACTAGTAAGCAAGAACAAACTGAGAAATCCTGCGAAGCTGACTGTCATTCTTCAGCATCTGGAGAACGAATGAGTCATCATTCGACAGATTTCAAAAATGGTTTGAATACTCGCCTCAACCGGATTGAAGGCCAGATCCGCGGGATAAAGGGTATGATAGAGCGGGATACTTATTGTGATGATGTGCTCAATCAGCTCGCAGCGGTTCAAGCGGCACTAAACGGTGTTGGTAAGATGCTGCTGGAAGGGCATATGAAGAGTTGTATTATTGAACGAATCGAAGCCGGTGAACATGAGGTTATCGATGAACTGCTAATTACGGTTAACAAATTAATGAAATAATAAGCTAATGCTCCTTGAGCATGGCTTCATAACATTTACTGGAGGTAATAATAATGTCGAACGCTACATTAAACGTTGAAGGAATGTCTTGTGGTCACTGTGTCAACTCTGTAGAGAAGGCTGTAGGTAATCTTGGAGCTACTGCTAAGGTTGATCTTGCTGCTAAAAAAGTATCCGTTGAGTATGATGAGAACAAGGTGAGCCTTGGAGCTATTAAAGAAGCTATTGAAGAGCAAGGGTATGATGTAGTTTAATTTGAAGCAAAGTAATAAGGCTTGGAGCTGTATGGGAATGCCATAAGCTCCAATGCCTTTTCTTTTTATAGAAACTATCATACTCTATAGGGGTATGAGGAGGCTTTGGAATCATGGATAAGTTAAAAACAACAGCTTCACCCAATGAACAGCAAGCAACCGTACAGATTACAGGCATGACCTGTTCTGCTTGTGCAGCTCGAATTGAGAAAGGTTTGTCCCGGATGGAGGGTGTTTCTCGCGCAAATGTAAATTTAGCCTTGGAACAAGCCACTGTCGGATTCGATCCTTCTGTATCAGGGTTACCACAAATTGAAGATAAAATCCGCGCTCTTGGTTATGATACCGTCAAAGAGACCGCGGATTTTGATATATCAGGCATGACCTGCGCTGCATGCTCGGCGCGGATCGAAAAAGTGTTGAGTCGTACGCCGGGGATCGCAGCAGTGAATGTGAATTTAGCGCTGGAAACGGCACATGTAGAATATACTCCCGGTAATATTAGTCCAAGAGAGATCATGGAGAAGGTAAGCAATATCGGATATAAAGCTACTCTTAAAGAAGACCGCAAGGATCATGTGGATCGTCGTGTACAGGAAATTCAGCATAAAAAGTGGAAGTGGATCATTTCTGCTATTCTTTCTTTCCCATTGTTATGGGCGATGGCAGGTCATTTCTCATTCACAAGCTGGATTCCAACACCGGAGTTATTTATGAATCCTTGGTTTCAGCTTGTTCTGGCGACCCCCGTACAGTTTATCATCGGCTGGCAGTTCTACGTAGGCGCGTATAAAGCACTTCGTAACGGGAGTGCCAATATGGATGTGTTGGTCGTACTGGGGACATCAGCAGCGTATTTCTACAGTCTTTATCTGACGATTGATTCATTAAGTATGAAGGGAATGAATCATACCGCCCCAATGTATTATGAGACGAGTGCTGTACTCATCACACTCATCCTCGTCGGTAAATGGTTCGAGGCGCTAGCCAAAGGACGTTCCTCTGACGCCATTAAGAGCTTAATGGGGCTTCAGGCAAAGACGGCTCTCGTGATCCGCGATGGCAAAGAAATGAATATCTCGACAGATGAAGTGATTCCCGGCGATATTGTATTGGTGAAGCCCGGAACAAAGGTGCCGGTGGATGGCGAGGTAGTAGAGGGTTCCTCTTCTGTGGACGAGTCTATGTTGACCGGAGAAAGTATTCCTGTAGAGAAAAAACCTGGAGATACCGTTATCGGTGCTACATTAAATAAGAATGGGATTTTAAGAATTAAAGCCAACAAAGTAGGAAGAGACACTGCGCTCGCTCAAATCATTAGAGTAGTGGAGGAGGCCCAAGGCTCCAAAGCGCCGATCCAGCGGATCGCGGATGTCATCTCAGGTATTTTTGTACCGATTGTTGTAGGCATTGCGATGATCACTTTCTTGGTCTGGTACTTCTGGGCAGCACCTGGTCAATTTGCCGATGCCCTTGAAAAAGCCATTGCGGTGCTCGTAATCGCCTGTCCATGTGCGTTAGGTCTTGCAACGCCGACCTCCATTATGGCGGGATCAGGCCGCGCTGCGGAGCTTGGTATTCTGTTCAAGGGTGGTGAGCATTTAGAAGGCGCACAAGGGATTAAGATCGTTGTTTTGGATAAGACAGGTACGGTTACAAATGGTAAGCCCATGCTGACTGATATCGTGACTACCACTGGAATTGCCGCTTATGGTAAAGAAAGTGCAGAGAATCGTCTATTAGCTTTAACTGCGGCAGCCGAGAAATTATCAGAACATCCGCTTGCGGAAGCTATCGTTGCAGGAGCCGCTGACAGAGATTTGATCTTACCCACCGCTGAACAGTTTGATAATGTACCTGGACGGGGAATTATGGCTGTTGTCTCCGATCAACAAGTTAGGGTGGGTACACGGCGTATGATGGAAGATCATCAATTGGACATCACAGAGTGGACCCCAGTCATGAAGAGACTGGAAGAGGCAGGAAAGACAGCTATGCTTGTAGCGGTGGACGATGAGATTGCCGGGATTGTCGCTGTGGCGGATACGATTAAGCCAACCTCAAAAGCAGCTGTAGCTGCGCTTCATGCGATGGGCATAGAGGTCATTATGATTACAGGTGACAATAAAATCACCGCAGAAGCTATTGCGAAGCAAGCAGGTATTCGAAAAGTGTTAGCAGAGGTTCTACCAGAAGGCAAAGCGGAGGAAGTTCGTAAGCTGCAGCGGAATGGGACAAAGGTAGCTATGGTTGGAGATGGCATCAATGATGCTCCTGCACTGGCTACTGCAGATACGGGCATGGCGATCGGTACAGGTACGGATGTAGCAATGGAGGCTGCAGATATTACGCTGATGCGGGGAGATCTGAAGAGCATACCCGATGCCATTATGATGAGCCGTAAAACGATGAGTAATATTAAGCAGAATTTGTTCTGGGCACTTGCATACAATACAATAGGTATACCGATTGCTGCACTCGGATTTCTAGCTCCATGGCTAGCTGGAGCTGCGATGGCATTCAGTTCTGTGTCCGTCGTCTTGAATGCACTTCGTTTGCAGCGGGTAAAGCTTTAAGAGAAACCTAACTATGTAAGGAGTGGCCGCTGTGCAAGAAAACAACGAGACAATATCTCTATTAATGAACCATGCATCTGTCCGCAAGTATCAGGATAAGCCAGTAAGTGAAGAGCAGCTTGCAGCTATTATTGAAGCAGGCCAAATGGCTTCGACTTCCAGCAGTGTACAAGCCTATAGTGTTATTGCAGTGACTGACCCGGCTATAAAAGCAGAGCTTGCCGGATTAGCGGGTAATCAGGCTTATATAGAACAATGCCCAGTCTTCTTGGTCTGGTGCGCGGATCTGTATCGGTTGCGTGAGGTGACAAAACCTCATTTGCAGGGAGAGACATCGTATGAAGATTCTGCTGAGAACCTTATTGTAGCTACCGTTGATGTTGCGCTTGCTGCTCAGAATGCTGCTGTAGCTGCGGAATCGCTTGGGCTCGGAATTGTTTATATCGGCGGAATCCGTAACCGGATTGCGGAGGTTTCGGAGCTGCTTGGACTGCCCGAGCTGGTTTACCCGATATTTGGAATGTGTGTGGGCTACCCTGATGGAGCCACAAGCCTGCGTCCGCGTCTGCCATTAGAGGCTGTTCTACATCGTAATCGCTACAATGCCGAAACGACAGTGGAGCAGGTCAAGACTTACGATAAAGTCTCTTCAGACTATATGCGTGAGCGGACTCATGGTGCCAAGGATACACCTTGGTCTGTGATTATGGCAGAACGGTTGGCACAGCCAGCGCGAATGCATATGAAGGAATTCCTTCTCGGAAAAGGATTCTTTAAGAGGTAATCTAGTATTTTCGCTTAAAGAGGTTGCCCTATTCGTAGTTAAAACTACGGGTAGGGCAACCTCTTTTTCGTACCCTGAGGCATGAAGGTGACAGTTGTCATCTTAAAGAAATGACAGTCCATACTAATGTCAGGTCTCCTTTTTCCATATGATTGAAATAGATCAAACGCATTCGGAATCGGAGGGGTTACGAAATGGACAGTGTTATTGAGATGAATGGAGTTAGCAAATTATATAAGGATAAGAAAGCAGTAGATAATATCAGCTTCAACATTGCCAAGGGTTCGATTACAGCTATTCTTGGACCAAACGGAGCAGGCAAAACAACGGCATTGGGAATGTTATTGGGGTTATTAGAGCCCACTGAAGGTACAGTGAAAATATTTGGACAACATCCAAAAGATAAAATCGTACGTGAAAAGACCGGCGCGATGCTGCAAGAGGTAAGTGTGATGGATCGGCTGAAGGTTCGGGAGATCATTGCTCTGATCCGTAGCTATTATCCACAGCCGATGGATATGGAGTTTCTAATTAAAGCTACAGGGCTTGCGCCAGCGGATCTGAATAGATACGCCGAGAAGCTCTCGGGCGGTCAAAAGCGTAGTCTAGGCTTCGCGCTGGCCCTGGCTGGTGATCCAGAGCTGATCTTTTTCGATGAACCTACGGTTGGACTTGATATTACTTCCCGGCGGCGCTTCTGGGACACGGTTCGTGGACTTGCGGAGCAGGGCAAGACGATTGTGTTCACGACACATTACTTACAGGAAGCTGAAGATATTGCGGATCGTATTCTGTTGTTTAGCAAAGGCCATTTAGTTGCTGACGGAAGTCCAGATGAGATTAAATCGCGGATTGTGAAGCGTTCGCTGTCCTTTTTGCCAATAGGTGATCGATCTAAATTACGCAGGAGCCTGCTGGAACTAACCGCTATTGAGGGTTGTTATGAAAAAGAAGGCCGAATTCATGTGACGACAGACGATACGGATGAAGCGCTGCGAGCGATTTTTGTTACCGGACTTCCCGTGAAGGATGTTCGTATAGATCAGGGACGTTTGGATGACGCTTTTGAACAATTGACCATGAACCAAGAGGAGGCTATCTAAAGATGAGATTAATTACTGTACAGTGTAAAGCCGAGATGCTGAGGATCATCCGTAATCCTTATTACGTATTCTGGTCATTGCTCATGCCCATTATGTTCTATTTCATCTTCACCCGCGTGGTTAATACAGGTAATGATGACCCGACTTGGCGCGCTCACTACTTAATGTCGATGGCAACCTTTAGTGTAATGGGCTCTGCGATCATGACGCTTGGCATCCGTTTAGTGCAAGAACGAACACAAGGCTGGACTACCTTTATTCGGATTACCCCGCTACCTGGTTCTGTTTATTTCTTCGGAAAAATGTTCGGGCAAACGATGATGCATCTGTTTTCGGTCATTTGTATTTTTATCGCAGGATATTTAATCAACGGTGTCTCCTTATCTGCGGGTCAATGGGTGCTTAGTGGGCTATGGATTCTGATCGGTTCCCTTCCATTTTTGGCGATTGGTACGCTTGTGGGTGCTATGAAACGGGTGGATACGGCTAGTGGAGTCAGTAACGTGATTTATATGGCGCTTGCTGTAGCGGGGGGCATGTGGATGCCAATTGAGATTTTACCACGTTTAATGCAGAAGATTGGTCATTGGTTACCTTCTTATAACTATGGAAATGGGGCGTGGGAGATTGTACGTGGCTCAGCCCCGCATTGGAGTAATGTCTTGATTTTACTCGGATATTTGGTAGTTTTTATGTTACTATCGGTTTATATTCGAAAAAAACAGGAAGCGGTGTAAAGTAATGACCGAGCGTAGTAAGTTCCAGTTATTTCCAAGAAGTCAGGGGTTTTTCCCTTATGTATGGGCTGTTTATCTGATTTTGCCCATCCTGAATTTGCGTGGGGAGACTGGAGTGAAGCTCATTCTAGGTGGGATTATGATAGCGGTGTTTGCCATCAGCTACCGCCAGTTGTATTGGGTTCGGGGTGGCGCGTTTAATGTTTGGTTAACGACTCAAATGGTCATCATCGTGGTGCTTAGCTTGTTCTATACGCCATTTAATCTGTACATGGGCTTTTTCACCGTGAATTTTATAGCTTATTATACGGAGAATAAAGGGTTTAAAATTGCATTTACTTCTTTTGTGGTCATGGTACTTTCAGTGTTGGTCTTAGTAGGCCGTGAGTTGGAATGGGTTAGTATTATGTTCTTAATCCCGTTTATCGTTATTATGCTGATTATGCCATTCGGCGTAAGATCCATGCATCAACATCAGAAGCTGGAGAAAGAGCTAGATCAAGCTAATGAGGTGATTAAAGAGTTGGTGAAGCGTGAGGAACGCATGCGAATCGCACGTGATTTACATGATACCCTCGGGCATACGCTGTCCTTGATTACATTAAAAAGCCAACTCGTAGAGAAGCTGGTGACCAAAAATACGGAGCGAGCTCAAGAGGAAGCGCGGGAAATTCAGCGTACTTCGCGGGCTGCGCTCCGTCAGGTGCGTGAGCTAGTGTCGGAAATGCGTGCGATCTCAGTAGCAGAAGAACTGGCAGAAACCGGGGAAATGCTGCGCACGGCGGAGATTGCCTTGGAAGTGGAGGGCGATATCTCGCTGGAGGGAGTATCCGATCTGACGCAAAATATTCTCAGCCTCTGTATCAAAGAAGCGGTGACTAACATTGTGAAGCATAGTAGAGCGGATAAATGCTTCATCGGGGTGGCAAAGACCGCCGGAGAAGTTCGAATTACCGTTAAAGATAACGGAATTGGCCTCCAGAACGGTGAGAGATGTAACGGTGAGCTTAGTGATGGAAATGGTATGAAGGGGATGGCGGAACGTCTATCCCTGATTGATGGCTCTCTGTCGCTAAGCTCAGAAGAGGGTCAGGGAACTACGCTAATCGTTATGATCCCTCTAATCGTTAAGGAAGCAACAGGGGGTGAGAGTGCATGATAACCATCGTTATTGCGGAAGATCAACGTCTGCTTCGGGGGGCTATGGCTTCCTTATTGGATCTTGAGGATGATATCGAAGTCGTCGGCGAGGCTTGTGATGGTGCTGAGGCATTAGCTTTAATCGACAGGGTTCAGCCGGATGTATGTCTCATGGACATTGAAATGCCGTTCAAGAGCGGGCTGGAGGTTGCAGAAATATTGCGGAGTAAAGGTTGTCCGACTCGAATTATCATCTTGACTACCTTTGCCCGTCCGGGCTATTTCGAGCGTGGAGTGAAGGCTGGTATACAAGGGTATTTGTTGAAGGACGAGCCTGTAGATAAGCTGGCTGAATCTATTCGCCGTGTCATGGCTGGACATCGGGAGGTATCCCCCGAGTTAGTTTTTGGTAGCTTGCGGGAAGAAAATCCACTAACAGCACGGGAGCGGGAGATCTTAAAGCTGGCTGGTGAAGGGCAAACGGCGGCGGAGATCGCTTTTTCGCTACACCTTTCTTATGGAACTGTTCGCAATTATATTTCTGAAATACTCAATAAGCTGGAAGTGAAAAGTCGAATTGAGGCGGTACGACTGGCAGAGGAAAAAGGCTGGATTTGAGGGGAGAAGGGCATTATTATGCAAATATTTCTGATTCGTCATGGTGATCCGGACTATTCCATAGATGGTCTAACAGAATTCGGACATCAGGAAGCCGCAGCATTGGGAAGACGCATGGCATCTATCGGTCTGGATGAACTATATGCTTCACCACTGGGTAGAGCACAGACAACAGCCAGTTATGTGGCCAAAGAGACGGGACTTGTAATTCAGACAGAACCTTGGACTTGTGAACTAGATTGGACAGAGATTATGTTAGACGGACAATTGTCGTCTATTTGGGATAGCCCCGGAGAACATATTAGCGAACTATCGAGTGGAAAGAGAGAATGGTCTGATGAAACAGATCATTGGTTGAAGCAAGAGGAATACAGACTGCGGTTCAGCGAATTACAAGCAGCTTCAGATCAATTCTTAATTCGACACCATTATAAAAGAGAAGATGGCCTGTATCGGATACTCGAGCCTTCTACCAAGAAGATTGGAGTAGTATGCCATGGCGGCTTTGGCCTCGCATGGCTAGCTCATTTATTGCAGATTCCTTTAGCCTTGGCTTGGTCCGTATTTTGGTTAGCGCCAAGCTCGGTAACGACAATTTTGTTCGAAGAGCGTAGCGAGCACTTTGCGGTTCCTAGATGTATTGGACTAGGAGATGTCTCCCACCTTTATGCTGGCGGCATGAACTATCGCCCGAGGGGATTAATGGGCAATCATGTTTAAGTTAAAAGATTAAGAACATTGCCTATGAAGTGAAAGGCCATCCCATAGAGGATGGCCTTTTTACTAGCTCTATATGATTGGAGCGTATAGGCCAATCTTCAACGTGGATTTAATTTCACCTGCGACCCTTTACCACCTGTCTGGATACCAGTGTCCTTCGTTCCAACTTCCTTCAAGTCAGTCACTAGTCGCTCCAAAACGGCCTTGGAAGCAGCAGCTTCTTTGGCGCCGGATGCCTTCACGACTAATTGCACTGGCTTGCCAGAACGGAGATGCTTCTCTGCCTGGCGAAGCTTCGTATCGTAATCATGCTCTTCAATATGAGCCGTGAAGCGGAGTTCTTTGACCTTCTCCTTGCTGCCACCTTTTGCAGCTGAGCCACCACTAGCCTTGCGTGCTGAGGCTGCCTCCTTCTGCGCGGCCGCTTTTGCTTTGCCCTTTGCAGTTAGGCTGCAGGGTGGTGGGCTGCTCATTAGCGAGGTACATACCAGATCAGCACCTGCTGATCTGGCCAGGGCCAGGGCCTCTTCCCGGGAGACGATACCCAGCTTCTCACCCCTAAGTCCTGTAAGGACTACTTCGGATGCTCTGATTTGTTCGTTGATTAATACTGCCACTTCTATGAATCCTCCCCTGATAACGATGATAAAGCTATCATATATGGAACTAGCTTGAGGTTCAAATGTGGAGCGTAGGATTAGCGTTACTAATCCTCTCAATTTCTTCTTTTATGATTTGTATGATTAGTTTTTTAGATGATGTTGCTAGATATTCTCGGTTGCGCCGCTGCAATATACCCACTTGAATGAACGGCTCGCTTAGTTCAACATCGATTTTCACGATATCTGTCATTAAAGCTGTCGAATCAAGCACTACCCCCACCCCAGGGTTTTTTCTTACAAAATGCGGAATAGCAGAAATTTGGTTTATGGTGGATAAAGTGGGCTTTGATTCGAATCTCGAAAATTGCTTAGCTAACCGAAGGTAATATAAGCAAGTCCGTCCTCCAGCTATAATTGGATATTCAAGAATTTCTCGAAATGGAATATCGTGTCGTCCGCTTAAAGGATGATTGTGATCTACTATAAAAGCGATTTTCTCGTGATAGAGCGGTTCGAAATAAAAGAAAGACAGGTCAGACGGCTCACCGCAGATGCCGAAATCCAGTTCACTTTGTAGGACGAGTTGCGAGAGGGAATCAGTGTTACCCTGAATGAAGTTACATTCCATTTTTGGTTTTTGCTCATGAAACTTTCGCAAGGCGTTCGGTAGGACGGATTCCATCATGGATTCAATGCCTCCGATATGAAGTGTGCCAATTTCGTCATGCTGTAAAGCCTTGGTGAGTTCTGATACATAGTTCCAATGTTGAATAAGGTTATCGATTTCCGCTGCAAAAACTTGCCCAGCACTTGTCAGTTCTACTTCCCAGCCTCTGTGAAAGAGTTGTATGCCCAGTTCTTTTTCAAGTCGTTGAATTTGGTTGGTAATGGTAGACTGCGCATAATTCAACTTCTCGGCAGCGCGTGAGAAAGTGCCTTCTTGAAGAATGGTCTTAAAAGCCATCAGTTCTTTTAGATTCAAAGATTGTCACCTCTATCGGTATAATTGATTAAGATTATTATCTTATTCAATTATATAAATCAAAATACTGAGAGTACAATAAAAGAATTCCAAAGAAGGAGTGAATTAAAATGCCATTCATTAGAGTCAGTTATCTGGAGCAACAATACGACAATCATCAGCTAGAAGGAATATGCAGAGCGATTATGAGCGCGTTAATTCAGCATTTCCATGTACCGGAGGATGATATGTTTCAGGTTTTTCATGCGCATAAAGCGGGGGGATTTTTTTATAGTAAAGATTATTTAAATATTGAACGAAGCGACGGACTGATATATATCCAAGTTACGCTAAAATCCGGAAGATCAACGGAACAGAAGAAAAGCTTTTACGCGAGGCTAGCCGAGGAATTATCGATGACGCTAAACATCAGAAAAGAAGATATATTCATTGTGCTCGTCGACACGGAATTCGAAGATTGGTCGTTTGGTAACGGTGTTGCTCAAATGCTACAACCTCCGGTTAGGGAGGTGTAATATGGCGCATCAGAAAATCGTCACAAATGTACGGGAATCGTTAGGGAAGTTCGCTCCGGCATTCGTCGACTACTCGGAAAATGTGTTATTTGGGGACTTATGGAGACGTGAGCAATTATCACTTCGCGATCGTAGCATGATTACGATTTCTGCTTTGGTGATGGGGGGCATGACGGAACAACTCCCCTATCATCTGCGCTTGGCTTTAGAGAACGGCTTACAACTTGAAGAAATCGTGGAGGCCATCACCCACCTTTCTTTTTATGTAGGTTGGCCGCGAGCCTCTTCAGCTCTAGAGGTTGCAAAGGATGTAATAGGAAAAAATAAATAACGTCTGACTTTTTCAATCCCATCCGTAACCTTTAGGAACTTCATTGGCACTTGTATATAATACGGAAGAAGGGAGCGGAGGACAGATGCTTCAGTATATCGAAGAGGCTAAACAAGGAGACCGACAAGCTTTTGAACAGATTGTTAGGCACTTTACACCGATGGCAAATGCAGTTGCGTTCGAAAAACTGCGGGACTATCAATTAGCGGAAGATGCTGTGCAGGAAGCTTTCACAGAAGCCTTTTTGCATTTGAATAAATTACGAGCAGTAGAGGCATTCCCGGGCTGGTTTAAAGCTATTGTGGTGCGGCAATGTTATCGTATCTTGCGAAGAAAGCAGCATCCTGCAGTACCTTACGATGAAGCTGCGCAAGCGACAGAATCTTCATTTTCTATAGCAGATGTTATTGAGAAAAAGGAAACCCAGCGGCTGGTTCACGAGTCTATAGCTGCATTAACGTCCAATATGCGAATTGCCGTTCAATTATATTATTTTCAAGGCTACTCACTACAAGAGATTGCTGACTTTCTGGGGACTTCGGTTTCGGTATTGAAGAAGCGACTTTTTGATGCCCGCCGCAAGCTGAAAGGTGCATTGCCTGTGGCAGATGTTCTTTCCGTATTCAACCATTTGTACGAAGGGGGAAAAGATGTGCTTCACATTGTAAATGGAGATGTAGTGGGAGAGAAGCTGCGGCAAGGAATCGTGAAAGGTGATGTACTAGTCTGGAGAGAGGTTTATTCGCATGGGCCGGTATTTTTGGATCCTGCCGATGGAGATAACCGTACCGTTCGAGCGCAATATTTGGAACAAACGATGGGGATTCCGCAGACGGAATTCATACAGGGCAGTGAGAGTCAGGAAAAAATATTAGCTGATTTTCATAAATATGAGGAAGTGGTGCTATGGTTCGAGCATGATCTATTCGACCAGACGATGCTGTGCTATTTGCTCCATTGGTTCTCGAAGCAGAAGAAGGGATCAACGAAGCTGAGTTTATTGTGCATTGGAGAGTATCCCGGCATTGAGCTGTTTCGAGGTCTTGGACAACTTTCCATAGAGCAGATGGAAACATTATCAGGCACATGGAAGCTAATCGGAGCCAAAGAACTAGAAGTAGCTCAATCGCTCTGGGAAGCCTATGTATCACCGAATCCAGAATCATTACAACAGCTACTAACTAAGGATACGTCCGCACTGCCATTTGCACATGACGCCTTCGTGGCGCATTTATCACGATTTCCTTCGACCTATAATGGACTTGGGATTGTTGAACAGATGACTCTGGAGATGATTCATAAGGGAATAAAATCACCCTATGAGCTATTCAAAAATGTGGGTGATAAGCTTCATATCTTGGGAATGGGCGACTTGCAATATTGGCATATCCTAAGAAAGATGGTACAAGGCACGTACCCTTTGCTGCAAACCCATGGGGTCAATGATTTTCCTGGTTATAACGATCCAGTAATGCCATTCAAAGACTGCAAGCTTGCATTAAGCGAGCTAGGCAAAAGTGTATTGGCTGGAAATGAAGACTGGGTTCAGAAAAAAGGAATCGAAGAATGGTATGGTGGGGTGCATCTGCAAGGATCGACTCCACGCTGGCGATGGAATTCTTCTTCGCAAACGATTCAATAATATAAAGATTGTAAGTTAGAGAAGGGGCTGTCTCAAAAGTAGTGAATGCTACTTAGAGGCAGCTTCTTTTCTTGAGAATAATTAGGGAAAAAATCCCTGAAAAATACTGATTTTTGCTTTAAATGAATGGAATTAGGGAATTTATCCCTAAAATCGGGGTAATATCTATACTTTTCAGCAAATCGGTCGAATTTTAGGGAGATATTCCCTGATTATCTATCGGAGGATCCACTTTCCCCTTCTTCAACCCATGGCGAGGAGGATCCACGAACGGAGTGTTGTTTCAAACTCTTTTCAAAACGTGAAGCCTGCCGCAGTTTTTTACTTCAATTATTATTCATAAACGTCTTATGATAGGCGTTACGGTATTGGGTAGGTGTCATGTTCTCGTATTTTCGGAAGAGGCGCATGAAATATTTATCGTCGGTGAACCCCGTCTCTGTCGCGATTTCTCTAACGCTGAGGGCGGTTCTAGTTAGCAGCTCCTTCGCTTTAGTCACACGTATTGAATGAATATACTCCAAAGGCCCCATCGAGGTATGTTGTTTAAATAGCCGGGATAAATAATCCTTGTTGTAATTGAATTTCTCTGCGATGATTGCCACCGTAAGAGGTTCGCTTGCATGTATTCTTGTCCACTCGGCTATTTTTACAAAGGTGACATCTTGCTGCGCACGGATTAGCTTACTGGCGAACGGCTGAAGTGCATGCTCAGATAGCTCAATTAAGAGTGAGGTCAATAAATAATTAACACTGGAATAGGTCAAATATCCTGAGTTAGCTACATGGAGGATTTGATTCGCCAGGATATGAATCCGGTCACTGTGCTCGATCTTTATGAACTGTGGTAGATATAGATCATGTACAGACCATAAGCGCTGTGTGCGCGAAAAGATTTTTTCCGCCTCAGGCTTCATTTCCTCCTCACTCAGTAATACCCCCTCGCTTTTCAGCTCGAAATGAAACCAATAAAACTTAACCCCGGGTCGTGATTCTCTATAGCCGACATGCGTGCGATTAGGCATAAGCAAAAGAGCTTCATCAGGGCCTACTTCGAAGCTTTTGGTCTCCTCATTTAAATATACCGTTTCGTTCACGCCAATGATTAGTTCGTAGTTCCCCATAACACGCTCCACATGCTTCCATGGTGTTTCTGAGATAAATTCACCTGCCGCTGTAAAATGAACAGGTACATCTACATTTATTTTTAAATAGGTCATGCGGTCCTCCTAGCAATCAATAAGTCGGGTTTGTCCACTATTTGTACGACTGATCTACCGACAAATCAAGGTTCCGATGTTATCTTATGGATACAAATATACACTTGTCATATCACCCTGACAAGATTGCGAGGGAGCGATTTCATTGAAGACGCAAGCTTTTGATTTGCAGAATGTACGCATTGATTCAGGTCCACTTCTCCATGCGATGGAGTTAAATACTGATTATTTACTCAAGCTTGAGGCAGATCGGCTACTGTCGCGTTTTCGCCAATATGCTGGCTTAGAGCCTAAGGCTGCTCACTATGAAGGCTGGGAATCTCAAGGCATTAGCGGCCATACGCTAGGCCATTATATCTCTGGATGTGCGTTAATGTATGCCTCGACAGGGAATGAAGAGCTGCTCACCCGCGTGAATTATGTAGTAGACGAATTGGAGCATTGTCAGGATGCGCATGGTAATGGCTTCATTTCCGGTATTCCTCGTGGCAAAGAGCTGTTTGAGGAAGTGAAGGTAGGCGACATTCGCTCACAGGGCTTTGACCTCAACGGTGGCTGGGTACCGCTGTACACGATGCATAAGCTGTTTGCGGGTCTTCGTGATGCTTATCGATTGGCCGGAAATCAGAAGGCGCTCGTTATTGAAACGAAGCTTGGGCTGTGGCTTGAAGATATTTTTGCAGGGCTGAATAAAGATCAGATCCAAGAGGTGCTGCGTTGTGAATTCGGCGGTATGAATGAAGTCCTCACAGATTTGGCAGAGGATTCTGGCGATGACCGTTTCCTCACGTTAGCTGAAAGCTTTTACCATGGAGAAGTGCTAAATGATCTTGCTATAGAAAAAGATACCCTAGCTGGAAGACATGCTAATACACAGATTCCAAAAATCATTGGAGCTGCTAGACAATATGAGGTAACGGGACAGGAGCATTATGCAGGCATCTCTCGCTTCTTCTGGGATCGGGTTGTGAATCATCATTCTTACGTGATCGGCGGCAACAGCTATAATGAGCATTTTGGCGAACCGGATAAGCTGAACGATCGATTGGGAGAGGGGTCATGTGAGACGTGTAATACCTACAACATGTTGAAGCTGACCAAGCATATGTTCCAGTGGGATGCTTATGCCGCATATGCGGATTACTACGAACGTGCAATGTATAACCATATCCTAGCTTCTCAGGAGCCGGTAGATGGACGTGTGTGTTATTTTGTATCCCTTGAAATGGGTGGGCATAAGTCGTTCAACTCCCAGTTTCAGAGCTTTACATGCTGTGTAGGCTCAGGAATGGAAAGCCATTCTATGTATGGCTCGGCGATTTACTTCCATAGTGAAGATGAGCTGTATGTGAATCAGTACGTACCTTCAACAGTGACTTGGAAAGAGCAAGGCATTAGTTTGAAGCAAGAGACCAAGTTCCCTGAAGAGGGACTAGGCACCCTGTGTATCAGCACGGAGAAACCAACTAAA
This sequence comes from Paenibacillus sp. FSL P4-0184, assembly GCF_038004625.1. NCBI lineage: Bacteria > Bacillati > Bacillota > Bacilli > Caryophanales > Paenibacillaceae > Paenibacillus > Paenibacillus sp. FSL P4-0184. Next base: position 1,681,629 of record NZ_JBBORN010000001.1, on the reverse strand, counting down.
TTCACATTGAAGCTAAGATCCCCCTACTGGGCTGAGCAAGGCATGAGCGTTAAAGTAAATGGTGAAGACATTCAAGTGAATGTGGGCAAATCCAGCTACCTAGCTTTGGATAGAGTATGGCAGGATGGAGACGTTGTCGAATATGATATTCCGATGTCGGTAAGAATCGAGTCCATGCCGGATAATCCAAACCGAATTGCATTCCTCTATGGACCGCTTGTGCTTGCAGGTGATTTTGGACCTATAAATGCTGAGCTAGGCAGTGATCGCGCCCTTGCTTCTGTATTAATTGGAGATCGCGAGACGCTAACGGATAGCCTGATTCAGTCTAACGTTAGCAAAAATGTGTTCCGGATGAAAGGTTTAGGATATGCAGGAGACCATGAGCTTCGTCCATTCTACCCTATGTATGATCATCGTTATTCCGTGTATTGGGATTTGTTCACGCCGGAGGAGTGGAAGCTGATAGAAGTTGAATATCGCGAAGCCGTGGAGAATAACTTGCTGCTTGAACAGCTAACCGTCGATTCGGTACAACCTGCTGAAATGCAACCTGAACGTGACCATAACTTCGAAGGAGAGTATGTAGGCTTAGGCAAAATCTACAACCGCAAGTATCGCGATAGCTGGATCAATGGCTGGTTCTCCTTCACGATGGAAGTCTTGCCAGAGGAGCAAGTGGATCTGGTGGTCACGTATCTGAAGTCGAACGATACTTCGCTGGCATTCGATATTTTGGCGGATGGGGAGCAACTTGGTGTAGGCACTCTTGAGTCTGAGGAGATGAATAAGCTGGAGACGGTTCGCTATGAACTCCCGCAGACCATCACTAGCGGCAAATCAGCGGTTACGATCAAGTTCGCTTCACATGAAGGACATAAGGTGGGCCAAGTGGCAGGACTACGTATCGTCAAACGTAATTCTTGAAATATATGGATTAGAGAATTATAATAGGAATAATTCTTTTAATTGGGGTGAAATGGATGTCTTTCCGTATCGTTCGAAGTAACTAGTTATCGGGCTGGGTCAAACGCGTACCAGCTATCAAGGGGGGAGTCTGCCCTTTTGATTACATCAACTAGAGCTTTGAACGGTGCCATAGGCAGCTTTTTGTATAGAGCCAGGCACTTAACCTATTTAACTTTGAGAACCGTTTATTTGTGGATGGTTTTTAATAGTTGGATGATGGGCGTTGCCTGGCTTTTTTGCATTCAATTAAAAGATAGGGGATTAACGATATGTTGAAAAAGAGTCTAGCTCACCTGAAATGGTGGATATGCGGTTATATTTTATTGGGTTTTACTATTCAGCTGCTGAGTAGTTTAGGCATTGTGGTGTTTCAAAAAATATTAGACAAGGTCACGGTGATCAACAGCTTTGGTGAGATATTTAATTTAATCTTGGTGTACGGCCTTTTGCTGGCTGGGGTGGTGATCCTAAATTATGTGGATGAATACCCTAGTGTATATTTATCGAACAGTATAACGGAGAGGTTAAAGATACTTGCACTATCTAAAATATCCAAAATCGACTTTCAAGCCTATCAGGATATGGGCACAGGTCAGATGATTAAAGTGATCGAGAATGGAGCAGCAGCTGGAAACAGCATGATATTCTCCTTTTTCCTCAAAACATTACATGAGTTATTGCCCACTCTTCTGTTCAGTCTTATCTTTATCAGCTTCTATGATTTAAGGATCATGGTAGTGATTGCTGCTGGCTATGTGGTCGTCTTTTTGATAACGAATCTGCTGTTGAAATTTCTGTATGCGATGAAGGCGGCCATTCTAAAGGAACAAGAAAAGATGTCCAGATTCTCTATCCGTGGATTTATGGAATTAGTCGTCTTCCGAACGAACAAAAGATATGAGAAAGAGATCGATAAATTAAGCCAGACTGCACGCACTATCATTCAAAAAAATGCTCAGTTACAAATGATCCATGAAGCTTTTTTCGCGATATTCGAGTTGTTTGTCACGATTATTAAAGTCGTTGTTTTAATTTACGGTGTGAAAAGCATTGTCGCAGGTGAGACGTCACTCGGTGTTGTGGTCGCTTTGTTTATGTTTATTGATAAGATTTATTCGCCGATTGCTATCTTCAATGTCCTCTTTGTAGATTACAGACTGAATAGAGTGACCTACAAGAGATTTGAAGAGTTTATTCATGCCCCAGAAGATAAGAATCTAGAACGAGGAGAAGTTATCACTGAGATCCACGGTAATATTGAATTTAGGGATGTATCTTTTGATTATGGGCAAGTGAAGATCTTGAATAATCTATCCTTTTCGATTGCACGAGGAACGTCGGTTGCTATTGTCGGATTAAGTGGGGGCGGGAAATCAACTCTGATTAAGTTAATCGTAGGCTTATTAAAAAAGGACAAAGGTGAACTCTTATTGGACGGTAAGGATATCGATGAGATCCATCTGGATAGCTACTATGATCATATCTCTTACTTATCACAAGACACGCCGATTTTTGATGCTACAATTAGGGACAATATTATATTTGATGAGCATTCCTTGTCCGATGAAGCGCTGTATGAGATTTTGGTAAAGGTTCATCTGCAGGACAAGGTAAGCCAATTACCGGATCGTTTAGATACTTTGGTAGGTGAAAAAGGGGTCAAATTATCAGGCGGGGAAAGACAGCGTTTAGCTTTTGCCAGAATCATTGCTCAGAAAAGAAACATTCTAATTCTAGATGAACCTGTTTCTGCACTTGATAATATTACGGAGCAAAGCCTTATGGAGACTATTTTGCAGGAATTCAAGGACAAAACCATCATCATTGTTGCCCACCGACTGAATTTTATAAAAGACGTTGATAAAATACTGGTAGTGGATCAAGGTTCGGTCGTGGGTGAAGGAAAGTTTGATGATTTAATAGAGCATTGCGAAGCTTTTAAAGCGTTATGGAATAGAAAAATATCGTTTACAGATCAAGGGTAAATGGTTAGACTCTTCTAAAAAAGAGGTGCAGACTATGGCTTGGCCAACACATATTGTAGCGGCAGGTGGATTCGCAGAAAATGAACAAGGAGATATCCTTTTAGTAAAGACTCATAATGGTGGATGGGTATTTCCTGGTGGACAAGTAGAGGTCGGAGAGAACCTGATGGATGCATTAATTCGAGAAATTAAAGAAGAAAGTGGAATAGATGTCACGGTATCTCAATTGATTGGTGTGTATTCCAATACAGGCATTCATAAATGGTATGATGGTGTGACGGATGTTCCGACCAAGGTCATGTTTGATTTTATCTGCAAGCCCGTAGGTGGGGAATTATGTACCTCTGAGGAAACCTCTGAAGTGATGTGGGTGGCAAAAGAGAAAGTGCTGGATTGGATTACACAACCGGCTATTCGTACCCGCTATCAAGCTTATTTGGATTACGATGGGAATACGAGGTATATGGATTATGTAACTGGAGACACGTTTGAAGTTAATTTAGATCGAACGGTGTAAATAAATGTGATAGGCCATCCTGCAGAGGATGGCTTTTTAAAATATAAAAAAGTATAAGTTTCACGCGTCAAGGGCGTTTATGCTTGTTATGCTTTGATGCCCTCAAAGGCAGAGGTAATCAAATATTTCACAAAAGCTTCGTCCAGCTCATCCCCTGTGATCAGAAGCCGATAAAATATCGGTCCGTACAGCAGATCAATCGTGATCCCAATATCCAGATCCGCTTTTAATTGGCCCCGGGTCACCCCACGCTCCAACAACTGTCGTGCCTCTTGTCGGCGGGGAGCGAAAAACCTCGCACGATAGGCCTCAGCAAGGCCGGCATCAAATTGACCTTCGCCGATCAACTCAGTAATGATCTTTCCTTCTCGGCTGCGAAGAAAATTAGCCAGATTTGTGGCATGGATCATAATATCGTCCATGACCGAACCGGTGTCTGGCACTGGCAATCTTGCAGAGGCTGCAGAAAGGTAGCCGTCCATGACAACGGCTGCTTTGTTGGGCCACCATTTATAAATGGTCGCTTTGCTTACCTTAGCCCGCTCGGCAATTTTCTCCACAGTCACAGCACCAAATCCAGTCTCCAGTAGTAGATCATACGATGCTGCCAGAATAGAAGCCTCGGCTTCACTATTGCGCGGTCGTCCTCTTTTTTTATCCATCAGATATCCCTCCCGATTCATATATCCTTTGTCTGCCTTTCGATTCAAAAAAAGAAACTATACGTTCATTATACAAAAGGTTATATGAAGTAGCCAATCGCCTATTTACAAAACTGAACGTTCAGTATATATTTAAATCAATTAATGAACTGTGCGTTCAGTATTTAAAATCGAAGGGTGGAGATCTTATGAATCAAGGAAGACGAATGAATCCTGTAAGTTCAGTAAATTCAGTGAATCCTGCGAAGGAACATGCGGAAGGAAAGACGATCCCTGGATGGATTACAGTTTTACTGGCAGCCTCCTGTGGATTAATTGTGGCCAATCTGTATTACGCCCAAACCCTGATCGGACAGATTGCCCAAGCTACCCAGCTTTCTTCTGGAGCAGCGGGTTTGATTGTAACTTTGACCCAGGTAGGATACGTTCTTGGACTTTTGTTCGTAGTACCGCTTAGCGATATTATTGAAAATCGCCGCCTGACAGTGGCGTCACTGGCTGTGGTGGTGGTGTCACTGGTAGCAGCCACACTGGCTCCGAATGCGGCGATCTTTCTGGGAGCGTCTCTGTTCATTGGCCTCGGTTCTGTAGCAGCCCAGATTCTTGTGCCATATGCGTCTTTTCTGGCTGCTGAAGAGCAGCGCGGCCGGGTGGTCGGTAATGTAATGAGTGGGCTGCTGCTCGGTATTATGTTCGCCCGGCCACTGGCTAGCTTTGTCTCTGGATTGTGGGGCTGGCATGCGATTTATGCTATATCCGCCGTAGTGATTGCCTTATTAACACTTCTATTATCCCGTGTGCTGCCGCAGCGCCAGCCTGTGCCTACCATGAATTATGGCGGATTGATCCATTCTCTAGGTACTTTACTGAAGAGTACGCCAGTGTTGCGCCGCCGGGCGATTTATCAGGCTAGCCTGTTTGGAGCTTTCAGCCTGTTCTGGACGACGGTCTCTTTGCATCTGGCCGATACGTATCATTTAAGTCAGCAAGGTATTGCCTTGTTTGCGCTAGCCGGTGTGGCTGGGGCTATCGCTTCTCCTATCGCTGGGAGATTGGCTGACCGGGGCTGGACCCGCCCTTTGACCGGACTTGCGTTTGTGCTGGCAGCTGTGGCTTTTCTTCTTGCTTACTTGTTTCAGAATGATTCAAGAGTGACGCTCGGATTGCTGGTTGCAGCAGCTATTATGCTGGATATGGGGGTATCGGGTAATCTGGTGCTTGGACAAAGGGCAATTTATTCCCTTGGCAACGAGGCGAGAGGACGTTTAAACGGATTATTTATGGCGATATTTTTTGTAGGCGGAGCCGTTGGCTCTTCACTAGGCGGCTGGGCATATGCGTACGGGGGCTGGAGTCTGACCAGCTTGATCGGTCTGGCGCTGCCGATCTTGGCTTTTCTGTACTATTTAACGGAGAAGAAGCAAGCGTAAGGCGTTCCAATAAAGCCGGTACTTACAAACTTACAAGGACTGCTCTCCGGGCTGGATATAGTCAGCCTAGAGAGCAGTCCTTTTTTAAAAAATGCTACATCGTATAAGGATTTTGGCGAATCATTTGAATAAGGTTTGCCGCTGAGGCGGATAATGGTTCATTTTTTCGCGTACAGATCGCAATGCTGTTCTTCAGATGTATGCCTTCAACATAAACTCGGCATAACTCTCCACGTTCAACATATTCGCGAACAACGAGTGAAGAGACGAAGTTGGCGCCATACCCGGCGATAACGGCTTGAATCGCTTCATGAAGTCCGTTAAATTGCAAAGAGATCGTGGGAGCTGGCGTATTATATGTACGGCATAACGATAATAATCTCTCTCTCGTCGAACTCCCTTCCTCACGCATGACAAAGGGCTCCTTCATCATTTCGGATAAAGAAATTCGCTGATGTGCATAGGGGTGATGGGGTGCGACCACAAACCATAACTCATCCTGAAATAACTCTTCTGTCCGGATCGTATCTGGATAGGCTTCGGTAATCCCTCCGTAAATCGCCATATCCACGTCTACATTTAACAGCTGCTTCAGGGCATCGCTTGAATTGGTGGTAGTAATCACCATTTCCACTTGCTCATATTGTTGCTTGAACTTTGCGATCCAGGTAGGGATAAGGAAATGAGCAGGCAAATACGTCGCGGCTAGGCGGATACTTCCATTCGTGCCGTTAACATAATCCTGAGTGAATTGTTCGATCTGCTGTTCGACAGCGAACAGTCTTTTCGCGAGTAGGGCAAGCTCTTCACCCGCATCCGTTAAAGCAATTCCTCTACCTTGAGGCTTGAATAGAGCGAAGGATAGTTCCTTTTCGAATTTCTTGATCTGAGCCGTAATCGCAGGCTGACTGATATTTAAAGTTTCTGAGGCGCGTGTCACACTTCCTGTCGATGCGATTACATGGAATAAGCGCAAGGCGTGTAGATTCATGGTTAAGCTCCTATCTGTTATCGTTTAATTCATATATAAAATATATATTTTCGGTTTAAAGATATATTATATTTATGATTATAACTGATTTACAATACAGGTATGAAGTTGAAGTTGAAGTTGAAGTTGAAGTTGAAGTTGAAGTTGAACTTGAATCTTTAGTTAGGGAAAAGGAGTAACGAAGAGGAGGTTTGGAACTGTAGGAGCGTAGCGTTCGCCTTTGTCTCCGGATTTCAACCTCTAGTATTGGTTATATAAAGGAAATCTGGAGACAACAGCGACCGGAAGTCCAAACACTCCTCGTAGTTACGATCGAACCCTAATTGTGGAAATGAAAATTTTAATTCAAAGGAGAAGTGATAAATATGAATCAAACGACTACATGGGATAAAGTCGATCAGTACATCACAGAGCGCTTAATTCCGCAGGACTCCGTGCTGGAGGAAGTGTTGTCCGCGAATCAACAGGCAGGGCTGCCGCCCTTTGATGTCTCACCTAGTCAGGGAAAATTCCTTAACCTATTGGTTCAAATGAAAGGTGCACGCCGGATTCTGGAGATTGGCACTTTGGGTGGGTACAGTACAATTTGGATGGCAAGGGCGCTCCCATCTGACGGACATATCGTTACCTTGGAGCTAGATCCATCGCATGCTCAGGTGGCTGGGGCCAATTTTGCGCTTGCTCAAGTAGATGATCTGATAGAACTTCGTATAGGCGATGCTTTGGGGCAATTGTCTCAGATGAAACAAGAGGGTGTGGAACCCTTTGACTTTATATTCATTGATGCCGATAAACCCAACAACCCTAACTATTTACAGTGGGCGCTTCAATTTTCCCGGCCCGGTACGGTGATTATAGGCGATAATGTGATTCGTGAAGGCGAGATCATTAACAAGAATAGCAAAGATCCTCGTGTAGTAGGCGTACGGGAATTTTATGATCTGTTGGCTGAAGAGCCTAAGATTTCGGCTACTGCCATTCAGACAGTGGGAAGTAAAGGGTACGATGGTTTCGTATTGGGGATTGTGAATAGCTGATATATGTATTGCAATATCCAACAATTGTAATATAATCTATTGAAAATCCAATAGTGAGAGGTACTTTCTATGCAACCTACATTTGAAACACAAAGGTTAATACTAAGACCGTTTCAATCCACAGATGCAAGTAAAGTTCAAGAGCTTGCTGGGGATATAGAAGTAGCTAGAACAACGCTATCTATTCCTCATCCATACCCTGATGGAGCGGCTGAATCTTGGATTGGTGCCTGTAGGAAAAGCGCAGACGAAGGGGAAGGATTTCCTTTTGCTTTAATTAGTAAAGAGAGTAATACCTTAATAGGCTGTATGAGTCTAAATATAGACAAATCGCATAAAAGAGGTGAGCTTGCTTATTGGGTAGGAACACCTTTTTGGGGAAATGGCTATGCGACTGAGGCAGCTAAGCGATTAATTGATTTTGGATTTGAAGACCTCGCATTAAATAAAATATGGGCAGCGGCAATGACTAGAAATCCTGCCTCCTCTAACGTTATGAAAAAAGCTGGAATGAGATTTGAAGGGGAATTTAAACGGCATATTTTAAAATGGGATAAATTCGAGGATATAGTCTTCTACGGGTTAACTAGAATTGAATATGAAGATAGGAGATAGAGGTATGATAACAACAAGGGGTTCCTAAGCCATGCTGGCTTGTGGAACCCCTCTTTGTTTTAAAGCGACTCTTTAATCACTTTTTTATAATAGAACACGGATAGCACTGCAAAAATCGAATACAAGGCGGTGTATAGCAGCATCACCAGAATCATCGGTGTCATGAGCTCTGTACCGAAGAAGAACCATCCTGATTTTACGGCGAAGTAACTGTGAAGCAATCCAATGACTAATGGAATCCCAAAATTAAATAATTGTTTCGCCTGAATCCCTCTAAGCAGATCCCCTTGCGTGAAACCAAGCTTTCTGAGGATCGTGTAGTTGGGCTTTTCATTCTCACTTTCATCCATTTGTTTAAAGTAAAGAATGCATCCAGAGGTAATCAGGAAGGTTAGCCCCAGAAAGGCCACGATAAACATGATAAGTCCCATAGTTTGCTTTTGATTGTTCTTCGTCTCCAGTTGAGAGTCGTATTTGCTGTCCTTTTTAAATTTCATGCTCTGAAAAAGCTCATTAGCTTGTTCAACGCTTGACCGATCCTTCATATCGATGCCGATATTAAGAGAGGACTTTCTTTGAAGGGCTGGATCTAGATCCTTCTTTAAGCGTTCAAAGGTCGTACCGTCTACAATAGCAAGGGGTAACCCTCCACCCGTGAAATAAAACAAAACGGGGGCTTCTATATCAATTCTTTTATAAAACTGCGGAATGACTTCATGTTGTCCCTTGAATTCAATGCCACCCTGGTCCTTCATAGAAATCAGATTCTCCATTGCACTACTTGTCTTCGTAAAATAGGCCTCATCCGGGGATAGATCAATGCCCTCAAGAGAATTTTCACTAATGACAGGGAGAGTCATATTCTTCGACATCATACCGATTGCCTGGGGATTGTTACCTAGTAGTTTCTCCACATTTACATCTACCTGAATGACTTCGGTTATTTTTTCCGTAAACATCAAATTTTCAGCCGTTAATGCCTCTTTAAATTGTTCAGCATCCTGGACATCCGTAAGAATAAAATCTGACGGAACATAGAGCTTCGCACTTTTCTCAGCAGAGTAGAACGAAATGTAGCTCAAGGATAATAAACCTAGCGCCAGTGCCGATACCGTTGTAATAATGGTCAGTAGTACGGCGTTTGATTTCATTCGGAACATAATGGAGGAGAGAGACAACACCTCTTTGATATTCAGATATCCGTTTTTCTTTTTGCGAATGAGATGAAAGATAAAGCTTACAGAGCCTTTATAAAAAAGATAAGTCCCAATGATAACTGAAGCCAGAATAGTGATCATGGCTATAGATAACTCAGTCATTGATGTTAAGTCTCCACTAAATAATCGGGATGAAATCGAATAGCCAAGCAGAATCAATCCAATCCCAGCGATCCCTATAATCATTTCAAAGAAGGACAGCTTTTTCACGTTGCCTTCTGTGGTTGAGGTCACCCGGAATAAGGATAGAATGCTTTGTCTTTTAATAAATCCATAATTCATCAGCATGATCAAAAGATAGATTACAAAGAATACGATCAGCGTTTGAACCAGGGCAGGTGTAGAAAAACGAAGAGATGCTATCGCATCGATCCCCATTATTTTAAAAAGAATCATGAGAATTAACTTTGAAACAGAAAAGCCTACGGCGATCCCTAAAACTAAAGAGCCGAAATATAAAATGAAGTTCTCTGCTGAAAGAATTCGAAATATTTTACCTTTGGTCATCCCGATTAACTGGAACAGGCCAATTTCTTTTCCCCGGCGTTTGATGAAGATAGTGTTTGCATATAACAGGAAAATGGATACAATCGCGACCAGCAAGACTGAGGCAGCCTTGATTGCTGCGCCACCTTTGATCGAGCCTTCTACCGCATCCATCGAAGGATCGTATTGCAATGTAACAAAGGCGAAATATAAGGCCACACTAAAAACGAGAGCAAATACATACAGATAGTAATTTCTGATGTTTTTTCGCAGATTTCGAAGCATCAGTACATTAATGCTCATTCTGCACACCACCCAGTACACCTTGTGTTTTTATGATGTCATTAAAGAAGACTTGTCTTGATTGTTCTCCTTTATTTAATTGCGTATAGATCGTACCATCCTTTATAAAAATAACTCTACTGCAATAGCTAGCTGCCACTGGATCATGTGTAACCATAACGATCGTTGCTTTTCGTCTTTGATTTAGTTCACTCAGCTTGTTTAACAAATCAGAAGCAGATTTAGAATCCAAGGCTCCTGTAGGTTCGTCAGCAAAAATAATGCTTGGATCATGAATGAAGGCTCTAGCTGCAGAGGTGCGTTGTTTTTGACCCCCAGAGATTTCATTCGGGTACTTATTTTTCAACTCTAAAATCCCCAGCTCCCTCGCGACGTTTTCGAATTTCTCATTGGCAATTTTCTTAGGGGTGTTGGTAATGGATAGAGGTAACAGGATGTTTTCCTTCACCGTCAGCGTATCTAAGAGATTGTATTCTTGAAAAATAAATCCTAAATGATTTTTCCGAAATTCAGCTAATTGCTTTTCTTTCATATTAGAAATTTCAGTACCCTCAATGGTAATCGATCCGTTGCTGATCTGATCAATTGACGAGAGAACGTTAAGCAGGGTGGTCTTTCCTGAACCGGAAGAGCCCATGATCCCAACAAATTCGCCTTCTTCTATAGAAATATCCAGTCCACTCAACACGGATTGTTTGTTTAACTTATTTCCGTAGCTTTTATGAATTTTAGTGGCTTCAAGAATTACCATAATGATTCACTCCCTTTTTATACTCGTTCTTTTTGTATAGCTTTATTATAAAAGGCTTTGCCGTTCTTATCCTTCGATTGCCCGAACAAAATAAAAAAGCATGTGACATTGTTGTCACACGCTTGAGAGCTTTACAAATTCATTTTTAAGCGGAAAGGTTAAAGTGAACGTCGTCCCTGATCCGGGCCTCGATTCAACTCCGATGACGATCAACAAGGATTGCGCCGCTTTTTTGGCTAAATATAATCCCATACCTGTGGCGGCATTGTCGCGATGCACGGTAGTGGAAGTAAATCCTCTATCAAATATCCGAGGCAAATCCTTTGGATCTATCCCGCGCCCACCATCCTTCACCTCAAGAACGATATGCTCAGCTTGCTGATAGCTACTCACTATAATATCTGAAGCCTCACTATATTTTACGGCATTGGTTAGTAGTTGTCGGATAATAAAAGCCAGCCATTTGGCATCACTAAGCACTTCAGCTACGTCCAAGTTCAGCTCAAAGCCGATTCCCTTCTGAATACACCAGGATTGCAACGTCTTAATCTCCCCGAAAATAAGCGTTTCTAAATCGATATGTTCTATATATAGATCATTTTCGATAAAGGGAATTCGCCTTTGATGTAGCTGTTGATCCAGCAGAAGATGTATACGCAGCCATTCATAGGTCAGATGTTTCCTCATTACATCATCTTCGATTCGCTCCATCATTAGATGCATCGCTGTCAGAGGGGTCTTCACTTCATGAATCCACGATAATAGTTCATCTTTTTCCTGTTCTAACGTCATTTGATTGTTCGAGGCAGCCTGTTTTAACCATTTAGCTTGATTGATAATGCTCTCTTCAATAATATGCTCAAACGGGCTTTCGGGGGTGGCGATACTCGTTACATCCAGATCATCATCTCGCTCAACCAAGCTTTTATAGAACCTGGTTTCTCTGGGATAGCGAAGGATTAAGAACATCACAAAAAAAAGCATCGACAAGGAGACCAGATAGAGAACTGAAGAGAATGGGATTGATGAATCCATATAGGTGACAAAAAGTATAAAAAGATTGGTAAAGAGGACTAGTAGGATCCAGCTACTTCTTTCCAAGAGATACTTTTTAATCATAGTGCTTCCTCTTCGATGGCCATATACCCTTGTCCTACTTTCGTTTCAATGAAAACACCTAATCCAAGCTCATCCAGCTTCTTTCGCAGCCGGTTTACGTTGACGGTAAGGGTGTTGTCACTTATAAAACGTTTATCATCCCACAAGCTATTGATTAATTCCTCGCGGGTGACGATTTTATTTTTTTTCTCAATAAGCAATTTCAATATAAAAATCTCGTTTTTCGTAAGCTCAATCGATCCCATATCATGCGTCAATACATTTCTCTCGTAATCCACGGTTGCTCCGCACCATGTCTTGAGCTCAAGGTTATCCGTGTTGTAATTGTAGACGCGCCGAAGAATCGCTTGTACTTTGGCAATGAGTACATCGAAATGGAAGGGCTTTTGAATATAGTCATCGGCTCCAAGCTGCATCGACATTACCATATCCGTAGGATGATCCCGGGATGATAAGAAGATAATCGGAAGGTTGGAGTGGGAACGAATCATTCGGCACCAATGAAACCCATCAAATTTAGGTAATTGGATGTCGATGATGACTAAATCAGGTTTGATCTCTATAAATTCCTGCGTGACATTGCTGAAATCTTGAATGCCATACACATCATAAGACCACTGAGTAAGTCGTTCCTTGATCTCATTAAACAGCGTTGAATCGTCTTCGATTAATAATAGCTTGAACAAATGCTTCACCACACTTTTAGTTAGCTTTACAGCATTTTAAATAATACATCCTGATAATGCTTAAACTCTTTGGCTTCATTTAGATTAGGACATGTCCTTAAGGATAGTAGAGCACTTTCGATTAAGAACTGTCTCGGTTCCTTGTTGTTCATGATTTCTTCCTGGATAAAGTATAACAGCTTTAGATAATTAGTGAGGTTCGCATCACCAGTTGTAAATGATCTCTCTATTACTTTTTTTAAGCTGATGGTCGCAAAGGATAAATCATTATTGAAAAAATCACTGTATTCCGCTGCGGGTAATAATTTGCCCACATGCTCTGGTGAGATGAGTTGAATGCCCATTTGACTTACTTCTTCAACAATGGTTTGGATAAGCGTAGTGCAATAATCAATGATTTGCTTAGAGGTGATGACTTCATTCATAGCACTGTTGATTTGTAGCATATTTTGCAGAATTCCGGTAAAAATGATGGCTCCGTCCAGTAAATAGGGTTTCTTATCCTCAGGGAAAATATGAAGGAAACGTTCATGTACCCAGGTAAGGAGGCTGAACTTTGTTTTTTTGATAAACGTTATTAAGTCTGGGTCATTGGAGACCAAAGCATCTTCTACGAGCTGTAACAATTTATTTTTCTTGTTAATTTTCATGACCAGCTGAACCTGCTCGGCAAATATCTTAATGTCAGAGGGATCTTGACCAATGAGCAGTGAATTTCGCCCTTCTTCCAGCTGAATGTGAATAGAAGTGAATACAGCCTTAAAAAGATCCCCCTTGGAAGGAAAATAGTTATAAAAAGACCCTTTGGAGATCCGACTATGATTCAAAATATCCTGAATGGATGTGGCGTGGTAGCCTTTTTCAATAAATAATTCATGCGCTTTATGAACCACTTGCTCTTTTCGTTTATTTATCATCTGAGGTGCCCCTTTAAGCTGAACTCTTTGTTCCAATATAGACTAGCGTATATTTCCACTTAATACAATTTCAATTTTAAATGATTTTTGTCTTGCCAAGCGAGAAATAAGGGAGTAATATATTCTACACTGGATTATAACATGAGTTCAAAATTGAACCTTTAGTATGATTATAGAATGGAGGATTCCAAAATGAAAGCAAAAGAAAGTAAAGCGTCTTACGGGATATTGGCAATCCTCATGATTGGTGCATTTGTTGCTTTACTGAGTAATACCCTACTCAATATAGCTTTACCATCGATTATGAAGGATTTTAATGTCAGTGCCTCAACGGTACAGTGGCTATCAACGGGCTATATGCTGGTGAACGGGATCATGATTCCTTCAACAGCTTTTTTGATTCAAAAGTATACCGCGAGACGGTTGTTCTTAATTGCGATTGGATTATTTACGATAGGAACCTTTATCGGCGGATTAGCACCAAGCTTCCCTGTGTTGCTGATCGCCAGAATGGTTCAGGCTTCAGGGGCTGCAATCATGATGCCATTATTAATGAATGTATTGTTCACTACCTTTCCACCTGAGAAACGTGGTTCAGCTATGGGGATGTTCGGGTTGGTTATGATTTTTGCACCAGCTATCGGACCTACATTATCTGGATGGATTATTCAGCACTATGAATGGCCTGTACTATTCTTTATGATTGCCCCAATCGCTGTATTGGTGTTCATTCTGGCCTTCTTCAAATTGCATGATCCTAAAAAAGATGTGGCTATTAAGATCGATTTCTTATCTGTAGTTCTATCAGCGATTGGTTTCGGGGGTCTCCTATACGGCTTCAGTTCTGCTGGGAACAAAGGATGGGATGATCCAATGGTCTACTCCGCGCTTATTATCGGAGCGATTGGATTAGTGATCTTCATTATGCGCCAAATGAAGATGAAGGAGCCTATGCTTAACTTCAGAGTGTACAAATATCCGATGTTCGCTTTATCCTCAGCGATTTCGATTACACTGAATATGGCAATGTTCTCAGCGATGATGCTAATGCCGATTTACCTGCAAAATATTAGAGGGATTTCACCACTGGATTCGGGACTTCTAATGTTGCCTGGTGCGTTAATTATGGGTGTTATGTCACCAATCACAGGTAAATTGTTCGACAAATTCGGCGGTAAGGTATTAGCGCTAATCGGTCTAGCGGTTGTAGTGATTAGTACGTATTTCTTTAGTGATCTGACTGAAACGACTAAATATTCGACACTCATGATTCTATACTCTGTGAGAATGTTCGGGATCTCTATGGTGATGATGCCAGTTATGACCAATGGTTTGAATTCTATCCCAGCCAAATATACGCCGCATGGTACAGCTATGAACAGTACGATTCAGCAAGTATCAGGGGCGATAGGTGGGGCACTGCTCGTAACCATTATGTCTAACAGTACCACTTCACATGTGAAAGATATGGTCGCTGATGCTGTAAGTAAATTAACGGCTAAACCTTCGGCAGACCAATTGCTTGGTATACAAAATCAAGTCATTGCGAAAGCTACTATTGAAGGAATTAATGATGCATTCTTAGTATCTGTAGGCGTAGCGATTATTGCATTTATTCTAGCCTTCTTTATTAAAAGAGGTGTACAGCCTAAGGAAACGGCAGAAGAGAAAGTGACTGCAAAGAAAGTAGCTGCTAAGCAGGTTACAACGCATTAGTTCTACGAGATTTGTTATATAGAAAGGCGCCCACCTAATGGTGGGCGCCTTTTTTAAATATAAGTTCTGATACATCCTGAATGACTGTGATGGAATCATTTCCTCCAACATAAACTCTATTGGTGACTGGGTTTAGCACAGTACTGCCTGACACTAAAGGGAATCTTACGAGCCTTTTAAACGTGGTGGCGTTATAAACGGACATGTGGTTCTTATCGAAATTACCAACAAACAAATGATTTGTATTCGGATTAATGGTTATGTTGGAGGAGGTAGGCAGAACCTTTGTAGTGATGATTTTGTTGTTACTTCCATTGATGACGAATAGCTTTCCTTTACCTTCAACTTGTGCACTTGAGACATAGATACGGTTTGTCAGCGGATTGATAACGACCTCACTTTGCAGACGCCCCAGCTGTACATTTTGCAGCAATTTATTGTTGCGGCCGTTGATTACCGAGAGAAACCGACTTAAGTTATTAGCGACATAAATGCGGCCTGTGATTACATTAAGTGCGGGTGGTATCACAGGGTTATTACCGACTTTTATGGTGGCAATGATAGCCTGTGTATTTCCATTAATGACGGAGACGGAATTTTTTATTGTATTGGTCACATATATACGATTTGTAAGCTCATTAATAACGATTCTGGAAGGGCGACCGCCGACTTCAATCTTCGTTTTGATCT
Source organism: Paenibacillus sp. FSL P4-0184 (assembly GCF_038004625.1). Classification (NCBI taxonomy): domain Bacteria; kingdom Bacillati; phylum Bacillota; class Bacilli; order Caryophanales; family Paenibacillaceae; genus Paenibacillus; species Paenibacillus sp. FSL P4-0184. The sequence goes on along the minus strand of NZ_JBBORN010000001.1, from coordinate 1,665,538 downwards.
GGTTTGTTTTCCCATCGATGACGAATATAATTCCTGCTATGCTAGTTACATAAATCAAATTTTTTCGAACATTTACTCCGATATTATCAGGCATGCGGCCCACTTTCACAGTCTTTATCACCTGGTTTGTCCGCCCGTTAATAACAGAAACCGTATCGTCACGAAAATTTGTTACATAGATTCGGTTAGTTTGGGGGTTAATCCCAAGCTGTGTTGGCAGTCTTCCAACATTGATGCGTGCGATAATTCGATTCGTTATGCCATCGAGTACCCCGATAGTTCCAGCCTCAGTGTCTGGGTTAACAAAGTATACCCTATTTGTGCTGACATTTACTTCGATATCTCCGATCGGTCCGGCAGAGCGGACTGTAGCAATCACTTTTGGCTGCGCCATGCTTATACCCCTCTTCAAATGACTAGATGATTCATTATATTTGGGCAAGGGCAAAAGGGTACTATATATCGTTGCAAGATGTATCTCCAGAGTATAGAATGATATTCCCAAATCCACATTTCAGATTAAATGTAAGCGCTATATTTATGAGGGAATTGAGATCGATTGGAGGCTGATGGATACGATGATGAAATCAGTATTGTCGGATATTTTACTAACACCTGATAAGTTGCTACTTCATCGCGAATTACTAGAGGAGATTGGAAAGTACATTACGCAAGAGATCCTAAATCATCCGTTATTGCAAGAAGATCGTCAGAGGGTAAGCATTATCCTAGATGGATCGACCGCACTCGGGGTGGTAGATGGGCAGTCGGATGTAGATATAATCATTATTTGTGAGGATGAGTCTTACAACAGTATTAATCATCGGTTCGAGGAAGCCGGGCTGATTCCGGAGCACAGTAGTTTTTTTATGGATTTAAGGCTTCCGAGTGGGAAGATAGGGCATTATACACTCCATAAAATATCTGATATCAAAGAAGCTTTAATGAGTGGGGATATGGAATGGCTATGGAATGCATCTGTGTCCTATATTTACTACGATCTGCTGGATCTGAAGTCACTTTTTCATTCCTATGTTCCACTCCAACCTGAAGTACTAATGAAATTTCGTAAGAATTCATACATACAGCTAAGAAGCTATGCCAGAAGTCTAGATAATCCTGTAGTTCGTGGCGACGCCTTTCCCATCTTGTTCTTAGCGGTTTCTCTTTATAAAGAGGCTTTACGCTGTGCAATCACTATTGAAGGTTATCCGTATCCCTATGACAAATGGCTTGTTCCCGTAGCGCAGCAAACGGTCGTAGGTCGAAAGATTTTGGAGTGTGCAGGCGATTTTTGGAGTTATCTTAGAGAGGATGAATCCTTTGCTCCCATGCACCAGGAGGACAATAATTTTGTCAAAATGGAAAAACAATTTCGAAAGATACTTTTGGAGGAATTCCGCCTGCGAGGGATCGATGAACCTTGGTTAATAGAGTGGTGGAAGTTTTTGAAGGAATAAACGGAGTAATGACGCTGACTATCCTTCTTGATTACGGTAAGGTATACTGGAATGAACTTTTCAGTAAGAGGTGATTAAATGGCTGGGACAGTCTCTATATTAGGCGTTCCTTTTTCAAAACTAACACTTAACGAGACAACACTTCATCTAACAAAACATATTCAATCCGGAGAACCGAAGCTATTTCATTTGATTACGGCGAACCCGGAAATTACGATAACAAGCCAATCAGACGAGCTGCTTCGAACCATACTCCATGAGGCAGATTTGATTACTCCTGATGGGATTGGCATTGTGCTGGCATCGAGAAGAAAAGGTGACCCTATAGCTGAACGAGTTACGGGGTATGAACTACTTCTTGAGCTGCTTGCACAAGGGAATAAGCTGGGCTGGAGCTTTTATTTCTTAGGCACGGATGAGCATACCAGCTGTAAAGCGGTCGAAAAGATTACAGAGCTATATCCGAATGTGAAAATTGCCGGAAGACATAATGGTTTTCTTACTAAAGAAGAGGAACCGGCCATTGTGGCAGAAATTCAGCACGCACAGCCAGATTTCCTGATTGTCGCGATGGGGGCTCCATACTCTGACAAGTGGGTTTATAAGCATAAACAGGCGCTTTCTCAGGTTAAGGTTGTGTTTGGCGTGGGGGGAAGCTTGGATGTTATAGCGGGAAAAGTGACTCCAGCCCCTGCGATATGGAAGAAGCTCAATTTGGAGTGGCTGCATCGACTCTTATTCGCACCTGTGGCCAAAGGACAAAAGTCGCGCTGGCGCAGGCAAGCAGTTCTTCCTAAATTCGTGTATCGAGCTATGATTAGGAAATAAGGCACAGCAGTAAATATAGTCTTTCACTATTTCTGCAATTTGTAGAAATAGTGAAAGACTTTTTTTGTTATCGCTTTACAGGAAATATGCCCTAAGTATTTAAGAGAGAATATTGGCTGGAACAATTCCAATATATTACTGATTGCTTTTTTAAGAATGTTGTAATAAAATCTTATCAAGATAATAAATTATTATCAAAATAGAAAAGACGTAAAACGAAAGGAGTGAGATGCTCACATGTTAGAAGATCGCAGCTGCCTGGAGTCCTATTTTCCAATCGCTTCTTTTATTGCTTCAATTATAGGTTCAAAATGTGAGGTTGTTATTCATGATATAAGCAATCCAGAGCGTTCAATTATTTTTATTGAGAACGGATACATTAGTGGGCGTAAAGTAGGCGATAGTTCAACAGATCTCGTGCTTAAGCTGTTGAAAGATGAGTCCTACCGTGAGCAACCGTTTATTGCTAACTATAAAGCGCGTGGTTCGCAAGGTCAGGTATTTCGCTCCGCTACTTATTATATTAAAAACAGCAGCAGCGAATTGGTCGGTATGATGTGTATTAACATTGATGTCACGCATATGGAGGTTGCAGCTGAGTGGATACAAAACATTTTGCAAGGAGGATCAACACTTCCACCAGTACCGTTAATACCACAACAAGAGGTTGTAGAGAAGCAGACGGAAGAGTATTTACAAGGAAACGTAGATGACCTACTCCAGCACATGATTGATTCGGTGCTCGGTAAAATTAATGTCCCGGCAGAGCGATTGTCCTCGAAAGAGAAGATTGAACTTGTGAAAGTACTTAACGAGCAGGGCGTGTTTCTACTTAAAGGCGGAGTTTCTCAAGTCGCTAAGACCTTGATGATATCTGAGCCAACAGTTTATCGTTATTTGCAAAAAATTAAGTGAGAATAAACAGAACTCTCAAGAGAGGAAGTGGGCTAGATGACAATAGACTTTGATAAGGTTGTTAGCCGATATGGGACCAATTGCGCTAAATGGGATGGTATGGCGCAAGTTTTGGGCAGAGAAATGATAGCGCTTTCCGTCGCGGATATGGATCTTCAAGCCCCCCCACAGGTGATAGAGCGAGTAACGGAGATGGCGAAGCATGGCATATATGGATATACCGATCCTTTTCCACCTTATTATGAGGCAGTTCAGGGATGGATTAAAAAAGCTTACGATTGGGAGGTTCCGCAAGAATGGATCGTGTTTTGCCCTCGTATTGTGCAAGCGGTTTCTCTGATCATTCAGAACTTCACTCAACCAGGTGATCAAGTGTTAATTCATACTCCAGCCTATCAGCCGGTTGCTAAATCGGTAGAACTAAATAACCGCGTATTAGTGGAAAGTCCGCTTCGTGAAGTGAACGGGCGTTATGAGATCGATTTTGCTGATATGGAGTTGCGGATGCAAGCAGGGGTTAAAATTGTACTGCTCATCTCACCGCATAATCCGGTTGGACGAGTATGGACACGAGCTGAACTAGAACGAATCGTTAGCTTGTGTACAAAGTATGATGCTTATATTGTATCGGATGATATTCATGCCGATTTTATCCATGAAGGCCATGAGCATACGATAATCGGGAAGATATCGACTGAGGCAGAGCAGCGATCCTTTATCTGTACTTCCCCAGGGAAGACCTTTAATCTTGCAAGCCTTGAAATTGCTAACATCGTGATTCCGAATGATCAGCTGCGTGAGAAATTCAGACATTGCTTACAGCAAGCAGGCTGTCATAACCCGACCTTTTTTGCAGTACCTGCATTAGAAGTGGCTTATACGGAATGCGATGAATGGCTGGAAGAATTACGAGGGTATATCACAGCCAATATCGATTGGGTGAAAGCTTATATAGCTGAATATATGCCTGAGCTTCGCGTGATCGAGTCAGAAGGAACCTATCTATTATGGGTTGATTGTAGGGCAATTAGCACCAACGAAGCAGAGCTAAAGCAGTGGATTGAGTCCGATGCTAAGGTTAGTGTGAGCTTTGGAACAGGTTTTGGGGCATCAGGAGAAGGCTTTATTCGCTTAAATATTGCAACGCCACTGCCCATGTTACAAGAAGCTTTTCATCGGCTGTACCGAGCCTATCCATTAAAAAATTCATAATAAAAAAACTCTTTATCAATGACCTTGAAAGACCTCGTTAGTAGCCTTTCTCAGATCCGTATCAAGGGGGATAATAATCATGTCCAAATCAGAAACACCAAGAGTCAAGAAACAGCCGACGATGTTCTTAGCGCTATTGCCGATTATTACGATGATTGTGCTACTTAGTTTAGGGTATGTGTTGTTTGAATTACCACCAGAACCACTTATTATTACCTCAGCGGTTGTTGCTGGTATTATCGCGATTATTCTTGGTTATAGCTATAACGACATACTAGAATCTATCGCTGGTAAGATCGCGAAAACGATGCCCGCCATTCTTATTCTGATCATGGTTGGTTTTATGATTGGGGCATGGATGGTTGGTGGAACGATTCCGATGATGATTTACTATGGATTAAAAATTATTAGTCCACAATTTCTGCTTATTACCGCATTTATTGCGACAGCTGCCGTTTCGCTTTGTACGGGCACATCTTGGGGGTCAGCGGGAACGATCGGGGTTGCTTTTATGGGCGTTGGCGCGGGTATGGATTCAAACCTAGCAGCAGTGGCTGGTGCTGTAGTTGCAGGTGCTTATTTTGGTGATAAATTGTCACCGCTTTCAGACACAACCAATATTGCGGCGTTAGCAACAGGTGTCAATCTATATGAACATATTGGACATTTATTGTATACCACAATTCCTTCCTTTATTGTCGCAAGCGTTGTTTTTATTATTACAGGCCTAAACACAGATGCCGCAGGTGCTATTGTTCCGGAGAAGGTTGGAACAATCATGGGATCGTTGAATACAATTTATGACTTTAATCTGCTGCTTATAGTACCCGTATTAATCATCTTGTATGGTTCAATTACGAAGAAACCGACAATACCGGTCATGCTGATTTCTTCTATGTTCGCTATGGCTAACGCACTTGTATTCCAGGGATTTACTTTGAATGATGTCGTATCTTCTGTTGTTAATGGATTTAATATTTCTATGGTTCAAGTAGCTGGGTTTGATTCTGCCAACGTTATTGAAGATGTACCCCGTCTTCTAAATCGTGGCGGAATGAACTCCATGATGGGTACACTTCTCATTTGCTTCTGTGCAATCACGTTCGCTGGAACCATATCTCTGACGAAGTCCTTGGAATTGATTGTTAATAAGCTTTTGAAGTTCGTCCATTCCACAGGTTCAATGATCGTAGCAACAATTGTTACAGGTCTTACGATGATCGGAGTTACAAGTAATGGTCAGGTATCCATCTTAATGCCAGGGGAAATGCTGCGTGAAGCATATATCCGTCGGGGCTTGCATCCGAAGAACTTGGGACGTACCATCGAGGATTCAGCGGCGATTACCGAGCCTATTCTGCCTTGGACAGCTGCAGGTGCTTATATGGCGGGTACGCTGGGTGTTGCAACGCTAGATTATTTACCTTGGGCTGTTCTCTGTTGGACAGGAATAATCTTTGCGACGATATGGGGCTTCACGGGATTCGGTATCGCGAAGTTAACGCCAGAGCAACAGGCAGAAATGCTAAAGGAATATGACGGTAACACTAATGAACAAGCTGGATAAAGGAGTCTTTTAAAATGACAAATATGCATAAAGAAACTGTAATAACAACGGATGCACCAGGTGCAATTGGACCTTACTCTCAAGCTGTAAAGCTTGGGAACGTCTTATATACTTCAGGACAACTCGGACTAGACCCGGTTAAGGGGACTTTTCCTGCTACGGTTGAGGAACAGACCAAACGATCGTTGCTGAATGTCAAAGCTATACTGGAAGCGGCGGGTACAAGCATGGATCAGGTAATAAAGACGACCGTTTTCCTAAAGGATATGAATGATTTTCTTAAGGTGAATGAGATTTACGGAAGGTTTTTTGCTCAGCCATACCCTGCTCGCAGCGCTGTTGAAGTAGCACGTCTGCCTAAGGATGGGCTCGTAGAAATTGAAGTTATAGCTTATATACCTTAAGGCACAGACAGTCCGTACTACCCAAATTTGTGTTTCACACGCTGATAAGAAAATAAGATTAAAGGCCACCCTGGATAGGGTGGCTTTCTTTGAGTAGTAAGCTATGGAGCCTTTGAAATTGAGGATTTTTATGGAAATTTAAATGAAAATATACATGAAAATGTAACAGTAATCATAACTAATTACAGAAATACCTTCACAAAACATCGACTTTGCGTTATCATAAATGTGAAAACATTCACAAAGGGGCGTTATAAAGATGAAGAAGACAACAAGTACTGCTCTCATTCTCATTCTCTCTGTCATGCTCGTAATCGCAGGCTGCGGTAACAGTAATAGCAACAGCGCAGGTAATAGTAATGGCAACGAGAACAAAAGTAAGGTAAATGAGACGGCCAAAAATGATAAAGCTGAAGCCGTATCAGGTGCATCAGAAGCTAGTTACACACCACTGGATCAATTAAAAGATAATTATGATATCGTTATTGTTGGTGCTGGTGGTGCAGGAATGTCTGCTGCACTGGAAGCTAAGGCCAAAGGCTTGAACCCTGTTATTTTAGAAAAAATGCCGGTTGCAGGTGGGAATACAAGTAAATCCTCCTCAGGAATGAACGCTTCCCAAACGAAATTTCAAAAAGAGCAAAGCATTGAAGATAGCAATGATAAGTTTTATGAAGAGACATTAAAGGGCGGCCATGACACGAACGATAAAGAGATGCTTCGTTTCTTCGTTGACAATTCCGCAAGTGCAATCGATTGGTTGGATTCGATCGGAATTAAGCTGAACAATATTACGATCACAGGCGGCATGAGCGAAAAACGCACCCACCGTCCAGAAGACGGCTCTGCGGTAGGCCAATACCTTGTCAAAGGATTGGTTAGAAACGTACAAGAAAAAGAAATTCCACTGTTTGTGAACGCGGATGTTAAAGAAATTACTCAAAAAGACGGTAAGGCTAACGGCGTCAAAGTACTCTTTAACCAAGCTGATGAAAAAACCATTACAGCGAAGGCAGTTGTTGTAACAACAGGTGGTTTTGGATCCAACATGGATATGATATCAAAAGTTAGACCTGATCTGGAAGGATACGTAACGACTAACCAAATCGGCAGTACCGGCGACGGAATCAAGATGATTGAGGCACTTGGCGGAACGACCGTTGATATGGATCAAATCCAGGTTCACCCAACAGTTCAACAAGAAAAATCTTATCTGATCGGGGAAGCTGTACGCGGCGAAGGCTCTATCCTCGTAAATAGCGAAGGCACACGGTTCGTAAACGAATTGACTACACGTGATAAAGTTACCGAAGCGATCAATGCACTTCCTGAAAAAGCGGCTACGCTTGTCTTTGATTCCGGTGTCAAATCACGCGTGAAAGCAATTGAACAATATGACAAAATGGGCTTCGTGATCCAAGCGGATACCATCGAAGCATTGGCGAAAGAAATCGGTGTTCCAGCCGATAAGCTAAAAGCGACACTTGATACTTGGAACAGCGCGGTAAAGAACAAGAACGATGCTGAATTCGGCAGAACAACAGGGATGGACAACGATTTGTCCGCGGGTCCTTACTACGCTATTAAGATCGCCCCAGGGATTCATTACACCATGGGCGGCGTGAAGATCAATACGAACACAGAAGTATTAAATAAAGACGGCGCTGCTATTCCTGGCCTGTATGCGGCTGGTGAAGTTACAGGTGGATTGCACGGTCAAAACCGGATCGGCGGTAACTCTGTAGCAGAAATCATTATTTTCGGCCGTCAAGCAGGGATTAAATCTGCTGAGTTTGTACAAGCACAATAAGATTTAACTGCTATTCTGGTTAAAACAAAAGAACCGCTTGGGCTAATTGAAGCCCGGGCGGTTCTTTGTTTAATCTCTCGTTTAAAGTGAGTGGAGTGACCTCTATTCAAAAAGCTACTTCTCGCTTTTAGCTTGTTCTTCTCGCATCCACTGTGACAGCTGGCGTTTGAGTTTAAGAAAGTCCGGGGAATCCGTAATCTCATCGCGGCGTGGCCGTGGAAATGGCACGTCAACAGTATGTAGGATGGAGCCGGGGCGACCTGAGAATACATAAATACGATTTGAGAGCAGCAACGCTTCTTCGATGTTATGGGTAATGAATAGCACGGAGCGGCGATTCTCCTCCCACAGCTCCAGCAGCCAGCGCTGCATTTCGCTGCGAGTTAGTGCATCCAATGCGCTGAAAGGTTCATCGAGCAGCATCAACTCCTGCGGAGCCAGCAATGCTCTGAGAAAAGCAGCACGCTGCTGCATCCCACCAGACAGCATATGCGGATAAGCCTGTTCGAATCCATTCAAGCCAACCTTGGCGAGCCACTGGCGCGCTTCTTCACGAGCTCCATCCTGCAGAGCGCCTTTAATTTCCCCGGCTAGCAGTACATTATCTTCAATCGTTCGCCAAGGAAAAAGCGCAGGCTGCTGCGGCATATAACTGATTTCACCACGTTGACCCGTAACGGCTCTGCCGTTCATGCGGATCGTTCCTGCATCGGGCTTCACTAGTCCGCCGATCATATGGAATAAGGTGCTTTTTCCGCAGCCGGAAGGACCGACGATCGAAACGAACTCTTGCTGCTCTACCTTAAGAGAGACGTTGTTAAGCACGTTCGTCTCGCGGCGACGATGGGTGAAGGACTTGGAGATGCCGCTTACTTCAAGAGCAGGTGGTGCAGTATGAGCTTCAGGAGAGCTTATGATTTCAGTTGTTCTTTGCTCTATTTGCGTCGCTTGAGACATACAGGCATCTTCCTTTCTATGAGTTACGGCGCGGTTTCCAGCGAACTAACCATTTTTCGAGCAAGGCGATAATCGCAAAAAGCACAAGACTAAGGAGCACAATAATAACAATAGCGACAAACATCCGATCCGTACGGTAAGCCGATTTTTGCAAGAGCATATAATAGCCAATCCCTTTATCCGCGCCAATCCACTCAGCGACCACGGCTCCCATAACCGCATAGGTAGCTGATATTTTCACACCGGAAAATAGTGCCGGGATAGAAGACGGAAGCTCCAGCTTGGTGAAGATTTGCCACTTGCTTGCGCCCGCCATTTTCATATAATTCATCATGACCTGATCACTTTGAGACAAGCCGCCCATTGCAGCGACAGCTACCGGGAAGAAGCATACCATTGTAATCAGCACGATTTTGGGCAAAAGGCCGAAGCCAAACCAGATGATAAGCAGTGGTCCGAGTGCGATAGAGGGAACATTTTGACTCAGAATAATGAGTGGATAAAAAGCCCGTCTAGCCCAAGGTAAAAGATGCAAAAGTAGCGCAACGATCAAGCCTACACCTGTACCAATAGGAAAACCGATTAATGTGAGTCGGAGCGTAGCCATCGTATGAGCCCAGAGACCTGAGGCATTACTGGTGGATTCGCGAGCAATATCAGCAGGACTCGGCAGAATCCAGGATTCGATATGGAATAGAGAAACAGATAACTGCCATACGGTTAAAAAGAAGACGACCGCCACAAGGGGCGGCCATATTAGCTTCCAGGTCGATCTCACGGCCGATATTTCTCCGTCAATTTATCCATGCTGATTCCGTTAGGGTTATGAGCGATTTTGATTTGGGAGATCACGCTTGGACTACCTGCCTCGATCAGCGCCTCCTGCATTTGACGTACAACCTCCAGAAGCTCGCTCAGTTCACCTTCCATAGTAGTTTCCAGTGGATTCACCTGATGTTTAACGCCGGATTTTTGAATAACTTCAATCGCTTTATCTACGTATGGGATGGAGTCCTCATTGTTTGGAGTCTTAGGAATTACTTGAATGCTTAATAATGTATTAGCCACAATAATCAATCCTCTCAAATAGTATAGGTAAGTTCAAAAAGCCAACTTTGATAACGATGTAATTCAGGAAGCAGATTCGGCGTCGAATCTTGAACGAACTTGGGAAGTCCGGTACTCACGTAGCACATCACTACGCTCCGTTCCTCCTTCCTCAAGTAACGTTCAACCTTCTTGGTTCTGAAAGTCGACTTTTTGAACTCTCATTGAAATAGGTAAGTTCAAAAAGCCAACTTTGATAACGATGTAATTCAGGAAGCAGATTCGGCGTCGAATCTTGAACGAACTTGGGAAGTCCGGTCTACTCCGCCGGTAAAAAATCATTCGTGAATGCACTAGCTGCATCCAGCGGTTTGTCCAGCAGCTTCAAATCATACATCCAGTCGCCGTAATTCTGCCAGACCTCGGTTTTTTGCTCTCCCCAGCGTGGGGCGTCGTCCTTATATTTCGGGCTAAGCCATTTTTGGCTAGCTAGGACAAGCTCTGCATCAAGGTCAGGCACAGCCTTGGATAATGTAGCGGCAGCCTCTTCTGGATGATCAATCGCATATTGATAACCCTTCGATGTAGCTTTCAGGAAAGCCTTCACCAAATCTGGATTCTCAGAAATCTGCTTCTCACTCGTGGTCAGCACAGGGGTGTAATAATCGAGCTGAGGCGCATAATCCTTCAAGTAGAGCATATCCAGAGGCTCACCACGCAGTTCGGCTTCAATACCTGTCCAAGCGTAGAAGATCCAAGCGAAATCAATGTCACGTTTGACTGCGGTAAAATAGTCAGCTTCACCAATACTGATTAGCTTCACCTTTTTCACATCGCCACCAACAGGGTCCATGATCGCCTTCATGGCTGCTTCTTCAGCAGGAGAGCCCCAACCGCCGTAGGTTTTACCCTCAAAATCTTTTGGTGATTTAATATTGCGGTCTACTGGAGCGGCGAATCCCGAAGTATTATGCTGAATAATGGCTGCAATCGAGACAAGGGGAACGCCTTGTAGACGGGCTAGAGTCAATCCTTCCTGAGCGCTGATCCCAAAAGCGGCTTCGCCAGAGGTAACCATAGTATCAGAACCCGCTGCGCCAGGTTGAACGATTTCTACATCCAGACCTTCTTCCGCGTAATAACCAAGATCCTTGGCTACGTATAGACCGGTGTGGTTCGTATTCGGTGTCCAATCCAGTGCAACCTTAACTTTGGTAAGCTCTTTCGGAGCATTTGATCCGGTCGCTGCATTCGAATCCGCAGCATTTCCTTTGTTTCCGGCTGTATTCCCATTGTTGCTGCCGCATCCGGCAATCGCAAGAATGAGCATACAGGTGAGGCTAAGCATAAGTGCTTTTTTGAGTTGCATGTCTTCTTCTCTCCTTTAAGGTTGCCAGATCCCGTCATCCAACATGAACCATAAAGTGTAGTATGTACATTTCTTCTACATCTTTTGTGATCTACACAAAAAAAGCGCCCCGAGTGATCGGGACGCTGGCTTGGCGCAAGGTTAGTAAAGGTCACAGGGACCAAAACCAATTGGCGATTCCTACGCTGGCATTATCCAGATCAGGTATAAGGGTCAGTATCTTGTGGGATACAATCTCAGCCGGCCAATTCCAGCACCCCTGGTTCTATGAAGTTAACGGGTATTTCTCGCTTAAACGCTAATCGTCTTTATAAGGACGCTGAAGGCGTTTATGCTTGCATACGGTGTATTATAGACGGCTGTTCTCGGAATGTCTAGTAGCACGCGCCTAAATTTTTCGAATCTCTCCGTCCGTTTTCATTAATCCAGATCTTTATGTTTCTTGCGATGACGCCGCTTAAGCTCAGTAACCAGAGCACCTAGCGTAAGGACAACACTGATCATTATCCCGCTCATAATCACGAAAAGAGCAAGAAACTCAAAGGGGGAATAGCTAACCATCTTACTCCATTGAATCTTTCCATCCAGATCGTCAATGACTTGATTCATGCCATAAATCCCACTTACCACCGTAAATACAGTGAGGATCATCAGCAGATTATCCCGGCGCTTCGATTGGAACTTATCTTGATACTGAAACAGGTCAGTCAAGGTTTCTTTTACTTCCTCGAACAGAGCGTCATTCCCGTATACTTTACGCAGCTGAAGAAAAATCTCCCGTCCTTGCGACTGTGAAATCAGCTCCAAGAAATAAAACTTTGCCGAGAATTTATTAATCGAGTAGATTAAATTGTCGATCTCATCATAATCGTGGTTTATGCGTAGTCGGGAATGCATATTTGCCAGCTTTAGCAGAACAATTTTGTGGAAAATATTGAGTAGAAATCCGTAATAATATTGCCCGTACATCTGGTTGGCCAGGCTAACGGCGATCTTTGGTTCAGCTCGGGTCAGACAGCAAAAGGTCTGCTCATTCATCATATAATACGAGTCTGGGCCCCATCGATTATAGGAATGCTCATGACAGTAGTTCGCAATATACGCTGGATCGCTGGCACTGGCATAGGGCTTCCCGTTCAGATCAATTCCATCAAGCTGAGAGGCGCGATAGCGCATATTTATACTAATCTCATCAGAATCTCCTTCACTCTGAAAGCCATAAAAGGCTTGCACCTGCATTCTTTCATCTACGAAAAAGGGAAGGGTCTCGAAATAAGCCCCATTAATATCCGAGTGATCCAGAAAAGGCTCCAGTCCATCCACCAGATTTCGGAAGACAAAATCCTCTACCATCTCATAGGTCTGTTCTCCGCAATGGATATAGGTGTAGTCATCCTGTACGAAGGTATTCTCAAGCGTCCGGAAGCGGTCCGCGAATTCCAGTGCAATACTAAAGGGAATCGAATCCCCCTCAAGCTGGACACGTATCGTCACAAATCCAAGCTGAAAAGGACATATGAATATATCCGTCGAGAGAATTTTAAAAAATATAGACTGCTGAGGAATCTCTAGAATACAGTCCAGATTATTGACTCTGGAAAAGCGGCGGAAAGAGTCTACATCCTTCTTGCGTGGAAAAAGAATATGTGCAGCAAACGGTAAATAGGTGCGCTCCATCCGTTCATGGGAAACACAGTGATCTTCTCCGTAATAGGCATTTTCTAACTCTTTATTATCCAGAAAAAAACGTGTGAAGCCATCATCCTGCAATTGTTGGATAAGCTTCTTAGAATCGCCCTTTTTTATTGAAAAGGGAAAAATAAACTGCATAAGCGCAGTATGTAATAAAGGCTCAGTTGAAAGCTTATCCATTCATCGTCCATCCTTGTGCTCAGAATATGCTTATAGATGACATTACCCTAAAAGGATTAGGTTGATACCATTTTAACATTCTAAATACTGGAACTCTTTCTTTGCACTGCTTGTCTGGATTGGAATCTCCATGTGGCAATGCTCAGCAAGAACAAGAAGGCGGCAAAACCGGCAAGTAACCCAGCAGTTTGTGCCACTTTTAGATGGTCCATAGACCAGCCCATAAATAGGGGCAGCAGAGCTCCACCGACACCTCCAGCAGCGATCATTATGCTGGGTGTTGATTCTTCGGCTCCTGGTAGCATCTTGCTGGAGAAGACTAGAGCTATGGAGAAAATACCGGACATAAATAGCCCAAGTAGCATAATTACGATGAATGCAGCTAATCGATTATCTGTGAACGGAAAAAGAGCCAGCAGTAACAAGGTCAGTAAACAGCTACTTAAAATATATACACGGTAAGAAATTTTCTCTGCAATCACTCCAGCAAACAATCTTCCTGTAGACATAGCTAGCCAAAAGAAAGTGACTGTCAGCGCCGCCGCAGATTCTGTCATCCCTAGCTTGGCGATAAAGATGGCGGGCATAAAGTTGACCAGACTCATCTCCGTACCTACATAAAGAAAGAAGAAAAGGATGAAGATGCCCAGCAGAATCCATTGTTTCCCTTTATACGGAAGCTGTGTGCTGGACTGCGAGGAATGTGCGGATGCTGAGACTTTGCGAGGTGCTCGCTCGTCCAGTATGGGCTGCAGATTCCCAAAATGGCCTCTTCCCCAGAGAATGAGGGAAAGTAATGAGAAGCCAGCGACAATTAGGAATGCCAATCTCCATGCTCCGGTAGCAATGAGCGGACTGGCGATAAGAGGCATTACAAGTGCTCCTATCCCAAATAGGACTTCAAGTCGGCTCATCGCAATCGCGGTTCCTTCTGTCACAGCTCCGATAATGATGGTGCCGATGACGGCTTCGATCATACCGAAACCAAAGCCAGCCGCAACAGCAATGACATACATCCACTCCCAAGGGGGTAGAAAAGCATACGCAATCTCAGCAGTCAGGAGAAGAGCGGTGGCGATAATGATGCCTCCTCGTTTCCCAAAACGGCGATTGAGTAGGGGAGAGACAAGCACACCAGCCAAAAAACCAGCGAATTGACTAAAGATTAATTGCCCGCCGGCACTATAATTTTGGTCATAATGCTGTAGCAGAACGGGAAGAATAGATCCCAGCACTACATGAGCAAGGCCAATGACAAAGTAGGAAAGACAGCCGATCCAGATCAGTTTTTTCACGAAGTAAGCTCCTTATATTGAAAGTAGTTTATGGAGTAAGGTCGGATTCAATGTGAACCGGAAGGGTACATTATAATAAGCACCATTGTTATGATAAATCCAAACGGTGAGCTTGGATATATAAACTTTTGTTTACATGCTTGAAGGGAGAGATTTACGTAATGGATAACAAACAACTGGAGCAACTCATTATTAGAGCATTGGATGACAACAAGTTTGGTTCCTTTGGTACGATCGAAGAAGGAAATAAGCCGAAAGTACGTTACATGGCCATTTTCCATGAGGGTTTGAAGATTTATTTAGCTACGAATCGCAAAACTCATAAGGTGGAGGAATTATCGAATAATCCGAATGCTTTTTTACTGCTTGGATATGAGTCAGGCGGAAGCAAAGATGTGCTGGAGATTGAAGCCACCGCTACCGTTTCTAAGGACGAAGGGCTGCGCACAAAGGTGTGGAACAAAGAGCTGGAGCCATGGTTTACTGGGCCTGATGACCCTAATTATGTGATTCTTGAACTTACTCCAACGCGTATTGAGTATGTTGGCAGTAATAAAGAGCACGGCGTGTGGACTCCCTAAACCAATTTAAAATCGATTCTGAAAGCCTTCCTATCCCCCACGGGTTTAGGAGGGCTTTTTTAAAAGATAAGTCCCTGAGTGACCTGTTAAAACATGTTATAATGACTTCAACTTTTTACGTAATTTCTCAGGGGAGGACTTAAAATACATGACCGTTACTCTGTTATATATTGAAGATGATCATGAAATCGGCAGCGTCGTGTCTGCGGATTTAAGTGAGCGTGGTTATAGTGTGCGTTGGCTGCGGAGCGGGGAGGGAGCGACGGAGGAAGCGGCGCCTTGTCAATTGGCCATTCTGGATGTAATGCTTCCTGGCCTGGATGGCTTTACTGTCGGACAACGATTGAAGCGGGCGTACCCTAAGCTTCCGATCTTGATGCTCTCTGCGCGAACCTCTATTGATGATAAACTGCAGGGGCTTGAATTCGCGGATGATTATTTGACGAAGCCTTTTCATCCGGATGAATTGGCTGCCAGAATTGAAGTGCTGCTCAGGCGGAATGGGGCATCTGTTCAGGATTCGCTCACGCTTAAACACCTAGTCGTATATGAAGGGGATAACCGAGTAATAAATGCTCAGACACAGGAAGAAGTCATGCTTACGGGTAAGCAATTTCAGATTTTTTCTTATTTGCTGCGTCATCTCGGCCAGATTATGACGAAGGAGCAGATTTATGAAGCCGTCTGGGGAGAAGCCTATCTCGAAGGGGATAAAACTTTGATGGTACATATACGATATTTGCGCGAAAAGTTAGAACTTGATCCGGGAAATCCCGAAATTATAGAAACTGTCCGGGGGATCGGATATCGGGTAAGAGCATGAGGGGGTCAGGGCGCATTCGCAAGCAGCGTAACTCCTCTTTGCTATCGGGATATTTGCTTATTATTGTTTCTGCACTGCTTTTTATCCCTGTGGTCCTGCCGTTATCTTTTGTTCTCTACAATATGGTTAATGAAGTGACTAAAGGGGCTCCACCTGTAGACACCTCTCTGTATTCGAGTGTTGCAGCGCTGGAGACCATGTGGCATAAAGAGGCGCTTCAATTGGAAGATGCTTCTTCAGAAGGCATAAATGAGCGGCTATATGAACTGAGCCGGAAATACACTGAGGCTACTATGTTTTGGGTAGATGGGCAGGGAATGACCCAGTTGATTCTCACACCTGATGAAGGCAATCCGGACCATGGCAGCGGAGTTCCGGAGCAGTGGACGGCGGCTGAGGCTATTTTTTTTATGAAAGAAAGTACAAAGCGTGATCCTTTAGCCATCGTCGCCTTTATGGGAGACCGAGTGGATGCGGGTAAAGGCTTTATGGTAATGCAAATTCCAAACAAGCTGCTCAACAAAGGGGCTTATGGGGGAGTCGGGGCTTGGGCTTTGTATTACTTTGTGCTCTTTGTACTTTTTGGAGGGTTCGCACTGGTTTCTTTGCTGTTCTTTAGAAAAATACGCAAACGGCTACTACAGCTGCAAACCGCGATGACGATTACGGGACCGGATAGAATGCCTAAGTCTATTATGACGGGCAAGCTGGATGAGATTGGCAGACTGGAGGAAGCTTTTAACACGATGGTGGCGAAGCTTGACGAAAGTCGAAAGAGGGAAATCGAAGAGGAAGAGCTGCGTAAGCGTTTAGTATCCAACTTATCTCATGACTTACGTACACCGCTAACTGTTATCCGCAGCCACATTCATGTAATGACTAAGGAGAGCTTAACCCCGCAAGGACAACAGTCCTTAGAGCTAATGGATAAGCGTATAGCAGATCTTAGCGTCTTGATCGAGAATCTTTTATCCTACAATCTCCTCAACAGCGGACGGATCACTTTGAAGAAGGAGCGTAAAGATGTCTTGCGCTTGTTGCGGGAAAGTGCTGCTGCTTGGTACCCCGTATGGGAAAAAGAGAACTTCGAGATCGATATTGACCTGGAGGCTGATCCGCTGTTCTGGATGGTGGATGAGGTCTGGTTCCGCCGTATTCTTGATAATCTGTTTCAGAATATTGTACGTCATGCCAGCAGTGGTCTTTATGTAGGGATTTCTACGGAGTCCCGTAATGGGCAACGTGTTATTTTGATTACGGATCACGGCAGAGGTATCCAGAGTCCATCCGATTACAAAGGGGCAGGATTAGGGCTGTCCATCGTGGATCTGTTAATGAAGCATATGGAGTTAGAGTGGGATATGGAGAGTACAGGAGATGGAACTTCCGTAGTAATCTTTAATCCGCTGTAGAAAGAAAATAAAATCTTAGACTTACCATCGTCATTAAGCTCTCACGGGAAAAAATAGTCAATAAAAACGAGCTCAACGGCACCTGTTTTAACAACTAACGAGCAGAATAGCGTAATATATTTGGTTGTAGTTATAATGTTTAATAGGGCCATTTAATGGTTCCAATTCTCAGGAGTTATCAATGACCTGTGTTGAAATATTTCGAAGGACTATCCAATAGTTAAAAAGCCGGGTTTTCCTACTCTAAGGAATCCGGCTTTTGTTTTATTCTCGTAGTGGACGTAATGTTTGTTTTGCGTTAAATGTATATTTGCCACATGCAGCAAATCGGAAGCAAGTATATGAGTCAATCCAAATACTTAGTATCCCTTTACGACAGCCAGTGATCAGTGTGATTAGACTGAAAAATAAAGCACTAGACAGGCCACGGCTGCCATAAGGGTCGTGGCACTCCTGGTAGTCTTCCTGATCGATGGTCGGCGACACTCAGCCTTTTGCAAAAAAAACAAAGAAAACCGAACCTTTTTTTGATAGAGAGGCAATATAGTGTGTAAGCAGCTTACTTAGGAGGGCCCTCTGAATGCAAAGTGAATACATGTACCAATTACTCATAAAAATGAAAGATGGTGATCAACAGGCGTTTCATACGATGTATGATGCCACCTATCAGGACGTCTACCGGACAGTCTCCTTTCTGGTGGATCATCAGCAGGATCGGGAAGATGTCATGAATGAGATCTATATGCAAATGTGGACATCACTTGCTAACTACGATACGAACCGACCTTTCCACTTCTGGCTACACGGCTTGGTAATCCGTCAAGTGCAGAGATTTCGGGTCAAGAGCTGGCGGAGATTCCGAATTTTTGAACGCATTCGTGCCTTCTCTCGGGAAGAGTCTCATTGGGATCAACCTACTGTGTTGATGGATGGGACGAATCAAATGATATCGAAGGCAATCCAAAAACTGACCGACAAACAGCGAACGGTGATTATCCTCCGCTTTTTTCACGACTATACTCTTGAGGAAATCGCGACATTGCTCGATATTCCGCTGGGTACAGTCAAGTCCAGATATCATGCTGGCCTTCAGGCGCTTCGAAAAAACTTATGGAATCTCCCCCCAGAAAGGATGGAAAAGATCAATGCTAACTGAACGCAAAATCCGTGAACATCTGCACAAAGAGGCAGAAACTATGGAGTGCCCTCCGGCTATTTCCAAACGAATAGAACAATCCTATTCTCAATATTTGCAACCAAAAAGGAGCGGAATAACCATGAAAAAACGATTAATTGGTGGAATAGTTGCTGCTGCGATTTTAATTCCAACCGCAGCATATGCGGCCCCTACCCTGATTGAAATGTTTACTAGAACACCAATGAATGCTGAACAAGTCAAGGCGGATGAGGTTGGCAAAGCAACACTTGAGAAGCTGTATAGCACATTTCCCGAAACAAAATCGTTTGAGATAATCGATGCAAGCAACGTTCAAGGTGTCCAAACAAGCATCATACTGCAGGAAAAAGAAGGAACCGGCAAAAAGATTACCCTTCATACAAACGGTATTACGGGTGCGATTGAACACGTGATTCAAGAGAATTGGGAGCCTAAGGAGAAGCCACTCACTACTTTATCCGATCAGGAAATCAAGTCGAAGGTAGATTATCTAATTGATAAAATGTATGGCAACATCGAAGAGTACGAATTTGCTATGGAGAAAATGGAGAACCCGGATCAAAAAACGTTTATGGTGAATTACACCAAAAAGGGATCAAAAACACCGTTCTATCAGGTATTTGTTCAGAGCAATACAATCAGTGTTTCTCTGATCGGAGGTGAGACTACACCTTCAAACATTAAAGTAGAAGGTTTTTTCTCTAGAAATGGTAAGCCTGATTATTCTGCTGATGCCTATCTAAATGATGCAAAACTGTTTTCTTTACTAAAAATTAGCCCAGAAGAATTAAAACAAGAATTAGCAAAAGGTAAATCTGTTGTGGAGATTGCAGCATCTAAAAATGTCTCTAAACAACAAGTGATTGATGTCATTGCAAAAACACAGGTTGATGGACAAATTCAAGGTGAAATTAAAGGTGAAGTTCCTAAAAGTAATCGTTCAAATGAACAACAGTTAAAAGCTATTGAACCAAAAGTATTACAAATTATTGAACACAAAAATGAAACACCATCGAAGAAATAACAAGTCAAGGCGCATGAGGTATAGAACCCAATGGATAATCCAGAGCCAAAAACGATCATGTTGAATTACACCAAAAAGGACAAGGACTGAACTAAACTGTTCTTCCAGGTATTTGTTCAAGGTAATACAATCAGTGTTGGGTTGGTCGGAGAATAGGAGTACAAAAACCTCAACTCTGAAACGGTGACCCGTAAGATGGAACACTTTTTAAAAGTGTCCCTTCCTGCGGGTCATTTGTGTTTTAATCAAAAGTAGAATGGACAGAACGGAGATTTTTATGCGTAAAATTAGAAACGCTGCAAAGCTTTTTTAACGAACATTAGATAAAACCACATAAAACAAAACCAAATGTTGAGCACGTATAAGGTAGGCATTCTTAATTTATACGGTAATTTACGGGATGACTTTACGCTTGCGGAAGTCGTCAAAGATGTTCATAAACATTTCTTCGGTATCGACGAATTTGTGAAAGCCTAAACGTCGAGCCGTAGTTCCGTCGGCAAAAAAATCGTAATCCCATGCAAACACGAAATCGCCGAATAGCCAAGAGGATACGTCTTTATAGGAATGCCGAGCAAGCCCATGCTTCTCAATTATTTTGTTCCAAAGCTGCTCCTTGTCCGACAACGTCTAGAGACATCTGCAACGGAGGCGCTGTTTCCATGCCAAAGTATTGAGCGATTTTCGGCTATAACTCATTCCAACGAAACAGGTCGCCGTTCGTAATGTTGAATGCCTGATTCGCACAGCGCTCGTCGGTCGCCGCCCATACTGTTGCCTTTGCGAGAAGCCGCAGACTACAGAAGGACGGAGTGGCGACCAAGTCCAAGCCTTACCCTTATGTCGTTGTTCTAAGAAATCTTGCTGATTAAACAGCGGCGGTCTAGGACTTTATTTTCATTGAACATCCATATCGTCAAATTTAAACAAAACTTAAACTTCGTGCCGCCTTGTTCTTAACCTTGGGACGTTATGCTAATTACCGAGGTGAGGAACATGAAAGAAACAGTGATTGAAACGAAGGATTTATTAAAAAAATACCGTGGCCGGGCTGCGGTGGAAAATTTAAATTTGAACATCCGCAAGGGAGAGATCTATGGCTTTCTTGGCCCAAACGGGGCAGGGAAAACAACAACAATTCGTATGCTGCTTGGACTGATCACTCCAACATCAGGAAGGATTGAAGTCTTCGGCCAGGATCTTCGCAAGCATAAACTGCAAATTTTGCGGAAGGTAGGGTCGCTTGTCGAGTCTCCATCCTATTACGGGCACTTAAGCGCTGTGGATAATCTTGAAGCCATCCGGCGTATCCTTGGTGCTCCGAAGTCACGGATTGCTGAGGTGCTTGATATTGTTTCCTTAACAGGGGAAGAAAAACGTCCAGTTAAAGGGTTCTCCCTCGGGATGAAGCAGAGACTAGGTATTGCTGCTGCCTTGCTCGGGGAACCGGAGCTGCTTATTCTGGATGAGCCGACGAACGGACTTGACCCGTCAGGGATTCAGGAAATTCGCGGACTGATTAAACGATTGCCGCAGGAGCAAGGGATTACCGTCGTAGTATCCAGTCACTTGCTTAGTGAAATTGAGCAAATGGCGGATACCGTAGGGATCATTCGTCAAGGGCAAATGGTGTACCAAGATAGTATAACGAATCTGCAGCGGCAAGCCGGGGGAGAAATGCGGTTAGCAGTCTCGGACCCGGAGGCCGCGCTGCGTCTTGCTGAAGAACGGGGGTACACAGGGATACTTCAAGACCAAAAGCTAGTCTTCTCCCGGATGATCGATGCAAGAGTTGCCTTGCTAGTCAAAGCCTTGGTAGAGAATGGGCATGCTATTTATCGTGTAGAGGAGCGGAGACAATCACTTGAGGACTTCTTCCTGCAGGTTGTAGGAGGAGAGGAATCATGATGTGGCGGGCACTGTCGGCGGATTGGCTCAAAATCCGTGGCAAGGGACTCTGGTTTCTAGTGTTTCTTGGACCGCTTGGACTTGTAGCCATGCAAGGCTTGAACTTCGGCCTTCGTTATGATTATCTTCGCGAGCAGTATAGTGCGGATTTATGGGGAGGGCTTCTGAACAATGTAGCTGCATTTGTGCCCATTGCTCTTTTTCTTGGAGGGACCTTAGTATGCTCGTTGATTGCAAATGTAGAACATCAGATGAGCTCGTGGAAGCAGCTCTTGGCACTACCTATCTCACGTACTTCAGTATTTATGGCTAAGCTGGTGTTATGTTTGGTGCTAGTGGCGGTTTCTTGTTTGCTGCTCTCGGTGGGTACAGTTGGTTTAGGGCTTGTTTTGGGCTTCAAGGTCGAACTGATTCCGTATTTGGATGTGTTACGAATTGGCTTTATGTCCTATATTGCAGCGTTGCCGGTTATCGCTTTGCAGCTGTGGCTTTCTCTGGCTAACCGTAATCAGACATTGCCAGTTGCTCTTGGAATAACCTTATCTCTGGTGTCTATCTTCTCCATGTTACTTTCGGAGTGGGTTCCTTTAACATGGCCATATATGGCTTGGGAATCTTCGCATCGTCTCTTATTTAGCGGCGCAGGGTTGCTGCTGGGGCTGCTGATTCTTTTGCCGGGTGCACTGCACTTCGCACGAAAGGATGTGGATTAACGATGAATTCATTTTGGAGAGTGTTGTCGGCAGAACGATTAAAAATGTCTAAATCATATGTCTGGCTTTTAGTTATAGGCAGTCCGATTTTAGCATTGCTTCCCGGGGCATTGGCAGATAATCAAGGGGAGAAGATGAGTTGGGAACTGTTGTTAAATGTGATGTCCATGATGCATGCCTTGCTGTTTCTACCTGTGCTCTCGGGTATTTTCGCAGCGCTGATCTGTCGTTATGAGCATCATGACGGAGGCTGGAAGATGTTGCTGTCTCTGCCTGTGACTCGGTTATCAGTGTACCTCTCAAAATATGTGATGATTATCGGATTGCTGGCTGCGGTTCAACTAACGTTCCTGGTGATGGTGCTGGGAATGGGTTTATTCCGAAATATTCCGGATTCAATCCCTTGGTCGCTGCTGCTTAGCTCGGTATTTGGCGGCTTTATTGCCTGTCTGCCACTCGCTGCACTGCAGCTGGCTATCTCTCAAGGCTGGAGCAGTTTTGGCGCACCGCTGGCGCTTAATGTGAGTCTGACCATTCCTAATATGCTGATCGCCAATTCTTCAACCTATGGCCCCTATTATCCTTGGGTACAACCGATGTTGGCTATGATGCCGTATGGTGATGACACGTTTGGGGCTTTTAATTTACCGTTCGAAACGCTGATGATGGTAGTGGGCGGTAGTTTTATTGTGTTTTTTGCGGCAGGACTACTCTCCTTTTATCGTAAAGCGGTCTGATTTACAGCGATTCTTATAAACGCCTTCTCCATGGACATCCAGAGCTGGTTTTCATATAATTGAGGAAAACAATCAGCATAGCTGACTAGCTGGTGGAGGAGGCGATAGCATGGAGCCAACGGCATTAGAAGATTGCGATAACACATGCAAGGGTTCGGAGCTTGAACCGGAATCCATTGCATTGATTCTGCCTGACCGAGAAATAACGGATAAAATGGCAGAGATGTTCAAAGCGTTGGGTGATCCAACACGAGTGCGGCTCATTTACGCTTTGTCCCAGAAAGAATTATGTGTACACGATTTGTCCGTGATCCTTGATATGGGACAATCTGCGATATCCCATCAGCTCCGTTATTTACGCAATTTACGAATTGTGAAGCGTCGTAAAGAAGGAAAGACGGTATTCTATTCGCTCAACGATGCGCATGTAGAGCAGATTTTTCTGCAGACGCATGAACATGTCCGTCATGAATAGCTGTACTTTTCAAAAAAGAGCGGTTCTCCGATTATTGGAGAACCGCTCTTTTGCGTTAACTAGATTGATTTAGGTTGCTCGATAGGGTTGGTTTTCTAAAGGATAGAGCCAGCCAGAGACAATGCACAGCGAGTACGAGAAGGATGAATAGATCGATCCCCATATATTCGCTTGTATTATCATTTCCAACAAACTGAATCAGATTATGTACAAAATGAAACAATATCAGCGGTAGAATATTATTATTTTTCAGCATCAATAAAGAAAGCACAAAACCGATCAGAAGAGAATATACGAGCTGTAGGAGGATTTGTGTCATGTCTGTACCGGATAAAGCATTAAGCAAGTGGGTAATAGAGAAGAGTATGCTTGAAGTAATCACAGCCGTTTTAGCGCCCTTAGTGAGTAAAGTCTTGAAAATCAATCCGCGGTAAATACTTTCTTCCACAAATGCTACAAGCAGGGTGAAGAAGATAAAGAACAACACCTCAGACGTACTGATCTCACGAAAACCTTTAAAGGATATGGTGATCAGGACGACAGCTAGAGGTGCGTAATAGATCCACTTCCCAGAGGAAATGGTATTCAGAGGACGGAAGCCAAGATCACTCCATTTGTTCTTAACCGTGAAGTAGATGATCAGTACAAGCGCGATTGGAATAAAGGAGATCAGTACAGGGGCGGTGTACGAAAGCTCTTTAATTGTAGCGTAAGTCCCGGCGGCAGATACAGCTAGAAGTAACAGCACCTCAATAATAACAACGGTCCAAACAGGGTGTTTCTGTGAAAAAGAAGACGTCTTGGCTAGCTTTGACATGGTCTACATTCATCCTTCCTTCTGTGTAATTTAGTTGCCAATTCATCTCGGGTGCGATCATACATGATTTACCATATTTTCGCGAAAAGATCAATTTATTTAATTTTTATGAGAGCGGAGAAAAATGGTGTATATGACGTATTGACCTTCAAAAATAAAGGGAATATAATAGCAATAAGAAAACATATGAACAAGTGCTCATATATGGTTTTTATTTGAGGAGATGTGCCGTATGGATACAATGCAAGGAAAAGTAAAACGTCAGTGGGAATTAGAAGGCTTAGATTGCGCTAATTGCGCAAGGAAAATCGAAGATAAAGTGAAGAAAATTGAGGGCGTATCGTCTTGTTCCGTTAATTTTGTTACGAAGACAATGACGATGGAAACCGCCGCAGGTTATGAGGAATCGGCGATTGTAGAAGCAAAGAAAACGGTGAAGGCACTTGAGCCCCATGTAAATGTAAGAGAGAAGACTCAGGGCAGTCGCAAGCTGCAGAATAACAGTAGTCATACGCATGGAGAGGATCACAAACATGGCCATGAACACGATCATCAGGCTGCAGACGGACATAAGCATGATGATGCGAATAGTCACAGCCATGGCCACAGCCACGAGCATGGGGAAGGCGATACGCGTAAGATTCTACTGCGGTTAGGTGGTGGTGGGATACTCGCGCTTGCCGGAATATTCTTACCGGTGGAGGGTGTAGTAGAACTGCTGATTTTCTTAGCAGCCTATCTCATTGTGGGTAGTGAAGTTGTCTGGCAGGCGGTTAATAACATTATCAGGGGCCAGGTATTTGATGAGAATTTCTTGATGGCTCTTGCAACCATCGGTGCTTTTGCGATTGGTGAGTATCCAGAGGGCGTAGCGGTTATGCTCTTTTACCAAATCGGAGAGTTGTTCCAAGGTCTAGCAGTAAACCGTTCACGTCGATCTATCACGGCACTTATGGATATCCGTCCCGAATTTGCTTACCTTAAGCTTGGAAATGATCTAAAACGAGTCTCTCCTGAGGAAGTAGCGATCGGTGATGTGATTGTTGTGAAACCGGGTGAGAAGGTACCTCTGGACGGAACGATCCTTGAGGGAAGCGCCATGATGGATACATCAGCACTTACCGGGGAGTCTGTACCGCGTTCGGCTGGACCGGGAAGCACAGTATTAAGTGGATTTATTAATCGGAACGGCGTTATTACGATGCAAGTTACACAGACCTTTGGTGAATCAGCCGTATCCAAAATTCTGGAGTTGGTACAGAATGCTTCAAGCAACAAAGCCAAAACAGAGAACTTTATTACTAAGTTTGCACGGGCTTACACACCTATAGTAGTGATCACAGCTGTGCTGCTAGCTGTGGTTCCTCCGCTAGTGATTAGCGGGGCAACCTTCTCAGATTGGATTTACCGGGCGCTTGTATTCCTCGTAATCTCCTGTCCATGTGCGCTTGTGGTCTCGATTCCACTTGGTTTCTTCGGAGGGATTGGAGCAGCTTCACGCAGTGGTATTCTGATTAAAGGAAGCAACTATCTTGAAGCGTTGAATGATGTGAAAGTAGTTGTCTTTGATAAGACCGGAACGTTGACTAAGGGGCAATTTAAGGTTACAGGAATTTATCCGTCAGGTGGCAAGTCTAAGGATGAATTGCTGCAGACAGCTGCTTATGCGGAGAGCCATTCGAATCATCCGATTGCCGAATCGATTAGGGCGGCTTATGGAGAACAGATTTCTAAGGAAGCGATCTCGAATTACAACGAAATCTCCGGTCATGGAATCGAGGTTTCGATTGAAGGCAAGACCGTACTTGCAGGTAACGCGCGTCTGATGGAGCGAGAGGGCATAGCTTATGAGGTGCCAGCGCAAAGCGGTACAGTTGTTCACATCGCGGTGGATCATCAGTATGGGGGTTATCTGGTGATTGCTGATGAAGTGAAGGAGGACTCGCAGCAGGCTATTCAGAGCCTCAAGAAGCTTGGCATCCGTAAAACGGTGATGTTAACTGGCGATGCTTCATCTGTAGCTGAAGATGTTGGGAAGCAGTTAGGTGTAGATGAGGTTCACGCGGAGCTTTTGCCGCAGCATAAGGTAGAGGCCATCGAGAAGCTGGATCGTGAAAAGTCACATCGCGAGAAAATTATTTTTGTCGGTGATGGAATTAACGATACCCCAGTACTAGCTAGAGCAGATGTTGGAATCGCAATGGGCGGACTGGGCTCCGATGCTGCGATTGAAGCGGCAGATATCGTAATTATGACCGATGAACCTTCGAAGATTCCTGTTGCTATCGGAATTGCCAAGCGTACACGGATGATCGTATGGCAAAATATTATTTTCGCTTTAGGTGTTAAAGCTATATTTCTTATACTCGGCGCATTTGGGATTGCCACGATGTGGGAGGCTGTATTCTCAGATGTTGGGGTAACCGTGCTGGCTGTACTGAACAGTATCCGAGCATTAAAGGTTAAAGATCAAGGATAAAAAAATCGCTCTTTAGGGTATTGGTGTTATCTACCGATCCCCAAAGAGCGGTTTTTCTGTTTGCAGGAGATTAAATGCTGTCTTCCAAGTGTAGGCTCTCAATGCCTGAGCGAACAATGCTGCAGGAGGCGTTGAATTTCTCCGCTTCTTCGGTGTTTAGGTTAAGCTCCAGTAGTTCTTGAATTCCAGTGTTGCCAATAATGGCAGGTACGCCGGTACATATACCACTTTGCCTGTACTCTCCATCCAGAATTGCGGATACGGCAATGATCTTATGCTCATCATTCAGAATGGAACGAGTAATGTAAGCCAGTGCGCTGCCAATACCGAAATGTGTGGAGCCTTTTTTAGTGAATATCTCCCAGCCCGCATCTTTGGTCTTGCGGGAGATGTCCTCCAGATCCAGATGCTGGAACCGCTCACGATGCTGATCCATAATTTGCAGGATGGGCTTACCGCCAATCGTCACATGTGACCAAGCTACAAACTGGGATTCACCATGTTCTCCAAGTGCGTAGCCGTTTACGCTGCGTGGATCGATGGAGAAAACATCAGATAGTAGTGTCTTTAGGCGCGAGGAGTCAATGGAGGTTCCTGTACCAATAATTCTGTGGCGAGGCAGCCCTGATATTTTCCATACCATATAAGTGACAATATCGACTGGATTAGCGGCGACTACGAATATTCCATCGAATCCCCCAGCCATAATGTTGGTAATAATTTCTCTAGTAATGACTGCAGAGGCTTCCAGGACGTCAAGTCTTGTCTGCCCTGCCTTTGGATTAGCGCCGGCGGTTAAGATAACTACATCCATTCCTGCGCAGTCGCTATGGGTTCCGGCATACACCTTGGTGCGTGTGCTTGTGAAATCCATGCAGTGTGAGAGATCAAGTGCTTGTGCCATAGCGCGGTCATAGGTGCGGTCGATCATCATGATCTCGTCGCAAATTGCCTGATTGACCATGGAGTAGGCGCAGCTGGAACCGACCATCCCGGCACCGACGATGGCAACTTTTCTTGATTTACTTTTCAATTGCCTTGACCTCGCTTTCTATTGTTAGTTATGCATATATTTTAACGTATCCCTCCACAAGTTACCTAACATCGGACACGGAAAAATGTTTTTTCCTACAAGGTATTCATCCACGTAAGAAGCCATCTCAATCGTATGAATTGAAATGGCTTCTTAGAATAACAATATATACTTATGACTGTAAGGACTGTGCCTCCGAGGAGGTCATAGCTTTATAACGTTTGTACATAAAGAATCTCCAGTGAAGAATCATTCCGAAGGCTAAGATGAAGAATAATCCACCGGACTGAGGGATACTGACATAACTATTAATAAATTCATGAAGTAAGGTGCGAACTAAAAGGAGTCCGAGCAGAATGAAAGCAAAGCTCTTAGAACGCTGAGCATAAATTTGTCCATCCCGTTGTTCGAAGTTTGTGCTGCGTATTAGAGGATACGCGAAGATGAACCAGCCAATCAAAAAGGCGAGTGCTGCCCACCATAAAGGAAACCTAACTTCAGGTACAACGAACATGGCAAAGCCAGTCGACATCCCGAGAGGTGGAATCCATATTTTTCGAATGGTAACCGGACGTGCGCTAGCTTTTAGACGAATAAAAATAACCATTAGCGCCATGAGCAAGGTCCCTATAGTGGAGCCGATATGTAGGAGTGAGGGGTTAATGCTACCCATGATTCACGACCTCTCTATGATTTGAGTCACTTGTATCTTCATTATAACAGAAAAACGATGGCAGAACATTGAAGTGTAGCCACTTATGGAGGTAGTAGCTCCGTGAAAAGCACTGCCTATTACTTTAAATAGAAAGAGGCCGAAAACACCAAATAGCAGGTCAAGGTAGTTAACCTTGACCTGCTATTTTTTTAATAATATAAGTAGTCCAATAATTATTGGTTCAGCCTAAGCTTATGAACGGCTACGTCCATTTGTTGAGCGAAGAATAAGGCTGACGATGAAGATCAGAACAACGGCCCCGATCAAAGAAGGGAAGAAATAGAAATCACTTACTTTAGGTCCCCAACTTCCCAGAAGCACGCCACCGAGCCATGAACCGATAATACCTGCGATAATGTTACCAATTACCCCGCCTGGAATATCTCTGCCCATAATCAGACCCGCTAACCAACCAATGATCCCACCAACAATTAACATCCATAAAAAACTCATGTTACTTCAACTCCTTCGTTTTGTTGTTTTCGATGTCTACTATTAACCTTGCCAATCATGTTTAAACCACTTGTAAAAACTTACTACTGCCGGGAGAGTTAGGAAATGGCTTCAAAATTGAACTCGATAATGTATTACAACTATAAACATGCTATAGTGAAAAAATATTATAAAATACTGAGTGAGTTGCTATCAGTAAAGGGTAATTAAGAAGTAAATACAATTTATACAAACAAAGGAGTCGCTACTATGGAACGGCCTAATGAGGTATTGTTTTATGTGGGAACGTACAACCCTGAAGGTGAGGAAGCTATTCTACTATGCTCACTTAGTCCTTCATCAGGGGAAATGAAGATTCTTGAGGGTACTAAGGGCATCGAGAATCCATCGTTTTTAGCAGTAAACAGCACAGGCAGCGTGCTCTATGCGGTTAGTGAGAAGGATGAGGGTGAGGTCTATGCTTTTGCTATTGATCCTGTTACTAAAGCGCTGAGTCCACTTGGAAGTCGTCCTACGGAAGGTGGCGCTCCTTGTTATGTCTCGATCAGTCCTAAGCAAGATTACATATTCGTCTCTAATTATTCCGGTGGCAATGCCAACGTATTTCCTGTAAATGAGGATGGTTCGCTTCAGGTCATGTCTGATCAAGTGAAACATGT
The DNA here is from genome assembly GCF_038004625.1 of Paenibacillus sp. FSL P4-0184. Taxonomy (NCBI): domain Bacteria; kingdom Bacillati; phylum Bacillota; class Bacilli; order Caryophanales; family Paenibacillaceae; genus Paenibacillus; species Paenibacillus sp. FSL P4-0184. The sequence continues at coordinate 1,635,796 of NZ_JBBORN010000001.1, read as the reverse complement.
AGGTTCAGGAATTCGTGAAGACCGTCAGGAAGCTCCGCATCCACACTCCGTCATTCCGGATGGAAGTGGCAAGCATATACTGGTTTGCGACTTGGGACTGGATCAAATCCTGATTTATCGCCTTGAAGAAGGTAAGCTGTCTAAGCATCGGGAGATTAATCTTCCACCAGGTTCAGGCCCACGCCATCTGGCGGTACACCCTTCAGGACAATGGATTTATCTGGCGAATGAACTAAACTGTACCGTAACGGTATTTGCTAATGATGAGCAGAATGGAAACCTCAGCATTTTACAGCATGTCAGCACGCTTCCAGAGCAATATAATGCGGGGAGTGATGATACAGCTTCCGATATTCATGTATCGCCATGTGGTAAATTCTTGTATGTCTCAAACCGGGGACAAGATAGTATCGCCTTGTTCCATATTGAGGGTTCAACAGGTCATCTTGAAGCGGTAGATTGGCAGGTTACAGGCGGACGTACTCCGCGTAATTTCGCCATTATTGGTGGCAAGCTGCTCGCTGCGAATCAAAATAGTGATATTATTACTTCGTTCTCCATCGATAGTGACAGTGGCAGATTAATTCCTACAGGGAACGAGCTGAAGATAAAGACACCGGTCTGTATTCAAGCCGTGTAGGCTGGGAATAGGTTATTGTATGTTTCAATATTAGAGGCTATTCCCCCAAATTCATCAAAATAAAAGGCCTTCCAATCAGCTGTACATGTGCTGAGGGGAAGGCCTTAAATGGTATAATTGCAAGTTACCTTAAAACATATTTCGAATTCCTAGATCGTAAAAGCCGATGTCATCTAGCATGATTTTATCTCCCTCGGCTTCAAGGTAGAAGGTGATTTCCGTCAGGTTCTCAGGCTCTAGCTCAGGTTCTTCCTCTTGAAACTGTTCGAACGGCATCTCATAGGTCTGAAATACAGCTTCGGATAGATCACCGTACTTCCCATCATTAATCCGTTCTTCAAGCCATGGGAATAACGTGAACTGAGTTTGCGGAAGTGGAAGAATATCCATTACCTCACTTAACGGCAAGCGTGCTGAGGTATCATTTTTGTCGGTTAACTCAACCTCTACATTGGGAGGTAGCGGAATACTTGGTTCATCTTTGATATCACCATTGAGGTTTGCTAAGGAAAATGTAAGGCCATCTGCGTCTGAAAGGGCCATTTCAGTAACAACACTGTCTTTAAGCTTAATGTTGTAATAAGCTTCCTCGTCTTTTTTGGCTGTGCGTTCAAGAACGACACCATATGTGGCTTTGCTCTTCGATTCACGATCCTTCGCGAGCTCTTCCGACCAGGATAATCCGGATGCTTCTGCTGATCCGAGATTAACGGTATTCTTGTTGCGGTCCTCGTCAAATGTGGCTACTGGCCGATATCGCCCATCCTGGAATCGATTGTAGTAAGTGGTCTCCGGTAGCCATTTCAGTCCGCTGCGGTAATCCCGGAACAAGCTCTGGTATTCGTCTTTTTCATGCAAAGTGGTCTCCAGAAAAGCTGACACATACACTTTAGCGATTTGCCGCTGCTTGTCTGCATCCATAATTTGCGCTCGATTTAAAAAGAGGCCAGCAGGTAATGTCTGATCATACGCGCCCCAATCGCTGTTGAATTGACTGTGATTGGCGTCCGCAATATACAGCGAGCTTTTGAAAGCAGAGGACCCTTGGGAATAGGATGTACGTATATACTGCCGATCACCATAGAAATCATGTACATCCCCATCACGAGCCCCTTGCAGAGTCAAATAATTGACATCCTTGAGACGGGCTTGCTGATCGTCTATCGTTTTGTCCGTAGGGGCAAGGGCGACCACAGAGGCTATATTAAAACGATCTACTGCCTTCATAACGGGATCATTTTTGAACCAACGTTCGGCGTCTGCTGCCATAGCAACAGCTTGTCCTCCACGGCTATGGCCGAGCAGGGCGGTTTTTGTGAAATCTATTTTTTGATAAAAAGGATTGTCTGGTTCATCCGAGAAAGCTGCTAGCTGTTCCAGGTGTTTCAGAATGATCCAGGTCCGTACTTTGAAATCATTGTCCGGAATACCGGACCAAGCAGAATAGTTCAGGAAATTCTCATCCAGGGAAATTGCGATAAACCCCCGGCTGGCCAAGAGTTCACCGAGATAAGCGTACCCTCCATCAGAGTAATCTTCCATCATATGATTTCCGTGCACCATCAGAACTACCGGATAGGGACCTTCGCCCTCAGGCATCCATACTCGGCCGTTCAGTGGAAGTGCATTATAATCGAAACCCCAGAATAAAGTGCGGAGTTTTGACCAATCCTTAATATAAGCAGAAGCATCTACTGTAGAAGAGATCACATTGGTATCCTTGCCGTATTCGGTCCGATGCAGATCCTTACCGCTGGCATAAGTGAAGGTCTGATAGGCTTGATTGCCAGGTTGTGACGGACTTGCGGCTGTCAATGGAATCACATCAGAATCACTGATATCAATGGGTTCCAAAGTAGGTATTTCCTGCACTCCATTTGCCAGAGCAAGTTGGGAAAAAGTTACCGTAATGGTAAGCAGAAGTCCCATGGTTATTCTTTTGCTGCGCAGCAGACCGATGGCTAATCCGCCCAATGCACCTAATACTGATAGTAGAACAGCAATGAGAACCGCAGCTTCAATCTCAAAATCTGCGTAATATAAGATTAGTAGAATCGCTCCAAGATCGCTCAATACACAGCCTGCGAATAGTCGTGGGATGCGCAGTCCGGTCAACGCGATCAGTACAGCAATGATATTACTGGCAATGGCCAGAAGAATGGTACTCGTACCTGCAGCAAGTGCAATATCAGTTGGCACCCCTAATCCAGTGGGTATACCTAATACGGCAGTGGTGAAGGCCAAAAAGCAAACGATCCAAAGACCAGCGATTGCTGTCCTCCAGACCGTTGTATCATAACGGTAAGTTCCCCTAATCCTTCGACTAATTTCTTGAGACATTCTCCTATGAAGCCGTGGTCTTATCGGCGCAGGGACGTACTCTAAATCCATACCCATGATTCTCACTCCCGACATTAAGCGGTAATTTCTCTAGACCATAAGCTGTAGCAATAATATTACTTTATAGCATCAATAACAAGTGGATCTTACAGGAACCCACACCATTGCCTGTATAGCGTGGGATTTGAAAGATTCCTTTGTCATTGGTTGGAAAAAAAGGTTTGACACGGTTAAAGGGTTTCAGTATTATATCCATATAAACCAACTAAGTAGATAGGAATAATTGAAGAAAGTTCTTACCGTACAGACGGAGGAACGCCTGCATAGGCTCGCAGACACGTGTCATAGGACCGGTTTGACCTGCCATACGTGGGCTTTCCTCCGTTCTTTTTGTTACCCACAGGAAAGAAATGAAGGCAAGAAAAACATGGGGGAGTGGAAAAGATGAAGAAAAAGATGAATAAAGGGCTACTTGTAGGATTTAGCTTGTTGCTGACGGCAGGGCTTACTGCTGCTTGTGGCAGCAATAACAACAACGGCAATAGTGCTAGTTCGGCAACAGACGCACCAGCAACAACCAATTCAGCGGAGGCCACAAATGCGGCTGAAGCAACAAAAACTCCATCTAAAGATCCAGTAGAACTACTAAATGTATCTTATGACCCTACTCGCGAATTGTACGAGAATTATAATAAAGCTTTTGCTGCCTATTGGGAGAAAGAAACAGGACAAAAGGTCACGATTAAGCAATCCCACGGTGGATCGGGGAAACAAAGCCGTGCTGTACTTGATGGTCTGGAAGCGGATGTTGTGACATTAGCACTTGGTTATGATATTGATGCCTTGCAGGAAAAGGGACTTATTAATGAAGGCTGGCAAAGTAAATTTGATCATAACAGTTCACCGTACACCTCGACGATCGTATTCTTAGTACGCAAAGGAAATCCAAAAGGAATCAAAGATTGGCCGGATTTGCTTAAGGAAGGCGTAGAAGTGATTACACCGAATCCGAAAACATCAGGTGGCGCACGTTGGAACTACTTGGCGGCGTGGGGTTACGCGCTAGACCACAACAATAACGACGAAGCTAAGGCTGAGGAATTTGTAAAAGAATTGTTCAAACATGTTCCGGTGCTGGATACGGGTGCGCGCGGTTCTACGACCACTTTTGTAGAGCGTGGAATTGGCGATGTGCTGATTGCATGGGAGAATGAAGCTTACCTTTCTGTAGAAGAGCTTGGTCCAGATAAATTCGATATCGTAAATCCATCTGAGAGCATTCTGGCTGAACCGCCGGTAGCAATAGTAGATAAGGTTGTGGATAAAAGAAATACGCGTGAAGTGTCCGAGGCTTACTTGAAGTATCTCTATACGGAGGAAGGACAAAAAATCGCGGCTGAGAACTACTACCGTCCAACGCTAGAAAGCGTGAAAGAACAATATAAAGATAAGTTCCCGGAAATAAAGCTCTTCACATTGGCTGATAAATTCGGAACCTGGAAAGAAACGCAAGAGAAGCATTTTAACGATGGCGGGATCTTTGACAAGATCTATGTGCCGGGTGCTAAATAACAGATTAATAAAACGAAAATTATATTTTTTTCTTTAAGAGATTTGTCCCTAGTAAGGGGCTGATCGGCTAACCTGCCGAAGGCGAGAAAGGATGAATAGGGGATGAATGTCACCGCAACGACTACAGCTGTATCGGCGACAACGCGGCGAAAGATACTACCCGGTTTTGGGATAACGATGGGGTACAGCGTACTTTACCTGAGTCTCGTGGTACTCTTGCCACTTTCAGCATTGTTGTTCAATTCTACTGGGCTGAGCTGGGCGAAATTCTGGGATGTAGCTACCGATCCGCGTGTATTGGCTTCGTATCGTGTCAGCCTGTCTACGGCAGCGGCTGCTGCTTTTGTGGATGCTATTCTAGGTCTCTTGCTGGCGTGGGTACTAGTGCGTTACGAATTTCCGGGCAAAAGAATATTTGATGCGCTGATCGATCTTCCGTTTGCTTTACCGACAGCTGTAGCTGGTGTCTCCTTGACGGCTCTTTATGCCACAAATGGCTGGATCGGGGCGTGGCTTGAGCCACTAGGATTAAAGGTGGCATTTACTCCGCTTGGCATTACCCTTGCCTTAATGTTCATCGGGATACCGTTCGTCGTGCGAACGGTACAGCCGGTGCTGGAGGATTTGGACCGAGATATGGAGGAAGCCTCGGCAACCCTCGGTGCAGGCCGCTGGAGAACCTTTCGTTCAGTAGTACTGCCTGAGCTGTTTCCGCCGTTGTTAACCGGCTTTGCTTTGGCATTTGCCCGTGGTATTGGTGAATTCGGCTCCGTCGTGTTCATCTCCGGTAATATGCCGATGAGAACGGAGATTGCGCCTTTGCTTATTATGTCCAAACTGGAGCAGTATGATTACGCTGGTGCTACTGCCGTTGCGTTGCTCCTGCTGCTCATTTCCTTCTTAATGCTGTTAGTTATTAATACGCTCCAGCGTTGGGTGCGTAAGACTTCTCGGTAAGTCTTTCGGTTTTAATCTCTATATTGCAAGTATTTAATTTGGAAGTTTTGTTTTGCTGAGCGATTCTTAGCGAAGCTATACCCTAACAGGTAAATGACGACTTTATTTTACGAAGCATACTTGCTTCCGTAAAATGTAGAATCTTTAGGCGAATTGAGGAGTCGCAGAGTGAATTTGCTTTTAGAGGAGCGATAGCGATCTCGAAGTTTTGAACTCAGATAACTGGTAAGAAAGGAACGGAGAGGAATATTGGAACTGTAGAAGCGTTAGCGTTCGCCTTTATCCTCGGATTTCTACCGCGGACAGCGGTTCAAATCAGGAAATCTGAGGATAACAGCGATCGGAAGTCCAATATTCCTTGGAGTGACCCATTACCAGTAATCTTGTTTGAACCATTCCAGCCGCCCGATAACTCCCAAATTCACTCGAAGACACTTCACATCTACCGAAATACGGCATTTTTCAGAAGCTAATCATGCTTTCGTAAAACCCTTTAAAGGAGGAATAACTTGTGGCAGGCACCATCCCACTCCAAGCCCCCCGGCTACAGAAGAATAAATCCTCGCCAGCGACAACGGAAACCAAGGCTGTAAAATGGGTGTTGATCGGAGCTGCTGGACTAGTCCTTTTTTGGCTGATTGCTCTGCCTTTGGTTGTCGTGCTGACAGAGGCGCTGAAAAAAGGCTGGGACGTATATATAGCTGCTCTAACTGATCCAGATGCCCGTTCCGCACTGAGGCTGACGCTTCTTGTTGCAGCGATCACTGTACCACTGAATACCTTTTTTGGCGTAGCGGCTGCATGGGCAGTAACCAAGTTTCGTTTTCGCGGCAAAGGGTTTCTCATTACCTTGATTGATCTCCCCTTTGCAGTATCGCCTGTCATCGGCGGTCTGATTTTTGTACTCGTCTTTGGAGCTAACGGATGGTTTGGTCCTTGGCTGAGCGTCCATGATATCAAGATCGTATTTGCGCTTCCAGGTATCGTGCTGGCCACGCTGTTTGTGACCTTTCCCTTTGTGGCACGTGAGTTGATTCCACTGATGGAGGATCAGGGGACGCAGGAGGAAGAGGCAGCGATTACCCTCGGAGCACATGGGTGGCAAATCTTTTTCAGAGTCACGCTTCCTAATATTAAATGGGGCTTATTGTACGGCATTATTTTGTGTAATGCGCGGGCCATGGGCGAGTTCGGCGCAGTTTCTGTGGTGTCCGGCCATATACGTGGAGAGACGAATACATTGCCGCTGCATGTTGAGATTTTGTACAATGAATATCAATTTTCAGCCTCTTTTGCAGTAGCTTCACTGCTCCTGTTGTTGGCTTTGGTGACGATGATTATTAAAAGCTGGTTATCACGAAAAAATGCCCATTGACAGTACTTTTGGTTCCGTGCTAAGTTAATTCATAGTATACGGGTTGGTAATAACGGAATTGTGGAATTTAGGCGGATATAATCCTTTGGATGGGGAAAGGGAGGCTAGAGAATGGCTAAACCGCTGAAAGTGGATGATTTATGGCTTACGCGGATTGCAGGGCTTCTGGATGATATGGAATTTGGCTCCTTGCACATCGTGGTGCATGAAGGTCAGATTGTTCAGATGGAGCGTACGGAACGCAAACGTTTTGAGAATGGCAATGGCAACGCAAATGGGCGTTACATTAATGAGAGTGGAACCCGGCGGGCCGATTCCCAATCGGCAGGACGTTGATACAATCCCGGGCAATCATAAAGGTATATATCATATTTAAGAATAAACGCTAATAACCCACTCCTGAATAGGGGCGGGTTATTTTTCTGACGATTTAGGTGCTCTTATTAATAACGATTTGCCTGACGTGAAGAGGAAATCCCTTCAACCAACAGTACGAGCGCAGTTATGCCATGCATGATCCAACCTAAGAGTGGGATAAACGCTAAAATCGAGGTGATAATGCCTAGAACATTCCCTACGATGGGTTTCCGCTCTCTTTGCAGGATTACAATGGCTACAGCGTGGAGCAAAAAGGCAACGGCAAGTGGGACCCAACCATTCGCTATAATAAAGAGACCGCCGAGGACAGGCAGAGCCAGAAAAGCCTCATACACACACGTTCCCCATTTAAACAGCTTTGCTACAGGAGACATTATGCCACCAACCTTTTTAGAATATTGTTATAAATACTATTCCACACAGTGAGTAATAGGATTCAAGAATATAATACTTACCACTTTGGTGGATGTGTATGAATTTTGGGAATGGACGGTATTTTCATATTCATATATAGTGTGAGTTAGATATTTCCAAAAGAGTGTAAAGATATACGCTCACCCAATAAGGATACAAATTTTACTATTGGGTGATTTCTCAATTTATAAAGGAATCATCAAGGGGAGATCACATTGCTTAGAAAATCCTTTTTCACAAAACTACTTATCGCTTATCTGGTTATTATATTCGCTTACACTATGATTGCTGTCTGCCTTTCTTTTTTTAAGGACAGCCAAAACATGCGATCGGAATTAAGCCAGAAGCAGCAGAATTTTCTCATGCAATCGCGCGACAAAATTGACACGAAACTCGGTGTTTCTTTCAATTTAATTACACAATTGAGATTAGATGATCATGTTGTTAAATTTGCTGAAAAAGATCGCGATTACTATGAGATCACACAAGCTTCTTATGCACTGAAAAATCATATAGATGCATTCTCTGAATTCGGCTATAGCATCGATTTAATGAAGACTAACGACGATTTGGTTATTACGCCGCAAATTTCGTCGGATAGAAGACGCTATATGGAAGATATGGGAATCACTAATGAGGATTTGGCACAATTAGGTACAGATAGCACGAGTCCAAACATAACGATATCGAGCAGCCAAAATATAACGTCGACAAACAATGAAAGCGCATCCATACGGATCGTTAATCCGGAACGGGTAGGAATAGGGAATTCATTATTTTTTGTTGTCTCATTTTTTGAACAATTGCTGCTGCCACCCCTATCACCTGATGCGCAAGAAGCTTTTGCCATTATCGAGAATGGTCGATACGTAACGCTTAAATCAAGCTTTGACGATAAACGGGAAAAGCAATTGCTTGCCTATCCACTGGCACAACTGGATGAACAGGCAACCGTGGATTATAAGAAGCTATCCAATGATAAATTCGATTTCCATTTAATCCGCTCGAATACAATGCCGCAATGGTCGTATATGTATGTTACACAGAACTACTCTTTGGTGGACTCCTTTTCCCCCAATTTAAAAGGGACTGTACTTTTATTAGCCATTCTTATCTTTGTGGGACTTGCGTTCGCCTATACAGTTTCCAGGCGCATGTACCGGCCTGTGAGTCATCTCGTCGGATTGTTCAAGAGCTACGGTGAGCCTGCGGGAGCAGACGAATTCGCTTTCTTGAACGAGACAGCGACGAGTATAAGTCAAGCTAATGAACAGATGAAATCCGCGCTACATGAGCACAAGCTTTCGATGAGAGACAAGTTCCTGCGGGATTTGCTCCATGGACTCGTTCCACCTGAGAAGGTGGATGACCTGCTAAATGCACATCAACTGCAAAGCCTTTCTAGCAACTTGAGCGTTTGTGTGATTTCATTCTCGAACGCTAAGGAATTGGAGGAGCAATATTCGAAAGATGCGATTCTTACGATAAAATCAAAGACTTCCATGATTATTCATGAGCAGTTAAAAGTTCATTTCCCTTGTGAGCTGCTTGATCACGATTTCACCAAATTTGTCTTTATAATCAGTGAATCCGATACGGAATCCATTCAGAAGAAGCTCATGAAAGCGATGGTTCAAATCGAGGACGCACATGCATACGGATTGACTGCAGCAGTAGGTCAGCCCGTAGCCTCTGCTGGCGAAATTGACCGCTCCTTTATCCAGGCGCTTGATATTCTGAAGAGGAGATCGGCAGTGGACAAGACCTCCGTCATTACTTATAAACAACTCAGTCAAGTTCAGATGGTTAGCTATTATTATCCTATCGATACGGAACGAGAGCTGATCAGCTATGTGATTCGCGGCAAGCGGGAGAATGCTTTAAATACGCTAAACCGCCTGCTATCGGAAAATCTGGAGCAAAGGCAGTTAACCAGGCAGCAGCTCGACCAGTTCAGCCTGCTTGTGTTGGCTACGCTGAGTCGAATTATACAGCAGTTGAATATGCCTTTCGAAGAGTTCGTTCAAGCTCATAAGGAATCTCTGGACATCGTACAGCACGGCGAATCGAAGGAGCTGATGGTCTCCGCCATTACTTTCTTGTTCGGTGCCATGATGGATACGATTGATCAGCAGAATGAAATGATGGATAACAGTACGGTAAAGCGGATGATTGAATATATTCATGATAACTACAATAGGGATTTATCGCTTAGCATGATAGCGGAGGAGTTTAACTTCTCTCCTGGTTATGTCAGTATCGCTTTCAAAAATCATTCCGGAGAAAATTTTAAAGATTACTTGAATTTTTATCGTGTGCAGCAAGCTAAAGAAATTATGCGTCAGCAGAAAGATATCAAAATTGGAGATTTAGCAATAATGGTCGGGTGCAACAATGCCAACACGTTTATTCGCATGTTCCGCAAGTATGAAGGATTAGCTCCTGGCCAATACGCAAAGAAGCTTAACGAGAAGCAATAAGGCTCAATTTAACAAAATCGTTGATTCAAAAAAGCCGCCTAGCCTAAGCCAGGCGGCTTTTCTATGCTCGAAGGACGTTTCACGAAAAAATGTTGATACATAAAATAATGCACATTATGAGTCCAGACATAAAGAGTTGATGCTAGATGAAATAATGGCGATAGACAGCGCTTACATTCATTCCTATAGTTTAAATTGCAACGCTGACCTTTCAATTGGGAGCGCTCCTGAGGGGATCAGCTAAACATCGTTGCGAGAGGAGAAGAGAGTGCTGCTTAACTTTAAGGAAATAAAAACCAACCTGATCAGAGACCGTTATCTTTATCTACTCCTGATACCGTTTCTGGCTTGGTATATCATCTTTGCGTATAAGCCAATGTACGGCCTGCAAATCGCCTTTAAGGATTTCAGTGTATATAAAGGAATTGAAGCGAGTCCCTGGGTTGGATTTGAACACTTCGAGACCTTTTTTAAAAGTCCATATTTCTGGAGGCTATTAAAAAACACAGTATTGCTCAGTTTGTATCAATTGCTGTTCGCGTTTCCTGTGCCGATTATCCTCGCTTTGTTATTTAACGAATTGAAGAATGGAGTATTCAAAGCAACGGTGCAGACCTTCACGTACTTACCCCATTTTATTTCGGTCGTTGTCGTAGCTGGGATTGTTACTAACTTTTTGGCTCCTAGCAACGGCATTATCAATATCCTGATCGAAATGATGGGAGGAGAAAAGCAATACTTTCTGACCAATCCCGATTATTTCCGTACGATTTTTATCGGGTCCATGGATATTTGGAAGGAAGCGGGATTTGGTACCATCATCTATATAGCTGCATTGTCCGGTGTCAATCCGGCTTTGTATGAAGCAGCGGTTATCGATGGAGCTAATAAATGGAAGCAAATGTGGCATATCACGCTTCCCGCCATCATTCCGACGATCGCAATCATGCTTGTCATGAAGGTGGGCTCCATGTTGGAAGTAGGCTATGAGGCGATCATTCTTCTGTATCAGCCAGCCACCTATGAGACGGCCGACGTTATTAACACCTACGTGTACCGGTCCGGTTTACAGGATGCACGTTACGACCTGGCGACAGCGGTGGGACTGTTCAATGCCGTCGTTGGATTTATTCTAGTCGTATTTGCCAACAAGATGAGCAAGAAGTTAACAGAGACTGGATTATGGTAGGTGATGGAAGATGAAAAAAACCAGAGGCGAAAAGCTGTTCTATATCTTTAACTGTGTATTTCTTGGAATAATCGCTTTGCTTGCATTATATCCGTTTGTCTATGTCTTATCCGCATCCATCAGTTCCTCTGATGCGGTCGTTACCGGCAAGGTGATCTTGCTGCCGCGCGATATTAACTTTGACTCCTATGCAAAGGTATTATCGGAAAAAGGGATTTGGATTGCCTATTTAAACACGTTTTATTACACCATATTCGGCGTAATCGTCAATTTAATTCTCACCGTTTGCGGTGCCTATGCCCTGTCCAAGAAACGGGTTATGGGGCGCACGGCCATCAGCTTCTTTATTGCGCTGACGATGTGGTTCCAACCGGGCATGATTCCGATGTATCTCAATTTCCGAGATTTGAACATGCTTGACAACAGGTTTACGATAATTATTGGTTTCGCAATTACGACCTTCTATGTCTTCCTCATGAGAACGTTCTTTCAGAGTATTCCGGAGGAACTCGAGGAAGCGGCAAAGGTTGACGGAGCAAATGATCTGACGATCTTATGGAAGGTGTATCTCCCGCTGTCCAAAGCTTCACTTGTGACGATCGGATTATTCTATGCGGTGCACCGCTGGAACGGCTATTTCTGGACAATGATCCTACTGAGCGACGAGAGTAAGGTACCGCTACAAGTCTTGCTAAAGAAACTCATCGTAGAAATGAACGTGAGCGACGAGATGGGGAATATGGCGGTATATTCTAAGGAAACGATCATTTATGCGACTATCATCGTCTCTATTATTCCGATTGTTGCAGCGTATCCCTTCATTCAGAAATATTTCGTCAAAGGAACCATGATCGGCTCGGTCAAAGGATAGTTGGCTGCTTAAATTTTTTATATGAAATCAAGAAACCAATAATTGGAGGTTGTGAATGTGGGTAACAAAAAATGGATGAAATCATCTGCAATAATCATGATGTCAGTCGGTATGCTGCTAGCAGGCTGTAGTAACAATAACGCTCCGCAAAATAGTGGAAGCGCGGCGAATGATTCAAAAGAGGCAGAGGCAAACCCTCTATCTGGGCATCTGATCGTTAAAGACCCGCTTGAACTGACGATCCACATGCACTACTCAGATAAGTTTATATTCGACGATAACTGGCCCGTCTTCAAAGAAGCGGAAGCCATGACCAATATTAAGTTGAAGGGAACCGCATCTAAAACCTCGACGAATAGCAAAGAACTGTTCAATACAATGATGGCATCCGGGAAAATTCCGGATCTGGTTCATCATCAAATTAAGGAGCAGTATGACAGTCTGGGGATTGAAGGGGCCTTTCTTGAGCTAGATGGATTGATCGAAGAACATGCCCCGAACATTAAAAAGTTCTTTTCCGAACATCCAGATGCAGCCAAATATATGAAAGCCTATAACGGTAAAACGTATTTCCTTAACTTTACTCCGGATGGGCCGGCTGCCAAGGGCTGGTTTGTACGCCAGGATTGGCTGGATAAATTGGGACTTGAGCAGCCGAAAACGGTAGATGAGCTGTATGCGCTATTGAAAGCTTTCAAAGAAAAAGATCCGAACGGTAACGGATTAGACGATGAAATTCCATACTTCAGCCGGACGAAGCTGGATGGAATTTACGATCTGCTGATTCAGTGGGGCGTGCGTGGCGGTGCCGATGCGGCTAAACGTGGATTTTATGCGGATAATGGTGTCGTCAAGTACGGTATGTATGAGCCAGGATATAAGACGGCCATTGAAAATATTGCGAAGTGGTATAAGGAAGGTTTAATCGACAAAGAAATCTTCACCCGCGGAGCGAAAGCGCGCGACATTTTGCTCGCGGATAATGTCGGTGGGATCACACACGACTGGTTCGCAAGCACGGCTAATTTCAATGACATTCTTGCACCTAAGATTTCAGGCTTCTCTTTTGTTCCAATGACGCCTCCAGCGAATACCGAGGGTAAAGTCATCGAAGAGAGCTCCCGCAAAGAGACGCATGCGAGTGGATGGGGAATCTCGGCGGCAACTAAGCATCCCGTCGAAGCGATCAAATATATGGATTTCTGGTTCTCCGAGGAGGGCCGGAGGCTGATGAACTTCGGCATCGAAGGAAAGGACTACGATCTCGTGGACGGCAAGCCGAAGTTTAAAGATTCCGTATTGAAAAACAAGGAAAAGACAGTGATTCAACAGCTTCAAGAAGAAGGAGGCCAGATCGAACTGGCTTTCCATCAAGACTACGCTTACGAAGAACAATGGACAAGTGAGACTGCATTGAAAGGCATCAAGGAATACATTGATAATGGCTATATTATGGAGGCTTACCCACCGATTTCGTATACGGATGAGGAACGGACTAAATTTGAGGAGTTAAATGCTGGCGTGCTGACTTATGTGGAGGAAAAACTTCAGAGATGGGTGCTCGGTGTGGAACCGATCAACGATGAAACATTCAGTAAGTATATTAAGGAATTGGAAGACTTAGGGATCAAGGATTTGCTTGCTTTAGAGCAAGGTGCATATGACCGTTACATGAAATAGCTGGAGTCGCTCCTTCCGGAGTCTTGATGATTTCGGAGGGGGCATTTCGAATCCGAAATAACATAATGGAGATGAATAAATGAATCTGCAATCATTGCTGAAAGAGCCGATGTCTACGACGGAGCTGTTAGCTAACTTGCGATCACGGCTTGAGCCGATGGACGAGAAAGCCGCCTATATCGCAGCACATATGCCTGATCACGTGCGTGAGACTATCGCGAATGCTGAATTCGCCTATCAAGGAATGATCATGCTTCCTGGCACAGGGGGAGTCAGGGAGTTTGTCGGGAATCCGCCTAGCTGGCTAGAGCGCAGACATAATGACAATGAATATTTATGGCAGCTGAACCGCATGACGCATTGGCAGGATTTGCTGGAAGCCTACTCGCTCACCAAGGACGCGAAATACGGACTCAAGGTCATCGATGAAATGCTGGACTGGATCGAAACAGTCACTATTCCCGAGGACTTACTCGATAAGCCGATTGGCTATTTTACGGAATGCCATCCGCTGAGGGTTTTGGAGATTGGTATCCGGGGCTACAAAATTTGGCCGCTTGTCTTGGAGCATCTAGGCCGCTCGGAGCTGTTTACGGAGGCAGTATTAGAGCAGTATTTAACGGTCATTTACAAGCAAGTAAAAGCTTTGCGTAACGTGTCGCCTCAGCTGTGGCCTAAAGCGGATCATAACCATTATTTAATGGAATGTTTGGGCCTTCTGACGACTGCTCTTTACTTTCCCGAGCTGAAAGAAGCTGAGGAATGGAAGGCTTTTGCGATCGAGGGCATCGAAAAGTGCAGCATGGCGCAACTGACAGAGGATGGCGGTCAAATTGAAGGCTGTCCATCGTATCATAATGGCTGCATGTTCTGGTTCGGGCTGGCTGTCGTTCTGGCTAAACGTTTCGATTTTGAGTTCTCTGCGGAGTACATGGAACGGTTCAGAAAGAATTTGGATTACTCGATCTACTCGTTAAGACCAACCGGGAAATGTGTACCTGTCGGAGACTCTTTTGCAAATCCGCTTGCGGTAATGTCTGGCGTTTATGGGTATTATGCCTTGAATGATAGCTCCTGGCTAGGGCTTGCAACGAATTTGATTGATGTACACGAAGTTGTAAGGGAAGCTAGTAAGCATGTATGGAGAGCGCTCGATGTCCGCCAATTTGTGGAGGAGCTGTATTCCTTGCAGGATAGAGAGTTTGTATTGGATAAGCCCACGACATTCTGGAATCGTGCATTGGATCAAGCAATTATCCGCAGTGGCTGGGATTCGAAGGCTCTCAGTTTTTTGTTTACATGTAAAAGCCCGATTCAGAATGCCCATGCCCATATCGATCTGATGAGCTTTGATTTTACGGCGCTTGGAAAAGACATGATTTGCGATCCCGGATTTTTTTGTTATCGGAATGATGAGGACCGTAAGCAGTTTAAGAGCTCGAATTATCACTCTACGCTGCTGATCGATGAGCGAGATCATTTCGAGTATATTAATTCCTTTACATTTGGGCCACAAAAGCCTGGTGGAATCTACAATGTAGAGGATAGAGGCTTCTACCAGCTCGCCAGCGCCAGCCATACAAACTATGATCCGGTTGTCCATCATCGGCATATTTCACTAGTCGATAATCGGTTCATTGTTATTGCAGATCGGGTAGAAGGACTAAATGATCGTAGCGTTCAGCGTTATTTCCATCTGGATTTTGTCGAGGTGAAAGAGAGCCTAGGCGGCGTGATTGCGACTAGCGATATTGCAAATCTGGCGATTGCGACAAGCCATACGGGGAAATTGGATCTTCTGGAGGGAAGGCTGTCCGATGAGACCGATATCTCAAGGCCTTCGACAAGGATCCGCTTTCAGGATAGGTACAGCGGTACTATGACTTTCTTGACCGTGCTTATTCCTTTTCAAGGGGGGCAACAGCCTGCCGTTCAGATTATTGAAGAAGAGGAAGGTGTATTTAGCTTCGAGCTTGGAGATCAGTACTTGGTTTCGATAAACGAAAGAGATATGCACATAAGCAAACGGGCTTGAAAAGGGTGGACCCTTAGAAAGTTAAAAATAGGAGTGAGCAGATTGTTGAACCTTCAGGCTGATGATCAAATTTGGGTAGATAATGTCATAGCTAAACTAACGGGCAAAATGGACGTCGTATGTGAACGATCAAGAAACAAAATTCCATACACGACAAGAAATGGCACGCACGACAATCAGATCGAAAAAGATATCAACTGGTGGACGAATGGATTTTGGGGCGGTATGATGTGGCTCATGCACCATGAAACCGGCGCTGATAAGTACAAGGAAATCGCCAATTTCACGGAGGATGCATTGGATGCCTGCTTCCATCAATTCTACGGTCTCCATCATGATGTCGGATTTATGTGGTTGCCTACGAGCTTGGCCAATTATAAAGTGACCGGAAATCTGGAATCTCGTAAGAGGGCAATGCATGCCGCCAACTTACTTGCTGGACGATTTAATCTGGCAGGCGGATTTATCCGCGCTTGGAACGATGATACGGCCAGCGAAGATACAAGAGGGTGGGCGATCGTGGACTGCATGATGAATCTCCCGCTTCTCTATTGGGCGAGCGAAGAGACTAAAGATCCGCGATATGCGCAAATCGCAATGAGGCATGCGGACACTGCTCTAGAAGCTTTTATCAGGCCGGACGGTTCCGTGAATCATATCGTGGAGTTCGATCCGTTCCATGGAGGCGTTGTCCGAACTTACGGCGGCCAAGGCTACGAGGATGGCTCGTCCTGGACACGTGGGCAGACCTGGGCTTTATACGGCTTTATGATCAGTTATACGCAAACGGGAAAGCCGGAGTATTTGCAGGCGGCCAAACGGGTGGCCCATTATTTTATGGCTAATATTCCGGATAACGGGGTTATTCCAATCGATTTCCGGCAACCGAAGGAGCCCGCTTACGAAGACTCCACGGCAGCGGTGATCGCAGCTTGCGGACTGATCGAGATCGCCCAAGTTGTTGGCGAGCACGAAAAGGAGGTCTACCTGAACGCTGCGCTGAAGCTCCTGAAAACAGTGGACGCTACTCGCTGCGACTGGACGACCGATTCCGATCATCTTTTAATGGGCGGTTCAGCAGCGTATCATCATAAAGACATTCATGTTTCAATCATTTATGGCGATTATTTTTTTATGGAAGCTATTTTTAAGTTAAAGGGGAACGACTTGTTCTTGTGGTAGTAAAACGATATACCAGATCAGTTAACCAGATTATTGGGAGTAATCGCCTATTTAATAAGAAGATAATACTTCATAATAATGAAAATCGTTGATAAAAAAAGCCGCCTAGCGTAAGTGCCAGGCGGCTATTGTATATTCGATGGAGGCGAGTCTTGCCTGTGCACCATTGAGTCGTATATAGTTGGAACAGCAATGCTGAACGGTGTTAAGCTTGGTTTATCATATAAAGCTAGGGGGCGAGCAGTTTTGGGGACAACAGGAAAGCTGGATATACGTCATGAATGTCCTTCAGTGGAACAGTATTTAGCGCTGAGAAAAGAGGCTGGACTGAGTCCAATGAGCGCGGAAGGGGCTGCGATAGGGCTGCCACGTTCTATTTTTGCGGTAACCTTGTATGAGGAGGATACCTTGATCGGGATGGGCAGGGTGATTGGCGATGGGGGATGCTTTTTTCAGGTTACGGATATCGCAGTGAAGCCTTCATATCAGGGTCGCGGTTTAGGGAAATTGATCATGGGGGAAATCAGGGAATTTCTTCATACTGTACCGGACAAAGCTTATGTCAGTCTAATCGCGGATGGGGAAGCCTCTAAATTGTATGCACAATATGGCTTTGAATCGGTCATGCCACGTTCTCAGGGAATGTTTTTGCGCCCTTAATGTGAGGACATGCTACTTAGTAGAGATTGCCCCTTGTATTGGTGAAGGGGTTTTTCGTTTGGAAGTTAACGTATGCGATTTGATTTCGAATGGACCGCAGGCGATAAATAATGATTAAAGGTTGTAAGGGAAAGGCTATTGAGACGAGTATTGAAAAATATAAATAAGTAGGAAGGCCGCACGCTGGCCTTACCCGGAAAAAGTGAGGAAAAAACAGATGGATGTTGTAGTATTGGGTGCATCAGGAACGATTGGAAAGGCGATTGTACAGGAGGCTTTAAAAAGAAAACATGAGGTAACAGCTGCGGTACGGAATCCAGAATCAGTAACTCTTGAACATGAACGTCTGCATATCACGACTGTAGATGTTCTAGATCCTGCTTCAGTTGCAGCTGCGGTCCGTGGACATGAAGAGGTAATCAGTGCATACGGTCCAGTACTCGGCCAAGAGAAGGATTTGCTAACAGCGGCTAAGGCGATTGTTGAGGGGATGCAAGAAGCTGGGCTCAATCGACTGCTAGTTGTGGGTGGTGCAGGGAGTTTGAAGACTGAATCTGGAGAGCTGTTGATGGATACGGCAGACTTCCCAGCTGAGATTAGACCATTGGCAGAGGCTCATGCGGAAGCTTATGAAATTTACAAAAACACAGAACTGGACTATACGTATGCCAGTCCTGCTGCGGTAGTTCATTCAGGTCGACGTACAGGTCAATTCCGCATTGGACTCGACCGTCTCGTTTTTGATGAGAATGGCGAAAGCTTGATCAGTGTAGAGGATTTTGCTGTAGCTATGGTGGACGAGCTGGAGGAAGGGAATTTTAGCCGGACGAGATTTACTGTAGCTTATTGATATCAAGCTAGTTGTGGATTGAAGTGTAGCGGAAAGGGGCCGAACCATGTATCTGGTAACTGCTGAGCAAATGCGGCGGCTGGACGGAGAAACAATCCAGCGGCTGGGGATTCCAGCTATTGCGCTGATGGAGAATGCGGGAAGAGTGATCGCAGAGGAGATCGTTGCGCTGTGCCGGCGGAGAGGTGGAGAGGGCTGCAGCAATGCAGCCGGATGGGAAGACGCTGGGAAGGATGCCGCGCCAGCTAGCGCGGCATTTCAGGTCAGCGCAGATCATGCGCTGACCCTGGACAATGCCGCCACCGAGCGATGGTTCATCCTCGTCGGCAAAGGCAACAACGGCGGCGATGGCCTCGCCGCCGCACGGTATCTTCGCGAGACCGGCATCGCCGTCACGCTCGTTTATGCGGTGCCGCCGGAGTCGCTCTCCGGCGAGGCCGCCCTGCAGCGCGATGCGGCTGCAGCCATGGGCCTTCCTGCCGTGGTATACGGCAGGGATCGGCTGGACCTTGCCGAGTGCAGCGGCATCTTGGATGCGCTGCTCGGCACCGGCGCCGCGGGAGCCCCGCGCGGCGCCTATGCGGAGCTGATTGCCGCAGCGAATAGCAGCGGCAAAGTGATCGTGTCCGCGGACATCCCGAGTGGTCTGAACGCGGACACCGGTGAGACGCATGAGCCTTGCATTCATGCGTCGGTGACGGTTTGCCTCGCGTTTCTCAAGCGAGGCCTCCTGCAATACCCCGGTGCAGGCGCAGCGGGGTATGTGAAGGTCCGGGCCATCGGCATTCCGTCTTCTTTGGCCCCTGAAAGCGGTGTGCAGGTTCACCTGCTGACACCGGAAGTGCTGCATGCCCATCTGGGCGTAGATCTGGCCCGCCGGCGTTCGCCTGAAGGCCATAAGGGTACTTATGGGCATGTCCTTCTTGCTGCCGGCACCTTAAGATTGAGCGGCGCCGGACTGCTCTCTGCCCGTGCTGCGCTCCGGGCAGGCTGCGGATTAGTGACATGGGCGCTTCCTCAGAAGCTGCTGCCCTATATCATCGGTTCTGCCCCTGAACTCATGTTAGCCGATGTTGGGGGCAATGAAGATGGAACCTGGCAAGCAGGGAGCGTTTCAGAGCTACTGAAGCTAAGTAAAGAGCGAGATGTTCTTGCCATTGGTCCCGGTCTTGGTCGATTCGAGGCTGATACAGAATGGCTTCGCAATCTCTGGGAAGGGACGGATTGTCCTCTGGTGATCGATGCGGATGCTTTAAATATATTAGCTGACGCTGATTACAAGAGCTGGGCAAGTAGACGCCATCCGGTGATTCTGACGCCTCATCCAGGTGAGATGGCCCGTCTTGCTAGTATAACAACAGCTGAGGTGCAACGGGACCGCATCAGTCTGGCTATGGGATATGCGAAAGAGCATGGGGTTACGCTTGTATTAAAAGGAGCACATACGGTTATAGCAACGCCTGAAGGGCAAGCTTATGTAAACACCACAGGCCATCCCGGCATGGGTACTGGTGGAGCCGGTGATGTGCTAACGGGCATCATTTCCAGCCTGCTGGCTCAGGGACTTAATGAGGCGCAGGCAGCAGCTTTTGGTGTATATCTACACGGATTAGCAGGGGAGAGAGCCGCCCGTCAGCGGAATAATCCAGCGGCTATTATTGCCGGTGATATCATAGAAGCACTCTGAGTGCAGCTTATAACAGCAGCAAGCAGAGCAGCGGTAGAAATAGTGCAAACACAGGCAGTAACAGAGGGGAACGCTCTACACCCAGTTGCGTCACTCGTAGCAGCAACAGTCCCAAAATTCCAGCCAGGCCCCACAGCAGTAGCTCTGCACCTTGTTCTGCTGCCAGCCATAGACCTGCACCGAAACCTGCGGCTACGTATACAACAAGGGAAACGATGTGGGATGTGGTACGCAGGAGGCGCAGCAGAACATCGGCTACTAGTGCAGCTGGCAGTCCATAAGCGTAAATCGCATAGGGGATCGAAAGTGGCCAACCCTCTGGTATGCCGTTATGTTGTGGAAACCCAAGCATAAGTAAGGAGATAAGGACGTATGTCAGCCCTGCGCAGGCTAATTTTGTTAAGGCATACATGCCACTTGTTAAACGGACAGAAGGAATATCATAATCGGGCATCTTATTCATAGGTATACATTCCTCTCATGGTGAGTTGTGTATCAGCTGGTGACCATATCTCCACCGTTGACATGTATACATGTCCCGGTAACATATGAAGAATCAGGGCCCGCTAAAAAGAGATATGCTCCTGCTAGCTCATAAGGCTGTGCAGCACGTTTAAAGGGTGTATCTGTACCAAAGATACTAACTTCCTCTGCAGAGTAGCTTGAGGGAATCAGTGGGGTCCATACCGGACCGGGAGCTACACTGTTGACACGGACGCCAGCGTCTACGAGAGATAAGGCTAAAGAACGGGTAAAAAGAGACCACCGCCCCTTTGGTGGAGGAATAATCTATGAGCTCCTTATTTCCTTGATAGGCAGTAATGGAAGCGGTATTAATGATGGATGCACCTTTTTTAAGATGTGGAAGTACGGCCTGAGTGAGGTAAAAGAATGGAAAGATATTCGTCTGGAACGTCTGGTACAATTGCCCTTCTGTGATATCCAAAATACTTTTTTGTGGATATTGGACCCTGTAATTATTGACCAGAATGTCCAGCTTGCCGAAGGTGCGGATCGTATGCTCCACAGCCCTGAAGCAATTCTCCTTATGGCGTAAATCAACTTCAATCCTTAGACAGTGTTGCCCTAATTCTTCGATCCGCTTTTGAGTGACTTCCGCATCTGAGGCTTCGTATAAATAAGCTATAGCAATGTCTGCACCTTCTTTTGCAAAAGCAATGGCTGCGGCTTTACCATTCCCGCTGTCGCCTCCGGTGATGAGTGCAACCTTTCCCTTCAGTTTTCCACTGCCGATAATTTCCGGGTTTTCACTGATGGGACGAGGATTCATCAGACTCTCCAGGCCCGGGTGACGATCTTGATGCTGTGGAGGAAAAGCAATAGGCTGCTCTTTACATACTGTCCGATCCCCATAATAGGGGGTAGATGGGATTCATTTTTTTTGAAATAACCTCCTTGCGTTTTACCTTCCGTATATTTCTATGCATGCGCCCAGAAAAGCGTGCGCTGTCATCAATACATAGATATGCGTTTATAAACCCGAGTCGGAGGAGGCACTTGTCCAAAATGAATGATTGGCGAAATATCGATGATTTGATTCATGGAACCGCGGTTCAGAAAGAGGTCTATAACCTTCTTTTAGAGCTCGATATTATGAATTTGCTAAAGGACTATAACCCTTTGTTGGTTGGGACAATACCGCTTGGAATTCAAGTGGAGGGCAGCGATTTGGATATCATTTGTGAGGTTTATGATCCTATGAAGTTTAAGGCGCTAGTTGTTCGATATTTTGGAGCTATGGAGGGGTTTGTTAGCGAATCACGAGTGGTTCAAGGCATTCCTCGAACGAAAATTAACTTTATGGTAAAGGGCTGGCCTATCGAACTGTTTGGACAGCCGAGGCGAACGGAGCTCCAGAATGGTTATTTGCATATGATCGTTGAAGCTGAAATTTTAGCTCAGATGGATGATGATTTTCGCGAACGGATCATTCTTTTAAAATCAAGCGGATGTAAGACAGAGCCTGCCTTTGCAAAAGCTATGGGATTAGAGGGCGATCCTTACGAAGCGCTGCTGGAGCTGAAAAAGCTTCCTCGGAGCGCTCTTCATGCTTTATGTCATTCTGTTTCAGCGAGGGAACAAGTATGATCTTGTCTTGAGAATCTCCGCGCAGCCGGTATTGCTAAGTGCCATCTGATGGTTATTGAATCCAATGAACATGGAAGAGGGTTCTGGGAAGGGATGGGCTGGCAGAATAGAGATGGAATTATGCTGTGCTCCCAGGATATCTTGTGATACTCAGGACATGAAATAGAAATACTAGCCTTTGAATACGCAAAGTCAGGCATTTGGATATCACAGCAAATGTCACGGTGAACTCCGACTGCTAGTGCAGTATACTATATAGGAGTACGATAATTGCCTATTCTTGCAGGCAGGAGGTCTTTTATGCGTTTTAAGGATGTATTTTCAATTATTGGTCCGGCGATGGTCGGTCCTTCAAGCTCACATACCGCTGGGGCGGCACGGATCGGGAGGGCTGCAAGGCAGGTGTTGGGTGAAGTACCGCGTGTGGCTGAAGTAACGTTTTTTGGTTCTTTTGCAGCAACTTATCAGGGACATGGCACAGATCGAGCGATTGTTGGAGGGTTACTTGATTTCACTACTGACGATCATCGGCTTCCAGATTCTCTAGAACTGGCGGTCGAAGCCGGGATGGAAGTTTCTTTTAAGCAAGGAACAGGTCTGTTCCCACATCCGAACACCGTTAAGCTGCATCTCATCGGACAAGAAACAGGAAGCGAACTGACACTAACAGGGACATCTATTGGTGGCGGAAACATCGAGATTGTTGATATCGACGGTTTTGGAGTGAAGCTTACGGGGATCTATCCGACGGTTCTGATTAATCATATGGATTATTTAGGTGTTCTGGCGAGTGTTACGGAAGTGATGCGTAACGGACAGTTTAATATAGGGCATATGTCTCTGGATCGTAAGAATCGTAGTGGTGCAGCCTTAACGGTGCTGGAGCTGGATGAAGCGGCTACACTGGAGCTTCTTGAAGCGCTTAAAGCGCTCACTGCTGTGAAATCCGTGAAGTTGGTTAATTTAAACGAAGGTAAGCAAGATGAGAAGGGGAAGGAAAGTTTAACATGAATTTTCAAACACTTAGCGAGCTGGCTGTATTGTGTGAGGAACGTGGTCTCACGATTGGAGCACTTATGCTCGAAGAGCAAAGCGCGGAATCTGGACGTTCCAGTGATCATGAATTTTCCACGATGCGTGAATATTATGGCGTGATGAAAGAGGCTGTTCATCGCGGGATGCATGAAGATACAACTTCGCGCAGCGGCCTTACAGGCATGGATGCCCAACGGGTAGGAGCATACAACGCGGCTAATGAGCCATGCCTAGGTGGACCTGCAGGTCAAGCTATGGCTTACGCGCTGGCTGTATCCGAAGTGAATGCTTCTATGGGCCGGATCATTGCGACGCCTACTGCTGGTTCATGCGGGATTATTCCGGGTGTATTTCTCAGCTGTCAGGAACGGTTTGGCTGGGATGATGACTACATGGTATCCGGATTGTTCGCAGCCGGGGCCATCGGTTATGTCATCGCCAATAACTCCTTTGTATCGGGTGCGGAAGGCGGCTGTCAAGCTGAGGTAGGTTCTGCCATTGGGATGGCAGCAGGCGCGTTAACCGAGCTACGCGGCGGAACGCCTGCACAAGCAGTGCATGCTGTCGGGTTAGCACTTAAGAACACTTTAGGCCTGATTTGTGATCCGGTTGGCGGACTTGTTGAGATTCCTTGTATTGTTAGAAACGGATTCGGTGCAGTTACTGCACTTGCTGCCGCAGATATGGCACTGGCAGGTGTTCGTAGTGTGATTCCTTCTGATGAAGTTATCAAGGTCATGCTCGAGGTAGGCTCAGCTATGCCAGAGAAACACCGCGAGACTGCAGGGGGCGGTTTAGCACAGACACCTACCGGCCGTAAAATCATGCAGGATTTACGCAAAAAGAAGTAATTAATACGTCTCAAATCACAAATTGTATTTAGAGCAGTTTGAAACGTTCCAGCTGATCCCATTGACCTTCTTGTCGAAGGATTTCTGCCTGCCTAGGTCCAATGAGGTCAAAGTGGGGAAACGATGAACGATTATGAATATATTGGGCAGGCAATCCATTCTCCTCGCACCAGTGTTTCAGTGTGGTAAGATCACTACAGCCCACCTTGGTGACGGTAGTGATGCCGGGAAAGCGTGGATCCAGCCAATAATGAGTCAAGAAGGCGATCTCTCCTGCGGAGACCGCTTTTTTCCACCGGGATAATTCTTCTCTATTGATGCCGAAGGCCATAACGTCTCATCCTTATCTATTGTAGTTGACAACATTATAACCCATGAAAGGGGATTACATCATGAACGGACAAGTAAGAGCGGATATTCATCCTGGGCTTGAAGTGGATATTGTACTTAAGCAGGATCAGCCTACAGGCAAGCTAACACACGGTACGGTGAAAGATATTCTCACGAACTCGCCTCGGCATCCGCATGGCATTAAGGTCAGATTGACTAGCGGACAGGTAGGACGAGTTAAGAATATTACAGGCAACTAAATAAACTACACTTCTCCATATTAAAAAGCGACCCTAATCTCGTAGGTTGTTCTGTTCAGGGAAACAGAACAACCTACGAATTAGGGCTTTTTGGTTTAAGTTGTTATATTCGGCCCATAAAATCCTCAACAGATTTATCAGCTTTAGTCTGATTACATAACGTGCAAGCGCAGACGCAATTATCTGGGGTTGTATGACCACCTTTAGCACGAGGTAGTAAATGATCAATGGTGTCCCCATAAGCGCCGCAGAAGTAGCAGGTGTAATTGTCTCTGGCTAGTATATAAGCGCGAAAATCCTTATTACTATACAATCGTCGAATAGTTCGACGGTTTACAACGATAGCGGCATGTTCCCTGACCAGGGTAATTGCAAGCGCTAGATCAATCTCCTGATGCCAGCGCCGTCCCTTGTCGCTATGACCGCGCATTAGAATCATCCCTTTGGTAGAAGGAATCAATTGGGTTGGATCTTCGGGATTTAGCTTTGTGCCTTGAGAATGCTGCCGTTTTCTTCGCTGTTCCAAACCTCGTACGCGTCGGTTCGGATTAGATTGTCCTGAAGAAGCAGCAGCGGAAGACGGCTTTCCCTCTTTGGGACGCTCCAATAGAGTGTGCTGATGGGTTTGGATCGTATCAAGCTTCACCAGTAAGGGGTTTGCTGTGAGGTTTATATTTAGTGTTTCCCGTTGTTTCCTACATTCACGGCAGGCACCACGGCGTGACTGCCCCTTGGAACGTTTGCCTGTACGTCTGCGAAACTCAGAGAGCGGCTTCTGTTTGTGGCAATAAGCACACTGTTTGGTAGATAGAAGGTCGGTATCATTCATAAGTATGTTAGGTGCAGCGCATGTGTACGCATGTCCTGTCTCCTTGTTTTTTTAAATATAAGAAACTATAGGTTTCACACCATACTTTATGTCTTAAATTTCTCGCTAAACGCTTACCGCCCTTATAGGGACGACGAAAGCGTTTGTACTTGTGATTCAATGGTTTCTATTTATGAGATCCGTCAGGTGAAAGGTTAGCTTCTAAACTTAGTATACCGTAAAGCGCTGCTGTTCACATCGTACGTAAAAAAAGCGAAATCACTGCTAAGTTTGTGATATGCATCTCGGCGGTAAACAGGGAAAACTTGTAAAATAGAAGGAGGGTAAAATCGTTATCAAAATAAGGTTGCTCTAATTCTTATATTGAAATGGGGTAGTGAAATGGAATTAACGAAGGGAAGGCCGGGTACAGTAACATGGCTTTATATTCTTCTTATTTTTTTGGGGGTTGGAGCGTTAGGAGGGGGCGGTGCTCTTGTAATAGATCCAAGCGGGGATCTAATGAAAATGCCGACTTCTATGCTGGAAAGATCGCCATTCTCAGATTTTTTATTCCCTGGTATTCTGCTATTTATCGTATTTGGATTACTGCCCCTCCTCGTTGTTTATGGTCTGGTCAAGAGACCTCAGTGGCACTTGGTGGAACGATTAAATCCGTTCAAGCAATTATATAGCTTCTGGTCTTTGTCTCTGTATATCGGGTTTGGGCAAATCATTTGGATAACGGTGCAGACGTACATGCTGAATAGTGTTGCAATTATACATCTGATCTATATGAGTCTAGGGCTGTTGATTCAGGCCGTTACACTACTCCCCTCTGTACAAAGTTACTTTTCGCTGGACGGCGGTACGGAAAGACGTTAAAATTGCAGTGAACAAAAGGCATTTCATTTGTCAGGGCAAGGAGCGAGCCGATTTGACAACGATATACGATATTGCCAAAAGAACCGGTTACTCTCCAACAACGGTATCTAAGGCGTTTAATAATTATTCCGACGTACGTGAGAAAACTCGTCAGGAAATATTCCGGGTTGCCCAAGAAATGGGATATTTGCCAAATTCACATGCCCGT
The DNA here is from genome assembly GCF_038004625.1 of Paenibacillus sp. FSL P4-0184. Classification (NCBI taxonomy): domain Bacteria; kingdom Bacillati; phylum Bacillota; class Bacilli; order Caryophanales; family Paenibacillaceae; genus Paenibacillus; species Paenibacillus sp. FSL P4-0184. The sequence goes on along the minus strand of NZ_JBBORN010000001.1, from coordinate 1,609,000 downwards.
ACATTGACCACTAAGAAATCGTGGACCATCGGCGTGCTGTTCGTAGAGAATACGGGATTTGGTATTCGCCATCCTTTTTTCAGCGCTGTGATCGAGAGCTTTAAGAAGGTTGCCGTGGAAAAAGGGTATGCCCTCATGTTTATCTCCAAAGATGTCGGTGGTAAGCAAAGCGGTTATTTAGAGAATTGCAGGATTCGTGGCGTAGACGGTGTAGTTGTCTTCTTGTCCGATTATGAGGATCCTTATTTCCGTGAACTGCTTGAGAGTGATATTCCTACGGTTATTATGGATTTTGAGACTTCTGAGACGCATACGGTATGCTCAGATAATACATCTGGAGCCCAGCTGGCAGTGGAGTATCTAGCCTCTATGGGGCATCGCAAAATTGCCCATATATCCGGAGGGATGAACACATTTCCAGGTAAAATGCGGGAGTTGGGTTACAAGACCGCTATGAAGCAACAAGGGTTTAAAGTGCCTAAGTCCTATGTTGTAAACGGAGCCTTTTATTCTCGGGAAAGTGGCTATAACGCGATGCTGGAGCTTCTTAAGCTCCCTGAACGTCCAACCGCCGTCTTTGCTTCGGGTGACTTACTAGCCTTAGGGGCAATTATGGCCGCTAAAGATAGTGGACTTTCCGTACCAATGGATATTTCAGTTATGGGTTACGATGACATCGATCTTGCCGAATACGTTACACCTGCATTGACAACGGTACGTCAGGATACGGAGCTTCTTGGAAGCCAAGCGGCGGACATTCTTTTAGCATCAATTGAAGGTAAAGTATTAGATAAGGAAGCGATTTTAGTTCCGGTGGAAGTGGTTGAACGGGAATCCTGTGCACCTCCGATTAGCGGAAAGTAGTCTGATAAATCTTGACGAACTGAAAAGAGTCCTGCTAAAGTAAAAGAAAGTATAGCTTTCAATTGTTCTTATGAGATAGTGGTATTTGGCACATCTTATTTAGTGAGATGGAGCTATAATAGACCCATTGTTATAAATGCTCTTTCAATTGATTTGGAAGATCATTTTTTTTCGAAACAATCGAAACCGGTTTCGATTGTTTCGATTTGATGGTTCATTGCTCCGAATCTATAACATCGGAAGATGATCCAGTAAAGACTAGTGCTTTGGTAAGAAAACAATTCAGAGGAGATGGATGAAATGGCAAAAGTTCAAACTGTGGTAACTGCAAAAGATACAGGGGAACGCTTAACTCCAAAAGATGCAATTGTTTTTAGCGCAAGAGCAGGATCTGGGTCTGCCGATGTGGAGATTAAGCCAGAGCAGGAGTTTCAAAAGATGATTGGATTTGGCGGCGCTTTCACTGAAGCTGCTGCTTATACGTTGTCACGTCTGAGCTCCGAGAAACGAGCAGAGGTTATTCATCGTTACTTCCATCCAGTAGAGGGATTAGGCTATAGCATGGGTCGTGTTCATATTCACAGCTGTGATTTTGCCCTCGGAAATTATACGTATGTTGCTGATCATGACACAGAGCTAGCTACTTTTGATATCTCACATGACCATAAGTGGGTACTTCCGCTGATAAAAGATGCCATGGAAGTAAGAGGCGGTGCATTCACAATGCTGGCTTCTCCTTGGAGCCCTCCAGCATGGATGAAAACAAATGGAGAAATGAATAACGGTGGATCACTGAAGCCGGAATACGCAGAAGTTTGGGCACGCTACTATACGAAATTCATTGAAGCTTATGAAAAAGAGGGAGTACCGATTTGGGCAGTTTCCGTGCAAAATGAGCCGGCTGCCGTTCAGGTCTGGGATTCATGTATTTATAGTGCGGAAGAGGAACGGGATTTTGTTAAAAATCATCTTGGACCGGTGATGCATCAGACCGGCCATTCAGATGTGAACATTGTAATCTGGGATCATAACCGCGATATTATGGTCGAGCGTGCTTCGGCAGTATTATCTGATCCTGAGGCTGCAAAGTATGTGTGGGGTACAGGTATTCACTGGTACGGAGGCGAGGAGTTCGACAAAGTAGAAAAGGTACATGATTTATTTCCTGACAAGCATCTATTGTTCACAGAGGGCTGCCAAGAGGGCGGCGTTAAGCTGGGGGAATGGTTTACTGGCGAACGTTACGGCAGAAACATGATTGGAGATCTCAATGCATGGACAGAAGGATACCTGGATTGGAACCTGGTATTGGATGAGACTGGAGGACCTAACCATGTAGGCAATCTCTGCGATGCGCCGATTATTGCAGATACGACAACAGATGAGGTGCATTATAACAGCTCCTATTATTACATTGGGCATTTCAGTAAATTCATTGCGCCAGGTGCTGTACGGATCGGATTTACATCTGAAGCGGAAGGTATCTTAACCACAGCATTCCGTAATCCTGACGGTAGTATTGCTGTCGTACTGATGAATGAAAGTGAAGAAGAGCACAATGTAACGCTAGGTCTAGGCGAAGAGATTGCAAGCTGCGAGCTATCACCTCATTCCATCGTAACGCATTTGATTTCATAAATAATCTACAACTTAGGAGGACATAAATATGAGCAACTATTATTTCGAATCAGGTACATTTGTAATGGAGCAATTTGATGAAGGAAAGCCTTTTTCCAGTTTCTTACCGGGTCTTGCCGGACTGAAGGGAATTCCGATGTGGACTTTTTATGTGAATCGGGGTCAGGCCATCTGCAGCTTCGGGGTACGCGATAAGAATTCGCCGATCATGGAATTCTCTCCTGCAAATATCTCTTATAAGAACGTAGGGACGACCGGTTTCAGAACCTTTATCAAAATTAAAGGCGAGCAAGAGATTTATGAACCGTTTCAATCTGCACGTCCAGATCCTGCTGCAAAGCGCCTCATGACCATTTTGCCTAATGGGCTTACTATTGAAGAAAGCCATGCCGCACATGGTCTGAAGACGACCGTACACTATTTTAATTTGCCTAATGACGATTATGCAGCATTGGTACGTCGGGTAGAGATTGAGAACATCGGCGGTAAAGAGATCGAGCTGGAGCTGATGGATGGTCTGCCTGAAATCTTGCCTTACGGCGTAGAGAACAGCGGATACAAGGAAATAGGGAATCTGCTGCGCAGCTGGATGGACGTATACAACTTAGAGAATGGCATTCCGTTCTATAAGCTGCGTTCCAGCACCAATGATGATGCACAGGTTAGCGAAATTACCAATGGCCATTTCTACCTGTCATTCACTGGAGAAGGAGAAAAAGTCTCGCCAATCGTCGATTTCGAGCTAGTCTTTGGTGGCAATACCTCGCTTACGTACCCAGACCGCTTTGCGGGATTAACCCTTGCCGAACTGGGCGAGCTTTCGCAATACCCGGTCAACAAGGTTCCGTGCGGTTTTAGCGGAGTGGCAAGACGTTTAGCACCAGGTAGCAATCTGATCCTGAATACACTGGTTGGACATGTAAATGACATCGACAAAATCAATAAGAAGGCGGAGCAGTTATGCCGCGATGAATATATCCTGTCTAAATCTCAAGAGGCCGCAGGTCTGACGGAGGAATTAACGAAAGACATTGCTACTCACACTTCATCGGCTGTGTTTGATGCGTATTGCCGTCAATCCTATCTCGATAACTTCCTGCGAGGAGGCTATCCTTTTGTCTTTGACAATGGTGGTGATGGCTTTGTAGTTCACTTATATTCGCGTAAGCACGGTGACTTGGAGCGTGACTACAATTTCTTCTCACTCGCCCCAGAATATTATTCACAGGGGAACGGAAACTTCCGTGATATGAATCAGAATCGTCGGAATGATGTGTTTTTTAATCCGAAGGTGGGTAGCTTTAACATCAAAATGTTCTATAGCTTGATTCAGGCGGATGGTTACAATCCACTGAGCGTGCAAGGAACAACCTTTGAAGTGAAACCGGATAGTAAGGCACAAGCTGCGGAGTGGATTGGAGAAGCTGCGGCAGATCATCAAGCTGAGCTTGTAAAGCTGTGCAGCACTCGGTTCACACCAGGTAGCTTAGTGAACTATATTGCGGATCATAACGTTACCTTGAAGGTAAGCGAGCAACAATTTTTGTCGGGATTACTTGCCCTGTCACAGCAAAACATTGAGGCAGCTTTTGGCGAAGGCTTCTGGTCGGATCACTGGACATATAATATGGATCTGGTAGTAGGTTACTTGGATATCTTCCCTGACAAAAAGCAGGAGCTTCTATTTGGGGATAACACTTATGCGTTCTATGACAGCCCAGCGTATGTGCTGCCACGCAGTGAGAAATATGTAATCAGTGACGGAAAGGCCCGGCAATATGGCGCACTCCTTGAGGATGAGGAGAAGCTGCACAAGCTGAAATGGAAAGCTGGAGATACCCATTGGCTGCGTACTGAAGGCGGTCACGGCGCCATTTACCACACCAATCTGTTCGTAAAGATGTTGTCTCTTGCCTTGAATAAATTTGCTACGCTTGACCCTTACGGTATGGGTGTAGAAATGGAAGGCAATAAGCCGGGCTGGAACGATGCTATGAATGGACTGCCTGGATTGTTCGGCTCCGGAATGAGTGAGACTTTTGAGCTGAAACGTACCGTAGTCTTTTTGTTAGATGCTCTGAACGGCAAAGAAAGCGTCCAAGGAGCTGTAGACCTGCCAGAAGAAATTGCACAGTTGCTTGAAGAGGTATATCATGCGGTCACGGCGGTTCTGTCGGGAGATTTGGAACAATTTAATTATTGGGATACTGTAGCTTCGGCGCGTGAGGCTTATAGAGCACGTATCCGTTTCGGTATTACTGGAACTGAGTCTGAAGTAACCTTAGAATACATTCGTGAGGCCCTCTCCAAGTTCTTGGTCAAAATCGACGAGGGAATCAACAAGGCAGTAGAACTTGGTAACGGACTTACCCCAACCTATTTCCGCTTTGAGGCGAAGAAATTCCAGCAGGTAACAGATGCTGAAGGTCAACCAGTACTTAGCGGATACGGCCTCCCAAAAGCTGTGGTAGAGGAGTTTGAGGTCTATGCATTGCCATACTTCCTTGAGGGGCCTACTCGTTGGCTGAAGACGCTGAAAGATCCGGTGCAAGCCAAACAAATCTATAATTTGATTAAGCAAACAGAGCTATATGATCCGACTACGTCTATGTATCAAACCTCGGTTAGTCTAGAGGGAGAGTCTCATGAGATCGGACGAATGAGAGCCTTTACGCCAGGCTGGCTAGAGCGGGAGTCTAACTTCTTGCATATGTCCTACAAATATTTGCTTGAGCTGCTGAAGGGCGGGCTATACGAGGAATTCTACGGCGAGCTGAAGACCTCTCTAGTTCCGTTCCTGGATCCGGCTGTCTATGGACGCAGCACGCTTGAAAATTCATCCTTTATTGCGACTGGAGGCAATCCTGATCCTAATAATCACGGTAGAGGGTTCGTTGCAAGACTAAGTGGATCGACTGCTGAATTCCTGAGTATGTGGAGAACGATGATGGCCGGAAGCCATGTTTTCAGAGTAGAAGATGGACAGCTTACGTTATCTTTGGATCCGGTTCTACCAGGTTGGCTATTTGATGAACAAGGCAATCTCTCTTTCACATTTCTAGGTGGCACGGAAGTAACTTATTCGAACCCACAATGTGAGAATACGTTTGGGGAGAAGAAGGTTGTTATTCAGAGCATGACGCTCGTCTATCACGATGGAACAGTGACCGGAATTTCAGGAGCACTCGTTCGTGGCGATGAGGCAGAGGCTCTGCGGCGTGGAGAGATCAAGCAAATTCGAGCAATAATGGCATAGAAAATAAGGGAGGGCCTAGGCCCTCCCCTATTTTTTCTCCAAATATAAGAAATTCCTTACAGGATACCGAAGGCGTTTTAGCTTGAACCCGAAAAATGGAACCTATAATCCGAAATTCAATACCTTACGGAGACAGGCAAAAGCAAATACAATGAATATATAATATTTGTAAGCGCTTTATAGAAGAGCGGATATAGAGATTCTGGAGGTCCATATGATGGAGAAAAAAACAAATGGGGAATTAAGCCCAGCGATGAAGCCTCAATTTTCGGGCAATTTCGAAACCGGTAAAGTAAATCGTACCCCGCTTTGGAAGAAGTTCATTACCCAACGTCATTTGCAGACAATGGCACTGCTCGGTGTAGTATGGATGATTATTTTTAACTACATTCCGATGTATGGCATTATTATCGCCTTCAAGGAGTACAACATCGTCAAGCCAATCTCAGAAGCTCCTTGGGTCGGTCTCGCGAATTTCAAAGAGTTCCTGGCGGACGATAATTTTGTGTATGTAATGAAGAATACGCTGGGCATCAGCTTAATCAAACTATTGATCTTTCCGCTGCCAATCATATTCGCTCTCTTTCTGAATGAAATCCGATCCGTTCGCTTTAAGAAGAGTATTCAGACGATATCGTATCTGCCCCACTTCCTGTCCTGGGTCGTCCTTGGCGGGATTCTTGCCACTTGGCTGGCAGATATAGGCATCATCAACAATATTCTGATGGCGCTGCATGTGATCGACCAGCCAATTTCGTTCCTGGCTGAACCAAAATATTTTTGGACTATTATTATTACCTCGGATTTATGGAAGGAGCTGGGCTGGTCAGCGATCATCTATCTGGCTGCCATTACCAGCATATCTCCCGAAATGTATGAAGCGGCCACCATCGATGGTGCCGGAAGATTCCAGAAAATGTGGTATGTTACCGTACCGACCATTAAAGGAACGATCAGCATCTTGTTTATTCTGGCAGTCAGCGGTGTACTGAACTCCAATTTTGACCAGATTCTGGTACTGCGCAATTCGCTGAATGACAGCGCGAGCAATGTGATTGACTATTATGTTTACTATACCGGTCTGCTTTCAGCCCGCTTCTCGTATTCAACTGCAATTGGGATGTTCAAATCGGTTATCTCGCTCATTCTGTTGCTGATTGCCAACCAAGTATCCAAAAAACTCAACGACACCTCGTTGTTTTAGGCCAAGGAGGACCTGTATATGATTACACTGAATCGCAGAACCAAGGGCGAAGTCGTCTTTGATATAGTCAACAATATTGGAATGCTTTGTATTTGCTTCGTTACGCTGTATCCGATCTGGTACGTGCTGATTAATGCTTTTAATGACGGAAAAGATGCTATGTTGGGTGGGATTTACTGGTTTCCGCGCAAGTTTTCATTGGAGAACTTTAGTGCTGTATTCAATAGCCCGGGTATTATGAGGGCGATGTGGCTTACCGTAGCCAAAACACTTCTCGGCGTAGGTCTGCATGTGTTCTTTACGGCGATGGTTGCTTATGCGTTTTCCCGCAGGGAACTGATTGGGGGCAAATTCTACATCCTGTTAGGCACGATAACCATGATCTTCGCAGGAGGACTTATTCCGACGTACCTACTCATCAGAGACCTTCATCTGCTAGAAAATTTCCTGGTCTATATTATTCCGGTCATGTTCAGCTTCTTCGATCTAATCATCTTCATGACCTTCTTCCGGGATATTCCTGATGGTCTGGAGGAAGCGGCGCGTATTGACGGAGCTAATGACTGGTCCATCTTCCTGCGGGTTGTCCTACCGGTATCCTTGCCCGTACTGGCTACCATTGCTCTATTCCATGGCGTTTACCAATGGAATGATTATTTTACCGGAATGATTTATATGAACAATGAAAGCATGCAACCGATTCAAACATTCCTGTACCGGGTTGTTGCTCAGTCTAGTTCCAATTTGATGATGACTGCCGTACAGGGAAGCGCCGTGACTAGGACGGTGACCTCGCAGTCTATCAAGCTGGCTACCATGGTGGTTACAACACTTCCGATTGTCTTTGCTTACCCGTTCCTGCAACGTTATTTCGTCAAAGGGATGATGATTGGCTCCATCAAGGGCTAAGTGCCGGTCGCACTTCACCCGAACTAGTGGTATCTCCTCCAGACTGCTCCCGCAGTCTTGGAGTTGCAAATTATAATTATTAATCAATCTCAGAAAAGGGGTAAACAAGCATGGACATGAAAAGAAAGCCAAAGAAAATAATGCTGCTGCTTATGGCAACAATCATGGTTCTGTCCGTAGCGGGCTGTTCCGGCAACAATGGGAACGCCGCAAACAAAGGTAATACCGCAACCAAGACTGAAGGTAACACAGCAGAGGCAACAGCTACAACAGCGCCAGAAGCTACAGCACTGTCCGCTGATGAGCCGGGTTGGAAATCCGACACATCACCAATTACGTTTGACTGGTACCTGAACTTTGCCTGGTTCCCTAATAAATGGGGTGTGGATCCAACTTCCCAATATATCACTAAGAAAACCGGTGTTGACATTAACTTTATCGTTCCAGCCGGTAATGAAAATGAAAAGCTGAACACATTGATTGCTTCCGGTAAACTGCCGGACTTCATTACACTGGGATGGTATGAAGATGCCGTTAAGAAAATGATTGAAGGGAATCTCGTGCTTCCTCTTAACAAACTGGCCGAAGAATATGATCCTTACTTCTTCAAAGTATCCGACCCTGACAAACTGGGCTGGTACACACAAGCTGACGGCAATGTATACGGTTATCCGAATGCTTCTTCCTCCCCTAAAGATTACGAGAAATATGGCGACACTTATGTATCCAACCAAACCTTTGTAGTCCGCAAAGATATTTATGAAGCGATTGGCAGTCCTGATATGCGCACACCGGAAGGATTCGTGGCAGCGCTGAAGGCCGCTAAAGAGAAATTCCCTGCAATCGATGGTCAACCGATAATTCCGCTCGGTCTGCACGAATTTACCGCAACCGGTAACGATTCTCTGGAACAATACATTCAGAACTTCTTAGCTATTCCAAGAGAAAAAGACGGCAAGTTATATAATCGTGAGACTGACCCTGAATATATCCGCTGGATGAAAACTTTGCGTCAAGCGAACCAAGACGGCTTGCTTTCTAAAGATATCTTTATTGACAAACGTCCTCAAATGGAAGAAAAAATCGCTCAAGGCCGTTACTTCGCGATGCTGTACCAACGTACTGACTTTGGAACCCAACTGGGAACTCTGTACCAGCAAGACCCGAACAAAATTTATATCGCCGTTGATGGTCCGGCTAATACCAACCTGGATGCGCCTACTCTGAACGGCCCTGCTATTTCTGGCTGGACAGTAACGCTGATCTCCAAAGATGTTAAAGATAAAGCACGCGCCATTAAATTCCTCAGTTACCTGAACAGTGAAGAAGGTAATAAAGACCTCTATCTTGGCGAAAAAGGCGTCAGCTATGATACCATTGACGGCAAAGACCAATTTAAACCAGAAGTCTTTGATCTGATGAATAAAGACCGTGCCGCATTCGACAAGCAATATGGTTCTTCCTTTACGTTCTGGATGCTGATGAATACCAATATTACAGCTCAATGGACACCAAAAGCTGTAGAGCCTTTCAAACAGCTTGAAGACTGGACTCGCGGAAAAACAAAGAGTATTTCCGAGTTTGATCAAATCGATCCGTTGGCAAGCTCCCCAGAGGGCGTCATCTTATCTAAAATCAAAGATTTGCGCAGCAAAACGCTACCGAAGCTTTTGATGGCCCCATCCGATGCTGAATTTGATTCCATCTGGACAGATTACATCAAGAAGCAAGAGGATCTGGGTCTGGCTAAAGTGCAAGCCTTCCAACAAACAAAATATGAAGAGAATAAGCAAAAACTCGCAAAAAAATAAAATAAACAGGACCCAATCGCCCGCTAATGCGGGCGATTGGGTTATTTTCAATCTATAAATATGGTATAGATATTAAATAGGTTAAGTATTCACTATTTTAGCGAGGTGGACAGAACAGAAGTGTATAGTGTGAACAGGCGTGAACGAGCTAGAGCATTATGGCATTCTTTTAGTTATTGGTGGGGAAGAAGATCTCTCCAGAGTCGTTTAATTGCAGCCTATGTTTTTATTATTTTAGGCCCGTGCTTGCTGGTATCCGTCTACTTCTATGAGTCTATCAATAATACCTATCTCAGAGATGCCGTCGAGAAAAATGATTATTTGCTGCAAATGGAAAAATTACATATCTATAATCAAATTGAGGCGATGGAACGTGCGGCGCAGATGGCTTATTCTGATACCGATGTAGAAGAATTCCTTGCGAATGAAACTGAACCCCAGCTAGTAGATTTGATTAATTTCAATACAAATGCCTATGTGAATATGACTCGTATTCAATTTAATAATCCGAATATTGAGCATTTGAGGCTGTATTCGAAAAGCAATAAAGTGCATGAAATTTGGCCGATTATCTTTCGGGAAGAGCGGGTTTCTTCCAAGCCATGGTTTCAGAAAGCGCTTCAATTGAAGGGACAGGAATACTGGTCTTTTCAGAAAAGTGATCCTGATCTGATGCAGAGATACTTGGAAGCACCGGCGGAAAGTCTGCCAAAGGTTTCGTTGTTGCGTGAGAAGAGTCGTCCAGCAGACAATCATATCGGTATGGTGCAGGTGGATATGCTGCTGAGTCGTTTTACACCCAAGACGTATACAGACGTTCGGGATAATCAGACCCAGATGTTCCTTGTGGATAGTGAGCTGCAGGTTTTCACCAGACCGGACCATTCTTTTTTGCAGGATAATCTGAAGATGTCCGATATGATTGCAGAACGGTATAAGCATTTTCGGGAAACTGGAGCATGGGACAGTGAATACTCGGAGAATGGTCGATCGTTTTTGTTGATTAACACTCCGCTAGAACGTATTGATGCTTATTTGTTAAATGTAGTGTCCATGGAGGGAGTTATGAAGGATATCTCCCGAACGCGCAACTTAATCATTGGAGCCAATGTCGGGTTTATTACCTTGCTAACGCTGATTGCTTATGTGACAAATGCCTTTATTCTAAAAAATCTACGTAGATTGACCGAAACAATGAAAAAAGTACGCAGAGGTGAGGCCTACAGTGGAATTATGATTCGTGGTGGAGGGGAAGTCGGTGAGCTTGCCCATCATTTCTCCAAACTGATGAACACGATCAATACATTGGTGGCTCAAGCAGTGAGCAAGCAGGCATTGTCAAAAGAGGCTGAGCTACGTACGCTGCATAACCAGATTGACGCACATTTTTTGTATAATACGCTGGAAAATATTAAAATGCTGGCTGAAATTGAGAACCAACGAACGATCTCGGATGCATTAACCTCACTAGGAGGGATGATGCGTTATAATTTCAAATGGTCCGGAGAGTATGTGAAGCTGCGAGATGAAATTCGTCATATTGAGAACTACATTGAAGTGATGAATATTCGTTTTGAATATCCGGTTAAGCTGGTGCTTCATATTGAGCCTCGATATTTGGAGCTGGAGGTACTTAAAATGTCACTGCAGCCTATTGTGGAGAACAGTGTTAAGCATGCTTGGTGTGGTGAGAAAGAAAATTTACAGGACCCGAGCATTCATATTCATATTTCGGAAACGGAAGGCGATATTTTCATAGAGCTTCGTGATAATGGCATGGGGCTGACACCAGAGCGTCTGCATGCTTTAAACGAGGCGATTTATGCAAAAGATGAACGCTGTGAGAGCACTGCTGAACTGAGGGAGGCTGACCGCCGAACAGGTGGCATCGGACTGAGAAATGTGCATCAGCGTCTGCAAATTTTTTATGGCGATGAATATGGGCTTGTAGTACAGAGTGAAGCAGGAAGTTGGACAATGGTACGTCTGACCTTGCCGAAAGTTCTTTTGACGGGAGATAAACAACTATGAAGAAGCTACTGATCATTGATGATGAGAAGAATATCCGTTACGGTCTCAAAACTATGATTGAAAGAGAATTTCCGTCCGTGTATACCATCACAATGGCGAGTAATGGCGCAGAGGGGTTAGATATCTTTAAGACCGACGGTGCAGATATTATTATTACAGATATTCGTATGCCAGTAATGGATGGAATTACGTTGTTGGAGCGGTTGTCTTCGGCGACAGGGGGCGAGAAAAGTCCGGCAGTGTTAATTTTAAGTGGGTATGACGATTTTGAATATGCCAAAAGTGCGATCCGTTATCGCGTGAAGGATTATTTACTTAAACCGATTCGTAGAGATGAATTATTCGAAATCTTGAAGTGTATAGACAAGGAGCAGGAGGAGCAGAATCTCAGCGAAAGGCAGCAGGAACAGGAAGCAGAACGTTTTCGCCGAGAGCTGCGTTCTAGCCGTTTACGCGAGCTGCTTATGCAGCAGGAAGTTCAGTTGGAGCGAGGGCAGCAGGAGAGCCTAGATGACTTGGAGGTTCCTTTTACAGTAGGTGTATTGAATTACTATTGTAATGACGGAACAAGAATGAAGCCTGGGGATGTTCAGGGGCTGGTTGAACGATTGATGGGACCACTTGAAAAATGTTTTTCGGAAATCACAACGGACTGGGACGGTAAGCTAGTATTGCTCGGAACCAGAAAACAGGACTTTATTGAGCTGTCCAGACAAGCTGAAGCCAAAGAAATAATGGGATTGTCGATTGGGATAAGTAGCGAAGGAGGAAGTCTTGCAGACCTTCGTTCCTGTTATAAGGAAGCTTGTCGGGCATTACAGTATACTTTTGTATATCCACAAGTGAACTTGTTGAATTACGAGGATGTGAGTCAAGAACGGTCTAATTCCCCCTTACCAAAGGAGGAAATTCGCAAGCTGCTCAATATGCTTGGAACAGAACGTGAGAAGGAGATGAAGCATCTTCTGGCTGTGATTTTTCAGACTGAGCATTTGAAGGCGCTTGACCTGTCTTATTTGGAGTCGGTGGGACAGAATATCAATGAATTGGTGCTGGATGAAGTATTTCGGGTGCATGGCGAAGCCTCGGTTGAGGTATTAAAGCTATATCGTACGGTTGGTAACATGTATAACTATCGCCATTTCCATGATTATTATCGTGCGCTTGAGAATTTGCTCCTGAGTGTGAGTGATTATATTGTAGGGGTGCGCTCTGCTCATACGGAGCATGCTGTCATGGAGGAAGCGCTGAACTATATTGAAACGAACTATGCTCGTCCACTAAATATGGCTATGGTTAGTAACCATGTTTCTTTGAATTATTCTTATTTTAGCGAAGCTTTCAAAGCATATACTGGTGAGAATTTTGTCATTTATTTAAAAAAGGTACGCATCCGTCATGCTAAAGAACTGCTAGCGAAAGACTGTGGCAAGCTTGCTGAGGTTTCGGAGAAAGTAGGTTTTGAGAACAGTAAGCAATTTGCCCGTGTATTCAAAGAGTTGGAAGGGATCTCTCCAGGGGATTATAGAGCCAAAATGCTGTCTGAAGATTTTTCGTAAACGGCAGGATAAGTAGCTTTAGTATAAATATCATTGCTGTACTGTACCTTGATGGGTGTTAAGGGTGTCGTTAGAAGTGATCCTCCTATATAATGGCAGTGAGAAGCTTTGCTAGGATTAGCAGTAAGAGAGTTTGGAGGAATGAAGGGTGGAAGAAATTCAAGGCAATTTGATTACAGTTCAGACGTTGGCAGAGGACTTTCGGCGACTGGGTATACAGGCGGGGATGACGATTATACTGCATTCGTCCTTCAAATCACTAGGCCAATGGGTGGCAGGTGGCCCGGTTGCCGTTATTTTGGCGCTTGAGGAGGTCCTTGGAGAGTCAGGTACACTTGTGATGCCCACGCATTCTAGTGATCTGACGGACCCTGCTGGCTGGAGTAACCCACCGGTGCCCGAATCTTGGTGGCAGAGTATCCGTGAGCAGATGCCGGCTTATGATCCAGACCTGACCCCACTGAGGGGAATGGGGGTTATTCCGGATTGCTTCCGTAGACAAAAAGAGGTAAAGCGCAGCGATCACCCCATTCATTCATTTGCGGCTTGGGGCAAGCATAGGGATGAGATTATATATGGTCACTCCCTCGAATACGGTTTGGGGGATGACTCTCCATTAGCTCGTATTTATGATCTGGGGGGAAGTGTGCTGCTGCTAGGCGTAGGAAATCTGAATAATACTTCATTACATCTTGCTGAATGCCGGGCCTTCTATGAAGGAAAGAAGGAAGTCATTGGCGGGGCACCTATACTAGTGGATGGTCATAGACAGTGGGTGGAATTCAAGGAGCTAGATTGGAACTCTGACGATTTCGTTGAACTTGCTGAGCAATTCGGGCAAGAGACAGGGCTCATTACAAATGGTCATATCGCCTCAGCTGCAGCTCAATTGATTCCACAGCGTGAAATTGTAGACTATGCGGTGAACTGGATGGAGCAAAACAGGAAGTAGACTATCTCTGAATTTGGGATTAGGAGGAGAAGCAACGGATGAGTACTACAACGATATATCTAACGCGTCATGGACAGACAGAATGGAATGTGCAGAATCGTATGCAAGGTCATATGGATTCTGCGCTGACGACGCTTGGCGTACAACAGGCGGAATGGTTGAGCCGGGGAATGCAGGCTACAAATCTGGATGTCATTTATGCAAGCTCTAGCCCAAGGGCGCTGCGTACAGCTGAAATTATACGCGGAGAGCGGGATGTTCCGCTGAAGACTTCCGATGCATTTAAAGAAATTGGCATGGGCGTATGGGAAGGTAGAGATTCTGCTGAACTGGCAGCTCAGTATTCAGACCAGCATCGTTATTTCTGGAAGGAACCCGACCGGTTCAAAGTGGAGGGCAGCGAGACCTTCGCAGAGGTGCAGACAAGAGCACTGGAGAAGCTTCAGGAAATTCTCACTGCCCATCAGGGTGAGACGATTCTTATCGTAACGCATACGGTAGTGATCAAGCTCTTGATGGCTTATTTTGAGGGCAGAGAGTTGCCTAAGCTATGGGATCTGCCTTACATATATCCAACCTGCTTATCCAGGATTGATTTTACGGATGGCGTGCCGGAGATCCTGCTGCACGGGGATACAAGTCATTATGAAGAGAATGAGGCTGGGATGGAATCCTAGGGTTATATGAAAAAGAGGCGGTTCCTCGAGTGCATTATGCACCCTAGGAACCGCCTTTTTGTCCTCAGAGCTGTGGGCCTTTATTAATTGATGAACTGAAGAGATTTCAAGGTCTTCTCCAGCATCGTAACGGCTTCAGCACGAGTTGCCAGCTTTTGTGGAGCAAAGGAACCGTCTTTCGCTCCTTGAATGATGCCCTCAGCAGCGATTTCTGCTACTGCTGCTTGGGACCAAGCAGGAATGCTTGCTGCGTCACTGAATTTAGCTAGTGCTGCAGGATCGGTATTTAAGGTTTTGCCCGTGTACTTGATGGCTTTAGCTAATACAGAGGCCATTTCTTGCCGAGTGATCGGGCTACCTGGCTTAAAGCTGCCATCGGTATAACCAGAAATCAATTCGGCTTCTGCAGCAGTGCGAATAGCATCAGCATACCATGCACTTGGATTTACATCCTTAAATGTTGTCTCGCCACCCGTTGTCACAAGTCCAAGAGAACGCGTAATTAATGCTGCGAACTCAGCCCGTGTGATCGACTGTGAAGGAGAGAATGTATCGCTATTGGTTCCACTAACGATCAGTTTGGAAGCTAACAGATCAATGGACGCTTTAGCCCAGTGTCCGCTAATATCTCCGAACGTTTTGGAAGATTTAACAACGGTGTAATAGCTGTTGCTGTTCCGTTTAATCGTAACATCTGTTGTTCCATTAGCCTTAGGGGCAAATACCGCAGGCACGAAGGAAATCTTGCCTGTAGCAGGATCGAAGACGACTGCCGTTGCGTTATTTGAATTTAAGGAAGTAGGTACATTGATCGTCCGATTAACATAAGTACTGCCGAAGTTGTTCAGCGGTACACGCTTAGATCCGGCTACTGCTGAAACACTAAATTCGATTACTGGAGCAGCTAAAGTAGCATTACCTAGCTGTGAAGCGATAGCTTGGTTTGTGCTGCTTAGCGTTTTCGAATCCGCTAATAGAATGGATACCGTAATTGTAAAGTCGCTGGTGCCTAATTGAGCGGCAAGCGATACACTGTTTACAACACTGAGCGGCAAGGAATACGAAGCGCCATCAGTAGTAAGGGTAAGAATGGTGTTAGGCTGTGCAGCAGCTTGTTTTACAAGCACACTGCCTGGGAGTTCTACTTGAGCGCCGCCAGTAGTCGCTTTAACCGGAATAACCAGTTCATGTTTACCAGTTGGCAGTTCAGCAAGTTGTTTGGTCAGATCAGCAGCATCAATTGTTGTTACTTGCGGTGCAGCCGTTGGTGCAGTCGTTGGTGATGTTGTTGCAGTTGGTGCTGCTGTTGCAGTAGGTGTTGGTGCTACTGTTGCTGTTGATGTTGGAACTGTTGGTGATGTTGGCACTGATGTTGGAACTGTTGGTGATGTTGGCACTGATGTTGGCACTGATGTTGGCACTGGTGTTGGTACTGGTGTCGGAGTTGGGGTTATCTCTGGCAGTGGTGCACCCTTCAGATCCACAATCCGGCCCTCAACAGCGGAAGTGTTAGCAGTGACATTTCCAATCTTCTGAAGATACTTCGTAAATACATCAAAGTCCGGCAGGTACAGTAGATTCACGCGACCTTCTTTATAGGCCTTTTCAAGTGAAGTGTAGAAATCTCCACCCTTAGCTGTGAAAGCATTAGTAGCTACTTCATAAGATGCTTTTAGATCTAGAGGAACATATTTATCCCCGTTCTTCACTTCAATACGTAATACGCGTTCGTTCACAGGCTTCGTAGAGTCATAGTAGAATTTCAACCCTGCAACGTGTGGGAAACGTCCGTCTGCCGCTGGAGTTTTGGAAACCCCATTCTCCATTGCATCCTTAATTTCTTGTCCGGTCAAAGTGATCGTAACCAGATCGTTGTTGAATGGTAGTACTCCGAGTACTTCACCTTGTGTAATGGGTCCTTCATTGATAGATTCGCGAATACCGCCACCATTTTGCAGGGCGATTACGGCATTAGTGCCAGCTTTCTTGGCTGCAAAAAGCATACCATCGGCAATCAGATTACCAAGGTTGGTTTCCTTTGTACGAACATTATCACGAACGCCGTTTAGAATAACCTCTGAGTTTCCTACTACCTCATTGCTCAGTTCTAGAATACCTGGCTTATATTCGGTATCCAGGATCTTTTTAGCTTCAGGATCTTCTGCGATAACATAGTTAGCGCCGTTCTTAGCGTCGATGGAGATTAATTGGTCTTTCCAATCTGTCAGTACGCCATCTTTGTTAAATTTAACTTCAAGCTGACCAAGGAAGATTCCTTTTTCACCGGTCTGTACAATAAGCTTCGGTGCATTAGGATCGCTGTTATCTACAACCGCTTGATCTAATTGCGTGTGGCTGTGACCACCGACAATAATATCAATGCCATTAACCGCTTTGGCTAACTTGAGATCTTCTTCGTAGCCAAGGTGTGAGAGAACAATAATCTTGTTAACCTTTTCTTTTTGCAGCATAGCGACCGTAGCTTCTGCCTTAGCGAAGGCATTCTCAAAAGTCACTTTACCTGGTGAAGCAATGTTGGCAGTATCTTCTGTGGTCAGACCAATGATACCAACCTGTTCGCCGTCAACTTCTTTGATTAGAGCAGGGTAGATGGTTGCCGCATTACCCGAACGACCGATTTCATTGGTAAACATTTTGCTTAGCGTATCATCTGCAGAGAAATTCACATTGGATGAGACAAAAGGGAATTTAGCGTTACCGATAAATTTGGAAAGCACTTCAGAACTTTCACCATTTTTATCAAATTCATGATTACCGAAGGTCATAGCGTCATATTTGACCAGATTCATAAAGGCCAGATCTGCTTGACCCAGATACTTGTTGAAGTAGAGCGTTCCGGAGAACACATCACCCGCATCGAGAAGAATAGGGTTTTCTGTAGTCGCCTTAGCATTTTTGATTGCCGTTACACGGCGCAAAATGTTATTTGGTGAGCTTACCGTATCTAGTCCCGCATGCGTATCGTTGGTGTGCAGAACTGTTAATGGGAAATCTTCAGTTGTCTCCGGCAGTGGTGCACCTTTCAGATCCATAATCCGGCCCTCAACAGCGGAAGTGTTCGCACTGACAGTTCCAACTTCTTTAAGATACTTCGTAAATACATCAAAGTCCGGCAGGTACAGCAGATTCACACGGCCTTCTTTATAGGCCTTCTCAAGGGAAGTGTAGAAATCTCCACCTTTAGCTGTGAAAGCATTAGTAGCTACTTCATAAGATGCTTTTAGATCCAGAGGAACATATTTATCCCCGTTCTTCACTTCAATACGTAATACGCGTTCGTTCACAGGCTTCGTAGAGTCATAATAGAATTTCAACCCTGCAACATGCGGGAAACGTCCGTCTGCTGCTGGAGTTTTGGAAACCCCATTCTCCATTGCATCCTTAATTTCTTGTCCGGTCAAAGTGATCGTAACCAGATCGTTGTTGAAAGGAAGTACTCCGAGTACTTCACCTTGTGTAATCGGTCCTTCATTGATAGATTCGCGAATACCGCCACCATTTTGCAGGGCGATTACGGCATTAGTGCCAGCTTTCTTGGCTGCAAAAAGCATACCATCGGCAATCAGGTTACCGAGGTTGGTTTCCTTTGTGCGAACATTATCACGAACGCCGTTTAGAACAACCTCTGAGTTTCCTACTACCTCATTGGTTAGCTCTTGAATACCTGGCTTATAGTCGGTATCCAGGATCTTTTTAGCTTCAGGATCCTCTGCGATAACATAGTTAGCGCCGTTCTTAGCGTCGATGGAGATTAATTGGTCTTTCCAATCTGTCAGTACGCCATCTTTGTTAAATTTAACTTCAAGCTGACCAAGGAAAAGTCCCTTTTCACCAGTTTGTACAATAAGCTTCGGTGCTTTTGGATCGCTGTTATCTACAACGGCTTGATTCAGTTGCGTGTGGCTGTGACCACCGACAATAATATCAATGCCATTAACCGCTTTGGCTAACTTGAGATCTTCTTCGTAGCCAAGGTGTGAGAGAACAATAATCTTGTTAACCTTTTCTTTTTGCAGCATAGCGACAGTTTCTTTTGCCTTCACTACAGCATTCTCAAAAGTCACTTTACCTGGTGAAGCAATGTTGGCAGTATCTTCTGTGGTCAGACCAATGATACCAACCTGTTCGCCGTCAACTTCTTTGATTAGAGCAGGGTAGATGGTTGCCGCATTACCCGAACGACCGATTTCATTGGTAAACATTTTGCTTAGCGTATCATCTGCAGAGAAATTCACATTGGATGAGACAAAAGGGAATTTAGCGTTACCGATAAATTTGGAAAGCACTTCAGAACTTTCACCATTTTTATCAAATTCATGATTACCGAAGGTCATAGCGTCATATTTGACCAGATTCATAAAGGCCAGATCTGCTTGACCCAGATACTTGTTGAAGTAGAGCGTTCCGGAGAACACATCACCCGCATCGAGAAGAATAGGGTTTTCTGTAGTCGCCTTAGCATTTTTGATTGCCGTTACACGGCGCAAAATGTTATTTGGTGAGCTTACCGTATCTAGTCCCGCATGCGTATCGTTGGTGTGTAGAACTGTTAATGGAAAATCTTCAGCAGTATTAAAATCAATCTGTGCTACAACCGCATCATGATCGGATACCCGACCTTTCGATGGAGAGAAGTCGGCATTTAGATGGACGACATCTACTTTGGAAGAAGCCGTTAGATTTTTACTGACAAGAATATGATCCAGTACTTGAGAGTTTCCGTCATAGGTGTACGTATACTGCTCATTTAAAGGCAATGTGTCGATCAAATTGTCCAGCTCTGTACCTTTTAAAATAGTTGCAGTTTTAGTGAATTGGAAATCATTCAAATCGCCAAGAGCTACGACGTTGGCTTCAGGATTTGCAGTCAGAACCTCTTTGACAAATCCGTTTACGACCGCCGCGATTTTATGACGTTGTGTTTCACTGGACAATACCGGTGGCTGAACGTTCCCGAATGGAGCATTATCGCCGCCTTTTGAATTGAAATGGTTTGCGATCACGATCACTTTTTCGCCGCCGAAAATAAATTGTGCAGCAAGTGGTTTACGTGAACTAGCAAATGCAGCATTCGTTGGATCAATTCGTCCCGGATTGTAAGTCAGCTTGTCTGTCGCTGCATCATAAGCAACGGATTGCGTAGATGTACCTTTTTGACCGTTTACACTATCCGCAAGCTGTACTCTTGCTGGATTGTACAAGAAGCCTACGCGAATGTTTCCGCCTGGAGCTCCGCCATCCTGATTGTTGACTGGAGCGATGTCTGTGTATTTATATACAGGACCGCCAGCAGTTTCAATAGCCTTAATCAGTTCGTCAGCACTTGCTTCAGTGATTCCATTATTGGTTTCACCATTGCTATCCTGCATTTCGACCACGCCGATAATGTCAGGCTTTTTCATATTATTCGTGATGGAGTCGGCAAGTTTCTGGATTTTTGTTGCTCCGACGCCTGGGTAGAAGTTCTCAATGTTGTATGAAGCGATTAATAGCTTGTCCTCATTAACCTCAAGAGTAGTTGTTTCTTGTTTAAAAGTACTTGGGGTAATGGATGGCAGTTTACCGTTCTCCGGAATTACTTTGAAATTGCCATTGTTGTATCCGATGACTCCTGTAACATCTCCAGCGAACTTATCTCCGGTGATGACTTCTTGACCTGGATTTCCATAGGCAATGATAAGGCGCTGAGGATTGAATTGGTTATATTCCTTTAGAACTAGTCCACCAGCTGGTGTGATGACATCAGGAGTATCATTTTCTACTCTTGTAGGGATGTTATAAAGCATGGAATTTCCGCTACCACTTGTCCAGTAAGGACTAATAATCGTAGGGGTAGGGAGTTTTACAAGCATACCTTCTAACGATTCATAAAAATCTATGGCATCTTCACTAGGTTCAAAATCAGCCATGCCGTCATTATCAATGATGGAAGAAGGAATAGCTCTTCCACCTTTGCCAAGTACGATAGGTTCAGGCACAGTATAACTAGAAGAGGAATCTACTGTTAGTGATGTCATATTAATTTGAGTGGAGGTTAGATTGCTCGCACTTCCTTCGTTATACTCGGAAACGGCTCCATTAACGCGCACTAAATCTCCAACTTTAGGTTTAAGGGATACATTTGTGCTGTAAACGAAAATACCTTCCGATGTGTTCACATTATTGTCCGGCTGAGGGTCCTGCATAAAGAAACCTCTATAAGCACCAGTTGAGAAAGTATATCCGTATTGGGTAACGATACCTTCTACGTCAGTAACGTTCTGACCTACATACTCAGAGGCATGAGATTCTCCTTGAATATCATGTATACGAGGGAGATCAGAAGCTATATATGCAAAGGTATATACCTTACTTGTCTTGCCATCTGCTACGACAATTGCACGGATGGTAAGATCTTTATTAACTGTAATTGGATCTGAATAAAGCTTGCTTGCTGCTGTCGGTTCAGTTCCATCGGTCGTGTAGTGAATTTGTGCTCCAAGGGTAGGGCTGGATAGGGTCACAGCACTTCCTTTAATGATGCGACCTGCACCAGGGCTCGCCATTACGGAAAAGGTTTCTTCCACCAAAGCGTTTTCGTTAAGTGGAATGAATTGATAAGTTGTATTATATTGCTCGATAACCCCAGTGATACTATCAAAGGTTGCACCCTTTACTAGTTTAGGCAGGGTTGAGAAAATTGTGAATTGTTGTCCGCCTTGACTTGCAGTCACTGTATTTCCATTTACATTGTCTATAGTGACATTATTCATAGTTACCAGCTGAGCTTCATGGTTTTCGCCGTTCGCTGCAGACAAGTCGGTTGCTGTAATCAATTTAGGTGCGGGTATACCTACATCACTCGCAACGACAGAGTATTGAAGTCCACTTTGGAGTTTAAGCTCTTGCAGGTTGCTGTAGATATCCATCTCGCCACTAACTGCAATACGATCTCCAACGTTTGCGAACTCTGGGAATCCATAAAGTACGATCCCGCCGGTTCCATCCTGAATATACATTTTTGCTGCGTTAATGTGAGTTACGATACCTTCTGTTGAAATATTCTGACCTTTATTACCAAGGCGTGCTGTTGCGACGTCTGTTTTGGTCAGAATCGTGTAGTCAAAAGTCGTTATTGCGCTGTTTGGCATATTCGGTTCTGAAGCATACGCTTTAATCGTAGTGTCCTCAGTTAAGGTAATAGGCCCTGTGTAAGGTTGAAAATCAGTTGAACCACCTGATCCATAAACAGCTGAATAGACGGATGCTCCAACTGTCGGAGAGTTCAGAGAAATTTCTGTGCCTACCGGCCACGCATTAGCGGCTGGTGAAGCTACTACGGAGCTAGCTGTCTCTGGTGCTTTACCATAACTACTATTGCGTGGACTTGCTGCTTGAACAACAAAATCCGTAACGTTGTTATCCGTATCTAGACCACGGCTATCAGCTGGTGCACCAGCTGCGGCTTTACGAATAGCGGCTGTTGCGTTGGTGAGAGCAGGGGTTGGAGTTCCCTCAACACTTGTAGCTGTACCATAGCCTACTAAATCTATCGTATTATTCGATGGGTCAACCAAGTCGACTTTACCGTTTGTCCCACTCATAGCTAGGATACCTGCGGCATCAGGAGTAGGTAGTGCAGCAGTTCCTCCTGTTCCTGCAGCCTCTTGGACGAGGTAGTATCCATTTGCAGGAATAGTTCCTGTTAATTCTGTTCCGCTGCTAAAGGTTCCAGTTGCGGAAGTATACCGAACTTTCCATCCAGTCAAAACTACTGGTTTGTTGGTAGGATTGTATAATTCAATAAAATCATTCTTAAACTCTGCTCCGCTGTTTCCACCACCGCCATAGACTTGTGAGATAACAATATTGCTATTATCCGGTGCTGCCTCGGCAGTCTGAATAGCTGGTAGCACACTGCCGACAAGCATTAACATTGCCAGTCCACTAGCCCACCATTTCCTTACTCTTGAAGAAATAATCATTTGGATAAGTATTCTCCCCTCAAATCTTTTATTAGAAACCTACTAAATCTTATCATTCAAATGTAAAATGAAAGGTTGGTTTGCATTAATATAAATTAAAGGTTCTATAAATTAAAATAAAAAAATAAAAAGTTATTGTTTTCGCATAAGAATAGGGACTGAAAATAGTGCATAAATACAATAATCCTTAAAATCTAGTGTTTATTGGATGATGAATAGTCCCATATATGAATTAATTTTTATAGTTGAATTATCAAAGGATTACAACAAATGTATTCTATACTTCTGTTAAATTTTACATTTGAATGACAATAGAGAAGGAGTTATTGGGCTCGACTATTTGGGGACTTAAAACAAAAAAAATGCCCATTCAGCTTCTTGTTGAGAAGTGAATAGGCATTATTTATTTCAAATTTACTTGGATAAAACAGACTACTGTTGTGGAAGCTCTAGCCGCTCTAATCCGTCCATATATTTGCGCAGCGCCTGAGGGATGTAGATAGAACCATCCTCTTGCTGGTGATTCTCCAGCAGCGGGATCAGAATTCTTGGTGTAGCCACTGCGGTGTTATTTAAGGTGTGGCAGTATTGTAAGCGACCGTCCGCATCCCGATAACGGATGCCCGAACGGCGAGCTTGGAAATCGAGTAGATTAGAAGCCGAATGGGTCTCACCGTATGCGTCTCTGCTAGGCATCCATGTCTCGATGTCATACTGCTTATATGTCTTCAGGGACATATCCCCTGTGCAGACAGCCATGACTCGATAGGGGAGCTCTAAAAGCTGAAGAATGTGCTCGGCATTCGCGAGGATCTCGTGAAGCATATGGTCCGAGACACCCTCGTCATTTCGGCATAAGACGACTTGCTCGATCTTCGAGAACTGATGTACGCGGTACAGCCCGCGCACATCTCGCCCCGCTGATCCAACTTCACGGCGGAAGCAAGTCGACATTCCGGCTAGTCGCATGGGTGTGTCGAGCTCTACAATCTCGTCGCTGTAGAGTGAAACTAGCGACACTTCAGATGTGCCTACCAGCCAGCGATTATCTCCGCTGAGCTCGTACGTCTGATCCATCCCACCCGGGAAGAATCCGGTTCGCTCCAACGCTTCAGGGCGGACAATCACAGGAACATCCATCACGGTGAATCCGCGTGCAGTGAGCACATCTAGGGCAAGTCTTTGTACAGCGAGATGTAACATCAGGCCGGCTCCTTTGAGCACATAGCTGCGAGGACCGCCTGCTTTGACGCCACGGGGAATATCAATAATATCGTGGAGTTCACCTAGCTCCACATGATCACGAGGCGCAAAGCCGAATTCCGGCACCGCTCCGTTCAACCGCAGTTCTACATTATCGTTATCATCGTGGCCGATGGGTGTATCCTGCGACACCGGATTCGGTGCGAGCAGCATGAGCTCTCTACAGCGGTGTTCAGCCTCGTTCAGATCTGCTTCCAGCAGACTCAGCCGATGATTGAGTTCTCGTACCTGTGCTTTGACGATCTCTCCAGCAGGGCGGTCACCCTGCCGTAATAATCGTTCAACCTCTTTAGTTAGCCCATTACGTTCGGCTCTCATTTGTTCTGTTTCTTGTCGCAGGCCCCGGCGCTTCTCATCCCAATCCAGCAATTCATCCAGTGGAAAGTCGATTCTTTTCCAGGTGGCAGTGTTTCTTACAAGTTCTTGATTATCCTTGATCCAGTTCATTTCCAGCATATCGCTCGCTCCTTTTTGTTTAAAAGATAAGAAAGTGTAAGTTTCACACTTCACTTTATCCTTCTATTTCTCGCACAAACACTTACCGTCCTTATAAGGACGACGAAGGTATTTATGCTTGAAAAAACGCAAAAAACGCCCTCATCCATGGGACGAGGAGCGTCAGCTCGCGGTGCCACCCAGGTTGATCGAATCTCCTTAACAGCAGGAAAGAATTCGACCCTCTTTGGTCTTCGCGGTAACGGGCGAAACCCGGTGAACTTAGGGAGTCATAATAGGCTCCGGTCGCAGACGCCTCACGGTTGGATGCCGATCATTGGCCTGATTGTTGGATTTAATATTGTTGCTTAGTATATCGCAAGAGTGGGATGAGCGCAAGCGTTTATGGTTTGACAATAATATCTAATCTGCGATAGGATTAATATTAATTTAAAGTATTCCTGTCGGGATAAATACTTGCAGTGTGAGCTGCTTAATAGGATGAAAGAGGTGGAGAAGTGGCTAAAATTGTTGTGATTAACGGAACGCCTTCCTTGGTATCGCGCATCAATGCAGTTATAGAGTATGCGGAGGCAAGCTTAACGGATCAGGGCTTTGAGGTTGAGCGTATTAACGTAGCAGAGCTGCCAGCGGAAGATTTGATTCATACCAAGTTTGAGAGTGATTCTATCGTTAAAGCGAATGGCCTTGTAGCCGAAGCGGATGCGGTAATCGTGGTTAGCCCGGTATATAAAGCCTCTTATACAGGCGTGCTGAAGACCTTCTTGGATCTAGTTCCACAAAAGGGATTGGCCGGCAAAATCGTACTCCCGCTCTTCATGGGTGGCAGTCTTGCACATCTACTTACGATTGATTATGCTTTGAAACCTGTGTTGTCTGTACTCGGTGCACGTTACATTCTTGGTGGAGTGTATGCCGTGGATTCTCAGGTGGTTCGTAATGATCACGGAGTGGTAGAGCTTGCTGAGGAGTTGAAGCTGCGTCTGAATGATGCGTTAGCTGAGTTTGCAGAAGAAACTACACATCGTGTGGAACGCAAGGCTTAAGACTAAGTAGCAAGCATTCTGTTTCGGATGGATTCATACCAACTATATAAGCGTCTCTTTCATACCTGATCCAAGGGGTGAAGGGACGCTTTTTGCTATAGTAAAAAGGCCATCTCACTGTGAAAGTAGAGAATGGCCTCTTTTTTATATAGGGTTCGTTATCATCCGGTCTTACAAATCGTCGAATCCATTATCGTCGCCAACCTTACCGTAGTTACGGGATTTAGCTTCGAAGAAGTCGGTTTTGGTGGCATTAAGCGCATCATCGGAGAAAGGTTTGATCCAAGGCATGCAGTTAACGTCAACGCCTTGGTAGGCTTTTTCCATACCCATCAAAGTTAAGCGCTTGTTCGCTGTATATTTGATGTAGTCACTAAGCTCGTTAAGATCAATACCGCGGACATTAGTAAGGGTGTAGTAAGCCCAGTTGGTTTCAAGCTCTACCGCGCGGTCGATCGTACGATACACGTAATCCATGTTCTCTTTAGTGTTCAACTCAGGGAAATCTACAAGCAGCTGCTTAAATACTTCTGCGAAGAAATAGCAGTGCTGATTCTCGTCACGTTGGATATAAGAGATCATTTGGCTGGTCGCCATCATCTTCTGGTCACGTGCCAGATTGTAGAAGAAGGCGAAGGTGCTGTAGAAGAAAATTCCTTCCAAGATGAGATCCGCTACCAACGCATGGAAAAAGGTTTGTCTCGTAGGGTTATCACGGAACTCTTGATAAATATCAGAGATAAACTGATTGCGTTCCAGCAGGACAGGGTCTTTTTTCCAATATTCAAAAATTTCTTTCTGCTCACTTTCCGACACGATTGAGGAAAGAACATAGGAATAGGATTGGTTATGCACCACTTCTTGTTGTCCGATAATGGCAGAGATAGCTTCTAGAGAAGAGTCAGTAAAATAACGCTTCACGTCGCTTACGAACATCGTCTGCATCGAGTCTAACACGGCGAGCAGGGAGATGTTGATCTTAAATACGCGTTGCTCCTCAGCATCGAGCATAGGGAATTGTTGCGCATCTTTGGACATTGGGATTTCATCCGCGATCCAGTGATTCAGCAGCAGCACCTTGTACAGCTTGTACATATGCGGCATGCGGATATCGTTCCAGTTCAGAATACCGGAGCACTCACCGTCGATGATGCGTGTGGATTGGTTGGGTGCTTCAGTGTTAAAAATCTTTTGTAGTTGCATTTATTTTCCCTCCATTTTTTTGCGCGGGTAATCTTTCTTTGGTGTCTTGTTCATAGAAAGACGGTGATGGAGTAACGGAGAGGAAGTTTGGAGGTGTAGGAGCGTCAGCGACCGCCTTTGTCATCGGATGTCATCCGCTAATAGCGGTAAAGATCAAGACATCTGATGACAACAGCGGCCGGAAGCCCAAACATTCCTCGCAGTTACGAAATTCATCATCGTTTTTCTATTCAGGGCACTAAGATAATTAGCTAGCGCAAGAATCACACTCTTCTATTGTCAAAGCACGGCTACGCACATAATAAGTTGATTTCAATCCGCCCTTCCATGCGTTCAGATGCAGCTCAAGGAACTCGGTAGCCTTGATGTCAGGACGAACATACAGGTTAAAGCTTTGACCTTGATCGACGTGACGCTGACGAGCAGAAGCCATGCGGATCGACCAGTTTTGGTCAATTGTAAACGCAGTTTTATAGTACCAGATCGTCTTGTCGGACAGATCCGGTGCTGGGTTAGCGATCTTGTAAGTTGTTTTCTCTTCATAGGAAAGCAGTTCATACAAAGGATCAATGCTGGCTGTGGAGCCGGCAATAATCGATGTGGATCCGTTCGGTGCAATCGCGAACATCCATGCGTTACGAACACCGTCTTTAGCCACTTCTTCTTGCAGCTCGCGCCATTGTTCAGTGGTTACATATTTACCTTCTTGTTCACCGCTAACGTAGCCACGTGAAGTAAAGTATGCACCTGTCTCCCAATCGGAACCGGCGAACTTCGGATAACGGCCTTTTTCACGGGCAAGCTCCATGCTCGAACGTACCAACAGGTAGTTGATGTGTTCATACAAATGGTTGTTATATTCTACGGCTTCATCAGATTCCCAACGAATGCCCTTGAGTGCCAATAGGTGATGCAAGCCGAATGTGCCGAGACCCACTGCGCGGTATTGGCTGTTCGTGTATTGTGCTTGCAGAACTTCAATATTATTAATGTCGATTACGTTGTCCAGCATACGTACTTGGATAGGTACAAGTCTTTCCAGCACACCAGCTGGAATCGCACGTGCCAAGTGAATCGAATTCAGGTTGCAGACTACGAAATCGCCAGGGATTTTGGAGATAACAATCCGGGTCTTGCCATCTTTGGTTACTAATTCTTCCTGTTCAATAACGGTAGCGGATTGATTCTGCATAATTTCTGTGCACAGGTTGGAAGAGAAGACCATACCTTGGTGACGGTTCGGGTTCGTCCGGTTAACCGTATCACGGTAGAACATATACGGAGTACCTGTTTCAAGCTGTGATTTCATAATCCGTTTCATGATGTCGATCGCAGGAACGGTAATACGGGACAATTCCAAATTGGCTGTAGCTTCAGCATATTTTTCACGGAAAGTGCCTTTACCAAGCTCTTCATCGTAGAAGTCTTCCAGACCAAGCGGACGACCGTTCTCATCCGTCCAGCCCATAACCTTCTTCACTTCATGTGGGCAGAAGAGGTTCCAGTGGCTGCGTGATTCAACGGCTTCCATGAACAAGTCCGGCAGGGTTACACCGTGGAATACGTCATGTGCACGCATACGCTCGTCACCATTATTTAGTTTAAGATCGAGGAAAGCGAGAATATCTTTATGGAATACATCAAGGTAGACAGCGACAGCACCTTTACGTGTTCCGAGCTGGTCTACACTGACTGCTGTATTGTTCAATTGGCGAATCCAAGGAATTACGCCGGAGCTAGTGTTCTTATGACCACGGATATCCGAACCACGTGCCCGTACTTTACCAAGGTAGACGCCGATACCGCCACCCATTTTGCTAAGGCGCGCTACGTCTGTATTGGAATCAAAGATACCCTCTAGGGAATCGTCTACCGTATCAATGAAGCAGCTGGATAGCTGTCCAGCGACCTTTTTGCCGGCATTGGACATTGTAGGGGTAGCAGCTGTCATGTAGATGTTGCTCATAGCCCAGTAGGCTTCTTTTACAAGCTCAAGACGTTTCTCAGCTGGTTCACGGTGCATCAGGTACATAGCAATAATCATATAACGTTCTTGTGGAAGCTCCATTACACGGCCGTCAAAATCATGCGCCAAATAACGGTCGGATAGCGTAAGCAGACCGATATAGTCAAACAAAAGATCGCGTGTATAATCGATACACCCACCTAGTTCGATAATTTGTTCTTTGGTGTAATGACTTAGAAGCTCTTCACGATAGATTCCTTTTTTTACGAGATCCGTAATTAGCGGGTACAGCTCACCGTAAGGCTCTTCTGGATAAGCTTTATAGCGGCGATGAACGGCTGCTTTTTTATAAAGGGTAGTCAGAAGGGCACGGGCAGCTGCAAACTTCCAAGTAGGCTCTTCTTTCGTTACAAGCTCTAGAGCACTCATGGTGAAGGCATTGCTAATTTCTTCTCCGCTTACGGAGTCACGACGCAGTTTGGAAATTACTCCCCGTAGCAATGTTTCTTTATTTAGTTGATCAAGACCTTCTAAGATACGGTCGGCGTATACGGAAAGGCGCTTCTCATCAAAAGCCAGCTGGCGATTATCTGGTTTTACTACGAATTGTGGCATGGTTATTTCATCCCTTCTTATTTTGGGTTAATTTTGAATATCAAAAATTGATATATTATAGCGCAGTAGGCTGCCACAGAAAGACCTCCGAGCCGTTCGTACTGGCCGGAATGTCGATTATGCGTTGGTTAGAGCTTCCTCGGTAAGGAAGTGTAGTATCTTTCAATTCTTCTATAAAACGTCCATCTATTAATACCTGACACTGTGTAAGTAGATTCCACTCCGGCGAACCGGGAAGGGCGGTTAGTTCCTCATACGTATAACCACTGTAAATCCAGATGGGGAAGCCAGGGAGCACGGCGCGAAGCTTATGAATGAACCCAAGTACCTCTTCTGCCGAGAAAAAAGGATCGCCGCCTGCCAGTGTTAGACCATCCAGCAAAGGGTTAGCGGCGATTTCTGCAATGATTTCATGTTGACGTTCTAAGGTGAAGACTTCTCCATATTTAAAGTTCCATGTCTCGGGATTAAAGCATCCCGGGCAACGATGACGGCAGCCGCTGATGAAGAGGACGGCCCGCATGCCCTCTCCCTCGTTAATCGACTCCGGATAGTATCCGCAAATATTCATAGATGCTTAACGCGATCCCGTACTTCGGCTTGTTTGGCGGCATTGAAGCGGGTCTGATAGTCGCCAGTTAAATAACCTGTAACTCTGCGCAAACGACGGATGTGCACGTCATTCTCATGTGCGTTGCAGGAAGGACAGTTTGTCCCAATTACGCCTTCGTATCCGCAGCTGGAGCAACGGTCAATCGGATGGTTAATGCTGAAGTAGCTGACCTGTTGTTCTAGTGCGTATTTAATGATTTTGATAAAAGCGGATGGATTGCTGCGGGCATTGCCGTTTAATTC
Organism: Paenibacillus sp. FSL P4-0184; assembly: GCF_038004625.1. Lineage (NCBI taxonomy): Bacteria > Bacillati > Bacillota > Bacilli > Caryophanales > Paenibacillaceae > Paenibacillus > Paenibacillus sp. FSL P4-0184. The sequence goes on along the minus strand of NZ_JBBORN010000001.1, from coordinate 1,578,710 downwards.
GACATAAGAAATAGCCCCGGCATTGCAGTATTCATGGAAAGGAGCTTCCAAGCTGATCTTCTGAGCAGCACCTAGATCGTAGTATACAGGGATGTGGAAAGAGTTCGTATAGTACTCACGGTCAGTTACGCCCGGAATAGAACCCAGTACCTTGCGATCAATCTTGGTGAATTTGCCGGACAGGCCCTCCGCTGGTGTTGCGAACAAGGTAATGTTGAGATTAAGTTCCTCACTTTTAAGGTCGCAATACTCCCGCATATGACGCACGATAGCCACAGCCTTGGCATGGACTTCCATATCCTCGCCATGGTGTTTGCCGTACATGGCTTTCATGCATTCCGCCATACCGATGAAGCCAAGCGACAGACTACCATGTTTCAGCAGTTCGCCTACAGAGTCTTCAGGAGCGAGATTTTCGCCGCCTTCCCAGACGCCTTCTCGCATCATGAAATCGGATGCTTTAGCTTTTTGCGCGCTTTGGATGTGGAACCGATGAAGAAGTCCTTCCAGCGCAATATCCATATAGTGATTTAGATCCTCATAGAAGCCAGCTTCGTCTGCGACGGTACGTCGGCCTGTTACTGTGCCGTGTGCCAGACCGAGCCGAACCAGATTCAGTGTATTAAAGGAAAGGTTGCCCTTCCCGGAGCAATGATTACGCCCAAAACGGTCACCGAGCACTCGGGTGCGGCAGCCCATTGTAGCAAATTCCGTATCAGGATCACTTGGATCATAATACTGCAAGTTGAGCGGAGCGTCCAGATTAGCGAAGTTCGGATATAGTCTGCGTGCAGAACATTCCGCCGCTTTTAGGAACAATTCATAGTTAGGATCGCCTTGCTGTTGATTGACTCCTTGCTTGCATTTGAAGATTTGAATCGGGAACACAGGTGTTTCTCCGCTGCCAAGTCCGTTCATCGTTGCTGTTAGCAGGGAGCTGATCACAAGCTGACCTTCTGGTGAAGTACAAGTACCATAATTGATGCTGGTAAACGGAATTTGCCCACCGGATCGGCTGGACATGGTGTTGAGATTATGTACCATACTTTCAGCCGCTTGCAGGGTTTCGATTTCGGTTTCCTTTAGTGCAAAACGGAACGCTTTTGGATATAACTCCGCCAGATCGGTCCGGCTCATTGTAATCTCGCCCAAAGATTCATTAGCTTGTCCCTCATCAAAATAATCCAGACCCTTGCGGAACAGCTTAGCGAAGGATTTGGTTACATAAGGTGCCAGATCATAGTCGAGCTTATTGGCGGATACGCCGCCATATTGAGCATTTTGCTGGGATTGAAAAATAATTGCTACCAGTGACATAGCTGTCATTATGGAGTTCGGAGGACGAACACTGCCGTTGCCGGTGTTGAAGCCTTCGCGGAGAAGCTTATCAAACGGGATAAAAATGCAGTTAGTCGTTCCGATTGCGTATTGATCCAGATCATGCACATAGACGACATTGTCATCAATGGCTTGCACTAGCTGCGGCGGCATCGTAAAGTTGCGGGCGTACCATTTTGAATATTCACTGCCGAACTTGCTCATTTTACCGGAGAAACTCTCTCCGTTCAAATTGGCATTCTCGCGCAGCAAGTCCAAATCCCGGCTGTCGATAATATCGCGTCCTAAATCAATGAGCTCTTCTAAAAGAACTTCTCGTGCATTTGTTGTACCGTTAAATTGTCTCTCCAACAACGTCATTGTATAGCTCTCCTCTCAGTCTATCGTCCTATCATTAAGAAGCCCGACCGCATAAGCGGCCGTATATTCATTGTGATCTCATAAAAAAAGCATCCTCTAGCGAGGATGGCTGAAAATGCCCGATGCGTTATGTAAATATCCACACAGATATTTGCAGTGGTCTCTAAGAAGATGACCGCATGCGGACACCATTCCTGTTCCTCGCAGGCACTCATAGTTGGTGTCGTCGAAACAGGCAGGTCTCCTGGCTTCCGTAGGACCTCTCAGCGCCTTCCCAAGGGGGCTCTTACCCCTCAGTGGCTTCTGCCAGGAGATCTGCCCATCTTAAGCTTAAAAAAGCTTGTAAGGGGCATCCGGTTACAGTGGCGGGACCGCAGCGGATTTTCACCGTACTTCCCTATTAAGCTCTAATTCCGATAAAGGATCAAAGCGCCTGTCTCCACTATATTTTGTTGTCGTTAGATAAAAATAACCCAAGATGTTGTGTTTGTAAACAGTTTTTTAGAAAACCCGCGCGGGGAGCGGGTTCTTCAAAAGTACTCCACAAATGATCCACAGGCTGTCCATAAGTAATCCACAATTGATCCACAGGCATATAAAAAATGATTCATAAATTGTCCGAAAAGATGCCACAAAGAGTCCATAAATGTAGTGCAGATGACCCTAGAATTCATGTTAGAAAAAATACTTGTGGCGAAAGTCATATTTCGGAGAATTTTGGGGAAAGAAGAAGGGGCATAATAAAGCTGAGATCATTTGTGGGAGAGCGGTGGAGTTGTTACAATAGAAGGACACACATACTTTAAAATTCCGAGGAGGTATTCTCATGCCTATTGCTGAAGTAACCGTTATTCCGATTGGAACAGGTAGTACGAGTCTTAGCAGCTATGTTGCGGATATGCAGCGAGTGCTGAAGACGGTAGAAGGGATTACTTATGAGCTTACATCCATGGGTACAATCATCGAAGGGCCTCTTCAGCGTATTTTTGCTGCAGTCGAAGCGCTGCACGAGTCTCCTTTTGCCGCAGGTGCAGAGCGTGTCTCTACCTCACTTAAAATAGACGACCGCCGCGATAAACCCTCCACTAGCCGTGGAAAGCTGGAGTCTGTGGAGCGTAAACTACAGGTGGAATAGCAGTTTGGGAGAGTAGGGAAATAGGGAGAAATAGGCTTGCGTTTCTGGCTGAAAGTTGTATAATATTTTTTGTTTGACAGAAAAATCAGCCTTAAGCTGGTGTAGCTCAGGGGTAGAGCAACGCACTCGTAATGCGTAGGCCGGGGGTTCAATTCCCTTCACCAGCATATCTAAGAATTGCGCAATGGCACGGTTTCCGGGATTTCGGGACCGTGCCATTTGTTTTGAAATCACCTATCTTCTAACATCCTTCTAACCCGAAGACTATACATCAATCATACGTGCAGGCAGGTTGCAGTGCTTACCTTTAGGTAAGTACGTGAACTAAAAGTGCATACTTACGCGATGGCATGGTGGGAGGTATACTCAAGTCCTAAATCTGATTCAAACATGGAGGATACACCATTGAAAACACTTATTGTCGTCACGCACCCAAACATCGAAACATCCGTCGTTAATAAACGCTGGATCGAAGAACTCCGTAAATATCCAGACAAATATACGGTGCACGAGCTGTACAAAGCCTATCCCGATGAAAAAATCAACGTGGAAAAGGAACAACAACTGATTGAAGCGCATGATAAGCTCGTCTTACAATTCCCTGTCTACTGGTTTAGTAGTCCACCTCTGCTTAAAAAGTGGCTGGACGAAGTATTTACTTACGGATGGGCATATGGTTCGAAGAGTGATAAATTAAGAAATCGAAAAATCGCATTAGCTGTAACTGCCGGAGGAAGTGCAAAAGACTTTAGTGAAGAAGGTAAACTCGGCTACGGGCTTGACCGTATTTTATCTCCCTTTGACACGACTTTTTTGTACTGCAACGCTGATTATCGTTCCTTCTATGCCATTTATGGCACGGAATCTGAGACGGTAGGAAGTACGGATTATTTGAAGAAATTGGATGTCAGTTCGCAAGGCTATGTTGAATTTATCGAAAATATGTAATTAGAATTGAAACAAAAAGCAGCATTTTCATTAATGGAAATGCTGCTTTTGTCATAAGTTGTCGTTAAATCGTAAAAGGTATGGTTATCTCTTGCGCGGCTGGAACGAAGTTTTTCTCTCCCCAAGTGCACATCATATCCAGCACCGGAATAAGCGATTGGCCCTTCTCGGTCAAGGAATACTCAACTTTAGGGGGAATCTGGGGGAATTCCTCGCGCCTGACGAGACAGTCGGCTTCCAGTTCTTTCAACATAACGCTTAACGTCTTAAAAGGTATTGTACCGATACCCCGTTGCAGTTCATTGAACCGCACGATCTTGTTTTCAGAGAGATAGTAGAGAATAGTCATTTTATATTTACCACTAATGATAGACAAGGTGTAGCCAAAGCTAGTGTCCTTCTGTTGAATGCCAGGTGGTATACAGATTTCATCACTCATGGGCTATTACCCTCCTTCAGAAAATATTCAACGAAAAGGCAAACGCCTGTTGTCGCTCCGTACTCAAGTCCCGACTTTATTATGTTTTCAACCTGCTATCAAGTCATCCTGCGAGCAACGAACTCACTATATCATTTTGAAACAATTAGTTCAAAGCACTCGTGGCTAACTATCAAGCGGATAGCCTAAGCTACGAATTGAAGTTTTTTAATGTAATTTTCATGTGAGCATCATCTTATTTTCAGGTTCAAGGTATATATTGAAGACACCAAACACCCCCCAGTGTTTTGTGGTATAAATCTCTCAGGTCTTGCCAACTCCCATGGTAAGGCCTATTTTTTTTGTTCGCTAATTAAATGGGGGAGGGGGCAGCTTCTTCGCTACTTCACTTAATCTGATACTGCTCTTCATAGCTCTTAAAAGATGAAATATCCAGACCGAGATATCTGCGCATATGAATGGCAGCTTGGGCAGCGACAATGTCGTTTAACAGCAGCATTCGTTCATGGTATCCACGACATATAAATTTGGCTTCTATCCCCGTGTTAAGTCTGTTCTGCTCATAAACCTTGATTCCCCGTTTTCTCATCTCTGAACGAACATCTCTTAGATCTGTTGTAGCAACTGCTGCGGCTGTTTCAAGAACCTCCAGATAGGGGGTGGGTGTTCGTAAATGTGCAGATAGAATGGCGGAGTCCCGTTCGAAAGCTGATAAAATCATCGGAAGCAATAAATAAGATTTCACCAGCATGTTGTCCCTGCTTTCAGCTCTATTCATGAATCTCATCACCTCTAATGGGAACGTATATTCGTATTCTACCCCGATATTCCAAAAATAATCAATGGTATTTCTAAACAGCTAGTCCAATGTGATTGAATTCACAACTAAATTAGAAAGAATAAAATATATTAAAATTGTAATAATAAAAAATAATGCTTCAGACTTATATAAAGGGAGAATTAGGATGAATGAGGAAGGAAGTCTCCGCCGTGGAATGGTATTTGGTTTGATTCTAAGTATTCCATTATGGATATCGATATTAGGTTGGATAAAGTTACTTTAAAATTAAAGGAAAACCTTTGTGTGAAGCGCCTTTAGGCGCTTTTTTTGTGCTTGCTTACGCGTATGAATATCAGAAGGGATTGATTGACAATTGTGGGGATGGAGCGCTAAACTATTATTAGTTCAAAAGTATTAAAAGTCATAGACGATTATTTAATAGGATGCTTAAAATGCTAGTTCTAATCTGCAAGTCAATACATATATTATCATGATAATAGCAAACCGCCTGAAAGGGTGGGACGCAAAGTCCAGGAGTCTAAAGTGTCTTAAATGCGCTATGACCGTCCGACTGCCATGAGAAGGGAATTCCACTTCTTTTTTGGCGGTCTTTTTTGTTGTTAGGTCCTTTAGAGTTTCTGGTAATTATTCTGATTAAATATAAATCATAGATTTAGGAGGTGTGCTTTTTGAAAAGAAGAATGAAACCGCTGCTAGCACTAGTATTAGCGGGGATTTTGACAGTAGGTAGTGGTCTTTCTGGAGGTCATTTGGTAAAAGCGGCTGGGGAGGTGCTCCCCTATACTCCTACACCTGTGTTAGGTATTGCAGGGAATTTTAATACTTTTATTTTTGGGGATTTCAAACAATCTAATGATCAGGTTCATGGGCGCCTTGCGGCCAAAGGTAACATTACTTTGCAGAATTACGGCGTATCCAAGGATAATCCAGGTGGAGATGTTCTTATTGCTGGTAATGACATCAGTTTTACTAATGGGACTGTTCATGGAGCATCCGTTTATGGTGGTGTTTTTTCCAGCAACGGTGTAGATCTTAAAGAACCAGCGAGAAAAGGGACTCCTATTGATTTTGATGCTGAAGAGCAATTTCTTATTGGACGTTCTAATGAATTCTCTTCACTTGCTACAATAGGAACTTTCAAAAAGGAATATGGGAAAATAACGATTGATGCTCCGGAACCATTTAACGTTCTTAATCTTAGTGCTGCCGATTTCGCTGGTGCTAATGGCTTACAGTTTAATATTGCAAATAGCGCCACAGTTATCATTAACGTTAGCGGAAGTTCAGTTAACATTCCAAGCTTTCAAATCTGGGGAGGGAGCCCTAACAAGGTATTATTTAATTTTTATGAAGCTAGCACTGTTGACATTGGAAGTTTAACAATAGAAGGAACTATCCTAGCTCCGCTTGCAAAAGTAACTTATAATTCCGGTGAACTGCATGGGACGCTGATTGCAAAGGGATTTGCTGGTGGGGTGCAGATGCATTGGTATCCATATGGAGGGGAAGAACCACCTCCAACACCAACGCCGACCGTGACGCCAACACCAACGCCGACCGTGACGCCAACACCAACGCCGACCGTGACGCCAACACCAACGCCGACCGTGACGCCAACACCAACGCCGGCCGTGACGCCAACACCAACGCCGGCCGTGACGCCAACACCAACGCCGGCCGTGACGCCTACGCCGACGTCGACCGTGACACCAACACCGACGCCGACCGTGACACACACACGCCTACGCCGTGCGTGACACCGACACCGAAGCCGACACACACACCAAAACGCACACACCAACACCGACACCGAAGCCGACACACACACCAAAGCCAACACCGACACCGAAGCCGACACACACACCAAAGCCAACACCGACACCGAAGCCAACGCACACACCAAAGCCAACACCGACACCGAAGCCAACGCACACACCAAGGCCAACACACACGTGACGCCAACCAAAACCAACACCAACGCCGATCGTGACGCCAACACCAACGCCGATCGTGACGCCAACACCAACGCCGATCGTGACGCCAACACCAACGCCGATCGTGACGCCAACACCAACGCCGATCGTGACGCCAACACCAACGCCGATCGTGACGCCAACACCAACGCCGATCGTGACGCCAACACCAACGCCGATTGTGACGCCAACACCAACGTGACGCCAACACCAACGCCGATCGTGACGCCAACACCAACGCCGATCGTGACGCCAACACCAACGCCGATCGTGACGCCGACACCGAAGCCAACGCACACACCAAAGCCAACACCGACACCGAAGCCAACGCACACACCAAGGCCAACACACACACCAAAACCAACACCAACGCCGACCGTGACGCCAACACCAACGCCGATCGTGACGCCAACACCAACGCCGATCGTGACGCCAACACCAACGCCGATCGTGACGCCAACACCAACGTCGACTCCGTCGCCGGAAGCAACGCCAACACCGACTCCGTCGCCGGAAGCAACACCAACACCGACACCGTCGTCGGAAGTAACACCAACACCGACACCGTCGTCGGAAGTAACACCAACACCGACACCGTCGTCAGAAGTAACGCCGACACCGACGCCGGAGCCTCCGGTGTTCCCGACACCAACACCATCATTTGTAATTGGTACTATCATTGTTAATGATGATCCTGTGCCGCTGGGCCCTGTAGCTTCGTCGACTCCAGCACAAGTACCAACACCAACACCGTCGAGCAACACAGAGGTACTTGTTGATGAGGAGGAGATTCCATTAGGACCAGTATTGACAGTAACACCAACGCCGTCACCAGAGGATATTGCTGTAGTGGATGATACAATCCCGCTAGGTAATCCACCTGTGGATGAACTTCCAAAAACGGGAGAATCAAGTTCAGTCCCTTATTATGTAACTGGTTTAGGTTTTGCACTTATTGGATTGCTAATGAAAAATAGATTCTCGAGCAAGAAATAATAAACGGTGATTGTAGCTTGAATACAAGTTATGCCGTGAAGAATAGTAAAGCCGCTTTCGGGACATATTCCGATGGCGGTTTTCTTTTATTATGATTGTTATATTTTGGCGCATTCTAAGTAGATGTTATACTGATTTACAACGGATATGAGGAAAGGACGGGGAAGATGAATTGGTATGGTTCTTCATTAGCGCTGTCATCGTCATAGGAGCTCTGATCTATGCGGGCTTTTTCTTTTATGGAATTGCTATTAAACGAGCACCGAAGGAATTCCTGAGTAATAATCGTGATTTGAAGGTTGATCCCCCGGTTGCCGGGGCTTCTTGGGGTGAGGGGAAGGATTGGATCTCCAGTCAGAGCTTTGAGAATGTGGAGATTACATCTGAGGACGGGCTACAACTAAGAGGGTACTTGCTCCTTTCGGATCGTGCTGAAGGTCGTACGGCGATTCTAGCTCATGGTTATTCTGGAAAAGGGAAGGATATGGGGGCGTACGCCAAAATCTATTACGAGAGACTGGGCTTTAATATCCTGATTCCCGATGCCAGGGGACATGGGGAAAGCGCTGGCAATTATATTGGTTTTGGATGGCATGAGCGCAAGGATTATTTGCAGTGGATTGAATATATAATAGAAAAGACTGGGCCCAGTGCTCAAGTTGTGCTGCATGGGGTCTCTATGGGTGGTGCTACAGTGCTAATGACCTCAGGTGAAAAACTCCCGCCGCAGGTTAAAGCTATTGTCTCGGACTGTGCTTACAGCTCAGTTAAAGCACAATTAGCCTACCAACTACGGCGTATGTATCGCTTGCCAAGTTTCCCTTTTATTCAAAGTGCGAGTCTAATTACTCGTTTGAAAGCAGGGTATGGTTTTAGTGAAGCGTCTGCCTTGAAACAGGTGAGGAAGGCGAAGGTACCGATTCTTTTTATTCATGGGGATGCCGATAATTTTGTACCATATAGTATGATGAATGAATTGTATGAGGCATGTCAGAGTCCCAAAGAGAAGTTCGTAGTGCCGCAAGCAGGGCATGGGTTAGCTTATGATATGGATAAGACGGGGTATATAAACGTAGTAACAGCTTTTGTGAATCAGTATGTAAATTAGATGCCCTGAACGTAGACAGCGCCCGATATCCGCTAGGTAGCGGTTATCGGGCGCCTATATTTTTCCACACATGGCATGTGTCCTTATGTAAGGTTCGTACAGCCATGCTTTTTCGTTATATTCATCCCCCGCCGTTCGTGAGTAACGGGTGTCTTAATTCCTTGTTATTTCCAGCAGCCGTGTGGCGAGAATAATCCTTCCAATACGACAAAAGCCCTACCTCTCTTTTGCCCTTGCGGCTCCATTGACCGCGCCAGTGTGAATCGGAATGCTATATTTCGAATTTAGTCTCATAAAAAGGAAAGTTTCTGCAAGAAAACATGAAGCCTCTGTGTCCAAATTGCCGAAGTGTAAAATAGTCGGCCTGACATCTTCTTGATGGGGATATACAATATATCGAAAACAAATACGATATAAATATAACACAGTATTGTTTAAAAGGCAAATATAATAATGAATTCCAAGATAAGGGTTGTTTGATTCTAGAGAGGAACAAACCTGGATAAGGAGCGCTTAGATTTTGAAAGTAACTTAAATTGGGTTAATTGTGAATTATTCCGGAAAAGCTAGTAAACCAGAGGAGATGGGCGATCTCGGTGCAAATGGGCTAAAATGTAAGTTGGATATTTTTGCAAACGCTACAAACTACAACTGAAAATGTCAGAGACGAATGGGTTGTGTTTGCTGGGGTTATTTTGCGTGCCTATTTTGTGAACAGCTCTCTAAAACTGACAATAAACTCCAACATTGATTGAAGGATTGAGGGTAGACCGTTATAATTAATAAGTCTGGATTTTAATTAAAAAATAAGGGAGATTTTTATGAAACGCGCAGATGTGTGGTTGATTTCCATCGTGTTAATTGCTGCGCTCGCTTTTCTCGCACCGAGATGGTTTTCGGACAATGATGATAAAGGTGGGGCCGGTAAAAATCTCGTAGCCAATGTAACGGTGGACGGCGAGTTATTTAAAACGGTAAAGCTTACAAAAGAAGAACAAACCATTGAGGTCCGTACCGAACGTGGCTATAACCTCTTGAAGGTGCATGATTACGGGATTGAAATGTACGATGCCGACTGCCCGGATCAAGTATGCCTAGGTTTTGGTTTTATTACCCTGCCCAAACAGACGATTGTCTGTCTACCGCATAGAGTATTAGTGGAAATCACAAGTGCGTCGGGGGAGGATGATATAGATGCCTATGTCCAGTAGTGAATCTGCAACAGCTTTAAAAAGAACGGTAATTATTGCGATTTTCGCCGCAGTGGCAGTAGTGCTTAGTTTAATAGAGGCGCAGATTCCGTTGTCAGGAATGGGACTGGTGCCGGGTGCTAAACTAGGATTAGCCAACATTATGATTTTGACTTGTATTTACTTTTTACGTGGACGGGATGCATTCCTGCTTGTCATCCTCAAAACATTGCTTACTGCATTTTTGCTAGGTACTTTTTCAAGCTTACTATTCAGTTTATTCGGTTCGCTGTTTAGCTTTGTTGTAATGTTCGTGTTAATGCTGATTAGTGGCAAAGGCAAGAGTATAAGCTTGATCGGCATTAGTATAGCTGGTGGGATTGCACATAATATCGGTCAGCTGCTGGCAGCTTCTATGGTATTCTCATCCCTTAGTATTTTTTATTATCTTCCCATGCTGCTAATCACTGGAGTAGTAACAGGAATTGCCGTGGGTTATGCAGTCCGTTATTTGGTGGCTTCATTGTCAAAAATATCGTTGTTTGAAGAGTTTTTGGACTGATTAGTCACATCAGCGGAAGGATGACTAACATGAATGAATCATATGAAGGTCAAGAATTAGAGGGAGAAGGACAAGCTATCATCTCTCTGGATGGGGTATCGTTTGGTTATGATCCTGAGCATCCGATTCTTCAAAATATAACGTTATCTATTTCTCAGGGACAATGGGTTAGCTTGGTTGGTCCTAATGGCTGCGGAAAGTCTACGCTAGTTAAGCTACTAAATGCTTTGCTGCCTAAGAGTGCTGGCGAGATTGTGGTTAGTGGTATGCAACTGAGTGAGGAAACGATCGGAAGCATTCGGCAATGCATTGGTATGGTGTTCCAAAATCCAGATAATCAGTTTATTGGAGCCACTGTAGAGGAAGATATCTTATTCGGCCTGGAAGGGCTTTGTTTGTCGTACGAAGAAATGGCTGAACGATTACACTCTTATACGACGAGGCTGGGAATAAATCATCTGCTGTCCAAACACCCAGGTGAGCTGTCTGGAGGCCAAAAGCAGCGTGTCGCTATCGCCTCCATTCTTGCTATGGAACCAGGCATCGTCATTTTTGACGAGGCCTCTTCTATGTTGGATGAAGGAAGCAGAAATGATCTTCTTGGTATTTTGCAAGATATGCGAGCGGAAGGAAAGTATACGATCCTTATGATTACGCATGATGCAGATGAGATTTTGGCATCGGACCGGGTGCTTGCGCTGCATGGAGGTAGTTTAGCTGCTGATGTTACACCGGCGGAATTGTTCCGGAACGAGGAGCTTCTGCAAAAATGCCATCTGTGTGAGCCGTATCCTTGGCGTCTTACACGCGAGCTGCAGAATCAGGGCATCCATGTGGATGTTCCCGCCAGTGAAAAGGAGCTTATAGACACGTTATGGCCATAGAATTACAGCAAGTAAGTTATTCCTATGCTGACCGAAGCCTATGGAAGCTGACAGCGCTCCGCGACATTAACCTCAGTGTTCCAACAGGCTCTATGGTTGGTATTGCTGGAGCGACAGGCTCTGGTAAATCGACACTGCTGCAGTTGTTTAACGGGATACTGAAACCAACGGAGGGGACGGTAAAAGTACTCGATGTAACCATCCAGGCGGGGGAGAAATCACCTAAGCTGATGCCGCTGCGCCGTAGAGTCGGATTGGTATTTCAATTTCCAGAGCAGCAAATGTTTGAAGATACGGTCGAAAAGGATCTTATCTTCGGTCCTCTTAACTTTGGCATGAGCCTCGAAGAGGCAAAGGGACGCGCAAGACAGGCCATGTTGGATATGGGGCTGGATCTGGCGCTGCTAGAGCGGAATCCTTTTAAATTGAGCGGCGGGCAAATGCGTAAGGCAGCTATCGCCTCCGTACTAGCTATGGACCCTGAAGTCATCGTTCTGGATGAACCGACGGCTACGCTTGATCCCATCAGCCGTGCAGAACTAATCCACTTGCTGGAGCGTTTATGCCGTGAGCAGGGGAGAACGATCATCGTCGTCACGCATCGGATGGATGAGTTATTGCCTTACGCGGACAGCTGGCTTGTCCTTAAAGAGGGCAGTACGGCATTTCAAGGCAGCGTAAAGGCACTGGCAGATGACCCTTCGATTCTGGAGCAGTGTGGCTTGACGGTTCCGCAGTCCCTTCGTTACTGGCGTGCAGTAGCTGATCGCTTTGGTCTTACGGATGAAGCTCCTCGCTTAACGGCAGAGAGCTTAGCAGAGCTAATCGCTTCGCTGCCATCTGGATCAGGCAACTCTAGCGAGCAGCACGAAGGAAAGAGGGATGGCCATGAATGAGAAGCTAATCATAGGGCGCAGTATTGAGACCGGTTCATGGGTGCATAAGCTAGATGCTCGTGCCAAAATCACCGGAATGCTATTATACGTAGCTGTTATCCTGCTCTCCCGTTCGTGGATGGCTATGGCGCTGCTGGCTATTTTCTCAATAGCGGTTATGGCTTCCACTCGGATTCCGCTTAAATATTTCCTGAAAGCAGCTAAGCCTTTACGGTATTTAATGCTATTTATCTTTATCGTACAGCTGCTGTCTGTGAAGACGGGTGATGCGGTGCTGACGCTTGGTTCGTGGTCTATTTATGAGGGAGGGCTAAGATTAGGCGCATTTTCGGTCATCCGCATGTTTTTTCTGATCACTTTCACGGCGTTACTTACATTCACCACAACGCCGGGTAAGCTGAATCAAGGGCTGGAGGGGATTTTGGCTCCATTCAAAAAGTTTGGCTTGAAGCCCGACCGTATCACACTGATGATCAGCATTTCCCTTCGTTTCATACCTACGATTCTAGATGAGTCGCAGATTATCATGAAAGCGCAGGCCTCACGGGGTGCTGATCTGAAGGAGCTACCTTTAAAGGAAAAGGGACGAATGTTAGTGTCCTTGCTGGTTCCGATTATCGCTAGTGCGTTTAGGCGTGCGCAGGATCTGGTATATTCCATGGAAGCTCGTGGCTTTCGTATGGATGCTCCGCGTAGCCAGTATCACCGCCTAAGGTGGGGCATATTCGATACTATTTTTATTACTATGTTTATTGTAATGGGGATTGCAGTAGCTTTGGTGTAAAGTACAACTTGTATGGAGAGTATCAACTTGGGAGGGAACTTGAATGGCACGTTATTTTAATGGTAGAGAGATTGAATTATTAGCACCCGCAGGAACGTTTGAGATTTTCAAGGAAGTGATCCAGGCACGATGTGATGCAGTTTATTTTGGTGGACCTGTATTGAATATGAGAATGATGCGTAAAGGATATAATCTGTCTCATGAGGAGATCGTAGAGGCACTAGATATTGCTCACCGTCTAGACAAAAAAGTGTATATCACAGTGAATAACCTATTTAGTGAAGAAGATGTGGAAGAGGCTAAAGAATATCTGCGTTTCCTTGATGGTGCTCGTCCCGATGCCTTGATTGTTCAGGATATGGCAGTGCTGGAGCTAATTCGCGAGATGGAGCTTAATCTTCCTGTTCACTCTTCGGTCATGATGAATGTTCACAATCTGGAAATGATCTACGCATTGCGTGATCTGGGTGTAAGTCGTGTGGTTACTTCGCGGGAAATGGATTTGCAGACAGCTAAGCTGCTAGGTCAGCGGAGTGGGATGGAACTGGAGTATTTTATTCACGGGGATATGTGCTCCGTTCACGGTGCGAATTGTTATTTCAGCTCCCATGTATTCGGTATGAGCAGTAACCGTGGGAAATGTATGAAGCCTTGCCGCTGGGATTATCGGGTTAAAAAAGACGGGTATGTATATCCGGCCGAATACCCCCTAGCTGTAAAAGATATGTTCATGTATGAACATCTTCCGGAATTGATTGAATCAGGGATTACCTCCTTCAAAATAGAGGGCCGCATGCGGGATAAGGAGTTTATGGTGATGCTGGCGAATAGCTACGGCGAAGCCATTGACCGGTATATCGATGATCCGATTGGCTTTGATCGTACGGTAGATACGAAAGAGCTTTATAACAACCGTAAACGTGACTTTTCGACGGCGTATGCCTTCGGCAAACCAGGACTGACTAACATTAACCGTCGTTATGAAGGAACTGGTAAATTCTATAGCACTGGAAAAGTATTCAGTACACCAACTGCAGAGCGTGAGCTGTCTGAGAAACGAGTTGAGCAGTTGCGGGAAAGATTGGCTGAGGTCGAGCAACCGCAAAAGACAAAAGCTAAGTTAGCTGTACGTGTGAATAATATGGAACAGGCACGGATGGTCTTAGAGCTTGGTGTAGATAGCCTGTACTTGCCAGGGGATGTTTTTGAACCAGATAAACCTTTTACAAAGCGTGACATCAAGGAACTGGGTGAGCTAAAGGGCGATAGCAAAATCTACTTGGGTTTACCACGTATGATGACCGAGCTGCATTTTGACCAATATGATCAATTGCTTGGCGGAGAACGCTTGCCGATTGACGGTATTATCGTTACAAATTTAGGAGCCATTCGTCGTTATAACAATACAGGTTATCCGCTAATTGGGGACAGTAACTTAAATGTATACAATCATCTTTCAGCGCAATTATATGCTAACTTAGGTTTAACTCAGCTTTCGGTATCGCCAGAAATGACGCTAGAGCATTTTGCTACCTTTGCCTCTCGTTGCAAAACGCCTTTGGAAGTTGTTGTTCATGGTACACCTGCACTAATGTATATGGAACATGATCTTTATGAGAATACGGAGTTAATGGAGCCTATTGCTGAAGAGGATAATCAATATGTACACAATAATGTATTGGTACTAAAGACAGACCAAGGCGAGAATCCGGTATATCGTGATCAGCACGGCCGTTGCCATCTTTTATTCGCAAAAGAGCTTTGCTATTTACCTTTGTTGAGTGAGATGAGTGGACTAGGGATATCAAGCTTCCGTATTGAAGGAGCAACCTATGGCGTCGAACAGCTACGTGAAATTATTGTTTCTTATCAACAGGCAATCAACGGATCAGATAGCGGGGATGACATGCTGGGCGGCCTTAAGCCAGTCTATGCTGGTTATACTTTGGGCTCGCTGCAGTTCAACTAATTGTATTTTAATGGGAACTAAATATCGCCTAGTGATAGGGCGGTGCACAGGATTCTATGAATAAGTTACTATTTTCACAAAAAGGAGAGAACCCTTCATGGAACAACAAGACTTCATCGGAAGAGAAGCAGTAGCAGCCAAACGTAAGCAATATTTCTATCCTTGTACACAGCATTTTTACCGTGATGCACCTCAGCTTGTTCGTGGTTCAATGCAGTTTGTTTATGATGAAAAAGGAAAGTCCTATACGGATTTCTTCGCTGGCGTATCCGTAGTCGCATGTGGTCACTGTAATCCGGCTATAACAGTACGCACGATTGAACAACTGCAGCAGCTGCAGCATACGACAACCATCTATCTAACTCAACCGAGTGTAGATTTGGCAGAGCGTTTGGAAGAGGTTATGCCGGGTGGGCTACGACGGACCTTCTTTGTTAACAGTGGCTCTGAAGCTAATGAGGGAGCTCTGCTGCTCGCTCGGATGTATACGGGACGTAAAGGGTTTATAGCGCTGGAGAGTGGCCTCCATGGCCGTACCAATCTAACTATGAGTGTGACAGGCCTGCCTATGTGGCGTACCGATAAATACTTGGATCATGACGTTGAGTTTATTCCTCGCCCTTATCATCCGGATTTATCGCTGGAGGAAGCGGCATCGTTATCCCTGGAATCGCTAGAGCGGGTGCTTGAAGAGAAGGGGAATACTATCGCTGCCATGATCGTAGAGCCAATTCAAGGCAACGGCGGAATGATTATGCCAACCCGAACCTACTTCCGTGATGTAAAAGCATTGTTAGAGAGATACGGTGTACTCCTAATCGCTGATGAAATCCAAACTGGATTTGGACGTACTGGTAAAATGTTTGCTATGGAGCATTTTGACGTTGTACCCGATATTATAAGTATGGCCAAAGCACTCGGTAACGGAATTCCAGTTGCAGCCTTCGCTACAACCGATGAGATTGCCCTTGCCCTAAACCGCCCTTCAGCTTCCACGTTTGGGGGGAATCCGGTATCTGCTGCAACAGCCTTGGCTGTGCTTGATTATATTCGAGATGAACGGCTTCCTGAACGCTCGGTACAGCTCGGAGAACAATTGATGGCAGGTCTGAAGGCTTTGCAAGCTCGTTATCCTTCGTTGATGGTTGATGTGCGGGGAACTGGACTAATGCTGGGTGCGGAGCTAACGGGTGTAGATGCTGAGGGTGCAGCGGCACTTACAGATCAAGTGCTGGAGGCGATGAAGGACCGAGGTTATCTAATCGGCAAAAACGGCATAGGGCGCAATGTACTAGCCTTCCAGCCACCGATGATTATTACGGAAGAAGATATCGACGGGATGCTTGACGTCCTGAACAAAGTTCTTGCAGACCATAATCATTAATGGACATAAACACAGTAGTGAAGAAAGAGGAATGCACGAATGGCGATTCTAAACATATGTAAAACTGCAGGTCTAAAACTTAAAATGTTCAGCGAATTGGTAATGTTCTCTCATACGCTTTTTTCGCTACCATTTGCTATTATATCGATGGTATGGGCCGCAGGGGGCTGGCCATCGGGACATGTGATGATCTGGGGATTGATTGCATTGATAGGCGCCCGTAATGGCGCTAATGCATTCAATCGGCTGGCAGACCGTACGTTCGATGAACAGAATCCTCGTACGGCACATCGACATCTGCCTCAACGCTTACTGGCGGAAAAAGAAGTTGTTGTCTTTGTTATTGTCAACTATGCCATTTTCATTGTGGCTTCAGGCATGCTTAATTTGCTCTGCTTGATCTTGTCGCCAGTGGCTATCGTATTGATATCGACCTATTCCTACACGAAGCGGTTTACCTTTCTCAGTCATTTATATTTAGGATTTGTTATTGCTTCTGCACCGATTGGCGCATGGTTCGCTGTAACCGGAAATATCGCATTTACACCGTTTGTTATCGGTACTGTGGTTATGCTGTGGATTGCCGGATTTGATATTATTTACGGCACTCAGGATATCGATTTTGACCGGCGGCATGGTCTATGGTCTATTCCTAGCTTCTTCGGACTGGAGAACGCGCTGCGCATTGCAAAAGGACTACATTTCATTATGATTATGCTGCTATTGTTCCTATATTTATGGCGTGATCTTGGCTGGATGTATCTGGTAGGGATTGGCATTGCGACGCTGCTCCTGATGACCGAGCATAAGATTATAAAACCTTCGAATCGTAAGCTGATGAAGGTGGCCTCTTATAATCTGAATCAGGTGATCAGCATAGTGATTTTATTGTGTACGCTGATTGATTTTTTTTATGTTAGCTAGGGAGCAATAAGGTGGTGGTTAGGAAGCTGCACTGCGTGGAATGTTGGACTTTCGATCGCTGTTATTCTCGGATTTCTTTGATTTGAACCGCTATTTGCGGTAGAAATCCGAGAATAAAGGCGAGCGCTACGCTTCTACAGTTCCAAAATTTCACTCCGTTCCGTCCTAATCTCTAAGCTAACAACAAAAGACAACAGCCTACCCAAAAGAGGGTAGGCAAAGGGATCGGAAAGCTGGTTACGCGGCTTTCCTTTTTTGTTTTTGTGGGCATCTGCGAAGGTTGATGACCTGAATCAGAGAGTAAGGGAATTAAGGGGAAAACCTCCCTATAATCCTGCGCTTTATTGACTTTAGATCTTGTTATAGGGAAAGTCTCCCTCTAAATTGGCTGATTAGTCTATAAACCATACAAATTCAGGTTTTTAGAGGGAGGAATTCCCTATAAACGTGGATTACAAGCGATTTTAAGCTAATTATAGGGAGGATTTCCCTATATGTTCGGAATAGTAGAGCCTGGAAGCTAAAAGGCTAAACATGCTCACGGGCGCTGCGCTACGTTCGGCTTGTTTAGCTAAACCACACAAAAAAACGGATACCTGCCCAAGTGAATGGGGGTATCCGTTTTTGATTGACCTTAGCGATCACGGTCGGCAAAATATTGCAGCAGTGTATCCAGATCGGTATGCGCCGGATAGGAGGAGAGTTGCTGCACAATCGCTCCAGCCTTATCTAGGTAGTTCTGGCTGAACTGTTCTGCGCGAGCTAAGGCATCGCTTCTCTTAATAAGGGCAAGCACATGTGCCACCTCAGCATCGGAAGAATCAGGGCCGATTGCACGAATCACAGGCGAAAGCTTTGGATCCTGTAATGCATAAAGCACTGGCAGGGTAACCTGACCATGACGCAGATCGCTGCCGGCGGGCTTACCCAGCACAGCCTCAGACTGCGTGAAATCCAGCAGGTCATCCTGTATTTGAAAAGACATGCCTAAGGCTTCGCCAAAGGTATATAGGAGGTTGGCCACTTCCTCTGAGCTTTCGGTGGATAATGCACCCACACGTAAGCAGGTAGCCATAAGAAGAGCTGTTTTGTTTAAGGACTTCTCAAGATACTGCTCCATTGTAATCTCATAATCAAAAGCATGTTCCATTTGCTGATACTCACCTAGACAGAGCTGAGCAGTAGCTACAGAAGATAAGTCATGAACATATTTGTTTTTGTCTCCGGTATATTTGCTTAACAGTTCGATAACCCGAGCGGACATATAATTGCCAATATGCACAGCTGATAGTGTGCCCGTCTTAGTATGTAGGGCGGGTTTGCCCCGCCGTAACTCAGAATCGTCAATGATATCATCATGAATTAATGAGGCAACATGAATAAATTCAGCGGCAGCAGCTAATTGAAGCGCTCTTCGACCTGTATCCTTTCGGCCAAAACGACTGCCAACAATGACCATAAGAGGACGGAGGCGTTTACCTCCAGAATTTATAAGCTCAAGAACACTCTGCCCGAGTTGTGATTTCTTAGGAACATCCTTATCTCGTGCCACAAGATTTACGATTTCACGATTAATTTCATCTATGTCTATGTTTAAGGCCTCATGCAGCTTCATCTTATAGATCCCACCTGTCAAATGGCTTTGCTTGTGCGACTGCGCTGTCTGCACTCTTGAATCAAGAACTGTTCGATTCCAGCCGCTGGATCATGTTCCGCGAAGTCTCCATTTGACCGTCTAATTTGCATTTTTTTGATCGAAGGAGCTAGATAAGCAACTAGGTCGAGCTCACGGCATTTCACCGCAAACTGAAGGTAAAAGCTGTACAAATAATCTCCATCCAAAATGTTGCGTGTAAGGTCGGGATGATGTGGGATACATTCCATATGGCGCTCAGCTGCCAAAGTGAGAATAGTGTAAATACCCAGCAAATTGACTTTGCGGTTGTATTCCAGATCATGGCGTTCTAGTACCGAGATTAGCTGCTCACATGCAGCCGGAGAGGGATTAAGCTCAATTCCGGCAATAGGTGACATTTCAGTATGCAACAACCGGAGGGTATCTTCTATGAGTTGTTTGTTCACAAGATTCTCTCCTTCTTGTCGGTTTTGCCGGAAGAAACCATACCCCTGATCATCCCTACAAAACCATTCATTAAAGAATAAATTGACCATTTCCTGATATTAGGAAGATTATTTTCTTCTTGTAAATAAGGAGAGTAATGTGTCCTAGGGACACATTACTCTGAAGTACATCCATATTTAGCTTACTGACATGCAATCTACATATTTTCTTTAAAATAAATTACACGAATTCAGGGCTTTATAATCAGTCGGTGTATAGATACCATCGTCTGACGATCGGAACTCTCTTCCAATGTTTCTTAAGCCAAGGAAGTACATAGTAATCTAGGCCAAATGTGCTGCCCGATCCGCCGATGCAGGCGATACCCGCACCAACATACCATAACATTTCTGTAGAAGCCATTTTGGTCGACCAGATCATGACGGACATGGCTATCGTCGCTATAGAAGCAATAGCTGTGAACAGACCAACGATGAGCATAATACCGAACACGATTTCTGCACATACCATACCGATTTGGAACCATTTTGCGAGGAAAGTATAACTTCCGTCGTTGTTGTAAAACATCAAATCCATGAACCAGTTTGTAATATTATATACGAAGCCAGGAACTGGCAATGCTTCAACCGCTTCTTTTGCAGTGGATACTGCTGAAGCTGCAGATTGTGCATCTACTGTTGTTTTAACTGCATCCACCGCTACGCTGGCTGCTGATGAAGCATCCGTTGCAAAAGGAGCGGCTGGAATTAGGAATATCTTGTTAGGATCTACCCAAATTTTCCGTAGCTTATCTATACCTTCATATAACCACATTCCACCAAGCAGCATGCGAAGCGGAACGAGCCAGAAGTTAGGTGAACGCTTGGAGAAGTGTCCGCCCAAGAAGCTCTTACGGTTCTCAACATGGAAGAACTCATGCATCATGTAAGTCCAAACCTTATTGAAGCCTACAACCTGAGACAGGTAGAACATATTGATAAAGTGTTTGGATAACATTGCCATAAAACCAGTAAGCATAAAGAACTTGCCTGGCAAACCAACGTTTGCTACACCGTAGCGGCTACCGATGGATACCATGGTACCGTGGAAACCTGGTTTGTATGCTTTTTTAGCAGTGTTCTGAATGTCAGCTGCAATGTTACCAGCAACGATCGGAGCTGCTTGTTCAGCATTCTCAACCATTTGTGGTACAGGACGAGTTTCACCTTCAGGAATGAAGAAAATGTTGTCCCCTACTACATATACGTTCTTATGATCTACACTTTCAAGGTTCTCATTCGTAACAATACGTTTGCGTCCTTGTTGTTGTACTTCAAGTCCACCCACGATTTCAGAACCTTCAACACCTGCAGTCCAAACAATGGTTTGTGAAGCGACAACATTTTTCTCACCAAGGGCAACACTACCTTCGCCTACTTCAGTGATCTTGGCGCCTGTAACAATTTCCACGTTCAGCTTGCGAAGGTGAGCTTCGGCTTTTTGAATCAGCTTATCTGGAAGGATAGGCAGAATCTTCGGAGCCATATCAGCCACAATCAATCTTACTTCGGATGGGTCGATATAGAACTCCTTGCACAATTCCTCGCGTTGCTCAGCCATTTCCCCAACAAGCTCGACACCTGTAAAGCCGGCACCAATGATAACGAAAGTTAACATTGCACGGCGTACAGTTGGATTTTTCTCCATAGCGGCTTTGGTATACATGTCGCGGATTTGACGTTTCAATGCTACCGCATCATCGTAAGACCAGAAGGAGAAGGTATTCTCTTCTGCACCTGGAATGCCGAAGAAGGTTGGTTTGCTACCTGTACCGATTACAAGGTAATCGTACGCATAGGTAGTTTTATTGGATTTGAGTTTCTTACCCTTGAAATCAATATTGCTGATTTCGTCAAGAACAACATTCACTTTAAGTCCAGCAAAGATTTTCTTTAGATCGATCTTGATTGAATCCTCTGGAGCACGGTTCGCGGCAACCTCATGCAGCTCAGTCAATAGAGTGTGATATGGATTCCGGTCGATCAGTGTGATTTCAACATCTTTGTTTTTCTTAAATTTCTTTGCCAGTTTCTTAGCCGTGAGTACGCCGCCGTAGCCGCCGCCCAAAATGACTATTTTTTTCAAAAGAAATTCACCTCATTCGTCTGATTAACTGCAGAAGGTTATGCGAAATTATTTCGCGCCTTCGAGTGCTTTTTCAGCAAGTGTAAAATATTCACCAACATGAATACTCACGCCGGAAATTGCATCAGTTTTACCTTCAGCTGTAAGTTCTGGAGCAGTACCTTTTTCAAGATAGTATTGCTCAACTTTTGCGATCTCTTCATGCCATTCAGCAGAAGCGCCGCCAGCTTTCATACCGTATTTACCATCGACGGAGAATTGTTTCTTGTCGTCGCCAGCAGCATTTACGCCACTGAATTTAACAGCAACAACATTACCGTTAGCAACAGTCAAGTCAACAGTGGATTTCCAACCGGAGTCTTTATCCATTTCGCCTTCAGCATGGTAACCTCCGTCTTTGTATTGACCAGCTTCAACAGGTCCAGCAGCCAGAGCAGCTTGAGCAGCTTTTACAAAGTCAGATACGTGTACAGATACACCGGAGATAGCATCAGTTTTCCCCTCAGCGTCTAAAGTTATAGCTGCTGGATCTTGTTTTTCAATCAGGAAAGCTTCAGCTTTTGCTGCTTGCTCGTGCCATTCAGAAGAAGCACCACCAGCTTTCATGCCATATTTACCATCTTCAGAAAGTTTTTTCTTAGAGTCACCAGCAGTATTTACGTTAAAAGCGTCCCAGTCAGCCTTAGTAATCTTACCGCCTTCTACAGTCAGAAGCGCATAATACTGCCATCCAGTTTTAGCGTCGACTTCAGCAGCAGAGTAGTAATTTCCGTCTTTGTACTTAGCCGCTTCAGTTCCAGTGTTAGTGGAATTAGTTGCTGTACTGTTTTCTGTTGGAGCATTAGTAGCCGCCGGTGTGTTGTCTGTGTTGTTACCACAACCTGCAAGCAAACTACCTAGGATAAGGGCAGTCGACAAGATTACTGTTGTTTTTTTCATTTGTTATGACCTCCAAAAATATAGTTTAAAATATATATATTAAAATGTAAAACATTTTAATAGTAATGCGAAGTGATAAAAATCACTTTATAAATGATATTTGTCACTTTAATCTTGGGGTGAAGTGCCAAACTCTAACAGTATCATGACATATATCGGCATACAATAGAAAAAAATTTAATGATGTTGTTTCATCTCCGAGGGCATTCTAGCACATAGAGCAAATAACTCATGTGAAAAAAATCACTTAAAAAATTAAATGTTTAATTTATACATTGATTGTATCAAATTTTAAAGGATTTGAATACCTTTTTTTAAACTATTATTTGACAAATTGTGACTTTCTACAGACTAGGTAAGATTCATGGCGAATAGGACAGGGTAATATAACGATAACACAGGATAGTATTCTACCCTACTTAATTCAGCTAAGGAGATGAGCATATAATGGACAACAATGTGTTTAAAGGAAAATGGAAACAGCTCAAAGGCGAGGCCAAAAAGCAATGGGGCAAGCTTACAGATGACGATCTTGATGTGATTGATGGTGAAAAGGATAAGTTGGTAGGTAAACTACAAGAGCGCTATGGCCATTCGAAAGAAGACGCGGAAAAAGAGTATCAAAGCTGGGGACGTTCCTACCGTGATTAATTCAAATTAGCTTATACGCTAAGTACCCAAATATAAATGCATAGGAAGAGCGCAAATCGTATACGATTTGCGCTCTTCCTATGCAACAATTAGGTGTGCGAAGGGTAAGCTATGGTATTATTGTGAGATGAAATCTGTAATTTATCTTGTGCAGGTAGGAGCAAAACTATGGGGTATCTTAAAATATTTTTCGGGAATACCGCAATTCTTATTGCCGTGGCCTATTTGGCTAATCTGATCTATAAACATACCATATCAAATGCAAGTGTAGGAATAAAGAAGGCGAGCTGGGTGATCCTGGCGATCTTTGCTGGTTGGATCAGTACTCTTTTTGGTTATAATCTGGACGACCATGTGATCTTTGATTTGCGGTTTGTACCCCTAATCATCTCGACGCTGGCGTATCCTAGACCCATCACTCTTATATTGATCGGTATAGGGACGGGGCTTACAAGGTTAACTTTTGGAGTGACAGAGGCAGCGGTTGCAGGAATGCTAAATCTTTTTATTTTGGGAGTTATTTGCGCGGCGCTTAGCTACTGGGTCAGACGCTCAACCCTCAATATTGTGAATCAAGGTCTGATCGTTATTCTAATCGTTAATCTTATGAATGCCATAAACATTATGGCTTTAGGCGTTATCCCTGTGGAAGAGTACATAAGAGAGATCATGCCAATTACGTTCCCTGCGGGGCTATTTTTAAGTATTTTGTTCTCATTAATTATCCGTGATTTTCAACTCGGTCTTCTAAGGAATGAGCAAATCCAGCATGCTAACGAACAGTTGTCTGCTCAGACTGAAGAATTACATAAGAACAAGCTTGATCTTGAAGAGCGTGCTAATCAGTTAATGATGGCATCTCAATTCAAATCGGAATTTCTCGCAAATATGTCACATGAGCTTAGAACTCCACTGAATAGCATTATTAATTTATCGCAATTAATTGAAGAAAATGATGATTTGCTTACGGAAGCAGAAATAAGAGAGTATGCAGCCATTATCCATCGTTCGGGTGATGAATTATTGATGATCATCAGCGACATTCTGGATTTATCCAAGGTGGAGGCAGGTCGATTAGATATTATAAATGAAGAATTAAATGTTAGCGAGATCCCAGATTTGCTGGCAATGCAGTTCGCTGTGACGGCCAAACAAAAAGGACTGGATTTTAATATCTCCATGGATGAGAATGTCCCTCCAATGATTCATTCCGATCCACATCGCGTACAGCAAATTTTGCGTAATTTGCTCTCAAATGCTTTTAAATTTACAAAGACAGGTTACGTATCGCTGCATATCCACGAGCAGGAAGGCGGGGAAGGGGATGCCGTGAAACATTGGCTTGTATTTGATGTGGAGGATAGTGGCATAGGAATCGCACCGGAGAAGCATGCCATGATCTTTGAAGCCTTTCAACAGGCAGACAGAACGACTAGCCGGAAATATGGTGGAACAGGACTAGGACTTTCTATTAGTAATGACTTGGCCAGATTGCTCGGCGGGTTCATTTCTATGGAGAGTAAGGAAGAGAAGGGGAGTCGATTTTCGCTTTATTTGCCCCTTGAAGTGGATAGTGAGTAAAGCTCCAATATTATTTGGTGATTTGGCGTATTGACAGTAGATTGATGCGGAGTAGAATGAAGCCAATGCCGCATCAAAGGAGTGTTACCGCCTCTATGGACAACATGGAAAATAAGCATAAGGTTACGGTTTCAAAACGTGTTCGTAAACCTTCAGTGCATCGCAGAAATTTGCGTATAGCTACGCTGGAAGGTGTGCCGTCAACTATTTTTCAGGTACTGCTGCAAGGGCAGTTCCTAACAGGGTTCCTACTATATTTAGGAGCTTCCTCTAGTCAAATTGGATTTGTGCTAGCGCTTACTACATTAGTTAATGTGGCACAGATTGGTGTAGCTTTTCTGATTCAGAAGCTGCCAAGTCGCAAATGGGCCATGGTTACTTTTATCGGTCTGCATAGGATACTTTGGGGTTCTACGGGACTAATCCCTTTTATTTTTCCTAAAGAATATTGGGTCATCGCATTTATTGCTTTATATACTACTGCTTTTATTGCCAATACTGCTGGTGGTGTGTTGTGGAGCTCTGTGATTAGTGATCTAGTTCCCGCACGGGTACGTGGACGTTATTTTGGGATTCGTAACACGGTCCTGAATGCACTTGGAAGTTTGGTTATGTATGGCGGAGGTATTATTCTGGACCGTTATCCCGGGGGTCATGGTTTTCTGATTCTATATATTGTTGTGTGGATCTTCTCGATATCGAATGTCGTAGTATTCTTTTTTTATCCGGATGTACCGTTCGAGAAATCAGAAGAACATAAATTTTTGCCCATGTTTAAGAAACCGCTTAAAGATACATTATTTATGAAGTCAACCTTGTTTCTGGCTGCTTGGCTGTTGTTGCAGAACCTAACGGTTCCGCTATACTCTTATGTCATGTTGCAGTTACTTCATATTAATTATGAAACGTTGTCATTGCTTAATGTGTCCCAGACCGTGTTTATGATGGCTAGCTTCTACGTTTGGGGCAATCTAAATGCGAAATACAGCAATAAGCGACTGTTATTCTTTACTTTGCCGATTATTGCACTGTCCTCATTGATGTGGGGACTCTTGTCTGTGATGCCGATGCTGGTGGTCTTATTTGCGGCCCATATCGTTTTTGGTGTTGGTGTAGGCGGTTTCAACCAGCTGGCCTTTAACTTTATTATTGGAGACACGCCGAAAAAAGAACGGCCGATGTATATGGCCACATATGCGGCGCTTACCGGGTTATCATCCTTTTTTGGTCCGCTTATTGGCGGTCAGCTCTATGAAAAAATTGCGCACTGGCCGCAATGGACTCAGGTATACGGTATGCAGCTAGTAGTAGGCACGCTGATGATTGCACTTGCGTTTCTGCTAGGTCGTCGTATTCTAAAGGACGAATAGAAGTAAAAGGGGGTTATTCCTTGTTAAGAATAGCGATGGTATTAGGGGCCACCGGATTGGTAGGCAAAGCGGTTACGGAGGAATTGTTAAATCGTGATAGCTGGGAAGAAGTAAGGGTGCTTGTACGGACACCGTTAGCCATAGAGCATCCTAAGCTTAAACAAATCGTTGTAGATTGGGAGAACCTAAGAAACTATACGGAGTCGTTCGAAGGGGTACATTCCATCTTCTGTTGTTTAGGGACTACGATAAAAAAGGCGGGTTCACAAGAAAAGTTTGAACGAGTCGATCTACACTATCCGCTTGATGCTGCAGCCATAGCGAAAGAACAGGGGGTTAAACAGTTTTTGGTCGTCTCTTCAATAGGGGCAAAGGCGAAGTCGCGTAATTTCTACAGTCGGACTAAGGGAAGAGTGGAAGAAGGTTTAACCGCTATTGGATTTCAAGGTATGCATATATTTCGCCCCTCCTTGCTGCTAGGCCAACGTGAAGAATTCAGATTAGGGGAGAGAGTCGGAGCCAGTTTGATGAAAGCGCTGGATTTTGTAATGGTGGGTAAGGCGGCTAAATATCGTGCGATACCTGGTACGACAGTCGCAAGAGCTATGGTTAACATTGCGTCTGCGGATACCCATGGATTACATATTTATACGAATGAAGTGATACATGTGATTGGGAAACGCTAAGCTTTTTGGGTCTCTAATAAATTTGCATTAAGATGAGAACAGGACTTACAATGGACAATAAATGATCAGCGCATAATGGAGAGGGGTAGTAAGATGAGCAAAAAACAAGTAGCTACAACAAAAGCACCCGGAGCAATCGGTCCTTATAGTCAAGCTATAACCACGGGTAGCTGGGTATACACTTCAGGTCAACTTGGTCTGAATCCGGAAACGGGTAATTTGGTTGAGGGCGTACAAGAACAAGCGCGTCAAGCGCTTAACAATGTACAAGCCATTCTTGAGGAAGCTGGTGCAACACTAGACCATGTAGTAAAGACGACTGTATTCTTAAAGGATATGAATGATTTCGCGGCCGTTAATGAGGTTTATAGCACCTTCTTTAAAGAACCTTATCCTGCCCGCAGTGCTATTGAGGTTGCGCGTCTGCCTAAAGACGGACTTGTTGAGATTGAAGCGGTAGCTCGTAAGAAATAAGGAGTTATCCTTTTGCACTTTTATTATTTTACCAAAATGGCAGGCTAAGGTGGATAACCCTAGCCTGCCATTTTTTATATTAGAATTAGTAACTTCTGTATCTCCGATACCTGCTACGGCGGGGTTTGAACAATAACCAGATGCTGTAAAGAAGCAGGAGGCCTGCTGTAATCAGTCCGGTTAAATAAACATCGCTGGTCTCTTTGTGTTCCAAGGCAATCGCAATGAAGGCCCACACGAATACGAGTGGATAAATGCTATCTCGGTAAGGATAGCTGACCACAATTGCAAGTAGAGTTCCCACGCAGAGCATAATAACGCCCCAGGTGCTACCGCTAAGACCCCAACCTCCCCAATGATTCTTTTCTAGAACAACGCTGATGTTCACGATAGTAGCTACAGAGATCCAGCCAAGGTATATACTAAAGGGTAGCTTCATCAGCCATTTCTCGCCTGAGGTAGGATTAGCGATCAAACGTGTTTTTCGGTAAATGACAATCAGTGTGATTAACATCAGCACCATAGCAACCAGAGAGAGCTCAATGTATAAGTATTGCCAAAGGAAGAGCCAACTCATATTAAAAATACAGCTCAGAACAAACCAGAACTGAATCGCCCGCACAGAATCTCTAGAGGCTGTATAGGAGCGGAATTGATAAATAACGAAGCCGGCTAACAGTAGATAAATCAATGACCAGATGGAAAACGCGTAACCGGCAGGTGTGATGTAGGTCTGATATTTATCAGAGATTTCTCCAGTGCTGTGCCCGCCTAATGGTAAGGTGACCGAGAGCACATTCACGATAATCACACCTAAAAAGAACAGAAGATTCCACCATTTATAAGGATTATAACGTCTCAAAGAATTCACTCCCTAGCTTTTTAATAGGGTGATGCTTACTTAGAATATACCCGCTTTCGGCACAATTAAGACTATAAACAAGAAAAGAAGTGACTAGTGAGTCATAATGTTCATGGATAGTATGGTAGTGGTGAAGGGTATTTTACGATAGTGGCTAGAACATTTATTAAAAATATGCTGAAATGAATCAAATTCATGGGTGTTTCTACGTACTTCAACTTTATTTGTATAAAAATCTACAGAAAATATGCAGAAACGTTTTTAAATCAGCGCTTTTTCGTATAAGATGAAGAGATGAAGATTCAAGAGCAGATAAGTTTTATCCTAGTTCTTTATCCTTATATTTCTTACAGGAGTGTATCTCATCTCTAAAAGGATGGAGAAACTACTTCTACTTGTATAGCTTCAAAATTTATTTCTCGCGAAAAAGGTTGCAGTTACCACCTGATGGTGGCGGACTGGTTCTTTTTTTGCTTGCTTAAAAGACAGGAGATCACCGATGACTAAGCATCTTTATGCAATATGGTTGGGGGATGTGTTATTTTGCTTCTCTGGCGAAACTTCGGAGCCGAAGGTTGACGCTTGGACCCGAGTGGTGAAGCGGCTGGAGCTGCAGGGAGGAGTTCGCCCTTTTGCGAGTGCTGCTCTGCGGCTCGCAGAAGTGAAATATCCGGCTCCTCCTGTAGAGGGGAAGCCAGCACGCCGTGGATTGCCCGGAAGAACATTCGAAGGGCTCGCCTTAGTCCCTAGCGATGCATTTGAACTGCTTCTGGCATGGGATGAGACGTTATGCCGAGATCAGGGAGTAGAGCCTGGGGGCGAATTGCGCTATTGGGCGGCAGCAGCTCGCTTTGCGCTGGAATTGATGGGTACAGGCGGCGTTACGCCAGGAGCCTTGCCCCCACGTCCGGTAGGTTCACGCCGTCGTGGTGGCGAACAGGCAGCAACGGTCTGCTGGTCTCCAGCTTTTCGAAAGCAGGAGGATAAGGAGATCTTTCTGCAGCTGGCGTCGTCCATGCCGGTATTGGCCTTAGGGACGCATATTGCTGAAGCGGGGGATTTATCTTCGAGGGAAGAGGCTGGCGCCTATGTGCTTTACTCCTTTATGCAGGCGGTAATGACTGCAGAGATCAAGAAAGTGATTGCGGGTATTGAAAGTGAACTTACCCCTTACAAAGCCAATTATCGCCGGGGTTACTCCCCTTTAACTGAGCTGTGGTGGAATAGTCTTCTTACAGGCAGCCGGGATATACCCGTGCAGGGAACTCAAGCAGAGGTGACAGATCTTCTGGCTACTGTGAATGAGACAGCTGGTAGCGATGTGCCGCAATCGGAACCTGAAGAAGCGCGGAGTGGACAGCTGGGTCTTGGGCTACGTCTTGAGCCCCCTGGAGATAATGACGAAATCTGGCGCTTAACCTTCTGGGCGGAGAACAAGGAAGAAGGGGAATTCTGGATTCCGGCAAAATCGATTTGGAGCAGTAAGGAACGAGAGTTTACGTTATGGGGGAAACGCTATCGCAATATACAGCAGCAGCTTCTTATAGCGCTGGGCCGAGCGGCAAGAATCTCTCCAGACATAGAGCGCGCTCTTTCTATGCCTGCACCTACGGGAGCAGATTTGGAACCAGAGCGTCTTTATTTCTTTTTGAAGGAGACGGTGCAGCAGCTGCGTGAGCGTGGAATAACCGTGCAGATGCCATCGCGTTGGAGCCGTGAGGGACGCCGCCGGATTGGCATGAAAATGAAAATGCAGCCGGTAGTGAGTGGGATTGATAGTCCTGCTCCAGTGGCTCTTGGGATGGAAGAGCTGATTTCATTTCGCATTGAAGCCTCACTTGGGGAGAGTACAATCAGTGAAGAAGAACTAAACGCGCTAGTGGAGGCAGGCGTACCCTTTGTACGTTTCCGCGGAGAATGGATTGAGGTAGATCCTAAAGAAATTCGCCAGGTTCTTAGATATATGAAACGCCATGAAAATGGGGAAATGACCGCGGCCGATTGGATGCGTCTAGAGGCTGAGGATGGTGAAGAGCGGCTCTGGAAAGGGATGTCGGTCACGGGGATGGAAACATCCGGACTATTGTCATCGCTGATGCGGGGCGACATATTGCGTAATCTTCCAGTGCGTCCCGTACCTGAAGGTCTGCACGGCACCCTGAGACCTTATCAGGAGCGCGGCTATCAATGGCTCTCCGTTCTCAGTGGTCTGGGATTTGGGGTGTGTCTGGCCGATGACATGGGTCTCGGTAAGACGGTGCAGGTCATTACCTGCCTGCTGGACCGAGCTTTAAGTGCTCCACCTGAAGAGAAGCAGGAGCCTGTGCTGATTCTATGCCCAACCTCACTTTTGGGGAACTGGCAGCGGGAATTGCAGCGCTTTGCGCCTTCGCTTAAAGTTCACATTCATCATGGTGGACGCCGAGTGCGGGGGGATAGCTTTTTAGAACTGGCTGCCAGTCATGATATTGTATTGACGACCTATCATTTAGCAGGTCGTGACAGCGAGGATTTAGCGAATGTTCAGTGGTCCACTGTGGTGCTGGATGAAGCTCAGTATATTAAGAATCATCGGACGAAACAGGCGCAAAGTGTGATGAAGCTTTCAGCGCCGCATCGCATAGCTATGACGGGGACGCCAGTAGAGAACAGACTAGGTGAGTTATGGTCTATTTTTCACTTTTTAAACCCGGGGTATTTAGGGACCTACCATTCCTTCCGGCAGCGTTATGTATCTGGAGAGGGTGGAGAGCGACTAAGGGAATTGCATCGCTTGGTATCTCCATTCTTGTTGCGCCGCTTGAAAAGCGATCCGGATATCTCTAAAGATTTACCGGAGAAGCTGGAGCTGAAGTCTTATTGTCCGCTGACGGAAACACAGGCAGTCCTATATCAGGGTGTCGTGGATGAAATGCTTGGCGTGATTGGAGAGAGTAGCGGGATGGCTCGCAGAGGACTCGTGCTGTCTTCTCTAACGAAATTGAAGCAGATTTGTAATCATCCTCAGCTATTCCGCAAAGAAGAAGGCAGGGGTCCACGAAGTGAGCATTCCGGTAAAATGGAAGTCATGTTCGAGATTCTGGATAGCATTGCGGAGGTCGGAGAATCTGTGTTGATCTTTACTCAATATGTAGCGATGGGTGAGCTCTTGGTTAGCAAGCTGACTAAGCGTTATGGAACAGCGCCGCTGTTCTTGCACGGCGGAATTCCAAAACGAGAGCGCGACGAGATGGTTCATGATTTTCAAGAGGGAAAAGGCCCATCCTTCTTCGTACTTTCTTTAAAAGCGGGTGGCGTAGGGTTGAACCTTACAAGAGCTAATCATGTCATCCATTACGACCGTTGGTGGAATCCGGCAGTTGAGAATCAGGCGACAGACCGGGCATTCCGAATTGGTCAGGATAAAAATGTTCAAGTGCATAAGTTGATTTGCCAAGGAACGTTGGAAGAACGTATTGATGAATTGATTGAGCGTAAGAAAAATCTTTCCGAGCAGGTTGTTGGCTCTGGCGAAACATGGTTGACTGAGATGTCCAATCATGAGCTGAAGGAACTTATTGAACTGCAGGATCAGGACTGGATGTAAGACAGATATGAGTGTTACGGAGGGATCGAACAATGAGTGAACGGTTAGAGATGCGGCTGGAAGTTGTGCCTGGATTAGTAAAAGCAGCATGGACGGTGCTACCTGGGAAAGTGACGGGAGGGTCTCGGTCGAAGGGTGAATTGAACGCCAGCGCGCCTGCTCAGGAACAACAAGCGGATCGACCTCTCTCTCTGAAGGTTCCGGTATGGCATGCTTCCCGAAGAAAAGAAATATTACGAAGTCTGGCACTAAGTCCCGGGGAAGTATTTGCCCTGCTGCAAGGGCGTTTGACGGGTGAGCTGGCAGAGCTTGAGCTTCTACCTACGGATAGTGAGCTGGAGCAAGCCCTTTTTGAGGGTGAAGGTGTGGAGTATAAGGCGGAGACTTTGAAGCTTATTAAAGAACGTCTTGCTGAAGAGCCACTGCTGGCACTTTCGCTGAGAGGATTTACTAAAGGAGAGCTCTTGGACGGAATTTTTGCCCTTTGGGCTGAAGGGGATATTTCTAGCGAAGAAGCTGAAACAGAGGAAGAAGAGGCCTCGGTTAGTGAACTTTCTACAGAATTGGCTCGGCTTGAACGCAAGGGGCCGGCCATTTCCTCTGGCGAATGGCTGGCAGAAGCGGCTGCTGAAGGTTCGCTACATCAGCCTGGGCCACAGTTCCATGAGATTGCAGCTAGACCGTTTCCTTCGCCGGTAGTAGTAGCTGAAGTTACAGAAGACTGGGGAACGTTGCTACCGCAGACACCGAAAGCCATTGAGGGATTAACTTTGATTATGCAGCGGGTTGCAGAAGCGTCTGCACGTCGAGCGAATAAGGGTCTGATTAAGCGGTAAGTGAAAATACGAAAGAGGCTGTCTCAAAAGTAGTGAATGCTACTCTTGAAACAGCCTCTTGTTTTGCCTAATTATCTAACAGAGTATCTGGTTAGTTATTCTAATGCTGACCAGCAGGAGGCAATTCTCCTTCTGAAAGCTCTAGAATTTCGCGGCGAAGACGCAGCATTTTTTGATCTAGTTCATCAGCGGCGCGCGCGGCTTCTTTCAGTTCCTCAGCGACATGCGAAGGCAACTGCTTATCGAATTTATAATACAGAATATGTTCCATGCTTGCCCAAAAGTCCATAGCTAGGGTGCGCAGCTGGATCTCAGCCTTGACCCAGCGTGTTCCTTCCAGCAGGACGAGTGGGATACCGACTATAAGATGAAGGCTTTGATATCCGTTTGGTTTAGGATGAGCTATATAATCTTTAATCTCAAGCACGCGGATGTCTTCGCGTGTACTAAGATGATCTACTAAACGGTATATATCTTTAACGAAGGCACATACAATCCGCATTCCGGCAATATCGTGAATGTATTGCTCCATATTTTCCAAGCTGAAACCGTAGCCTTTGCGCTCCATCTTTTGAAGAATGCTCTTTGGTTCTTTGATCCGGCATTTGACATGTTCGATGGGACTGAAGCCGTCGCGGGATTGCCATTCCGTCTTGATTACATCAATTTTATTCTGAAGATCATTTAACGCGTGGCGATAGAGTGCCGGTAAGGCTTCGAACTCGTTAACCAGTTTGGCGAAATCCTCGTTGCTGTTACCTTGCCACTGTTGCAGATCCTTTACGTGTACCTGTAGCTGACTAAGCGTAAGCTGTGTGCTCTCATGTTCTTCCACTGAAACTCTCCCGATTTCGTTATTTGTGATAATTCTATTTTAACCGAAGTAGATCCCCTGACGCAAAATTACATTCGAAATTAGGAAATATAACCCATAAGTGTAAGGGGGAAGTGGCTTAAATCAATTAGTATGGATTTTATAGGAACATTCTCCTCTAAATCGCGTATTAAAGCACATTAATGAATCTACTCGATACATTTGGTATGATAGAAACACGTATCGCTGGAGAGGGAGGAACTGTAATGAGTTTTATCAAAAAAATTAAAGATAGCGCGAGCCGGGTTACCGAAAAAGCCCAAAACTCAGTAGAGATCGGCAAGCTGAACGGACTTATTTCCGATGTTGAACAAGAGATGGAAGTTGAATTTACGAAAATGGGCAGACTTTTTTATGAAGGATATCGTTCAAAGGATATGTCGGTAGCTGAAGGTAAAATGGTGGAGCTGTCCCGTAACTGTTCCAAACTTCAGGAAAAAATCGAAGTCCTGCGGACACGAATTGCTGAGCTGAAAAATGAGCGGTTATGTTCATGTGGTCATATTGTGGCGCTTGATGCAAACTTTTGTCCGAAATGCGGAAGTAAGCTGGAGCCATTGTCCGCTTCGAGAAGGGTGCCTTCTACACCGGTATTTGTTCAATCTGTGAATGAAGATGACGAAGATCAATATTATGGTGCAGATGAGCTTACGGATGAAGAGAAGGAAATTGCAATGAAGCTGCACCCGCAGAGTGTCGTATATGCTGAAGTTCAGCATCCGGATGATGAGCTGCCACTTGAAGAATATAAGGCGAGCGAGCAAGATATTGAGCGGGAACGTAAACAAGCCGAGCAGCTGGAACGGGAAAGAAAAAGACAACTTGAATTAGACCGTCGCTTTGGCGAATGGCACAAGAATGAGCACCAGGAGGAATCTGCGGTCACTGAGGACCATGGTGTACGAGATATGATCCAGTGCCAAATCTGTCGGAACGAATTACCTAAGGGCTCCTTATGGTGCCCGCGATGTGGGTCAGAGCAAATATAGAACGGATTTCAGTCAGCTTAGGGGGACAACAAGATGGAACAGCTGCTGCTGCATCTGCGCAATCTGGGCTTCACAGAGATGGAGTCCAAAATTATGGTAGAGCTTGCGACAAAAGGTCAGGCTTCTGGCTATGAGGTTGCCAAACAGCTCGGAGTTTCAAGATCGAATGTGTATGCGGCGTTACAACGCCTTACGCAGCAGGGATATGTACGATGTGGCGAAGGAGAACCTGCGCGGTACAGTGTTCTCAATCCAGAGGAGCTTGCGACCATGATCTCGGGACGGGTTCAAGCTTCACTGGCTTATATGGAAAGTGAGATGCCTCGCGGTGGACCTGTTAGCCCTTCGTTTTATAATGTGGAAGGGGACCGCAATGTATTGGGCGCTCTTATTCGCCAACTTAATATGGCTGAGCAAGAGATCGTAGTGGATATGTGGCGTGAGGAAGCGTCACTTCTGCGGAGTGAACTTGAACAGGCGGAGCTGCGTGGTGTTAGACTCTTGTGGGCGTTTGACGGTGGCAATGCTGCTCCTGCCGCCTATCCGGTATGGCCGCCTCTCGGAAGAGATTCTCAGCGAACAGATGGACGGAAGTTCTCATTCGTGATCGATCGGAGCTGGTGCATGCTCGGGATGCGCTATGAAGATGGATCGGCGCAAGCGGTTGTAACCGAGCACCCGGTCTTAGTAGATCTGCTATTGAATCATTTTGCACAGGAAATGGTGCTGTTCGAGCTGGAGCAGGATATGGGCGCAGAATTAGATGAACGTTATGGTGAGCGTTACAGCAAAATTCACAGCAAATATGTGATGCATGATCCAGGCGATGATGGGGAAGAACAGGCGCAGTAGCTATTACAGGGAGGTGAAAAGCATGGAATGTATCGTACATTTTGAAGTGGTGCATGAGGATGGTCCTAAAAAATTGCGTGGACTGCTGTTTCTGGATAAAGGAGCAAGTCCCGGAGAAGCAGAGCTAGTTGAAATGTTCAAGGACATGAAATTTAACGTGAGACTGGAAGACCGCGAGAAATTAATCTTTAAACCGGTAAATCCGGGCGATTTCGTGGAGATTCGAATTACGGGTTATGATAACGGGCAAGAAAAGAGCAAAGATGATCATAATTTAAAATCTATCGTTGGAAATTTATTACCACAAAAACCGACAGGTCTATAAAGTGGGGAGAAAGGATTCATTGATGGGAGAAGGAGGAGCACTATGGAGCTGTTGAGACAAAAGGTGTTAAAAGAAGGTATTGTACTCGGGCAAGGCGTGCTCAAGGTAGATTCTTTTCTGAATCATCAGATGGACCCCTTTCTAATGCGTGAGGTTGGCCGTGAGTTTACCCGCCGTTTTTCCGGCGAAGAGATTACGAAGGTACTGACGATTGAATCTTCGGGAATTGCTCCGGGGATTATGACGGCATTAGAGCTGGAGGTTCCGCTGATTTTTGCCCGTAAGCAGAAATCGTTGACGCTGACAGAGGATATTTATGTAGAAAAGGTTTACTCCTTCACGAAGAAAGAAACGAATGAAATTACCGTTTCCAAGAAGTTCATTGCTCCGGGTGAGCGAGTTCTAATTGTCGATGATTTTTTGGCGAATGGCGAAGCCGCCTTCGGACTTGCTCGTATTGTTGAGCAGGCAGGAGGAAGTGTGGTTGGGATTGGTATCGTGATCGAAAAAGCGTTCCAGCCAGGAAATCGGTTACTGCAGGAAGCTGGTTACCGGGTAGAATCACTCGTGCGAATCGCTTCACTGGAGGACGGAAGAATCTCTTTCGTGGAAGAAGAGGAAGGGCTACTTAGCTAAGTCTCTTTGGTGTAGATTCGGATGAAGTTAACAAAAAACAGCAAGAGACAGGTTTATAAGCCTGTCTCTTGCTGTTTTTTGTTGTGATGCACGGGTATGGATTACCCGTTGCTACCGCATGCCGCTGCAGGATCGGCGTGGCGCTGCGCGCTAACCGCCGCCAGCGGCGAGAGCACCCGCAGCGATCCAGGCTCGCAGCGTGCGGCAAGCGGCCCTTTGCCGAAGCTCTCGCCATCGCCGATCGCCGGCCGGGCCTCTGCGAAGTTGACGGCTACGCTACGTCCACGCAGCATCGACACGAAGGGCAACGCTACATGCTTGCCCTTCAGTACCGTTGGGAACAGCCGCAGCAGCTGCCCGCGGCTGCACCCGTGCACGACGCAGACGTCGAGCTGGCCGTCATCGGCCTTAGCCTGCGGGCAGATCAAGAGCCCGCCGCCGTAGCTGGGCAGGTTGCAGACCGAGACCAGCCATGCCTTTTCAAAGACGTGCTCCGTCCCGTCGCACGCAACACTCACCCGGCATGGCTTAAACGTCATCAGCGTATGCAATATGCCGATGATATAAGCCAGTTGGCCTGCGCCAATGGCATTGCACAGCCGTTTGTAACGGCTGGTATTCACATTCTCGGCCACTTGAGCATCAAAGCCGTTGGCAACGGCTGTTAAAGTCAGTCCGTTTGCACCTGAGATCAGATCGGCTTCGATATACCGTTCGCTAAGTGCAGCTTCCAGCGCGGCTTCAGTCGAAAGCGGGATGCCGAAGCCGCGTGCGGAGTCGTTACCGGAGCCGGCAGGGATGATTGCCATAGGAATATCTTTGCCACGAAGGGCACCCAAAATGCTGTGCAGCGTGCCATCGCCGCCGATTACAATCGCGGCTTTCCAGTCCTCACGGTGCTTAATTGTATTTAGAACGAGGGCTTCTGCACCCTCTGCGCTATGCGTAAACAAGGTCATATATGGCAGCATCCGCTCTTTCATGAGCGCCTCTACAGTATGCCAGGTCCGCCCGCCTGCGCCCCCGCCGGAACGCGGGTTTATGATGAATAGATACATTTAAATTCCTCCAGCCTGTAGAATTCCGTTGATGCCCGTCTTTCCATTGTAAGGAGTGGATGGGCAAAAGGGAATACTTTTCAGCGATAAGAGGTGTTAGTTCAGCGGTGTTTATAGATGCCGAATCTGACTTTCTGCGATATCCCCAACCCAAGGAAGCTTATACCATCTGCTGCTTAAAGCTTGATAGATCATAAGCAGCCATATAGCAAAGCTGCAAAGAGAAAGGATTGCACTCAACAGGGAACCGAGAAAAGGGATAAATCCGGTTAAGACATGGAGAATCATCAGCACGCCGAACGTAAGCAGTGATTGCAACGCGTGGAACAGCACGAAGCGGTTGCGTTTCTCCAGAGCGAGAAAGACCACGCCGCCGATAAAAGGGAAAAAATAGCACAGCGCGCCCGCAATATTATCGGGCAATCCGGTGGATGATTTGAAAGGGGACAAAGGGCTCACTCTCCTTCTACTTGGAGAAGAAGGGGGTTTGTTTGCTACTCCTTCTTCCTTAAAAGCCTATGACTTGTCAGGAAAAAGTATGTTTAGCTCATTGTGGGTATAATATACTTTTCCAACAGCTTGCGGGGGCTCTTCCAATTGTTTGTCTTACTCTCTGCTGTAAAGACCACAACCGCATCTAAGTTGGGTAGGATAAGGATTTGCTGTCCGCCATGACCGTGGGCAAGCTTGTAGGGTTGGCCGCTCATCGTACCCACCCAGAACTGATATCCGTAATCTCCAAAAGCCGGGTATCCCGTAGTCTGTGCAGTTAGTGCTTCTTGCAGCCAATGCTTCGGAATGATCTGCTGCTTCGCAAATACGCCGTTATTAAGTAGACACATACCGAATTTAGCCATATCTCTTGAGTTTAAGTACAGACCAATATGTCCCATACTATGTCCTTCGGGACTCGGTAACCAAGCCGTGTGAGTCATTCGGAGAGGGCTAAATAAATGCTCAGCAGCATAGGTGAATGCATCGAGACCTGTAGATTCACTAAGGATCATCGAAATCAGATGGGTGTCGATACTACGGTATTGAAATTGACCGATATGTTCCGGAATTATGTTCATACTAAGAGCAAAGGAACCCCAGCGGCGACTACGATGGAGATTCCGGACGAAAGGCTCCCCCAGCTTCTTGCCCGTGATCCAGCTAAATCCGGAAGTCATGGTAAGCAGATGACGGAGAGTGATTTTTGATAAATGAGGGGAGTGCAGGTATGGAACATGTTTACGAAGTACCTTGGAAACCGAGACATCGATATCAGGGATATCTCCCCGATCGATAGCGATTCCGGTAATTGCGCTGATAAAGCTTTTAGTCGCAGATCGAAGATCATTTAATGCCCCGGCATGATGGTTGCCGTAATAACGTTCAAAGATGAGCTTGCCATGGCGAGCAATAAGCATACTATGCATCTTTGGATATTCTTTCTGAATAGCATAATCAGCTTGTTCAAGACCCTCACGGCGCGTTGCAGTTTCCTCGGGTAGCGCGGTAGTCATCGCGGGAACTACGCTATAAGATGAAGTCAGTAATGGTGTAGGTTGGCCCATAATGATCTCCTTTTTCTTGCTGTGGTATGTGCTAGGTGAGGCCTGCTATAGAGCATATTGTATTTTAACCCGACACGAGCAATATGAATTACGAAGAACTTTGTAAAAAAATAAAATTTTTCCAATTAGCACATTTTACAAGGAAAGGTGGAAGTTGGACCGGAATATGATACAATATAACGATAAGGCCCGAAAGGGGTGATTCAGTAAGTGGCTCTTCGGGTAATAAAAGTGTCAAGGAGCTTTCGTTCAACAGGCGTCCTTACTCTCAGCCCAAATCACGACGAACCTGCTTCACCGGCGAACCAGTATCTCAAGGCTTTGAAGCTTTGAATTTTACGTTTTGGCGGATAATGCAAG
Organism: Paenibacillus sp. FSL P4-0184; assembly: GCF_038004625.1. Taxonomy (NCBI): domain Bacteria; kingdom Bacillati; phylum Bacillota; class Bacilli; order Caryophanales; family Paenibacillaceae; genus Paenibacillus; species Paenibacillus sp. FSL P4-0184. Next base: position 1,539,173 of record NZ_JBBORN010000001.1, on the reverse strand, counting down.
CCACGTATGTGTAATGGTTACTTCACTTGCATTCGAGGTTACGGCGTACTTTTCATCATGCATTCTCTACAACGGAGCATTCATTTTCAATGTTTTGGGAGGGAACTGATCATGGCAAGTAAAGGTCATAACGAAGTCAAGGAAAGTTTACGGGAAATGACACGTATTTTCCGGCCCAAAGATCCCAAGAAATTCGTAAAGGAGTACGTCCGAAAATATCGGATTACCGGAGGCTATGAAGAAGAACTGACCATGGTCGTGGAGCATGAGCTGGTAAAGATGAATTCATCCGTCTCCTAGCTAACAGATACGAGTGTCACTTACTTTTGACATCATTTTGAGTAATAACATCCACGAGGATTCTTATAAACCGTGCCCGAGCAGCGTTTGTTGCAGGAATCGGTTTTTTTTGTTTGTACATTTATGAATAAGAAATATTGTCTCTCATAAAATAGTCAAATGAATTAATAGACACATTTCACAATGAATGCGCTTTAACGATCATTTTTTATTTGATTGCGTTTTCAAAAAATGCGCATAAATGCAGGTGGGACAAGGAATTATTATGTCGAAAATTACAATGTGAACTAGTTGTGAACGATTGACAAAACTTTCCCTTAAACTTATATTAATAGTGATTGTTATAATTGACAGAAAAAAACAGGAACCTACGAAATCGGGAAAAGCGGGGTAGATCAATGATGAAAACGTGGCAGGCTGTAAAGCGACTCCTTCCCATGACCGCTATGTTTGGTCTCTTTCTTGCCGGGTGCGGCCGTGAGGACTTGTCAGTGCTCAGACCACAGGGGCCTCAGGCGGAAATGTCTTATGGATTAATGGAGCTGTCGATCAGTATTATGATCGTCGTGTTGCTGATTGTCTTTACGATTGCAGCTTATGTACTGATCCGTTTCCGACGAAAGCCGGGTCAGAATGAAATCCCTGAGCAGGTTGAGGGTAGCATCAAGCTTGAGATTCTCTGGACGGTCATTCCGCTTATCCTCGTAGTGGTACTGGCAGTTCCAACGGTGAAAGCAGTGTTCGCCGCAGGAGATGATCATGCCAATGACAAGGACGCGATTAAGGTTAAAGTAACCGGCCACCAATATTGGTGGGAGTTTGAGTATACCGATTACAAGGTGACTACAGCGCAGGATCTGATTATTCCAGTGGGCAAAGATATTGCTTTTGAACTGGAGACTAAAGACGTGCTGCACTCCTTCTGGGTCCCTTCCCTTTCCGGTAAAATCGACACCAACCCAGCCGGGACAATTAACCGCTTCAGCTTCAGTGCACCTAATGAAGGCGTTTACCGTGGAAAATGTGCGGAACTATGCGGGCCGTCTCATGGATTCATGGAATTTAAGGTGAAATCGGTTAGTGAACAAGATTTTCAGAAGTGGATAGATTCGATGAAAGCACCCGTAGCTGTGCTGCCAGAGGATCCTGCTTTAGCTGAGAAGTTCAAAGCGGCGTGTCTGACTTGCCACGCTGTAGGTGATCAAGGGATTAATAATGCGCCGAACTTGACCGGAATTGGTTCTCGGGAGTCGATTGCAGGGATCCTGCTCAACGACGACACGAGGGAGGATGGTGCACCAATTGAGGAGAATCTCAAAACATGGCTGCATGATCCACAATCCGTAAAACCGGGCAATCTGATGCCTAACCCCAAAGATCTAGGCCTAAGTGATGCGGAGATTGATGGCATTGCTGAGTATCTGGCCAACTATAAGCTGGACTAATGCCTTAGCCTAAAGGCGGGCGGAACTTTCGAAAAAGGGGGTACGAACTTTGGCTCAAGCAGCGCATACCTTGAATTCATCCAAGCCTCTCGGGCATGGCCACAGTGTGAAGCGCCATACAGGACTTATGGATTGGCTTACAACCGTCGATCATAAAAAAATCGCAATTTTGTACCTATGGGCCGGAGGATTATTTTTTGGTATCGGCGGAATTGAAGCACTTCTGATTCGCTGGCAACTCATCAAACCAATGAATAATTTTTTGGATGCCCAAACGTTTAATGAACTTATTACCATGCATGGTACGACGATGATATTCCTCGGCGTCATGCCAATCATCTTCGCCTTAATGAATGCCGTCATACCGCTACAAATCGGTGCACGTGACGTAGCCTTTCCTTTTCTAAATGCACTTGGCTTCTGGACCTTCCTGTTCGGCGGAATTCTACTGAATCTCAGCTGGATAATGGGTGGCGCTCCTGATGCCGGATGGACCTCCTACACCCCACTATCTACGAGTACATACAGCACTACACACGGTGTAGACTTTTATACGATTGGTCTTCAAATTGCCGGATTAGGTACCCTCATCGGGGGGATTAACTTTCTAGCCACGATCATTACGATGCGCGCGCCGGGAATGACCTACATGCGGATGCCGATGTTTGCTTGGACTACATTTATTACTTCCGCAATTATTTTGTTTGCATTTCCAGCAGTTACAGTAGGTTTAGTACTGCTGACATTCGACCGGATACTTGGAGCCAATTTCTTCGAGGTTGGGGCTGGGGGTAATCCGGTGCTCTGGCAACATATCTTCTGGATATTTGGTCATCCAGAAGTATATATCCTCATTCTGCCTGCCTTCGGAATTATATCGGAGGTTATCCCGACTTTTTCACGGAAGCGATTGTTCGGATATAGCTCAATGGTGTTCGCTACCATCCTGATTGCCTTCTTGGGCTTCATGGTTTGGGCTCACCATATGTTCACTACCGGACTTGGGCCGGTAGCTAACGCATTATTCTCTGTATCAACGATGTTGATTGCGGTTCCGACAGGAATCAAGATTTTTAACTGGTTGTTCACGATGTGGGGCGGGCAAGTACGTTTCACGACACCAAACCTGTTCGCGGCAGGATTCATTCCTACCTTTACGATGGGTGGCGTCACTGGCGTCATGCTGGCTTCTGCGCCTGCTGACTTTCAGTTCCATGATACGTATTTTGTTGTAGCGCATTTTCACTACGTTATTGTGGGCGGCTTGGTGCTTGGCCTGTTTGCAGGTCTGCATTACTGGTGGCCGAAGATGTTTGGTCGGATGCTAAGTGAGAAGCTGGGCAAATGGACCTTCTGGACGTTTATCATCGGATTCCATCTGACATTCTTTGTACAGCATTTCCTTGGACTCATGGGGATGCAACGCCGGGTATTCACGTATTTGCCGAATCAGCAATTCGATTTGCTGAATTTAGTCAGTACAATTGGTGCTGGGCTGATGGCTGTCGGTACGATTATTTTCTTAGTCAATGTCTTCCTAACTTCAAGAAAGCCAATGGATGCAGCTGATGATCCGTGGGAGGATGGACGTACACTAGAATGGACGATTTCTTCGCCACCGCCAGAATATAACTTCAAGCAAACCCCGCTTATCCGTGGAATTGATGCATTCTGGAAAGAAAAGATGGCAGGAAATAAAGGCATGACTCCGGCTGAACCCGTTGGTTCGATTCATATGCCGTCTGCAACCATATTGCCGTTCACTATGTCTGTTGGGATTTTCATCGCTGGACTTGGCTTTATGTTTAGTCGGGATGACTTCGGCAACGCCTTTATGAGCTTTATGTTTAATAATTATATCGTTACAGCTATCGGTCTTATCATCACGTTTGGATCTATGCTGTTGCGTTCGCTGTATGATGATCATGGATGGCATATTGAACCTGAAGAGCTGGAAGGAAGTGAGCGGACATGACAACGGCACATGCAGAAGCTTCTAAGGAAGAATTTCCTCACGAGCCGGAAAAAGCTACGCTCGAAGGACGAAACAAGGTTCTTGCCTTTTGGTTGTTTCTAGGTGGGGAAGCGGTATTGTTCGGTACGTTGTTCGCTACGTTCCTCGCATTGCGGAATCAGACGAATGAGGGGCCATCGGCGAATGAATTGTTTCACTTACCGCTTGTAGCTGCTGCGACATTCATTCTTTTGGTAAGCAGTTTGACGAGTGTGTTTGCTATCCAAGCGATGCATAGAAACCGTCCGGCAGTGCTTCGTAACTGGCTTTTGGTAACTGTAGCCTTAGGGCTTGGCTTCCTGATTCTGGAGATCTATGAGTTTACTCAATATGTGAGACACGAAGACTTCGGAATGACTACAAGTGCATTTAGTTCGGCATTCTATACATTAGTAGGATTCCACGGTGCGCACGTAGCTTTCGGGATTGCATGGATCGCCATCCTGATTGGGCAACTCATGCGTAAAGGATTAACCGTAGTTACTGCACCAAAAGTGTATGTGTCAGCCATGTACTGGCATTTTATTGATGTGGTATGGGTCTTCATCTTTACGGTTGTATACCTACTTGGAAAGGTGGGCTAGACACTATGACGACAGATCAGCATGTGCCAGAGAATGACGGGTATAAGCATCGTCATCGCCATGAAGGGCCACAGAGGCATATTGTTGTCTTTATACTGTCCATTGTCTTGACCTTAATTGCTTTCGCCGCTGTTGCTGCTGGAGGCGTGAATGCCACCTTTGCGGTTATTCTACTCCTGGTGATGGCAGTCATTCAGGTCATTGTACAGATGGGCTTCTGGATGCACCTGAAAGATAAAGGACATCTAATACCGATTATCTTCATGCTGGGTGGTTTTTTTACCGCCGGTACCTGTATTGTTATGTCGCTGTATTGGGTTTGGTGGAATTAACGGACTATAAAGAAAGAGGCGGGCTGAGATGCCCCCTCTTTTTGGTGTTTAACTAGATCCTGCGCTAGGAGGGGTTAGGGTTATGCTCGGATTACAATATTTTAGCTTTGCAGAACTATGGAGCCCGCTTTTTCTGGCGGTCATGCTGCTGCTGACGGCGGGTTATTTCGTTTGGATTGGTCCGATTGCTGGACGTCATGCCGATTCAGTTACGGTTCCGATCTGGCGAAGAGCACTATTTGTGTGCGGAATGCTTGCGCTTTATCTGGCACAAGGCGGTCCTGTTAGTCTATTAGGACATATGATGTTTTCCTTCCACATGGTTAGTATGGCCTTGTCATACCTAGTGGCGGTGCCGCTGATTATGCTGGGGATTCCAGATTTTATCTGGCGCAGCATATTGAGAGTAAATCCATTTCGCCGGTTGTCTTTTTTAGCTCGACCGGTGGTAGCTGCGCTACTGTTTAATGGACTATTTTCCTTGTACCATATTCCTGTTATCCATGATTATGTGATGCTTCATTTTACCGTTCACCGAATCTACTATATTGTTTTATTCCTAACAGCTGCCTTAATGTGGTGGACATTGATCAATCCGCTACCGGAGCGCCGAATGGCGAGTGGACTGGGCAAGATTGGGTTTATTTTTCTAAACATGGTATTGCTGACACCAGCATGCGGACTGATTATTTTTGCAGATCAACCGCTCTATGCTACTTACAGTGATCCGGAGACTTGGGCACTTGCCATGGGCTATTGTATATCAGGTGATCCTTCTGCCTTACTTCAGAATTTTGGGGGTCCTGCGTTCTTTTCATTGTTGTCACCAAAAGTGGATCAGCAGGTGGGAGGTATCGCGATGAAGTTCATTCAGGAATTTATTTTTGCCTCTATGCTTGCTTATGTGTTCTATCATTGGTATAAAAAAGAGAACGGACAAGAGGGCGATGAATTATCGACGCCTTCCTCAGCACTCGAGGAGAGCACCTTGACCCGTGCATAACTGGTAGACTGCCAAGGAGGAGAATCATGGATATTTTTACGGTGTTTCCAACTATTAGCACATCGTTCATCGTGCTCAGTGCGGTGCTCGTAGCTATTGGCTGGTGGCTCATCATTAAGGGCAAACGCGAGGCGCACAAGAAGACGATGATTGCTGCCGCAATCGCTGCGCTCCTGTTTTTTATTGTTTATGTATCTAGAACGTTGTTCGTGGGAAACACCTCATGGGGCGGACCGGATGAACTTCAGACGATTTATCAAGTGTTTCTGATCTTCCATATCGTGCTGGCAACGGTAGCTGCGGTATTCGGACTTACTACGTTAACTCTTGGATTTAAGGCGAAGTACTCCAAGCACCGTAAGTGGGGCAGAGTGACATCTATAATCTGGTTCATTACTGCGATTACTGGCGTTATGGTGTATGTGCTGCTTTATGTTCTGTATCCAGGTGGACACACTAAGCCAGTGTGGGAAGTTATTTTGGGCGCGTAAGATAGTTGCGTGAAAAGAGCTTGTGATTGGCATGTGAAAAGAGCATGTGAATATGCGTGCGAATCGTACGTGAATTTGTGTGAATAGTAATGATAGGAATGAAATAAGCCTGTGCATCTGTATGTTCCTTAATAGGGATGATAGATGACGGGCTTATTTTAGTTTATGGAGTTGGGGAGTGTTTAGGGAAAACCTCCCTGAAAAAGATAAGTTTTGAGTTCGAAAAACGATAATTAGGGAATTTCTCCCTATATTTTAACCGTTTAAGCTCTAAAACGTAGAAATGGCTGAATTTATAGGGAGGAATTCCCTAAAAACGTTGATTTCAGGCTAAATTCAAGTAATTAGAGGGAGGTTTTCCCTAATTGTTGATTCTACTAGCAGTTACACCCACCGAGCGATCACATCCACTCAGCAGTAGCGCACGCCGAGCCCTCTCATCGATCGAGCAATCACATCCACTCGCAGTAGCACCCGTCGAGCCTTCGCATCGATTGAGCGGTCGCATCCATTAGTGGTCACAACCACCGAGGAGTCGCTCCCGCCCTTCAATCACACCACCGAGCCGCAACAACTGGCCCTACACTTACAACTCATTGGCGAAGCAACAATTAGGCTGACCTCACTCCGCGTCCTTCGATCACATTCAACCTCTCCATAAGTTATGTTTAATCCTCTGATTAGTTAATCCCAATAATGATCAGTTTCCCATACGTGCAAAGCCTTCTCCAAAGGGCGGGGGGCGCATACCTCCTAATCCACTTGAATGTTTTCCATTTACAGGATTGACAATGGTAAATTAAGGACATATACTGTGTATATAGATATATACAGTAAGCACAGGATATGAACACCTGCTTCTGCTAGACGCTGAAGACATTGTAAAGCGAGGTTAGTTTTAATGAGAACATTAAAAGATTCATGGTTTATGTTGCGCTCTGATTTTCGCGGAGACAAATTAAAGATATTAGGGACCCTCGTAATAACAGTTATTTTTATGTGTTATCTTGGTGGACTGACTAGCCTGGTAGCAAATGACGTACTGGGTGAGCAGGATCGGACGATGGTTACGGATTTCTTATTTCTCTCCTTTATACCCTTATTGGGATTCACATTCTCTCACCGTTCCATGAAATATTGGAGTGAAGACTCTTACACAAAAATGTTGGTTTACTTAAGAACCTTACCGATTCCAGCTGCAGTAATATTATCGCGGAGAAAACTTCAGGGGGTAGGCTCCTTTATTCTAAATGGTACGTTATTTTTCGGTATTGTTTACTTGTTAGGGGAAAATTTCCGGGCAGAGCTGGCGGTTCCCTCGTATATAGCTTTTGCCATTACATGGCTTGGCTTCGGATTTATGGTCTCAGGTCTATATATTTTTATTGAGTATCTTTTTAGCGGCAAAGCTTATCTATGGCTAACATTGCTTATCGTAGTGTTATCGTGGGGAATATCATTTCTAGTTACACTTGGGGGAGGCAATTTGTTTTTATACAGTATCTCCTATTCCAATGAGTGGGGGCTGTTATCTCCGATCATGTGGGGGTCACTTCTGCTGGGGACAATATCTGTGCAGTTATTCTCTAAATGGACTATACATCGACTGAAGAGTCGCAATCTCGTATAAAAAATCGGAATGGCAAGGACTGCGCTCTAGCACGCTAGAGTGGAAGGCGAGGTGTAAATAATGTGGATACCGGTACAAATCAACGAAAATAGTGCAGAGCCCCTCTATCATCAGATAGAGACTCAGCTTAGATCCTTAATCATTAGCGGAGTCATTACAGAAGGTACGCTACTGCCCTCGATTCGTGAGTTCGCAGGAGATCTGAAATGCAGTGTAATTACAGTGCGGCGCGTATATCAGGATCTGGAGAATGAAGGTTTGCTGCGAACGAGACAAGGAACAGGTACCTTTGTATCCCATGTAGGCGACGGAGCAATGGAAGAATACAAACGGGACACGGTAGGCAAAGCACTTGAAAGTGCTGTGGATATCGGCCGATCGATACATTGCAGCAAGGATGAACTTGAGCAGATTTTTATGGAGATTGTAGAACGCAAGTATAGAGCACAGGAATGAAAGGGGGGCGCATACTCATATGGTACAGATGGCTATAGAATTGCGGAATGTACTTAAACAACGGCGAAACAAGACGATAGGACCGCTGACCATGAATCTGCCTAAAGGATATATCACAGCCCTGGTAGGTCAGAATGGATCTGGCAAAAGCACGCTACTGAATCTACTGATGCAGCTGACCAATCCAGAGGAAGGCGAGATATATTGGTTTGAGAACAGGTATAATAGCGGGTTGCCTCTGGAGCTGCGGCAGACCATTGCCTATGTTCCTGAGACGTCGATTACTGAGGAGAACCACTGGAATGCAGAAGAGGCAGCTCGATTTCGACAGCATTGGTATCCGAACTGGGATGAGCCGTATTTTCAGGATCTAATGGATCGCTTTGAGGTTCCATATCATATGAGGCTTTCTAAGATGTCTAAGGGTGAGCGTCGGAAATTCGAAATTGCCGCAGCACTTGCGTCACGCCCAAGTCTGCTGCTACTGGATGAACCTTCATCAGGTCTTGATCCCTTTGCCTGGAAGATTATGATCGAGACGCTTCTTAAATATATGGATGAGAACAACGCTACGATCATCATCTCCACACACATTGTGGAAGAGGTACGGCGGTTGGCAGATTATATCGTGCTTATGCATAGAGGTGAACTGCTGGGTATGGCCGAGAAAGACAGTTTATTCGGTACTTGGACCGAGGTATGGGTACAGGTTGCAGGTGAAGAGGAGCTTGCTGAGTTATCAGCGGAATTACCGGGAGGTATAAACTTTATCATGGATACACCGGGTGTAGCTTCTTTTATCATAGAACAATTTTCTAAGAACGAGAAACGCATTCAGGACTTGGGCGTAAAGGTTATCAAGAGTCGCAGTTTAGAATTGGACGAAATATTGGGTTTATGGACACAGGGACACCGTCCGATCCTGATTGATCACAAGAGAGGGGACTAGAGAAATGGAAGCCTTAAAGCTGGAAAGTGTAATGAAGCAATATGGAGAAAAAACCGCTGTAAACGGAATTAACCTAACGGTAGGCAAGGGGGAAATTTACGGATTACTGGGGGCAAATGGTGCAGGGAAAACAACCACCATGCGCATGGTGCTTGGCCTAATTTACCCTGATGGCGGGAATATTTTGTATAATGGAAAGCCGTATAACAGCGAACTTCAGCAAACCATGGGCTATCTACCCGAAGAAAGAGGATTATATCCAAAGGTAAAGGTAAGCGATCAAATCGTCTACTTGGCACGTCTGCGCGGGATGTCGGCTAGTGATGCAGATAAGAGCCTTCGCTACTGGCTCGATCGGTTTGAGGTTCCGGATTATTACAATAAGAAGATTGAAGAGCTCTCCAAAGGGAATCAGCAGAAAATGGGCTTTATCGCCGCAGTCGTTCATAAGCCGCAAATTCTCATCCTTGATGAAGCCTTCAGTGGCTTGGACCCTGTTAACGTGGAACTACTGAAAGATACGGTAAAAGAATTACGTGATCAAGGAACGAGTATCTTATTCTCTACTCACCGGATGGAGCATGTTGAAGAGCTTTGCCGTAATATTACGATTTTGGATCGTTCCAATACTGTCGTGCAGGGCGATATTCGTACGATTAAGAGTGGGTATCCTCGTGAACAAGTATTGTTGCGTACGGATAACGAAGTGACCGGTCTAGAATCAATTGCAGGTGTAACAGCAGTACAGCGACAGGAGCGAGGTTATCTGTTGTCAATCAGTGAGATCGGCGCAGCACAACGTATCCTACAGCAGGCGATGGCGCAGGGTGAAGTGGAGCATTTTGAAATTAAGGAACCAACATTAAATCAAATCTTTATCAGAGCGGTGGGTGAATCTCATGAATAAGATGGGGACAATTATTGGCTTTACCTTTAAAAATAAAGTAAGAACGAAATCATTCATGATTACTACATTAATTCTAGTGTTGCTGCTCAGCATTGGGATGAATCTTCCGTACATCATCGATCAGTTTAAGGGAGATTCTGCAACAAGCGCAGAGACTCAAATTGCTGTGATCGCGGAAGAGGGAAATCAGGCTGCAGAGTTGTTGAAGGCATATACTTCACCTGAAGGAATGCCGCAGGCAAAAGTTGTGCAATATACTTCTGCCGACGATGCGGAGCTAAAGAAAGCTTTAGATGAAGGGACCGTAGAGGGGTACGTTTCTTTTGCAGAACCTACTGGCGAAGGACTTCCACCCGTTACTTATCATAGTGAAAATGGTGAATTGAAGGGCGATGTGCAAATCTATCTCCAAAATGCCCTTCAGCAGGCCAACACCCAGTTCATCGTTGGCGACAAGCTGACGCAGGAGCAGATTGCTGCTATGTCAACACCGGTACAGATAGCTACTCAGCAGCTCAATCCTGATGGGACTGCGGGAGATAAGGATGCGTCGCAGGAATCCGCTCCACCTATTAATTACGTCATTGTATACGCCATGCTTATGCTGTTCTTCATGTCTATCATGATGACCGGTAATATGATTGCAGCTGAGATTACTTCAGAGAAGAGCTCACGGATCATGGAGATTCTGATTACAAGTGCCTCACCTTTAGCGCAAATGTTCGGTAAAGTTATCGGTGTCTTCTTAGTAGGATTATTACAAATTGGCGTCATTATCGCAGCGGTAGTTGTCAATCTTAAGCTTCCGCATAATGCAACGATTTTGAAAGATTTAGACCTGGATTTAGGCCAGCTTAATATTAACTTGTTGCTTTATGGAATTGTTCTTTATGTACTAGGTTATTTCCTCTATGCCTTGATGTATGCAGCTGTAGGTTCGATTGTCAGCCGTACAGAGGATCTTGGCCAAGCGGTTATGCCGATTATGATGTTAGGCTTCGTAGCCTTCTATGTTCCACTGTTCAGTATCTCTAATGCGGATACTCTGCTGGTTAAGGTAGCGAGTTATGTGCCTTTCACCTCTCCATTGACCATGCTGCTCCGAATTGGTGTTGGTGAAGTAGCGATCTGGCAAGTTATTGTATCATTAGCCATCCTGCTTGTTACCACGTTCATCTTTGGCTGGTTGGCTGCCAAGATCTATCGCACAGGCGTATTGATGTACGGCAAACGTCCAAGTATTAAAGAGATCAGAAAAGCGATGAAGGCTTACAAGATCTAAGTGGCTTCATATAAACTTTTAAGGAGTGGTAATCATGACTAAAAGTGAACAATACAATATGATGCTTTTAATGAGTTCGGTCTCTCTGGCTACGGTTAGTAGAATGCTCTCGACCAATGGGTCCACTTTAATGGATTTCACTCAGGGTGTATTGACTGGGATTGCCATGGTGGGGATGATTGCGGGATTGTGGATGTACGGTAAGGCGCGTAAGAGCAAAGCGTAATAGTAGGGAAAGGAAGCCGCGGCAGATGCCGTGGCTTTTTCTTTTTTGTGTATATATCGTAAAAGTTATTTGGAAGATAGTTGCGGACTCCAGGGCTCCTGAGTCCAATATATCCTCCGTACACTCAAATGTCGTTTCCTTTTGAGGGATTAGACAACGGATAGATTACCACTATGCAGCAAATCCACTTGAGCAGTCAGTTGCTCCCGCACACGCCTAAGCTGCGCTTTTAGTACAGGAACACTCTTTTGCAGAATGATGCTTATTTGAGGTAAAGATAGCTTTAGGCCATACCACATCACTTTTACGAGTTGTTCCTCCCAAGGCAATGCCTTGGCAGACAGGAGAGACCGGCGTGCGTAATAATCGGCGCATTGTCGGATACAAGAGCGGTAAGCTTCGATAGAGAATAGCTGGCTGTCGAAGCTTTTTTGACGGAATATTTTATGAAGCTCTTTAAAGGTACGGATAGTAACCTTCTCAGCTTCTGCTGATTGTTGTAACAACATGTAACTGAGCATATAGATATCATTCGTACACTTTTGAACACACTCTGCAAATATAGTTCTACGGGGGGATTCGGCAGGTAAGGGGTCAGGCATGATAAACACGATCCTTTCAGAATTGTTTATGGGATGAACCTATAATATAGAAAAGTAAGAAATGGATTTGTTGATAAGCTCGGCGGTATCAGGTTCTGGATAACTATGTTTTTGAAGCGCAACACTGGATGGTTTATAATATAGCCGCCCTCCTTTGGAATCTCTCCCACCAGCGACAGCTCTATACAGACGACCTTGCTCAATGTGCCCTGCCAAGGATTTACCCTGCAGCTTGGCTTTTAAATCCTGTAAAGCACCTTGCACTAGCTCAAACTGAGTCTGATCCCACTCTGAACCATGGGTACGTACTTTATCTATCGCTTCCTCTAGCCGGCAATGGTATATCATTCTGAGAAAAGAACTCCATTTAATAAGATCGAAGGTTTTGGTATTGGCAGAGATAAGACATGCTCCCCAGCTGCTACCTCCTTTACAGGTAAGTTTCAGGATGCCATAACGGCTGCCTTGATCAGCCTCCATTCCATAATGAATAGGCTCAGGTGAATCAAAGACGAATACTTCTATGCGAGATAGTCTTCGCTGGTCCATGACAGTTTTCTCCTCCTTAGGTTTCCAAAAGCTTAAGATCTACATGGTGAATGTCATTAGCCTTCTCTATACAGGCGAGCATTTCAGCTTCATTCTCACAGACTGCGGCATGCTCTAGCCATAGTCTGAATTTCTGTTTGCGTATAACGGATAAATGTAAGGGAAAGGTGTTGCGGGATCTCATTACGTACCAACCGGCTGCAACATCTTTCCACGGTTCCTTAAAAGCGGTGAGCCACGGAAAACGTTGGTGTGCTGACCAATCCTGCAGCTGTTGCTTTTCTCGGATACTTTTATATATTTCGTATATAATTGTTCGGTCCATACAGTATTCACAGGTAGATGGGCTGCTGAAATGGCGAAGTGATTCAATCTGCTTCTGACCAAAAGCATAGCCGACAATAGTTCTGTGATGATCCTCTTCGAACCACAACGCTCCAAAGCAAACATAATTTAGACTTATCGGCTCAAGTAGCCCTTGCTGAGTTCCCCAATAATAGTGTTTCATTCCTTTCACCCCGTCCAGCATGCTATCACCTTATAGAATCAGGTAACGCAAAAACCGCAGCAAGAGGAGGACCTCTGCTGCGGTTTTGGAATACAGGTATACACACACCTGTGCCAAAGCGTGGCGGATCAAGGGTCTCTCTCTTTACGCTTACGAGGTTAGCTGTCGGATTCGGACGGTGAGAGTCGCCCTACCTATGTGAGACTTGAACAGTCTCCTTCGGATTCACCCCAAGTAGGCCATGTGGCCTGATGGTTCCCCCGTTCCCTGCAAATACAGGAACTCAGCGTTGAATGTATTTTGTGAAATAGATTCAACCCGAATCATACTCTTTTCAAGGTGTTTCTGTAAAAACAGAAAGTGTTCTTTTGAGCGCGATTTAAACCAAATCCTGCCTACTACGACGGAAAAGGGAACCAAATAGGTATTTATTGCGAGTTATCGGGCTTCTTCCTCGCTTAATCTCGACTTCTTGTTTTCTTACCTATAAAGGCGATTTTTTGAGATTTCTACATTTGTGGTGAATAAAATCACATGGTATGCCCGTTTTTCGCTAATGGATTAAAACTCGAGTAAACAAGAGATATAGAGAGATTGGATATCAAGTAAGCGCTATCCAATACGAAAATAGTTTTTAATTTGCATTATTTTGGCATCAATCAGGTTTTACAATTCTTCCTGCATAAGGGTATGATTACTCCTGTTTCAACAACAATCGAATATTTGATCCGCTTAATTTCCGATAAGGAAAGCGGGGGAACCAACAATCGGCAGACGATGTGAGAGTCGGAAGCCGGTTATGGGGTGAATCCTGTAGAAGGTGCGAGTGAGCTCGCATCTATACAGGTAGGGCGACTCTCACCGCCCGAATCCGACAGCTAACCTCGTAAGCGTATGGAGAGAGGATGAGTGCAATGTGACCGCTAGCGAGCCACAGAGGAGAATCCTTTGTGGCTTTTTGCTGTGCTTTTTTAAGCAAAGCATTTATGGAAAACCTCACGAAGAGGTCGTTATATTCATCATTAGCGGTAGCTTTTCTTTCAAGATCATGGTGATCAAGCTCTGATCTTACAAGTAAAGCATTTGAGGAGAATAAGAGATGACAGATCAGAATGAATATGTACTGGTATGTGCGCCAACGAAGGCAGGCGAACATTTTATTAAGCTTCTAAAATTCAGAGGCATTAAGATGGCCGGATTGACCAACAACTTGCCTGAGAAGGCCCTACTCGAAGAGATGGGGATTGAACAAGTCGTTCTAGTTGATACCCGCCATCAGAATACTTGGTTTCGCCCGCCGTTCCCGGTAGGACGGGTATATCTGTTCGAGAGCAGCTTTACGTTATGCTGCCGCTACATTCAGATGTGCCGCACCTGGACGACACAGCCGATTTTTGTAATCACAAGCTCAATAAATCCTAGATTGGTCTATAAAAGACTTGGTGCAAGTTATGTAATCTATTCTCATAGTGGTGATGCTGATTTTCTAATCGATAAATCACCTCATCAAGGATAAAAGAAGGAGTGCGGGAGATATGATGGATCTGTATATGGTAGCTTCGTTAGCTGTAATTTACGGGTTGTTTTATGGATTTATGCGCTGGTGCGCAGGTGTAGTTGAGGATACAGGGAGGGATAAGTTGTGATTCTAGTAATCGCTGTTACCCTACTGTTGTTTGTATATCTGGTTTACGCATTGATTCATCCGGAGAAATTTTAAGGAGGGGCATTCATGGGCATTTTGCAAATAGTTGCTGTAATCGTAATTCTTATCTTGCTGGTTAAGCCGATGGGCACGTATTTATATTATGTATTTTCTAATGAACCGAACCGTACGGATCGATGGTTTGGAGGCATGGAAAAAGGAATTTATAAGCTGATCGGCCTGAAAAAACGGGACGGAATGTCTTGGAAGAAGTATGCGCTCAGCTTTGTGTTAACAAATATCGTATTGGTTACTTTCAGTTACATTGTTCTTAGATTGCAGCGGGGATTGCCGTTAAACCCGAATGGAATTACGGATATGGAACAGACGCTTTCATTCAATACAGTGATCAGCTTTATGACCAATACGAACCTGCAGCATTATAGCGGGGAGACGGGGCTTTCGTATTTTTCACAAATGGCTGTCATCACGATGATGATGTTCACATCTGCAGCGAGCGGATTTTCTGTTGCGGTTGCCTTTGTCAGAGGAATCACGGGACGGAAATCAGTCGGGAACTTCTTCGAGGATTTCGTCAAAGCGCATATTCGTGTGTTCATTCCGCTAGCTTTGTTAGTTTCATTGGTGCTGGTAGGACTGCATGTGCCACAAACGCTCAAGCCATCACTTGAAGTCACTACACTAGAGGGCCAAACACAACAAATTGCTATCGGTCCAGTAGCTTCTTTGGAATCGATCAAACATCTGGGCACGAATGGTGGCGGCTTCTTCGGGGCCAATTCATCCCATCCTTTTGAGAACCCTAATCCACTTACGAACGTTCTGGAGATTCTCTCTATGTGGATGCTGCCAGCTTCGCTCCCTTATATGTACGGATTGTTTGCCAAGAACAAACGTCAGGGCTGGGTAATTTTTACCGCAATGATGACCTTGTTTGTTCTGCTATTAAGCCTAAACTTCTATGCTGAATCAAAAGGTAATCCGGCGATCAATGCACTAGGAATCGAATCTTCACAAGGTAGCATGGAAGGTAAAGAGGTGCGCTTCGGCATACCGCAGTCTTCCTTGTTTACTTCAGTAACAACCGCAGCTACGACAGGTAGTGTTAACAATATGCATGATACGCTGACGCCGCTGGGAGGTATTACGCCTCTTGCATTGATGATGCTCAACAATGTCTTCGGTGGTAAAGGTGTCGGACTGATCAATATGCTGATGTATGCGATTCTGGGTGTCTTCCTGTGCGGTCTGATGGTCGGCAGGACACCGGAGTTCCTCGGACGGAAGATAGAGGCCAAGGAGATGAAGCTGATTGCCATTGCGATCCTTGTGCATCCGTTCATTATCCTTGTGCCAACTGCAGCTGCGTTCCTGACCGATTTGGGGCAAGGGGCGATTACGAACACTGGATTCCATGGACTCAGTCAAGTGTTATATGAATATGTCTCTTCTGCCGCGAACAATGGCTCAGGATTTGAAGGGCTTGCAGACAACACAACCTTCTGGAATGTCACAACCGGGATTGTCATGCTGCTAGGTCGTTATGTTTCTATTATCGCAATGCTGGCGGTAGCAGGTTCTCTGCTTCAGAAGAAGCCGGTTCCTGAGACGATTGGCACATTCCGCACAGACAATGGACTGTTTACGGGAATTCTGATTGGTACAGTAGTGATTATCGGTGCGTTGACGTTCCTGCCGGTCATTGTACTCGGCCCCATTGCAGAATATCTAACCTTACGGTAGGAAGAGGGAGAATAAGATGAGTACTGTAAAAAGAAAAAAGCTGCTGACGGGACCCATACTCCTAAGCGCTGTAAAGGATAGCTTTATAAAGCTTAACCCAGTAACGCTAATCAAAAATCCAGTCATGTTCGTGGTAGAGGTCGGTACGATCATTGTACTCCTCATGGTGCTGGCTCCTGGATATTTTAATGCAGAGCAATCGATAGGATTCAATATTACAGTGTTGTTCATTCTGCTATTTACAGTGCTGTTTGCGAACTTCGCTGAAGCACTGGCGGAAGGCCGCGGTAAAGCCCAAGCTGATTCGCTTAAGAAAACGAAACAAGATATCACTGCCAACAAACTGGTTGGAGGGTCGGTGAAAACAGTATCCTCCTCCGAACTGCGTAAAGGGGATATCGTCATCGTCAGTCAGGGTGAACTCATCCCTGGTGACGGTGAAGTGATTGAAGGGCTGGCTTCCGTAGATGAATCAGCGATTACAGGTGAATCTGCACCTGTAATCAAGGAAGCTGGTGGGGACTTTGGTTCCGTTACAGGCGGCACGCGGGTCGTCAGTGATGAGATCAAAGTCAGAATTACTAGTGATCCTGGTGAGTCGTTTCTAGATCGGATGATTTCCCTCGTTGAAGGGGCGAAACGTCAGAAGACACCTAATGAAATCGCGCTAAATACGCTTTTGATCAGTCTGACGTTGATTTTCCTGATTGTAGTAGTGACCTTGCGGCCGATTGCCACTTATCTAGGTGTTGATCTTGATATTCCCGTCATGATCGCCTTGTTGGTCTGTCTGATTCCGACAACAATCGGGGGGCTACTCTCCGCAATCGGAATAGCGGGTATGGACCGGGTGACCCAGTTTAATGTACTCGCCATGTCGGGTAAGGCAGTTGAGGCTGCCGGTGATATTAATACGATGATCCTAGATAAGACCGGTACGATTACCTTCGGGAACCGGATGGCGAGTGAATTTGTTCCTGTCGGAAATGAAACGGAAGCTGAGCTTACAGCATGGGCGGCCATCAGTTCCCTGAAGGATGAGACGCCTGAGGGACGTTCTGTAATTGAGCTGGCCAAGAAGCTGGAACGCAGCTATGACAGCAAGCTTGCTGAAGGTGGGGAATTCGTAGAGTTTAAGGCGGAAACTCGGATGAGTGGTATTGACCTGCAAGATGGACGCTGCGTACGTAAAGGTGCGGTAGACTCCGTGAAGAAATGGGTACAGTCGAAAGGCGGAGTCATTCCCGAGAACCTCGACAGTAATTCTGATGCTATCGCCCGGATGGGGGGAACCCCGTTAGCGGTTGCGGTAGACAATCGGATCTATGGACTTATTTACTTGAAGGATACAGTTAAGCCAGGCATGAAAGAGCGATTTGATGAGCTGCGGAAAATGGGGATCAAGACCATCATGTGTACGGGTGACAATCCGCTGACCGCAGCTACGATTGCCCGTGAAGCGGGTGTAGATGATTTCATCGCGGAAAGTACACCTGAGGATAAAATAGCAGTTATTCGCCGCGAACAGAACGAGGGCAAGCTGGTTGCGATGACCGGGGATGGTACAAATGATGCCCCTGCCCTTGCACAAGCTGATGTGGGCTTAGCCATGAATAGCGGCACTACAGCTGCTAAGGAAGCAGCAAATATGGTCGATTTGGACTCTGACCCTTCGAAGATTATTGAGGTCGTGGCGATTGGTAAACAGCTGCTGATGACGCGGGGTGCGTTAACAACCTTTAGTATCGCGAATGATATAGCGAAGTATTTCGCCATTATTCCGGCGATGTTCATGCTCGCCATTCCTGAAATGGAAGCCCTGAATGTAATGGGACTAGGCTCGCCAAGCTCGGCTATAATATCCGCCTTAATATTTAATGCGATTATTATTCCCCTGCTCATCCCACTGGCTATGAAGGGTGTGTCGTATAAAGCTATGAGCTCTACGAAGCTGCTTGGACGCAATATATTTATCTATGGACTAGGCGGAGTGGTTGTTCCATTTGCTGGCATCAAGCTCATTGATATGATCGTAAGTGTATGGATTTAATGACGTGTTGATTAATTATTGAAAGGGTGAGAGCATCGTGAATAACGGAAACTCCATGGAGGACACTGAAGAGCAGTTATCATCATCGAAAGGTGCTTATTTCTTTATTATTGTGCGACTAAGTTTAGTATTTATTGTTCTCTGCGGAGTGATCTATCCTCTGACAACTACAGCGCTTGCCCAGGTTCTAATGCCGTCGCAGGCGAACGGCAGCTTGCTTAAGAATGATGCTGGAGTAGTTGTAGGCTCGGAACTCATCGGGCAGAACTTTACGAATCCAGCTTTATTTCATGGTCGTGTGTCTAGTATTGAGTATAAAGCAGAAGCTTCAGGTTCCAATAACTACGCTCCATCCAATCCGGATATGCTGCAGCGGACAAAGGATTTCATTACGCAGTGGAAGCTCGATAATCCGGATGTGCCCGTGAACAAATTGCCAGTTGATTTGGTCACCAACTCGGGTTCGGGGCTTGATCCGCATATCACACCAGCTTCAGCTATGGTGCAGATTCCTCGGATTAGCAATTTAACCGGTATTCCTGCGACACAGCTGGAAGAGCTCGTAAATAAGCATACCGAGGGTCGTGACTTAGGGTTATTTGGTGAAGAACGGGTCAATGTGTTGAAGCTGAACATGGATCTACTGAAACTAGCGAACAAATAAATATAGTAAATGTCCCTGCCAGATTACTAGAATCGGGCAGGGATATCTTGCTTCTTGGAACAGAAGGGTACATGCATGATCGGGTTATTAAGGAGTGGTCTTGATGGGGACATACCGGAGGAAGACGCCGGAGGAGCTGCTGCTCTCTATCTATGAGCTGCATCGGGGACGTCTGAAGATCTATATCGGTCCGGTCAGTGGGTCGGGCAAAACGTATCAGATGCTGCGTGAGGGCCAGGCGCTAAAAGCGCAGGGAATCGATGTTGTGATCTGTGCGGTTTCGACGAATCAGAGTCCAGAAACTAAGGATCAGCTGGGCGATTTGGAACGGATACCAAGTATTCATTGGTTTCAGAAAGATATAGAGAAGAAGGATCTTGATGTAGAAGCTATTGTGGCACGTAATCCAGAAGTTGTGCTAACCGATGGCTTGGCCCACCAGAATCGCGAGGGTGCGGAGAGATCTGGAAGACTGGACGATATCAAATACTTATTGAGCAATGGGATTAGTGTCATCACAACTGTAAATGTATACGAACTAGAAGGCGCTGCGGATCTGGCACGGAAGTGGACTGGGATTGAAGTAGAGCATTCCCTTCCTGCTGAGGTGCTTACCCTTGCCGATGATATCGTTCTAATTGATGTGACGCCAGAAAAGATACTTCAGCGCTTGTCCGATGGACATTTAGGGAAGCACCAGCAGAGATCGCTTTTTAACAAGGGTAATTTAAGCAAGCTGCGGGAGCTGGCACTTCGGATGGTCGCTGAGGATGTTAATGATTCACTGGAGAAACACCGGGAAGAACAAGGGCTGCAGGGAGCTTCGGGGATCGCAGAAAAAGTGTTGGTATCTGCGCAGTATTATTGGAATGGCTCGATCCATATCCGACGTGGACAGCAGATTGCAAAGCGATTAAATGGGGATCTTTCAGTAGTGTCATTCTGGAAGCAGGGTCTAACCCTTTCAAAGGAAGCAGCTACCTTCAAGCGTTCCCTCTGGAAGCTGACCGAGAAGATTGGTGCCTCTATGGAGGAGATCACCTTTCGCTCGAAGCGGGAGATCCCACATCTGTTGGTAAAATACGCGATCGAACATAATATTACCCGAATCGTTATGGGACATTCCAAGCAGACCGCTTGGCAGGAATTATGGAAAGGCTCAATCGCTAATTCGTTACTGAAGCAAATCCGAGGTGTGGATATATTCTTCGTGGCGGATCGCGCAGATCGCGAAGGAGAACGTGTACTTCCAACCCGGCAGAGTCGTAATGAACGGAAAGCGGATGCCTATCACAGGTTAAGCAGTCAGGAAGTAAAGGATAAAATCGATGCGATTCGCGGAGGAACCTTTAAGGTATATATTGGGGCTGCTCCCGGTGTGGGCAAGACTTACAAGATGCTGCGTGAAGGAAACGATCTCTTGAAGAGAGGGATCGATGTCGTGATAGGACTTCTTGAAACGCATGGCCGCAAAGAAACCCTTGAACAAATTGGCGATTTGGAGATCCTTCCACGTCTACGTATGGAGTACCGCGGGACTGTCCTTGAGGAGATGGATACGGCAGCAATTATTAAGCGTAATCCAGAAGTTGTGCTTGTGGATGAACTTGCTCATACCAATATGCCAGGTAGCAAACATAAGAAGCGGTATATGGATGTTATGGAGCTGCTAGATGCTGGAATATCTGTGATCTCTACCGTGAATGTGCAGCATTTAGAAAGTCTGAATGACGCCGTAGAGCAAATTACAGGCGTTAGAGTAAGAGAGACTTTTCCGGACAGCATTCTACAGCGGGCAAATGAGGTAGAACTTATCGATGTATCACCCAAGACGCTTCAAGAGCGAATGAAGGACGGAAAAATATATGCCATGGCCAAGGTGGATCAGGCGCTGGGGGCTTTTTTCAAAATCGGGAATTTGATCGCCCTTCGGGAGCTGGCGCTGCGGGAAATTGCTGACGATGTAGATGAGCGGCTAGAAGCTTGGGAACGTGTCGGTTCGTTACGGGGACCTTGGCGGCGTCAGGAAGTCATTTATGTGTGTATCACCTTGGGGGATCATGCGGAGCGCTTAATTCGGCGTGGTTTTCGGATTGCATATCGTCTAAAAGCTTGCTGGTATGTTACGTATGTGCAGGAATTAAAACAGAATGGACCCGTTTATGATAAACGTATAAATGATTTAAAGGAATTGACGGAACGACTGGGTGGAACGTTTAAGATGATTCCTAACGTACTTCCTGCACGAGTGGCGTCCTTGCTGCTTGAAAGATCTCAAGCACTGCAGAGTACTCAGATTATTATCGGTCAGTCACAACGCTCATGGCTGCGAAAAAGTCTTCGCGGCGATGTTACCAAGCAGATTCTGCGTTCTGCCAGAAATGTGGATGTACTGGTCGTGGCAGATCTCATTCGTGAGGAAGCATAGACTATGACTAACAAGTAAAAACGCCTTCGGCGTCCCTAAAGGACGGTAAGCGTTTATGCGAGAAATATAAGAATAATGTATAGCGTGAAAATTATAGTTTCTTATATTTTGAAAAAAGGGTACCTTCAAGCCTATTGGCTATGAGGATACCCTTTTTTGCAGCTATGAATTACATCATGTACTGAATAGTTTAATGGCTTAATTATTGGGCAGCTTCGATGAGTGCTTTGAGCTCAGGAAGATTAAATCCCTTGATCGCTTGATCCCCTGCTACAGTGACAGGAACGCCCATGAATCCAAGCTTCTCAACTTCCTCTTGATAGACTGTGCTGGTCATAACATCTCTTACTTCAAAAGGGACACCCTGCTCCGTAAGATAATTTTTAACCAAATTACAGTCACTGCACCCTGCGGTTGAATAGACAATCACTGGCTCACTCATTGGTTCACAGCCTCTTTGATAGCATCTCTTGTAATTTTCCAGTGGGAAGTGTTCCAGCGAACCTCATTGTCCTCAAGCAGGAAGAGTTGTGGAGATTCATGTTTGATGCCAAAATCCTCAGCAATTTGATTGGAAACGGGACGATCCTCGATGACTAAGACCACTGCAGCGGCAGTATCCGCATCCTTCAGATAAGCCTGAAACTCTTCATTAGCTTTAGCACTAATCGGGCAGGTCGTGCTGTGTTTGAACAGCAGCTTCTTGCCAGGCTTAGCTACATATTGCTCAAGATCCTCCAGCGTATGGAGTTGTTGAATAGACATAGATATCACCCTCCTGGGATCGTTATTTTGCTAACAATTGTGTTGTTAACAACCTGTAATCATGATTGTAACATATATCAAAATTAAAACAAAAAGGATTCTGAAAGGCTTGCACAAGAGGCGATATACCTGAAACCAATCGCGTTGAAAAAAAGAGTACAGCATGCTAAGGTGAAAAGAAGCAACATGCCTAACTATATCGCTACGAGATAGGAGTGTTCAGAAGAATGAAGAGAGTTGCATGTGTAACTGGAGCTGATCGGGGGCTTGGACTGTCGCTTGTACGTTCGTTGCTGGCCAACCAGTTCTCAGTATTTGCAGGACAGTTTTTGAAAGAATCAGAAGATTTGAAAGCGCTTAAAGAGCAATATCCTGAACAGTTGGAGCTTATCCCCCTAGATATCAGCAATAAAGATAGTGTAAAGCAGGCTGCAAGAGTGATAGCCAGTAAAACTGGATATGTCGATATGATTATTAATAATGCAGGTATTATTCGTTCTGCTGATAATGCTACTGTGCTGGTGGAGCTGGATGATGAAGGCATGGCAGAAATATATAATGTAAATACGCTTGGCGCGTTAAGAGTCAGCAATGCACTGATGGGACTATTACTACAAAGTGAGGATAAATTAATCGTCAATATTTCATCAGAGGCAGGCAGTATTGCCCGAAATAAGCGTATCAACATGTATGGCTATTGTATGTCGAAGGCAGCACTGAATATGCAGTCCTCCTTGATGCATAATCATCTGAAAACGCTTGGCGGTCAAGTAATGGTGTTCCATCCTGGCTGGCTGCAGACTTATATGCATGGTAAGAAGGATGAGCAAGCGGAAATGACTCCTGAACAGTCCGCGGAGCAGATTATCGACCTTGTTCTGGATTATAAAAAATATATGGGCGAGGAACCGGCCTATCTGGATACGGATGGCAGCTCATGGCCGTGGTAGAACGGATATTTCAAAATAGATAAGAAGAAAGGCGCTGATAACATGTCTACACTAAAAGCACTCGCACTCGGAAGCTACTCGGAGGTTAAATATCACCCCTTTGCTGGCGTGGACCGGGAGATCGAACAAATCCTTGCGAATGACTTACAGGTTTTTTCTTCAGAGGATTATGCACTTCTCAATAAAGAAACGTTGTCTGACTACAAGCTGGTAATCTCCTACACTGAATTTTCTGATGACAAAATCCCTGCGGAACAAAGTGGTGCTTTGCTATCTTATGTGGCTGGCGGGGGCGGACTACTAGTTGTACATAACGGAATTTCCTTACAGCGCAATCAGGAGCTTGGTGCTATGCTGGGCGCACATTTCACCCATCATCCAGAGTATACTTCGCTGCAGATGTCCATACCCGCACGAGAGCATCCCATTATGCAGGGAATTGAAGAATTTGTAATTGAGGATGAGCCGTATTATTTCGAGATGCATCCTTATTTCGAAACAACGGTGCTCGCTGAATATTCTCATGAGGGAGCTATGCGCCAAGCGGCTTGGTGTCACGAATTTGGCTTGGGCCGGGTTGTTTATTTAATGCCAGGGCATCATTTACCATCATTCTCAGTAGAACCATTCCGCGAAATGATTCGTAGAGGTGGGCTTTGGGCAGCAGGATTATTGTAGAATATAAGCGGCGGATATACTTGTTGTAAGATTATAAATGAGTCCAACTGTGGGATAACCACGGTTGGATTTTTTTGTTGACTCTTACATTGATGTCAGGGTTTATACTGGTGTAGAACAATTCTCATGAACCCCGGGGAGATTGCTATGAAAATAGGTGAGCTTGCTAAACTGACGGGCGTAAGCGTCCGTTCAATTCGTTATTATGAGAGTCAGGGATTAATTTCGCCGATCCGTCAGGCCAACGGATATCGGGAGTACTCTCCGCTCGCTGTGGAGACGGTAGAAACGATAAAATTATATTTGAACCTGGGTCTGTCCACAGAGCAGATCGCGGGCTTTCTACATTGTGTTTTGAAGAACAAAGAAGCTTTCTGCGCAGAAGTGATGCCACTATACCGTAGCAAGCTTGAGGATATTGAACGTCAGCTTGTAGAACTGAATCAGATCAAACGCAATTTGGAAGAAAGAATGGCCTCTATCTTGCAAGAGCAGAACGAGAGTAGTTTAGAGGCATGTACACTGGAGAGTTTGGAGTAGGTGCTGCTGGAGTTGAAAACTTTGAGGAGGAATGACAAATGGCTATTACAAATGCAGATAGCGCTGATTGGGTACGAGCAGAGATTCGCGGTGGTGGAACGGTTTTGGTAGATTACGGTGCGCCATGGTGTCCCCCTTGCAAGGTGCTGTTGCCTCTTTTGGAAGATCTTCATCAGGAATATGGAGACGATGTCTCTATTGTGAAGGTGAATTGTGACGAATTGCCGGATCTGGCTGGGGAAGCTGGTGTTATGGGGATGCCTACAGTCATTGTATATAAAGATGGGCAGCCAATGGAAAAGTTGGTTGGCTTACGTCCGATAGCAGCCTACCAAGGGATATTGAACAAGGTTATTCTAGCATAGGGAATTGGAATTTAGTTGTATTTTGATGCTATATTAATCTCAAGCTGAGAAGGCATTAAGAAGCCTCATCCGGATATTTTCCTGCGTGCACTAAATAGGCTAGACATGAAGCACTAGGAGAGCGTCTACATTGTTGATCATCCGCTGAACGATGTAGACGCCGCGGTGAGCCGTGACGGTATGAAAGGCACAGCTTTGGAAGGAGTCTAGCCCGTATGGATTTTCAGGTCGCATATACCAACTATCACTCTCTGCTGAAAGCAATGGCTTACCGTATGACCGGCTCTATAGCAGATGCAGAGGACCTCGTTCAAGACGTATTCATCGAGTACAGCAAGCTACAAACAATAGATATCACCCATCCGAAAGCTTACTTAATCCGTATGACAACAAATCGTTGCATCAACTATATGCAATCCGCCCGTATAAGGAGAGAGCAATATGTCGGCACATGGCTGCCGGAGCCGCTCGTCAGCTTTACGAATGGAGGCGGCGATAATCCTGCTGATCTCTTCGATCACGATGAAAATGTATCCTACGCCCTGCTTGTCATGCTGGAACATTTGTCGGCTGTCGAGAGAGCCGTCTTCATCTTGCGCCAATCCTTCGCTTTCGAATATAGCGAACTTGCCGATGTATTAGGAAAATCAGAAGCCAACTGTCGAAAAATATTTAGCCGCGCTAATGATAAGCTGCATCAACAATCGCCAGTTCTGCCAGGCAACACGGCTCAGGCAACACCTCTTGCGACAGCATTCCTCGCAGCTGCGCGAGGCGGCAACGTCGATGCGCTTGTCAGCCTGCTGACCGAGGACGCGCTGCTTACGTCGGACGGCGGCGGTAAAGTTCGCGCAGCGATCTTCACTATTACGGGCAGAGATCGTGTTCAAGCTTTCATTGGAGGCGTCATTACGAAGGGCTTCCTCGGAGATTCGCAAAGGATGGTGCTACTTAATGGCCAGCTGGGCATCGTCATCTATCGGGATGGCCGGCCGCTTAAGGCGATCAGCTTCCAGCTTGATGCGGCCGGGGAGCGGATCGAGCATATTTATATCGTACTCAATCCCGATAAATTACAACGAATGGGGTAACCTGTCACAAACGGTGCTTTTGTATTGTCTTATTAGTGAAACAATCAAAAGATAACCGGTCTACAGCCGGAGAGGAGCTATCCCCATGGAACAAAGAATGGATCTGGCCGGTGAAATTCCAGCCGCATACAAAGCGATGATGGGTCTTGAAGCGTTCGTACAATCGACAGGCATGGAGAAGTCGTTATTGGAGTTAATCAAAATCAGAGCGTCACAAATTAATGGCTGCGCCTTCTGCATCGATATGCATACGAAGGATGCCCGCAAGGCAGGCGAGTCGGAACAGCGCATCTACATGCTGAACGCATGGCGTGAAGCGCCGTTCTACAGCGACGAGGAGCGCGCAGTGCTTGCGCTGACCGAATCAGTTACACTCGTGACGCAAGGACATGTACCGGACGATGTCTATTCGGAAGCGGAGCGCCATTTCGATACTAAGCAACTTGGTGAGATCATCATGGCAATTGTTACAATCAATGCATGGAATCGCATCGCGATCACCACTCGCATGATGCCGCAATAAACTTTAATTACGTCAGCCGAACGTCCAAGGCTAGCATCCGACACTTTACAGATACAATAGAGGTATAAGAACATATGAAGTTTAACTTAGGGAGACCCCATACGGTGGGGTCTCTTTTTGTATGCATGAATTACCCATCTTCGGTAAAAAATACGGTCACAGCTATAAAGGAGGTGTTAGGGGTGTGGAATGAGGCAATAGATTTAATTCCAAGTTGGGGTGTGGTTTTCCAAGGGATTATGATTTTCTGTGTCCCTTTCTTCCTGCTTCGTACAATAAGCTGGGCTAAAGCTAAAGAAGACAGGATAACGACTAGAGCGGAAAAAGCTACTGGCAGCAAAGGTGGAGGTGTTTCTTCCGTAGAAAACTCTGGAGAAACAAGCATTTTAGAAGGGCCGGTGAAGCAGTCTAGCTCGAATGTAGTAACTAAGGATAAGGGGAAGAGAATAACTTATAGTGGCCATTTTGAGGATGATTTGCAGAAATTCAGAGAGATCAGCGCCGATATGCATGATGTGAATGTAAGGGAGTTGCGAATCGGAAGCATTAAGACAAGGGCAGCACTTTTGTACGTAGACGGTCTAACGGACAAAGACAAAATGGATCAGAATATTTTAAAGCCGTTAATGAATGCATATCAGCCGTTTATGAACATGAATAACAAAGCGGAAGCGAAAGATCTACAAGATATTCTCATACATGAGGTCCTCCTCATATCGGAAGTTGAGCTTACGGATAATGCATACCTCTCCCTTCAGAAGGTGTTATTTGGATCTGCCGTGCTGCTTGTGGAGGGGATATCTAAGGCTTTTGTACTCAGTAGTCCTAAGGGGAATACAAGAGGGATTCAGGAGCCAGAATCTGAAGGAGTCTTGCGGGGCTCGCGAAGCGGATTTAACGAGACATTAAGCGATAACACAGCGATGCTGCGTAGACACGGACAGAGTACAGAACTAGCTATGATTTCTTTTACTGTAGGAAAGAGAATGCAGAAGGAATTGATCCTAGCCTATATCAAGGATATTGCGAATGATGAACTTGTAGAAGAGGTCAAACGAAGAATTAGAACGATAGATTTAGATGATGTTCAAGAATCTGGTTATGTTGAGCAATTGATCGAAGATAATGGCTATAGTCCTTTCCAACAGATTCAGAATACGGAAAGGCCGGACCGTGTAATGGCAGCACTTTTGGAAGGAAGAGTAGCTATTTTACTTGACGGTACACCCTTTGCATTGATAATGCCGGTAACCTTCGGGATGTTACTGCAATCGCCAGAGGATTATAACGATCGCTGGATGGTAGGATCGATGCTACGTCTTTTGCGTTTTTTTGCGGCATTGATATCACTTTTTGCTCCGGCACTATATATTTCCTTCCTTTCGTTCCAGCCAGGCTTGATTCCAACTAAGCTAGCCATTTCTATTATCGCCTCCCGGCAAGGAGTCCCCTTTACGGTATTAATCGAAGCCTTGATTATGGAGGTCTCGATTGAAATCTTACGAGAGGCTGGGCTTCGCTTGCCCAAACCTATCGGTCCGGCGATGGGAATTGTCGGCGGTCTGATCATCGGGCAAGCCGCGGTTGAGGCTGGAATTGTGAGTCCGATTTTAGTGATTGTAGTATCAGTTACGGCTGTTTCTTCCTTCTCTATGCCTATGTATAGTGCGGGGATGACGCTTCGCATGCTCCGTTTTGCAGCCATGTTTTTTGCAGCCGTTTTTGGATTATACGGAGTTGTACTGTTTTTTCTCTTGCTTAGTAGTCATTTAATTAAGCTGAAGAGTTTTGGTGTTCCTTATCTAGGTCTGGCAGTCCCCAATAAGATGGTGAATTGGAAGGATTTTATATTCCGTATGCCTTTTCAATTTCTAACAGGGCGACCTACGTTTTTGAAACCAAAGGACCCCTTGCGTAAAGGGTGAGAAGTCTAGGTAAAGGAGGAAGAGAACATGAGCGCCGAGGTAAAGGACCGAATTACTGCAGTTCAAGCGACGATCATTCTAGCCAATTATACGATTGCGGCAGGGGTACTTACGCTTCCTCGGACCATTGTAGAGGCCAGTGGTAGTCCAGATGTATGGATAAGTATTTTTTTAGGGGGAGCAATCTCTTTTCTGTTCGGATTGATCATAGTGAAACTTAGTCAAAGGTTCCCAGGCCAAACATTCTTTCAGTATATCGGGAAGATCATCGGCAAGCCACTCGGAATGGTTCTGTCAATAGGAGTCATTGGGTATTTTCTCAGTATCGCCGGCTTTGAGATACGTTCGGTGCAGGAGGTAACCTCTTTCTTTCTACTGGAAGGTACACCTCCGTGGGCTATTATGGCTGCTTTTATATGGATCGCCTTCTATTTATGCAGAGGAGGAATTAATGCGATCGCTAGCATGTGCAGACTCATTGTTCCGATTACCTGGACAGTGTTTCTAGGGGTTTGTCTGCTTAGTTTCGAAGTTTTCGACCTCAATAATCTACTTCCAGTACTTGGAGATGGTTTGGAACCCGTGTGGAAAGGGATCAAACCAACCATCCTAACCTTTACAGCTGGAGAAGCAATGTTGTTCGTTGTTGCTTTTATGGATAAGCCTCAAAAAGCAGTAAAGGTAATCATAGCTGGAACCTGTATATCGACGATATTTTATATCATGGCAGTTGTAGCGACCATAGGTGCCTTTTCTATAGATGGAGTTCTCACAAGAACCTGGCCGTTTCTCGATCTTGTACGAAGTTTTGAGGTGAACTATCTCATCTTTGAAAGATTTGAGTCGTTGTTGTTAGTGATATGGATTATGCAGATTTTTTGTACCTTTTGTATTGCAATTTATGCAGCGGCTTTAGGATTGTCCCAAGTGATCCATAAAAACTTCAAAAGTTGTTTGTTAGCTATTCTTCCGGTTATCTATGTAATTTCTAGAATTCCACCAAATGTGAATGCTCTGTTTGCTTTAGGAACAGGTATCGGTGATTTTATGCTTATTCTATTCGGATTCCTTCCGTTGCCATTGTTAATTATCACATACTTCCGGAGGGTTGCTTCATGAAAAAATGGAGGTTGTGGATCGTACTCACTGTACTATGTTCTCTGTTATCAGGCTGCTGGAGCAGCACACCGATTGAGGAATTAAACATGCAGATTGGTGTTGCACTGGACAGTGCGGAGGAGTCAGGAGGCGAGGAAGTAGCTAATCCGGAAGGTGGGAGCCATAAGAAGCCTGAAAAAATAATAAGTACCTATCAATTTACGATTCCACAAGGATCGGGAGGCGCCGTCATGAAGTCTTCTGCCAGTTCATCCTCCTTTAAGAATTACTATAATATGAGTGAAACTAGCGATTCTATCTTTGAAGCGCTACGGCAGCTTTCACTGCGTACTAGACGCACTCCGATAGGCCATCACCTAAAGGTCATTGTGATTAGTGAAAAACTCGCGCGTTCCAATAATCTTACTAAACTAATAGATTTCTTTACTCGGGATAATGATATCCGTCCGAGTGTTATGTTATTTGTCAGCAAGGGAATGGCCAAGGATGTATTGGAAAATGCACTGCCGGGTCAGACTCCTGCCTTTGTACTTGAAGGGATATTCAATAACAGAGACCGTAATATGGGGATATGGGAGCCGGTAACTTTGGCAAAAATAGTTGGCCCGTTGCAAGCAAAGAAAAGCTTCTTATTGCAAAATGTTATTCCTATTCATAATGAGACAAAGCTATCAGGAGCAGGTGTAATCAACGGGGAAACGGGAAAGCTTGTTGGCTTTTTGGATCAGTCGGAGTTGGAGGGGATGGCCTGGCTGACCGGGAAGGGGCTGGGAGGAGTGCTTAAGACGTATAATCCGGATAACAATGACCTCTTAACTTATGAGGTGAAATCCATGCATAGCAAGATCAAAGCCAATGTGAATAATGGTCAAATCTCTTTTACCGTGAAAATAACATCTACAGGTAGATATGCCGAGGTTTTTGCCGAGAAACCGAAAAAATTACATGACGGAATTGTAAAGAAGGATAAAGCCTTGCTGCAGAAGCGTGTCCTAGAATTGGTGCAAACTACTGTAACAAAAATGCAGAAGGAACTGCATACCGAAGCTGCCGGTTTCGGCACCAGTCTGCATAATCAGCATCCAGCCGTATGGAGGAGCGTCAAGGATAACTGGGACGAAACCTTTAGCCAAATTCCGATTACTTATGAAGTAAATGTGAATATAGAAGAATATGGCGCATCAGATACAACAGCTGAATAGAGACATTGTAAAAGATTCAGAGTTACTTCATTTGATGTGTGAGCGGTATGACATCATTTTGGTGCAGTGCATCGAGTACTTCGGTTTTTAATTGTTCGGTAAAGGTATTCCATGTTTTTTTGCCGACATTCAGCTCTTCTCGCCCAATAGCATTTAGTGTTTCCAGCCAAAGGCGTTTATCGTTTATCAGCCCGAGCTGATCTTGGATCTGCTTATATATTTCCTCATGGGCATGAAATTTTTGATTTAACGCAAAAGAGGCTGCACTAGCGGTATATCGCAGTTCCTTAGCAGCCATCCTCAGCTCATGCAGTGAGTCGAAGGCTGCTTCTGATTCGGCATCTTGTCCACGAAATATAGCCTTGCAAGCTTTTTTCTTCTGCTCGTAAGCTACCTCAAGTTCGCGCATGACAACGTTAGCATCTTTTTTCGCTACCAGGGCCTCAAGCTGTTCACTTAGGAAAGCTTTCCACTTATCATCCAGATCTTCATTGATTAGCTTAGGCAGCTCATCGGCCAGCTTCTTACGATAAGTTTTGCGCTTGTCCTTTTGGTGGTCGATCACAGCCTTCAACAGTTCTGCTGTCTTTGTATCGCCGTTTTCCTTGGCGTGTTTACGTTTAGTCTTGAACGATTCAATCAGAACATCTGCATCTCTGACCTTGCCTAATCTCTTTTGGGCTTTTTCAAATAGGGGGTATAGCCCTAGAGTATGACCAGGGTCGAGAATGGAAAGCAGTGTTAACAGCTTACGGCAGTTCACTCTTGCTTGGTGAATGTCCTCGTCATCGAATTTGCTAATTGCATCATGGCAGTAATCCCAGAAATCAATATACAGCAGGCTAAGTGCCTGTTCCCATTGTCTTGTCTTGGTTAACTGTCGTTCCTTAATCACTTCCACTGTCATGCGGCATCACTCCTTAACGTTGTGTATAGCATGAACCTAAGGCTACCCCCTATTCGAGCTGGGGCATGTTCGTATACTATAAGGATAGCGTTATCATAACCTCATTTCAATTCTGATTTCGCACTAGCGAGGCAGATCGATTACAATATCACGGATAATACGGGAAAGAGGGGAATCGGTGGATACTCGGGAGTACGATGCAATGATCAATGGATCTGTTGATAGAAGTAAAGAAGTCATCGGACTTCCAGCAGAAATGGGACTTTTCCAGCATCTAATCTTAAAGGATGACAGGATAGATGCGGAAACAAAGGGGTTTGGGAAGATGTTGATCCCGTTCGCCTTTGAAGAGACCCTTTGTAGGGATGTCGGAGCGGGACTTATTCCTCCTAGTCTGCACTTATGGAGTCATTCTGGGGGGGTTGTGCTCGGCCTACGGGACAGCAAGCTTCCGTACGCGGCTCAAGCGATGGCTAAGTTGGAGCAGCAAGGGATTCATACAGCGGTGAGACATTCCGGTGGTGCTGCGGTGCCTCTGGATGATGGAATTGTTAATGTTTCGCTAGTTCTCCCCAAAGGACGTGGAAAGCTGGACTTTCATGATGACTTTAGGCTTCTGGCTTCTCTGATCACCGAGGCAGTTGCTATGAGTCATCCACAGGCTGCGGCTCAAATTGAGGCTGGTGAAATTGTTGGTTCTTACTGCCCGGGGGACTTCGATTTGGCGATCGGTGGGCGGAAATTTTGCGGCATTGCTCAGCGCAGACAAAATAATGCCTATTTCGTACATGCATTTGTAGTGGTTTCGGGTTCGGGACAGGAACGTGGTGAACTCATTCATAAATTCTATGAGCAAGCCTCTGGAGGAGACTCAGCATTATCTTATCCACGGGTTCGTCCAGAGACGATCGCTGGGCTTGGCGAACTAGGTGGACCGAATGCGACTGAAGTATTTGCCGAAGGTATTAGACAAGCATTAGCCCACCGTGGAGTGGTGCTTAAATCCTCTGACAGGCTACAGCAGGAGACCGGATATTTCCTAGACTATGAAGATCCGCGTGTTCTGGATGCTGCGCGAGTTCTGCATGAACGTTATGCCCAAGGATAAATGGATATTGAGCATCGTTAAGAAGGACGTAACAGAAATCTGGCGAGAGGCCAGCATCTGTTACGTCCTTTTTAATCATATAAGTCCGGACGTCTGTCTGCAAAAATCGGGATTTGTGCTCGAATTTCACGCACCATATGTAAATCGATATCCCCAGTTAGGATTTCTTCCCCTTCAGAAGCTTCACATAAAATATCTCCCCAAGGATCAATTATCATAGAATGCCCAGCAAAGTTATTGTTAGGATCGCTTCCTGCCCGGTTGCAGGCTACTACATAACATTGGTTCTCGATCGCTCGGCTGATCAGTAGTGCACGCCAATGTGATAGCCTGGATAATGGCCATTCTGCACTGACAAACAAGATTTCTGCGCCTTGTGCGGCATGAGCACGAACCCATTCTGGAAATCGGATATCATAACAGATTAATCCGGCACATAACGTACCCTCCAATGTGAAGAGGCCTTTGTCTTCTCCAGGCTGCAAATATAGATGTTCATCCATTAGCTGAAACAAATGTAGCTTACTGTATTCGCCAACGAGTTCGCCAGTTCGATTAAATACAAACATACGATTAGTTACACCGGAGGCGTTCTTGCTAGCGACTGAACCAGCAACGATATTGATGTTGTATTGTCTGGCTAAGCTGGAGATGAATTCCTTGGTAATTTCTCCTTCTTGATCACCAATATTTTCTAGTCGGGTCAGATCATAGCCAGTGGTCCAAAGCTCTGGGAGAATAAGACAGTCGGGGGCTGTGGCGGCCGCTACACTAATTTTATTTGCTACAGCAGCATAATTCATATCAGGTTTGCCAAATGCTATATCCAGCTGAATCAGGGAGATTCTCATAGGATTCCTCCTTTTTGTTCAAGACTATAGCACCATAAGAGGATAAGCAATGTTGATTTTTAAAAAATGATTTGATATATTAGTTGACGGGTCAATGATTATCAGTTAGTATAATTTTATACAAAACAATTGTACACAATTAAATTTATAAAGGAGGTATATTTTGACGGAGCACTATCCTGAGGAAGACCGCATATTTGAACTGCTGCAGGCATTAAACAAGGGAATCTGTCCGAAATTCGAACGATGTGCTGGGATCAGTCCCACACGGCTTCGCCTCCTGCATGAACTATTCCAGGTGGATGAAGTCAGCCAAATTACGCTGCAAAAGGGCATGGATATAGATGCGGCCGCCGTCACTCGGCACTTGAAAGGGATGGAAGAGAGTGGTACGATCACTCGCCGCAACAACCCCGCAGATAACAGGGTTACATTGGTCTCATTAACGGATCAAGGGCGGGAAAGAATGATTCAATATGGCGAAGAGAAGAGACGATTTGTCGCTACTCTGCTTACTGGATTTAATGATCAGGAGCGAAAAGTGCTCATAGATATGCTTAATCGCCTGCAATCTAATATCAATCTGTTATAACTGTAACTACCCAAAATACACATTCAAAGGAGAAATACAAATATGAACGCTACACAAACACAAACCAATGATTTTAAAGAAATTATTACGGGTCGCCGCTCTATCCGCAAATATGATCCATCCGTTAAGATCAGCAAAGAAGAGATGACTCAGATTCTTACGGAGGCGACTCTTGCACCTTCTTCTGTAAACATGCAGCCTTGGCGGTTTCTTGTTATTGAAAGTGACGAAGCAAAAGCTACTTTAGCTCCTCTTGCTCGCTTTAATGGCGTACAAGTTGAAACCTCTGCAGCTATGATTGCCATCTTCGGTGATTTGAACAATTTCGACTACGCTGAGGAGATTTATGGTACAGCTGTTGAACGTGGACTAATGCCTGCTGAAGTAAAAGAAAACCAATTAACTAGATTATCTGCTCACTTTGCTACCTTGCCACGTGAAGTTAACAAAGATACTGTGCTTATTGATGGTGCTCTTGTTGCAATGCAATTGATGCTGGTTGCCCGTGCACATGGATACGATACAAACCCAATTGGCGGTTATGAAAAAGATCAAATTGCAGAAGCATTTGGCATGGAAAAAGATCGTTATGTTCCTGTAATGTTGCTTTCCATCGGTAAGGCTGTTGATGCAGGTTACCCATCTGTCCGTTTGCCTATCGATAAGATTGCTGAGTGGAAATAATACTTTATACCTTAGGAGGAAAATATAATGATCATTATCCATGCAGTACTTAAAGTGAATCCGGAACGTCGCGAGCAGTTTTTGGCGGAGTCCAAAACACTTCTCACAGCTACTCACACTGAAGAAGGAAATCTCTCTTACGAGCTGTATGAGAATGCTGGAGAAGCGAACTCATTTATTATGGTGGAGACTTGGCGCGACGCTGAAGCCGTATCCAGCCACAATACGAGCGCTCATTTTACCGCGTTCTCAGCTAAAGCTGGTGAATTCTTGGCTGCGCCACTAGACGTAAAAGTATTTAGCGCAGAGCAAGTGAAATAAGTTATCTCGATTCTTAGTGAATCCTGGTTGATCTTAAACAGGGATGTTCCATAGCCATAATGGCTGCGGGGCATTCCTGTTTTTTATGTTCCCCGTTTATAAGGAGGAGTTCAAGGGTATCTATCCTTACCTTGATACATGTGCACTCACAATAAAGATAGGGGATCTTACATATGGAAATACAGAAAAATATGATCGATATCGTGAACTATTATTTATCAGGCGGTTCATTTGTCTGCATTATGGGCGAAGCAGGAGAAGAGGCGGAGCGCAGACTAATGGGGATCGATCTGGAGGCGGCTAGAGCATACCGACAGTCCATTGGCGGAGTCATTACGGAGGGTCAGCAGCTATTTCAGGTTCCTGGCTTTAGCCCAAGATTGCTGGGGCAACTTACTGAAGTATTAGGCAGATTAGATTCAGACAAGCTAAAAGCTCTGACCCCACAAACCACATGGAATAACCAAGTAGATCCTTACGTGAATGGACCCGAGTGCCTAGGGATGATACTAGAAGAAATAAAGAAGGCACAGCATTATATTCACCTGTCCGTGATGCTCTTCTTTAATGACCGTTCAGGCAATCTGGTTGCAGATGAATTATTTCACGCCCTTAAACGGGGGGTGAAGGTACGGATCATGGTCAATTACACGCTGACAGCTTTAGGGTATGAGAACAATCTGGCGTTTGGTCAATTTTCCAAGATTTCTGAAAGGCTCGAGAATGCAGGAGCTAAGCTGTTGAATACCTTCAATTCTTATTATACAGCCGTAGAATGGCGTGTGAAGCGGAAGGCGCTGAAGCAACAAGGCGTACCGGAAAGTATCCTGTTCTTACAGGATAAAGTACAAGAGAACGTTGAAATCACTGGGCTGAATGTCATTGATCATCGGAAGTTTATGGTCATTGATGGGGTAACCTCTATTATTGGCAGCCTGAATATTGGAGATCAATACACGTACGTGACGCCTGTTCAGGCATCTTCCTCGATCAGTATAGAAGGACATCTACAGGGGATTCCTAGTAAAAAAGAGGAGTGGCATGATGGCTGCTTCCGGATCCGTGGCGCGGCGGCGCAGCCTTTAAATGCTAAGTTTCATTCCCGTTGGTTACTTCTGGGAGGTGATCATTTTGACGTGGATGATGCCTTCTACCATCCGAATGTAAATTATCATTTTGGGGAGGAAGAATGTACACTGTTTGCAAGCTTTCCGGGTAATCCAGTTAACTTAATTCAGCAATACTATTTGAATTTGATTACCTATGCGACAGAGGAG
Organism: Paenibacillus sp. FSL P4-0184; assembly: GCF_038004625.1. Taxonomy (NCBI): domain Bacteria; kingdom Bacillati; phylum Bacillota; class Bacilli; order Caryophanales; family Paenibacillaceae; genus Paenibacillus; species Paenibacillus sp. FSL P4-0184. Next base: position 1,502,446 of record NZ_JBBORN010000001.1, on the reverse strand, counting down.
ACGGTGATTGTAAATCCTTATTTGATTGATCAAGAGTTTTGGGATCGGCTGGGGGAGCTGGGGCCAGACTGTTCCTGTCATCTGAGCATCTGCAATCCGCTGAAGGTTAATGATCATCCTACCAATACTGCGGCGGTACGAGGCAATATGTATAAGCCGTTTCTCAATGGGGTTTCCTTTTATGATTACAGCTTCACAGGTCGTTTTTCACATTGGAAAATAACCTATGACCATAGATCACGTGCGGTATTTCATGGCTCCTACAACATCAATGAGAGAAGCGCCTGCCACGATTTCGAGCTGGGAATACTGGTGAAAGGGGAGGCCTTCGCAGCGCGGATAAAGTCTATGATCGATTATGATCTGGGAGTCTCACGGAGAATTACGAAGAAAAGTGAGTTCTTTAAGCATCCTTGGCTGCATCCTAGTATGTATCTGAATAAAGTTACTCAGAATTACACTTGATAATATCGGTTCATTGTCATGTATAATGATCGTTATAAATTATCAAGGTGGAATAATAGCTATGAAAATCAAAATTACAAAGAGTGGCATGAAAAAGGATGAGGTATTCTTTCGCACAGAGTTTGGCGAGGGTCGGGGGATCTGGTGCGGAGCTCCTGTGGAGCCAGATACGGAAACAGATGTGGAATTCGAGCTTTCGGAGCTGTTGATGAGATGGGTGGATATTCTGCCTGTACCTACTAGTGAGTTCAATACAAGGTTAGAGGGAGATAAGGTTGTTTTTACCGGTGTGCTGGAGAATATTGAAGAGGACGGAACAGGATTTTTGCGAATAGGTGAAAGTTTAGTGATGTTCGAGTGTCTCGGTGAGCCTATGGCGCTTGGTGTGTTTGTAGAAGTACAGGTTCGTAATGTGAGCATCTACCCCTTGAGTATTTGACGCTTATCAGGGACTAAGATAACATACAAAGATGACATTAGAATCAGAAGTAAGCTATGAGGAGTAGAAGTCTATGAACACCGAAATTCAGCAATTTAAGACCGAATTCTTCAAGGCGCTGGCTCATCCAATGCGAATTCGTATACTGGAACTGCTCAGCGAAGGTGAGAAGAATGTGAATGAGCTACAAGCCATTCTAGGATCAGAAGGTTCTGCTGTATCCCAGCAGTTAGCTGTTTTACGCGCTAAGAATGTAGTAGCCAGTGTAAAAGAAGGTACCACTGTGATCTATTCGTTACGTGATCCTCTAATTAAAGATCTTCTGGTCGTAGCTAAACAAATATTTGATAACCATCTGGTGAATACCATTTCATTGCTCGAAGGTATGCGCGGAGAATAAAGGAATAACATTATTTTGGCGTTGACAACAGTTGCGTCCTAGAGTAATGTTCTTCTTATATTCAAATAATCAGATATTTAAAGAAAAGAAGGTTTGATCATGACAGGGTGGGGCCGATATAAAGGCTACAACATGAATGCATTTCGTAAGGATTTGATTTCGGGAACAATCGTTGGTGTTATTGCCATTCCTTTGGGGATGGCATTTGCTATTGCATCTGGTGTAAAACCGGAGTATGGCATTTACACGACAATCGTTGCCGGAATATGTATTTCATTGTTCGGAGGATCAAAATTTCAAATTGGTGGGCCAACAGGTGCTTTTATTCCTATCTTGTTTGCCATTGCGATGGAGTATGGCTATGAGAACTTACTTATCGCTGGGATGATGGCAGGGGTTATTCTAGTTCTCATGGGATTATTAAAGCTGGGTGTATTGATTAAGTTTATTCCGAGGCCAGTAACGATTGGTTTCACAGCAGGGATAGCGGTCATTATCTTCACCGGGCAGATTGCTAATTTCCTTGGACTAAGGAATATAGAACGGCATGAGAGCTTTGTAAATAATATGAAAGAAATAGGGCTTCATCTATCGACGATGAATGGATACAGTATTCTGACCGCCGTGATTTGTCTTGCCGTCGTTATCCTAGCAATTCGATTCGCTCCGAAGGTGCCTGGATCATTGGTAGGTCTTCTGTGTGCGACTGTGATTGCTGCGTTATTCTTTAGCGGCAAAGTGACTACGATTGGCTCTGCTTACGGAGAAATCCCTAATACCTTACCGAGCTTTCGATTTCCGGACATTACTTGGGAACGAATTACCCTGCTAATTCGTCCGGCATTTATCATTGCGATGCTAGGTGCTATAGAGTCATTGTTATCCGCTGTTGTAGCGGATGGAATGACAGGCAGCCGCCATAATAGTAACCGAGAGCTGATCGGTCAGGGGATCGCAAATATTGCTGCTCCATTGTTCGGGGGCATACCAGCGACAGGAGCAATTGCTAGAACAGCGACGAACATCAAGAGTGGCGCTGTTTCTCCGATCTCGGGGATCGTTCACGGTGTTGTGGTGTTTCTAATTCTCCTGTTGCTCGCACCCTATGCTTCCAGTATTCCTTTAGCTGCGATGGCACCGATCTTAATGGTAGTAGCTTGGAATATGAGTGAGCGTAAAGAGTTCCTTCATCTGCTTAAGATCAAGACCGGCGATTCCTTGGTGTTATTCATCACCTTCTTGTTAACGATATTTGCAGATTTAACGCTGGCTGTAGAGGTGGGATTAATTCTTGCGGTTATTCTGTTTGTGAAACGAATGGGAGAGGTTCATTTGGTAGCCAAAGTGCTGCCAGATCCGAAGTCCGTTAAGGTAGAGGCACATATGGTTACGGAGAGTCATGACTGTCCGCAAATTGGAATTTACACGGTGGAAGGTCCGCTGTTTTTTGGCGCTGCTTATCGATTCGATGACACTATGCCAAGCTATGGTTCAGATCAACCTAGAATTATATTAATGCGGATGGGGAAAGTACCCTTCATGGATACCACTGGAGAATCCAATTTAGCAGAGCTGGTGAGGCATTTACAAGCTGTTGGAGGGAAACTTATGATCTCAGGTATTCAGCCACAGCCGCTTGAGCTACTCAAGAGAACTGGACTGTATAGTACCATAGGTGAGGCTCAGTTTTATCCGCACACCGGGGAAGCCATTAATGACGCACTTAACAGCATCGATTACAACAAGTGTATTGGATGTAGCCATGCCGCTTTTAGGGAGTGTACAGCGTTCTCCTGTCTGGAAGAGGCGGGAAGTGTGCGCGGTCTGAAAGGGCGTAAGAAACCTGTAATTGCACCTGAACTAAATAGTGGTCTTTGAGTGAAATAGATAAGAGTCAGCCCGGACGTTTCTGCGTCCGGGTTTTTCTGTTCAAATATAAGAATTTAAGTTTCACATCATATATTATCCTTATATTTCTCGCTTAAACGCTTATCGTCCTAATAAGGACGACAAAGGCGGTTATGCTTGAGATTGGACTTGGGAATGCCAAATTTGTACAATTGGGTATAAGTTAGATGTAAACTATCTCGATAAGGAGAATATAAGCTCATGAAGGAATTGCATTATCCGAAGGTGTTTATGCTCTTGGCAGGTCTGTCTGTGGCGACATTGGCCGTATATCGTGTAGTGTCACTACAGACGGATTCGTTTTATGCATTTTTACTCTGGAATTTATTCCTGGCTTGGATTCCGTTCCTGTTCTCTATGGCTGCTTATGAACTGGATAAAAGGAAGATAGGTGGATTGCTGCTTGTTCCGCTAGGCGTCGCTTGGCTGCTGTTCTTTCCGAACGCGCCTTATCTCATGACGGATCTGGTGCATCTGACGATAAGAAAAAGCAGATATATCGTGGATGGCACCATTCAGAATCGGTATTGGTATGATCTGGTTACCCTCTTATTGTTCACTTGGAGCGGCTGGTTGACCGGGTTCTTCTCTTTATACCAGTTCCAGACGGTTGTTTATCGCAAGAGCAGCCTGCTGTTCTCTTGGATATTCGTACTCGCAGCATGTGTACTTGGGGGGTATGGTGTCTTGCTTGGCCGAGTCTACAGGCTGAATAGCTGGGACGTACTGACGGACCGGCATCAGTTGTACCAACTGGTTATGGACAGCTTGAATCGACAGTCGGTATTTTTTAGCTTGTTCATTGCGTTTGTATTGCTGGTTATCTACGCTACGATGTACTGCTTGCTGAATGGTCTTGGAACCAGTGAAAGAGGAAGGGGCGCTAAGCGCATGCGTGGTTAATCCATAAATTCGGGATCAAATTGGTATTGCTTCAGATCCACCACACCTTTTTCATTAAAAATAATCCCTTCCTCCTGTAAATAAAGCTTCTGGAGGGAGTTGGATTCATCTTCAGTCAAGGCGATCATTCCTTTGGCGTTGATAACCCGATGCCAGGGAAGCTTATATTTTCTACTCATGGAGTGAAGGATACGAACTACCTGCCTTGCGCCTCTTGGGCTTCCTGCCGCACGAGCAACGCCACCGTAAGTCATCACTTTTCCTTCAGGTATAGATTGTATGATACGAATCACTTGTTCTGTAAATGGTGTCATAGGGAGCTCCTATCTCTTATTTTTATCAAATTATACAAGATGATCACTACAATCATAAACCATTCAACATGCCGCTGCTAAAGCGGCTTTTTTTATTTTAACGGATGGAGTTTACTCTCCTTTGCGAAGAAGTTGATCCCTTTACAGTATAATTTTGGCGGATAGTACTTAGTGAGATGGGGGATAATTTCTAGGAAACTATTGTGACAGGAGTGACTACTGTGGAGAAACAGACAGCAGATGGTAACCGCAAAGATTCTCAACAAAATAAGAAGTCTGGGCAGACTCTAAGTACGTCACTGGATGAAATGATGAACCTTTTTCGGCAAATATTCAAGGACGATGGAACACTTAGAATCAGAGTGATAAATAATGAGGGCAGTGAAGCTCTTCGCTTTGGGTTAGTTAACGTTGACGGGATGGTTGATAAGCATATGATTCAGGAGGGTGTTATTAAGCCATTGATGGCTTTTGACTTCACCAGAATGGATTATGGCAACCCAGCGGAGCTAATGGAGAAAATTAGGACGCAGGTCATTAACATTTCGGATGTAGTTGCCTCTACAGATTTAAATGAAATGATCAGTGCGATTATAGCTGGCAAGACCTTATTACTGCTGGACGGCTATGCGGGTGTTCTCAATATTAATGCACAGGGCTGGGATAAAAAGGCTATTACGGAGCCAGTGACCGAGAAGAGTGTTTATGGCCCGCGGGAAGGATTTACAGAATCGCTGATAGTTAACCTGACCCAAATCCGCCGAAGAGTACAAGATTCCGACTTGAAGTTTATTTTTAGCAAGATCGGATCACGTTCTAACACACAGATATGCATTTGCTATATGGAAAGCCTAGTATCACCAAATATTGTTAAAGAATTGCAGGATCGGCTAGGGCAGGTAGATATAGATGTTGTTCTCGATACGTCATTTCTTTCGGAATTAATAAGAGACGAGCCATATTCACCTTTTGAGATGACAGGAAGTACAGAACGACCGGATTCCGTAGTCAGTAAAATAATGGAGGGCAGAGTCGCCTTACTTATGGAAGGTAGTCCGTATGCGATGACTGTACCCTATGTATTTGTGGAGAATTTTCAAGCGAGTTCGGACTATTACATTAACTTTTATTTTGGTTCATTCAACCGAATGCTAAGAATGGTTGGAGCTTTGCTGTCTGTTAGTATTCCGGCTCTATATGTGGCCTTGGTAACTTATAGTCAGGAGATGATACCCACCCAGTTATTGCTCAGCATTTCTACTGCGAGAGTAGCAGTCCCCTTTCCTACAGTAGTGGAGGCCATATTCATGCTAACCATATTTGAAATCCTAAGAGAGGCGGGCGAACGGATTCCTACCTATATTGGGCAGGCGATCAGTATCGTGGGGGCGCTTGTGTTGGGGCAAGCGGCTGTGGAGGCAAGATTAGTGAGTGCCCCAATGATTATTGTAGTCGGTTTAACAGGGATCATGACGCTGCTCAATCCAAGGCTGACGGGTCCGTTAATCATAGTAAGAGCAGTTCTGTTATTTGCAGTTTTTTTTCTAGGGATTTATGGATATTTTCTTGGAATGCTCGGTTTAGTGGTTCATTTGATGAGCCTTCGCTCCTTTGGGGTTCCTTATATGCTAGGGATAGGTTCCATCCGTCCGCAGGACATTAAGGATACAGCTATCAGAGCGCCGTGGTGGCATATGTATCTACGACCGGCAATGATCGGGGCACGAAATATGAAGAGAAAAGGGTCCAACAAAATAGGGAGACGACCATGAACAAGTGGAAAAGGATGGTTCTTGCCATTGTGTCTTTGATCGTGCTTATGAGTACTGTGGGTTGTTGGAACTACATTGAAATTGAAGACATGTCAATTGTAGCCGGGGTGGCGATTGATAAAGGGGCATCAGATGGAAAGCTGTTAGTAACTGCTGAAATTGTGGACACGAAGGAAGGCTCCAAATCAAGTCAGGCTGGCTTTAAGATGCTTTCTCTCACGGGGGAGACGATGTTTGATATTGTGCGAGGAATGATCTCTATCACAGGGAAAAAATTATTTTGGAGCCATTCTAAGGCGATTATCCTCAGTGAGGAGATCGCCCGAGAAGGGGTTATCAATATTATTGATTGGTATAACAGAGATACAGAAACTAGATCGGATGTATATATATTTGTCTCCAAAGAGAAGACGGCCCAGGAAATCATCAATTTAAGTAGTTTAACGGAAAGTATTATGGCCTATGCACTTGCACAACAGATGAGATTTGAGAAAAGTGTTAGTACTGCTCCCGTCGTGGAAATTTGGGATTTCATTGATAAGTTAGAGGCCTCTGGCGAATATGCTATAGCACCACTTATATATATTCATGAAACAAACAAGATAAAAAATGCTCGGGTAAGTGGAGCAGCGATATTCTCCATGGATAAAATGATCGGCACGATCAGCGGTGAAGAAACTAAATACATGCTGTTTGCCAATAATCAAATCAAGGGAGGGGTTTTAGCCGTAAATGACAAAAACGGAAAGCCCGCTTTTTCCCTTGAAATTCTGTCCAATAGAACAAAAGTAAAGCCGGTTTGGGTAGAGGGTAAGCTCCAAATGCAAATAAATACGTTAACGCATACCGGACTGGATGAGGTGAAGGCTCCGGAGGAATTCACTAACCGTGATAGCAAGAAAGTTATAGAGAAGCGGGCTGGGGAGGAATTGCAGAAGGCTATCCTTTCTGTTATCCATAGAGTACAGAAAGATTATCATGCTGATATTTTTGGGTTTGGTGAGCTTCTCCATGAGCAAATGCCACAGACCTGGAAGAAGATTGAGAAAGACTGGGGAAAGGAATTCTCTGAAGTGGAAGTCGTTGTGAATTCCGAAGTGATTATTGACAGTAGTGCGCAGACGTCAAGATCTATCAAGATCCATCAAAAAGGTGATTAAATTGGTTGTTGTTGTGGTGTTTATTTATGCGGTTATCGTATTGATTGATCCTTACGGACTGTTAAAACAGGGAATGAAACGGGATTTTTATGTCTGTTCCGCATTATGTCTAATTTCATTTTGCATTGCTTTTGCTTTGGCAATGAAGTGGTCGATCCCTAGTCCTTCACCGTTGCTGGAATTCTGGATCAAAAAGCTATTTTAGAGGAAAAGACTAAAAGGAGATAGATGATGAACAAAGAGATGATACCTACAGGTCATGCTATCAGTATTGCTGTGCTGTTTACTGTGGGTACTTCGATATTTATGGGAGTTCCGGAGGAATCCGGTAACAGCAATTGGATTTCCGTCCTTCTTGCCATGGTGCTAGTTGTTCCTCTTCTATTGATCTATGCCAGACTTCATCTTATTTTTCCAGGTAAGGATTTATTTGATATGCTAATCGCTGTGTTTGGCAAAGTCATCGGGCGATTCATCTCCTGTCTCTACATTTGGTACGCTTTTCATCTGGGGGCGCTAGTTCTCAATGTCTTTGGGGAATTCAGTAAGACGGTTGCCTTGACCGAAACCCCGATGCTTGCTCCTATGTTATGTCTTGGTCTACTGGGCGTTTGGGTGGTTAAGTCGGGGATTGAGGTGCTGGGGAGAAGTGCCAAACTTCTGCTTCTGTTCACCGTCGCAGTGGAGATAGTAATTCTTACACTCGCCATTTCCAAACTGGAATATCATCACTTTCTTCCTTTGTTCGATAAAGGTTGGCACCCGGTAGTTAGCGATACGCTGGGTCTGTTTTCTTTTCCATTTGCAGAGATTGTAATATTTCTAGGAGCATTCAGTAGTTTATCGGGCAAGAGCTCAGCGAAGAAAATTTTATTAGGAAATGTGTTGATTTCTGGGGTGGTTATTCTTATAGTTACACTGCGCAATCTGCTAATGCTTGGTCCTGAAGTACTGTCCGGTCAATATTTTCCCTCTTATGTGTCTGCAGGGCGTATTAATGTAGGCGATTTTCTGACGCGAATTGAAGCTTCATCGGCGGTTGCATTTGTAATCACAACATTCATAAAAGCGAGTGTATGTCTGTACGTAGCAAGCATAGGATTAGCTAAAGTATTCAAGTTAAAGAGTTATCGATCTGTTGTACTCCAAATAGGACTGTTAATGATTTATCTTGCGGATTTTGTGTACAAGGATATCATGGAGATGCAGTATTTTTCTTACCATATTTATAAAATCTACGCCTTTCCTTTTCAGGTAATTATTCCGTTGGTATTGTGGATTTGTGCTGAAATTAAGGTTAGTAAAAGTAAAAATAAGCAGGTGGCATCACAGCAATAGACCTACTTTCGAACATTCCTGATCTCTAGTAAAGATTAGGAATTCTTTGATTTTAAAACTAAACATAAGTTAGCTATAATGATAGATATATATAGAATGTTTGTTTTAGAAAAGAGGGAAACAGGTATGAACGTCAGCAACATCATTATGTCCTCTTATTGGGGTAGAGAGGTTAGACATAAATATATTACTCAAGGATCTAAGGCATTGGCTGTTATTTTTCCAGGTAAAAATTACTCGGCTGAACGCCCTCTGCTAGATTATGCGGCCAAAGCAGCTCGGGAACATAATTGCGATGTCCTGCTGCTTGAATATGGCTACCAGAGTGCTAGAGTAGGTTTTAAGCGTGATGAAATGATTATTCTCATTCAGGAATGTAAGGCGGCCATTGCATCTCTTCCTGAATACAAAAAGATTCTATTCATTAGCAAAAGCGTGGGTTCGGTCATAGCAGGGAGAATTGCAGAAGAGCTAGAAATACAGAAAAAGACGTCTCATCTATATATAACACCATTACCTGAGGCGATCCCTTTGATACAGCAGAGTCGTGGGACTGTAATTTATGGCGGAAGCGACCCTTTATTTAGCGAACAGCTTTCTGGTGAAATTAGTGGGCTTCATCATTTAAAAGTGTATAGAATCGATGATGCTAATCATAGCCTTGAGGTAGAGCTGGTCAACGAGTCACTAGCCATTCTGCTTGTTATTATTAATTTTTATCATGAATTTTTCCGTGATGCTTTAAATACATAACCTTTGGAGGATGCTGATTATGATTTTGGAAGCTGCGATGCTGCAAGTGAAGCCTGGTTTAACTACTGAATTTGAAAAAAGCTTCAAGGAGGCATCAAGCTTAATTTCTTCGATCGAAGGCTACATAGGGCATGAATTGCAACATTGCTTGGAGGATGATCATAAGTATCTGCTGCTTGTGAAGTGGAGAACGCTTGAAGATCACACTATAGGATTCAGAGAATCCAGCCAGTATCAGGAATGGAAGGCGCTACTTCACCATTACTACGATCCATTTCCGGTTGTTGAGCATTTTACCCGCATTAATCTGGACTAAATGGAGGATGTAGAATGAAGGCGAAGCTTGTTGGGGAAGGCAGAACTGCGGAGATCTGGCAGCATGACGATCAGAGGATTCTTAAATTGTACCGGGAGGATATAGCAGAGCAACACGTCAGCCGGGAATATAAAATCAGCCAGTTTGTACATGCGCGGGGTGTTCGGACACCTCAGCCTTTTGAGCTTATTTTTGAACAGAATCGACAAGGTATCGTTTTTCAACAAATTCAGGGTCCCTCTTTACTAAAGGTGATGGGTGAGAAGCCTTGGAAAGTTACCCAATATGCCAGGCTGATGGCGGGGCTTCATTGTGATTTGCATAAGCTTGAAACTACAGAGGAAATCGGCCAGCAAAAGGATATGTTGAAAAGTCAGATATTGGAAGCACCTATGCTGAGCGAAGAGGAGAAATCCGTCATTCTGAAGTATCTGGAGAAGCTGCCGGAAGGCACTCGTTTATGTCATGGGGATTTTCATCCCGACAATGTGCTTATGGATGAACAACTCTGGGTGATCGACTGGATGACAGGTGTAGTGGGAGAACCTGCTGGAGATGCTGCGCGTTCCGTAGTGATGTTCAGTTTGGGAGCTATGCCTCCGGGAGCTTCTGCATTCTCCAAATTAATGCTTGGTTTTATCCGAAAAAAATTAACTAAGGGATATATTCAAGAGTATCTCAGATTATCAGGACATACTTATGAGGACGTAGACCGCTGGATTTTGCCGATCGCTGCCGCGCGTCTGGTGGAGGGGCTTTCGCCTCCAGAGAAGGAGCTGCTGGTAAAAGAAATTCGTAAACGTCTACAAACCGTAGCCGCAGAGGTAAGCTGATCATGGCACAAAAACGGAGGCGTATTCTATGACTACCTATATTGCGCTGCTGCGTGGAATTAACGTCGGCGGGAACAAAATTATTAAAATGTTGGACCTGAAGGCGATGTTTCAGACTCTTGGATTTGAAAATGTACGAACGTATATTCAGAGCGGAAATGTTGTATTTGAGAGTGATGAAGGTTCGGAGAGTCTGCTTACTGGAGTCATTGAACGTAAGATTCATGAGGTTTTTGGATTCGAGGTCTCTGTTATTATCCGTACCTTAGCAGAAATGGAGAACGTGATCGCTAACGATCCCTTTCAGCTCTCCGAGCCAGAGGAATTCAAAAGATGGTATGTTACTTTTTTACCAGCCGAGCCTTCAGCGGATGCATTGGATAAACTGCGCACTTATGAGAATGGACCCGATAAAGTGCGTTTTGTCGGCAGAGAGATGTACGTGTTATATGAGGTCAGTGTGAGCCAGTCGCCGCTTTTCAAGGTTCCTTTTGACAGAATATTGGGTATGACGATTACAGCACGTAATTGGAATACGGTGAATAAGCTCGTTACTATGGGCAGGATGGAATAGTCTATTTTAAAATATTTGCTTGGGTTGGGATTTGAACAGAAAGCCTCCACAGTTGTGGGGCTTTTTTTGCGTTCTGGCGGCCTTGTATATTCAGCAAACATTCAGCTTGGACTCATTGAGAGTTAAGGTAAGGGTGAAATAATACACCTACAGAAAGTTTGAACCGGGGGCACAGAACTGCCGGAATTATAGACGATCAAAGGATAGGAGTGGATGGAGATGAGTAGGTTCAAAAAAATAAGCTCGAATCTTATACTTTGGCTCATTTTATTACTTGCCGCTTTTTTGTATGGTTATGGAGTTTGGAATGACCACTATGTGAATACATACTACACCACCGCGGTGGGAAGTATGCTGCAGAACTTTCATAATTTCTTCTTCGCTTCACTGGATTCCGCGGGTTCAGTAACGGTGGATAAACCACCAGTTACCTTTTGGATTCAGACACTTAGCGCGCTTATCTTCGGGCTGCATGGTTGGAGTGTGATTTTGCCACAGGCACTCGGCGGCGTGGGCTCCGTGTTACTTGTATACCTGCTGGTGAAGCCTACCTTTGGCAGAGCGGCAGCACGTATAGCAGCTCTAGTCATGGCGACTACTCCGGTAGCAGCGGCAGTCAGCCGGACGAACAATATTGATGCGCTGCTTGTATTCACCCTTCTGCTCGCGGCATGGTTTCTATTTAAAGGGACGAAGAGTAACAAAATGGGCAGCGTTCTTACCGCATTTGCGTTAATCGGTGTTGGGTTTAACGAGAAGATGCTACAGGCGTACATGGTTCTACCGGCTTTTTATCTCTTTTATGTCTTAGCTGCCAAAGTGAACTGGAAGCGGAAGACGGGAGTATTGGCAGCCTCCACAGCAATATTGCTTGTAGTCTCCTTATCCTGGGCAGTGATCGTGGATTCGATTCCCGCCAGCAAACGGCCTTATATCGGCAGCAGTGGTACCAATTCAGTGCTGAATCTTGCTTTTGGGTACAATGGTGTTGCCCGATTAACGGGGGATCGCGGGGCAGGTGGTGGTGGCGGTGGAATGCCAGGAATGAATGGCGGTGAGATGCCAAACATGAACGGTGAAATGCCCGCTATGAATGGTGAGATGCCGAACATGAACGGCGAGATGCCAGCTATGAATGGGTCAGGCAGTAATAGTGGCACTGATGGTGGACGTGCAGCATTTTCGGGCCGGCAAGGCACAAATTCGACCTCGAATAGCCAGACTGGTGACGATGATGGAGGTGCACCAGGTCAGCCTCCTAGTGGAACAGACAGTCAAGGCCGGCAATTTGGTGGCGACGACGGCGGGCGAGGAAATCGCGGCGGCATGAATGGCGGTGGAAGCGGAGGCGGAATGTTCAATACAGGAACAGCAGGCCCACTGCGCCTGTTCCAATCAGAACTGTCAGGTCAAGCTAGCTGGATGCTGCCTTTCGTATTGCTAGGCATCATTGGATTATTCGCCAATCTGCGGAGAAAGAACTTTACTCAGGCACATAAAGAAGCTCTCTTCTGGTTAGCGTGGCTGGTGCCCGTTATGGGGTTCTTCAGTATCGCAGGGTTCTTCCATCAATATTATCTGGTGATGATGGCTCCGCCAGTTGCAGCGTTAGTCGGTGCAGGATGGTCAAAGCTGTGGACGCTATATCGCGAGCACTCTGGTTGGCTGTCTTGGTTATTGCCAGCCGCAACGCTGGTTACAGCAGGTTTCCAGTGGTACATTGTTCATCCTTATAACGATACGATTGGCAGTGGCTGGTCCATTGGGATTTTAGCTGCAGGCATAGTGGTTTCGCTGGTACTGGTAGTTCTTAAAGGCAAGAAGAAATCCTTTATTTATACGACAGGCATTGCAGCCGTATTAGTATTGTTAATTGGGCCGCTCTACTGGGCAGCGACTCCCATTACTTATGGCTTGAACAGTCAAACCCCTGAGGCGGGCCCGAGCAGTAGTGAGGGGAGAGGGGGAATGGGAGGAAGTCCAAGCAATTTTGGACGTAATAGCGCCGCAAGTGCGAATGAGAGTCTGTTGTCCTATTTGGAGGAGAACAATACTGGGGAGCCTTATCTTTTTGCTACATTGGATTATGGCACAGCAGCTCCTTATATCGTTGACAAGGGTGCATCGGTTGTTATTTTGAACGGATTTTCTAACTCAGACACCGTGTATACCCCAGATACCCTAAAGTCGTTTGTAGAGAGCGGAAAGGTGAGGTACTTCCTGATCAATAGCGGTGGTATGGGTGGTGGACGCGGGGGAAGCTCCGAGTTGACGACTTGGATCACAGAGAATGGTACAGAAGTTCCAGCAGCCGATTGGGCAGGAAGCGATGGAGGAAACAGCGGGACATTATACAAAGTTAATGAAAACTAGGCAAATGTTAATCCTATGAGGCGTGTTATGAGATAGATCAGGCACGCTTCATTATTCAAATTTAAGGAGGAGCTGCTCATGAGTACCAACGTGCGCTATTCCATTATTATACCGATGTTTAACGAAGAGGCGGTCATTCAAGAGACGTATCGACGTATCAAAAAAGTAATGGGTTTAACTAATGAAGTGTATGAGCTGATCTTTGTGAATGATGGCAGCACAGATAATTGCGCCCAGATGATTGAGGAATATAGCTACTGGGATGAGAGTGTGAAGCTGATCGACTTGTCTCGTAACTTTGGACATCAGATCGCTATTACTGCCGGAATGGATTACGCCCTAGGGGATGCAGTTGTCATTATTGATGCCGATTTGCAAGATCCGCCGGAACTGATTCTGGACATGATTGCGGAATGGAAGCAGGGGTATGAAGTTGTATATGCCAAAAGGATAAAGCGAAACGGAGAATCCTTATTCAAAAAGTGGACGGCCAGTCTCTTTTATAGAGTACTTCGTTATTCAACCGATATATCTATCCCTGTCGATACAGGGGATTTTCGCCTCATCGATCGTAAAGTCTGTGAGGAGCTCAAACGCCTGCCGGAGAAAAATCGGTTCGTACGCGGGCTAGTCAGCTGGGTCGGTTTTCGGCAAAAAGCCATTGAATATGAACGCGATGAACGTCTGGCTGGAGAAACTAAATATCCGCTGAAACGGATGATCAAGCTCTCTCTGGATGGAATTACTTCCTTCTCTTATAAGCCGCTGAAGCTGGCAGGATACCTTGGTATGCTGCTGTCGGCCTCTGGTTTTCTATATCTGATGTATGTGCTATATCTGGTAATTTTTACGGATTCAGTCGTTAAGGGCTGGGCATCGATGATCGGAATCACACTGACCTTTAATGGTTTTGTGCTCATTATGTTAGGGATTCTGGGTGAGTATGTCGGTCGGATTTATGATGAGACCAAGGGACGTCCGCTCTATATTGTTCAAGAGTTCTATGAAGGTAAGAAACAGCAGGATGTTCGTGAACAGCAAGTTCTACATCGTCAATAAATGTAAGGGGAGGGATTCGTTGTGAAGATTAGAAAAGCGGTTATTCCCGCCGCGGGTTTAGGCACTCGTTTCCTGCCTGCAACTAAGGCTCAGCCCAAGGAAATGCTGCCCATTGTGGATAAGCCGGCGATTCAATATATCGTAGAAGAAGCTGTTCGATCCGGTATTGAAAGCATCATTATCGTGACGGGCCGCAACAAGAAGTCGATTGAAGATCATTTTGATAAATCAGTGGAACTGGAACAGACGCTTTTGGAAAAAGGAAAAGAGGAGCTGCTTCGTGAAGTCCAAGCGATTAGCGAACTGGCCAGCATTCATTACATTAGGCAAAAAGAGCCGCTAGGACTAGGTCACGCCATCCTTTGTGCGGAACAGTTCGTTGACGATGAGCCCTTCGCTGTTCTGCTCGGTGACGATATCATGGTCTCGGAGGACCCGGCGCTGCTGCAAATGATGCGATTGTATGAACAAGAGGAGAAGACCATCGTCGGTGTTCAGCAAGTACCACGGCAGGAGGTTCATAAATACGGAATTATTTCATCAAGCGGTTCTCTACAAGGCGTCCATGAAGTTAAAGGTTTGGTGGAGAAGCCCTCCCTGGATACGGCACCTTCAGAGCATGCGATTATGGGACGTTACATTTTGGAGTCTTCGATATTTTCAATGCTGGCTAACCTTGAACGGGGAGCAGGCGGTGAATATCAACTGACTGATGCATTGCATGAGGTATGCCGTAATGAAGGTTTGCTGGCCCTGGATTTGATCGGCAAACGTTATGATATTGGTGATAAATTCGGCTACATTCAGGCTACGCTGGAGGTCGGATTGATGCGGGAGGAGTTGCGTCCATTACTGGTTCCGTATTTGCAAAAGCTGGCTGCGAGTCTGAAGGAAAGTGAAGAAGTGGGGGCGTTACCTTGGGGTACACCCTAGTGATTAAAGGAGACTGTTTCAAACGATCCTACCATCGTCTTCGGCGGCGGTGGGATGATGTTTGGGGGCAGTTTTTTTGCGCGTGGCGTTTAAAGGGCAGATGGGGATGAACAAATAAGTGTACTTTATACAATTAAAAAGCGCATCAGACTGCTATGTATCGACTTAGTTGCACTTGATACACTTATTTCTTCATAATCCAATGGAAATACTCTTTCCATCTGTTTTTAGTTGCATAAACTACACTTAAAAGAGTCATAGAGGGGATGAAGTATGAAATAGCTGCACCAAGTGCAGTTATTTTTTGCGATATAAAAAATCCGGAGGACAGATTCCTAAGAATCGTCTCCGGATCTATATTTTCAGTCATTGATTAAGCCTTTAGTACATCATGATCCACGTAACGCGTACCATTTAGCTCGCTAATCACATTAATGGCTACCTTCGCGCCATCGCCTGCCGTAATAATGGCATGTACACTTACTCCGGCAACGGTACCTGCAGCCCAAATGCCTTCAATATTTGTTTTGCCTTCTGGATTAACAGCGACTACTGTCTTGATTCTTGGCTCTGTACCATCCTTAGTTTCCACGCCTGCTTTGGCGGCTAGATCGGTAAGGGCGCCTGTTGCAAGAATAACATGTTTGGCTTCATAAATGATTCCATCTTCGGTCTCAATGACAAATCCGTTGCCGCTGGAAGTGAGGTTAATAGCTTGTTCTGCTACCAGCTCAGCGCCGAATTTGACGGCTTGCTTATGTCCGGTTTCTACGAGATCAGGACCGCCTACTTCGGAAATTCCATAAAAGTTCTCAAACCATCCTCTACGGGTCATGCCTTTATCATTGTCGATCAGCAGCGTTTTTTTGCCCGCCTTGGCGGCGAACAGGGCTGCGCTTGCACCGGCAGGACCGGCTCCAATTACGGCGATTTCGTACATTTTTTGACCTCCCAAAAGTTTTGTGAAGCAAAACTCGCATCGAAAGCATAGGCTTAAGTTTTGCGGAGCGTGGCTCCTTAGAATGGACAACATAGCAAAACTACTTCGTAAGCATGGGCTTAAGTTTTGTGAAGCAAAACTCGCATCGTAGACATAGGCTTAAGTCTATCATCTATTATAACGGTTGTTACTCTCTCTTGGCTAATCCTTGCTCGCAAGGAAGGGTAACCCTGAACGTTGTTCCCTCACCGAGAGTGCTGCTTACACTAATCTTGCCGTGATGTGCCTCCACGATAGACTTGGTAATAGAAAGGCCGAGTCCAGATCCACCATATTTTCGTGTACGAGAAGAATCGCTGCGGTAGAAGCGATCGAAGATATGTGGGATATGCTCTGGAGAAATCCCGCAGCCGTTGTCTTGCACCGTTAGAATGGCCTCATTTCCTCTAGCATGTAAAGAGAGATGAATAGTGCCAGATTTTGTATCCGTATGCTGAACTGCATTGTGGAACAGATTCAGAATCACCTGTTTGATTTTATTGGGTTCATATTTACCATGGATGCCATACGAGATATCAAAAGTAACCTTGCGCTGATCTGCTAACAAGAGCAGATGCGGCTTCATTTCGGAAATGACCTCACCGAGCAGCAGATCCGTCATCCGCAGTTGAGGGGCGCCGTCCATCCGAGCGAGCAGCAGCAAATCCTCCACCAGCTTATTGATCCGTTTCGATTCGCCATGCATGCTTCGCAATGAATTGTATAACTGTTCTTTGTTGTCCGCAGCGCCTCGCAGTAAGACCTCCAGAAAACCGTGGATCGAGGTCAGCGGCGTTCGCAGCTCGTGAGAAGCATCGGCAGCGAAGCGGCGCATCTGTTCCTTGGCTTCCCGTTCATTATGAAAGGATATTTCGAGACGCTCGAGCATACCATTGAATGAATGAGCCAGCTTGTCGATCTCAGTCTGGCCTTGGTTAATTGGAAATCGGATATCCAGATTACCGGCATCAATGATCTCGGCGGACTCTCCCATATTTGAAAGAGGGACCAGCGTCTTTCGAAGGGCAGGCAAGTATAGGAAGAAGCCAGCCAATAAAGCAATCACTGACAAACCTGCGTATATCATCAATTGCTGTAAGATTACATCCGTAAGAGGTCCGGTATTTACACTCATTTGGAGTAGCAATCGAGTATTTCCAGGTCTATAGAGATTCACGAATATAGCCAGATGTTCAGTGCCGTCATCGGCCTCTATGAGCTTGTAATTTCCTGTTGCTCTATCCGTGGTATGAATGAGCAGATTATTGTATTGCTCATTCGTTAATCTAGGCGCGGCTGAATCAGATAAAGTCATTTGCTGTAAGTCCCTGAAGGTGCCATCTGAGCTATAAATAGCGAGGGTTGTATGGGCATCCAGCAGGAGTGGACGCCTATTCTCACCGGTTCTTTGACCATTTGGGATTTTATTCTCGCCGTTTCTTTCCCCCGGCAAATTGCCGTTATACTCGGTGTTTCCCTCATTCGGAGTTATGGTGTCCTCGTCATAGGAATTGAAAAAGTTGAAAAACATCTCACGGGGAACAGAACGTATTTGCGCTTCCATAGACTCTGCTCTATTGCTATATATGAAATCCCGCATGAGTATATATTGTAATACTCCGATTAGCAGCAGTAATCCTGATAGAATGAGCAGCGAAATGGCTAGCAACTGCTTGCGCAGAGAACGTGGTACAGGCAGCTTACGAAACCATTTAGAGATGCGCGTACTCATAGATCTACCCGGTAGCCTGCTCCCCGCAGGGTACGGATAATACGGTGCTCCTTATCCCCGAGCTTCTCGCGAAGCGAACGGATATAGACCTCAACGATATTTTCCTCACCACCAAAGTCATAGCCCCACACTTTATCAAGAATCATGGGTTTACTTAGTACAAGGCCGTGATTAATAACGAGATACTGTAATAACTCGTATTCCGTGGGTGAGAGTTCAAGGACTTCTTCCTTGAAGCGAATTTCTTTTCTACGGCTATCAATTCGGAATGGACCGCAGCGTACCTCGCCGAGCAGACCTGGAAACTGATTGCGTAGCCGCGCTTGAATTCGGGCAAGCAATTCGTCGAAGCTGAAGGGCTTGACCATATAATCGTCAGCACCAATAGTGAGACCCTTGACTCGATCGTCCACTTCATCCTTTGCAGTTAGCATAATAACGGCTAGTTCCGTCTCTTCCGAGCGAAGGTAATGACATAACTCGAATCCATCCATGCCAGGCATCATGACATCTAGGATGGCTACATGTGGCTTGAACTCAGTAGCGACCGAGATGGCTGTGATTCCGTCGGGTGCGGTTCTGACTTCAAATCCTTCGTTAAGGAGACCCAGCTCTAGAAATTGTAATATATGAGGCTCATCATCTACGAGCAGTAGTCGAACGCCTTGAGCTGCTTTCATCATAGGTACCTCCAAATCAGTGATAGATAGCTACATTATGACATATTCGGTTGAATGTTTGCTGAAGATGAGTCCCTTTGCTTTACGATTAAAGCAGCCTTTTCTTATTTCATGATGTTTCAAAGGGGTTAATTTAGTTATAAGTAATATTAATGTGTTTAATAACAAACAAGGTTAAAAAATTCGGATTTTCGAAAATGTGATAAAGGGTTTTGACGGCGGATATAGAACACTTTACAATAAGGATAATCTCCTGATTTTGGTGAAAGTTACCCATTTTAGGAAAGATCATTCGACTGTGTTACATTTCCTTCCACGTTTTTCTCATCTTTGTCCATCTTCCTATCAAGGCTCATTTCTTTCAAGTGTATTTCTTGTTCATTCACTTCTTTTTGGAACTTCTGTTCATTCAACCTGTGCTTGCTGAACTTCATATTACCCATAAGTCAAGGGAGGCTTTTCCATGAAGAAAAAGGAAATGGTAGCCATGCTATTGGCTGGAGGCCAAGGCAAAAGATTGAAAGGTTTAACCAAATCGCTTGCCAAGCCCGCTGTTTATTTTGGAGGGACCTATCGGATCATCGACTTCCCTTTAAGTAACTGTTCCAATTCAGGTATTGATACAGTTGGTGTGCTGACTCAATATGAGCCACTCATACTGCATTCTTACATCGGAGTAGGCAGCGATTGGGATTTGAACCGTAAGAACGGTGGGGTATTCGTGTTGCCACCGCATGAACGTGAGAATGGAAGCAGCTGGTATCGGGGAACAGCCGATGCGATTTATCGGAATCTTAAGTTTGTGGATCAGTTTGATCCAGAGCATGTTCTTATTCTGTCCGGTGATCACATTTATAAAATGGATTATCACGCTATGCTTCAATACCACAAGGAAAGAAACGCTGATTGCACAATTTCTGTCATTGACGTTCCGCTGGAGGAAGCAAGCCGATTTGGAATTTTGAATACGGAGGACGATCTAAAAATTTACGAATTTGAGGAAAAGCCCGCTCAGCCAAAAAGCACATTAGCTTCTATGGGTGTGTATATCTTCAAATGGGAGGTTCTCCGCAAGCATTTACTAGAGGACGGGGAGAATGTAGGATCATCCCACGATTTCGGCAAGGATATCATTCCTTTAATGCTGGAGGACGGAAACTCCTTATTTGCGTACCCTTTTGAGGGATACTGGAGAGATGTAGGTACAGTAACTAGCTTATGGGAAGCAAATATGGATTTGCTGAGCGATACCCCTCCACTTAATCTAAATGATCCCAGCTGGCGCATTTTTACGCGTAATCCGAATCAACCTGCCCAATATGTTGCCCCTGGGGCGAAAGTGTCAGGCTGCATTATTAATGAAGGCTGCATAGTGCACGGAGAAGTGAATCATTCGGTTCTCTTTTATGGGGTAGAAGTAGGTGAAGGAAGTGTAATTACGGACTCCGTGATTATGCCTAAGGTCAAGATTGGCAAGAACGTACGCATTCATAAAGCGATTATTAGTGAGAATACGGTAATCGACGATTATATGGAAATAGGCATCGAACGGGAGAACGAGAACGAAATTCTGCTGATCGACAATAAAAGCAAAAAACGTAAATCAGCTGTGGCCAAAACCATATAATCAAGCTAAAACGCCTTCGGCGTCCTTCTAGGGACGGTAAGCGTTTATGCGAGATTTATAAGGATAAAGTATATCGTGAAACTTATACTTTCTTATAAATTATAAGAGGACGGTGGATTCCGATGAAGCAACTCATGGGTGTAATTAATCTGGATCATGAACTCGACAAACTAAATGAACTCACTTATTTCCGCTGTGGTGCAGCCGTACCTTTTGCCAGTCGTTATCGGTTGATTGATTTCGTGCTTTCTAATATGATGCGTGCAGACCTGGAGAGCGTTGGCCTGTTCGTCCGCCGTAAATACCGTTCTCTAATGGACCATTTGGGTGACGGGAAATCGTGGGATATGAACCGCAAGCATGGGGGATTATTCATTTTGCCTCCAGACTGGAACGATCCAACGGATACTTCTCTCGGGGACTTACAGCATTATCATAACAATCTGGATCTTTTTAAACGGGGATCTGCTAAATATATCGTGTTTTCCGGCAGCCAGCATATCAATACGATCGATCTTCAGGATTTATATAGTTACCATCTGGAGAAGGGTGCCGACGTTACAGTAGTGTATAAAAAGATTGAAGAACTGCAGCCAGAACATGATCTATGCCAGCGTATTGAAGTAGACGAAGAGAATAAGGTGACTAATATCCATCATGAGAAAGACCATCCTAATTTATATCTGGATATCTTCATTATGGAGAAAAAACTGTTCTTGGAGCAGGTGGAGCATTGCATTGCGCATGGAGAGAGTTATTTTTTCCGAGATGTAGTTCAGAAGAACCGACACAAATTTAATATCGCCGCATACGAATATCATGGCTATCATGCCGTAATTAATTCATTAGAGAGTTATTATAAGAACAGTTTGGAACTGCTCCAGCAGGAGAATTACTTCAGTTTGTTCAAAGAAAGCCCGGTACAGACGAAGATAAAATATGAGGCTCCGACCCGATACTTGGAAAGTGCTAATGTCAGTAATTCGTTGGTGGCTAATGGCTGCATTATAGCTGGAACGGTAGAGAACAGCGTGATCTTTCGGGGGGTTCAGGTACGTAAGGGAGCGAAGATCATCAACTCAGTAATTATGCAAAAGTGCGTCATCGAAGAAAATGCGGTCATTGAGAATGTAATCATGGATAAAGACGTACATTTGAGTAAGAATCGAATTCTTGTTGGAGATAGCAAACGTCCATTCGTCATCGCCAAGAGCAGCAAGATCTAACGACTGGATTAGATGAACAAAGCAGTATTAACCTATCTGATCTAATGGCACAGTCTGCTGCACTTCTAATAAAAGCATTTGTCAGGAGGACCTACTGTTGTTTAACGATAAAGAATCTTTCAAACAGGTATTCCGTGAGACCCTCATTGGTAAATTAGGTAAACCACTTGAGGAAGCCTCGAATGCCGATGTCTATAAAATACTGGGCAACATGATTCGTGAGAACGCCGGGAAAAATTGGGCGGAAACGAACCAGAAATATAAGCTCGATAAAGATAAGCAGGTTTACTATTTTTCAATGGAGTTCTTGATCGGTAGGCTTCTGGGGAACAATCTGTTGAATATGGGTGTACTGGAAGTAGTACGTGAAGGTTTAGCGGACCTTGGCTTTTGTTTGCAGGATATAGAGGAGGAGGAATCGGACGCTGGGCTAGGGAATGGAGGTCTCGGTCGTTTGGCCGCCTGCTTCCTGGACTCACTCGCTTCCCTGCAATATGCGGGACATGGCTGTGGTATACGGTATAAATATGGCCTGTTCGAGCAGAAGATCGTTGATGGGTATCAAGTGGAACTTCCTGATTACTGGCTGCAGAATGATAATGTATGGGAAGTGCGCCGCGAAGACAAGCAGGTTGAAGTTAGGTTCTGGGGGACTATTGAGACCCGCGAAGAGAACGGACGACTCGTATTCGATCATACGCAATATGAGGCTGTTCGAGCAGTGCCTTACGATGTCCCTATCATTGGTGCTGATCGCCGGCATGTGAATACACTGCGTAACTGGAGTGCAGAATCCATCACCCAGCCCTCAAGAACCTTTGGTTCTTTTGCCGGGACGGACTATCATAAGTTTCTGGAGTATAAGCGTTCTGTAGAATCCATTTCGGAGTTCCTTTACCCAGATGACTCTCAATACGAAGGTAAGCTGCTTCGCCTGAAGCAACAGTATTTCCTCTGTAGCGCGGGGCTGCAAAGTATTCTGCGTACCTATGCCAAGCTTGGGATTCCTATAGAATCGCTGCCAGACAAGGTTGCTCTTCATATTAATGATACACATCCAACGTTGGTGATTCCTGAATTGATGAGGATACTGATGGATGTACATGGTTTAGGCTGGGATGAGGCATGGAGTATCACGACGCGTATGGTCTCTTACACTAATCACACTATTCTGAGCGAAGCGCTTGAGAAATGGCCTATTCAAATGGTTAGGGAGCTACTGCCACGTATATTTCTTATCATTGAAGAGATCAATGCGCGTTTCTGTGGCGAGCTTATGAGTCGTTATCCGGGGGATCAGGATCGAATTGCGCAGATGGCGATTATTCATGATGATCAGGTTCGGATGGCTCATCTGGCGATTGTAGCGAGCCATAGTGT
The DNA here is from genome assembly GCF_038004625.1 of Paenibacillus sp. FSL P4-0184. NCBI lineage: Bacteria > Bacillati > Bacillota > Bacilli > Caryophanales > Paenibacillaceae > Paenibacillus > Paenibacillus sp. FSL P4-0184. Next base: position 1,479,282 of record NZ_JBBORN010000001.1, on the reverse strand, counting down.
CAATGGAGTAGCGGCGCTGCATACAGAAATATTAATGAAGCGCGAGATGCGACTTTTTAATGAAATGTATCCACACCGTTTCAATAATAAGACGAACGGAATTACCCATCGGCGATGGTTACTGCATGCCAATCCAGATCTGGCTAATTTAATCAATCAATCGATAGGGACCCGTTGGGTGAGCCATCCTCAAGAAATGATTGGCTTGATTAAATATTGTGAGGATGCTTCCTTCCAGGAACAAGTAGCCAGTATTAAGCGCCAGAATAAGCTTCGTCTTGCAGAGTACATCTACAGTAAGCATTCAGTACATGTCGATCCTGACTCTATCTTTGATGTACAGGTGAAACGTCTACATGCCTACAAGCGCCAGTTGCTTAATATTTTGCATATTCTGCATTTGTACAATCAAATCAAAGATAATCCTTCGATGGATATGGTTCCACGCACGTTTATATTCGGAGCAAAGGCAGCGCCAAGTTATCATCTGGCGAAGCGGATTATCAAACTGATTAATACAGTTGCGGAGGTAGTCAATAAAGATCCGGATGTTAAAGGGAAGATTCGTATCTTTTTCCTTGAAAATTATTCGGTATCCCTAGCAGAAAAGATCATTCCTGCAGCGGACATCAGTGAACAGATTTCTACAGCCAGCAAAGAAGCATCTGGTACCGGGAATATGAAGTTTATGATGAACGGTGCATTGACGGTAGGAACGATGGATGGCGCAAATGTAGAAATGCATGAAATGGTGGGAGACAACAATATGTTCCTGTTCGGACTTCGTGCTGAGCAGGTCATGGATTACTACCAGCATGGCGGTTATCATGCGCGTGATATTTACAACGGGGATAGTCGTGTGAAAGAAGTGCTGGATCAGTTAATCAAACCAGGACCTATATGTTGTCACGCTACGGAGTTTGAGAGCATTTTCCACTCTCTTCTGGATAATAACGATGAGTTTTTTGTCCTGAAGGATTTCGCTAGTTACGTTGAGACGCACGTCGAAATTGATCGGGCATATCGCAACCGGCAAGAATGGCTGAAGAAGTCCATTATTAATATTGGTCATTCCGGTAAATTCTCCAGCGATAACACAATTAGTCGCTATGCAGCTGAGATTTGGAACATTAGTCCAGTTCGACTGTAGGATCAACATAAAAAGGCTGTCTTATAAGTAGGTAACCCCTACAAATAAGACAGCCTTTTTTTAAATATAAGACATAAAGTATAAGTTTCACACCATACTTTATGTCTTATATTTCTCGCTTAAACGCTTACCGTCTTTATGAGGACGACGAAGGCGTTTATGCTTAACCTATCTAGAAAGTATATATTTGTGAGAGGATTTTTAGATAGCTTCCGATACTAAAGCTGCGAACCGCTCCAGAAACCGGCGTTCTTCATCATCAAAGCGATCCTTGAGCGGACTGTCGATATCAAGTACGCCAAGCAAGCGATCATCCTTTATTAAAGGAACAACAATCTCGCTGTTGGAGGCTGCATCACAGGCGATATGACCTGGGAATGCATGCACATCACCTACTACAAGTGTGCGCCGCTCGGCGGCTGCCGTTCCGCACACCCCGCGAGATAGCGGAATTCGAATGCATGCAGGGAGGCCTTGAAAAGGTCCAAGTACTAGCTCCTTGCCGTCAAATAAATAAAAACCGGCCCAATTCGTATCCGGTAGAGCGTGTTTAAGTAGTGCCGAAGCATTAGCCAGATTGGCTGTAGCACTTGGTTCGTCCTTTATCAATGCTTCGAGTTGGATTAGAACGGCTTCAAACTGCTCGCTGCGCGTTCCATCATATGGCATAGCTTGAAACATGAAGCATCACCTTCCTGTACTTTAAATTCAATATGAAACCATAACTGTAACTAACAACATAGTACAGCTATGAGGGGTACGTCAAGACACAACATTGTTTTGTGATATTTTGGGATGGGCTATGATCCCTCTGTAGCACTGAACCCTTGTGATGATGTTTCCAATGAACTGTCATAGGGTAATGCAAGAGTAAATACCGAAGGCTTTGTTGCCAGAAGGAGTGGAATATGCGCGCTGATGTACAGAACTTGTTCATAGGAATTCACATGCTTTATTGTGCTCATGATAAAGATGTGACGATCTCGGAGATGCTGCTCGGACTGGAAGACATGGGGTATCGTGTAGGAGAACGCGAAGTGAAACAGGAATTGGAAAAGCTGACGCTGGACAACTTTCTGACTGCACATAGTGAAGGGTACAGTATTACTGGCACGGGTATTGAAGAGTTCAAGGATATTCGAGCCAAACTTCAGGTGCTGTGTAGTGAAGTTATTCAGGGAGCAGAATGAAATCATTTAAAGCAAAGTTCCATAAAAGTGTCTGTATCAAGGGAGAATTACCCTTCTGATGCAGGCGCTTTTTACGTGAGAGGATACAATTTGTTCTTTTCAAAGTTAAAGAAATTAGAACTTTTAGCTTAAGGATATACTCTTGTATGATGTATAATTGATAAGTTGAAGGGGGAGCGGAGAATTGTATCTATGCAATGGAGTGACACCTACACTGATCGGTAGAAGATTAAAATTATGTGCTATGACTACTGAGCATGCTTCAGCGTTATTTCAGGTTTGGTCTCATCCGGAAGTTTCTCTCTGGCTGGGTGCACCGGCATTATCCTCTATAGAAGAGACGAAGCAGCTTATCGACCTTCTATCACAGATGGCTCAGGAAGAGGAGAGCTTACGTTGGAGTATTATTGGACCTGGGGAGGAAGTCATAGGTAGCTGTGGATATAACCATTGGCAGCTTCAGGGAGCTTACCGTGGTGAAATAGGCTGTGATCTGTCGCCTACCTATTGGGGGCTTGGATATATGAAAGAAGCGCTTGGGCTTGTACTCGATTTTGGTTTCAATATTATGGGTTTGAATCGGATTGAAGCGCTCTGTCATCCTGATAATATCCGTGCGGAGAGGCTGGTTCATACGCTTGGATTTCAGAAGGAAGGCGTATTGCGTCAATACAGGCAGATCGCTTCCGGATTTCAGGATACTGCTCTCCATGCTCTACTGCGCGAGGAGTGGCAATCCACTTAATACATAAAGAGAGGGTTTGGAACATTGAAGTCAACAGGGGATTTAGAACGTAAACTAATATTAACAGGGGTACTGCTGGCCACGTTTCTAGCGGCTATTGAGGGGACTGTAACAGGACCAGCCGGGCCGGCGATTGTAGGCGACTTTCAGGGAATGCAGTGGCTGAGCTGGATATTTACTTCATATTTACTGGCAATGGCTATTACTACACCTATTTTCGGCAAAATCAGTGATCTGTTCGGACGCAAGCCTGTATTCATGTGGGGAGCGGCTGTTTTTTTACTAGGCTCATTATTATGCGGTATATCTCAAAGTATGGAACAGCTGATCCTGTTTCGCGCGATACAGGGGATCGGTGCGGGTGCACTTATTCCAATGACCTTTACCATTATCGGTGATATTTACAGCATTGAAGAAAGAGCAAAGACACAAGGGTTGCTAAGCTCTGTATGGGGGATTTCCTCTTTGGTAGGGCCACTGCTTGGTGGCTATGTGGTAGATTACTTAAGCTGGCGCTGGGTATTTGTATTCAATCTGCCATTTGGCGTGTTGGCAATGGTATTTATTGCGCGCTACCTGAAGGAAGAAAAGGTGCGTCGGAAGACACAGATCGATGTGCCAGGCGTTCTTCTGTTCGCAGCAGGCATGGGTGCTCTACTCTTTGGACTCTCCACGGGAGGGCAGAACCTGGCATGGACCTCTCCGTTACTACTCGCAACACTGGGTGCAGCGGTTATCCTGCTAATCCTATTTTTGTTTGTGGAGCGCCGTGCACCAGAGCCTATGCTTCCGCTAAATCTATTCTCAAATCGTAATATCGCAGTATCAACGGGCGCTAACCTGCTTGTAAGCACATTAATTATTGGACTTTCTACGTATATCCCTTTATGGGTTCAGGGCGTTTCTGGAAAAAGCGCTGCGATCTCAGGTTTGCTGCTTGCACCAATGTCTGTAGGTTGGATGTTTGGGTCAATCGCAGGCGGACGAATGATTCTGCGAGCGGGTTCTCGTCGAACGGCAATGCTTGGATTGATGATGATTGCTGCTGGAGCTATTGGTCTGGTTTTCTTGACAGGAGAGTCTTCACAGGTAATCCTCTTATGCTTGATGCTGGTCTGTGGGGTAGGCTTCGGATACTCCTCTACGGTCTTCACGATTATCGCTCAGTCGTCGGTTGCGTATGATCAACGCGGTGCGTCCACAGCACTTAATGCATTTACAAGGTCACTAGGTCAGACCATTGGGGTGGCTATTTTCGGTTCCTGGCTGAACTTGAATATTGATCAGCTGTTGCGAAAACAACCGGATTCAAATGTTACAGGTGATGATATTAATAAGCTGCTAGGCTCGCATACAGGCACTAACCTCTCCGGCGAAGTATCAAACAGTTTACGTGGTGCACTAGAAGGGGGACTTCATTCACTATTTATTGTGATGGCAGTTTTCGCAGTCTTGTCACTAGTTATATCTTGGGGTTTGCGCAAGGGTGTACCTTCAGTAGAGGATGCTACCTCGTCATTAAAAAAGGCATAACTCATTCTCTAAGTCACATAAAGAAGCCCGACCGGGTATTTACCGGTCGGGCTTCTTCGTGCAATAACAGCTTGTCTAACACATATGAAGTAAAAAGCAGCCTAGCCTCTAGCTCTACTTACGGGGAAGAGGGGAAAGCTTCTCAGCTTGCAGACCCATCTTCTTGAGCAGAGTGATCATTTGTTCCTTCTCTTCATCATTCAGTCCGCTGAAAGCAAGATGAAGACGCTCTGAGTATTTCGGATACATCTCATTCATGAGACGTTCGCCTTCCGCGGTCAACTCTGCGAAAATCACACGACGATCACTTGGACAAGGCTTGCGTTGCAAATAGCCGCGTTCTTCGAGCTTGTCGATAACGTAAGTCACGTTGCCGCTCTGTAGCAGTAGTTTGGCACCAATTTGTTGAATGGGCTGTGGTCCCTTATAGTACAACACTTCCATGACGGCAAAGGCAGTAGGGTTAAAACCTTCAATTTTGCTGCCGGTAACAGCATGCTCATTAATACTCTTGAATGATTTGGCAAATACCCGGTACAAATGTAGTGTTAATTGTGTATCACGTTCATAAGATTGTATCATGCTTCTCCACCCTCTATCGTTAATCATGTGAACTCGTCGCACGTCTGTAATCATATTAATTAGTGCACGGTTTACCTGTGCAACGAACTTTGAGATAACAATAGAATACGTGAAAGATCGAATGAAGAACATGTGATTTGTCACAATGAGCAACTTTTAATTATTAAAAATCAAACAATTTTTTGAAGATGCTGAAATTGAATGTTTTTTTACTTCAGTCTCTGAAAGGATATCAATTTCATCCCCCGGTTCAGTGTTATTTACGCCTCCAGACGGATGAATGACAATCCCCAATATTTTACTATTATTTCATTGAGAAATAGTAACGGGGAGTGAAGGAAGGATGGAAGAACATCATATTGATGATTTAAAAGAAAGTAAGCTAACCGCAAATAAACCATTCATGCTACTTATTGCGGCACAGCTTGTATCGAATGTAGGAGACTGGTTGCATATACTAGCGCTACTGACAATGGTAGGGTTTAAATGGAATGCCACACCGTGGGAAATTACGGCTATATCTTTATGTATGGCAGTGCCTTTGCTCTTAGGAGGACCGTTTGCAGGTTACTTAAGTGATCGATTTAACCGCAAGGCACTAATGATTGGTTCGGATATAGCCCGTGCAGCGGTTGTTATTTGCTTGGTATTTGCAGGCTCGCTGTGGCAGGTTTATGTGCTCCTGCTGGCTAAGGGATGTATGGATGTGTTGTTCTCTCCGGCCAAAAGCGGAAAGATTAAGGAACTTGTTCCTGCGGCTCAGATGGATAAAGCAATGGCGCTTAGCTCATCTATAGAGCAGATAACTAAAATTGTGGGTCCAGCTCTTGGTGGATTGCTAGTTGCAGCCTTCGGCATATCTGTTTGTTATATGATCGATTCTGCTACGTTCGTTTTATCGGCGATTATTTTGCTTGGATTACCGCGTACAGCTGCGATTAAGAAGAAAGATACGGAAACAAGCAGGGGGGATACGGAGGTGCGTAACTCCTTCCGCCAAGAAATGTCGGCAGGTCTGCATGTGATTGCAGGAATGCCTGTAGTACTGTGTGGCATTGTTATGCTGGTACTGGTGCTTCTAATGCTACAGATCGGAGACTCTCAGATTGTAACGTTATTCCGGGAGATTCCAGGTGTGAACGGAGATCTGCTGGGGTGGTGTGTAGCAGCCAGTGGCTTTGGAACCTTGCTATCTGCGCTGCTTGTAAGTCGATTAGGCAGTGGTAAGCATCCGCTTATTTTTATGGGATTAGGGGCTATAATCATGGGCATTGTCTTCTCAAGTGCAGGGATCGTAACTGCTCATGGTCAAGCCGGAATCTGGATGAACATTGCTTTGTTTGGGTCCTTCATGTTTGCGGGTGTGGGTGCAGGACTAGCGTTTATCCCCTTCAATTCAATGCTCCAGCAGCGGACACCTGCGGAATACACCGGTCGTGTATTTGGAACCATAGGCAGCCTGACAAGCGCAGCTGTTATTCTAGGACCTGTAGCCGGTGGAGCCTTAGTGACAGCATCGGGGCCGGTATCTGCCTTTATTCTATCTGGTTTGCTTACAGGATTGCTAGGACTAGGGCTGTTAATGCTGCGTGGTAAAATCGAGCGCAGGGATGAAGCGGCGATCAAGAAGCAGGAAGGAATAGCTGCTACGAATAACATGGACCTTGTAGGACAGACCTCCCTTTGATGGGAGGTTTCTTTTATTCGCTATTGCGCAGGGCTTAAGTTATTATTGTGAAAAAAGCAGCTTGATTATTTTCAGGAAAAATATATAGTACGATTAGATAAGTTGCGATTGCCTCTGTTGATCATTTGAATATCATTCATATACGCAATAGGGAATGCAATTTATAATAGTATTTATTAGAAGTACTAGGAGATGGAGAGTATGGAAAAAGAAGAAACTACAGTGGATACCGAGAGCTATGACGACATTGTGCTCGATGTTGAGATCGATGAAGCTGGCTATGAAGCGGGAGATCCTTGCATATTCGATATTTCTTTTCAAGTGAAGCGAGGTCAACTGCTCGGACTGATCGGACCTAATGGTGCTGGGAAAAGTACAACCATTAAGACCCTGCTTGGTTTGTTGAAGAATACCAAGGCTAAAGTGTCTTTTAGTGGAGTTAATAAATCTTACGCTTATGTACCGGAGCAACCTGTGTTTTATGAGGATTTGACATTGTGGGAGCACTTGGATTTAGCGGCCGCTGCCTACGGACTGAAGTACGAACAGTTCGAAGAAACTGCAGAAATACTGTTGAAGCAGTTTGGTATGGGCCATGTGCGCAATGATCTTCCAGCTGGATTCTCTAAGGGTATGAAACAAAAAATGATGCTAATGCTTGGCTTCTTGGTACAGCCGGATGTTTATATTGTGGACGAGCCATTTATTGGTTTAGACCCTCGCGCCACTAAAGATTTCCTGCGGCTGCTAGAAGCGGAGCGGAAGCGCGGAGCTGGTGTATTGATGTCTACGCATGTACTGGATACAGCAGAGAAGATATGCGATGATTTCGTATTGATCTCCGGGGGAAAGGTTGCCGCCTCAGGAACACTCGAAGATATACGTGATTATGCTGGACTGCCGGAGGCGTCGTTGTTTGATTGCTTCGACGAATTAACATGAGTAAGCAGGGACAGCGGGCGTTTGCTTTTTCTAACGCTAAACAACTATTCAGACGGCGGCTATTCTCTCATTGGCGTGAGCAATCCGCTATTATCCGTACGGCGGCTGATTGGACCGTTCTATTATATATTCTTATTCCCGGGGGATTATTGGGAGGGCGTTTGTATTATGGGTTCTGGAATGAGGCGCTACCGGCTTGGAGTGTGAATTTGCCGTTTATGCTCATTCCTTCATTATTAGTGCTCTTGATCTGCAACGGGGGCTTGGTGCTATTATTGCAGGAAGGCGATCTATTATTTCTTAGACAACGGCAACGATGGATGAATACGATCCTATTTCGCGGGTTGCTCTACAGCCTGATTGTAACCTCGCTGAAGTTCTGTGTAGCTTTTGCACTGTTACTGCCTTTTCTGATTCGGGGATTTGAGATGACGTCATCGGAGGTATGGGCGCTGTTCGCTCTGACCTTGGCGTGCAGTTGGTGTGTTAAGTTATTTGGACATCTTGTAAAAGTACAGAAGCAAGGTTGGCGTCGCTGGTTATGGCTATTTCTGGCGATCTCCGTCCCGAACGCTATTTATTTCAGAGTAGCTAGCCTTTGGAATGATCGCCCGCTCATCATATTGCTGAGTGCGGTTGTATTCACAGTCGTTGCAATATTTGCTTTCCGGTGGCGCCTATTGATGCGTGGGACATTTATGAACGATGTGCGCGAGGACTACAAGCAGCGAATGAAGATAGCGGCCATACTGCTCCGCCATGTTCTGGATAAACCTCGCCCGACTCGCCATAAGCCATGGATTTTCCGGAAGTCGCAGCCTTTGCTTAAATCAAAGACTGCCGAGAGCCGTTTCTCTGCGGCAGCGATTAAGGCACTCGTACGGAATCCGGCCCATTTAAAGCTTTACTTGGCTTTCACTGCCGTGTCCGCGGTAGCGATCCTTATCATTCCATCGGGATTTAAATGGCTGGGATTTGTAGTATTAACATCGCTTATGACTTTTTGGCTGTTTTCGTTCTGGTCTTTGTTTGTTGGGGATGATTACATCGGGATACTTCCATTTACGAAAGAACAAAAGGCTGAAGCGGGTATGCATGCGGTCCCTATTTTATTACTTCCCTTTACAATGATTACCTCCGCACTAATCTGTCTCTCTTTATATGGATGGTGGGGGATCATCTTGTTCGTACCGGTTGGATACATGGTTGGACTCTTTATCAGCAGAATATTTGGTACGTTCCGATTGGGCAAAGATTGATAGATAGATAAAAAACAGCGTGACTTGAGAAACCTCTCAAGTCACGCTGTTTTTAGTTGCAACACATTAACTAAGGCGAAGGTCAGCGGCATGTTTGCCTGCTGTATATCCAGTAGAGAACGCTGCTGTTATATTGTAGCCACCAGTGTAGCCATGGATATCGAGTACCTCTCCACAGAAGAATAACCCTTGCATAAGCTTAGATTCCATTCTTTTGGGATCGATCTCTTTCAGATTTACGCCGCCGCCCGTAACAAAGGCTTCGGACAGGGAGCGGGTACCATGAACATTAACGGGCATCCTTTTCAAGATACCTGCTAGCGCATGCAATCCATTCTTGGATACATGATGACCCGTAATATCTCCATCCAGGTTAGCTTTAGCTAACAAGAGGGGAATGAGACGTTCTGGCAGCAGCCCCTTTAGTGAATTGCGGATCGCTTTCTTCGGCTCCTGGTCCAGCTTGTCCTGCAGCGATGATTCCACTTCTTGCAAGTTCAGATCAGGGAAGAGATCGATGGACATCTCAACCGTGTCATTCCCTGATTTACGCTGGACCTGTCTCAGAAATTGGCTGCAGCGCAGGGCAATTGGCCCGGATAATCCAAAATGGGTGAAGATCATATCTCCGCGATGAGAAATGACCTTCTTTCCTTTTGGATTCCATACAGTAAGTGCCACATCGCGTAGCGACAATCCTTGCAGCTCACCGGATTTAATCCACTCTTCCCGTGAAATAATCGGTACCTCTGTCGGAAATAGCTCAGTAATGGTGTGGCCTGCGGCTTCAGCCCATGGGTACCCATCTCCAGTAGAGCCGGTCTGAGGAACGGACTTTCCTCCGGTGGCGATGATTACGGCAGCGCTGGAAATCGTTTTGCCCGAGCCAAGCTGAACGCCTTTAACAGCCCCTTCTCCATATATTACACGTGAAACAGGACTATCCGTCATAATCTGCACACCTAGACCCCGTACTTTGTTGATTAAGGCGGAGACGACGCTGGAGGCCTTATCGGAGACGGGAAACATCCGTCCGTTGTCTTCTTCCTTTAATGCAATGCCTAAGCCTTCAAAAAAGGCAATGATATCTTGATTATTAAAATGGTCGAAGGCGCTATACAAAAACCGCCCGTTTCCCGGGATATGGGAGATTAACTCATCTCTCTCCTTGACGTTCGTTACATTGCAGCGTCCGCCACCAGATATCCCGAGCTTTCGTCCTAGCTTAGCTCCCTTGTCGATCAGTAGTACGGATGCCCCGTGTTCTGCTGCGGCCACGCTTGCCATTAATCCCGAAGGGCCGCCACCTATGACGATCACATCGAAGTTGCTCATGAAATTTTACTCCTTTACATGTTAAGACACGGGTGTTACTTCGTGTTTTCCTAACGGAATCATACCATTCTGACTGTCATGTAACCAGTCTTGTCCGCTCACTTGGTTATAATCGTTGTCAGGAGAGTAATCCTGTGCTTTAATCTAGTCATGTAGGGGAATTTGTCCATTTTGGGGTGTGATTGTAATTATTGGCGCAATTAAGGATATATTATTGCAAATATCGGCAGCATGCTCCTTTCTTTTTCTGATTCAGTGGTGGGTGGACCGAGGGCTTGTGGCTCGAAAAAAAGGTAGTTTCCCGGATAATCAAACTTTTTTGGTTTTGGCGTGTGCGTTAAGTCTTATGCTATGCTCTATTCTTTCGACGACTTTATTCGGTATTGCTTATTTGAATTTAGGAATGATTCCTGCTTATATCGGTATTTTATATGGAACTGTACGTTCAGGCATTCTGCTGTCCATCTTTTTGCTTATCTGTAATATATTCATTGCAGAGCCAGCAGGAATAAGTAATATGATATTAAATTCAGGAATATTATTATATCCGTTGCTGTTTGGGCTAGCTAAGCCTTTTAAGAAAGGCACAGTGGTAGAGAAGATAGGTATGTTATGGATGGTTCTTTGTCCGAATATGTTGTTCATTGCACTTGTGCCTATTATAGGTGGGAAAAATATATATGAGGCTCATTCTGGCGAGTCACTTTTGATTACTTTGTATCTATTTTTCAGCATCGCACTAGGCGGTATTTTTGTTTATTTTGTTGAAATGGTCTGGAGTAGTTGGCGGGCTAAAGTACATATGGAAAGTATAAGTGATAATTTCCAGTGGGAGTCTGAGAAGCTGCAGCAGATTACAAATGTAGTACCTCTGAGTATTATGTCCCTGGATGATCACGGAGTTGTTACTGACCTCAATGATTGTATGTTGGGAATGACACGAATTCATTATCCCAATTTGAGAAGGGAAGATATTATTGGCAAGCCGGTTAGGGAATTTTTTAATGGTTCAGCGGATGCTGATGCATATATGCGGGTACGGGATAACATTCAGCATAAACGGCGTTCCCATGAGCGAATGATTCATGGAACGCGGATCTATCAAATTTATTCAGCACCACTAATGCATAAGAACTCAGGACTCACGAGTGGAGTGGTACTCATTGCACAGGATATTACGGATGAAGTGAAACTCCGCTCAGAGCTGGATCATGTGGAACGTTTGAGCTTAGTAGGGCAGATGGCTGCCGGAATTACCCATGAGATTCGTAATCCTATGGCGGTAGTTCGCGGATTTTTACAGCTAATGAGAGAAAAGAGCTCGGATGATTTGGATTCTTATTATCAGATCGTATTAGAGGAGCTGGATAGGGCGAATAGCATTATTAATGATTTCCTATCGCTGGCGCAAAGCCGGATATCTGATAAGGAGAAAGTGCTATTACACCGAGTTATAGAAGAAGTCAGTCCGCTGCTGTGGGCGGATGCTAATCTTCGTGGTCAAAGTGTTGAGCTAAAGCTGAACGCATCCATCCATGAATTGGAGTTAAACGTTCGGGAAATCAAGCAGCTTATCCTTAATTTAGGCCGAAACGGCATGGAGGCTATGGGATCCAAGGGGATTCTGACACTGGAAACACATAGTACTCAGGAACAAGTGGAGCTGATTGTAAGGGATAGGGGAATCGGTATGTCGGACAGTCAACGAGAGAAGTTGTTTTCCCCTTTCTTCACAACAAAAAGGGAGGGAACGGGTCTAGGGTTATCCTTGTGTCTCAGTATTGTGGAACGGCATAACGGTAAAATAACTGTAGATTCTGTAGAAGGAGAGGGTACAGTATTTACCATCTCATTCCCTTTAGTAAAGGAAGAATATAGCGAAGCCATGCTTGCGGATTGAATCAGGTTACTGTAGCATCTCTTGCTTTCACAGAGTATGAATGTATAATAAAGTTAGTAAGTACTGCTGTAATGTTATCTGACAAAACAGTAATCAGTGAAGGAGAGTGCAGAGAAATGTCCATGTCTTTTAATCAATATATGAGAGATTCGATTCAGCCTATGCGTGATGACCTTACAAGCATTGGGTTTCAGGAGCTTATGACTCCAGAAGAGGTGGAAGCCACTCTTCCTACCGCAAAAGGTACGACGCTTGTAGTCGTGAATTCGGTCTGTGGTTGTGCCGCTGGACAATGCCGTCCTGGTGTAGCTCAGGCATTGCAAAATGAGATCGCTCCGGATCACTTGTTCACAGTGTTTGCAGGTCAAGAGAAAGAAGCTACTGCTAAAGCGCGTGAATATTTTGCTCCTTATCCGCCATCTTCCCCTTCCATCGCATTGATGAAGGATGGAGAGCTCGTTCATTTTATTGAACGCCATAGTGTTGAGAATCGTTCGGCTGCTGAAATTGCTGCTGAGTTGAAAGAAGTTTTTGATCGTTTTTGCAAGTAAAAAAGTTATTCCATATAATCTCGCATTAGTCGGTAATTCGGCTGTTGCGGGATTTTTCAAAATATAAGAGCGATAATGGGATAGAATATACTTAGAAGCATAGAGCTTCACTTGGTATGGATATTTTGATGGATATGGAACCATTTCTGATGGAACGGGGTGTGGTTTGTGAGTTTACAGGAAGAAATTATTGCTGATCTTGGTGTGAAGCCAACGATTGATGTAGAAGCAGAGGTACGCAAACGGGTTGATTTCTTAAAGTCGTACGTGCTGAAGGCAGGTGCCAAAGGATTATTGATCGCCATTAGCGGTGGGGTGGACAGCGCGGTAGCTGCGGGTCTGTGCAAGCAGGCTACGGACGAGCTGTCGGCTCAAGAAGGCACAGAGTATATTACGCTTGGCGTATACCAGCCATATGGTGTTCAAGAGGATATCCAGCACAGCTATGATGTCGCAAAAGCTTTTAATCTGACCCATACCGTGGAGACAAACATTGAGGAAGCTGTAAATGAGATTGCGCTTGAAGTTGAGCATAGCCTGAAGTCCTTGGGCCAAAATCGTCATATGACCCATCAAGGCAAGGGGAATGTTAAAGCGAGAACACGTATGGTTATGCAATATGCGCTCTCTTTTGAGAACAATCTGATTGTAGTAGGGACGGATCATGCTTCAGAAGCCATTACGGGTTTCTACACCAAGTGGGGGGATGGTGCTGTAGATATTACACCTCTATCCACACTTAACAAACGTCAGGTTCGTCAATTAGCTGCTCATATTGGTGTGCCTGCGGATATTGTTACTAAAGCACCTACGGCAGGCTTATGGCCGGGGCAGACGGATGAAACCGAGCTGGGCATTACTTATGACGATAATAGCGATTATTTGGAAGGCAAACAGGTTAACCCTGAGGTAGCGGAGAAACTCGAGAATTATTACCGGAGAACGGCGCATAAGCGCAATGTCATTCCTGGAATTTAGAATAGGTAGAAGTAGAAACCGCCACGGGTCTGCGTTGTAGCAGCTCTCGTGGCGGTTTTTTGTGAGATGGATAAGCTACAAGAATCTTAGTTAGCCAGCGTTTGATCGATAAAATTAGTGGTCGAAGCAATCGCAAGCTCCAATTGTGGGGTAGTACCTGAAAAAGGATGCACAGTACCGAAGGTATGATTACCCTCAGGAATATGAACCCAGTTAATATCGGGTCGGAGCTCAATGAGCTGCTCAGATCCTTGCCGGAGGTGTACTCCATCCAGACTGCCTTGAATAAGAACAACTGGGAAGGACGCTGTCTTCATGCGTTCAAGGATGTTATAACGTTCTTGTTGGTTCTCCATATCTTCTAAAATAACAGCATCCAGCGGCATTTGTTGGCCCGTGCGTGCATTAAGGACATGGGTTCGTCCTGTTTGCTTCATCTCCTGCTTTTGTTCTTCCGTCAACAAATCGAGCTTCGTAACCCCGTTCCAGGAGATGACCCCGCTAACTTCACTGGGATGGTCAAGCGTGTAGACCAGACAAATTCCCCCTCCAAGACTATGTCCTAGAAGGAATAAGGGTAAGCTGCCGAATTTCGGGTGCTGGCTAAGGTAGGACAACAGTATTTCCATGTCCTTCAGCTCGCGACGAAAGGTGTTGCGGGCGAATTTCTCAAGCTCGGTAAAATGCAGCAGATCCTCTCCGATTCCAGCATGAGAGAAGTTGAAGGTGATCACTTCATGATCTTGGCTGAGAGTAGTGGCTATGTAAGGAAACATCCCCCAATCTTTGAAGCCCTTGTAGCCGTGTGCAATAACGATAAGGCTCTTAGGTGCTTCTTGGGCAGGAAAGTGTGAGCAGCGGAGAACAGCGTCTTCACCTGCGGGTATTTCGAAATTACGATGCTGCATAGGGTAATCCCCTCTCTCTATATATAAATGAAGTAAATCAGCAAGTCCATCACGAAGGCGCCTAGATAGACTTCCAAACCATTTTCTTTTAAGATAGCAGAAAGAATCTTATAGGACTATAATTTAAAATTGAAATGAATGACCTGTATAATGATCATACCATTATTGAAGTAGTATAGGATACACGTCCATAAGGAGCGTGAAATTTTGATTTACGGAATCGGACATGATGTGTTAGAAATTGAGCGAATCTCAGAGGTAATGCGCAGGGGACAGGGCAAGAAATTCAACCAGCGCATCCTAACGGAGCAAGAGTACCAGCTTGCTGAGCAAAGAGGTGGAAGGTTGGCTGAGTTCATAGCCGGGCGTTTTGCTGCCAAGGAAGCCGTTGTGAAGGCTCTAGGTTGTGGCATTGGTAATGTGGTTGGTTTTCAGGATATTGAGATATTACCTGACCGTAAAGGTAAGCCGGAAGTAACCTTATCATGCGAAGCCTGGAGCAGATTAGATCTACCTGAAGGACAGAAGTATACCATTCATCTTACGATAACACATGGCCGTGATTTAGCTTCAGCTTTTGCGGTGGTGGAGGAGCTAGGTTCATGAATTGAACCGTGATTATAGAAGGGCAAGGAGAGTTACAATGAAACAACAAGAACGACAGGATTTGCAGGAACGAGGAGAAGGACGAGAGTTAAAAAAAGGACAAGATCTGCAAGATCAAGATGAACGACCAAAACAGCTGGATTTTAAAGAAGGACAAGATAAACAAGATCAGGAGTTACGAGAGGCCAAGCAATATTTCAGTTATCATTTGCTGGAGTGGTATCAAGGGCAGAAGCGGGATTTGCCTTGGCGCAGGCACCGCAATCCTTATTATATTTGGATTTCTGAAATCATGCTGCAGCAGACAAGGGTAGATACGGTAATCCCTTATTTTAATCGTTTTATTGAACGCTTTCCGACGGTGGAGTCACTCGCTGACGCCCCTGAAGAAGACGTGCTTAAGTGTTGGGAAGGCTTAGGGTATTATTCCCGCGCACGTAATATACAGCATGCAGCCAAGCAGGTAAAGGAGCTTTATGGGGGACAGGTACCGAACGACCGTGAGGCGGTGTTCAGCTTAAAGGGAGTGGGTCCTTACACAGCAGGGGCTATTCTCAGTATCGCGTTTAATCGGCCAGAGCCAGCGGTAGATGGTAATGTAATGCGGGTGTTGTCCCGATACTTCCTAATCGAGGATGATATCGCTAAGGGACCCACCCGTGTGAAAATGGAGCGCCTGGCGGCTGAGCTGATCCCGGAGGGGGAAGCTGCCTCATTTAATCAGGCGCTTATGGAGCTCGGGGCGCTCGTATGCACCCCGAAATCACCGAGCTGCTTAACCTGCCCGGTGATGGAGCATTGCGCTGCGCGCCTGGCGGGCTGCGAGACTTCGCTGCCCGTCAAGACCAAGGCCAAGCCGCCGCGCCCAGAGGAGCGGCTGGCGGCCTTAATCGAGGGCCGCGGTGCCCATGCGGGCCAAGTGCTCATCCGGCAGCGGCCACAAAGCGGGCTGTTAGCCCGCATGTGGGAGCTGCCGCACTGGCAGGCGCCGCCAGCGGAAGGCGGCGCTAAGAGCGGGCGGCTGCCGGAGGCCGCGGCGCTGGACCGGCTGCGCCGGTCACTGCGGCAGGCCGGGATCTCCGCCCGGCCTGAGGAGCACTGGATGGCTGCTGAGCATATCTTCAGCCATATTGTGTGGACCCTGCAGGTGTATCGCTGCAGGGAGGAGGACGCCCTTCCGCTGCCAATAGCGGCAGAAGGACGGGCAGCCTACACCGCGGATGCAGGCCTGTTCCCAGAGATGGACAGCAGCGTGCCCATCGAGAGATTTGAGGACGGTAATACTAGTCCAGAGGATGGCGGAGCTGTTCGCTGGATCAGCCGTGAAGACATGGCTAATTATGCGTTCCCTAATGTCTTCTTGAAGCTGCTGAACCTTTATTTCGATGAGCAGGAAGAGCTGGCGAAGTCGGGGAAGTAGCAGATTATCCGATGTGGCAGAAGAATGAGTTGTAAGAGAAGCAGCAGATATATGAGAAGTGTCTGAAGTAAGTAAAGTACGCTGAAGTCGATGAGTAAGAAACGCATCCAAAGTCTTTGGAGTAGGAAATATGTTAAATGCGTCGATTGCGCTGAGCGAGTTGAATATGTAGATGTTTAAGATGTGTTAAATGCGTCGATTGTGCTGAGCGAGTCGAATGTGTAGATGTTTTTGATGTGTTAAATGCGTCGATGTAGTTTGATGTGTTGAGTATATAAGTTGTGTGTGAAGAGAGAGTGGCGTACGTATCTAAATATGATCACTTACCTCATCCCCGTGGTCAGTTTAAAGGGAATTCCTCCCTATAAACTGGCTGTGGGGATCTGTTTTTGATCTTTTTGGGGAAAAACTCCCTTTAATTTGGGTGAATACCTGAATTATGCTCCAATATGGATGATTTAGAGGGAGGATTTCCCTAATTACTCGTATTTAAGTGTTTATGAGCAGAATTAGAGGGAGTTATTCCCTAATTAGAAGCAGAATGCCTCATTTAGGCGTCTTTCCAACAGCGGTACGATAAAGGGCAGTCTCGTTCCACACTCATTGATCTGCATTCAAGCGGCGTAAAAAAGCGATGTCCGAGGATAATGATCTACTCCTATTTGTTTCTAACGAACCCTGTTTCTAACGAACCTTGTTTTTAACAAATCTGCTTCTAAACGAAATTAGTCTCAAACAAACTCTCTACACACCCCACCCAAATAAACGACCCAAACACAAAGAAGGTATCCCTTGGCCATAACGGCTCGGAGATACCTTCTTTGTTTATACTTAGTTAAACGGTAAATCCACAGCCTTGAAGGCTATGACTTTATCCGTAATTTAATTCTTTATTTCGAGCTTTCGTAACGTTTGCCAACTTCTTCCCAGTTTACTACGTTCCAGAACGCTTTGATGTAATCAGGGCGTTTGTTTTGGTAGTTCAGGTAGTAAGCGTGCTCCCATACATCAATTCCGAGGATTGGAGTAGCGCCTTCGCTGATTGGGTTGTCTTGGTTAGGTGTGCTTGTTACTGCCAGTTTGCCATCTTTAACAACTAGCCAAGCCCAGCCACTGCCGAAACGAGTAGTTGCTGCTGCTGCGAAATCTTCTTTGAATTTTTCGAATCCGCCTAGTTCACTATCAATAGCTGCTGCAAGTGCGCCAGTTGGTGCGCCGCCGCCGTTTGGTCCGATAACTTCCCAGAACAAGGTGTGGTTAGCGTGTCCGCCACCATTGTTACGAACAGCAGTGCGGATAGCTTCTGGTACAGCGTTCAGATCTGTAAGAAGTTCTTCGATGCTTTTGCTTTGCAATTCAGGTGCCTTTTCCAAAGCTGCGTTCAGATTAGTCACATATGTGTTATGGTGTCTATCATGGTGAATTTCCATCGTCAAAGCGTCGATGTGTGGTTCGAGTGCGTTGTTTGCATAAGGTAGTGCTGGTAATTGAAATGCCATGGAAAAATCCCTCCTGAGTATATTAGAATTTGTATAGATAAAGAACTTCGGCGGTTTATCGTCAAAATTCTTTATTGTTGATATGTACTATAGGGTATCTCCCAATAGGATACTTTAATTAAACAGTATCTGGATCAATAATGCAACACTAAACAAACATAAATGTTTATAAAGTATGATGGGAGTGTAAACAGGATTATCAATTGTATTAAAAATGTTAAAATAAAGAGCCGTCACCCCATAGACATAACTCTTTATAATTACCCTTATAATGAAACAATGAATCTCAGCCAAAATGTAAACGCTTGATATTAAGCGCTTTCAAAAGAAAAATGATGATATCACGAGAAAAGTGTGCTTTAATAGATTTAAAAGCAGGTATTCCTCGGTATTTGATGCTTTTTTTTATTTTCTCAATGTTAAGGGAACCCCTTCTTTTTGTTAAATTCATAAGCCATAGACAAGGGAGATTTTAAAGAATGCACGTTCGTTCCTTTCAATTAAGCGACGTTAGCCCTGTGACTGATTTGCTGCAAACAGCATTATCGGAAGAATGTTTCGAGAACACTATCGAGCCTTTCTCCAGGCAGCTTTCATGGGATTCAGATCTCATTGTAGTTGCGGAAGATGAAGAAGAAATTGTTGGAGCACTGATTGGTACGATTGAGAAAAACCACGGTTGTTATTTCCGGATTGCTGTACATCCTGATTATCGCCGCAGAGGAGTCGGTAGAAGTCTGGTATCGGCTATGGAATCCAGGTTTCAAGCTCGTAAGGTTAGTGGTATCTACGTAGCCGTCGATGAGCATAATTCTTTTGCATTGCCATTGTATGAAGCTATGGGATATAGCGAGAATCAAATTTTCAAATCTGTCCGGAAGCTGAGCATTGTTGGGTAATTTTGATCACTCAGATGCGTAAGCGGAAACATTTACTAAATATAGAACTATAGTTGATGATATAGTCTGTTTCATTCATACTCAAGCGTATTTTCCAGAAGTCCATTACTAATGGCTGGGAGATATGCTTTTTTATTGTTATAATATCTGCAAGTATAGACATCAATAATTGAGAATAAGAGGTGACATATTGAGTCAGGAGTCCCAAGTAGAGTTCATGCGTAATCGGAAGCAAAGACATAGATCCTCCAGATCAAACAAAGGCTTTGGTGGTCGTTTGGCCGCGGAATTGAAGGGTTGGTTGCTTACAGCGGTAGTTGTCTTTGCGGTAATGTCGGTTCTTAATATTTTTGTGTTCAATATATCAACGGTTAAAGGTCAGTCTATGCAGCCAACGCTTGTGGAAGGTGAGCGACTCTTTATTAATAAGCTTTCATTGATGTTTGTAAACCCAAAACACGGGGATGTCGTCATTCTTCATGATCCTAGCACGGGCCCTAGTCGGAAGGACTTTTTAGTGAAACGAGTCATTGGTATACCTGGAGATATCATAGAAGTGAAGGATCACCAGTTATATGTGAATGGAAAAATAGTGAATGAGCCCTATATCGATACTGAGATTGAAGACCCGGATTTCGCTGCGTTAACTGTGGAGAGCGGAAACTATTTTGTCATGGGAGATAACCGTCATGCTTCAGCAAGCAAAGATAGCCGTTATTTCGGCTCCATCCCACAGGACATGATTGTAGGCAGGGCGGATTATATCTGGTGGCCGCTGTCTAAACTGAAAGGGTTATAAGAATTATATCGATAACATGAAAAGGAGAAGGCGGAAATGAACAATACATTTCAGTCACCGTATGCTCCCCCGCCTTCCAAGTGGGCACAGCTTAAAGCGGAGATTCAGGAGGCTGCGACGTCACTCGGTATTGATGATATCGGGTTTACTACAGCAGAGCCTTTTTTATATCTGAAAAATATTCTGCAAGACCACCGAGACAAAGGATATGAATCTGGTTTCGAGGAACCGGATCTGGATAAAAGGACAATCCCCGCTCTGAGCTCTGGGGACAAGCCCTTATCTATTATTTCAATTGCTGTGGCCTATCCTTCCAAAATGGAGAATCCTCCGAAATCTGAGCCAGGTGCACGAAGAGGTATTCTCGCCCGAGCATCATGGGGCAGGGATTATCATCATGTGCTGAGGGAGGCCTTAAGTAAGCTAGAGGACTTTATTCATGAACGTGTACCGGAGGCTGTGCTGGAAAGTATGGTCGATACCGGTGTACTGGTAGATAGAGCGGTAGCGGAAAGAGCGGGGATAGGCTTCAGCGGCAAAAACTGTTCTATCATCTCACCCAAATGGGGATCTTGGATTTATCTAGGGGAGATGGTTACGAACATTCCTTTTGCTCCGGATGAGCCTGTTGAGGAAGGCTGCGGGGAGTGTACCAAGTGTATTGATGCTTGTCCAACCGGTGCACTGGTGGGGCCGGGTCAGCTTAACGCGCAGGCTTGTATTTCTTTTCTGACGCAGACCAAAGGATTTCTGAGTGATGAATACATGACCAAGATTGGCAACCGTCTATACGGCTGTGACACCTGCCAGATTGTATGTCCCAAGAATCGAGGGAAGAACTGGAATCATCGCCCTCAGATGCTGCCTGATCCTGAGATCGTGAAGCCATTGTTAATGCCAATCCTGGATCTTAGCAACCGTGAATTCAAAGAGAGATTCGGAAATAGCTCTGCTGCCTGGAGAGGCAAAAAGCCGATGCAAAGAAATGCGATCATCGCTCTCGGTAATTTCAAGGAAGTAGAAGCGGTGCCAAAGCTAACAGAAATTGTTCTGAAAGAGCCGCGGCCTGAGATGCGAGGCACTGCTGCTTGGGCACTGGGACGCATCGGTGGTGAGGAGGCTCTAGCTGCTGTTGAATCGGCTTTAGAGCGCGAAGAGCATGACACGGTAAAAGAAATGCTGAGCCGGGCACAGGATGTGCTCCTTACTGCGAAGCAGGCACGAGAGGACAACGATGTTTAATGAAGGAAAAAGATCATAGATAGGTTGCATATTCCCAATTGCTGTCCAGTTCTCGAAATGCTATGATAGATTCGCGCGCCATATGGCGATGCAGACAATAGAGTGTAGAGGTGGGCTTTAGATGAATATCGCATTACCTATTATTACATTGGTCGTAGGTCTCATCGGTGGATTTTTTATCGGTGTGTATTATCTGCGCAGACAAATGACAACTATGCAGAATGATCCTGAAATGCTGCAAAAGGTTGCGAAACAAATGGGTTATAACCTGAATGGGAAACAAATGCAACGTGCCCAACAGATGATGAAGAATCAGAACCAGACAGGCGCCCGACCAGGAGCAGCTAAAGGGAATAAACGTAGAAGTAAGTAACCGGGTCCGGATAGAAATTATACGGGTGCGGAAGGGGGAGACATCATGGGGAACATCAATGAATACGTGAACGGTAAAGTATCAGAGAACCGTGAGCAAATCGAGTATCACGTTGAGAAAATATTAGAATTAATCGGTGAAGATACCGGCCGCGAGGGACTGCTTGAAACACCAGCACGTGTTACGCGGATGTACGAAGAGATATTCGGCGGTTATTCGATAGATCCCCGCGAGGCGCTCGGTGTTACTTTTGATGAGTCTCATGAAGAGCTAGTGATCGTGAAGGATATCGTCTATTACAGCCAATGTGAGCATCACATGGCTCCTTTCTTCGGTAAAGTGCATATTGGATACATTCCGAGCGGACGGATTGCTGGACTCAGCAAATTAGCTCGCCTAGTTGAAGCAGTGAGTAGGCGTTTGCAGGTTCAAGAGCGCATTACGACGCAAATTGCGGATATTATGACGGAGGTACTAAGCCCTCACGGCGTTATGGTCGTTGTGGAAGGTGAACATCTTTGTATGTGCGCACGTGGAGTGAAGAAGCCAGGAAGTAAGACGGTAACCATGTCTACTAGAGGGGTCTTCCGGGAGGATGCCGCCGCTCGTGCGGAGTTTCTGAACTTGATTAAAGAATAGTATATAGAGGTGTCTATGCCTCGAAATTAGAAGGACCCATCATTCACTTTTTGTGAACGATGGGTCCTTTTGGGTCAATATAAGCGAATAGAAGTGATGTCTTCTACGAAGTGGTAAGAGATCAGTAAGGCTTCCATGCCAGTTTACTGGCAGCGGCATAACGCTCTGACACATATGGCCAGTTGACGACCTTCCACCAATCGTTAATATAATCCGCACGATTATTCTGATGTTTCAGATAGTAGGCATGTTCCCATACATCCAAGGCCAAGAGCGGAACAACGTCCCATTGCGATAAATTTTGATGTTTTTCCGCAGTGAGAATTTCTAGTCTATGGCTACGTGGACTCCAGACGAGAATGGCCCAGCCGCCACCTTCTACTTTATTCGCAGCTTCGGTGAACTGTTTCGTGAAGCTGTCATAGCTTCCAAAGCTTTGTTCTATAGCTTCTAGTAAAGCACCTGTTGGGCGGCCCCCACCTTGCGGAGACATCACGTTCCAAAAGATCGTGTGAAGATAGTGGCCTGCACCATTAAAGGCTAATTCTCTCTCCCAATGTTTAACGAGATCGAAGTCACCGTTCTTACGGGAATCTGCTAATTTAACTTCAGCCTTGTTTAATCCATCTACATAACTTTGATGGTGCTTATCGTGATGAATTCTCATCGTCTTTTCGTCAATATAAGGTTCTAGTGCATTATAGGCGTAAGGCAAGGGAGGTAGCGTATGGCCGCCAATGGGTACCGCGTCGTTTTTATCGCGGATATCAGGAACAGTGTCAGTAAAATTAGAGAATCCATCATTCCGCATAGTATCGTCTGTATCGATGTTTACGACATAATCCTCTGTGTAATCGCGCATGACTTGTGATAGCTTTCCGGGCGAGCTGAGTGTCTGCAGTACGGCTAGGAAGTATTCTGATTCACGAATAATATGCAGAATCACAGTAGTTGCAAGGGGGACGGCTTTGACCGCTGCGCTACTCTCCATAATGGCAAAGAGCTGTCGGACGAACTCTTGGGATTGATTGCAGGAGATATGTAGCAGTTTCTCCGTTTCCGCAGTGAGTTCTGCCTGTGGTGGAGGAGAAGCGGAAAGGGCAGCATTCAATAGCTGTTGTGCCGCCTGCTCAGTTGCACCAAAAACAACGGCCCATTCATCGAGGAGTTTCACATAAGGGTCCTCTAATTTAGGGACGATCGCTTTGATGACTTCGGTATGCTCTTTCTCTTGTGTTTTCCAAAATACGATTTCTTCCAGGATACGTACTGGCAGCATCGGCCCGTATACATATAGCATGCCAAGAAAACCTCCCGTGATATGTCTTTATCAGTCCATTATATGAACGGTCTTGGAAGGTTATGAAGAACATAAACTTAGAGTGCCTCTTTGGCTTCTTTCTTTCCTGGGGATGAAAACAGCCTCTTCCTAGGATACATTTCTTTCTGTCCCTGGAAGAGGCTGTTCGTATGGTTATTAGCGCTTAGTTAATTACTTGCCATCGCCGGCTGATCGCCATTATTATTTTTGGCCAGATGGACATTCCCTAAGAAAGCGGAGACCCGCCGCAAATACTCACGGGGATGCTCGCGGAACAACAGCTCATGATGACTACCCTCGATGATCCAGGAATCAGAGAACGGATTGTTCTGATTTGCTGCTAGTTCTTCGGCAATAGGATAAGGTGCTTTATCGTCTTTGGTTCCATGCATGAATAGGATAGGGAAAGGATAATCTTTGGATTTAACCTTTGCATAAGGAATCTGATCTAGTCCCGTTCCGTTCAGTACCGGGAACAGCATTTCCATGATCGCCAGGGAAGGCTGGCGCGGCAGATCGATATTCTGCTTGATATTATGATACAGCGTGTCTGGTTCTAACAAAAAGGTGCTGTCCAGAATCATCGCATCGATGTCCTCAGATACTAATCCTGCTTGCAGTGCTGTGCCAGCACCCATGGAGAAGCCCCAAACAACGAGCTCTTTAGCTCCGCGTTCCTTTGCGAAATCAATGGCGCCTAGAAGCTGCTGGGATTCTTTTTTGCCGCCGGTTGCAATATCCTTATTACCTTGGGCAGCAAATCCGTAATCAAACATTACGACATTGAAATTCAGACTGTGTGCATAGTGCGCGAGATCGTACATAGGTACCCAAGACTCTTCGCGGTTGGCACCATAGCCATGACTGAACACAATAGTCTTAGTAGCATCCTTGGCTGGAATATACCAGCCGTTCATCAGGCGACTGCCATCCTTAGCTGGGAAGGTTACATCCTCGTAGGCGAGGCCTTTGGCCATCATAGGATTGGAGTACAGTGGCGCGACGGTTGGATTGGATAGTACCCAAGCGATGTAGCCATGGAGCGAGACAAAACAAAATGCTAAAAAGAAAAATATAGATAATAGCAATGCAACGATAATATGCTTAACACGGATCATCCGCAGCGATAGTCGTGATGAACTGCCCTGTTTAGGTAGTTTAGGACGACGGGAGACTGACGTGCCGGCTCGGCTGGTTGTCAGATCCATAAGGTCCCCTCCTAAGTATGATGTGAGTACTAGTGCCTAGGATAATTTGTCGAAAATGATACTAAAGCATTAGTATATTTAATATGTTTATCGTAAGTTGAAGCACTTACAAAGTCAATGAATTAGACCGTTTTGTAATGTAACTGTAAAGTGCGGACCAGTCTTTATCGGCTCAGTGAATATACTGGACTTTCCGTAGAGTTTTGCACTAAGATAGAGTTAATTATAATGTAACCGCGTTTCATTTGATGAAACACGAGGGGGGATTACTGTGGAGGACCGAAAGCTAACGGTACGCGCGGTAGAACGTGCGCTCGACATATTACTTTGTTTTACGCAGGACAGTGATTTAGGGTTAACGGAGATCGCATCAAAGATTGACTTACATAAGAGTACAGTCCACAGATTGCTGGCAACACTCGAGGAAAAGGGCTTTCTTATTCGCAATCCGGCGACAGAAAAATATAGGTTGGGTATACGAATCTGGGAGTTGTCTACGCATCTGCCTGCTTTTGACGAGTCGGCAGCGGTATTGCTGCCATCTATGGAACGGCTGAGAGATCGACTCGGTGAGACGGTAAGTCTTTACTTAAGGGATGGTATTGAACGCGTACGTATTCAGGCGGTACAGAGCCAGCAGGCGATCCGTAGAGTCGCACAGATCGGTGCGAGGCTGCCATTATCCGTAGGGGCGTCGAGTAAGGTGTTAGCAGCGTATGCACCACCTGAGGTGTTGAGAGAGCTGCTGGAGAGTTCGGAGTGGCCGGATTACGTTGAGAAGAGTGTATACAAAGATCAGCTTAATGAGATCATCCGGCTGGGGTATGCCACGAGTTTCGAAGAACGTGAGTCTGGTGCGGCTGCTGTGGCGGTACCTGTCACAGGCCGTAGTGGAAATGTGATTGCGGCGTTATCACTGTCAGGGCCGGTCAGCCGCCTGTCTAGGGATACGTTAGTGGAGTATGCCGCCATCTTGAAGGAAGCAGCAAGTGAAATGGGCATGATGATTCCATAGGAAGAACAGGGTGGTCTCATAAAGTGGGCTTTTCGCTGAATGAGACAGACCGTTAAGAAGCAGAACAGCGATCTCTCCGTTACTGGAGGATCGCTGTTTGTTTTTGAAAGGTGCAGCTTATGCTAGAGCCAGAAACCCGTACCACGTACCCATATCCCTTGCCGCTTAATTCGATCACCAGTCATCTGAGTCCTATTAGATAGGCGTAGAATCATAATCACTCCCTATATTCGACAACTGCTTCGAACACGCAAGCATCAACGAATCAAACGTAGCTTAGAGTTAGGAACGTGCATGGAGGTAGGACAAGAAACAGGGATGCCCCAGCAGCCCATTCGATTCATGGCTGTAAGAACACCCCTCTAATCTATAGAAGCCCCTAATAACTACACAAAAAAAACTGCCTCACAGCCACTCATGGCCGCGAGACAGTTCTTTATTAAGTCTATTCTACAGATACAGCCGAAGAATCTGTGGCATCCGCCAGCATTTGACGAAGTACAGTTTGTAGAATACCACCATTGCGATAGTAATCAATATCAACCGTACTGTCGAGACGTGCTGTGACAGGGAAATCGAACTGAGTACCGTCTTCACGGGTAGCGGTAACAGTTAGATCTTGGCTTGGCGTCACCTCGTTATCGAGACCGGTAATGTTGAAGGTCTCACGTCCGGTCAGTCCCAAGCTGCTCCAGCCGTGTCCTTCCTGGAATTGCAGTGGAAGCACACCCATACCAACCAGATTGCTGCGGTGAATCCGCTCAAAGCTCTCAGCGATAACAGCTTTAACACCCAACAGAAGCGTGCCCTTGGCAGCCCAGTCACGTGAGCTTCCTGTGCCGTATTCTTTACCGGCGATAACGATGAGATTTTGTCCAGCGTCCTGATACAGCATGGAAGCGTCATAGATGGACATGACTTCATCGCTTGGCAGGAAGGTTGTAACTCCGCCTTCTGTACCTGGAGCTACTGCGTTACGAATCCGAATATTAGCGAATGTACCACGCATCATGACTTCATGATTTCCGCGGCGTGAGCCGTAGGAGTTGAAGTCTGCACGTTCTACACCATGATCGCGTAAATATTCGCCGGCAGGACCAGAGGTAGAGATATTACCTGCAGGTGAGATATGGTCGGTCGTTACGGAGTCAGCAAGCAACGCCAGAACGCGTGCATCCTTGATATCCTTGATGTCTCCCAGACCGTCTGCCAGATGCTCAAAGAATGGCGGATTCTGAATATACGTGGAATTATCATCCCACTCATACAGCTCGCCTTGTGGAACAGGGATAGAATTCCAACGTTCATTAGCAGTGAATACATTCTCGTATTTACGACGGAACATCTCCGGACTAAGGGAGAGACCGATTGCTTCACGAATTTCAGCAGTAGTTGGCCAAATATCCTTCAGGAATACAGGTTCACCTTGTGGATCAAATCCAAGCGGTTCAGTCTGTAAATCGATATTTACAGTGCCAGCCAGTGCGTAAGCAACTACGAGCGGCGGTGAAGCCAAGTAGTTTGCTTTGACCTGAGCATGTACGCGGCCTTCAAAGTTACGGTTACCGGAGATTACAGCAGCTACGGTCATATCGTTATCAGTGATGGCTTGGCTAACCTCTTCAGGCAATGGACCGGAGTTACCGATACAAGTAGCACAGCCATATCCCGCCAAGTAGAAGCCCAGTGCTTCAAGTGGCTTCAGCAAGTCTGCTTTTTCCAAATATTCAGTAACAACCAATGATCCTGGAGTCAAGCTGCTCTTAACGTATGCTGGTTTGGTCAGACCACGTTCCACAGCTTTTTTCGCCAAAAGACCTGCACCTAGCATAACGCTAGGGTTGGAAGTATTCGTACAGCTTGTAATCGCTGCGATCACGACCGCGCCTGTGCTTAGCTTGCTTTTGGTGCCATTTTTATGTTCTATTTCTACAACTTGGGCGATTTTCTCATCGCTGAGACCGTAACCGCCTTTGTCTACAGGTGTACGGATAATACCTTCGAAATTTTCTTTCATATGCGTAAGTTCGATCCGGTCTTGCGGACGTTTTGGTCCAGCCAAGCTTGGAACGACAGAAGCTAGGTCAAGTTCAATTACATCGCTGAACTCAGGATCTGGCGTATTCGAAGTGCGGAACATACCTTGCGCTTTGTAATAAGACTCAACGAGCTCTACCAGATCATCTGGACGACCTGTGCTGCGAAGATAAGCAAGTGTCTCTTCATCTACAGGGAAGAAACCGATCGTTGCTCCGTATTCTGGCGCCATGTTAGCAACCGTTGCCCGGTCAGCAAGACTGATGTTAGCAAGACCAGGACCGTAGAATTCGACGAATTTGCCGACTACGCCCTTTTTACGCAACATTTCAGTCACTGTCAGAGCCAAGTCTGTTGCTGTAGCCCCTTCGATAAGACTGCCTGTAAGCTTGAAGCCCACTACATCTGGTGTAACAAAATAGAGCGGTTGTCCGAGCATGCCTGCTTCAGCTTCAATACCGCCTACACCCCAGCCCACAACACCAAGTCCATTGATCATCGTAGTGTGGGAGTCCGTTCCAACAAGGGAATCTGGATAAACGACAGTTTCACCATCGATAGTTTTAGTGGTGGCTACGGAAGCCAAATACTCCAAATTCACCTGATGCACGATACCGGTAGCTGGAGGAACTGCGCGGAAATTATTGAAAGCGGTCTGTGCCCAGCGAAGGAAACGGTAGCGTTCCTCGTTGCGCTCAAACTCCACGTTCATATTGTATTCCAAAGCGTCTGCCGTACCGAAAGCATCAACCATAACAGAGTGGTCAATTACAAGGTCAACGGGAACGAGCGGGTTGATCTGTTTAGGATCTCCGCCGGCTTTCTTTACGGTGTCACGCATAGCTGCCAGATCTACGACTACCGGAACACCGGTAAAGTCCTGAAGTACGATACGAGCAGGGATAAACGGAATTTCTTTATTGCGATCAATGTCGCCTGACCAATCAGCCAATTGTTTCACATGTTCTTCTGTAATCGCCCGTCCGTCAAATTGACGAACAGCCGCCTCAAGTAATACTTTGATCGAGAAAGGAAGGGAAGAGATAGAGCCCAATCCTTGTTCCTCAAGGGAGTTAAGATCATAATAGCGATAAGATTTGCCACCTGATTCCAGGGTGCGGGCCAACGAGAAATGATCCTTGCTTGGCATATGTGCGCCTCCTTGTTTCATCTATTGAAACTCAATTTCACATTGCATGTTATTTAATTATAACGGTTACAAAGAGGGGAGTAAAGTTTTTTTTCCTATATATAAAGCCCGAATATCGCATCTCAGAAACCATTTAGAGTTACCTCTAAAACGTAAGCTATAAGCAAAGCATATGCCCTACCCTGTAAATTGAAGCGATCTGTATAGCGGCCTGTTTCCTTTCATATACATAGAGCAGTAGTTAAAAGGGAATGAAGGGGTGCGAGTATAATGGAACAACAGTGGAAGCAGAGTCTATATGTATATGTAGATCAAGTGAATAAGGCCAGGGTGGAACCTAAGTCCTCATCGCAAACAGTTTCCGTATCCGTTAAAGATCCACGTTTTCTGGTGGAGCAAGGGGAACGTTCACGCCGTATCGCTGAATGGTATACCGCTCGTGGGATCACTCCGCTGCGTGGGGAAACAGGTGTGAAGACTTTACGGACCGTCCGGCAGACTCCGAATGAGGTGGTAGCAGAGGTTACGCTGCATAGTGCACTTTATTATGAAAAAGGAGGCGTTAACCACCGCGAGGATAGGGTTGAGCTGGAGCGGTTGACCTTTGTGCGGGACGGAGGGGGTTGGGAAATCGCTGCTATTGAACGAACCATTCCCGAAAGGAATACAGTTCATAGAGCTGAGGCGGAGTTATCAGGCAGGTTGTCCAAATGGGGGGAAGCTTTGCCTGCTCCGCTGCCATCACAGCCCCTTCTAAATCGGAATATTCTTGGTGAGATCTCGGGCTCAAGAGAGGTTCGCTACAACCGTGAAGAAGCGGTGGCTTATGCCGATCGTTGGTGGAAAGACGGGAATCCGGAGTTCGAAACATTTGAGGTAGATTGTACGAATTATGTCTCCCAATGCCTCTTTGCAGGGGGCGCGCCTATCAACTATACTGGTAAAAGAGAAACGGGTTGGTGGTACAAAGGCTACCAAGGAAAACAAGAATGGTGGAGTTATAGCTGGGCTGTATCAGACAGTCTGCAGCGCTATTTGAGTGTTAGCCGGAGCAGTGGCTTGCGTGCGGAAGTCATGGAGCGGCCGGAGCAATTGATGCTGGGCGATATCATTCAATATGATTGGGATGGTAACGGGCAATACCAGCACAGCACGATCGTCACAGCCTTTGATGCTGGTGGCATGCCGCTTGTGAATGCACGTACAGTTAGCAGTCGTCATCGCTTCTGGGACTATCGTGATTCCTACGCATGGACGGATCAAACGAAATACCGTTTTTTTCATATTAACGACTATTTATAAGACAGAAAGAGGTTATAAAGGTATGGGGAACGCAAAACTAACCGTAGGGCTGGTGTACGGGGGCAAATCCGGAGAACATGAGGTATCGCTACAGACGGCTTTTGCCGTGATGAACTCATTTGATTACGATAAATATGAGATTATCCCGT
Source organism: Paenibacillus sp. FSL P4-0184 (assembly GCF_038004625.1). NCBI lineage: Bacteria > Bacillati > Bacillota > Bacilli > Caryophanales > Paenibacillaceae > Paenibacillus > Paenibacillus sp. FSL P4-0184. The sequence continues at coordinate 1,448,863 of NZ_JBBORN010000001.1, read as the reverse complement.
TTTATATTTCAAAACAGGGCTTGTGGAAAGTCGGAGAGACGTTATCGGCACCTTATAGTGAGGTAGAGCAGCTCAAGCTTTCAGATGCAACGGAAGATATGGGCACAGCCCTGAATGTAGTATTTAGTGGACTATCCGGTGCGGATAAAGCGGTGGACGTTATGTTCCCACTGCTGCACGGCACGTATGGCGAGGACGGAACAATTCAAGGGTTGTTCGAAATGGCGAATATTCCTTACATTGGGGCTGGTGTTCTTGCCTCTTCGGCAGGGATGGATAAGGTTGTTATGAAGAAGCTATTCGCTGATGCAGGTCTGGATCAGTGTGAATATTGTTATTTTAACATCAGCGCTTGGAAAAGAAAAAGCCATGAGTTGATTGTGGGTGTAGAGGATAAACTGGGATATCCAGTATTCGTAAAGCCTGCTAATCTGGGCTCAAGTGTAGGTATTTCTAAGGCTTCTGATAAGGAAAGTCTTGTAAAAGCTATAGATTTCGCCTTCCGTTATGACACCAAAGTCATTATTGAGGAATTCGTGGATGCTCGTGAGGTAGAGGTCGGTGTGCTCGGAAATGATGAGCCAGAGGCCTCTGTTCCGGGTGAAATCGTTTCTTCTGGAGAATATTATGACTACGCAGCTAAATATACGGACGGTAAATCGCAAATGATGATTCCTGCGCCAGTAGATTCTGAAGTTGCTGATCGTTTGCGGGAGTCCGCGATAACCGCTTTTAGAGCGATTGAGGGTAGCGGGATTACCCGGGCGGATTTCTTCCTGCGGAGATCGGATGGTAAAATTCTAATTAACGAAGTGAATACGATGCCTGGCTTCACTCCTTACAGCATGTATCCGCTATTGTGGCGTGAGACAGGTGTATCCTATAGAGCTCTGTTAGACCGTATGATTGAGTTAGCCTTAGAGCGCTATAATTTCAAACAAGGTCTTAAGTATGACAATGAGTAATTGAAGCTACTAGCGGGTTCATCCCGACTGGAAAGGGGCGACGAAATATGGGTTTTCAAACTGAATTTAATTCCGTCTGTAAGTTCAAGAATGAACAAGAGCTGTACGAGCTGCTGGAGTATGGGCGTACCAAAATGGTGAAGCAGGGCTTTCGCGTGTATCCGACGGGTCAGAAGGTGATTGCCTACACACCTGAGAATGTAGCTGTAGCGATCGTCAAAATCTCAGCCTCGATCGCAGAAATTAATTTTCAGGGGCATGAGGTTACAGCGGTCGAAATGGAACTCGTGCGTAAATTGAATGAAGAAGAATCAAAAGTGCAAACTGCACTAGCAGATGAAATGTTTTTTGGAGCGCAGGGATGATTGTCCGTTTTGGATATGTAGCGATGTCCACCGTTATCAAAGACTGCTCACCATCCAAGACTATGACGATGGCCTCCTTCAAGAAGCTGGATGACCGTGAAGCGGCACTTCGGCGTTTGGAGAACCTCGCTCGGATGAATCTGCACAATACGCTGCGACTAATGAAGCATAATGTGGGTTCGGACATCTTCGTGTACCGTCTCACTTCCAAGTTGATTCCTCTGGCGACGCATCCTGATTTACAGGATTGGAATCCGTTTGCTGCGCTCGCTGAGGAATTCGCGGAAGTGGGGCAATATGTGAAAAAGCATGGGATGCGGGTGTCTTTTCATCCAGATCACTTTACAGTGCTTAGTACACCCCGTCCTGAGGTGCTAGTAAGTTCCATCCGGGATTTGCAGCACCACACGGACATGCTGAATGCCATGGGACTTCCTGCCATAGCGAAGAACAATATTCATATTGGCGGAGCCTATGGGGACAAGCCGGTGGCAGCCAAGCGGTTTGAGAAGCATTTCCGCGAGCTACCAGTAGCGCTGCAGGCACGTATTACGCTGGAGAATGATGATAAGACCTTCACAGCCCCGGAGACACTGGCAGTCTGCCAGAACGTAGGCCTGCCGATGGTGCTGGATATTCACCATCAATGGGTGAATAATGAAGGAGAGCTCCCTTGGGAGCTGTGGCCTGATATTCAGCAGACATGGCGGAGCGAGCTTGCACAGAAGGATGTACCATCTGGAGAGCTTTTCCCGCCTAAGATTCATGTATCTAGTCCGCGCAGTCCGTCTGATCCACGCAGCCATGCAGATGGTGTGGAGCCTGCGCCATTAGTAGCTTTTTTAAAGCGGATAGCTGCAGATACCCCTGCAGTCGATGTTATGATTGAGGCAAAACTAAAAGATGGTGCGTTATTTGGATTGATGGAAGCAATGAAGGAGTTGGCGGATGCCGGTAACGGAATTTCTGTATTAAATGGGGCAAGTGTGAATATCGAACCTTAAACAATGAAAATAAGGCGATAGGTCCCGAATACGGGCCCTATCATGACTTGATATGTAACTTGAAATAGGGTACGTTGAATGAAACTTTATTACGATTAACATTCAAGGGATCATAGAAATGGGTATCCCTTATGGCGGAACTTTGAGAACGTTTTGGCGTATTGAACGGTATTGTGAATAGGATTGCTTTAAATTTCATGCCAATGGCGATTATGTTCAAGGAAGCGGAGTGAAGATATGAGTCCTTTAAAACCAGAGGGTAAGAAAGAACGTGAACCCTATGTAGTAACAAGCAAGGGACATACGGCGGTTGCCATTAATGCTGCTGCCAAAGCAGGAGAATGGATAAAGAGCAGACAGGGCCTGGTGAAGGAACTTAATACAAAGACATCAGCACAGGATCTGGTCACAGAAGTAGATAAAGGCGTTGAACAGATGATCCGCAGGTTGATCCTGACACATTATCCAGATCATGCGATCCTCGGTGAGGAAGGCGTTTCCCCGGGAGCAGCAGCAGCAACCGCTGCATTGGAAGAAGCTCGTGAGCATGAATATCTGTGGATTGTAGATCCTGTAGATGGTACGACTAATTTTGTACACGGATTTCCTTTTTACTGTGTCTCCATTGCTTTAGTGATTCGTGGAGAATTAACAGTGGGTGTAATTTATGATCCGATTCGTGATGAAATGTTCGTTGCTGAAAAAGGTAAGGGAGCCTACATGCATGGTGTTCCTACCGCAGTCTCTACGGAGGACGTTTTTGGAGACAGCTTGATCGCCATGGGCTTTCCACCGGACCGTGAATTTGCGCAACCTGTGAATATGGCAGGACTGCAGAGCGTTCTTCCGCAGATTCGTGGAATTCGTGCAGGAGGCTCGGCTGCTCTACATTTGGCTTATGTGGCAGCAGGTCGGGTAGATGGATATTGGGAAGTAGGCTTAAGCCCTTGGGATTGTGCAGCAGGAGTACTGCTAGTGCTTGAATCAGGGGGCAGAATTACGGATACGCTTGGGCGTCCATACGATATTGGCACTCGTCATATAGTAGCAAGTAATGGTCATATTCACGAATATTTGGTTTCGTCACTGAAGAATGCTGAAGCAACAGGATATAAGCTTTAGGGAGGACGATGCATCATGAGCGAGAAGGATGATCTGGAACGCAAGCTAAGCGAAATGTTGGTTGATGGTGAGATGGAACAGGGTGACCGTAAAGCTAAAGAAATCCGTGAGATCTCTCCGAAGTATGAAATTCGTATCCAGACCACAATGGATCCTATTGTGGAGGAGACGCTGCGGTATCGTAAGATTGGACATGAACTAGACGATCGTTATGATAAATATCTGGAACGTGCCGGGAAAAATTTGAATTCACAAGAGGATTCAAATAAAGAATAAGACATTCGTTTCTAGCTGTGATCATATTAGTGATTTGCAGAGCGGTTTCCCGAATATGGGAGGCCGCTCTTTTGCGTTGCTATCAGGGATGGTAGAATGAGAATTAGAACATTTTGGGAGGGATACGATGCTAAGCAAGTGGAGAAGAATTTTAGCAGCTAGCACAAGCAGTATGCTTTTGTTATCTGTGCTAATTGGCGTAGGTGCCGGATCAGCAAATGCAGCTGACACGTCTACAACACAAGATGCAAGTCAGGATGTCTTTCGCATCGTAGCTCTTGGCGATTCGATTACTGCCGGATACGAGCCGGGAATGACGGATGTGAATACCAAGCCTTACGGTTATGCGGAGCGACTACTGGAGCAGGGGTGGTATCATGGCCGGAGCGAGCTTACCAATTATGGTATTCTTGGATTGACCACTGCTGGATTACGTAATTACACAGGAGCCATCAAGGACGGCTCAGTGATTACTGCTGAAGGTATTCAGTCAGGTCTCCCAGATCCGCGGATAGACCAGTTCGTAAAGTTAACCCCACAGATCGCATCAGAGCTGAAGGAAGCTGATCTGATTACGATTACAATTGGCGGGAATGATGTAAGCCGTCTTTTCTTACAGGTTAAGGAGCTGACAGATACAGATTTCGAATCTCAGCTGGAGCAGAAGCTAGCGGATTACAATACGAATGTGAAGGCGAGTCTTGAGAATATTCGTGCGATAAATCCTCAAGCAACAATTATACTGGCTGACCAATATCAGCCTGCTCCTAAGATCGCTCTTGGTGCGATGTACACTAAATTGATGACCGCAGCAGCGAAATTTACGGATTCGGCAGATCGTGTGGCTGCAAGTATGAATCAAGAGGGAGTAAAGGTAGTAGTAGCTCATGTAGCGGCAAAGTTTGCCGGCTCAGAGGGATCACTCACGCATATTATCGGGGCAGGACAAGCGGATTTTCACCCAACGCAGCTCGGATACGAGACCATTGCAAAAGTATTTGCTGAATTACAATGGGGGGACTACCGCATTCCCACTGTAGCGGCGATGGCTACGGATACTGTACCGATGTCGATTGTTGTAAAGGGTGTAGAGTTAAATACGCCGAATAAGCCCATCCTTAAGAATGGTCAGAACTTCTTGGCGCTTAAAGATATTCTAAATGCCGTAGGCGCTAACGGAAAGTGGGATAATAAGACCTCCAGTGCGACTATTGAATACGGTGGACGGACTGTTGTAATCACGATCGGTAGCAAATTTATTAAGGTGAATGGACAGAATGTAGCCATTGATACCCCTGCTTTTCTGCAAAAGGTAGGCAAAGAAGATAAAACTTATCTTCCCCTTGCCGCATTGGCGACCGGACTTGGATTTGATGTTAATTATAGTAGCAAACTGCGAACGGCTTTCATAAATCCATAAATCTGCATACTATATCATAGGTACTTTAAATTAAGCCCGTAAGGCAAAGGTGGATGGAATATTGTCTAGTTCAAAATTTAGTGCTGAATATATCATCACTATGGATGATATTGTACGGGAAGGTCATCCCGTACTTCGTACCGTAGCTCAACCAGTGGAGCTTCCTCTACATAAGGAGGATCGTGAGACTCTGCAATGTATGCTTCAGTTTCTGAAGAACAGCCAGGACCCGGAGATTTCCGAAGAATACAATTTACGCTCTGGCGTAGGTCTGTCGGCGAATCAAATCGGCCTGTTGAAGCGTATGTTCGTGATGTATTCTACGGACGAGAGAGGGAGGATTGTAGAGCATGCTTGGGTTAATCCTAAGATCATCAGTCACTCACTAACCATGGTGTACTTACCGGAGAGCGAGGGGTGTCTGTCCGTTGATCGGCCGGTGCATGGTTTTGTACCTCGTTATGAATCTGTGAAGGTAAAGGGATATGATCTTGAGGGGAAGGAAGTGGTCCTTAAATTTAAGGGCTACCAAGCCATCATCATCCAGCATGAGATCGATCATCTCGATGGCATCATGTTCTACGACCGAATCAACAAGGAAAATCCATTCAAGCTTCCTCAGGGAGTGGAAATCCGTAACTTGTACGAGTAAAAGAAAATCTCTGAATCATAAAGCGTGTGGTCTTGCAGCATAAAGCTGAGGGGCACATGCTTTTTTTGCTATCTGCAAGATTGAATGATTTCGAATATTTTACAAAATAATCCACAGAAGGTACTATGTAGCTAATGGGTAGGAATTAACTTTATTATCAGAAGGAGGTTATTAAATGGGTTGGGGTAGAATGCCAATAAGAGGCGTGGTCAACGAATATAATGATGAGGTTAAGAAGATTGATGAGCAGATTTTGACTCTGATTCAGGAACGTAAAGCTATAACAGGCAAAAAACGGTTCTCCCCCGAAAGTGAGCTCCTTGAGGAATGGTCAACTAGATTCGAGATGGACACTTCTCAGATTGTACAGTATATACACAGTCTGAATGAGGCTGTGCCCAGACGGAAATATTGGGAAGAGCCCGGTTTACTGCTCGGCGTACTTCCAATTGTGAAGCGGACAGTCCTCGAAGATTGTGAGTATACACTTACACATGCTATGCAGTATGAAACGCTCAGTATAGTTACTGTGGAGATTAAGTATTTAAAAGAAACAGTGGAGCAGGTTTATCTTAAACCGGCTCTAACATTGGAGATTTTGAGCGAGGCAGCCTATGAAATCCAGCAGCATGGAGGTCACGGAGGGGGAGCTCATACACAAATGCAGTTCTTGGTCTCGCCACCGCTGCCAGCGGATCTGGATACGGTTCAATTTGCCTTAATACCCGGAGGAGGCCAAATGTTTCGACCTGCCATGACAGAGATTATATTGGACAAGCAAATTGACTTCGAATAGTGCCTATGCAAAAAAACCTACCACCAGAAGCTTGGTGGTAGGTTTTAGTATGTTTAGTGGCTGTAAATAACGTCTTATTTCTCAGCCGCCATAGCGCGGAATGATTCTTCTGCTGCAATCAGCGTAGCGTCGATATCTGCATCGGTATGTGCTGTCGTTAGGAACCAAGCTTCATATTTCGAAGGGGCGAGATTAATCCCTCGGTTCAACATGTGACGGAAGAAGCTACCGAACAATTCGCCATCTGTATCCTGTGCCTCATCGTAATTCGTAACTGGATGCTTACAGAAATGAGTAGAGAATGAACCACGGATGCGGTTGATCGTCAGTGGAATGCCATGACGGTCAGCAGATTTCTGAAGACCGTCGACAAGGCGGATCGCAAGCCGTTCCATCTCATCGTATACGCCTTCTGCGCTCAGCACTTCCAGACAGGCGATCCCTGCGGAAATGGAAGCAGGATTTCCCGCCATTGTTCCCGCTTGGTATGCCGGTCCTAATGGGGCTACTTGTTCCATCACATGCTTACGTCCGCCGTACGCGCCGATTGGTAGGCCGCCGCCGATGATTTTGCCGAGTGCTGTAAGGTCAGGGGTAATGTCTTCATGGTTATCCAGTCCTGCATATGTCTGTGTGGAACCATAGTGGAAGCGGAAGGCTGTAATGACTTCGTCATAAATAACGAGTGAGCCGTTATCATGAGCCAGCTTGCAGAGCCCTTCGAGGAATCCCGGCTTCGGCATCACCATACCGAAATTACCGACGATCGGTTCAACCATTACAGCGGCGACATCTTCGCCCCATTTTTCTAGTGCCTCTTGCAGGCTTTCCAGATCATTAAAAGGAACAGTAATTACTTCCTGTGCAATACTGCTAGGAACGCCGGCACTATCTGGAATGCCAAGCGTAGAAGGCCCGGATCCTGCTGCTACGAGCACTAGATCAGAGTGGCCGTGATAACAGCCAGCGAATTTTACGATTTTGCTGCGCTTTGTATAAGCACGAGCGACACGAATGGTAGTCATAACCGCTTCTGTGCCGGAATTGACAAACCGGACTTTATCCATAGACGGAATAGCTTCTTTAAGCATTTTAGCAAGCTTAATTTCGAGCTCTGTTGGGGTTCCGTAAAGAACACCATTCTCAGCTGCAGTGGTAATTGCCTTCGTTATATGTGGGTGAGCATGGCCGGTAATGATCGGTCCATAGGCTTGGAGATAGTCGATATATTCATTGCCATCTACATCCCAGAAGTGAGATCCGCTGGCACGTTTCATAAATACAGGTGCTCCGCCTCCAACGGCTTTAAAAGAGCGGGAAGGGCTATTTACACCTCCAACGATATGTTGAAGGGCTTCGTGATAAAGTTGCTCAGATGTGGAACGATTCATAATGTGATCATCCTTTCGATTGTTGGTGCTCATGGCAACGGGCGAACAACGGTGTTTCCGCTGTCCGCCCGTATTATACCATTGCCTGTAGTGTCTACTTGTGAACGTTGCTTGTCAGATCTTTATTGGGTTCCGCTAGTGTTACTACTTGAAGTAGTCCCTGGTGAAGTTGAAGGTGTAGGCGTTGGCTCAGGGCCATTTAAGGTATCCTGAACAAATTCCTTTAATTTCTTCTCACTGCGAATGCCTATAACCTGCGATCCGTCACTTGTAGTTTCCTCTTTGAGCAGATCCATTGGCGGAATTTGCTCACTACCGCCCATGGTACTATCATACCCGACGGTTGCAAGCTTCCACATATCATTTACTGTCAGATTGGTTTCGATATAAGGCGTAACTTGAGACAGGATATTCGGTAGCTTGATTATGGATGTGGTCTTGATCAGCTTGTCAGCCACAACCTTGAGAAATGCACGCTGGCGCTCGGTCCGAGTGAAGTCGGAGGTAGCGTCATGTCGGAAACGTACATATTGCAGAGCTTTATTACCGTCGAGATGCTGATATCCTTTTTTAAGATCAATGTCATACTCGGGACCATCTGCAATGGTCTTGTACACCATATCTTTCTCGACTTCATAATCTACACCACCAACGGCATCTACTAGCTTGATGAATCCTTGGAAGTCCGTGTAGACATAATATTGAATCGGGATGCCGAGCAGATCGCTTACAGTCTGCATCGCCGTGTTAGGTCCATAAATGATAGCTGAATTAATACGTTTTTCGCCGTGATCTGGAATCGGAACGTAAGTGTCTCTAAGAATTGAGAATACGCTGATTTTTTTCTTCACGGGATCAAGTGAGGCGACAAGCATTGTATCAGAACGAGGAATTTCTCCCTTCTTGACACCGCGGGCATCTACGCCCATTAGCAGTATATTAACAGGTTCTGTACCTTCCCACTTTGGAGGCTCTGGCGTGTCAACATCAACGGTCTCAGCATCCTTGAATGGTGAATTCTCGGTGTTCGACATGCTGCCAAGCTCATTGACTATGGAAGTGAAGTAGTAAGTGGCCCCACCGATAATAAGTAGGAGTATAATGGCCAGTATCCAAAGCAGCGGTTTCTTTTTTGACTTATTAGTCTTTGCGTGCCTTTTCTTTCTAGGTGGCATTTCTCGTTCTTCCTTTCGCATTCACATTCTCTACATTATAATTTCTTTTGGGGGTACGCGCAATTCATGCTCGATCCTCCAATATCAAGAAGGAGTGGATATAACTTGAACGTAGTAGCTATTGGACAAAAAGTACCGAATTTCACTCTTCCGTCTTCCAACGGGCAAGAGGTTAGTTTAAGTGATTACCTGGGCCGAAAGGTCATTTTATATTTTTATCCTAAAAATATGACACCAGCCTGTACGCAGGAGGCCTGCGAATTCCGGGACGCCCATGATCAAATTACTACGCTTGGTGCGGTTGTTCTAGGCATCAGTCCAGATCCTTTGGCTTCGCATATGAGATTTACGGAGAAGAACAGTCTACCCTTTCCACTGTTGTCTGATGAGGATCATAAGGTCAGTGAAATGTTCGGTGTATGGCAGCTTAAGAAGCTCTATGGTAGAGAATTCATGGGCATTGTACGTTCTACTTTTCTGATCGATGAGAAGGGGATCTTAGTGGAAGAATGGCGGAAAGTACGAGTGAAGGGTCATGTAGCATCTGCCATAGCAGGGATTTCCAAATCATAAAGTTTGTTAATAACTTTTTGTGAAAGTCTGTTACATTTTTAACAGCTTTCATAAGGTGTTGTCATGATATAGTTTCCTCATAATTGCTTCAAATTTGGAGCAAGACGAGGTGGTGTAGTGATAATGCTGCGTATTGGCCTTGATATCGGATCAACTACTGCGAAAGTGGTTGTTATAGAGCGTAACATTATTGTTTATCAGGACTATGTAAGACATTATAGCGATATAAAAAAAGCAGCCCTCTCTCTTCTATCTGATGTACAGAGCAGATTTCCTGAGAGAGGCGCAGCCCTTACTGTAAGCGGTTCCTCGGGCTTATCTTTATCCAAACTGGGAGGCGTACCGTTCGTTCAGGAGGTGATCGCGTGTACAAAGGCGATTGGCGAGCTGATTCCAGAATGCGATACGGCGATTGAACTGGGTGGTGAGGACGCCAAGATCATCTATCTCCGAGGCGGCATTGAGCAGCGTATGAATACGGCTTGCGCGGGAGGAACGGGAGCATTCATTGATCAGATGGCATCACTGCTACAGACCGACCCAGCGGGCTTAAATGCATTGGCAGAGAAGCATGAGCGAATCTATCCTATCGCTTCACGCTGCGGTGTATTCGCCAAAAGCGATGTGCAGCCGCTATTAAACGAGGGGGCCCGCCGGGAGGACGTGGCGGCTTCAATCTTTCAGAGTATTGTTAATCAGACGATCAGCGGTCTCGCTTGCGGACGTCCGATTCGCGGACGGGTGGCTTTCCTTGGCGGACCGCTAACCTTCCTGCCAGCCCTGCGTCAGCGTTTTGCGGAGACGCTTGAACTTGCGGAGTCAGATATTCTTTTCCCCGAGCGGTCGCAGTATTTCGTAGCGATTGGATCAGCACTCTCTGAAGCGGATCCTACTATTTTGCCGCTTTCAGGCTGGATCGCGCGAATAGCGGCTGTGGATTTTACAGCGGATCGGGCAGCGGATGCTGAATTACCACCGCTGTTTGAGAACCCCGAAGAGCTTGCTGCGTTCCGTCAGCGCCATGGTAAAGCTTCTGCTGCCAGATCAGACCTGGCTGTGTATCGTGGCCCTTGTTATCTGGGGATCGATGCGGGGTCAACAACAACCAAACTCGTATTGACCGGCTCTGCTGACGAAATTCTACATACCTTTTATGGCAGCAACAAGGGGAATCCCTTGTATTCTGTCAGTGAGGCACTGAAGGAAATGTATCGGGTTCTACCGGAAGGCTGTTATATTGCAGGTTCTTATGTAACAGGTTATGGAGAGGGGTTAATCAAAGCCGCTTTATGGACGGACGGCGGTGAAGTGGAGACGGTTGCTCATTACAAGGCCGCATCTAAGTTCATGCCGGAAGTAGACTTTATTCTGGATATCGGCGGACAGGACATGAAATGCATCAAGATCCGCGGCGGTGCTATCGACAGTCTAATGCTCAATGAAGCCTGTTCGGCAGGCTGCGGCTCTTTTCTGGAGAGCTTTGCTTCTGCGCTCGGATTAGGTATCGAGGAGTTTGCCAAGTCAGCGCTGGAAGCGGTCAAACCGGTTAATTTGGGTTCCCGCTGTACGGTATTCATGAATTCTAAAGTGAAGCAGGTTCAGAAGGAAGGTGCGTCGCTGGCTGATCTTTCGGCAGGTCTTGCCTATTCCGTGATTAAGAATGCCCTGCAAAAAGTAATTAAAATTCGCAACCCTGAGGATTTAGGGCGGAATATTATTGTTCAGGGCGGCACCTTCTATAACGAAGCCGTATTGCGGGCCTTTGAGCGCCTAACGGGGAGAACGGTAGTCAGACCGGATATTGCTGGCGTTATGGGAGCGTACGGTTGTGCACTGATTGCCCGTGAGCAAGCAGGGGCTGACGGAAAAAGTACACTGCTTGGACCGGAGGAAATAGCCAACTTTAAGTACGAGGTATCTTCAGGTCGCTGTGGCCGCTGTGGAAATAACTGTGCGTTAACGATCAGTCGGTTTCCGGACAAGAGCTTCTACGTTACAGGCAATCGCTGCGAGCGTGGTGCAGGAGGCAGGAAAGAGAAGAATGTACTGCCAAATTTGATGCAGTATAAGTATGAACGTTTCTTTGACTATGAAGCATTACCTGAGGCAGGTGCAGCACGGGGCACTGTCGGTATTCCACGTACGATGAATATGTTCGAGAATTACCCGTTCTGGCACACTTTTTTCACCAAACTTGGCTACCGGGTAATTCTCTCTCCTAAATCAAGCAAGAAGCTTTACGAAAGTGGGATGGATACGATTCCTTCAGAATCGATCTGCTATCCTGCAAAGATGGCGCACGGACATGTGCAGAGCTTGATCGGTAAAGGCGTCGATTTTATTTTTTATCCTGCCGTAGTGTATGAGAAGAAGGAAGATGAAGCAGCGGATAATCATTTCAATTGTCCGGTGGTCGCCTCTTACCCTGAGGTTATTCGCAACAATATGGATGGGCTAAAGGATAATGGAATCACGCTGGTCAGCCCGTTTCTGACCTTCGACGATAGATCTGCGCTGACTAAGGGGCTCGTGAAGACATTTACAGGGATTCCGAGAGAAGAGATTGCGAATGCTGTGCAGGCAGGACTTGCTGAAGCTGATCGCGCCAAAAGTGATGTGCGTACCAAAGGTGAAGAGACGCTTGCGTATCTTGCCAGCACTGGGAACAAGGGAATACTTCTCTGTGGTCACCCTTATCATGCGGATCCTGAAATTAATCACGGCATTGCAGATATGATTACCGGTATGGGACTCGCCGTGCTGACAGAAGATTCTGTCTGCCATCTGGACCGAAGTGAAGGGGATGTGGCGGTAGTTAATCAGTGGACCTATCATGCCCGAATGTACCGCGCAGCCCGCCTTGCCGCAGTCCGAACCGACCTGGAGCTTGTTCAATTGACTTCCTTCGGTTGTGGGATTGATGCGATCACCTGTGATGCCGTACAAGACATTATGGAAAGGCATAACAAAGTATATACGCTGATCAAAATCGATGAGATTAGCAACCTTGGCGCTGCGCGCATTCGGCTGCGTTCACTGCTGGCAGCGATGCGCGAACGGGAAAAAGGAAAGGTGCTGCCACAGAAGCCGCCTAAAATACAGGCTAATGTAGCATTCACGAAGGAAATGAAAGAAACGTACACGATCCTTGCGCCACAGATGTCGCCCATTCATTTTGAATTGTTTGAACAGGTCTTCCGCGATGCGGGATACCGTCTCAAGATCCTTGAAACCACTGGACCTGAAGAGACGGAAGAGGGCCTTAGATACGTTAACAATGATGCATGTTATCCCGCTATTGTAACGATAGGGCAGATTCTGTCGGCACTGAAGAGTGGGGACTATGATCCGAATCGTACCGCTGTAATCATGTCACAGACGGGCGGTGGCTGCCGGGCGACGAATTATATTTCTTTGCTCCGCAAAGCCTTAAAGGATTCAGACCTTGAACAAATTCCTGTGATTTCGCTGAATGCTTCTGGAATGGAGAACCAGCCAGGCTTCCGAATCAGTCTTAAGCTGGCAAATCGGCTGATCGCTGCGGCTTGCTATGGTGATCTAATGATGCGGTTGCTAAATCATTTTAGGCCGTATGAGGTCGTTCCAGAGAGTGCTGAGCGTTTATTCCGTAAGGGGATGGAGCGCTGTAAGGTCAGCCTAGTCAACTTCTCGTTCCGAGAATATAAACGTCTGATTCGTGAAATTGTAGCCGATTTTTGTAAGCTGCCCGTTACAGGTGCTACTAAACCAAGAGTAGGCATTGTTGGAGAGATCCTGATTAAATTTCATCCGGACGCCAACAACCGCATCATCGAGATGATTGAGGCAGAGGGCGGAGAAGCGGTAATGCCAGACTTCTTAGATTTCATCTTTTATTGCGTGTATAATCCGATCTACAAAGCCGAACAATTCGGCAAAAGTAAACGGCTAGGATATATTAATCCGATGTTGATCTCCTATCTGGAGATTTATCGCAAGCCGATAAAGGTAGCTCTTGAGGATGCCGGACTGGCTAAAGGACGGGAAAATATTTATGGTCTTGCTGAGAAGGCCAGCCGACTGGTATCCGTAGGAAATCAGATGGGTGAGGGATGGTTCCTGACTGCAGAAATGATGGATCTGCTTGATAATGGTGTGAATAATATTGCTTGTATTCAACCGTTCGCCTGCTTGCCCAATCATATTACCGGGCGTGGGATGATTAAGGGTCTTAAGGAGTTGTATCCCGGCGCAAATATCGTCGCCATTGATTATGATGCTGGAGTTAGTGTAGTTAACCAAGCGAATCGAATCAAGCTGATGATGTCGATTGCTAGCAGTCAGGAAGGGAATGCTGTGTCTGATTTAGAAGCATCACTTAAACCGCTACAGCAGCCCCTACTTGAAGGCTCCTACAGTTTGACCTGAGCTTAAAAAGGTAACATATAGACGAAGTGCCTATAAAAAGCGGACCAAGAATTCACTTGATCCGCTTTTTTGTGCTGATTATTAGTTTGTTGAAGGAGAGCTGGCTACGCCTCTCCACCGTTTCAGATGAGGCAGCTGTTCGGCGAGTAATTTGCGGGCGACAGCCTCATCCATTCCTTCTTGAACCAAGTAGCCTGTACAAATGTCAGACATTTCTTGCAGCGTAATATCAGGCTGTTTAAATGCTCCATCTTCGTAGCAGTATACACAATAATCCTCGATCTTTTGCCCTTCCTTGTTCGTTCCAAGTAAATCTTCCGTAGGCATAGGCATCCCACAGCTTTGACAAAATTTCGGTTCGCCTTGCATTTGCTCTACATGCTCTTGATTCATATACAGCACTCCTTTTAAAAGTATGCGAAGCTTATGAGCACTCGCTTTAAGTACATTATAGAACTATGAATCTGACGACATACCGTCAGGTTTAAAGCGAGGTTGCATATTTTTTGGCAACCCCAAGAGCCAACTCTCCAAGCTTCTGACGAATATGTTCCGGCTCTAGCACTTCTAAAGCCGTTCCGAAGCTGAGCAAGAAACCATAGAGCCATCCGTCCTCGGGATAATGGATGGACACGTTATATCCACCATGTCCGTCCGGTTGAAGCTCAGTGGAGTCAAAGCGATCTTCCGCTAGATGTCTGCCTTCAGCTGTGAAGTGCAGAAGGATTGGCGACACTACTGAGGCAGAAGTCACTCGCTGATAATCAGTGCTCCAGGGCAGCTCATGCATGTCCCTATCTTCTCTAATGAATTCCCGTTTTTCTTTAACGAGTCCTTTCATACGATGCAGCTTGAATAATCTGAAATCCTGGCGTTGCAGACAGTAACCATACAAGTACCATGCTTGTCCTTTTAAGACTAAAGTATAGGGCTCGACAGAACGCTGACTGGACTGCCCCTCGGCATTGACATAATCAAAGGCCACAGTTCTGTTTTCTTCCAGCGCCTCTTTTAGAGTTGCAATCTTCTCTTCTAGGATAGGCTGAAGACCCCAAGGAGAGAAATCGATGATAAGCTGGGTCGTTTTGCTTCGGAAAGCGGCGGTCTGTGAGGGCGGGATTACGCTACTGATCTTCTCCATGAGCAGAGTATGTTCAGTTCCGCCATAAGAGGAGACGCTTTGTAGAGCGGAGAAAATATCAGCCAGCTCGCGGTCGGTCAATACATTGCGGTCTAACCGGTAGCCTTCCATAAGGCCGATTCCACCACCCGATCCCTGATAGGTGACGATAGGAATTCCAGCCCCATTAATACTTTCAATATCACGGTAAATGGTACGCACGGACACTTCGAACATGTCGGCGAGCTCCTTCGCCTGAATGAGACGCCGGTTCATTAGTAGAATGACGATAGAGAGCAATCGATCAATTTTCAAAAGGTAGAGCCCTCCTTTTCGGATAAATTCGTTATGTAATGATGTACTACATCTTAGCAAATTCTTGAAAATAAAGCATTGTCATAAAATAATAATTCGATTAACATCTAATTAGATGTTCATATAAATAGATGAAGTGAGGTTTACGATAATGGGTAACCAAACAGCTATTGCAATTTTTAAAGCTCAAAAGGGATATTCACGTCTGTTCACAGCCGGACTAATCAATGGAATCGGTGATCGTTTTACTAGTGTTGCCGTGCTGGCATTGGTGCTGCAATTAACGGGGTCAGGGATGGCTGTGGGGATATCGCTAGGTGTGCGGCTGCTTCCTTATTTGTTTCTGGCACCGCTTGGAGGTGTACTTGGCAGTAAATTTCCTCGTAAATACATTATGATCGCTACGGATGTGCTTAGGGTTCCGGTTGCACTAACCTTTTTGTGGGTAGATGGGGAAGATAAGCTATGGCTGTTATATATAGCGAGTTTTTTGCTGGCGGCGGGGGAAGCGATCTACAGTCCTGTTCGTAAATCCTCCATTCCTTTGTTGGTGGCCAAAGACTCTTTACTGACCGTTAATGGACTAGAGCAGCTTATGAGTGGCTGTGTACTTATAGTGGGTGCATTAAGTGGGGGTGTAGTTTCGATGTGGTTCGGCCCAGAGGCAGCATTCGTGATGAATGCAATATCCTTTATGGTCGCAGCGCTCTTAATCTTCGGTATCGATATTCCACAAAATACTAATAGGGTAAATGAGGATAAGAGAAAGATAGATTCTCCGGATAAACTCAAAACTAAAGTAGACCGTCAGCAAAAGACAAGTAAAATGCGTGCGCTGTGGATTTTAATCAGCGGGAGTATCACGTTACAGGTTATTTTCGGGTATGAGCTGCTTGTTCTGATGCTGAATGGTCTGGATAATGTACTGATTAGTGTATATGCAGTACAGGAATTTGAAGCGGGAGATATAGGAGTAGGGGCTTTTTATGCAGCGCTCGGAATCGGGCTTAGTCTCAGCTTTTTTGCCGGACGATATGTAACAAAAGGGCTACTGGGTGTTGCGATTGGTGGGCTTATGATCGAAGGATTACTGCTGATGAGCATCAGTGTTAGCAATCATTTTACGATGGTTTTTATGTTATATATTTTATTATCTTTTGCCGGAGGGACGGGGAATGCTTGCCTGGATACACTGGTTATGCGAGAGACGCCTTCTGCTATGCAACCTGTTATTTTTGGACTCTTGTCGGCAGTAGGAAATACGCTGCTTGGGTTATCCATGCTGATCGCGGGGTGGTTATTAGAATGGATGGAGCCTCGGGCGCTGGGTTTTGCTGGGGGAGCAGGGTTCTCTATAATTGCTATACTGTTGGCAGGGTATGCGTTGATACGTAGTAAAAAGAGCGGTGAATTCACCGCTCCTTGGAAGGTTTTTTAATCTGGGCCTGAATCCGAGTGGCAGCTTTGCCAGGGAAGAGGCGGGCACCTATGTTTTTGCGATAACGGTAAATGATCACAAGAGCTGCTATTACTGCACCACCAGAGATAATCCAAAGCGCATATGACTCGAACAAATGGAAGATGCCCATCCACTGTGGACCAAACACCTTTCCGATGCTAAGAAACAGTACTACCCAGAATATGGCTCCACTATAAGCATATAGGGCGAATTTACGGAAGGGAAGCGCGATAATACCAGCAAAATAACCTGTAAAGTGCCGTACCCCTGGAATGAAATAACCGATAAAAATTAGAAAGCTTCCGTATTTCTCAAACCATTTCTGTGTTTTTTCTAGCTTAGTAGGTGAGAATAGAAACCATTTTCCATATCGCTGGATAAAGGGCATACCGGCTTTTAATCCGACAAAATAGGTGAGGGTCATCCCAGCTGTGGTGCCTGCAAAAGCAACTACAATTAGCGTAAAGAAATCAAGTCTCCCAGTATAGGAAAGGAAACCGGCAAACGCCATAGTGGTCTCTCCGGGAAAGGGCAGGGCAACGAACTCGAGAAGTAATCCAAAGAATAATACGCTATATCCATATTTGGTGAATAATTCTTGTATAAAACTCAGCATTTCCATAAGATTGTCACTCTCCAAGAGGCAGTTGCCTTATTCTATTTTACAGCTTGTCTTCATACAATCTACCAAATGGCTTTTAAGCCAATAGAATGCTGGAGGTAGAGAAGATGAAGGGTAATAAAAGCGCACACAGCCGCCGAAAGTTGATAAGCGGATTGCTCGTTATGGTTGTAATATTCATCGTAATGCTCGGATGGAGTATAGGGAAAAACTTGAATTCATGGGAGCTCCGATCCTTGCAGCCCGCTAGCGCGGAGTCTGTATCTGTTAAGAATAAGCTTACCACAGCGACGATGCAAGATTTGCCATCTGCAGTAGAACCACTCGCTTCTGCATCTCCGGAAGTTCACTCCTCTTTAAGTGCGGTCCTTACTGTGACTCAACTCCCTCAAGCAATATCCAAGGTTTCGACAACGAGTTCTGCAATCACAGCAGCCAAAAAATCTAAAAAAACAGTCTATATTACATTTGACGACGGACCTAGCGATAACACCTTCAATGTACTTGAAATTTTACATCAGGAAGGTGTGAAGGCAACCTTTTTTGTTCTTGGTAATCAAGCGAAAAGCCATCCTGAGCTCATCGACTCCATATGGGAACAGGGCCATGCGATTGGCAATCATACCTATAATCATAATTACCATGATTTATATAGTGAATTCACGGAATTTTGGAATCAAATTAAACAGACTGAAGAGATTGTTCAGGGGATTACAGGGGTTCGGCCACAGCTTATCCGCGCCCCAGGTGGAACCTATGATCATTTTGATAATACCTATTTCAATTTATTGAAGCAAGCAGGTTATAAGGTGATGGATTGGACGGTGGATAGCGGCGATTCTAAACGGAAAGGCGTGCCAGCCTCAGAAATTCTGAAGGAATCCACAATGGATATGAAGTCTTCCCAGGTTATTTTGCTGCTACATGATGGTGGCGGTCATCAAGAGAGCGTCAAAGCGCTGCCGGACATTATTGCACGCTATAAGGCGGCTGGATATGACTTTGGCTTATTGGATGAAACGGTAGAACCTGTACAATTTAGAGTCTCTTCAAAAGCCACTAATTTGGGGCGGGAAAAGCCTTCAGAAGCTTGGGTCGCCTCAAATATCACACCGAATGCGGAGCTCTTTGCGCCTGGAAAGCCATTGATTCTGGAGGTCGGAAAGCTGGAGACGAAGCTGAATCCCGGGGAATATTCCGTGCGAAATGGACAGTATATGGTTCCGCTTCGTGCTGTAATTGAACGGCTTGGAGGGCGAGTTAGCTGGGATGTGAATAGCCGAAGTGGAGAAATAGATTGGAACGGGAAAGCGATCATTGCCGATGTAATGAACAAACAATTGATTCTAAACCATCCTGATAACGGTCAAAAGACAATCGATGCGAGGGTAGAAATGATTGGTGGATCGATCTGGGTATCGCTACGAGAACTGCTGGAGACAACAGGTCATCCTCCGCTTAATATAAGCGTTACTGAAGTAGAACGCCGAGTAAAAACATTCTGAAAGAAGAGCTGAGGCTGTCTAGTAAAAAGAAAAAACAAATGTCTGGGCACCCTTTTTCATGGGAAGAATAGATAGTAATAAGTTCCTGAGCTGGGAACAAGTCTATGACCAAAGGATGGGTGTCCCATTGTCCTCTTCATCACTAATTGATCAATTGAAGAAAGATGCCGGAAGTGTCAAAAGCTTCTCTTATCCGCGTAGCCGAAGTGCTCTGATGGAATGGTTAAGGATGCTGACTGTGGCTGGAATTATAGGTGCTTTATATGTTTGGCGAGGAGGTCCGTCTTTGCTGTTTCTCCTGATCGTTGTTGGAGTTATTATGCTCGGTGGACTTATGCTTCAGCTATCTGGTCCACGGACGATTAAGCTAGTTCGTACAATTACTCCTGCGAGACCGATGGCTGGAAATACACTTCATGTGAAGGTACAGCTGAGCTTCTCTTCTCGGTTGCCTCTCCCTTGGATGACCATTGCCGATTATTGGGGTGATAGCCATCATCAGAAGCTGCTATTTCCTGGATTCAAACGTTCTTTTTCATACACATACACGATTGAAAATTTATCTCGCGGCAATCATCATCTGCTGGGCTGTAGAGTAACTTGGGGAGATTTTCCGGGGTGGTTCACGGGAAGATCTGAACCGGATGGAGGACAGAGTTTTAAGGTGCTGCCAGCGCCTTTATACTTTGGTGGAACTGTACCAGATAGCGGATTTATGACGGGTGACACCTTGTATTCTAGACGGGGAAGAAGCATCAGTGATGAGGCTTTGGAATCCAGGGATTATGAGCCAGGAGATCCACTTAGCCGAATTCATTGGAAGAATAGTGCAAGAACGGGAGCGCTGCAGAGCAAAGTTCCAGAACGGGAAAAGGCAAGAATGACCTGTATCGTATTGGCTAATGACCCGCTCAGCTACGAGGTTCCTACAGATGCGCTTAAACCTCGTGGGAGCCGAGACGATTCGCCTCCGGCATTTGAGAAAGCGGTGTCGACAGCGATGGGGCTGATGCTCTCCGCTGAGCGAACAGGCACTTATGTTCAGTTGTTTAGCGGCGGTTGGCCAGAAGGTATGGCTAGACATGAAGGGCTGGGTAAAATCCCAGGGAGAGTGCTGGATATTCTAACTGAAATTTCCCTGGATGGCACTAGAAACCTGTCGCTGCTGCTTGATGATGCTTCCCGAGGCTGGATTCCGGGGATGACAGTAGCCATTATCACGGGACGACTAGAAGAGGAATCTGCCAAGGTGATTGCCAAGTTCTTGATGCAAGGTGTGAAGGTGGAGCTTTATTATGCTTGGGACCAATCAGCACCGAAGCAAGGGGAGGCTCGCCAGCCTGGAAGGGGAACTGTCGGAGATAGTTTGGCTCGTCTTGGAGCACGAATGTTTTGTCTGGATGATGCATTGCCAGCATTCAGATTCAGGGAGGTAGAGTTCCATGAATCATCCGGAAAACCAACACTACGGTAAGGGAAAATCGGGTGATACAGAACTGGCTATGAATGGCTTTCAGTTCAACTTAGGGCAAATAGAGAACAGACATGCCGGTAAGCAGAGAAAAGTGCCTCTGTACTATCGTTTGCTGTTCTCTTTGGCCATTATGGGGCTATTTATTGAATGGTTACTCCCTTTATATAGGTCTGCTTTATTAGAGGATACCTCCAAGATGCTACAAGTTCTAATGGTATTGGCGGCAGTGTTGCTGTTATGGGGGATATTTCAGATTCCGGGGTGGCTACTGCTAAGTATTCAATTTCTTATTACTGTTTCAGCATGGCTTTACTTATGCAGTGGGGGCGAAGGCATAGGGTGGTTAGGGATTTATGCGGACGAAATTCCGAATGATCTTATTCTGCTTCTTTCTGGACATGTTTCTCAGTTAAGCGAGATCAGCAGGCTTTTGATATTGATTGTAGGTTGGGGGCTATTGGTATCCTCAGTACAGCAGCTTGCACTCTTCCGAGGGAGTACAGTACTATTCACAGCAGTTACAATCATTTACTTGCTGATCTTGGATATGGGCTTTGACGTCAATACCACAATGGATATTGTGATATCAATGGGTCTTATTTTTTGGATGCACGCGATGAGTGGTCTCCTGCGTCTTCAAGAACGTGAGGGAGCTACTACACTGCCTTATGCGCGTTGGGGAGGGCTGACTTTGGCGACAGCCATTGTCGTGATGGCAACAGCATGGTTTGGTGGGCAGTTGTTGGGGGCAAGACCAACCAGCGAGCTTACGTTGCAATCGACATTTCAGAAGCTGCAGACTTGGGCTTCAGGCCATTTGCCAGAAGATGAGGCGTCTAATGCTTCAGGAACAACAGGGTATAGTTCGAATGACGGTGAACTCGGTGCCCCGTTATCCCGCAATACTGAACCAGTCTTTACAGCTATAACTAGCGAGCGTACTTACTGGCGAGGTGAGAGCATTGCTTACTATGATGGTCGCCGATGGATCAGGGGGGGCGAAGAATTTATGCCGCTTAATCTGTCTGGTATTCCAAAGAATCCTTCATTGATGCTAAGCGGTGAAACTAGGAAACGAACACTTCAACAGCGGATACAATTTGCCACCCCTTCTTCCGGGGGAATTCCTTTATTCAATGCGGGAATAATAACTGATGTTGAGTCGGTTGAACTCTTGGGCGGAAGTAAATTGGGATATGTGCTGTCTAACATAGACAGAGAGAGTTTTCGTCTGCCTGATTCAATAGGCTCTGCACGGATCACAGAATATTCAGTGGAGTCCTTACTTCCTGAGAGCGATCCAGTACTGCTTCGTGGTTTGAGTAGTAGCGATCCCCAGGAAATTATGGGCAAGTATTTGCAATTGCCAGATTTGTTACCCGTACGAGTGAGAGATCTGGCAGAGATGCTTACAGCTTCTTCAGGTAACCGCTATGACTCCGTAACTGCCATTAAGGATTACTTACAACATGGATATTCCTATACGTTGAACACAACGGTTCCACCATCCGGATCTGATTTTGTAGATCACTTTTTATTTGAGACAAAACAAGGCTACTGTGTTCATTTTGCAACAGCTATGACCGTACTGCTGCGCAGTGCAGGAATTCCTGCTCGTTATGTCCAAGGCTTTGGGCCTGGGACCTTGCAGGACGATACTATGCCGGCGAAGTATTTAGTCACCCAGGGCGATGCCCATGCTTGGGTGGAGGTCTATTTCGCCGGCGCCGGTTGGGTCCCATTCGACCCAACGCCTGGCCCCGCCCTTGCCGCGGGCTTCGCCGCGCCGGCGCTGCCTGCGGCAGCCTCGCTCGCGCCGCAAGCTGCGCGAAGCGCGGGCTTGCCCGCCCTGCCGATGGCGGGCGGGACCTCTGCCGCGCCGCTCGCTGCCGCGGCGCTGCTTCCCGCCGCCGCTTGGCGCTGGCGGCGTAGCCTGGCTCTGCTGCTGGCCGCGCGCAGCGCCAGCAGCATGAGCCGCGAGAGGCAGCTGCGCGCTGCCTCTCTAGCTTGGCACGGGCTGGCGGAGCGGTATGGACCGCCGCCGCCCGGTGTCACTGGCAGGGAGTATGTGGACTCCCTGCAGATTTACGATGCCGGACTAAGCGAAGCCGTCCGGCAGTTCGTACGCCAGTGGGAGATCCTGGCGTACGCGCCTGCGACTTCAGCCATCGTCGCGGCCGATCCCGCGAACGAAATGCCTGCAACGTCTAGAATGTCAGCATGGTCTATGATATCTGCAATCCCTGCAATGTCTGCGGCGCCAGCATCACCTGCAGAGATCAGCGAGCTTACTACTCATAATGCGTCCGCGTTTATACGTGAATGCCTGATCATCACCTTCCGGTTAACTTAATCGGTCAGAACAGCTGATGCTGCTATACAATTCCTTCCATGGAAAGGAATGTTCTTCATGAAGTTTAACTCTCTCCTATTATGAGAAGTGTGTTCTGCTTTCCTTGACGATGAGAATTAACCATGAGTATAATGAATCCAATAATCAAGGGAGGCTCGTAATGAATAAGCCAAATGAAATTATCGTCGTTCTCGATTTTGGGGGACAATACAACCAACTTATCGCGCGCAGAATTCGGGACCTGGGAGTATACAGTGAACTTTTGCCGTACAATACGCCAGTAGACAAGATCAAAGCACTTGCACCTAAAGGGATTGTCTTCTCTGGTGGCCCTAGCAGTGTATATGCTGAAGATGCTCCACATGTAGATCCAGCGATCTATGATTTAGGAGTACCGATCTTCGGTATTTGCTATGGTATGCAGCTAATGGCTCACCAACTTGACGGTAAAGTGGAACGCTCCGCTAAACGTGAATATGGTAAAGCCGATATTGATTTTGAAGATGGTACTGCACTAGTTGCTGGGCTAGAGAGCCGTCAGACGGTATGGATGAGCCATGGTGACCATGTAGTTGAACTTCCAACAGGATTCAAGCTGGATGCAGGAACTGAAAGTGCTCCAATCGCGGCAATGAGCAATGATGAGCGTAAATTGTTCGCGGTTCAATTCCACCCAGAAGTACGTCACTCTGTACATGGTAATGAAATGATCTCGAACTTCTTGTATCAAATTTGCGGCTGCGACGGCAAATGGACGATGGAATCGTTTATTGATGAAGCTATTCAAGATATTCGTAACCAAGTTGGAGACAAAAAAGTACTCTGCGCACTTAGCGGTGGGGTAGATTCTTCCGTAGTTGCAATGCTTATTCACCGTGCAATCGGTGACCAATTAACTTGTATGTTTATTGATCACGGTCTTTTGCGTAAAGGTGAAGCTGAAAGTGTTATGGAGACCTTCGTAGGTAAATTCGATATTCATGTCGTGAAAATCGATGCACGCGATCGCTTCATGAGCAAGCTTGCAGGTGTTGAAGATCCTGAACAAAAACGTAAAATCATCGGTAATGAGTTTATCTACTGCTTCGACGAAGAGTCGGCTAAGCTCGGAGATTTCGCATTCCTTGCACAAGGTACACTGTATACGGATATCGTTGAGAGCGGAACAGCTACAGCTCAAACAATTAAATCTCACCACAACGTGGGTGGTCTGCCAGAAGATATGAAATTCAGCTTGATCGAGCCGTTAAACACCTTGTTTAAGGATGAGGTTCGTAAACTAGGTGAAGAACTGGGAATGCCACGTGCTATCGTTTGGCGTCAACCTTTCCCTGGTCCAGGTCTTGCTATCCGTGTCTTGGGTGAAGTAACAGAGGACAAGCTTACTATCGTTCGCGACTCTGACTACATTCTGCAAGAGGAAATTGCTAAAGCGGGATTAGACCGTGAAATTTGGCAATACTTCACTGCTCTGCCTAACATGAAGAGTGTTGGTGTTATGGGAGATGCTCGTACTTATTCCTACACAGTAGGTGTGCGCGCAGTAACTTCCATCGACGGCATGACGGCTGACTGGGCGCGTATCCCATGGGATATTCTTGAGAAAATCTCGGTACGTATCGTCAACGAAGTTGAGAATGTAAACCGCGTAGTGTATGACATCACTTCGAAACCACCAGCAACAATCGAGTGGGAATAGGATCGGTGCAACTATAGATTTCAAAAAAACTCTCTTTTATTTGCGTTATCTAGCAAATAAAGGGGAGTTTTTTTATTTCTCAAGTAAAGGGTTGTGCTGGAGATACCGTTTTTCACAAATCTTTCATGAATACGGTTTGTTGAAAGGGCTTGCAACCCCGGAAAAGTTATGATAAATTGTACTTGTCTAAAAAATAGACAAGACAAATAAATGCATTTTCTACTAAAGGAGCCAATCAAATTGATGACTATTACCAAAGAGACACCTCATATTAAACCGAACGGGGTAGAGATCGCTGAATCGATTCTGTTGCCTGGTGATCCTTTAAGAGCTAAGTTCATTGCGGAAACTTTTTTAGAAGATTACCAGTGCTTTAACGAGGTAAGAGGAATGTTAGGATATACCGGTACTTACAAAGGGAAGAAAATCTCTGTTATGGGTACGGGAATGGGTCCAGCGAGCATGGGGATTTATTCTTGGGAATTAATCAATATATTCGGAGTTAAGAATTTAATCAGAATTGGTACCTGTGGTGCAATGCAAGAAAACATTGAGCTATACGATGTAATTTTCGGTATGGGAGCTGCAACGGATTCCAATTATGGTCATCAATATAATTTACCTGGACAATATCCACTAACGGCTTCTTTTGAGCTTTTGGAGAAAGCTAAGAAAATAGCAGATGATAAAGGACAAAAGGTTCATATTGGTAATATTTTATCCAGTGAAATATTTTATAATGCGGATCGGGCAGCTAATAAAAAGTGGCAGGATGTAGGGATTCTGGGCGTTGAAATGGAATCTGTGGCCCTCTATTGGAACGCTATCCAAGCACGTGTAAATGCGCTGTGCATTCTAACAGTGAGTGATCATCTTATTACAGGAGCACAGACCACTTCGGAGGAACGCCAAACTGCATTTACTAAAATGATGGAGATCGCATTAGAGTTAGCGTAAATGCCCTCCTTCTATGTGAAACTAATGTAAACGATATAAAGTTTATACAGCATGAGATATTGGAAGCCTATTATGAATCAATCCGTTGGAAATAAACCGATCGTAAGCTTAAGTAAAGTCGTTCCGGTTATATTATTTTTAATTACTAGATAAGGGATGAGAGTAGAATGAAGAAATTTAAACGTGTACATTTGATCGTTATGGATTCAGTAGGCATTGGAGAAGGAAAAGACGCGGATCAATTTAACGATGTTGGCTCCCATACCCTTTTACACATTGCAGAACATATGAACGGATTAAATCTGCCCAACCTGGCCAAATTGGGTCTATCTAATATTGAAGAAATTTTGGGTGTTCCAAAAGCAGAGAAACCACTTGCTTATTATACTAAATTACAGGAAAAATCAGTCGGGAAAGATACAATGACAGGTCATTGGGAGATCATGGGTTTAAATATTGATCAACCCTTTAATGTGTATCCAAATGGATTCCCCGACGAATTAATTAAACAGATCGAGGACATAACTGGCCGAAAAGTAGTAGCGAATAAGCCTGCAAGTGGAACGGCTATTCTTGATGAATATGGCGAGCATCAAATGAAAACAGGGGATCTGATCGTTTATACCTCTGCTGACCCGGTTCTGCAAATTGCAGCTCATGAAGAAATCATCCCATTAGAAGAGTTATATGATATTTGTGAAAAGGTTCGGGAAATCACCAAAGACCCTGCCTATTTAATTGGTCGTATTATTGCCAGACCTTATGTAGGCCAACCCGGGAAATTTACGAGAACCTCCAATCGTCATGACTATGCCTTGAAACCATTTCATAAAACCGTTATGAATAGCTTGCAAGACGGAGGTTATGATGTCATCGCCATTGGTAAAATCAATGATATTTTCGATGGTGAAGGCGTTACTGAATCCATTCGTACAAAAGACAATATGGATGGCGTGGATAAACTGCTTGATGTAATTAAAAAAGATTTCACTGGAATGAGCTTTTTGAATTTAGTTGATTTCGATGCTTTATACGGTCATCGTCGTGATCCGGAAGGCTATGGAAGAGCATTAGAGGAATTTGATAAACGATTAGATGAGGTATTCGATTCCATTCTAGAAGATGATTTGTTAATCATTACGGCTGACCATGGAAATGACCCGACCTTCCCTGGTACAGACCATACTCGTGAGTTTATTCCTGTCCTAGTCTATTCCAAGCAATTAAAAGACAGTGGCGCATTACCTGAGCATGATACCTTTGCTGATATCGGTGCGACTATAGCGGATAACTTTGATGTTGATATGCCAGACAACGGTGAGTCTTTCTTGCCATTTCTTAAATAATTGATATCACATAAAAACCTCCAAAGTTTCTTTTTGGAGGTTTTTACGTTGTGATTGAAGCAGAGAAGGAGATTCCTTGTCGCTTGAAAAATGATGTGTCATAATGGGGAGAAAAGGACATCAGATGAATGAACACACATAAACTAGATAAATTGAAACGGCCGCTTTATATCAATGTATATGATGAGCTTCTTCTTCAGATTAATAAAGGAGAATACCTCGTAGGTAGTCAGCTTCCTTCAGAACCGGATTTAGCCAAAAAACTTGGGGTTAGTCGCGCTACTTTACGGCAAGCTTTAGTTCTTTTGCAAGATGATGGATTAGTAAGAAATGTACGTGGTAAGGGAAACTTTGTACTTGAATCTTCTTATAAACAAGAGGATATTCAATTAGAGAAACTGAGCAACCCCATGCATAAATGTCATATAAGCATATTTGACCAAGTTGATTTACATTATCGGCTGGACCCGCAAACGGAACATACCAAACAAGTATTAAGAAGAGATTCAGCTACAGTTGTAGCTTTGGAGCGTTTGTATAGAAAGGGAGGCGAGCTACATGCTTACGCTTTTACTTTTATGTCCATGCAAACAGTAGAGAGGTTATCTTTGGATCTTGATAATAAAGAGAAAATGCTGGATTTTCTAGAGAATCAGGCTTATGTAGATGCTAACCATGGGAATATTGAAATAAAATATACGCATACCGTTAACTTAGCTGATCGGAAAGATAAATTAATGGGGCGGAACGAGTGCTTTTTACTACTAGAAACCCTTTACGACAAAACAGAGCCAGATTATCCGTTAATGTATAATAAATTTTATATTCCACAGCAGTTCTCAAATTTAAAATTAATTTTATCTAAAGGCTGACCAATAATAATAGATTAGAAAAACTCCCTTTTATCTGCGATATTTAGCAGACAGAAGGGAGTTTTTTGACCCGAATCAAAGAGTTTTTCGAGGGGGGATTGCTTAATGCAAAATAAATCCTTCTTCTTCGGCTTCATTGCTTGGCAGGAAAGGCAGCTTCGGGTTCGTTTTCAATAAAGTATCCATCAACGCATGATCAAAATTATGCTTTACTGCACAGTTGCGGTCAAAAATCATGGTTGCCTCATCTCCCGGTTTACATGCCGGCCACTGGGGGAGGGAAGGGATGTTAGGATTGCCATAGCGTGCAAAGCTTACCCAGGCACCACAGATGCGTTCCTCCATCCGATCGGAAACTCCCAGAATGAGGCACACGGGAACACGTTCCGTATTATGGAACACGAAAGGGATCTCAGCACAGTGCCATGCTGTCTTGCCGCCCTCAAAAGGAAATTCATAAGTAAACAAGTAGGAGTAGGTAGGAGCTTCCTCGTGTCCGGATTTCTTCTCAATAAAGTCCTTGGTTGGAACACGGAAGAAGGTATCTAAGAATAGCAGGTCGGACAAGTGTTTATCCGGATACGCTTCCTTAAATTGTGTGACCAGCTTCTCCGTACGATTGCCATACTTTTGAGTCAGCATCTCCATGGTGGCATCCTCAGACACGTCCTGCTTGTTAGGAACACCGGGACCAAAAGCGAACTCACCAAATACGCTACCAATCAATACCGGAATGGTCTTCGCATGCTCGGTAAAGCCCACCTCTCTAGGGTCGCCTACATAGAATTCATTAGGCATAGGATTGCCGCCAATGTATTCCCCTTGCATTGCGAGCGCCGGTGCAACTTTATTATAAGCTGCAGCTAACTGAGGATAAGGAACCGCTTCCAATTTTTTTACTTCGTCCGCGCCCATATTAAGCTCTGCCAACAGTGCCTTTACAATGGCGCTGCTATCAGTCTTGCGGTTGTCCAAAAACCCATCAATTAATCCGCTCTGGATAACGCCCTTATGGAACAGGCCGTCTGCTGCCGGAGTATTCATTAGTGTCCATACCTTCATACCGCCACCAGACTGTCCGAAGATGGTCACATTGTCCGGGTCGCCGCCGAAAGCTGTAATGTTTTCCTGGATCCATTTTAAAGCTGCTACCATATCGGCATTTCCGGCATTAGCGGAATTGACGTATTTATCTCCAAAAGCAGACAGGTTCATGTATCCCAGAATATTCAATCGGTGATTTAAGGTTACTACGACCACATCGCCGAACTCACTAAGCTTGTCTCCTTCATAAGCTACCTGTTCAATAGAAGAGCCAGCTGCGAAACCGCCCCCGTGCAGCCATACCATAACAGGTTTTTTGGCCTGCGGTTCAAGGCTCTGAGTCCAGATGTTCAGATACTGACAATTCTCATCCATAGGCCAGTAACGGTGAGGAACCAGCACTTCCATGACGGGCTGATCCTGGGTTAACATGGGAGACACATAACCGTAAGCGAGTGCATCCTTAATTCCCTCCCAAGGCGCTACCTCTGTGGGCATCTGGAAGCGCTTGGCATCTGCGTACTTTATCCCGTGAAAGGTATAAGTGCCGTTGACCTGAAAGCCTCTCATTTTTCCGGCTTTAGTCTGTACAATGGGTTCTGCTGAGGAACATACGAAATTTTTTGTTGTCATCATGGAAATCCTCCTTGCATCAGATAGCCCCATTATAATAAAAGAAGGATAGTGAAAAATATAGGAAACTTATCTGCTTTATCCTTATTCTTTGCTTCTTTTCTGAAGGTCAGCAGGTCTGGTCTCAGGATAAGAAAATAATCATGATAAAAAAGTCAAGAATCCCTTATGCAGCAGAATTCATCAGCACCCTTTAGAGGTCATCGCTAAGTTGATCTCATAGGATTTTTTTACGATAGAGTCTAATCAAAAAAACTGTGATAGACGCTATATAGCTGCTTTATATGAATGTGATAAAATGGGAAAAATCTATCATAGGGAGAAATTAACATGGGGTTTTCTCTTCTCGGCACACTAATGGCCTTAATTATCCTTGCACCTAGTTTGTTAATGATTAAGTTTCCACCTGAGAATGCCCCTGCCGGTGTTCGAGATGCAGGACCGGTCTTTACAATTTTGGAGAGAGTAGGGCAGTTGGGTTGTATCGGCATTCTTGCTATCTCAAAGGATAACTTTCAAGATGTGAAATTCGGTGTGGTAGCTGCCTTCATCGTCTTGTTTATCGTTGTTTATTATGGTCTATGGGTTCGATATATAGTTAAGGGGCAGCAATTTAAATTATTATGGGACCCTTTAGTTTTTATTCCGATCCCGATGGCAGTTCTTCCAGTATGTGCATTCGGATTGGCAGCGATTTGGGGAAAATCTATTTGGCTGAGTATTGCAGTAGTTTGTTTAGCGATAGGGCATTTAGCTAATTCTTGGCATAGTTATAAGCATAGTAAAGATTAATAATTAGAATTATAGTAAAATATACCCATACAAAAAGTGATTGAATAGTTAATAAGCTACGTGACTAGAAGAGGTTTGAAGGTAGATAAAAGCATAAAAATGTATGAATTACGAACAATGGAAAAAATAAAGTCGAAAATGTTCGCTTTTTATCATTGACAACTTATATGATGTCCACCTAAAATGATAGAGCACAACAACATAATTCTTTCGTATATTTCCGGGAATCGGCCTGGAAGTTTCTACGAGGTCACCGTAATGACCTGGCTACGATTAAGAAGAGCAGAGCAACCCCGCATTGTCCTTAATTAGGACTATGGTCATGGGGGACTACTCTTTTTTTCGAGCCGGTGTCTAACAGATACCGGCTTTTTGTTGCTGTCAGACACACAACATACCTTAGGGGGAGAACAATTTGAATCGGTTTTTCAAGTTGAAAGAGAACGGCACCACAGTTCGTACAGAGATCATGGCGGGCTTGACCACGTTCATGGCAATGGCTTACATCTTGTCGGTTAATCCGAGTACTTTAACAGCATTTGGCCGTATTGATATGGGTTGGTATTCTGTATTTCTAGCGACTGCGCTGGCAGCAGGTATTTTCACCATCGCAATGGGCGTGTTCATAAACTTTCCAGTGGCATTGGCACCTGGTATGGGACTTAACGCATATTTTGCTTCCGTAATTCTATCTTCCGCCACATCAGAGCATCCATTCACTTGGCAAATGGGTCTGACAGCCGTATTTATTTCCGGTTTGATCTTTATCTTGCTGACTGTAACTCGAGTGCGACAGATCTTACTAACTGCAATTCCTGATAGTTTGAAACATGCGATTACAGTAGGTATCGGGATGTTCATTACGATCCTTGGTCTTAAGAACAGTGGACTCATGACGATTGGTGTTGAAGCTGGTAAAGACATTCCTGCTAACACTTTTACAGATGTCCTTTCCTTTGAAACTATCATTCACATGGGTAGCCTAGAGAATTCCAATGTCCAATTGGTAATTATCGGACTTCTTCTAATCTCTATCCTGATGGTATTGAACGTTAAAGGTGCGATTTTATTCGGTATCTTGGGAACAACGGTCGCTGGTATGTTGATGGGCGTAGTTGATTTCAGCGCATTGTCCAGTCCGGCAACGCCTTGGGTTCCTGATTTCACACAATTGAACTTCTTCCAATTTGACTGGGATGGTATCCTGCACACAGGTATTGTTTCAGCGATTGCAACTTTCACATTTGTAGAGTTGTTTGATACATTTGGTACACTTGTAGGTACGGCTCAACGCGCTGGTATTATGGATAACCCTGAAGAAGGTAATAGACGTGTAGGTAATGCAATGTTTGTCGATGCAGTTGCTGTAGCAGGTGGTGCGGCACTGGGTACTTCGACTACTACTGCTTTTGTAGAAAGCGCGGCAGGTGTTGCTGAAGGTGGACGTACAGGTCTTACAGCTGTAACAACTGGCGTATGCTTCTTGCTTGCATTGTTCCTTGCTCCAGTGGTTGCTCTTATTCCTGGATCTGCTACAGCCGCAGCATTGATCGTCGTAGGTGTGCTGATGGCACAATCGATCCGTCAAATCGATTTTCAAGATATGGTTGTTGCGATTCCAGCGTTCCTAACTCTTGTTATCATGCCTTTCACTTATAATATCGCTAACGGTATTTCCTTTGGTATCGTAACTTATGTAATCCTTGCTTCTGTTGCTAACCTTGCGGGTAAGAAGAAATACGATATTCACTGGATGATGTGGGTACTTGCGATTCTGATCATTCTCCGTTATGTATTCCTTGGTAGCGAGGGCTAACATATATACAGTATTTCTGAAATTCATCTCGGGCTCCTTCATTACTGAAGGGGCCGTTTTTTTATTTTGGATAATGTATTCTCCTACTTAACTTGTTGGATGTTCTTCCTTTTCATCATCCAATATTTAGATTATATTGTTGAAGAGGTGATGAATGTTGTCCACAAGATTTAGCAATTGGTCTTCTTATTTTAAAAGTAATCCTTGGCCTCTCTTATTGTTTTTGCTGGGGGCTGTGATTCGCATTTTTTACTTTGGTTCGATTCCAGGTGGCTTGAATCAGGATGAGGCATCTATAGGTTATGATGCTTACGCTATTCTTCATTATGGAATAGACCGCAATGGTATTCATTTACCTATTCACCTCATTGCTTGGGGAAGCGGACAGAATGCACTTTATGCTTACTTATCAATGCCTTTCATATTATTGTTCGGACTCACTCCAATGTCTGTACGTGCTGTTAGCTTAATCATGGGTCTACTGGGTATGCTCGTATTCTATCTTCTTTCCAAAGAGCTATTTACTTCCAGAACTGCTGGTATTGTGGCGATGTTTTTTATCGCAATTAATCCTTGGCATATTATGATGTCAAGATGGGCACTGGAATCTAATTTATTTCCCACCCTGATTCTGTTCTCCGTTTATATGTTACTTAAATCATTTCATATTCCGAAGTGGTCTTATGGCTTTACAATTATGCTTGCCCTTTCACTTTATGCTTATGGAACATCCTATTTTTTTGTGCCGATATTTGCTTTAGGTGCTGGAATTCTTCTATTCTATACAAGAGCGCTAAAGCTTCGGACCATTCTATGGAACTGTGCTCTGTTTATATTAATGGCGCTCCCAATCTTCCTATTTATTATGATCAATCGATTGTCGCTAGATGGGATTTTGACCCCATTATTCTCAATTCCGAGATTGACAACGCCGCGTGTGGAACAGGTAACTTCTATATTCGGAGGGCAACTATTACATACAGCATTAAGCAATTTCCGGGAATTTTTGAAGATATTCATTAGCGGATCTGATGGTTTGCCTTGGAATTCGATTTCACCTTATGGATACGCGTATCCTATTGCGTTACCCTTTGTACTTATAGGACTTATATTTATGTTAACGACAATACGGAACCGTGGTCGTGAGCGGACGGGACTGCTCGTTATTTTACTTTGGCTGTTTGTTTCCGTTTTGATGACCTTTGTTACGAACGTAAACATTAATCGGATGAATGTGATTTTCTATCCAATCATTTTGCTGATTGTTGCAGGGTTTATGTGGTTAAGCAAGAAAGTAAAAGTATTAGGAATTCTGTCGGCTGTAACCTTTAGCTTATTTTTTGTTCTGTTCACTACAGTTTATTTCCGTGATTATCCTAAAGAGATAGGACCAGCTTTCTATGAATCCTTCGGTGAGGCCATACAATATGCTTCTGAAGAGAGTGCTGGCAACATCTACGTGACTGATAAAGTTAATATGCCTTATATTTATGTGCTTTTTTATGAGCAGATCAATCCCCATGATTTCTTAGCAACCGTTAATTATTCTAATCCTGGAGGTGCATTTCAGCAGGTGTCTTCCTTTGGGAGATATAGATTTGGATATTCAAGCATAGTTCCGGGAGAGACAGCGACATATATCTTGTGGAATGGTGATCCCATTCCTGCTGAAAGCGATAATTATTCGGTTAAACGTTTTGCCAACTATACTGTTGTGACCGCTAAGACTGGGGTAGTAGAGGGAATCTCGGAACTTACAAATGGAGGATTTGAAGAGGGGATATCAGGCTGGAGCTTCTCATCCGGTACGGGTATGGCAACCAATAATCCCTATAATGGAAGTTATCTAGCCTATCTTGATCCGGGATTTGACAAAACGATTACACAATCTATCAGAATAGCAGAACCTGGAGAATATAAGCTTGGTATAATGGTTAGTGCTGGTGGAGAAGAAGGAAGGGTTGGCGTCCGAGTTAATGGCGTAGTGCGGGCGGAGGCTGAAATACCTGCTAGTGATGTTTATCAAGAGCTTACACTTCCAATGGTATCTATCGGTGAGAATGAGCAAACTGAAATTTTTATTAAAGGCGGTAAAGGCTGGATTAATATAGACGAGGTGAGGTTGGAACGATGATCAAGAGTACACGTACGGCCGCAATGACTGTATTGATGCTGTTATTGTTTTTGCTTCCTGTAACAAGCATTTATGCAGATGGAAATCTATTGCAGAACCCTGGATTTGAGGAGGGAGGAGAGGATGCTCCTTCTAACTGGACTAAGGATATGTGGATTTCTGGAGATAACTCGGGCATACTTTCAATCCAATCGGACGAGGTTCACTCCGGTAGTAAAGCGGCAGTCATTGAGAATATCGAACCCAATCATTTGAAATGGGTGCAGACGATTAAGGCAACGCCGGACAGCTATTATAAAATCTCTGGATGGATCAAAGTAGTAAGTACCGCAGGCGAGGGAATGGGCGCTAATATACTTGCCGTTGGAGTAGGTGGGGGTTATCCCAGTGTAACGGATACGGCAGGAGAGTGGCAGTATCTTGAATACATAGGCCAGACAGGACCTAAGCAGAAAGAATTCGGCATAGGTGCAAGTTTGGGAGGTTACTCCAGCTTGATTCAAGGTAAAGCTTATTTTGATGATTTGTCTGTAGAAAAATTAGACGCTGCTCCTGAAGGGGCCAACGTCATTTCACTGGATAGTGCAGCAGTTAGTCAGGATGCTGGTGGCAAAAAAGCGGATACCCCACATAAGGTATCTCCAACCAAGATGCTGCTGATCTCAGCGCTTTTCAGTGTATTTTTTGCAGTGCTTTATACCAAGGCATTCCGTAGTGAGAAGCTTATGAAGCAACCTGAGAATGTCTATTCCAAATGGCTGAGCATTGCCATCGGGGTTGCTTTTATCCTAAGGGTCTGGATTGGTCTGACTGCTCAAGGCTATCAGAACGACATGAATACCTTTATAGCTTGGGGTCAGCGTATGGTTGATTTAGGTCCAGGCAAGTTTTATGAAGAAGGGTATTTTGCCGATTATCCTCCTGGTTATTTGTACATTTTGTACATGCTTAGTCTTATTCACGGTGTATTTGGCTTTGCGCATGGTTCGGGTGGAGAGAATCTGCTATTCAAACTGCCAGCGATTATTTCTGATTTGGTATTGGGTTACTTCATATATCAAATGTCCCGCAAAAAACTCGGCTCAGGGATCGCTTTTGGCTTAACGCTATTATTTCTGTTTAATCCGGCGGTGCTCGTTAATTCAGCGGCGTGGGGACAAGCGGATTCGTTCTTTTTGATTTTCCTGTTGCTCAGTATCCATGGCGCTGCGAACAAAAAGTTTGTTCAATCCGCGATTTTGTTTGCATTAGCAACTTTAATTAAACCACAATCGTTAATATTCACACCGGTATTATTGTTTGCTTTCTATCATCACCGTGCTTGGAAGCAGCTTGGATTTGGAGCTTTGTATGGATTAGGGATATTCGGATTGCTCGCGGCACCATTTTTCTGGAATAACGGTGGTTTAGTTGGCCTTATTAATCTGTATAAGAGTACGTTATCTTCCTATCCCTATTCTTCTGTGAATGCATTTAATCTATATGCACTGACTGACCCGATGTGGTCATCTCTTGACCTAACTTGGTTAGGTATTACTTACCGTGTATGGGGCTTCATATTTATTTTAGTGGCAGTAGCCATAGCAACGTTTTATTCTTTCAAAAAAGATCGCTTGGATTTATCCAAATCCTACTTTATCGGTATGGCGCTCATTGTAGTAGTCTTTGTGCTTGGAACCAAAATGCATGAACGTTATATGTTCCCTGCTGTTATTCTATGTATGTTCACTTATATAGCGAGTCGGGATCGTAGGTTTTTATCCCTATTCCTTGGATTCAGCTTAACGCAGTATATCAATGTGGCTTATACGTTAACTCATCTAAATGCAGGTGTAAATCCAGGTGCAGATGGAATCGTTTTGGTAACTTCAATTGCTAACCTGTCATTATTGCTATACATGCTCTACATCGGCTACGACGTGTATGTTCGTGGGGGAGTAAAACCTCTTCCAGCACCACCAACACCTGAAGAAAAATATGAAGAAGACCTTAAAGTCGTCGAGCAAATAAGACCGCACCAGAAGGGAGGGAGATTGAGCGATGAAGTTTAAGCGTATAGATTGGATATGTATTCTTGCCATTACTGCCGTTTACGCGGCAATTGCTTTATATAATTTAGGTTCTACTAAATCTCCAGAGACCTTGTGGGAGCCAGCTGCCAGCGGTGAAAGCTTCTATGTAGATCTAGGACAGAGTAAACAATTGGAACGCGTGAATATCTTCGGTGGCGTAGGTACCGGGAAGTTTAAGCTCGAATTCAGTGAATCCCCTGATGTGTGGAGTAGTCCGCTGGATGTAAGCGAGGATGTTGGGAATGTCTTCATCTGGAAAAGCCAACCTCTGAACGTTGCAGCAAGATACGTGAAGTTTACAGTCACATCTCCAGGGTTCACTTTAAATGAAATGGCCTTCTATGAGCAGGGAGGCGAAAGAGTACCTCTTCCTATTGCCGGTGTTACACCGGATGCTAATGCAGTCGCTAAAAGAGGAGAGCCTGCCAATCTTTTTGACGAGCAGTCACTCATCCCTGAATATTCTAACTTTATGAATAGCACTTATTTTGACGAGATCTACCATGCACGGACAGCTTATGAATATACACACGGGATTGTGCCTTATGAGAACACGCACCCACCACTAGGCAAGCTATTGATCGCAGTAGGGATGGAACTGTTCGGAGTCAATCCTTTCGGCTGGCGTATTATCGGAACATTGTTCGGGATTGCCATGCTGCCTCTCATTTATGTAATGGCACTACGTCTCTTTAAAAAGAGCAAATACGCAGCACTTGCAGCTGGATTGTTCGCACTGGATTTCATGCATTTCACACAAACAAGAATCTCTACGATCGATGTATACGGAGTATTCTTCATCATGTTAATGTTTTATTTCATGCAGCGATATTACACTATGAATTTCTTCAGGCAGCCCTTAAGAAAAACGCTAATTCCGTTGTTCTGGTCCGGGCTATTCTTCGGAATTGGTGTCGCCTCCAAGTGGATTGTACTGTACGGAGGAGCTGGGCTGGCCATTATGCTAGCTATCTCGCTCTTCGAGCGCTACAGAGAATACCAAGCATCGGGACGGTTGCTCGCGGAAGGGAAGATCAAAGATAAGGAACTGCTGGGCACCTGTCGCGAAGCCGTAAATTCGTTCTGGAAAAATACCATTATTACGCTAGCTAGTTGTGTTGCATTTTTCGTAATCATACCGGTCATTATTTATAGTTTATCTTTTGTTCCGGGTTTATCTGCATCCGCAGAGGGCTTTACTATAAAAGGCTTGATTGATTCCCAAAAGAACATGTACAACTATCACAGTCAGCTTGTAGCTACACATCCTTTTGCGTCCTCTTGGTGGCAATGGCCGTTTATGAAGAGACCCGTCTGGTTCTTCAGTGGCAGTGAGGGTTTGCCGCAAGGTCAGGTCAGCAGTATAGTGACTATGGGGAATCCGCTTATCTGGTGGACGGGTATTTTCGCAATGCTGGCAACGCTGTGGATTACACTGAAACGCAAAGATAAGACCCTTTATATGATCTGGATCGCCTTTTTCTCACAATATGTTCCGTGGATGCTTGTCCCAAGGGAAACCTTTATCTACCATTATTTTGCTATGGTGCCTTTTATGATTCTTGGTATTGTATATATAATGAAGTTGCTAGATAGCAAATATCCTGAGGCTCGATATGTTAGTTATGTCTATGTGGCTGTTGCTTTACTGCTCTTTGTCGCGTTCTACCCTGTCCTGTCAGGGATGGAGGTAAGCGGAGATTATGTGAAGAATATGCTGCGTTGGTTCCCATCTTGGGTTTTCTAAGATTTTTTTAAAATATCTATAACAATAAGTTTATGCTTACAGCGTTATTATGAAGTACAGAAAGATGTAACGCTCCATAAAGCTTTTAGGAGGAATAAAGGTGAAAGCCAGATATAGTGTAATTGTACCCATGTTCAATGAGGAGCAAGTAATTAGCGTTACTTACGAACGTTTGAAAAAAGTAATGGACGAATGCGGCGATACTTATGAGCTAGTCTTCGTTAATGACGGAAGTCGTGATCGTTCGGCCCAGATGATTCGGGAGATCAGTGATCGGGATGAATGCGTCAAGCTAATTGACTTCTCGCGTAATTTCGGACATCAGGTAGCGATTACAGCTGGCATGGACTATGCCGAAGGTCAAGCGGTTGTTGTTATTGACGCTGACCTTCAAGATCCACCGGAGGTCATTTTGCAAATGATCGAGAAGTGGAAAGAGGGCTATGACGTTGTGTATGCGAAGCGGCTGAAGCGCCGTGGAGAAACGATGTTCAAAAAGGTAACGGCCAAGATCTTTTATCGATTGCTCAGCAGCATGACAAGTGTAGACATTCCCACGGACACAGGTGATTTTCGTCTTATTGATCGTAAGGTATGTGATGTCTTGCGAGGTCTCAAGGAAAAAAATCGGTATGTCAGAGGTTTAGTGAGCTGGGTCGGCTTCAAGCAAACGATGGTGGAATATGAGCGGGAAGAACGATTTGCAGGAGAAACTAAGTATCCTCTTAAGAAAATGATTCGTTTTGCGCTGGATGGGATCACTTCCTTTTCGCATAAGCCACTTAAGATTGCTACGTATGTCGGATTCTTTCTTTCCTTCTCTAGCTTTCTCTATTTATTCTTCGTATTGTTTCAAAGAATCTTTTTCACCTCATGGACGGTTCCAGGTTGGGCTTCCATTGTAGGGGTCAATTTGCTCTTTAACGGTATCGTTCTGATGCTGCTAGGTGTAATCGGTGAGTATATTGGACGGATTTATGACGAGTCTAAGGATAGACCGTTGTATATTGTCAGTGAGACCATAGGATATCGTAACGAAGAAGAAGTGGATCGCCGGAAGGATTACAAAGATGTCAGATAAGAACTTTCGGACTGCTTTCATACAGTTTCTCAAATTTAATGCTGTAGGTCTGGTAAATACCCTCATTGATTTCGTAATCTTCACATTACTGAACTCACTTGGGATGGTATATGCGTTGGCACAGGTGATTTCTTATAGTGCAGGGACAGCGAACAGCTTTATTTTGAATAAAAAAGTAACCTTTAAGGATCGTGATCGTGGCAATAAAGAGGGTTTTGATAAGACGCAGTTGCTGAAGTTTATCGTACTGAATCTGGTAGTACTCGGAATATCGCTGTTGCTAATGCATCTGTTGACTGACAAACTAGGCATTCAAGTGTTGATCTCTAAGGTATTAGTAACGTTTGTGACGGTGATCATTAACTTCTTCGGAAGTCGTAAATGGGTATTCTAAAGTTCAGAAGAACCAATCTACGGAGGTGAAAAATTATGCGTAAATTCTCGTATGTGCTCATACTGGCGGGGATCCTTATCATGCTCTATCCAAAAGCTAACGAATGGTATAACGACTGGCAGCAGGATAAGCTATTAGAATCGGCTGAACTGAGCACCAGTGAAAATACTCCACCACCTGATCTGAAGAGCAGATATGCCGAGGTCACTCAGCTATTAGCGGAGGAATCAGCTCTAGATGCACAAGCACAGCCGCAAGAAACAGAAAAGCCGGGGCCGGAAATTGAAGTGGGTGGCAAAGTTATCGCATTAATTGAGATCGATAAGATCGATCTGAAGCTGCCTGTATTAGAAGGGGCTACTAAAGCGAATATGAAGCATGCCGCGGCCCATATGAAAGAAACAACTCCAATAGGAGAAATAGGGAACGCCGCAATAGCTGCACATAGAGCTAGAACTACGGGCAGATTGTTTAACAGATTGAATGAGGTTGTGATTGGGGATACGATTACGGTAAAGACTAGCGATCAGACTTATAATTACGAGGTTTATGATATTTCTGTTGTACTTCCTAGTGATGTGTCTGTTCTAGACGGGAATAACAAAGATAAAATTCTTACTCTAATTACGTGTGACCCACTAGTAGATCCTACACATCGTTTGATTGTTCATGCCAAGCTTTCCTAATCGTTGACGAGAAATAACAAGAAAAATCAAATACAGAGAAATAACTATAAAATAATAGTAAATCTAGCAATTTTGTTCTTGTTTACGAGGATAAATATGGTAGTATAAGACTATAAAAGCTAAACACGATAAACGGCAAACCTATCGAAAGGTAGGGACGCAAAGCTAAAGGGCCTTCCCGTAAGGATGGCAGCCAGTTACCGAATGAAGAGGCTTTTTTTGTTTTTATAAAATTTATAAGAATCTTAGATTCATATTTCTACTTGGACTGATTCTGTTAATTTGTCTAGTGAAATTAGAACAGATAGAGCTTATACGATAACGGCAAACCTATCGAAAGGTAGGGACGCAAAGCTAAAGGGCCTTCCCGAAAGGATGGCAGCCAGCTACCGAAAGGGGTTTTATCCGTGAAAAAGGTTTATTTTATGATGGTGGCGCTATTCGTACTGATTACTGCAGTTCCGGTAAGCACAGCTCAAGCCGCAAGTGTAGATGCGAGCTGGTTGATTACATCGAAAGTGGCTCAAGGTGTTATTGGGATTAACTATGATATTCCGAAAGATAAAAGAATCAAACTCATGATCACTAAAGACAACAGCAGCTATACATATAACTTATATGCTTCGGGACAAGCTGAGGACTTCCCTTTACAACAAGGTAATGGTACTTATAAGGTTTCTGTTCTTGAGAACACAACCGGCAATAAATACAAAGCGTTATATTCCGAAGTAGTAGACGTAACTATGAGTGACTCGAATTCCGTATATTTGGGCTCCGTACAGAATGTGAAATGGAGTTCTTCTGATAAAGCGATCCTTAAGGCAAAAGAGCTTACAAAAGGCAAAACAACAGATGAAGAGAAAGTTAAGGCAATCTATAACTATGTAGTTGCTAATGTACAATACGACTATTCTCTTGCTAATAACGTAACAAC
This sequence comes from Paenibacillus sp. FSL P4-0184, assembly GCF_038004625.1. Lineage (NCBI taxonomy): Bacteria > Bacillati > Bacillota > Bacilli > Caryophanales > Paenibacillaceae > Paenibacillus > Paenibacillus sp. FSL P4-0184. The sequence goes on along the minus strand of NZ_JBBORN010000001.1, from coordinate 1,407,662 downwards.
AGATTACATTCCGAACATTAACAACACTTTGAATACTAAAAAAGGAATCTGCTATGACTATGCTTCTCTTTTTGCCGCAATGCTGCGTAGTGTAGATGTGCCTGCTAAATTGGTGATGGGGAATACTAGCTACGTTACGCAATACCATGCATGGAATGAAGT